>CAVYKR010000028.1:0-43691 GCA_963769205.1 Bryobacterales bacterium | reverse complement strand
TTTTTTCGTCGATGTTGGCTGATCTATGTGATTCATGCGATCCATGCGGTCGAGGTGGCGTTCCAGAACATTCCACGTGAGCGGACCAGTACCGGCGGAAGGGAGCCACCAGGCATCCACTTCCTTCAGTGGTTCAGATTTCAGCCGGTAGAGACGGCGCTGTGCGTCCACCGTGGATTCCACGAAACCGGCCTCGCGCAGCACTCGCATGCTCGGACACGGTCGGCTGCGGCATCCGGAGCCGGCGCTGGATCTCACCCACCGACTGCTGTGATGAGACCAGCAGGTTCAATATCGCCCTGCGGTTCGGCTCCGCAATGATTTCGAAAACAGATTCCACTATTGTATATACCGCAAAGAGCATATGCGTGTCAAGGCATAAAAGGATAGGGCCAGGTAACGGCTTCAGCCGGAATAACGATTAATCTTCCCGGAACCCCGTTTGGGGGCAAGGCAAATAGAGTAAAGTACGGATGAGCCACTTACGGAGGACAACATGGAATCTCTACGACGACGGGACTTTATTAGGGGCATGTCTTTCCTCGGCGTTGCCGCCGGAGTCAAACCGGCGGCGGCGTCCTACAATCCCGCTGCGAAATTCGGCGTTAAAGTCAGCGAAGTCGAGTATCGCCGTACCAAAGCCGGACGGCAACTGATGGCCCGCATCTATGAGCCGGCAGGGACGGGACCGTTTCCAACCGTTCTCGATCTTCACGGCGGCGCGTGGAACGCAAAAGACCGCAAGGCTGAAGAACCGATGGATCGCGCTATAGCCGAAAGCGGCGTGCTTGTCGTCGCCGTCGACCTGACGCTCGCGCCGGAATCGCCGTATCCCGCGTGCGTGCAGGATGCCAACTATGCGGTCCGCTGGCTCAAAACGAAAGCGGCGTCGTGGAACGGCAACCCGGCGAAGATCGGCGTCTACGGCAGTTCGAGCGGCGGCCATGTTGCGGAGTTGCTCGCCATGCGGCCGCGGGATTCCCGGTACAACGCGATCCCGTTGAGGGAAGCGCCGAGAGCCGACGCCTCGGTCGCATACGTCGCGATGCGCTCGCCCATCAGCAATACCTTCGCCCGCTACCAGAATGCGGAAAAGCTGAAGCGCAGCGCCATGGTCAGGAACAACACGACGTTCTTCGTCCCCTGGGACACGATCCACGAAAGCAATCCGCAGGAGATCCTCGACCGGCACGAGACGATCACAAAGGTGCCATTCTTGATAATGCAGGGTGCTCTCGACGACAACGTTCTTCCGGCGGTACAGGAGAGATTCGCGCAGACCTATAGAGATGCCGGCGGCGATATCCAGTACCAGTTGTTCGAAGGTTGCGAGCACGAGTGGGTTGCGCAACCGGGGCCACAAACTGATCGCGCACGGGAGATGGTGAAGGCCTTCATCGCCCGCCAGGTGAACGCTTCGTAATCGCAGCTACTTTAATCTAGCGCGGCTGCCTTCGCTGATCGGTGTGCGCCCGTCCGTGGCTACTGGCCCAAACGGTCATCAATAGGCGCCCCTGTCCGATAAGCCGACAGTGTCCTGAGTTAGAAGTTCGCTTCACAAAAACGTTGCACCTTGCCGAGGATCAGATCGGCATCGGCGGTCCAGATGAAAGGTTTGCAGTCTTGATTGGGATGGGCCAGGTAGTCTGCTGATGGCTTGTTCCAGCGCACGGACGCTGGAGAAAGTACCGCGACGAATCCGACGGGCGGTGATCTGGGCGAAGAACCGCTCGACTTGATTGAACCAACTTGCCGAGGTGGGTGTGAAGTGCAGATGACAGTCGGGATGTTGCAGAAATCAGCGCCGTACCTGGGGAGTCTTGTGAGTTCCGTAGTTGTCCATCACGAGATGGACCGGCTGACGGGCGGGAATTTGCGAAGCGACCTTTTCGAGGAAGCGCAGAAACTTCTGGTGCCGATGACGACGATGGCAGGAGCCAATGACCTTACCAGTGGCAATGTCCAAAGCCGCAAACAGCGATGTGGTCCCGTGGCGGATGTAATGGTGAGTCTGGCGTTCGGGAATTCCAGGGCGTAGAGGCGGCACGGGCTGGGTGCGATCCAGAGCCTGCACCTGGCTCTTCTCATCGATGCAGAGCACCGTGTCCCGCATCTGGCGCGCGTTGGCACTGCAACCGCACCGCACCGAATCGTTCCAGTTTTCCGCCGACCCGTTTTTCGTGGAGAAGGTGCGCGACATATCGTCGGGTTGTATCTGAACCCTCCGGATCGTGCCATTGCTCTTGGGATGTTAGAGCGTACATGATGAAGACCATAAATCTAGCGTGGTCCGAGAGATTGCCCAATACTTGACGCAACTCCTCGACCTTAAGGCATGCCGTGAGGCGCGCTTCACGAGACTGAGTCCGCCGGGACAGCTTGTCACGGGTGTACGATTAGCGCTTCCGGTCTTCGGTGCTTGAATCTGCTCAGGAGAGTGCGATGCGGATTCCTCTCAAATCTTCTAGTCAGGAAGGTCTTACGCGAATTATCGTCCTCATGTTAGTGATGCTTTCAACCGTCCACTCGATTATCCAAAGGAGTATGGCGCCAGCCGGCGGAATTGCTCAGCCCGAACATTGAAGGTATTATGAGCAGGAACCAGTCGCTCAGGAGGCGGATCTTGATAATTCTCCCATCTGTGAGGTTCCCGTATGTCCTCGCTATCCTCACCTTTCCGCCCTCCCCGGGGTCCGAGGCCCGCCGCGAAGCTCGAAGAAGTCCGGTCGATAAGGGCCTGTGATGCGGCAAACATTTCAACAAGTAGCGGCAATCTTGCCTGCATGGGTCCTTCTACGGATTCTGGTTTTGGTCGCAAGTCTTGGGCCAGCGTGGCCGCAAGTGACCGCCGCGATTTCCGGACACGTTGAGGACCCATCCGGCGGGGTCGTGAGCGACGCGACGGTCACCGTGAAGAATCTGGAGACCGGCGCGATCCGCGTCGTGACCACGGACGCGGCGGGAAACTTCAGAGTCCTTTCGCTGGCGCTGGGGCTGCACGAGGTCAAGGTCGAAAAGACCGGCTTCAAGGCGGCAGTCCGAACGGGGATCAATCTGGAGGTAGGCCAGGACGCGGTCGTGAGTTTGCGGCTCGAAGTGGGCGAGATTGCCCAAGCCGTGACCGTTTTGGGAGATGCTCCTCTGGTCAATACCACGACGTCCTCGGTTTCGGGATTGGTGGGGGAGCAAAGCGTGAAGGAGTTGCCGCTCAACGGCCGCAGCTTCGACAATCTGATCACGCTCAACCCGAGCGCGATCAACTACACCTCGATGAAGAGCGCCAACACCACCACCAGCGACGGCAACAGCTTCTCGGTGGCGGGACGGCGGCCGGGAGACAATCTGTTCCTGTGGAACGGCATCGAGTACACCGGGGCGAGCCAGCTTGCCGTGACGCCCGGCGGCGTGAGCGGAGACCTGCTGGGAATCGACGCGATCCGCGAGTTCAACGTGCTCACCGACACCTACGGCGCCGAGTATGGGAAGCGCGCGGGCGGCCAAGTCGTCGTGGTGACGCAGTCCGGCACGAATGCCTTGCATGGATCCGTTTTCGAGTTTCTCCGCAACAGCGCTCTGGATAAGCCGGGCATTTTCGATCAGGGCACGGTTCCCCCCTTCCGCAGAAACCAATTCGGCGGCGCGCTGGGAGGGCCGCTCAAGAAAGATCGTTTGTTCCTGTTCGGCAATTACGAAGGGTACCGGCAATCGCTGGCGGTGAGCAGCGTCAGCGTCGTTCCCGACGATCAGGCGCGCCTGGGCTTGCTGCCGAATGCCTCGGGCGTGTACACGCAGGTTCCCAATTTGAATCAGGCGATGCTTCCTTTTACGGCCTTGTGGCCTCAACCCAACGGTCCGGAGCTGCTGGTGAACGGACTGCCTTCAGGGACCGCTCTGGCCTACTACAACCCCAAGAACACGCATCCATGAAGACTTTGGTACTGTGCGAGCCGACTACAACCTGCGCGATCAGGACCGGCTTTCGGTGTCGTATATGAACGACACCGGCAATAGCGTAATCCCGCTGGCGGATCCGCTGTTCGCTTCCGGGCTCCGGCTCGGCGCTCAGGTGGCGAGCGTGGAGGAAACCCACGTGGTCTCGCCCGCCATCCTCAACACGATCCGCGTCGGGTTTTTCGCGCGGGGCTTTCAATTATGACGCGGCGAGTTACGCCCCGTTTCCCTCCGGGTCTGGCGTTTGTCGCGGGCGGCCAGCCGGGAGCGATCACCATCAGCGGCGGCGGTATCACCGCGGCAGGCGGGAACGTGAACGCCGGCGTGTGGGATCGCCGCAACCTGTTTACTTACACGGACGGCGTGCAGATCGTCAAGGGCATCCACCAGATCAGCGCCGGCGTATGGTTTCAGCGGGTCCAGGAGAACGAAGACACCGCTTCGCGGCGGCTGGGGATGGCAACCTTCGGCACCTTGACGACGTTCCTGCAGGGAACGCTGACGAATTTTCAAGTCGTGCCCAACCACAATGCGCTGGGTTGGAGAAGTCTGTTCGGAGCCTGGTACATCCAGGACGCGATCAAGCTCCGGCGCAACCTTACGTTTCAGGCCGGGCTCCGGCAGGAATTCACCACGGGCTGGAATGAAGACTCCGGAAGGGCCGTCCAACTACATCACCGGCCCGGACGGTGTGCTGTTGACCGCGCCGCTGGTGGGCGACTCGGTGTACACGCAAAATAACGCGACGCGGTTATTCAGCCCCAGGGTTGGTCTGGCGTGGGATCCCTTCGGGAACCAGAAGACGGCGGTCCGGGCGGGATTCGGAACCTATTATTCTCTGATCGACGCGCTGAGCTTTCTTGTTGAACTCGCTTCCTCCCTATAACGGGTCGGCTGCGTTCACCGGTTCGTTGCCCTCGCTGTTGCCGATCACGCCGAACGTGCCGGTGCCTCCCTCTTGCGGCCCCGGTGTTCCCTCGCCGTGCACGATTTTCGCGCCGCAAGGCGTGCAGGCGGACGCGAAGACTCCGACGGTGGAGGAATGGAATTTCTCGGTGGAGCAACAGCTCAGCCGCAACATGGCTCTTCGCGTGGCCTACGTCGGGTCGCACGGATATCATGGACTTCTCAGCATCGATCCCAATACCATCCCGGCCGCAGATTTGCGACAGCGCGAGCGGCTGTACCGCCGGCGGCGTCGGTACCACCAGGTCTACCGTTCCTCAAGGCACGCAGTACATCCCCGTGGGAACCCGGCCGAATCCTTACCTTTCCGCGGGCTTCTTCTGGTTCACGGAAGGCAACAGCAGTTATAACGCGCTTCAAGTGGACCTCACGCGCCGCCTGAGCAAGGGCTTGCAATTCCGCGCCAATTACACATGGTCGAAGAATCTGGATATGAATTCGGGGCTGACCATCGCCCAAGCGCAAAATCAGCCACAAATGATCTATGAATCGGAACGATCTGCCCTTGGACTGGGGACCTTCGGCCCTGAATGTAACCAGCCAGTCGAGCATGTCCATCACCTATGATCTGCCTTTCGGCAGGAACGCCACAGGCTTACGCAGGAAAGCTCATCCGCGGCTGGCAAGTGAATGGTATCGCGACGCTGTTGACGGGCTTCCCCTTCACTCCCCTGCTAGGCTCGAACCGGTCCGGGGATGGCAACACAAGAAACCCGGACCGGCCTTCTCTGAATCCGTCCTTTACGGGTCCGGTCATACTTGGGACACAGACCCAATGGTTCAATCCCAATGCTTTCGTTGTGCCCACAGCGGGCACTTATGGGAATCTGGGCCGGGGAGTATACAACGGACCGGGCTTGGCCGACGTGGACATGTCCGTGTTCAAGAACACCGCCCTATCGGAGCGGGTCAACCTACAGTTCCGGGCGGAGTTTTTCAATCTGCTGAACCGAACCAACCTGGGTACGCCGAACGCAACCGTTTTTTCCGGCACCTCCATCAGTCCCTCGGCGGGACTGATCACGACACTGGCCACCACGCCCAGGCAGATTCAGTTCGGGTTGAAACTGATCTTCTAATCTAGGCGTCGGGTTGCGGATATGGCGGTGGCTTTGCCACCCCGGGCTTACGCGCTGGCGCGGGGCTTGTCCTCGCACACTTGCCCTTGCAGTCCCAAAGAATTTTCGGCATGACAGAAATGACGTCGTTCCTTGCACTAGACCCGAGACACGTCCGGAGCGCAACAACGCCCAAACAGCGCTGTGTAGGACGTTGGTGGTAGTGCAAGTGGGCCTGGCGCTGGTGCTGCTGATTGGCTCCGGCCTGATGATCCGTACCTTTCAGGCGTTACGGAGCGTGCAGCCCGGCTTCACCCACCCGAGCAAGTCCAGCTAAATGCGCATTTCGATTCCCTACACACGTTCCCGCCCGGCGGGCCACGGCCGTCAATGCGGTAGAGGCGCTACGGACGGAGTAAAGCAGTTTCAGATGGCCTACATCTTCGATCCTGGGGTCATTTTCCGGCCACGAGGCCCTAGCCGATCCGAACCGCGGTAACGGCCATCTACGATTTGGCGGCTGCACATCGTTGTGGTTGGTAAACGCTGCTGCCGCCAAAGAAGATCATCCCAGTGTGCCTATAGTAGGTCCCCAGGGGGCATCAGGCCGCCGAATCAGCCGGCGGATCGCTTCCAGGATCGGGCGAACATACTCTTTGACTGATCCAGGCGAATCCGGCCTTAACGACCCGCCAGACGTGGGCATCCAGAGGTACCCGTACCTTCCAGAGAGGGGTCTTCCCGACGCGATTGCGCGATCGCATCAGACTCATGGACAGCGATCCATCTCGGCACCTGCTAACACAGCAATGCTACGCTGTTGTACATCATCGGGGCACAAGGCGAATATCGTACCATCGGTCCTTTGCGGCCATCGCATGAAGGTCAGTCAAGCTTCCACCTGCACGCTGTCAGGCTCGCTTTTCTCTTCCTGCTTGCTGGCGCTGTCGGCACGGCGCAAACCACACAAGGGATCATTTCCGGAAGGCTTCTGAATTCGCAGACCGGCCTGCCTATCTCCGGAGCGAACGTTACCTATGCAAGCTCTCTGACCGATCTCGTTGGCGGCGCTGTGAGCGATAAGTCCGGATATTATCTGCTGCCCCTCCTTTCGCCTGGCCTCTATCAAGTCCGTGCCACCGCAGAGGGATTCCAAGCGCAGGAGATCCAAGAAATCGAACTTACCGTCGCCGCACGGATCGATCTCGATTTCCGCCTGCGGCCCCTGAGCGATGTCTGGGAAGCGGGCCAATATAAAAGCGTTTTTTTGCCAGGCGCAAAGACGGTCGTAACGTTCTACGGGCCGGACGTGGACAGCACGAAAAGTGGTTCGTTCGAACCGCAGCGGGGACGCCGGGAAGTGCTGGAGTCCACTGTGTCGGAGGTTATCGACCGTTCCGAATTGAACGACCTACCGATGGCCGGCCGCGACGTCTACACGATGCTGGTCACCCAGCCCGGCGTGACTTCCGATGCAGCCACGGCCCGCGGTCTTGGGCTCTCGATCAACGGTCAGCGTCCCACGGCTTCGAACTTCCTAATGGATGGGGTTGAGAACAACAACTATCTCATTACCGGACCACTCACGCCTATCGCGCCAGAGGCGATAGAAGAGTATCGGATTTCGACCAACAACTTCTCGGCCGAATACGGCCGCACGTCCGGATTTCTCGCGAATGCGATCACGCGGTCCGGCGGTAACGGATTTCACGGACTCGGGTATCTTTATCTAAAAAACGACGTGCTGAACGCCAACGGTTTCCAAGAGAACCTGGCCGGCACGCGCCGCAATCCCGACAAAGAAGCTCAACCCGGTTATTTCGTAGGCGGTCCGATTCTCAAGAACCGGCTGTTTTTTTCGAGCGCATTTGAACATCTGCGCAGCCGCAGCTTTCAGGACCCAGTCACTTACCTGCTTCCTTCCACGAAATTTTTCACTGTCTTTCCCCAGACGAACACCACCCTCTACAAGCTCTTGTCGATGTTCGCGCCACCGGCCGTGACCGACGGGCCGAACCCGTTAGCGACATATACTGTTGCTCCGCCGGTAGCGGTTGACCGATCGCTTGGAATCGAACGGCTGGATTACACTACGCCGAGCGGCCGTGACCGGATCATGGCGCGCGGCATCTTCGTGAACATGTCAGAGCCTGATTTCATCTGGAGTCCTTATCAGGGATTCAACACTCCGCTAATTCAGGACACATGGGCGGCTGGTGGCAGCTACATCCGCAATGTTTCGCCGAGCCTCACCAATGAATTCCGCTTAAGCCTGACCGATGATGACCTGCACTTCAATCGTCCCCATCTCGAAGTACCTACGCTGTTCGCCGAGGCACCCACGAACTATTTTCCGATCGGCGCCATCACGCTTCCCGGCAGCTCACAGTTCTACAGCTATCGAAACCAGAGCAAAACGACCGAACTTCTCGACAATGTGATCTGGTCGCGCGGCCGCAACTTAATCACAGTGGGTGCGGGCTTCCTACTCCGAAACGTCAGCGGTTACCTCACGGCAGGGCGCGATGGTGAGTACACGTTCCCCGGGTTGTTCAATCTAGCACTGGATCAACCAAGCAGTTTGTTGGTGACGCTCGAACGTGGAACCTTGACCCAACCGGCCTATGATCGCGATTATACCTATCGTCAGTACTTTCTGTTTTTTCAAGACGTGTTTCGGCTGACGCCGCGGCTAACTGTCAACTATGGTGTCAGATACGAAAATTTCGGAGCGCCCCAAAACGTCGGAACGGCCAAAGACACTCTCGTACAGTTGGGTACAGGAAGCAACCTAAACGCTCAACTCATCGGCGCGGCCCTCGTCCGTCCTACGAGCGGCGACGAGCAACTCTTCGGCACTGACAACAAGGATGTAGCCTTTCGGGTAGGGGCGTCGTTCGATATCTTTGGCTCCGGCCGTACGCTTCTACGCGGTGCATTTGGAAGCTTCTACGACCGCCCCTTCGACAATCTCTGGCAGGGTCTGCGGAACAACAATTTTCTGTTATCGTCCCTTGCAATACAAGGAACATTCAACTACCTCTCACCGATTGCGAGCGCGGTCTCCGCGTTGACCAAAACGACAACGCCTGCTTCGCTCGATTTTCCGGACTTGACCCTCGTGGCTCCAGGGTTGTTGAACGGCCGCGCCTACAGTTACTTCACCGGCGTGCAGCATTCATTTACAAACAGTTTCACGCTGGACGTTAACGCCATAGGAACATATGGGCGGAAGCTGATCACCACTGACGTCATCAACCGTGACTTCACGGTCGCAGACGGCCGCATTAACCCGGCACTCGGCGACATCAACTATCGCGCAAATCAGGGATTCTCAGACTACAACGCCCTCACCGCCATGGCGCGTTATCGCTGGGGGAGCGGATTCCTGCAAGGGTCCTACACTTGGAGCCATTACATCGACAATCAAAGCGACCCGCTGGTCGGCGATTTCTTCGATCTCAGCTTCACAGCCATTTCGGCCGGGGCTGGAGACGGCGGACGCGCCGCCTTCACCCAACAGTTCAATCCCAATGGCGACAAAGGCAACTCGGATTTCGATCAGCGGCACAACCTGGTCTTAGTCTCCTTCTGGAATCTGCCTTCCGCGTTCCAAGGGTCAAAGGCCGGCGTGTTGTTTCGAGACTGGATGGTGTCGGGCTTGGCGGCGTTCCGTTCAGGCTTGCCTTACACCGTAATCGACAACGCGAGCGCAAGCATTCCCGGTAGTGGCGTATTGTTCAACCCGCGGCCCGATCTTATCGATCCTAAGCAGGCAGTCTTGCCCGATCCTGTCTCCGTAACCGGCGGCAAGCAGCTACTCAACCCTGCCGCATTCGCCGGAGTCTCCGATCGCGTCGGTACCCTCGGAAGGAATTCTCTGACTGGGCCTGGTCTCTACAACATTGACATTTCACTCGGCCGCTCATTCGGCGTCCGATGGCTAGGGGAGTCGGGCCGCTTGACACTCCGCGCGGACGCCTTCAATTTCTTGAATCATGCGAATCTGAACAATCCCGACCCGCTGCTGGGAGACACGGCAACTTTTGGAACGGCGCTTATCGGGCGGCAAGGGCGTCAAAGCGGCTTCCCGGCCGTGAGTCCACTGAATGAAACAGCACGCCAGATTCAGATACTCTTAAGAATCCAGTTTTAAGTTAGACCAGTTTTTTGCGCAACCACGATAGTGCCACTAGTCCTGACGTGATAAAGAGCCAGGTCGAGGGTTCTGGAGTAATCGATGTCGGTGTAACATTGCCCTGCCAACCGAAAGAATCGACACTCGCCGGACCCTTGAGGTCCAGAATGAGCCGGTTATCCATAGTGGTCACCAGACTCGGGAAATGGGCCGAGACAATGGCGGGAGCACCCGTGCCTACGATTTGCAGTCTTGCTGGGAAAATTCCCGTGGGAGCGCTACCAGTGCACATTACTGGCTGCGCGTTGGGAGCACTGGACAGCACGCCGTCGCCGCAAAACTCGCCGGTCAAAGTGACCGGATCGTTAGGTCCGAGATCAATATCTGCCCCTCCGATGCTCGGAAAGAACGGATCCAGATTCCAGTGAAGAATGTACTCGGCAGTTTGACCCGCAGCGGCCTGGAAACCGCCGGCGGCTGAGAACTGTAAAGAGATATCGTTTATCGTGCTTCCTGTAGGATCAACCATGATTTGCGAGGCGGATAGCAGGTTGGCGCCACCCGTGCCCGAACTAGCAAATGTGAAATCTTTCAAAGTGTACGCGCCGATTGTGCACGCCCCCTCGGTCAGATACACGGCCAGACTAGACTGGCTGCATAGCGATGTCGGGCTTTGTGGGCTCGCAAACAGAGCAGGAACGTGAGCTACGCAAACTAAAGCAATGAAAAATGCTAGCCGCGAGCGCGGTTCAGATTTCGATCGGATCTGCATTTGGAACGGCACGATATTTCTCCTGTGTATCGGAATTCACGCGGAATATCAAGTATACCCTCGCGCAAGTATGACACGTTGAAATTCGACCATGGTTTCGTTCCAGTACGGCGATTACCATAGCTTAAGAAGCGGCTCCAAACGCCATATTCAATTGCATCGGCCCGCGTGTTCACGTACAGTAGAAATACTCGCTAAATTGCTACAAATGAATAAGTCCAGTACTGCTATAGTTCTGCTGATTAGCTCCACGTGGACACTCGGTTGGTGTTCAGATCTCACTCCAAACAGCATCATCACCACTTATGCCGGCGCTAACCACACGTTCTCCGGTGACGGCGGATCGGCATTGAGCGCCGGTCTTTCGGGATTCCAGCAATTGTCGACGGATCGCAACGGAAACATCATTTTTGCCGATACCGGTAACCACGTCGTCAGCAGGCTGAATCGCGACGGCAGCATCACGGTTCTAGCTGGAAATGGAATCGCGGGATTCTCGGGCGAAGGCGGGCAAGCCCGTAGCGCGTCCCTTCGGTTTCCGAGCGACGCTGCCATGGATAAGGACGGCAACCTCTTTATATACGATTCATTGAACTTTCGCATACGTCGCGTAACGCCGGACGGTGTCATTTCTACGTATGCGGGCACCGGCATTGCTGGATACACCGGGGACAACGGTCCTGCCACGCAAGCGCACATCCAACAAGGCGGCAAGATGGCGATTGACGCTGCCGGCAACGTGTATTTCACCGACGGTATTGATTTCGTAGTACGCCGTATCACTCTGGACGGAACAATCTCGACATTTGCCGGGAACGGGAACCCGGTTCACGCCGGCGATGGGGGTCCTGCGGCGAATGCTTCGATCGGGACTGCTACGGGAGCCTTGGCCATCGATAGCATGGGCAATCTTTACATCGCCGAGGACCTCACCAATCAGATACGCAAGGTCACGCCTAACGGCATCATCAGCACGCTGGCGGGCTCGGGCACTCCAGGCTTTCGTGACGGACCTGCTGCGACCGCGCGGTTTTTGACGCCGGTCGGCCTAGCCGTCGATAGTGCCGGGGACGTGTTCGTCGCGGATGTAAATAACGGTTTGATTCGGAAGATCTCCCCGGGCGCCACCGTTAGCACGGTCGCGGGAACTCCCATCTTCGGATTCGCGGGCGATGGCGGCCCGGCCCTCCAAGCCCAGTTCCGCTTCGCAGAGGGGGTCGCGGTCGGCGGCGACGGCGATCTCTATCTGGTCGACACGGGGAATTTCCGAATCCGAGTCGTCTCCGCGGATGGCACCATCAACACGGCCGTCGGCACCGGAGCATTTCAAAATACGCCTGATGGAACACCGGCGGCGAACGCGACCCTCTCCGGACCGCTTTTGCTATCTTTTGATCCTTCCGGAAGTTTGCTTATCGCAGACGGCGGAGATTACACGGTGAAGCGGGTCAATGCGGATGGCCGCATTCAGACCATTGCCGGATTTGGCGTACAGGGCGTGGGGCTCGGCCAGGGCTCTGTTTATGCGCTTAACTTTGCGGGCCCCGCAACCGATACGTTGCTCTTTACACCCAGGCAGGCGGTGGCAGACGCGAACGGCAATATATTTATATCCGACCAAAACGTATCGGTTGTCTATCGCATCACGCCCGACGGCAATCTGAACCTATACGCCGGTCAAGTCGGCGTTCCCACGTACGGTGGAGATAATATTCCCGCAACGAATTCATCGCTGGCTGCCCCCCAGGGACTGGCACTCGACCAGGGCGGGAATCTGTACATCGCTGACCCCGCAGATAATCGCATTCGAAGAGTCTCGACTAGCGGGATCATCACGACGTTCGCCGGCACCGGCAAGGCAGGATTTTCCGGAGACGGCGGTCCGGCGACTCAGGCCACGCTGAGTTTCCCACAGAGCATTGCATTCGATCCGAAGGGCAACCTGATCATCGCGGACCGCGTCAATAACCGGCTCCGCATGGTCACACCGGATGGCATCATTTCTACCGTCGCCGGGAACGGCACTCGCGCCTCGACGGGCAATGGGGGGCCTGCCGCAGCAGCCAGTCTGAATCGTCCCTTCGTTGTCACAGTAGATGCGTCGGGCAACATATTCATCATTGAGTCTGGCGGTACGCAGGTACGCCAGATATCGACTTCTGGAGTTATTTCGGTCATTGCGGGAGATGGACAAACAGGCTTCTCGGGCGACGGTGGTCCGGCGATCCAGGCCACGCTCGGTTCTGCGGACGGCCTCGCGACCGATGCCAGCGGCAACCTATATGTATCCGATTTGAATAATAATCGGGTCCGGGTCGTTCTCACCGGTACACCAACTGCAAGCGCATCTCCAACACAACTCTCGTTCTTTGCCCCGAGCGGCGGTGTTTCCGCGGACCCCCAGGCGATTGGTGTCTCAAGCAGCCTGCCCGGGCTCCAGGTGGTGGCCAGTTCGGATAGCTCGTGGCTCAAAGTCACATCCGCGATCGCATTTGCACCTGGAACGATATCGATCTCGGCAGATCCAACCGGTCTCGGCCCCGGAGTGTATCAGGGGACGATAAATTTGGGATCGCCAGGGTTGACGTCCATGCTCGCGAAGATTCCGGTCACGTTCCGGGTGGGTTTGACCATCAATCCGAAGCTGAGCAGCGACACATCCGGCATGACGTTTTCGCTCACCGCTGGCGGCACACCGATCAGCCAATCGCTCCGGGTCTTAAATATCGGCGCCGGCCAGGTGAAATTTTACGTGCGCTTCAATGGCCCAGCCAGCGGAGGACTGGCGTCATCCATTGCTGAAGGAACGGCGCTGCCAAATCAACCCACCACAATTGTTATCACGGCCGATCCGGCCAATCTGCCACCTGGGACCAACTCGGCTTCTCTGTTGATCCTCGGCACCAATTTGCAGTTTGTCACCGTTCCAATCACCGTAACAGTCACTCCCAGAGCGCAGAAAATGGCACTCTCGAGACAAGGTTTCACGTTCGTCGCGACACCAGGAGGAGGTGTCACGCAGCCGCAAACCTTCAGCGTCCTAAACACAGGAACTACCGCGTTCAACTGGACGGCTAAGGCCAGCACTGTATCGGGGAGCGGTTGGCTGGCGGTCTCGCCCGACAGTGGCAGTTCCTCGCCCGCGAGCTTCGGCTCCGTAAGCGTATCGGTTAACCCCAGCGGACTCATTGCCGGCGTGTATTACGGCTTGATCCTGGTGTCTTCTTCCGGGACGGTGAACTCACCCCAGCAGTTAGAAGTAGTCATGAATGTGGTCACGCCTGACCAAAACGCCGGAGCGACCGTGTCGCCATCCGGACTGATCTTCAAAGCCCCGGCAGGCGGGGACAGTCCTAGTTCTCAGACCTTCAGCATTACGAACCTGGGCGCCGCGGATGTGCCGCTAGCTTTGCAGGTCACGACCCCTGGTGGCGACTGGTTGGCGGTAGCGCCTGACAACGGAATAGTTCCCGCCGGAACATCCCAAACCATCACCGTTCAGCCCGTTCTTGGTTCACTTGCCTCCGGAGTCTACAACGGCTCCATTGCCGTTCAAACCGGTGGCACGCTCTTATCGGTTAACGTTCTCTTTGTCGTGGTTCCTCCGGTGCCGAGTGGAACCGGCAGCTTCGCGGCGCGGCTATCCGCTGCATCGGCAGCGTGCACGCCAGCCAATCTCTATCCCGTGTTTACTTCACTCAGCCAAGGGTTGGCTATTCCTGCCAGCTGGCCTTTACCTATCCAAGCCCAAGTGGTGGACGATTGCGGGAACGCAATGACTCAAGGCCGGGTGATGACCAGTTTTTCTAACGGCGATCCGCTGCTTTCGCTGGCTTCCCTGCAAGATGGCCGATGGGAAGGCATCTGGTTCGGCCGCAACATACGAGCCGGTCAAATCGTGATCACGGCGAACGCGGACCAGGACATGTCCGGTTTGCATGGGTCGGTTGCGTTTACCGGAATGCTAGTGCCCAATCCGAATGTGCCAGTGGTGAACTCCGGTGGAGTAACAAGCGGCGTGCCACCGTCGCAGCAAGTTCTCGTCGCTCCTGGTGATCTGATTGCGATTTCAGGCCAGTATTTCGCCGCGGCGCCGAGTTCCGCGACGCAGTTACCCTTGCAAACCGATCTCGGAGGCACCGAAGTATTATTGGCCGGGGCTAACCTGCCCCTGATCTACTCCAGCAGCGGCCAGATCACGGCGGTTGTGCCGTATGACCTCGCCCCTGATTCGCAATACCAGGTCATCGTAAGCCGCGGTGGGTCGATCTCGGGACCGGAACCTGTCACAGTAGCGACTGCTCAACCCAGCATTCTAAAAATCGACACGACGGGCAGCCCTGCCGTCGCGATGAATATTTGGGCTGCATTGACCGCAGGCACCCCGTTCGATGCAACGTCAGCGGGACCTGCGACCCCACTGCAGGCCGGCACTCAGTTCATCATTTATTGCACGGGGCTCGGCCCGGTCGATCAGAGTCTTGATCCGGCCATGCCTCCGCCGCCAACGGCCGTCAACACCCTGAATGTAGTTTCGGTGACGATTGGGACCAGCAACTTTGCGAGTGATTTCGCAGGACTAGTTCCAGGGTATCCGGGAGTCTATCAGGTAATGGGAACTGTTCCAACCGGTGTTTCGATCGGCGATAACATACCAGTCACGATTTCAACCGCCGGACAGACCAGCATGGCCATAAGAGTCTCGGTTCAGTAGTCCTAAGTTCTTGCTGCTACCTCGTCCCGAAAGCGTAAACGCATCGCACCATTCGATGGCACGCACCGGCTACAACGTTTGTTTAGTGCCCCCCCTTGCCCCTGGACCGGTATAATGTTAAGCCAGATTGTATGGACTTCTCGAGTCCAGGCATAAGACGGAATCAAATTCAAGCTTCGCCAGAGAAACACATGGCTAAGGTCGATCTGGCGTTGAACCATCCACAAAAGCCCTGCTTGCATGTTGAGGAGGTAATCCTGAAATGGCAGATACAGCAGACATGAAAAAGACCGAGAATACGCCCAAGGCGGTCTCGAGACGAAGATTCATTCAAGGGGTGATCGCCGGGGGCGCGGGCGTGTCCTCCGCCACTTATCTGTTTCGGGCGTCGGGCCTGGCTTCGGCCGCTGGCGCGGGCGAGCGCCTGATTACCTTGAACGTCAACGGCCAGCAGCGGCGAGTGGACGTGATGAAGCAAGAGACGTTGGCGATGACGCTGCGCTATAAGCTGGGTCTCACCGGAACCAAGATCGGGTGTGATCGAGCGGAGTGCGGAGCGTGCACCGTGCTGGTCGATGACGTGCCGCGTTACTCCTGCTCTACACTCACGCATACTGTTCGCGATGCCAAAGTTGTGACGGTCGAAGGGCTGGAGAGCGCCGACGGAAAGCTGCATCCGGTCCAACAGGGCATCCTTGAGGAACAGGGATTCCAGTGCGCATTCTGCATGTCCGGATTCATTATGGCTACGGTGGGATACCTCAAGACTGAGCCGAATCCCACGCGCGCCGATTTGGCGCACGGCATCTCAGGCAACCTGTGCCGGTGCCAGGACTATGACAAGATCCTCACCGCGATGATGCGCGGCGCGGAGATCGCAAGAGAGGGGAATCATGCCTAGTAGAATACCTGACTCCACGAAATCGACAGAGCCTCAGTACGGAGGCAATCACAAGCTGATCGGAAAGAATTATACGACGCCTGACCTGTATGCCAAGGTGACCGGCAGATCCAAGTATGCCGAAGACTACCGTGCCGAGGGCATGCTGTTCTGCAAACTTCTGCTCAGCCCCGTGCCGCACGGCCGCGTCAAACACCTCGACCTGAGCGCGGCTCTCGCGATGCCCGGCGTAAAGGGCATTCTCACAGAGGACGATCTACCTGCACCGGCCGACAGCCTCACCGACAATGGTACTGTCATCAAGGCCAACAAACTGGGAGAACGAGGGCTTACCAACGAGCCTTTATACCAAGGTGAGCCGATTCTCGCCGTGGCCGCCGTGGATGAACTAACCGCCGCCGAAGCCATCGAGAAAATTCAAATTGAGTTCGAGCGGCTGCCGTTCGTGATTGACCCCCTCGATACGCTTCGTCCCAGCGGACCCAACCCAAGAGTCGGAGGTAACATCTGGTTCCGGCCGGCTGCGGCCCCCTCGAAACCCGGCGAACCTCCCGCTCCTCCGCCGCCGATCGAAATTAAGGAGCTGAAGTGGACCGCGGCCGATTTCGCGGAGGCCAAAGAGGGCCGCATACCGATGGGCCACGTTCCCGACGATCCTGGCAACTCCTGGTCGTATGGCGACGTGGAGGGCGGGTTCAAGAACGCGGCCTTGGTTCTGGATGAAACCTTCGTTACGCCCGACACCAGCCACCAATGCCTGGAACCCCGTACCACCATGGCTTATTGGCAGAACGGAAAAGTTCATGTCTACACCGGCACACAGAGCATGATTCAAACTGTGCCGGCGGTTGCCCGATGGCTAAATATCGATCCGAGCAACGTCGTCTTGGTCAGCGAATATACCGGCGGCGGCTTCGGAAGCAAAGGCACGGCCGCTATTTCCCTCATTATCCCGGCGTTGCTGTCGAAGAAATGCAACGCTCCGGTCATGATGCGGATTACGCGCGAAGAGGAGCATTTCATCGGACGGGCCAGACCAAGTTTGACCGGCCGGATGAAAGTCGGCTTCTCGAAGGAGGGCCGTATTATCGCCCTCGACATGTTTTCTATCATCAACAACGGACCCTACGATGCGGTGGGCGATGCGCCCGACTTCCGGCCGAATCGTCTCGCTTCTATATCAGCCGCAAGCGATGCGGTTCCGAGGCCTGACGATTCTGACCAACACTCCGCCGCGCGGCGCCCAGAGCGCGCCGGGAGGCATGCAGGGAATCACCCTGATGGAACCGATTTTGGCCAAGGCCGCACGCAAGCTGGGGCTCGACCAGATCGCCATTCGCCGGATCAACGCCCCTGAAGGCAAGGCGCCGTTCGGACCTGTAAATCGGCAGGGAAAACGGGCCTACGCCACCAGTTCCTTCATCAAGCAGGCGCTCGATCAAGGAGCTGAGAAGTTCAACTGGAACGAGAAAGTGGCTCGCAATCCCAAGCGCATGGGTACCAAGGTGCGCGGCGTCGGCGTCTCCATGAGTTGCTATTCTGGCGGCTCGGTCGGCTTCGATGGGCTAACGTTGATTAGGCCGGACGGGCGCATCTGCTTCCAATCCGGCATCGGAAATCTCGGAACCGAGTCGGTGATCGATGTCCATCGCGTTACTGCCGAGATGCTGGGAGTGCCCTGGGATAAGTGCGACGTCTGCTGGGGCACCAACACGAAAAATGTGGCTTGGAGTTGCGTATCCGGCGGCAGCCAGACCACTCACGCCATGACGCGTGCCGCGCATGCGGTGGCTATGGAGGCCAAACGGCGCCTGCAGGAGATCGCAGCCAAGACCTTGGGCGGCAAGCCCGAGGATTATGAAGTCGCCAACGAGAGCGTGTTCCGTAAAGGCGGCGGTGCCAGAATGACTCTGGCTCAAGCCGCGCAGAAAGCCATTCAGCTGGGTGGCATCTACGACGGTCACGAAACCAACCCGGACGTCAACCGCTACACCAAGGCGTCGGCCAAAGCCCTGGCAGGCCAGGGTATGGTGGTTTCGGCGCGCGATACCTATCCACGCGACGGCAATACGTATTCCTACGTCGCCACCTTCGCCGAAGTCGAGGTCGACGTGGAAACGGGCAAGTATCGCTTGGTCGATTTCCTGGCGTACGCCGATGTCGGCAGCGTCCTCCACCCCAGGGCTCTCGGTGCCCAGGTGATGGGCCGCTCAATTCTTGGTATCGGCCATGCGATCGGGCAGAAATGGGTGATGGATCCGGAGCACGGCGCGATGCTCTCCCGGAGATTCCATCACAGTAAGCCTCCCACCATTCTCGATATCCCAGCCAAAATGGAATGGGCCGCGCTGGATATTCCGGATCCGGAAACGCCGGTTGGTGCGCGCGGTATTGGCGAACCCCCGGTGGGTGGCGGATGCTCGGCCATCTTAAATGCTCTGACGGATGCTCTGGGTGACGAAGTGTTCCGGCGAGCGCCGGTGAATGCGGATAGCATTCTGGCGTCGCTGGAAGCGGGCCACCCCATGCAGCATCCGCTGATGGCCCACATCTAATGGAGATGAGAAAAGGAGAAGAGCCATGGCTGTAATTCGAGATGTAATGCCCGCTTTTGACTTGCTTCAGCCGACTTCGGCCGCCGACGCCCAGAACCTTCTCGCCCAACACGGACGGGATGCCTGGGTGCTGGCCGGAGGGCTCGATAGCTTCGACTGGCTCAAGGACCGCATCAAGAAACCGAAAGTGGTGGTCGATTTGAGCGGTATCGCGGAGCTCAAAGGAATCAAGACCACCGCGGATGGCGGGGTCGAGATCGGCGCCATGACCACTTTAACCGAGGTGGTGAAAAATCCGCTTATCAAACAGAAGTACGGTCTGCTGGCCGAAGGCGCCGAGTTGGCGGCCTCCCCGCAGATTCGCAATCAGGGCACCATCGGCGGCAACGTATCGCAGGATGCGCGTTGTCATTATTACCGCGCCGGTTGGCCCTGCTATCGGGCCGGCGGCAATATCTGCTACGCCGACACACCGACCGGCCGCAACCGCGAGCATGCCATTCTCGACGCGGACCGCTGCGTTGCCGTAAATCCGTCCGACTCGGCTCCGGCACTGATCGCGCTGGACGCCAAATTCGTCATTCGCACCTCCAAGGGCGAGCGCGTGGTGGATGCCGAAGACTACTTCATCGGTCCCGACATCGACATCACCCACCTGAACATCCTGCGGCCGGGCGAACTGCTCACCGCCATTCGGATTCCTCCAACCTGGGCCGGTTCGCAGTTCTTCTTCGAGAAGGTGCGCGACCGCAACGTGTGGGATTTCGCATTGCTGAACGTGGCCTCGGCGATGGTGGTAACGGGCGGCAACATCGAGCGCATCCGCATCGCGGTAAATGGCGCGGCTGCTCGTCCGCTGCGATTGAAGTCAGTAGAAGACGCCGTCCGTGGCAAGCCGAAGAGCGCTGCCACCGGCGAAATGGCCGGCAAGCTGGCCGTTCAGGGAGCGATCCCGTTACAGTTCAATGCGTATAAGATTCCGTTGATGAGAAATCTGGTAAAGCGCGCCGTGGGGGGCGTGGAAGCAGCAACCTGGGCGTGATCGGTCGCCCGTATTCAGAATGTAGCGATGGGATTTAGTACCGATCCAGTCGCGCCGGGTACCGCCGCGGGCGAAGCAGTGACAAGGAACTCCCAACGGTGACGCCGGTCCGCTTCTTTGCCGATTAACTCCAGATCGCAATTATCGAAGATCGGCATGCCCATTGCCACCAGAACGAGCGCATGAATTGGTTGCGAAATTCCGGCCACGCCTGAGGGTAAGACGTCCTGGGCGCCGTCGCCGCCCAGAATAGCTGCATCGCGCGCGTGCAACCACTTTGCGCAGCTCATGTGGAGTCCTGCCAGTCCTTCTGAAATAGGCCAGGGACCTTTGGCGTCACGCCGCGCCCATCGTCCCGTGCGAACTAAGACGACATCTCCGGATCCCACCTTGACGCGAGCCTTTTTCTCCCAGGCGTCCAAGTCTTCCGGATAGATGCTAGTGCCTGGTTCGAGATAATCGACGCCCTTGTGGCGGGCCATATCCATCAACACGCCGCGCGTAATGATTCCATGTTTGAAATTGATTATGCTGTTATTCGCAGCGCCGTTTTCCGTCACCACATCCTGTGAATAACCGTTATACATTTTGCCGTTATATAAGAAGTGGCAAAGTGAGTCCATGTGAGTGTGTACGTAGCCGTGGTAGGAAATGAAAAACGTATCACCCGTGCCGCCGATACCCGTTGTGGGAGCTCCTACGCCAACTTTGGTCATCTTACGAACAATGGGCTGCGGCGTATCGACGGCTTCCACTAATTCCGCGTCGTGTGCCATCGAGAAGGATACACCCTCCTTCACCAGATTCACGGCCTGTTTGCGCTTGGCCCGAGTAATGAGGTTGATCGCGCCCAACTGGTCGTCCTGCCCCCAGCGATTCCAATTGGAGAGCTGCGTCATTAGCTGAACGAAATCTTCGGCCGTGTTTTCGTGGCTTGAGTCGGTCTGCGCTTGTATCCGCGAACGTGCCGCCAAAAAGGACGCTCCTGCCACGCCTCTGATCACCTGCCGCCGGGACACACCGGTTTCAACAGATGGGTTTTTAGGAACCACGGGTCGTTTCATGGTCTTGATCTCCTTAAGAAAGTATTCTAACTGCAACCGGACAATTCGCTGCGGAAAAGGTGAAGCCCTCAGACTATGACGGTATAATGCCTCCAACTCATGCCCTGCACTATTGATCGATTGGTTGGCCGTCGCGTCTGGGATTCTCGAGGGCGGCCAACAGTTGAAGTCGAACTACATTCCACCGCCGGCCACATCGGACGCAGTAGCGCTCCCGCAGGCGCTTCAAGGGGCAGCAACGAAGCGATAGACCTCCGTGACGGCGGTGCGGATTTCGGCGGATGGGGAGTAAATCAAGCTGTCGCCAATGTAAACGGCCCGATCAGCAAAGCTTTGATCGGTCTGGACGCAACCGATCAATCCTCCATCGATCAAGTCCTGATTGAACTCGATGGCACATCGAATAAATCCCGCCTAGGGGGAAACGCTACCATCGCGACATCCATGGCCACGCTCCAACTTGGCGGCCGCGTCGTATGGCATTCCGCTGTGGCGCTACCTGGCGCAGGGGACTCGAGTTCGTTTGCCGCTCCCCGAGATTCAAATATTCGGAGGCGGTGTGCATGCCGGCCAGCGGCTCGACATTCAGGACCTGATGGTAACGCCGGTCGGAGCTCAAAGTTTCGATGACGCACTGGTTATGGCGGCCGAGATTTATCGTATCGCCGGCAAAACCATGGCAGAGATGCACCGTCTGGCAGGAGTTGCGGACGAGGGAGGCTGGTGGCCCCTGTTCGATTCCAATGAAGAAGCTCTGGAGATTCTCTCCCGATCCATTGAACGAGCCGGCTACGGTAACGGCCAAGTAGGAATTTCACTGGACATCGCGGCTTCGCAGCTCGGCTCCAAAGGCAAATATCGGACCAATTTGGATCATCGCGAGTACGGCGCAGAGGAGTGGCTGGAGATGCTGCTCGGTTGGGTGCGCCGCTATCCCATCCTTTCGGTGGAAGACCCTTTTGCTGAAGATGATTTCGAAGGAATGCGGGCGTTCACTACCGCGGTGGGTGATAGGGTACAGGTGATCGGAGACGATTTCTTGGTTACGAATGCCCAGCTTGTAATCAATGCGGCTCGGCAGAACGCATGCAACGCCGTGCTGCTGAAGCCGAATCAAGCCGGAACCATAACGGAAATGCGGAACACTCTTAAGGCCGCGCAGAGCGTTGGCTTCGGCACTATCGCCTCGGCACGATCCGGAGAAACCGAGGACGTCACGATCGTTCATTTGGCCGTTGGCTGGAACATTGGGCAGTTAAAAGTTGGCGCATTTGCCCGCTCCGAACGAATGGCGAAGTGGAACGAGGGGTTACGCATCGAAGAGGAGCAGGGCGCGGACTCGATGTTCGCCGGATACGCGGCCTTACCTGTCAAGTTATCGTTGCCCGGATGAATGTCGAAGAGCCTGCAAGCCTGGAGCGCGTACCTCGCTAACCGGGGTTATGCGATGGAGGAAAGCTGCATCTTAACGGGGGGTGTTTCCAACTTTACTGTCCTGGTTCGGCTGATGGATGGATCCTCGATTGTCGTCAAGCAAGCGCGGGAGCAGCTGAAGTCAGCAGTAGAGTGGAAGAGCGACCCCCGGCGAATCCGGCAAGAGGCCCTAGCCATGGAGTGGCTCAGCCGGTGGACGCCAGCAGGGAGCATTCCACGGCTCCTTTTCCTCGACACGACCAATCATATTCTAGCCATGGAAGCGATTCCACAGCCGCATCACGAATGGAAAAAGCTTTTGCTGTCCGGACAGATTCACCTGGATCATTTCTCCAAGTTTGGCGATCTCCTGGCCTACATTCATCGTGGAAGCTATCTTGAACGCAAACAGGTCGAGCCGCTCTTTCGAGATCAATCGTTTTTCTTCTCCCTTCGCTTGGAGGCGTATTACCTTCATGCCGCTGACAACGAGCCGAGGGCGGCTGTATTTCTCCGTGAACTAGTCCGCGAAACCCAAGCCCGCCGCTTCGCGTTAGTGCACGGTGATTACAGCCCCAAGAATGTACTGGTGCGTGGCGATCAGCTCGTCCTGCTGGATCATGAAGCCGCGAATTTTGGAGAGCCGACCTTTGATGTCGGATTCGCGCTCACGCATTTTCTAAGTAAGGCCCTGCACTTACGAGAAGAGCGAGAGAAGCTGCGGGCGGGCGGGCATGAATTTTGGCGGGCCTACCACTTTGGTTTGCCGGTAATTCCAGAGTTGGCCGACGTGTCTGAACGAGCGGTCCGGCATACGCTAGGTTGTTTAATCGCGAGAGTGGCCGGAAAGTCGTTGCTCGAATACCTGAGCCCCAACGAACGCGACACGCAGCGTGCCATCGTCCTTCGCTGCATGGAGAGTCTACCCGCCGGTGTCGACGAACTGATCGATCAGTTCATCGCGATTGCCTGGAGTGACGTGCGGGGATAAGCTATCAGACATGGAACGGCGTGAATTTCTAACAACGCTCGCGGCTCTGCAGGTCGCGGCGAAGCTGGATGCGCAGACATCCAACGGGATGATCTACAGGAACCTGGGGACGACCGGCCAGCGTGTCTCCGCTCTCGGTCTGGGCGGCTATCACATGGGCGTGCCGAAGGAAGAGAGCGAGAGTATCCGGATTGTACGGAGCGCCATCGATCGAGGCATCACCTTCCTCGATAACTCGTGCGATTACCATGATGGCGGCAGCGAGATCCGCATGGGCAAGGCGCTGAAGGACGGATACCGGAAGCGCGTTTTCCTGATGACGAAGTACAACGGCCGCACGCGCGCCATGGCGGCGAAGCAGATTGACGAATCGCTGCGGCGCCTGCAGGTTGAGACCATCGACCTGATCCAGTTCCACGAGAACATCCGGATGGAGGATCCGGATCGCTTTTTCGCTCCGGGCGGCGCGCTGGAGGCGGTGCTGGCGGCGAAAAAGGCTGGCAAAGTGCGCTATATCGGATTCACCGGGCATAAAGATCCTGCCGTGCATCTGCGAATGCTGGACGTGGCGGCGCAAAACAAGTTCCATTTCGATTCGTGCCAGATGCCGCTGAATGTGCTTGACTATCACTTCCGCAGTTTCGCGCATCAGGTGGTGCCGCGCCTGGTGAAGGAAGGCATCGCCGTGCTTGGTATGAAGCCGATGGCGTTTGGAGATGTCTTGAAAGCCGGCGTGGCCACGCCGATCGAATGCCTGCACTATGCGTTGAATCTTCCGACGTCGGTGGTGATCAACGGATGCGATTCGATGGAGCGGCTGGATCAGGCTTTCGAGGCGGTGCGGACTTTCAAGCCGTTGTCCGAGCAGCAGCTGCAGGCCATTGTTTCGAAGACCAAGGAAGCTGCGATGACCGGCAAGTTTGAGCTCTTCAAAACCACCACCCAATTCGACGGAACAGCCCAACATCCGGAATGGATGGGCTGAAGCGCGTAGTGTTTACTGCAGAACGAAGGAGACAACGCATGCAAGTTCCACTGAAGGCCGCACTCGCAGCTGCCGCAATCCTGGTCTCGGTAATCCCAGGACAGGCCCGAATCACGCGGCTCACGATTGAACACACCGAAGCGCTCGGCCACGATGGTTACCAGAAACTAACGGGCCATGCGTATGGCGAACTCGACCCGAAGCTCCCGCTAAACGCCATCATTACCGATCTCGAATTAGCGCCACGTAACGCGCGGGGGATGGTGGAATACGTGGCCACTGTCACTATCATCGCGCCGGCGGACATGGCCAAAGCCAGCGGTGTGCTGCTGTACTTCGTTCCCAATCGCGGCCGGGTCAATTTGACCGGTGGCGGATTCCTCGCCGACGCCCGAAAGCAGGGGCATGTGCTGGTCGCCAGCGGCTGGCAGGGAGACCTCGAGCCCGCGGACGGAGTCGAAACATTATTGGTGCCGGTGGCCAAAAACCCCGATGGTTCCAGCATCACCGGGCGCGTGCTCGCCCGCTTCAGCGACATGCCTGCCGATGCCACGACCCTACCCATTCTTCGCGGCGGCGTAGCCGGAACGGCCGATCCGGCTAGTTTTGACACTTCCAAAGCCAGTCTGACCCGTCGCACTTCGGAAGACGGAAAAATCGTCCCTTTTCGTAGCGCCGATTGGGCCTTCGCCGATTGCAGCCAAATCCCTTTCCCCGGTAAGCCCGATCCGCGAAAACTTTGCCTGAAGGGTGGATTCAATCCCACCTATATGTACGAGCTCGTGTATACCGCCAAGGCCCCCAAGGTCTATGGCATCGGCTTCGCCGCAACGCGCGACTTGAATTCGTATCTGCGCTACGGCCTCCAGGACGACACAGGCGCTGCCAACCCCCTGCGCGGGCGGATCACTGCCACGGTGAGCCAGGGCAATTCCCAGTCGGGTAACTACCTCCGCAGTTTTATTCATCTCGGCTTCAATCAGGATGAAGCCGGAAAGATGGTCTTCGACGGCAGTAATCCGAATATCGCCGTTCGCCAGCAAGCCATGAACTTTCGATTCGCGGCTCCTAGCGGAGCGGCCGCGATGTACGAGGCCGGAAGCGATGGCGTCGTCTGGTGGGAGGATTATGCGGACGAAGCTCGGCGCCATCCCGCGGCTGGATTGCTGGACCGCTGCCGGGCTACCGAAACCTGTCCGAAAATCGTGGAAACCTTCGGCTCGTCCGAGTTTTTCAATCTCCGTGCTTCTCCTGATCTGGTCGGCACGCGGGCCGATCGCGATATTCCGCTTCCGTCAAACGTTCGCCGCTATTACTTTCCGGGCGTAAGCCATGGCGGAGGACCGGGCGGCTTCGATCCGAATCCGCAGCCGCAGGCCTGTTGCGAGCTGGTCCCGAACCCGAATCCTTCGAGCGATACGTTGCGGGCGCTGCAGACCGCTCTGGTCGCTTGGGTGGTGAAAGGCGAACTCCCTCCGCCCAGCCAGTATCCCCGGCTTGATCGAGGAGAATTGGTCGCGCCGACGCAGGCCGCAATGGGTTTTCCCGCGATTCCTGGCGTGCCGCTTCCGGACGGAATTCTAACGCAACTCTTCCAATACGATCTGGGACACCAGTTTCATTACAACGACCTGTCCGGCGCCATCACGATGCAGCCGCCCCCGATCCGCCAGATTCTGCCCAGCGTTGTTCCGCGAGTTGACGCTGACGGTAATGAAGTAGCGGGAGTGGCCAGCGTCCTGCATCAGGCTCCTTTAGGCACCTACACGGGCTGGAATACTAACGCCGGCGGTTTCTATAAAGGCCATATCCGCACAAATACCGGCGCTTTTGTTCCCTTCGCCAAGACGAAAGCCGAGCGGCTCGCCTCTGGTGACCCGCGACAGTCGCTCGAAGAGCGCTACGGAACCCACGAAAAGTACGTCGCGCAAGTCCGTTCCGCCGCCGAACGGCTGGTTCGTGGACGATATCTTCTCCAGGACGACGCAGACCGTCTCATTGCTCAAGCCGAAGCCAGCAACGTCCTGAAATAGATGTGTGCCAAAACAAATGACAATTTCCCCATTCCTTTCAACCGGCCTGCTGGCGATTCGGCGACGGAGCAGACACACGCGATTCAAGCGTCAATGCTGGAATCCGCACGGTCGTGTTTTTTGGAGTCGGAACTAGATGATTTGCGTTGCCTTATAAGGCTGGCAGTAGAATTCTCATACTATCTAAAAACCGAAGATGTAACCTCGCTTGTCTCGGGTGATCTGAGATACGTCTGTGATTCCATCTTTTCAGGAGTCGATTCATTCGGTTTAGTAAGTGCCGCCTACCGGGATCTACCCGGCGCACGAGCTAGCGACCTTGTGTGGGACGGCGAATCAATAGGCTCATTGAAGGAAGATTTCCTCCGCAGATATCGTGAGTTCTGTGACGAAACCGATTTTGAAAAGCGCTGTAGGATTCTGTTGGATTTGTTCAAGTTACAGATAGTTTTTGCAGGACTGTCTTACGAGTGAAATAAGACGCGATTCACTCCCGGCCTCTTGTTTCTTCGGTGCCCGGAACAGCTCTGAAGTGATGTTCACCTCATCGTTTCTTCCAGCGTTCCGCTAGCGCGGACAATTTGTCGTCCATCGTTTGAGGCTTCGGCGGCGGTGCGGATTTCGTTGATTGGGGTGTGCCGCCTTGCGTTCGTTTCGCGCCGGGCGTCTTCATCGACAAGGCGATTCGCTTCGTTTTCGCATCGGCGCTTAGCACATGCACCTTCACTATCTGACCAACCTTCACTACATCGCTCGGCTCCTTGATGTACCGGTCCGATAGTTCGCTGACGTGCACCAATCCGTCCTGATGAACGCCGACGTCGACGAAAGCCCCGAACTTCGTGACGTTGGTGACGATGCCTTCTAGCGCCATCCCTGCTTCCAAGTCCCCGATCTCGTTCACATTGTCTTTAAAGCTCGGCGCCAGGAACGTGTCGCGCGGATCGCGTCCAGGTTTTCGAAGCTCTTCCAGAATGTCGTTCAGCGTAAAAACGCCGGCGGCCAGACCGCTCCTATCTAACTTCTCCAGCAGCGCAGGTTCTTCGATGAGCCGCTCAAGGGGAACCTTTAAGCTCTTGGCAATTTGCTCCACTACGGGATAGGACTCGGGATGAACGGCCGTAATGTCGAGGGGATGGTCGCCGTTTCTGATTCGAAGGAAGCCCGCTGCCTGCTCGAATGTCTTTGGTCCAATGCCCGGCACAGCGGTCAATTGAACGCGCGAGCGGAAACGGCCATGTTCGTTGCGGAACTCCACGATTTTCTGGGCGGTGCGTTCGTTCATGCCGGCGACGTAGCGAAGCAGAGCCCAGGAGGCGGTGTTGAGGTCCACACCGACGCGGTTGACGCAGCTCTCGATTACCGTTTCAAGCGACTTATGTAGATGGCTCTGATCAACGTCGTGCTGATACTGGCCGACGCCGATTGATTTGGGGTCGAGCTTTACCAGTTCGGCCAGCGGGTCCTGCAAACGGCGAGCGATGGAGATGGCTCCGCGGACGGTCAGGTCCAGGTCCGGGAACTCCTGGCGCGCGATCTCGGATGCCGAGTAGATGGAGGCGCCGGACTCGTTGACGATCACGCAGAATACCGACAACAGTCCCTCCTTCTTCAGAAACGTGCGAACCAGGGCGTCCGTCTCACGCGAAGCGGTGCCGTTGCCGATCGCGATGGCACGCACATGGTATTTTTCGATCAGCGCTGTCAGCGTACGTTCCGCGCCTGCGACATCGTTCTTGGGCTGGAAAGGGTAGATGACATCGTGACCGAGAAACTTGCCTGTGTCGTCAACCACGGCGACCTTGCAGCCGGTGCGAATGCCGGGGTCAAGTCCAAGTACCGCCAGTTGGCCAGCCGGCGGGGCCAGTAGCAGGTTCCGGAGATTCTCGCGGAAAACCTGGATCGCATCCGTGTCAGCGCGTTGCTTAAGCTCCAGACGCACATCTGACGTAATGGAACTATTGAGCAGACGCTTCCAGGAGTCTTCGGCCGCTAGGTCCAATTGGGGAGTCCAATCGCCGGCCTGCTGGTGGACCTTGCTCTTAATGAGAACCAGTGGACGTTGCGGATCGAGTTCGATGAGGAAGTAGAGAACGTTTTCGGTCTCGCCGCGCCGGATGGCCAGCATGCGGTGCGAGGGAATTTGCTTCACTGGTTCGCGGTAATCGTAGTACATCTTGAATTTCTCTTGTTCATCGACAGCTTCCAGCGTTTTCTTGCTGACGATGACGCCTTCCTCCCACATGGCATTGCGCAGCAGCTTGCGAATGTCCGCGTTGTCGCTAATAATCTCGGCGACGATGTGCCGCGCTCCCTCGAGCGCCTGATCCACGCTAGCGACACCTTTTTCAGCATCGACAAAAGACGCCGCAAATGCTTCGAGGCGCGTCCCGCTGGGCTCTTGACCCCACAGATAGTCCGCTAACGGCCCCAGCCCTTTTTCTCGCGCGATCATGGCCTTGGTCCGGCGCTTGGGCTTGTACGGAAGGTATAGATCTTCAAGTTCACTCTTGTTGAGCGTTTGGTCGATACGCGCCTTCAACTCGTCGGTGAGTTTGCCTAGTTCCTGAATGGAGGCGAGAATAACCTCTTTGCGCGAAACCAGCTCGCGGAAATAGAGGAGCCTCTCTTCTATAGCCCGGATCGCGACCTCGTCGAGGTTGCCGGTCGCCTCCTTGCGGTAGCGAGCGATAAAAGGAACTGTGCAGCCTTGGTCGATAAGTTCGACTGTCGCCAGAAGGCCCTTTATGGGAACCTGGACCGCGGAAGCAATGTGAATCAGAAGATCCGGAGATAAAGACTGGAATTCAGACATGGACCACAAGACCTGCTACTTGGGGTGGCGTTCAGGCGTCTTTGGACACTGCTTGAGAGCGTCGATTACCCCAGTCAGCGACGACAAATCTGTCGCAAACGCAGTCGCCGGCTCGTCGTACCCTTTCAGCTTCACCGAGCATTTCTGAAAGAGTGGCTCGGCGTTAATGGCGCCCGCTATGAATTCGTAGGTTTCTTGACCGAGGGCCAGGTCGAAAGCCATCTCCCGCGTCGCGGACTCCAGGCGAAACGCCTTGTTTACGACATCTCCCAGCGCCGTGTAATCGGAGGAAGCGATGCTACCGATGTTGCCCACCATTGCTCCGCCGCTGTTGATTCCGGCGCCGATTCGAATCGGTTCGGCCAGCCCAAATTGGCGCTGCATGCCGCTCGCGATCTGATACAACCGCAACAGCGCCTCGAAAATCGCCGCTAGCTCGTGCGCTTCGGGTGCATGTTTCTTGTGCCTCCACACTGCCATCACCGCATCGCCAATATATTTCTGGGCCCAGGCGCCGCGCTCTTGAAGCTCCTGCCCACCCAACCGAAACAAAGTTCCGGTGACTTCCGACAACGTGGATGCTTCCATCCGCTGCGCCAGCCCCGTGAAATCATGAATATCGACCACCAGCACGGTGATGAGCGAGCGCGCGAACATGACGTTCGTCTCTGGATCGCGATCGGGTTCTCGTGCCACCGGAGGCGCAACGGCAGACGGTTGATGGAATATGAACTCGTGCTTGCCAATCTGGATGTGGTCGCCGGGCCGAAGAATCACCGGGACCGCCGCGCGCGTGTCGTTGACGAAAGTCCCATTTCTACTGCCGCAATCGGTTATATAGAAGAGGCCTTTCTCGGAGCCTTGCAACATCGCGTGATGGCGAGAGACGCCGTCATCGTTTAGCACGACATTATTCGTGTCGCTACGGCCTATCCGGAGGATTCTATCCCCCTCCAAGGAAAATTGGTGGACTTGACCATCGATCTTCACCTCAAGATACGCTGCAGGAAGTTCGCTCATTGGCTGGGACGTAAGTGGCACGATCTTGAAAGGTAACTCGTCTTGATTACTGGAGAGCGATCGTTACCGGCGAGCTCGATTGTCCGGCTACGGTCACCACCAGCGGCACGTTGCTGGCGGGAGTAATCCCGCTCGGCACAATCACATTCACCTGGTACAATCCGGCGTATCCGGGAGCCAGTCCCGCGAACAATACCTGGGCGGCTTGGCCGCCGATCATCACCGTCACAGGATTCACCGTGTTCGATAACTGGGTCAACGATGCAGCCGTACCCGCCATCACGGGCGGATCCACGGCCCCCAATCCAGCGCAATATATGACAATAGCATCGCCTGCACTCGCGGGATTCGATGATGTCACCACGAACTGGCTGCCATCCGGCTGTACGTCCACCACGATGCCCACACCCTTACCGCTCGCATCTGTCGTAAAGACGGCCGGTTGTGCGGGAGCAACGATCACGGGCTCCGGTTGTGAGTAAGCCGGCCCATTTACCACGATCAACTGCTGGGTCTCGTTGGCGGGCACATCATATGGAATGATGGCGTTGATTTGGCCGCTCGTCGCGAATTGCAGAGGCAATGGCCGTCCGGCCAGAACTGCCTGGGTAGCCCCTAACTCTGTCGCCAGAGGTAAAGTAGGCGATTGATTCAGGCCGCTGCTCAAATGCGACCCGAAAATCGAAACAAAGCCTCCGGGTGCGAGCGGCTGATTGGCGACAAAACTGGCCGCGCTTACCGCTCCGCCCGCCGAAATTACCGGCGTCGAAGGATTGGCTGCTAATGCGCCGCCGATGGAGGCCGTACCCGATAGGACCGGCGCAGTCTTCTGCGCGTTGGCCGTGATGGTCACCTGCGTCGCCGTAGCGCGCGGTTGCCAGGTTGCGCTCCAGCGCCCGTCGTGCAGCGACGCGAGTGAAAGAGGCGGATCGCCGGAGGAGAAGGACGTGACCACTGTGCCGGAGGTCAGGAAATTCCCGCAATCATCCACCACCGCGACTTCTATCGCTGTCGGCCAGGCTGCCACCGTAGTAAAACTTTGCCCCAGTTGTGTGAATACCGGGATGAGTTTGGTGGGTGTGCACGCGGTAGCCAGAGGCTGAACATCCAACGCGCCGATACCGGCGGTCGAGCCGCCCGGAATCACGATCAGTAAAATGGCGATCGGGTGGCTCGTCTTGTCCGAGAAAATCAACGTCACTTGCCCGCTGTAAACCCCTGGCGCCAGACCGGAGACCATAGGCTGTACAGTCAATTGAACGGGACTTGCGGAAGTCACCGAACCACTGTTGGGTTGGATCGTAAACCAATTGCTCCCTTGTGCAAAGGAAGGAGAAGCAGCAAAAGTCAGAGCTGCGGTCGATGGATTCGTTATTGTTACGGTCTTCGCCGCCGGGTTGGTTGTGCCAGTCTGCGCCACGAAAATCAAGCCCGTCGCCGAGACGAACGCCCCCAGATCAGCGCCGTTTGCAGCTACATTCAGCACCACCGTCGCCGTCTGCGGTGAATTGTCGACGCCCGGCGATGAGATCTGGATTTGACCATAGTAATCGCCCGCCGCCAATTCGGTTGGATTAACGCTCACCGAAATAATAGCTGGCGCCGAAGAACTTGCCGTACCGGAAGAAGGCGATACCGACAACCATCCCGCGCCGCCCGATAGAGTGGAGGCTGAAGCAGTGAAACTGAGATTCCCGGCTCCGCCATTCAGAATTTCGATGGATTGTGAAGACGGTGCTCCGCCGCCCGACGAGGTTTGGAAGCGCAGTCCCGTTTGAGTCACTTGAATTTGCTGTTGCGTGCTGCTCACCGTCGCAGTTACCGCGACACTCGAAGTTTGGTTCGCGGGGGAAAGAGAGATAGAAACGGTCCCAGTGTATGTGCCGGCCGGCAATCCGTTCGGGTTGACCGTCACAACCACCGAACTGCTGGTGAACGCCGCGACGGATCCGCCTCCCGACGCACTCAGCCACCCACTGATGCCGGAACTCGTGCTGACGTTGACGGTGGCTGTCTGCGCTTGCTGGCCCCGGTTTGAAATCAGAACGGATTGTGACACTGTCGCGGTCGATCCCTGCGCGAGAGGGAAGCTCAAGGCCGCCGGAGTAACTGAAGTGGCCGGCCCACTGGACCCTGTCACCGTCAATGTGAAAGGCAGCGGAACCGAATCGCTAAAAAGCGTCTGACCGCTGCTCAAGTCGATCAAAGACTCATTCAGAGTAGCCGTAAAATTAAACGTGCCGGCCATGGTCGGCGTTCCGCTAAAAGTAAAAAAATTAGGAGAGATTCCAGGCGGCAGCATTCCCGCTGGCACACTAAATGACAAGTTCAATTGAAAACCGAGCTGTTGAAGCTCAGCCTCAATTTGGCTTATATCCACACCGGAACCTTGGAAGAAATCAAAGGTGTAAGGCACGCCTACCATGGCGTTGGGAAGGGGATACTGTGCGCTCAGCGCGCCAGCGCAAGCAGCAATCAGCAAACAAATAATGGCACTACGCTTCCACATTCAGCGCTCATGTTAACACGGTTGAGCGGCCTGAAGCAGTTAAGCAGGACTCACCCTAGAGGGCGCTGCGAGAACTCAATTCCGCACTCATTCAGGAATTTCTTGGGGTTCTCGCCGCCCACCATGACGAACATGAAGTCGTTATCGATCTCCTCGGTTCCGGTGGCCGTCTTCACCACCGTTGAGCGCTCGCGAATCTCTACCACGGCTGAGTTGAAAAACGCTTTCACTCGGCCTTCATCCATGGCTTTCTTGACCTTCTTCTGATTCCGCGGCTTGGCTTGAGCAAACGCGTCGGTTCTGTGGACAAGCCACACTCGGTTTTCCAGGTCGACCCGAGCCAGACCGCAGGCCGCTTCAATACCGCTGTCGCCTCCGCCCACGATGCAGATTGCCTTGCCGCGATACGCGTCCGCATCCAGCAGGTTATAGGCGACTTTCGACGAGTCTTCCCCAGGCACCCCCAATTTGCGTGGACTGCCGCGCTTGCCGATGGCCAGCACCACCGTCGCCCCTTGGTATTCGCCCTTGGTCGAATGCACCACGAAGTGATCGGGATCCTGAACCACCCGTAATACCTTCTCCTCTTCCTGAATTGTGAGTCCGGTGGATGCGATGATCTCCTGCCAGCGCTCCAGCAGCGACTCTTTACTCGTGTCTTCCATCCACAGCGGTCCGTAAACCGGAATCATCACCGGTTCGGCCATGACGAACTTCTGGCGTGGATAGTTCCGAATGGTATTGGCCTGCGTTCCTTGTTCGAGGACCAGCACCTTCAGACCTTCTTTCATAGCGGCCAACGCCGCGCTGGTTCCGGCCGGGCCCGCCCCTACTACGATCACATCGTACGGCATTCCCGGTTGCGGGCGGTTCTTCAGGATCGCTTCCACAACCTGCTTCCCCTGGTTGATGGCAACCTTAATAAGCGCCTTCCCCGTTACTTCTCCGGCCAGGTATACATGCGGGAACATTGGTCTCCAGGTTTGCATCGTATATGGGAAGCTCGACGGTTTGCATGGCGCCGCCCGCCACCAGCACGATGGCCTCGGTAGGGCATTCGGCGGCGCAAGCGGCAAAACCGGTGCAATCGCCCAGGCGCGCGGCGATCGCCTTTTCATTGACGATCTCCAGCACGTTGAATGGGCATACATGCACGCACGTTCCGCAGCCCACGCATAGATCCAGGTCGATCCGCGGGCGAAGGTTGCCGCCCGGCGCTTGGTTATCAGTAGGTTTTGGCTCGGCCGCCCCGGCCGTAGCGAGCGACAACTCCACTGCCGCCGCCGGAGCAACGGCTGGAGCAGACCGAAGTCGTTTCTCAGCCTCCGCTTTGAATCGCCCCTGGTTGATGCGAAGACTTCCCGCCGCTGCGGCAAAGAAGAATAGAGGAACCGCAGCCAGAGCGCCCAGCAATACCAGCAAACCGGTTGGACCGGTCGCAGCCAGGTCGGCTCTTGGTGGAGAAGAGTCCGGGAAACGCAGCACCGTCAAGATCGCGGATTTTTCGGACGGATGCTCCAGGTGACAGGCGTAGCATCGGTCCCGCAGAGTTGCTTCCGGTCCGAAACCGTGGCAGCCGAGGCACCGCATGCGCATGGCCTTCAACTCATTAATGCGAGTGGCGGACTGCTGAGGTTTGGCCTCCAATAAAGTCGCATCTCCGTCGGTATGGCAAGCTGCGCATGCCGCCTTCAGATTGGCATGCTTGTCATGCATCGCGTCGCCCGCTTCAAAGTGCGCCGCAAAGGCTACTGCCGGCGGCACGGCCAGACCTGGTTCCGGAGCGGCTTGCCCTGCCAGCAGACGCTTCTCCGCGGCGTGCACAGTGACATGGCAACCCGCCGCCTGACATCCGCTGCCTACATTGCGCGCGATATCAAACTTCGCTCCCCGATGTTCGGAGTGGCAAGCCGCGCAGCTGACTTTCTGCTGTTGATGCACCGCGCTGAGCCTTGCTGATCGGCATGACAGGCTTGGCAACTGGTGTCGGAAACTCGCGCGAAACTCGCGAGTGGCACGACTCGCAGCCTCACGCGGCGATGCGCTTCCGTGGTGGGGCCGGGGCTATACGCTGAGTTCCATTTTGCGGCGAACGCGATCGCGGCCCAACCCAGAACCCCCACCAGGCCGATCAGCAGCATTCTCGACCGGAATCGGTTGGGCAGAATGTCGGAAGTAGGCACCCAGATGGGAGCCTTGGCCTGCATCCAATGCGGCAGCGCCGAAATCGACGCCGACGGTCTGGCTTGTCCGCCTTCGGCGCGCGGCGGCGCGCACCACCACGTCGCGATAGTTTCCGGGCACGTTCTCCGCGGCGCGGCTGGCGATTCCGCGTGGCAGTCCTGAATCCCCAGCAGGCACATCTCATCGGTGAGCGAGACCGTAATCTCGAACGGGCTTGATCGTAACCAGGTCGCCGTGGTGGAGCTGCTGCTGCACCACGCGCTGGCCGTTGACGTAGACTCCCGCGCCGCTGGATTCGTCGGTGATCCAGACGCCATCCGGCGCGATGCTCCAGCTCGGCGTGCACCGCGGCCACCGCCGGATCGTTCAACTGAATCGGGCAGATGCTCTTCCGGCCTAGCAGGACGATCTCCTGCTCGATGACCTGGGCCGCGCCCTCTCCGCTTTATGTTCCGCCACGAAAGCGGAAGGGTGCTTGGGCGCTCGCGGCCACCTCCCGCACCTGCATCCGATTGGTGCCGGCGACAATGTCATAGCCCGGCTCGCAGAGTTACGGCGTCGGCGCGGACGCCGTTGACGAAGGTTCCATTGCGTCGATTTGTTGTCGACCAGAACATACTCGTCGCCGCGCCGCTCGATGGAAAAATGCACGCGGCTGATGTCTTCGCCCTCCAGAACGAAGTCGCAGCGTGGTCTGCCGGCCGAACCAGGCCTTGTCAAACGTCAGCCGGATCGCCTGCCCCCGTTGTCCGCCTTCAATAAAAATGAGTTCCAGCATCTGAAAATCCTCAATAATACAGCGCGGTGAAAATATGCACCGCCGCCAGTGCCGAACATGGTTCCCGTGCTGACGATGTGGAAAGTCAGCCAGCCGCGCAGCACGCGCTGCAGCAGCATTTCAGCGTTCATCTTATTCACGCGCAGAGCATATTCGGCGGCGCGCTGGAAACGCGCGATGCTCATGCGGCCGCAAGCTGCGCCAGCGACTCCTCGTGTTCCTTCTGAAAAGCGGGAAGCTCCTGCGCCAGCGTGGACCGCCGCCGGTAAAACCGGAACATGCGGCTCCACGACGCCGTCTCCTTCATCAAGCGCTTTTCCACCAAGGCGCGGAAGTCGGGCGAGCCGCCGCCTGCCAGCTCGAGCATCCCTTGCAGACATTCCGCGCGCACCGTAAGCAGGTCTTCCAGAATGCGCCGGGTTCTCCTCGATGTCTGTCAGCAGCGGAGGCAGCTTGCGGGCGAACAACCAGCCCATCAGCCCGCTGACCACGGTGAGCGAGAAAAAAGCCAGCAGGCACGCCGATAGCGGGCCGCCCGCGCGCAACCCGGAATGATAAAAGATCGCGAATGCCGCGACGATGCCCAGGTAGATGTGCGCGCGTCAGCCAAGCCGACATTCTTCCCACGCCTTGATAGGCGACGCGCTTGCGGATGCTCAGCGCGGCCGCCAGCAGCGCCAGCGACGTGCCGATCCAGCCCAGGCCGAGCACCAGGCCGTGATAGCGGTTGGCCGACGGCTGCCGATGCGCCGCGAAATACCACCAGGAAAGCGCCGCCACCGACGACGACCGCGAAAGCCTGCCACGCCGCGCTCGGCTCGTTTCGCCGGATCCCGCTGGCTGGAGACGCGGGCGCCCGAGGGCAACGCTCCTGGCTGGACTCATCCGGCGCCTCGGACTTCGTGCAGATACGCGCCCGCATCCATGCGCTCGATGGCGCCGTAGGGGCAGTTATGCACGCACCCGTGATTGTAGTTGTAATCCTGGCACAGGTCGCACTTCACCGCGATGCGCCGGACCACCGCTTTCTGATTGTTGGTTTCGATCTCGTGCATCATCGGCTCGTTTTCCGGAGTCCTCCAGAATTTCAGATAGCCTGCCGATGATGGGAGCGCCGGTACGCTGCTTGGCCAGTTCCTCTTCGCTCTGCACGTCCGCCATCGAGATGTTGCCGTAGGGGCAGCGCCGCGCGCAGTTTCCGCATCCGATGCAGGAGTCTTGGATGATCACCTCGCCATTCACGTCGCGCGTGATCGCGCCCGGTGGGGCACCCGATCATGCATTCCGGGTCCAGGCAATGCATGCATGACGTCGTCACCAGCAGCGGCTCCAGCACGTTCAGAGTTTGCCGCACCGGCGCCTCGAACAGCATCCCATGCCGCGTCAGCCGTGAGATTCCGTCGTGCAGCTCGGCGCAAGCCTTGACGCAGTTGCCGCAGCGCGTGCACACGTTCAGGTGGATCACCAGAGCGGAAGTGGCTTTCACCAGGCCGCGCTCCACCGCCTCGCCGACGAATCCCGAGCGGCGAGGAGCGGCTGGCGGAGACCGGTTTCGCGGCTGGCGCTTCTGTTCCTCTTCTGCGAAACGATCCGCGAATTTCTCGTCCCGGTTCACCAGCGCGAAGAAGTCCTCCTTCATCACCTGGATCACTTCCACTTTTCCCATGGCGATGATGGTGGCGTTGCGGCGCTCGGCGCGGAGCAGCGCGGTCTCGCCGAAATACGAGCCGTCCTTGAGGTACGCCACCGTGCGCTGCTCGCCGCCCGCCATGCTTCTTGACCACCCGCACGTAGCCCTCGCGAATCAGGTAGAAGCTGTCCGCATCGTCGCCTTGCGGACGATGACTTCGTCCTTGGAGTAAATCCGCAGCCGGACCTTCTTCACCAGTTCCTGCACGATCGCCGGGTCGATCTCGGCGAAATCGGGAATCGTCCGCAGATGGTTGACCAGGCCACGCTCGATGTAGGTCTGGTCCATGGTGTTGCGGAACGGACCGGGCTTTTTCATCCACTATTCGAACGCCCGCCGGGGAACCTCGATGGCCTGGCACGGCTCCAGCGCGGTGATGCTGGCGTTCCGGGGAAGGCCGCTGATCAGGGTCATTTCGCCGAAGAAACTGCCGGGCCGAGCGTGGCCAGCCGCCGCCTCTCCGGCCCCAGGGAAACGCCCACCGTGCCGCGGTCAGGATGAAAAAGGAATTTCCGAAGCTGCCTTCCGTCGATGATCCGGCGCACCGGGCGGGAATTCGCGCAGCGCGCACTCCGCGCCGCCTTCGAAGGGGGCCTTTCCCAGCCACTCCGTCAGTTCGTCCGGATCCTTGCCCTTCGAAACAGATCCATGGAACGTAATACACCGAGGATCGAAGGTGTCACTTCCTGTTCAGTCATTCATTTCAGTTTCCTTGGTCTCACTGCCCGGCACGTCCGTGTACCGGAGATCATTCGTAGCGCAGCCTCACTTCACTGCGATCGTCAACGCCGGACCGGTCTGCCCCGCGATGCTCATCACCACCGGCACCTGATTCCCCGGCGTGATGCCGCCCGGCACGGTTGCATCGATCTGATAAAGCGCCGACCGATCCCGGCGTGAGACCCGAGAAAGCCAACTGCGCGGGTTGTCCGCCGATGGTCACCGTGGTACCACGTGTTCGCTGGAGGCGATGGCGCGGCGGCGCCGTCCGGCACGGTTTGGTCCACCGCGCCCAATCCCGTGCAGAAGATCGCGATTGGGTTGCCCGCCGTCACCGGCGTGCCCGGCTGGGCGACCACGTAAGTCAAAGCGTTCACGATAGCGCCCTGATTGGGCGGATCGCCGGGCACGGGATAGGTGAAGATCGCGGGCTCGGCCGGTCCCACGTCCACCGAAATCGGGACTGAAAGAGTGTTCCCCCGCTGGACCACGATCTGCTGACTGGTATTAATGTTGATCCCCGCTGGAACCACCGCATTGATCTGCCCGTTGGAAGCGAAGATACAGCGGCAGAGTATTGCCCCCATCACCACCGTCGCTCCCGCGAGCGTGGTGCCCAGCGGGAATGACTGGCCGTGGCCGTTCCGTTCGCCAGATTCTGACCACACAACGAAATGATCGAGCCAGGCGCGAGCGGCGGTGTTCTCGGCCGAAGCTGGCGGCACTCACGGCCGCGGTCACCATCCGGCGCCGGGGCGTGATCCCCCAGGCCTCCAGTCACTTCGCGCGTGCCGGTCAGATTGCCCGTTGGATCGTTCGCCGTCACAGTCAGCGTAACCGGCCCGGAGGTATTTCCCGACACCCAGGTGGCGTGCCACGAACCACCCTGTCCTCCGGTTGCAGGCTCAGCGGCGGGTCGCCATTCGAGAACGAGACCTTCACGCTGCCGTTGTCGAGAGTGTTGCCGCAATCGTCGAGTACAGCCGTTTCCAGAGCGACCGGCCACGCCGCCGGCACGCCGAAGGATTGTCCCAGCGTCGTGATCACAGGTACCAGCTGCGAAGGCGTACAGCCATGTTGTATCCCGGGGCCGGTTGCGAGCAAGTCAGGCCAGAGTAGCACCCGCGGGAGTGGCGCTGGGGTAACGATGGTGCGGATCCCGACGCGGCGAACATTGCCATCCGAAAACTGCAAGGTGAGCATGGCGTCGTATACGCCCGCTGCCAGGCCGCTGGTCAGCGGCTGCACCACCAGGCGCGTGGGTCTGGCTAAGCTCAGCGTCGCGTTTTGCGGAATGAACGATTTGAACTTGTCATTCGGATCGGGGGCCTCGATTCTCGAAACGTAGGTCTGCGGCGTCGCCGAGATGTTATATACGAAGAGATTCATCGAGCACCGGGCGGCGGCGCGCCCTGAACCGCCGTGAAGACGATATCGCTGGGCTCGATCAGCGGACCAGGGTCCTGACCCGCGGCCAGCACGCTGCAGTGCGATCGTCGCCACCTGCGGCGTATTTGCTGCGCCGGCCGAATCCACCCGCACCAGTCCGTAGTAGAAACCGGGCGAAAGGCCGGCCTGATTCACCGTCACCGTCACGGCTGGGAGATCGAGTGCCCGCGGTCGGCCGGCCGACGGGGTCGCTGAGAGCCATTGCTGTCCGCCCGCAAGTGTGCTCGTCGAGACCGTGAAATTCATGGTTCCGCGACCAATGTTGCTTACCGCAAACAGTCGCGGTTGGAACCACTCCGCCGCCGGACACGGCCGTAAATGATAGCGCGGCGCCGCGACAACTGAATCGCCTGATCCAGCGTGCTCACGGTCAGCGTCACAAGAACGGTGTCGCTCTCGCCCGTTGTCGAACTCGTGATCGTCACCGTGCCGGTGTAGGTTCCCGCCGCGAGTCCGTTGGGATTGGCGGTCACGAATATGTGCACTCGGCGCTGCGGGGTGAGCCGAACCCGTGGCAGGGGTCGCGCTCAGCCAGTTGCCGCCCGTCGCCGTCTTGACGGTGGCGGAAAACGCCAGAGTGCCGCTTCCCGCGTTGGATACTCCACCGTTTGGGTCACGTCGTAGTCGGATTCTTCGGGAAGGTGAACGAAAGCCGGTCTTGTCGACCGCCAGCTTGGGATTGTCGCGCCGGGCCCCACCTGGAACGTCATGGCCACCGTGGTATTCACCGGATTCGCCAGCGGCGACGTGATGGTGAGCGTAGCCTGATAGTTCCTGGCGTAAGATTCGATGGATCGGCGCGCACCCCGATTAGTTGCGGCGTCAGCCCGCGGCCGTGCCAATTACCAGCCAATCTGCGGCCGCGCTCGCTGATGGTGAAAGCGAGCCCGCTTACCGGACTCGATATGGTGAGCTTCTGCGGGGGCGTGATCGCCCCTCCGGCCTTCGCGGAAAAACTCATCTGCGTGGGCGACACGGAAATCGGCGGCGGCGCTGGCCAGCACTGCGCGGATACGATTTGCGCCGACGTCGGAGATCAGCAGGTCGCCTTGTGTATCGAATAGCAGACCTTGGGGAACGATCGAAGCTGGCATTTAAGGCCAGTCCCCCATCGCCTGTGGATGCCTTTACGCCTGTTCCGGCGAAAGTATTGATGATTCCGCTCGGAGTTACCACGCGCACTCGGCTATTGAAGCTGTCGGCAATATACAAATTGCCCGACTTGTCGAGCGCCAGTCCCGTGCGCTCCAGTATCTGCATTCCGGCCTGGGTGGCAGGCCCACCGTCTCCACTGAATCCGCCCTGGCCATTGCCCGCGATGGTCTTCAAAACTCCGCCCGGCGTAATGTAACGTATAACCTCTCCACCGAGCCCAGGTTGCTGCGATTCTTCGAAATAGAGACCGCCGTTGCCGTCCAGCAACAGCGCAGTCGGCGTAGACAGAGACGAACCCGGCGGCCAGCTGAGCCGTCCGGCGTAAATCCCCGCGCGCCGTTTCCGGCAACCGTGTGAATCTTGCCGTCCACCGTTACTTCCCGGATGCGGTTGGCATTCGGATCGGAGAAATACAAGTTGCCGGTCGCGTCCCGAACCACGCTGCCCCCACTTTGAATTTCGGCCTGCGAAGCCGGACCATTGTCGCCCGAATCGCCAACCACGCCGGACTGGTCGACGATTACCGTAATAGCTCCTCCCTGAGCCACTTTGAGTAAACGATGTGCAAGCAAAACGTACAGGTTGCCATTCAGGTCCGAAGTAATTCCGTTGATCACTTCCGTGTTTGCGATTACGGAAAAATTGGCGGCGCTGAGGACGGTACTCATAACACCGCTGGGAGAAATGCCGCGTACTCGGGCGTTCAGAGAGTCGATGAAGTATACCGTCCCCTCCGGAGTACTGGTCATCGCCGTGGGTCCCTGAATCAGCGCGTCCAGCGCCGGTCCGCCATCGCCGCTAAAGCCGTAGCTGCCGTTGCCTGCGGCCACGCGGAGAATGCCTTGCGTGTCGATCTTGCACAGATAGCCATCGCGGCTGTCGGCCACATACAGGTTACCCGCACCGTCAAAGGCGATGCCGCTATTATCGAAAAGCCCCAGCCCTACTACATATGCGGTGCTAGCCGGCACGTTCGCCATGAACGGCTCGGCGACTGTGCTGGTGATTAAGGTCGTTGTACCTAGGCCATTCGCTACATCGCCCGAGAGCTTAAATAGCAAACCGGCGGATGCGCCAAATCCATACACCACGCCAGATGGATCCACTGCCACGCCGCCAATTTGGGGGAGGTTGAGCCTCAGCGCCGCCACACCGTTCGCGGGATTCAGACTTCCCCCACCCGCGATCGTCGAGATCGCGCCCGCGGGAGTGATCCTCCGAATGCGCGCGGCAATTAACAACGTATCGCCATCGGCGACGTATAGATTGCCTTGCGCGTCGATGGCTAAGCCCAGTGGCTGCGACAATTGAGCTGACGTCGCAGGCCCGCCGTCGCCGGAGAATCCGCCGGTTCCGGTGCCTGCGAATGTTGTCAGAGTGCCGCCGGGCGCCAGTTGACGGATTCGATTTCCCTCCGAGAAATACAAATTGCCGGCGCTATCGAAGGCCAATCCATTGACGATGCCCAGAGCCGCCTGAGTCGCCGGCAGGATGCGTTGGCGGTCTTGTTTCCCCCACCCGCGACGGTGGTAATGATCCCTTGTGTTGAGACCATGCGGACTCGATGGCCGTCGCCGAAGTAGACATTGCCCTGCTGATCGACCGCGACGCCTCCTAAGCTGCGCTCCGGGAAGATCAATCTTACGTACTGCTCGGGACTGTCCGTGGCCGCGATAGCCGCCGAGGTCGCTGGCCCTCCATCTCCTGAGTACCCAGCGATGCCGTTGCCGGCGATCACCGATAGGATGCCGCTAGGAGCCACCCGCAGCACCAGGTGTTCGAGAGGGTCCGTGAAGTATACATTACCCGCCCCGTCGGTGGCCACTCCGTTGATGTAGCCGATGGGTACAGTCGAAGCTTGGCGCCCGTCGCCATTGAAGCTGGAATCGATTCCGGCGATGGTTGTGATCACGTTCTGGCCGGCCAGCGGACAGAGCATACATACCAGCACAACGCCGAAACATACTCGATTCCTGAGCATGTGATCCTCCCTGCCACCTTACTTGATCGCAAGTTCGCCCGCAAGAGCGGATACGCGTACCGACGCCTCATCTCAGTACCGGCAGTACCGAATTTTGTTAGCTAACTTGACTAGAAACGGGACGGCGGCTTACAGTGTAAGACAACGTACCTATAAGATCGGACTTTTGTCCCAGGCATATATAACGTGCCTGGGTGTAAGGGCCGATCACATTCCATATAGATGAGGGGATATTGCGTGCATTTGCAGCGAGCTGGGGTTGTGTTTCTATTCTGCGCGGCGGGAATAATCTGGCCAATTCGCGCCCAGACGCCAGTGGGAAGCCCTTTGGACTCGATCTTCAAGAACCAGGATTATCAACGTCCGGAAAAGTGTCTCCCCTGTCATCAGCGCCAGTACGATGAACTCCATAGCTCGGTCAAGTCGGGCTATCGAAACGTTAGTCCGCTATTTAACGGACTCGAAATGTCCGGCAATCTTCTAGGTGGCGATTGCTGCGCCCGGTTTACAAGGACAGCTCGGTCGTGCTCCCCGATGGCGCGCTCCTCAATACCAACATGTTCACCAGTTCGCCCATCACCGAAACCAGGCAATCCCAGGCCGGATTTTGTTTTACCTGCCACAACCCGTATGTGGAGCGGCTGGGCGATACCGACCTGACTAAGCGCGAAGTTCCCCAGCTCGGTGGCCTGCAGGCTAATTTCAGGCCGGACTTGATTTCGCCCCTTGCGGGATTACCATCTGGTCGATGCCAGCGGCAGCCAGATCCTGCCGATCTGTTTGGCGGCCCTGCGCCGGAAGCGTCGG
>CAVYKR010000027.1:0-112212 GCA_963769205.1 Bryobacterales bacterium | reverse complement strand
ACACACACACACACACACACACACACACACACACACACACACACACACACACACACACACACACACACACACACACACACACACACACACACACACACACACACACACACACACACACACACACACACACACACACACACACACACACACACACACACACACACACACACACACACACACACACACACACACACACACACACACACACACACACACACACACACACACACACACACACACACACACACACACACACACACACACACACACACACACACACACACACAAAAAAAAAAAAAAAAAAAAAAAAAAAAAAAAAAAAAAAAAAAAAAAAAAAAAAAAAAAAAAAAAAAAAAAAAAAAAAAAAAAAAAAAAAAAAAAAAAAAAAAAAAAAAAAAAAAAAAAAAAAAAAAAAAAAAAAAAAAAAAAAAAAAAAAAAAAAAAAAAAAACACACACACACACACACACACACACACACACACACACACACACACACACACACACACACACACACACACACACACACACACACACACACACACACACACATGGCCGCTGGCTGCATGGCTGATGGCGTAATCTGGACTAGAGCAGACGGCCTGGGAGGCGACAACGTGCGCTGGCTGGGCGAAGCATCAGACGGGTCCATTTGGATCGTCACCAAGCCGGGCGGTTTGGCTCGTCTCAATTCGGCGACCGGACAGATTCGACTGGTTGGCCGGGCAGACCTGGCGTGCGGCAGCATCAACCGCGGCTTCGTCGACCGTATGGACCGGTTGTGGCTGGCAACGTCCTGCGGAGTCTTCCTCAACGAGCACGCAGCCGGATCCGATCGATTCGTGCGTATCGATCAGCCAGACGGGCTCGAGCGCGGGGCCTGGGCCATTACCATGGATTCCGGCGGCGCAATGTGGATTACGAACATCGACGGCCTGTGGCGTTCGTTCTGTGGCGTGTGGCGGCACTATGGGAGATTGGAAGGCCTCGGCGACGCTTACATCCCGGCCCTCGCGGGGGATGGCACTTTGTGGCTGCGGTATCGACTGGATGCGGGGATCGATCGCGTGCAGTCTTCCGGTGATCAAATCCTTGGCGTTAAAGCGATCGTTCCGGGCAATCCTAAATCGAATGAGGTAACCGCGTTTCACGGGTTTGATGCGTGGGGCAATTTTTGGCGGGGCGGCGCCAACGGTGTGTCTCGCCTCAGCGGCGGCCTCGTGGACGCAAATGTCTACTGAAGACGGGCTGATTTGGAACGACTGCGATGGGGAGGCGTTTTGGGCTGACTCGGACGGCAGCGTGCGATCGGGACCTGCCAGGCCTGGCGCATTATCGCCCTAGCTCCGCTACGCTGGCTGCGCCGGTGGCCGAGCCCGTCATAACTAACCTCAAGATCAGCCAGCGGCCTCGGGTTCTGCGGGCTGAATTTTATCGCTGAATTATAAATACGCAATTGGTCCACTTTGCCTACCGGGTCGACGATAAGTTCCTGGACGGATACCGCCGAGCGAGTGGTGTCATTCGCCGGACTCAGCCCGGGCCGCATCGATTGGAAGTCCGGTCGCACGTTCGGAATGCTCAGCATCGCCTCGAATTGCAGCGGCTGAATTCCTAATGGAGACGATGTGGTTTGAAAGCTGGTGGTGGCGGTGCCTGGAGCTACTGTCGGCCGCTGCCGCCGTGTGGGGTATCGTTCTCTGGAAGCATCGATTGCTGCGAGTGTCCGCAACCGCGAACTGGAAACGGCTGTACGGCTGCGCAAACAGCAGAACTCGAAACCGAACGCGCGAAAGTGATGGAAGAAAAGAAAAGAGCTGACGAAGCCAGCGCGGCCAAAGGACTGTTTCTGGCTCTCGAGCCACGGAATCCGAACGCCGCTTAACGGTGTGATCGGATTGAGCAGACTGCTCGAAGACATGTCGGATCCTACTGAAGCGCTTGACACGGTGCGGGTGATTCGATCCTCCGCCGATAGCCTGCTCAGGGTTGTCAATGACATTCTGGATTTCTCCGAATCGAAGCGGGGAAACTCGATCTGGACATTGCGCCCTTCCAAGTCCGGCGCTGCATTGAAGAAAGCATGGAACTCTTTCGCGCCGCCGCGGCCGAGAAGGGTCTGCGGCTGGAAAGCAACTTCGCCGCTGAGCTGCCAACCTGGTTCGCCGGCGACAGTACGCGATTGCGGCAGGTCATCCTTAACCTTTTGTCGAACGCGGTGAAGTTCACACCTTGGGGGTGGTAACGGTTTCCGCCACCGCCGAACAAAATGGCCCAGCCTCGCATGTGGTTGCCATCGAGGTACGCGATACCGGCATTGGAGTGACGCCGGACCAATTGTCGCGTTTATTCATGTCATTCAGCCAAGCGGATTCTTCCATCAGCCGGCGTTACGGAGGCACCGGTTTGGGGTTGACAATCTCCAAGCGGCTGGTCGAACTGATGGGCGGAGCGATGAGCGCCCATTCGCCAGGAGAGGGGACATGCTTTCGGTTCACAGTCAGCCTGGCAAACGCGCAAGAACCGACGTACATCGCCGAGACTTCCCTGCCGAATGCAAGCAGCTTGAAAGTGCTGGTAGCGGAAGACAATGTTGTGAATCAACGAGTAGTTATGAAGATGCTGGAGAAATTGGGCGTGCGCGCCGACCTGGTAACGGACGGTTCCGCGGCGATTGCCGCTCTCGCCAAGGTCCGTTACAACCTGATTCTGATGGATGTGCAGATGGACCAAATGGATGGTTTAACCGCAACCCAGAAGATTCGGGCCGAACTTCCTCAGGATGTTCAGCCAGTTATCTTCGGACTGACTGCCCACGCGGAGAAGGGGTTTCACGACATCTGCCTGCGCGCCGGCATGAACGGATGCTTAACGAAGCCCCTGGAGCCGGAGAAACTCCGCAGCCTTATCGCAAGACTGTCTGATCAATCTACTATCCAACCGGCCTTGGACGCTGCGCCTTCAGTTCGCTAATACCGGTCTGCTGATGTCGGGGCGGTGAGTCTTTTGATAGAATTTCACCAACATATGAGAACCACCCGCGCGCTGCTGCTCTCCACCTTTGTCATCCTGCTCTCGCTCGGTTTTCTCCTCACCCGGGGGGACGCCCAGCCTAATTCGGTCAAACAGATCGCGCCAGGAGTCTGGTTCCGGGAAGGCGACATTCAGAATGAGGGCCACTGCAACAACACCATCATCGAGATGAAGGATTACCTGATTGTGGTGGATGCCAATTTTCCGAGCGGCGCCCGCAAGGTGCTGGAGGACGCGAAGAAAGTCTCCAAGAAGCCGGTCAAGTTCGTCTTCGACACTCACCACCACGGCGACCATCCTTACGGCAACGCGGTCTGGACGCAGATGGGCGCCGTCACCATCGCCTACCAGGGCGTGGCCGACGAGATGAAGCGCTATGAGCCGGCGCGCTGGCAGTCCACCGTGAAACAGCGCAAAGATGTCGCCGAGATGCACTCCGATCATCCCGAGCCGCCGAAGCAGACTTTCACCGACAGCCCGCACGTGATGACCGACGGTACGCGGCGCGTGGAATTCCGCTTCTTCGGTTGGGCGCACACCCGCGGCGACGGCTTCGTGTATCTGCCCGAGGAACGAGTCCTTTGCACGGGCGACGCGGTGGTGAACGGGCCGTACAATTACACTGCGGACGGAAACATCGGCAACTGGCCCAAGGTGGTGGACGGCGCCATGAAGCTCAATGTCGATCATGTGCTTCCGGGACACGGCCCTTCGGGCGGCAAAGAGGTGATGGTGGGCCAGCGCGCCTTCATGGTGGAGCTGCACAAGGCGGTGACTGCAGCCGTCAAAAGCGGCATGAAACTCGATGATCTTGTCAAAACTCAGAATGGCAAGCAGATGGCTGCTCTGCAGCTTCCCGATAGCGTGAAAAACTGGGTGGGCGCCGACTCGCTGCCCTCACAGGTGAAAGACGCATTTAACGAAATCACAGCCAGAAGCCGGCTGGAGATCTTCCGCACTAAACCTCACAAGTATAAGCTCGCAAGTATCAGTAAGATAAGGCCTGAGCGACGGTTTCGGCGACGGTACTATTCCTGAAAACTAATAGTACTCCAGTCCAGCTAGACGAGTTGCTACGGCGTACATTAGTCTTATAGTAGTAATCCGGAATGAATACCCACGAGGAGCTTACTCGCAAACATGACGTTCGAGGCTCGTCGGACAGGGCCTTTGGCCTGGTGTTCGCGGGCTTCTTTGCATTGGTCGGCCTGGCACCTCTGTTCAAACACCACGCCCTGCGTCCCTGGGCACTGGCATTGGCCGGCGTCTTCCTAGCGGTGGGAATTCTGCGTCCAGCCTGGTTACATCCGTTGAATCAAGCCTGGATCAAGCTGGGATTGCTTTTGGGCCGGATCGTCAATCCGATCGTCATGGGGGTTCTATTTTTCGTCATCGTTGCGCCGACAGCGATTGTCTTTCGCCTGCTCGGCAAGGATCCACTGCGGCTGGCCTTGCAGGCCGATGCCTCCAGCTACTGGATTGAACGGCGCCCGCCAGGGCCGGCGCCGCAAACGATGTCGAATCAGTTTTAACGCAGCTTTCCAGAGGATATGAACCGATGTCGTCATTCGTGAAAGAATTCTGGGCGTTTCTGCGAGTCCGGAAGAAATTCTGGCTATTGCCGATTTTGATGATGCTGCTGATCTTTGGAGGATTGCTGTTGCTGGCCCAAGGCAGCGCCGTAGCGCCCTTCATCTACACTCTGTTTTAGCTCCGAGCGCGCATGCGAGTCCTAGGCATCTCCGCTTTTTATCACGACAGCGCCGCCGCCCTGGTGCGCGACGGCGAAATCATCGCCGCGGCCCAGGAAGAGCGGTTCACGCGCAAGAAGCACGATTCCGGGTTTCCCACGCACGCGGTCGAATACTGCCTGGCTCAGGATGGGGTGTCGCTGGATGAGGTCGATTATGTGGTCTTCTATGACAAGCCGTTCCTGAAGTTTGAGCGGCTGCTGGAGACCTATCGTGGCCTTCGCGCCCAAAGGTCTGCGTTCGTTCCAAATGGCCATTCCGCTGTGGATCCGGGAAAAGCTCTTTCAAAAGAGCCTGCTTCATCAGGATCTGGAGCGGTTTGGTCCCAAGTTCGATTGGGAGAAGAAGCTTCTTTTCACCGAACATCACCAGAGCCACGCGGCCAGCGCTTACTTTCCCGTCTCCGTTTGACGAAGCCCTGATTCTCACGATGGACGGCGTGGGCGAATGGGCCACTACTTCGGTGGCCGTGGGCCGGGGCCAGGATCTGGAAATCATCAAGGAGATCTACTTTCCCCATTCGCTGGGGCTGCTTTATTCGGCTTTCACTTACTACACGGGATTCAAGGTAAATTCCGGCGAGTACAAAGTGATGGGACTGGCGCCCTACGGAGAGCCTCGCTACACGCAGAAGATCTTCGATCATTTGGTCGACCTCAAAGCAGACGGTTCGTTCCGCTTGAACCTGGAGTATTTCAACTACTGCACGGGTCTGACGATGACGAACGGAAAGTTCGACCGTTTGTTCGATGGACCAGCGCGTAAACCAGAAGAATTGCTGACGCAGCGGCATATGGACCTGGCGGCGTCGGTGCAAGCTGCGCTGGAAGAAGCCGTTATGCGCATGACGCGTGCGCTCGGCGCCGAAACCGGCATGAAAAACCTGTGCCTGGCGGGCGGCGTGGCGCTCAACTGCGTGGCCAACGGGAAGGTGCTGCGCGACGGCCATTTCGATCGGATCTGGGTTCAGCCGGCGGCGGGTGACGCAGGAGGATCGCTGGGGGCGGCATTGGCTGCCTATCATCTTTTCAAGGGGCAGCCCCGCAAGGCGCGCAAATGCGGCGATGACATGCAGGGCGCGTATCTGGGTCCGGAGTTTTCTCAGCAGGAAATCGAGCGGCGCTTGACGGAGATCGGCGCGAAGTTCACGTCCCTCTCTGACCAGGAGCTGGTGGATGCGTCGGCATGCGCATTGGTGCAAGAGAAAGCTTTAGGGTGGTTTCAAGGGCGCATGGAATTCGGCCCGAGGGCTTTGGGAGCACGGTCCATCCTGGGCGACGCACGATCGCCTACTATGCAATCGCTGCTGAATCTCAAGGTGAAATACCGGGAGTCGTTCCGGCCGTTCGCGCCCTCAGTGTTGCGCGAGGATGTGGCGGACTGGTTCGAACTCGACTCCGACAGTCCTTACATGCTGATGGTGGCTGACGTGGTGGAGCATCGGCGAAAACAGATGACACCGGAGCAGCAGAAGCTGTTCGGTATCGAGAAGCTGAACGTGCCGCGCAGCGACATTCCTGCCGTGACGCATGTCGACTACTCGGCCCGCATACAGACGGTACATCAAGAGACCAATCCCCGCTACCACGCGCTCATTACGCGCTTCAAGGAGTTGACGGGCTGTCCGGTAATTGTCAACACCAGCTTCAACGTGCGCGGGGAGCCGATCGTGTGCACGCCCGAAGACGCCTTCCGCTGTTTTATGGGAACCAAGATTGAAGCGCTGGCCATCGGCAACTGCTTCCTTCGAAAAGAAGAGCAGGCAGCCGGGATGGAACTGCGCTACGAAAACGCTTTTACACCCGATTAGAAGTCTAGAGACTCCGACAAGGCCAGCCAGATGCGAATTTTGCCGCATTTCCGGGAAGCACCGGGTGTTCATTGCCCAGCGCGGCGAATTACCAGTCGTAACACGGCCTGCGCAGACTCCCGTTTCGGGGTTCGGCCCGAGTCTATTGTTCACGACTGCCCAGATGCCGTTCGCAACGCCTCGCAGGATCCCGTGGCTGCGCTGCCGGGCGGGGGCGCGCCGGGGAAATTCGGCGCCGACGGTACGGTTTGCAACCGGCGGTACTATATTCGTAGCGGACCCTCGCCGCGTGTTTGTCAGCGATCGCGGAAACCGGAGGATGCAGGTTTTTTGATGAGAACGGCAACTTCGTGGATCAGGGACCATTCGCGCAGCCTTCCTCGGTGAACTTCCTTCATCTTGCGGCGGACCGGCCGCGGCAGGGCGCCAATCCCGAGTTTGTAGTGGGCAAGCCGGTGTATTCGGCCTGGAAGTAGGGTTGCTTTTCGCGCAGTCGGGCGATTTAGTAAGGCATCGGGCGGTTCGTGATTTTACGACCGGCTGCCGCTGTCTTCTCGCCTGATCCGACCATGAAGCCGGCTTTAATATCGTCGGCCGTGTGGTCCGGCGTGATTCCGATCCAAGCGAGCTTGTGCAATTTGGCAGCGGCGAAAATGCGCGCCTCGGCCTGCAAAAGTCTGGGATCGCCACTTTTGACTCCCAGCGATACCGCCATGTCGCCGGGGCCGCCTTCGCCGAACCCGATGCCCGGCACCTTCAGGGTCTCCTCGACGTTGGCGAGCGCAACTTTGTCTTCAATCTTGACTCCCAGGAGCAGTTCGCCGTTGGGGTTGAGAGGCCAGGGGTCTGCTTTCCGCATATATTCTTCCTGCGATACACCCCAGATCTTGGCTGCCATCGATGCTCCGTGAGCGCCGCGCGTGCCTTCCTTGAGCCCTTCCTGGCCCACGCCCTGTTCGCGGTTGGGATAGCGTACCGCTTCGACCAAAGCCCGTACCGCGCCAGGGGTCTGGGCATGCACCAGAAGAATGCCATGGACGCCGGTGGCGAGCACTTGCTCGAACATCCAGGCGTTCGCTCGCACCGAGGCTTCATCGGTGCCTCGGATGGGGACATTCACGATAACGGCTGGAGTCCTGTGGCCGGTCCTAGTGGGCCCGCCCGCTGCCAGGCCTTGCATGTAGGCAGCCAAGCCCGCGATATCGTAGGGAGCAGCCTCCATGTCATAGCTGATGTAATCGGCAAACGTCTGGGCATCCTGTTTGCCTTGTTCGAAAGTGCCGGCCGTACCGGAGTGCGATCCGGAGTAGTAAATAGGCTGGCCCTGTTCCAGGAGTTCGATGGCACGATTGATCCGCTTCGGCTTCGGATTTTGGGCGACGGCTACGGTCACCCCTAATATCAGGCACAAACCTGTAACAACACGGAACAATTTCATCCCAGCGCTCCTTCCTCTACTTCTGCGCTAGTATACACCCGGCCGTTGGTCCACGGCTCAAGGGACGTAAGGTTCTGCCAGTCTGGCGATCTCATCTAGCGTGGGCATTATGCAATGTATCGTCGTTACCCAGGACTACGCCGGACATGGCTTCGCAGTCCGTTTGCAGGAAAAAGGACACGGCGTCCTGCTGGCGACGAATCCGGAAGAGAAGGAAATGGCCGATCAGGAGGTGTGCCGGCGCTATCGACGGGTGGGCGACGGTATGGTTGAAAAAGTCTCGCTTCGCGACGTAATGCAAAAGCGTTCGTCTTTTAAAGACGCATATTGGATTTGGGACCTGAACCATTCGGTAGAAGAAAACGACACCCTGCGCCAGGAAGGCTTTCGCGTCCTCGGAGGAGACGGTCATGCTTACACCATGGAACATCATCGAGATGGCTGCCTGCAGTTTGTGGGGAGGCATGGCCTCAAAGCGCCGCCATCCTTCGGCTTTGAAGACCCGGCGGAAGCTATGAGTTTTTGCGCGGAGCACTCCGGCACTGCCTATGTATAGAAACCGGATGCGGGCCTGAACTTCGAGACTTTCCTGCCGGAATCCGAGGATCCCGCCGAAGCCAACCATGAACTGCAGATGCACCTGCGTTCGCTAGATGAAAACGATTCCTCTAACAAGAGTTTTCTGCTGCAAGAGCGCAAAGAAGGCGTCGAAACCAACGTAGAGGGTTGGTTCGTGCGTGGTGAACCGGTGTTCGCTTTCATGGGTCTGGAATGCAAGAAGAAGTGCTCGATCTGGGCGAACTGACAGGCTGCGCCTTCGACTATGTCTTCACTATTCCACTAGAGTGCCGCGGGGTGGCAGCTTCGGTGGGGAAGCTGTTTCCCACCTATCGCGACATGCGGTACACAGGCTTTGCGGACGCGAACTACGTGGCAGCCAAGGACGGCGTATGGTTTCTCGAGAAATGCGAGCGCTTCGGCTACAATGCGCATTGCGAACTTGTTTTGGAATCTCGCCAAGCGTGGGGGCGGTGAGATGCTCGCGTCGCTGCTGGATGGCAATTTTGCGCCTGACTTCGCCGAGGGCTTTGGGGCTTCTGTGCCCATGTCGATCAAGGAAAGCGCCCCGCCGGGAAAACCAGTATTGTTTCCGGAGAAGATATCCAAAGACTTGTATCTGTACGACGTCTATCGACGCGACGGCCTTTTCCTTACGGCCGGGTACGATCCCAACGGCGATGTTCTGCTAGTGAACGGGTATGGATTTACGATGCCCACCGCGTGGGAGGCGGTTCTGAAGAAAGCGTCCGAAGTGCGGTTTCCTTATCGTCACTATCGTCCGGACGGTGATCAGACCAACTATCCGTCGTCGCCTATTCGCCGCTACGAAGCGTTGAAGGCGATGGGTTACATTTAGCTGCACCGCAACAGAACGGAATCGATGCGAATCAACGTTGAAACAATTCCACACGAAGATCAGCGCTACCCGACCGTAGGTGATTACTGGAACGAGGATGGCGTCGAGCAGGTGCGCATTTCAAAGATGATGGACTGGCGCTACGAGATTCTCGTGACGGTCCACGAACTGATTGAAATGGCCATCACCAAGCATCGCGGAATTTCCGAGCGAGCCATCACCGCTTTCCAAGTCACCTTCAAGAAGGATCGCGGATCGGGAGCGGCATTTGGCGAACCGGGTGACCAGCGCGACGCGCCATCTCGAAGAGAGCATTTCTTCGCCACGAACCTGGAGCGGCTGCTGGCGGCCGAGTTGGATGTGGATTGGTTTAATACGATGAATACGTAAATGCGCTGGGAGTGAAGAAGTAGCGTGGCTCGTGGCGGAAGCGATTGAGTGGGAAGATTCTTCATCGTGGTCCGCCGGTGTTTACCGAGGTGCGCTATTGCCGCGTGCGTAGACTGAACATCCTTCGTACCTAAGGACGACGCTTGGCATGGAAGCCGAATTGCAAATGTCCGGCCAGGATGAACAGCACATTGACTGCCCAGGCCGATTTCGATGCGATCCTCGTCTCCGAGCTGGAATTGTTGCGGGAAGGTGAGGAACGTTTGAAGCGTCTGTATCCTCAGTTGCCAAAGAAACCGCACTTGCGCGACTTCTTCCTGAGCGAACTGAGCGCGGTCAAGCAGCGCGCCGATCGCTTGCACGCCATACTTAATCCCTTCGAAGCTTTTGAGGTGGTAGCGGCCGAACTGCCCGCTCCCCAGCTGAGACCCGCGGCTTGAGGGTGGGCGCCCTTAGCCCCGCCTCTTAGATAGAACTCGGCCATCCTTGAGCCGAGGGCGACGCTGCGGTAAGCAACTTATCTTCCATGCCGGCAATGGTTTAAAAGCAATCCGCCCGAGTGATAAGACCAGTCCGATCCTAAAGAAGCGGAATTATAAGCCGATTACCCTATAGGAGGTCACCCTCCAGGACTTTGGTAATGGACCCAACGCTTTTGATGATGCTCGGGGCGGTGCCCTTCGCCGCCGTGGCTGGGTATTTCTTCGGCCGACGCTCGCCAGCGTCAGGGCGGGAGTTACCGCGTTCGGTTACCAAATCCGAGTCCAACGTCGAGGAGCTATTTGCTGATGCTCCGATCGGCTATTTGGAGGTGGATCGGGAAGGCATCGTCCAATGGGCCAACGAATGTGAGTGCGCGCTGCGGGGATTGCCTAAAGAACAAATCGTAGGTAAGGCCTATTGGGAGCTAAGAGTTGGCGAAGACGAGCAGGTGGCGCATCAGTCTTTTTCGGGCGAGCTGGCGGCCGACTCAGAAGGGCCGCGACGGGAGCAATACGCGCGGGCAGATGGCCGGGTAGTGATCACCGACGTTTACAAGCATCGCCTGCTGGACCGGCATGGGCGAGTCACCGGAATACGGTTCGCGTCGGCAGACATAACCGAGAACACCAGAGCCGAGCAAGAAGTCGTGAAAACAACACAAGAGCTAAAGGCCATCTTCGACGCCTTTCCCGACTCTTTTGTGCGGCTGGACACGAAGCATGTGATCCTCGATTACAAGGGGTCGGAGAGTTCGGACTGGGATTTGAAAATGCCTGGTAGACGGGTGGAAGAAGTATTGCCGGGCGAAGCCGGACAGTGCCTCGGCAAAGCGGTGGACCAGGTGATGCGAACCCACTCGACGGTATCGGTTGAGTTTCCTCTGATGGTCCGCGATCAACCGCAGTTCTTCGAAGCGCGGCTTGCGTCGGTTCACTGGACCGAAGTGATCGCGCTTATACGCAACGTCACGGACCGCAAGGCGGCCGACGACCAGCTAAAGGAATTTGCGCAAGAGCTGCAGCACAAGAACGACCAACTGGCGGATGCCTTAATTGCCGCGCGGGAAGTGACCAGGTTCAAGACCCGCTTCCTGGCCAACATGAGCCATGAAATCCGGACGCCGATGAACGGAGTACTCGGAATGACAGAGCTCCTGCTGGAAACTCCTATGAGCGAGGAGCAGGCCGACTACGCTCGAGCGGTGAGCGATTCGTGTCATGCACTGATCGGTTTAGTGGACGACGTTCTGGATCTTTCCAAGATGGAATCCGGAAAATTTGCAATCGAAAATGTAGCGTTCGATTTGCGGGCGGCAATAGACCAGGCGATGCAGCCACAGTCGGCGGCAGCGCAGGTCAAGGGTGTCGAAATGGTCTCGGAGGTCAGCGCTAATCTACCCAGTTCAGTGCGCGGGGATCCAGGCCGCTTTCGCCAGGTCCTGGGCAATCTGCTCAGCAACGCCGTAAAATTCACGGACAAGGGACGTATCTCGTTGCGGGCGGAGCTGGCGGGCGAGATGGAAGGCGCGTTTACGCTGCGGTTCGTCATTCAGGACACGGGAATAGGCGTGACGGCGGAGCAGATTCCGAGCCTCTTCGAGAGCTTCGTGCAGGTGGACAATTCGAGCACGCGGAATTATGGGGGCGCGGGCCTGGGATTGGCGATTGCAAAACAACTGGTGGAGATCATGCGGGGGGAAATCGGGGCCGAAAGCGTTCCCGGTCAAGGCAGCACGTTCTGGTTCACGGCGGTCTTCGAGAAGCAGGAGGCCGAGCGCACGGCCGATACGCAACCCCCCTTGGACTTAAAGAAGTATCGAGTGCTTTTGATCGAGGACAGCACCAGCGAGCGGACGCAGATCCGAGCGCGGCTGGAGGCCTGGGGAGCGATTTGCGAGGAGCCGGCAGCGCACGATTCGAGCCCAGTGGAGGCGCTGCGCAGCGCAGCTTCGAACGGTCGGCCTATCAATGTGGTGCTGGTCGCGATGGACATGCAGGGCCAGGATGGATTGGTGATCGGTCACGCAATCAAGAGCGACCCGCAGGTCGGAAATACGATCCTGATAGGGCTAACCGGCGCCGCGATGCGCGGGCATGGTCCGGTGCTGCGAGCGGTCGGATTCGACGGGCACGTGCAGAAGCCGGTGCTGGCGGCTGATTTGCGCGATACGATCGGGGAGGCAATAGCAACGGCCGAGAAGAGGACCAAGATATCGCCCAATGTTTTGGAACCGGCCGAAAAGTTCCGGACCGAGCACCATCGGACGGGCGGCTCCCGGATCCTGTTGGTCGAAGACGACGATGTTAATCAGAAATATGTTCTGCGAGTCTTGCAAAGGAACGGATTCCAAGCCGATCTTGCCGTGGACGGACGCCGCGCCGTGGATGCGGTTATGAAGAGCGAGTACGATCTGGTGCTGATGGATGTGCAGATGCCTAGAATGGACGGGCTGGAAGCGACGGCTCAAATCCGTTTCCGCGAAGGATCCAACCGGCACACGCCTATCGTCGGGCTAACAGCTAATGCACTGCCCGGAGACCGCGAACGTTGTCTGGCTGCGGGCATGGATGATTATCTAAGCAAGCCGGTGAGTGTCGAACAGTTGAAGAATGCCATCGGTCAATGGGTGGGTGAAGATGCGTTGGTGCCGGAGAGGCACCTGACTTCGTAAGCTGATTCTCAATTCGTGTCAACCTAAACGGATGAGCTTAAGCGGACAGACCGCCTTGGTTACCGGGGCCTCACGTGGATTGGGGAGAGCAATTGCACGCAGACTGGCCCGCGAGGGCGCGGCAGTATGGGTCAATTACGTGGCCCGCTCCGCCGACGCAGAGAACGTAGTGCAAGAGATCAGATCAGTGGGCGGTCGCGCGAGTGCGGTCCGCGCGGACATCGGTGATCCAGCACAAGTCCACGAAATGATGAATCGCGTGACCGGCGAACTAGGACCTTTGTCCATTCTTGTGAATAATGCCGGCGTGGTGATCCGTGGCACCCTCGAAACATTCACCCCGGCGGATTTAGAGCGAATGCGGCGTACCAACGTGGATGGGTTGATCCAGGTGACGCGCGCCGCAATCTCGGGCATGCAGGAACGTCGTTATGGCCGCATCGTTAATATCACTTCCATTGCGGCGCATGGCACAACCTTGCCCGGCAGTACGTTCTATGCCGCCACGAAAGCCGCAGTTTCGACTTTGACGCGGCGCTTTGCAATGGAACTGTCACCGCAAGGAATTACTGTGAACGCCGTGGCTCCCGGATTCATCCTCACAGATATGGTGAAGGAAGGGCGAACGCAAGAGGAGTACGAGACGCTACTGAAGAGCATAGCCGAGCGCTCGATGGTGGGCCGGGTAGGAGATCCGGAGGATGTTGCGCACGCGGTCGCGTTCCTGGTCGCGCCCGAATCGGGATTCATCACCGCTCAGGTCCTGACGGTCGATGGCGGCCGAATGGACTACATTGGACATCCTTGAGACCTTTGTGTACGTTATGATACACCCGGTCCGGGGCGAACAAAAGGCGTCGCGCAAGTAAATTATCTCTCGGAATATCTTGACTTTAATTTAATCGTGTATATAATCGGTACTTCAAAATAGTCTAGTAAGCAGGAAATAGGCACTACCTTATGAAGGCGCGCGCTATTGAGGTCAAGCATTCCGTCGGGCGTGTTCTGTCGTCCTCTATTTTCAACGGCGGCAAGAAGTTATTTTCAAAGGGCCATCGCATTGAAGGCGATGATGTGCTGATGCTTGAGTCCGAAGCATTGAAAGACGTCTGGGTCGCCGAACTGGAAGAAGGCGACGTCGGCGAAGACGAAGCGGTTATGCAAGTGGCGAGTCGAATCGGCAATGGTTCGATCGAAATCAGGCAGGCGCCCGGCGGCCGGGCCAACCTCTTCACCACTGAACCGTGTTGCGTCCTGGTTGACAGCGAACTCCTGAAGCAAACCAACACCACCAATGCACTGGTGATCGCTACCTCGCGTAACTTCACTTACGCTCGTGCCGGTCAGCGGGTGAGCACCGTCAAGAGCGCGCCATTTGTGGTGACGAAGCCGCAGTTGGAATCGGTTCTGTCATTGGTTGCAGAGAAAGGACCGGTGCTTCAAGCCCGGCCTATTCGTAAGCCGGTAGTGGCTGTGCTCTATACCGATTCGGCCGGCGGAGATCGGGCTTCGCGATTGTTTGGAACAGTCATGGCGCAGCGGCTGGAGAGGCTGGGCAGCATCTTCGGAACTTCCCTAAATTCTGTAGAGGAAGAGGCCGAGGTGGCCGATGCGCTGCAGCGCCTGCTCAAATCCGAGCCGACGGTGATCCTGATCGCGTCAACAACTTCGCCGGCCGGCCCCTACGATAACGTCGGCAGAGCAATGGAGCGCGTGGGCTGCCAGATCGAGCGTTTTCTAGCTCCCGTGGAGCCCGGCACGCTGTTATTGTTGGGCTACAAGGGGGATATACCCATCCTTTCAGCGCCGGGATGTTTCCGTTCCGCCAAGCCGAACGTGCTGGATCTGGTTCTACCGCCGGTGCTGGCCAAATATCGTCTTTTTCAAGCTGGGACATTGCGTCGCTTGGGCAGGGCGGACTTTTAGCCTGACGGCGTGAAGTCAAGCTGTCGCAAGGGCGGCTTCACGGCCAGCGATACGACCAAAGACGGTCACTCTCGGAAGACCGTGCAATGCGAAACCGCCAGCCGACTCGCCGGCGCAATAAAGGCCGGGGATCACTTGACCACGAATGTCGATGACTTGACATTTCCGGTTGATTTTCAAGCCGGTAAGCGTATCGTGGAGGATGGGCGTGGACCACGCGGCGTAAAACGGCGGCGTTTGAATTCTGAATTTGGGGTTGGGTTTTCCAAACTCCAAATCTTTTTGGGCGTCGACGAACGCATTATATTGGGCTACGGTCGCCTCCAAGGCAGCCGAGGGAATGGGCTGCGATTGGTAGGGATTCGCGATTTTTCCGGCCAGTGCAGCAATCGTTTGGGCGGTAAAGAACCAGCCTTCCGGATCGACATTCGGCGGCTTCGGGTCCCAGCCCTCGCGCCGCTCGGCGTCGGAATCAAAGATCGCCCAGATCGGGCCGCCTCCATTAGCCTTGCCATCCTTTCCGAGGTTTCCGTTGGTTCCCAGGCAAGCGCTCAGAAAGTCATAACCCTCATCGAGTTCATTCCAAAATCGACGGCCTACTTGATTGACTAGAATAAGGTCCTGAAAGTCCCGCACCGTCAGACCGGAGGCGCCGGCGAGCTTGAAGATCGGACTCTGGGGATCCCATTTCAGATTGCGGTAACCATATCGGCAGCCGATATGAAGCGTTTTAGTGATGGCGACGCCGCGCGGATTGGTTTGATTGCCCGTCGCCCAGAGGCGCGCTCCAATTGCCATTGCCAGAATCTCCGCATCGGCGTTTTGCTTGGTCCAAGGCTCGCCAGTGGTTTGATATTCCTCGGTCAACCGTGGATCAAACATTCTGCGGAACTCGACATTGCTGGTATGGCCGCCGGTAGCGAGGATGACCCCCTTGCGGGCCTGGATGTTCACATCTTTATCGTCAAACCTGGCAGTGATTCCCAGCACTCTTCCGGTGGACGGAGTCTCTCTAAGAACGCGGGTCAACTTATGACGCAACAAGAAGGTGACTCCCTTGGCGCGCGCGCTAGCCTCCAGATGCCGCACCAGACCGGAGCCGGCGCGTCCATTTATGGTCTCGTTCAGATCATCGGAGAATCGTCTGGTGACAAAGAGTCTGGGAACAGTGCCTCCATTGACAATGCTGGGAGGTTCATCGTTGAATGCGACGCCATTTTCGATCAGAAACTCAAATGTCGCGACATTTTCGTCGGCCCAAACGCGCACTAAGTCACGATCGGCGTGCCGAAACTCCGGATTTCTGTGGTTGGTGTGATCGAGGTAAACCTGATCGGCGGAATCCACTATGCCGTATTTTTTCTGCAGGCTCGTGCCGCCGCCCAGCGGTATCCTTCCCCCGCTCAACATGGCGTGACCGCCGATATCATGGTTGGAATCGATGACGATGACGGACGCACCCTGATTGCGCGCCATAATAGCTGCCGGCAGGCCAGCCGCGCCAGCTCCGGCTATGACAACATCGGCGACGTGGTTGAAATGAATTTGGCCGGATTTGGAGGCGCCGCGTTCCTGGGCGGAGGCAGTGGTGGCACCCACGCCAAGCGCCGTACTATTCTTGAGGAACTCTCGTCTGTTGACGGCCGGACTTTTTTTGTCCATGCTGCCATCCTGCTATTTTGTCGGTGCGGGCGGACGTCTTTCGCTGGACGGCGGTACAACGCCCTTCATGCGTAAATAGGTCACCATATTGCCGTAGTGCTCGTCATTATGAGCGATGGTCAAGGTCAGGATGGTGAGGATGGCTCGCGGGCGGCCTTCCACCGAAGCATTCTCGGCAAGCTTTGAATCTGTCATGCCGGAATAGATCTTGTCACAGTAGGCGTAACCGTCTTTAAGCGCCTGCACCAGATCCGCCTTGGAAGTTTTGCTGTCCTCGATGCCACCTACCGGGGGCTTCTCGCCGGCAGCGCCGGAGCAAAACACATATTGATAGTCAGCGAGATGTCCGACTAGCTGACCAAAGCTGCGCACGTCCGGACTGGGTTTGAAGGAATAATTCGCTTCCGGCATTTTCTCGGCCGCGCGAATGATATTGTTTGTAATGCCTTCGTAAAGGGCTTTCTGGCCGGCGGATAGCGGGTCGGCGCCGTAGGCCGGCACTAGAGCGACAAGAACGGCACAGAGAAGGCCAGTGGACCAATAGCTTTGACTCATTCGTTTCCTCTCAATAGCGACAGTGTATCGCAGGCCGAACCTGAGGTGAGAGTTCAGGCGCGTTGGAGCAGAGGCCGAAGTTCCGCGATGTTCCGGCAATTTTCGAGATCCAAAGTCTTCGCAATCAGTTTAGTTGTGGTCGACGGTCCGAGTACCGGGGTGATCAAGTCGCGGCATTTGGCAATGACTTCGTCACGGGTCATTGGATTGGCGGCCGTGCCGCGAACCGCAGTGGTATGCTCGCGAAGCTCGGTTCCATCGACCAGTGTAACTTCGACAATGGCCTCACGCTGCTCGGTATTGCGCTCGATCTCGGGGTCGAATACAAGCTGGATCTTGGCACGCTGTTTCAGGACCGCTGGATCATGCATGCGGGCTTTGTCATGCGCGGCAGCGAAGGAGGCGGTCTTGTCGATCAGCATAACGGCGAGCATATGTTGGACGCAGATGTCCGGCATTTCCCGATTGTTGACGACCGAACCCATCACAGGGCCGAGCCGCACAATCATCTGCTTCACCTGATCCGGCTCGATGGGATGCTTCTTGAGCACTACTTCCAGCGCATCAAGAGCCGCCTGGATGGGGCCTCCTACGGTCCATTTCTTGATATTCGTGGTGGTAACCTCATATCGCTCGCCCAGCCTTTCGATGAGTTGAGCAGCGTCGGCTTTGGGCGCGAAAGCCTGAAGGAAATTGTCGGGGCCGGACAAGATGTCTGTTACGCCGGTGCCTCCCAACTGAACCAATAATGCGGCAGTAACGCCGTTGCGGGCCGGCATTCCGGCGAACACGAACGATTTTTCGATGTGCTCGGTATCGCGCTGCCAGGCGGCGAGGCCGGAGGCCTGTTGAGCGGTGTAATCCAGAAGCCACCGCATCTGCTGGGCGTTGAGAGTTGCGGCGCAGCCCGCTGCGGACGCCGCTCCGAAGGTGCCCGTGAAACCATGTACCGCTTTGTGGGCTTCATAATTAAACAATTGTCCGCCCAGCATCGCGCCCACGCGGCCCGCGATATCATAGCCCAGCGTCACGGCGCGGACGAAGCGCGTGCCATCGATCCCGAATTGCTCCCCGGTTGCAAGAGTGGCCGGCACGACCGCTGAACCAGGGTGCGTCCCGACGGGAGAGTAGTCATCAGTCTCGTCGGAATGAGCCAACATCCCGTTGGCGAGAGCCGCCTCCATTGCACTGCAGACCACATCCGAGCCCACCACCGTCGCAACCTTTTCGCCTGAATGCGCGCGCGCAAAGCGGATGGCCATTTTTCCTGGTCCCAGCTGCGTGCCGGAAATCATGGCGGCGAACGTATCCAGTATGTGATGCTTGGTCTTTTCCAGAATGTCGTTTGGAAGGGCACGGCTGGCAGCCTCGCTCATATACGCGCTGAGTTTGGCCATGGCCGGACTCACGGGTTCTTCGGCCCTGAGCGGATTTCGCAGGGCCCCCAGTGTGATCAATCCGACGGAGCTTTGCAACATTCCGCGACGGGTCAGATTTCCGCGACGCTTTTTCGATGTCATTTTGAAACCGCCTTGAACCTTTGAACTCGCCGGCCCCAATCCGTCTCCGCGACATAAATATTGCCTTGCGAATCGATCGCCATGGTGTGGCCGTGAATGAAATTGCCGAGTTGATGGCCGGGCCGGCCGAAGCTTCCCAGAATCTGACCGCTCGAGTGATCAAGAATATGAACGGCTTCGTTGCGGCCGTTCACAACGAACATATATTTCTGCTGCGGATCACGGGAGAAGGCCACCCACCACGCGGTACCGCGCGGGTCAGGCAAATTGGGCGTACCGGTTTTGATCCAGATGTTGCGCTGAAATTTTCCCATTTTGTCGAACACCTGGACTCGGTCGCCCTGACGATCACAGACGTAGACCAAGCCGTCGTTGCCGATCGCAACGCAGTGGACTACTCTTGAGAACACTCCCGCCGCACCGGCGCGAGTCTCTTCGTCCGTGGCTTGACGTCCCCATTGGCGCAAGAATTTTCCGGTCTTGTCGTATACAGCGACGCGCCGATTGCCATAACCGTCAGCGACGTAAATATCGCCGTCGCCGGGATCGATGGCGATGCCCGCGGGATTGAAGAAATCCTCCGGACTAGCGTTCAGCGATTTGCCCTTGCTGGTTCCGTCCGAGGTATCAAAGACGCCTCGCGTTCCAATTTGCAGCAGCAGCTTGCCATCGTGAGTGTATTTCTGAATGATGCCGTCATCGTTACCGCCGACCCAGACATTGTTATCCGGGTCGAAGGCGCAGCCATGGATGGAATGCGGAACGACGTTGGGATCGCCCCAGGATGCAATGACATTTCCGGCCACGTCGAACATGATGATCGACGGCGCCTGCTGCGCTGTTTCGGCTTCCTCGGCCGTGATGTCGCGGCGATTAACGACTACGATGTGGTCGTGCGAATCGGTACAGACACCTCCCAATTGGCCCGTAATCCAACCCTCCGGGAGAGGTTTGGGCCAGGAGGGATCAACCTCGAAGCGAGGAACGGTCTGCGCGGTTAACAGCAATGGGAATAGCCAACTCGCCAGCCACAGTGATCGTGTCATTTTCAGTACTCAAATTCTATCCCAATAGCCTGTAGAATCGAGGATGTCATGACAAAACATCGGGTAACTACGAGGCGTAGCATCTTGCAGCGGGCGGGCGGGATCGTGGCGGCAGCGGCGTTTTCAGGGGTGACGAGACTAGCCGCGCAGCCCGCCGGCCCGGTTATCACGACGCTGAGTAACTACATGAGCGAGGCTGGCGGCCGGTCGCTGCCCGAAGAAGCGCTAGAGAAGACCAAGGAACATATTCTCGACACATTGGCTGCCATGGTTTCGGGCGTGGACCTACCGCCCGCACGCTTAGCGATGAAGTTTGCCCGCGCGCACGCCGGAGAGAAGACGGCGACGGTGGTCTGCTCCAACCTGCTGTGCAGCGCAATTGAGGCGGCTCTGGCCAATGGCATGCTGGCCCATTCCGATGAAACGGATGATTCGCATGCGCTTTCGCATTCGCATCCAGGCTGCGCGGTGGTGCCTGCTGCGCTAGCGGCGGGCGAACAGTTCGGGATTGATGGAGCGCGATTTGTGAGGGCCGTAGCCCTGGGCTATGACATCGGCCCGCGCGTGACGATGACGCTCGGCGGCCTACCGTACCAGATGGAGACTCACCGTGCGAGTCACAGTATCGCCAGTAATTTTGGCGCGGCGGCGGCGGCTGGGTGCGCGGCCGGGCTTAACTCGCAGCAGATGCGCTGGCTGCTCGACTATGCATCGCAGCAAGCATCGGGGATCGTCGCCTGGCAGCGCGATACTGACCACATAGAAAAATCGCTGGTGTTTGCCGGTATGCCTGCCAGGAATGGCGTGACTGCCGCGCTGCTGGTTCAGTTGGGGGGCACCGGCGTGGACGACGTCTTTTCAGGCGCCGACAATTTCCTGATGGCATTCGCAGCCAAAGGGAATCCGGAGAAGTTGATCGAAAAGCTAGGACAGCGCTACGAGGTGACGCAAACCAACATCAAGAAGTGGACGGTGGGGTCGCCCATCCAGGCGCCTTTGGATGCGTTGGTGAACATGCGAAAGAAGCGTCCGTTCGAGGCCGATCAGGTCGAGAAAGTCATCGTCCGGGTGGCAACTAGCGAGGCCAAGACCGTCAACAATCGCGAAATTCCGGACATCTGTATGCAGCACATGGTGGCTGTGATGCTGATCGACAAGACGGCGTCGTTCACGGCGGCGCACGACAAGCCCCGTATGAAGGACGCCGCAATACTCCGGGAACGCGCCAAAGTGCAGCTGGTTCCCGATGAGGAACTGGAGCGCCAATATCCCAAGCGCGAGTCGATTGTGGAAGTGACGCTCAAGGACGGGTCGCGATTGACCGAACGGGTGGATGCGGTGCGCGGCACGGTCGACAATCCGATGACACGGGAAGAAGTGGTCGCGAAATGCCGCGATCTCATGACGCCCTTGCTGGGCGGTGAGAAATGCTCGAAACTAATCGAGAGAGTACTGGATCTGGAGAACGTGAAGAAAATCCAAGAATTGCGACCGCTATTGCAGCAAGAACGGGAGGTTTGAAATGAAGGCTGTTGGCGTCTGTATTTTGGCGCTCGGCGCGGCTGTTCTAGCGGCTGCACCGCCGGGCGGTTATCACCTGTTGAAGAAGATTCCGTTCGGCGCGGCGGAAGGCGGCGGAGAGTACTTCGACTACATCACCGTGGATCCCGCGGCGCGGCGGGTCTACCTTTCGCACGGTACCGAGATCAAGGTGCTGGACGCCGACAATTACGCGGTGCTCGGCACAATCACTGGTTTCAAACGCGACCACGGCGTTGCGGTGGTCCCCGAGCTAGGGCGCGGATTCGTTAGCGACGGAGACCTGGCCCAGGCGATCATCTTCGATCTGAAGACGCTGAAGAAGATCGGGGAAGTAAAGGCTGACAAGGACGCCGATTCCATCCTGTATGATCCAGCCTCGAAGCGCGTTTTTGTCTTCAACGGTGAGCCTAAAAGCGCGACCGTCATCGACCCTGCGAAGGGGGAAGTAGTGGCCACAATCGCGCTGGGCGGGGCTCCGGAGCAGGCCGTGGCCGACGGCAAGGGAACGATCTACAACAATTTGGAAGACACCAACGAAGTAATAGCCATCGATTCTCAGACAATACAGGTGAAATCGCGGTGGCCAGTGGCACCCGCGGGACAACCGGTATCGATCGCGATGGATCGCAAAAGTCGGCGGCTGTTCATCAGCGGCCGCAATCCTAAGCTGCTGGTAGTGATGGATGCGGACAACGGAAAAATCATCGGCCAGTCGTTCCCGATCGGGGACCGTGTGGACACTACCATATTTGACCCGGCGACCAACGTAGTGGCCACTTCCACGCGGGAGGGGACGATCCACATCTTTCACGAGGACTCGCCCGATAAGTTGAGTGTGGTGGAAACGGTGAAGACCGAGTTCGGGGCCAAGACGATGGGGCTGGATCCCAAAACGCACAATCTTTTTGTCGACACCTCGGATTTCGATCCGCCCGGGCCGCCCACTGAGAAGCAGCGCAATCCGCAGCCCCGCGCTAAGCCAGGCACATTCCACCTGCTGGTTTACGGACGTTGAAGGCGAGAATTTAAACTGGAGACCTAAATGTTGAGAACAGTCATCGGACTATTGGCAGTATCCACTGCGCTTTGGTCGCAGGCTCAGACCACCGCCGTACGCGCGGGCCGCTTGTTCGATCCAAAAGCAGGCCAGATGTTGGCGAACCAAGTGGTGCTTATCCAGGGCGAACGAATTACGCAGGTGGGGCCGGCCGCCAGCCTGTCGATACCTGGAGGCGCCAGAGTGATCGACCTCAGCCGCGCCACCGTGTTGCCAGGATTAATTGACGGACACGTACACCTTACGGACGCCTCGATCGGGCTGCAGCATCAAGTGCTGGTAGCCCTGCACAGCGCCACCGAGAGTCTGAAATCCGGCTACACGACTTTAGTGGTGCAGGGATCGCATGGCGGCGGATTCGCGGATGTGGAGCTGAAGAGAGCGATCGACAGCGGGTTGGTGCAGGGTCCGCGCCTTCGCCCGGCCGGTCCGATTCTGGCGATCACAGGCCCCGGCAACAGCGCCTATCCCCTGGAGTGGAAGCCGTTCGAACCGGAGATCGTGGCTGATGGCGTCGATGCTCTGCGAGCGGGCGTGCGACAACTGGCTCACTACGGCGCCGATCATGTCAAGATCCACACTACTGGACCTTTCTACTTCAAGCCGAACGGGGAAATGGTGAACCAGGCGCTTCCAAGTCTGGAAGAGCTCAAGGCGGTGGTTGACGAAGCGCATCGGCGGGGTATGTTCGTGGCGAGCCATACCTATGGCGGAGACGGCCTGAAGTGGGCGATCGAAGCCGGCGTGGACGACATCCAGCACGCCATGGGCGCCACGGACGAGGACATAAAAATGCTCCTTCAGAAAAACCTGCCGGTGACGGCGACCACTTTGGATCTTCGCCAGGATGAGCCAGGCGACTTAAAGCAATGGGCGCCATACAGCCGCTATCGCCTGATGGAAAAAACCTGGAAGAGAATGCTGGCTGCGGGAGTAAAGCTCGGTTATGGCAGCGGCGCGACATCGGTTTACAACGGTCAAGGAAGGATCTTTAATACCTCGTGCAACTGCTCACATGGAGTGCAGAGCGAGATGTTCCCGATATTCGTAAGTTGGGGCGCGACGCCGCTGTACACGCTGCGCATGGCAACAACGGTGAATGCCGAGATCGTCCATATGGAAAATAGCGTCGGCACCGTCGAGAAGGGCAAGTTCGCCGACCTCATCGCGGTGTTGGGAGATCCACTGCAAGACATCACGGAGATGCAACGTGTGAAGTTTGTGATGAAGGGCGGCACTGTCGTCCGCGACGATCTCACGGTGGTTACCAGTGAAGCGCTGAGAAGCGCGAAATAATTATCGCTTGCGATCCGGTTTTACAGATTCGAAGCGAATCTGGTTGAGAATTTCAGCAGTATGTGAAAGCTCTGTCCCACCTTCGGGAAACCGGTTTACTTTCAGGATGTATGCAAGGATGTCGGCATTGACGCCAGGGCTCAAAGTGCCGACGTACTTGTTCAATGGCATATCGCGGCGAATGCGCTGGAACATACTGCCCAGCGGCAAGCCTTCCCAATTGGTTTGAAACATCGCTCCTGAAAGGGCGGGGGCTTCGGCATCGCCCTCCAGATCGTCGCCGTGGCAATCGGCGCAATAATCGTGATACTTCGGTTCGCCCCGCTTGGCCTGCTGCTCTGTGTATACACCATCCCAGACAGAGCGCGAAGCGGCTTCCTGCGCGTGGAGCTTAGACCACGCGGCGCAGCTTACGGCCAGGACGATCGTCGCGAGACTAATATATTTCAAGCTCACCTGGACTACATTAGCTCAAAGGGGAATGACCAGCAGCGTCTCAACCCGGCGCGAGTCGGGAACCACGATGCGTTCTTCGAATTTTACGCTATTGCCGTTCAGCACAATCTTGTCCAGATAAACGCCGGCGGAATAGAGCGTCATGGCACCGTCTCCAGTGGTGCGGACCACCAGATAGTTCGACCGGCATTTCACCGTATGATCATCCACCACCTCGATAGTCAGGCCGCTGATCTGATGGAGGTAGCGCTGCGGCTCATAGAAATTAATCCGACGCAGGCCGGTGACACGGTCTTGCATCATTCCCCGGCTTCGGCACTCCATCACGGCCAACGGCAATCCCTGCTCGAAGTTCTCGCGGGTGACGATCTTGTATAGGCCGGTTTCGATGAAGAGGCCCGGCCACTCTTCCAGTTTGTCTTCATCGATCGATTGAATATAGCGGGTGTGAAGCGCCTCGATCTGGCGGCGCAGCTTTTCGTCTTCCAGGTTTAGAAGCCCATCCATGTTCAGAAACCCATGAGGGTGCGATAACCGTTCCAGAAACCGCGCAGGGTTACCTCGGTAGCTCGCGAGCCGGTGGTGGATGCGAGATCGCGGCCGCCCATCTCCATTACTGCGCTCTCCTCGGTTCCCTTGCCCGCGATGCCGCGCTGGACGTACTCGGCGATCACGCCGTCGTCGATGGAGACGTAGCCGGCTGGGCCAATCAAGTTGCTCTGCTTCAACCGCATTTGGCGGAGCGCCGAATCGTCGTCCTTGTATCCGAACAATGTCCAATGAAGTTCACTTTGCCCCGGCCCCCGCGGTACAAGCTGGCGCAGCGCGAGCGTGTTGTAGATCTGCTGATGCACGCAACTTGGGAAAATGGATTGAATGGCTACCGTAATCCCGTCCTCAAACTCCTGACGCCTTTCAAGGAGCGACGGATCGGCGAGGCCGACATCCTCGATCACCGAACGTATGCCGGTGCCTTCATACTCCCCCTCGCGGAAAGTCGCGCCTTTCGAGTAGTTGATGCTGTGCCAGCCGTCGTGATCCATCGTGACGCCGCCATCCATAGTCAACCGGTTGAGTTTGAAGGTGGCGTAGAAAGTGTGAAGAATGGTGGCGTGATAGGGATCGCGCGAATTCTCCATATACAGCTTCCAGTTGTTGTGCAGTATCTGATGATGGTAGCCAAGAACCTCGACCGGCTTGTGAAATACGCGGCGGATGTGCGCGGCCATCTTGGGGCCAAGATAGGATTCGAGCGGCTCAACGTTAGCACTGAACGTTCCGAAGACCATTCCATGGAAATTCTCAGCCCGCAGGCGCTGAAGACCATGGCAGCTTAAGTCAAAATCCTCCGGCATGCCCCCTTTTCCTGCAACGCCGTTCTGGAAAGGAACACCGCGCAGTTTTCCTTGCAGATCATAGGTCCAGCCGTGATAGGCGCAGGTGAAATTCTTCTTGTTACCACCGGCCTCCGGGCATAGTAGTGCGCCCTTATGAGCGCAGCGATTTACCATCCCGTGCAGGCGACCGTCTTGATCGCGGGCGATGATGACGGGAGTGTCGCCGATAAAGACCGTTCGGTAACTGCCGGGGTCAGCGATTTCCGCTTCCAGGCACAGGTAATTCCAAACCGGTCCCCCAAAGATACGCTCCTGCTCGTCGGCGTAGATTTCGGGATCGGACATGACCCGGAAGGGCGCTCGCGTGAGTCCTCCCGCCGGCCATTCAAGCAAGCGCTTGTCGTTTTGCATCCCTCACAATTCCTTCTTTATCGGACTTGTAGTTACGACCCGAACCATAGTGCTGCCCCATCACGATTACTACAGCGGCCGCGCACAACATAGGCAGCGAGGCAAATTCGAAAATATTGATGTTGGACCAGCCCTGGGCCATGAGGAAGCCGCCCATGAGGGGACCGACGATCGAGCCGATGCGGCCGACTCCTAGCGCCCAACCGACACCGGTGGAACGTACCGCCGTGGGATAGAATATCACCGCCAAAGCGTTCACGCTTTTTTGTCCGCCGCTCACCGAAAATCCCGCGCCGAAGGTAATGGCGATGATGGCCGGCAGCGATGCCGATATAAAGCCGATCGAAGCCACCAGCATGGTTCCGCAAATATACAGAGTGGCCAGCACAGGGTAAGGCCCGAAACGATCCATCAGCGGTCCAGTGGCAAGTCCGGCGGCGATACCGCCCACCGAGATCAGGGTAGAGACCATGATAGCGGTCTCGGTCGTTAGGCCTGAACTCGTCAACACTGTCGGCAGCCAGCTCTGGAGAAAGAAGAAGACCATCAAGTTCATGAAAAAGATGAGCCATAGCAGCAGCGTGCCGAGCGCCCGACCGGAATCGAACAGTTGAATAACAGGCAGGCGAGTGGTGCGTCCCGAGGCGGTAATAAATCGAGCGTCCGGCGGCGCGGAAAAAGCTGGATCGATACGGCGCAGCAGGCGGATGATTTGCTCCTGCTTATTGCCCTTGGCCACCAGAAAAGGCAGCGATTCGGGCAAAAACGCGATCAAAATGGGAGTTAAGAGCAGGGGCAGCGCGCCACCGGCCAGGAAGACAGGCCGCCATCCGAACCGCGAAACCAGCGCGGCCGTGAGCCCCCCACCCAGAATCGATCCCAGCGAAAAACCGCAGAACATGATCACCACTATGGTGGCCCGTCGGCGCGCCGGGCAATATTCACCTGTCAGTGCCAGTGCGTTGGGGAGCGCGCCACCCAATCCAATTCCTGCCATCAAACGATAGAAAATTAGGTCAGGCACACCGTGGGCACCGGCCGTCAATAGAGTAAAACAGCCGAACAAAACGGTGGATGCGACCATCGCAACTTTGCGGCCCAGCTTGTCTGACAGGGGACCGATAACCAACAGGCCGATCATCAAACCGGTCAGACTGGCCGAAAAGATCGGACCTAACGCCCCCCGCGGAAGGCTCCAGTCCTTCGACAAAACCGGCCCGAGATATCCGATGACTTGCGTGTTAAGGCCGTCGAACAACATGACCATCGCGCATAATGTGGCAACTAGAACATGAAAGGGGCTGATCTTGCGTGAGTCGATGAAGGCGGAGACGTCAAGGACCATGGCGCAGCCCTCATGATTGTATACGGTGGCTGTGCGCGCCGCAGCCGAATGTTGACGGAATAAAACTTAATGATTGTAAACCAGTTTCAAAGTGTGTATACTCCAATCACCATTCTTCATCGGAGTCAACCGATTCAATCGATGAGGATCTCCTAGGCGTCCGCCCTAGAGCGAGAAAAAAAGGAATCTCACATCACTATGAAACTCCTCGTGAAAACGGGGTGGGCAACCACTCTCGTCATTTCAGCTGTGCTTATGCCTGGATCGCTGCGAGCTAGCGGTCCGACTGCCCCTATCACGCCACTGCCTTTTACCGCTGTAAGCGAAACTGCTGCCTCGACGCTTCTGATCCCGTATTTTGAGGTTGATCTCAGCAATCCCAATGGAAGGAATACGATATTTACCATCAATAAGGGCGGTCGCTTGGACCTAAACTCTGGCAACTTAAACAACAATGCTGCGACTGCAGTTTTAGCCCACGTCACCATTTGGAGCGATCTAGCCGTTCCCGTGTTCAATTTCAACGTTTATCTGACCGGCTACGATGTCGAAACCGTCAATATGCGGAACCTATTGGCGGGAACTCTGCCGCAAACCGGCAGCGCTGGACAGGATCCGACCGATACCATTTCTCCCAAGGGCATCAAGTCTCAGGATATTAATTTCGCCAGTTGCACCGGTAAACTTCCGCCGGCAGTTCTCTCCGCGATACAGATCAGCGATTTAGCGGCCGCCCTGACCGGGAACGCCGCTCCGACTCTATGTTCGGGAGTAAATCATAGCGATAACGTCGCGCGTGGTTATATTACGGTCGACACGGTGAATAATTGCACCACCAGGAATGCCGGGGATCCGAGCTATTTTGGAAACGGTGGAACAGGTGATGCAACCAACCAGAACCATCTGACGGGCGAGGTCTATTATGTCGATCCGAGCAACAATATATCTCGCGGCATCAATGTTGTTCATGTTCACTCGACGGATGCCAGCGTTACGGATCCAATTGTCACCACATCAGGAAACTATACGTTCTACGGACGCTTGAACGGCTTCACCGCAGTCGATAACCGGGAGCCGCTGTCTACATCGTTCACCGCTCGATTTAACCCACAGGGAACGCTGAACTCCTGGAGAGTTCCGACTCCGGCGGTCGGCCGCGCCACGCTCATCGTTTGGCGCGATCCCAAAGTTCCACAAGCTCCATTTAGTTGCGGCACGCTGCCTGCCTGGTATCCCTTGAGCCAGGAAGGTATTACCGCTTTTGACGAACAGGAACATCCGCAAAGCATTACGAGCGTGACTCCCTTTCCCGCCGCCACGCAAATGGTGCAAATAGGGGGCAATGCTCTGCCGGTGACTTTCGCGGCGGGTATTCTCTGGCTCGACCTGAATACAGCCGTGACTGGTACAGCCGGACCTACCAGCGATACGGCAGCCGCACAAGCCTGGGTGCAGTTGATTGACGGAAAGTTGGGTGTGCTGCATAACGCGCAGCAGTACGACAGCGCGACCAACGCCAGCCACGTCGTTCAGTAGATTTCGATCGTGAAACACACAAGTCTAGCACGCGCATGTTTGGCATTGGCTGCATTTGTTAGCGGCACGAGTCAACAGAATCCGAGCCTGGTTGGCCAGACCCGAGCGAGCGTATCCGGCCTGATCCCAGTGGACCACGCGTCCACCGTATCCGGCCCGGCATGGCACTTTGACCGTTTCGATGCAGGCTTGCCCACATCAGGACAATGGCGGGAGGGTTTTCGGATTGCCGACATGAACGGCGATGGTCACCTGGACATCGTGCATGGTCCTGCGCGAAAACAGCTCGGGCCTCCCGTGATTTTTTTGGGCGACGGAAAAGGATCCTGGGCGCGATGGAAAGAGGCGCAGTTCCCTTCCCTTCCCTATGACTACGGTGACATCGAAGTTGCGGATTTCAACGGGGACGGAAACCTTGATATCGCGCTGGCGGTTCATCTGCACGGCTTCTTTGTGCTGACCGGCGACGGACGCGGCAATTTCAGTGACGCCAGCGCGGGTTTGGAAGGTAATTTTTCGTCTCGTGCCATTCGTGTGGCGGACTGGAACGGCGACGGCCGGCCTGATTTAATCGCGGTATCGGAAGGGCCTGGCCCGGCAAGCTCACAATCTCCTTCGGATCGTGACGGTGTAGTTGTATTTCTCAATCAAGGCTCCCATGGCTGGCGCCGCGGCGAGCGAAAAATGAGCAAGGGCGTTTACAGCGACTCGGTCACGCTCGGAGACTTCGATGGTGATGGACACCTCGATGTTGCGACCGGGTCGAGTGTCATCGATCGAAAGGATCTGGTAAATCTGTGGCGCGCGGACGGCATCGCGATACCAATTGCGGTAGAACTTCCGGGCGTCCATCAAATTGTTCAGGCAGTTGCGGCCGGAGACTTCGATCATGACGGAAAAGACGATCTCGCCGTGGCATATCTCACTCTCGAGAACGATATTTGGTATTCGGCGCTAGACCTGTTCTATTCACGCGCCGGTGGAACATGGGAGCGTCGGCCACTCTCGAGGGAAGCTTCCCAGGAGGGAACCGTGGCGCTGGCCACTGGCCACCTCCTCGGGAAAGCATCAGTGGATCTGGTCGCTCTCACCACTCGGGGCGAGACCTTCGTATATTTCTCCGACGGACATGGCGGACTCGTTCGAAACAGCGTCGACCTGCCGGTGTATGGCGGGGGATGCAGAGGGGCTCATGTCCAACTGGCCGACCTGGATGGCGACGGCCGGGATGAAATCATAGCTGCGTTTGCAGGCGAGCCTGGAAATCGATGCTCCAGCGGCGGTGGCATCACTGCCTGGAAATTGATTCAGTCCCAGCCGTAGATAACGCTCGCGCGTCAGCATTAGTTGCAGAAAAGTTCTTTTCGGCAACCTCTGGACGTCAGTTCCAGACCAACCGTCCGAAAGCGCATCAGGAGAATTGTGATGACAATAACGCAGCGGTTCGCCGCGCAGGATTCAAAAGGCCGCTGGACGCTAACGACGCCGCGACTATTGGTTAGCTTGCTCTCACTTCTGGTGATGGCGGCAGCACAGGCTGCGCCTGTCACATATACTCTGAGCGGCGTTACGTTTTCGGATTCCGCGACGGCCAGCGGCTCGTTCCAGTACGATGCGCTCACCAACACCTATAGCAACGTCAACATCACAACCAGTGGCGCCACGCGAGCCGGTGAGGCCTATAATACCGTTTCGAACGGTTTTGGCCAGGGTAGCAGTGGAGTGCTGCTTGTCACTGGCGCGGTCGGACCAGGGCTGCCAGGTTTGTCTCTGCTTTTTTCCCCGATACTTCCGGGCGCAGCCGGAACGGCCACTCTGACTGGCGAGGAAGCGGACTGTTCAGATTCCAATTGCACCACTCCTTCCGGCACCTCCCGCTCCATCTCGGCGGGATCGGTTACCGCTACGCTCGGCTCGTCGGTGCCACGGCAATGGTTCCTAGCAGGCGTGAAGTTTGCGGATGGCGCCACGGCGACCGGATCCTTTATTTTCGACGCCAGCAACGGTACGTTCAGCAACATCAACATCACCACTCAAACGGGCAGCCGGGCTGGGGCTACGATTACTACTCTGTCTGGCGGAATCACGGACGACAGCACCGGCGCTCTTTTTGTTACGTCCTCCGCGACTAACCAAGTCGGGCTGCCAGGTTTTTCCATGTTCTTTTCACCGGCGTTGGCGCCTGGTGGAGGAACGTCAAGTCTGACTGGCCAGGAGGCGAATTGCAACGAGAGCACCTGCAATACGCCTACCGGTACAACGCGTCTCATCACAGCGGGATTCGTAACATCCGTTCCTCTACTGACCATCACTAAGAGCCATACCGGGAGTTTTGCACAAGGGGATATTGGCGATACCTATACACTCGTGGTGGCCAACGTCTCCGGCGCGCCGCTCACCACTGGATTGGTGACCGTGACGGAATATCCACCCACCGGGCTGAGCGTGACTTCCATGTCGGGCACGGGCTGGACCTGTAGTCTTCCAAACTGTACTCGAACCGACGTGCTGCTTTCCGGCCAGAGTTACCCCTCGATTTCTGTTGTGGTGAACGTCACAGCGAACGCTGCTGTCTCTGTGACCAACCTGGTCACTGTCATCGGCGGTGCGTCGTTGCCGGGGACCGCATCCGATCCGACTACGATCCTTCCTCCAGTACCCTTGTTTGTTATCACCAAAAGCCACGTGGGAAACTTCGCGCAAGGACAAATCGGCGCTCAATACACGATCTCAGTCCGCAACGCCGGCGTCGGGGCGACAGTGGGCCTGGTGACGATGGCGGAAACCCCGCCTGCTGGGCTGACTGTTACAGCCATGTCGGGCACGGGCTGGACTTGCAGCACAGCGACATGCACTCGCTCTGACGCTCTGCCCCCTGGAGCAAGCTATCCGCCTCTCACGGCAACGGTCAACATTTCCGGTTCCGCTCCAACGCCACAGGTGAACAAGGCTACCGTTACGGGTGGCGGTTCGGCGTTGGCTGCCGTCGCCGATTCAACTATCATTACTTCAACCCTGGCGAGCCTTATGGTGAACCGGGGAACGCTGAACTTCGGAATCAACGGCTCGTTGATCACTAGTCCGCAAACGGTCCTTGTTACTATCCCCACTATTCCTAACGCGGCTTGGACCGCAACATCCGACCACTCCAACATCACGGTGAGTTCCGGTTCTGGAATCGGCACAGGCACGTTCCAGGTTTCCGTCGTCGGCGGACCCAGCGGTGCGATTACCGTCACAGTTCCGGGCGTAAGCAACACGACGCAAATCATTCAGGTGAACGTCAGGAACGTTATACCCGCTTTGCCATCTGGCAACTTCGATACGCCCGTGAGCGGCGTAACCGGAGTCGTCGGCGCGATTCCAGTCACCGGTTGGTCGCTGGATAACATCGAAGTTATGCATGTGGATATTTTCAGAGAGCCGATAACGGGTGAAACTCCAGGCACGCTGGTTTTCATCGGTACGGCAACATTTTCCGCCGACGCAAGACCGGACGTGGAGTTCCTATTCCCAACTTCTCCCTTACAATACCGGGCCGGTTGGGGCTACCAGTTGCTCACCAACGTCCTGCCGAATTCGAGTGGCTCCGGCGCGCCTGGCAACGGTGTGTACAAACTGCATGCCGTAACGTACGACAAAGCGGGCTTGCAACTTGATCTGGGGACCAGAACCCTCACGGTCGACAATGCGCACGCCACCGCACCCTTCGGCGCGATAGATACGCCGACACAGGGAGGCACCATTTCAGGGGCCAACTCCGTGAACTTCGGTTGGGCATTGACGCCGCAAACCGCGATGATACCCGTTGATGGATCAACCATAACGGTGGTGATCGACGGCGTATTCAGCGGAAATCCGACTTACAATCAGTTCCGCAGTGATATCGCGACCTTCTTCCCGGGCTACAAAAACAGCAACGGTCCGGTGGGCTTCTTCTACATCAACACGACCGAACTGGCCAATGGAGTCCACACTATTTCCTGGAACGCATTCGACAATCTGGGACGCGGGTCGGGATTGGGCAGCCGGTACTTCACCGTGCAGAATACCAACGGCGGCGTTGCGGCGCCCGCAGACTTGATAGAAGAATCGGCTGCTGGAAAATCCGTCCAAGTCCGCAATGGATTGAACCGCAATCGCCCGCCCGAGTCAGTCGCACCGGATTCCGCCGGCACGTACTCGGTGAGTATGGAAGAGGTGGGGCTTATCGAACTGCATCTCGGGGCAGCCCGCGGCAACTTGTTAATACGAGGCGAAGCGCGGGCTCTGCCGATCGGTTCGAGTCTGAAGGGTGGAGTCTTTTACTGGCAGCCGGGTCCAGGTTGGGTGGGCGAATATACGATGCAATTTGTGCGCCTGGACGGAACCACGATTCTGGTTCGCGTGAAAATCGTGCCGAAAGTCTACTCGATTCAATAACCGGGTCGTTAAACCGAAGTGGGGCGGGACTATCATCACCTCCCGCCCCAATTCCTCATCTATCTCCGCTCAAAAACCCACCAAACCGGCCGATAAGTTTTACATGCGTTTTATCGCGGCCCTCTTGATTGCGGCACTTCCGGCTCTTCCGGCTTTGGATGACGATGGAGACCCAGCGAACCCAATTGATCCCTCCGATCCTTCGGGCGATCCAATCTCCGCGAGCGCCGAGGCTTTACACTTACCGGTCTGGCTACAGGTGGGCGGTCAAATCCGGGGCCGGTTCGAGGATCCATCCGGCACATCGCTTCTAAAGAACACCGCCAATGGGTACTACTTGAGCCGAATCCGTTTGAATGTGGGCGTTAGACCCACTTCGTGGCTTCGATTCTTCGCCGAGGCCCAAGATGCGCGAGCGGGCGGATACGACACCTCCCCGGCTCCCAACACGCTGTACAACCCCGTCGATTTACGCCAGGCCTATCTCCAGGCGAGCTATAACGGCGTGGTGGACGTGGTTGCTCGGGCAGGCCGGCAAGAGTTAGCATTCGGCGGCGAGCGGCTGATCGGGCCAGCCGACTGGGGTATTTCACGAAGTTTCGATGCCGTGGACATTGCCGTCTCACGAGCCGGCGCGAAGGTGGACCTGTTTGCGGGATCATCGGTACTGATCGACCCCACTCGCCTGGATCGCCATAAGCCCGGCGAGCATTTTTACGGCGCTTACGGTTCTGTCAAGAAGCTGGTGTCCTGGATGGATATCGAACCGTATCTCTTGTTCAAACAAACGCTTCTGGTAAGGAGTGAAACAGGAACGCTCGGTGACTCGCTGCTGATGAGTCCCGGCCTACGCGTACTCGGCAAGACACCCGGCCGATTCGACTACACTGTGGAACTGCTCTTTCAGCGAGGTTCTTATTCGTCCGACAAAGTATCCGCCGCGGCCGCCAGCTACGTGGCTGGATGGACCATGAATCGTTCCGCGTATCAGCCCAGGCTGAGCTTGGAGTACAATTACGCCTCCGGTGATCCAGCGAGTAAAGACGGCACCCGCGACACTTTCGATCAGTTCTACCCCAGCAACCATGGCTATTACGGCATGATCGATCAGTTCGGGTGGAAGAATATGAAGAATGCGCGGGCAGGCTTCGACTTTCTCATTGCTAAGAAACTTAAGGTGCGTACCGACGTCAACCAGTTTTATCTGGCCACGGTTCAGGACAGCCTGTACAACTCGGCGGGAAGCTCGATTGTTCTGAATCGCAAAGCTTCGAGCGCCCACATCGGGTCTGAGACCAACACCATAGCACTCTACCAATGGTCGAAGATCTGGAAGTTTGGCGCTGGTTACGGCCGCCTCTTTGCCGGTGAATACCTGAAAGAATCAAAAGCCGGTTTTGGATATAACTATCCCTACATGATGTTCGCTGGCACCATCTAGGCTTCGCTCAGTCGCAAATCGGCGGCCGTCATTCCCTGGATCTGCATCGGCGCTCAGTTTCGTTCTATGCTGGGTAAATTCGGTATAGCAGCGAAAGGACGTTCATGGAGAATCCTGGCTTGGAATCGAATGCTTTGTCGCGACGAGATGCACTCAAAACTCTGGCCATGACCGGAACCGCGATTGCGACGCTGTCGTCCAAACATTTGTTCGGACAGCAAGTGAATAAATCGACCGCAAAGGGCGGGCGCATCGACGTTCATCATCATCACGCTCCCCCAGCGCTGCAAGTCGGACCGGGCGCGCCGGCCGGGCGCCTTGGACCCCTGAACTGTCACTCCAGATGATGGACAAGTTTGATATCGCGGTCTCGATCCTTTCGATGACCCAGATGGGTGATATTCTTTACGACGGCACGGAAAGAGGCCGCAAGGCCGTACGAATCGGCAACGATTACGGAGCCAAGGTAATGGCGGATCACCCCAAACGATTCGGGCTGTTTACGGGCGTGCCGCTGCCGGATATCGACGCCGTCATGACGGAGATCGCGTACGGCCTGGACACGCTAAAGGCGGACGGAATCGGCATATATACCAATGACAATCACAATCGCTGGCCCGGCGACCCTTATTTCGATCCCATGTGGCAGGAACTGAATCAGGCGCAACACGATTGTCTATATGCATCCCCTCGCGCCGCAGTGCTGCCGCAATCTCAACGATGGCGTCCCCACGGCCATGAACGAGTTTGACTTCGACATCACGCGCGCATGCACGAGCATTCTCGCGGGCGGCGTGCTGCATAAGTATCCCGAACATCAAAATTATCATTCCGCATTCCGGCGGAACGATGCCGGTTCTGGCCGGTCGGATCAAAGATCGGTATCCTGCGCGATCCGAAGCATGCTGAGTACATTCCCAATGGCGTGTGGGCCGGAGTTAAAGAAATTCTATTTCGACATCGCGCATGCGGCTTCCCCATGCCCTTGGCGGCTTTGCTTAAGTTCGCTCCCGAGGATCACATTCTGTTTGGCACCGATTTTTCGCCTGAACCGATCGAGTCTACTGTGAACGAATTACCGACTTCGAGGTTGCCGCCAAAGTTGATGGCGGCGATCGAACGGGGGAATACGGAAAAGCTGTTTCCTCGATTCAAGGTTTAGAAAGACGCGGCGATGGATGCTGCGAGCTTAGCGGGCGTGGCCCACCCGCTCGACGAGCCGGGAAGATTCGCGGATCTGCAAAGTGGCAGGCAAGCGCGCGGTGATGGGCGTCTTGTTTGCAGACCAGCCCTCGCCGATTCGTTTCAGCAGGATCTCGGCTGCGCGGACTCCGATTTCATGGGCCGGTTGGACTACGGTCGTGACGGACGGAGTGAAGAGGTCATCCACCGTTAGTTCGTCGAACGTGACGAACCCAATATCCTGCGGCGTTCTAAGACCACAGTCGCGAAATGCTCGCAATGCCCCGAGACCCGCAGGACCATTGGTGGCGAACAGCGCACTGGGGCGCGGGGATGAATCGCCGAGGCGCCGCCGGCAAATTGTGGCGATCTCATCGACATGAAAGTTTCCCTCCCAAATCAATTCCTTGTCGACCGTTAGTCCAGCATTGCGCAAGGCCTGCCGATAGCCCTGAAGCCGTTCCTCTTCGTTGCGTAACGTCAGTGGACCGGTCACGATGGCGATGCTGCGATGGCCCATCGAGATCAAATGGCTGACGCCCAATTCTGCGGCGGCGCCGTTTTCCACGGCCACGGAATCGATTTCGAGCTGAGCCGGAAGGCGATCGACACAAACCATGGGCATGCCCGAATCCATCGTGCGGGAAATTTGATCCAGCGGGTCCCTCAAAGCACCGGCGACCAGGAGAATTCCTTCCACGCGTTGCGATCGCAAGAGAGAGAGAAGCTCCCTTTGACGGCGCACGCTTTCGTCCGAATTCACGGCCACCAACGAATAGTTCCTTTGGCGCGCAGCGGATTCAGCGCCGCGGATGATCCGGGGGAAAAACGGGATGGTCATGTCGGGAACAATGATGCCCAACGTGCGGGTCTTGCTGGTTTTCAAGCTACGGGCGACATGGTTGGGGTGGTAATCCAGTTCACGAATAGCGGCTTCGACCTTGGTGCGGAGGCGAGGACTAACGGGCAGCGATCCGGTGAGTACGTGGGAGACAGTTCCTATGGAAACACCAGCCAAATCTGCGACTTCCTTGATGGTGGACATCCGCGGTCAGTTTTTCCTGGAAACTGATTCTAGCATGGGTGATCTATCTGTTTTGGAATTGGCCTTGACAAGATAGTTGAGGTTCTTTATATTTTATTGAAATGGTCTTGAGACGTTTCAAGTCGATTGTTTGGGTCTCTTGATACGTTTCAAGTGGTTGTTTTTAGGCTGTTCTTAACCAACGTCTGCGTATGCTTAAGGGGGTGGTTCAATGTCCGAACTGCGTTCGTCGAGCCTATCCGCGATCCTGGGTTGCTGCTTTGCCCTCATCGCATTATCATTGTTGAGTTTAACCGTCAAAGCTCAGGAGTCCGCCTCGTCGGGGATAGTGGGGCAGGTTACTGATAGCACGCAGGCAGGTGTGCCGGGCGCGGTCGTGACTATCACCAACATCGGAACCAGCGCTCAACGTGTCGCCACGACGGATGCACAGGGCGCATTCTCAATTCCCAATCTTCCTCCCGCAACCTATCAGATCCGCGTGGAGAAATCCGGCTTCCAGACCGCCCTTCTCAACTCATTCGAGCTTCGGATCGGCGATATCGCTCACCCGACCATCACGCTCGGTGTCGGCGCCGTAGCCGAGTCGGTGAACGTCGAGGGTGTAGCTCCCTTGCTTCAAACCCAAAGTGGCACGGTGGGTCAGGTGATCGATCAAAAGCAGATCGAGAACCTCCCATTGAACGGCCGCAACCTGGTTCAACTCGCTTCGCTCGCCGCGGGCGTTTCGCCTCGCCAGAACCTGCAACGCGGCGCAACGCAATATGGCACACGGAATGAGTACGTGCAGGTGGAAGGCGGGCGCGATGGATCGACGAATTACGTGATCGATGGCGTGTACGTACGGTCGCTTCGCTTCAACAATCTATCCCTACAACCGTCGGTGGATACCGTGCAGGAGTTCAGCGTGCTTCGCAATTCGTTTTCGACGGAATATGGCCAGGGGCAGGCGGCCATCTCGGTGGTCACCAAATCAGGCACTAATGAGTTCCATGGATCGTTGTACGAGTACCTTCGGAACGATAAGCTGGATGCGCGCAATTTCTTTGCCGCTCAGAAACCGGCGTATCGGCGTAACCAATTTGGCGCAACTTCGGGAGGGCCGGTCATCAAGAACAAGTTCTTCGTATTTGGCGGTTACGAAGAGCTGCGAACAACGCAGGGGCAAGCACTGCTCGGCAGCGTGCCGAATCCCACGCTGTTATCGGGAAACTTATCGAGCATTAGCGGTACCATCATCGATCCGAAGAGTGGCCAGCCGTTCCAGGGCAACATCATACCCGTTTCCCAAATATCGAAGTTTGCACAAGTGCTCACGCCCACCATTCCCGCTCCGAACAATGCGGCTGCTAACAATTTCCGCACGGTGAAATCGTTCATCGATAATTCAGAGACAGTGACCTTCCGGGCCGATCAGATCCTGAATCAGAAGCATAGCCTGTTTGAACGCTACCTTTGGTTCGATGGGTCGCAGATAAATCCAGCAACCTTTTCAGCCACGAATTTTCCACAGAGCGGCCAGAATGTGGCGGTTGGAGAAACCTGGACAGTGTCCCCGACCGTGGTGAATGAAGTTCGCTTGGGCTACAACCGCGCCAATCATCTGGATGCTCCAATTGCTTTGGGCGGGACGAACTGGGTCCAACAAGTCGGCTTGCAAAATTTGGCCGGCGCGACTGATCCGATCGATTACGGCCGCCCGAATTGGACCATTTCCGGCTTTAGCGCCCAGGGCGAAGGAACGATCACGCAAGGCGCTATTGAGAATGTCTACAGCATTTCCGATGCAGTGAGCAAGGTCTGGGGAAAACATGCGATCCGCGTTGGCATCCAGGCGCAAAACCGAAGGTTCTTTCAGATCACGGAGGTTCCTCCCCGCGGAACCTTTACATTCAATGGGCAGTTTTCGGGCAATGCAATTGCCGACTATCTGTTGGGTTATTGTTCCTCCTGTCAGGGCGCCTTCGGCAGTTCGCGCTCCAACTATCGCTCCAACACGCTTGCACCGTTCTTTGACGATGTTTGGCAGGTAACTACGAAGCTGACTCTACATATCGGAATGCGTTACGAATACCTGGCTCCCTGGAAAGAGCTCAACAACCAGGAAGGCGCGTTCGATGCAGCGAGCGGCAAGATCGGCTTTCACCAGGTACCGTCACAAATTCCGGCGTCGCTCGCACCGCTGATCATCAACCAGAACAATTTTTATCCGGCAGGCATCTTGAAGCCGGACAAGAACAATTGGGCGCCCCGGTTGGGGATCGCATACAGCGTTACAAATCGCACCGTGATTCGCACTGGATTCGGTGTGTACTACGACAACATGAACCTGAACGAACTGCAATTCACGCGCCTGGTGCCGCCGTTCTATGGCAATTACACACTGCAGCCGGACAAGAGCAGTCCACTTCCGATCGACAGCCTGTTTCCCAGCTTGAATAACATTTCGCAATTCCCCGCCCCGTTCTCGGTCGATCCGAACAACCGCACTCCCTATACATTGCAGTGGAACTTCAATGTGCAACAGAGCCTCGGAAAGAACCTGGTGCTGGAGGTCGCCTATACGGGTACCGGGACCCACAAACTGGCCAAGCGGTACAACCAGAATCAACGGAATTTCGGCATGACGCCTGCCATCACGCGAACGCCTTATCCGCAGTTTGCGCCGGGAATCCTTACCTCCGATAACGACGCCAACGCCAGCTTTAATGGCGGCTCGGTTCGGCTGGAGAAGCGATATTCTGCGGGCCTGTTCTTTCTGACGAACTATCAATTCTCCAAGAACATCGACAACAACTCCGGCGAAGTGGAAGCTAACGACACCGCTTTTAGAACCAACAAAAAGCTGGATCGCGCGCTTTCCAGATACAATCAAACCCATCGCGCGGCGTTTAGCGCCGGATACGAGTTGCCGTTCGGAAAGGGCAAACGCTGGCTTTCCAGCGGCGGAGCGATGGACTACGTCCTAGGAGGATGGCAAATCCAGAGTATCGCCGAGCTGCTCAGCGGTTTCCCCATCACACCTTCCAGCACGACCGTCTGCAATTGCGGCTCGTTTGTTCCCCAGCGCGTCAATGCGGTCAAACCCGGCTACGGCAATATCAGCGATCCTACCGTGACGCACTGGTTTGATGTTTCGGCATACGCTGTGCCCGCTATCGGTTTTCAGGGAAACGCCGGGCGAAATAAGATCATCGGCCCACCGTTCCGAAACCTGGACTTCTCCTTGACTAAGAACTTTGTCTTTACCGAGCGCGTGAAATTGCAGTACCGTGCCGAGTTTTTCAACGTTCTGAATCATCCGAATTTCGGATTCCCGGACGCGAATATCTCGGACGTAACGGCTGGAGTCATCTCGACGGCCTATGACGGGCGCGATATCCAAATGGGATTGCGGCTCCAGTTTTAGCGGCCTGGCGTGAGGTAAACTGACCTTCGAGATCAATCTGTTTGTGCAATCGGGATGGTAGGAGAGCGTGAATGCAAAAGCTACGTCGTCTGGCAGTCGTCTCGCTGAGTGTGATAGGCCTCTGTCTGCCATTGGCGCATGCGCAGGTTGGGCGTGTGGCCGACTGGCTCACGCATGGCGGCGATCCACAACGAAGCGGCTGGCAGAAATACGAACCCACCATCAACAAGGACAGCGTGAAGGGCTTTCAGCTGCTCTGGAAACTGAAGCTCGAGAACGAGCAAAAGGCCATGTACTCGATCTTCGAGCCGTTGATCATCGGGCGGCTCATCACGAATCGTGGATTTAAGGAAATGGCGTTCGTGGCCGGCAGTTCGGACAATATTTATGCCGTAGACGCCGATCTGGGCCGGATTCTGTGGCAGCGACATTTCGACCATGCCGCCGACGTTCCGCAAACTCAAAACCCAACCTGGCTCTGTCCAGGCGGGTTAACCGCGACACCCGTGATTCCGCCTCCGCCGACTTTTGGCGGAAGGGGCGGCGGCGGTGCGCCCGTTGCGGCCGGTGGTCGAGGGCCGGCCGCTCCAGCAGGGCGCGGTGGCGGAGCTTTCTCAGTGCGGGGCATTTACGTCCTCACCAGTGATGGGAACCTGCATGAAATGAACCTCGCCAATGGTGAAGACGTCATGGCGCCCGCGAGGCTCGTTCCCCCCAACGGGAAGCCTTACAGCATGAATATGGTCGACAACGTCGTGTATACAACGACTGGTCAGAAATGCGGTGGCAACCCAAATGGCGTGTATGCAATGGATCTGGCGAGCGCTGATAAAAAGGTCAGTTCCTTCGCTACCAACGGCGGGGGCGTCTGGGGGCTCGGCGGCGCTGCGATCGGCACGGACGGAACGGTCTATGGGGAAATTGGAGACGGCGAGTGGGACCCGCCGAAGGGCCAATACTCGGATACAATCGTGGCCTTGTCACCCAAAGATCTGAAGCTGAAAGATTGGTACACGCCATCCAATCGCGAGTGGATTACCAAACGTGATCTGGACATGAATACAACTCCCACGGTTTTTCCATTTAAGGGCCGAGACTTGATTGTCGCGGGCGGTAAGGAAGGCCGGTTGTTCCTCCTCGACAGCCAATCATTGGGTGGCGCGAACCATCGCACGCCGCTTTTTCGGACTCCTCTAATTTGCAATGACGAAGTCGACTTTGCGGGTTTTGGGATTTGGGGCGGCCTGGCGAGTTGGGAAGACAGTAAGGGAACACGCTGGGTGCTGGCGCCAGTATGGGGGCCATTGACAAAAGAAGTGAAATTTCCAGCCACTAATGGCGAGGCCCCGCACGGGAGCATCGTGGCGTTCAAAGTGGAAGAGAAAGATGGCAAGACGGTACTCTCGCCGGCCTGGGTGTCGCGCGACCTCATCATTCCCGCTCCGCCGGTGGTCGCCAATGGTGTGGTGTTCGCGCTCTCTAGCGGCGAATTCGTCCGTCAGGCCAACGAGAACCAAGGCGGCCTGTTCAATTCGCAGCAGCGCGCGGAACGGTCGGTACACGCCACACTTTATGCTTTGGACGCCGAAACAGGAAAAGAGTTGTATTCGAGCGGCGATAGCATCGCCTCCTTCACGCACTTCGCGAGTATGGCGGTGGCCAACGGCCGAGTATACTTCGGGACGTACGACAATACTCTGTACTCGTTCGGCCTTCCGATAGAGCACTGAGACTCAAAAAGGATTACTGCAATAATGCTGGATCGATCAAGCGTTCAGGAGGCCGTTAATGCTGGACGCGGAATTCTCAGGCTGGAACCTTGCTGGGTCCCACGTTCGTTTATGATCCCGGGCCGGAGGTTAAAACTGCATCCCGACGATTTGTACGCGTTCGGGGCGCATCGCGGCGGGATTAATGAACGCTGGTTTTCTTCGACGACCAAGGCTTCCAATGGAGCAGCCACCTTGGAAGACGAAGGTTTGAGCTACGTGCGGCTCGATGGCGGGAAGAGATTTTTGTTCAAGGAGGCCATGGATAGCGCCGGGGATCTCCTGCTTGGCTCGGATGTGATGCAGCGCGAGGGCGGATGGAATCTGCTCTGCAAATTTTTCGATAACATGGGCCCCATCCCCCATCACATGCACCAGAGCGATGAGATCGCGAAACTAATTGGGCAGCGTGGAAAACCGGAAGCTTACTACTTCCCCCCGCAATACAACCTGTCCGAAAACCATTTTCCGTATACTTTTATGGGCCTGGAGCCGGGCACCACCACAGAAGACGTCCGCCGCTGCCTGGAAAATTGGGAAAAAGGCGACAATGGAATCCTTTTTCACTCGCGCGCCTATCGTCTGCAGCCCGGCGCCGGATGGCAGATAAATCCAGGCATTCTTCACGCGCCTGGCTCGCTGGTGACTTACGAGCCGCAGGTGAGCAGTGATGTATTCGCGATGTTTCAATCGGTGGTGGAGGGCCGCGTGGTCGATTGGAGCCTGCTTACGAAAGACGTGCTGCCGAAGTACCATCACGACCTCGATTATCTGGTAAGCATGCTCGATTGGAACGCCAACGTGAACCCTGAGTTCGCCAAAACGAATAAAGTCTTCCCGATGCCGGTGCGGCCGCTCGACGGCATGCAGGATGGCGGGTATTGTGAGAAGTGGATCACATACGGGACCCGATATTACTCGGCCAAGGAATTAACGGTCATGCCCGGACGCACCATCACGATTCGCGATAACGCGGCATACGGCCTGATTCTGACCCAGGGACATGGGACTTGCGGTTCACATTCAGTCGGAGCGCCGGCCATGATTCGCTTCGGGGAAATGACCGAAGATGAGCTATTCGTCACGGCGGTTGCGGCCAAAGAAGGCGTGCTCATCGAAAATACGAGCGCCACCGATCCCTTAGTCATGCTGAAGCACTTCGGCCCTGGGAATCCAGACGCTGAGCCGCTACGGAAGAAATAGACGAGCATGGGCACCTCGACCACGCGCAAGTATCCGGCGCTCCATAACGCGATGTGGCCCGGCCTGGTCGGCAAGGGTCCCGATTCCGAACCGCCCATTGATCTCGAGACAATGCTCAGCCTGACGGCATCGGCTGACGTGGACGGTATCCGGTTCGATGGCGTCGATCTTTTCTTATTCGCCCCGCATGTTGAAATTGATTCCACTGACGATGATCTGAAAGCCCTCGCCGATCGAATTGCTTCGCGCAACCTGGTGGTGGGCTCGGTGGTCGCGCCCGTCTGGCCTCCTACCGGCGGCGGATCCGCGATGGGATCCGAACAGGAGCGATACAATTTCCTGACGCAGGTTCGGAAAGCGTGCGGCATCGCCAGAAAACTACGCGAGCTAGGCATTCGCCGCTACGGGATCGTGCGGATTGATTCTGCCGCGAGTCCCGCCGAGTGGGCCAAAGACCCGCTGGCGAATACTAAGAGGATCGCCGACACCTTCAAGCAAGCTTGCACAATCGCGGAAGGGTATGGCGAGCGGCTGGCAGCCGAGGGAGAAGTCTGTTGGGGCGGCATGCACAGCTGGAAGCGAATGGTTGAACTTCTTGAAATGGTCGGCCGGCCCGAAACACTCGGCTTCCAAGCGGACATGGCGCATACGCTCTTGTTCACGCTCGGGGTTAACGCGCCCGCGGATCGTATCCTGCCGGAAAATTTCGACTGGTCACAGAAAGAAGCGCTGGATGCCGCGATTCGAACTATGACTCGTGCGCTGCGGCCCTGGACTATCGATTTTCACGTGGCGCAGAACGACGCCACCGTCAAAGGAGCGGGATCGCACGACCAGACCGGGCGCCACTGCTTGCCGCAGGATCCCAATGGCAAGATGGATATCGTGCGCGTCGCGGGTGCATGGCTGCGCGAGGGTGATGGCGGCCCAACTCACGCGCTGCAGCATATCTGCTGGGACGGCTGCATGTTTCCAAATGAAATTATGCTGCAGGCCGGCACATGGCGAGACATCCTGGCGACCATGATCGCGGTTCGAAACGCACACGGCTGGGACGAAGCGGCGAGGTCATGGCAAAACAGAGTCTGAACATCGGCCTGGTCGGCTATGGCTTCATGGGGCGCGCTCATTCGAATGCGTTCTTGCAGGCCGGCCGATTCTTCGATTTGCCTTATCAGCCGGTGCTCAAGGCTGTTTGCGCGCGCAATCCAGAGCGCGCGAAAGCGTTTGCTGACAACTGGGGCTACGAATTGATAGAGACGGACTGGCGGAAGCTCATCGCCCGGCACGAGATCGATGTGATCGACATTGCCAGCCCTAACGACACACATGCCGAAATTGCGATTGCAGCGGCCCAAGCCGGAAAGATGGTGCTTTGTGAAAAGCCGCTCGGGCGCAACGCATCGGAAGCGCTCGCCATGACAAACGCAGTGGAATCCGCCCATGTCTCCAACATGGTCTGGTACAACTATCGGCGCGTGCCGGCCGTGATGCTGCTCAAGCATCTCATCGATGCAGGACGCCTCGGCCGCATATTTCACTATCGCGCGAAATTCCTGCAGGATTGGACCATTTCACAAGACTTGCCCCAGGGTGGCGAAGGATTATGGAGGTTGGATGTCGCGGTGGCTGGAAGCGGTGTGACCGGCGATTTGCTGGCCCACGCGATCGACACTGCGTTGTGGCTGAACGGCCCGATCATTGAAGTTTCCGCCATGACTGAGACCTTCATCAAGGAGCGGAAGCACAATCTCACGGGCCGCGTCGAACCCGTAGGAATCGATGACGCCAGCGCTTTTCTGGGCCGTTTCAAGAACGGATCCCTAGCGATGTTCGAAGCTACCCGTTACGCGCGCGGCCACAAGGCGCTTTATACGCTCGAGATCAATGGCGAACACGCGTCCGCGATGTGGGACCTGCATGATTTACACCGCATTGAATTTTTCGATCACCGCGATGAAGGGCAATTGCGCGGATGGAGAAGCATTCACGTTACCGACGGAGATCATCCTTATATGAAGCACTGGTGGGTGCCGGGCTTGCAAATAGGCTATGAGCACACCTTCATCCATCAGGCCGCGGATTTCATGGAGGCGCTGGGAAAGGGCCAGCAAGCAGCGCCGATTTTTCGTGATGCCCTGGCAACGGATTATGTCACCGACACCGTTTTACAGTCCGCTAAGAATCGGTGCTGGGAGAAAGTGCCGTCGCTCAAACAATCGAATGCTGCGTAAATTTCTTGGAGGCTAAATGTTTTTTCGTTGGTCTGCCGTGGCCGGTACTGCGGGAGTCTTGCTCTACATCCTGACCGCTGTCGCCCAGCCGCAGGGCCGTGGCAGAGGCTTCTCTCAACCGGATCCGATCGATTTCGATGATCACACCGGCTGGCAATCCATGTTCGACGGAGCAACCTTGAAAGGCTGGGATGGAAGTTCGGATGTTTGGAGGGTCGAAAATGGCGCGATCGTCGGCGAGTCGAGCCCTGAAAAACCGGCGGGCACCACTTACGTAATCTGGCAGGGCGGAGAGCCCGGCAATTTCGAGCTGAAGGCGGAGATCAAACTCGAAGGCTCGAGCGCGAACAGTGGAATTCAATATCGCAGCACGCGGGTGGCCCCGGGGCAGATTCAGGGAGGCCCGACACCGAATCCCAAGTTCGCCAAGTGGAATCTGAAAGGCTACCAGGCGGATTTCGATTTCGCGAACAGGTACAGTGGCCAACTCTATGAGCAAGGGACGCCGCGTGGCATCATCGCATGGCGCGGACAAGTGGTGAGAGCCGAGCAAGGCAAGAAGCCGCGATTGCTAAGCACACTAGGAGATTCGGACGGGCTCAAGGAATTTATCAAAGTTGGCGACTGGAATCAGATGCACGTCATCGCGCGCGGGAATTTAATGATGCACATGTTGAACGGGCATGTCATGGCTGTTTTCATTGACGAAGATCCGGCCATGGCGGCAGCCAAGGGCGTTATCGGGCTGCAAATCGAAGGCGGAGGAAATGTAAAAATCTCGTTCCGCAATCTTTGGCTGAAGAATCTCTAGTGTCAGAACGTCAAACGGTCTTTTTTGGCTTCGATCTTCTTGGCGTCCACGCCGGGAACTTTCTCAACTTCCTCGATGGATTTGAAGCTGCCCTTCTCTTTCCGGTAATGTACGATTGTTTCGGCTTCCTTCGTGGAGAGTTCCAGCCCACCCTCGAGGTCCTTGGCGTCCGCTTTGTTCACGTTGATCTTGGGCGCCTTGGGAAATGCGGTGGCGAGATAATCCACGATCTCGTTGAACTCGTCCTCAGTGGCTTGAGCGCCGTCGGCAGCCATCTCCCCAACCAGTGCTCCCCATTCTTCGCGTGTTTTCGCCATCCCGGCCACGTTTTCGGCACTGTGGCAAGCGCCACAAACCCTCTTCAGGGTCTCCCGGCCCGGCGCATTGGGCAATTTCTCCTGCGCATCTGCGACAGTAAGAAAGAGCGCAGTGGATATCGCCAGCGCTGCCCGGGAGCTTGCACTTTTTTGCATTTTCAGAAGGCGGAGTCGCCTGAACAAACCCATTTTATCATTCGCCATGCCTGAAACCACGGAAACGATTCATCTGAAGGACCTCTGGAACGAGGATCAAGCACGAGCCTTAGCCGGAAACGAACTGTCGCTTTTGCGCTATCGTTCCAATTTACTCGGCGCGGATCTGCGGATCACGAATTTCGGCGGCGGCAACACCAGTTCGAAAATCGAACTTCCCGATCCTTTTACCGGAGAGCGCGTGCGCGTTCTTGCCGTCAAGGGCAGCGGCGGCGATCTCGGCTCCATTCAGGATTCTGGATTCGCGCTGCTGTATCTCGACCGGCTGGAGCAGCTGAAGAGCATATACCGGGGGGAGCAGCACGAAGACGAGATGGTTGCTTATTATGCACTTTCTGCATTTGGCCAGAACCGGGTGGCAGCATCCATCGATACTCCCTTGCATGCATTTCTTCCGTTTCCGCATGTGGACCACCTCCATCCCGACTGGGCGATCGCGCTCGCGGCCAGCGCCAACGGCAAGCGTAAGCTGGAAGAATTCAATAGAACATTCGGACGGAAGATCGCATGGCTTCCGTGGCAGCGCCCGGGCTTCGAGCTGGCGCTATTGATCGAAAAGGCCGTCAAGGACAACCCCGGCTGCGATGGCCTGATCCTCGGCAGCCACGGCCTGTTTACTTGGGGAGAGACCCAGCGCGAGTGCTACTGGAACAGCATTCGCACCATTGACCAGATGGGCGAGTTCAGTATGGAGCATCAGGCCAAGAAGAGCAAACTGTTCGGTGGCCTCGAACATCCACCGCTCGCCAATCGCCGGGAGATTGCCGCCCAGATCCTACCCGCCCTGCGCGGAATAATGTCCTCCAATCGGCGGGTGATCGCGCACTATAACGAAGATCCTGATGCTTTGACGTTCGCAGGCTCTGCGTGGTCAAAGGAACTGGGTACGCTCGGAACCAGTTGTCCGGACCACTTCGTCAGGACCAGAATCTGCCCATTGTTCATCGACTGGAAGCCTGCAACTGAAGATTTGAGCGTGCTGAAAGCTCGCATTCAGGAGCAGGCAATTGCTTATCGCGCCGAGTACAAGAATTATTACGATGCGTGGGCCGATCCGGATTCACCGACGCCTGCGCGATTCGAATCCTTCGGTGGTGTTGATTCCTGGCGTCGGATTGTTCGGGTTCGGCAAAAACAAGAAGGAAGCGCGAATCACCACGGAATTCTTCATCAACGCCATCCACGTAATGGCGGGGGCCAACGCCTTGGAGGACGGCGAGGTGAACCATCCCCTGCCGCATGCCCGCCGCCCCGAACAATCCAGTCAATTTAAGTTCTTCCACAACTACGTCGCGCTTCCGCGCTCAGAGGCATTTCGTATTGAGTATTGGGCGCTCGAAGAGGCCAAACTGCAGCGCATGCCGGCGGAAGCGGAATTCAGTCGTAAGATCGTATTGGTGGCCGGGGGAGGAAACGGTATTGGGCGCGAAGTCGCGCTGCTGCTCGCCCGTAAAGGCGCACATGTAGCGGTCGCCGATCTCGATCCCGAAAGCGCGATGTCGACCGCGGCCGACGCTGCGAAAGTTCGATCAGAGGAGGCTGTCGCCAGCACCCACGCCGACCTCAGTTCCGCGGAGAGCCTGGCGCAGGCCGTGAAGTTTACAATTCTGCATTTTGGCGGCATCGATGTGGTCGTCAACACTGCTGCCATTTATCCGGTTCCCGGTGCAGATAGTCGACTGTCCGCCGCTCAGTGGTCAAAAACTTTCCAAGTGAACGTAACCGGCAACTATCTTCTTGCCGAACAAATCGAATGGGTCTTCAAGGACCAAAACTTGCCGGCATCAATGGTATTAACCAGTTCCGCTAACGCCGTGGTGGCAAAGAAAGGCACTGAGGCTTACGACACCAGTAAGTCGGCGTTGAACCATCTGATCCGCGAACTGGCGGTTGGACTAGGCCCGTTGGTGCGCGTCAATGGGATCGCCCCCGCGACGGTAGTGGCCGGATCGACAATGTTTCCGCGTGATCGCGTCATTCACTCGCTGGAAAAGTACAAAATAGAATTCGCGGAATCGGAATCTACCGAGGACTTGAGGTCCAAGCTTGCTGATTTTTACGCGCAGCGGACACTCACGCGAAGGACCATCCTTCCGCAAGATTGTGCGCGCGCCATCGTCTGGCTGGCAGGTGACGAAAGCGCGAAGACAACGGGTCACATTATTCCGGTTGATGGTGGTCTTCAGGACGCATTTCTGCGTTAGACCATTTCCGAGTCAAGCCTCCGGATCAAACCATGGCCGCGCCGCTGCTGGAAGCTAAATCGATCAGCAAATCATTCGCGGGCGTGCGCGCGTCTGAAGAACATCTCTTTCGATCTGCTCAAAGGAGAAGTGCATGCGCTGATCGGCGAGAACGGCGCGGGAAAATCCACGCTTATCAAAATCATGACCGGAGCCATCCAGGCCGATTCCGGGACCCTCGAAATCCGCGGCCGGCCGGTGCTTGAGAATAACCCCGGAGTCGCCAGATCGTTGGGAATCGCCGCGATCTATCAGCAACCTTCGCTATTTCCACATCTCACCGTCGCCGAAAATATCGCTTTGGCGCTCGAAAACGGAGGCGTTTGGCGCAAAGTGAATTGGAAGGACCGGAATCGCCGCGCGAGCGAATTGATCGAACGCGTGGGAGGATCGCTTCAGCCGGAGCGTCTTGTCGCAACGCTTAGCATGCCCGAGCAGCAGATTGTCGAAATCGCCAAAGCCATCGGCGCCGATGCGAAGATCCTGATCATGGATGAGCCCACCGCATCGCTGACGGACCGCGAGGTACATAGTCTGTTCAACATCATCGCATTGCTCCGCAGCCAGGGCGCGGGGATCATCTACATCTCGCATCGGCTGGAGGAAATTTCCGCAACGGCTGACCGTGTCACAGTTCTGCGCGACGGGGAAACCGTTGCCACGCGGCGCACCAGCGAAGTCGACCGAACCTCCCTGATCGGCATGATGGTAGGCCGCGAGATTGCGACCGTGTTTCCGAAGCGCGCCGTGGTCCTTGGCGACACCGTGATCGAAGTGCGAAACATCGCTAGCCGCACCGCCGGTCTCCGCGATATTTCATTCTCGGTGCGCCGCGGCGAAATTCTGGGCGTTGCTGGTCTGGTCGGCTCTGGACGAACAGAATTGGCGGAAACGCTCTTTGGCCTGACGCCAGCTGAACTCAGGCGAGATTCTGATCGGCGGCGCCCCGGTTCGGATCGAATTCCCCTGCCCAAGCGATTCAGCTTGGCATCGGATACGTCCCGGAAGACCGCCGGCAGCATGGCGTGGTTCTCGAACTGCCAATCGCCGCCAACATCAGCCTTGCGATTTTGAAGCGTCGTTTCGCGCAACGGACTGATCAATCGCACCAGGGAAGCCGCTCTCGCCCTGGGCTTATTTTCAGCAGTTGAGCATCAAAGCGCCGTCCGTCTATACCGAAACCGGCGCGCTCTCGGGCGGGAATCAACAGAAAGTCGCGCTGGCACGCTGGCTCGCAATCGAATCCGGCAATTCTGATCCTGGACGAGCCAACCCAAGGAGTCGACGTCGGCTCCAAAGTCGGAGATCCACGCTCTGATGATGGATCTGGCCGAACGCGGTCTGGCGATTATCATGATCTCCTCGGAGCTGCCGGAAATCCTGGGCATGAGCGACCGCATCGCCGTGATGCACCAAGGCACCATTGCCGGAATCCTTTCGCGCGAGGAAGCCACGCAACAGAAAATTCTTTCGCTCGCGCTCGGGTCACGTTCCGAGCGGCGAAATGGCGTATTTCACTTAATCGATGACGAATCACAGCCGGGAAATCTCAGTCGCCGATTGCGATCTGCCGCTGGCTATTCTGCTGGCACTCGCTTGCGCCCGGCTATTTCTCGCGCGAAAATCTGACCGACTTGTTCCTGGCGAACGTGCCGGTGCTGATCGTAGCTCTCGGCATGACGCTGGTCATCGTCACTGGGCAGATCGACATCTCCGTGGGCTCCATCTTCGCGATCTGTGGAGTCAGTGCCGGGCTATTTGCAAAATCAGGTGCCCCAGCGTTTCTCGCCTTGCTCGGCGCGGGTGTCGTCGGCGCCGCCCTCGGAGCGCTGAACGGATCGCTGATCGCATATGTGCGGATTCCCTCGATCGTTGTCACGCTGGCCAGCATGGTCGCTTTGCGGGAAATATTGCGCTGGCAGACGCAAGGCGCCTGGGTGCAGGACCTTCCCGCGAGCTTCCAATGGCTTGGTTTGTCGCAGTCGTCCTATCCCTTCATGAGCCTCATCGTCGCAGTTATTCTTTCGTGGAGTATAGCGTGGGGATTGCGGAATCTCTCGGCCGGCCGCACTATCTACGCCACCGGATCGAACGAAGAAGCCGCCCGGCTCATTGGAATTCGCACCTCTCTGGTGACGTTTTGCGTTTTTCTGTTCATGGGGGCGCTCACTGGATTCGCCGCGGCGCTGAATGCCGTCCGCTTCAATCAAATCCCGATCAATGCCGGCATCGGGCTGGAGATGAAAGTGATTGCGGCCGTAGTGGTCGGCGGCGCAGCGATCACGGGCGGAAAAGGAAGCATTGCCGGTACGGTGCTGGGCGTCGTCCTGCTCGGCGCGATTGGCCCGGCGCTCACGTTCTTGGGCATCAGCGTCTATTGGGAACGAGCGGTGCAAGGCGGAATCATTCTGGCGGCGGTAGTGATGGACGCCCTTCGTACGCGCGCCCGCAATCTCACCGGGGGAAACATGCAAGCCATCTTGCCGCAAGTCGCGCCTAGCCACTGGCGCCAGCGGGTGTTTCCAAACAGCGAGTGGATTCTTCTTCTGGCACTCGCGGTTGAGATCGCCGTCTTCTCCGCGATAGCCGAAAACTTTTTCACCTGGACCAATTTCTTCGAGGTGATCCGCTTTAGCGTCGAGCTCGGACTGCTCGCGCTGGCGATGACGCCGTCATCATTACCGGAGGCATCGATCTCTCGGTGGGTTCCATGATGGGCCTGGCTGCGGTGATATTGGGAGCTGCCTGGCAGGACTGGCACTTTCCCCTCGCCGCCGCGGCCTTGCTGCCCTGCTCGCAGGATTTGCTGGAGGCGCCCTCAACGCAGTGGTGATCTCGAAGCTCGATCTCCCTCCGCTGATCGTTACTCTCGGAACCTTCTCGCTGTTCAGGGGCATCGCGGAAGGCATCACACATGGTGCGGTGAACTATACCGGCTTTCCGAAGTCATTTCTGTTCCTTGGCCAAGGCTATCTTTGGGGTGCGATTCCTGTGCAACTCCTTTTTTTCCTTGTGGCGCTGGCAGGCTACGCGATTCTGCTGCACCGCTCCGTGATTGGCCGGGCCCTGTACGCGATCGGGTTCACAGCCGCGGGAGCGCGCTACGCCGGGATTCCAGTCCGCAGACGTCTCGCGTCGGTGTATTTGCTATCGGGCATTATGTCGGGCGTGGCCGCGATCATCTATGTCGCCCATCTCGGTCAAGCAAAATCAGATGTCGGCACTGGCTATGAACTCGACGCAATTACCGCCGTTGTGTTAGGCGGGACCTCGGTCTTCGGCGGCCGGGGTACGCTGTGGGGAACCATCTTCGGCTTGTTCGCCTTATCCGTCCTGCAGAGCGGGTTGCATCTCGCCGCGCTTCCTTCGGAGCTGACGGGAATCTTGACTGGAATACTGCTGGTGGCAACCATCGGTATCGATCGTTGGCGGCGGCGCTCGGATGTAACACTAGTTGAGGAACCTTTTTCGATGAAGAACAGCCAGGTGGCGATCTTATGCGGGGCCGTACTGCTCGGCTCGTTCATCGTGGCCGGGACCAACATATGGCTGGTGCACTCGTTGGGTCGTGTTCCCGCAGCCGCCACGCCAGCCATCGGCCACCGTCCGGTCATCGCGATGATGCCGAAAGCGAAGGGCGATCCTTATTTCGTCAGTGTCCGCGCTGGCGCTGAAGCGGCCGCCCAAGAACTCGGAGTGGACTTGATCTGGGATGGTCCAACCAGCCTCGAAGCCGCGAAGCAAAACGAATTGATCGAGAACTGGATCACCCGGCAAGTAGACGTTATCGCCGTCGCAGTCGAGAACAAAGCCGGCATCTCTACCGTTCTGCGCAAGGCCCGCCAGCATGGCATCCACGTTCTCACCTGGGATGCCGATGCCGAGCCGGACGCTCGCGATTTCTTTGTCAACCAGGCCACGCCCGAAGGAATCGCGAATACCCTGACGGACGAGGCGGCCCGGCTCTTGGGTGCCCGGGGAGACTTTGCGATTGTCACCGGTGCTCTCAGCGCCGAAAATCAGAACGAGTGGATCGCGTTTATCAAACGGCGGCTGGCCGCGAGGTATCCCGCCCTGAAGCTTGCGACTATTCGACCGAGTGATGATGATCGGGACAAAGCTTTTACCGAGGCCCAGACCATCCTGAAAGTCTTCCCACAGGTAAAACTGATCATGGCCATCTCTGCTCCCGCGGTTCCGGGCGCGGCGGAGGCTGTTCGCCAGGCCGCTCGCAAAGATGTCGATGTGATCGGTCTCTCGCTCCCCAGTATTTGCAAACCGTATGTTCATGAGGGCGTCGTGCAGACTGTTGTTCTTTGGAGCACTCGGGACCTCGGATACCTCACCGTCTATTCCGGTTGGCTTCTAGCCACGAATAAGCTTCCGTCCGTTGCGACATCCATTCCAGCCGGACGGCTAGGCACGCGCGAAATCCGCGGCAGCGAAATCATCTTGGGATCTCCACTGATCATCAACAAGCAAAATATCGATCAAATGGATTTCTAAATCTCCAGGGTCGTTTGGCGGTAGAATTACGCCTGATGAAGCCGCTGATGGTCAAACTTGTCCAGAGTCTATTGCCCGCAATGTTTATCGTGGGCGCCTCTGCGTTCGCGCAAGACGCCGCCCCGCCCGCCAATGCCGACGCGAAGTTGATGGCTAACCGCTGTGAAGCCAACTCCGCAATGGGCGACATCGCGGCCAAGCCTGCGTGGAATGGATGGGGCGCGGGTCTCAGCAACGCTCGCTTTCAAGAGGCCGCCGCAGCTCAACTCGACGCTCAGCAAGTCCCCAAGCTAAAGCTGAAATGGGCCTTCGGATTTCCAGGGGCTAAGGCGGTTTACGGACAGCCGACCGTTGTGGCGGGTCGCGTATTCCTGGGCGTCGACACTGGGTTTGTCTATTCGATCGATGCGGCCCAGGGTTGCGTTTACTGGTCCTATCATGCGGCTGCTCCGGTACGCTCGGCGGTAAGCGTCGGCCCCGGGCAAACGCAAGGCCAGTATCTCGCATACTTCGGAGATTTGAAGGGGAATGTCTACGCGGTTGATGCAGCGACGGGTGAACAGGTCTGGAAAATCAACCTGGACAACCATCCCGTCGCGCGTATCACCGGCGCGCCTCAGATTTATCAGAATCGGCTGTATGTTCCAGTGGCGTCGTTTGAGGAGGTTTCCGCCGCGGATCCGGCCTACCAATGCTGTACTTTTCGCGGCAGCGTCGCGGCGCTCGATGCTCTAACCGGCCGGCAGATCTGGAAAAGCTATATCATTCCACATGCCAACAAGCCGACCGGCAAGAACGCCAAGGGGATTCAACAATTCGGGCCCGCGGGCGGTGGCGTCTGGAATTCGCCGACACTCGACCCCAAACGGCATGCGCTTTACGTCGGAACCGGCGATGCCTATACCGCGCCGGCCGCTAAGACCACCGATGCCATCGTCGCCCTGGACCTGGATAGCGGAAAAATGTTGTGGTCCGTGCAGGACACGCCGGGCGATGCCTGGGTGGTCGGGTGTATTCGTGAGAACGACCGCGAGAATTGTCCCAAAGATGCCGGTCCTGATTACGATTTTGGCTCTTCACCGATCTTACAATCGCTGCCCGATGGAAAAAGCATCCTGGTGGCCGGACAGAAGAGCGGCAACGTTTGGGGACATGACCCGGATCGGAAAGGAGCGCTGGTTTGGAAGACCGCGGTATTTTCTACTCCTCCAAAGGCGCAGGGACAGATCGTATGGGGCGGCACTGCCGACCACCGGAATGCCTATTTCGGATTAAACAGCGGCGGCATTGTGGCGCTGTCGCTAACCAACGGTGAGCGCGAATGGTCCGCTCCCATCGAGCCCTCCGCAGGTCGACATCCCGGTCATGACGCTGCGATTTCGGCCATCCCGGGAGTTATTTTCTCAGGCGGTTGGGACGGCGTCTTGCGCGCGCTATCGACTACAGACGGCAAAATTATTTGGTACTTCGACATGGTCCGGGATTTTCAGACAGTGAACGGTGTCCCCGCCAAGGGTGGATCCATGGGCTCTTCCGGTCCGACCGTCGCAGGAGGCATGCTTTTTGCGGGTGCCGGATATCCGGGCGTGCAAAACGGCGTGAACGGGAACGTGCTGCTGGCCTTCGGAGTAGAGTAAACGGCAAGCGCGCCTGAGGTTTTGAATTAAGCCTTCGCCAGCACGCGATTCAACACGCTTCGCACCGACTCGGACTCATGCTTGGCGACAGGCGGATCAGCATGCTTGGCGACAGGCGGCTCGGCAGGCGGCGTCGCAACAGGCGCGGCCGCGGGTGCGGGCCCGGCAGTTGGTGCTTTAGGCGCCGCGACTGCATCCGGTTTTATAAATCTCATGACGTCTTCGGGCGAAGGCTTCCTGTTTTCGAGAAAGTCCATTCCGTCGACAGTAATATGTAAACTGCTCTTGTCATCGCTCCGAACCAGGCCGCGTTGCTTCAAGTACCATAGGACTGAAACCAATTCGTCCGGAGTGGTTTCCAGCATCATCTCAAGATGCCGCATTGAAAGACTCGGCGTGGACGGCTTGGTCTGCCGTCGATCGTACAAAACGCAAAGCAGAACAATGCGCAAAAGCGTTTCCCGTTCGAACGCGTCGAAAAAATCAACCCCTGTGAACTTCGGCGGGCCCTGGTCTTGACCGACACCTTTTATCTTGTCGAACCCGCTGCGCAGTTCGGCGTCCGAAAGAACCTCATAAGCAAGGTTGACGGCCTCGAACTTCACCGCGTCGCCCGTGAGGGAATTATTCGGATGATAGCGTTGCGCTAGCTTGGCATAGGCCTGTTGGATTACATCCGAATCCGCTCTCGGGTCGATGTCGAGAACTGCGTAATGGTCTTGAAACTTACCGGCCAAGGGGGCAGACATAGATCTGCTTATCTATCGGCTGAAACCCGCAAATGCCGCTTGGTCGAACCACCTACACCTGATCCGTAGTTTCTCGTAGGCCGATCCCTTGCCAAAATGTGCTGCTCTCGCGTAGTCTAGAATTTAGCGCGGCTTTTCCCAGAGCATCGTTCTGTAATGTTTAGCAAGACTACCATCGCCGTTCTAACTGCCGCTTTATTAGTGGGATGCCGGCCAGAACGCAAAGTGGAGGATAAGCCCGCCGCCCTGGCTTGGCAAAAAGTCGGATCGTGGTCGGGCCGCGGGAACGCCCAAACCGACTCATTCGACATCGGCTTTTCGCAATGCCGGATTCGATGGGAAACCCGCAACGAACATCCCCCCGGTCAGGGTACTTTGCATGTAACCGTTAATAGCGCCGTGAGCGGCCGGGAGCTGGCGGTAGCCGTCGACACCCGGGGGGTTGGCCATGAATTGGCTTATGTAGGCGTGGATCCCCACTTCTCTTACCTGGTGATCGACTCCAGTAACATAGATTGGTCTGTAACGGTAGAGGAACCGGCATTAACCGGGGGCGGGGGTGCTAAATAGGCCCCAGCCGGGCTGGACCGGGGCACGGCACTTTTCCCTCTTGAAAAACCCCCAAGACGGCTCTAAGAGGTATATAATGTTAAGCCAAGGTTCAATGGATTTCGACAATCTATATCCATCGTTCAATCGTTGCTCCAACCGCAGAAGTCCTGCTTGCATGTTGAGGAGGTAATCCTGAAATGGCAGATACAGCAGACATGAAAAAGACCGAGAATACGCCGAAGGCGGTCTCGAGACGAAGATTTATTCAAGGGGTGATCGCCGGGGGCGCGGGCGTATCCTCCGCCACTTACCTGTTTCCGCGCGTCGGCGCTGACTTCGGCCGCTGGCGCGGGCGAGCGCCTGATCACCATAAACGTCAACGGCCAGCAGCGGCGAGTGGACGTGATGAAGCAAGAGACGCTGGCGATGGACGCTGCGTTATAAGCTGGGTCTCACCGGCACCAAGATCGGATGCGATCGGGCGGAATGTGGAGCGTGCACCGTGCTGATTGACGATGTGCCGCGTTACTCGTGCTCTACGCTCACGCATACCGTTCGCAACACGAAGGTTGTCACGGTCGAAGGACTGCAGAGCGCCGATGGAAAGCTGCACCCGGTCCAGCAGGGCATTCTTCAGGAACAGGGATTTCAGTGCGCGTTCTGTATGTCCGGATTCATTATGGCCACAGTGGGATACCTCAAGACCAATCCGAATCCCACGCGGGCCGAGTTGGCGCACGGCATCTCAGGCAACCTTTGCCGGTGCCAGGACTATGACAAGATCCTCACCGCTCTGATGCGCGGCGCGGAGATCGCAAGGGAGGGGAATCATGCCTAGTAAGTTGCCCGAACAGAATAAGCCGACTGGTCCCGAGTACGGAAAAGGCCATAAGCTGATCGGCAAGAACTATCAGACTCTCGACTTGTATGCCAAGGTGACCGGCAGGTCCAAGTATGCCGAAGACTACCGCGCCGAAGGCATGCTGTTCTGCAAGCTGCTGTTGAGTCCCGTGCCTCACGCCCGGGTAAGAAGTATCGACACCAGCGCCGCGCTTGCGATGCCTGGAGTCAAGGGAATCCTCACCGCCGACGATCTCCCTGCGCCCGCCGACAGCTTGACTGACAACGGCACTCGTATTCCGGCGAACAAGCTAGGCGAACGCGGTCTCACGAATGAGCCGCTCTATCAAGGCGAGCCGATTCTCGCTGTTGCAGCAGTGGACGAGTTGACGGCCGCAGAAGCGATCGAAAAAATCAAGATCGATTTCGAGCATCTGCCGTTCGTCATCGATCCTCTGGACACACTCCGCCCGGGTGGACCGGATGCCCGTGTCGGTGGCAATGTCTGGGTACGCCCACCGGCCGCCGCAGCCGCTCCAGGGCAGCCGCCACCGCCTCCCCCGCCCATCGAACCGAAGGTATGGAAATGGACCGAAGCCGATTTTGTGGATGCAAAAGACGGCAAACTGCCCATGGGCAAGATCCCTCAGGTGCAGGTCCGGGACAAAGACGGGAAGTTGAACACCATTAACGACCCCGCGAACTCCTGGTCGTACGGCGACATCGAAGCCGGATTCAAGAAGGCTGCCCTGGTTCTCGATGAAACCTTCGTCACTCCGGACACCAGCCACCATTGCCTCGAAACCCGGAGTGCGATGGCTTACTGGCAGAACGGCAAAGTGCATGTCTTCACCGGTACGCAAAGCACCATTCAAACCGTACCGGCCATCGCTCGCTGGCTCAATATCGAGCCCGATAAGGTGGTTTTCACCAGCGAATATACCGGCGGTGGCTTTGGCAGCAAGATCACCGGCGCGATCTCCCTCATCATCCCGGCGCTGCTGTCGAAGAAGTGCAATGCGCCTGTCATGATGCGCCTGACGCGCGAAGACGAGACGTTCATCGGCCGTGCCCGCCCCAGCATGATGGGTCGCATGAAGGTCGGGTTCGCGAAGGACGGAAAGATTACCGCGCTCGACATGTTCGTGCTCGTCAACAACGGACCCTACGATCCGGTGGGCGACGCGCCGTCGTCCGGCCGCATCGTGTCGTTGGCCTATCAACCGGAAAATATGCGTTTCCAGGGCCTGACCGTCATGACCAATACCCCGCCCCGGAGCGCCCAAAGTTCGCCGGGCGGCATGCAGGGCAGCACCATCCTGGAGCAGATCGTCTCGAAGGCGGCCCGCCAGTTGAAACTCGATCAGGTGGCAATCCGCTATATCAATGCTCCGGAGGGTAAAGCGCCCATCGGTCCGGCCATTCGCGGCAAGCGCGGCTACGCGACCAGCGCATTCGTAAAGGAAGCCCTCAACCGTGGGCCGATGAGTTTAACTACAAAGAACGCATCGCTCGAAACCCGAAGCGCATTGGTACCAAAGTGCGTGGCGTGGGCGTGGCCATGGGCTGTTATGTCGGCGGCACCATAGGATTCGATGGTTTGCTGCTGATCAAGCCCGACGGACACCTCTGCTTCCAGTCTGGAATCGGCAACCTCGGTACTGAATCGGTGATCGACGTTCATCGCGTCGGTGCCGAAGTCCTCGGTGTGCCATGGGAAAAGTGCGATGTCTGCTGGGGCATCGAACTCTAAGAATCTTCCCTGGTCGTGCGTATCCGGTGGAAGCCAGACCACGCACTCCATGACGCGCGCCGCGCATGCGGTGGCGATGGAAGCCAAACAGCGTCTCCAGGAAATCGCCGCGAAGAGTCTCGGCGGCAGCCCGGAGAACTACGACGTCGCCAATGAGAAGGTGTTCCGCAAAGGCGGCGGCGCCAGTATGACGCTGGCTCAGGCTGCTCAGAAAGCCATTCAGATGGGCGGCATCTACGATGGTCATGAGGCGAACCCGGACGTGAACCGCTACACCAAGCAGGCCGCGGCTGCGTTGGCTGGTCAAGGCTTCGTGGCCTCGGCGCGCGACAAGTATCCGCGCGATGGCCAGACCCATTCCTATGTCGCTAGTTTCGCTGAAGTCGAAGTGGATGTCGAAACCGGCAAGTATCACATCGTCGACTTTCTCACTTATGCCGACGTTGGAACTGTCCTGCACCCCCGCGCCTTGGGCGGCCAGGTGCTCGGACGGTCAACCCTCGGTATCGGACACGCTATCGGGCAGAAGTGGGTGATGGACCCGGCCTATGGCGTAACGCTTTCCCGGCGGTTCCACCACAGCAAGCCGCCAACTATTCTGGACCTTCCGGTAAATATGAAATGGGCGGCCGTGGACATCCCCGATCCGGAAACTCCGGTTGGTGCGCGCGGTATCGGCGAACCCCCCGTTGGTGGTGGTTTTGCCGCCATCTTAAATGCTCTGACGGATGCTCTGGGTGACGAAGTGTTCCGGCGCGCTCCGGTGAATGCGGATAGCATTCTGGCGTCGCTGGAAGCGGGCCACCCCATGCAGCATCCGCTGATGGCCCACATTTAATGGAGATGAGAAAAGGAGAAGAGCCATGGCTGTAATTCGAGATGTAATGCCCGCTTTTGACTTGCTTCAGCCGACTTCGGCCGCCGACGCCCAGAACCTTCTCGCCCAGCATGGACGGGATGCCTGGGTGCTGGCCGGAGGGCTCGATAGCTTCGACTGGCTCAAGGACCGCATCAAGAAACCGAAAGTGGTGGTCGATTTGAGCGGTATCGCGGAGCTCAAAGGAATCAAGACCACCGCGGATGGCGGGGTCGAGATCGGCGCCATGACCACTTTGACCGAGGTGGTGAAAAATCCGATCATCAAGCAGAAGTACGGTCTGCTGGCCGAAGGCGCCGAGTTGGCGGCCTCCCCGCAGATTCGCAATCAGGGTACCCTCGGCGGCAACGTATCGCAGGATGCGCGGTGTCATTATTACCGCGCCGGTTGGCCCTGCTATCGGGCCGGCGGCAATATCTGCTACGCCGACACTCCGACCGGCCGCAACCGTGAACACGCCATTCTCGACGCGGACCGCTGCGTTGCCGTAAACCCGTCCGACTCGGCTCCGGCACTGATCGCGCTGGACGCCAAATTCGTCATTCGCACCTCCAAGGGCGAGCGCGTGGTGGATGCCGAAGACTACTTCATCGGCCCCGACATCGACATCACCCACCTGAACATCCTGCGGCCGGGCGAACTGCTCACCGCCATTCGGATTCCTCCTACCTGGGCCGGTTCGCAGTTCTTCTTCGAGAAGGTGCGCGACCGCAACGTGTGGGATTTCGCATTGCTGAACGTGGCCTCGGCGATGGTGGTAACGGGCGGCAACATCGAGCGCATCCGGATCGCGGTAAATGGCGCGGCTGCTCGTCCGCTGCGATTGAAGTCAGTAGAAGACGCCGTCCGTGGCAAGCCGAAGAGCGCTGCCACCGGCGAAATGGCCGGCAAGCTGGCCGTTCAGGGAGCGATCCCGTTACAGTTCAATGCGTATAAGATTCCGTTGATGAGAAATCTGGTAAAGCGCGCCGTGGGGGGCGTGGAGGTGGCAACTTGGGCTTAGTACAGTGGGCAACGAGTCCGTGGGGACAGGATGTCCCTATTCACATCGCGTGGTCTCTGATCTATGTGGCGGCAATCGGCGGATTGCTGTTTCTGATCGTCCACGCCATTTATGTCCGGTATTTCGCGAAAGCGGAAGCGTTCGCGGGCGGTGTGGCGCCGGAAGTTGCCGCGCGCGTACCCGACGCGTGGCCCCAGGCATTCACTGGCCGCGCGTCTGTTTCACTGGATCATGGCGGCCGCCATGTTGACGCTCCTGGTTACGGCCTTCCTTCCTAAGGTGGGCGTTCAGTTTGCCTGGGTCACCTATCACTGGATCGCAGGCATCGTTCTGACGGTTTCGATTATCTTCCACATTATTCACGCCTCCTTCTTCATGGACTTCTGGTCCATCTGGCCGGATAAATTTGACATGGAGGATGCATCGCGCAGACTGAAGCGATTCATGGGCCAAGCACTGCCGCTCCCAGAAGATTCGCCAAGTACCCGCTCGAAAACAAGATGTACCACGGTGTCATCGTATTGACCGGCTTGGCTGTCATTCTGACCGGTGTGTTTATGATGTTCCGTGTGAAGACAGCCATTTTCCCGCGCAATCCGTATCTGTTCGGCGACATGACCTGGGGCCTGATGTACGTCCTGCATGGCTTGGCCGGCGTGGGTTTGATCGCGCTGATCATGGTTCATATCTACTTCGCGGTGCGGCCCGAGAAGTTCGTACTCACCAAATCGATGGTCTTTGGGGATCTTGCCCAAGGAATATTATCTCGAGCACCACGATCCGGAGCGTTGGGCCGTGGAGACAAACGGCTCCGAGACATCATCCAAGCGCGCGAAGGCCTCAGCCTGAAGCATGGATGACGTCCGCGAACGCTGCAACGCGATCGAGGAGTGTTACGAGTTCATGCTGGCCTTCGCCGCTCAGGGCCTCCCGAGCGACAAGGGCAGTGGATCGGGATCCCAGCTCCGGGAGTTCTTGGGACGCGCTCTTAATGCGCTGTCCGGCCTCGCTGATGCTTATGCCGCCGCGATAAAACAGGAGGGTCACTCTACCGAACCCTACCGTCCTTTTCTGGCCGTGTTGGATCGTGACGCGAGCGATTCGATCGCCGCTATTGAAATGGTGCGCGCCCAACCCGTGCTGAGCTCCCAGTTAATCGATAACCTGAACGCTTCCATCCATATTCGAGCGTTGCTCACCGACTTGTTCCTAATCGACGAAACCGTAAAGCTTCAGCAGGTCTCGGAGAAACCGGCGGCGACGACATAAAACTGCTTCCTATGAACAAACTCACTAAACTCTCCCTGACGGCTCTGCTGCTGCTCGTAGGGACCGCGTCGCAATCCAGCAAGGCGCAAGTAAAACAAGCCAAGAACACAGGCGAGAACGCTAACCTCCGCAACCCGGCTCTCATCGAACGCGGCAAATATCTGGTCGAGAACGTGGCGATGTGCGAGCGCTGCCACACTCCGCGCGACGAGAACGGCAACCCCGAGCGTAGCAACTGGCTCAAGGGCGGCCCCATCCAGTTAACGCAAACCTATCCTACGCCAACCTGGGCCACCAGGGAGCCTCGCATTGCCGGTGCGCCTCCCGGAACGGATGAGCAGTTTATTACCTTACTGACTACCGGAATCTCCCGGACCGGCGCGCCCCCGAGTCTTCCGATGCCGCCATTTCGCATGACACGTCAGGATGCCGAAGCCGTCCTGGCATATCTTAAGTCGCTCCGCTGACCGGCTCGGATAGCAGATTCGCACGCCGGCCGGAACTAGAACAGAGTGTAGATGAATGGCGCCACTGCGCTGCCTTGGGCCAACAACAACAAGCCTCCAAAGATAAGCAACATCACTAGAATAGGCAGTAGCCAGAATTTTTTCCGGACCCGCAAAAACGACCAGAATTCTTTCACGAATGATGACATCTGTTTAAGTCCTTTTTAAAGCATCGGAACCGGCGCTGTCTTCCCTGCTCCGTGTGTTACAACGGCAAGCCAATTCGTCCAGCGTGAGGACACCCTCGATATACAACTCTGAAAGCCGGAAGAACTCCGGGATGGGTTCAAGGCCATTCAATCGCATTCCCGTTACCAATTCTTTGACAGATCGAGCCCGTTCCGATCGAACGGGCAGGCTGCCAGGCGCGCATGTTGCCATATAGCTTGCTCCTTTCCCTAACAACACCCATCCTTGCTACCGGCCGTCTACAGTACGCCCCTAACGTCCGGCTAAACCCAGGCTCGACGCGGCAGCGGCTTTTGCCGATGGCGACTGCACCCGCACAGCCACGCAATCTGCGTCCACCATCTCTGCCACCAGATCAGCGAAACGCGTCCGCGGCGTCCATCCCAACATCTCGCGCGCCTTGGTGCAATCGCCCAGCAACGGAGCAGCCTCCGACGGGCGATAACCATTGGTATCCACTTCGATATGCTTCCGCCAATCCAGCCCGGCATGCTCAAAGGCGAGTTTGGCAAACTGCTGCACCGAATGAGCTTCGCCGCTGGCAATTACGTAATCGTCCGCCACCGGCCGTTGCAGCATCAACCACATGGCTTCTACGTACTCGCGCGCATGTCCCCAGTCCCGCTTAGTCTTCAAACTTCCCAGCCGCAGCGTATCCATCTTTCCGGCAAGTATGGCGGCGATACCGGAAGTAATCTTACGAGTGATGGCTTCCTGTCCCCGCCGCGGAGATTCGTGATTGAAAAGGATTCCCGTGCAGGCATGGATACGATTGGCTGCGCAGTAATTGCGGGTAAGGTGGTATCCGGCCACCTTGCTGATGCCATATACCGACTGCGGATGAAAACGCGTGGTTTCGCGCTGCGGACTCTCGTCGGGGTGGCCAAACATCTCGCTCGAACCGGCGAAATAAAACCGGCAGCCGGGAGCGAACTTGCGGATAGCAGACAGCAAATAGTGGGTGCCGTTGATATTGGTGTTTAATGTGGAGAACTCGTCGTCGAAGGAATAGCTGATGCAACCATGCGCCGCCAAATGGTAGCATTCGTGCGGACGGATGGATTCCACCATGTCATAAATGCTCGCTAGATTTTCGAGCGACGCCACGTACAGACGGATGCGATCCAGAACATCGCGCAGGCGAACCAGTCGCTGTTCGGGATTTTCAATCGCCATTTGCCGGACCATGCCGTAGACTTCGTAGCCCTTCGACAGCAGGAGCTCGGCCAGATAAGAGCCGTCCTGGCCGGTGATGCCGGTAATGAGAGCGCGTTGCTTCATAGCAGCGGATTCTCCATTTGGTTTTGAACTTGGGTGACGCAGTGAATGCGTGCGGCGAAGCGTTTGTTACCGCAGCGCGCTCCGCAGAACGCGCTCGCTTAGAATAGCGGCCGTGATCTCGCCGGCAGCTAACTCGTGCCCCCTCTTATTCAAATGCACTTTGTCAACTACATGCTGTTCGACCGAATAGTCGAAGAAGAGATGCTCCCGCCAATGCGCGGCGAGGCTGGGATATAAATCGAGTACTTCAATGCCATGGGATTTTGCAAACGCCACCAGATCGTCCTGTGGCCCGTGGTCCCCGATCCGAAGCTGCTGTTCGACCGGAAAAATCACCAATACGAAGCGCGCGCCCATCTGCCCGGTCGTCTCCGCCATTTCCAAAATAGCGTCCTTCGCCCGCTGCCACCCGGCATGTTTGTGGATGTAATGAATGTAGTGCAGCGCCGCGGGAAAACGCTCCGGATACAACTTCTCCAAATCTTTAACCTTGTCCTTCAGGAAGAAAATGGCGCGGCTGCGGTACAGCAATGAGACCACAGATACCTGCCCTCCGCCAGTGCTGGTCGCGTCCAGGCTGTTATCGGAAGCCAGGGCCACCGGGTCCTGATAATCGTTCATGCAGAATTGCAGAACAACGAGGTTGGGCTTGATGCTTTTTTGCAAGTCTTTGAGGAGCAGCAGTTCCTGGACCGAATTGTAGCCTGGTGTGCCCGAATTTTGGACGGCCACCTGATAGCCCAGCTTTTGGCTGAGTTGGTTCTCTACCAGCGATGCAAAGCTCTCGTCGTAAGCCACGCCGCCCGCAAAGGAAACCGAATCTCCCAGCAGCAGGATGGAGCGCTTCACTGGTCCGTCGGAATGCGCCCCGCGGCGGAATCCAAACTCGTCGGTTCGAAACGGCCCGCTGTTATAGTTGCGCGCCAGTCGATATCCTAGCCCCGGAATCTCGCTTGGAACGATCAGATTTCGGGTATCAACGACGAAATTCGACTTCTTGGGCAGCCGTAGATAGAACTCCAGCGCACCTAGCGGCACCAATACTATGAGACCCAGCAACATCCCATAAAAGACTAAATGCTTGCGGCCTGGCCTGGCGGGTGCTGTCGTATCTTGCATTGCGGAAAATTGCGGCGTAACCTTGCGCTCTTCACCTTCAGACTGATGTAACATTGCATTCCGATCGGGGCTGGGCGGAATCGACGCCCGCGATTTCCTCCAGGATGTCATCGATACGGCCCACAAAATGATCCCACGAGAACAGTGCGGCGTGCTGGAAGCCAGCGCGTCCCATGGCTCTCGCGCGCGACGGATTGAAATACAACTCCGTCATGCGTTTGGCGAAATCGTCCGGCGTAGGTTCTTCCAGGAAGCCCTGCACTTCGTGTTGAATGGTCTCCGTCGGCCCTCCGCGATTTACCGCGATCACGGGCTTGCCGAATGCCATCGCCTCCAGGGGCACAATCCCCAGATCCTCGTTCAACGGGGTAAAGAGGAGGGCATAACATTGTGCGTAAAGGCGCCGCAATTCCTCGTCCGATGGCGCCAGGCGAAACTCGATCCGCGGCTCTTGCTTGGCCAAGCCGCGCAATTCCTCAAGATAGGGCGCACTCTTGGCATCCACCATTCCGGCAATCACTAACCGCACTTCCCGCGCCTCCGGATGTTTCGCGCAAAAAAGCAGGAACGCCTGGATACCAAGCTGCACATTCTTGGTCCACATGATGCGTCCCGAAATCAGAAAGAACGGGTCAAAACAGTCCGACGGACGCTCCGCCGAAACACCCACCCCAGGATAAAGAATTTCCGGAGGCCGATCGGCTGCCAACCCGGCCTGCTGAGCTCGCGTCAGCGCTTCTTTACTGAGAAACAGCACCCGCGTGTATCTTTTCCAGGCCAGTTTGTCTATTGCGGAAAAAGCTCCCAGCCCCGCCTTCAGCGCCAGCCGGCCTAAGATGCCGCGCTTATGGAAAGCCTGCTCGCGATACACCGGGTCAAAAGCGGCGCGCAGAGGAGTCAGGCAATAACATAGACTCGGCTTCTGATGATTTCGGGACAGGATGAAGTCACCCAGCCCTTCGCTCAGCACAAAAAGCGCGTCGCAATCCTCATCCGGCAGCTTTTGAGAAAGGATCGTCAGCGCCGAGAGTCCCGTCGACACCACATCGCGCCGCACACTTACTTCTTTCAGCTCCGTCAGATCCATCGTCCGCAGCCCGGGGAACGTATTGTCGGGCTCGTAGTGGCTGGTCATCAGTCTCCACTCATGACGGCTTCTGCGCGCCAGCTCCAGAATTACCCGCTCACCGCCGCTCGTAAGGTAAATCCAGGGATAGTACAGCGCTACTCTCATTCCGGTCTCCGCGCGGCGCTCGATGAAAATTTGGGCGATGCCGACGTCTGGCCCATTACGTTATGGTCGATCAGAAAACGGGCCGTCCCCTCGGCTAGGATGCGATGCCCCTCAGCATTGGGATGCGTATCGATGAAAGAATTCGTGAGCCGTCGAATATTGCGCCCCGTGAACCACGGCAGCGTATCGGAAAAATAAAAGCCATCCGCCTGCGAGCGCGTCTCGATCTCCTGATTCAAAGCGTGGCTGATAGGATCGTCGATCATTCGAAAGTGCAGAACCACTAGAGGCAGTCCGCGGGCCTGGCAGATGCGCGCCATCTCGTCCACGCTGTGCATGGACTCCTGCCAACCGGGCGTTTGCCGCTTCTGCTCCGGTGAAGGCGATACCGATCCAGCCAGTAACGGCAACATATGCCGCAGCATGAAATAGAAGCGGCTCATGCTCAAGAAGTAATCGGCCGCGCCCCGCGGATCCTTCCACGGATTCGGTAGAACACCCATATGGACGCGGGCCGGATCGATTGCGTCGATGTCATTATCCACATAGAGCAGCACTGCCACATCGGGCTGCAACCCGGCGCCATACTTGTCCAGAAATGCCAGCTCCTGGGTGCTGTTGTAACCCGGCACTCCCGAGTTGATGGTATCCACCGCTTCATGCGGCGAGAGCTGCAGAGCATTCTCCAACTGGCGCGGGAAGGCATCTTCCACCTTCACTCCCCAGCCGAAAGCAACCGAGTCGCCCAGCACCAGGATCCGCGTCTCGCCGGTCGTATGCGGCTTGAGCGGGCGCTCCCTCAGCCCCAACTCGTTAGTCGCAATTTCTACATGCTGATAGGTATCGTGATACTGAGCCGGATTCTTAAAGAAGAGTCGATCGTCCAGCACCAGCACCGTCATGTACCTGCGGATCTCGCCATAAAAGTCCGACCCCAGCAGGTTGAATGCCCGCATGGCTGTTTCTACCGAGGCAAAGATCAGCAGCGGGCAAAACACGACAAACCAAACCAGCGCGTGACGCCGTGCATAGAGCACCGGAAAGATGCGGGGCAACTGCGCGACCGTGAGCATGATGGCGACCGCCAGCGCCACCACGAGCAGCCCGGCATATTCTTTGGAATAGCGATGGAACACTACCGGGAAACGCGATGTTCGCAGCGCCATCGAAACAACCACCATCCATAAGATGGCGGCTGCCACAACGCCCCCCACGCGCCAAGAGCTCCCTTTGCCCACGGCGGCCGCTTCCGGCAATGCAATGACACGATCAAGCGCCATTCAACACCTGCGAGTATGTGGTCAAAAGACGTTCGGTGTAATGCTCCCAGTTGTACTGTTGAGCCAAAGCGACGTTCAATCGGCCCATGCGCGCGGTGGTTTGCCGGTCGTACCAGAGCGTCCTCACCGCCTCAACCATTCCGTCGCGATCGTCGGGATGGATGCGTACGCCCTCGAATCCGAGATCCGCCGACGAGATAACCGCGCAGCCTGAAGCCATGGCCTCCACTAAAGCCAGGCCGAATGTCTCCGCGCGAGTCGGCAGAAAGAAGATTCGTGCCCTGCCGAACGCCTGATGCAGTGGACGGCCCCGTTCGAACTTCACCATCTCGACGTTAGGCGAGGCGGCCTTGCGAATCTTCTCTTCGCCGGGTCCCCATCCCATCAGGCGGAAACGCACTTCCGGCAATGCGCGTGCAGTGGCCAGAACATTGTCGACGCCCCGGCGGCCATCCAGTCTTCCGGTAAAAAACACGACATCGTCCTTCACCGGAGCCGGCGCGTATGAATCCAGATCGATACCCGGACAATTCACGGCCGACCGCCAGGCCGGCACTCCCATCGCAACCGCCTGATCGCAGCAGGAGTCGCTGAAAAACATCACTCGCGAAAATTCCCGGGTCAGGATAAACTTCTCCCAGCCTGACCATAGCGGACCGAGTATCGGAGTTCGCAGTTTGTTCCACGCGTCACGGCACAGCCCCAGGATTCCGCATACCACCGGCTTGCCCAGCCGCCTTCCGGCTTGTAGCGACGGTAGGCAGGCATGGTAATTGAAGGTCTGAATGAGGTCCACGCCTTGCGCCATCTCCAGAATCTTGGAGTACGCCAGGTTGAACGCATATCGATGAATGGGCAGCCGCACCGTAGGAATGCCCTCATATTCGGTGATACGCGGATCGCCCGTAGTCAGTACACGCACATCGACGCCTCGTTGCTGCAGTCCACGCGCGGTTTCCATGACAACATACTCGCCGCCGCCGGCGAAGTCTGGTGGAAAATAATGATGTGTAAGCAGGACCTTCATTGGTTCACGATGATTGATTCTGAAGAAACAGGCTCGTCGAAACGCTTGGAACGTGGCTCGAAGGCATAGCCCGGGCCCACCAAACCATGCCGGAACAGCGACCAAAGTGCCCCATCCGCAATCTTGCGGCGGCTCTGCACCCACTTGCGCCGTCTCCATGTATCGCCCAGGTTAGCGAGATTCCATCGCAGCGCTCCAAGTTTTTCCCGACGGGGCGCCCGCACAAACGCGTCCGCGATCGAGAACGCCACGAAGACACTGGTGTAGCGGCACAGGCTCCACGCGCTGTAGTTGACGAATGCCGAACGCAGCCGATTTTTCCAGATCAGAAAGACCAGCCGCCGGCTCATGGTCGCCGGATCGAGCGTGCCGTGGATCTTGTGAATCGCCGCAGCGGCCGGGTTAAACACGACCTTCCAGCCCAGAATATTGGCCCGCCATCCCAGGTCCGAATCTTCACAACCCAGAAACATGGCGTCGTCGAATCCACCGGTCTCCTCGATTGCGCCGCGTCGTACCGCCATCGCCGACGAATTGACCCACAGGCAAGGACGAACTTTGTCGAACGCCGCGGCCGGCTGCGCTCTTCCTCCATCCCATCCCATACCATACCGGCTCATCACTCCATAGGCGGCGTACAGCGTGCCCGGCTTGTCCGAGTGGAGCAGCTTGCCGCCTGCGATTCCGATGCGCCGGTCGGAGTTCAACAGCGCGACCTGCTGTTCCGCCCATCCCGGATCTAGGACTATGTCGCTGTCCACAAACGCGGCGTACTCGGCCGAACCCTGCTGAAATCCGATGTTGCGGCTGTTGGACGGCCCGGAATCGGATTCCTTCACTATGACCCGCACCCACGGAAAACGCTCGCGGACCAGATCCGGAGTGCCGTCCGACGAACGCCCGTCCACCACTGTGCAAGTAAATCGTCCGATGGTCTGGCTCGCGATCGCTTCCAGAGTGGGCACAATGATGTTGCGATTGTTGCGCGTGCTGACTACAAAATCGATCAGGGGCGAATTCACCGGATCACCTCGCTCGCAGCCGCCGACCGCAACCCCTGGGATGGCGCCGCTCCTGATTCCAACGAAGCTAGCACGGCCGATGCGACTAAGCCTGCGCCCAGTTCGCTGTAATGCGAATCGGGATAGAAGAATATGGAAGCGATCGCATGCGACTGGAACGTCTTTCTGACATCGATCACCGGAATACCCAGGCTCTCCGGCTGCTGCAGCACTAAACGCGCCAGCTGCGCACGCCCGCCGTTCGGGTTCATCAGAAGCTGCATCCCCGGCAGAAATACGAAATGCAGTGACCCTCCCCACGAGTTGACCGTCTCCTGAGCCCTCGCCAGAGTCTCCCGCAATAACGGAATTTGCGCCGTCTCATCGCCTTGGCGCGCAAACCGGGCTTCCAACCTGCCCCGGATTTCCCGCAAACGCAGAATGCGGGCTCCCGTGCTGCGATTCTTGTGTTCCACTCCCAGGTCGATGAGCCAATCCGCGATCGGTCTCAGCCATCGAGGGGCTCTATTCGTCGACCAGGCCGACATCAGGCCGGCTTCGTACTGCTTCCACACGCCGTCGATCTCAGCCTGTCTTCCCATCAGGTGCTGGTTGAAATCTCGCTCCCGCAGATACCGCATCAGAAGAGCATTCTGCGATTCATCCGCCAAATCCTGCAGATCGTTGGCTTCGAAAAAGAACCACAGCACCGTCTTCGGCTTAATCGCCGTAAGATACTCTTTCAGCGTTGCCAGCTCCAGCAGCGGCCCGCTGCCCACCATCCCTAAAGTGAGCGTCTCCGGGAAGCGGCTGCGGATTCTTGCAATGAAGGTCTGGTCCGGCTCGATGCAGAAACCTTGCGCGAATGAGTCGCCTAGAGCCGCGATCTCGACTGGCTTCTTAGGCCAGATTCCCGCCGGATTGTTGAACCCGTATTCGTCGCTTTGATAAGTCACGTACCGCCCGGTCTCGTTACAGAACACAATCAGTCTTCGTGAAATGCCGCCCAACGGGAGAATCGCTCCCGATTCCGATGCGAGTGAGCTCTTCCCGGCTACCAGCGGCAGGCGGCCCGCCAGATCGGCATGCGCGTCGAGACCCTGGTTCCGTAGATCGGATATCACCTCAAATGCTGAGCGGATATCGAAGTTGCCGGACGACTTCGGAAATTGTCCGATGGACCGCGGCGTCGAAGAGAAGGTGAAATATCACCTCGGCGGCGTAAAACGCGAATACCGATGAGAAACAGCACAGCGCCAAGCTCACCTTCATCGTCGCAGGCAGCCACAGACACCCCAGCAGAATGACGGCCATGCTGAGCGGCACGATCCTGAACAAGCCCGTACGTCCGATGAAGTACGCTGCCAGATACGCCACCATGCATAGCAGCGCCATCCCCAGGATTACCAGGTTTGCCATTCGCATCATGCCGCGCGAAGCGGCCGGCGGATAGTCTAAATTGTTTCGAGAATGACTCACAGCAACATGACTCACAACAACAATGACCGGTAGCGGAGGCTGCCCGCCAGCAGAATCAAAAACGAAAACACATCCCGAATGAAATACGGTGCGACGCGTAGAGGGCGCAGCAACCCGCCCATCGACCGCGTGGGTTCCGATGCCCGGAAGATCCCGTAGGGAAGGCACAGCACCAGGCACCACGGTTGAACAATCGCCCCCAGAATGCCTGCCAGGGCCAGCGCCAGCAAGGCATGGCCGCGGTCGAAGAAGTATTCGCACACCATAAACCGGCGCAGTTCCGGAAAGCGCCGGGTCAGGCGCGGAATACAGAACAGATTCTTGATGAACAACCACTTCCAGGGACTGGCTGTAAAGACCGCATGGTACACCAGCGCATCCGCGCAAAAATGCGTCTTCCATCCCAAACGGATGACATTCCAGGCCACCTCGGTGTCTTCGCCGCCCAACGGCATTTCCGCGTTGGGTGTCAGATCGGGCTGGAATCCGCCGGACTCCACCAGAGCCTCCCGCCGGTAAAAGATGTTAGCCGTCTCGTAGAAAAAACTTTCTTCTTCAATCCAGACATAGTGGCTGAATATTCCCCTTTGGGCGGAAGGGTCGGGCCGAGTGCGGCCTTGAACAATTCCTACGCCATCGCGAAATGCCGCCAGTCCGCTCCGCAGCCAACCGGCCGAGGGTTCGCAATCGCTGTCTAGAAAAGCAATGAACTCGCCGCGCGCGTTCTGAACTCCCAGGTTGCGCGAGGGGCCGGGTCCCTCGGGTTTCTTCGTGAGGCACCGCAGGGAGCAGGGCGATTGAGCCGCCAGTTCGCGTACCAGCGCAACGTTCTGGTCGTCAGGAGAACTGTCTACCACCAATACTTCATATTCTTGACTGTCCAGGTCTTGCTGGAATACCGAAAGCAGCGTCTTGCGTAGCAGATCGCGGCGGCGGTAGGCGGGAATCACCACCGAGACACGAGGCATCCCGGCTGTTTCAGACATGGCATTCCTCCCGTGTAAACCGCCGCCCCAGAACTTCCCCGTAAGTGTCCAGCAAAGTCGTCGTGAAGCTATCCCAATTATGTGAGGACGCCCGCTCCATGTTGGCTTTTCCCATCCGAGCCATGCCCTGCGGATCGCCCACATCCCCCGAATTGCATCTACCATGGACGCGATATCGCCCGGAACCACACGGGCGCCTTCGAACTCCAGCGGAACGCTGGAAACGATTGCACAGCCCGAAGCCATGGCTTCCACCAGCACCAGTCCGAAACTCTCGGCGCGCGAGGGCAGAAAGAAGATGGAAGCGCCGGCGAAAGCCTCAGGCAGCCGCGCATCCGCGTTGTCCATCACCCCGCCCGGCGGTGCTGTCTCGATAGTGACGTTAGCCGGAGCGGCCTGCCGCAGTTTCTGTTCTTCATGACCCCATCCCAGCAGAAGGAACGGAATCTCGGGCAGCGCTCGGGCCGTCTCCAGGATGTCGCAAATACCTTTGCGGCGTTCGAACTTCCCGACGAACAGCACGTTTCGCCGTAGTGGCCGATCGGCCGCCGGTTGAAACTTATGCAGTTCGATGCCCGGCGGAATCATCACGCAGCGCTCGCGCGGAATACCCATTTCCAGACCCAGCCGCAGCGCGTGGTCGCTGGGAAAAACAATCCGTGAAAAGGGCCTGCGCATCAGAAATCGCTCCCAGGCCGCATACGCGCGTCCCGCCACAGGCCCGCGCATCTCTTTCCAGGCGTCGCCACACAATGCCGTCACCAGCAGAACCACCGGTTTATTCAACCGCCGTCCTGCCAGGAAAGAAGGTAGCGCCGCGTGATAATTAGCGGTCTGAATCACATCTACATCGTGTGCCTGTTCGGCGATCTGGCTGGCGGCCAGATTCATTCGATACCGATGCATCGGTAGACGCAGCGTTTCCAGCCCACGATAGGTCTTCTGCGCCGGATCTCCTGTCGTCATAACGCGGACCTCGACGCCCCGGCTTTCCAGCCCGCGCGCCAGGCTGTAGACTCCGTACTCGCAGCCTCCGGCGAACTCCGGAAGAAATCTTTCGTGAGTGACCAAAACGCGCAGACCGCTCACCCTGCCACCCACCGATCAGCCCACTTTCGTTAGAGCGGCGCTCTTGGTGGCGCTGTTCTTCAAACCGCTGATCACCGTCAAACCCATCTTCAGCTTGTCCTTCATCGTCTTGTGAGCCAGGCAGGAGAATAAACAAAGCGAGTCGCACTCCACCGTCTCCTTCCGGCGTTTCTTAGCTTCGTCTCCGTGCCAGATCTCGCGCGCGGACATGTCCTTCACATTGCCCACCGTCTTGTAGAACCAGCACAGTTCGACATTGCCGTCCGGCCGGATGAAGTAGTTGCGCATGCCCACGCGGCATGGCATGTTTTCCGGTGGCGCCTTCTCCTCGCGAAAATGTTTTCCCCAGGCTCCCAGGAAAAGTTCGCTGCTCAGAATCGGCGCACCGGCCCGCTTCATCGCAATCAGTTCCTCGCAGACCTTTGCCAGATCTTCCATATCCTTGGGATCCTCGATCCACAGGTCCTTGTAGGTCTCGGGTGTCCAGCGGTCCACCGGCTGAAAATTGATTACCGTACCCCCGATCTCGGTGATCCATGGAACCATCTCGGTCAGATAGCGGAAGTTGAGACGGGAGACCACCGGCTTGATCACGATCGGAAAATTGAGGCCCGCCTCTTTTCGAGCCGCAGCCACTTTGCCTATCCCCGCCACCACGCGCTCCAGCGACCCTTTGATACCCCGGGAATTGTCATGGATCTCGGCGCGCATTGAATCCACCGAAATGTTGATGTTGAATGGCCGTGCGTCCACCGTCTGCTTCACAATCTTGTCGCTCAGGAAGGCCGAGCCGTTGGTCACCACGCCCCAAGTGACGCCGTTGTCATGGCAGAAGGTGAGCAGGTCAACGAACCCCTTCTTCAGATACGGCTCGCCGCCGGAGAACTGGATGTGGAATTTGCCCACGAAGTCTTTCAAAGACAGGATGGCCTTCTGCCACTCCGCAATGCTCATCTCGGGCCTGTAGTTCGGCAGTCGCCAGAATTCGCAGTACTGGCATTTGTAGTTGCAGATCTCGTTGACCGTTCCGTACACGGTCACCGGATGCGTGACATCAATTCCCGTGTTGATGTAGATTGACTCGGCTATACCATTCCGAAAATGACTGGCCGCTATCGTCGCGATCTCTTGCATGCTCATAACTTACAGCCCTCCTTGTAGGGTTGCAGATAACTCATTCGAATTAAATTGTGAATCCTTAGCTGGACGCGGAACTGAATGGGGCTGCATGCCCTCGAGCGCCTCTCGCACCGTGTCCGCAATAACTTGTCTTACTTCCGCTGCTCCCGGCGGGGCAATTCCCAACAGCTTTACCGTCTGTTCCATCCCCAGCACCACCTCGCTGGCCTCGCCCGGTCCCGGCGGATCATCGAAGCTGACATCTAATCGTAAGCCCCGCTCCCTGGCAGTCTGCTGTACAATTTCCGCCACATCCCTATTGGTCATGCCTGTACCCGTGCCCAGGTTTAAAGTGGCTACCGATTGCGACGGCCATTCCATCTCCGCTGCTGCCATCAGAACCCGAACTACGTAGTTGACCGGCACATAGTCCCGCACCAGACGCCCATTCCCGCGTAATCTTGCGATCACTCCGCCCTCCGGATAGCGCCGTAGGTGGCTGATCAAATATGGAATCAGACCGCGGCATCCTGAGCCCACAACATTACCGAAGCGGAACACAACCGCCGCATTTCCCGATTCCCGCACCCAGTCGCGCACCATCATCTCACCCGACATTTTGGAAGCCGCGTAAAGGCACAGCGGTTGAAGCGCGGTGCGTTGTGGATCGGCTGGCTGCAGGCCCGCGCTTCCGTAAATAGAGGAAGACGACGCAAAGATGGCCAGACGCGGATCCAGCCCTTCCAGTACGTTATAAGTTCCTTCCAGGTTGGATGAAAGCAGCGGCGGGACATCCGGCCAGGGTGTTAATACCTCCGCGCTCGCCGCCAGGTGGAAAACCACATCCGCGCGGCCCGACGTTCCCGCGATGTCGCGCAGGCGGTCCAGATACCGAATATCCGCGCCTATATGCGTGTAGCCTGCCTCGGTCGCCGGCTCCTTATCGATACCGCGGAAAGAGTCCGCGGCGCCGGATGCACTCAACCTGCACAAATGAGTTCCGATGAAACCGGACGAACCGGTTACAATCCACCGCACCATGCTTTGAAGTTCAGGCGCCGGCATAAAATTTCTCCAGGACCGGGCCAATCGATTCGGTTGAGTATTGCTGCACGTGCGCCCGGCAGCGCTCGCGAATTCCCGGCCTTTGCGCCAGATCGAGACCCTCCACCAGGGCGTCGGCCAATCCTTGAACGTTCCTGGTTTCTTGATCCGTGGTTAATGGATCGAACAGTACGCCCACTTCTGGAGTCATGAATTCCGGCAGTCCGCCATGCCTGGTCGCCACTACCGGAGTTCCGGATGCAAAGGCCTCCAGCATTGCGCCGCCCGAAGGCTCCCACATAGCTGGCAGCGCCATCACGCTCGCCTGCCGGTAGAGTTCTGGAACATCCCCCGGTTTGCCCAGTCCCAGGATTTCGATGTCGCGGCGAACTGCCTCCGGAACGTCACGCAGCACTTCTGCTTGCAGCCATTCCGGCATGTTTCCCGACAAGCGCAGGATTGCTTTGGGCACCGCCTGTTTGACCAGCCGGAACGCTTCCACCAGAACCCGAACCCCTTTTCGCGGAACAGTGAAATCGGCCACCGAAAGAATGGTGGGACGTTCGTCCGCTGGCCCTTGGCCCAACGGAAAATCCGCAACTTCCACCGGCGGATATATGACGTGATAGTCGCGGCCGTAAAACTTCTGCAGTAATTCCCCAATGAAATGACTGCACACCATCCGGTCATCCACCCGGCCCAGCGCCTGTCTCCACATCCACGCCTCGGGCGGGAACCGGCGGCACGAAATTCCCGGCAACGCGATGCCGTTCATCTGGAAAACGATCCGATAGTTGCGGTTCCGGCGGGCACAAGCCGCCGCCAGAGCGTCTGTGAAAAAGAAACTGTGCACCACATCCGGATCCAGCGACGAGAGCTGGCGGAACGCCGGAAAGAAAAAAGTGTGCGTCTCTTGAATGTGTAGGCGTTCCATAGCCGGAAGACGATAGGGCTGGTTCAAGATGCGTTTGCCCGACGTGGTTGTCTCCGTCACTCCCTGTTTGGGGTGCGACGAAATGGTGGTCACTTCATGCCCGCGGGCCACCAGGTAGCGCGCCACATTATCCAGATTTCGTTCCGATCCCCGCCGCACATAGGGCCAGCAGAACGGGTGGGTGAGTACGATTTTCATTCGCGGCACTCCACAGTTCCTGGTGCGCCGCCGGCTTTTCGGGATACTTCCCTCAGCAGATCTTCCCAGTAGGGTCCGCGCTGTTCCCAACCATACTGTTCGGCGTGGGAGCGGCAATTTTGCGAAGTTTCCGGCAGCATACTAAGATCCAGCGCTTCATCCAGCGCCTGCACCAGGCCGTCCAGATTGGTGGGCTCGTAGACGGTATTAGGACCGGGATCGAAGAGCCGCCCGATGGATGGATCGGTAAGTACCTCCGCCAGAGCGCCATCCCGCGTGCAGACCACCGGCGTGCCGGCCGCCAGTGATTCCAGCACTACCAGGCCCTGGGACTCCCACAGCGACGGCAGCACCGAAACCGATGCGCACGCAAAAAGCCGGGCTATATCCACATCGGTTCCAAGGAAATGTACGTCACTCCGCCAGCGAGGTGAAACCAAACCAATAAGCTCGTCTTGCAAATCAGGCTTCAGCGTCCAGGCAATCTGAAGCTGAACGTCGGGCCGCTTGTCCTTGAGACGATCGAAGGCCCGCATCAGAATACGGCCGCCCTTGCGGGGATCATCCAGCGCGGCGGCGCACAAAATCGTGGGCGGCGCGCCGGCCGGACGCTCCAGCGGCTGGAACCTGGTGGTGTCGATAGGCAGTAGCTGAACCCGGCTCTTGATCGCCCAGCGTTCCTTGAAATAATCGCTGACGTACTCGCTGATGCTAACGAAAGCATCAGCGCCTAAAATGGTTCGCCTGAAGATTAAACCTTTGGTCGTCAAAGAGCGATAGTGCTGCACCTTGGGCGGTTGAGCAAAACAAGTAAAAATATAAGGCGTTCCGGTAATGTAACGCGCCAATTGCGCCGCAAACCCGTCCATGAACGTGCAACTGTAAACCACGTCGTAGCGGCCCCGCAGCAATCGCGACAGAGCCGTGAAGAAGAACATGTAGATTTCGAGAACGCCGAGCTTCATCAGCCACGGATGCCACAGCCGCCGGCAATAAATGGTTTTAATGCCCCCATCCATCACGACTTCGGTTTTGCCGGCCTTGCCGGTGATGATGGTGACCTCGTGGCCGCGGCGCGTAAGATATGTGGCCAGGTCGTTTATGAAACGCTCGATGCCCCGCCGCAAATAGGGCCAACATGTCGGATTGGTAATGGCGATTCGCATGGCTGTCAGTTCACTACTCGATGGGAATCTCCAGGGCCGTGACTGAATGGGCCGGGAAAGTATAAACGAAACTCGCTGCCACTCCGCTCACTTTCTTCGACGTGACCGTCACTTCATCGGGACCACCCGCCTCAAAGCGCGGATTAACTTCGTCCGTGGTTTGCTTGGCCCAATGCACCTGCGGCGCCTGAAACAGCTGCGTCCCTGTGTTGGCGTCGATGCCTGTCCCATTCAATGTCCAGGCCGTCGCATTGCCGGCCGGCTGCCCTCCTGAAATCGAGATTCGGCCCTCGATAGGAGCATCGAAATGCTTGTTGATTGCCATCAGGTAGATCGTCCGGCGATCTTCGCTCCGGCTGGAAACAACCTCGAGATAAGGCACGTTGGAGAGCGCATCTACCAGCCCGGCGGGCTGGCTGTCATAACTGGGCGCCTGCGCCTTCGACCTCACCACAACCGCTCCGAAATGATGCGTATACAATTGCAGAGCATAGTAGGGTGCCTTCGGCGTCCAATGCCCGTTCCGTTTTCCAATCCACCCTTGATGCAGCTCGTCTGATAGCTTGAATCCCGTGGCGACCTCCATCTTGGGCGACTCCAGGAAGGTCTTCATGGCGCTAGCCACGTACAATGCCGATCCCAGCGTCTTCACATGGTCCACGAACCGGCCGTCGGGATTTTCCTGAAAATAAGGTCCCCACTCGGTGACTGCGAGACGGATGTGCGCATCTCTTTCCGGCCCCAGAGTGGCAATCTTGCGCGAGGCCGCTTCGAGCGAATCACGGACCTGGAGCGGAGCCGCCAGCATGGCCGCATAAACCTTCCGGAAGGACTGGCCCTTGTCCTGGAAGAGCACCGGAGAATAGCCGTTGTGGATCGCCAGGAAATCCATGTCCTTCCCCGCGATAGCCAGCACTTTCGCCGTCCAGTCGCCATAAGCGCGCGGACTCTGCGCCCCGTAATTCTCGTCTCCAATGGCGCCCACCTTGATTCCTGGATCCACCGCGCGCATAGCCTTGGCAAACTGCACGAACTTTTGCGCGTACTGCTCCGGAGTCATGGTCGCGTTGCTGAAAGCGGCATGCCCCATCTTCACGTACAGCTCGTTGCCCACCTCCCAGTAGTCCACGCGTCTGCGGCCCGACCCATTTACATACCGGACCCAGTCCGCCGCTTCTTCGGCGGTTCCAGTTCCGGCATTCACGGTGATCAGGAGGCGGCTGCCCGTTTGCTCGGCAAATGCGAGCGCTTCATCGGTGCCGAAGTTGTGCACCGACCCGTCCCGGTCGCCCGGCATGGACGGTGTCTTGGGCCGGCTGCCCGCGGAGCCAACCCCGTTCCGCCAGTGGTAGTAATCCCCAAAAAGCCCTCCGGGAAAACGCAATAGCGTAGTTCCCAGATCCCTGGTCAGTTGGATCAGCTCGGGGTCCAGAGACTTGCGGCTGGAATTCCACATCCCGTTCCCGTCCCAAATCCATTCCGTCGCCATCCCATACAGAGTTCGTGGAACCACCCGGAGATCGTGATCCGCCTCAACGGTGATCTGAGCTTCCAATGGCCCGGCTTTATCCGCGGCCGTAGGAGCAGCCGTCGCAGCGCCCGTTTCCGGCGACGAGGGCGCTGTGGTGCTCACAAAAATATCATCGAAATAAGCCGCTCCGCTGGTTCCTTGAACCACGCAATCCACCACCAGGAACTTGGCGTCGTCGGGCACCAACAGGACATCTTCCCTGTACACTGGCCCGCTCTTTTCGGAAGTCTGTTTCAACTCGGCTAGAGCGGGTCGCCGGCCGCCTAACGCCACCACATCCAGAGCAGCCGCCGCTTCGCCTTCCGCTGCCAGCCAACCGGACACGTACAACTTCCTGCCGCGCAGCGGTCCCGCTCGGAAACCTTGCCCCACCGCCAGCGGATCGTGCGAAAGATCCCAGGGGCTATTCTTCGAATTGGGCTCCAGCTTCACGCTGAACTGGCCGGAGTGAGCGTTATTCTTCGACAATGACGCAGAACCTTTGTGTTTGACCTTGTTCTCAAACGTCCACTCTGCCGGCAGCTCGCCGGTAGCAGCTTCGAAACCGGGATTCTTGACAATGTTGCCCTGCTGATCGGCAGCGAGCGGACGTTCGAAAAAATAAGTCGCGATCATCAGGACACCCAGCATGGAGCCGAATAGCAGCAGCACCGGCGTGCGCAGCCGGCGGATCATGCCACCGCGCCTTTCACTCCGGCTGCCGGAGTTCCAAATAACGCGCCGGCGACGCTCAACATGCCGATGAAAAGAACAAAGGTGTATAAAACCGGATCCACCCAGAGCGGCGCGTCAATGAGCTGTTCGGCCAGCACTCCCAGAATGCCCACCATCAGCGCCCAACAAATTGCCCGATGCTCGCCCGTGGTCTGAGCCATGGACCTGAACCCCGCTACGAAGGCCCCCGCTACCAGGAGTAGAAACCCTAAGAAACCAAGAATGCCCGTCTCTTCGATGACGTGCATCAATCCGTTCCCGAGGACAATGGGCGCGCGCAGATGCAAAGTCCGGCTGGCGAACTCCTCAGTCGTCAGCCCCCACTCCAGATCGGGCAGGTACTGTCCCAGATAGACTGCGGTGTTATTGAGGCCGAAGCCCAGCAGCGGCCGATCGGTTATAGCTGTCAAAGACGCGCGGAAGCCGTCCTCGCGAAACTGGACCGATTCTTTGAAATCGCCGGTTAAGCGATCCATGACCTTGTCTTTGAAGGGTAACAGGGCCAGCAGAAGCACAAACGAACCCAGGATCAAGACCCCCAGTGCCCGTTGTATCGCCACCTGCCTCAGCAGAACCAGAACTGCCAGCACTAGAACCACTTGCACTAGCGCGAGCACTCCTGGCCAGCGCGACATCGTCGCCCCCATACCGCCGCAAGCCAGCAGAAACGCCCCGGCTCCCAGCCACGCGCGCCGCCGGCTGGCCGTCAGGCCAATCGCCAGAAGGACCGGGATCACGAGCAGCAGATAACACGACAGGTAGGGAGGGTGCGCCAGTGTTCCCGTCCCGCGCACTCCGCCGGTGAAGGCGCCGGCGTCAAAATGTTGGATCAAATCCGGCGTGGCTGCCGCCTCAAGAGCGGCTTGCGACGATCCGATTACGCCCAGCTTGCCGGTGGCAATCTCTTTAATAGCAACCGCCGATTGAAAACAAGCGGCCGCGGCCAGTGCAGCCAGCGCCAAATACCACTCTTTGCGTCCAAAATTATGCCTTATATAGAAGAGAACCGCGCCAATTTTGAAGATTCGCAGCATCTCGAAGGCTGCCCAGTCGGGGCGCGCCGCATCGAAAATCGAGAAGAAGCATGCCGCGGCGAACGGGACATACCACGGCCACAGGGGCGCGCTGCGTGTCGGCTCGGTCGGGCGCTGCATAATCCGTTCGTATAACCAGAACCCGAACAACCCCGCCAGACAAACATCGGAAAGCAGCACGTACGGGCCTTCCGTGCCCTGATATCCGACCAGCTTTTCAAAAATGAAGTACTGCCGGTTGTAGGTCAGCGAAATGACCCATCCAAACAGCAGTAGTTCCTTGGGCCGCCCGGTCGCCACCGCTACAGCCGGCAGCAACACGATCGCCGTCAGGATCACCCAGCCTTTATAGCCGGCATTCTGCATTTGCAAGACTGCGATCAGCGCGAGTATCCCCGCCACGCCCGCCAGCAACATGGTTGCTACCTGGGGCGCGATCCGGCCCTGCGCCGGAATGCTCTCGCTGTGATCGACTGGTGTCATTGACGGTTAAGAAAGAGCAATCTCAATACTGCGTGAGCGAGCCGGATTTTCTGCCCATCTGGACCGCGGCGTTGAAGCCCAGGATCCCCGCTCCCAACAACACTGCCGAAAACAACGAAAGACTGATCACAATGTCCTGAAGTTGCTTTAAGCCATAGCCCTGCAGCAGCGCGAATCGCATGCCTTCGAGAGCCGGGTTGAGCGGGACCAGTCGGGCCAGGTTTTGAATCCAGGCAGGCAGCATAGAGGTCGGAAACAGCACGCCGCCAAACATCAGCAGCACCATTCCGCCCACCCCCATCAAGGCCTCGCCGCGCTTCATCAATAAAACGATTCCGGCCCACAGGATGCCTATCCCCATGAAACAGAGCACTGTCAGGATGAAAATCACGGTAGCCGAGGTCAGGTTGGCTTTGCCCAGGCTGATTCCGAAGATCGAGCCGCCCACTACCAGATATAAAAGGAAGCGAACGGCGCATAGGAAATAATTCCAGAGCGACGAGCAGACCAGAATCGTCGAAAGCCGCACCGGCGACATGAGCGTCGCTTCGAGCGTCCCGGTGGTTTGCGCTTCCCGAACCTGTGCGCCAAAACTGGCCAGGCTGACGGTCACGCAGTCCGTAAGGGCGACGCCAATCAGCACGAACGCCAGGAAGTTTCCGCCATACTTGGCGAGAGCCGGGAGAGCCTGCGATCCCACCGTCTTGCCAACGTAATACAGCATCGCCAGCATCACAACGTTGCCGATCAGATGCGCCAGAAAGGCCGCCCGATAACTGTAGGCGATGGCCGCGTCGCGCTTGAAGAAGGCCCAAGCCATTTTCATCGCGTCCCTCCCGCCGCCTGGCCCTGTACCAGCGAGCAGAAAACCTCTTCGAAGGGCACTTCGCCGGTATCGCAGCGGATCACACAGCCTCCTTGGCGCAAAATGTCCGCGAAAACCAGGGACAGCCCCTCCCCGGTCTCGCTGGTCGTGACCCGTAGGATCTGTGCCCCCGCGTTTGCTGTGTCGCGGCTTACTTCGAACAAGCCGGCCTGCGGCATCGCCCCGATCTGGAAATCGCGTGGAAGCCCCGAACAGGTCAGTTTGTGAATCACGCGTCCTTCGGAATGCACCATGCGGCGGACCTGTTCGATGCCGCCATCCGCGATTAGCGTTCCGTGGTTGAGAATCAATACCCGGTCGCAAAGCTGCTCGGCTTCCCTCAGCTGGTTGGTAGCGATCAGGTGCGTCGTCGTGGGCGAAACGGCCCGGCTGGCCAGGATCCACTCTCGAATATGCTGCGCGCTCAAAGGATCCAGACTGCGGGTCGGTTCGTCGTAGAGAACCAGGCGCGGTTCGGCCAGCAATCCGCGGGCGATAGCCAGTTTCTGGCGCATTCCGGTAGAGTAGCTGTGATACGGCCGATCCATCGCTTCCGACAGGCCCAGCATCTCCAGGAGCAGAACAATCCGGTCGGCCGCTTTCTTGTCCGGTATACCGTATAAGGAACCGAAGAACTTGAGGTTTTGCCGCCCCGTCAGCCTCCAGTAAAAGCTTCGTTCATCGCAGGTGACCAGGCCGATCAGCCGCCGCGCCGCCACCGGCGCCGCCTCGACGTCGTGGCCGTGGACGAGGATTCGGCCGGAATTTACCTGCAAAAGTGTCGCTATACTCTTGAGAAGACTGGTCTTACCGGCTCCATTGGGTCCCAGGAGGCCGGTCATTTCGCCTTCTTTAACGTCAAAACTGACGTTTTTTAGTGCATATTTGGTGTCGGAAGGCTGCGATTTCGAGAGCCAGCGGCGGCGGCTCGAATAGAACTTGCTAACGTTATCGACGCGGACGGCCACGGGGCGGGGAGAATTGGCCCCCGCGACGGTTTCACCACTGGCAGTCATGATCTGAGTCGGCATGAATAATCCTCAGTTGGAGAACAAAAACTCAACCCACCGGGGTATGAATCGCCTTTTTGCGTTTAGAATGGTGCCCGCCAACTGGATCTTGGCGTCCTGAAGCTGCTGACAGGCGCGTCCCAGGTTCTCCTGGGAAACCTGCCCGGCGCCCACCACCAGCAACAATTGCGGGATCACCCGTCCGGCCACCAATACGTCGGCCGATTCCAGAATGGGAGGGGCGTCCACAAGGACGAAATCGAAGCTGTTTTGGAGCTCCTGGACGGCCCGGCACAAACCCGATTCCAGGCTCATGGCGGCGGGCGCGGCCGGATCGGGCAGGCCGGCCGGAATGACGGCCAGACCGGCAGGGTCGCGCTGGACCTGATCGAGGGCCCGTCCGTTATGGGCCAGCATGGTTTCCAGAGACTGCTTCGTATTCAAACCAAACAGCCGGTGAAAGGCCGGGCGCAAGCGATTTACCTCGATAAGCACGGGATTCAAGCCGGCGTCGTTCAGCATGTGCCGTCCGATGTGGACGGCAGCCGAGGTAGCGCCTTCGCCGCGAGTAGCGCTGCTGATGATCACGCCGTGAAAGCGTGACTGCCGCAGCGCGGCGGCCAAGGTAATGGCCGCTCTTCTGTATTCTTCAGTCCCTGGGTGCGCCATATGTGAGCGGGGCTCCGTTGTCCGATTTGGAGTGGCGCCCCTTGGTTTCCAGCCGAATGCCGGCCGGGATAGACGCCAGGACCTGCGTGGTCACATGCCGGTGTAGTTGGTCGACCGTATAAACGCGGTGATCAAAGAATTCCGCAACGGTGACCCAGAACAGCGCCGCCAGCAAGGCGCCGCAAAGCGCCAGCTCGAGCAGGGTGGTCTTGGTCATCCCGGAGGGAGCGAGGGGATCGCTGGCACGCTCGATGAGTGAAACATTACTGATCTGGCGGGCCTGCATGGCATCGTCGGCGGCGGCTTCATCCAGCTTTTTACGGAAAAGCTGATAGGCCGTTTCGCCATCCTGAGTCTTGCGCTTCAAATCGGTCCACTGGGCCTGTTTGTCGTGCAGCTGTTTGAGCTGTTGATCTAAATTCTCGTAGGCCTCCCGCCGCAACGCAGTCTGCTGCTCTTTTTCCGCCAGGGCAGTATGCAGATTGACGGAGAGAATCTGAGCCAGCCGGTCGAACTGCTGGCGGTTATTTTGAATGCGATCTCCGGTGTCCAGCTCAGTCATACGAAGCTTTTCGCGCTCGCGCTGCAGATCGGCCAGCTGACGGATGACGCTTTGCTGGAAATTTTCATACCCGAACTCGGCAACACCGGCGAATTCCGGATCGGGCTTCTTAAGCTCCGTCTCCAGACGAGTAATGCGCCCCGCAAACTCCTGACGGGCGTAATCAGCTTCTTTCCAAGCGGAGCGCGCAGCGGCAACATGCTCGATCAAGACCGATTCCTGCTTCTCCAATTGCGCGATACCGCCGTCGCTTTCAAAAGTCTGCAAACGGCGCTCGGCGCCCTGCAACTGGCTGGAGGAAGTGTCCACCGCGGATTGGAAAAACCCGGTTTCCTGGTTGTGGTAAAGCTTCTGGCGCAGCGCCAGGTAACGATCCACCAGGGCGTTGAGAACGCGCGCCGAGCCAAGTCTCTGAGGCAAAGTGAGGGAAGCTATAAAGACGTTCGAATCCTTCTGCGCACGGAGGCCGAGGCCTTTGCGGAGGCCGAAGATAGTTTTCTCCCGGCGCGAAAGCCGCTCGTGCATGCCGATGCTAATCATCATTTCCTCGTACCAGTCTTTGACGGAGCGCATGGCCTGCTTGAGCTCATATTTCGCGCGCGCGAAAAAGCCGGGCGGAACGGGTTGGATCACGGGCTGATCGAGGTGTAATTGATCCACTACTTCGGCCAGGGAGTCTCCGCTCTGGAAAATCTCCAGCTCGGAGTTGATGTCCTGCGACCGGTAGGCAACCAGGAGCGGAGACGCGCCCATTACGCTGGGCGGTGCAGCCTGTTCGCGGCCGATCTTGACGAGCACCTTGGCATCGACCTCGTACAGATCATCATGGATTACGAAGAGCCACACAAAGAAAGCAGCCATGGTGGCGGTAAAAATCGCCAGCAGGCTCCACTTTCGCTTGAACACGATCAGCGCCAGATCGCGCGCCGATGTCTGGGGGAGTAGATTTTCCATTAGGGCACCAACGCCGATCCGAAGAGATAGCTAAAGCCGGCCGAGACATTGATGGGAAGGATCTGGCGAATATACTGATCGACGAAATGATCGATGCGGCTGATCGTTGAGCGAGGGACGTAAACCACATCGAAGGGCTGGAGTACGGCAACGGGCTTACCTTTGACGGCGTCATCGAGCCGCAGCTTCAGCACGGTGGGGGGGCCGTCTCCGGTATTGCGAACCACCATAACCGTGTTGCTTTTGGCAGTCTCCTTGAGGCCGCCGGCCTGAAACACGGCGCCCATGACGCTCAGCTCGCCATTGAGGGGGAGCAATCCGGGATGCATGACCTCGCCCCCCACATACACGCTGATATTGGCTTTGGGGACGTACAGAATATCACCGGCACGCAGAGCCATATCCTGTTCGTGCTTGGAAACAATGTTGTCGACGTTCAAGTTGACCGTAGTGGCTTCACCGGCTTCCCCGCGGCGAAGCAGGGTGACTGTGGCGCCTCGCGAAGTCTCCTTCAGGCCACCGGCGGCGACCACGGCTTGCAAGGCAGTGATATTGCCGGTTAGCGGAATAAGACCGGGCCGAAAAACCTCGCCACCGACATAGACGGTCTGGCTGGAGAATCCCCGCACGATGATGCTGATGCGGGGGTTGCGATAGTGCTTAGCGAAGGCAGTGCTCAGCACTTCGCCCAGACGGTCGGCAGTGTAACCGGCCGCATCGACGTCGTTCAAGAGCAAGAGGGAAACCTTGCCATCGGGGCGGATGCGGACCACTTGATCGAGCTCCGGAATATTGTAGGCTTTGATCTCGATGTCGTCACCGCGCTGGAGCACATAGGCAGTGTCGGCTACCGGGGCGGGCGGCACAACGGCACTATTGGCGGGGACCGTACCAGGAGCCGGGGTGGCGGCGCTCTGGGCCCACGCGACGCCACAGGCCAAAGCCAGCAAAATCAAAACGCGCTTCTTATTAATCCAGTAATGCATGTTCATTACGCGCCCACGCCGCATGCCGAAGCATGGACAAGAGCACGGCCTTCCCGATTTTGTGTACCAACTTGCAGACGGGCCACCATCTTGGTAAGTCCGGTCAAACGGTCGGTCCACATGTCGAACGCTTTTTCCAGGGCTTGAGCTGAATCGCCGCTCAGGCAAAATTCAAACTCCTCGCTTTGGGGGAGGAGAAAAGACGCGGTGTCCGGGGGGCATCCGGAAGCGAGCCATCCGGGGATGTCGTAATGGAGGCGGCAACGCGCTAGCGAGAGAATCTCTTCGCGAACATTCCCCCAGGCGTGCCGTGATTCCATGAAGCGATGGAGGTCGTTCCAAAATGTCTCGAAGTCCGGCCAGGCCCGGTCTAGGCCGGCTTCCACCAAAAGCGCCCGGGTGGCCTCCATCACACAATTGCAGGCCTGAGGCCAGAGATAGAACGACGCTATGGCCCGGTATTTATGAATCAGATTATCGCCGGCTTCGGCGCGCAGCAGCTTCTGGAAATTCTCTTCCCGGTGGTAGAACTCAAGACAGGCTTCCGGCGTGGGAAACAACTCCTGGCGGGTCTCTTCTGTAAATTCAGCCAGTAACTGCCGCAGCGCCTCGGAGTCGATTTTCATCCGGGCCACGATCGCATCCACCCAGGCCGAGCGTTTGATTCCCATTTTCTCGACGAAGGCGGCCACTTCGTCGAAGTAGGTATCCAGGCACAAGAACCCGCAGACCAAGGCTACGCGCCGGGCTTCCAGATAGTCCTCAAACGGAAGCGAGTCGGTAGCGCAAACGATCTCCTCGATATCGAAGACTTTGTGACCGGCGTAAATTCCGAAATTTTTAGGCAAGATACGGAAGCCGGTGCGGAAGTTAAACATGCGGCGCGATTCGACCTGCTCCAATTCGGTGCCCTTCAACATCATGAGCTGGAAATTGGTGATGCGGCTCATCCCGCCGTCGAGAATGGCGCGGATGCCCTTGAGATGGCTGGCCAGAGTCTCGCCCGGCAATCCGAGTATGAGGTCGGTATTACTTCTGAGGCCGCGGCCGCGGACGTAGACGCGCAGCTGCTCGAACGCCTCGTTCTTGATGGCGGTGCGTTTCACATTGCGCAAGACATCTTCGTCCAGCGATTGAACGGCTTGATAAAAGAGCATCGCGCCGCTCACCTTTTCGATGGATTTGATAATACGCTCGGGCCGATTCTTGCCGGTGGTGGCATCGATGTAAGACGGCCAGCCATACTCTTTCTGCGTTTCTCCCAGATAACCTGAGATTTCAGCGTCCCGCTCGTACATGCCGTAGTTGGAGTCGGCGATACGCAGCGTACGCATCAACGGCGAGTGTTTCTGAACGCGTCGAGCGATGTAATGGATCTCCTCGCGCACGCGCTCCATTCCGAAGTAATTAACCTTGGTGTACCAGCCGGCGCCCTGCGAACAGAAGGTGCAAGAGAACGGGCAGCCGCGGTTGGTTTCGATTATGGGCGCCAAGCGTCCATCAAAAAACTCATCCAGAATTCCGGTCAACCAGGGGGATGGGATCTGGTCGACATCTTTGCGGCGGTCCCAAGCGGACGTGCGTACCACGCTTCCATCGGGACGCCGGTAGACGGAGGACGGAATCTCGCGGCACCCCATTTTGGAGATGGAGGCGCCGCTATCGAGAAAATGCCGGACTACTTCAGCAGCAAGAAAGTCACCCTCGCCCAGAACATACAGATCCACATCGGGATGATCCGCGAGGTAAGCCCGCTGCCGTTCGGGCTCCATGGGAATATTGGGACCACCCAGCACAACCAGCATTTCCGGCCGGATGCGTTTAGCGATGCCGGCCACATGCAGGCTGAGCCGCTCGTTCCAGCAGTAATTGCTCAACATCAGGACATCGGGCGGCGCCTGAGCGAGGGCGTCCAGCAACCGTTCCGGGTACGCGAACAGCCGGGACCGCACCTCGGGAAGGTCGCGATCCATCACCGCCTTCAAATAGCCCACTCCCAGGGGCATGCAATCGTTAGCGATGATGCCCGAGAAGTCGTGCCGTAGATCCGCTAGATATACCCTGGTGCTCATCCTTAGTCGGCCGCGCCGGCGTAGCTGGCGAGCGCAACGGGCTCGCCTCCGATGTGACAGCGCCGCTCCTGCCAAACCACCTGAATCCGGGTAACCATCTTGGTCAAGCCCTTGAGCGTGTCCGTCCACGACTGCAACGAGGCATGCAGTTCGCGCGCAGAATCCTCATCCAGGCGGAACAGCACGTTGGTCCGTTCCGGAAGTTTGAAGGCGCTGGGATCGATCGGCGACCCAGCCGCGAGCCAGCTTTCGATATCGTAGCTCATTTCCGCCTCGGCGCCGGACAGGATTTCGCCGGTAGTACGTCCGTGGGCATGACCGAGGGCTATGAAGCGTTCGAAATCTTCCCAGAAGACCTCGAAATCCGGCATCTGGAGATGCAGGCCGCGCGCTTCCAGAAGTCTGCGGGTAGCGCGCATGGCGCACGCGGAGATGGCCGGCCAAATGTGGAACGACGCGATGGCGCGATACTTGTGCATGAGGTTATCGCCCACGTCGCCGCTCTGCAGTTTGGCGAAATTGTCTTCGCGGGAATAATACTCGATGCACTCTTCGCGACTGGAGAACAGTTCGTTGATGGTTTCAGTGACGAAGTTCTCGCGGAACTCGCGGATCTCGCCCTGATCGTTGTCGATCTCTTCGACAATCGCTTCCAGCCATTGCGACCGGCGGACGCCAAACGTACCTGCAAAGGCAATTACCTTGTCGAAGCAGCTATCGTGCCAGAAGGCCGCGCTGGCGAGCGCTACCCTACGCGCTTTTAAGTAGTCGTCAAAGGAAAGCGTATCGGTGGCGCACACGATCTCTTCGACGTCGAAACACTTTCTCGCCGCCATAAATGCCGAAGTTCTTGGGCAGGATGCGGAAGCCCGACTCGGAATTTAAACTGTTTGCGCGATCTCCACCGTTTCCAGTTCCGTGCCCTTCAACATCATGAGCTGGAAGTTGGTGACCTGATTCATACCGGCATCGAGCAATGTACCGATGCCGTCCATGTGGCGTCTTCAGAGTTTCGCCGGGAAGGCCGAGGATGAGGTCGGTATTGGAGCGCAGCCCGCGGCCGCGCATGTAAACGCGCAAGCTGCTCGTAGGCTTCCATTTTGATAGTCGGGCGTTTGACGTTGCGCAGCACGCCTTCATCGAGCGACTGGACAGCTTGATAAAGCAGCATGGCGCCGTTGACCTTCTCGATCGACTTGATGATGCGATCGGGGCGATTCTTGCCGGTAGTGGCGTCGATATAAGTCGGCCAGCCGTAGAGTTTTTGTGTTTCGCCGAGATAGCCGGACATCTCCGCATCACGCTCAAACATGCCGTAATTGGAGTCGGCAATACGCAGCGTATGCATCATGGGGGACAGCTTTGCGATACGGTCGGCAATATAAAAAATCTCCTCGCGCAGCCGCTCCTTGGTGAAATAATGCACCTTGGTATACCAGCTGGTTCCCTGGCAGCAGAAAGTACAGGTGAACGGACAGCCGCGATTGGTTTCGATGATCGGAGCGAGTTTGCCGTCGAAGAACGGATCCAGAATGCCGGAGAGCCAAGGCGAGGGAATGGTATCTACTTCCTTCTCGCGGTTCCAGGGCGCGGTTCGGGCGATACTGCCGTCGGGCCGCCGATAGAGCGAGGACGGGACTTCGCGGTCGGCCAGCTCAGTAATGGACATGCCGCTGTCCATGAATTGCCGGACCACCTCGGCCGCCAGGAAGTCGCCTTCTCCGATGACATACAGATCCAGATTGGGCTGGTTCTGGAGATATTCCTGCTGGCGCTCGGGCTCGAGCGAGATGTTAGGGCCTCCCATGACCACCAGCATTCGCGGATTGATTCGCTTGGCGAGTTTGGCCATGTGCAGGCTGAGGGCCTCGTTCCAGCAATAATTGCTGAGCATCAGCACATCTGGCGGCTCCTCCTGCATGGCATCAACAGACGGTCGGGATAGGCAAAGAGGCGCGAGCGGACCTCCGGCAATTCGTTGATCAATTACGGCCTTCATGTAGGCCACTCCGAGCGGCATGCAGTCGTTCGCCAGGACGCCGGAATAGTTGTAGCGCAGGTCGCATAAATATATCGAGCGTATTTTCCTCATCGGTTCCTCCTTATTCACACGCTTGACGTCGTGAGTCTATTTCATGCTTCCGCGGACCCTACTCTCGGTTTCGGCTGGCATTCCGAAATAGTCGGCGTACCAGTCGATAGTCTCTTTCAGAGCCTTATCCATCCCATATTCCGGTTCCCAGCCGAAAGCCTGACGGGCTTTGTCGCAGGTCATATATTGCTCCTGGATTTCTGCGCGCGCCTGATTTTCGACGATCGGCTTCAGATCCTGGCGCTGCATGAGCCGCAGCACATAATCCACTGTATCCAGCACAGTCAACTTCACAGCCATGCTGAAGTTGAAGGCCTGTCCAGCCAGTTCCGGACGCCGCGCCGAACCTTCGGCCACCAGTGAGGTAGGCCCGCGCCGCATCTTTGACATACAGAAAATCCCGGATACAGGTTCCATCGCTGCGGATGCGGAACTGTTCATTGTTAAGCGTAGATTGGATGACGCCGGGAATAGTGCGGCTGAAATTCAGATCGCCGCCGCCGAAGAGATTGGCGCAGCGCAGGATGGCTACCGGCAACGCGTAGGTTTCGGCGTACATGGTGGAAATAAGGTCCGCGCAGCTCTTGGAGACGTCGTAGGGAAAAGTTCCCCGCAGCGGATGGGTCTCCAGATACGGCAAGTCCGGGCTTATGCCGTAGGCTTTGTCGGAGGATGCCATCACCGTTTCCGATACTCCGGCGAGGCGGGCCGACTCGAGCACATTCCAGGTTCCCATTACTTGGCCTGCAGAGTGCCGACCGGATTGGCTTTGGCCACTCCCACCAATGGCTGCGCCGCCAGGTGGAAGACCGTCCGGATGGAGTACTCAGATATCGTTCTTCGCAGCAAGGGGCATCTTCCAGACAACCCTGCACGGTAGTAACGCGGGCTGCCAGCCCCTCGGTCACGAAAATGGTTCTGGGCACGCTGTCGCGCACCAGCGCCACTACGTCGGCTCCTTCAGCGAGCAACTGCTTCACCAGCCAGCCGCCCATGAGCCCGGTGGCGCCGGACACGAAGACCGGCCTTCCGTTCCAAAATCTCTTTGCCATTTGTGTCCTCTCTCAGGAAGCCGCCTGCCGCAGCGCCAACCCGTCAAATTTCATCCAGGGCGCTTCGCCGTTGGTCAGAATGGTTTCGAATTCCTGCTGATCCTTGCTGGTGTCCATGGATTTCCAGAAGCCTTCGTGCAGGTGGGTGTACAGTACTCCGGCGTCGGCCAGTTTGGGAAGCACTTGGTTCTCGAGGTTCATACCCTCCCACAGATCGAACGCGCGCTTTTCAAAAACGAAGAAGCCGGCGTTGATCCAGTAATCGCGAATGGTGGGTTTCTCCTGGAAGCTTTGGACACTTGCCTTCCGGGCGTGAATCGACCGTCCCGTACTGGGAGCGAAGGGGAACAGAAGTGACGGTGGCCAGGGCGCCGGCTTCGCGGTGAGGGCCATAGCAGGTTGTGCAAACTTACGTTACCGAGGCCGTCTCCGTAGGTGGCGAAAAAAGTCTCGCCAACGTAAGGGCGCGCAACGGCGAATGCGCTCGCCGGTGTCGCTATCGGCGCCGGTATCGACGATATCCACTTCCCATGCCGGAAACCGGCCATCGAAAATAGTCTTCCAGAATCTCTTTACGATATCCGGCGGCGAGCACGAACTTGGTCAAACCCTGGGCCGCATACAGCCGCATCAGGTGGATCAGGATGGGCGTGCCGCGGATGGGCATCATGACCTTGGGAAAGTACTCGGTAAAGGGATACGATCGGGTTCCTTTACCGCCGCAAAGAATTACTACTTCCATAGCAAAATAACCTCCCTATTTGAATTGACCCTCTTATCGACGATCACGCGTTTACCACTGCGCCGGATGCTGGATCGTCACTAGCCCCGCGCCTGCCCCAACGGCGGCTACTTTTTCCTTTTCAGCGTCTGATGTAGTCCGAAGAATATGACCCTGGAGATAACCAATCTGTCCCATGGAATGCTCGTATCGAATGGCTGCCGCTGAAGAATTGAACGGAATCCCCAGCTTGTGGCGCACATCGGATTCGACGAAATTGCGCAGTGCGACCAGTTCTTCCGCTTTCAAGTAATCGGTGAATACATAGGACGTGTAACCGCCCTCCGGATCGCCTTTGTAATAGTCGGCGACGGTTGTGAAATCCAGCTCATAGCTGTAGAGCCGGTCACCGTTGACGGTGTAGACCCAGACATCGCTGCTGGAAGAGCCGCGCACGGCCTGGTCGTAGTAGGGCGTGCCTGGATACACCGAGATGATGGTCATGTCGAAATCGTCGGGATGCGCATGCAAGAGCCACTGGTGAGTCTCTTGCACGGTTTCGTCCGATTCGCCCGGATGCCCGGCCGACATGAGCGCTTTGACTTTCATGCCATGCCGGTGAGCTATCTCGACGCAGCGCGTGTTGTCTTCCAAAGTGGCGCGCTTGTTGATGTTTTTCAGAATCCGCGGGGAGCCGGACTCAAAGCCGGTCAGGATCCAGCGGAAGCCGGCCTGATACATGGCTTCGGCCTGCTCATCGGTAAAGAGCTCAGCTTTGATAAAGCCTCGAAGCCGGAACTCGACACCGAGATCGCTGGCCCGCTGAGCGATGGCGCGCATCAATTCCGTCATGTTCGGGTTGACGTTGAGCTCGTCGTCGTAAAGCATGAACCCGGTGACACCATAAGTGGCGTGCAGGTGGCTTATCTCGGCTACGACGCTTTGAGCGGAACGGAGGCGCACGCGGCGCAGGGATGGCGACTCGCGCCCGCCGCAAAAACGGCATCCGAAGGGGCAGCCGAGCTGGCAAATCAGACTCATGGCGCGCACGCCGTCGATGTTGTAGTGATAGCTGGATGCATCCACCAGGTGGCGCGCGGGCCAGGCCAAGGTTTCCAGCCGGCTGGAAGTCAAGAACATCGAAGAACGGGGATCGTCAGCGTCCACCAGCTTGGGCGCCTCGCTGGCAACGGCTTGAAATATAGCGTCTTCGCCGTCGCCAGCCACCAGCACATCGAAGCTGGATTCAAGCCGCTCGAAGGCCCGGGTGGCACGGCCCTGGGCGGCCGCTTTATCCAATTTCTTGCGCGCCGCGTTGACTAACGTAACGTGCGGTCCGCCGAGTATGATGCGAGCGTCCGGACGCACCTGACGGATGGCGTCACGAACATGCAGCGCAGCGGGCATTTGCGGCGAAGTAGCGGTAAGCCCGAAGATATTGGCGCTGGAGGCTAAGGCGTGATCCCGAGCGGCTTCCTGGAAGTTTGCGACGCCGGACAGATCCAGCATCTCCACTATGAATCCTTGTTGTTCCAGCGCCGCCGCTACCCGCAAGATGCCCAGCGACATGAACACCCGCTCGTCCAGGAGGAACACCGAGGGGGGCGTGATCAAACAAACATGCTGCTTCATCATTAAGTTTCCAAGGTTAGTGCGCACCGCTACCGCGTATCACTGCCGGAAGAGTTCGGAGGAGGATCTTGAGATCCAGCGCTAAACTCCACTCATCCACGTATCGAAGGTCCTGCGTCGACATATAGTCGAAGTCCTGCTGGCGTCCTTCCACCTGCCACAGGCCGGTGAGCCCTTGCTTGACGCTGAAACGCCGCAGATAGGCCGCGCCTTGCATCTGTTCGGCGACCCAGACGGGAATGGGACGGGGTCCAACCAGGCTCATGTCTCCCAAAAACACATTAATCAGCTGCGGCAACTCGTCCAGGCTGGTGCGCCGCAGAAGCGCGCCTACCGGTGTGACCCGTGGGTCGTCAAAAACCTTGAAGGAGATTCCGCGGGCGTTGTTCTGCTCCCGGATTCGCGCGCGGAGCTCTTCGGCGTTTTTCAGCATGGTGCGGAATTTGAGCATCCGAAACTGCCGCCGCCAGGTTCCGATGCGCTGCTGATGGAACAGAACCGGCCCGGGTGAGGTGAACTTAATAGCAATGGCGATGACGGCTAGCAACGGCGCCAGCAGCAGGAGCGCGGTTCCGGATACGAGAATGTCGACACAACGCTTCAGCATCCCCGGGAATCCACAGTTGGAGGAATGCTCCTGGCGGTGCACCACTAATTTCCCACGCTCGGCGGGCGAACGTGGAACCTTGTGAGCCTGGGCCGGGAAGTAGAAAGTGATGGGCACCCCGAGGGTGCGCGCAGTAGCTTCGAGCGAGGACAAATGGTCGGCAATACGGCGTTCGGGCAAGACGGCGCGCATTTCGTCGATACATTGCTCAACCACCACGGCCTCGATATCTTCCAGACCACCCAGGACCGGAACGTTGGCATGACGGGTAGAGCCGTTGGCTCCGGATCTGGAGTCGAGCACGCCTACGATGTGGCCGGGCCGCCGCTCGGAACCGGCTTCGTCAAGCGCCTGAGAAAGCAAGGTGCCGGTGCCGATCAGCAGCACTCGTTTCCCTGAAAATTTCATTTCTGACGGCATTGGGAAGGCGATGCGCAGGCTGCCCGATGCCGGTCTACACCCGTGCATCCCGCTCCCGTCGTGAACTTGCATTGTGTCGTTTAGCCTCTACCGAACCAGTGCGTTGCGCTTGCCTAACCGGCGGCCAGCGCCCGGCAATCCCACTCGCGCTCTCCGATTGGGCGCACCCAACGGCGATCGACCAATACGGACACAGAACGCTGCAGCAGCGTTATGGAGACGATCACGCGCAGATCGCGATCGTCGGAAACCAGACGGCCGCGAAGCCCGCGCAAAGGGCCACCTTCGAGGGAGACGATAGAGCCTTCCTCCAGATAGGGGTACGGTTCGGCCATGGCACTGGATTCGGTAATTCTGCGGACGGCGGCTAACTCGTCCATGTCGACTGGCGCCGGCCCGGCGCTGGTCCCGACGATGTAAGCGACGCCGGGTATGGTCAGGATGGGCAGCCGGTTGTGCGGAACGAATCGCCCGAATACATAACCAGGGAAGAGAGCGCGCTCGACTTTACGCTCCCGCTGGCCCCAATTGCGATGCTGCCAGTAGCGAGGAAAGTATGATTCGAAGCCCTTGCCTTCTAGTGAATCGTTGACTTTGCGCTCGCACTTCGCATTGACACGGATCGCGAACCAGCCATCCGCATCGGAATGGCTATAGTTTGCGACTGCAGTTCCTCCGCTGAACATCCAAACTCCCCCGTAGATTCTTAGTTGGACTCTACAAGCGGCGCGCAGGCGCGAGCGCCCTCACGAATTCAGCTTGCAGCAGGCATGCTACCGCCCTGATATCGTCCAATTTATTTCAATTTTATGTGGCGACAGGGCTGATGATAAGGTACAGGCTAGGGGTTGTCAAGAATCATTTGCCGCCTAGAGTACCAGTCAATACCAGGTATCACACAGTTACATTTCTCCTAGAGTGGAGACCGAAATAAGGGCAAGCGGAGGGTTAGCTGAACCGCAACGCTGTGGGAGAACTCTAGAACGTGGAATGCCTGTGCCAACTTATGTGCATTCCCATAGTTCAGGAGCCGCAGTTCGGGGCGTTTTTCGGGCTTGGTGCATAGAAGTTCTATAACAAACGTGAACTAGCTAACCATTTCGGACTGAAACCTTTAGTACTAATAGGGTAGTTAGAAAGTCAAATTCCCATAGGTTACTCCTTGAAAAACCTTAGGCAGCCGTGATAGAGTTCATTCATTGCAGATTTTGTTGTAGCTTTGCATTTTGATACGGAGGACCAAACATGAGAAAATTTTTCTGGTCGTTAGCACTGTGCGCAATTTCAGCGTTTGCTTTGAATGCTGGAACGCTACTGCCCGGCCCAACTGACACAAACCCTGATACGAACTTCACGTTTACGATCGACAGCACCTTGGGTACTGAAAACCTCGCCACGCCGGGCGGAGCGGACGAACTGACCGTGTCCGGCATTGGAAACATTTTTGCGTTTGACGGTGGTACGCCGGGTCAGGTGATTCTGGGCCTAAACACGGGAGCAACAGAGGCAGTTGTGTTGACATTCAACACGGGGGCGTTAACCACCGACGTTGCCGGTAACGTTTTCATTCCAGCTACTGGTGCGCCGAGCGGCACGATTACTGATCCTGGTCTGTTAGCGCTGGTCGGGGCCTCGACCTTTGAATTCGCAGCGACCGCTTCGACAGCCAGTCCGTTCGTCTTCGATTTTACGGCTGCTTCTCTGCCGATGCCAGCGAGCGGCGTTCCCGAGCCCGCCGTTTCCTTGATGGTTGGCCTGGGACTGCTGGGTATTTCGACCCTTCGGCTGCGGAAGGGCGCCCGATAGTTTAGTTAGAAACTTTTAGTCCACGGCTGGTACGTAGTGGTCCGAAGGTTTCACAGGGTTAGTGTATTTGAAGACGGGGATGCGGTGAAGTTTACCGGTCTCCGTCTTTTACTTTTTGTGCGATCAATCTATGACCGCAGGCGAAAGCAATAAAGGTCCCGGCTGCCCACTTCCACTCCCATGAGGCGCAAGTAAGTGAACAATTGGTGCTTGTGATTGATCAGATGTTCCAGGTTACCCAATAGCAGAGTTAGCACTGGCTCGCCGCCGGCGACGAATACGGTAGGGATGAGGCAGCCCAGGTCGGAATCGTGGAGTAACTCGAATCCTTCGTCGATGTGCGATTTGTAGGCGGCGATGCGGTCGACTGCTTCCGAAGGTAAGCAAGCGTGATTGACGGGCAGCTCGCGCAGCCGGTTGAAATGCGCCAATGGTTCCGGCTGGACGGCGGCTAGAACGGCGCAGAGGCCCGCCAAACACTCCAGCAAATGGCCCACGACTTTGGAGGCGGGCCAGCCATTAGACATCGGCGGGGTCCACTCGAGGCGATCGGGCGGCAGCAGGGCCAGCAGGTGACAGGTCCGCTCGATCTGCTCGTGAATCTTTGCCAGTAACGAGCTGCAGAGCAAGGCCGGCATCGGCAGGATCCGCTCAGCGGCTCATTTAGCGAAGCTGCACGGTAAAGTCGTCGGAGGCGATGCCTTGGATGTTCTCAAGGAACGCATCCAGCATGTCCTCGTTCATGAGGTTCATGTCTAGACCGGCCGGCCCTTCGGCGCTAGTGGTGCGGGCCACGAATCGCACAAACATGGGCGGAAAATGCTCGTAGTTTATCTGGGCATGTACGTGGAGAGGCCCTTGCAGGGTGACGCCCATCTCGGCCAATTCCTGTTTGGTGGGGAGGGTGATGTTGTATCTAAACGTCCTGGGATTCAAGGGCTGCAGAGAACGATAATTGTCCACAGTGTTGTTCAAATCGGCACTCAGGGTCTCTTCCAGATGCGCGGTTTGCGCGACGATAGGGTTGCCGCTAGCGTCGGTCCTGCCGACCGGCTCACCGGGCAGGAATATTTTTTGGAGTTCGTTGCGGAACAGGACCAGGCCTTCCTCGGCGCCAAAGAAGACGCGCTGTTCGGGACCGTTATCGGGGCCATCCTCGATCAACTGGTTGGTATGACCGTTGGTGGCCGGACCCGGCTGGTAGACGTCGGTGTGATGGCCCGGATCGGCCACGATGTGGACATGCTCCAAATCTTCGTCGTCCAGGTTTCCGTCGGGCGCGGCCTCGCCAGTTTGCGGATGGGGCTTATCGACCACGTAGCCGGATTGGTAGACCAGGAAGCCGTTGTCATCGGTCACGTTCAACTGGATATAGGTGGTGCGCTCCTGCGATAGACCGGCGGGGAAACGGTGACCGGTGAGAGCGACGGCTTCGGCACGTACAGTGAACGTTCCGCCCACGGTGGCCGAGGCGTCTGTTTGCTTAAGGCTCATGCGAACGGCGTTTTTCAAAAGTGCTATGCGGCGGAGCTCCATGGAGCGGGGCTGCCCATATTCGTTTACGCAGGGCTGGTCCAAGGTGCAGATGACACCGCCCGGATCGACAGCCGTGCCGCCGGGGGTGCCATCGTCATTGATGCCGGTAGAGCCGGTGATGGGATCCGAATAATCGGGGCCGAGGCGGCTGGTGAGGTCCTGCCAGGACATCAGCGGAACATCGACGCCGGTGAAATAATGGCTGGATACAACGCGCTTTTGAAGCGGGAAGGCGCCCTGCACGGCGTTCTGGATGTCGGTGGACAAGCCGGCGTTGTCGAAATTGTTGGCCGTACCGACCGAGGGAGGCGAGCAGAAAACGCCCAGTGGCTGGCCTTTGGCATCATTGCACGTAAAGGGGACATCCTGAGCGGCGGCATAGTTAACGGGGAAGATGCCGGGAGTGGCCGCAGTTACGGTCATGTCTCCGACCTGATAGGTTGAGTTGGAATTGTAAGGGAACAGGGACGTGTGGCAGTCATGGCAAATGACTACTTTGCCGAAGGGATTGTTGGTACCGCTGAAAGCGCTGGTCTGCCACTCGGTGCTGAGGTTTTCGAGCCGGAAATAACTGACGTTGCTTCCGCCCGGATTAATATTGGCTTCTTTATGCTGCAGGTCGCCCGGCAGGGAGCGAGGAATACGCACGTCGTGGCAGGCGTTGCAGAAGGCGGCGTTATTTATGTAGTTGATCTTGGCGGGATTTCTGCTGCCGACGTGGAAACCCTCACTGACGGCCAGCGGAAAAGTGAACTGACCCACTTTCTCGAGGGTATTGTTCAGCAGCATGCTCATGTTTCCGAAGCCATCGTGCTGGAAACTGCGGTTCAGGTCGGGTCCGGCAACATCGTGGCAAGAGTCGCAAGTAATTCCGGTAGTAGAGAGCGGGTCGCCGAAGCAGCCACCGTCGACGCCGCAAGTGGCCGCATCGGAGGGAAGCGGGCCGCCGGGTGTCAGAGGCAGGGCCTGATTGCCGTTAGCATCGAGGATTGTATAGTCGCGCAAGGGGCGCAGAAGGTCGGGCCGAAAGTCGGTCGCCGGTGGCGATCTCGGGCACAGTCCGCTGGGTGGGATCTTCGCCCTTTCGCAACATGAGAGCCTGGTGGCAGGTGAAACAGAACCCGGCGTCGGCCTGCAAGGGGTCGGTGAAAACCGGCGTGGAGAGCATGTTGGTATTCAGCGGCGCGCCACTGGGAAGGGTCTTGGTGCTATCGCCGTAAACGGGACGGACCAATCCGCCGGTGAAGAAGTTACTGGCCACTTCCAGACCGTTGAAGAGCGGGCTTACGTTGCGGTAGCCGAAATGGACCGCTTGTTTCATCTCGAAATATTGGCGGGGATGGCAGGCCTTGCATTCGCCCGAAGCGTCGGACAGCTGCTGGAATTGGAAGTCAGCGAGGGTAGGGCCGCCGGTGGGCGTTTGGGCCAATAGACCACCAGCCAATAGAAGAACAGTTAAAGTACTACGCGCGAACATTGCATTTCTCCGTTGACAAATTAGGTGCTTTGCCATTCGATTCATCTCGCCAGGGGCTTCGGTTTGCCCACTGATTGCGGACTCAATCCTCCGGTATGACACTGGGCGCAGGTGTTTTGGAAAGTGTGGCAAGTCAGGCAAGCGCGAGTGTCGAGCATGGCCAGGGGAGCATGGCCGCCTCCAGCGAACACCGGCAGCGGGGTGTGGCTGCGCGGAAGCTCGTTGTGGCAACGTATACAGTAATCGGCCTGGTGGCAGGTGGCGCAGGTAGTCCGATCGAGGGCGGCGTATTTTCCGTGCAGGTCATCCTTCCAACGCGCAGTGTGCGAGATGGGCTTCATCGCTATGTGGCAGGCCAGGCACTGGTTGCGCGCTTCGGCCGCGGGCGAGACGTTCTGGTGGCACACGAAACACTTGGCGTCGGCAGTGGAGGCGGCCTGATCATGATGAATGCGGAAGCTCTCGGTGTGGTTGGCGGGCTTTACGTTGCGGGTGTGGCTGACGGGCGTGAACAGCCCGGTAACGGTGTCGGCATGGCAGGTTTTGCAGTTCGACATCCGGAAGTCGGCCGGCATACTTTTCGAAGCATCGTGGCATTGCACGCAGTCCACCATGTTCGGCAGGGTCAGATCCGAGAGACTGGTGCTTCGGGGAATAGCGTAGTGACAGGTGGTGCAATCGATGTTGAACTTCTGCTTGGCGGCGAAATGGGCGATGTGGGTGAACTTGATGTCGACGTATTTTCCGGAGACCGCGGTCTGGGTTATCAGTCTACGATTTTCAGTAAAGCCCGGGTTTTCGATCTCCTGCGGCGTATGACAGCCGGTGCAGCCTTCAGCATTTAGCGCGGCCGTCAGTTGCGGTGTCACGCCCGGCTTGGAATGGCAAGCAGCGCATTCCGTATGACCCGGAAACTTCGCGAAGATACCTTGTTGATCGAACTTGTGGCAGAAGGTGCAATCACCGCGGAAGCCGGTGACGGGATCCTTGCGGGCTTGCTTGTCGACGTGGTGAGCATGGGAGAACTGGAACAGGAGCGCCCGTTGGCCACGGTAGCGGGGAAAGGGTTGCAAATCAGTCTTGCTGCGCGCGGTGGGGGAGGTGTGGCAGACGCCGCAAACGGTCGTTCGGGCCTTGGCGTAGTTATTATCGAAGTCGTCGGGATGGCAGGCCATGCACTGATCGTGGCCGGGCCGTCGTAGCTCAACCGAGCCATCCGTGACGGGTGTGTGGCACAGCGAGCACTCTAAGCTTCCAAGTTTTTCGGCATGCATCGCATGGACGTAGACTTCGCCATTGGGTCCGGTCGAGGGCGCGTTCTTTTTGTTAGCGGCCGGCACCGGTTTGTTAGCGGGCGTCGGCGCTGACTTATTAGCCGGAGGGGCGGCGCCTGGCGGGCGGTGCTTGGGCGAAGGCGGTGGAAGCCAATACCAGGGCGGCGGCCAAAGCCGGAAGGAACTGCCTCCACGTCCATTTAGGTGAGGTCATGGGTTTGCTCAGTATTTCCAAGCCACTCCAGCGTGCAGAGCCCGCGAATTCTTCAGGTCGGGCGTGAAGAGAAAAAAGTCATTGTCCAGATTGTAGTCAAAGAAAATCCGCGCATGCGAATCCAGCTTCCACCAGGCACCGGCCAGCCAGCCACTTTGGTGGAGACCGTTCAGGATGTAGAACTGATCCTGCAAACTGATGCGTCGGTAATAGACGCCGCCGCTCAAACCGAACCGACCCTCCCCAAAACTTCTCCGGACCTCGCCGGTGAGATCTTTCACGCTGGTCTCGCCGGAGTAACTGATATTGTCGAGCGTGGTGGCATTGAGGGGGCTCAAACGGTCCGAATTGCGTTGGTGATATTCAAGAAACAGCTCAGTCTTGCGCATCGGAAAAACCTGGCCGTTGGCGCGATAATCCTGGAAGGAGGTGTCATAGGGGCCTTGGTTGTTGGGATCGTTCAAGTATCGAACCCAAACTGAACCGCCCAGGCTGAAGCGGTTGGACATGGTCCTGCCGAGCATCGATGACAAACTGGGTATACGGTGAAATCGGTCCCAGATACAGGCGCGGCAGCACATTATACGGGTCGGTGTCCGTGGCATTCAGGGTGTAGTCGTAGAAGAAGTCCTTATTGCTCAGCTTTTCAAAGAAGCTAGCGCGCAGGGTGGTTTTTCCGCTTCCAGGAGCGTATATAACCTGCGTGCTGAAGTCGACGGGCGAGCTGCCTACCGTCCGGAAATAGGTGCTCCACAACCAGGTTGGCCCAAATCTTCTGCGCAGCGTGAAACTATGGATGGCCCGGATGTACCAGAGGCCGTCGTATTCCAAGCTGGTGTCGGGGTTCATCTTCCACTCGAAGTTGCCGCCGCCGATGGCTCGCTGGACGGGGTCGCTGAAGTAAGTGAACCTTCTTCCGCCGTAGAGGGTGACGCTGAAATGGGGCTGGTCCAATGACACGGCGCCACCGTCGAGTGTGGCCAACTCCGCACCGTAGATATTGATTCTGCCCAATTGCGCTGAGAGTCCCGACCAATAGCCATCCCCGGGCTTACCGTGGATCTCGGCGGATGCCTCCAATACCTGATACTGCCGGTTGAAGGGGAACGTTTCGACGAGGTTTTCGGCCGGAGCGCCCAGATTGACTGGTGTGAGGTCCTGAAATTGCCGGAGTGTAAAGTGCGTGTCGAGGCGATCCCAGCCCCAGCCGCGGGTGCCGAGATCGAGAAGCGTCTCAATGCGATTCGCGTCGGGTTGAAAAATGGATGGGTAGGGAAACCCGGCAGGGTTCTCTACGCCTGTAATGGGAGCGTTAAGAATGCCGGTTACGGTGGGGTTGCCGGTGAACGACGTATCGTAACGCCAGTAATCGGACCGGCCTTCGAAAAAGAAGTGATTGAGGAAATTTCCGGCCGAGGACGTGCTTCCGCCAACCTGGGGGGGATTTAAGGCGGGATCGTGAGTTACTGGCGCGGGCGCGCCTTGCAATAAAGAATTCCACATGTCGCCGACGGTTGGACTAGAAGTCTTAGCTTCCTGTCCGAAGACCGCCAGAGGCAAGCCCAGCGTCAAAATTAACCAGCCGATCGTCCAATGACGAGCAGCAGGTGAACACATGCGCCTAAGACCCATAACGCCTGCTTCAGGCCACACCGCTAGCACCGCGGCTTCCTGCACGTTCAGAAGTGCCCTGCCTTCCGCAAGCCTCGTCAAGAGGATTCTCCAATCTAGAGTTTAGGCTTAGCCTTTTCAGTCCGCTTTTTTCCAGCTTTTGCCGCCGTCTGCCGCTTCGGTTTCACAACCGGCGCAATCTTGGAGTAATTCGCTGTAACACCCAATTCCGTGAGCCTCGCCTGAGCCAATGTCAGACGCCAGGGGTAAGTGTCGCTGTGCCACAAAGTAGCCTTGAGATAAAGGTCAAGCTCACTCGCTTCCTGCGAGGAATTACCCTGCGTCCGATAGATTTGGGCGAGCCCCCAGTGGACGTGCGCATTGTTGGCCAAATCACCGGTGAGGGCGATGGTGAAATCCGTAACGGGGGACTGAGCGAGTTCGGTCTTATATTCGCCAATGGCTTGACTGTAATCGGCGGCCGCGGCCGCAGGGTCGGTCTCGGCTTGAGCCATTTCGGCGTATGTTTCGGCTATCGCCTCATGCACGCCAAGGCGCAGAGGGTCGATCATCGTAACTTCCCGGTAGAGAGAAAGCGCCTCTGCGGGAGCGCTTTGCCGTAACAAGCCCGCCAGCCGCAGGCGCACGGTAAACATACAGGGAAGTGGATTCAGGTTTCCGCTGGCAGGAACTTCACCGGTCACGATTTGACAGGTCCCATTGCTCAGCCCGTTTAAAGAGATCGACTGCCTGTAATCGGCGATCGCTCCGGCAGTGTCCCCCAAGTCGTCCTGCTTGTAGATACCTCGCTGGGCGAATTCCCACGCATTCGTTGGAGTAGTGATCTTGAGCAGGTTCCAATCGATTCTGCCTTCAAAGTAAAAGGGATTCGGCAGGGGATAGTTCGGGTTGGTAGTTTGATAGGTTACGCCCGGTACGTACGGAGGGGACGTAGTGGTCTGCCCGAAAGCGGCTCCAGCAGCAGTCAATAGCAAGGCTGCTTTAGCGCAAATGTTTTTGCCTGACAATTGGTTATCTGCCAGTGTACGCATCGCGTCGCCGTACGTCAAGCCGTGTGTATCCTCCTGTCTGCGGACCCGGTACTACTGGTACTGCTGAGAGTCTAATGCCGCGAGCTTTGCTTTAGCGAGCGCGATCCGCCAAGGATAGACGTCGCTGTGCCACTGAGTGGCCAACAGATAGAGTTTGAGTTCGCTTGCAGCATCTGCATTCCTCCCCAATTTCTCGTACACGTCGGCAAGCGCCCAGTGGACGTGCGCGTTATTTGCTTGATCTGCTGTCAAAGCGGTATAGTTCGGAGTTACCGGATTGAGGGCCAGTTCAGCCTGGAACGAATCGATTGCGTTCTGGTAGGCCGCTGCCTGGTCATCGGCATCTTGGGCCTGGCCGGCTTGAATAATATAAGCCTCGCCCATGAGAGCGTTAGCGTCCGGGCGTAAAGGATCGATTTGCAAAACCTCCTGATATAGAGAGATGGCCGTCGCCGGATCGGAGGCGCGCAGCAGATATGCCAGCCGCAGCCGCAGCGTGAACATACAGGGCGCGGGATTGAGAGTGGACGGAAGAACGCCGTTCACCAGCGTCGCCGAGGTCACCAGTTGGCAGGTTCCCTTGGCAAGGCTGTTCAGACGCGAGCGCTGTTGATAATCCTGTAATGGCCCCGGCGATGTCGCCCAGATCATCCTGCTTGTGAATGGCGCGCTGCGCGTATTCCCAGGCATTGGCGGGCTGGGTGATACCCAGTTTATCCCAATCGATTTTGCCTTCGAAGAAAAAAGGGTTGGGCTTGGGATAATTGGGATTGAAGATTCTGGAACGTAACGCCAGGCACATAGGGACCAGAAGCGGCGATTCTGCGCCGCTGCGTCACGGCGAATCCTGCAACCAGTAGAGCCAAGCCGTAGGTAGCGCGTTTTCATTGTCTGCGCCCGCCACGCTGTCCGACGATGCGATGTTCGGAATATTCTTGAGGAAAGTATCCAGCCGATTCTCGTCCACCAGATTCAGGCTCTGACCGGCGGGTCCGTTGGGGCCTGTGATCTGCGTCAAGAAGCGCAGTGAACACCGGCGGGAAATGCTCGTAGTCGACCTGCGCATGGACATGCAAGCGGAAACTTGAGCTGCACGCCCATCTCGTCCAATTCTTCCTGTGTCGGCAACTGGATCTCATAGTCGAAGGTCCTCGGCTGCAGCGGGGAGCAGGGAGCGGAAGTTGTCCACCGCATTGGCGAAGCTGGCGCTAAAGGTCTCCTCGAAGTGCGGACGCTGGACCACGATCGGATTCCCGTTCGCATCCTTGCGGCCCAGGGAGTCGCCCGGGAGGAAAACACGAGTCAGTTCGTTGCGGAACAAGACCAGCCCTTCCGGTATGCCGCTGTAGACGCGCGAGTCCGGACCGTTGTCGGGCCCCGATTCGAAAACCAGGTTTGCGCTCCCGTTGGTGGCGGGCCCGGTGCGTAAGGCGGCGGTATGCTTGCCCGGATCGACCACGACGTGGACATGCTCGATGTCCTCGTCGTCCATGTTGCCGTCCGGCGCCGTCTCGCCGGTATTGGGATGAGGCTTATCTACCAGGTAGCCCGACTGATACAACAGAAATCCGTTGTCATCGGTCACGTTCATATTGAATGTAAGTGGTCCGCTCCTGCGAGAACCCTGCTGGGAAGCGGTGGCCGGTCAGCGACACGGCTTCGACTCGGGCCGTGAACAGTGCCGCCTACCTGGCGCAGTCTTGTCGGTTTGGCTCGTGTCAACGCGAACTGCGGCCTTGAGTAAGGCCTCGCGGCGCGTTTCGAGCGAAAGCGGTATGCCGTGGGTGTCTGTCCCGGCCTGGAAGACATCAGGATAGTCCGCTCCCAGACGCGACCGCAGTTCGGCGATGTTGAGCAAGGGAACATCCATGCCAGTGAAATTGTGGTTCACTACCTTTCGCTTGGGTAAGCGGATAATTGCCTTCGGTGGCGACGCCCGGGACCGCCGCAAAATCGGTTGCGAAAACGCCCGGTGTCGGACTGGTGATCGTCATATCGCCCACCTTGTAGGTCGAATTGCCGCCGAAGGGGAACTGCGACATGTGGCAGTCCTGGCAACGAACCACTTTGCCGAAAGGATTGTTGGTGCTGTTGTAGGCCCCGATCTGCCACTCCGTGCTCAGGTTTTCCAGGCGGAAGTACTTTACCCTGCTCGCCCCCCGGCTTGAAATTGCCTTCGTTCGCGGTCAGATTATTGTTGGGGACCCGGACATCGTGGCAGGCGTTGCAGAAAGCGCCGCTGCGCAGAAAAGCAATTTTCGACTGGTCGCTGCTGGAAACATGGAAATTGCCCTTCACCGCCACTGGGAAGGCGAAGGGACCGACTTTCTCGATGCTCTTGTTGATCAGCAGGCTCATGTTCGCGAACCCGTCGCTGCTGAAAGCTCCGCGTTAAGTCAGGACCGCCCACGTTGTGGCACATGTCGCATGTGATGCCCGCGGCGCCCAAGCGACGGTCCCGCACCAGCCGGTGCCGGGCCGCCGGGTCCGTCGGAATGACCTGCTTGCCGTTTGCATCCACCAAGTGGTAATCCCGCAGGGGACGGAACAATTCCGGTTTAAAGTCCGCTGCCAGCCCGGCAAGCTGCGGAACCTCGCGTTTGGTGGGATCGTTGGCGTCCGCGCTCTACGTAGGGATTGTGACAGGTGTAACAAAATCCCGCCTGTACCTGCCTGGTCCGGTCAGGGGCGAGGACGTGAACATATTCGTGTTCAACGGCGTGCCGTCGGGAAGAACCACCGGGCTGTCCGTATACCGGGCCAGCAGTCCACCGCCCAGGAAATTTCCGGACGTTTCAAGCCCGTTAAAGAGCGGGCTCACGTTGCGGTATCCCGACTTTACAGAACTGCGTAATTCGTCGTATTGGCGCTGGTGACACGGCAGACACTTTTCCGGACGTTGATAATCCTGGTTCCTGAAGATCGAGTCCAAAGGGCTTCCCACTGGCGTCTGGGCGCGAATTGGCCAGATTATTCCCGCCGCGCAGAATAGAAACACAACCCCAGCTCGCTGCAAATGCACGCAATATCCCCTCATCTATATGGAATGTGATCGGCCCTTACACCCAGGCACGTTATATATGCCTGGGACAAAAATCCGATCTTATAAGTACGTTGTCTTACACTGTAAGACGCCGTCCCGTTTCTAGTCAAGTTAGCTAACAAAATTCGGTACTGCCGGTACTGAGATGAGGCGTCGGTACGCGTATCCGCTCTTGCGGGCGAACTTGCGATCAAGTAAGGTGGCAGGGAGGATCACATGCTCAGGAATCGAGTATGTTTCGGCGTTGTGCTGGTATGTATGCTCTGTCCGCTGGCCGGCCAGAACGTGATCACAACCATCGCCGGAATCGATTCCAGCTTCAATGGCGACGGGCGCCAAGCTTCGACTGTACCCATCGGCTACATCAACGGAGTGGCCACCGACGGGGCGGGTAATGTATACTTCACGGACCCTCTCGAACACCTGGTGCTGCGGGTGGCTCCTAGCGGCATCCTATCGGTGATCGCCGGCAACGGCATCGCTGGGTACTCAGGAGATGGAGGGCCAGCGACCTCGGCGGCTATCGCGGCCACGGACAGTCCCGAGCAGTACGTAAGATTGATCTTCCCGGAGCGCAGCTTAGGAGGCGTCGCGGTCGATCAGCAGGGCAATGTCTACTTCGGCGACGGCCATCGAGTCCGCATGGTCTCAACACAAGGGATCATTACCACCGTCGCGGGTGGGGGAAACAAGACCGCCAACGCATCCATGCCGGCGACTCAGGCGGCTCTGGGCATCGTCAATGGATTGGCCTTCGATAGCGCCGGCAATTTGTATTTCTCGGAGGGTAATCGAATCCGTCAACTGGCGCCCGGCGGCACTCTGACAACATTCGCAGGCACCGGAACCGGCGGATTCTCCGGCGACGGCGGGCCTGCGACGTCAGCTCAATTGTCGCAGCCACTGGGCTTAGCCATCGACGCGCAAGGCAATCTATACGTCGCCGATGGCGATACGTTGTTAATTGACTCGCGCATTCGGAGGATCACTCCCGCGGGTGGGATCTCGACGATCGCGGGTGGGGGAAGTCTGAATCCCGCGAACGGTGTAGCGGCGCTGAGGCTCAACTTCCCCCAAATTGGCGGCGTGGCAGTGGATCCATCTGGCGTGGTGTATGGATTTGGCGCATCCGCCGGTTTGCTATTTAAGCTCTCGGGCGATGTAGCGAATGGCCTAGGTACAACGACCTTAATCACCAGCACAGTCGCCGAGCCGTTCATGGCTAACGTGCCGGCTAGCACCGCATATGTAGTAGGGCTGGGGCTTTTCGATAATAGCGGCATCGCCTTGGACGCTGCGGGGAATTTATATGTCGCCGACAGCCGCGATGGCCATCTGTGCAAGATCGACACGCAAGGCATGCTCCGCGTGGCCGCAGGCAACGGCAGCTACGGATTTGGCGGCGATGGCGGACCGGCGCTGGACGCGATGATTCAGGGACCCACGGCGATGACCAGTACTCCGGACGGCACGCTCTATTTTATGGACACGCTGAACGCCCGAGTACGCGGCATTTCACCCAGCGGGATTATGAGTACCGTCATCAGCGCCGCCAATTTTTCCGAACTCGCGATTATGGAAGTTATGAACGGAATTACTTCGGACCCGAACGGCAACGTGTACGTTCTGCTTGCACATCGTTTGCTCGAATTGGCTCAGGCGGGCGCGATCCCGATCATCGTCAATCAAACCGGCGTGCTTGGCGATTCGGGCGACGACGGGCCTGCTAGGCAGGCCGAATTCAAAGCGGAGGCGGCCTGGCTCGCGACGCAGCGGGCAACTTATATCTCTCCGATCCGGACGCCAACCGCATCCGCGAAGTGACGCTGGATGGAAACATACATACCATCGCGGGAACGGGCGTTCGGGCGTTTCGCCGGATGGCGCAGTGGCCGCTGCGTCGCCGATTGCCGGGCCGACCGCGCTGTTGCTGGATGGCAAGGGCGGATTGTATTTCGTGGAAGAGCAGACGCTGCTGCCGGGTGGCGTGGTGCTGCGGTATATCACGCCGGACGGACATTTGAAGACCATCGCGGGCAACTGGAGGGCGGATTCTCGGCGACGGAGGGCCCGCCACGCAGGCGGCAACGGGCATGCAGAATCGCACCGGGCTGGCTCTCGACCAGCCGGGAACCTGTACGTCGCCGATGGCTTCAACCATCGCGTCCGCGTGATCGCGCCGAACGGAATCATCAACACGTTCGCCGGCAATGGCAAGTCCACAACGGCGGGCGATGGAGGCTTGGCGCAAAACGCCGGCTTCTCCATTCCGCGCGGACTGCTGTTCGATGCGCAGGGCGATCTCTTTATTTCCGATGTGGCGGACAATCGCATCCGGGAAGTGCTGGCCGCGCCGCCTGCATCACCGTGGCGCCGAACCAGATGAGTTTTTCCGCCCAAGCGGGCGGGGCGAGACGCCGCCGCAGCAGCTCACGGTGGATCGGTCCGGTGAGCGGCGTGGCGTTCACGATCAGCGCGAGCAGCGGGCGCGGACTGGCTGGTGGTCAGCGCGGGCGAGGCTTACGCCGCGGGTGATCGACGTGCGGCCGATCCATCCAATCTGACTCCGGGAAATTATCAAGCGACGCTCACCATTACGGCGCCGCTGGCCAACCCGGTGAACAGCACGGTGCAATTACGCTGCAAGTGGGGCCCGGCGCCAACCCATGCTGGCGGTGGACGAGACCGGCCTTGTCATTCACGTTCCCGAGGAATCCGACTACTACGGGGATGCAGATCGTGCGGTATCGAACGCCGGAGCGGCTCGCTGGCTTTCTCCGCGACCGCGCAAACGGCGACGGGCGGCCAGTGGCTGAGCGTGAACACGGGGAGCGGGCCGGCTGACCCCGCAAACGCCGGCGAGCGTCGGAGTGATCGCGATCCGACGGGACTGGCAACCGGAACGTACACCGGAACGGTAACCATCAGCAGTTCGACCACCGGCGCGAGCATCGGATTCCGGTGAACCTGACGGTGAGCGCGCTGGATCAGGCCATCCGTTTGTCGCGGCCCGCGCTGTCCTTTACGGCGGTGGCGGCGGCGGAGTGGTTCCGACCGGGTAATTTCGCGGTGAATAACATTGGGCGCGGGACCATGGATTTCACCGTGTCGACGCGAACGCTTTCGGGCGGGCAGCAATGGCTGGCGGCAACGCCAACGCGGGCGCCGACCGCGGCCAGACGCCGCCAGCGTCACGGTGACGGTGAATCAGACTGGCCTCGCCCCCGGGTTTTATTACGGGCTGGTACGCGTGGATTCCCCCGGCGCGCGAATACGCCGCAGATGGCGACCATCGCTCTGCGCGTGCTGCCGCGGGTCAGGATCCGGGGCCGATATCCAGCCGAGCGAGCTGGTCTTCACCGCGGTAGCAGGCGCTCCGCCGCCGGGATCGAAGAATCTGTTCGTGTACAACGTTTCGGGCACGCCGCAAACTTACATTTCGAGTTTCACGGCCTCCGACGCGAACGATGAGTTCAGTTTCATCCCGCGGTAACGCGACGCTGAGGCTGAGGCAGACCCGACGCGCATTGTGGTGCAGCCGATCACTAGCGGGTTGACGGCCGGAGTTTATGACGCCGAGCTGACGCTGCAGTTTTCCGACGGCACGTTCGGCGCGTCGGCGTGCGGACCATTGTGACGCCGCGCCGCCACCGCCCGTTCTGCTTCGCGGCTTCGGCTCCTCGCATTTCGCTCCGGGCCACAACGGGCTGCACTCCGACTCAACTGGTTCCCGCGATCACGACGCTCGGGCAATCGTTCGGAGTGCCTGCGGCGTGGCCGGTGGCTCTGGAGGCGCAAGTACCGACGATTGCGGCAATACGCTGAATACCGGCGACGTGACGGTCTCGTTCTCGAATGGCGATCCGGCGCTCAATTTGCTCCCGGTCCAAGCAAGGCACGTGGCAGAGTACCTGGCGATCGGGAAACAGCGCCGGCGCCAGTCACGCTGACGATTACGGCCAACGATCCAACCCGCAATCTCACGGGCACGCGCGAAGTCACGGGCGGGTTGGGGGATCGTCGATGGCTCCGTGCTGAGCGCGGCGGTGAACGGCGCTAGCTTCGCCGCCCACGCCGCTTTCGCCGGGATCCATTATTTCGCTGTTTGGCCAGGATCTTGGGAACGGCACGGCGTCGGCCAGCCCGTCCCGCTGGGCACCACGCTGGCGGACGCCACGGTGTTGATGGCGGGCAATACCCTGCCGCTGTTCTTCGGATCGAACGGCCAGATTAACGGCGTGGTTTCGGCCGGGATCAACACCAACACCAGCCAACAGATCGTGCTGCAGCGCGACAACACGCTCTCGATTCCGATTTCGGTGGACGTGGGCCCGGCCGAGCCGGCGGTGTTCGGATATCCGGCGCCGGGCGATCCGCCCAACAGGGCGCGATCGTGAATGCAGTGACGTATGCGGTCGCGGAGCCTGCGACGCCGGTGGCGGCGGGCGATGTGTCGCGATTTTTGCACCGGGTTGGGCGCGGTGGATCAAACGTCCCGGATGGCGCGCGGCGCGCCGAGCGCCCCCCGCGAACACGGTGGCTAAGCCGACGGTGACGATCGGCGGAGCAACGCGCGGGGTGTCTTTTTCAGGCCTGGCGCCGGGCTTCGTCGGGCTGTATCAGATCGACGCGATTGTGCCTGCGGGCATCACGCCGGGGAATCAAGTACCGGTGGTGGTGAGCATCGCGGGCGAGACCAGTCCGCCGGTGACCATTGCGGTGAAGTAAGGCTGCGCTAGAATCATCTCCGGTACACGGACGTGCCGGGCAGTGAGACCAAGGAAACTGAAATGAATGAATGAACAGGAGGTGACACCTTCGATTTTCGGCGTGTTGCGCTCCATGGATCTGTTCAAGGGCAAGGATCCAGACGAGCTGACCGAGTGGCTGGGCAAAGCTCCGTTCGAAGGCGGCGCTGAGTGCGCACTGCGGCAATTCGCGTCCGGCGACCGGATCACCACGGAAGGAAGTTTTGGAAATTCCTT
>CAVYKR010000026.1:0-69647 GCA_963769205.1 Bryobacterales bacterium | reverse complement strand
CCTTATCTGGAGATCAAGATAAGGCGCACGGAAGAAGACAGTTCGTCGAGGTAGCCGCAAACTTCCCGGAACAATGCCGCTATGTTCTGGAAACGCTGGGCGACGTATATAAATACGATGCGGAGGCGCGGGCGGGAAAGCTTTCGCCAGCGGAACGGCTGGAGTTTCATCAACAGCACAGCGGACCTGTGATGCGGCAACTGCACCAGTGGCTAGAAGCGCAGTTTGTACGGAAGCAAGTGGAACCAAACTCGGGCCTGGGCAAAGCCATCACTTATTTGTTGCGTCATTGGAAAGGTCTGACGGCGTTTCTGCGGGAGGCCGGCGCACCGTTGGACAACAATGTTTGCGAACGCGCGCTCAAACGTGTCGTGCTGCATCGCAAGAACGCCCTGTTTTATCGCACGCTGCACGGCGCCGAAGCTGGCGATCTGTTCATGAGTCTGATCCATACCTGCGAGCTATCGGGCGCCAATCCGTTCGACTACCTCGCTGAGTTGCAGAAGCATCCCGCCGAGTTGGCAGTCAGCCCATCGGCGTGGATGCCGTGGAATTACGCTGAGACGCTGACGCAAGTTGGAATATGATAATCCTGGCTGGCCGGAAAGGATAATTTCCGGCCAGCCATCGCTACACTCCGGGAATGCCCAGAAAACAGGCTTTTTCGGAAGTCGATTCCTGCAAGGTTTTTGGCCACCCCCTTCGCGTTGGCCTCTACGCTCGTGTTTCCACGCACGATCAACACACGCTGCCGTTGCAGACCCGCGCAATGCGCGCATACGTGTCCAAGCGCGGCTGGACCATCGTCGCGCAAATCAAAGAGGTCGGCTCCGGCGCGTCCCAACGTGAGTTGCGGGAAACACTGATTGCAGCGGCACGACGTCGTGAAATCGATGTGGTTCTGGTGTGGCGTCTGGATCGCTGGGGCCGGTCCGTCGCGGATCTGGTTTCAACGTTGCAAGAGTTGCAATACCTCGGCGTGGGTTTCGTATCGTTGACCGAAGCACTCGATCTGACCACGCCCGCGGGTCGCGCCATGGCCGGACTGCTCGCGGTGTTCGCCGAGTTCGAGCGTGACATCCTGCGCGAGCGCGTCCGTGCCGGTCTAGCTCACGCACGCCAACAAGGCAAACAGCTCGGCCGCCCACCCTCTGTGATTCACAACGCCGCCGAGGCCCGGAAGTTATGCCGGCAAGGAATCAGTAAATCTGAGATCGCTCGCAGGCTTGAGATCGGCCGAACCTCCGTCCGCCGCCTCCTGGCCCAAAAGAAATCCTGATTCAGGCCGCTTTAGGCAGCCTTGCCGAAAGGACACGCTGAACCGTTCAATATGTTGCCTTTTGTACTCTGCGATGTCTCGGCGGAGATTATGCTCCGCGATGTTGGCCTCTTTCTCCTTGGCTCTTAGCTCGTGTTCATTAGAAAGCTGAAGGTATTCGCTCCTTCTGCGTTCCATCTCCGTCCTGGCCTCGATCAGCCGGCGCCCACGCTCATAGAAGGCAATCCAATGTTCCAAGATGGCCTTTTCGCCGGCCTTCGTGAACCGGCTTCTGAGTCGTTCCACATACTTGCGTAGAACCCCTGAACTGCGGGCAAACCGGGCTAAGTCGTATATCATACGTTCTTCACTGAACATGTCCGGCACCGTTGGAACAGGTGCTTGAACGTCAGGTGGAATGACAGTGAGTTTAGGAAACCCTGGCTTCATCGTTGTCCCTCCTGAGCGGATTCTTGTCTTCGGGATCAGCATCCTCCCCAAAGTGCACGCGTGCGAATTTCTCTGCCACGGAAGGTTGCGGCATCGTAGGATTCTTCTGAGCGAACTGGTGATTGCGATAGCCGCGACAGAACCCTTGGCCGGGTTTTTGGCAACGATTCCGGCGATCATCGGACCTAGCAAGTTGTTCGTACTCTAAATCCAGCAGAAATACAAGCTTTACTGCTCCTTGATATGCCTTGATCCGCTGCGTCCGCCGCCGGGCGGCCCTGCAGTTGAGTATTGCGCGCCGAAACGAAATCCTTTTGAAACGAGGTGAGTGCCGACAGTCTGCCTTCCGACGATTTTCGGAGACCCGTTTGGGCCTGACCAGGCTGTCCATGCACAGACGCCTGGTTGTTCGAACATCGCTGAATATCAGTATGCCTTCACTCGGTCTTGAATGAGCCGGGAGTTCCCTTCCGGGGCGCCATCTGGACCCCCGGTAGTCGGGATAGCATCACTCTTGATGGGCAAGAATCAAGCAAAATGCGAGGGATTCGCTTTGGGTTGCGGTCCGAAGGCCGCTGGGTTTGCGTTTGTACTATCTTATTTCCACTCAACTATTCTTAGATCTAAGACGCAGATTGAATACATGACCGGCACCAAGAGCAATGTTACTCCGGTGGCGGCAGTCAACCCGCCGATCTGCGCATAGCACATCGGTTCCCAGAGCGGGCCGCCATGTAGAGCGAGCGGAATCAGCGCCATGACCGTCGCACCCACAGTAATTAGCACTGGGCGAAGGCGAAGGATCCCCGCATCGAGAACGGCTTGTTCGAACGGCTCGCCCAGTCTGTGCTTCTCCTCAATAAGGTCGAACAGCACAATAATATGGCTGACCACCACACCTACCAGGCTGATCAGCCCTAAAAACGCCATGAAACCGAACGGGGTCCCCATGATTGCAAGTGCGGCCAGCGCACCCACCATGCCATAAGGAACCGCGGCCAGCACAATCAGTGGCTTCATCGAACTCCTGAATTGAATTGCAAGAGCCAGATAGATCGCGACCACCGAGACCTCAAGAACGCCGGTCAATTCTGAGTTCCCGTGATCTTGTTTTTCCTTTTCCCCCCGAATTCGATGCGATATCCAGCAGGCAAATGTCGTTCCAGATTTTGTATCTTCGGCAGGAGGTCGGCCATGACGCTAGACGCGAAGACTCCTGTTCGCGGGACCGCAGATACGGTAATCGTTCGATATTGATTGCGCCGGCGGATTACTTCCGTCGTCAGGGTGTAACTGAAATGCGAGAATTGCCGTAGTGGTACGTTCTGCCCGGGCGCGGCCGGGTACACGTAAAGGTTGTCGATATCGTCCAGCTGCGCCCGCTCATCCGCGCGCAAGCGCGCCACCACAGGTATCTGCTTGTTCCCCTCCCGGAGGACCGTTAGCGGAATGCCGCTGGTCCCGGAAGCCGACGACGATGCCACATCGAGATTGGTCACTCCCGCCAACGTTGCGCGATCCGGATCGATCGCCAGTTCGAGGTTGAAACGATCCTCGCCCCAGTCGTCGCGTATCCGATCCGCTCCTGGAATACCTCTCAGAGTGTCTTTAACTTGTTCGGCGGTGCGGCGCAGAGTATCGATGTGATCGCCCGAGATTCGGACCTGAATCGGGATGCCGACGGCGTCGCCGGTTTCGAGCTGCCACACATCTACGAGGGCGCCGGCAATCTCGTGCGACGCCTTGGTCTGCGCTACGGGAAGCAGTTTCAACACGTCGCGTTGGTCTTCAACGGACAATACGACTTGGGAAAAATTCGGGTGATTTGGCTCAGGCGAGAGCGTATGCCAGAAGCGCGGCGCGCTGCCTCCCACATAGGTATTGAGGGACCGCAAGGAGATGTGCTGTTCCGTGGCGGCGCGTTCGATGACGCGTTCCACCGCGCCCGCGGTATCGTTCGTAAGTTCGAACGAGGCGTCCTCAGGCAGCGACACGTTCACGTAAGCGAGGTTGGAGAGATCTTTCGGGAAGAACTGTTGTCGCAGATTGGCCCCTATCCATCCGCCGCCCGCGAATATGACGAGCGATGCCAGAAGGACTGTCTTCCGGCGACGGATGCAGAATCTGCCCACCTGATAATAGAGAGCTCCGAATCCACGCTTGCGGCGGTCCTCGGCGGATGGTTCCCTTTTGGGCCTCAAGATATAGTAAGCCAGCAACGGGATGAACGTCATGGAGGCAACTCTGGACGCCACCAGCGCACAGGTCATCACTACCGGAAGCGAGTACATGAACTGGCCGGTGTTGCCGGACAACAGCAGGAAAGGGAGATACGCCATGATGTTGGTTAACGTGGCGAACAGGATGGCGGTGGAGAGGCGCGTGGGAGCCAGCCAGCTCGCCACGATGGGAGGATAGCCCGCCGCAAGATCGCGCCCTATGGCATCGCCCGCCACCACTGGATCATCCACGAGGAGTCCCAGAGCTATAATCAGGGTCGCGATGGAAACTTGCTGGAGATCCACGCCTGCCGCGCTCATCATCCCGAATGTCATTAGGAGTGTGATGGGAATCGCCAACGCCATCAGCAAAGCGGCGCGCCATTCCCAGAAGCCGATGAAGGAAACCAGCACGATCAGCAGGATCGCCTCGTAAAGGCTGCTCATGAACAGGTGGCCGATCTCGGCGACCTGTTGAGGCTGATCGCTGGTGTGCTCGACGATTAGATCCCGCGGCAGCCTCGATAAGACATCGGCCAGGGTCGCGTTCACGGCCCTCGCGAAAGTCTCGATATTTTGACCTGCGCCCATTTGTACATTGAGCGCGATGGCGCGTGAACGGGTCCACTGGCCGCCCGCATCTTTGATCGAGTGAAATGCCAGATAACCAGGCGGATTCTCGTAGCCGCGCGCCGTGTCGGACACGTCGCGAAGATAGAGCGGCGTTCCGGCGGGACTCACGGCTATGGGCACGCCGCCCAATTCGAGCTCACTCGAAAATTCCCCGGAAGGACGGATCCCTACCCGCTTGCCGGAAATGTCGAGTTGGCCGGCCGCCAACGGAAATGTTTCGGGCCGAGAGGATGGAGCCAATCTGTTCGGGCTTTATTCCGTAGGACGCGAGCCGCTGCTGCGAATAGGTCAGGTAAACGCGCTCCTGAAGCATGCCGGAGCGCAAAACTCTGGCGACCAAGCGGAGGATCCTCAGGGGTGCGGGCCGTGGCCAGAAGCGCGCGCTCGATCAATCCGGTGAACTCGTCGAGTTCGTGGTAACTGTATTTGTCCGAGGCCACGGCGGTCACCGCATTCAGAATCCCCGAAGGGTCTCGGACCAGAAAAGGAGTCCAGGAATCGGGCGGAAGTTCCGAGCGATGATAACGCTGGGTAACGAACGTGGAAAGCGCCCCAGCAGCGCTTGCGTCGTCCGCGCCGCTCGCGAAATCGATTCCCGCGAAACCGGGGCCGTCCAGAACCCGAACTTCGCGAACCAGATTCAGCTTCTCCAGGTACTCGATGAATTGCTCCACTGCGAGCGAAATGAGACGCCTATCGTTCCGGGTAGGAAAACACAAGACCAGTGGAGATCCGGTCTTTAGAATTTGCCGGCCGGACACGCTCGATCGCGCTCCGGATCGCGTCTGCGCGAAACGCAATCTCAGCGGCGTCCGCCTTCGGGCTGGCAACGGTGAGCAGCAAGCGTGGCGGTATCGCCGAAATCGCGAATGAACGCAGGCGGCCCTGCGCCAGCGCGGAAGCAAGCCGAGTGCGCCGCCCAGGCGTCCGCCGATATCGTCCAGCGTCTGCCCGATTTGCCTGAGACGGCCGGATAAGGTGATCGTGACGACGGAAACATCCGACCGCGAAACCGATTCGATTCTTGCCACAGAGGTTTGCGTGGCGACGGTCTGCTCGATCGGCTTGGTCACCAATTGTTCGACCTTTTCCGCCGTCTGCCCAGGCCAGGCCGTTACGATCATGGCCTGCTTCATGGGTATGTCCGGATCCCTGCGGTGGGGCATGATCAGGTATCCATAGATTCCCCACACGCACACCGCCACCAGAGCTACCCAGGCGATCTCGCGATTCTCCACGCAAAAGCGCGACAAATTGCGGGTCTTGGCGATGACGTCCGGAGTCCTCGCGCGATAAGCTCATTGAATGACCTCAACGCGCTCGCCTTCCGACAGCAACGAAGCGCCGGAGCGCGACCACCATTTCACCGGGCTGGACACCGGTGACCGCGATCTGATCGCCATAGGTGGCCCCGAGCTTGACCGTCCGCGAGCCCACCTGGTTGGCGCGGACCACCATCACGCTGAATCCGGCGCGCTTCCCCTTTAGCGCGAATAATCGAGCTGAGAGGAACCACTGCCACCGGCTCGCGCGGAGCCGGAGGAGTCGTAGATAGACGGTCGCGATCATGCCCGGACGTAAATTTCCCGCAGGGTTGGGGACCGTCGCTTCGATCAGGAAGAGCCGCGTGGCGGGATCCGCGGCGGCCGCGATAGAGGTAACCACTCCGCTGAACGCGCCTGGAACCGATTCCACCGTAACCGCGATCCGGTCCGATCTCTTGAGGCCCGCTAGCGACGAGTCGGGCACGCCGAAGACCGCTTTGACGGAACGTGATGTCCGCCAGCGTGAAGGCGGGCTGGCCGGGAGAGACAAGCGATCCGACTTCGATGGAGCGCTTTATGAGGCGAGCAGTCCAGGGCGCGGTCAGGACGGAGTCCGTTTTCGCCAGCTCGGCTGAAGACTAGGGCGGCTGCTGCGCTGCTCTCCTGCGCGGTGGCGGCTTCGATTTGGGAACGAGCCGAGTTCACTTGCGCGGCGGCTGCGTCGCGTTGGGCCTTCGCGGCTTCAAAATCCGGAGCGGTCAGAGCGCGGCTCTCATACAGAGCAGTAGCTCGCTTCCAGGCGGCGTCGGCTTTGGTGAGAGCGGCTTCGGCTTCCGCCAGCGCGGAGCGGGCGACCTCGATGTTGCGCCGCGACGATTCAAGCTGTGCCTTGGCCTGCCGGATCTGGAGATCGTAATCCAAGGGGCGCAGCGTGGCTAAAACCGCGCCCGCTGGCACGGGATCGCCGGCTTGCAGCGGGTCGACGGATTCGACCAGTCCGCCCACGCGAAAAGAGAGCGTTAGCTGTTGGGCAGGCGTCAGAGACGCGGAATAGCGCTCCGCCGGTCGGGGAGTGAACAACTTGACCTGCACGGCGTGAACCGGTGTGGGCGACTGGTCTTCCGCGGCTTTGGTTTTTTGTTGGCAGGAGCTTAGCATCGCAAGGGCAATCCCGATTGCGATGCAGCGTGGCCCAGAGTTCACTGATCCTCTCCCAGTGCGCGCTCGTAATCGGCGCGAGCGGTCCACAGCTCGGCAAGGCTGCGCTGGTAGTCGGCACTCGCGGCCTCCAATGCAGATTGAGCATCGAGGACGGTTCTGAGCAGGGAGAATTGCTCCTCATAGCGCTTCTGCGCGACTCGAAGCGATTCGGTCGTCATCTGACGACGGAGCCGGGCGATCCCCAAGCGGGCACGCGCGAGGGGAAGGCGGCGGAATTGTTCTGCTACGTCGATGCTCACTTCGCCCTTGATTTCCTCGTTGCGGTTTTCGATCTGCTGGATTTCGTCGCGGCGCACGGCTGAGCTCGTGTTTTTTTCGGCCCCAGGTGAACGGTTCCCATTGCAGGCTGACGCCGGCGATTCCGACTTCACGCGGCAGCAGAGGGCCCGAGGTTCGCGAGCGTGACACCGGCATACTCCGCGGCTATGGTCGGATTGAAGGCAGCCGCGGCATTGCGTATTTCCAGATTGGCCTGCTGGAGCCGCAACTCTGCCGCGCGAGTTTCGGGCCGTTGCGCGAGGGCAAGACGGCGGGCCTCGTTTAAATCGTACTGCGCGTCGGGCGAAGTCTCGACTGATTCGGGAATCTGCGCGACGGTGAATTCGGTGAGAACGTCGCGCGAAATTTTCTGATTGAGTTGCGACTTTAGCGTCTCGCGCTGATTCTCCAGGTCCACTACGTTCTCCAGCGCCTGGGCAAGATGAACCTGAGCTTCCAGAGCATCGGCGTCCAGTGCCAGCCTCTTTTCCACGTATTCCGATGTGAGCCGCACCACTTCCCGGGCGAGCTTGACGCTTTCCTGGGCGGCGGTCAGAGCGCTCTGCACGCTTTGGATTTCATAGTAGATTTTCCGGATATCGCGGACCAGCGTTTGGCGCTCCAGGCGGATTTGTTCCTGCGCGAGTTTCTGCTGGATCTCGATCAGGCTCAGATCGCGCTTGATGGTGGGGATGGTGGAGAGCGGCTGCGTGACGCTCACCATAACCAGACCAGCGGGATCCAGCGGCATGCGGAATCTTCGCGTCGGCGGCAGGTAAGGGCGCGCCGCTGGCATCGAACCCCAGTGCTCCGCGAGTTATGTTGAGGTCGAAGGGCGAAACGGCAGCGCCCGCCAATGCGACGACGCGGGCGGTGGGCAAAAGCTGAGTTTTCACGCTGGCTCTGCGGTCTTGGAGCTTGGCTGCATCCAGAGCGGCGTTCTGGAGAGAGCGGTTGGATTTGAGCGCCAGCCGGATCGCCTCGTCGAGCGTCAGATCTTCTGCATGTCCCAGGGCCGGCGCGCAATCAACAGCCGCGAAAATCACAACTCGCTTGCTGTCGCTCACAAAGGATCCTCTCCTTTACCCGGCTGGGCTTCCGCCTGCCCGAGCCGGCCGAGGAGGCCATGAATATGCTTTTGACCATGATCGCACGCTCGAAGCAGCCGGGGCTTGCCCCGGGAGGCGTCAGATTCGGATGGTACTCACGCGATCAGATATCAACCCTCCGCGAATCTCTGCGTATGTTCAAGTCATACGCCAGATAGTGCGCCAAACGGTCGATGGACGAATAGTCCCACAGCAAAGTTGTCGGAAGCTTGCAACCAATTCTCTCTTCCAGCTCCACGGCCATTCTGAGCGCATTCAGCGAATCCAGACCGTATCGTTCGAGGGGCTGGCGTGGGATCGATAAGCTTTGGATCGACTTCCATCCGGCGCGCAAACTCCACAATCAGAAATTGCTGCAGTTCCGCGGCCGCAGTCTCCGATTCATTCATGGATGCAAGTCCTTCGTAAGCAAGTTGAAAAGGGACCACCGAGAACAGACGTCCCTGCCGAAAGCGTTCCAGCAACTCCTCGTTCAATATGTGTGTCGTCGGTCATCGTAACGTCCTCGAGCGATTAATCGGCTCAAACAGATCGACAACCAGTCCTCGCGGCCAAAGAAATCTCCCAGGATCTCCCGATTATGAATCCAGAAGCTCATGCAGCACGCGGCCGCATGAACGCGAGTATACCGTTTGGCGAGCTGAAGCCTTCCAGGCGCGCGCGCAGGCATGCCACGGGATCGCTTGATGTCCTCCGCAAGCCGCTCCTGCTCCAAACACACCAACTGAGCGGACGACCCTCCTCGCTAACGCCGGACAATCGGAGCCGCTCACATAATAAAGGTAAGGCGGCAACCGCATCATTGCCATCGCGGCTGAACAGATCCAGGTTCGCCGGCTCAAAGGGAGGCAGACGGCGCTCTCAACGAGAACATTGTTTCCAGCCGGCTGGTTAAGGTGGGTTCGTCGATCCGGCGCGCGCCTGGCCAGTTGTTCGAGCTGTAAACCCAGTGCATATAACTGAACCACAGTGCTCCCTTCGAATACACTCACGATGGAACTGTCACGAGCCATTTTCTGAAACATGCTCCAGGGGTGCCCGGTCCTCAAAAACGAACTCCCGCCGAGGACGACCGCAAGGTCGCGAATCGCGCTTTCCACCGTGACCGGCACAAAATACTTTGCCACCGCCGACCAAACGCTAGCCTGCCCGGGACACGCGTGCAACGCTCGCGCGGCGCTGATGGCGACGCAATCGCAGATCATGAGATCGAGAAATGCGTTGCATAGCGTAGCGCGCGCGTGAGGGATGGAAAAAATAGCTTCGCCATAACGCCGGCGCGTGAGCGCGAAGTCAACGGCCAGGCGAAGCGCGGTGTCGGCGGCGCCTAAACACAACCCTGTACACAAGATTCGAGTGATCTGCAAGGCTTTAAGCGCGAGCTCGAACCCCGATCCGGCGGGCCCGATGCGCGCGGACGTCAGGTATGGCGCAACGCTCGAAACAGACGCCGCTCAGATCCGACCCTCGCAGTCCCACCGTTTGCACTTTCGGCAGGTGATGGAAACGAGCTGAATCGAGTTGCCGCTTATCGGCGAACAGGAACGAGAAGCCGCGGGGGCCACCCTCCGGCTTGGTTCGCACCAGCAGCGTAATCGCGGTCGCACGCGTGGCGTTGCCAATCAGCCATTTCTCTCCCGAGATCAGAAGCTCGGCCGTCTTCCTCACGAGCCTCAAATTCGTTGGCCAGAAGATCGCCGCCGTGGGTGCGCTCCGTCAGGGCGAAGGCGATTTTGTGACGCCCGCGTATCAGCCCGGCGAGCATCCGCTTCTGATCCTCCGATCCAGCGATCCAAATCGGAAGAGCTCCCAGAAATGTGATCGACGTGGCTCATCGCCACGGTCAGGTCACGGCGCGACAGCGCGCGAAGAAGCGCAAACAATTCTTCGAACGATTTCAATCGTCCGCCAAGTTCGAGCGGGAATGTAGAATTCCGGGACGTCCCACGAGTCGAGCGCGAGCGTGCTGCTCGGATGGGTACTCCTCGCGTTCATCGAGTTCCAGGGCAGTCGCAAATGAAATACGGCTGTCTGGATCGGCTGGATCGCCTAAGTAATTCTCGAACGCCTCCGCTTTCCGATACTGTTCGGGAACTTGCATGTAACTCAGACTGTCAAGCCGCTGAACGCGCCCGAAATATATTGCTCCCTGCATTCCAGACGCCGGACTTTGCCGCTGGACGTAATTGGAATCGCGCCGGGACGCACCAGCACGATGACCGACGGCTGAACCTCATGCGCGGCGGCCACGGCTTGTCGGATGTCGCCGGTGAACACGTCTATCTTTTCGGGACGGGGCCTGGGCATCTCGACGATCAGTACAAGTTTCTCTTCGCTTCCGGAATCGACCGAGAATGCCGCGCAACTGCCCGGCCGAACTGCCTGGGAAACTCGCGCGACGGTGTGTTCGATGTCCTGAGGATAGTGATTTCTCCCGCGAATGATAATGAGATCCTTCGAGCGCCCGGTAATAAACAATTCGCCGTTTCTAATAAAACCCAAGATCTCCGGTTCGCAGATAAGGCTCGTCATGATCTCCAGCGAGCCGCGCTTGAAAAGTGGTTCGAGTATCGTCGGATCTGTTCCAGTAACCTTTCGCGATTGTCGGGCCGGAGACCCAGATCTCGCCGATCGAACTCGCTGCACTCGGCAGGCTCGGTGTTCGGGTTGACGATTGACACCTTCAACGACAGAAGCGGGCCGGCCGCAACCGACGATCGCGCGGGTGTCGTTGTCATGGTCATTCTCGGATTTATCGAGCACCCGGTGTTCGCGCAATGGCTGCCGCCGAGAGATAGCTGATGCTTGGACGCCCGCCCGAAACGTAGAGGGTCGCTTCGGCCAGGCCATAACAGGGGAAAAAAGATTCTTTCCTGAAACCGACGCCTGCAAACTTGGCCGACGAACAGCTCCAGTGTCTCCGCGCGCACCGGCTCGGCCCCTATGTAGGCGAGTTTCAAGCAATCCAGATCGAGAGTCCGGCATCTCCGCGGGCGTAACGGTGCGGGCGCAGAGCTCATAGGCAAAGTTGGGTCCGCCGGTGATACGAGCACGGTATCGCGTTACCGCTTCCAGCCAAATGATCGGACGGCGGACGAAATCCAATGGGGAAATCACCGCGGAGGGTGCGTCAAAATAGATCGGCTGCAGAATCCCCCCGATCAGCCCCATGTCATGGTAGGGCGGAAGCCAGGTTACTCCCCAAACGCCTTTGGGGTGCTGAAAACCTTCTTTGATGCAACCCGCATTGGCGATAAGATTTGCGTGCGACACCATCACGCCTCGCGGCGACGCCGTCGAACCGGAAGTGTATTGTAGAAGCGCGATGGCATCGCCATCCAGAACGGTTCACGCCAGCAGTCGGCATCATCAGCGTTGGCTGAATTGATTGCGATCCATGTAATATCGGGAATTTCGGGGTCCTCAAAGACCGGAGGACATCCGATCGCAAGTTTGGCGCCCGAATCAATCGCAATCGCGCGCAACTGAGCGGCGCGGTCAGCCCGGCGAAAAGGCGCACATGGCACCATGGTGCTGCCCGCTAACAAGCAGCCAAAGAGTGCGATGACATAGTCCAATCCGGGCTCCAGCGCGATCAGGACGCGCTCGCCGGCGGCGCCGGAACGTTGCAACACAGCTGCTAGGGCGCGTGCGCGATGGTCGAGTTGCGCATAGGTCAGGCGCGTTTCAGCGCCGTCAGGTGCCAGAAAAGCGAACGCGCAGACATCTGGTTCTTCCTGCGCCCGGGTCCGCAGAAGATTGATAAACGTGTCCATTGGCGTGCGCGTTGGTCCAGTGTACTACGGCGTTTCATACTCAGCGAGGAGTTTTCAAGAAGAGTTCTAGCTACCGCTAATACACCGTCACGTCCGCATTCAGGCGCTCGCCAGGCGCTTCGGAGGCCGGCGCAGGGGTTGGCCGGGCAGCCTTTCGGCTCAACCTCCGATCGACCCACGGCACGAAAATGGGCATAAGGCGGCGTGCCCAACGCATTTCCCGGAGGGCTGCCCCGGGATGCACCAGATGCGTTTTCACGGGTTTTTTTCCGCAAGCCTGGAGGACACGCGCGAGCGGCAATTGTATCCGGTCTTGTAGCTCGATCCAGGATGCGAGCAGCTTCCCTCCCTCCGCGATAAGTGGGCCAAAACCGTAGATTGGATGAAGCGCGGTTGTAATGTACAGATGCCTGTACTCCGGCAGTAGCACCTGGCCATAGAGTGGCGCCACATCTTCCTTAACGGGCACAAGCCCCTTAGGGAAAAACGGGAAATCCAGATTGAACCCCGTGGCGCACACGACCATATCGTAGGAGGCGGAACTGCCATCCACGAAAAAGACCTTGTCGCCCTCGAATCGCGCAACGCCCGGGCGCGGCGTGATGCGCCCATGCCTCAGGTAATGCAATAGTTCGGAATTGAAAGTTGGAACGCGCACAAAGAGCTTGTCAGGGGGACGCGGCAAGCCATAGCGGCGGTAGTCTCCGACGGCGATCTTCAGCGCGAGCCCGAGCAGCAGCCGATGGAGCCATAGCGGGGTCGCCAGGGGAAAGGCTTCATGGAAGGGTTTGCCGAATATGATTTTGGGCACGAACCATTGACCGCGCCGCAGACTCAAATCGCTGCTTGCTCCGACTCTGGCCGCCTCGCTCGCAATGTCGACGGCCGAGTTCCCCGATCCGATAACCAGTACACGCCGGCCGTTCAGTTGGCTGGGCTGCTTGTAATCTTTCGAATGGAGGTATTCGCCGGTAAATGTGCCCGGATACTTGGGAAAACGCCGGCTCCAATCATGGCCATTGCAAACCACCAGTCCCTTGTACGTGTGGGTCTCGCCAGAGGCTAGCGTTACATCCCAAAGCCAGTCCGGACGCGGCCGAGCCATCAGGACTTTTGAGTTGAAGGCGATGTTTTCATACAAATCGAACTGCTTGGCGAAATCGCGTAGGTAGGCAAGCACTTGAGTCCGGCTCGGATAGTCGGGATAATTCTCGGGCATCGGAAAATCGGGGTATTGAGTTACCTTGCGCGAGCTGATGGTATGAGTCGTGGAATAAACGCCGTGGTGCCAATTGCCGCCGATATCGTCGTCGGCCTCAAACTGGTTGTACGGAATGCCATGCACTTTCAGCGCTCTGGCCATGCCGAGGCCAACCGGTCCAGCGCCGATAACGGCCATCTTTTCGGAAGTCTCGGGCACCGTTGCTTTCCTCCCAGAGTATAATCTACCTGAAATTTGCGCGGGCCCAGTGAACAGCGGTGATGTCTATCATCTATTTGGACCAATAAACGTCTTGGGACACGACGTGGATGGCTCTCAAGAGCGCGAAATATCTGTTCCTGCTAAACTTCGGACGTTGTCCGAATCCGCACAGAGTGCGCTGCAGTCTGACCCGCCCCCACCCCTGGCTCCTCCGCGAGACAAGCCGGAAGTCCACTTTGCTGGACTCCCCATAACTGACAGGATCGGCGGAGCTTTTCCTCTTTCGCCCGGACAGAAATCCTTGTGGTTTATGCAGCAGATTCTGCCTGAGAGCGCCGTTTATCACATCGCGCTCTGCGTGAGAATCCGGTCTCCCCTGGACTTCTCGGCTCTCCAGACGGCCTTACAGGCGATTGTTGACCGTCATGACTCTCTTCGCACCGTTTTTGGCATTGACGAAAACGGCGAGTTGATCCAGAAGACCCAAGCCCGCCGCCCCGTCGCCTTCGAAGTGATCGACACAAGCCGGACTGAAACGAGACGAAATAGATGTCCTAGTTACCGCGGCCTTTCGCCAGCCCTTCGATCTCGCTGCCGGCCCCCTGTTCCGATCTCACTTGTTTACGGACCGGAGGGAAAATAACCTCCTGCTGATCACAGCCCACCACTTGGTCTTCGACGCGCTGTCGCTGCTGCGTGTCTTTACCGAGCTACTGGAACTCTACACCTCTGCCCGTTCGGGCCGGCCTCATGCGCTCCTTCCCGTCACGGCCGAATACCGCGATTTTGTGGAATGGCAAAGGCGGATGCTCGCCGGTCCCGAGGGCGAGGCTCACGTTGCCTTTTGGCGAGAGCAACTGGAAGGGGCTCCTCCGATTCTGGATTTGCCGACAGACCATCCTCGGCCATTGCATCCGAGGGGCCGGGGTGGGTCGTTGTGGTTTAAGATCGAGAGCCCGCTGGTCGGGCTCCTCAAAACGCTGGCAGCCGATCTTGGTATCAATCTGTTCGACGTATTTGCCGCCGTGTGGCAGGTGCTTCTGTACCGTTATAGCGGCCAGTCGGATGTTCTGGCCGGCTTTGTCACTAGCGGCCGGCCTCACCTGCGCTACGGGCGGACGACCGGGCCGTTCAGCAACACCATTGTTCTGCGCGCGCGCCTGGGTGACGACCCCACAGCCGCGCAGTTCCTGCGGCGCCAGCATGAAACGTTGCTACAGTGCCTCGCCCATCAAGATTACCCGTTTCCGCTGGTAGTGGAAAAGCTGCATGCGGCGCGCGTACCCGGGTACATGCCGCTGACCCAGGTGCTGTTCACGTATTTCATGGGTCGCAGCTCGCAGGTTTCCGAACTCTTCGTTACCGGCCATGAATCGGCGACGGTAGAAACAGAAGCCTTCGCGTTGGAATCCTACGGGTTAAAGCAGGAAGACGTCGAGTTCGACTTGGCGATGTCCGTGGCCGAGGGAGAACGATGCTGGGGACGGATCCGCTTCGACGCCGATCTGTTCGATCCGGGCACGGTCGAGCGGATCGGGAAGCACTATCTGAATCTGTTGCAGGCCGTGGCCGAAGATCCATCGCGGACCGTCACAGCACTTCCGCTGCTGGCACCAGCGGAGCGTGAGGAGATTCTTTGCCGCTGGAACCGCACCCAAGCCGACTATCCGGCGAACGCCACAGCCTTGCAGCTTTTTCAAGCCCAAGCTGCGGCGGGCCCGGACCGCGTGGCCGTCATTTGCGGGGACCTCCGGCTCACTTATGCCGAATTGGACGCTCGGGCGGGATCGCTCTCAGCTGATTTGAGGCAAGCCGGTGCCGGCAAGGGCAGTCTTGTTGGTGTTTGCCTGGAACGCTCGGTCGATATGTTGGTTGCGCTCCTAGCGGTATGGAGAGCTGGCGCGGCCTACGTGCCGCTTGACCCACATGTTCCGAAGGCGCGTCTCGAGCTTATCGTGCGCGATCTGATTGGGGAAGATGCCACTCGCGCAACGATCGTGACAGCAGCGGCCTTGCGGGACCTCGTCCCGCCGGGCGCCGCAACTCTAATTGAGATGGACGCGCACCAGGACTGTGGGAGCACTGCATCCGCGCCGTTTTGGGAGCCCTCTGCGGACGGCTCCGATCTGTGCTACGTCCTCTACACTTCCGGTTCCACTGGCAGGCCGAAAGGGGTCGAGATCCCGAACAGCGCACTGACAAATTTCCTGCTCTCTATGCGCACGCGCCCAGGGATCGACGCGAGCGATGTCCTGCTGGCCGTGACCACGTTGTCCTTCGACATTGCGGGACTCGAGTTATTTCTTCCTCTCATTTCTGGCGCAACGGTAGTGATTGCGACACGAGAGGATGTTATCGACGGAAGGCGGCTCGCGTTCCAGATTGAGAACCACGGCGTCACCCTCATGCAGGCGACCCCCGCCACTTGGCGTCTGTTAATCGATTCGGGCTGGACAGGATGCGCACGGCTGAAGGCGTTGTGCGGAGGAGAGGCGCTACAGGCGGATCTGGCCCGGAGACTGTTGCCGCGCGTGGCCTCGCTCTGGAACATGTACGGTCCGACAGAAACCACTATCTGGTCAACCGTGCATGAGGTGCGCACGGTCGACGATCCGGTTCCGCTTGGCTCGGCGATCGGCAACACAACTCTCTACATTCTCGACCCCAATCTGGAACCAGTCCCTGCTGGAGTTGCGGGCGAGCTCCACATCGGCGGCGCCGGACTGGCGCGAGGTTATCGCAACCTTCCCGATCTGACGGAGTCTCGTTTCATCGCTCATCCCTTTGTTCCGGGAGAGCGCTTATACAAAACAGGTGACCTCTGCCGTTTTCGCGCAGACTGCGCCATTCTATTCCTCGGACGGCTCGACGATCAGGTGAAGTTGCGCGGGCATCGCATCGAGCTCGGAGAAATCGAAAGCCTTCTCCTGCGGCATCCTGCGGTTGATCAGACCGCTGTGGTAATCCACGAACCGCTCGTCGGATCGAAACAGCTAGTCGGATATTTGGTCTCTCCGCCAGACATTCCCCCCGCGACTCCCGCGGCGCTGCGGGAGTCTCTTTCCGCTCAACTGCCCGAATATATGATCCCGTCCGCTTTTACTTATATCGATTCAATGCCCCTGACGAAGAACGGCAAAGTGGATCGCGGAGCGCTGCGCGATCGGCCCGTAGCCGCTACCCCAGAGGAACGTGAGTATATAGCACCGCGCAATCCGACCGAGGCCGCCATTGCCGGGCTATGGACAGAGGTGTTGAAGACCCAGCGTGTCGGCGTTCACGACCGCTTCGATGAGTTGGGCGGCGATTCCTTGTCGTTTGCCCTCATGACCATTCGCGCCGGAAGCCGGCTGGGCATTAAGATTCCCGTGAGTATCGACCCGGAGATGCTGACCGTCGCCGGGTTCTCGCGCGTGGCTGAGCGGATCGCGAGCGAGGAGGCTGCAACAGCCGTAGCACTGGCTTCCCCGCGGCCCGAACCACTCGCGAAAAGCTGGTATGGGCGCTTGCTCCTCAAGGCCTGCGAGGCGATCGTTCGCTCTGTGACTCGCCTTGAAGTGGACGGGCTGGAGAATCTACCGACGCGGGGACCCGCCATTATTGCGAGTAATCACATCTCGCTTTTCGATTTCGTGATTCTCGGCGCAGCTTTCGGAAATGGAAGGCGACGGTTTGAAGTGACTCCGACGTTTGTCATTGCCGATAAATGGCGGTGGCTGGCGCAGCCATATGCGTCACAGTGGGGCCACACCATTTATATTCACCGGGGAAGGGGCGACATGGAGGCGCTTGGGGCAGCGCGAGAAGTTCTAGAGACTCGTGGGTCGATAGCTATGATGCCCGAGGGACGCCCTACGCGAGGTTCCCTTACACGAGCCAAGCCGGGAATCGCTTATCTGGCTACCACAACCGGCGCTGCCGTCTTGCCGCTAGCCATTTTCGGACATGACCGGATCTTAGATTCTTTGAAGAAGTTGCACAGAGTTCCGGTAAGAATCCGCCTGGGGAAATGCTTCCATCTCCATCCGGCTGGCGAGGGAGATTCAGATTTTCAGCAGGGCGCGGACTTCGTGATGAAGGCCATAGCCGCGATGATGCCTCCTGAGTACCATGGCGTGTACTCAGAAACCGGTGGGTACTCGGAAACGGCTCAATGCGTTCGATGACTCCGCAGCCCGAGACAACGCCCGATGCCTTAGAACTGCTCCCGCTCTGCGATGTCTTCCGCGACATCGATGTGGCGGCACTCCCTTTCGCAAGCCGGGAGGCCTTGAAATCAGAGATTGGAATCGTTCGCGTCGAGCGGGGCGAGGTTCTAATGAAACAAGGCGATGCGGCGGCCTGCATGTACGTGGTGGTAAGCGGCCGTTTCGAGATTGTGGTGGAAGGGCCCGATCACAACCGGAATCTCGTCGGCGAGGTTCGTTCCGGCGAAACCGTGGGCGAACTCGGGCTTATCGACGGAAGTCCTCGGATGGCGACCGTTATTGCCAGCCGGAACAGCCAGCTGGTCAGAGTCAGTGTGGCGGGGTTTAACCGGTTGGTCCTGTCCAACGCCGGCGTACTGCTGAAGATTGCGCGGGCCGAAGCGGGGCGCATGCGCAATCTGGGGCAACGCCGCAACACGTTCGCCACAGTGCGTACGATCGTCGTGGTAGGCGTGGAACCAGGAGAAGCGATCAATCGCTTTACGGCGGGAATCTGCGAAGCGCTTGGCAAGACTGGCTCTGTTCTGCGTGTGAACCGATCCCAACTCGAGGCGCTTTTCGGTGAGAGGTTCGATACCGCTGAAGTGATCGCAAGCGGCTTGTGCGATCTGGAAAATGCACACCGTTTTGTCGTTTGCGAAGCCGAAGCAGAGCCCTCGCAATGGACCATTCACTGCCTCCGGCAGGCAGACCGCATCCTAACGGTTCGGAATGCTTCCGGTTCGCCTGACTTATCCTCGACCGAACGGGTCATTTCCAATGAGCAGAGGTCCGGCGGGATGCCCCCGGTGGAACTCGTGCTCCTGCATGACAACGATGGCTTCGTGTTCCCTGGCACCTCCCGATGGCTGGAGCGCCGTCACGTGCTCCGGCACCATCACGTTCGTTCGCAAGTTTCCGAAGACTTGGACCGCGTGGCCAGACTGCTTTCAGGCCGCGCGATTGGGCTTGTGCTGGGCGGCGGCGGCGCGCGCGGATTTGCTCACATCGGAGTCCTGCGCGCGATCGAATGAAGCTGGAATCCCCATCGATATGGTGGGCGGAGTCAGCATGGGGTCGATTATCTCCGCTCTTTACGCGATGGGAAACGACTGGCGCCAATTGGTCCAGATCGCGAAGCGCGAGCTAACCAAGAAATTGGCCTCCGATATCACGCTGCCGATCGTTGCGCTGAGCACCGGACGCAAGTTTCGCCGGACGTTGCAAGATTTGTTCCATGAACATGCAATCGAGGATCTAAGACTCGACTATTTCTGTTCATCTTGTAATCTCTCGACCGCAGAAACTGTCATTCATCGTACTGGATTACTCTCCAAGGCCGTGCACGCGAGCAACGCAATTCCGGTGGTCTTTCCCCCGGTTCTTTCCGGCGGCCACCTGCTGATCGATGGAGGCGTTCTGAATAATCAACCGGGGGATATTATGAAGGAGTTGTGCGGCGGATCGGTAATTGTGAACAATGTCAGTCCCCGCAAAGACTCCACCGTCGACGCGTCCTTTACCGAAATGCCATCGGCCTGGCGGATCCTTCGGAGCTGGATTAATCCGTTCGAGCCAACCATCCGAGTACCGGGGATCGCAGCTACCATGATTCGGACCCTTACCGTGGCTAGCGAGAGAAAATCCAGGGAGGTGGAGCGCATGTCGGATTTCTACCTTCGCCCACCCCTCGAGCGCTTTCGACTGGATGATTATGGCTGTCTCGAGGAAATAGTCGAGATCGGTTACGAGTACGCCCGCGAGGAGATTCGCGGATGGAAGGAAAGCGGCCGTTATCCAGTACCAGAGGGTATCAAAACGTCCTCAGGAACGAAATTAGGGCCGACCGTTCTGCCGAGCTAAGCGGAGCCTCGCCCTCCACCCCTTCAGCCCCGAAATAATGTCCACGATTCACGATGTAGTCGGGGCACTTACTCAGCTTCAAAAGCGGTTCCACCACCTCGGGCGCGAAGACGATTCGCCGGGCCTCCTCTTCGCTCTTGCCGCGCGCTTCGTCCACGGCCGTAATGAGCCTGCGGACTGCCGGGAGCAATTGGCCGCCGAGCTTCCACTGGTCCAGAGCTCCGCTGGTGTCAACCGCCAACTGGAGGTTCGCGAGCAGTTCTACCGGCATGCCTGATGGAAACGGCCCGACGAGCACCCCGCGCCTGGGACCTTCCGAGCTGAAAATGCCAGGCAGGATCGTGGCGAACACCCCGAGCATTGGGCGAATCGCGCGGGGAAGGTATCCGGCAGAAATGCCGAGATAGCTAGGGGCGGTGGTGCGGTCAATCTTCCCAGGAATCTTCGATCCGAGCACCGTGTCCTTTTCCCTCGCCTCCGGCCAGAGCATCTGCGTGATCGAGTTATTGAACGACCTCAGCCTGGCCCCAACAGAGGGGTCGGGATCAAACCGACCGACCGCGTTGTTAAAGAGAAAAGGGGCGGTTGACCAAAGACTCACCAGAGAAGCCGGCCGAATATAGCCTCTGCCGCCCCCCGGCATTTCATAAAACCTTTTCTCGCCGGTAAAAGGCTGGTAGTAAGCGATCTTGCCGATGGACGGCAGGTTCTTGTAGGTATCGGAACTGAAATTATCCCAAATGTTGCCGGCGATCGCATTGGTGGCCAACGAGCTGCACGCGTTGGTTTGCAAAAGAGTCTGGGGTATTCGAAACTCCGTGGAAAGATAGTTGTCGTTGAGAAAATCGGCTTGCATCACGATGCTGCGGGCATGAGTGCGGTAGTCATCCGTCTTGAGTCCATTTCCAGTACCTGTCCCAACAGTCCAGATAATTGCCCGCGCAGTTGCCGGGATCGGCATTCGATGGCGGCGTCGGAAGTTTGCTGGAATGACATCTGGCGCAGCGGTCCGCGAATACCCGCTTTCCAAGATTCAGGGTTTCCGCCGGAACTTTCAGCGGGGTTCCGTTCGGTAGATCAGCCGGCGCGACCTCGCTCAAGAGGTGAGGCTTACCCGCCTTAATCAAAAAAGCCGCCATGTCGAAAGTCTGGGTTTCAGTCGACTGCCAGTAAACAGAATTCTCACGAGCCGTCTTCACTTCGATCGGAGTAGTGCGTGTGCCACCTGTCATGGGCCTGAAATGAAGCAGCCATTCTTCGCTGAACAGTCCGATATTGAGATACACGCGATTCAGCGACGCCATCACACCGACCGAATCCGAGGCGTCCTTTAGCCCGCGGATCGTGTACACCGTATCCGGAGGCTGAAAAAACGATGCCAACGCGTCGTTTGGCGGAACGAAGTGATTGAACTGCAGATTGTCGCGGTTAGCCTCGCTGAGCTTCTCTTTACCAAACCGTTTCGCCAGCTCCATTCTCGCGTCGAAATTGTAAACAGCGTTTATGGTGCGGGGATTCTCAATGTTGTCTTGCGAGACAAACGAAGTATCCACGGTTCCCGGACGCCATGTTCGAAAGATCTGGCTAACGAAGTTGTCCGGCGGAGACTCCCAGGAGAATACTCGGTCAATCCACAAATACTGCCCGCCCACTACGGAACTCAGGTTTTCCCACGCCGGGTTCTCGGGATCCGCGGGAGTGTGCACGGGATTTGGTCCGATGTGACAAAACCCGCACGACATCCCCACTCTGTAGGGTCTGACCAGGTCTTTCGACTTGTAATAAGTCGGGTCGGTGTAGAAACGAACTGGATCCCATTTTTTCGCTGCCGCTTCGTCGAACTCCGGATTTGGAAACAACCGTAACCCTACGATTCCCGAAGCATAGCCATAGTAGGAACCAACCGGCATGTTTTTCCCGCGCGCTCCTATGCGAACGCCCGGATACCTCGCTTCGTCTTCGAAAGGATCGGCTGGACAATTTGGATCCCGTTGATCCAGCCACAGCCCATATCTTTTCGGATCCGGTCCCTGTCCCTCACGAAAGCACGGCTCGTTTATCGCGCCGAAATAGTCCCAGCGGTTGGAACGGCGGAACTTATAAACTCTTCGGAGCTCTTCTCTCTTGGCACTGTCAAGCGCGAAGTCCTTTTCGGGATTGTAGGACGAGACAGTTTTCAGAAGATCGGTATTTCCAAGACTCAAGGCTGCGGACGTGTTCCAGAATCTATCGTTACCCCCAGTCCACAAAATCCACATGTTGCGTCCGTTGATCTCATTTTTTGTATTGAGCGTGACGCCACGATCCATGTCGTGAAAATAGTCGCGCGCCGGGTCGATCTGCGCAATTGGGTTGAAAGCCGCAGCCGTGAGGCCCGCCTGTTTCGCTTCATCGATGACATGCCCGGGTCGTGGGCCTTTCGGAATCAAGAACCACACCACGATGACGGTCGCGATAGCCAGAAAGATGTGGCGCTTGCGAATTTTCATTGGCGTATTATCTCGCTGTTCAATCGTTAGCAAGAATAGTATCTCAGATCCAGCCCTTACGGAAGCTATCAGAGCTGAGACCTGAGCGTGATTTTGTCGTCCTATTAAGAAGCCTCGTCCGAGAAATCTGCGGGTAATTGATACGCCGATGGCCTCAATCCCGCTCCTGTAAAATGGATCTTCTTCGAGAAGATTTTGGAGCTTCGACCTTGTTAGGCCAAACCGTTAGTCACTACCGGATTGTCGAGAGACTGGGCAGCGGCGGGATGGGTGTGGTTTATAAGGCGCTGGACACCAAGCTTGGTCGGTTCGTCGCCCTCAAATTCCTGCCCGAGGCTCGGATCCCCGATTATGAAACTCTGGAGCGATTTCAGCGCGAAGCTCGGACCGCCTCCGCCCTCGATCATCCCCACATCTGCACCATCTACGAAATCAGCCAGCACGAAGATCGGCCGTTCATTGCCATGCAGTACCTGGAAGGCCACACCCTGAAGCATCACATCGAGATGAAGCCGTTTAAGACGGTGGAACTGCTGGAGCTGGCGATTCAGATTGCCAGTGCACTGGACGCCGCGGATCAGAAGGGGATCATTCATCGAGACATCAAGCCCGCGAATATCTTCGTCACTCTCCAAGACACTGCGATGATTTTGGATTTTGGGTTGGCGAAATTGACCGGCGCAAGGGCTGATCGGAAGCCCGCCCGTTGCCCTGAAGAATTCTCCTTGGGGCTTACGGCAATGCCGACAGCGACCCTCGAACCCGAAGACCTGACGAACCCCGGGACCACCGTCGGTACTGTGGCCTACATGTCACCGGAACAAGCGCGGGGCGAGCATTTGGATGTGCGCACGGATGTCTTCAGTTTCGGCGCCGTACTCTACGAGATGGCCACCGGCCGCCCTCCCTTTTCCGGAAAGACACCAGGAGCGATATTCGGCGCAATCCTTCACGAGACACCGGCGGCACCCCGATCCCTCAACCCCGGCTTGCCAACCAGGCTGGAAGAGATCATCAACAAGGCGCTGGAAAAAGACCGCGAACTCCGTTATCAGCACGCCTCGGAGATTCGCGCTGATCTGAAGCGTCTCCAGCGTGACACCGCCGAGCGCCGCAGCCCCGCAATGTCGATGTCCCCAATGCCGGGTGCCACTGTGGCAACTCCTCAGCAGAAACGGAGAGCATTCCTTCCGGCTGCAATCGTTCTCGCGCTGACGATTGGAGCCGGGTACGCCTTTTGGCGCCTCAACCGGAGCCGCCCAATTCCCTTTCAGAATCAGGTCATCAACCAAATCACGACCAACGGCAGAGTTACGCTAGGAGCCATTTCTGCGGACGGCAACTTCATCGCCAGCGCCGAAATGCAGAATGGCCAACAGAGCCTCTGGCTACGCAACGTGGCCACGAACAGCGATACGCAAATTGCGCCGCCATCACCCGTTGTTTATGGCTGCCTCGACTTTTCTCCTGACGGTAACTACCTTTATCTGTGCAATTCCATTTCATCCGGCGCGCCCGATCTCGTCCGTGTGCCGGTCCTGGGTGGGGCGAGGCAACGGATCGTCCGTAATATCGGCAGCGACATCACCTTCGCGCCTGGGGGCAAGCAGATCGCCTATCTTCGAAAGAACGACCCCGACCCGGGCAAATGGTGCCTTCTCGTTGCCGATGCGGATGGGCGCGACGAGCGAGCCCTATTGTGTGAATCCGGCACGAACCGGCCCGACGATTATGAAGGGATTCTCTCCGGCCATTTGAGCTGGTCGCCCGACGGCGCCCAAATCGCAGTAGGCATTACAGGTGTGGGCCAGGGGTCCGGAGTAATCGATCTGGTGGATGTGAGGAGCCGACAGCGCAAGACTTTCTTACGGACCGACGATAAACTCATCCGGTCAATGGTATGGTTGCCCGCCGGACTCGGATTTATTGTGAATTACGCGGCCAGAACCACGCCGCACCATTGGCTGATCGGATCCATCTCCTACCCCGCAGGAGAATTTCATCCCATCACCAACGACACGAATTCCTATCTGGCACACACAGTTTCAGCCGATGGCAAGATTCTGGAGGCTGTTCAATCCAGAACTGCTCGCCAGCTTTATCTCCTGCCCGCCGGCGGTTTCCAGGATAGCGTGCCTCCGCCTTTACCCCTACGGACTAAGAATATCGGTACGTTCAGTTGGGATGTGGAAGGCAAGCTGTTACTGGCTGGAGACGGAAAGATCACACGGATAACCACCAGCGGCAACATCGAAACTGCTTTCCTGAGTTTTACAGGCAGGTCGCCTGAGCCGTGTGAAGGAGGACGCCGGCTTGTCTTCGAATGGGACTACCGTGGAGGAGGGCACGAGGTGAATGTCTGGCGAGCGGATGCCGACGGTTCGAATCTGGTGCAATTGACGACAGGCGCGGACGGCGAAGACCCTGTCTGTTCGCAGGACGGTAAATGGGTTTATTATGTCGACGCCACTAAACCTCAACCGATGCGAATACCGCTTGACGGCGGTCAGTCGGAACCAGTCCCCGGGAGCACGGTTCCCAACGGCTACTACGCCCACGGCAACATTGCCCTATCTCGCAATGGCGACCGGCTAATGTACCTTGCCAAAGTAAAGACTCTGGGGCGCCAGGATGTGCAATTGAAAGCAGTGATTGTCAGGCTTGTGGGAGGTAGCGGCGAGGCTCCTCAACTTGTGGATGTCGATCAGCGTATCGGGTATCCAGCGCAATTCACTCCAGACGGCAAAGGCATTGCGTACCCCATTCAGGAGACTAGTTGGCAGAACGGCGGCGACAATATCTGGATCGACCCCCTTGATGGCTCGGCGAAGCGCCGGATCACGAACTTTCCGTCGGATACTACGCGCGTCTTCTACTGGTCGCCCGACGGCAAGACACTGGGGGTTCTCCGCTCCCGAACGGACTCGGACATCGTGTTGTGGCGCGAGTCGGTCTCGTCGTCGAAATAGGCCAAATCGGCGGCCTGTCCGGAATTGTTGCTTGAGTTGGCTCTGGACGCCCTGAGTTCACCCGCTGTTCTGCCAATAACTGCCGTCCGATAATGGCTCACGTCTGGCTAATTTACCCCTACTTCCTGAAGGGACGTCTGGGCGCGTCGACGACACACATCAACACATAGGGCGTTTTTCAACCAAGTGAATTGTGTCCGAGCACGACGCAGCTCTCGTGCAACCTAATCCCAAACATTCTTGTCCGTACGTCTTTGCCGAGGCAGTCTCGTGAGAGCCTTTTGGGCACGTTTCAGGCAGTCGTGAGCCGGCGCATGGATATCGATTTGCGACGACGATCCAACGACTTGCCTTAGAATGTTGTGCGAGGTTCTCGGTGAGAATTGCCCAAGCCGCTTTCAATGTCCTCATTTTCAATCCGTTCGCGTTCGGTGCCGACTGGGCGTGGGGAGTGCCGTTGATTGTGCCGACGGTGCTCATTCACGTCGCAGGCCTGGGGGCCGTGAGCCAAATAGCCGTTCACGCCTACAGCAGAATGATTGAGCACCGTCATCCCACGGCTGTGCTCGTGGTGGTCATGGGTGTCACGACCTTGCTAGCCATATGCCTGCACGCGATAGAAGCAGCCATCTGGGCTGCCGCCTTCCTACTTCTCGGCGCTTTACCTGACTCCAGAACATCGTTGGTCTATTCGCTGAACGCGATAACGAGCTACGACCACACGAATCTGTCCCTAGGAGCCCACTGGCAACTCATGGGATCGCGGGAGGCGCTGAACGGATGGCTGCTGTTCGGGTTGACATCAACATTTCTGTTCGCCGTGATTCAGAAAGTCTGGTTGTTACCAGCGACGGAGAGCACGGCGACGCGTCGATGTGAACGCAACTCGCCTGCTCCGCGGCCACTTTTGTTTTTTTGGGCGCTATACGACCAAGTGGCCCCACTTCAAAGAACGCCACTTCGGGAATTGACCGGCACAATGCGATTCAACGACCGCCGTGTTCGCGCAGGAACCGTCGCCACAGTCAGCAAACTAAAATTGGATCAGTTGCGATGAAGAAGAAACCACCTGTCCTTTCATTCCCCAAAACGAAGGCGGTAGTCCAAAGCGATCGTTCCTGGCACAACGGCGGCGACATCGAAATCGCACTCTACGCCCGGTCTCTTCACAGAGCCGCTAAAACCCTCGTCGAGACCCTGGATCTACAGCCGAACCCCAAGACGGCGTGGGATGCTTGTCCTGTCATCCTGCTATACAGACAGTCCGTTGAACTTCATTTGAAGGCGTTGGTCGATGAGGGTTGTAACTTCTTGCCGTCGCCCACGGATCCGATCTCGCTTTACAAAACACATTCCTTGTGTTGGCTGGCGCAAATTGTGTGCCAAATCGTCAAGACGGTTCAATGGGAGAACGAATTCAAAAGCGAAGGCATTGCCAGCCTTTCCGACTTCAGCGCCCTGGTCAACGAACTCGAAGCCTCGGATCCAGTGTCGTGCGCGGTCCATTCCGATAGCCGTGGTAGTGATGGCTCGGTGCCGCATCAGCTACAGCCACCCAACGTGGTTCGATTGGCCAAGAGACTGGATGGCCTACTGGAGTTGTTGGATGCAACCACTGATGCCATGGCGGCGACATGGCATCAATTGTCGGGCGAAGAGCCGTTCCGCGCCGGGGGCAAATTCAAGCCGACGATTCAGTGACCGTCGCCGACGTTGATCGGAACCCCATCACCGATCAGCTACCCGAAATTGGTTTTTTCAGCGAGCCTCACCCAATCGGCGGACGCGCTGTCATCGCTCCACATTCGTGGTTTGGGCGTTCCGACAACTGGAATTGACACGGCTCCACGAGCGCAGAGGAACGGTATACTTGCCGAGCCCGGGGGAGGCTACGGGATCCCTGTGCGCCGTCGACGAGTCGTATCAGCAATAGGCGAGCATGTCGGTACTCTGAATTGCTTGTGCCGAGAATTATGAGCGAATTCGCATTACAGTTCAAGTATTCAGTCGAGGCGGACGTGACCCCGGCATTCGCTTGGCAGTTCCGAACGGACGTTGCTAACTGGAACGATCCCCCCGCCCGATTTGCCCTCGACGGCCCGTTGCTCAAGTAGTCGCCTTGCTTATCGGTTGTTCAGCGAAACCGGGCAACACGTCCTGGGAGCCACGAATCCATCGGAAGGCGTTGGCGCCTCGTCCAGCCCCTGTTTATCGGATCCGCCCCCGATCAATCTCCTTGGCTATCAGTTTAATGCAGGTAGGGGCACACTGTGCCTCACGGCCAGGGCGAGTACAGTTAACTAAACGAGCGCAACGCTGGCGCTTCGAACGAAAACTTCACCGATTGGGCACTGTAAATTCACAACTCCTGCGCGGCAATGAGCCTATCATTCTTGCAGTGCCAGTCTGCTCCACTCGCCGGCTGTCGCGTGACCGTTAGCACCTCGGAGGATTAAAAACATGATTAGAAAAACAAGCGGCTATATATAGGTCGGTCGAACGCGGGTGATTGCTTTCGAGCCCGACGCGCCGCGGTACCCTAGCCCGCAACCCGCTTAAAGGAGGAGCGTACTATGACTTTCACTCGATTTCTGCTCACCGCATGTTCTGGAAGCTCGACGACGAGTTCCCGACGGACGCCTCGTGCTCCATTTCGAAGCCACCTGGCAGTAGGGCTCGGCCTGTGTCTCTCGGGGCTGACCGTATCCCGTGGGATGGCTCAGAACTTTATCCCGGCAACGCGCGCTTTTAACAATTCTCCGGTGTGCAGTGCCACCGATCTCGCTAATGACCATGATGAGGGCCGCGGCAATCCCGAATGGAAGGCCGTCAATGGCCTCACCGTCGATCCTCAGCATCCCGTTCTAAACGACAAGCCAATCATCCTGGAGGGACTCGTCCCTCTTCCTCCTGCCAACGAACGATCGCATGACCAGGCGCCGTCCGAGGTTTCCGAAGAGGAGGTACCGTGGAACCACTACACGCACGATTTTACGTTCAAAGTGGTTCCAGATCGGCCTTATCAACACCTGCTGTCATCGTGGGTGAGGTTCCCCGGCGTGACTGTTCCCAATGTTCCTGCCAACTTCTGCCCGGGCCTGGGCGGCAGCTCCAACGGCACGAATTGTGTTGTCCCACCTGAAGTATGCCCGGACCTCACCACCGGCGCTACTTGCCATCACCCCGACATGGAGGTCGAGTGGGAGAACGGCAGCCTTATGAATGAGGGCGAGGGTTCCCAGCGCCTCTGGGGCGCCTTGCCAGAGTTCGTCTGGCCTGGGGTCGGTGATCGCGTGTGGGTCGAAGGGCGTTGGGTCTTTGACTGCGGACACACGCGCGTCCCGCCTGCCGCGCCCGCAACGATGTACGTAAAGTACGCGACGGAAATTCATCCGCCCCGGGCACTAGCGACCTTCCGCCTGAACCACCCAGCGCTTCAGAACGTCCGATTGGGCCAAGCCTCCCCCGGCCAGTTAACTTCCGCCTTCCCGGCCAGCTGGCTGCCGGTCACAGGCGCGCCGGCAACGCTGCCGCCTGACGTGCCGAACACTGGCCCCACCAATGTACCGGTGACGGAAGCCGATATCTTCGTCAGCGGCAATGGTGGGGGCGCCAACGATCTGTGCATGATTTTGGCTCTTAACGGGAGTGACTGCGTATTCGGACATACGAACCCGGTAATTCCGGTAAACAATTTTAACTACGTGTTCGATATCTATCCGCCGGGGACGGACTACACACACCGGCTGCCGAATGGAACCTTCCGGGTCACACCGCCCGTTCCGAACGCCTCGCTGCAATGGCGCAGCGTGGACCATTCGAGCGAGCTTCCGGCGCACACCTGCGGCGGTACGGACACAAGCAACTGCCGGACCGTGGCTCCCATCATCTGCCTCATTGACGCCTCCACGGCGCCAACGGACACGGACCCAGCCAAGGCGGATACGAGCTGTCCTCCGCTTAACGGATCTCCCACCCGTCTTAGGGTTATTCTTCCGTTTGCGAGCACCCCTGCTACTCGGCCTAACTATTTCGCCCAGAGCATCCTGCTGGGATGGGATGACGTCCCGGTGAGCCCCAAAACGCCAATCGTACGAAATTTCAAGGTGACGCTGCACGCGTTGACTGTTGGTGATAATGGAGAAACAACCGAGGATGGCGATTGGCGGGTATTTGTCAATGTCGGCGGCCAGTACCGGTATATCAGCCCGTTCTTCGACCGCAACTCGGACGGCAGCAACAAATGCCATGGCACCGCGCTCACCGACAATGGCGACGACGATTGCTTTCTGTTCGACCAGACGCCCTGGATTGTGAGTGTTCAGGATGGCACACCGATTCACGTTGCTGTCGGCGGCTTCGAATCCGACCCAGTCGATTCCGATTTCTGCCGGGAGTTTCCCCCGGGCGGAGGCTGCAACCCCTTTACCTTCGGCAGCATCTTGCAGGTCGCCCTTCAAAGTGACGACCGCATCGGCACCTACGAGTTCGACCTCAAAGCACCCGATTACCGATGGATATTGCCGGATGGTTCGACTGGGCCGTCGTTCCCGACGCAGGCGACAGATGATGGCGAAAGGTATAAAGTCGAGTTCCGCGTCGAAGAGATTCCATCCGCCATGGCGCCATCGAGCGCCCCGCTCCAGATTGGCAACCCGCACTTCGGCAATTATGTTTCTTCCGCCACGCCCCTGGTCCTCTCGAGCTCGTCCGCGGACGCCGAAGGCTTCCAGTACCGTTTCCAGGGCCAAGGGGCGCCCTTGCCGATCTACCCATCGCCGCTGCCCTTTCCGGTGCACTGGACCCATGCCGATCTCCCGGCCGGCTTGCAATCCGTGTCGGTGTTCCTCAACGGCGTCAATCTCACCGACAGGCGTTACGAATTTCAGTACTCTGCCGAGAGTTTTTCGAACCTGCTCGAACCCCGGCACGCTGCGACACTGATCCTGGACAACAAGCCGCCGGTCACCAGCATAGTTCAGCCCCAGCAGACAGCCTACCCGCACAGTGCCACTCTCACTCTCAGCTACAGCATCAGTGACGGGGCTGGCTCGGGAGTGGCGTCAATCATGCGGACTATGGACGGCGCAACAACGTTGCCAGGCGGAGTTGGTCTGCAGAATGGCCAGGCAATCAGTCTTCTGACCGAGCTGGTCCTTGGCAGCCATACTTTCAACGTTAAATCCGTCGACAAGGTGGGCAATGCCGGCTCAACTTCAGTGACGTTTACGATCATCGTTACGCCCGATAGCATCAAGGATGACGTGGGGCAGTTTCGCCAGAGCAATGCGATCAAGAACTCCGGGGAGGCGAACTCCCTCCTTGCCAAGTTGGAGGCCGCGCGGCTGCAACGGGCCAGTGGACAGTGCGCCGCCGCTGGCAATATCTACCAGACGTTTATCAACGAGCTGAACACGCAAAGCGGCACGAGCGTAGACGCCGCAGCGGCCGCGATCATGATTGTGGACACGCAGTATCTGATTGCCCATTGCCCCTAACGCAAGCCGTAACAGCGCTGATGAGGCCGCCCATCACCTGCAGGACATCCCTGGACCGCTCTCAATCTTCTTGTGGTCGAGAAAGCGATGCCTTGGACGATTCGGATCGGTGCCTGCCAGGTACCCGCGAGCCACGATAGGAGCCGGAACTTCGAAACACAAGCGGACGAGAATTCGCAGTCTTGTGCTTCGCAAGCACCAGAAACGGCTTCTGGAATAGCTAGTGGGCCGTCCCAGTGATTCGCTTAGTGACAATCCGTCTTTTCACGTCGGTATAGGTCCAGCGGAACGGGCGAACATGCTTGGCATAGGCTCGGATGTATCTCATGAGCTTGCGCTGGAGATCTGCAACTGAAGTGAAGATCCCGCGTGCAATCACGTCCCGCTCGATTTTGGCAAACCACAGCTCCACCTGATTCAACCAGGATGAGTAGGTGGGCGTGAAGTGGAACCGCACTTTGGGATGCTCCGCCAGGAATTGTTCCACGGCTGGTGTCTTGTGCGCCGAAAGATTGTCCAACACGATGTGAATCTCGCGCGCCCACTTCGCTTTCTTAACCAACCCGCTCAGGAATTCGATGAATTCCGCACTGGTGTGCCGCCGTGCTGTTTTTCCCTCCACCATTCCGGTCTTCACATTCAAGGCCGCGTACAGCGAGAGAGTGCCGTGACGATAATATTCAAATCCGTGGCGCTCTGCCCGGCCCGGCGACAAGGGTAGAACCGGGTCCAGTCGGTCCAGCGCCTGGATCGCCGTCTTTTCGTCCACGCAGAATACGGCCGCATGCTGGGGAGGGTCCAGATACAGTCCGATGACATCGGCGGCCTTGCTTTCAAACTCCGGGTCGTTGCTGGCCAGGTAGCTCTCCAGCCGGTGCGGCCGCAGTTTGGCTTGCGCCAGAATGCGCTGCACCGTGGATTTGCTCACGCCCAGCTCTTCGGCCAGCTTGCGGCACGACCAATGCGTGCTGCCGTCCGAGGGTTTCTGCTGCGCTCGTCGGATCACTCGCCCTTGCACCGCCGGTGTCGCCCGGCGTGGCTTGCTTCCCTGATGACGCCCTTGCAAACCTTCGGTGCCATGCTCCTCGAATCGAACCTTCCACTTGGACACTGTCGGTGCACTCGCACCGAGCTTGTGTTCGATCTCGCGATAGGTCAACCCATCGGCGAGAGCCAAGATGAGGCGCGCGCGAAACACATAACCGGCAGGGAGACTTCGCGATTGCGCCCAGCTGCGCAACTCGTCACGTTGTTCCTCGCTGAGTTCCAGCAATCCTTGATTATCAGCCACACTATAAGGACGCTCGGACGATGCTGTATGTATCACTGGGACAGGCTACTAGATGAGATGAGAAGGCCGATTTCCGATCACAGTTCGCGTTACGCTTCTGCTGATCGGCACGGATGAGGTGCTGCAACGAACAGACTAAGGAGATCGACTTTATGAAAGAGATGAGCAGCTCTGAAACGAAAATTGACCGCGTCGCCAAGCCGCGAGGGACGGGGAAGAAGCGCGGTCCGGTTCAGCGGGATGTTAAAGAAGTGGTAGCGGAACTGGTGCTAAGACTGAGTCAACAGCTTGAACCGCAACCGGAACGAGCTCGCGAGGGAGAAGGGCGGCGGGAATGTGTTCCTTGACCCAATCGAGGCCGACTGACAGTAGGTGTGGACCTCGGCGACCAATGGAGCAATTACTGCATTTTGGGGTTGGAGGGGGAGACGCTGGCAGAGGGGCAATTGCGAACGACGCAACAGGATTTCGCGGAATTTTTCCAATCCATGGCCGCGGCGCGAGTGGTGATGGAAGTAGGGACCCACTCGGCATGGGCACGGGACGTCGTAGCAGGTTGCGGGCACGAAGTGCTGGTAGCCAATTCGCGGCTAATGGAAGGGCCGAATCGACGCAAACGTAAGAATGACCGCATCGATGCGCGCAAGCTGGCGCGGGTGGGGCGTGTGGACCCGCAATCGTTGTTCGCGGTACAGCACCGGAGCTTGGAAGTACGTCAAGATCTGGTTGTGGTGCGGGCCCGAGATACTGTCGTAGCGGTGCGGAAGGACGTGATCAACAGTACGCGGGGGCTGGTGAAAGCTTTGGGGGCACGGTTGCCAAGTGTTCGAGCCAGAGCTTTTCTAAAAAGGTGGAAGGATCGCTTCCAACGGAGGTGCACGAGGTGCTGCTGCCGTTGGTGCGTCTGGTGGAGACCCTGAGTAATTTGCATTAAGGCCTATGACGAGAGAATCGAAAAGCTGGCTGCTGAGAAATACCCGCATACGGAATTGTTGCGTCAGGTGAAGGGAGTTGGAGCGTTGACTGCGTTGGCGTACGTGTTGACGCTGGAAGATCCGAAGCGATTCGCCAAAAGTCGAGATGTGGGCGCATACCTGGGATTAGTACCGAAGCAAGAAGATTCCGGCGACAGGCAGCCGCAATTTGCGAATCACCAAGATGGGTGACATGATGCTGCGGCGGCTGCTGGTGGGGAGCGCTCACTATATCTTGGGTCCGTTCGGGCCGGATACAGATTTACGACGCTACGGCTTACGGCTGTGCGACCTGGCGGGAAGAATGCGAAGAAGCGAGCCGTGGTGGCGGTGGCGCGAAGACTGGCTGTATTGCTGCGCCGGCTGTGGGTAAGCAAGGAAGTCTATGAGCCGCTGCGTCACGCTCCACCGCCAACGACCGGACAGGAAGCTGCATAGGAAGCGGGCCGACAACATGCGAGACTGAGGACCGCGATTGGTGAGAGTGAGAGGAGTGGGCACAAATAAGGATATGAGTTGATCGCGTGGTATCAGAGATCTGGAGTGGCAAGCATCGCCATCCACCGCCTTGTTCGGGTGACTGCGCATTATCGGTTGGTCCATCCAAGATCGATAGCTAGATGGCAGCACCCCAGCAACCCAGGTCCTGTAGTGGACCCCATTTTTTGGACAGAAAAACGACCCTTTCTTAGATGGTGGGCGGCATTGAAAATAGAGGAGAGTCAATGCCTAAAACCCGCAAGAGTCACCCACCCAGCCTGAAAGCCAAGGTGGCCGTGGAGGCCATCAAGGCGCACAAGACGGCAGCGCAAATCGCCCAGATGTTCGGCGTCCATCCGACCCAGGTCGGAGGCTGGAAGAAGCAAGCGCTGGCCGGGTTGCCCGACATTTTCGGCAACGGCCGGGAGCAAGTGCGTCAGCAGTCCGACGCTGAGAAAGACGAGCTGTACAAACAGATCGGTCAGCTGAAAGTGGAGTTGGACTTTCTTAAAAAAAGAGCTGGCCTCATCGACTGACGACAAACGGCAATGGATCGATCCCACGCACCGGCGCCTCAGCATCCAGCAGCAGTGCGAACTGCTGGGAGTGCCGCGCTCGACCTACTACTATCAGCCGCGGCCGGAGAGCGCGGAGAACCTGCGATTGCTCCGCCAGCTCGACCAGCTGTATCTGAAGCGTCCCTTTTTCGGAAGCCGCAAAATGGCCGTCGAATTGGACGTGAACCGCAAACGCATCCAACGGCTGATGCGCATTCTGGGCATCGAAGCTCACTATCCCAAACCCAACTTGAGCCGTCCTCAGCCGGGCCATCAAATCTACCCATACCTGCTGCGCGGCGTGGTGATCGAGAGGCCCAACCACGTCTGGAGCACCGATATTACTTACCTTCCGATGCGTGGCGGGTTTCTCTACCTGGTCGCGGTGATGGATTGGTTCAGCCGCTTCGTGCTCAGTTGGGAACTCTCCAATACGATGGAAACCGGTTTCTGCCTGGCGGCGCTGGACGCTGCGTTTCGTTTTGGCCAACCCGAAATCTGGAACTCCGATCAGGGCTCGCAGTTCACCTCGGCGGACTTTCTGGCTCCGCTCAAAAGCCGCGGCATAGCGATCAGCATGGATGGCCGCGGGCGCGCGCTCGACAACGTTTTCATCGAACGGCTGTGGCGCTCGCTCAAGTACGAGTTGATTTATCCCGGCGACTTCGCCACTGGCCTGGAACTGTTTCCGGCACTGGAAAACTATTTCCACTTCTACAATCACCAGCGCCCGCACCAGGCGCTCGGCTATCGAACGCCGGCAGACCTGTTTCCGCACAAACCCAAAAGGAAGAGATCATTGTCATGATGGGGGACGCTGTCCCCCAAACCCCTGCGGTGGACCCCTCGTCTGAGACAGCCAGTTAACCCACTGTTCGCCGTTCGCTGAAAATCTGTCGACCGGCAAATCTCTTTCATAGCAAAATGGACGCATCCGGTGAAGCGGAGGCGGGCTCTGCGGGAGCGCAACCCGCCAAGGAATAGCCGGTGCGACTCATCGCGGACGATGAGCAGGGGCGCGATCTCGATCGCGCCCTTTTGCCAAACCTCGGTGCCGACCAACGGGAGGCGGCACTCCGGCTCAGCTTTGGGTGAAGCCAAGACCCACATCGGACCGATAGATCGCGCATGCCTCCAAAAACTCATGCTGCCTCCTTGGTGGAAGGCGGGGGCGGCAGGCGGCGCTCAAACTCGTTCGGCGCCAGATACTGCAGGGCCGAGTGCAAGCGCTTCTCGTTGTACACGCCTTCCAGAAACTCGCCAATGCGGCCACGGGCGTCCGCCAAGTTCCGGTACTCGGTGCGGTAAACCTCCTCATACTTCAGAGTTTTCATGAACGACTCACAGGCCGCATTGTCCCAAGGGTTTCCCTTGCGGCTCATGCTGATGTCGATATGGTGGTCTTTCAGCAATTGCGTATAGTCTCCGCTCGCGTACTGCACGCCGCGGTCGGAATGATGGACCAGCCCGGGCTGAACCTGGCGTTGCGCCAGTGCCATCCGCAGGGCCGCAATCGTCAGCGAATCAGTGAGCGTGTCATCCAGGTTCCATCCGATCACTCGCCGCGAATACGCATCCAGAATCACCGCCAGGTAGACGAACTCCTCCTCCAACCGGATGTACGTGATATCCGCTACCCAGAGCTGATCGATGCCGGTGAGGACCATGGAAGCCGCGCGATTGGGATAGACGTTGAGCCCGTGCGCCGAGTCGGTCGTCACCACGAACCTCCGCTTCACCAGGCACAGCAGATTGTCTTCCCGCATCAGCCGTTGCACCCGCTTGCGATTGACCTCCCAACTGCGCGCCTTCAGCTCTTTGGTGATTCGCCGGCTTCCATAGCTGGGCCACTCCAAGGCGATCTTCTGCATCTCGTCGCGCAGTTCTAGGTCCGCCGGCGCCGACTGGGCCGGATCCAGAAAACGGTAGTAGCCTGCGCGGCTGAATCCAGCCACCTCGCACATCCGAATCACGCTCAACCTGGCCCCAGTCTTCACTTCTTCTTCGACCTGCCCGTAGAAGGCGCGCCGCTGTTCAGTGCCCGCAGCAGGCGCTGCTCCTTGACATGCTGCCAGGCTCGCTTTAAAAAATCGATCTCCATGGCCTGCTGGCCGACCTTTCGTTCCAGTTCGGCCACCCGGCTCTCTTCGGCGCGCTTCTTGCCCGCTCCGCTGAACGCGTGCTCGCCGTGATCCTGCAACTCCCGCCGCCAGCGGTGCAGATCGCTGGGATGCACCTCCAACGCGCGGGCCACCTCGGCCATGCTCTGTCCACTGTTGAGGCGGCTCACCGCCGTCTGTTTGAACTCTTTAGTGAATTTCCTGCGAGACTTCATGTTCCAGTTTCCCCTTTCAATGATTTTCAGGGGTTAACTAGCTGTCTCAAAAATGGGGTCCACTCCACCCCTGGGATTTATCGCTTTCGTTTTCCAGAATGGATGTTTTTCTCTTTACTGCAAACGGCACCTGCCGTACAATCGAAAGGCTTGATAGGAAGATAGGGCAACGCAGGGATGCGACCCGAGCGCCGATTCAAGCCCGGAATGGATGGCGGCCTCACGGCCGCCGTCTTGGTCAGCCCGCCACACCATCTAAGGACGGCCGTTTTTTTGTCCAAACGATGGGGTCCACCTCAGTCCTTCACGATTGTGATGGACCTGGGCTTGAAATCGGACCACAACATGCACGGGGCCCATGGCGGCTCATTCAGAGTGCGGATAGAAGCGCGGCACAGAGTGGTGGCGGCAACAACTTTTCAGAAAGCTGGTAATCGAACGGATCAATGAATTGTTACCGAGCAGTCGGGATGGTCAAGTCCGGTGTAATGGGAAGGGCACGTGTACCACGAGAACAAAATAGCCTGCGGCAGCAAGGAATTTGACGCCCCCTTTCCCGTTTCCCCCTCCGGGGGAAAGCCGGGGCGGGCGGGTTCCCCCCACGCCGGAAGCACGCTGCGCGCCAGCAAAGCGGCTGGCACGCATCGATGCTGCCGGCTCCCCCCACAAGAGGGCTGCCGCCCCCTTGTGCATCCCCCGCGTGTGCATTCGGTATATTTCAGAAACTGTGTGGCAAGGGAAACAATCAAGCATTCGACTTCAGGCCCGATGGAGATGGCCCGAGCAAAGAGAATTTAAGGATGGCCGCCACGTCGGCCTTGACTTTTACGACCTTCTCATAGAACCGATAATGAAAAGCATTCTATCGGGAGTGTTCACGCGAAAGATCTTCGGGACGAGGATAAGTCGGCGTGAGCACTGCCGATAGAATTCATTGAACTGAGCCGGAACGAGTCTACTGGGTATTGAATGGCGTTTTTGAGGACGAACACGAGGCTCAGAATGCCTGAAACGGCACAGTTGGAGTCGTGCGAAGGGATGCGAGCAACGATAAGAATGGCCGGAGATGCGGTGGAACAGACCTGGTCGCGCTGGGTTTCGACGTGCAGACAAAGATCGGCTGAAGCCGGAAGCGGGATGCAGAAACTCGACGAGGAAAGATCGCGCGATAAGGTCATGAAGTGTCCGGAACCATAGCCCGATCTGGGCGGATGACTTCGATCCTGATCAACCGCCCCAGCTTGCAGATCGGACAAGACGAGCGATCTTGAACGTTGGTATCTGCAGTGTTGTGGAAATCGGCTGGCGCAGGAGCTTGGCGAACAGCGAGCAGATCACGGCACAGTTGCAGGTTTCGAGTGCGGAAGCGGTTGGCCAGAAAACCGAACTGGCGGATGCGGACCAAACCGGAAGGCAGTACGTGGAGCAAGAAGCGACGTATGAACTCGACCGCATCCAAGGTCATGATCTTGCGCTGGCCCTGATGAGCATAGTCCTTCCATTCAAAATTGACGCAGCCGTTTTCAAGAGCACGCAGGCGATGGTTGGAGATGGCCACACGGTGAGTGTACCGGGCCAGATATTTGAGAACGCGTCGAGGTCCGCCGAAGGGAGGCTGGACGTGAACCACCCATTCGATTTTGGCGGCCTTCTCACACATGGCTTCGAATGCGGCAGGAGAAGCCAGCGATCGGACTACCGAAATGCCGAGCGAACTCGGCCATGACATGCAGGTAAATCCGGATAGTGGTGGGTGAGTAATGACGAATCTGGAGATCCTCCAGCATCCATTGTCGAAGTAGGGTCACTACGAAGGCTCCTTTTGTTGTGACCACAGCACAAACAGCGCTCGGCCTGCCGGAGGCTTAGTTCAATGTTGCATAACGTGTGCTGTTGGCGAAGCACGGTTGTAGTCAATCGCGCAATGACCTCAAGCATCAATGTGGCGGCACGACAATAGTTCACACATGCCAGCAAGCGATGCGCAAAGAGTATGGTTCCCCGAGATGGGCGAGCGGTTGCGATCCCGTTGGCAGAACGGGATGTCTTTCGAGGCCCGAATCGAGTCGCGGTGTCGCACTGATCGAGATAAATTCAGAGCTCTTGGAGCAGCACCTTCGCGCTAAATACTCATTGTACGGGCGAGTCGGCGCTCTTCACGCCCCGCGGGCCGAGCTTGTACGCTCGCCACTCTAAATCGATGATGTAGTCGTGCAGCGCGTCCGCTTCCTCCTGCGTCATCGCGGTCTTGATCAACGGCCAGCCCGGAGGGGTGCTGTATCTCGGCATTCCCTGCTCGACGTGGCTTCCACCTAATACAACCGAGTTGAATTGTTGATGAACATCGCGCGGCATGTAGCGAAGATCGGGCACCTCGCCATTGAGCACCCACGCGCCGCTCCCGTCCGCTTCGGGTGAATGACACTTGTGGCAGAAGAACTTGGTGTAGACACGCGCGCCCTCAGCAATCTGTTGCGCGCTGCCAGGCTGCTCGGGTGGCTGCGGTACGGCGGGAATGTCGGCCTGAATCACTGGCATCGCCGCCTTGCCGCCAAGCTTGAACGCCAACAGGCGTGCTGGTCCGCGTTTCGTTTCCAGGGTCGACATGTCGCTCGCTTTTCCGAACAACCGGTATCCACCCCCCATCCCGACAGGCGTCAGAACGTACTGCTCGCCATTGATGACGTACGTTACAGGTACAGATTGGATCGCGGAGCCGGTCTTAACAGACCAGACCGTCCTTCCGGTGTTTGCGGCATACGCAGTGAACTTGCCGCTCGCGTCTCCATGGAAAACCAGATTCCCAGCGGTGGTCAGGACGCCGCCGTTGATTTCGACCGGAAGGTTCACCACCCAACGAGGCTCTTGCTTTATAGGGTCGAACGCGACGAGCTTGCCGTGAGCGACGGGAGCATACTCAGCATATTGAAGCCTGCCACCTCGAGCGCTGCCCCCGAGCCCCGCGGCTTCACCCGCCGAGCCTCAACCCATCGGCTTCAAGCGTGGGCCCTCGACCGCCTGAACCACCTCCACTAGTCTCGTACGCCGAGATGTACACAAGTCCAGTCTGCGGAATTGTAGCCCATGGGAAACCACCCGCGCCCAAAACCAGTGGCGGGAAGGCGTGGCCGACCGGCATCTTGATAGCCGGCCGATGACAGAGTGCTCAAGTCGATCTGCTTCAAGGATGGATAAGCCGTTCCGCCGAGTCCTCGCGGCGCAAGGATCTCCTTCCCGGTTCGAGCGTCGAGCATATAGAAAACGCCGTTTCTCGGAACGCTCATGATCACCCTGCGCTCTTTGCCGCCGACGGCTAGATTCGCCACGAGAATGTGGAAGTCTTCTGCGCCATCTGGCGGATATGCGGTCTGGTAATGCCACACGTACTGACCCGTCGAGGCATTCACCGCGATGATGGAGTTTGCAAACAACAGGTTGCCGCTCGGTTTGATGTTGGAAAAATCACCAGAGGCCTCGCCGGCGGTCGAGGTCGGGATGAACAACAGGTTCGTCACTGGATCGTAGGTCGTCTCGGTCCACACGTTGGTGCCCGCGAGCCGCCACGAATCACCCTTCCAGGTTTGGGCGATGTCCTCCATCGTTTTCGATTCGTACGTCTTCGATGGATCGCCCGGCGCTGTCCAGAAGGTCCAGACTTTCTTGCCCGTCTCCGCGTCTACCGCTACCAGCCCCCCTCGCACGTCGTACTCCATGCCCGCCCATCCGGTGAACACCTTGCCATTGCCGACGCGCGGCGCATCAGTGATTCCGGTCTGGGCGGCATCGCACACCGGGGTATCCCACACCTTCTTCCCAGTTGCCGCATCGATCGCCACCATGCGGCAGTCGCCGGTCCCGACATACACCTTGCCGTGCCACACCGCGACGCCCCGATTCTTGCGCCCCTCATAGGAGTTGCGCCACGGGCCGTTGATTCGGATGTGAGGATCGAATCGCCAGCGCACCTTTCCAGTCACGCCGTCAATTGCTTCCACGACGTCGAGAGGGAGTCCGAGGTAGATCACACCATCGACGACAATCGGCTCCATCCAGAGACCCATGTGACTGTCGATTGGGATCGCCCAGGCAAGGCCCAGACGGCTGATGTTCTGGTCGTTGATGCTCTTCAGCGGGCTGAAGTGCTGCGACTCAAAGTTTCCGCCGTTCACCAGCCAGTTGTTGCCGCCGCTGGCACCGGCCAGCACCCGCGCTTGTGTCACGTTGCCGGGTGTACCGTTGGCCCTGGCGGCATCTGCCGCAGACGCAGTGGTGATGGCGCCTTGCGACGCTGCGGGCGTTTGCGCTTCTAGCACTGCGTAAGCCAGCATGCCTCCCGCTAGAATTCCGATCAACCAAAGTCTCATTGCCTACCCCCTCCCGAATATTTCTTGTGCTTTCAGACGTTCGGCCCGGCGTCTTGGCCGCTCCGAAACATCTTACTTAATCCGGGCCACATCCACTTTCCCGCCAGGCTAGCATTGGGCATCGTCTAGGAGCTCCATCGAAAATCATGGTTGTGACGTCGGTGTGGAGGAGGGTGGCAAGACGTATCCGAGCCGGCGCAGGGCCTTGAGGTGGAGTTGTATAGCGCGTTGGACGGCCTTGGGATTGACCACACCGCTTTCAAGGTAACGGGCGCCATGGTGCAGGATAATCCAGACGATCTTGCATAGTTTGTGTGCCACCGCCCAGATGGCTTTGTTGTATCCCTTATGCAGGAACTTTCGAAACATGACCTCGAAGTGACTTCCTTTGGTGCGGGCGGCGGCATGGGCCACTTGGCATAGCACGCGGCGAATGTAGCGGTTGCCTTTAGGGCAACCAGCGCCGGAGTGGTTTTCTCCAGCCGATTCCTGGGTTCCCGGACAGACTCCGATCCAGGATGCCAGCTTGGCGCTGGAGGAGAAGGCCGCTGCAGTGGGTCCGATTTCCGCCAGGATTTCTTGTGCCGCTTCAGCGCCAATGCCAGGCATACTTCGATCAACCGCTCGAGGGTGGACGCATACGGCTGCAGGCGCTGCGCGGCGAGTCGACTTAGTTCCGCAATCTGCTTCGAAAGAATTGCCAACCGCTGGAGCGCCTGATCGAGCAGTTGACGATGTACCTCTCGGAAACGCCCCCGCAAGGCATCCACTAACGTCTGCTGTCCGCAGCGCAGGCGCGGATCGGCTAGCTGAGCCAGCTTCTCGGCGTCGGTCTGGCCTTCGGCTAGGGCGGAGAGAATTCGTAAGCTGCTCAGGCCGAACAGATCGCTGACCACGCTCGATAGCTTGATCGAAGCTTGTTCCAGGAGAGCTTCGATTTGATTCTGCAGATGCACGTGATCCCGCACCAAGGCTTGGCGGGCGCGCGTGAGCGTGCGCCAATCGCGTTGTTCCGGTTCGGGCACGAAGCTCAGAAACAGTTCCTCAGCAGCGAAACGCTTCACCAGCCGTCTTGCATCGGCCCAGTCTGGACTTGCGGCCTTGGGGAGCGCGGTTGGATTGATAGCATGGGCTAGCTGCAGTGCGAAGAATGGCTCCAGTTCGTTCCACACAGGCCGCCAGTATTGGGCCGTGCTTTCCATTACTACGTCGCCGACTTCGGTTTGCTGTAGCCACACGCGCAGTCGTTCCAACTCCGCGCGCCCGGTCCCGAACTTGTCCTTTCGCACAATCTGTTCCGGGGAAGCAGCTTCCGCGATTACCACCATCAAGACCTTCTTATGTACGTCGATTCCTGCTATCTTCTTCATGTTCGCCTCTCTGCGGCGTAGAAGGGAGAATGCACGGACAAGTTGTGACGCACCATCTCGTGCTGCCTCCCTTCCCCGCAGGGCGGGCTGCGCACATATATCGGTTCCTACGGCATTCCGGACCAGGCTTGCTGACGGTCTCGACAGCTCCAAAGTTCCTTCGGCCTCTTTCCTTCCACACCGCTCCGCCAGCCTACACGATTTTCATCAAGTTCGGTGCCCCGCAGGGCCATATAGGCTTGCTGAAAAACTGTTGGGAGGGATGTGTTGCAAACTTGAAAATAGGCGCGAGCAAAATCCAGGGTCGCTATCCATCACACGGCGGCTTGCAACCCGAAGAGACCTTCTACGAATCGGACCTGCTCAACAATAGCTCCCTTCGGCAACCACCTTACCTGACCTTTCCGAATCATGTACACCGTTTCGATTCCTTGGATCGTCCTCCAAGCGCTCGCAAAGGATCGGTACCCTTGGCCGGCTCGAACTCGCCGTTTGATGGAGCGATGATCCTGCTCCACGATGTTGTTCAAGTACGGTACGGGCCGACATTGGCATCTGCGGCCAGCTAACGATTCAGCTTGAGTTCGGCAATGACTTTCGGATACGACGGGTTTCCGTCGACATTGATGACTCGTGGGCGAGGATGGCCGGAAGCCCGCAAGGCTTTCCGGAAGAACCGTTTGGCTGCGGCAGCATCCCGGTTCGGCGAGAGCAGGAAATCGATCGTGTTTCCCTGAGAATCGACCGCGCGATCTAAATAGGTCCATTCTCCGGCCACCCGCAGATAAGTCTCGTCCACTCGCCACGAGGCGTTGGTGCGACGAAGCTCTCGGCGACAGCGCTTGGCTAGTTCCGGCGCATGGTGCTGGACCCAGCGCCAAATCGTAACATGATCTACGCGCAGATTCCGTTCGGCCATGAGCTCTTCCAAATCGCGATAGCTGAGCGCGTACCGAAGATACCAAAGGACACACACAACGAATGATCTCCGCTTCGAACTGTCGTCCTTTGAACAGTGCCGGTCGCCAATTTCGCATGGCTTCCCAAGCTTATCAGGCCTTACTAACCAGCTTTGCAACACATCCCATGCAACTCCTTCAGAACGAAAACTGCATTCCAATACGCGCTACACGCGGGGAAACAATGCCCGTCGGGTGCAGAAACGTTGCGCCTGTCAAGTAACTGGTGCTTGTCGCATCACTGGTGTTGAAGATGTTGAAGACTTGAAAATTGATCTGGTACTTCCATCTCTCTTTGAACGTGAAATTCTTGGCGACTTTCACGTTAGTGAGCGAGATCATCGGCCCGCGCTCGGTGCCGAAAGGCTCCATGCGGAGCGTCACAGCGCCCTGCAGCAGCAGCGGGCTGGAAAAGCTTTCCGTCCTTTGTCCGGGGAGGCCAGACTGCGCGCGATAAAAGCCGGACACTTCAAATCCCCACGGTAGATTATAAATTCCCGAAGCCGCGGGCTTCCCAATTCCAGGTGTCATCGATCGGGAATCGGTCGTCATTGGGAGTAGGGCTGACAGCCTGGATCCATTCATGGTTCTGCGTCATCCAGAACGAACCTTGAACATTCCAGCGCTTCGAATATCGTTTCGTCACCGCGACCTCAAAGGTGTTGTAAGTATCGGGACGGTTGCTGGGCGCATTCATCACTTCGAACTGGTTGAACGATGAACTCGCATAGGATGATGGATAGGTGAAGACGGTCACCGGACTGTTGGTCAGCGCGTCGGTCAAAGTCACCGGAACAGTGTAGATATCGTGAGGCCGTAGAATATTGATTCCGCTGGCGGTCGAGGTGGTAGTGCCTTCGAGGGAATTAGACAGGTTCGTCACTTTGTGATGAATGTAGCTCACGCTGAGCGACACGTTCGGCACCAGTTGCCGTTCGACCTTCACGACATATTCATAAGTCTTGTCTTGGGCGAGCTTGGGGTTGTTCAGCTCGTTCAGGCCGCCGGTGGCACTGATGAAGTTCGGGCTGTTCGGGTTGAGGCTCGCGAGAGTATCGGGGCTGGCGTCGCAACTTGTGTTGTTGTATGAAACGTTCTTGTATCCAGTTACAACGCAGGGGCCGTTCCATTTATACGTGGTGGTAACCAACGCATCGGGATTAAACGTGTTTCCCCAAAGGTCACCCATGGTATCGCCGAACATTCCAAACGAGGCCTTCACGAGAGTCTTGCCGTCTCCGAAGATATCCCACGCGCCTCCAACCCGGGGAACCACGTCTCTCCAGACCAGCAGCTGCTTTCCGGGATAGGTCGCCGCAGCGCTGAACTGGCCGGCGGCCTTCATCTGGGTTGGATAGAAATCGTTATACCGCTCCCAGCGCACACCGTAGTTCAATACCAATCTCTTCGCCACCTTCCAGGTATCCATGGCGAACAACGATTGATTATGCAGTTCGTTGTTCGGGTTGAACGGATAGTTAAAGGTCTGGATCTCATTCGGCACCCCCTTGCTGAAAAGCAGGAGGTAATCGCCGGCGGCCTGATCCTTCAGCGCTTGTGTATTGCCGGCTTCCCAGGTGTCCTCGGTGCCGAATTTGAATTGATGCCGGCCAGCAATATAACTCACGTTTCCTCTCACCTCATAGCGGTTTTGGGGCTTGTCATCCGGGAAATCGTTAGGGCCGGTCAGTAGCTTTGTGCTCAGTTCCTGGCTGCTGGGATTACCCTTTACGTCGGTACCCGGCTCGTCGGTGTAGTGGACGTGATAACCACCATAACCCGCTATCACGTTAACGAGCAGGTGAGGCGTCGGCACAATCTCCGCTTCCCCTTTCCACATATTCGCGGGCTGATGCTCATACAAGCTGGACGGCCCGGGCTCAGTGCTGGAAGCTCCTTGGGCCGAGAGGAACTTCAGGGAGTGTTGCCAGGCTCCGATAAACCGCCAAATGGGATTGAGCTGGTACGATACTTTGATATTTTCCTGAGTAAGTGTCGAGACGATGTTAGCTCCCGGCGCATCCAGGCACGTCCAGCAGCCCGCCGCATCAGGGCCACTCACAAATCCCAATTGGCCGGAGGTCAACGTCTGCTTGCTGATTCCGCCGTAAAACCACAGCTTGTCGCGAATGATCCGGCCGCCCAGGTCCCCCGCGTAATCGTAATAATGCTTGATCGGATTGGTGAACTTCAGCCCCTGCGCCGCGAGAGCGGGCGTGATGTTATTAGCCTGGAAGCTCGGGCTTTCCCAATCACCCAGCGCAGTTCCGTGAAAATCGTTGCTGCCGGATTTCATGACGGCCACCATGTTTACGCCGGCAAACGGCACATCGGCATTATTGCCGGAAGTCTTGAACTCGGTCTCCGCTAATGACAAGGAATCGAAATACACAGCCGTATCAAGATCGTGGGAACTGGTGACATTGATACCTTCCACTTGAAGGTATGGCTCCGAAAGGACTCCGTAGGTGATAATTGCACTGCGAGCCGCCAGGTTACTGTCTCCGACGTCCGGCTTTCCCTGCAAACTGACCCCAGCGGACATGGGAAGCAATTCCTGAAGACCCAATCCCTTCGGTGTGAGTTCAATTTCTGTCCTCTGTAAGGTTGTGCCCCCATAGGTATTGACGGTATCGACAACCGGGCTGGATCCAGTCACCTCGACCGTTTGCTCAACCTGCCCTACCTTCATGACAGCGTCGACGCGGGCTGCGAAGCCGACTGCCAGGTTCAGATCCGTGCGCACAAAAGTCTGAAAGCCCGCGTGCGCGAAACTGACTTTATAAAGACCAGGTGCCGGCAGGTCGAGCACCTGGTAATTGCCCTCCTGGTCCGTGACCGCGGTCACATTGGATACCTGGAGCGCGGGGCTGGTTACTGAGACATTGACGTCCGGGACGGGTGCGCCGGACTCGTCGAGTACTCTACCGGTGAGGCTGGCCGAGGCTACAGCCTGAGCCTTCAAGGCAATCGGCGCGACATCCGTAACGAACAGAGCAACCGCAACAGCTAAGTATCGAACTCGGAAACTTATTCGCTGCATATCAACTCCTGAACTTACCGGTTTTAACAGCCGTTAGCGGGTTTGCGCTGATGAGGCCGTAGAACTCAGCAACACGGGCTGCGTGTAGGCGCCGTCGCCGGCCGAGTCCCAGACCGCGAACCGAACCCATTTCTTGCCGGTCGCATCGAAGGGAATCTTGAACTCATGCGATCCGAAAGGCGGCATTTCGGTGGCCGGAATGATCTGACGGTCAACCTTTGTGCCATCGCTCCAGACTAGCTCCGCGAATTCGAGCGGAAAGGTCCATTCGACGTTCGCCGTGTATACGCGGCGCGGACCTGTGCCCGAAACACCATAATTGTGGAAGAGCACCTCACCGGTAGTGCCGTAGAAGTTGCCCGTGCGCATCGCGTCAATTACTGTACCCCACCCTTCGTTGAACAGTGGAACGCGATCCAGCTTGATGTAATTGACCGCCAGCAAAGGATACGTTTCGTCGTCCGGCCACTTCGTATAGGTGTCTCCTTCGGCCAGCATGTACTTTGGTTTCGGAGCCCAGTTGCTGGAATCATCCATCACGCCGAAACAACGAACTTCGCACAGTCTTTTTTGCGACAGATCCGCCGGCAAGGATTCCCACGAGGCGCCGATATTCCGGTCGCTCAAGAAGAAGTCCTGATTGCGATACCCATCCGGATAACCAGCCGTATTCTTAGTGCGTGGGTGCGTCGAGTACCAAATTCCATTTTCCTGATTCACGAGAGTGAGGATGTCATTGGCCGAGCCGACGTGGTACACCTTGCCGTACGTCGGATCGTTCTCCATGAACGTCTGGTTGGCCGGCCGCGGCTCGGCGTGCGAATAGTAAACCGGATGAGGCGTCAGCAGCCACCAATGGCCACCGAGGTATGCGTTGGGCTCTTCGCCGGGGATGAACAACAAATCGCGGTCGGAGATTCGGGCACTGCCTTCGAAATAGACCTTTTGCTCCATGAACCGTTTTGGTCCAGGATCGCGCGGGTCGGAATCGTCGTGGAAATCTCCGAGGTTCACGATATTCACTCCCAGAGCGTGGAAGACATCGACCCAGGGTGGACGATAGTCCAGAGTCTTGCGGTCTCGGAGCAGTTCGTTAAAATCCAAATGGAAGTGACTGGCCATCACCTTATAGCCGGGCACGGGCTTAAACACGTCGTCGTGAGTGTAAGCCATTACCGCTTGCTGGGTGGCGTGATCGTTTTCAGGACTCAAGTAAAAATAAACCGCCATGTGCTGCAGGGTCCCGGCCGGCGCGTTGTACAGAGCGTAATTGTCCCAATGACCCTCCGAGGTGGCGCTGCGGCGTTTCCATTCGGTGTCCGTAACGCCCCAGGGATGAAATCCCTCGCCTGTTTCGGGCTGCAGCGCTCCCACCGAGAATGCGCCGTCACTATCTTTGCGGTAGTAAACGTAGCCCAGGTTTATTTCGTCTTCCCGCGCGAAGAAAAATTTGTGAGGAGGCGGGAATACGGCCAGCGATCCACTGCCGGCATCCACGATGGCCAGCCGGTTACGCGCGCGCAAGCCGACGGGCTCGGTGTTATTCGCGCCCCCGAACTCGTACTTCTGCCACGCCCGCGCCGTATCCCGCCACACTATAGCCGGATGCTTGGCGATGTCGAAGCCTTTCAAACCGGCGCGGTAGATGTACGCCACGCTGGGCTCATTCGTCTTCGCGATAGCCTCCTGTCGCAACAGATTTGTGCCGCGATACACGGTGTATTGCAGCTCGCCCGAGAAGATGCCCATTTCCAGGCCGGAAAACGTGACGGCTAATCGCGCGCCTTCCGTCGCGACCTTGCAACTGTCGGAATGAAAGCTTGCATCCGACCGACGGACTTCACTCGGATCCCGCGGCAGAGGATACGAATCGCCCTTTCCCGGAACCCCAGGCACGACCAACGGCGCATCCCAGAAGGTGTTCCACTTTTCTTTGTCGTACAACTCCGGCGTTACCGGGATGTTGAGGAGTTTGAATTGATTTGCCATCGCTATCGCCATACGCCGCTTACCGCTGGTCACGTGGAACTCCGGCTGAAGGGCGCTCCCGAGCACAACCCACTGGCCACTACCTTTTCGCACGGCCAGTTCCTGCACTAAGGGCTGGCCGCTACGGATAGTGAATTGCGCGCGCAATTGCTGGTCGCCTTCCCCGCGCCAAGTGAACTCCAGCGCGCCTCCGCGCATCTCGGCCTTCAGGCCATCATTAGCCTTATAGCCTTGCAGATCGCAGTTGAGTGTTTGACCTTGCGCGAGTCCACAAAACAGAGCCAGGCACAACGGCAGTCCATTCGACTTCAGCATCGTAGAACCTCCAGACACAAATTCCCCTCATCCTTTCTGAGGAGAATCAAGTATTTCACGCATGAGAGTAACAGTCAATCCCGGCAGTAAGGCGATTGAATCCCCTGAGCCGCGCCTTTAACCTGCCGATTGGGATGGTTGCTACGGCGACTTGGGCCAATTGGTCTTACTTTTTGGCGGTGAACCATGAGAGAATGCCCACGATGACACGTGATTTCCTCCTGCGGGCGATGTTTGCGGGCGTTTCTGCCGTGGCACTGACCGCGCAAACCGATTGGCCGTCGTACGGCCACGATCCGGGCGGCATGCGATTTTCACCGCTCAAACAGATCAACACCGGCAACGTGAACAAGCTGGTACGGGCCTGGACGTACGACATATCCAACCAAAGCCCCCGGAAACGGCCGGGCGAAGCGACACCCCTGGTGGTCGGAGGCGTCATGTACTTGACGACCAGCTATGGCCGGGTGGTGGCGCTCGAGCCCGAAACCGGGAAGGAAATCTGGACGTTTGAAACCCGAAAAAACGGTGCGCCTTCGACGCGTGGCCTGGCCTATTGGCCGGGCGACAAGGATGCTTCGCCGCTCATCCTGTTCGGAACCAGCACTGGCGTCCTGATGGCTCTCAACACAAAGACTGGGCAACCGTCCCCAGGGTTCGGCAATGAAGGTGTCGTCAACATGCGCGAAGGGGTGGCGGACAATTTCCCCAACAGCCCTTATGGTCTCAGTTCTCCGCCCGTGATCTACAAAGACCTGGTGATATCCGGCAGCCACGTGCAGGAAACTCCCAGTCTTGGCCCTATGGGCGATGTGCGGGCCTGGAGCGTCCGTTCCGGGAAGTTGGCTTGGACGTTTCACACCGTCCCACGGCCTGGCGAACCGGGCCACGACACATGGGAAGGCGACAGTTGGAAGGATCGCTCGGGGGTCAACGTTTGGGGACCGATGACCGTCGACGTCGAGCATGGGATGGTCTTTCTGGGGATCGGCGAGCCGTCCGCCGACTTCTATGGTGGCGACCGCAAGGGCAGCAATCTATACAGCTCTTCGCTGGTGGCGCTGGACGCCGCGACCGGCAAGTTGAAATGGTACTTTCAAACCACGCATCACGACATCTTTGATTACGACCTATCCGCTCCTCCAGCACTCATCGAAATCAGCCGCCAAGGAAAGAAAATTCCAGGTGTTGCGCAAACGACGAAAGAAGGTCTCCTATTTATTTTCGACCGCCTGACCGGTCAACCGATTTATGGCACAGAAGAGCGCCCGGTGCCAAAGAGCGATGAGCCGGGCGAGGAGACCTGGCCCACTCAACCCTTCCCGATCAAACCCCCGCCGATTGCCCGCAATCGCTTCTCGTTATCTGATGTCGCGACGATAACCCCGGAGCAGCAGAAGTTTTGCGAAGCCCTCCTCGCGCAGGACGGCGGCGTCCTTAACAGAGGTCCTTATACGCCCTATGGCCTCAAGCTCAGCCTGAACTTCCCGGGCATGTTCGGCGGCGGAAATTGGGGCGGCGTCTCATTCGATCCCGAGTTGGGTTACATCTTTGCCAACACGCAAGACCTGGGCACGATTTTCAAAGTGGCGGTGAAACATGAAGGGTCGAACTACCGGGTCACGCGCGTTAGTCCAGCCGGCGATGTCGGCGGCCTGGGCGGGATGGGTGGCTTTGGAGGAAATGTCGGGGTCCAATTCTGGAATCCGGCCAACCTTATGCCTTGCCAACAGCCGCCGTGGGGTCGTTTGGTTGCGGTGAATGCCAATACTGGCGAGATCGCCTGGAATGTGCCTTTGGGAACTTTCGATGAACTCGAGGCAAAAGGCATTCATAATACCGGCGCTCCTAATCTGGGCGGATCCATAGCGACTGCCGGTGGACTGGTGTTCATCGCCGCTACGAATGACAGCCGGTTCCGCGCGTTCGATTCGCGTACCGGCAAGGAGCTCTGGGTAACCAGGCTCGATGCGAGCGCGCATGCGGTGCCGATGACGTTTCAGGGACGCGACGGAAAGCAGTACGTCGTCATTATGGCGACGGGCGGGGGTATCATCGGCGATGCAACCAGCGCAGCATCACTGATCGCCTTCGCTCTACCTTAGACGGTTGAAATCCGTTGTCCAGCAAGCGCCTTCACCGTGGTTTGAGAACGAAATGGCTCTCATAACGGACGCTCAAAGGCAACACGCTGTCGGCCGTGCAGCCGACCACCACTTGATATGCGCTGGGAAACCCACTATAACTCTCCCGGCGAAACCGTTGCAGCAGCTCTCGAAGATGACTGGCAGAACTGAAGAATTCCGCCGCGCCGATGGTGCAGGAAGAATGCGAGCCCGATAAAATCAGCATCCGGTGCAGGCTGCCGCCATCGCCCTCCCCGGGCAGGACGGTAATGAGCGCGTGACTCTCGACCAAATCGGTGCCATTCCGCCCGGTTATATATGTCTTCGGAGCATCCGACCCCCGCAGTGGGCCGACGATTGTTTCCCTATGGATGGCCTCGTCGAACGTGACTTGGAAGCCGCCCCCGGCCAGCAGACGATCAGCAATTGGCGAATTCTCCGGCATTCCGATCAGCACCACGTTCCGGTTCCGAAACATTGCCTCCGTGACCACACGTTCGGGAAAAATCTGCGAACTGCCCCGGTATTTCGCGATGGTCTGAAATACCTCGGATGCCCCAATGGCGTCCCCGAAGCGCGTGGAGGTATCGACAAACATCAAATACAGCTTCTGGTCGCTTCGAAGTCGGAAGTATTTTCGATACCAATCATTGACTTGGATCGGCGCTTCCACGGCCGATTCGATCGGATCCGGTTGCCGCGTACGCGCCTTCACCTGCATGTGGTTGTGGCTGGCTACTGAAACCAGAACATTGCCATCCGCCTGGAGCAACGGTCCCCAAGCCTCGGCCACGATACTGTCGGGTCGGGCGACAACGCCCCGAGTCCACATGCCTGCGGCAAATGCAGCCGCTAGGCAGGCCGTGCCGAGCAGACCGAGCACCCACTTCCGGGACACACGAGGTCTGGTGGAAACAGGAGGAGCCGCTGCGGCGGGAATAAACGGGGTAGGGAGAATGGGCGAATGCGCCGGTTGGGCCGGTATATCGGGCATTCGCGCCGCGAAGTTAGGGCGATAGCTGCCCTTGATCATTTCGATGCGTACGGGCGCATCGGGCATTTCATGGCTGTAGAATTCCTCGAGCTTGCTACGCAGCGCGTGTGCCCGGCTTCGGACTGCGGAGTCTTCCGCCGTGGTGTAGTTTTGTGGCCTACCCAACGCTTCCACTGCGATGCGGTATTCGGAGATTTCCTCGCCGCGCCCCGCCAACTCCAGGTGACACACGTAACGCAGAAAAGCGCGCAACTGTTCTGACCGCGTGAAGGTGCGGCTGCGCAGAACTGACTCAAGAGCCTTTTTTTTGTCTTCCGGGGATAGTTCCGTTAGCGAACTCGACACAGAGTGCCAATATTCTACTGCATCATTGTGCCCGGGCGCAAAGTGCCTTGCATTCAGTGCCTTAACCAGACGTTTCGTGAACGTTTCGTCACAACTCGGGACTTATGCTTCAGGCGTCCGTTAGGGTATCCTTCAATCTCCACGGGTGAAACGACAATGAGACTTTCCACGACGATCGTACTTTGCGCCTTCCTGACCAGCGTCGCGCTAGAGGCCCAGACAACCGCTGTATCGCAAATTTCAGGGACTGTTCAAGATGCCAGCGGACTGGCCGTAGTGGGTGCTGAAGTTCGCGCCACTCAGACCACGACCGGCTTCGCCCGGGAGGCAGTAAGTGGACAAGATGGGGCCTATGTTCTGCCGAACTTACCAGTGGGGCCCTACCGGCTCCAGGTAACCAAAGCGGGTTTTAGTGCCTATACGCAGTCCGGTATCGTTCTACAGGTAAATATTAATCCGCAAGTCAACGTCACTCTACAGGTTGGAGCCGTGACGCAAAACATCGAAGTTCAAGCTGACGCCGCGCTAGTGGAGACGCGCGACAGCTCGCTCGCTTCGGTAATCGATGAAAAGCGGGTGGAAGACATGCCCCTGAATGGCCGTCAAGTTACCCAGCTGGTTCTGCTATCGGGAGCGGCCGTAAGCACGACTGAAAACGAAAATACGGTCTCGAACAAGAATTACCCCACGGCTGTCGCGTATTCGGTAGGCGGAGGTCAAGGGAATGGGACAACTTATCTCTTGGACGGCGGGACGAACAACGACTTCTTCACCAACGTCAATCTACCTTCTCCCTTCCCAGATGCCCTCCAGGAGTTCAGTGTTCAGACCAACTCCTTGCCTGCTCAATATGGATTACATCCGGGAGCGGTAGTGAATCTGGTCACGAAATCCGGCACGAATGAATGGCACGGAGACGTCTTTGAATACATACGAAATGGTGATCTCAACGCCAGAAACTTCTTCGCAACTAAGCGCGACACCCTCAAGCGCAACCAGTTCGGCGGCGTGATTGGCGCGCCCATCCGAAAGGATAAGCTATTTTTCTTCGCGGGCTTTCAGGGCACTTGGAACAAATCCGATCCCCCGGTCACGATTGCCTATGTTCCCAACGCACAGATGCTGGCGGGGGACTTCACTGTTGCGGCATCCTCGGTCTGCAACAACGGGAAGAATATCACTCTAAAAGCCCCATTCGTGAGCAATCAGATCTCTCCGTCACTTTTCAACCCGCAGGCGCTAAACTTCCTGAAGCTGATCCCGGTATCCAGCGATCAGTGCGGAAAGATTCAGTACGGCCTCATCAGCGACAACCGGGAAGTTCAAGCAATCTCCCGGATCGATTACAACCGGAGTGAGAAGCATTCCATTTTTGGCCGTTACATGATCTCGGACTATCTGGCGCCCGCCTATTCCAGTCCGTCGAACTTGCTTGCAACGACGACGCCGGGGTTGGCGGACCGCGTGCAGACTATCACGTTGGGCGACACTTACTCGTTCAGCCCAAGCCTGATTAACTCATTCCACGCGACCGCGACCCGATCCAGCGTAAACCGCTTCCCCGCTCAAGGTACTCCAACGCTGAGTAAGCTTGGCGTAAATCAGTACAGTCCGGTAGCGGGGCAGCTCAACGTGACGGATTCTGGTTTCTTCTCCATCACTCCATTGGTGGCCTTCTTCGACACAAATGTGTTTCAAGTTGCCGACGACGTCAACCTGATTCGCGGCTCGCATCAGATTTCATTCGGTGTCGATTGGATTCACGATCAGCTGAACAACATCAATCAGCAATTTACAAATGGCCAGTGGACTTTCAACGGACAGGCCACAGGCTATGGCCTCTCGGATTTCCTGCTCGGTCTGCCTAGCCAATTCCGGCAGGGCAACGCCGAGCTATCCTACAATGCCGAGAACTATTTCGCTCTCTATATACAGGACGCCTGGAAGGTGAATCGCCGCCTGGCGATCAATATCGGGCTGCGCTGGGAGCCTTATCTTCCGCCCTACTATAACAACAAGGAAATGCTACATTTCTCCATGGCCGGCTTCCTGGCAGGCCAAAAGAGCACAGTATTTACCAATGCGCCGGCCGGACTCACGTTCCCAGGCGACCCCAACTGGAACACCGGTGGATCATTCTCGCATGCCTTGTACAACCGGTGGGCGCCGCGCCTGGGTATCGTCTACGACCCCACCGGAAGCGGCCGCCAAACCATCCGCGTATCGTACGGGATCATGAACGAGATTCCGGAACTCTACTTCGACGATTTCGTCCAGACCGGGCCGCCCTGGGGCAATCTGATCACGAACACTAACCTTCCGGGCGGGTTCTCGAATCCGTGGCAAATATGGCCGGGCGGGAATCCTTTTCCGCCGCCACTGCCGCCTCCGAAGAACGCAATTTTCCAACCATTCTCCACCTACACCAGCGTGACACCCAATTTGCCGCCGCTTTATATGCAGCAGTGGAACCTCAGCATTCAGAGGCAATTCGGCACGAACTGGTTGGCTACCGCAACCTACCTCGGGAACAAAACCACCCACATGTGGGTGAGTCAGATGATCAACCCTGCGGTGTACATTCCCGGCACCTGCGGCAGTGGTCCATGCTCAACGGTCGCAAATACCAACAACCGGCGCATTCTGAATTTACTCGACCCAGTAAACGGCTCCTATTACGGGTATACGTTGCAGACGCTTCCTGGGGGCAACGCCAGCTACAACGCACTCATGCTGGCGCTCCAACACCGGTTCAGCCATAACTACACGGTTTTAGCGAACTATACCTGGTCGCATTGTATCGACGAGGCCGATATGCCCGGCGAGATCAGCAACGCCAACACCTTCCAGATCCCCAATAATTTGAAGGCGGGCACGGGCAATTGCGGGTCAGATCACCGTCAGATTTTCAACAGTTCGTTCGTCATGCAGTCTCCGACGTTTTCTTCAAAATTGCCGCGCATTCTTTTGAGCAATTGGGAGCTTGCGCCAATCTTTACCGCCTCGACCGGCGGATTCGCGACCGTCTTGACTGGCGTGGACAGCTCGTTGACGGGCGTGAATGTTGACCAGCCGAACCTGGTCGGAAACACAAATGTGACGAGTAGCTTCAGTCACTGGTTCAACCCCGCCGCCTTTCAGTTGAATGCACCTGGGACCTACGGCAATGCCGGAAAGTCGATCATTCAGATTCCGAATGCGTGGGATCTGGATCTGGCTCTAATTCGGATGGTCCGGATTCGTGAAAGACAGTCGCTTGAGATTCGTGGGGAAGCCTTCAATATCCTGAATCATCCGACGGCAGCGGCCAGCGGACTGCACGTTGCCATGAACGATCCGCTGTTTGGCACGATTAATGCCGCGAATGATCCCAGAATTCTTCAGTTTTCACTTAAGTATAAATTCTGAGACCTAAGGGCTGCGCACTATTACTATTCCAAGTAAATCTCTCGCTCCGTTAGGCGTCCTGGCGGCGATCAGCGCGATGCTGCTCGCCGCGCAGCCTCCGTCTGCCAGAGAGGCTTGGAGTCCGCCGCGAACGCCTGATGGCCACCCAGATCTCCAAGGAACCTGGACAAATGCAACGCTTACACCTTTGGAACGCCCCGTTGAATTTGCTCGAAAGCTCAACCTCACGGACGAGGAAGCGACAGCATACGAAAAACAAAGAATCGCAGCGGCTAATATGGATCGCCGCGATGGAGGCGCCGAAGCTGATGTGGAGCGCGCGTACAACGACGTGTTTTACGATCGGGGATCGCAACTCATAAGAGCGGACGGATACAAGCGAACCTCCATGATTGTTGACCCGCCGGATGGAAGGATCCCTCCCTTGACACCGGAGGCGCGGAAGAACCTGGAGCAGAACCGGGCAGAGTCTCGGCGGCATCCCGCGGATCGTCCGGCGGACCGGTCACCGCAAGAGCGATGCATTTACTCGGCAAGAGCCGGACCGCCTATGCTGGCGGCCATGTACAACAACAATTATCAGATTGTTCAGACTCCCGAATATGTGATGATCTTCGTCGAAGAGATCCACGATTTGCGGATCATCCCGTTGGATGGACGGCCGCATCTACCGTCGAACATCCGCCGGTGGGTGGGAGATTCGATTGGCCATTGGGAGGGCAATACGTTGGTAGTCGACACGACTAATTTCACCGCGAAGACCCGGTTCCGGGGATCTGGCGAGAACCTGCACGTGATCGAGCGGCTCACGCGTGTCAGCCCGGATACCATTCTCTATAGGTTCACGATCGACGATCCCTCGACGTTTACAAGTGCGTGGACCGCAGAGTCTACCTTCTTGGCAGTATCGGAAAAGCTGTACGAGTACGCATGTCACGAAGGCAACTATGCCATGGTCGACATCCTTCGGGGAGCCCGGCTCGAAGAGAACGCTGCGGCAGAAGCCGGGAAGAAAGGATCCGGCGAGCGGTAGCCTCGTTCGAAGCGACGATGCATTATCGGAATGACGCGTTGGGAGTTGCCCTGGTTCTGCTGGCTACCTTATCGCTCACCGCTCAAACGCCTCCCGCTGGAATAGGCGGTGGATTCACAGGTCGAGGCTATCCGGTATATGATCCGGTCACTGTGGATCGTGGAAAAAAGGCATTTGTCTCCTCCTGCGGCTTCTGCCATGGGGCCAACGCCAAAGGCGGGGAGAGTGGTCCGGACCTGCTCCGATCCGTTCTGGTTCTTGACGATGATAATGGCGAACGAATCGGCCCGATCATTCTGAACGGCCGCCCAGACAAAGGCATGCCAAAGTTTGCTTTTTCTCAAGCGCAGATCTCAGATATCGCCACCTTTCTTCACAACGGTATTCGGGCCGCCTCATTGCACGGCGTTTATCCGATTATCGATATCGTAACGGGCGACGCCAAAGGCGGGCGAGCCTATTTTAACGGCGCAGGAAAGTGCAACGCCTGCCACTCTGTTGCCGGGGACCTGAAGGGCATCGGTTCGAAGTACGATCCTGTGACGCTACAAGGCAAGTTCCTGATGCCGCGCGCCGCGCGAACAATTGGTCTTGAGCAAGCCGGGCAGGCCGATGCGCAGATTACTGTGAAAGTAATACGGCCATCCGGTCAGTTTTTCCAGGGCAAATTGCAGCACCTCGATGATTTCAATGTCGCGTTAATCGATTCGACCGGGGAATATCACTCTTTCGCGCGCGAAGGCGACATGCCGAGCGTTGAAATTCATGATCCCCTTCAGGCGCACCTCGACATGCTAATGAAGTATACCGATGCCGACATGCATAACCTGACAGCGTATCTGGTGACACTGAAATGAATCGAGTACCGCTTTTGGGCGCTTTCATCCTTACGCAGATAGCGCTGCTCGCACAGGGCCTGGACCCGGCTCTTCTCACCCGGCCCGCCACCGACGCGTGGCCCACCCACAATGGCGATTACTCCGGCAGGAGGTTCAGCACTCTCAGTCAAATCAATCAATCGAATGTGAAGCACCTGCAGCTCGCCTGGGTGTATCGGGCAGTGTCCGGACGCACTACGGGCTCGATCATCGGGGGAGAAGGTCCGGACGCTCCCGAAGGCGGTGTCGCCGCCGCTGCGATTGGCGCTGGAAGCATGACCATCAAATCCACTCCGCTGATGGTGAATGGCGTCCTATACTTCACAATGCCGGACAACGTTTGGGCAGTCGACGCCCGCTCGGGCCGCCAGTTGTGGCACTACTTCTGGAAAACCCGGGGCGGCATCCACGTCGGCAACCGCGGCGTCGGTATGTACGGCAACTGGCTTTATTTCGAGACGCCGGATGACTACCTGGTTTCGCTCGATTCCCGGACCGGCAAAGAACGCTGGCACGTGGAAATCGCTGATGTGAAGCAGGAGTATTTCTCGACGCCGGCGCCCATTATCATCGGTAATCACATCATGGTCGGGACAGGCGGCGACTCGCTGGATGTGCCGGGGTTCCTCGAGGCGCGCGATCCGGAAACCGGCGCTCTGCAATGGAAATGGTGGAGCGAGCCGTTGAAAAAGGGCGACCCTGGCTCCGAGACTTGGCCGGATGACTACGCTATGCGCCACGGCGGCGGCATGACCTGGTTACCGGGCACATATGATCCCGACCTGCATCTTTATTACATCGGGACTGGTAATCCGAATCCAGTGGAAACAGGTCGCAGCCGCAAAGGGGACAATCTCTGGACCTGCTCGATTGTCGCACTGAACGTCGACACCGGAAAACTTGTTTGGTATTTTCAATCTTCGCCCCACGATACGCACGACTGGGACGCCGCCCAAACGCCCGTTCTGATCGACGGACAGTTCAACGGGCAGCCACGCAAAATGCTTGCCCAAGCCAATCGGAATGGCTACTTCTTCCTGCTGGATCGAACCAACGGCAAGAACTTGGCCACGGCTCCGATGATAGAGACCATGAACTGGTCGATGGGGATCGATGAAAAGGGACAGCCGATCCCTAATCCGGCCAAGGAGGCGACTACTGATGGTGTCCTGGTTTCGCCGAATTCGGGCGGTGCGACAAACTGGCCTTCGCCGAGTTTCGATCCAGAGACTGGGCTTTTTTACGTCGGCACATCTGAGACCTTCAGCGTTTTCTATCTCACGGACACGGATCCGCACCCTGAAGGATACGGGGCGGTGCAACGTGGCGTGGGATCCTATGGCGGCACTCTCCGGGCCATCGATTACAAAACGGGCAAGGCTGTATGGCAACACCATTACCCTGGCGGTGTTGGTTCAGCCGGGATATTGACGACTGCCGGGAAGCTGCTGTTTACCGGCGACAGTTCGCAGCATCTGATTGCCTATGATCCCGCCAATGGGAAGATCCTGTGGCACGCCGGTCTCGGCGCAAATGTTAGCAACGGACCGGAGACGTACTTGCTGGATGAGCAGCAATATTTGGTGGTCGGCGCGGGAGATTCCGTCTACGCATTCACGGTGGAACCCTGAATCAAATTTATAACCTGTTTAAATGCTTGCTGTCCGTCGCCTAAAAATGTGTCCATGCCCGGCCCATTCCCTTTAGGCGAGAATAGTCCCTTCTTAGTCTAGCTAGCAAGGGACTGATATAAGAGGGAGCGAACGAGCCTCCCCGCGCCCGGAGCAGTTCTCGCGGAACTCGCAGCGACCATCTGTTCCCGGCGCGCCCATCTACGACCCTGAAGAGGGCATAGAGTTGTCCGGCTCCGTCAGCCGCTTCAAAGGTCTAATGGAAATAGCCACGAGTTTGCTGAGGCACATTAGCTGAGTGAACTCGCACGATCAGCCCCCACGATCAACGCAAGAATTACGAGGAAGCAGAAGCCAACGCAATCGGCACGGAATATGTCAGAGCAGGCTTGATGCCTGCCACTCATGCGGCAGCGGTACGTGGTCAACCGCGTCTACAATATCGCCGACGAAGATAGGCTGTCATGGAAGCCGCGGTTTTCCGCACGCCAATACAGCGATGCTTTTGTTGACCGGATTGTGGAGAAGGTAGCTGGGACGACACTTTTTTCCAAAGAAACGTGCCGTCGGCTGCATGGGATGAACAGCCACAAAAATAACAGGCGGCCAAAACGCGCGTTCATCGTCCTGTGAAGTCCCCAGCGCAAACGGGCCGCGAAGTGAGTGGGCCTCGCACCCCAATAAAGACGTAGCCGAAAACTCCACCAAAGTGACCTTCTCGCCTGCCAGCCCGCTTCAACCATGCTCCTTACGGCTTCGCCAGCTCGCGCAGGTATATAAGAATCGATCCTAGCTCGGCGTCGTTGTAGGAGCCGATCACCGATGCGTGCCGCCATGTGCTGCCTTCGGCGCCGTTCACCAACGGCGATTCAAGCGTACGCTGCACCGGAGGGGGCGTGGTCAGGTCGTAGAGAATCACGTTGCGGCTGGTCTTGCTTAGCACGAGCGCGGGCATAGTCTCTCCGCCCGCAATGGCGGTGGAGACTTGGGCGTCGCCAGCGTACGCAACGCCATCGCGCTCGCGGGGATTTACGCCATCGGCGCGGCGACCGAAATTCCGATCCCGTTGACCTGGTGACAAGTCGAGCAGCGGGCGAAGCCGCGCGCGGCGTCCGAGAATAGCAGGCGGCCCCGAGAGGCATCGGGCGAGAGGGCGACTTCCGGGGCTGCTGGCGGCCGCCGACGGCTGCGAGGTTCGGGTTGGCGATGCCGTCCAGCGACGCGACGTACGCGATGACCGCGATCAAATCGGCCGACGACAAACTCGCAGCGAACCCGGACATGGCCGTGCCGGCAACGCCGCGCGTCACGGTGTTGTTGATGAATGCCTGGTCAAAGCCGCGGCCCACCAGACGCGGAGCTCCCGCCGCTGTGCCTCTCACCCCATGACGATAACCGTCGCGCACGTCCCGCTGAATACCTTTTCGCCTTGTTTGAGAACATCCGGCAAGTTCTGGGCCGAGGCTACGACACCACCACGAGCAAGAGCAAGCCTCTCGTCATTTCAATGCCTCCGGCAACGCGGATCCCCCCGACAACGCGAATACCACCAAAGTTGAACCCAGCCGGAACGATGCATCGGGAAACAAAGCCGCAGCGGCACTTCCAAAAATCGTCCCCTGCCAACCGGTCGGTGTAGCGACGTACTGCCGCCCATTCACCGAATAAGAGATCGCTGATCCGCGATGCCCGGCGCCGGTCTGAAAACTCCAAAGCTTGTCGCCGGTGCGCGCATCCAATGCAAAAAAATTCCCTTCCGGATCGCCGGTGAACACCAGATCGCCAGCGGTGGCCAGCATGCTAGCCGCCAGAATGTATTTGTACGGGTAGCTCCAGATACGCTTGCCGGTCACCGGATCCCAGGCGTCCACGTGACCGTAGGTAGCGCGATTGGGCGGCAGTTTGGGACTTAAGGCAGCATTCATCATACCGGCCCCTTCCACTGGCTTGGTATCGTTGGCGGTCGCGTCGTTGCAGAGCTCATTGGTCGGCGTGTAGAGGAATCCAGTGCGGGGAGAGTAGGCCATCGAGTTCCAGCTCTTGGCGCCGTACACGCCGGGACAGAAAGTCTCTGTCTTACCGAGCTTTGGCTCGTTGCGGCCCACGAGCTTGCCGTCCTCTGTGACGCCCGTGATCCAGTTCCGCACCTCTGGGACGGAGAACACGCCCAGGAATTCGCCGGACGCGCGGTCCAGCACGAACGTCAATCCGCTCTTGTTCATGTGCACCAGGATGGTTCGCATCCGCCCGCGGATCTCGCGATCCATCAGGATCACCTCGTATGCGGAATCGTAGTCCCAGAGATCGTCGGGAACCTCCTGATAGTGCCATCGCAGTTTGCCCGTGTCCGCGTCCAGAGCCACGACGCTCGCTGTGTACAGATTTACGTCCCGGACTTTGTCGGCGCCTGCAACGACACGATCGGTGTCGTAGAAATCAGCCGACGCGTTGCCGGTGCCCCAATAGACCAGGTTCAGGCTGGCGTCGAACGATCCGGTCATCCAGGGCGAGCCTCCGCCAAACCTCCAGCTATCGCCTTTCCAGGTTTCGTTTCCCTTTTCGCCCGGCCCCGGAATTACGTACCAGCGCCAAGCCAGCCGGCCGGTATTGGCATAGAAAGCCGTCAAGTAGCCTCGTTCCGCGCGATCTCCGCCGTTGCCGCCAACGATCACCTTGTCCTTGACAACCAGCGGCGCGGCGCTGATGCTACAGTTGCATTGCTTGCGGTCATCGACACTTGTTTTCCATACCTCGCGACCGGTGTTTTGATCGAGTGCGACCAGGTAGTTGTCCCTGGTTCCAAAGAAGACTTTGCCGTCGCTCACGGCCACACCACTGTTCCTGAGGGATCCGGACTGGTTGGGAGGATACCGGTATTGCCAGATCAGGCGTCCCGTGGCAGCGTCGAGAGCGGACACTTGAGCGCGGGGTGTGATGACGTACATCACCCCATCCACCACAATCGGCGTGGCCTGTAGATTCTCGGCATAGTCACCGGTCTGGAAGATCCAGGCGGGGACGAGGTTCTTCACATTGGCCGTGTTTATTTGATCGAGGGCGCTGTAGCGCCAGGAGAGCTGGGTGCCGCCGTAGTGCGGCCAATCGGCCCGCGTGGCGCCATCGGCCGTGCCGTTTTGGGCGTACACCGGGAGGGCGAGCAGGAAAAGCAAAGATCGCATGGAGTCAATGATAATTGAGTTTGCGAGGTCTGGCTGGCTAATCGGGCTCCTCGAACGGGCATCTGCCGCCGCTCCTCTTTTCCCTGCGTCCTTGCTGCCCTGCTTGTTGAGGAGTATCTTGGCTGGCTTCAGGCTGATGCCCTTGGTGTATGTACTACATGACCAAGTAATTCGGCCCGACATCGTAGATCTGGAGGATTGATTGGGCGCCGTGATCGCCTGCGCTTCACGCTCGCAGCGTTTGCGGAACTGCGCGGCAGAGACTTTGATCGCGACATCGCGATTCAACCGCCGGCGTTCATACCGCGCGTCAGATTTAGTTGCCGGAGCCTGGAGCCTTGTATCCGGTTGGTGTCGGAACAACGCATTGCAAGTTAACGATCGAGCATTATCCAAGCGGGAGCGTGGTCGCTCGCGTTTTCCTCCCCGCGAACCCATCGATCTACACCCCCGTCCACGAGTCGATCGCACACTGAGGGAGAGAGAAGAAAATGATCCAGCCGCATCCCCTTGTCTAAAGGCCACCGATTACGCTCGTAATCCCAGAACGTCCAAAGCGGCCCCTCGGGCTGCAGTTCTCGCAGAGCGTCCGTCCAGCCCTGCGCTAGCAGCCGAGCATAGGCTTGCCGACTCGGAGGCTGAATTAATGCGTTGTTATCGAGGGATCGCGTTGGATAGATGTCCTGCACAGTCGGTACGACGTTGTAATCGCCGGCCAAGATGGCCGGCACCCCGGCCATCATGAGTTCGGCGCCGTGTTCGATTAAACGCTCGAACCAGGCCAATTTGTAATCGAACCTTGGACCGGGCTGTGGATTTCCGTTCGGCAGATAGATGGAAGTGATCAGCACACCATTTACCGCCGCCTCGATATAGCGTGCCTGGTGATCCTCAGGATTCCCAGGCAAGCTGGATCGCGTCAGCACCGGGTCGCACTCCCGCGCCAGGATCGCTACGCCGTTCCAGGAACGTTCCCCTAGCCAGACTCCCCGATAGCCGAGGTCACGAAGGGCACTTGCCGGAAATGCTCGCTGCTCTACTTTGAGCTCCTGGAGGCAAACGACGTCGGGCCGCGTCGTTTCGAGCCACGCCATCAGATTATGCAGACGTTTGTTAATGTTGTTGATGTTGAACGTGGCGATCTTCAATGGCCGGCTTCCAACTTCCGCGACAGGACGACCATTTACGGACCGGTGCACTGGTCATCGACTGCCCCCTTTCTAGTATGTCCTCGCTCGCCGCAGCCAAGCGAATATGCGTGTATCCCATCCTTCCAAACCCGCCTGGATGGGCAGAAAAATCTCGGGCGCTTCCTCCACGAACGCCGCCTGATGCTCAGGAGTAAGCGTCAGGTTCCCGTAGCCCTGCGCTTGGGAGGCCGGCGAAGCAAATCTCCTGCCCCCCACACGAAAGGCGGGCAACCTGGCGTGGGAGACGTCTTCCACGCCCTCCAAGCTCAGCGCAATTCTCCGAAAATTTGCTGGCGTCATGGCGGGATCCGCAGGTCCAGAAATGCTGTTGAGATAGCCAACTTGTGATTTCAAACGCGAACCAACTTCTGCGATGACCTGGTCCAGTTACTCAAGGCTGACAGTTGGCCACTAGTAAAACTATTTCACTCGCGGCTGCACTTTGCAAACTTAAGCTGCGGTCCGGCGGAGCTCAATCCGGAATGGAATGACGACCGCGTTTGGTGCATTGCAAACCCCGCAACCACAGGTACCTCGCGGTGAAATAGCCGAGAACCCGTTAAAATCATGACGGATAAACGTCCCCGAACTTTAGTGTATGAGTGCCCTTCACCCACGTCAGGGTGTCCTCTTCCTGATACGACGTAGTGTGGTTTTTCGTCCGGAGTCTGGGCCGTTTGGCCAATCGTTTGAAAGCCCCTGATCACGTATCCCGGAAGCCCCTTCGCTCCTATCGTTGACGTCCAAATTGGAGATTCCCAACTGCTGGGCCAGCGGGCCGGTCTTGCCATTTCCCAGAGTGTCTCCCCAGCGGGGACGAATCACCCCTACGCGTGCTGCGTTGACTAAATCGCACTGATCACTTTCGTGTAGTTGATACCGGCCGACCAATTCGCGAGCGGTGTCGTGCCGCTGCTGGTGAGCCCATAACTTGGAACTTGTATCGGTGGACGCATGCAATGTTATTCGTGGGGCTGCCGAACAGGGGCGAAAGACTGGTCCGAAATCATGGAGTTGAGCTTGCCGCGTGATCGAGTTCTCATTCAAGCCGACGGAGACGCACTGCGCCGAGCCTTGCTAGTTCTAATGGACAACGCGGTGAAGTATACGCCGGAAGGCGGCTCTATAAGAGTCAAACTGGGCAAGAACAACGGATTTGCGATCGCCCTGGTGTCGGAAAAGGATCGGAATTGCGAAGCCGTCTCCCGTGCACATCTTGGATCGATTCCGGGCCGAGAAGGCTCGTTCACGCGAACAAGGCGGGGCAGGACTCGGTCTGTCCATAGCGAAATGGATCGTTGAAATGCATCTGGGCTCGGTTGAGGTGCCATCGCAACTACGATGTGGCCAGCGTTGGGCTGGCCAACACGGTGAATTGTGACAACCACCCCCCGGCACTCCTGCCGCCTGGTTGGACCGTGATGAAGCAATCTGGGCGGGCCACCAATCCGGGGCCTTAAAACGACACCAATCTCAAAAAAAGGATTCGTGGAGCTGAACTTCAAGCAAATCTCACGAAAAGAAGATCAGGCCGGCAGCCTCATCTGGCAGGCGAAGGATTCGAAAACTACTACATCGGCGCGCCAATGCTCTGGAAAACGAGTTACCATCGGCCACACGATCAACAGCCGCCGAACAGAAAAGAAGTGGACGGTGACTTCCAACCAGTGGCACACCTTGAGGGTTAATTTCGACCCAATCACTTCAGTGGCACTTGATGGCAAGAATGACGTTGACTGGGACGATTAGGATGTTTGCGGAGGTAAGCTTGGCATCTGGACAAAAGCGGACGACGTTACCTATGAGGCCAAATAGCCTGGAAGAGCCAGGCTTCAGGCGAGCATGCCAAAACCGGTCTCTTCCGACCCTCACGGAATCCTCGGATTCGCCCCGTAAAGTGTAACGAAGGCGTGCCACGCGACGCCGTCTTCTAAGACTAATGAAGAAGCTTGCCCTGTCCATCCTGTTGGCGTTTGCGAAGTCGCTATGGGCGCGGATTGCGACATTGAAGGGTGTGGTCGCCGATGAGAGTGGAGCTGTCGTCTCGAAAGCCAATGTCGTCCTCAAAGGGCCTGGTGGACTAACGAACACGGTCCATGCGGCGGCACCGGAATTGACGCTTCCGCAGCCGCAAAGGATCTCATTGCGAGCAGGCGTGCAAACTATCAACCTTCAGCTCAGGGTCGCTTCGACCTCGCAACAAGCCACGGTACCAGAAAACGCCGGACCTGCGGTCAGCATGGATCCAACCAATAAAGCGGTTACCCTTACGCTGCACGGCGACGACTCGCAAGCTCTTTCTGATGACCCCGACGATCTTGCGGCAGACTTGCAGCCCCTGGCCGGGCCATCGGCGGGGCCGAATGGTGGCCAGCTCTTCGTTGACGGCTTCAGCAGCGGCCAGCTTCTACCCAAAGAGTCTATTCGTGAAATTTGCGTCAACTCGAACCCTTTCTCGCCCGAGTACGACACGCGGGGCTATGGCCGGGTTGAGATCTTCACGAAGCCCGGTACCGACAAGTTCCGCAACAACCGACGACTGGAGCTACGAGCCCGGTTCACGTTCTGATCATGTCACGATACCTGGCAATATTCGCGAGGGTTCTAACGCGCATTCTGTCGACCTGCCTCTTCTCGTTGCCACTACTTGCTCAAGACTCATCCGGGGTCCTCCTTACTGGAACTGTCCTCGACCCTCATAGGGCCGGCGTTTTTGGATCAAAAGTGACACTGACAAGAGTCAACGGAAATGCCCAGTCTACGAACGCGGACGTAAACGGAGGGTTCCGCTTCGAAGGAGTTGCGTCTGGAATCTACGAGCTCCGTATCGAACGTGAAGGGTTCAAGACCGCTCTGCTCCCCGTGCGTGTAGGCGCCGAACCTCCCCAACCCATAGCCATTGTTTTGACGCTTGCGGACGTGCAGCAGGAAGTCACTGTTGGAGCTGAGTTGACGCAAGTGAGCACCAATACCTCGGACAATCTCGATACGGTCACCATGAACCGCCAATCCCTGGACAACTTGCCAATTTTCGACCAAGACTATATCGGAACGATGTCGCGGTTCCTGGACGCAGCTTCGGTTGGGACGAGCGGAGTGACTCTGATCGTGGACGGCGTGGAAGCCACCCGCGCTAGTGTCTCCGCGTCCGCGATTCAAGAAGTCAAGATCAACCAGGACCCCTACTCAGCCGAGTATCCTCGTCCTGGCAAGGGCCGCATTGAGATCATCACCAAACCTGGTTCATCGGTGTTCCACGGCACGTTCAATTTCCTATTCCGCGACAACTACCTGAACGCACGCGAACCATTTGCTCTTGTTCGTCCGCCTGAGCAACGTCGCATTTTTGAAGGTAACCTGACCGGCCCTCTGGGTCGCAGCAAGAAAACATCGTTCCTGATTTCGGCAAACCGTGAGGAAGAGGACGCGCAAGCCATCGTTTTTGCCCTGGGACCATCCGGACAAATTCGTGAAAGCGTCCCGACTCCTCAACGGAACACAGAACTCGGGGGCAGCTTGAATCATGAGTTTGGCAACGGCCAGCTCATTTCGATTCGTGGCATGTACACCGACCGGACCATCCAGAATCAAGGAGTGGGCGCCCTCACGTTGCCGGAGGCCGGCACGAATTTCGAAGACCGCGAGGACTTGTTCACCTTCAATCACCGCGCCTCGATTACCAAGAAGTGGTTCAATCAATTCCGTTTCTATGCCGCCCGGCAGCACACACCGACGAAAAGCATCAATCCAGGTCCAGGCATCGTGGTTCTGGGCGCTTTTACCGGTGGTAGTGCGCAAGGCGATCGTCTACAGACGGAGAATCACATCACCTTGAATGAGATTTTAGTGTGGACCGGCGAAAAGCACACAATCAGGACCGGCATCAATATTCCAGATCTCAGCCGCCGCGGCTTGGACGACAACACCAACACAGCCGGAACGTATACCTTTTCCTCGTTACAGGATCTTGAGCAGAACCACCCATTTTCGCTTCTAAAGCAGTCAGGCAACGGGCATGTCGTTTTTCTTGAGAAGGTGTTAGGCGGATTCGTACAGGATGAGTATCGCATCCTTCCCAATCTTCAGATTTCGTACGGCTTACGATACGACTGGCAAAACTATTTCAGCGACAAGGGCGACTTCGCCCCTCGCCTGTCTCTCGCCTATGCACCGGGAATTCCCGAAAGACGGTTATTCGCAGCGGGGCGGGATTCTTCTATGATCGGACCGGCCCCCAACCGATCTTCGACCTCATTCGTTACGACGGTACCAGACTCCTGCAATACCTGGTCAATGACCCTGTCTACCCAGACCCGTTCGCTCTTGGACCGACCAGTGTTGTCCGATTGGGCCCTACGGTGCGGATTCCATACGTGCTCCAGTACGGCGCGGGCGTCGAGCGGCAATTAGGGAAATCGACGACGCTCACGGTCAACTATATGGGGCTGCGTGGCGTCCATCTATTTCGATCGCGCGACGTGAACGCGCCACCGCCGCCTTTTTACATCGCCCGGCCTAATCCTAATCTTAGCGTCTGGCGGCAAATCGAATCATCGGGCGATCTTGAAAGCCAATCGCTGGAGTTGGGTCTGCGTGGGAACCTCACGCAGTACTTCGTGGGTATGGTCCAGTATACTCTCGGTCGCGCATACAATAATGTCGGTGGAACCACGACCGGGGGGAGTCGCACCAGCGGAATCAATAGCTTCCCTGCGAACAATTACGATCTTTCCGGAGAGTGGTCTCGTGCCGACTTCGATCAACGGCACCGCTTCAATCTGCTCGGGACGGCAACTCCTGGGAAATACTTCAAGCTCGGCATCGCGCTCTCTCTGTACTCCGCCATGCCATACAACGAGACAACAGGACGCGATGATTACAATGACGGGATGGCGATTGCCCGCCCCCCTGGTGTACGCCGCAACAGCCTGCAAGGCCCCGGTTATGCAGACCTGGATCTGCGCTGGTCGCGCGACTTCTTTCTCGCTCGCGCTAAAAAAGAGAAGGGCCCGACAGTTACGCTTGGTCTGGACGCCTTCAACGTCCTCAACCACGTGAACTATATGAGCTACGTCGGAGTGCTCAGTTCTCCGTTTTTCGGTAAACCAATATCAGCCCTGCCGCCAAGAAGACTTCAGCTCTCTTTTCGCTTCAGGTTCTAGGGGAAATGCCGCCTCAGGGCATTTTAATCGACAAACGCACGATATCCTCGTGCGTGTGCGCATTCTAAAGTCCACCGCTGACGAGCACAACTGTCCGATTCTGAAGAGAAGTGGGTGTTTGTGGAGCATCGCAGCTCATCAACGCACGGCGGCCAGAGAGGGATCACTCCGGATGTGACCCTCACGGGATGTATTGCAGTCCCCGATACGTCCGACTTCCAACACGTCCTCCAGCTGCCTTCCTGGGCCCTTAGTGGTGCGAAGGCCTTTCCAACAGTTATCGACTGGCCGCGATCGCGAAACCGATCCCGTTGGAATTGCAACGATGTTCGAAAAGAGGATTACCGCATGGTTTACTCTTACTCCGGGACAACAAATGTCAACTGGACGACCAGCTCCGGGGAGGGTTCATAGGTGACGGACTTCCTTTCCGTGCTTGCTTCTCCCTGCGTTCGGCTTAGGTCTGCAGATCTCTGAGAACGCGGTCCACACGCGCCTGGACTCTCAAGCATGCGGGCAAGGCAATGATAACCGGCAAAGTGGGTAGCATCACTTCCTTCTACTCAGACCGGGACGGGATCGGCCGCTCCATGGCGGTGGCTACCGTCGCGTGGGTCCTTGCCTCCAACGGTCGGCGAGTCTTAGCAGTCGATTGGGATCTCGGTAAGCCGACGCTGTACAAGTATTTCGGCCTTTCTGCGGAAAGAGGCGAACCGCGGGCTGATCGATTACCTGTGGGAGGACGCGAAATCAGCCAGGCACCTTCCCCGGGAGAGAAGAGAAGCGTACTCTGTCCGGCCCGCCGAAATCGAAAGGACGCGCTGCAACTCTGGAGGCACGGGGCACTTCGATGTGATTTTGGCAGGCCAGGCAAGGACGAGCGATATTCGCGCCCGGTACTTCAGCAGGGCAGAATTCTTCGACCAGCTTTTTGGTAGGCGCTTGTTGCAAGCACTCTTCACCAGATTCTCCAAGGAATATGATTTTGTGTTGGTAGATCTTCCATCCGGAACCATCATGACGCAAGCGCTCATGAATGTTGGCCGTTTATCCGACAATCTCGTGGCGTGTTTCGAGTACTATGCCGAGAGCGTCGAGCAGACGATTAAGAACGTGAGCACCGTACTTTGGGCTCAACGGGAGAAGCCGCGCCTTGTACCAGCTGCCATGATGGTGGAAAAGTAGAACTTCAACTCATCCACGAGGCGCGGTTGCTTGTGGAGAAGCGCTTTCAGGTACTCCAGACTGTGGCGCCTGCGCTGAAGCAGGAAGTGCCGTACGTGCCTTACGATCCGTACCAGAAAAGGTGTCTGCCCGTGGTCGATTTCTTCGAGCCGCAGAGGTCCCTTCTCCGCCTTGCTGAAGTCATCAGTTCGGCGCCCGACCTTCAGTGGATCGATCCGTGG
>CAVYKR010000025.1:0-320976 GCA_963769205.1 Bryobacterales bacterium | reverse complement strand
AAGCCATTCGCGAGAAAGCAGAGCCACCTTGGGTATCTGGAAGCGCTGCTGCTGGCCGAAATCGAAGAGCGGGAACGAAACACCATCGAACGGCGTATCCGGGAAGCCCATCTGCCGCGAGTGAAAACGCTCGAGGAGTTCGATTACACGCAATCACCGCATGTGACGGCTGCGAAGATGCGCGATCTGGCCGAAGGCGGCTACATCGAACGCGCCGAACCGGTCTTGTTCATTGGTGAATGCGATCCTGCGACATTCTGCACCTCCTGGCTACAATCCTGAAACTAACGGCATTCGTTCGTCGGTTTCAGGCCGACGGACCGTCATTCTTGACTTCACTCGCATCTTCCCCAATCTCAGCAAACATCGGCAAAGACGGTCCGACTCACAGGCACTGATTCCGTGGCGGCGCTTGGCACGGGCTACTTCCTGCAAGACATCTACGGACTCAATCGCCTCTGCTGGAATCTCCCAGGGCGCCCACGGCACAACTTGGCTAGCCTGTATCTTATTTGATTCGATCAGCCGGCGAACAACTTTATGACTGATGCCCAAGCGCTCAGACGCTTCCTCCAAGGTGATCGTTTGACGGGGCACTCTTGCTGCGTTGTAGGCAGGCAACGAATGATAGCTTCGGGCCGAGCGGACGCGGCCTTCGTTCCAGGTGTTACCGGTTCCCGTCTTCAATCCCAGTCGATTTGGGTCGCGGCGATCTGCTCGTCCGGGAACCTGCCGGACATACGCCGAAGGACGTCGATCGTTTCCAGGTTTGTGCAGCGGCTATGTCTGCCGGTGAGGTTCTTCTTCATTCGAAGCTCGGAGTGCCTACCACCGGTCCAGTGAATCAGCAGCACGACCTCCGTGTCCGCGTCATCGACATCGGCGATAATCTCTTTGATCAGTATGCGAACGATCCGCTGCTTCAGGCGCATGTCTGTTGCCGGCGAGTTCCACACCGTGGGCAGGTCCTGGGCCAGGCTGCAGAGCGTCTCTTGATCGGGAATCCGACCGTCTTGGCCGGCAGTTCGTTATTGCGCAATCGCTGCTCGACCTCTCCTACGGTAGAGAGAGCGGCATTCCAACGCACCTCCAGCTCTGCCGCAACCAGACGGTTTCCGGATCGACAGTTTCATATCGCCGCGCCGCAAGGCGCGCTTCATAACGCGCCTGCTCCAGTTCCAATGACAGCGCGCGATGCCGTTGGCGTTGTTGTTCAGCAGCACGCGCCGCGACTTCCAATGCTGCCTCGATGGCGTTGCCTTCCACCGCTTGGAGGATCTCTGCCGCGACAGCCCGATCCGGTTTCAAGCCGCCGAACGAGATGCACCAGTCCGTTCCGTGATTGATCTGCGCCCCGCGGCAATGATAGCGGGGCACCTCTCCGTGCGTGCCGCTGTAGGCGACATGTAGCATCCTCCCGCATCGCCGGCAGCGCAGCAGCCCGGCTAATAGGCTCCGGCCGCCACGACCGGCTTTCGGTTCCATGCGCGATTTCATGTGCGCGTTATCGGACAGCATCGTCTGGTTGCGTTCGAACTGCTCCCAAGAAATGTAACCGGGATGGTGGTCGCGAATCAAGACCATCCATGCCTCGCGCGACTTGAAATGCCCATCGCTCTTTCGCGCTCGTCCATCGATGACCTTGGTTCGGGACTCCGTTTTGCCGAAGGCATACGCACCCGCGTACATCGGATTCCTGAGCATGTGCCAGATTGTGTTGTAGACCGGCAGTTTCCAGACGACGTCATGCCCCGGTGTCTCGAGAACCAACGCCGGCAGATTCGTCTTCTCACCCCGAAACCACAGGAGGACTTGCCGGGCGCTGCCCAACTCCGTCATTTTGGTGAATACTAGATGCACAGCTTCCTGCACACGACGGTCGGGATCAATCTCGACTTTGCCGTTGGGAGCCCAGCGAAAACCGACTGGCAATCGGAACTGGAGTTCCCCGCGACGTGCTTTCTGTCGAATCGCTTCCAACGAACGCTGGCGCAGCAAGTTCAGCTCGAACTCACTCATCGTTCCTTTCAGGCCCAGCAAGAGCCGATCATTGAGGATGCCGGGATCGTAGACGCCATCCGGATCGATCACGATGGCACGCACCAAGCCGCAGAGTTCGATGAGGTGATGCCAGTCACGGCCGTTACGGGCCAGGCGGGACGCCTCAATGCAAAGTACGGCGCCCACCTCTCCCGTGCAGACTTCCGCAACCAGATGCTGGAACCCCGGCCGCTCTACATGGCCGGACCCAGAGCGTCCAAGATCCTCGTCAATTATCTCGACCTGCTGGAAGCCAAGCTGGCGAGCGTGGTCAGCCAAGCCATATTGGCGGCGTTGGCTTTCTTGGTTGTGAATCACCTGTCCAGGCGATGACTGACGAATATAGACGATGGCGCGCCGCTTCAAATGGTCCGCCGATATTTTTGGATTCATGTGTCCTCTCCCAAATCCGGCTCGGCCGGTGCTGTGGCCGCATTTAACAGCAGGTCGGCCAGTGCGATTGCGAGCTCCCGTTGTTTGTCGTTAGGTAACATCATCGGTTTGCTGTCACAAAACAACAGGTTCATCTGGGTCTCTCCCGGTTTTTTCCTTGGTATCATTCGTGCCCTCCCGTCGTATCTCTTTCAGTGATGCGTTACCGCGTTGAGAGTTCGAATGCAAGCTGTCCAGCAATTTCCGAAGTTCGGCGAGTGCGGCCGCGGAGGTCAGAGCAGGCCCAACGGTAAAGTGGGGACTTTTCGTGGGGTCGGCAATCCACGACGGGAACCCGCCGATGGTGCCGTCAGGCAACTCGCAGAAAATGTACTCACCTTTGGGAAGCTTCGCCCGCCGTTCCACGCGCAGGCTCTGACCGTGTAGTGGGTGAAACGGGTAATGAATCTTGATGATCTCTGGACCATGGGCATTATGTTTCTGGCTCGTGTGGCACTGGCAAAACCCACTTACTCACCGGTCTCTGCGTGGCGGCCTGCCGACAAAAGCGTCGGGTCCGCTTCACGACGGCAGCTGGATTAGTGAATGAACTGGTCGAGGCCAAGCACCAACTGCAACTGCGAAGAGTGATGGCGCGTTGGAGCCGATACGATCTGATCGCCATTGATGAAGTCGGCTATGTGCCCTTAGCGGAGGTCGGCGCCGAGTTTCTGTTTCAGGTGGTGGCCGAACGGGCGGAGAAAGCAGCGGTCGTCCTCACCACGAATCTACCATTCTCGGAATGGACGCAGGTGATCCCGAACGCGCGACTGTGCAAAGCGCTTCTGGATCGCATCACCGACCGCGCTCACATTCTTGAGACCGGTACGGAATCGTATCGCTTCCGTCGAACCGCCGAGAAACTGAAGAAAGGAGCCAAAGCAAACTAACCGCGGAAAGCCGTGGAAATGACGGTCCGTGGAAAGCCTGGAAAACCAAAGACAGGTTTTCCACCCTTCCCACCGCCCTTGGAAATCGCTCCGCGATTCCCACATTCCCACCGCTTCGACTCCTGTCCTTATATAAACGACAAAGAACCTGGGTGAGGTCCAAAAACCGCCTCACCTAAAGAATCAACGACTTAGGGTGGGCCAAATTAAAATGCCGAAGTGGGCCGAATACAGTTGGACTGAACCCCATTTTTGAGACACTTTCCAGTGGCACTCTTTGCAGCGAAAGGAGTTGCAGATGGGAAAGAGACGGGTGGGAAGATATCCGCGGCATTCCGTCAGATGGCGGTGGATCGCCTGCGGAAATGCGATAACGTCGTAGCGCTTTCGGAAGAACTGGGTGTACATCGACGTCTGCTCTACAAGTGGCGACAGCAATTGGATCCAGCGGAGGCTGACGGCACCGCTCCTCCGGATACGCGCGAGTTCACGCTCGACCAAGGAGATCAGTCAGTTGAAGCGCCTCCTGGCCGAGAAGATTCAGGAGATAGATTTTTTCAAAGGTGCCTTGCAAAAAGTCGAGGCTCGACGCCGGAACAACGAAAGCACTGGCGCGAGGGCATCTACGACCAAATCCGGGAAGTGATGTCAATGCAAGGCAAGCTAAGTGTTGAACGGATGTGCGCCCTGACTGCGGTAAGCCGAGCCGGGTTTTATCGATCATTTCATCAGCGGGAACCGGACATGGAAGAGATGGAACTGCGATCCGCCATTCAGACTATTGTGATTGAGCACAAGCTCCGCTATGGCTATCGTCGGGTTACCGCAGAACTGCGTCACCGAGGATTTATGGCGAATCACAAGCGTGTCGTCCGCCTGATGCGGCTGGATAACCTTCTTGCTCTGAGGCGTTCGGCCTTTGTTACGACAACTGACTCTGACCATGAATTGCTGGTACACCTGAACCTGGCAAGCCGGATGCAACTCAACGGCATAAACCAACTGTGGGTGGCAGATATCACCTTCGTCCGGCTGCAGCAGGAATTTGTGTATTTGGCGGTGATTCTGGATGCCTATTCTCGCAAGGTTGTCGGCTGGGCGCTGGATCGATCCCTGGCCGCGCAACTTGCGTTACATGCTTTGCAGAACGCGATCTCCAGCCGGATGCCCGACGCCAGGGCTTGTACATCACTCCGATCGCGGAATCCAATACGCTTCGGCCGAATACGGCAAGGTCTTGGACAAGCACCAAATCATTGCCAGCATGAGTCGCCTGGGAAATCCCTGGGACAACGCCAAATGCGAGAGCTTCATGAAGACTCTTAAACAGTGAAGAAATCCGATGCCAATGAATATCGCGGGATTGAAGATCTGCGCAAGAATGTCGCGACGTTCGTCGATGTGCTACTACAACACGCAACGGCTTCATTCAGCGTTGGGATACAACACGCCGGAACACTTTGAAGCAACACTTCGCTCCGCGACTGCTGCAGGACATGGGGAGCTGAGTTTTCTTAGGCATCGGGAGATCTTTCAATCCGATGTATCGCACGAAAAGAAGCCGCCAGAAGGCGGCTTCCCGAATCATCGTCTTGATGAGTCTCCGGCTGGCTATTCCTTGCCGGGTTGGTCTCCACCAGAGCCCGACTCCGCTTCACCAGCCTCGCTCATCTTAAAATGTGGCAGGATTTCAAGGAAGAAGAAATAATCGAATGGCAAGTGTGTTCATTGCGATTTGTCTCAGCGAAGGGGTTCAGTCCAGATGAGCGAACTCACACAGCTTATCCGTACCAAGTGCAGCCTTAATCTCATCCGTGAATCTGTAGCTACCTGCCTGGCTGTTCACAACGTCGTCATAGAACCACTGCTGAATGATGCGCCTCGCCTGTCGCGCGGTAAGGCCTAATGCATCCCCAAGGTCCTTTGGCGTGAACAGGCCGTTCGTCTCCAGGTGGAAACTTGCAACGCCTATCCGCGGCCAGTGTTGCGCCGCCGCGCCGTCAATCACGAATTCCAACTTGTTTTCATCGTTGCGGCGGAACACAACCGCGAAATCGTCAATGTCACGACCGCTCAAATGGATCAGGCGCTCAGAACGATCTAGTTTGGTGACGGTCCACAACAGGTCAGGTCCCGCCGTCATTCCGTAGCTGCCGGCAGGCGCCTTGATAACGGAGGATTCGTTCGCATCCCCAATCGATCCCTTGGCTGAATGGTGAATCACTACGATGCTCGCGCCAGTCTCTTCAGCGATCTCACCAAACTTTCGCATGTCGTTATATTGGTCCCGCACGAAATCGAGACCGGCCGCACTGCGGATGCTGGTGTAGGTATCGACCACCACCAGGCCAATTTTGTATTCAGCGATCTTAGCCTTCAAGAAGCCAAAACCTATGGGCAACTCGTGACGTTCGGTGTTGAAGAACATTCCCTCAGGCGCGTCCGTGCCTGCGATAGCCTGCCAGGCTCTACCAAGGCGCGCCGTGTTCCCGTCGTCCGGAATCCAGTAGAGAACATTAGCCTGCCGTGTGGGATACTTTCCGAAGATAGGCCGTCCCATCGCAACGCTGTGGCAGATGGTCATCGCGAGAGTTGATTTACCGGCCTTGGGGTGTGCTGACAGTAACGCGAATGCTTTCGTAGGCAGAATCTTAGCTATCAGCATTTCCACGGCGCCTGTCTTCAGACCTTGTAATTCGGCCGCCGTTACCGTGGCGCCGCGTTTCTTCGGGATTTCCAGGTACTGTAGTCTTTCACCATTAATCATTTAGATCAGCCCTTGCTCCGCGGGCGGCCCGCGGCTTTTTGTTAGTCAGGTCCATAAAAACAAAGCTCCGTGCGTTTTTCGTTCCGGTATAATCACCTTATTCCGTCCGATGGAAAAGCAATTCTGGTTTCAAATGTTCTACGAAATCGGGAAGTGGTTCGTTGGGCTAGTCGCCTCGTCTGGCGTGCTGTATGGGCTCTTCAAATTGATCGGAGAAAAATGGATCGAACATCGGTTCACTATTCAGTTGGAAGGATTCAAGGCTGAAAGGCAGAAGGCGCTAGAAGAATTCCGATCTGAGCAACAGCAAGGCTTAGAACGGCTTCGTCACCTTCTTTCGAGTCGAATCAGCCGAATTCACGAAAAGGAATTTGAAGTACTACCAAAGGCCTGGTTCCTGCTGCACCAGGCGAGCGGTTCAGCATTTCAGGCTGTATTAGCATTCAAGCAGTATCCGAGCTTTGCGAACATGCCGGAGGAATTGTTCGAGGAATTTGTAGCCAAGAGTCGCCTCACAGACTATCAAAAGCAAATGTTACGACAGACTAAAGACCGGCGAAAATATTACAGGGAGGCGATGGAAGTGATTGAGATTCACGACTGGAAAGAGACGAACCGGCTTTTTAACAATTACCTTATCGAGAACCGCATTTTCATGACGGATGAGCTTAGAAGTAAGTTCAACGCAGTCTCTGATGCACTCTCTAAGGCTTTAATCGATTTTGAGAACCGAAACATAACGAGAGACGGGAGTCTTTGGCATTCTGCCGAGACGGCTGTCGCTGAACTTAGATCAAAGATTGATGAGGTTGAAAAGGCCGTTCAAAAGCGACTGCGATACGAGGAAGCGTAGGCTGCGGCCATCTCAGGCTAGGCGCTTTGCCAACTTCTTTAGCCGGAGCACGCCAGCGCCATCAGCACAGCCGCATGGCAATGCTTCCGGTCGTGAGGGTAGTCCCCTTCCGACTCAGGCCGTCCGCTCCGTCGTTATGTATTCAGGACAGTCCAGCGCACAGCGATGCTGTGGGCACCAGAGCGCCGCGCGCGCCCCGTGTTTTGGCGGACGCCGGAACTCGAACAGATGTAGATCGGGCTTCAGCAAAGCAATGCGATGTTTGAGATATTTCGCGAGGTTCGACGTTAGGATAGCGGTCTCGAAGTGCAGATCGTATGCGAGAACCTGAGCAATAGCCGCGTTTTTCGCGCACCGTGTCGAGATTCTCTCTCGAGGCCAAGCGAACGGGCGCTGGACTTGCCTTGATCCACTCTTCCGGCGCATCATACTTTGTCTAGTTGAAAATTTCCCCTGTGGGGAAAACAACTGGTGTTATTTGTCGAACGTACCAGTGGAGTGAGTTGACATTTAATGCTCCTTTTTTAAGTGAAAAACCCGCCCTGCCAGTCTGGGAATTGGCTGGGACGGGTTTAGGTGTTGCCGAATGCTCAGCTTCTTATTGCTCCGACTGCCACCGTCCGCGCGATCAATTCTCGCGCCTCACATATGGCCGCAGCATCCCAACCGAGCAGCCCGTCTCGAATTTGAAGGCGCTCAGATAACAGCTGACTGACTGCCTTGCGGGCTTTGCGCTTGGCGCGTGCTAGACCCTTTGGGCAGTGCGCGTCACCGATGAGCAGTATCCTATCGTCATGATTCATGCTTCTTGCTCCTGATAAAAATTCTGCCCTTCACTTGTTAACCGGTGCAGGGCTAGAACGGGGAAAAATTTCCGTGTAAAAGTTTGTAAAAGACTCTAGAAGAGCTCGGGGTTAATCCAAACTACCCCGGTTTCGGCCTTTATCCGCTCGTAGAGGTCCGGAGGAAGCATCGCCTTGAGCATCTCAACTGAGATTGCTACCTGCCCTTCTGGGCGCGCCATGTCTTGATCCTTAGCAATTCTGTGACGATTACGCTCGGCCGCAAACATGTAGCGTCGATCACCCATACATGAGGCTACAACGGCGCCTGCGTCCCGCTGCATTGCCTCGCACCAAAGCTTCCATGCTGCGGCTTTCACTACATCCGTCGCATGGTCGGCGACAGACGGGAGGCCGTTTACCTCAATAGACGGACCATTCGGCGGCCGCTCAGCTTGGCGGCGTTTCTTTACCCTTTGCGTGGCGCGCTTAGCGTTATCGGTGCCGCGCACATATTCCGCCAGCGGAACTTCGCCGATAGCTGCTGCCGCCTCAGAATCATTCAAGCCAATAGCCTGGAGCTTGTGCAGTGGTCTTTCGTGTTGATCAGCGAAAGTCACCCGAGCTACTTCCCGCTCATGCCGATTCGCTAATCCGAAGGGAATATCAGCGTGCGGTTTTTCAGCGTAACCCGCGCGTCGCATCGCGTTCCGTACGCTGCTCGGCAAGGGCGCGTCCTCGTAGCGTTTCAAGAAGTCTAGGAATGAGACGCTGCGGTTTTCCTGAAATTCAGCCCACAAATATTGGAAAACAACTGTGATAAGATCTTCCCCTATCGCTCGCAGCTGTTTCCGTTCAGCGGGCGCAATACAGTCGATTTACCGCTCCGTGAGCACCTGTAGCGTCTGCAACACCGCGCGGTTTTCAGCGGACAACGCCTGCCAGAAAGTTTCACGCGTACTGTGGGACGCCTTCATAGCCAAAGTGGTTGATCAAAAGGAACTACGGCATCTCGGCCCGACTTCTACGTACAGCCGTTCCGCCTGATCCAAGTATACCTGTTCAAGTGGAAGCTCGCAATAGGGTCCTTGCCACTAAGTCGTTTTATAACAATAAGTTTGACAACGTGCGTGCGTTGTCAAAAAGCGAATGAAGGGCGAACGTAGCTAGATCGCATCGCCGTGGCAATACTGGGGCTCGAACAGCAGGCCATGACCGTGAAGGAGCTAGCAGAACTTCGTTCGACTATAGATGCCGGCTGGAACAAGGGCTACCGCCCGCGCGCGCTATCCAAGAGTTGATGGCCCTGAGCTGGCCGCAGCGAACTCGGGCGCAATTGGGAGCCCCCGCGCTGACGAGCCCGTAGTTTCGATGAAGCGCACGCTCTGGTTTCCAAACTAGGGCGGCAACGAAGGAAGCTTTTTTGTCAACTTCATTCTTAGGGAGGAACCACAATCGCTGAGCATCGCGCTGGATGCGGGTGCTCCTGTCGTGCAGTTTTCATCGGGCATGCCGACAGAGAAGTGGCGTCAGTAGTTCGCGCCGCTGGCACAAAGATGGGCTTGCAGGTCAGCAGCGCTGAGCGCGCCCGCGCGGCGCTCGCGTTTCGCCCCGAGGTCATCCTCTGCTCGCGAATATTCCTCGATCCGCAATTAGCGCTGCGCTGGGCGTTTCAAAGACCTACGCCAGTCAGATCCGAACTGGGCGATCGATGCTGCATCCGAGACATTGGCAGACGCTGGCGAAGCTGGTTGGAGTCTTAGAGAGTGGTTCCGGAGCATCCGACTAACAATCCGAATCGTTGAATTGCTCACTGTTGTCGAAGGCCCAGAGCCCGAACCGTTAGGTTTAGACTGTGGTAAAAGCCGTCGCCGTAAACGCGGGTCTCGACGTTAGCCTTCAATTATTTTTTGAGTCTTCGGGCCTACAGCGCCGCCTGCACGCGCAGGATGGATACAGGTGTGTTAATTTGTTAGCCTCCAATATCACCACAGAAATCACCTTGAGCGGCCATCACAACAACCTCTTTCAGAAGTTCAATTCAAAAACGATTGGGTGATGATCCGAGTAGTTCGCAGCGTCAGGTCGGCCATCAAACCGAATGAACATATGCGCGCTGGATGTCACAATGCGCAGTCGTTGTGGATCAAGACGCGCGGCTAACTCGGGTCGGATCAGGATCACGCGAGTTATTTCCCATAACGCCGTTGGGACAAGAATTGCACTAGACAGCAACTACCCACCCGTAGTGGTGCCGGGCAAGCGACTCTCAGTGTTGCACAGACTTCAGCAACTTACGGAGATCCTCAAAGTTGCTTTGGAGGACCTGTGCCCCTGCAACCAGGCCCTTGGTTGTCTTGGCAACTAAGTCTGTGTGCTCAGTTGACCGTACAACCGCGTATTCCTCGGCCGGCAGGCTCTGAACTATGATCGGCAGAATTGACTTCAACACCTTTACCCACGCATCGACGGCCCGTTTGCCGTCGGTTGTTATGAATTCCTGCTTCAATTCAAGAGTCCTTGGTTCGGAGACTTTCGTTCCGGCAATTTCCTCTCGCAGGGCACCGACAACACAGATCAGAAACTGCTTTGAGGCTGGAAAATCGAGCAGTCGAAGCTGTCGCTGCTCGATCTCCGTCATCTTCCCCGAATCCGACTTTGTCTTCAATTCTTGCTTCATGTGATCGTAGGCCCATCCCAATGCCTGGACCGAAGATATATGGCCGATACTGAGCGAACGGGGGAAGACCTTGTTGTAGGTTATGTCAGATTCGAAGATGTCTGCCTTCGCACGAATCGCAGTCTGAAGGTCGCCGCTGAACGCGCAAAGCATTTGGCCAACCTGATCAGCAAACAGCGATGTGGCTGGCTTTCGTGTGTTGTCCCTTCGGTGAACGTAGTCCACGCCCCTGCTCTGGAATTCCTGCTTGATTCGAATCTGCACGGGGTCGTTGCTCCGTCGGTCCCAAGCCACGATGGAATTCTGCGTGTTGTTACCGGCTACGAGTGTGGGGATCATCCCGGGACGATCTACTGTTATTACCCGGGCCAGCACGGATACTTTCTTCGAGTGATTAATACCGGCCGCATGAACAGCGCCAGTTGTTTGGGCTCCGTTTACGACCGATACACCGTAGATGCGCAGTGTCTTCTTCTTTCTATCAAGCTTAGCTTTTTTGGTAACAAGTGTTATTCCGTTGTTGAGAACGAAGAACTCACCGGGTTTTGTCTCTGCCGTTTCCTTGATGCGGTTGTTCACATTTCCCGACATTTTGCGAGCACCGAGGAAGTCGCGCAGGTTCGCACTGAACAGTGCATTCTTGTGTTTCTCATACAGGTCGTAAAGAATCTTGCCGTTTAGGGACAAAACGAAAGCGCGCCAACCGGGACCTTTCTCGGAGATGACCTCGCTCGCGGGAAGATCAACCTCGTCGGTCACCTGAATGGAGCCAAGCGAAGTCAGGTACAGGGCTTCAATTCGCCGGAGCCCAAGTTCTACTACTTCGATCTCGGTGCCCCTGACGAGTTCTAGACCACTGAGCAAATGTCGAACAGTCCGAAGTTCTGTTTCGACATTGTGCGACTCAAGCGCGTTATGCGCGTACGCGAAGATAACCTTCGTTATCGTCTTCTTTTCGAGGCCGTCCCTAAAGAGCTTGGCGTGCGCACGGACTCCCTTAGGTACATCGTCGATAGGAGTTTGGAGCAACCAAGCAGCAGCCGTGTTCAGATCGCTTGCCTTGTTCGCAGGTGCTTCTTGTTTTCCCCAATCTTTTGCAGCATAACCCTGCGCAACGCACGCCACACCATCTGCTTCGTTGATATAAATGATATCCGCTTTCTTGTCGGATGGGTGGTCGGTCAGGCTATCGGTCGCAAAGCTACCCAAATCCTCCACATCCAAATGGAGAGCCACTGCGAATAGCGGCAGGGCATTATCTCCATATTTCTTAAGAACGGGATCTGCAAGAAGTGGACCGATGAACGAGTACGTTGCAGCTTGCTGTTGCGCTGTCGCCATTTCTCTCCTCAGCCGCCGAATGAATAGTCGTCACTGACACGCCAGTATATCGCGCAGCCGATCGGCGCTGACCGCGCAAACGCGAAGTTTGTCGTCAGCTTATGATGTGTCCGGTTTCATTAGCACGTGATCTGTCCGTTTGGAGCAGCGGCGGAGGAACCTGGGGGTGTAGCAGTTTTCCCGCTCGTATAGCCTATCCCGTCACTCCGTTGACCCCTTTCGTGGCGCTGGTAGTCTGACTGCCGCGAACCGTCCCCTGATCGCGGCATTGTGCAGGTGGCCGTCTCTGTCGTGTATTCGCGTTCGCTCCCACGAAAGGAATTCGGACCGACTGTTAAGATTCGCGTTCGTTTAGCCAGGCGCTAATAGAGGCGCTATCAACGAGCCAGGGTTCGAGATGATTGAACAGATCGTGCCTGTGCAGTGAAGGCATTGATCGAGTTTGGCGTTGGCACGATCGCGTAGACCCCTCACGGTGCTGACGTCGGGCGCGTTGAGCAGGCTCTGCGCCTGTCGCACCGACAGCCAGTTGCCCCTGCGGATGCTCATGGATTTCGCGCTCCGCACACGGGCGATTCCAGCCGCGAGCTCCGGCGCGAGCAGTCCGTTATCGGCCGCTTCAGCGGCCAGCTTGCGAAAGGCTGACATCCGAATAATGATCGACGACGAACCAAGCCCGCGGGCTTCCAGCGATACCCGCCACGCGCTCACGGTGGCCTTTGTGAAGCCGGGCCGCGGCGCCTGCTGGAATCATACCAGGAACTCCTCCAGCGCCATATTGTAGACGCGTTTTGTAATAGGAGAGGAGACGCTGTCTAGTACCAGAGCCTTCAGCTTTTCCCATCCTGCGATCTTTTGCGCCACAACCAAATCGTTCATCTTGGGTCCTTTTAATGGGCATTATCGTAGTCATCTGGACCTTACCTCTGAGTGACGGAGACATCAAGTAAGCCGACCCTTTACGGACGTACCCTATATTCATTGGACTGCGCTGGGTCGGATCGAACATGCGACAGAGAATGCCAAGCGACGCGACCCGGGCTCGGATGCCCACCCAGGAGGAGGCCAGGCGCCACGCTGCGGTGGAAACGACAAAGGAGGAAGCCGCATAGAGGACGGCAACTAACCACACGAGAACGAACCGCGCGGGAGATGAGGTTGCACATTAGACATGAGTTGCTCGCCTGAAGACCAGAGATCTGGAAGTTTGCCAGGGAACGACATCCACCGCCTTGTTCGGGTGACTGCGCATTATCGGTTGGTCTTTTCAGAGATCGTTCGCTAGATGGCAGCACCCCAACAACCCAGGTCCGTCACCGTTTGTGGTGGACCTGGGAGTGAAATCGGACCCCAACATGCACCGGGCCCATAGCGGCTCATTAAGAGTGCGAATAGAAGCGCGGCACGAGTGGGTGGAGCCCGGAGATTTCCAAAAAGCTGATCTTCGAACGGATCAACGCATAGGCTGTTACCGAAGAATTCTCAGGATACGTAAGGGAGCGTTATGGAACCGCGAGGTGTACATCATTTACGAGACAGAATGAGTGCTCGTTCTCCAGATAAGACTCGGTGAAGTGAATGTAAGGTTTCCGCTCAGGAATGATCGTGAGGAACGGCCACAGATCCGCCTTCCGTTCCCGTCGCGCCGCATCTGCTCCACCTGTCTGGCGGACCCCATTCGAGCCGGATTCCTCGCCGCCTCGCCGCCTCGCGTACCAACTCGACGGCCAAACCCGTGGCCCGTGGCGGGGACCGAGGAATATTGCAGTGCCGCGCACTTTTTCATCTTGGAAGTCATAGAACAAGGCTCCTGAGCGGGCGTGCTGTCCCACCATGATCAGCACGTCCCTGACTAGATTCAACAACTCGTCCAAAGCCGATCAGCCTATTTTAATCGCCCGGACCTCTGAGGCGCGCTCATCGACCGGGATCATGGGTAGTCCACCCTTGGTCTTAACGGGCAGGCTGCGGAGGTAATCCATGACCGCTTGCCATTCCTTGATCTCCCGAACGGCACCTCCCTTCGTGATCGTGTCGACACTACTTTTATCCACCGTGGCCGGCGGCGGAAGCAGGTCGGGCGTGTCGCCGCGAGGGTCGTCGAGTAACTCGGTCGTCTCCTTGAGGGGCTGCCCCTCCTTGTTCTTGGGCACCAGAGCCAGTTTGCCCTTTGTGTAGTTTGGAATGGCCACAACGAACTTGCCGAACATCAGCGGACACGTGAGGCTATACAAACGCTCGTCCTTCCCTGTGATGTCGATCGCACGGTAGCCGTGGTCGAGGTCTCCTATTTCGATCGACGTTACGACGTCGAACATTGGGCGCGACGTATCGTAGCGAAACCGCATGCCGGAGGTGCGGGGAAAAATTTCGCCCGGGTGGGTCGGATTATCCACAAGAAAAAATTCGAGCATATGCTTCAACTCCTGGCCCGTGAAGTAAGCCGTCACGAGGGCGCTGCCTGCCGTTGTATCCACGATACCGGTGCCGAGCGGCGCCACAGCGAACACGTCGTAGACTGTCTGCACCCCTGACTTCCCCCGTGTTAAACCGGCGCGCATCAATGCATTAGCGGTGATTGCGATGTCGGCCTTGGTGGCTTTTCGGAAGGAGTCGGTGACGAGGTTGGCGAGGGGTGTGCCGGCGGCGATGTCTGTGAAAGTGTTGGGCAGATCCCGCGGCGCCACCGCTAGCGGCTGATCAATGCTATAACCGCGAGACGCGAATACAGTCTTGCTGACAGTCTTCTTGTACCCGGCGATCTCGTCGGAAATGGTTCGGTCGCCGGCAATGGTGTCGTCAATCGGGTGGAGCTGGTAGGACTCGACCGTCACCTTGCCGCCGTCCATTGTAATCACCAGTTCGCCGAGGTTCTGTCCATACTTCCCGGCTTGGACCACGGGCGTGCAGCCGTTGACGATAATCGCCTCTTGCAGCGCAGTATGGCTGTGGCCGCTAATGACCACGTCGATGCCCGGCACGGCCTCAGCCACGCGCACGTCATCGCCGCGGGTGAATTTCCCGTCCTTTCCTCTCGCTACGCCCCCGTGGCTAAGGCAAATAACCACATCCACCTTCTCCTTCTCGCGGAGAACGTTCACCAGATCCTTGGCGGTCTCGATGGCGTCAGGGAACGACGCTGCGCCACCGTTGGTGTAGACTAGGGCCTCTTTCCCGAGCAACCCGAAGATGCCGAAGCGCACACCGCCGCGCTCGATCACGAGATGGCGGCGGATCACCCCATCCTTCGCCAAACGCTGGAGATCGGCCAGCGTTGCGTCTTTCCCTTCGAAGTTGGTGTTCGAGGCGACTATTGGAGGAACAAGTCCAGCTTTGGCGGCGACTCCGATCGATTGACCCAGTCCGTCAGGACCGAAGTCGAATTCATGGTTGCCGAAGGTGGTGGCATCGTAACCCATCCTGGACATGAGTTGCAGTTCGGCGCCGGTCTCGCGAATAGCCCCGCCGAATGCCGTCCCCATGCTGTAGTCGCCGTCGTCCAGGATCAACACCGCGCCGAGATCCTTGCGCGCTTTCTTCCTTTGGCGAATTAGCGCGGCCAGACGAGCGTATCCACCCAGTGTCTTGTCGGTGCCGGTACTGAACGGCGTGTAGTCCGAGGCCGGACCCATCCCGACGAAATTCGAGTGGAGGTCGTTGGTGTGCAGGATCGTGAAGGTCGTCTTTTCTGCCGCTACCACCCCCAGGTCCCCACACAAAAGGATTCCGGCACCGGCCGTTACCGAGCGAGCCAGGAAGTCCCGACGAGATGGTGTTTCGCGTGACGTGGTTTCCTTCCCAACCTCTTTGGCAGCTGAACCTGCGGGTGCAATTTTCATGGGTTTCTCACTTCTGGTTTCTTGATTCAACTTTCCTTATTGCCTACGACGCGAGTCCGCCTGGGCTAGATTTAATCGTTTGGACCCCTTTCTGCCGCCCCAATCATGACGCGGCGTTCTGCGGATCAGCGGCGCCACCGGAGCAAGCGGCGTGTGCGCGCTATCTACGTGTTTGGCGTCCCCCGACTCTTGCGCATCGCCTCGCATCTCAATGCGATGGGCGTTGTGAACGACCCTGTTGAGAATGCCGTCGGCCAGGATGGGGTCGCCGATCTGTTCATGCCAGCGTGAAACGGGGAGTTGCGAAGTCAGGATCTTCGAGCGCACCTGGTGTCCGGCGCATCTGAGGTCAAGGCGGGCCGGGAAAAATGCACTTGGCCGGTCTCCTCCGAACTGCTAAGGGCATCCCGACTCGCCCTCTTCCGCTGGTTGCACGGTATAACGGTGAGTTTTCTTCAACCTAATCAGCTCAGCCTGGGTTTCCAATGGGTGGGTGTTATCGGAAACCCTTTCGTCCGGCCTGTGGCTCGCCCAAGAAGGCCGTAGCGGCATGCGAAACCAAGTATAAGCAAGAGGTCCAACGTGCAGGTAGTGGCTTACTTTGAGCATCACCGAATTTTCGTCGGCAATCAGCCGTGATTGATGAAGTGACACTCCAGATTTGATGCGGCGATTATCCAGCGCGTCATCGCCTCGTTGAACCACGTAGCGCGTAGTGGCGGCCCAACGCTTGCGTCCGCTCGGCGTGCGGCGCGATCCGAGTGTATTGCCGTGGCTTCCAGGCGAGCGGAAGCAAGTTCCGCCCTAAGTAGATCGCACAGCTCACATGGCTTGGTCACCGAACAGAGATGCACACTGCGTTGACGGTGATGCACGAAAATTCAGTCCTTGGTGGACGGCAAGACGGGCAACTTTCGGGTAGTGAGCTACTTTGAATATCTAACGGGGAGTGGCCTACTTTGAGCATCGGCAATTTTCCTAACTAGACTTCTCATCCAAAGCGTGGCATTTTTCGGGTGGGCGTGTTTGTATGCGCGAGTGCACTCACCGAAACCATCTCGTCAAATTATCGAACGAGGCCGTCCTGGCGTTTTCGCAGGCGGTCGGGGAGTTGGCGGCCTGTAAGGGAAATGACAGGCAGTTCAAAGAACAACATCAGCTAACAGAGATGGCTCGGCTACACGCCGACAACGCCCGTTCCTTACTTGAACTGCACCGCCGCGAGCACGGCTGCTAGACACGCCTTGAATTTCAATGAAATCATCCGAGAATTCAATCACACAGCAATTATCCCATCGAGTGTGGAATTGCCCCAAAGTGGTCGTTCTGGCAAGCGTCAGGGGAGTTCCGACCGTATTGTCGGCTGCTCGGAGATTGGACGAAAGAAAGCTATCGCGGGAGATCTTGAAAGTGGCTCAGGAGACCGGAGCGTTATCCGGCCATATCGGTAGGTATCCCAGAACAGCATTTCTGGCCCGCGAGACAGAAGCACGGGATAGTGACTTCTCGCTGATCTGAATTCTTCCGGCTCGGCAAAGATACGGCGCGACATCGCCAACACCTGCTCGACTAACGAGACTACCTGCACAGGACGGAACGGTTTCGGCATGAAGTCATACCATGGCGAAGATGCGCGTCCGTAGTTCCCTGGATCGAAGCCTGACATCAAAACGATATGGGGTCGCAGCGCGATGCGCCGCAATCCATTACGCCAACTCGTGTCCCTGCGCTGGTCCTCCGCTGCTCCAGCGGTCCATCTCGACCCCGCGTCGTTACTCGCTGGGCAGTCCCATGACTTTCCGTATAGAATACTGGCTATGGCCCGACTATCGATGCACATCGAGCGCGTCCTGCAGTCACCAGACCTGCGAATCCTGAGCGTGATGGTGGCCGGCATTGCAGTCTTCGGCGTTGTGGACGGATCGCTTTGGAGAGGACTGCTAACCCCGACTCTCGCATACCGTCCTGCCATTCTGTTCGCGCTCACGCTGGTGTTCGGATGGCGGGGGTTCGTTTGGAGTCAACTCCTCTTTTTTATATCGTTCGTGGCTTTCCTTGGCTGGAGAGGCGCCGTTTTTGTCACACCTCTCTATCTGATCTCTCACGCCTGCGCATTGGTTGTTGCCCGGCGACTCGCGAGGAGCGAACCTTGGCTTTTGCGGGAGAGATCTACCCTGGCATTTCTGGCCGGCGCCGTTCTGGCGCCTGCCGTGCCGGCGTTACTGAACAGCACGGTGTTGCCTGTTGTTGGAATCCCACTGCGTGCCGGCGTTCCGAGCACAGTAGATGGTTGGCTGCGCGGCGCGGCAGGAATTTTGGCCCTGGCGCCAGCAGTGTTGGTATACCTTTCCAGGCCGTTAAAGGAATGGACCGCTTTAGACGCAGAGAATGAATGGCAGCCAACAATCGCTACCCGGGATGTTCTGGAGTTGGCTGTCGAAGTGGTGGTGTGGACAGCTACTTTTTGGATGAGTGTGCAATTCAAGGTGCAGTACGGTCTCAACGTCAGCTACCTGACCTTCCTCCCGCCGCTCGCGTTCACGCTCTTCCGCGGCATGCGTCTGGCCGTCCTGGCACTGGCCGCAAACGCAATGATCGCGACCACTCTGTGGTACCAACTGCATTGGGAGCAAGCTCTTTCGGCAGGCGATCTCCGGCTGCTCATTGCCATTTACTCGCTGACAATTCTCGTGTTGGCGGCAGTGGTCGATGAACGCCAGCACGATAGGGGGCAAGTCGAAAAGCTGCGCGCCGCGGAGGCCGCGTTGCGCGAGAGCGAAGAACGTTTCCGTCGGGTGTTCGAAGAGGGGCCTCTCGGTCTCGCCCTTGTGGGTAGGGACTATCGTTTCATGAAGGTCAATAGTGCCCTTTGTGAAATGGTGGGCTACCCTGAGGCGGAACTCGTGCAGAAGACCTTTGCCGAAATCACGCACCCGGATGACGTGCGAGCGGATGTAGAACTCGCCGAGCGGCTCTTCAAGCGCGAGATACCCTTCTACCGCATGCAAAAACGATACCAGAAGAAAAACGGTGAAATCATCTGGATCAACCTGACTGCATCCATTATCCGTGGCCCCGACGGCCAGCCTCTCCACGGACTTGCCATGATCGAAGATATCACCGAAATCAAACGCACCCAGGAGGAGGCCCTCTTCAGGCAGAAACTGGAGAGCGTGGGAACGCTGGCGGGCGGGATTGCTCACGATTTCAACAACCTGTTGGGTGCGGTGCAGGCTCAAGCAGAGCTGGGGTTGTCGGAGTTGGATGCGGGTTCGTCATGCAAAGAAGAGCTGAAGGCGATCTCTGAGGTGGCGATGCGCGGCTCCGAAATCGTTCGCCAGCTGATGATCTATGCCGGAAAAGAAAGCGGGGCTGTCGGGCCGGTCGATCTTTCGAAGACAGTCGATGAGATGCTCTCGTTGCTCAAGGTTTCGGTGACCAAGCACGCGGTGATCGAGGCTCATCTTGACCACGATCTTCCGGCCATCCGTGCCAGTGCCGCACAACTACGGCAGATTGTGATGAACCTCATTACGAACGCCTCGGATGCCATCGGAGATCGGGATGGAGTGATTCGGGTGATCACAAGGCGTGTGACCCTGAAACGAGAATCCGGCGGCGAGCTCATCCAGAACGTTGCCCGATGGCGAGTACCTGCAACTAGAGGTCTCCGACACTGGTCGCGGCATGTCCCCGCAAACGCAGGCCAAGGTATTCGACCCGTTCTTCACCACCAAATCCGCGGGCCGCGGACTTGGACTGGCCGTCGTGCAGGGAATCGTGCGCAGTCTCGGCGGAGCGATCCATCTGGCGAGCGAACCGGGCAAAGGAACTACATTTCAAGTGTTGCTGCCATCTGCGAAGACCACGGCTGCCGCAAGCGGCCAAGCGATATCCGGCGACGGGCAAATGGCGGTCCCATCTCAGCATCGCACCGTTCTGGTTGTGGAAGACGAGGATCACTTGCGCCAAGCTATTGTGAAGATGCTCCGTAAGACTGGCTTCGAGGTATTCGAAGCTGCCGAGGGTTCTTCTGCGATCAAACTTCTGCGTGGGGACGGGGGCAAAATCGATGTAGTTCTGCTGGATATGACGATGCCAGGGGCTTCCAGTCACGAAATCATTGCTGAAGCCGTGAACGCGAAGCCCGATATCAAGGTGATTTTGACCAGCGCTTATAGCCAGGAGATGATTGCGAGCTCAATGAGCGCGCCGCAGATCCACAGCTTTATTCGCAAGCCGTTTCAATTCGCGGATCTCTTGAAGACGCTTCGGAGTTCATTGTCCTCATAGCTCCGAATTGACCTGCGTTCCGCGCTTCGGCCGAGTCCCTTTCGGTGCTCGGGCGCCCAGTGAAATGATTTTCCGCCGCGCTTAGGCGACGCCTCTCTGTTATCTCGCTTACGGTGTCCGGGTTGAAAAAAAGGAACGAAACAGAATAAAGCCAGACAATTCAAAAAGAGTATGGATCAAGGCATGCCCAGTCCCTCGGATGCGCTCAGCGGAAGAGAAGACCTCTACAATAGTGCTCCCTGCGGCTTTCATTCCTTGGACAAGGATGGCGTCTTTGTCCGTGTGAATGAAACTGAACTCCGCTGGTTGGGATACGCACGGGATGAGTTGGTCGGGAAAAAGAAGATTTTCGATCTTCTTGCGCCAGAGAGTATTAAGTCTGTAAAGGATGCGTTTATTGACTTCTTACATCAAGGGCAATTACGTGATCTTGAGGTGCACCTGCTCCGCAAGGATGGTTCGATACTGCAGGTTCTGGTAAGTGCGACTGCCATCCGAGATTCGGAGGGCAAATACTTGATGAGCAACTCGGTCCTTTACGACATCACTGAGCGTAAGCGGATGGACGAAGCCTTGCGCATCAGCGAGGAGCGGTTCCGCGTTGCGCTCAAAAACTCACCGGTTGTAGTGTTCAATCAGGACCGTGATCTGCGTTATAGGTGGATCAACTCGCCCGTCCTAGACTGGGCTGCACAAGGCTATGTCGGCCAGACAGATGCGGAAATCGTCGAGCGGGGAAGAGGGAGCCCGCCTGATGGCCATCAAGCAAGGCGTCTTGGAGAGCGGGATCGGGACTCGTACCGAAGCTACTGTAACCTTTCAGGGTGAGACACATTATTTCGACCTCACCGTCGAGCCACTTCGCGATGTTAAGGGGAGTGTTACAGGTATTACTTGCGCTGCTGCGGATGTGACTCCAATGAAGGAGGCAGCGGTGGAACTTAAACGCCTCAATCAACTCAAGACTGAGTTTCTCGGCATGGCGGCCCACGACCTGCGCAACCCCATCGGCAGTATCCTCGTCCTTGCGGAGCTTTTGCGCGACGAGGTGGCCAGCGTGCTCACTGAAGAACAACTCGGATATCTATCCGACATCCGGAGATCCAGCAAGTTCATGTTGGAGTTGGTCGAGGACTTCCTGGACGTCGCCTCGATCGAGTCCGGTAATTTGCGCTTGAATCGCTGTCCATCCGATCTGCGCAAACTGCTCGAACACAGCGTTGGCCTCAACGCCAAGTTGGCGCGGCAGAAGCATATTCCCGTCAGTCTTCAAATCGAAGGCGTACTGCCCAAGCTGTCGTTCGATGGAGGAAAGATCGGTCAGGTGTTGAACAACCTGATCTCAAACGCGGTCAAGTTCTCGCAACCTGAGACCACAGTTGAAGTTGGCGCGTCGCCGCAAGGCGATGGCGTGCTGATTTCGGTTCGCGATCATGGGCCGGGCCTTTCCGAAGCCGAATGCATCAACCTATTTCAACTCTTCGGTCGGGCCCGCGTAGGCAGCACCGCCGGTGAGCGCAGCACGGGGCTCGGCCTGGCCATCTCTCGGAAAATCGTAGAAGGACATGGAGGCCACATCTGGGTGGAAAGCCAAATTGGCGTGGGTTCGGTGTTTCTCTTTACCCTTCCCGCATAGGTGTCCGGGCGCTCCGAGACAATCCACCTGCCCGAGTAACGCTAGGTTCTTATCGGAATCGTTAAGTTACGGCCGACGCCTTGATGTGCTCAAGTCGACGGGGTCAGAAACCGTTCTTCCGCTGGACCCTGATGTGAGCCATTATCGGCCGCTAGCTACCGGCCAGCGACCGCAGCGCTCAGTTTCCAAGAGCTGGTGCCGGCCCGTCGTCCTTCGAGCGGTAGTCTTCCACCGAGGCTTCAGCCAATCTTCAGCTACACCTGTTAACATCCCATCGTTGGAGATTTTGTTTATGAACACGCAGCACCGCATTCTTGCATACGCAACGGTGGCCACGGGCTTGGCTTTCGCCGTCGACAAACCAGTGAAATTGAGCGATCTTCCGCCAGCGGTGCAAAAGCCAATTCAGGAACAGATCAAGGGCGCTGTGATCAAGGGTTTTTCCACGGAGACTGAGAAGGGCAAGACCTTTTACGAAGCCGAGACAAGGCTCACGGGCACGGCCGTGACCTGCTATTCGACAAGACCGGTACGCTCGTTGAAATGGAAGAGGAGACGGCACTCGATGTGATTCCCGCTTCCGCCAAGAGCGCGATCCAGAAGAAGGCAGCGGGCGGAAAAGTTCTCAAGGTCGAAACGGTGACGAGAGGCAGCAGGATCTCGTACGAAGCAGAGATCGAGAAAGACGGAGAGAAATCGGAGTTCGCGGTTAAGCCAGACGGAACTGTTTCAAAGTGACCGCCATCAATTCGGAAGAGGAGCCCCTATGCGCAACATCGCGCTCGTCCTCACACTGGCTACCGTGACGTCACTCCTCGCGCAGTCATCCTCGTCTTACCGCGTCACCCACACCTACACGCTGGGCGGGGACGGGAGCTGGGACTACATCGTGCCCGATCCACCCAATCACCGTCTGTTTATCGCCCGGCAGAATCGCGTGATGGTCGTCGATGAAGACAGCGGGACGCTGCTCGGCGAAGTCACCGGCATCCAGGGCGCGCACGGAACCGCGGTGGCGGAAGCCACGGGGCATGGATTCGCCACCTCGGGTAACGACCAGTCCGTGGTCATGTTCGATCTGAAGACCTTCAAGGTGCTCGGCCGGATCCCGGCCGCCGAAGATGCCGACGCGATCGTCTACGACAGCGCATCGAACCGCGTCTTCACATTGAATGGCGACGCGCACTCCTCGACGGTGATCGACCCGCGGGCGGGGACGCTGATCACGAACATTCCGCTCGGCGGCAAACCGGAATACGGCGCTTCAGCCGGCGACGGCAAGGTGTACGCGAATCTCACCGACACGAGCGAGGTGGTCGAGATCGACGCGAAGACAGCGACCGTGGCGCGGCGCTGGTCCACTGCCCCGTGCAAGCAGCCGGTCGCCATGGCCATCGACACTGCCCACCATCGGCTGTTCAGCGGATGCCGCAGCGGAGTGATGGCGGTCTCCGACTATCAGGCCGGCAAGGTGGTCGCAACGGTCCCGATCGGCACCGGCGTGGACGGCGCCGGGTTCGATGCGGCCTCGGGCAACGCGTTTGCCTCGAATGCGGACGGCACGCTCACCGTGATTCATCAGGACACTCCGGACCAATATCACGTCATCGAAAACGTACAGACGCCCCAGGGGTCGCGCAACATGGGGCTCGACCCCACCAATCACCGCGTGTTCATCGTCTCCGCGAAGTTTGGGCCGGCGCCCGGCGGGCGGCAGGGGCAGAGGACCGGTGCTGCCCGGATCGTTCACATTGATGGTGATCGAGCGCGATCCAGCAGCGCGCTGACGGTTGACAATCGCAGTTAACCGCGCCTACCACCGGGAGTGTCCTGGTGCACCAACCGGCCCGTTAACGCACATTATCGTCCGCTATCTACCGCCCACGAGACAGCGACTGCAGCATCTCCGCGAGGCGTGTGACAGTTGGATCGTTTTGCGAAAATCACGCGGATAACTCTCGGATACGCCTAGTTCTGACAGCGTTGCCCCTGCGCCGCGCCAATTGATTATCATATTTTGCATGTCCCCGGGCCATAGACTACTCCTGCCTCTATTCGCCGTGCTGCCCATGTTCGCGCAGACCGGCGCGTGAAGAAATGGTTACCGATGCGCGATGGAGTGCATCTCGCCACCAGCATCTATCTTCCGCCGGGCGAAGGCCCTTGGCCCGTCGTGCTCACACGAACGCCCTATGGCAAAGACGTGATGTACGGTCCGCAGGCGCACAAAGAGTATCTCGCGCATGGCTATGTTCGCGTCGCTCAGGACGTCCGCGGGAAAGTTCAAGAGCGAGGGTAAGTACGCGGCGTTTGTCGACGATATCAAGGATGGCTACGACACCATCGAGTGGATCGCCAAGCAACCTTGGTCGAACGGCAAGGTCGGCATGGTGGGACCTTCGGCGATGGGCATCACTCAAAATCTGGCCGCCATCGCCGCTCCGCCGCACCTGGTGACCGCATTCGTGCAGGTCGCGCCCAGCTCCACTTTCCGGTACTCCAACTATCCGGGCGGCGTGTTTCTGAAGAACCTGAACGAAGAATGGCTGAAGGCGCAAGGCGTTCGCGACGGGCGATATCGCCCGCCCCGTGATTCGCGACTATGACGAGGAAGCCCATCTCGCACGACCTGCGGGCGCAGGTCACTCACGTCAATATTCCCATGTACAACGTCGGCGGCTGGTACGACATTTTCGAGCAAGGCACGCTCGACAGCTTCACGGCGTTGCAGACCGAGGGCGGTCCGAAAGCGCGCGGAAATCAAAAGCTGATGATGGGCGCCTTCGGCCACGGCGCGCTCAAGGGCGACCTGAAATATCCGGCCGAAGCCGGAAATCTCAATGGCGGCGATACCATCCGCTGGTTCGACTACTGGCTGAAGGGCATCGACAACGGTGTCATGAAGGAGCCTGCCGTTCGTTATTACGTCATGGGCGACACCTTCGACAAGTCCGCGCCGGGCAACACGTGGCGCACGGCCGATAGCTGGCCGCCCCGCTTCCACAGCGACCTCCTACTACCTGACGGAGTCGCATACGCTTCGACAGCGAAACCCTCAGGCACCGGAAAGCTTTCCTACGTTTCCGATCCCAAAGATCCCGTTCCGGCGATCGGTGGCAACAACCTGATGATGGATCGTGGGCCCATGGATCAACGCAAAGTCAGCAGCCGCGCCGACGTGCTCAAATTCGAAACCGAGCCGCTGAAGGAGGCGGTTGAAATCGTCGGCCCGATCACGGCAGAGCTGGCGGTCTCCACCGACGCCGAGGATACCGATTTCATCGTCAAGCTGGTCGACGTCTATCCTAACGGCTACGAGGCGTTGGTGATGGATCAGGGTTCGAAGCTGCGCTACCAGATCCAGAAAGGTGGACCGGCGCGCCCCGAGAAGAACAAGATCTATCCGATCAAAGTCGATCTCTGGTCCACGGCTCTGGTCTTCAATGCCGGCCACAAGATCGAGGTGCTGGTGCAGAGCACGAATTCGCCGCGCTTCGACGTGCACTCGAACACCTGGGAGCCGGTGAAAAGTTACGATCAGGCGGTGAAGGCGACCAACACGGTGGCGCTCGACGGCCGTTCGAAGATCGTGCTGCCGGTGACGAAGATTTACTCCCGTCAAGTCAGCGGCGCGACGGCGCAGTAAGAACCTTTTCTCAGCACCTTCGAGGTCCCACTGCGGTCACGGCCCATCGCGCGAGTACAGCAAAACCAAGCGCGCGAGTCGCATTGCGATCTGTGCGCGCCGGGCCAGCTAAACTCTCGGCCATCGGGCTGGCTATCTGATCGCACTAACTGCCTTTAGCGTCCTATCGAAGAAGCCTGTCACGTATTATCGGTAGCTGTTGTCCCTCGGTCGACGCCAAGTTGCCGAGATAGGTGCTGGCAGGGCGGAGACGGCATACTCTTGGGCCGCCGACCATAGAAGCTAACGCTACGCTGGGAAGGCTTCCTAACATTTCCTTCGTTTGTAACCAAACCATCCGACCCCGGTATCGTCTCTATGGGCGGTTGACATGAACTTCTTCGACAACTTATTACAAGACTTGCGTTTTGCTTTACGGCAGTTACGGGCCAGCTTAGTATTCACCTGCACGGCCGTGATTGTATTGGCTATCGGCATGGCCGCGAGCGTCGCAATTTTTGCATTTATCGATGCGGCTTTGATCAAACCGCTGCCTTACCAGAATCCATCTAGGCTGGTCGGCGTTTTTGGGACGATCCCGCTGTTTCCTCAATCCAATCTTTCTTATCCCGACTACATTGATCTGAAAAAACTCAATACTGTCTTCAATTCCCTGGAGGCGTATCAGGGCAGTGGAAACCTGCTCACCGATCAAAACGGCCCGCAGATCGTGCGAGGCGCCCGCGTGAGCGACGGATTTTTTCGCACCCTGGGAGTCACTCCGATATTAGGACGAGATTTCTATCCAGGGGAGGATTTGCCCGGAGTGCGGCGGACCGTCCTGCTGACCTACTCCGCCTGGCAGACGCGCTACGGAGGACATCGGGATGTGCTGGGGCAATCCGTTACTCTAGATAACGCTCCCAATATCATCATCGGCGTGCTGCCGCAGAACTTCTATTTCCCCCCCGTCGGACGCGCTGAGTTCTGGACCGCTCTCCATCCGGCCGGCAATTGCGATCTAAGGCGAAGCTGCCACGGCCTCTTCGGTATGGCACGGCTTAAAGACAACGTACCTATGAAAACAGCGCTTGCCAACGTGCAATCGATCACTAAGCAACTTGAATTGCAGTATCCCGATACCAACCGCGATCAAGGCGGAACGGTTGCCTCTCTCACCAGCGTGGTGGTAGGCGATATACGTCCGATCCTGCTGGTGCTGCTGACGGGGGCCGGATTGCTGCTGCTGATCGCCACCGTCAACGTCGCGGGTCTTTTGCTGGTCCGATCCGAGAACCGCAGAAAGGAAATCGCAGTTCGCAGTTCGCTGGGCGCATCGCCCGGCCGAATTGTGCGGCAATTTATTACTGAGGGCTTGGTGCTGACGGCGGCCGGTAGCCTTGCCGGCCTGGCGCTGATCTCTTGGACCATGCACATGTTGACGAGTCTCATTCCGGCAAACATGATGAGCCGCATGCCTTTTTGGGAGGATCTGGGATTGAACTCGGATGTGATGGCGTTCGCCGGGGGAATCGCGCTTCTCATGGCTGTGCTTTTCTCATTCACTCCAACATTGCATTTATCGTTGTTAGATAAGCGGGCTGGTCTGGCTGAGACAGGTCGCGGCTCATCGGGGAATACGTGGCGCCGGATCGGTTCGAAGCTCGTGATCGTAGAGCTAGCGACGGCGATGGTATTACTTGTGGGCGCCGGGCTCCTGGGCAAGAGTTTGTCCCGCCTGCTCAGGGTCGAACTGGGCTTTGAGCCTGATCATCTGATCACCTTGAATGTCGACGCATCGGGGTCCGGCTATACGACAGATCAGCAGACCCTTGTCTTTACCAAAACTATTCTCGATCGAGTCGAGGGCGTGCCCGGCGTGAGGTCGGCTGCACTTGCGCGCAGGGGTGTGCCCTTGGATGGCAACGGAAACACGATCTGGTTTCATGTGCTAGGGCGGCCCTGGCACGGCGAGCACTATGAGGCGCCCAGTCGGAGCGTCAGCCCCGAGTACTTCAGGACCTTGGGAGCGAAGCTATCGCGCGGGCGCTATTTTACAGAAGACGAGGACGCTTCGAAGCCCCGGGTAGCCATTATCAACCAAGCCCTGGCGCGCAAATACTTCCCGGGTGAAGATCCAATCGGCAAGCAGCTCGCATATGTCTCGATTCCGGGATCGCCCTTGGAAATCGTAGGGATTATCGAGAACGTCAAGGAAGGTCCGTTGGATGCGCCCATTCCACCAGTTCTCTACATTCCTTTCCTTCAGGAGGTTCAAAACAATTTCACGCTGGTGGTTAGGACCGCACAATCCGAGCAGTCCATTTTGCCTGGTTTGGCTGCGATCATCCGCCAGATTGATCCAGCCATTGTTGCCTATCGGGGAGTCACAATGAACGAGAAAATTCACGATTCCCAATCAGCCTATCTGCATCGCTCATCGGCTTGGCTGGTGGGAGGTTTCGCGGGACTTGCGTTATCGCTCAGCATAGTCGGATTGTATGGCGTGATCGCCTACTCGGTGAGCCGTCGGACACGCGAGATTGGAATTCGGATGGCCCTAGGCGCGGGTCGAAGCTCGGTCTACCAGCTCATTCTCAAAGAAGCAGGCTGGTTGACGGCGATCGGAATCATCGCAGGATTGGTGTCATCGTTAGCGGCAACCACTCTGATGCGTAAATTACTCTTTGAAGTGCGCTCGTGGGACGTTCCAACGTTAGGCGCGGTCGCCGGCATACTCGGAATTTGTGCGCTGCTCGCCAGTTTTGTTCCCGCCCGCCGTGCCGCGGCCGTGAATCCGACCGAGGCTCTGCGGTTGGAGTAACCTGCCGCTCGCCGGTATTCTTAATTGGGATTCAAAACCTGTTAATTCGTATTATCGGTTGCTATTCGAGGTGGCTGGTCCCTAGCGTGTTTATCGCTCACGATCCGCCCGGTCGGGCCGTCAAACGTTGGCTTTCTCCGAGTAGCGCGTCACTCGCTCCGTGCGGGTAATTCGAAGGCTAGCGACTAACCGGCCAAGCGAGTTTCGCGGGGTCGTGGAGTGAAAGCAAAATCGGCTTAGCTTTGGGACAGGGACTTGGACAACGGGTGATTTCGGTATCTTGCCAAAAGCAACGGGGTCTTCATTCCGACCTTGCGATTCGTACTGAAACCCACGATTATCAATTTAGAGCAACTCGTTAAAGCAACTCTCACGGTCACGCTATTTTCCACACGTCTCGATTTCCTGAATGAGGCGCTCCTCCAACTCGCAAACGGCCTTGCCTGCGAAGCTGCACGTCACTTGTTTATCGACCGAACTACAATTCCACTCCTCCGCGGCGGCTGTGGCCGATCTGAACCGGAAAGACGTCGTCGCCGCGAACCCTCTGCACTCGCGCTCTGCAAGAGCTTGGGCATGGGCCAGTGCAATCGCCTGAGCACCAGGTTTATTGGTAGAGCGAATGTCCCCTTGAGGCTCGAACAGTTCGAGTAGGCGCGTCGTAGCCGTCCAGACTTCGGTTTGCGTGACGCGTCGGGCCGCGAGCAGGCTCGCAGCCTCACCTCGGTAAGTCCCGTTGGGAAAGCGCTCGATATAGGTACGGAGCGGCGCACAACTGCCAAGCTCCCGGTCCGCCCATGCGATCCGCTCGCGTTTGATGGGCCGGTCGCCTAGTCCTAGCGCACCGCATACGTCGGAGATATGGGGCTGGAGCAGGGGTATACCGCAAATACGGTTTTGCGCGCGGAACAGATTGAGACCAAACGCCAGGGCGCTGAACACTACTCCGCTCGCGAAGCTGCTATAGGCAAGACGCCGTGTTAGTCGCTTCCGAGGACCTTTCGCCTGGGGGATGGCGCGGCCCTCTAGTTTGGCGGTTACCGCGGCTGAGAGGTCTTGGAAGAAAGGATCGCGTGAACTGCCGTTCCAGTGTGTCAGGTCAATGGCCTGGATCTCCCCAAAGCCCAGTGGTGGATCTACCTTGTCCATCAGGACCGGCACCAGCACGCCGCGGCGCTTCGCTTGCGATGCCTCATCGCGCACGAAGTCTCCTGCTGGCCCAACGCTGTTGTGCGTCCAGACCACGATCACGCACTTGGCGGCATCGAGGGCATTCTCAACCTGTCTGCGCCAGTTTTCCCCGCCGGGAAGGCTACGGTCCCACCAGACAGACAGCGCGGTGCTCTCCAGCGCTCGCACCAAGCGAGCGATCCGCGCCTCGTCATCGCGTTTGTAAGAGATGAAGATCTCGCTCATCGCCCCGCGCGCCGCTTCAACTCTTGGATCACCGAAGCATCTGGCGAGATGGTGCCACGCTGCTGCATGGAGAGCGTAAGGTCCAGTGCCCGCGACGCGTACGCTTTGTCGCCAGTTACTTCGCTCATTCTCGCCAAAGCGACGATCAAGTCCTGCTGCCATTGGATGTTGTCCGCGTCATGTGCCACCAGCGCTTCACCGATAGCGAGGCTTTGGCGATACTCGGCCAGCGCCCCCAGCCCGTCGTCCCGGGAAGCAAGCACGTCTCCGATCCTGCGGTGGCTGAAGGAGAGGTCGTGCTGCCACTGGGCGTTGGTTGGATCGCGCGCCACCAGCGCCTCGCGGACTCCGAGCACTTTGCGGTACGCCGCCAGAGCCCCAAGCACATCGCCCTGGGCGATCAGCACGTTGCCAATCTTCTCCTGGAAGATCGAGAGGTTGCGCTGCCACTCGGTATTGGTCGGGTCTTGCGTCGCTAGCGCGTCACTGAACCCGAGTCCCTTACGGTACGCCGCCAGCGCCCCCGGCGCGTCGCCCTGGGTCACGAGCACGTCGCCGATCTTCTGCTGGAATCTCAAGAGGTCGTGCTGCCCATCGGTGTTGGTCGGATGCTGGGCCACAAGCGTTTCCGCAACCGAAAGCCCTTTGCGGTACTCGCCCAGCGCCCCCGGCCAGTCGCGTTGGGCCAACAGAACGTCGCCGATCCTTCCGTGACTAACGACGAGGTCAATCTGCCACAGTGCGTTGGTCGAATCCCGCGCTACCAGCGCCTCCACAATCCCGGCCCGCTTGCGGTACGCCGCCAGCGCACCCGACCAATCGCGTTGGGCCACGAGCATGTCGCCGATATTCTGATAGGCCATGGAAGCGTCCCGCTGCCACAGGGAGTTGCTCGGATCCTGCGTCGCCAGCGCCTCGCTGATTCCAAGCCCCATGCGATACGCCTCCGCCGCCCCCGAAGCGTTGCCCTGGGCCATCAGCACGTTGCCAATCTTCTCCTGGAAGATCGAGAGATCATGCTGCCACTCGGTATTGGTCGTGTCTTGCTTCGCCAGCGCGTCGCTGACTTCGAGTCCCTTCCGATACGCAGCCAGCGCCCCCGGCGCGTCGCCCTTGGTGACCAGCGCGTTGCCGATCTTCTCGTGGAAGATCGAGAGGTCACGCTGCCATTCGGTGTTAGTAGGATCTCGTGCCACGAGAGCTTCCGCGATCCCGAGCCCCTTGCGATACTCGACCAGAGCGCCCGAGCCGTCGTTCTGGGCCGCCAGCACATCGCCGATCGTGGCGTGGCTTACGGAGAGATCACGCTGCCAGCCGGTGTTCGTCGGATCCCGCGTCGCGAGTGCTTCCGTAGTCCTGAGCCAACTGCGATACGCAGCCAGCCCCTCGGCGTTGTCGCCTTCGGCCAGTGCCCCCGGCTTGTCGCCTTGAGCTACGAGCGCGTAGCCCAATTCAATGAACGCCAAGGAGCGTTCACGGTCGTTGGTTGCGGCGTCAGCGGCGCGCCTGGCCGCGCCCACGGCATTAGGCAATGTTCCGGCAGCGTCGTACAGCCGAGCTAGCTGGACCCAGTCCCAATACACGCTGGAATCAAGTCTCGTGACTTCCTCGTAGCGGGCAATGACCTGCGCGGTGGTCAGCTTGCCCCTGGCTCGCGCGTCCGACGCTAGTGCGGCGATGCGGCGACCTTCTGCGGCGCTCTCAATATCAGCCCGCTTTTTGCGCGCCGCGTCACGTGCTCTACGCACGTCGTCCAGAATCGTCAAGGCCCCTGTCTCGTCGCCGGCGTTAAATCGAGCCAAGGCGGTCGCGCCCCCAGGCGTTGCCGCAATGTCCTGAACCGCCGACCGGAAAACAGCCATCTCTTGCGAATAGGCCCGATCACGCGCCGCCAAGTCGGCCACGTACCGTTCTTCGGCAGCCGTCAGCGCCACTTGCAGCTGCGCAGCTCCCGCCAAACCCTCCCGGACTTGGGTGCGCAGGCGTTCAATCTCGAAGCGTTGTGCCCGCATCTTGGCGTCAGCGAGCCGCTCCGTAGCCGCTTGTGTAGCCGAAGCCGCATAGAGCGCCGCCGCCACCTCTGCGCGTGCGTCCACTTTAGCAACAACGAGGGAGGTCTGGGCAAGCACCGGAAGCCGGGCACACCACAGCAACGCAAGCGCTAATAACAAGTATCCCTTCATGCGGTCTACGGCCTGTTTGGCGTCCTGAGTCTAAATGATATCTCAGGGCCTCGCCCGGATTTCCGGCGGCTTCAGGGCGAGTACCGTGCTCGAGGCTTGTCGGAATGGAACTTTTCACTAAGAGAGTCCGATCAAGCCCTGAACCTCTCCAGCAACGCCGTGCCTATTCGATTTTCCGCAATGCACACCCTTAATTCGTCGGTATCAATCGCGAGTCCTCGCGCCATAGTTTCGGCAAGGCTTTCGTTCCCGGTCTGGACGAAACCGTGATCGCGGAAGTAGCCGCGCACTGATTCGCGCCAGAGTCCAAATGGGCCAAGGTGCTCCAACTCTTTACTGAGTTCAGCAACGGACGGTTCGCTCCTCTGCTCCGCAAGATTAGTTTATGCGGTCATATGACCAGGGATGGTCAACGGTCTACGCAGCTGCGCGGCCGCCTCCCAGAAAATGCCAAACAAGCATCACTAAGCCCACTACCAGGGCAATGTGAATAACGCCGCTGGTTACGTGAAATGCGAAGAACCCAAGCAGCCAAAGGACAATCAGAATTGCAGCAAGCATTGCTAACATTTTTTCTCCTTTCTGACGACGAACTCGACTCCTTTGCGATTGATGAAATTCTCGAAGCCGGGCGCTGGAATTTGTTTGTGTAGTCACTGCCGTTACTTTGCACCTGATTAGATCCCTAGTGGAGCCCACACCATGGGTCCTAAGCTTCTTGCTGACTGCTCTCGTCATCTTCTGCCCGATTGCTGAGCTGCATTCGCTGGCGCCCACGCAAGATCACTTCGGCAAAAGTCAAACCTGACATGTCCTCCCGCAGCTTGTCGCGATCCGGCTCCGGGTGACCAAGACGTGCCCGCGCGGCTGCCATTCGCCGTTCCAACTGCTCACGCCAGCGGCGTTCCTCTCCCGTTTCGACCAGTCCTAGTCCATTCTCAAGCCGGCCAATCCGCCTATTGATCGCCTTCATTTCCCACTCGCTTTCGGAGCTGCTATATTCGCTACTGTCTCCAACCTGCTTAACCGGTTCATCATCGCTTTCCTGGATCCTCTGCTCACAGAAGCTCTATCACTACTTGCGGTCGGCCGGCCATAATTCCGTCCGTCAATTCCGTTTGCCCAACAGACTGAACGATTCCATCGCGGCCCACGCGAGGTTCTCTCTGAACCCACCAACACGTAAACCGCAGATTTCCCGGCGATTACTCACTCGATGTGGGCGCCTCCGCGGGCTTGCTTGGCCAAGGTAGCTCTTGACGCGCGCCCGGCGTTCATTTGAACGTGGCGGTCCCGCTGATGGCGATTTCTCCTCCCGCGATGCCGATATCGAGACCAGGGGCAGATAAGGGCACGTAGATGTCGTTCTGAATTAAGACGCCCCCAGTCCCCGGCGGAAGGGCTGACAGAATGTACGATGGCACATTGAGCTGTCCGTCGCCCACGTTGGCGATGCAGGTGAAGCCAGCAGTAACGGCGGGGTTGGTCGCTGTCTTAGCTGAGGTGGAGGTGCCGGTAACGACAACGTAGGAGTCCGGATTGCCTCCCGTCCAAGTGACCGTGAATCCCTGTCTGCGGTCTATGTTGGCCGCCACGTTTTGATTGGTCCAGCTCAAAAGTGGATTGGTGAAGGTGAGGACGGAAGTGAAGGAGCCCACGTCCGCACCGCCAGTGCTGGTAAACGTGAAGCTGCCTCCCGATTGAGGAATCGCGCCAGCGGGAAGCGCCGCGAAAAATGCGCCCTTGATCCCAGGCTGGTTTGCCAGGGTGAGCGCGACCCCGTCTGGGCCGGTCAACTTGATCGTGCCCGGATCGAGGCCGGTGATGGCTCCGAAAGTAGGCGTCATCGTTAGATCCTGCACAATGCATCCGCCGGGCGACACCGAGTTGATGGGACCGAAGACCCCAGTGTAGGACTCGAAAGCGGCACCAGCACTGGTGGTGACGACATCCTTGCTGCTAGTGCCCTGAACCAAGGTGACCAATCCGGTGCGCAGAGTCTGTTGGCCCGGCGGGGCGATTTGGTTGCCATACAGACCGTTCACAGCGTCAAAGCAGAGTCCGCCACTGCTATTGATGGGAAGCGTTGCTATGTTGCTGAGCAACCCCCCGGCGACCGCCGCTAGCGAAATCCAGCAGCCGTTGGGAGCCGACGCGGGTATGGTCACATTGATCTGATTGACTCCGGGGTATCCGGCAGAGCCTTGATAGAGGATGGTGGCCGGAATGCCTCCTATGTAGATCTGGATAGAAGTGCTCACGGCGTGCGGCGTCGACGTAAAGGTAGTGTCGCTATCGGCCGTGTCTGCACCCAGGCCGGTAGTCCAGAGCACGATATTCTGGCCAGGAGTGCCGGAGTTGGTGTAGGTGAGGATCGCACCGTTGACGGCATCGGTGGCGACTCCGGAATTGGTGTAGTAGGTATTGATGCCGGGCGCGGCGGGCACAACCAAGATGCTGGCGGCGTTGCTGGCGACGCCCTTATAGGTAACGGTGAGCGTTCCGGTTCCAACAGGAGTGGACGAGGGAAGCACGGCGGCGATTTGGCTGGGACTGGTGTAATAGATCGCCGGATGAGTGGTCACGCCGCCCACAGTAACGGAGATACTGGCGCCGTTCAGACTGAGTGGAAGTCCTGCTGTGGTGTCTTGCAATACGGGCAAGCCGGCATCCGCCAGGCCCGATCCAATGACGACCAAGATACTGCTGGGGGCAATCCCCGAATTAGGAAGACCCGCGGGGATAGTGCTGGAGTTGTTGACAATCGCCGTGATGGTAGGAGGGCCGGCATTGCCTGATCCGGGCCCGGCAGCCACGCCGAAGGTGGTGAACTGGACGGTTAGGGAGGTGGAAGTGGTCGCCGTCACGATGACCTTGGCCCAGTGCGCGCCGTTGGTGTGTACGCCGAAGACGTCGCCCGCTTTTAGCTGAGCCGGGGGAATCGTGGCCTTCGAATATCCGGGAAGGCCGGAGACAAGGATGATCGAGATGGTGTCGAATTGTGCGAGCGGCCAGCCGCTGTAAATGTGAAGCGCCATCGCATTACCTTGCGGAGTGATACCGCTGGAGGTCCACTGAATGTCTCCGCCCGACGTGCCGACCACGCCGGTGTCCAGGTTTACTGTATTGCCTGCCGTTAGAACGTTTGTCTGATTCAGGTCTGCACGAGCGGCTACGGGAAAGGCGAATGCCAGAATTGGTATTGCCAGACGCAGCCGAAGTGTTCCCTTCACCAACGCGGTAAGAATATTCATCGTTGCCTCCACTAGCGATGGGTGGCGGTGAGCACTCCCGTTAGAATCGTTCGTATCATCGGTAGCGACTACTAGTTCCTGGGCGTGCTGCCCACGGATGCCAGTTCGAGTTCGTCGAATGGACGCCTGACGGTCACGTTCGTGACAGTAGCAGGAGCCGCTGGATACGACGCAAATGCTCGTCAGAGACCCTCGCAATCCCGGCATTGCATATCGCTTCTTGACAGCCAAAGACACCATACCCCTCCCGTCGGGATGTAGCACCGGCCCGGGAGGGATGGAGATTTCGTTCCGTGGTCCGTATGCTTAGACTACGGAAGAAATCGAAGTGACGCTATCGTATCACAGCCCCAGATACGATGACGGAGTTTTGGACCACTGTAAACACGTCCAGATAAGCAAAGCCGCCTTTGGTGCGGTTTACACTATATCGGCCCGTTTTGAAACCGTCTACCGCCCATCTCGTCCTCGTGATATTTCGCCGCCTAATCTAGGCGTACAAGTTCCCGGTCACCGACTACCTGCCCCGCTGATTGCTGTGGCTCGGACGAGGCGAGTCATTATTTTCTGACTCTTCCAGACGACCTAGGCGCTGCTGCAATGCCAGCCGGAGAATCGCAGAGAATCGCAGGTCACGAAATTACGACTCGCCCGCGACGACTGCCCGTGAAAAAGGCTCACGAGGCGTTAACAGGACAGCGATCGCATGTGGGCTTCGTGCGCTTGCACAGTTCTTGACCGTGTCGCTTCAAAAGCAAGTACGCGCGTGTACGCGCCTCATGGTTCTCCGCGATTTCCGCCGTAATGGCGTGCTGTGCTTCCCGATAGGTAAGACCATAGTTCTCGCGCTCTTGACCGCGTTGGATCCGAACAAGCACGTGTGGGCAATTGGACGGAACTGCTGCAACCGGCGCGATATCGGCGAATAGCAAAATGCGATCGGCCCCAGGATCGGCAATATTTGGAAATCTCTTGAGCATCTTGCGAATTTCGGGCAGTTGCCCGAGGAGGCGTCCGCGCAGGTCGCCCGCAAACTCGCTCTCTACTCGCGCGGCGATCTCCTTGAGCCGCATGGCTCTTCGCTCGGGCACCATCCCACCCGCCGCCAAGGCACTCGCCAGTTTTGCGGTTGATGCAGTCAGGACTTGCTCCGGGCCCACACCGATGCTCTCGTTCAGTGACTCCCAACCGCGCGCACACGCCACGTCGCTTGCTGGATAGCCACAGTGCCACCACACCAAGAACGAGTACGGGTCCGTAGGCCAACACGGCTCCTGGCTACCATAGAACGCTTCAAGTCGTTCGAGAATCTCAGGCGTGGATGTGCGCATTTCGTGCATCGAGCACGAGTATAGTTCAGCGAGAGCAGCAACGGCGCATGGGTCGAGGGCGCGGCAAGTGGCTGGGTACCGCCCGATGCGTTCCTGTTCGTCGAGGCTAGGCGAATCGCTCTCATCCACGGGTCGGCGACCAATCCGTCAATATGGACTGTGCAGGAACTCGGTGGCTTCCCAAAACATATCACGAACCGCGCGTCTTTGCCATCAGACGTTGAAGAAAAGGTTTGCTCGGGCAGTGCAACCCTAGTTACGCGTCTGAGGTCCTGAACGCTGGATCGTTCTTTGCAGTTATCGATGCCGCGCGTTCTGTGACACGTTCTTGCTCCCGAGCCACAACGCGACTTCAAAGCGATCTTTCGCTCCGGTCTTGTGACGAATGCGGTTCAGGTGATGCTTGACTGTCTGTTCGCTGATGAACAACGTATCGGCGATCTCCTTGTTGCGGAGCCCGCTTGCCACACATCGGGCTACCTGCTCTTCACGTTCGCTCAAGGCGACGGCGCCCGGGGGCTTTGGTTTAGCGCGACCAGGATGGCTGTTCATGCGACGAGGACGTCTCGCAAGCAAGTGATGGTTCATGGATTCTGGGACTGCTGCGCGGGCAAAAGCGCCGAAAAAGATTGTAACCGTTCCATCGGCCACCTGGTTCAAACATGCGGTAAACCCTGGTTTTTCGCATGCTCGCCGAGCACTGTTATACTTCTACCCGGAGGAACCTTTGATGCCTTTGCGAGCTTTGTTAAAGATCTGCATGACCGTGAGTTTGCTTTTGTGTGCATCGCTGGTCGCGAGTGTTCCGGCCCGAGCCGGTACGATTAATATCACCTACAGCCTTACCGGAGTGGGGACGGTAACGGGCATGACCAGCACTACCATAGACCTGACCGGCGCCTTTACTGGTTCTGTCGATCAAGCGAATCCCGCTGAGAATGCCGTTTGGAATCCGGTTACCTACAATGACGTGAGCCAAGCGAATCTTTTGACTGGCTTACTCAACGGTACCTTCAGCATCACTTTCGCGAACGGCGAGATGCTGTCCGGTATCGTGGACGAAAACGTTTCCGCGATTATTAGCTCTCCGACCGGCACAGGACCGTTCACACAGACGCTGACTTTCACAGCAGGAACCGGCGAGTTCGCCGGCGTTAGTGGGTCTGCCTCCGGCACAGGTTTTGTAGGGGAGGTTACGGGCACGGTGTCCGGAAGCGGAACCTTAACCGCTCCGGGATTGATTACGCCGGAACCGGGATCGATCGCGTTGATGTTGGGTGGCTTGACATTCATAGCCCTCCGATACAGCCGGCGACGGATCAATTAACCTGGAACTGAAAACAGCCGCCGTCGATACTGAATTCAAACGCGCGGCCTCGTTTATCCCGAAACCTACCCTTTATGCAAAGTCGCTTCGTCTACCTTGCCTAAAACGCTTGTTGTTGACATCTGCGCGGGGCGCCGAGTTAGATTCTGCCTGACGCCGCGGTGTTTACTGATTTGGTCCCTCTTTCGAAATCGATAAGAATGCGCCTGTTAATTCGTATTATCGGCGGGCTCAAGCAGAAGTGTCGCACTTGACTCTACCGGCTGCACGTTACACTCTTCTGCTTCTTGCAATTCAAGTCGAGACATTGTGTCGACCACGCGGCTATGCAATCAGGAGAATTCTGCCCAAACGACTGTGTGGTCCGATGCCCCTTTTATTCTTCGGGGGACCATGTCGACTTCAGCCCTACGGCACTTTTCGGCAAGAGTCGCCGTCGCCAGGATATGGTCGATGCGCCAGCCGAAGTTTCTCTCAAGAGCGTTGCGAAAATAATCCCAGTATGTGTACTGAACGATGTCTGGATGGAGTCGGCGGAACACATCTACGAACCCCCAGGCGACCGTGTCTTTGTAAGCTGTGCGCGCGTCGATGTGGAAGTCGACGTCGTTGATGCGCTTCTCGGGATGATAGACATCAATCGGCTCCGGCGCTACGTTCAAATCCCCAACCCAGATGGCAGGCTCGGAAGGGTTCAGCGCGCTTTCGAAATAGGCCCGCAGGCGCCGGAACCATTCCAGTTTAAATGTGTATTTTTCAGACGAGATTGAATAGCCCTGGGGCACGTAACTGTTGATGATCGGAATGCCGCTAACCACAGTCTGGATGACACGGAAGTCTTCATTATCTGGCCCTTCGTGCAACCCGTAGATGACCTTTTCGGGCGGCGTGCGCGTCAGCGTGGCGACCCCGTTATAACCTTTCATTCCGCGATAGCTAGGGTGATATCCGGCCTCTCGGATCGCCTTGGTCGGAAAGTCCTGATCATGAACCTTGGTCTCCTGGAGACACATCACGTCGGGTTTGTGTTGCGTGAGCCAGTCGAGAACGAGCGGCAGGCGCTGCCGGATGGAATTGACGTTGTAGGTAGCGATTCTCATGTTCCTGGCGATGTTCAAACTAGATTATCGGGCATTCAGTGCAAAGATACTTAAAAGGCGGGGGGCAGCTATGTCGATGGAACCTTGAATAGCAGCCGATAACGGCTCCAACAGGCGCGTGCGTGGTAAATTTTCGACCGAGGGTGGAGCAAATCAGCAAGCACCGGCAACGGTCTCTAGCTGAGCACGTGACGCTTGATTCCGTGTTCTGAGAGCCCAAACCACGCCTCCCACATCGCCGCTTCCGCTGTCAGAGTTCGGGCTCGCAGTTCCGGCCAGATGCGTTCAACGAGGTTGTGGCTGTCGATTAGGTCAATGTATCCGTCAAGGTAGGTAATGTAGATCTTCGCGAGATTCGCGCACTCCAGGCAGACCATATCGCAATTGTGACCGCGAACCGGCGAGAGGGCCGAAAGCATCCGATGCTCCGGTTGGGGGTGGAGCCTAATCCACAGTAACCACGATGAGTGACGCGTCGTCGAGGAAGTTGCCGTTGCAGAACCGCGTCACGTCGTCCAGAATCCTTGTCCGGATGCCCTGCGCGCCTAGACTCCGCGCCGCGCGTGCCGATGTAATCACTCGTTCATTGCCGAACTCCTCGTCGAGTTCATCCGCCGCCTCTGTCACGCCGTCCGTCGTGAGGAGCAAGCAATCGCCCGGGCGCAACGCGAACTGCCGGTCTTCGTACACGGACTTCGGAAACAGTCCCAGTACCGTGCCGCCTTCGGTGAGAATTGTTGCCTCGCCTCCCCGCAGCACAATTGGCGAAGAGTGTCCGGCGTTCTCAAAATGCATAATGAGCCGCTCACTGTCGATCACTCCATAGAAGAGGGTGACGAACTTACCCGGCGCAATGCTGCCGCACAGCACTTCGTTCAGCTTGCTGCACAGCGCTCCCGGCCCTGTGCTGACCGGCGCGAAGGCCCTCACCGCGGCTTGCAGATTCGCCATTAATAGCGCCGCTGTGATTCCTTTGCCCGAGACATCCGCAATGCAGATCCCCAGCCGATCCGGCGCCAGCGTGAGCACGTCGAAGTAGTCGCCGCCCACCGACCGCGCCGGCTCCCACGCGCACGCAATCTGGAATGGCTTCATCTGCGGCAGCTCATGCGGTAGAAGATGTGCCTGAATCTCATGCGCCGCCTGCAACTCAGCTTCATGGGCCTGCAGCTTGATTTGCCCGACCGTAATTTCCTTTTCCAGCTCGCGATTCCGCCCTTCCAGCCGCGCCCTCGCCTTTCCCGAAATAAATAGAACAACTCCGGTCACCAGCTGAGAAAAACATGCCGTCCCGGATATCGATCCAATCAAGCTCAAGTAGATGCTCGACCCGCCCCCTCACGATCCGGCTTGCCACCGATGCGATCCAACTCGCGACTGCGGCGACTGGGAGAAGAACGCCCAGATAGGCGATCCAGTCCCACGGGGACTTCTGCTTGATAACCGGTGCGGCGAGAAGCACGGCCAGCCAAGTGCAATTCCCTATGATGAAGGTGGAGAGAACTGGGGTGATGGGGTTCGTGTTTCCCTGCAGCAGCCAGAAGATTCCAGCGACTGCCACTGCGCAGCCCGCCAGCAGCATCTGCAGCTGCGAAAAGTTTAAGCCGGACGCAGACGTCAGCTTCGGAAATGGCCACAAGCTTGTCGGCATGAATCTCTTTACACGTCAGCATCGCACTAATGGCGACTCGCAGGCTGAAAATCGGTTGGTTAGATTTGTCTGGATGGTAGCCATCCGATAATTAGCCCGAAACGGCCTTCGAGGAGGCTGGCTGGATTCAAAACGGCGTTCGATTCGTTCTAATCGAACATCAGAAGCACACTACGCGCACGTATCATTTGTGATCTAAGGCAAGTTGTTCTGCCGTGGTTTCGAGGTATGTCGATTAATTCCGGGTGCTTCCGTCGTCGTGCCCACACCACGACCGATGACGCGGCGTGCGGGAGACATGCGCGTGCCCGTCTATTTAGCGATCATCGAATTGGAATTCGCGCGTGGGTTCCATGTGTGAGCGTGTGGCCGGCCTGACGAAATTTTCAGAAAAGGACCTACGCAGGACCGTTAACATTGCTCGACGAGGCCAAGTTGCTCGATGAGTTGGCACCTGAAGTGAAACCAAATGAGCTTACACCGCACGCCGCGCGAGTGTTTTTCGACCAAGTGGATGTTTCGCGGATTGGCCGTGATCCGCCGGGTATCTTGAGGCGCGTGCGTTTCACCTGACTCAAAATTGGAACTCTTGGATAAAATCAATGTTGCCGCTCCCGAAACCTGGAGGTTTCCTACATGAAACGACAAAGGTCAGAGAGGATGCCGACGTTTTTCGCGCCAGTAGTTGTCGCGATGTTCGCAACCAAGTCCGTCCAGGCGGAGTTGCTAGAGAAGGCTAAGAACGTGGGCGGTAACACAGTGCGGTATAAGATCGTTCTTCCCAACGGATATGATCCAGCGAAGAGCTATCCAGCATCCTAGCAGCGCGAGGTGAAACTCGGTGTTTTCATGCGGCAGCGGAAATCATGTGAGCACTCTTCGCCCAAGCCATCGAGTCGCTTAGTTTCCTGACAAGCATCGCTGGCGCAAACAACGGCAGTGTGGAGGCCTTCCTAACCGAAATAAGAGCTGGAAGCGCCCCCGCAAGGCCGCGCGGCGTGCCCTTGCCGAATAATTTGCGCATTAACAATCCGAGATTAGCCGCACCCGAATGCACCACCAGCCGCTTGAGAATATTGTCCCGGCCTCGCAAATGTACCCGGGCGCATCCCGCCCAGATCATACAAATGTTGATTCCACCGCTCCAGCTTCTCCCGGCGTTGCCGCAACAACCGGAGACCTCGCTCTCCACGAAGGCGCCGTCGATTCGCATACACCGCCTGTAGTTCCGGTGCTTGCCCGTTCTATCGCTGCGGCCCCGGTTCGGTTCCGAGCAGTAGGTGCGCACGCCCCACTCAGTTAGTTCCCTCACCACTCATACGGCTGTGATAGCCCTTGTCCGTCACCACCTCGCGCGGACCATCCGCGCTCTGCTCGCATCTGCCTTCGCATTTTCGCTTGTCCAATCCGGAACGTTCGACTCTCGCGGAGATTGTAAAGCGAGTCGGCCGAAAAGATCTGGAGTTGGTCGCCTGCACTGAAGCTAGCGCCGTAGCGTTTACGAATCTCTTGGAGGTACTCTTGGCTCAGAGAAAGTATTCCTGTCCATGCCATGCGGATCGTGGGGCTCTTTTAACTCCCCTTCCAAATTCAGTATTTTCGCCGGTTCCCAAACCCACTACTCTCCCCTAAGTAAAGTTTAGATAATCCTGGTGCGATGCTAGGTATACCTGCCCACTTGGCAATCGTGCACCCCCAAATTTTGTCCACAAATCACTGACACGCAAAGAGTAACTTCAGCGTACACTTTTGGTTGGTGAATAAACACTGTCCCGAGAACCTCCATAAACATTTCTCGGGGAACCTCTCGCAGAAAACGGGCAGAAAGCGATGACAAAGCATTACTTAAATTCCCGCCGCACTCTGTATCGCAGGTTACGATTCTTCTCCCGCGACTCATGGGTAATGTGCTCTAGTTCGATGCGGCATGTCCGGATTCAAGCGCAGCCGGCGTTGGCGTCCCATCGAGAATCGCTTTACCAGAATCGCCTTATGGGATCAGATCGCCCCCGGAGCTTTCTCCGAGAAAGGCAAAAAGGATAACAACAGATTGAACCGGCCCTTTCACCGCCTTTAGCTCCTCGGCCCAGTTCAGCACGATGTTGATCTTCGGGGTTAGAGAGACTCGCTGGTGGGGGTCAACAAGGCTCGAGTTGGTCGTCTGATCGTTAAAGCTCGCACGCTGTCTTACGTGCTCGGCACCCAGCCAAAACCGGAATCCTGGCTATTAAGGGCTGCACGATCAATCAGTTGGCACTACAATTTGCGCATTCTGGTCGCGGCGCGCTGCATCCTCCTACGAAATTCCTTGAAATATTCTCGTAACTTCCTGGACAGTCTAAAGGGTTTCCTAGGGATCTTTCTAGGTTCTAGGTGTAACATCAGTGCGGCTGTTCCGAAGTGCGGTGCGGCGGACGGGGTCTTGTTAATAGCAAAGTCGGGAGAGATGATTGATGAACTCCATAAGAGAGAAAGGGACTGCTCGTGTTCTCAGGGCGGTTGCCCAAGAACTGACCTCCAAAGTGACTACGTGCTCCTTCTTCGCTCTGCTGTTGCTTGGTGCAGCCGGCTTGTCGGGCCTAAAGGCAGCCGACGACGCGACTCTGCCTCCGCCAGCCAAAGGGACTATTGAATACAGTGAGATCGAACCGATCTTCAAGAGCAAATGTTATGCCTGCCACGGCCCCTCCCAGCAGAAAAGCGACCTTCGGTTGGATTTGGAGAAGGATGCTCTTCAAGGCGGATACTCGGGTCCAGTGATTGTGCCGGGTAAATCGGCAGATAGTAAGCTGATTCGCCTGGTGGGGGGTGTTGAAAGACCCATAATGCCAGTCGGCGGATCACGCTTGACTCCGGAGGAAGTCGGTCTTCTCCGCGCCTGGATAGATCAGGGCGCGAAGTGGCCGAAGACTCAGGCTCTAGAAACTGGAAGCGCGAAAAGCGCACCAAGCAAGTCTCAGCATTGGGCATTTCAGGCGATCACAAAACCGGAATTGCCTACGGTCCAAGACAAGAAGTGGGTCGCTAACCCAATCGACTCGTTCGTGCTGGCGAAGCTAGAAGCCAATGGCATCGCCCCGGTTCCCGAAGCCGGTCGGCCTACCCTCATCCGACGCTTGAGTCTCGATCTAACTGGTCTGCCGCCTTCGCCGCAGGAAGTTGCAGCATTCATTTCTGACACTAAGCCGGACGCATATGAACGTGTCGTCGATCGGTTGTTGCAGTCTCCCCACTATGGAGAAAAGTGGGGACGTCACTGGCTGGACTTGGCCCGCTACGCTGATAGTGACGGGTACCGAAAAGACTTCTTCCGACCCCACGCTTGGAGGTATCGAGAATGGGTGATCAATTCTTTGAATGGCGATATGCCGTTCGATGAGTTCACGATTGAGCAGATCGCAGGCGATCTACTTCCGAACGCAACCGTCGAACAGAAGGTCGCCACCGGCTTCCAGCGCAACACCTTAACGAATCATGAAAGCGGGATTGATAATGAAGAATTCCGATTCAACAACGTCGTCGATAACACCAACACGGTCGGGACGGTCTGGCTCGGTCTGACAGTGGGCTGCGCTCAATGCCATAACCACAAATTCGATCCGATCCCGCAAAAAGAGTATTACCAACTTTCAGCATTCTTCGACAATACAGAAGAACTGGATATTGATGCGCCCGTCCCGGGTGAGATCGGTCCCTATCTCCAAAAGGTGGTCGATTACAAGAAGAAGCGTCAAAGCCTTTTGGAGAAGTATGATGTCGCGGCGCTCCAGCGCCCGTGGGAAGAACAGTTGATAAAGACGGCGGATAATCCAGGCAAGTACCTTGACTGGGAGGACTCCCTTACCGAATTGCGGTCGGGAGAGTCAATGCCGCTCTTTAACCAGGGAGAGAAAATACTCCGCATGGACCCGAGCAAACGGACTGAAAAACAGTCAAGAATGCTCACCTACTTCTTTCTATTAAATTACGGTCGCGTACTTACTAAAGAAGACAGGGCAAAGTCAAAGCTTAACGAGCTTCGTAGGGAGCTTGACGCCCTTGACGCTGCTTTCCCAGCGTTGAGCCAGGCTCAGACAATTACCAATGAGTCGGAGCCTCGAAAGACCTACGTAAAGCTTCGCGGCAATTACCGCTCTAACGGCGCGGGGGTTCAGCCCGGAACTTTGGGAGTCCTGCCCCCATTGCCGCCTTCGGATTCTTCGCCCAGCAGGTTAATGTTGGCCAAGTGGCTCGTCTCCAGAGAAAATCCCCTCACGGCGCGAGTCACGGCTAATCGACTTTGGCAAGAGATTTTCGGCCGCGGGATCGTGCGCAGTTCCGACAATTTCGGCACACAGGGCGACAAGCCGGCAGATCCTGCGCTCTTGGATTGGCTGGCTGCCGACTTCATGGATTCCGGATGGAGATGGAAACACCTTATCAAGACCATGGTGATGTCATCCACTTACCGCGAATCCTCAATCGCCAGCTCAGAACTGGTAGCTCGCGACCCTGATAACGTCTTTCACGCTCGCCAATCGCGGCTGCGCTTGCCAGCGGAGTCGATCCGCGATTCGGCCCTCGCTGTTAGCGGTTTACTCGACACCGCCGTTGGCGGCAAGAGTGTGCGCCCGCCTCAACCAGCGGGGGGATATAAACAGTACGGGTCAACTTGGGTTGAAAGCTCGGGACCAGATCGCTACCGGCGCGGTCTGTATATTCAGTACCAACGCATCGCACCTTACCCGATGCTGGCGAATTTCGACATGCCGAGCAGCTATGCTCCTGCCTGTCTGCGTAATCGTTCCAATTCCCCGCTGCAGGCGTTGAATCTCTTGAACGATCCCGTATTTTACGAAGCGGCCCAAGCGCTGGCTTCCCGGATTCTAACCGAGGGGCCGGCAGGCTTCTCCGCGCAATTGGATTTTGCCTTCCGGCTTACAGTGGCGCGCAATCCTGATCCCTTGGAAAAGGATTGGTTAACCAGTTCGTTCAATCGGCAAAAGCAAATTCTTCTTAAGTCGCAGGTACCAACCCTACCGATTGCTACAGTCCTCGAAATTGATCCGGTTGAAGCAGCGGCATGGGTTGGGATCAGCAGCGTGCTGCTAAACCTCGATGAATTTATTACCAAGGAATGAACAAGATGACTCTCGACGGGTGCGAATATAGTCACAGCCGGCGCCATTTCTTTCAGAAAAGTGCCTTCGGGCTGGGATGTATGGCGCTGGCGAACCTATTGGCAGCGGAAGACAGCAATCCACTGGCTCCCAAGCAGCCGCACTTTAAACCTACGGCAAAGAATGTGATTTGCCTATTCATGGCCGGGGGACCAAGCCAGCTTGATCTATTTGATCCGAAGCCTGAACTTCAGAAATGGGATGGAAAGCCGCTGCCGCTCTCCCTCACGAAGGACCTGAATCTAGCTTTCGTGAAGCCCAACGCCGCAGTTTGGGCGAGCCCGCGGAAATTTACGCCTTCAGCTCAATGTGGCACTTTGGTATCCGATCTTCTTCCTCACATTGCCTCTTGTGCAGATGACATTTGCGTAGTTCGCTCGCTTCATACTGATGCGTTCAATCATGATCCCGGCGAACTGCTTATGATGACGGGCAGCACTATCTTGGGTAGGCCGTCCATGGGATCATGGGCGATCTACGGGTTGGGGAGTGAATCGAAAGATCTGCCGGCTTTTGTAGTTCTTAGTTCAGGGGCTGGGCCCAGCTCAGGATCTAATATCTGGGCTAACGGCTTCCTTCCATCTGTGTATCAGGGGACTCGCCTGTCGAGCACCGGGGATCCGATTCCCTACCTGCCAAACCCGCCAGGGGTCAATCCCGATTTGCAGAGAGAGCGTCTGGATGTTATCCGGCTCTTGAATGAGAAGCGATACAAAAGCACGGGAGACCAGGAAATTGCAGCCCGAATCTCATCCTATGAGTTGGCTTTCCGGATGCAGACAGCCGCTCCAGAGTTGCTTGATTTTTCCAAAGAGCCTGCCGCGCTTCTCGATTCGTACGGCGTCAATAAGGAACCCACCAATCAATACGCGACCAACTGCCTACTAGCCAGACGACTGGTAGAACGTGGCGTGCGATTCGTGATGCTGACGCACGGGAGCTGGGACGATCACCGAAAACTAGAACAAAGTCTAAAGGCCAACTGTGGGATTACTGATCAGCCGATTGCTGCATTGCTAAAGGACCTAAAGCAGCGAGGATTGCTCGACACTACACTCGTCATTTGGGGCGGGGAGTTTGGTCGAACCCCTCTGGTTGAGTTCGACCGCACCGACGAGGAACCAGGACGAGATCACCATCCTAATTGTTTTTCGGTTTGGCTTGCCGGTGGCGGTATTAAAGGAGGCCAAACCGTCGGAAAAACTGACGAGCTTGGCCTTAACCCAATCGAAGATAAGATCCATGTCCACGATTTACAGGCAACCATCTTGCGCTGCCTCGGCTTTGATCATACGCGTCTGACTTATTCCCATATGGGTCGGAGTTTCCGCCTTACTGATGTGGAAGGACAGGTCGCAAACAAATTATTGGCTTAGTTGCATCCTCCAGCGTTCGAGGAGCTGCCGGTTCAGGTTCTTAAGTACTAAGTTGAACCAAGAGTCTAACAGGAGAATTACGATGAGACAAATTGCAGTGATACTTCCCCTTCTCGCGATGGCTTTAGTCCCTGGCCTGCGGGCGCAAGGCGGTGATCCCAACTACAAGCCCAAACGCTTCAACAAAGCGATTGAACTTCTGGAAGCTGGGCAGCCTATTTACAACACGAGTGCGCGAGGCGGCGATGGCTATGATGTTGGACTGAAGCTTGCCTCGACATACAATGATTTCATCATTTACGAAATGGAGGACGGTGAATTTAACATTCCCGCCCTCCGCCAGTTCATGTTGGGGCTTGCTAAAGGCGGGCCCACCAAAAGCGGCCATCGGATTCCGGCGGTCCTGGTGACTTTGCCGGTTGTTGGCTATGACGAATCTAGCGTACGCGCTAATGTCTGGATGATCCAGCAAGTGTTGGCCGCCGGGGTGACTGGCATTGAGTTGTGCCATGCGCGGAGCCCGGAGGCGGTGAAGATGCTAATAGCCGCAAGCCGCTATCCAATGGAGCGCCCGAACATTCAGAAGAACGACCTCCAAGAGGGCTTGCGCGGGGCGGGGAGCCAAAATTTCGCCGCTCAAATTTGGGGCATGACTGTCAAACAATACACTGAAGCGGCCGATCCCTGGCCGTTGAATCCGAAGGGTGAACTGATGATGGCACTCAAGATCGAAGACAAATTTGCACTGGCGAATGCTGAGAAGGTCGCGGCCGTGCCGGGCGTCGCGTTCGCCGAATGGGGTCCTGGTGACATGGGCATGTCGCTAGGTTTCCTAGACAATCATAATCCGCCTTATCCGCCCGCAATGGCTGCCGCGCGGAAACGCGTGATGGCAGCAAACAAGGCCGCTCATATCGGTTTTCTTGAGAGCGTCACGATGGATACCATCGAAGCGCTCTTCAAGGAAGGGACTAATGTGACACATGGCTCTTCGCTGGAACTTGTAAATAAGGGTCGCAAGTTTACTGGTCGGGAGATGCCCTGGTAAAGCGTTGGTGGCCAATCCATTGCCACCGACATGAATTCTACGGACCACAACCTAGAGTCGTTTTTTGTTAAAGGCGGAAGCTTGCCCTCTGATAGTGGTAGAAGCGTCGAGCAAGACAACATATCTAAGCGAGTCAGTAGAAAAGGAGAGCTCCATGGCGAGTGTTCTAAGATCCGCACGTACTGTGTCGAAAAACCGTATCAAAGCGTGGCGAATGCCTAAGCGCTTTGAACAGGTGGTTTTATTGATGGCGGTCTTTGCCTTTTCAGCGCTTGCGCAGCAATTTGGCGAAGTCACCGGTACAACTATGGACGCCACGGGTGCGGTGATCGTAGGTGCTTTGGTGTCTGTTACGAATACCGCAACGCAACAGGTTCGTAGCGTGACCAGCAATGAGAGCGGCGTCTACACTGTGCCCTACTTAGTACCGGGTACCTATAGCCTCCGGGTCGAAAAAGCCGGATTTAAGGTCAGCACCAGTGCGGGCGTGGAGGTTCATGTTGATGATGTGATCCGCGCAGACTTCAGGTTGGAACTAGGTGAAGTCAGTCAGCAGATCGAGGTCACAGGGGCGGTCCAGCAGCTTAATACAGAGTCGGCCACGCTTGGCAGCGTCATTGCGTCGCGGCAGATTGTCGACTTGCCCCTCAACGGACGGGATTACCTCAGTTTAGTTACCTTGAGTTCGAACGCGAGTGCGGAACAAGCCGCTCCGCAGACCACAAGCTTGCAGGGTGGCACACGCGCACTTAGCGTGATCACCATCGCCGGGCAGCGTGTAGACTACAATCATTACACCCTGGACGGAACGGAAAACACCGACCCGAACTTTAATTCCTACATCATTCATCCCTCGGTGGATGCAATCCTGGAATTCAAGGTCCAGACGGGCGTCTATTCGGCGGAGTTCGGCAGGGGAGCGTCACAGATTAATGTGAACACGATATCCGGAACTAATGTCTACCACGGCGCGGCTTTCGAATTTCTCAGGAATTCCGACTTGGACGCCAAAGCATGGGGGCAAGGGGGAACAAAGAACCCATTCCGCCGCAACGATTACGGCTTCACGTTGGCTGGGCCGGTATCGATCCCGAAGGTTTTCAGCGGCCAAAACCGGCTCTTCTTCATGTCGAATTTCGAGAATCTTCGTGACGTGACGGTAGTCCAGAACAAGTCCTCCGTTGCGCCAGATGCAATGCGCGCCGGCAACTTTTCGCTAACGCCGGGTGTTCAAATCATTTACGATCCCTCCACGCGTGTATATCCGTCAACAGGTCCCGCTAGCGCCTTGCCATTCGGTGGAAATATTATCCCGGCTTCGCGCATAAGTCCCCAAGCGACAATCTTGCAAAGCGAGACTTTTTACCCCAGGCAAAACGTTCCCGGCAATGCGAGCCTGCTTAACAATTTCATCTACAATTCACCCACGGTCACCAAAGCATTTCAGTTCAATCAACGCATGGACTGGGTCGAAAATTCTAAATCGACTTGGTTCGGGCGCTATAGTAAGGGTGACGATTCGCTAAATACGGGCGGCGCGTTCTTTGACAGCGGCACAATTGTCCCAACCGATGTTCGACAAGCTGTATTAGCCAATACGAGAGTACTTTCCCCGAGAATTGTAAACGAAGCGCGGTTTGCCTGGAATGAGTTCGATAACTTCATTAATAATTACTACTCGAACAAGACGAACATTCAAGCGACGCTCGGCATCCAGGGACTCGTTGCACCCGACCCACTCTCTTGGGGCCTCCCCACTGTCGGTACTAACTTCAATTACCCCAGCCCAACCACTCCGTACATTACGCACGACGACTCATTCCAGGGTGTTGAAGGCCTCTCCATTGTGAAAGGCAGCCATTCCATAAAAGTGGGCGGCGAGATTCGCCGCATGCGCTATAACGAATATGGCAACTCGTTCAGCACGGGCTCATTCAGTTTTGATGGTGGGTCTACTTGCAATCCGGCTAGTTGCACGGCAGCAACCGGTTACGCTTACGCCGATTTCCTGTTGGGCTTGCCGTCCACGGCCGTCCGCATCACTGCCGAAGCCAACGGAATGATGCGGGCCACTTACTACGCCGGTTATATTCAGGACGATTGGAAGGTTACACACAACCTGACCCTGAACGTCGGCTTACGGTACGAGAACGAGCGTCCTTGGGTCGACAAATACGATGGCCTGATCAATCCGCAAATTACCAGCTGGGGGGTTGGACTCGTTCCTGGCAATATCGACGGCGCCTATGTTCTCCCTAATGCCGCTTCTACACTGCCCATCTTCACACGGCCAGGGACCAAGGACTTCTATGAAAACATAAACCTCCGGTTCGCAAACCAACCGGTACAAAACGGCAACCAGATGGGGCCTGGCCTAGTAAACCCGAGTAACAAAAACTTTGGACCGCGCATTGGTCTAGCATACAGCCCTTGGACGCATTGGAGTATTCGAGCGGGCTACGGGATATTCTACGTGCAGGACATTGGCGAGACGGAATTTGACATGGCCCGCAATAGAGGCGGCAAGGACCAAAACGTCATCGCCAACAACAAGCGGACCACCACACTTGCATCTCCTTGGGCCTCGGAGGCGGCCAGCGCTTCCTGCCCGGGGTATACCGGTGTGTGCCTTGTCGCGCCTCAGCTTCTGGGCGTCTATCAAGGCAATACGACGCCCTATGTCGAGCAGTATATGTTCGTCCTCCAGCGCGAACTGTCTCAGAATACCGTCATGGAGATTGGATACTTGGGAAATCAAGGACACCACCTCGACCGCCTGGTCATACTAAACCAAGCCGTGGAAAAAACCGGGCCGACTGACCAAAGCAGCATCGCATCGCGCAGGCCTTGGCCGCTTCTCGGCCCGATTCAGTTGGATATGGATACCGTGAGTTCAAACTACAGTTCCTTGGAAGGAAAGCTGACTCGAAGACTTGACAAGGGTTTGACTTATTCGGCAGCGTTCACTTGGTCCAGGTCCATCGACGGTGGCAGTGCGACTCGCGGTGGCCCCCAGTTGTGGCCGTACAACACCTATAATCTTGAGCAGGAGCGCGGTCCTTCAGACTTCAATGAGAAATACCGGTTTGTCGGTAATGTCATTTACGAACTGCCGTTCGGAGCGGGTAAGAATCACTTGAATCACGGAGTGGCTAGCGCACTCCTCGGCGGGTGGCAAGTGGGAAATATTCTCACAGCGTATTCTGGTCTGCCTCTAAATGGCCTGGGGCTGGGCGATACCGCGAGTCTTGGTTTATCCGAGGGCAATACTGGGAATTACACTGGGATTAGTCCAGTCCCGACAAATCGTACGCCGAGTCAATGGTGGAACGCTGCCGCCTTCGATTTAACAAATCCTGTCCTGTCTTATCGAGTTGGCAATGAAGGTAGAAATGCGCTCCAGGGAATAGGAGCGCTGACCCTCAATTCATCGCTGTCGAGAAGTATCCGAATCAAGGAGCGTCACCAGTTCAACATCCGGGTTGATGCCTTCAACACGCTCAATCAAGCAAATTACATTACACCTTCCACGAATTACTTGGTTCCATCAACATTTGGTGTCATCGTGGCCGCCCAGACCATGCGGCAACTGCAGTTATCAATGAAATATAGTTTTTGACCAAGTCCGCCCGTGAGGAAGTGCGAAAGGATGGTTAAGACGAAAACTATGTTTTCCCGCAGAGGATTTATCCAAGCCAGCGCCGTTGCGCCAACAATCCTTGGGGCAGAAGACAAAGCAGGCACGAAACGCCCGGTGATGAAAGCGTACTCGGATTTTAAGCCAGGAAATGGAGGCGTGTTCGATCCCAGCGAATACACTTATGAGGTATATCATGATTGGGGTGAACTCCCCTCCAATATCAAATACGGCAACACCCACGGTGTTTGTCAGGACTCCAATGGCTATATTTATATTCATCACACCGTGGACAAAACGAGTCAAACGGCGCATGCCATGGTGGTGTTCGATGAAAAGGGAAAATTCGTCAAATCCTGGGGCGCGCAGTACGAAAGAGGAGCGCATGGGCTGCACATCCGGAAGGAAGGTAGTACCGAATTTCTCTACCTGTGTGACATTAACCGGCATTGCGTCGACAAAACGACGCTGAGCGGTGAGTTAGTGTTTTCGCTCGGATATCCTAGAGAGGCGGCTCCGTACAACCAGAAAAAGATTCCTTACACCCCGACCAACCTTGCTGTTGCGCCCAACGGTGATATGTACGTCGCCGACGGCTATGGTTCAAGCTACATTAACCAGTACAACAACAACGGTAAGTACATCCGAACCTTCGGGGGGATTGGATCTGAGGCCGGACAACTGAATCAGCCGCATGGGATCTGGATGGATATGCGTGGCCTGGAACCGATTCTGACCGTCGCCGACCGCCGAAACTACCGGATTCAGACATTTACGCTGGATGGCCAGCATCTGGGATTTGTTCCCGGTCTGCGATTTCCGTGCCACTTCCATACGCGAGGAGAACTCATGGTGGTGCCTGAACTTGAGGCACGGGTGAGTCTCCTCAACGGCAAGAATGAAATCATCGCCCATTTCGGACAGGGATCAGAGAACTGGCGAGGGATACGAGTTATGAACCGGGATTCCTTCATCCCCGGCCAATTCGTAGCCCCGCATTCGGCTTGTTTCGATCATGAAGGGAACATTTTTGTGGTCGAGTGGGTGGAGGTTGGACGGGTGACCAAACTCCGGAAGGTCACTTAGCGCGCTGACCCGTACGTCCTCGATTGGTACGCCGGATTGGTACGCCGGATGTCGTTAGCTTTTGTAGTTGTCCGGTTTTATTGACACGTTAGTTGTCCGGTCTGGTTTCATGCTACCCTCTTCGCCTTTGCTTTGGGAGAAAGAGGGTTAGTCGAGGCGGTGGGAAAGTGGGAATCGCCGGGGGCGATTTCCAAGGGGCGGTGGGAGCGGTGGAAAACCTGATTTTGGTTTTCCAGGGCTTCCACGGCACCGTCTTTTCCACGGCCTTTTGCGTAGCGCCCGACCACGTGGGGACCGTAACGAATCGAAACCGAATCGTCCAGATGCTCGTGAATGGTGACGGTCTGGCCCGCCAGGGTGTGGCGCCAGCGGCACTTGTCAATCTGCCACCATCGATCCTTGATCGCCACCGTGTTGTCCTTGCTCACCACCCGTTCGGTCTGAACCGAGAAGATCCAATCCAGATCGCTGCGACCGGAGCGGCGAAAAGCTGTACCTTTCCCGGCCGCCTGGATGGTGAACTTGTGGTTGAACTCGGCGATGTAGCGTTCGCGCAGAAACCGGTTGGCCTCCTCTAAAGTCTTCACCGCAGCCAGCCGCAGTTCTTGCGGCAGGCGTCCTTGCCAAGTTCCGAAGCTGCGTTCGCTGCGCCCGCGCGCCTGGGGCGAATAGGCCGCGATCATGTGAATACCGAGTTCCTTCAGCGCGCGTCCCAGTTGTGTGGGTCGGCTCTTGTCCACCGGCTCACCCGCTTTGGGCGTATAGAAGAAATGGCTGCCCCGGTCGCTGTAGAGCGCGCAGAACAGCCCTTGGCGCTCGATCACCTCGCGCACGCCCTGCATCACCGTGCGGGTCGATTCTTCCTCCACCAGCTGCGCATAGTAGATCTCGCTGGTAGCGTCATCCAGGATTACGATCAGGTCGTAGTAGCGGTCATCCTGGAACCAGCGGTGTCTGCTGCCGTCGATGTGCAGCAGCATTCCGGGCATCGGCCGCCGCGGTCGCCGTCGGCGATGCGGGCCGCGTTTGCGCCGGCGCGCTACCAAACCGGCGCCCTGCAGGGCCTGCTTCACCCAGCTATAGCTCAGCTGGATGTTTTCCGACTCCTTCAACTTTTCGTGAAAGTGCCGCACGTTGAAGTCCGGATACTTGTCCTGGTACAACGCCAGCACTTTCTCGGCGGTCTGCATGGGCACGCGGTGATAACTGTTCTTGCCACGCCGCCGGTCGAATAACCCGTTGTAGCCGTAGTCCTGGTAGACCTGCCGTTTGCGCTGCATATTCCGCACGCTCATGCCCGCGATCTCGGCCGCCTCGATCCAAGTCAGTTTCTTGGCCATCGCTTTCAAAATCACCTCTTGTAGTTTCATCATCCGCTCCGTTTCTCGGGCGGGTATGCTTACCTGGCTCGGTTCCACCTTGCCAGCTTCTCCCATCCCGGCCTGGACCGGACAACTAGCGTGCTAATTACACCGGACAACTAACGTGCTAGCGACACGGATTGGTACGCCGGATTGACTTGTCAAAAACGCTATGTTAAACTGCACGACGTCGGGAGATGCCACGTCTGACGTCCGAGATCCATGGAACTTACGAATTCGGATCCTACCTCCTAGATGCTGCCAAGCGTCTTCTGACAAAAGAAAGCAAGCGCATCGCGCTAGGGCCGAAAACATTTGACTTGCTCCTGTTGTTCATTGACAGTCAAGGCCGAGTACTCACGAGGACAGAATTGCTTAGAGCCTTGTGGCCAGATATCTTCGTCGAAGAGAGTAACTTGTCCTTCCAAATTTCAGCCCTACGCAAAGCGTTGGGGGACGAAGGAGCAGAATGGATCGAAACCGTACACAAATATGGATACCGGTTCGCCGTTACCGTAACAGAAGTTGCTCATCCAACGGTCCCAAATGACCCGCTTGCAACAGCGCCTGGGCAAACGACGACCGCCGACGAACAGCGAGAAACCACTAAAGATTCAAGACCGGACGCGGGAGAGGGCGTCGAGAGTGGCGCAGTCCAGGCCACACCCAAAGAAGCACGATGGCTCGGCCGCCTGGCGAGCTGGCGCCTTTTTAGCGCCGTTACAACGGCTGCCGCGATTATCCTTGCCGCGATGCATTTCCGCGAGGGGCCGCGGATTGAACAGCCAACAATTCGTTTTCTTGTGCAATCGCCAGAGAAAGTAAATTTCGTCGCACCTAGCATCTCTCCGAACGGAAAGTGGTTGACACTCGTCGGCTTGGCGCCGGATGGAGAAAGGCGGTTGTGGGTCCGCGAACTCGGGTCCTTAAAGGCTGAGCCGCTCGCCGGCACCGAGTTAGTGGATTCGATGTTCTGGTCGCCCGACAGTCGTTTTATCGGTTTCTTCGCGAATGGACAACTTAAGACCATCAGCCTGCGGGGTCCCCCGGCAATCGTTTGTGATGCTCCTGGTAGTGGCGGGTCTGGTTCCTGGAGCCCTCAAGGATTGATTCTGTTCCAAACGAGGGCACATCGGGAGCTGTATCGAGTCGCTGCGAACGGCGGCATTCCCAAGCTGGCGACTGCCCTGGATGCTTCTCGCCAGGAAACTGCTCACTTCGCACCGCAGTTTCTTCCCGACGGCCGTCATTTCATCTATTTTGTGCAGAGCTTGCAACCGGAACATGCGGGTATCTATGTCGGATCCCTGGATTCGAGAGAGAGCAAGTATCTATTGAATTCGAACGGCAACGCTATGTATGCGGAATCATCGAATGGATCTGGGTATTTGCTTTTCACGTCAGGAACAACTTTGATGGGGACGGCGTTCAACCCCACAAGATTGCAGTTGGTTGGCGAGCCGTTTCCGGTTGTACAGCGCCTCCTGGTTACGCTTGCTTCGGGGCTAAATCACGGAATGTTTTCGGCGTCCCAAAATGGAGTGCTGGTCTACCGCGGTGGAACTGAGACACCATCGACTGAATTGGTATGGTTCAACCGTCACGGCCTGCGGCTAGGTACAGTGGGGGAGCCCGACAACTATTCCAATCCTGCTCTATCTCCGGACGAGAAGATGCTCGCCGTGTCTCGTGAGGACCCACTAAGCGTCACCCGCGACATATGGATATTTAATCTGGATCACGGGACCTCTTCGCGAGTCACCTTCGACCCGACGGATGAGACTTGTGCTACCTGGTCTCCTGACAGTAGCCGAATTGCGTACAGCGCAGCCAACAAGGGTGTTTTTGATATTTATCAGAAAGTAGTTACGAGCACCTCAAAGTCCGAACTTATTTTCGAGTCCAGCGAAAACAAGTTCGTTCAGGGCTGGTCACCAGATCGGCGATTTATCGCATTTACGACGACTGGTGGAGGCATGTGGATGTTGTCGTTAGTGGACCCGTTACACTCAAAAACACCATTGGGAGAAAAGCGGTCGCGATCCTCGCCAAATCTTGAGATTTCGCCTGACGGACGATGGATCGCCTACCAATTGGACGGACCGATTCGGTCCGAGGTATATGTCGAGAGGCTTGGAACGCCCGCTGGCGAATGGCAGGTTTCAACGTCCGGAGGTATCGAACCCCATTGGAGGCGAGACGGCGGAGAGCTGTACTATATCGCGGAAAACAAGCTAATGGCGGTCGAAGTAAGAACGGACTCACCGGCCTTCGAAGCCGCCATACAGAAGACTTTATTTGAAGTGAAATTGAGTACGGTCACTCGTCGAAACCAATATCAAGTTTCGTCAAATGGACAAAGATTTCTGATCAACACGCCGCTGGAACCACCGACGCCAGTCACGGTGGTAGTCAACTGGACAGCCGAGGCAAAGCCACGGCCTGACTGAGGCCAACCCTTTGAATAAACGACCCCGGCCAGCCCCTAGGGCCAAAATATTCACGCGGCACGGCAGTAATATTTGAGCAACCCGCCAAGGTGTTCTCTGCGGAGGGCCGATCTCCGAACCCGGTTGTGGGTTTTGTCAACTTGGGCAGCCAACTGACAGACTCATCTCATGAAGAGCGCCCGCCCGATCCCGTTACCGCGGACACCGCTTCCTGACGGAAATCATTGGCTATGCCGTAGGGTCTATCATCGCTTCTGTCTGTCGAGCCGATGATGCGCCAGTACTTCGGATGAACTGCTCCTTGGCAATCCTGCTGGTGACGATGCGATCCAGCCGCGTGTCACGCGCTTTATAGACCTCGCCCATGCCGCCCGCGCCAATCGGCGCAAGGATTTGGTACGGCCCTAATCAAGTGCCTGCCGAGAGAGGCATATGCGTGATTTAGCTAAGTTTATCGAATCAGGAACTAGTAGGGAATGAAAAACGCCCCCATCGGAATGTGGCCAAATTCAACACTTGGTCGCATCGCCGAGGCTTGGATCTGGATTCTGAGTCAGAGGTGGATGCCCGGTCGATTGATGGACTATACGAACGTTATGAAGATTGCGACTCCCATCGAACCTCCGCGGGGCCTCTCCTCCCCGCAAGCTGTGATTGGCGTGGTCGGGATCTTAAGCGGATTAGCAAGGGGCCTTTCTGCCGGCCGCGGTGTCTGCGGTCGGCACGTCCTGCTGATTTTCGCGGCGGGGCTCGCGCGGCGGGTAGCGTCACCGCTGTTCGCGATGCTGGGCTCGGTGGGCTGCTTCACTTTGTTATTTGTGAAAGGGTGGCCGCTCGGGGGATTTGCAGCACGCCAAAAAAGAAGCAGGCTCATTCACCAATCGATCTCGTTGTCTGGGGCTGGAGTTTTCGCGTTCGTAGGTTTGGCCTTCTGAGCCGTTCCGCTATTCCAACGTCTATCTGCACCCGCCTTACCGCGTGAAGCCACCGACTGTTGTTCTTCCAGCACCGTCCGTGTGCGTGGATGCATGAGCCAGCCGTCCTTTTCGTCGTGCGCCTCGAACTCGGCCAATACAGTCTCAAGGTCGGCCTTGTCCTGATCGCTGGCCAAGCCTAGCTTGCCAGTTAATACGCGCTTGTCGTTTGGAATGCCATTGTCCATGTGGCAGTGGCCTAGCAGTTCGATGTAGATCGCTCGTTGCTGCCAGGTCATCTTGGCGCGAGCATTGGACGTGACGTAATCCCGGAACCAGAAGGGGAAATACGCCTTGGGTTTGAACTCGGTCATTGAATATTCCTTCCTAGTTGAATACTGAATACCTTCTCTCTCCTAAAGAGAGAAGAAACAAAATACATCAAGGCAAAATACATCAAATCAAAAAAATCAAAGCACATCACATCAAAGGGTGCCAATGGCAGCTGCTATTAGCAGTAAGGCGATTACTCCACTCGAAGGCCAAAAAGGTTGTTCCGCTCTCCAGGCTAATTACGTTCCGTTTTTCCTCACCACGAAGGCCGCGGACATCCCACCAAGGCTACCCACTCATTCCGTGCGTCCCCCCCAAAAAGGCTGTCCTGGCAAAACTATCCAGGCAAAATTTCGCCCTTTTCGTTTTGCATCTTTTGATAGACCGCCTCCATCTCGGCTGAGATCCGCTCAAGCTCTTCCTTACTAGGTCGTCCGCTTGAAATCCTGACGATATGCTTACTGCCGTCATGCCAGCCGACCTTGTTCAATATCCCCCACACCTCGGACTCACTTCTTGCACACACCTCCGAGCCCGCCTTTGGCGTCTCACCAAACTCGAGTTGTCCCGATCTGTCGATGAAGAGTTGGACGCGTCTATCCAGGGGTGTCATCCGCGAAACGCACTCTCGGGCGGTAGAGAAATGAAATCAAGCTCGGGCGCGTAAAGGCGAATCGCCGTTCACGATCCATTCGGGAACGGGCGAAAAGCTGTGACGACTGGATGATTCAACTGATGTCGTCAAGACCCGTGCGGGCGAGTTGCGTAGGCCATCACCTGCATGTCTCCGTGCCGGAGGACTGTTTGGGGTTCCGGCGGCGCTTGTTATGCTACCGGGTTCAGGATCCACATTTGGTTCGGCTTCTTGTCCCCGCGCTTGTAAATTTCAACGTTGGTGCCGGCCGCCCCTTCCCCGCCGCGCACGTCCAGCACGAGGTCGTTGTCCAGGGCGCTTGCAATATAGACATAGCCCTCAGTGCCAATGGGGATGAGCTTCCACTGCTGGTTCGGGTGGCCGCCCGGCCCATCGGCCGGATAGAGCTGCACCAGGGTGCGTTCTTTCGTGTTGGAACGCGGAATGTCGATGCAGAGATGCTTGCTGGATTCGTCGCCCGCATAGATGACCACATATCCGTCAGGAACGGAAGATACGTCACTATGCGAAACGATGGTCCATTGCTGGTTCTGAGGGGGTGGGGTGCCTAGCTTGTCAATCTGGATGTGTTCGTGTTTATCCAGTTTAGGGGCATCCAGCGCGAACCCGTTAATCTTGGTTGCAATCGTTGCTACCAAAGGCATGAGGTGTCTCCTTTCTGCCTGCTCCGTGAGTCATATAATTCTCCTTCATTCGAGGCGGGAATTTCCGTTGCGGAATCCCCGTGTTAAATTGTTGTCATTTTCAAGGGTGGAAAACGCAGGCGAAAACTGTGATGGCGCCAGGAACTTTTCGCGGCAAGTCGCCCGGCTTGGCATCGATCCGAATCGACGAGGTCCGCGGATGTAGGAGTTTCGTCCGAACGCCTAGCGTCCTGCTATCCTAGCTTGCCCAGGACGAAAAACAACCATTTTAACGCCTCAACGGAATCAGGCAGTTACGTGGCGTCGTCTTTCGCTATTTGAGAGAAATCCCTAGACACAGACAATTTTGAAAGGCGGGTAATGGTCTTGCATCCCCCTTAATCTCTGCGTGTGTCTGTCTAGACGTTTTAGACCAAAACCGGAGTGTTCTTCCGTGCCTCTAACGCAGCTCTGCCTGCTGCTGTAAACTTCGCCAACTGTTCAGGACTTAGGCGCCGCTTCTGACGGACTCCGGAAACCGCGATGGCTAGCCGGGATTGCTCGTGGTTATGCGGGTCGAACAGCGCCACACCTTCGCCGTGCGCGTCGATCAGGATCGTGCAGCCGGCCGCGGCCAGCTTGTCGCGCCTGTTGTTCCACTTCTCACGGTAGTTCTCGCGGTTGTGGTCCTTCTGGTTCGGCATGTAGATCAATCTCAGGTGCTGCGGGTTGTATTCCCGGATCAGTCCGTGGCGGCCGAGTACGATCTCGTCTCCACATTCGTCTTTGACGATGCGGCAGCGGTGTTCCTTGGCCCATAGGCGAAGGGCGGCGAATGCTTGTTCTCTGTCCATGTAATCTGTTGGTTCCTTTCAAAGAGAAACCCGCCTGGCCGACTAGCCGTGGCGGGTGTGGGTTTAGATTTCCAGTAAGATGGCCTTCCGGCCAATTCAAAAGATTTTGATCCAGTTATGCAAGAATCGCATCCACCCAAGCGTGGCGGTTTTGAGCCAGTTTGGAAGGAGAAATCATGATTCTAGGAAAACTCACTCTGGCGATTGTTTTATTGACTGCTCCCGCGGTTTGGGCGCAGTTTAGTAGAGCGGACATGATGCAGTTGGCGACGGATCGATTCGATACGGCCGTTAAGACGTTGAACTTGAGCGCGAATCAAGTAGATGCGATCAAACCGCTTCTCCAATCTAAATGTGTCTATATGGGTCAGGTTAAAGATGTATACAGGGCGAGCGACAAGAGCGATGCCTCAAAGAAGACCGCTAAGGAGTCGCTAAAGGCAATTCACGACAAATACAACGCCCAGATCGCCGCGTTGCTTAATACGGATCAGGCGAAGGCATGGAAGCGCATGCAGAAGGATTGGAAGGACGACCTCATCGTGCCGAAGTCCTAGCCATGTTCGCATCCCGCCGCGAGCAGCGCGATTTCTAGCTGCCAGTCCGTGAGCACCCCGTCCATCAGGATTGAGTAGCAGTTCAGTTCTTGGATCCACGCCGCATCAGTCCTGTGCTTACTCAAACCCCGATACTGAGCGGGGTGCGTTGAGCTACCTGTACCATGTTCATCGGGGATCGCAGGACGAAGCACAGCATCCGTGCTTTGCGGTCTCCTGGCCACGCGGTGGTTATCCCGAAGGACGCGATCCTTCGCGATGTCCGCACAAGCGGCGCACCGGGGTATCGTTTTCCCATCGCGATGAGGTTCGCGGCTCGGAAGAACCCGAGTATGTATGTCTTCGAGTATCGCGGTGAAACGCTGTACCTGCACTTCGTACATGGTCTGATCGAAGCGACGACAGAGATCAAACTCGAGCAGCCGACGACGGGTGGCACGTGCGGGTCAGCGCGATAGCTCAGCCCGTATCAAATCCGGGACCGCCAGTGGACACCCCAAACAAAAACACAAGAGTGCCCCAATCGTGAGGCAATTCGGTACCCGCAATCACGCTACCAGCCTTGATCGCTGAAGCCGACACGCGGGGCTGGTAAATAAAAACATCCGTACAATTGTACGAATGGTTGTCCCTACAGTCCTTGTAGTCCCTCGAGTCGCTATAAAAATCAGTAACTTATTGATTCTACAAACACCGCTACCATTGTGGTAGAAAAGTAGACCTGGAGGTGGAAGTGAGAGCAGTAGTCGCGTTACTGACGGGCGTGTGTCTGGGCCACTGTGCCTTGTGGGCGCAGGAAAGGCCGCAGGCCGGTCCTTTCAATGCATCGCAGATGGATATGCAGCCTCCCCCGGCGCAAGGCATCGCGGTGCGGGCCGGCCGCCTGTTCGATCCGAAGTCCGGGACCTATCTGAACAACCAGGTCATCCTTATCAAAGGCGATCGCATCAGCGACGTCGGGCCGGCCGACCGCGTGCAGATCCCGCCTGGTGCAAAAGTGATCGATCTGAGCCGCGCCACTGTGCTTCCGGGCCTGATCGATCGCCATGTGCACTTGATGCAGGACCAGTTTCCCAACGATGGACGCGCATCCTTCACCGGCCTGAATTTCGCTCTCAAGGATTTGCGCGCCGGATTCACCACGCTTCAAGACATGGGTTCGGCTTACACCTACGCTACCGTCGAGCTGCGCGATGCCATTAACAAGGGGCTGGTGCCTGGGCCCAGGTTGCAGGTTTCCGGGCCGCAGATCAATCCTCGCGGCGCTGCCTACTATCCGGCGCCATCGGTCGTCACTCCTTTTGGCCAAGGCCCCGGCGCCCCGGTCTGGCAGCTTTCCGCCGACGTGAATTCACCCTGGCTGGCTCGCGCCGCAGTCCGCGAGCGGTCGCATTACGGGACCGACTGGATCAAGATTTACGAGACCGAAGATTACGAAGGAGGCGGATATCCCGACCCTGACGGCGCGGGCGCATTCAAGCCCGATGGAACCATGATCAATGTTCCCTCTTTGTCGCTTGAGGAGAATCAGGCGATCGTGGATGAGGCGCATCGCAGAGGACTGAAAGTGGCCTGTCACGCTTATGGAGGCGAAGGCCTGCGCAATTGTCTGGCGGCCGGAGTCGACATACCTATGCATGTCATCGTTGGAGTAACTGGCGCAGCCGGCCTCGATGACGAAACCCTGCGCTATTTCAAGCAGCCTCTCGCCGATGGAACGCTGCGTCCGGTGATGCAGACCCTTTGGGATTTAATAGGCGAGCTCGAAACTCGTGATCTGAAGGCCAGCGGTGGCAAGAACACACGCTTCAAGTTGACGGAACTGAGTTTCAAGCGGCTGAACGCGGCGGGTGTCAAGCAGGTCTTCGGCAGCGGCGCTTACACTGGCGGACACGGCGTCCAGGCATTCCAGTTCGCCTATTACGTGAAATGGGGAATGAAGCCGGTAGACGCCCTGCGAATGGCCACTAGCAATGCGGCCGAGAGCCTGAACTTCGAACTGGCGCATGAAGTCGGGTTCGTGGAAAAAGGAAAATTCGCCGACCTGTGCGCGGTTTCGGGCGACCCGCTTTCCGACATCACCGAGATGGAACGCGTCAAGTTCGTCATGAAGGGCGGCGTGGTCTTCCGGAACGATCCGATCCCCGGCGGCGGCGCTCCCTCGACCGGCAGCCGCTAAGAGCTGAGCTATCCTGGAGCGAATGAGAACTGCTGTATTCGCCACCGCCTGCTGTCTTGCCTCGCTCGCCCATGCGGCCGACCGTTTCCCGGTCGACTGGACCAAGCTGGAATCCGAAACGATGGAACACTACTCTTCCGTCATTAAAATCGACAGCAGCAATCCGCCCGGCGACGAAACCAAGGTGGTCAATTATCTCAAGCCCATTCTCGACCGTGCCGGCATCCCCACCGAGGTGCTCTCGCTCGATCCCAAGCGCGCCAACTTGGTTGCGCGTATCAAGGGCAACGGAGCCAAGCGCCCGCTCATCATCATGGGCCACACCGACGTAGTGGGCGTCCAGCGTGAGACGTGGCCGCCAGGTATCGACCCGTTTGCGGCGCTTCGCAAGGACGGCTACATATGGGGGCGAGGCACATCCGACGACAAGTCGCACGTGGCGGCCTGTCTCATGACCATGCTTCTGCTGAAGCGCCTGAACGTTCCGCTGGATCGCGACGTAATCTTCATCGCTGAATCGGGCGAGGAAGGCAGCGCGGGTTTTGGCATCGGCTACCTGGTCGATCAGCATTGGAACGATATCCAGGGCGAGTATGCGCTCGCAGAAGGCGGCCAAACCGTTTCGCACAACGGCAAGGTCAGCTATGTCGGAATCAGCACTACCGAGAAATCTCCTCGTGGCGCGCGCCTGGTGGCCAAAGGTACCGCCGGCCACGGTTCGCGGCCGCGCCCGGACAACGCGATTCTTCATATCGCCGCAGCCGTCCAGAAATTTCAATCCTGGCAGCCGCCCATGCGCTTGAACGACACCACCCGCACCTATTTCGAGCGGCTGGCCACCATCAGTCCGCCCGATCAGGCTTATCGTTACAACCATGTTGCCGACCCAGCCCACACCGAAGAGATCCAGCGCTATTTCCTGGAGCACGAGCAGCCCAACTATTCAGTCCTTCGCACCTCTGTTGTTCCCACTATGATTCAAGGCGGCTTTCGTACCAACGTGATTCCATCGCAGGCCGAAGCGACGCTCGATATCCGCGCGTTGCCCGACGAGAATATGGACCAGCTTTATGCCGAGATCAAGCGCGTTGTGGCCGACCCGGCTGTCGAACTTGTGACCAATGCCACCCGCAACCGGCCTATCGCTCCACCTTCGTCGATTGAGAGCGAGTTGTTCCGCGCGCTGGAGCGAACCCAGAAGAGCATGTTCCCCGGCGCGGTCACGATCCCGGTGATGTTAACCGGGGCCACCGACATGGCCCAGCTGCGAGGTAAAGGCGTGCAAGCATATGGTTTCGGTGCAATCGCCGATGAGAGCGAAAACGAGCTGCACGGTCCGCACTCCGATCAGGAACGTCTGCTCGAAAGCTCAGTCCACAAGATGGTTCAGTTCCTGTGGTACACGGTGCTCGATATCGCCGCTGCTAAGCAATAGCGCGAGGTAATTATTCCGCCGAGCGCTTCCCGTTCCCGCTGCCGGTCCCGGCCGCGCAGGTGAAGTTGGCTGCGTCATCGGTGCTGCCCGATCCCTTCCACTGCGCCACCTGCGGATAGGGACACAGCGGCCGCGTTCGTTCCACGCCGCTGGCCGGATTCGCACCCTTATATTTGGTTGCGATGATCTGCGCCGGAGCTGCGCCATTCTCCACCCAATGTTCAACCGCTCGATTGATGTCGTGCTGCGCATCGCCATCCACGTCGCTGGTCTGGCCGAAGCTGTTGGGACCTGGCCCGCCCCCGCAATGCTGCATCCCCGGAACCATGAACAAGCGAACAAATTGCTCTGTCTGCTTGGCGCCCATTTTGGCCACCACGCTGTTGTAGTACTGGATCGCGTTTGTCGGCGGAATCGCGGCGTCGCTCCAGCCGTGGTAAACGATCAGTTTCCCGCCGCGGTCCTTGAACTTCTTCAGATTTGGATCTGTGGCGTTCAGTATCTGCCCAACTTTGTCGTCGGCCACTTTCATATCGTGTTCTACCGAAAACGTGTTGATGTCCCAGTCCGGGTTGTCGAACACCATGTACTTGAAGAAATTCGTGCCGAACGCGTACTGCAGGCTCTTGCCGGCTCCTCCGCCGCTAATCCAACCACCCCAGCCATTCGGACCAGGCTCGCCACCCGGGCTGTAGCCGAGATACATGGCCTTGCCTTTGGAATCCTGCGGCCCCGTATAAATCTTCTTCAATGTTGAGATCTGCGCTTCCGTCAAACATGCATTTGATTCCGCGCCTTTGCACAACAGCACCGACGGGTCGAAATGACAAGCCGCTGGATTCTCGATTACCCCATCCTTCACGCCGTCGTTGGCGTCGCAGGCGCTGAGTGCCGCCGCTTCAATCGCGGGAAGTTTTGCCGCGGGGATGTAATTGCCCGGATCGCTCACCAGCGCTTGTGATTCCCAGGTTCCCGATGAGACCAGGTGGGTCCAGTTATTGGCCGGCGCCCCGGCGACGATGCCGTCATAATCGGCGGGAAAACGCTGTGCCTCCATCAACGCTTCGCGTCCCCCGTCGGAACACGAGCTGAAGTAGGACTTCTTGGGTCCATCGCCATAAAATGCCGCGATCACCGCCTTGGCCGCCTCGGCCGTTTCATGGACCGAGCGGTATCCAAAGTCCACTACCTTCTCGTGATGGCCTAGCGCCCACTTCGCGTCCGTCACCCCGGCTTGGTGGCCGGTATCGGTCGCAGCCGTCGCAAATCCGCGGCGCAATGCCGATGCCAGGCCGGGAAAAGTGATCGACCCCGCGAATCCACCGTTACCCACGCCATAGAACTTCCCATTCCATCCCGTACTCGGCATCCAGACTTCGAATTGGATTTCCGAATCGCTAACCGGTTTGATCACGCCGGCCACGCGGCAAAACGCAGGCAATTTTTCAATGGCCGCACCCATCGGTGGCTTAAAAGACCCAGTCGTGACAGATTCAGCGGTAGTGATCGTGGTGTTCGCGCGTCCCATGGTGGTGAGGCTTTCGCAGGTCGCGGCAGCCGCCGGAATCCCGGCAATCAACGAAAACGCGAATAAACGGTTTCGCATGAGAATCCTCCCAATATGCTTTCTGACATTAGCAAACTTCTAGAATGGAATGGGGTGCGCGGTGCTTTCATCCCCGTCTTGCCTGCGGCGCGAGCAGCTAGAAACGAGAAACCTAAATTTTGGCTAACCATCTGATCGCTGAGAAGAGTCCTTATCTACAGCAGCACGCCCACAATCCCGTCGACTGGTACCCCTGGGGTGACGAAGCATTCGAAAAAGCTCGCCGCGAAGAGAAGCCTATCTTCCTTTCGATCGGCTACTCCACCTGTCACTGGTGCCACGTCATGGAGCGTGAGTCTTTCGAAAACGAGGCAATTGCGGAAATCATCAACCGCTCTTTCGTCGCCATCAAGGTGGATCGCGAAGAGCGTCCCGATGTGGACCGCATCTATATGACCTACGTCCAGGCCGCTACCGGCAGCGGCGGGTGGCCCATGTCCGTCTTTCTGACACCGGATTTGAAACCGTTCTTTGGCGGCACCTATTTCGCTCCGGACACTCGTTATGGACGACCGGGTTTCCCGACGCTTCTGGACCGGCTTGCCGCGGCCTGGCGCGACCAGCGGGCCGAGATCATTGAAACCAGCGGCAACGTCATTTCCCAGCTCAAGAATATATCTGATCCGGCTTCCACCGGTGGGATTGCGGACATAAACACGCTCGATTCTACATTTCAATATTTTCGCCGTACTTTCGATCCGACACACGGCGGATTTGGCGCCGCTCCAAAGTTTCCCCGCCCCGTGGCCTTCAACTTCCTGTTGCGTTATTACGTTCGCACCAAGCGTGCCGAAGCTCTCCAAATGTCCCTGGAAACGCTTCGCGCCATGGCTGCCGGTGGCATGCACGATCAGCTCGGCGGAGGATTCCATCGCTATTCGGTAGACGAGCGCTGGTTCGTTCCCCACTTCGAGAAGATGCTGTACGACCAGGCGCAGCTGGCGATCTCTTACCTGGAGGCCTACCAGATCACTCACAACGCTCTCTATGCCGGTATCGCGCGCAGCACTCTGGACTACGTTCTTCGTGACATGACTCATCCCGACGGCGGTTTCTATTCAGCCGAAGATGCCGACAGCGTCATCGATCCGGCTAATCCGAAAGAAAAGGGTGAAGGTGCGTTCTATATTTGGACGGCCCCCGAGTTGGAAGATTTGCTGGGACGCGAGACTTATAAATTGTTCGCCGAGCAGTATGGAGTTGAAAAGGATGGTAATGTCCACCAGGATCCGCACGGCGAGTTCAACGGCAAGAATATCCTATATCTACGGCAGGCCCAGGATGGCGCGACACAGCAGTTGGACGCAGCCAGGACCAAGCTGCTCGAGGTTCGGTCTAAACGCATCCGGCCCCATCTGGACGACAAGATCCTAACGTCCTGGAATGCACTCATGATCTCGGCGTTCGCCAAGGCCGCTCAAGTTTTAAACGAGCCACGATATCTCACCGCCGCGCAGCGTGCGGCTCGGTTCATTCTCACTCACCTGTTTGACCCCGCCACTAATCTTCTGCAGCGGCGCTTCCGTGAGGGCGAAGCTGCCATCCACGGCTTCCTCGATGACTACGCCTTCTTCATCGCCTCGTTACTCGATCTCTACGAAGCAGATTTCGACCCCGACCATCTCGAAACTGCCCTTGCCCTCGCCGCCAAGATGCGTGAGCTTTTCGAAGATCCCCAGGCCGGTGCTTTTTTTACCACCGCCGGTCAAGACAGCAGTCTGGTGCTGCGGATGAAAGACGATTATGACGGTGCCGAGCCCTCCGGAAACTCCGTAGCTCTGCTCGATCTCCTTCGTTTGGCGCACCTCACCGACCGCGACGAATATCGCCAGGCCGCCGTCCGCACTCTCGATGCGCTCATGCCGAAAATGTCCAGCCAGCCTGTCGCAGTGCCGCAAATGCTGGTCGGGCTAGACTATTCGCTCGCCGCCAAGCGCGAAGTGGTAATCGCGGGCGATCCCCGGGCCGTGGCCACCCAAGCGTTTCTAAGCGAACTCCGTAGCCGTTTTCTCCCTCATACGGCGACTTTGGTCGTCAATTCCGACGCTAACAGGGAAACACTCGCCCGGATTTTCCCTGCCGCCGGAGTTATGGGTCAGATCGATGGCCAACCTACCGCTTACGTTTGCGAGAACTACAGTTGCCGGTTGCCCACCACCGAGGTCTCAAAGTTCGCTGAGTTGCTACAATAAATCGGAAATTCAAACACGAGGAGAATTCATGGAAAGAGCTGGAGCTACGACGATGAGAGGAAAGCCGCTGACGCTCATCGGGCCGGAACTGAAGTCTGGTGACAAAGCCCCTGATTTTGAAGCGGTGAGCGATAGCATGCAACCCGTAAATCTGCAGGGTACCGGGCCGGCCGTTCGAATTTTTAGCGTGGTTCCTTCGCTGGACACGCCCGTGTGTGATGCGCAAACCAAGCGTTTCAATGAAGAGGCTGCCAAATTGCCGGGGGTCCAGATCTTCACTGTGAGCATGGACCTGCCCTTTGCGCAGAAGCGCTGGTGTGGGGCATTCGGTATCGACAAAATCAAGATGCTTTCCGATCACAAATCGGCTTCGTTCGGCGAGCACTACGGCACCCTCATCAAAGAATTGCGCATCGAGAGCCGTGCCATCTTCGTCCTCGACAAAGACAACACCATAAAGCACGTCGAGTACGTCAAGGAAGTAGCCGAGCATCCCAATTACGATGCCGCGCTCACGGCCGCCCGCTCTCTCGCGACGTAGCCAGGCGTGGCGCATGCACTCTTGCGTGCCGCGTCCACGCTTGTAAAAGCTCTTAGCCTATGTGGCAAGCGCTCCGAACCTTCCAACGTACGCCCGCTCTCACCGCTGTTGCGTTGGCTTCTATCGCGATTACCGTCGGCGCAACGGCGGTTGTCTTCACAGCCGTCAAAGCAGTCTTGCTGGATCCGATGCCCTACGCCCATGCGGACGAGCTGATCCAGTTTCGCACTGAGTCCACTCGCGGGGGCGATTCTCATGCCGACTGGGTGAGTTGGCCCGACATGCAGGATGTGACTCGAAGAAATCACTCCTTCCAGTCTGTCGCTACTTACCGCTATGCGCTCTTCAATCTCTCAGGCGACGGGAACGCCCCGCCCGAATCTCTGTACGGCTTGGCCATCTCGGCCGGAATGTTCGGGACGTTGGGTGTGAAACCACTGCTCGGCCGCGATATTCTTCCCGATGATACACAAACCTCCAGGGAGCACGAACGCGAGATGATTTTGAGCTACGGTCTCTGGACCCGGCGCTTCAATGGCGACCCCAACGTCGTCGGCCAGTCGGTCGAGGTCAATGGCCACGCGTGCACTATCATCGGCGTCATGCCGCCGGGATTCGATTTTCCCATGCGCCTCGCCACCACCGTACGCACGCCCTCGCAGCACATGGACTTCTGGGCCCCCCACATCGTCGACCCAGCCAAAGTGAGTCGTGAATCTCCGGGCATGGGCGCGATCGCACGGGTTCGCACAGGCGTATCCACCGCGCAGATTGCACAGGATCTTCAATCGATCAGCGCCGCGCTCGAGCGCGAGTATCCACTCACGAACCGGGGCCGCTCGCTGCGTGCCATTTCGCTTCGAGACCGTACCATTGGATTCGCGCGTACCGGTCTACCACTTCTGTTCGCCGCCGCTCTGATGTTCTTACTAATCGGATGCGCGAATGTCGCTAATCTACTTCTGGCCCGCACCTTCGCCAGGCAACGCGAGATCGCGGTCCGGATGGCGCTCGGTGCGGGACGGTCGAGAATCATGCGGCAGCTTGTGTCCGAGAGTCTGCTGCTCGGCTTGGCTGGTGGGGCGGCCGGCTTCGCGTTGGCTGTGCTGGCTTGGAGACTTCTGCCATCCGTTGCGCCCATGAGCATCCCGCGGCTGGCTGCCGCTCGCCCGGATTGGACGGTGTTCGCGGTTACGATAGCCATCTCAGCTATCAACGGTTTGATATTCGGCTTAGCGCCTGCCCTCGGCTCCGCCCGGGCCGATCCCGCCCTCGCGCTCCGGGAAGCGGGAACCCGCGGCTCCATCGGCTCAGCCCGTAATCGTCTGCGTTCCGTACTGGTAGTTGCCGAAGTTGCCCTGGCCGTAACGCTAGTGATCATCGGCGGCCTGCTGACCGGCAGTTTCGCAAAGCTCATCCGAACCAGCCCTGGCTTCGATCCGGACCGCGTACTTGCCTCCATCATTATTGCCGCCGGTGATCAGTACCGGACGCCCGCGGTACACGGCGCGCTATTCCGTCATATCGTGGATTCCGTTCGCGCCCTGCCCGGAGTCGAATCCGTGGCCACGGTGGACGCCTTGCCTTTCAGCGGCGAGAATCACGGAAATACGATTCGTGCAGATCTATCCACGCCTGAGCATGTCGCCGAGGTGGACCGCGTCAGCGCGGATTATCTTCAGACCATGGGCGTCCAGCTTCTTCAAGGCCGCTGGTTTCGCGAGGATGATATGGCTGCGGATCGCGATACCGCCCTCGTGAACGACCTTGCCGCCGCCCGGCTGTGGCCCGGTCAAGATGCCCTCGGGAAACGCTTTTGCCTGTGCTGGGACATTAGCGCGCCAGTCTGGAAACGAGTCGTCGGGGTGGTTCAAACCATGCGTCATTCTGGATTGGATGAGCCTGTTGGTGCGTCAGTTTACTACGCCTCCGATGCACTCCAGAACGCCCAATTCCTGGTGGTCCGAACCACCCGCCCCTCAGACCAGCTCGCGAAATCGGTGCGCATGGCCGTCGCCTCGGTGGACCCCAAGCAGCCGGTCTTCTTAAGCGCCAGTATGTCGCGCCTTATTGGCGACTCCATTGCTGACCGGCGCTTCATCATGACCTTGCTCGCCATCACCGGATGCCTGGCGCTGCTGCTCGCCGCGGCTGGCGTATACGGCGTGATCTCGTACGCGACATCGCTTCGGACGCAAGAGATCGGAGTCCGCATGGCTCTCGGCGCTACGCCCGGCCACGTTCAGCTCCTGATGTTTCGTCACGGCATGTTGTTGGCCGGTGCCGGGGTAGTGATCGGACTGGGCGGGGCGCTCGTTCTCATCCGTGCTTTACGCGGAGCGCTTACGCGGTCTCGCATCGGCTGATCCATGGCTCGTCGCCGGTGCCGTCTCTTTGGTCAGCCTGACTGCCGGGCTGGCGTGTTTCATTCCAGCGCGCCGAGCCACCCACGTCGATCCTCTGCTGGCCTTGCGCCAGAACTAAACTCATTCCTCCCTCAACGCCGCCTTCTCGTAGCCTTCGCAGCTTAACACCGGCAATCGAGGATACTTCGGAAAACGGGCATCCACCTTCGAAAGTTCGCATAAGTAAAACACCGATCCCCGATCGGACGTAATTTTCCGCATATGCCGGCAGCTCTCGCATAACCCGGCCTGTGTCATCCCAAAATTTGGCAATTGAATTTTCCAGTTGGGTCGCAAACCTGCTAACCTAGCTATTTATAGCGCCTTCGCCCGAATGCCCGCTCGAATGAGCGAAAGCTTCATCCTGCAGACCTACCCGTTTCGCGAGGCCGACCTTGTTGTCAGCTTTTTTACTCGCGACCAGGGCAAGCTGAGGGGCGTAGCGCGGCGGGCCCGCCGTTTCAAGAGCAGTTTCGGTTCCGGGCTCGAACGACTGTCGCATGCAACGGTCTCGTATTATCAGAAGGAGAATCGCGAGCTGGTTAGCCTCAATTCCTGCGAGCTGGTCCATTCCCAGTTCGCCCTGGCGTCAAACTACGAATCGAGCGTAGCACTCGATTACCTGGCGGAAGTCACCGAACAATTGCTGCCACCCAACGAAACCAACGAGCGTCATTTCCGGCTGCTGATCGCCGTTCTTGACTACCTGCGTTCCAACCCGAATATCTGGCCTGCCGTCACCTATTTCGCTTTATGGTCGGTACGCCTCGCCGGATTCCTCCCGGAGTTGCGGGTCAACGCCGAATCGCGCCAGATCGCCGCAGAAATGCTGGTGACTCCGGTTCACGCCCTGGCTTCCCGCCCTTGGACTCGCGAAACCGCCTCCGACCTGCGCCGCCTGCTCAACCGCATGATCGAAGAACACGTCGAGCGCAATCTGCGCACCACCGCTATCCTGGAGACCCTATGAGTGGCCTCTCTTTTCAAGACACCGTGTTCGCGCTCAAGAAATACTGGTCCGACCGCGGCTGCATCATCCAGGAGCCCTACGACGTCGAGGTCGGCGCCGGTACCATGGCGCCCGAAACCTTCCTGCGCGTCCTTGGCCCAAAACCTTATCGCGTCGCCTATGTTCAACCCAGCCGCCGCCCCGCCGATGGCCGCTATGGCGAAAACCCCAATCGGCTCTACAAGCATCAGCAGCTTCAAGTGATTCTAAAGCCGTCACCCGCCGACGTCATCGACCAATACCTCGGCAGCCTCAAGGCAATCGGCATCGACCTTAGCAAGCACGACATCAAGTTCGAAGAGGACAACTGGGAAGCGCCCACACTCGGGGCCTGGGGTATCGGCTGGCAGGTGATGCTGGACGGCCTCGAGATCACGCAGTTCACCTACTTTCAGCAGTGCGGGGGCTTCGATCTCGATCTGGTTCCAGCCGAGCTGACCTACGGGCTCGAGCGCATTGTCGCGTTCCTCCAGAATGTAGACAGCGTCTACGATATCGAATGGACGCCGGGTGTCCGTTACAGCGAAGTCCGTTTTGAGGACGAACGCGAGTTTTCGAAGTATAACTTCGAACTGGCCGACGTCGCCATGCTGTGGAAGCTATTCGACCTGCACGAGGCCGGATGCCAGCGCCTGCTAGATGAAGTCGCAGACGTCGTTCCTCGCCGACCTACGATCAGGTGCTCAAATGCTCGCATATCTTCAACCTTCTGGACGCGCGCGGGGCGCCATTAGTGTCACCGAACGCGTTGGCGTGATCGCCCGGGTCCGGAGGCTCGCCCTGGGTGTCGCACAAGCCTGGATTAAACAAAACGAACCCAAGACGGAGGCGGTCGCGTGAGCCTGCCCTTCCTCCTAGAGATCGGAACTGAAGAAATTCCGGACTGGATGATCGTCCCTGCATTGAACAATTTGCAGGACATGTTTCAGGGATTACTTGACCAGCACGCCCTGGGTGGAAAAGTCGACGTCGACAGACGCCACTCCCCGGCGTTTGGTCCTTCGCGCCCAGGGTCTAGTCGAGCGTCAAGCCGACACCGAAGAACTGGTTCTCGGTCCGCCGAAATCGGTGGGCGCCGGCGCTGCGGCTGGGTTCGCCAAGAAGATGGGCACGACGCCCGATCAATTGCGAACCGAAACCACCTCCAAAGGCGAGTACTTCGGTTTTACAAAACGAACCCAAGGCCAAGCGACCAGCGGCTATTCTCGCCCGTGAATTACCGCATCTGATTCTTAAGATTCAGTGGCCTAAGACGATGTATTGGAACGGAAAAGGCACTGAACGATTCATCCGTCCGGTCCGCTGGCTGGTGGCTCTGCTTGGCGACGCAGTCGTCCCCTTCGAGATCGGCGGAGTTCACTCTGGCAATACCAGCGTCGGGCACCGGCAGCTCGGAAAGCCTTCGATCCCGGTTACGCATCGAAAACTTCGAGCAACAGTTGAAGTCCAACGGCGTAATTCTTTCAGCCGACCAGCGCCGCGACAAGATCGAAACCGAGATCGCGGCCTTGCTCGCCGGCAAAGGACTCAAGGTCAAGCCGGACCCGGACCTGCTTCACACTCTGGTCTACATCACCGAATTCCCCACCGCGATCCTCGGTGGCTTCGATTCGCAATATTTGGAGCTTCCGCGTGAGGTGTTGGTGACCGTCATGCGTCATCACCAGAAGTATTTCTCGGTCGAAGACGCGAACGGCCACCTGGCGCCGCACTTCATCGCCATCATGAACACCAGCGCCGACCCTGAGGGCCTGGTCCGCCACGGCAACGAGCGGGTGCTCCGGGCCCGCTTCAACGACGCCCGGTTCTTCTGGCAAGTTGATCAAAAGAAGAAGCTTGAGGAGCGCATGGCGGACCTCAAGAACGTCACTTTCCAGGCCAAGGTGGGTTCGTATTTCGAAAAAACCCAGCGTGTGGCCGAGCTGGTGAAGCGGCTCGGGGGCAACATCAAGGTTCGGCGGGCTGCGCTCCTCTGCAAGTGCGACCTGACCACCGACATGGTCAAGGAATTTACGGATTTACAGGGCATTATCGGCGGTCTTTACGCCAAGGCTCAAGGAGAGCCCGAAGAGGTTTGGCACGCCATTTACGACCATTACAAACCGGTCAGTATGGAGGACGAGATACCCTCAACTGAAGCGGGGCGAATGGTTAGTGCCGCGGACAAATGGGATACGTTGACGGCCTGTTTCGGGGTCGGCCTGATACCCACCGGTTCCAAAGATCCGTTCGCGCTTCGCCGCGCCGCGCAGGGCGTTGTGCGGATCATTGTCGAGGGCAAGATGCACTTTCCTCTCGAGACCGCGGACGAGCAGCTTCGCGAATTCATGCGGGACCGCGTGGAATACTATTTCCGCGATGTACGCAGCTTTGCCTACGACGAGGTCCGGGCCTGCATGGCCACGGGTTGGTCCGATCTCATCGACCTGGAAGCTCGCTTGAAGCGCGTACAAGCCGTTCGACCCACACCCGACTTTGAGCCTCTGGCGGCGAGCTTCAAACGCATCAAAAACATCCTCAAGCAAGCCGAATACAAAGACGGCGGCGCGTACCGCGAAGACCTGTTCGAGCCCGGGCCGGAACTCGATCTATTTCAGGAAATGCGCCGCACCAACGGTCAATCGCTCGAAGCCCGAATCGGCCCGCTGCGGCCCAAGGTCGACCTTTTCTTCGACAAAGTGCTCGTGAATGCGCCCGACCAGAACATCCGGCGCAACCGGCTAGCCCTGCTTCAAAGTCTCTTAACAGAGTTCTCGGATGTGGCGGACTTCTCGGAAATCGTGACAGAAAGGTAGCAATCCTATGAAAAAATACGTATACGCATTCGGCGGTGGCAAGGCTGACGGCGACGGCAAGATGAAAGAGGTCCTCGGTGGCAAAGGCGCTGGCCTGGCCGAGATGAGCCGCGCGGGAGTTCCGGTGCCGCCGGGTTTCACCATCTCCACCGAAGTCTGCAATATCTATTTCAAAAACAACAATAAGCTGCCCAAGGAGATCGAACAGGAGATCTCGCAAGCGCTCGCTCTGTTGGAGCAGCAGACCGGCAAGAAGCTCGGCGATCCGTCGAATCCACTGCTGTTGAGCGTACGGTCGGGCGCCAAGTTTTCAATGCCCGGCATGATGAACACCATTCTGAATCTCGGGCTCAACGACCAGACGGTCGAGGGCTTGGCGCGCGCCAGCAATAATCCTCGCTTTGCCTATGATTGCTACCGCCGGTTTATTCAGATGTTCGGCGAAGTGGCGCTCGATATCGAAATGAGTAAATTCGATCATATCTTCGACGAGCGCAAGAAGAAGGTAAAGGCTAAGCTGGACACCGACCTCAAAGCCGATGACTTGAAAGTGATCATCGACGATTACAAGAAATTGGTCAAGAAAGAGACCGGCAAACACTTTCCGCAGGATGCACGCGAGCAGCTCTCCATGTCGCGTGATGCTGTCTTCCGCTCCTGGTGGGGCAAGAATGCAGTGACTTACCGGCGCATGGAAAAGATCCCCGACGAAATCGGTACCGCGGCCAATGTACAGACCATGGTGTTCGGAAATATGGGTGACGATTCCGGCACCGGCGTGGGCTTCACCCGCAATCCGTCGACGGGCGAACGAGTATTCTGGGGCGAGTTTTTGATCAATGCCCAGGGCGAAGATGTGGTCGCGGGAATTCGCACGCCGCAGCCCATCGCGGATCTTGAAAACATCATGCCCGATGCTTACCGCCAGCTTCGCGACATCACTTCCAACCTGGAAAAGCACTACCGCGACATGCAGGATTTCGAGTTCACTATCGAAAGAGGCAAGCTCTACATGCTGCAAACGCGCAACGGCAAGCGCACTGGCTTAGCCGCCCTCCGCGTCGCAGTGGAAATGACTAAAGAGCGGCTCATCGACAAACGCGAAGCCGTGCTGCGCGTCGCGCCACAGCAGCTCGATCAGTTGCTGCATCCACTGTTCGATCAGGCATCGCTGAAGTCGCTCACCAAGCTCGCCAACGGAATAGATGCTTCACCGGGCGCCGCGGTTGGACGTGCTTTTTTTACGGCAGATGCTGCCGTAGAAGCTTCCGCAAAGGGTCCGGTAATCCTGATCCGAAAAGAAACCACTCCCGACGACATCCACGGCATGGAGGTCGCGAAGGGTGTATTGACCGCGGTAGGCGGTAAGTCGAGTCATGCGGCTGTGGTGGCGCGCGGCATGGGACTGCCTTGCGTAGTCGGAGCCGGCGCGTTGCATATTGAGGAGCACAAAAAGCAGTTCACCGTGAAGGTCGGTGTAAAAGACGTGGTCGTCAAAGAAGGTGATTGGATCTCGTTCGACGGGACCACGGCGGACGTCTACTTGGGCCAGGCCAAAACCAAAGAACCGGACCCCAAGTCGCCATTGTTTGTCGAGTTCATGACCTGGGCCGACCAGTTTCGAGGTAAGTTCGGCGTGCGTGCTAACGCCGACATTCCACGCGACGCCATAGCCGCCCGCGAGTTCGGAGCCGAGGGTATCGGGCTGTGCCGCACCGAACACATGTTCTTTGCCGAGGATCGCATCCCGCACATGCAGGCTATGATTCTGGCCGATGACGAAAAGACCCGCAAGACCGCACTCGACAAACTGCTGACCATGCAGCGCAAGGATTTCATCGGGCTTTTCGAAGCCATGAACGGCTATCCGGTTATCATTCGTACACTCGATCCGCCGCTGCACGAATTCCTGCCGAAGCGCGAGAATCTGATGGTCGACATCGCTCGCCTGCCACACGCCAGCGGAAAAGACAAGAAGGAAATGTCGGAAAGTTACGGCATCTCAGCGGGCGACTTAAAGAAGAAACTGCCATTGCTGCTCAAGCGAGTGGAGGATCTGCACGAGTTCAATCCGATGCTCGGCTTCCGGGGATGCCGGCTCGGTATCGTACATCCGGAAATTACAGAGATGCAGGCCCGGGCCATCTTCGAAGCCGCTGTACAGGTGGCCAAGAAGGGCGTCAAAGTCATTCCAGAAGTTATGATTCCGCTGGTCGGCTTTGAGCGCGAACTGGCTCTGCAGAAAGAGATCGTGGAGCGTGTGGCGAAGGACGTGCTCGAAAAGGCCAAGATGAAAGGCCTCAAATATATGATCGGAACCATGATTGAGATCCCGCGGGGCGCCGTGACCGCGGATCAAGTGGCCGAGGTAGCGGAGTTCTTCAGCTTCGGCACCAACGATCTAACGCAGACGACCCTCGGCATGTCGCGCGACGATTACACCAAGTTTTCTAAGAAATACGAAGAGCTGAAAATCTTCAAGGCCGATCCGTTCCAGACTATCGATCAGGAAGGCGTCGGCATCATCATCGAGCAGGCGGTGAAGCTGGGCCGCAAAACCAAGCCGAATCTGGAGATCGGCATCTGCGGCGAGCACGGAGGCGATCCGAGCTCGGTAGAGTTCTGCTACCGGATCGGAATGGACTACGTGTCGTGCTCGCCATACCGCGTGCCGATCGCACGATTGGCGGCGGCTCAGGCGGCCATCAGCGGAGCGGATCGTTCGGAATCGATGCGGACGGCCTAGGGACCTTACTGCTTATCGGGCGGCTTTTCACCCGGTTTGTAAAGCGACGGCGCCTTGCGCTTGGGCTTGCCATCCTTGGCGTCCGTCGCATCGGCGGTCTTCTTATCTTCCTTTTCCTTGGTGCCTAAGAGCGCCTGCTTTTCTTCCTTTTCCTTTTGGTCTTGGGCAGCAAGGCCGGTGGCGCGGGTCTTTAAATCTTCCTCAGAAAGCTCCGCGCTGTCGGAGGTGGTATCGATGGCGGCCTTCAGGGCAAATTCGAACCGGGGAAGATCCTTGGCATTGGACTCTTCGATCTTGTTGAGAGTCGCCAGCATTTCCTTTTCGGCTGCAGCGACTGCTTTCATTCCCTCGTCCATCGCGACTTTGCGGCGCAGCGCATCGTCGGAAACGGTATCGATGGCCTCGATGATGTGCGTGTAGTCTTCCAGGGCATCGTGGATGAGCGCCGAACGGCCGGCCTTTTCCTTGGCCAGAAACTGCTGTACCTGCGCGATCCGCTGTTTTGCGAAATGCACGTATAACAGCAGACGGGCGTTAGGTTCCTGAGCTTCACGCACCTGGTCGATCTCGTCGGCAGTCAAGTAATCCCGCTGCTGTGCAAGTCCAGCGACCGCGAGGGCCAATATCGCGACAAAATATCTCATTCTGCCTCTACCTCTTCTTACTCATCACATCATTGATCAACTGATCGTGCACGTCGGACAGCTTTTTGATCACCGCGTCCACGGACTGACGGGTCTCGAAGCTCACTTCCTCGCGAAAGCTGGTTAGTCTGCGTACGAGCGCGCGCACTTTCAGTTCGGCATTCTTATAATATTTGCTCTTGCGCGGAGGTCTGTTGCTATGTTCGAGGGCGTCGTAGGAAGTTTCGACAGACGCCTGCACTTCCACCAGCGCGGCCAGTTGAGCCTGGTCGTTTCCGCTGTTGTAGGCCTCTTTCGCTTCATCGATGGCGTGGTCCGCGTTGGCCAGCGCCAGTTCCGACCGTTTTTCCAGATCAGGCTCCAACTTCACGGCGGTGATGTCGGCGAAAGCAATCAACAATACCAATACAAACGTCATTACTTGCCAATTTCTCTTTGTAAAATTCGAACTCGCTGCCGCGCTTTAAATTCCTCATCCGGATTCTGGCCGTTACTCATGCTTAGGAATCTCTGGTAGCTTTCCAAGGCCGGCTTGATCTGTTTGATTTTATCCAGCACGATGGCTCGCAGGTAAACATGGCCGGGCTTCTCAGCGTGCAGGAGGGCCAGGCGGTCGAGCGCGCCCAGCGCGGCTGGATAATCTTCGGCCATCACCAGCACGCCCGCAAATTCGCTCCAGGCCTTGTCGTCCTCGGGTTTTATTTTGGTGGCGAGGAAGAAATCCTGCGCAGCGGCTGGGAATTTGCGCTGATCGCGGAGTATGCGGCCATGCAGCATGCGGATGTCAAAGTTGTTCGGCTCGGCGGCTAGAATAGCGTCGGTCACCGGGAGCGCCTTATCGGGCTCCTTGTTCTTGATGTAGGCTTCGGCCAAGGCTGCGCGGTTGGCGGTGGTGGGAGATTTCTCGATGGCGGCTTGGAAATGGGTGACAGCATCGGCCGGCTGTCCGGATGACAGCAACAGCTCACCCAGCCTCTCTTGGGCCCCGGGGTTGTCGGGGAATTGCTGATAGAGCGCGATTGCTTCCGCAGTCGACTTCTGCGCTTCATACAAGGCGGCTAGCTCCAGCAAGCCATCGCTGTACTTCGGATTTAACTCGGCGGCTTTCTTGAAATGCGGCGCGGCTTCGGGTAGTTTGTTCTGCTTCACCAGGGTGTGGGCCAGGCCCAGCTCCGCGTCGGGCGACTTGGGATCCAATTCCAGCGCGGCGGTGTAAGCCTGCTCGGCCTTGGGGAAGTCATTGGAGGCCAGCAGAGCGGCGGCCAAGTAGTAATTTGGCCGGTACTCTTTGGGTTTCTGAGCAACCGCCGCAGTTAGATAAGGTACTGCATCGGAGGCCTGCTTGCTGCGCACCAGTGTTATGCCGAGATTCAGATCAGCCTGATAGAGGTCCGGCTTCAGCTCCAGCACCTTCTTGTATTGGGGGATCGCGTCGGCGTCTTTGCCCAACAGACTATAGGCGAGGGCCAGATTAAAGTGCAGGGTGTAGTCCTGGGGCTCCGCTTCGATGGCCTTGAGAAAATCGTCGACGGCCGACTGGTACTGATTCTGATCCAGCGCCTTCAGTCCAAGCTCATAGTAATTATTTTGAAAGGCCAGCGAGAGGACCAGTAAAGCGGTCGGCCACATACGTTACTACTTCTATTCTGTCACTGATCCAGGGCGACCGAGCAGTAGCGGCGTCGCGCATCAAGGGTCCGTAAATAGGGCGTGATAAATGAGGTGAGTCGCTGACTCAATCTGGCGTTGCAGTTCCACTCTAGGCAATCGGGCGGCTCGGGAAAGGAGAGCCCAGAAGAACGTGTCCATGGCGTGCGCGAGACCGGGGATATCAACTCCACTGCGGGCACCCGGCAGTTGCTGAAACAATTTGAATACAGCTGTGACCCGGGTGGTGGTCCATCCTTGAATCTGCCGCTGCTTTCTCGCCAGGTCCGGTTCGGAAAGCGCGGCTTCCTGCCAGGCGCGATACGCGCCCAGGTAGTGGAGGTCATGAGAAAAGGCGCCTGTCAAGAGCGCGCGTAGACTACCGCGGGGATCGCTGGCCGGTTGCGGCTGAAGATCAAGGCGGCTCAGCTTTTCAAGCAACTCGTCCATGAGCACCAGCAGAAGCTGCCGCTTGGAGCGGAAGTGTTGGTAGAAGCCCCCCACCGCGAGTTTTGCACGACTGGCTATATCCTCAATCGAAGTTCTCTCAAAGCCTTTCTCCGCGAACAGTGCAAGACCGGCCGCTTTCAAGCGCGCTCGCTTCTCCAGACTCCGCTTTTGGCGGGGGGCTGCCGGGATGGTTTCACCATAGAGGAGGTTGGGACGTTTCTTTGCGCCGATTTTCATCGACGGATGGTCCCGCCCAACAGAGCGCCGGCGCAGCACCAGAGCATCCAACCGCCGAACACGCCCGCCATTTCCGGCGCCATATTCGGGAAAACAAGCGGAAACAATGCGCTGGAGAACGGGTCCAGCAGCAAGGTTGGCAAGGCGATCGAGACGGCGCCGGAAAGCCACTGCTCACGTGGTAATTGAAAGCGACGGCATAAGCGGCGTACGGTCCAGGCCATCAACGGGAAGCTGACAGCGAACAGGATAAGTATTCGCGGCCAATCATCTGGACGCAGAAGACTTTGGCCTCTTACCCGGAGCAAGGCAGTTGCCCCGCCCCAGATTGCGAGGCCGCAGAGAATGAGGCGGGCATTCATAATAAGAATATGAATTCATATTCGCATTTTAGGACGGGAAATCGCAAGTGTTGTCAGAAGGAGATGCCCAGCTAAGCCGGCGGCTTCATTTTTCCGAAGTTCAGTCTGGACGGTGCTACCCCAATATGTGTAGCGAAGTTCGGGGATTACAGATAGACGGCCGACCCTGAAACGGACGCCGGCGGCGAAGACCGCGCCGGCTCCCACGTTCGAACGGAAGTGGATCTGTACGGAATCGAAATGAGAAGTACCGCTGGCATCGATGAATGTGTCACTGATGTTTGCATGAAATCCGACGGTGCGGAGAGCCCAGCCGGTGCCGAGGAACGGCTGCCACGCGGCGTTCCGGGGCCGGAAATAATATTTGCCCAGGAAAGGAAATTCCCAATCGTTTCCGCGTTGGCGGTTGAAGTAAGAGTTGGTCGTCAGAAGGTTTGAGCCGGAGAGAATGCTGGAGAACTCGGAGCCGACCGAATTTCCGATGCGTCGATAGAGAGCATCAACTTCGATGGCAAAGCCGGCCGACAAACGAAATTCGACAGCTGGCCCGACGATGTAGGGCCGCGATTCATCGCCGGGCTCATTCGTGTCCAAAAAAGGAACGCCGCCTAAAACGCCGATAGACACCCGTTGTTGTGCGGAAGCAACACGCGCAGCTGCGATCATGACGAAGAAGAACAGGATATGTTTTTGCATGAAGATCGCGAGGCACGTTTCAAGCCACTACGAATTGATGTAGTTTGTTGAAGTTTATGGAGCGTGGGCGTGACTGTGTCGCACGAGTGTGAATGAGACGCAGGCGAGCAGGAGAGAGTGCGTTACTTTCCGGAAACGAGATGCGCAATGCCGAAGGCGGCCGCCGCCGCTAATCCGCCAATAACGACCGTTCGGATTGCGCTACCGAAAAGTGACATGCCGGTATAGTGTCCTTTGATTGCCCCGAAAATGGCGAGTGCAATCAGGGTCGCGATGACGGAAGAGAGCAAAGCCGAATTGGCATCGGCTACCAGCATATAAGGAGCGAGCGGGATCAGACCGCCGGCGATGTAAGCTCCGGCTATAGTCAGGGCGCTGCGCAGGGCTCGCTTAGGGTCGGGCTCTTCCAGACCGAGCTCAAAGCGCATCATGAAATCGATCCATTGCTTGGGGCGGGTACGCAGAGTGTCAACGATCGGGACGGCCTCTGCGTGCGTGAGTCCATAGGTTTCGAATACTTCCAGAACCTCGCGCGCCTCCTCGTCGGGAATCTCATTGACCTCCCGCTCTTCGCGGCGCAGCTCGCTGGCGTAGTGGTCGGCATCATTCTTGGCGGCCAGGTAGCCGCCTAAACCCATGGCGATGGAGCCGGCGGCGATTTCGGCGAGACCGGCGACCACGATAATACGGGTGGTGGTGTCGGCCCCCGACAATCCGGCCGCCAGCGCGAATGGAACGGTTAGACCGTCCGCCATTCCGATTACGATGTCACGCACGAATTCCGAAGCCGTGAAATGAGTCTCCAGGTGCGGCGTTAGCGGCATATGTTTCCCAGTATCACCCAGCTCGGTATCGCTCAGCCAAGTAGCGCGCCTGTGCAGTTATGATTGGTGGGATGAGAACGATTCTGTTGGGATGGATGGCTTTGACGACGCTGTACGCTCAAAACAATTTGACGACCGCCGCGGTGCAGCGCTACTTCAATCCGGTTCGAAGAAATCTGGAGGCCAGCGCCGAGGTGATGCCCGCGGACAAATATGGTTTTCGACTGACCGCCGAGCAGAGGACGTTCGCCGAATGGATCAATCACTCTTCGGAGCGAAACTACCGGGACTGCTCGACGTTGAGGTCGGAACCGGCGCCAGAGGCGTTAAGCCGAGTGCCGAGTTTGAAGGACAAGGCCGAGGTTCTGAAGGAATTGAAGGACTCGTTCGCCTACTGCGCGGCAGCGCTGGAAAAGATGGATGATCAGAAGGCGATGTCGTCGCCTGAGATGAGCGCAGCGTTTCTGCACGTTATCGTGCACAGTAACGAGATCTACGGCAACGTGGTTGGTTATTTGCGAGCAAGCGGGATCGTTCCACCGTCGACGGCCGGGATGAGGAATCAGGGCAAGACGAAATAGAGCCGCCGGTCAGCTTAAGGTGCTGGACGTTCGGAAATTGGTATTTGAGTGTACTGTCCCTAATTGTTTGAGGTAGCGGCCGGTATAGGAATTGGCGGCGGCGGCGATTTGCTCAGGTGTACCTTCGGCCACAATCTGGCCGCCGCGGTCGCCTCCGTCGGGGCCTAAATCGATCACCCAGTCAGCGCTTCGAATCACATCCAGGTTGTGCTCGATGATCAGGATGCTTCCGCCGTTCTCGATCAGGCGCCGGAAGGCTGCCAGGAGCTTGGCGATATCGTCGAAGTGGAGGCCAGTGGTGGGCTCGTCGAAAATATAGAGCGCGCCGTCGCAGGTGGCCTGACAAAGGTGCGCCGCCAACTTTACGCGCTGGGCTTCGCCGCCGCTCAGCGTAGTCGCGGACTGTCCCAGCCGAAGGTAGCCGAGACCGACGTCGTCGAGAACCTTGAGCCGGCTCACCAGACGTTTCGATTCAGAAAAGAATGAAAGCGCTTCCTTCACCGTCAGCTGGAGAACTTCGTGAATATTCAAGCCCTTATAACGGATATCCAGAATGCCGATCTTGAAGCGCGTCCCTTTGCACTCCTCACACATCAGCTCAACGTCAGCGAGAAATTGCATTTCGACGGTAACGGTACCGTCGCCCTGACAATTCTCGCAGCGGCCGCCGGGAATGTTGAAGGAAAAATGACCGGATGTATACCCGCGTTTGCGGGCGTCGGGAGTAGAGGCGAAGATTTCGCGGATCAGGTCGAACGCCTTGATGTACGTAACGGGATTGGAGCGGGGGGTCCTGCCAATCGGCGACTGGTCGACCAGGATTACCTCTTTGAGCAGCTCAGCTTTTTCCACCCGGCGGCAGGTTACTCTCTCGACGGCCGGTTGTTGATCTTCGGCCAGACCTTCAGGCGCCGGCAGCCGCAGGCGCTGCTGAAGCGATTGATAAATGACGTCATGCACCAGCGTCGACTTCCCGGATCCGGAAACGCCGGTCACCGCAACCATCATATGGAGGGGAATGGCGACATCGATACCTTTGAGGTTATGCGCGCGCGCACCATAAAACTTGACCACACGCTTGGGGTCGATAGACCGGCGGGTTTGATCGCGGGAAGCTTGCAATTCACGGCGCAAATATTTCGACGTCAGCGAGCTTGCCCCATCGGCAAGCAAGGTGCGATAGGAGCCTTCAAAGATGATGCGGCCACCTAGCTCACCCGCGCCCGGCCCGAGGTCAATGATGTGGTCGGCAGCGCGCATGACGTCGGCATCGTGCTCGACGACAACGATAGTATTGCCGAGATCGCGGAGTTCCACCAGGATACGGATGAGTCTGCCGGTGTCGCGGCTGTGGAGGCCGATGGAAGGCTCGTCGAGAACATAACAAGCTCCTACCAGTCGCGATCCCAGGCAGGTAGCGAGCTGAATGCGCTGTGCTTCGCCGCCCGAGAGCGTGGAGGCAAGCCGGTCCAAAGTGAGGTAATCGAGCCCGACGTCGTTCAGAAATTTGAGCCGCTGGCGAATTTCGACCAGGATCTTGTCGGCGATCTCTAGTTCCTCCGGCGACAGATCGAGGCTCTCAAAAAACTCGAACGCCTGAGCAATGTTGAGCCGGACGACATCGGCGATGTTCTTTTCACCAATGCGAACGTTGCGAGCCTCGGCCCGGAGTCTCGATCCCCTGCAATCGGGGCACTCGGCATAGCCGCGATAACGGCTAAGGAAGACTCGCACATGGACTTTGTACTTTTTGGCTTCGACGTCGGCGAAGAACTTGTGGATATTTTCATAAACCACGGACTGTTCGGCTTTCGTCAAATCGCAAAAGGGGATGTTCCAGCGAATTTTGCCGCGCGACGATTTGCGCAAATGCGTGCCGTACCATTGATGCTGCGGCTTGGTCCAGGGTTGGACCGCGCCCTGGTCGAGTGTCAGTCCTGGATCGGGAATCACCAGGTTCATGTCGTAGTCGATGGTGTTGCCGAAGCCTTGGCAGCGCGGGCAGGCCCCCATCGGATTGTTGAAGCTGAACAGCCCCGGCTCGGGAATAACCAACTCGATACCGCACTGCTTGCAGGCGAACTTTTCGCTGAAGCGCAGAGGCGTGGAAGGCGGATTGGATGGAGTGGCTTCCTCGAAGATTACTTCGCCGGCCTCGCGATAGCAGATTTCGGTGGTATCAACCAGCCGCTGATGAAGATCGGAAGAGATGACGAAACGATCCACCAAAGCGAAGACGGGCTGGTTGAAATCGATATCGAGAAGCGACTCAGGCGTTGAAAATTCGAACACACGGCCATTCTGATAGAGGCGCGTGAAGCCCTTTTTTCGCAGCTCGAAAAGATGATCGCGCAGGGCCTCTGTAGAGCCGCCGCGGCGTACGGGAAAAAGTGCGTACCAGCGCGAGCCATCGGGCTGGGTAAGCATTGTCTGCGCCACCTGATCGACTGTGTCGCGCTGCACGCGCTGGCCACATTTGGGGCAATAAGTGCGGCCTACACGGGCATAGAGCAGCCGCAGAAAATCGTAGACTTCCGTGGAGGTCGCGACAGTGGAGCGAGGATTACGGGTGGTGTTCTTCTGCCGGATGGCGATGGGCGGAGCAATTCCCGAAATCTCATCCACATCGGGCTTTTCCATGCGTTCGAGAAACTGGCGGGCGTACGACGAAAGCGACTCAACGTAGCGCCGCTGGCCTTCGGCGTAAACGGTGTCGAATACCAGCGAAGACTTGCCGGACCCGGAGACACCGGTAACGACAGTCAGTTGATTGTGTGGAATCGCGAGGGAAATGTTTTTGAGATTGTGGACTCGCGCGCCACGGATGAATATGGAATCTTCCAAGGTTTCAGGGAGAGCGGGAGGAAGCCCGCCGACTACATTGATTATCCCAGATCGGTCAAGTGGCAGTTGGAAAAACGGTGACGGAGCGGTGGGGACTGCCTAGCCCGCCTTACGTTTGAAGAGCACCACTCGACTGCGTTTGGTCTGCTGCATGCGCCCGGTAGCGGACTGGATGGCTTCGGCGAGTGGTCCATTCTCGACGCCAATGCCGCCCCAGCTGAACAGGACTGAGAAGCTGCCCTGCCCGCGCAGCTGGAAGTGTCCACAATCGTTCGGAGATTCCATTCAAGCGCCGTTGCGCTTCCGCATCGCGTAAGCCGGGACAGACGATGAGGAATTCATCATCAGAATTGCGGCAGGCAAAGTCGGACGGGTCCAACAGTTCCTCGATGAAAGGCTGCGCCGGATGTTCCTGGCGCGGCAAACGGCTGCTGGTGATGCCCACTAGGACAACCAAGCCTGTAAACGCGAAGTCCCTTTGAAGGAGTGGCTCGAGGACGCCGCGGTCACACATGCCGGTAGGAAGGGAATGAGAATCGCTTCGAGTAATCTCTACCGGCGCGGTTTGCGCATCCGCCAGATGCTGCCATAGGAACGCATCACCCAGGTGCTGCCAGAGGAAGGCATCCACGGTTTGGGCTGACAGCATAGGGGTTTGCTCGGGCAGCTTTTCTACTGGGGCAGGTCTCTCGGCTGGGATGATCGGCGCTGGTTCTTTCGCGCGGCGCTGCAACTCTGCCAGCGCTCTTCGGAGTTGCTGATTCTTTCGCTTCAGCCGATAGGCCAGCCACACCACCGCCAAGGCGAGGAGGAGAAGAAACCCGCCGGCAGCAACATGGATGGCCCCAAATTCCATTGCCACTCGATTGTAAGAGCTATCCGACGGCGGACCTATAGCCTGGCGGTAACAAAGGTGACAGTACTAATTTGACTGGCGGGAGATTAGCCCAAAGTTCTAATTTGATGCCTCAGAGCGGCCAACGGCGCTGGGAGGATTGCGATTTGCGGCTAGGAAAGGACCCGGGCCATCACTCGGACGAGGCCGGCCCATGGAGTTAGAGAAGTCGATTTCAGCCGGACGTGAACTGAGAGGGGACGGTCCAACACCATATCCATAGTGGTGCCCTTGGCGAGGATGGCTTCCGGGCCGCGAGTGAGACCAACACGCCGATCAGGCCAGCGGTGGCCCCGGCCGCGGCGCCGATGCCCGCACCCATTCCGGCATGTCCAGCTGCGGCGCCGGCCAAACCTCCGGCTGTTGCGCCAGCTCCGGCAGCTTCGCCGATCACTTTCACGTCGCCGGACTTTGTTCCCTTCACTCTTGATCCTGCCCTCTTCTTTATCCAGAGTTTCGGCGGCGCGTCCATCCAGGCTGCCGATGCGCGCGCGGAAATCGCGAGTCACACCGTTCGGCAGAGTTAACGAATCGAAGCGGATGTAAAGCTCGCCGCGTCCTTTCATTCGACCGGGGCGCTTGACGTCGGTGACGGTGCCGGCCACGTAGCTGCCGGGCGGGATCACGATCTTACCGTTCGCCAGGATCGGGAATACGGTCTCCAGATAAATCCGCTCGCCCTCGCTGGCGGTCTTGGTGCTGACGCTATTGATCATGCTGAGCGGGACCTTGGTGCCGGGAGGAACCAGGAACTGGCCCGCAACAGGCGAATCTACAGGTGTGGGCTCCTGCGCGTTCAGCGCAAGACATGGCCGCTCAATACCACGAATATTCACACGCCAGTTCATAAATACAATTATCGACATTTCTTGTATCGGAAGTTATCCTCCTCTAGTTTAAACGCACGGGAGGATTGACGGGTTTCGGCGTTGTCGTCCGGGCTTTGGCTTCAGAGATTTAGCGACCGGCTTGGTTTTCGCGCCGGCATGGGTTGGCGAGCTTATCAGCTGTGCCGGGTTAATCGCCAGAAAGAACGCCAGCAGGCTGGCCGGCCACAATTGCATGCAAAGGCGTTCCAGGGAAACATTGAGCTGGGTGACTATATCAGGCGGAAATATTATGTAAACGGCGAGTTCACCGGCTAGCAGGATGCCCAAGGCTAGGACCAGGGTCGCGAGAGCGGCGCGGTCGCGTTCCTCGACGCCGAAGTGAACCAGAAACCAATACAGCCCCAGGATCAAGACGATGGGCAGCAGGAAGCCGCCCAGTACAAACGAGTATCTTCACCAAGCCTTCAGCGGTGATCACCCAGCGTCCGAAAACTGCGAGATGCGCTAGCAACTCGGCCGGTGGCTGCGCTAACAGGGCATTGGGCGGCGCGAAGTGGAGTTTGAAAGAAAGCAGCCACTGCCAAGCCCGGCAATGCGCCCCCCGCGAACCGGAGGAATTGAGGGCCCAATGCGGCTCGGCTGTCAAAACGCAGGACAGCGATCAACCGGCCGAGAAGGAAGGCAGCCAGAAACAGCCAACCTTCGTTCTTGGTCCAAGGGGCGAAGCCGGCGGTGAGGCCGGCGGCGATCGTGAAGCGCGGGTCGGTCGGGAAACGATCCTGCAAGCAAACCAGCGCCAGCGTCGCTAGAATCCAAAAACTCATCGGCATGTCGGCATATTGCATGGCGCCGAGTTGAACGAAGGCCGATGCCGTGAGCACGAGAATGCCGGCGAGGAAAGCTTGCGTCTTACCGCGCAAGATGCCGATCGACGAAATCAGCAATCCGGCAAGCGCCCAGAGTGAACAGAAATGCGACGGCGATCGGAGCAGAGTTGGATTCCGAGCGCGCCAGCGTCCAGCACAGGGCCAGGATCGAAGGCAGCAAGAGCGGGTAATCCGGATGCGAGTTCGGAATCTGGCTGGACAGGAGGTTGGTCCAATACTCAGGCCTCCGCGAAACAAGAATCGCGCTTTGAGATTCCAGATGGACCAGGCGTCCCATTCGCCGGAGGGTTTTTCGAGCGAAAGTACGACGAACATGGCGACCGCCATTGCGACGGCACCGAGCAACATCCAGGTGAGATACCTGGGGGTCTCGGGACCGGGCGGCCCAATTCGAAGACAGTACCGCGAGTTTTGGCGTTCATGCCGTCGCAAAATCGCAGCGGCAGCCACGATTGCACCGAGCGCCCGCCAAGATCAACGGGCTCGGCCCGAAGAGCGTAAGGCAGAGGAAATAAAGGCAGGACGCGATCCCGATGCCCGAGACCAGTTCCCAATGAAAAAAGAAAGACGGTATGCAGCGACCAGCGGAGCGGCGCGGGAAACAAAAAGCGCGCGATGCTAAAGCCTGTCAGCCAAACCAGCGCGATACAGAGGAAGGTCATCGGGTGTCGTTACGACAGAGGAGCACGCCTTTTCCGAAGTCGTGAATGGGCGCGAGATGCCTGGCAGCGAAGCCCGCCTGATCGGGCGTAGCGCTGTGATAATTCAACACGACCAGACGTTCGTCGGAGAAGGGCCTCACGATGGCGGGCGCGAGCGTGTATTGGGTCAGGTTAAATTCGGACGGATTACTGGGATCGTTCGCCGGGTTGTCGGAAAGATAGCCCAGTACAGTATGTGGGGCGAGGGTCTTTCGAAACTCGCTGAAACGGTCTTCAAACGATGCCACGCCGAAAGTCGCGGTGGTTTGCGAGTATAGTCCGGAGAACAGATCGAGCAGGAGCCAGAAGCTGGAGGCCAATGCTACCGCCGCCAGCGCGATGACGGCGAATTGATGTCGTGCCAAGCCGTTCAGTTTAGCACTATGGGCTTACGGGAATATGGAGGCCTGCGTTGCTGATTGCGTCGCCGATTCCGATTCGTATTTCGGGATTGGAGCCTGTGAACTGGAGAAGGATAAAGTTGATCTGATACAGACCGGCAAAACCGGGCGCGATGCCGGCGTAGGCGATAGCCGCTGGAGTCGACTGGCGTTGCCGTCCAACAGCACATGGAAGTCGGCCAGATTACGAGCGACGCAGCGGCGTTGGGCAATTCGCCGTAACCCACGGGAGGCACTGTCTGGCCCAGCCCGGTGGCATAAAGCACCACCAGATCGCCGGGCTTAGCAGGGGCGGCGGAGTAATCAGCGACCATCGGCACGGGTGGCGATGAAGTCTTGCTGATCGAGTTGAAACAACGCGGGAGCGGCGGCGGTGAGGGTGACCGAAATCGGCGGGCCCGCCAAGCCATCGATGATGAGCTGCACATTGGACGGCCCGGGTAGCAGATTGGGGGGGACCAGGAAATTGATCTGCATGGGCGAGACATAATAGGGATTAGCCCGGCAGCCCGTTTACGAGCAGACGAACGCCGGTGTTGCGGAAGCACGGTGGGCAGGACGCCGCCGCGAATGTCCGTCTGCCGACAGAGCGTCTTGGTGCCATACGCGAGGTTCTTGCCGTATAAGGTGGCGATGGTATTGGGAGCGAGCCGAGCCAGACTGGTTGTCGGCGGAATTGACCAGGCTGTCGGCGGAATAGACGGGCGCGGCGGCGGGGAGGATCGATATGAATGACAGCGCGGCATGAACGGAAGGGGAACAGGAGCGCGCATATAGGAAGGTAGTGCGTGTGTATCCCAGGAAATTCTCAGGAATAGCGGGGGACCGATGGATCGATCTGAAGGCTCCAGCGGTCGATGCCGCCCGCCATGCTTTGGCATCGGCGTATCCCTGCTCACGCAGCCAGTTGACTACGTTGAGGCTGCGGACGCCGTGATGGCAGTAAACGATCAGCGTGGCGTCGTCAGTCGGCGGCCTCCAGGCGCTGGAGCTGAGCGGGAAGTCCGCATGGGGATTAGCTCGGCGCCCTCGATGCGGGCAGTTGGAATTCATTGGGCTCGCGAACGTCGACGAGGAGAACTTTTTCGCCTGTGGCGAGACGGCGCTGGACGTCCTGGGGGTGGTTTCGAGGGGAGCGCGGATTCTGACACGCTTATAGTAACTTACGTCCGAAGGGGGAGCCGCTGGTCCCAATGACTGGTTGGCTCGGATTCGTTTGATGTAATTTCCATTGATGACATGTTCTTCGCGGGTGCGGCACTCAGCGAAGTCGCCTCGCGGTCGGCTGGCCCAATTGTCTCCGTGCGTCGGCTAACGCGTGATCGGGTGCGTTCAGGTTTCGATGCGGCAGGGGACACATTCTTCACGAACATTTCAGTCTCGAGTTTAGCAGTGGCGTTTAAGGATTCGAGCGGCACCAAGACGGAAGTCTGTTTAGGTCTGGCGGTAGAATGAGGCCGGCCGAGATTGGTCACCGCCTTGGGGTTGCGCCGTTTGGCCATCGAGGTCTTGCGGCGTCGGTCAGCGTGCGAAACAATGTAGACTATGAAGCGAGCCATTCGTCGCGACTGTCTGGCGCGCGCCCAGGGGACTGGTATGTCTCCGCAGTGGCCTCGAACTGGATGTAGCCAGCCATGGGCATAAAGCGGAAGAAGATGGCCCTTGAGAATTTGAAAGAGGCATTGGAGTTGCACTTTGAACCACCCAGTGCGGTCACGACGGCCGCCAACCGTGCGAACCATGCGGTCGAGTTGGGGCGGCTCAAGCCGCAGCCCTTTCGCGAGATCAAGCGCCGGCTTGAGGCGGCGGGATTTGTTGAGGCGTGTGAAAAAGGCAGCCACGTCAAATTCGTGCGCGATGGGAGAGATCGTTGATAATGCGATAGTCCCCAAGGATCGGAGGTTCCGGTAGGTACTCTCCGAGTATCTTGAATCAGCTCACATCGACGAATGAACTGACTGGCGGTCACATGACTGTCGACGACGTGCATTCAGCAGAACCGACCTTGTCCGGGCGTTACGCAGGGCCGTAGTGTGAGGCACGCGGCACGCAAAAGTGCGTGCGCCACGCTCAGCTACACGCGCTACAATATACCGGCTGGTACTTCTCCATGACAGCGAAACATCACTCTCACCATCAACGGAAAGAAGCGCACCGACACAGTCGAGCCGCGCATGCTGCTCATTCATTACCTGCGCGAAATGGCCGGTCTCACCGGACCGCACATCGGCTGCGAGACCTCGTTATGCGGCGCCTGCACGGTGCACGTGGACGGCAAAGCCATCAAGAGCTGCACCATGTTCGCGGTGCAGGCCGACGGCCGCGACGTCCTGACCATCGAAGGCCTGGCGGCGGATGGAAAGCTCGACCCGATGCAGGAAGCCTTCTGGAACGAGCACGGCCTGCAGTGCGGATTTTGTACGCCGGGAATGATCATGACCGCCAAGCAGATCGTCGAGCGGAATCCGAAGCCGACCGACGAAGAGATCCGGCATGGCCTGGAAGGCAATCTGTGCCGCTGCACCGGCTACCAGCACATCGTCAACGCGGTGAGAGCCGCGGCGGCGAAGGCATAAGGAGATCATCATGGCCACCACCATCACGAAAACCGAAACCCTGGTCGGCAAGCGCATCCGCCGGCGCGAGGATCCGCGCCTGATCACCGGCACGGCCACCTATGTCGACGACATTCAGATGCCCGGCATGCATCACGCCTGCATCGTGCGCAGCCCGCACGGCGCGGCCAAGATCAAATCGATCAACATCAAGCCGGCGCTCGAACTTCCGGGCGTAGCTGCGGTGTTCACCGGCAAAGACACGGAAAAGTGCGCGCCGGTGCCGTGCGGCGCTTCCCTGCCCGGATTGCGCGTGCCGCATCATCATCTGCTGGCGATCGATCGCGTGTACTTCGTCGGACATCCGGTCGCGGTAGTGGTGGCGACCGACCGCTACATCGCGCGCGACGCCGCCGAGCTGGTCGAGGTGGAGTATGAGCCGCTGCCCGCGGTCACCGATCCGGAGAAAGCGCTCGCAACCGGGCGCGCCCGCGGTGCATCCGCGAGTGGCCCGACAACACCGCCTTCACTTTTCACCAGGAAGGCGGCGAGGTGGACAAAGCGTTTGCCGAGGCCGACGTGGTGGTGAAGGAGCGCATCACCAGCCAGCGCCTGATCCCCACGTCGATGGAGACGCGCGGCTGCGTGGCGGACTGGCGGTCGGGCGACAAGTCGCTGACCATCCACCTTACCACGCAGGCTCCGCACCTGGCCCGCACGCTGCTGGCGCGCCATGCTGGGGCTTGCCGGAAAATCACATGCGGGTTGTGACGCCCGAAATCGGCGGCGGCTTCGGCAGCAAGATCCAGGTCTATGCCGAAGAAGCTCTGATGGGCTTCATCGCGATGAAGATCGGCAAGCCGGTCAAGTGGATCGAAAGCCGGCGCGAAAACTTCACCGGCACCATCCATGGCCGCGGGCACGTCGACTATTACGAAGTCGCGGCCAAGCGCGACGGAACCATTCTCGGCATCAAGCTGAAGCTGATTCAGGATCTGGGCGCGTTTCATACGCTGCTCACGCCCGCGATCCCGACGCTGTCGGTGCTGATGATGCCCGGCCTTTACAAGTGCCAGAACATCCGCGCCGATATCGTCGGTGTGTTCACCAACTGCATGGCGACCGATGCTTATCGCGGCGCGGGCCGTCCGGAAGCCACGCACGGCATCGAGCGCATGGTGGACATTCTCGCGGCCGAGCTGAAAATGGATCCGGCCGAAATCCGGCTCAAGAACTTCATCGGCAACGACGAATTCCCCTACGCCACCGCAACCGGGCTTAGCTACGACAGCGGCAACTACGCGGCGCCGCTCGAGAAGGCGCTGGATACCGTCGGCTACAAGAAGCTGCGCGAAGAACAGAAGAAGGCGCGGGCCGAAGGCCGGCTGATGGGCATCGGCATGTCGGCTTACGGCGAGATCTGCGCCTTCGGACCCTCGCCCGCCACGCCCGCCGGTGGCTGGGAAAGCGCGACGGTGAAGATCGAACCCGGCGGCACGGTCACGGTGATGACCGGCTGCTTCGCCGCATGGCCAGGGCGAGGAGACCACCTTCGCGCAGATTGCCGCCGACGAATTGGGCGTCGGCATCGACGACGTGCTGGTGCTGCACGGCGACACTGCCATCGTGCAGTACGGCATCGGAACGTTCGGCAGCCGCGGCACCGCGATCGGCGGCACGGCCATGTATTACGCCATCCAGGAGCTGAAGGAGAAGATCAAGAAGTACGGCGCGATGCTGCTTGAAACGCGACGACGTATCGTTCGCCAACGGCGCTTGCGTCGACAATAAGACCGGCAAGTCGGTGCCGCTTGCCGAAATCGCCGCCGCCTCCTACCGCGCCATGAAGCTGCCGCCCAACACCGAGCCCGGCCTGGTCGCGACCTATTTCTGGGAGCCGCCCAACTTCACGTTCCCCTTCGGCGCGCACATCGTCGTGACGGAAGTGGACCGCGACACCGGCGCGATCGCGTTGAAGCGCTACGTCGCGGTGGACGATTGCGGCAAGATCATCAATCCGCTGATCGTGGATGGGCAGGTGCATGGCGGCGTGGCGCAAGGGCTCGGGCAGGCGCTCTGGGAGCAGGCGGTCTATGACGACACCGGCCAGCTCGTCACCGGCGAGCTGATGGATTACGCCATTCCCAAAGCCAGCAACATTCCCTGGATCGAGACCAGCCACACGGAGACTCCGTCGCCCGTGAATCCGCTGGGCGTCAAGGGCGTAGGCGAAGCGGGCACCATCGGATGTTCGCCGGCGGTGGTCAATTCCGTGGTGGACGCGCTCAGCCCGCTGGGCGTGCGCCACATCGATATGCCGCTGACGCCGGAAAAAATCTGGAAGCTGGTCCAGGCAGGAGGCCAGGCATGATTGCGCAGAATTTCGAATACTCCGCGCCGGCGAATCTGAAGGACGCGCTGGGCTTGCTGGCCGGAGACGACGCCAAGGTGCTGGCCGGCGGCATGAGCCTGATCCCGCTGATGAAGCTGCGCCTGGCCACGCCCGGGACAACTGGTGGACATCGGCCGCATTCCGGATCTGAACTACATCCGCGAAGACAAGCGGCAGCGCTGCGCATCGGCGCCACCACCACGCATTATCAGGTGGAGAGCTCGCCGCTGGTGCGCTCGCACTGCCCGCTGCTGGCCGAAGCGGCGGCCCATATCGGCGATATCCAGGTACGCAACGTGGGCACCATCGGCGGCAGCGTCGCGCATGCCGATCCGGCGGCCGATTATCCGGCCTCGCTGCTGGCGCTGGAAGCGAGAGTGGTCGCTGGTCACCGCCAAGGGCCAGCGCGAAATTCCGATCGCCGACTTCTTCGTCGACACTTTCACCACCGCGCTCGAACCGGGCGAAATCATCGCGCGAAGTGATCGTGCCGGTGGAGGACCAATCGGCCGGAACCAGCTATCAGAAGATGCTGCAGCCGGCCTCCGGCTTCGCCATCGTCGGCATCGCGGCGCGCATTCGGAAATCCGGCGGCAAGATCGCCATGGCGCGCGTCGGCGTCACTGGACTGAGCGGCAAGCCCTACCGCGCCATCGAAGTCGAAAAGGCGCTCGAAGGCACCGCCGGCAGCGCCGTCCGATATCCAGAAAGCCGCCGCGCTCGTGGCCGACGGCGTGGACGCCAACTCCGATCTGCATGCCTCCGCCGACTACCGCAAGCATCTGGCCCGCGTTTACACCATGCGCGCGCTGACCGTCGCGCTTTCGAGGACGGCTTGAAGATCAGCGGTTCTTATACCGTTCCAGCTCCGCGGAACGCGCTTACCAATTGCTGCAGGATCCCGAGGTCCTGGCGAAATGCATGCCGGGCACCGACCATCTCGAAAAGGTCGGCGACGACGAGTACGAGATGAAGATGAAGATGGCGATCGCCAGCATCGGCGGCTCTGTTCGCCGGAAAGGTCCGCCTGGCCGATCAGAAGCCGCCCGAAAGCTTCAAGCTGATCGTGGAAGGCAACGGCAAGATCGGGTTCCTGAAAGGCGAAGGGTGCTGAACCTGGAGCCGCACGGCGAAGCTCCACCGATGTAAAGTACGAAGGCGAGGTTCAGGTGGGCGGGACCATCGCCAGCGTCGGCCAGCGCCTTATCGACACGACGGCCAAGCTGATCATCAAGAAGTTCTTTGAGAAGTTCTCGGAAGCTGCTAAAACTAAGGCTTAACAACAAAAAGGCGCGGCCCGATGTGCTCGGACCGCGCCAACCAGAGGAGGAGAAGGTTAGACTGACTTACGCTTCTCTGTGTAATGAGACGTACGATAGTTTCGGCGGGTTCCCTCTGGATCGCGACTACTAGGATAACGAAAGTGTCTCAATGTACTGTAGCTTTAGCGCCTTCTTCTCCTTTGCGGGCCTGCTGTTAAGCCAAGCGCCTTTGGGCACGTTCCCCGCTCTGACTATTTCGCCATCCTCGCTGCCTTATGGGGCATTGGGCAGCAGCTATAGCGCGCAGCTAACCGCCAACGGCAGCGGCTCTTATCAATGGTCGATCAGTCAAGGGACCTTGCCGCCGGGGTTGGCATTAGGACCAAGCAGTGGAACCATCTCAGGGACACCTAATACCGGCGGAACATACCCGTTCACCGTCGCGGTGATGGACAATCAGACTCAGCAAACGGCGTCGGCCAAATACACGGTCGGAATCCTAAACATCTCGAACACCACGCCGCTCCCTGGCGGGACAATCGGAAGTCCTTATTCGGTGACCTTTAATGCCTCCGATGGTCCCCCCGCGACATATGTGTGGTCCATTAAGCCAGCTCCGCCAGGTCTCAGTCTGGACTCGAGCACCGGCACTTTGAGTGGCACCCCGACTACCAGCGGGACCTTCAGGTTCAACGTGACAGTGACCGAGACCCCTCCCCCCAGTACGAATTTCGTTGCGACTCTTTCGACATCCAAGACATTCGATCTGACCATCCAACCAGCCACCCCTACAAGCCTGACAGTCTCGCCTCAATCATTACCATTTGGGGCATTAGGGAGCGTATATAGTGCTCAGTTAACCGCCAACGGCAGCGGCGCTTATCAGTGGACTGTGAGCCAAGGGAACTTACCGCCGGGCTTGACACTGGGGGTCACTACCGGGACGATCTCGGGCACGGCTTCAGGCGGCGGGACCTATCCGTTCGTGGTGACCGTAACAGACTCCAGAAGCGGGGCAACAGGGACGGCTGGATTCACGATCGGCATCCTCAACATCTCGACTCCGTCATCACTGCCAAGCGGGACCACATCTAACCCTTATTCGGTGACTTTTAGTGTCTCTGATGGACCTTCCGGCGCCGCGACCTGGTCCATTACTCCGCCCAGTACTCCGCCGCCGGGTCTACAGCTCAATGCGAATGTCTTAGGCGGTAATCCAAGCCTGAGCGGGAACTACACTTTTACTGTCAATGTGACGGTGGGGGCGCTTTCGGTATCGAAAATTTTCGTTCTTACAATTGGTTCCAGCCTGACGATCACCGACCCGCCGGTGCTCCCCGCGGGCGACGTGAACGTACCGTACGGATACAGTTTTAACGTGGTGGGAGGCCCATTTCCCTTCAGCTGGAGCCTGGCTGGCGGTGCGCCGCCACCTGGCATTATCGTGTTTGATCAGACCGATCCCAGCGTACGCACCTTGAGCGGAACGCCCACCAGCACTGGGCCCTTCACCTTCATGGTGCAAGTACAGGATAAGTCGCAAAACGTCGCTACGAAGACCGTTAGTCTGACTATTAATCCTGCGCTCGCAATCACGACGACAATGCTGCCGGGTGGCGAGACAGGAGCGGGTTACGCGCAGATCATCGGAGTAAGCGGGGGAACTCCGCCGTATACGTTCTCACTGGCAAATGGTCCGCCGGGGCTTTCGATCGATCCAAAGGCCGGATTGCTGAGCGGGACTCCGTCCGCTGCAGGCAACTTCTCGCCGGTCGTGACGGTGAAGGATTTCGCCAGCCAAGGGGTCTTCCCCGGGTCGGTGACCAAGACCTTTTCGCTGACAATCGGGAGTTCCACGTCTCAAGTGTCGGCGGCGCCCCAGAACGTTTCCTTTGCGGCATTGGCGGGGGGCGACTCCCCCGCTCCGCAGACAATCATAGTGCTGCCGGTTGGAGTTTCGACCGCAGGTTTTCACTTAACGATTGACGGAGGGCAAGACGGGTCTGCGCCTCCCGGATGGCTGACAGTCACGCCGACGAGCGGAAACTCGCCCGCTCAACTGGTGGTGCGCGTGGATCAGGGCTCGATGCCCGCGGGAAACTATTCCGGCCGCATTCGAGTATTCGATACTTCCAACAATCCGACCGATGTGGCAGTGATGCTTAGTGTGACGAGCGCCTCACCGAACCTGGAGGCGATTCCGACAGCGCTGCACTTTGCTGCGCGCATTCAGGCGCCGGGGACACTGGAGCAAATCATCGTAGTTCGCAACAGCGGGGGCGGAGGCCCTCTGAGTTTTACGACTTCGGTCGCCGGTGGGAGTTCCTGGATTTCGGGGGTGACTCCGAACTCAGGCCAGACCGCGCACAATGCCCCCGTCTTCCTGCGCGTCCGTGTTAACACGCAGGGCCTTGTGGTGGGCAGTTATCATGACGCTATTCAGCTTTCGTCCGGGGGCGTCAACGTCAATATTCCGATATCCCTGTTCGTGGCAGCCAGCGGTTCGATTCTAGGGGTAGATCTGACGGGCGTGACGTTGCACGGGCAGCAAGGCATCGGATTTTCGCATCCGCAAACGGTAAAGGTGTTGAATCTTGGCGATCCGGGCACGACCGTAAATTGGGCGGCCGATGTGCCGCAGGGCGACACATTGGTATCTACAGGTCCTTCCAGCGGAACAGCGACACCGGCCAGTCCAGGGACGCTGACCCTGACCGCCAGCGCGAATGCTGCGGCGCAGGCTGCGGGCGGTTATTACGCATTGGTTCGCATTTCGGCACCGGGGTCGCTGAATTCGCCGCAGTATGTAGTGGTGGTGCTGGACCAGGCGAGCAGCTCCGCGCCCACGTCGCCCGATCCTTCGCCAGCGGGACTGTTTTTCACAGCGGCAGCCGGAGGAAGCGCGCCGGCTCAACAGGTGAACATAAACGCAACAAGTACATCGCCCTATCAAGCGGCGACATCGACCGTCGACGGGGCCAACTGGCTAAGCGCAAGCCCCGCGTCCGGCAATGCAGCCGGACAGATTACCGTTGCCGTAAACACCACGGGTCTTGCGGCAGGAATTTACAGCGGCGAGGTTGCTATTTCGATGTCGGGCACGGTAGTGTCGGTGGATGTCACTCTGGTGGTCAGGCCGGCCGGGACGATCGCCGCTTCGGAAGAGAATTTGGCGGCAGCCGACGCACAAGCGGCGGGTTGTACACCCAGCAAGCTCGCTCTTACGCAGACCGGCGTGGTGAACAACTTCGCGGTTCCGGCCAAGTGGCCGGCGGTACTGATAGTCCAGCTCAATAACGATTGCGGGGCACCCGTGACAAACGGATCCGTAGTAGCGAGCTTTTCTAATGGAGATCCACCGTTGTCCCTGCGGGGCGACGGACAGAGCGCAACGTATTCGGCGAGCTGGCAGGCCGGGACGGTGACGCCGCAGATGGTAATAACGCTCCAGGCCGCGGCCGGGACATTGCAGCCCGCCACCGCTCAGCTCACTGGCGCAGTTTCGCAGAATCAAGCGCCGGTGTTAGCCAGAGACGGTACGGTGAACGCGTTCTACCGGACTGTGGGAGCGCTGGCGCCGGGAACAGTCGCCGAGATGTACGGAACAGGCCTGGCTTCCGGGACAGTGTCGACCGGAGCGCCGCCGTTGCCGACGCAATCGAACGGAACCTTTGTGTTGGTTGGCGGAATATCGGCGCCGTTATTCTTTCTGAGCGATGGTCAACTGGACGTACAGATTCCCAGCGAGTTGGCGCCGACGCAGCAATACGCGATCGTGGTCAGCAGCAACGGCGCGCTCACACTGCCGGACCAGATCGATGTGGTGCCGCTGCAGCCGGGCGTCAGTTCGTTTGCCGACGGCCACATCATCGCGCAGCATGCTGACGGGACTTTGATCGATGCAGGCCATCCGGCAAAACCTGGCGAGGCGATTGTTACGTATCTGCTGGCCATGGGTCCGACCAATCCAAGCGTCGCAACGGGAGCGCCTTCGCCGGCCTCACCCTTGGCGATAGTGACGGTGCAGCCTACGGTTACTGTGGATGGTCAAACCGCTCAGCTCTTGTTTGCGGGACTGACTCCGACCTACGCCGGCCTTTACCAGATCAACTTCTTCGTTCCGGCGAGTGCTCAAAACGGCGATCGGACCGTGGTCGTCACGCAGAATGGCGTAGCGGCAAACACGACCAAGCTGCCGGTATCGCAGTAGCGGCTAACCAAAACGCGCTGGGCGGTAGGGCGCTAACTGGGGCTGCTGAGCGCCGTCCAAAATCTCGATAGCGGCCAGTTCTCCGATGATCGGTGCGAGGGTGACTCCGCTGTGGGTCGCTGCTACGTAAAGGTTGGGACACTTTTCGGTGAACCCAAGGATGGGGTATTCGTCGGCTGGCATAACGCGGTAGCCTTCAGTCACCTGCTCGATGGCGGCGTCGGCGAGGGCAGGAAGAATTCGAGCGGCTTGGCGATAGATCTCTTCGGAGTCAACCAGATGTGTCTCAGCAGTACCGGCACCGGCCACGATCTGGCCTCCGATGATGATCCGGCCGTCGAGCTTCTGCCTGAAGTGGACGCCTGGAGCCTGCACGATCCGGTCTATCAGGTGCGGTTGAGGCGTAGTGTGGACCAGAGTGCCGGGTGCGTCTTTCAGTGGCACCTTCACTCCCGCGAGGTGGGCCAAGCGCGGCGAGCCTACTCCGCAGGCGAGCACGACGGTGTCCGCTTCGATAGCGCCCAGGCTGGTATGGACGGAGCTATCCATGCCGATGACCTGGCAAGGATATCGAACTTCGGCACCGAATTGCCTGGCCTTCTCCAGAAGCACCGAAACGGCGTGAATCGGATCGACGGCGCCTTCGGGCTCGGAATGGCAAGCCGCGCCGATCGGGCCCGGGGCAACGTGAGGAAGCAACTGGCGGACTTCGACCTCATCCAAGAGCCGCGTGGCATAACCCCGTCGCCGATGGCTCGAAACATCGCGGCGCAGCTGTTCGGCGTCGGGTCCGGGTGGAAACCAGGCCACGCTACCGCCCCATTGGATCTGTAGATCGCCGTTCATTTCGTCTTCCAGGCGGTGCCAGCCGGCGATTCCTAGCATGCTGAAATCGAAGTAAGAACGCGGGCGCTTCGAGAAAGTCGCATTGAGCCATCCGAAGGATTTGCCGCTTGCGCCGGCCGCGGGATGCTGGGCGTCGAGGACGGTGACGCGGGCCCCGCGCTTGGCCAGATGATAGGCGAGCGACGCGCCGATGATTCCTGCTCCACATATGACGATGTGTTGCATCGGGTATGGCTTGATTGTAAGCCGGGCAGTGTACGCCGCTGTGGATGCTAAAATGAGTTCGGACTGAATGGATCGCGCCGGCAAGTATCTCGCAAAACTAAAGCTTTCCGATGCCATCTCTCAAGATGATTTGGCCTGCGCAGCGTGGCCGGCTGCCGTGGGCAAGCGTATTGCGGTACATGCGGCGGCAAAATCGTTGGTTCGTGGATCATTGATCGTCGAAGTAGAAGATGGAATTTGGCAAAAGCAACTTTTCTACCTTCGGTTTCAAATACTAGCTAAGCTCCAGGAAGTGCTGGGCGCGGGAGTGATTACCGACGTCGAGTTTCGCATCGCGACGCCGCGGCGCCCGCCCCAACCGGCGCTGACTCTCAACCCGTCGAAACCACTGGACGAAGCTGACGAAATCTCCGATCCAGGTATGCGCGCCGTTTATAAACAGGCGAGGAAAAAGGCGTCGGCGTGAAGATCACTGAACAGGAAGTGCGTTACGTGGCCGACCTCGCGAATCTCAAACTCACGGATCAGGAGATCGGCCGGCTGTCGAAAGACTTGGACGAGATCCTGACCCACATGGACACTCTCAAGGAAATCGACACCTCCCAAGTCGAGCCGATGACCCAAGTGCTCTACGAGGCCGACGAGACGGCTACGCTGCGCGAGGATCAGGAACGCGCGTGTCTTGGAAACGAAGCCGCTCTCGCCAATGCTCCTTTGGCCGGATCAGGATATTTCAAAGTTCCGAAGGTGATTGAGCGATGAACGCCGAGACAGCGGGCGTCGCGACACTCACTGTCGAGCAGGTTCGCGGTGGGCTGACCCGCCGGGAGTTCAGTGCTCGGGAGTTGGCGCAATCGGCGCTCGAGTTTGCGAAAGCGGAAAACCCGAAAACCAACGCTTACTTACACTTTTGCCCGGAGCGCGCGCTCGCGGCGGCGGAGCGAGTGGACCAAAAACTGGCTGCGGGCGAAGACCCAGGACCTCTGGCCGGGGTCCCGATGGCTATCAAAGACGTCATCATCACCAAAGGCGTGCGGACCACTTGCGGGTCGCGGCTGCTGGAGCGCTATGTTCCGCCCTACGACGCCACGGCGGTAGTGCGATTAGAGCGAGCAGGCGCCGTGATCCTGGGCAAAACGAACTGCGATGAGTTTGCGATGGGGTCTTCGAACGAAAACTCCGCGTTCGGGCCGGTGAAGAATCCGGCTGCGCTCGATCGAGTTCCGGGAGGTTCCAGCGGCGGCTCGGCAGCGGCGATGGCACAAGGAACAGCGGTGCTCGCTTTAGGCTCAGACACCGGCGGATCGGTTCGCCAGCCGGCCTCTTTCTGCGGAGTCGTCGGTGTTACGCCGACCTATGGGCGGGTTTCCCGATATGGCTTGGTGGCTTTTGCCAGCTCGCTCGATCATATCGGGCCTTTCGGGCGCACGGTGCGCGATGCCGCATTGTTGCTAAGGACCATCGCGGGGCGGGATGAATGCGACGCGACGTCGGCCTTTGCTCCGGTGCCCGACTACGTGGCGGAACTGGACCGTAAGGTGAAGGGCAAGCGAATCGGACTGCCCCGGGAGTATTTCGAGGGGCTGGGGAGCGAGTCGGGCGACCTCATTACCAAGGGCATCGAGGTGCTGAAGAAGCTGGGCTGCGAAGTTCGCGATATCAGCCTTCCGGCGACGAAATATGCGGTGCCTTGCTATTACATTATCGCTACGGCCGAAGCGAGCTCGAACCTGGCGCGGTACGACGGCGTTCGGTACACCATACGCAGCGAGTCGGAAACGTTGAGCGAGATGTATCGAGCCACGCGCGGCGCCGGCTTCGGAGCCGAATGCAAGCGGCGTATTATGCTCGGAACGTACGTGCTGAGTCACGGCTATTACGACGCGTATTATCTGAAGGCACAGCGGGTGCGCGCGCTGATCGCTGAAGATTTTCGAAAAGCGTTCACGGAGGTGGACGCGATCGTCGCTCCTGTTTCACCGTTCCCGGCGTTCAAAATCGGAGAAAAGGTCGACGATCCTTTGGAGATGTACCTTTCCGACATTTACACCATCACGGGCGACTTAGCGGGCATCCCTTGCATGAGCGTACCGTGCGGAAAGACTGCCGCTGGCTTACCGGTCGGCATGCAGATCATGACACGACATTTCGGCGAGGCGGGCATGTTCCGTCTCGCGGATGCATTTGAACAAGCCGGTGGCACGGCCGGCTAACTAACCAACACACTATAGAGGAGGATTATGGCAATCACTGTTCCGGCGCTCCCTTACGCGTTCGACGCGTTGGAGCCGCACATCGACAAGCAGACCATGGAAATACATCACGACAAACACCATGGAGCGTATGTCACGAATTTGAACAAGGCGCTCGAATCGGCGCCGGATCTCCAAAACAAGACTGTGGAGGAGCTGCTGGCGAATAACTGCGCGATCGTACCGGAGAATATACGGACAGCCGTGCGGAATAACGGAGGCGGCCATATTAACCACAGCATGTTTTGGCAAATCATGGCGCCTAAGGCGGGGGGCGCTCCGTCGGGCAACGTCGCCCAGGCCATCAACAGCGCTTTCGGCGGCTTCGATCAGTTCAAAGAAAAATTCAATGCAGCCGGAGCCAGCCGGTTCGGATCAGGCTGGGCATGGCTGGTGAAGTCTGGCGGCAAGGTCGAGATCATTTCGTCCGCGAATCAAGACAGCCCAATTATGGAGGGGAAGTTTCCGGTGATGGGCTTGGATGTTTGGGAGCACGCGTACTATTTGAAGTATCAGAACCGCCGGCCGGAGTACATGGCGGCCTGGTGGAACGTTGTAAACTGGCCCGAGGTTGAGAAGCGATTCAATTCGGCGAAGTGAACCTGAACAACGGTTAGCAGGCAGGAGGCGGATGTATTTCGAACAGTTTTACCTGACGTGTTTGTCGCACGCCTCCTACCTGCTGGGGTCGGACGGGATTGGGGCTGTGGTGGATCCGCAGCGCGATGTCGAGATCTATCTTGAAGAGGCCGCTAAACATGGGTTCTCGATTGAGTATGTAATCGAGACACACTTACATGCCGACTTTGTATCGGGACATCAGGAGTTGGCGGCGCGCACCGGGGCGAAAATATATCTGGGCGCGAATGCGGGCGCGACATTCCAGCATGTCCCTATTCATGACGGCGATCAGATTACGTTCGGAAAATGTCATTTGAAGTTCTTGGAAACGCCCGGACATACCATTGAGAGTGTTTCGGTGGTGGTGACGGATCTGGAGAAATCTGAGCATCCGCTGGCGGTGCTAACCGGGGACACTCTGTTCATCGGCGATGTGGGGCGGCCGGATCTTTCCGGCGACTTGACTCCACAGCAGCTAGCCGGCATGCTCTATGACAGTCTGCATCGCAAACTGCTGCAACTTCCGGATGACGTTCAAGTGTTTCCCGCGCATGGCGCCGGGTCGTTGTGTGGCCGTCAAATGAGCTCTGAGCGGAGCTCTACGATTGGAAAAGAGAAGGCTACAAACTATGCGCTACGCCCCAGCAGCCGTGCGGAATTCGTGCAGCTCCTAACCGCCGAACTTCCGGAACGACCAGGCTATTTCGCACAGGACGTCGAAATTAATCGCGCGGGCGCACCCACATTGCAGGAATTGCCGCCCCTTCCTGGCTTGGCACCCAAGGAGGTGTTATCCCGTCAGGATGCGGGCGCGATCATTCTGGATACGCGCACGGCGTCGGATTTCGCCGCGGGACATGTTCCAGGATCGATTCAGATTGGCTTGGCGGGTCAATATGCTTCCTGGGCTGCGATCGTTCTGGGTCTCGATCAAGAGATCGTGCTGGTTTCCGAAGATGCCCAGAAGGCAGTCGAATCACGCCTGCGGTTAAGCCGCGTCGGTATTGAAAAAGTGACGGGGTATCTGGAGGGCGGCATCGCCGGCTGGTCGCGCGCCGGGTTGCCGAGTGAACAAACTTCGCAAATCGCCGTGGAACAGCTTCATCAGCTCATGCTGGAGGACGCCAAGGGCATTCAGGTGATCGATGTCCGTAGATCCGCGGAGTGGCAGGCCGGCCACCTGGAGCACGCGCTGCACCGCCCGCTGGATCGGCTGGCCTCCACGGTCCAGGATCTCGACCAGACCAAGCCGGTGGCGGTCTACTGCAAGGGTGGTTATCGAAGCGCCATCGCAGCCAGCGTGCTACAGCGCGCCGGGTTCAAGCAAGTGCTCAATATTATCGGCGGCTTCGACGCCTGGGGCGCCTGTCACTTGCCGATCGTCATGGATGAGCCAGCGATAGCATCAACCTGACTCAAGCATGAATGCTGTTCTGGAGCTTCGGGAAATCTCGAAGCACTATCCCACCCATCGGGCCGTCAACGGCATTTCGCTGAGCCTGCAAAGGGGCGAGTTCTTCGCGCTGCTAGGCCCATCCGGCTGCGGAAAAACAACTACATTAAGGATGATTGCCGGATTTGAGGAGCCTAGCGCGGGCGAGATTCGCTTGAATGGCGCCGACATTCATCATCTGAAGCCCTACCAGCGCAACGTCAGCACCGTGTTTCAGAATTACGCCCTATTTCCGCATTTGACAGTGCAACAGAATGTAGAGTTCGGATTGCACCGCAAGGCCCAGAATCATATTGGAAAGCGCGTCCGCGACGTACTCGAGATGGTCCAGTTGGCGGGCAAAGAATCGCGCTATCCTTCCGAAATCTCCGGGGGCGAACGGCAGAGAGTGGCTTTGGCGCGGTCGCTGGTGCTGGCTCCGGACGTCTTGCTGCTGGATGAACCCCTGTCAGCGCTGGATCCGAATTTGCGAAAGCAAGTGCGGGCGGAGCTAAAAGACTTGCAGCGGCGCGTTGGCATCACGTTTTTGTTCGTCACGCACGATCAAGAAGAGGCGCTGTCGATGGCGGACCGCCTGGGCGTGATGAATGCCGGCGAACTGCAGCAGGTGGGCACTCCCGAAGAAGTTTACCTGCGCCCGAGGAACCGGTTCGTAGCCTCGTTTCTGGGGGCGATTAATTGGATCGGCGATATTGGCGTGCGGCCGGAAGCCACGCGCATCGCGAGAGGGCCGGGGAAATCGCGCATTTAAGACCTGCTACGGTCGTACAATCCACGTTTTTGGGAAACTGCGTCCATGTTGAAGCGCGCCTGGCCGACGGCCAGACCGTTGTCGCCGAGGTTTCACGGCTCGGAGAACCGTTCACGGTGGGCGAAGCGGTCGCGGTCTCGTGGGACCCTGACGCTGAACTGAGATTCGAATGAATCGACTGCGAGCCTGGTTTCTCGCTCCTTCATGGACGGTGATGCTGACGCTGTTCTTGTGCCCGCTCGCGATCATGCTGGCCTATAGTTTTCTGACTCGTGGAACTTATGGCGGCATATCGTTGCCATGGACGGCTGAGAGTTATCAGCGCCTGGTGGATCCGATCTATTTCGCGATTCTGTGGCGTTCGTTTTGGATTGCCGGCGTATCGACGCTCTTCTGCCTGCTGCTCGGGTTTCCACTGGCTCTCTTCATTTCGCGGTCGGGCCGGCGCAAAGATCTTTATCTGAGCCTGGTGATGCTTCCTTTCTGGACGAGTTTCCTGGTGCGGACGTATGCCTGGATGTTTCTCCTGCGCGACACCGGGATGATCAACACTCTGCTCGAAAAGGTCGGAGTGATTCATAGTCCACTGCCGTTGCTCTACAATGACGGCGCTGTAATCCTCGGGTTGCTGTACGGCTACCTGCCGTTCATGGTGCTGCCGCTTTATGCGACCCTCGAACGTCTGGACCGCAACCTGCTGGAGGCCTCGGCGGATCTGGGCGCCCGTCCCTGGGCCACGCTTACTCACGTGACGCTTCCTTTGTGTGCGCCCGGAATCCGCGCCGGTGCGATCCTGGTCTTCATTCCCTGTTTAGGCGCGTATCTAACACCGGATCTGCTGGGCGGCGGGAAGTCCGTCATGATCGGGAATCTGATCCAGAATCAGTTCACCACAGCGCGGGACTGGCCGTTTGGCTCGGCGGTTTCGCTGGCGTTGATGGCGGTAGTGATGGTTTTGCTGGCGATATTCGTCCGCCGCAGCGACGAAGGGCTGCTGTGAAACGGCCAGGAGTCGGACTGAGGGCTTATGCTCTGGCGGCTTTCCTGTTTTTGCATTTGCCGCTCGTGATACTCGCCGCTTTCAGCTTCAATGTGTCGCGTTTTACGGTCTGGGAAGGCTTTTCGCTGCACTGGTACACCGCGGCGCTGCAGGATTCGCAGTTGATGGAGGCATCCTGGAACAGCCTCATCATTGCCATCTTTGCGACTTTGATCTCAACGATCATCGGGACCCTGTGCGCCTACGGATTGTGGAAACGTCACTCGCCGGCTCTCACTTCGACGCTCTATTTGTCGCTGGTGACGCCGGAAATTGTAACAGGCATCTCTTTGCTGGCCTTCTATCAATGGATCTTTCGCTTTCTGCATGTGCAGCTGGGAATGCACACGGTGATTCTGGCTCACATCTCGTTTTCGATCGCCTACGTGGTGATCGTAGTAATGGCGCGATTACGCACGGTAGATTCGCAGCTGGAGGAGGCCGCACTCGATCTGGGCGCCAACGAATGGCAGGCATTCCGGTACGTGACACTGCCGGCGATCCTGCCCGGCGTGATCGCGGCGGCATTACTGGCCTTTACGGTATCGTTCGACGATTATGTCATCACCAGTCTGGTAGCCGGCGTCGATTCCGAGACGCTCCCGATGGTGATTTACGCCATTGCGCGGCGGGGCGTTAACCCGGTAGTGAACGCGATTTCGGCCATTATTGTGTTCGGTCTGGGGGCGCTGATATTGATTTCCGAGAGGCTGCGGACCACATGAATCGACGCCATTTCCTGATAGCGACGGCGGGATTGGGTGCCTGCAGTAGGGATCACAGGCCGCGGTTGAATGTATTCAATTGGTCGGCATATATCGATCCCGAAACTGTGCCTAAGTTCGAAGCGGCATCGGGAGTTCGCGTGCGTTATGGAATTTACGAAAGCAACGAAGAGATGCTGGCGCGCGTCATGGGTGGGAATTCCGGCTGGGACATTGTGTTTCCGACCGACTACCTGGTGAAGCCGATGCTGGCCAATGGACTGCTGGCCCCGATTCATCGAGAACTGCTGCCGAATCTGGCTGAGCTCGAGCCGGCGTTCCAGCAGCCGGACTGGGATCCAGAACTGAAATGGTCCGTGCCTTACATGGTGACGGCTGCGGGCATCGCCTACAATCGCAAGCTCAACCCACCGCCCAAGGCATGGGCCGACATGTGGGATGAGCGGCTGCGCGGGCGCATCACGATGCTGGACGATCCTTTCGATACCCTGGGCGCTTGTCTGAAGAAGCTGGGGTTATCGGTGAATACGAACGATCCAAGCGAGCTGCGGAACGCCTCCATCGAAGCGACCCGCCAAAAACCACTTCTGCGAGCATATTTGAATGCCGAGGTGCGCGATCAACTGGTGAGCGGCGACGTGATGGCGGCGCATATGTGGAACACGACCGCGCAGCAAGCCATGGATTCCTCGAAAGATGTCGGCTTTGTGTATCCGGCAGAAGGGTACGCGGTTTACCCAGACTGTTCGGTGATTCTGCGTGAGAGCAAGCGTCAGGATCTGGCGCACAGATTCATCGATTTTCTATTGCGGCCCGACATTGCCGCTGCCAACGCGCTGGCGGCGCGGACAACGACAACGAATGCGGGCGGTCGAAAGAGACTGCCGGCAGTATTTCGCGATAATCCGACTTTGTATCCAAACGCAGACGTCGTGGCCCGGGGCGAGTGGGCCCGGACAGTGGACCCAGGCACCCAGCGGCTACGCGACCGTCTGTGGACGGAGATTAAATCGGCATAATGGGGCTAGTGCCACTGAAAGCGGTGATCTTCGACTACGGAAACGTGCTTTGCCGGCCGCAATGCGCCACCGACATCGCGGCCATGGCCGAGATCCTACGCCTACCGGGCGCGCAGTTCGAAGAGATCTATTGGCAGCATCGTCTGATTTACGACGAAGGTAAGCTCGATCCCATTGAGTACTGGAACAGTTTCGGCCAAGTCACGCTCGAACAAATCGACCGGCTGAACCGGCTGGACGGTCGAAGCTGGACTATTCCCGATCCCGTGATGCCTGGTTGGGTGCAGCAACTTCGCAAGGCCGGATTGCGCACTGCTTTGCTCTCGAATATGCCTTTCACAGTGCGGGACGCCGTGCTCCAGTGCGGATGGCTGCCGGAATTCGATCAGCGGACGTTTTCCTGTGAGCTGCGCATTTCCAAGCCTGAGCCGGAGATTTATGAGCACTGCTTGCGCGGTTTAGGAATCGCAGCGGCGGACACGCTTTTTCTGGACGACCGTCCAGCCAATGTGCAAGGAGCCAGAGAACTGGGCATGCATAGCATCTTATTCACCTCCGCCGGTCAACTCAGGTCTCAACTTACTGGGTTCGACATCCCGCCGCCGGCGGTTGCTACATTGAAAAAGGCTGATGAAAAAGACCAGTAATGTAGCGGAACTGCAGGCAACAGCCGAGCAAATCCGGCGCGAAATCGTGGAAATGATCACGCACGCCAAGTCGGGGCAACCGGGGCAGATCGCGACCGCTTTATCTTGTCAAAGGGCCACGCGGCGCCGGTGCTTTACAGCGTGATGGCCGAGTGCGGTCATACGCCCAAGGATCAATTAAACACGCTGCGGAAGCTTGGGTCGATTTATCAAGGCACCCGGATGTCCGCTTCATTCCGGCTCTGGAGGCGTCGACCGGTTCGCTGGGTGAAGGACTCTCCATCGGAATCGGCATGGCGCTGGCAGCCAAACTGGATGGACGCCCTTGCCGGAGCTACATTGTTTTAGGGGACGGCGAAGACCAGGAGAGACAAATCTGGGAGGCGGCCAGGTTCGGCGGCGACAAGAGCTGGACGGCCATAGCATCCCGGCTTTACAGGCTGCGTTCCAGGAGGCAGCGGCGACGAAAGGGAAGCCGACTGCGATCATCGCCCATACGATAAAGGGCAAGGGCGTCTCGTTCAAGGAAAACAACCCGAAGTTCCACGGCACTGCGCCAACCGAGGAGGAGATGGAAAAGGCTTTGATGGAGTTGGCATAGATGGACACCAAAGCAAAATTCGAGCTGAAACTTGGATTGGCCACGCGCCAAGCTTTCGGGCGAGCGCTGGTCGAGGCCGGCCGGAAAATAAGAATGTCATGGCCCTGGATGCGGATCTGTCAAAATCCACCTTTACCCATCCTTTCGCGAAAGAGTTTCCTGACCGGTTCGTGGAATGCGGCATCGCCGAGGCTAATATGATCGCCATCGCCGCCGGCTTGGCCTCAAGCGGAAAGATTCCTTTTGCCGCGAGTTTCTCCTGCTTTGGCATGAACAAGGCTTCGAGCAAGCATTGAGGACCTGGGGCTGGCCTGTTCCCTGCCCGGTTTGACGGTACTATCGCCGGCGGACGAAGTGGCGATGCGGGCTCTGGTTCATTCACGGGGCGGATCAGCACTTTGAAATCGGCAAATCCATCCAGTTAACTGAGGTTAAAGATCTCACAATAATCGCACACGGGCTGTTAGTGGCCGAAGCCATCCGCGCCCAGGAGGCTTTGGAGCCGAAATGCATCTCGGCCCGGGTGATCGACATGTACTCCATCAAGCCGTTAGACCGGGAAGCCAGCGAGCGGGCCGCCAATGAAACTCCGGCCATTGTGGTAGCCGAGGAACACCTGGTGGCCAGCGGTTTGGGAGTCCGCGCGGCCCAGGCGGTCGCCGAAACCCGGCCCTGCGCCATGCAGTTCGTCGGAATTGAGGACACTTATGCGGAATAGGGCTCGGGCGAGGAGCTTATGAAGAAATACGGGCTGGTGGTGGGTAACATCGGGACAGCAGTGCAACGGGTCTTGGCCCGGAAATAGGCTCTTTTTTGGCAGGCAGGCCCTTCCAGAGGCCGCCCTTGGCGTCGGTACAAAACAATTCCTTACTTTTTTGTTGCGTTACGGCGCAAAATCATGCATCATGAGCGATAAGCCTAGTAGGCCCAGTACCGTACCTATTATTATGAAAGGCAAAGGGGTGGCACCCCAACAGCCTGCGCTGGCCCAGATGCTGTTCGCTTCCATGAGCGAGCATGAAGCTGCGCTGGGGCGGGTTTCCAGGCTGTTACATGATGACGTGAGCCAGGTTTTGAGCGCTATTGGGCTTCAACTTGACGCCATGCGAATGGATTTTCGGGCGGACGCGCCCGGTATCGAGGAGCGTGCTGCCGAGATTCAAAACATGCTCGAGCAGGTTATCGAGCAATTGCGGGATATCAGCAACGAATTGAACCCCTCGGTGGTCGAGCGTGCGGGACTGCAGTTTGCGCTGGACCGCTTGGCAGGCAAGGTTCGCAAGGATTTTTCGGGCACTCTGCGCTTGAACTTTGATCAGGCGACGCACGTGCCCACCGCAATCGCCAAGACCTTTTACAAGATCGCTGAATGTGCCTTGGACAATGCGCTGGCTCGCCCGAACTGCACAATGATTGAGATCCAGGTCAAAAGAGCGCGGGGAGAATGCGTTCTTGAAGTACACGACGATGGATACCTGGATGCCAGCGACTCCGTTACGGTCCCATTGGGACAAATGCTCATGGACTATTACGCCACCAATAGCGAGGTATCTCTGAAGGTGAAAGGTTCTCAAGGAAAGAGGCACTGTGGTTCGAGCCAGCTATCCACTGTCCATACTGAATCCGGGAGCGTCCAGTTAGTTCTTATGCCGTTCCAGGTTCTTCTCGTCGACGATCACAAGATCATGCGAGATGGCATCAAGGCCATTCTGCGGCACAGCGAAGAGTTTCAGGTCATCGGCGAGGCTGAGAGCGGGACCGAAGCCGTGCAGATTTGCAAGAAGAAACGCCCCGACATCATCCTGATGGACATTGGACTGCCCGGCCTGAACGGCATCGAAACCACCACCGAGATTCTGCGCCACAACCCGGAGGCTAAGATCATCATTCTTTCGATGTATCGACGACGAGCATTCGGTGGTCAGCGCGATTCGCTCCGGCGCGCGGGCGTTTGTGCTGAAGAAGGCTTCCGATAACGATCTGCTGGACGCCCTGCGCACGGTTGCCAAGGGCGGCTCTTATCTCAGTCCGCAGGTATCCGACCGCCTGCTGCAGCGTATCCAGAGGGGCGATCTGGAATCGAAGCCCGCCCCTCGGTGCTGGACGGCCTCTCGCCGCGCGAGTTGCAGGTGCTGCGGCTGGTGGCGGAAGGAAAGACCAGCAAGGAGATCGCGGTGATGCTCGATCTGGGCTTGCAAACTGTCCGCAGCTATCGCAAGACCATGATGAAGAAGCTCGGCGTCAATAACGTCGCCGGCCTGACCCAGGTGGCGCTCGCCGCCGGCATCACGCGCTTTCCAGTGCGCTCGCGGACGAATAAGCTAAATAGATGGAAACGCCCTGGGGCGCTCTGTCTATCTCCGACGCGCACGTCCATTTCTTTTCGCATCGATTCTTCTCAGACTCTGGCCGAGCAGAAAGAAGGTGCCGCTGGAGTCGCTTGAGTCGCTTGCTGGGCTGGCAGCTGCCCGGGAGCGATCCGAGACACTAGCGGACGCCTGGGTCCAGCGAGCTCGATCGGCATGGCATTGAGCAGAGCGGCGTTGATCGCCAGCGTTCCGGGCGATGAAGAATCGGTCATCGCGGCAGTCCGCAGCGTTTCCTCAGCGATTCTACGGATACATGATGGTAAATCCAGTGGCGCCGCACGCCGCCGAAGCTGAGCGCGAACGGCGCTAGCCAGCGGGCACATGCACGGCGCTGTGTTTCTTTCCCGCCATGCATCGTTACTCGATCCAGGACGACCGCGTCGCGGCGCTGCTCGATATCGTGGCCTCCAGCACGCGCACGAGTCGCCTTCGTGCACTGCGGCGTTTTGAGCGTGGGCGTCCGCAAGAAGCTCGGCCTGCCATCGCCGTTCGACATGCGCTTTTCCAATCCCATCGATCTTCACGCGGTGGCGCTTGCGGTATCCGCAAGTTCGATTCGTAGTCCCGCATTTCGGCGCGGGCTATTTCCGCGAGGCGCTGATGCTGTGCGATCTATGCCCCAATGTATACCTGGATACATCGAGCAGCAATAGCTGGATGCGCTATGAAGAAGCTCACCTTGATTTGCGAGCCGTATTCCGCCGCGCGCTCGATGTGGCGGGGCCCAAACGTCTGCTTATTCGGCACGGATTCGTCTTATTTTCCGCGTGGCTGGAACCGGAGATCTTCGAAGCGCAGACTAAGGCTTTGTACGAAATTGGTATCACCGAGGAAACGGCGCGGCTCATTTTTCACGATAATTTGTTGCAGTTATTTTCCTGAGACGATCGCAATTCGAGCGGCACTTCTAGACGGAAACCGCCATGATTCTACGTCTCCATATGCGACGCCGCAAACACGGCGCTCGATTTATTCATCCGATGGACCCCGATGCCTCGCACGGCCATTCTGGCGCGCGGCTTTCAAGAAACCAAGCTTACTCGCGTTTTTCCGGCCGGCTGGAGTGAGGCCGCCGACGTTTTCATCCGACCTCGATCGCCGGACCACCGGATCAATTACGCCGCTTGGCTCGCGAGGGGATTCTACCTCGACACTCCGTGGTGGCTTTCAGCTACGACGGACAAGAGGGGCTCACAATTTCGGATCGCGAATTGTTCTGGAAAACATTCGGTGTTCCGGTCTTCGAGCAGCTTCTCAGCCCCGGAAACGAACTGATCGCCATGGAGTGCGATGTCCACGATGGACTGCACATCATGGGCGATTTCAAGGACGTGAAGGCAGGGACAAGCATGTGCCCGTGCGGGAATCCTGCGCCACGACTGGAGCGGCCGCGCAGGATCGATGAGTTGGCGGAATTGCTGACGTAAACCTGTTCCCTGGTATCCTAAGCTTTAAGCGAGCCCTGGGCTGCGGATATGGCGGAATTGGCAGACGCGCAGGATTTAGGTTCCTGTGCCCGCAAGGGCGTGTGGGGTTCGAGACCCTCTATCCGCACCACGAACAAATCAGGCTCTCTCCTCTTCGTTTTCAGATACCCCCCGATCATCTTCCCAGCTTTCGCTAATATCCTCATCGTCCACGATGTTATAGCGCTCGAAGACGGCCCGCGTTTTGTATCCGCTGATCTTTAGTGTCGTTAATCTTCCGCCATTTGCGGTGGACACTCAGGGTGTCACGTGCGTGCGTTTTAGAACTCCACCTAGAATCGATTCATCAATGAACGCCTCGAAGGAGTCGCGTAAGTTTCTGGGGAAACGACGCCTTCTTTTGTGACTTCCTATTCCGCTCGGAAACTTGCCACACTGCCAAGAGGAGGAATCACAACAGTGGAAAACGTGCTGGCGGCGGTGAGAGTCGGCCCGAGCAAGACCGAGATCCGCGAATTTCCCATGCCGGATATCCCCGAGGACAGCGCCCTATTGAAAATGGAGGTCGCCGGGATTTGCGGAACCGACGTCAAGTTGTACAAACGCCGCCGACGAGCGCGCCGGTGATCATGGGCCACGAGAACATCGGGTACATCGCCAAGGCAGGCACGCGAGTTCACGCGACGCAAGGGATTCAAGGAAGGCGACCTGGTGTTCGTGGAGCACTACGTCTCGTGCGGCAAATGCGAGTGGTGCCACCTCGGCCAATACCGTCACTGCGAAAACACCGACTGGCGCTACAACCCCGACGCCATCCGCTACGGCTACACCTCAGCCGAAAAGGCTCCCCATCTGTGGGGCGGCTTTGCCCAATACGTCTACCTTCCTGGAACGCCGTCGTTCACCATGTGCCGAAGGGCGTTACGCCGGAATTGGCGGGACTGGTGACCCCCATGGCCAACGGCGTCGAATGGTCTCTGTTCGACGGTGGCGTAGGCTATAACTCCACGGTGCTCATTCAGGGTCCCGGGCCAGCAGGGGCTCTCCCAGACGGTGATCTGCAAGCAGGCGGGCGCCTCTCTGATCATCGTCACGGGCACGTCCAAGGACGGCGCGCGGATGGAGGTCGCCAAAGCTTTAGGCGCCGACTACGTGATCGACGTGCAGAAGGAAGATCCTCTCGCGCGCATCATGGAGATCACCGGCGGCAAGGGCGTGGACGTGGTGCTCGACTGCACCGCCGGCGCCGGGACTCTTCCCGTCCTGCTCGGCGTGGAAGCGCTCAAGCGCAAGGGCGGGACGATGGTGGTCCAGGGAGAAATGGCGGAGTTCCCGAATTTCCCGCTCGGCAGAATCACGGCGAAGGCCATCACCATCAAGAGCGCGCGCGGACACAGCTACAAGGCATGCGAGCTAGCCCTGCGAGCAGCTCGCATCGCACCGCTTCCCGCTGGAGAAGGTCACGACCCACAAGTTCGGACTGAAAGATGTCGACCTTGCCATCAGGTCGGTCGGCGGCCAGGGCGTTGCCGGACGTGATCCACGCTTCGCTCATGCCATGGGCCTGACGGCATCGTGAACGTAGAAGCGTGATACGCTCGTCGAGGAGCATCGATGCAGTCGAAGGAATCCGCTGTCAGCATTCCCGCTCTCCAGCAGATGAAGCGGGTGGGCCAAAAGATCGTGGGAGTGGTGGCCTGGGATTTTCAGATCGCTCAGATCGTAGACCGCGCCGGTGTGGACATCGTTTCCGTCGGAGATTCGGTTGGAATCAATTTGTGGGGCCACCCGAGTCCGCTGACAGTCACGATGGATGAGATGATCGTCGTCTGCAAGGCGGTTCGCCGCGGCGTGAAACGAGCCATCGTGAGCTGCGACATTCCTTTCGGCCCGCTTCAGGAGGGCCTCGACAGCGCACTGCTGGCCGCCGTGCGGCTGGTGAAGGAGGCGGGTGCGGATATGGTTAAACTGGACGGCGCGGCGGAATTTCCCGAGGCAGTGCGCGCCATTGCCGGTGCGGGTATCCCCGTTTTCGCGCAGTTCGGCATCACACCCCAAACTGCTGTGCAATACGGCCTCTTATACAGCGATTTGCTGAAGCCAGGCGCGCAAGTGCCCGCGGTCATGACGGCAAAATTCGTGGAGGAGGCCGCGATGCTCGAAGGCGCTGGCGCCGCCCTGCTCGACTTCACGCTCTCCGGGCCGGTGGCAGGCGCCGCGGTAGTTGACGCAGTTTCGATCCCTGTGATCGGTGGCCTGGGCGGTGGTCCATGGCTTGACGGACGGATGCGAATGGCGCACGCCGCCATCGGGTACGCGGCGAGCACGCTCGACTCGACGATCGAAACGTACGCGAACGTCGCCCGGATCAGTCTGGATGCGATAACGGCGTATGCCGAAGACGTGCGCGCCGGACGTCAGATCAAAGGCGGCATCCCGGCCACGCCGGCAGCTGCGAAATAATGTCCAAGATGAACTAATCGAATGCGCTATCCTGCGAAAGAATGATCCGGCGCCGCACACTATCCAGAACTATTCAGTTCTGCGGAGTTGGTGTAGCGGTTCTGCTGCTCATCCCGGCTTCCCTTCTCTTGAATCGCCTTTTTGGCCCTTCCGCTTATGTCCAGGCCCAAGCGAGCCAGCCGGCGGGCGGTGACCTCATCCCTATCCGCCAGGTCTCCGATCCATATCCGGTTTTCAATGGAATTGCGATTGATCTGCAAAACAACCTGGTTGCGATGTCGGACGTCAATCGCAAGAGTGTCCTCAGCTACTCCCGTACCGCGGAATCAGGCGCCGGAGGAATCACCGCTCCGAAGCATCATATCTTCGGACCTCTTACGAACATCGGATTTGTCGCGGGGATCGCATTGGATTCCGAGCACAAGGAGATTCTTGCGGTCAACAACGACATAGAAGATACGCTGGTGGTGCTTCCCTATGATGCGCACGGGAATGAGAACCCCAGGCGGATGCTGTCTGTCCCGCACCAGGCTTGGGGTGTCGCCCTGAGCAAAACACACGATGAAATTGCGATTACCGTGGAATTGCAAGAAGCGGTGGTCATTTATAAGCGCGGCGCGCACAACGTGGAAGCGCCGATGCGTGTGATTCGCGGTCCGAAGGCTGGCCTCGCGGACCCACACGGCATCGTGTGGGATGACCAGCACAACGAGATCTCGGTGGCGAACCACGGGAACTATCGGGGCTTAGTGAAGGATGTCGGCGGAGGCTGCGTGCCGGTGGACAATGCCGAACCCGAAGCCGGTGCAGTGCTGCCACCTTCCATCACCACTTACTCCGGGGATGCGAAAGGGGACGCGAAGCCCCTGCGTACCATCCAAGGCGAAAGAACGAAGTTGGATTTCCCGATGGGGCTCGCGGGCGACCCTTTAAATAGCGAGCTCGCTGTCGCCAACAACGGGGACAGTTCCGTACTGGTTTTTTCGAGGTCCGCCGAAGGCAATATCGCCCCACTCCGGGTAATTGCCGGCCCTAGGACAGGAATCAACCGCCCCATGGGCGTGGCGATCGATCCGGTAAACAATGAACTTTGGGTTTCAAATTTCATCGATCATTCCGCGCTGGTGTTCGACCGTCGAGCCAACGGCAACGTAGCTCCCAAGCGAATTATACGCACGGCTCCCGCTGGCACGCCTAGCCCTGGGTTTGGAAATCCACAGACGGTTGCATATGATTCTAAGCGCGGACAAATCCTGGTCCCCAATTGAGTGGCCCAGCCGCGCATCGCGGCATTCGCCCGTGTGGCGAACGGAAACATGGCGCCCGAGCGAGTCATCAGCGGCAGTGCTACGAAGATGTCACGGACCGTTCACGGCATCGCTTACGATCCGGTGCGCGATGAGATCTATGTGACGAATGCGCTGGCCGATGCCGTGCTTGTGTTTCCGGCTAGCGCGGAAGGGCCCGAACCTCCGGTCCGCATGATCCAGGGACCGTGCACCGGAATGGTGAATCCGCACGCAATCAGTTTGGACCTGGTGCATCGCGAGATTCTGGTATCGAGCTTGAGCGCCCGAGCCATCGCGGTATTTCCCATGGACGGCAAAGGCAATCTGACGCCCTCGCGCTATATCAAGGGGCCCAAGACGCATTTGGGCCACACGGTGGGCATGGGCGTAGACCCCGATACCAACGTACTGATTGTCGCCAATGCCGAGGACATATTGTTCTTCGACCGTCTCGCTTCCGGCGATGTCGCACCTATCGGTGAGATCAAAGGCAAGCACACAGGAATCCGCGACGAACCTTGGGAGCTTCAGGTCTACAAAGGTAAGATTTTTCTGGCTGCATCGAATCACCTGCACCTGAACCTTTACTCCCAAGTGACGCTGAAGCCGGAGTATAACCGGGCGGATGCGAAAGTTCCCGAAGACCCCTGGCTCAACCCGGAATTGGGATTCATCGGCGTGTGGAATGTACGGGACCGCGGCGACGTACCTCCTCGCGCGAGAATCGGTGGACCGTTCAGCCAGCTGGTACACCCCACTGGCTTGGCGCTCAATCCCACCGACGGCGAGCTGTATGTGACCGATAGTATCCGCAATGGCCTGTTCTCGTTCCTGGTTCCGGATCTGCTGAAGTAGCCGCGCGCCGCTTATTTGATTCCGATCAACGGCCAGTACAGCGGCACTACAATCAAGAGCAGCAATGAATCCACCAGGCTCAAGATGAGCCCCAGCCGGAAAATGTCTTTTGCGCGAAAGTAACCGTAGGCGTATCCGATAACCAAGACGCCGGATTGGTACACGAAAAGTTTTCCGCCGGAAGAGAACACCCATAGCATTCCCAGCTTCAGCGGGCTGAGGCCGTGGGTCGTCGCGAACTGCATTAACAGTGGTGTGGAGGTTCCCAGCATGGAGATCTCACTGGCCAGGAACAAGTGGTAAACGAAGCCGGTCCAATAGAGCGCAAATGTGGAAAGCAACGGATGGGCCAACAGCGGCTCCAGCCACGCGAAAACGACATTCGTCAGAACTGCCAGGCCCCTTGACGCACTGAGCACTTTACCCATGCTGACCGCTGCGGCGACAAAGAACAATTGCAGGAAGTTCAGCCTCCTGAAATCCTCGATACTCAGGATGCGCATAAATGGCAGCACGCCTAACAGGCCGATACCCAGTCCGATCATCGACGAGGGAATATGGTGGATGAAGTCGGTGGCCCAGAACGCGATGGCGATTAACATCAGTGCCAGAGATTTCTTCTCCAGCAGCGACCATGGCCCCGCCTTTTCGCAATTCATCCTTCAGATGCTGTATGCCCCCGGGCAACGACGCCACTTCCGGAGGATAGAGCCACAATGTCAGCCGCCACGCCACCAAAATCGTGAGGATGTCGGAGGGAAGATAGGCCACCAGCCATTGGCTCCACAGAACTTCGACATGGCCTACGCTCTCGATGATGCCGCGTCCCGGTGATCGCGGCCGCGCCTGCAATAATGGACTTATCGAACACGCCCGCCGTGTAGGTCAGCGTGAGGAACATGCCCCGTCCAACATTGCTGCCGGGCCCGAGTCCGAATGCGCTGATCAGTCCGGTCGCTACCGCGGCCATAACCGTCACTCGGGCCATTCCCGAAGGCACCAGGAACGTCAACATAAAATCGGAGAGGATCAACGCCAGCAGCAGGCGCGAGTAGCTGGTGCCGATGCCGATGGTGATCAGATATGCTAAACGTTTCGCCAGTCCCGACTTGCTGGCCATGGTGCCAAACAGAATAGCGCCCATCAGGAACCAGGGGGTGTCATCGGCGAATCCGCTGAATGCCACGTCGAACTTCACCACGCCAAGCGCCCAGAACAGGTAACAGCCGATCAACCCGGTGAGTCCGTGAGTCCATCACTTCCGTGGCCCAGGCCAGGATCATGAAAAGAGAGATCGCTATGGCGTGCTGCGCTTGGGGTTCCAGACGCAGTGGAAGAAACCATAGAGCGGCTGGAACCGCTACGGCCAGTGCGGCTTTCCACTTGACCGCGAAGGCGCTGGCATGAGCTGGCGGCGCAGTGGGAAGCCGTGCAACGGAGGATTCGCTAGCATTCATGCAAGGCTCCGAGATAGTAATCCTGCAGCATGCGCCAGCGCTCCTGTGCATGCTTCCGGATTCCACGCCTTTTCTCGCAGCCAAGATATCGCCCTGTTTTCTCCGCGTGACATCAGGGGAGCTTCGCGAGAGAGACCGCGCGTGAGCATCGTCTCCGCCACTTTCTCCAGCTTGTGCGCGGTGACGCAAACTTCCGCGATTCCCGCGCCCGCGACGACGCTACCATGATTCTTCAATAGCACGGCTCCCATCTTGCCCAAGAGCGCGGGCCACTTCATCGCCCAGCTCGGGCGTGGAAATGCTGACCGCGCCGTTGTCCAGCACGGGCAGCCGGTCCGTCAACGTGGCGCAGTCCTGATCGAGGGCTCGACGGCGATTCCCAGCGCAGCCATCAACGTCGACGCCGCGGGGTGCGCGTGCAGGACGCATGCACGTCCGGCCGGGCGGCGTAGATCCTGCGCATGGATCGGCCATTCGCGCACGGCTGCGCTCACTCGGACGATCTACACGCAGACCGTTGAAGTCGATGACGATCAGGTCGTCCGGGGCTCAGCCTCCACCAGCTGACCGGCCGCGGCTTGATGAGAATGCGTCGCTCATCGAGCCGGGCGCTCAGATGGCCGCCAAGGCCGTCGCCCGCAGCTTTGACGGCATACAGAACTTTGCACGCCTGACCAGTTCCTCGCGCAGTTCGGGCTCTCGCAGCCCGCTCCGCTGACAGCGTTAGACCTCGGCCTTCATCAGTTCGCGCGCGCCGTCATCGAACTCCACCTCGCGGTTCAGCAGCAGAGGAGCACGAACGGACCCAGTAAACATCGCCATGGTGCGCGGCCATGCGGCTCGCTGCCTTGCTGAAGAGCGCGGATTTCCTGCAGCAGCAGGCGGCGCGTGGCGATGATCGCCGTGTCGCTGGTGCCCAGGCGCTCCCGCGTACGGTCCACGACCGGTCCCATGCTCTCCTGCAGCGCCTGATCCTGGGCGGCAAAGCCGTGAATGCCGGTCATGCGTGGCCGTCCGCTGCTGCTCGCGGTCGATCCCGTAATTGTTGTCCTTGTTGCGGAGAGGCCGGAACGTAACGGGGTCAACTTGGGCGTGAACGAAGGTTTCGTTCGGAATGGCGTCGCGGTCCTCTTGCGAAAGCGGCGCATCGGGATTCCAGCTCATGGTCCAGACCCAGCAGGTTTCGTCGTCGCGCGGAACCCAGCAGTGGCCGTGAATCGAGTGGCCCTTCTGGTGCGGAATCATGGTATGGCTGGGCAGCAGGAACTGCGTCAGGCGCCAGTAGTAGGTGTCTTCTTCGGCATTGCGGCGCACGGCGATCACCAGGCCGTAATCCGTCTTCTTCACGGTGAAGCGAGGAGCCTTGTCCAGCAGGTGATACTTGGCTCGCAGATTCGAGCTGTTCCTGACCTTCTCCACGTAGGAATCGGTCACGCGAAATGCATCCACGCTGGCGTGCAGAAAATTGGAGTGGCTGGAATCGATGCCGCCCTCGATGGCTTGCAGGTAATTGGTTTCCTGAAATCGTTTGGAGATGTACCGGTGCGAATCCGGCACGCGCGCCCACTCCAGCTTGGGCAGCTCGGGCGTTTGATCCGGCGGGCCCATGTAAGCCCAGATCAGCGCCGCCATACTCGCGCGTGGGATATGCGGCAGTGCGCACCTTGTTTTCGAATCCGTACTCGGGCGGCTCATTCGGCATGTCCACGCAAGCGCCGTTCACGTCGAATTTCCAGCCGTGGTAAACACAACGCAAACCGCACTCTTCGTTGCGTCCCCAAAACAGGCTGGCGCGGCGGTGCGGGCAAAACTCGTCCATCAACCCTACGCGGCCGCTCGTGTCGCGGAAGGCAATCAAGTCTTCACCCATCAACCGCAGCCGGACCGGCGGACAATCCGGCGTCGGCACCTCCGACGCCAGCAAAGCCGGCAACCAAAAGCGGCGGAAGTATTCCCCCGCGGGAGTGCCTGAATCCGTTCGGGTCAGAAGTTCGTTCTCTTCTCGGGAAAGCATAAGGCTCGTCCTAAATTATAGGAAGCTTCTCAAGTATCGCAGCAGCTTCCTTGGGACGGCGGTCCGCCACCAGATCGTGCGCCACATGCGCGATTTCGTGCATCCGGGCGAGGTTGGTGCGCCGAATGGCGTCGGACTCGTATTTCAAAGCGAAGCCGGTGATGGACCAGACGGCGTCCAGTTCCGACTCGCGGTAGACGAGATGTTCGAACTCGGTCGAAACTTCCAGATGCGCAATCATCTCCCGCAGCGTTTCGGGCGAGAAATCCCTCACGCTCACAATGTGTTCGGGGTTCGAAAGCATTACGTCCAGTGTAGTGCCTGCGCCGGCGTAGCTCAGAACATCTCGGGGAAATGGAAGGTTAGCACCGCATTCAGGCGCTTGTCAGAGACCATCATGTTTTTGTTTTTCACATCCAGTGCGATGCCGCGCGGCATTCGCAAGACACCGTGAGGCCCGCCGATGGTCCACTTCGGCGGAACATCGCCGTTGTCCGTGATCCTCCACACGCCAACGTAAGCTTCATCCGAAGACAGTTCGGCGTAAGGACCAGGACCGCGAACGCTGACCAGAATCTCACCTTTCGCCGGATATACGGCGAACGGACCACCGAAAGAATATAGCCGGCTCTTGGGGCCGCCGATTACGGCCCGTGGCTTGGCGTCGCCCGAATCGGTGCGGTTGAAAATGAGCAGACGGATCTGGCCGTGACCGGCAGTGCCGCCCACAATCAGTAAGTTGTTCACAGGGTCCACGGCGATCGGCGCGTCACCTCCCAGCATTGTGTTCGGACCGCGCAGGACGCGGATAGGAGCCACGTCGCCCTGGCCGTCCCGCGGAAAAACAAGCACCGCGCCATAGCGAGTCGGCACGAAAATCTCATTGTGAACCGGATCGACATCCAAGTGCTCCGGCGCATCCAGCTGGGTATGCGGTCCGTGAATAACCCGAGCCGGAGCTTCTTCCCCGTTGGCCGCGCCGCGATACGTGAGAATCGCCTGACCGAACTGCTGCGGCACAGTGAATTCATCGTGAATGGCGTCGTAGGCGATGCCGTGCATGGTGCGCCCGAGCAGGCTCCCCTGGCCCTCCACCTTTCTAACCGGCTTCGCTCCGTTTTTCGCCAACCTGGCGAACACCGCAATCTGCGGATGGGCCACTCAATTCGGGACCAGGAGCTGCTCGCGCTTGGTGTCATAGGCGATAGGATGCGGATTCCCCAAACCGGGCACGGCCTCATTCGGCGGCGCGCTACGAACCACCCGCAGGGGAGCGGCGTCGCCATTGGCATCAGGACTGTAGACGGCGGAGGTATGGTTGCCGAAGTTGGCGACCCACAGTTCGTTGTTCTTCTTGTCGAAGAAAATGCCAGTGGGATTGCTAACCATGCTCGCTGGACCTTTGATGACGCGGAGAGGCGCTGCATCACCCGAGGCATCGGCATCGAATACCAGTACGGAATTTCCGCCATCGTTGGCGATAAACATTTCGTTGCGGTCTTCATCCAGAGCGATGCCTGTCGGCCAATTCATTTGCGTTCGAGGACCCTAATAGTTCGTAAAGGCTGCGCGTCGCCCATCGCATCTTTGCGATACACAGTGATAGACGGAGGGCCGATCTTCCCGGACCCCGGAACCGCATCGTCACGGCTCAACGGAAACCCTGGCGTGCCTTCCCGGCGGCGGTTGGCGCGTTGATTTTCGCGCACGCTGTGCGAGGAGCCATGGTTGGTCAACAAAGAGCAGGCCGCGTTTGGTATCGAGAGCCATTCCATGCGGGTCTGCGAGTCCGGTTTTGTCGCCTTGAACCACCCGCAGAGGAGCCTCCGTGCCCTTGGCAGATTTGTTGTAAACCACAATCGCGTTGTCGTGCTGAACGGTGAGAAATAACTCCTGTTTCTCTTCGTCAACGGCAATACCGAAGGTTCCGTGCGGGGTATGCAATTCGCGATCCGGCTTGACGTCTCCCACCGCCTTCCGAGAAAAGATCACCAGCGTATCGATGGTGTCGTTGTTGACCGCGTAGATGTCACCGTTGGCCGGGTCGATATACAGGCCGCACTGGAATTCGATCTTCGTATTCAGCCCACCGATCAGACGCTTCGGGTCGCTCGATTTTTGTGGCGAAGTCTTGACGGTGCGGTCAAACACCCATATGTTGAACAAATTCTCGTCGGTCATTACCACTTCGTCATGATTCGGATCGACAGCCACCGCGCTATAGGCAGCGTACGGATCACGAATCATCCGCTCCGGCTTGCGTTGACTCGCGTCCTGCGGAGCCCAAGACTCGCCCGACGCAATCCGCGCCTGCATTAGTCTTTGGCGGAGCGGCAGCGGGCTGGCCGTTAACGATAGTCCACCAGCCGGCTCCGGGAGTGAACACGTCTCGCCCTCCGGAGGCATTGCATCATAGGAGATCAATCGGGCCATGGGCCGGAAGTCTTCGGTCAAACCGAGCCACAGGACCAGACACAATCCCGCGGGCAGGGCGACTCTGAAATGCTTCCTCGACACGGCCACAACCTGTATATCACAGAAGGCCGATTGGATGGACTCGTCGACAATCTGGTTTGATTTTTTACGAAGCCACGGCGTAGAATCGCTTCATGACTCGACTCTTCAGGGTTTGCGGCGCGATCATATTGCTGTCCGGTTCGATCTTCGCGCAGCAAAGACAGACGCCTCAGGCGACCAGCGCCGCGCTTGATAAAATGACGGCCGCGGGGAAGAGCGAAAGGGAACAGGCCCAGTATGTCTTCGATCATCATAGTTGTAATGGCTGCCACACGGCCGGAGAGCACGGGAAGCTCGGTTTCACCCAGAAAGGCCAACAGTTAAGCGCCGGATTCGAAGGGTGCATCCGGAGCCTGACAGCGATGAACCTGATTGCCCAGGTGCCCGTCGGCCAGCGATCCGCCGACCAGAAAATCAAAGCCCAGCGGTTTGAAGAGTTCGGCTGCACCCTATGCCACCAGATCGTTCCCGGCAAGATGGGATTGACGATCTTGGGCAAGAAACTTTCCGGCATGCATCTCGGTTGCGTGGACATCGAGAGGACATTGGCAGCCAGGTAACAGCCAGCCGAAAGGCAACCGGAGGAAGGTCATCCATGTCGAATCTGATCGACGGTCTCCAACAGGGACTTGTTTCACGCAGGAGGCTGATGGAGTTGTTGGCTGGCGCGGCCGGCATGGTAACTCTCGCGTCGCCCCGCGCGCGAGCACAATCGGACAAGCGGACTAAGGCGCCAGCAGGAATCGTCGAGCCACCCAAATTCAGCCCGGCCAATATCGGTGGCGGCGGACGCATCGAGCGCGATTATTATCGCGAGTGGCTCAAGAACAGCAAGGTTCCGATGTTGGAGGGATACTCGCTTCTGGACGCCACAACGCAGGATGTCCTACCTTGGCCTGAGATCGGCGGAAAAGGTTTATATCTGAATTTCTCCGGGAACGTCCACATGGATGGCGTCATTCAGGAGATCCCAGCCGGTAAGGCGCTGGAGCCAAAGCGGCATTTTTACGAACAAATCGTCTATGTGCTCGCCGGGCGCGGCTATACGAACGTCGGCGGCGGCAACAAGCCCAACAAGGTTTCCTGGGCAGAAGGCAGTCTGTTCACGGTCCCGGTGAACGTGTTGCATCGCCACTACAACAGCGATCCGGCGCATCCCGCGAGATTGCTGTTCATCACCACGTTCCCTTTCATGATCCAAGTTTTCGGAAGCATGGGGCTTATCAACGACTCAAATTTTAGCTTTAGCGAACGCTACGACGGAGCGCCGGATTACTATTCATCCACGGCCAGGGTGCGCAAGCGCTGGGACAAAACCAATTTCGTAAAGGACGTACGATCGGCGGAAGTGGTTCTGTGGGAAGAGCGAGGCGACGGCAATGCGAGCATGTTCTACGATATGGGTGGGAATACAGTGCTCGAGCCCCACGTTTCAGAGTTTGACGTGGGTACCTACAAGCTTGGGCATCGTCATCCGTACGAAGCGATTATTCTAACGCTCAATGGCAGAGGCTACTCCCTGGCCGAAAAGGACAAGCTGAAGGAGTCCGAAGCCGTCAAGATCGATTGGCAGGCCGGTTCGATCGTGTCGCCACCATTCTTCTGGTTCCATCAGCACTTCAATACGGGAACTACCAAGGCGCGCTATTTAGCCATTACGGAAGGCGATTTTCCGTTGCGCCTGGGAATTCCGTTGAAGGTCGAGCAGATCGAAGCGCCCGAGGAAGACCCGCAAATTAAGGTCCATTTCGATCGGGAAACCCATCACGCTTAGAGATGTGAACTGGTAAGTAGGGCTGGCTTATAGGACCGAAGGAGGGCGTATGCAAGGCTTTGACCGCTCTTTACGTACCGTTTGGGTGCCGCGTTGGTGCGTTTCCATTGGCTTGATCTTCCTGGCCGTGTGGCCTGTAAGCGCGCAAAGCCAGAGCGGAATTTCCGGGGCAGTACAGGATTCATCAGGGGCTACAGTTCCGGGCGCCACGGTCACTGTCGCCAATCAGGAAACGGGCTTGACGCGCACGATCGACACCGACGAGCGCGGAATGTATCGGGTTCCCTCCCTGCCCGTCGGACGATACGAAATCAGAGCCCAAAAGCAAGGATTTCGAACCGCACTGCGAACCGGCGTGGTGTTGACCGTTTCGCAAGAAGCCGAAGTGAACCTAAGACTGGAACTCGGCGAGTCGCAACAACAGGTTACCGTGATGTCAGAGGCTCCTCTTGTGGACACCGCTTCCACTCCCGCATCCGGCCTCGTAAGCGAAAGGGAAGTTAAAGACCTGCCGCTCAATGGCCGCAGTTTTGACAACCTGATCACCCTGAACCCCAGCACCGCGAACACGACTTCAAATCGATCTTCCACCAGCACCGGCGGCGGGCAGGGAAATAATTTTTCCATTTCCGGAAATCGTGAGGACTTCAATCTTTTCCTGCTCAACGGAATTGAGTACACCGGAGCATCGACGGCCGATGTCATACCGGGCGGCGTGAGTGGGCAGTTATTGGGTGTGGATGCCATGCGGGAGTTCAACGTAGTCGAGAACACCTATGGCGCGGAATATGGCAAGCGGCCTGGCGGGCAGATCAGCTTGGTGTCCATGTCCGGCACCAATCAATTTCACGGCACGTTATTTGAGTTTCTGCGCAACAGCGCCCTGGATGCTCGAAATTACTTCGATCAGACCGTAGGGCCTCCGCCTTTCAAGCGCAATCAATTTGGCGGTTCGGCTGGAGGACCGATCCGCAAGGACAAGACTTTCATCTTCGGCAACTATGAAGGCTTCCGGCAAAGACTGGGACTGAGCGACGTTACAATCGTTCCTGACAACGACGCACGGCGGGGATTCCTGCGGCAGACGGATGGCACTTTGAAGAATATCGGTCTCGCGCCCGGAATTGCTCCATATTTTGCATTGTGGCCTTTGCAAAATGGACCTGAATTGGGTGGAGGAGCTGCAATTAGTTACAGCAATCCGAATCAGGCGGTCCGCGAAGACTTTGGGAACGTTCGAGTCGATCAACTCTTCTCTCCCAAAGATGCATTGTTCGCTGTCTATACGGTGGACGATGGTTATAGCCTCACCCCCGGGAATAATCCTCTTCAGCAGAAGCTCACCACAATGCGGACCACAGTGGCCAGTCTGGAAGAGACCCACATATTCTCCCCGCACGTGCTGAACTCAGTTCGTGCTGGCTTTTCGCGCGCAGCCCTGGATCTCAACACTTCTCCCGCCTCCAGCGACCCGAATCTGGTTTTCGTGCAAGGTCAGCCGGTTGGGTCACTCACGATCGCCACCGTCGGCTTAGGTGGCGGTGGAAGTTTCGATGGTGGAGGAAGTTTGGGTTCGCAGCAGGTGAGCATTGTTGCGCGGAACCTGTTCACCTACTCCGATGATCTCTCCATAACGATGGGAAAGCATCAACTCCGCCTGGGTGGCTGGGCGCAGCGCGTGCAATCCAACGATAACGCGGCCGATCAAAGAAGCGGGATCGCGCAGTTCACCGATCTACAGCACTTGATGCTCGGTCAGGCATCGCAGGTGACCGCGACGCTGAGCCCGCTCGAGATCCCCTGGCGGCAATGGGCGGGTGCCTGGTATGCGCTGGATGACATGAAGCTCCGATCCAATCTCACGGTAACCATCGGAGTGCGTCATGAGTTTAACAACGGCTGGAATTCTCCGACAGGTACTGCATCCAATTTCGTGTTCGGACCCAACGGCGTTTTACAGACCCAGCCGGCGGTGGGGAATTCAGTCTATGCCGAGAACAACGCCAGGTTCTTGTTTGGGCCTCGCGTGGGAGTCGGATGGTCGCCCTTTGGGTCGAAAGGAAGAACCGCGATTCACGCAGGCTTCGGTATTTACTATGAACAATTGGATTACATGGGCAACTGTTGCGACGCTGCTCCTCTCGGAAGCAACAACCTCAAAGTGACCGTCACCAATTCTTCGTTCCCAATTCATCTGGCTGCCGGAGAGCCTCTTCCTGGCGCGAAGGTCGCCCCGGCCGGGGTGCAGCCCGATTTGAAAATGCCGGTTGTGCAGCAGTACAGCTTCCGTGTCGAGCAGGGCTTGACTGATAGCATGGTGTTGCGTGTAGGGTACGTCGGCGAGCACGGTTATCATCTCTTGGATACAGCCGATGTGAATACGGCCTTCCCCACGATTCTAAACAACGACTCCAAATTCTTTCCTAAAGGTTCGCCGCGCAGGAACCCCAGCCTGGGAAATGCGCGCTACGAATTATCCAACGGGATTAGCAATTACAATGCGCTGCAAGTCGATCTTACCAAGCGTTTCAGTCACAATTTGCAATTTCGAGCCAATTACACTTTTTCAAAGAGTCTTGACAACCACTCCTCGTCGTTCTTGGCGAACTCAGGTCAAGGCGGGACCACTACTATCATGGATCCTGATAATCCCAAACTCGATTGGGGCCGGTCGAACTTCGACGTTGCAGACCGGTTTAGCGGAACTTTCAGCTATCAATTACCGTTGGGACGTGGGCAAAGTGTTCTGGGTCATCTGAATGGGTTCGCCGACCGCTTGGTGAGCGGATGGCAGCTGAACGGAATTTTGAGCGCCCAAACCGGCTTCCCGTTCACTCCTTTGGTTGGCTCGAATCAGTCCCAAAACGGAGACTCGCGTGCGCCGGATCGGGTGTCGGTGAATCCGAACTTCAATGGCTCCACGATCATCGGCACGCAGGCTCAGTGGTTTAATCCGGCTGCATTCCTACTGCCTGTGGCGGGCACTTTCGGCAATGCAGGCAGGGATATTCTAGAAGGCCCCGGGCTGCTTTCCCTGGATGCTTCGATGTTCAAGACCTTCCACGTGGCTGAGCAACTGAATCTCCAGTTCCGAACGGAGTTCTTCAACTTGATCAACCATTCCAATTTCGGTTTGCCAATCATTTCGACCTTCACCTCCTCTGGCGGGGTCTCGCCTAGCGCCGGATTGATCAACTACACGGCGACCAGCTCTCGCCAGCTCCAATTCGGTTTGAAATTGAACTGGTAATCGCGCTTCCTCACCGTGCTGTAGAAAGGGTAACTATACTTCCTTGACAGAAATAATGAGTGGTATTACCATTTCCGACAAGCGCAGCCTGCGCGGAGGAAGAGAATGAGTCGAATTGGAAAGAACGAAGAAAGAGAGATTCGGCCGGCTTGGCAGTCCGGCGATGTCAGTCGTCGCCGGTTCCTTGGCAGAGCGGCAGGCGGCTTGATGGGTGCCAGCGCCTTACCGGTGCTAGCCCAGATGCGCGATAACAGCCCGCTCAAGATCACGCGGGTTGAACCGTATCTTGTCCGCATCGGAGATCGCACTTCTTATCCGCTGGCACGAGTGGAAACATCGGACGGACTTTACGGATGGGGCGAGGGAACCACACCGCCCAGTTCACCCGCCGTTCTCACCCAAATCCGTGAGTGCGGAAAACTCATCCTCAATGAAAGTGCCTGGGACGTAGAGAAGCTGTGGCGCCACATGTACATCGTCGAGGAGAATACTTTGGGCGGTACCCTGTTTGCCGCCATTAGTGCCATCGACATTGCACTGTGGGACATCATCGGCAAGAGGCTGAACGTGCCGCTCTACAAACTGCTCGGAGGAAAAACGCGCGACAAGATACGGATTTATACCAGCTATCGGTGGGGCAATATACCGCGCACCCGAGACGCTTATGCGCGCCGCACGAAAGAATTGATCGCTCAAGGCGCAACGGCCGGAAAGTACGATCCATTTGGGCCCTATCCCGGGTATGATCGCCAGCTCTCCACCTCCATTCTCAACGAAGTGCGCGAGATGATCACGGGCATCCGGGAAGCCGGCCCAAATTTCGATATCTGCGTGGAATGCCATGGCAAGTGGAACCTTGCTTCGGCCGGCCGAATAATAAGGATGCTGGAACCGTTCGACCCGTTCTTCATCGAAGAACCGGTTCCACCCGAAAACACCGATGCAATGGCAATGCTGCAGCGTTCCACCAATATGCCCATTGCGACCGGTGAAGGCTTGCAGACCCAGTTCAATTTCTACTCCATCCTGGAAAAACAGGCGGCTCGGATTCTGCAGCCCGATCCCTCTCGCACCGGTGGCATTACAGCGATCAAAAAGATTGCGGCCATGGCCGACGCGCATTACGTCGTAATCGCGCCGCACAATCCTAACGGCCCGGTGTGCACTGCTGCTGCCGTGCACGTGGCTGCCTCCATTCCTAATTTCGTGATCATGGAGGAAGGAAATACGAATCCAAAGGACTACAACGACATCTTCGTAGAGGGTTGGAAGCCAAACCTTGCGGAGTGGTCGGTTCCGGAAGCGCCGGGTTTGGGAGTAGACTTTTCGGCGCAATTCCTGAAAGAGCGCACCGTTAAGGTTTGAGTCACCGACTTGCGACCCTCGGCCAGGAATGGTAAGTTTAGCGGTAACTGCGAGGGAATCATGATTACTCAGAAGCTCCTTCTGGTATGCTTTTTCACGACAATTTCGGCACTGGCGCAGACCGCCACCGCCGAACTCAGCGGCAATGTCACCGATTCCACGGGCGCCGCCGTCGCGAATGCCAAGATCACCGCGACCAATCCTTCTACCGGATTTTCTCGCGAGGTACGCACCAACCAATCCGGCGCGTATCTCTTCACCATCCTGCAACCAGGGGTTTACAATCTGGCTGCGGAAGCACCCGGCTTCCGCAAGACCGTTCAAAACAACATCGAGTTGCAGGTTAACCAGCGGGCCGATGTCGATCTTCAGATGCAGTTGGGCCAACTGACCGAAACAGTCGAGGTTACCGGAGCGGCGCCCTTGCTGGAGGCCGAATCATCCACGCTCGGCACCGTCGTCAACTCGCAGTTGACCGCCGAGCTCCCGCTCAACGGTCGCAACTTCGTCCAGCTCGCGACCCTATCGCCCGGTGTGAACGGCACTGGCTTCAGCGTTTCCGGAACCATCATGAGCGGCACCCGTCCGGACGATCGGCGGCCCGGCACGGAGATCTTCTCCAACGGTAATCGTGAAGGCTCGAACGACTTTCTCTTCGATGGACTCGACGACAACGATCGCCTCACTCTTTCCATCGTGTACCGGCCCGGAGTCGACGCGATTAAGGAGTTTAAGGTTCAGACCAACCTGTTCAGCGCCGATCAGGGCCGCAACTCCGGTGCGGTGGTCGATGTCGTGACCAAGTCCGGAACGAACGACTGGCATGGCAGTGCGTTCGAGTTCCTGCGTAATTCCGCCATGGACGCACGCAACTACTTCAACACGGAGGGAACGCCTTTTCCTTCATTCCGGTACAACCAATATGGAGGCTCCTTCGGAGGGCCTGTCGAAGTCCCGAAGCTCTACAACGGCAAGAACAAGACTTTCTTCTTTGTCGACTACGAAGGTTTCCGCCGCACCTCGCAGCAACTACAGATATTCTCTGTTCCAACCGCCGCCATGCGCCAGGGCGACTTCAGCGCTCTGCCGGTGAAGATTTACGATCCGACTAGCACCACTCCCTCCGGCTCTTCGTATACGCGCACACCCGTTTCCCGGGAACATGATTCCCGCTGACCGCTTCGATCCCGTGACCGTGAAAATGGTGAACGCTTATCCGCTGCCGCAGACCAGTGCGCTGACCAACAATTACACCAGCAACATGTCGCAGCAGCAAAGTTGGGATCAAGGCGACGTTCGCGTCGATCAAAACTTCGGCTCCAACGACACTTTCTTCGCGCGCTATTCGATCCAGCACACCACGACCATCGTTCCTCCCACGTATCCGCCCACCACCATCGCCGGTATTTCGCATCCGCTGCTGCTGGGAGACGAAGCCTCGTTCGCCGGCACGTCGTTCCAGCCCGTGCAGCACGCGGCCGCCGCATACACGCACATCTTCTCGCCCACCCTCATCAACGACGTGCGCATCGGCTTCAACCGCTATCGGGACGATTACACCTTGGCCGGCACCACTGCCAGCGAACCCCTGGGCGTCGAGCTCGGCGTCGCCAACGCCAATCCCAACGCCCTTCAGACCGGTCTGCCCATCTTTTCGCCGGCCAGTTATGAGGGCATTGGGATGAGCCGCTCGCTGCCGATCTACCGGCGCGAAAATACTTTCGAAGAGCTCGACAACGTCACCTGGACCAAGGGTACGCACACCATCAAATTCGGCGTCGATGTCCGCCGCCGCCAGATCACCGAGTATCAAACCAACCGCGGGAACGGCCGCTTCAACTTCAGCACCGGATTCACGGCGCAGCCCGGCGTCAATAGCGGCGACTCGATCGCGAGTATGCTGCTCGGTTACCCGACGCTGTATGAACAGGACTACCTGCTTGTCTGGCCGGGCATCCGCGGGATCGAAACGGGTCTCTACTTCGCCGATGACTGGCGCGTTTCCAAGAAGCTGACCGTCAACCTCGGGATGCGCTGGGAATACTACAGCCCCTACAGCGAAGTCGCAAATCGCTGGGCCAATTTCAACCCCACTACCGGCGAAGCTCATGATCGCCGGACAAAATGGCGTCGGCTCCACCGCCGGCGTGAACGGCGACTGGAAAGACTTCGCGCCTCGTCTTGGCTTCGCCTATCAGGCGCTCTCCCATACCGTGATTCGTGGAGGGCTCGGACTCTTCTACAATCCCAACGGAAATGGCGGCGCGCTACTGCGCTTCGATCGCCAGCTTCCCTTTGGACCGGTCCTCTCCATCAGCCCCGGCGACCAGATTCTGGGACCGCGCGTCAGCAACGGTTTCCCCGCCACGCCCACCATCAACCTGGCGGTCGCCAATAACCCCAGCGGAAACGTTATCGGCGTGCCCGGGAATTTCAAGCAGGCTTATGCTGAGCAGTACAATCTCACCATCGAACACGAGGTCAAGCCGATCAGCACTCTGTTCAAGTTCGCTTATGTCGGCAATCTCGGCCGCCGTCTCGGCACCACGCTGGAATCCGAACCAGCCTGTTCCCGGGCCTGGCGCTACTTCGCTTCGCCGGCCTCTCTACAACCTGATCCCGACCATTGGCGACATCACGTACTACACCTCGGACGGCCTCAGCAACTACCAGGCCTTTCAGTTCAGCGCTGAAAAACGTCTCTCGGTAGGTCTCACTGGATTGATCGGTTATACCTGGGCGCATTCTATCGATGACGTTGCCACCGACTTCGGCGGCGGCACTGGCACACCGCAAGACCCGCGCTGCCGCTTTTGCGATCGCGGTAACTCCGCTTTCGATATCCGGCACCGCCTCACCGTCAGCTTGACCTATCAGCTCCCTGGCTTCCACACGGGCGGCCTCAGGGGCACCGTCCTCGGCGGATGGCAGATCAACGGCGTCCTGCAAGCCCAGACGGGACTTCCATTCACGCCCCAGTTGGCCAATCCGACCGTGAACACCGGCACCGCCAGCCGTCCGGATCGGATCGCTAGCGGAGATCTCTCCAGCGGCCAAAATATTCACCACTGGTTCGATCAGACCGCCTTCACCACGCCGGCCCAGTTCGTGTACGGCAACGCCGGACGCGACATACTCTTCGGTCCGGGACGCACCAACCTTGATGCTTCGCTCTTCAAGGACTTCCGCCCGGTCGAGCGCATGACCGTTCAGTTCCGCGCCGAGAGCTTCAATCTGTTCAACCATCCGCAGTTCGGTCAGCCAAATGCCACGATCGGCAGCGGCGCGGTAGGTACTATCACCTCCACCGTCGGCAACCCACGTCAGATGCAAGTGGCTCTCAGGCTGATGTTTTGACCGGACCAGGGGGTTGCCAGCCGTTCGCACCAACACAAATCATCGAGATTCTGTTAAGATCCCAGAGGGTTGCTCATGGCCCCTACGCAAGATAACCGTCTCATCCAACTCAGTACGACGCTCGGCAAAGATGTTCTGCTTTTGCAGAGCTTCAGCGGCCAGGAAGGAGTTTCTACTCCATTCCATTTTGACTTGACGGTAAACTCCCTCAATAAGGACATTCAATTCGAGCAGATCGTCGGCAAGCCGGCGACGATCAAGATCGTTCTACCCAAGGACCAAGATCGATTTATCAATGGAGTTATCAGCTCGTTCACGCTCAGTGGAGTAAGTGGGGTGTCGAACGAGTTCGCCATCTATCAGGCAACGCTGGTGCCGCGACTCTGGATACTCACACGGAACAGCGATTGCCGCATCTTTCAGAAACAGAGCGTGCTTGAGATCATCGACACCATTCTCAAAGAGAATAAAGTGTCTCCAGTCATTCCACGGGTCGATGCCAGCCGATACAAGCCACGTGAATACTGCGTGCAGTATACCGAGACCGACTTCAACTTCATCTCGCGGCTGATGGAGGAGGAGGGTATTTTTTATTACTTCGAGCACAAGGACGGCGAGCACACCCTGGTGCTGATCGATCACCCCTCCAAATTCCAGCCCAATCCGTTTGTCAAGGACGCGTTGTTTCACACCGGAGCGCCGAAGGATCTTACCGACTTCGCCATCACCTCCTGGAATGCCGGGCAGGAACTCCGTCCGGATATGTACGAGTTGCGTGACTACAACTTCAAGCAGCCCAGACTCGATTTGACGGCCCAGTCTAAGACGGGCGATGACTCAAGTCTGGAGATCTATGATTTCCCGGGCTATTACCAAGATAAGGAAACCGGTCAGCGTTTCGTAGACATGCGGATGGAGGAGATCGAGACGTCTAAAGTAGTGGTGAGCGCCGCCAGCACTATCCGCGGTCTGATGGCGGCCTTCAAATTCACGTTGACCGGCCACTTCAGGAAGGACTTCGATCAGCACAACTTCGTCGTCACTTCGATCTTCCACGTCTGCAAGCAAGGCGACAACTACAGCACCTCCTCACAACAGGCGGCGTGCGATTTTTCTTATGCCAATACGTTCCAGTGCATTCCGGAAGATGCAAGGTACCGTCCCGCACGTCTGACGCAGGTACCTGCGATTCCGAGCACGCAGACGGCGATTGTGATCGGCCGTGACACGACCGGTCCTGACGGGAATGCTCCACCGCCCCCAGCTCCGCACACGCCCAAGGATGAGATCTATGCGGATAACTTCGGCCGCGTGCGAGTGCGATTCCATTGGGATCGTTCCAAGAAGAATGGTGACACGACGTGTTTTATTCGCGTAGCCCAGCCATGGGCAGCCAGCGGGTGGGGGCACCAGTGGATTCCGCGCATCGGGCAGGAAGTCGTGGTGACGTTCCTCGAAGGCAACCCGGATCAGCCCTTGATAACGGGAGCAGTCTACAACGGCGACAATGAGCTGCCTTTCAAGGTTCCTGATTATCAAACCCAGAGTGGGCTCCGCACACGCAGCAATCCTACCGACCCGGACGGTCCGAACGACAAGTACCACATGCTGCGGTTCGACGACAAAATCGACCATGAACAGGTATTCCTGCGCTCTCAGAAGCGGCTGGACGTAAGGTCGCTGGCGTCCTACTATGACACCTCCGGTGGCGACCGCCATACCCTGATCGGTGGCAAGGACGATAAGGGCAACCAAGGCGGGAACTATTATCTGACCGTCGGAAACGACACCGACATTCATATCAACGGCGGCCTGTACCAGCGCGTCGAAAAAGTCCTCAACCTCACCATCGTCGGCGACGTCATCTGCGACTTCGAGGCTAATCAGAAGGTCTTGGTTAAGACCAACAGTGAACTCAACGCGCAGAATATCGTCATCGAGGCGAAGGAGAAGATCAGCCTCAAGGTGGGCGGAAGCTTCATCACTATCGATTTAAGCGGCGTGACTATCAGCGGGCCTATGGTAAAGATCAACTCAGGCGGCGCGGGCACGCCTTGCAGCAGCCCTGACATAGAGGATCCCCTCGATGCCGCCCCGGCTGATACTGGCAAACCAGGCTATCTCGAGCATCTGCCGAAGGGACCTTGGAAGCGGCGTAAACGTCACCTCAACGCGCAGCACGCGCCGCCATTCGTCGTCACCAAGCTGGCGGACGGCAGTTTGAAGGTCGGGAACAGTATCATAATCAAGCCGAAGGCGGGTGACCCGTCGTTTCAGGATAAAGCGTTACGAGACCTGACTACGATGAGCAATGAGCCGCCAGGAATGGATCGGCTTAATCGGATTAACAATCAAGGCAAGCCGGTCACTGTCGAGTATGGTCCCAGCAACCAGACGACACCTGATAACGGTGCCGACGCCGCAGCAGCGGGAAAACCGGGTGTTGGCGGCGCTACCGGTACGGGGAAAGGATCCGGCAGCACGATCGAGTACGACCCCGATTCAGAGCCGCCGACTGCCGCTGATCCCACGATCAACCGACCTTCCGACGTTGCTTTGAATCACGAGATGACGCACGCTGACCGAAATGCTGCAGGCGTATCCGACCTGACTCCGGATACGGCTAATCCCAACAACGGTACCGTAAATGAGACGAACGTGATCAACGAAGACAACACATACCGCAGCCAAAGAGTATTACCGGATGGGCGTACGGTGCCGCCGCGGGCCGACCACACGGTGCTGTGAAACGCGCGGCCACCGTTTTGTTTGTGTTGTGGGGAGGAATACTTATGTCACAGATTGCATCAACTGGAACTCCGGAGGTTCCGACCCAGAGTGGCGGGCCGGCGATTGGGTTCACCGTACACTTCGCGCCGAAGACTGACGCACTGGGCGTCGAATACAAGATCAAGAACACGCGCGACAAGCCGATTTACATCTTTAACGTGATCTGGGCCTTTGGTCCCAAGGGCCAGTACGTGCCTGCACCGATGCCTGTGTACGCCTGCCTGCGGCAAGGAAATGTGCTGCATCTGGCGAAGATGATTCTGCCCCTTCCGAAAAGTGGCGCAGTTGAGCTACGGATTGTCCCCTTTGCGACGAAGGTTGAAGCTGGACAGGTCTTCGAAGAGAAGTTTGAGCTACCGCTGCCATTGAATGAATACAATCCCTACTATCCGGAACGCCCCGACTCGAAATATAAAGTGATGCAGTCTCAGTCGGCAATCTTCACGCTCCAGTTTGTGAACGAGGTACCCGACATGAAGACGCCGACCGCTCCGCTGCCCAACGCGATTCATCTGCAACATCCGCGTTTGCTTGGGCTGGTGGAAACAGTCAAGTCGAATCCCGAGCCGGTGCAGGTTCGGGTGAACAAGCGTCTAGACCGGTTTGAGGAGTTTTAGGCGCCTTCCGCTGAGCGCGGCGGGTTAGAATTCCGCCTTGAGTCCCGTGAAAACCCCGGGATCGAGTGTGGAATGACCTGGGATCTGTGTTGTGCCGAGAGTAAACTGCGTGGACCATTTTAGGTGTTTCGTCAGCGGCAGGTCGAAGCCCACACCGAATGCCGCTCCCCAAGCGGCATTGATCGTTGCCCTTCTTTCGTCGGGACTGTACTGATAACTCCACTGCTCGAATAGCTGCGCGAGAATTGAAAAATCGAAGCCCAGCACCAGGTCTGAGAAGACGTAGCTCACCTGGAACTGCTGCTGCAGTTGGTTGCTCTTACGGCCGGAGGCAATTTCGTTAGGGTTGTTACGATTAGGGTCGACGAAAAAATATTGCACGGCTCCCTGAATGGCATAGGTCAACTCGAAGCCGTTTCCCGTTTCGTCGTGGAGAACGACGGTGACGTCCCCCTGTAGTACCGCCGGATCGGCTTCGGCCCCGTTGTCGTCGTCCTTATGGAGCGGATGATGATAGACGAGCTGTGACCCAAAGGCGAGGTGAAACTGAATGTGTGGGTTGCCTTCAGTGGGCGGTTTGCCCTTCTTCTTTTTCTCCTCATCAAGTTTCGCTATGAGTTTTCTGCGTTTCTCTTCGTCGGTAATCTCGATGTTTTCACCGCAGATCTGGTCGCGGTTGGTTACCGTGACAACAATTGTGGTCACCAGCGGTTGTACCACGCGCATCAGGGTGGGGCGCGGCAAAGAATAATCCGCCTCAAGCGAGGAGCGCACGCGCAGTTCTTGGTGAGGGCCGGTTAACCGATCAATTCCAATCGGTCCCATTTTAAGGCGTCTGCGGGACATGGCTATTCGGTTTCCCCCGAGTAGAAGTGATGCACTCTTATCCGATCAGCACCGTGGGCTCGCCCATCGCAATTTTGTTGGGCGGGCCGACCGCCTCCAAAACCGTATCGCCCTGGCGGCACGCCGTCAGAAGATTGATAACAACGGTCTGCGAGCCATCGATAACCACACCGGGCCCGTGTGGCGGAAGCGGCAGAGGCGTAGTACAGGCGTGGATGTCTGCGCCGACCGCTGCGGCAGTAATCGCCGAGCCCATGGCGGCCGCGCAGGTGGACTTGGCTGTTTCCTCGGCGGCCTTAGCTGCCGGAGCGCCAGGGGTGCCGGCCGCCGCAAGTGTTGCTGCTTCAGCTGTCTGAATGACCTGGTCTGAGGTCTTTTTCGCCGCCTGCAGAGCCTGGGCAACGGCGGCGAGTACTCCGCGCCAGGCGGGCTTGAATCCAATCAGGACATTCGGACTGCCTGGCCCTGGTGTTAGAACCGGAGGAAGCGGATGCGAAACGGGGTCTGCAACGCGCGCGGCAGGAGGCATGATGTTTAGTCTTTCCTATCTAGCATAGCCAACCCTAAGACCAAAACGCTCTTGGTCGTCAGGAGCTATACACGAATTTTCCGCCCTCGCCGATGCCTACGCGGATAGAACTGAGCTTGCGGCCTTCGGCCATGCTGGCCAGCAACTCTCGTGACATATCCGGAAGCAACGTGTTGGTCAGGATGTTGTCAATGTTTCGCGCGCCGCTCTCCACCTCGGTACAGCGGCTGGCGATTGTTTCGATCAGGGAGTCGTCATACGTAAGCGCCAACCGGTGATTTTCCATGAGCCTGCGTTTGATTTTCTCCAGCTTCAGAATAATGATTCGCTTCAGCGCCTCGTCGCGGACGGGGTAGTACGGGATGGTAACCATCCGCCCGAGGAAGGCCGGCTTGAAGATCTTGTTGAGCTCTGGTTTCAATGCGGCCACTAGGCCCTGAGGGCTTGGCATGGTTTCAGGGTCTGCGCAGAGCTTCATCATCTGATCGGTACAGGCGTTACTGGTTAGCAGGATGATGGTGTTCTTAAAATCGATCTCGCGCCCCTCGCCGTCTTCCATGTGTCCCTTGTCGAAGACCTGGTAGAACAGTTCCAGTACGTCAGGGTGGGCCTTTTCGACCTCATCCAGCAAAACCACGGAGTAAGGCCGCCGGCGCACGGCTTCGGTCAACACGCCTCCCTCGCCGTAGCCTACGTAGCCCGGAGGCGAGCCCTTCAAAGTGGAGACCGTATGCGCCTCTTGGAATTCCGACATATTGATGGTGATCAGGTTGTGCTCCCCGCCGTAAAGCAAGTCCGCCAGGGCTAGTGCCGTTTCAGTTTTGCCGACGCCGCTTGGACCCACCAGCATGAACACGCCGACGGGCTTGCCGGGATCATCCAGACTGGCGCGCGCGGTAGCGATCCTCTGGCTGATGATCTGGAGGCCATGCGGCTGACCAATCACCCGCTCGCCCAGATAGGTTTCCAGATTGAGAACCATGGAGATTTCGTCTTGCGCCATCTTGCCGGTCGGAATGCCGGTCCATCCGGAGATGACTTCGCCCACGATCTGGCTATCGACGCAAACCCTCATCAGAGGCTTTTGACCCTGCAGTGCATCCAGTTCGGCTGACAGTACTTCCAACTCTCCGCGCAAAGCTACTGCATCCACGGCCGGAGCCGCAGCGGTTCCATTGGCGCCGGCCGGCACGCCGTCATTCGCGACAGCCGATTCCAATTGCGTTCGCAGGTTGCGGATCTTTTCCACCAAGCCGCGAGTCTTGTCCCACTGCTCGCGTAGCGATTTTAAACGGGTGTCCGCCTCCGTCTTTTCGCGCGCGATGAGTTCGAGCCGCTCCCCATGATCGGCTCCGGTGGCCGCTTCGCGCCTCAAGATCCGATCTTGCACTGTCAAGTCGTCGATCCGACGGATGGTGTCTTCCAGCAGCGCCGGCGTCGCATTTTGACCCAACGACAATCGAGCGCAGGCAGTATCCAGGACGCTGACAGCCTTGTCGGGCAGCTGCCGGCCCGCCAGATAGCGATGCGACAAGCGCACAGCGGATGAGACAGCTTCATCGAAGATCCGCACGTTGTGATGCTTTTCCAGCGACGACACGATGCCGCGCAACATTACCGTGCATTGCGCTTCTGAAGGTTCCTCCACCTTGACCACCTGGAAGCGCCGAGCCAGAGCTGCGTCCTTCTCGAAGTATTTCTTATACTCCGACCAGGTCGTCGCAGCGATGGTTCGCAGTTCGCCGCGGGCCAGCGCGGGCTTGAGCAAATTGGCAGCATCGTTCTGGCCGGCCTGCCCTCCGGCTCCGATCATAGTATGCGCTTCATCAATGAACAGAATGATGGGCGTGGGCGACGACTTCACCTCTTCTATCAGCCCTTTCAGCCGATTCTCGAATTCTCCCTTCACGCTGGCGCCGGCCTGCAAGAGCGCCAGATCGAGCGTGCGCAGCGTCACATTGGCAAGCGCGGGCGGCACGTCACCGTTTGCCAGACGCTGCGCGAATCCTTCGACTACCGCAGTCTTGCCCACCCCAGCTTCCCCAGTCAGGATGGGATTATTCTGGCGGCGGCGCATCAGAATGTCGACCACCTGCCGGATCTCGAAATCGCGGCCAAGAACCGGATCGATCTTGCCCTGCCGGGCGTTTTCGGTCAAGTTTACGGTGTATTGATCGAGATTCGGAGTCTTCCCGCCGCCCGGCCGTGGAGCGGCCCCGGGTGCAGGCTCCTCGGCGCGTGCCAATGCTGCTTCTTCTTGTGATCCAGCCACGATCGCGGCAAAATCGTTGCGCAGCGCCTCGCCTTGAATCTTCTGGAACTCCTTGCTGATTTCACGCGTCAGGCGCACCAGCTCTTCATTAGTGGTTAGAGCCAGAACGGTGAACCCGGTACGGATCTGTGAAGCTCCGAAATCCAAGGACCCGATGGTCCAAGCCTCGGTGAGCATCTTCATCAATGACGGGCTCAGCGCCGGGGTGCGAGCATTGCCGGTCTTGAGCTTGTCCAGGCTGCGTGACAGATCGCCCGTGAACCGCGACTTATCGATCTCAAAGTGCCGCAATATGGGCGACAAATCGCCATCGGCGGAGTCCAGAGCCTTCATGAGGAAGTGCTCCACTTCGATGTCGTAATGGGTTCGCGAAAGGCATAATCCGGCAGCGGCCTCTAAAGCCTTGCGAGCCGGATCGTTCAGCTTTCCAATTAGAGCTCTTAAATTAGCGGGCATTTTGATTTCCTTCTTTATGAGAGCTGTAAGATTGTTTCGGCAGGATCCCGGTCGATGGGTCTTGATTTTGCCCAACTCAGGAACCCCAGTTGCGGCGCGGAGTCGCCCTCGATGCCTAATTCGCAATGCGGAGTGTCCCGACGGTCCAGGATCAGTTGAAGCTCGAAGTCGATCTCATCGCCGGAAAACAGCCGTGTGATCGACCGCAGCGGCTCAAAGGCTGTTCCAGTGGGCAGAAAATCGAGGTAGCGGGCCAGCGGCAGCGGTCCGATTACAATCCGAACCCGAGCTTGCGGTTCCCAGATCTCGTCACCCACTACCGCGCCGACTCCGAGCTGCCGGGAGTCCGGAGGGCCTTGCTCGAGACAGCACTGGGCATTTTCATCCAGGCGGTACCAGGCTCCCACAAACTGTTCGATCTCAACCGGGGCTTGAAAATAATCGCTAAGGATCAGGCGCAAGGCAGTGGCCGAGCGAGGCTGTTGAGCAAGCAATCCGGAATAGGAAAGCAGCGACTCGTCGGTCATCGCCTGGCGCTCCTGCAGCCCGTCGGTTCCTAGTCCGACGGTGTCCAGCAAGTAACGTGAAAACCCATCTAACTCGCCCCGTTCAATGAGAAACTGAAAGCGATACTTTTGCCACGCTCGGTAGAACAGGGAAATGATGCGGTGATGAAAAATGTCGAAGAAATCGCGCAGCGTGTGGTCGCGTGCCAGAACCCGAGCCGCAACCAACTCCGTGTAATAGAGTGGCAGCGTGCCAACCGGACCGGTCAATCCCATGAAATTCACGCTCATCTCCGGCTGGCCATCCTTGCCCTCCTGGAGGGCTTGAATTTCACTAGCCGGGAACGACATGGTCGGATTAGCTCGAAAATGGACCACTTCTTCGAAAGGGCGCGCGAACCTGCCAACCGGCGTCCGGTCGGGTAGCAACCGTTCCAGCAATCGTACCGCCTGAAAAAACTCAAAACAGTAAGGCTCCTGGCGCAGACGGGCTGCGACTTCATCGGCGATAGTCTTTACAGGAGTATCCGATGTCCTGCTCGTGGTGGCCATTCCTTGAGCACCTCCTCTCTCTGGCGCGTACGGACCGAAAGCTGACTGAATCCGTTCAACGTCACATACTGGCCCAGAAAATATTCCAGCACCGCCGCGAAAAGGAAAACACCGCCGCCTACGAACTGCTCTTCGTCGAGCTCCATGTCGACGCGCGTTCCGCGGGCAAAACTGATGCCATGCTGAGACACGACCCGCGCAAATTGCCGGCGGCTGACGAGGGCCATGATGCCGGTAATTTGCCTGTCGAGGAAGTTCGAATCCGAGAAATTGTAGAGCCGCAGAATCTCCTGCAACGCTTCCTTCCCTTCCTCTACTAATGAGAGATAGTTCAGCGACAGGTGGGAGACCAAGCGCCAGAGCCGGCCCCGTCCGGTCGGCGGCCGCAGTGTTGGAGTCGGCTTACGCAGCGTAACGATCCGTTTGAAGACCGAGACGCCTTCAATCTCGAAATCACCAGTCTCGCTTCCAAATGGCAGGCGCGCGGGCAAGTCCCGATTGCTGCACGTACAGTGCACCGTCAGTGTTTCGACGCCCGGACGCGCGGTTTGCCCGGCCAGGTCTACCAGCGAAATCCAAATCTCGGTGCCATCATCATTCTTGCGCCCCGAAGGCCGTCGGGTAGCTTTCCAAAATGCCTTGCCAGTCTCTTCTCTTAGAGAATGCCGGTAGGAATACATCGGATCGAATTGAACGATCTCCTGCGAGCGTGGATTCGAGCTCAGCGCGTCATCCACCGAAAATATTTCGTGGGCGTTCCTCCTGCGAAGGTCGGGAATAACCGGATACTCGTAGCGGGTCTGATCCAGATGAATAGGCTCGGCGGTGTGTGGAAATAGATTCACCACCGGCGCGCAATTCAAACGGAATGTCTTGGCGGCGATCCCGAGTTCGAGCATCTGCTGCCGGTCGGCGCGCTCGTGCGGCGAGATCAGAAAGATCACTTCGGCGCGCGACCCAAAGCCGGCGGCGGCTAATTGTTCCAATCCGCTCAACTCCACGAAGAAGAATTTTTCAGGAAATGCGAAATACTCCTGCAGCACGCGATATCCTGTGAAAGACCGGCGTGGGTATTCCAGGAGCGCCTCGTCGTCGCGGAAACCCATGGCGCGCAAAGCACTCGGAGGAAGCCTCAACGGCGGCTTTGTTTTCGGCCCCTCTGGATCGCGAATGAGGATCTGCGTGCAACTGTTGAAAAGGAGTTCGTACAGGGAGTGGATGAGGTTGCTTTCCCCATTTAGGTAAAACCGGAGCGAACCGAGCTCGAGCTTGTCGAATCGGATGTCAGCGTCGCAAGCCAGTTCGAGGCGGCAGGCCGCCACCGCTTCGGGCGCTTTCAAGGGCGGATCCAGGCGCTCGGGCGAACGCCATTGCGCTTCGGTGACCCGAATGGGCCACATCGTGGTATCGAAACCCGTTCGAAATTTGCACGGCACCCCCTCCACGGGCTTGGAATAGAGGATCGAAGACCTCGGTACCGTGAATCCGGTGGACAGCTTGCCCTGCTGCGGATCAAGATGAAACTCCACGATCGACATGGAGGGGATGGGGCGGATGTAATGCGGATAAAGTACGCCTAGCAGCGACTCGGTGATTTCCGGAAAATCGTCGTCTATTTTGAGGTGTATCCGCGCCGCTAGAAATGCGAACGCTTCGAGCAAACGCTCGACGTGCGGATCTTCGCAGCGGTCAGGCTCCAGAATCAGCCGCGAGGCGATTTTAGGGTACTTCTCGGCGAAGTCAGCGCCCATGCTGCGCAGGTACGTAAGTTCCCGCTCATAATAATCCAGCAGTTCATCCCGCACCGGGCTCACCTCTGACATGATATTCGCCGGCGGTGACTTCCAATACCGTGTCGAAACTCACGTGCTCAGGCATGGGATCAATCGCCAACAGTCCTTCGATGGCGAAGTGGAGTTGAGGCAATGCTCCCGGCGCGGATGGCACCAGCGATACCTTAGGACTGATCAGCCTGGGTTCGAACTGCGCGATTACGCTCTCCATGAGGCGTGCCAAGCCGTTCCGATTCCTGATACTAATCAAATTCATTGAGCAGATGTCCGGCAATCCGAAACAGTACACTGATTTCTCGAGCTCTACGGCGCCTTCGGGAGGCAGCTGAACCGGCTGGCGAACATTCAAAAGCCATTCCAGATCACGCCGCACGGCCGCCCTTAGCCGCCGCAGTGATTCGGCGCGAGACATGGGAGCTTCTTGAGAAGATTTCGGCTCTTCGTCTATCAGACGATCCAGGAGCGACAAAGTGACCGGACCTTCCCCTTTTTCTCTGGCCATACGGATTGTCAGCTCTGCGCGACGTATCCTTCCTGGCGGAGCCATGCGACGGTTTCAGGGTTTGCGGCGCCCGTGTCATCCTGCATGATCAGATTGGGGAGTCCTGGGATATCGGCCAGCAAGGCTTTCAGCTCCGCGCGCAGCGCCTTTGAGGCGTTTTTGTAACCCAGTTCGTCGCAGGCCCGAATGGCGTACCGCTGAATATCCAGCCAACCTCTTCCAAAACCCTGGCTCATGGCAGTTTCGGCAGTTTCCAGCACCTGTTTCCAGTTGCTCGCCTGCGAATGACGTCGGAGCGCGGCGCGGATCTCGGCCGGCGGCGCTTCCAGAATTTGCGAGATCTGTCCGTCAGCGGCGTCCCGTAATTCACCCCATCGAAAGGCGCGCAACAAAAGATAGGGCACCGGACTGGAGGGCTCGCGTTGTCTTAAGTAGCGGGCCACAGCAGCCACGCGCAGCACTGCGTCGTCGCGGGAATGCAGCTCGGCCCCAATTAGCACGTCCAGCTTTTCCGGATCGATCTGCAGCGACCCCATTCGTTCCGCCGGGAGAACCGCTGCGGAGCCTGTCCCGTCACCGTTCGCCGATGCCGAATCCACCATGAACTCCGGCGGCGGAAGCGGATCCGGATCCTGCTCCAGTTTTTTTAACAGCAGAACATGGACTGTGCCGTCCATCTCATCCAGGGACCGCTTCAATTTGGTAAAGCCCGGAGCGGCGGTTCCAAATTTGGCCTGGCACAATTCATCGAGCGTCTGAAGGGACGCCAGCGAGGCTTTCAACTCCGCTTCCAGCTTTCGCACCCATTCCTTGGGAGTTTCGATCAGGGCGGCGTCAAAGGCTTCGGGCGGAATTTTCCCGTCCTTTATGGATTCTTCGCGAGCCTTGCGTCGCTGGTCGTTACCTTTAACCGCATCCTCGTATCCAACCGCCTGCGATTCCTTATATTGGAAGAAATGCAGGCCTCGCGTGTTGAGCGGAACGAACCGCACCGCCAGCGCGGGCGAGGCGCCTTTGTCCGGCTCCAGATAATTTCCGAACCATTCCAGCGGCGCGGCGCGTAATTCCAGATCGCCCTCCTCGGGCTCGGGATGGAGCGTGTCCCAGAAAGTCTCCAGCAACGCCCGGATCAAATCCAAGCCCGCATGTAGTCCCGAGAACTGTTCGCGCGAGACCAAGGCCTCGGTGAGCCAGACGGCTAGCCACAAATCCTTAGTCTTGGTGGCTAGGGCCTCCTCGGCCAACTTGATGACCTGGCCGTAATCGGCGGTCTTGACTTCGCGCTCCCAAGCGCCCATCGGTCCGCCCATCTCCTGGCGGCGGGCCTCTTTGATCTTGTCGAAGAGCGGCGAATAATAGAGATTCGGCCCGGACGGGTTATCTCCTTGAATGGGTTGTAAGATGTCTTCCCGGAGCGGCATGGGGACATCAGGGGGCTGTGGTGGCGGCCGCGAGAATCTCCAGTTTCCGGATTTCCAGAATGGGAAGTTCCTCCTCGTCTACCAGCAGCATTTTCTGGCCGAAAGGAGCCTCTTCACCAGCTTCATCGGCGCACCACTCCGAAACCCGCCCCAACTTAACAGAGTCATCGGCGTGCTGCCAGGACAGCGGTGCAATGACCGGCATGAGAACCTGACCCAGGTCCTTATTCTTGAAATTCGGCCCCGTCCGCAGCCGAACCGGAGCCCACAAAAGGTCACGCAACCGTTTAGGAGGATCCATTTCGAGCAGCGCGATATCTCGCAGCGGAATCCACATGTAATCTCCGGCGGCGAAAACTTCCAGACGCGGTCCAATCCTGGGGTCGGCGTCCTGGAGCGACTGAAACGCTTTTCCGTTGATAAAACCTTGGATCGATTCTCCCGAATCCAGGCTGACCGTGGATTTGGGAAACGTCTTTTGCTCAAACATCTCGTTGCGCGTACGCTCAGCGTTGAGGGCGCCCCGATACAGCAGAGCGCCCATCGCTGCCTCGCCACTTTGTTGCTGCAGCAGTTCCAGGTGTTTCTCGGCCCGGGAGTAATCGCCGGAAAAACAGAGTAGCTCGAACAAAAACGTGCGGCTCTTGTTATCCGAAGGGTTATCCCGCAGGCCCGAGCTCAGAGCGTCAATAGCTTCCTGGAGCTTGCCTGCACGAAAGAGCTGTGATGCATCCATATGGAATGCGCAGCCGCACTACGCGCCGGCAGTAGCCGCGTTGGCCTTCACATCCCACCCCATTTCTGTCTTCTGGTCCTTGCCGCCCTGGGCGTTCTGCGACCAGTACACCAGGTCGATAGCGGCGAATGACATCGATACCGACTCGCTAGGTTTGCCTCCGCCCGAGGACTCTCCGATCGAAACACTGTCGATGAAGACCTGGGTCAAAGTATAGATCAGGTACTCAACCGGTGTAGACCCTCCAGATTCAATTACAGTGAGAATACCTTGATCAAAGTGATTGCCGTTGGCGCATGTCAGCAGCAGCTTCGAGCTGGCCATATCGGTTTGCTTCTGAATGGTGATGGATGAAAAATCAGCCTTCCCCGTACCGGATCCACCACCGGTGCTCACACTGCTCGGATTGCTCAGGCCGTGCGAAAAGCTTTGTACGTCTATTTCCTGTTCGTGACCTTTGACCTTAGACTCGCCGGTAACACCGGTGAGCTTTAATACTATCTGAGCTGCCATAACTTATTCTCCTTTTTCTTCTTTTAAATCCTAACTTCCTCCTGCTGCTGTCCCAGGACGGGCCTACCGCGCAGGCTGCGGAAGGTCTGCTACGAGCCTCAGTGACACTGAAAGCTCATCCAACTGATAATGCGGCCGCAAGAAGGCGACCGCCCGATATGCCCCCGGCTTCCCCGGCACATCGACTACTTCCACGCGTGCTTCGCGCAATGGATTCTTTGCTTTGATAACTGCCGGAGCGTCATCGTCGGAAATGGTGTAATTCTTGATCCAATTGTTTAGGAATGTTTCGCATTGGCTGCGCGACATGAAGCTGCCGATCTTGTCCCGCATCATCGCTTTTAAGTAGTGAGCGAAACGGGAAACGGCCAGGATGTACGGTAATTGTGTCGACAACCGAGCGTTGGCGTTGGCCGCATCCTTGTCGTATAGCTTGGCCTTTTGAGGCGACTGAACGCTGAAGAAGGCAGCATAGTCGGTGCCTTTGCAATGCACTAGCGGAATGAAACCCAGATCCGCCAATTCCTTTTCGCGCCGGTCGGTAATTGCTACCTCTGTTGGACACTTCAAAGCCACGTCGCCTTCATCTGTCCGGAACGTGTGGGCAGGAAGTCCTTCAACCAGGCCCCCGCCTTCCACGCCACGGATGGCGGCACACCAGCCGAACTGAGCGAAAGCATTAGTAAGTCGAGCTCCCAGCGCATAGGCCGCATTGCCCCACAAGTATTTAGAGTGGTCGGTGCCGTCCACACCCTCTTCGTAGTTGAATCCGTCCACCGGCTTGGTGTCTTTGCCGTAAGGCAGACGCATCAGGACGCGCGGCATGCACAGGCCGACATAGCGGGAATCATCGCTCTCGCGGAAGCCCTTCCACTTGGCGTACTCCGTGGTATCGAAAATCTTTGCCAGGTCGCGAGGCGCCCCGATATTCGTGTAACTGTCCAGACTCATCAGGTCCGGTGCGGCTGCGGTGAGGAATGGGGCATGAGCCGCGGCGGCGACATGCGAAACCTTGTCAAGCAGTTCCAGGTCTTCCGGATGCTTGCCGAACTCGTAATCTCCCACCAGCGCGCCGAAAGGTTCGCCGCCGAAGATTCCGTATTCCTCCTCGTAAACCTTCTTGAACATGGCACTCTGATCGAAATCGGCGGCCCTCTGCAGATCGCGCAACAATTCCTTCTTGGAGGCGTTCAGGATGCGGATCTTCAGCATCGGCGTCAGCTCACTGTTATCTACCGTATATTTGAGGCCACGCCAAGTTCCTTCCAGCTTTTGAAAGGCTGCGTGATGCATGATCTCGTTTAACTGAATAGAGACCAGGTGATCGATCTGCGCGATCCGCGCGTTGATCATCGCCTCGGTGTCTTTCGAGACCGTGACTTCGCCCTGCAGGATCTGCGTAACAAACTGTTTGATAATGTCTTTGCCGCGTTCGAGGGCTGCCGGCTCCTTGCCAAAGCGTCCCTCTTCTACGATCTGATCGAGGAGGCTGGCTTCGGCTGCCTGCGGGGCTGCAGCTGAGGTCGCCGCCTTTTGTGTCTCAGCCATTTTACTTCTCCCCTTCCTTGCCTTCGCCCGATAAACCTAACTCGGAGCGGAGCTTATTCAATTTCTCAGTGTTGGAAACGGCATCTACCAGGAGCGTGTCCAGCTTTTCATTGGTCTGCAGATTCCCCCGCAAGATCGTTCAGCTTAGAGCGAAGATCCAGCAGTTCACGCAACGGCCTGACTTGCCGGGCCACTTGCTCGGGCTCGAAATCTTCCAGGCTCTTAAAGTGAAGATCTACTTTAAGTTGGGCGGCGTCGGCTTCGTCGCTGAGCTTGTTCTCGACCGAAAAAGCAACATGCGGCTTCATGCTTTCCAGCACACTGTCAAAATTATCGCCGGTCACTTCTACAAAGCGGCGATCTTTCAAACGAGCGAGCTGCTCGGCCGGCATTCCGGTGAAGTCTCCCAAAACTCCCAGTACGAACGGCAACTCCTTGATTTCGATGGCGTCGCCAATCTCCACGTCGTACGTGACTTGCACGCGCGGTGGTCGTACCCGCTGCAGCTTTTTCTGAACACTTTCTCTGGCCATTTCGCCTCCCTTTTACGGCTAGTACTTGCGGTTAGCGCCGACTTTCGGGGCATCTCCGGCTCTACCAGATTATAGAGCCTAACAAGTCTACCAGAAAGGAGACCGGCTGAATAGCGGGTACTTGGACGGTACTAGAACTAGGGTCGGCCTTATTCCTCCAAGCGATACATTCTGTCGCGAACCCTCTTTTCCCTCGATCCCGTCTCCTGTAACATGTATTCTGGATATAAGTTCCTAGATACACGTTCTGGATATAAGTTGTGGCTGATCTATCGAAATTGAAGGGCCGCTACGAGCTGAAGGAGTCTTTGGGCCATGGCGGCATGGGTGTGGTTTACAGAGCATATGACACCGTGCTCAAATGCGACGTCGCGGTAAAGACCATCCGCGATACTCCTGACCCAACGGCGCTCCAGTTGTTCTATCGCGAATGCGAAGTGCTGGCGGCTCTGAATCACCCCAACATCGTTCAAATTCTGGATCTGGGCGAGTTTGAGCAGGAAGGCCAGATGCGCCCCTACTTCGTCATGCCGCTATTGCCGGGCGCGACGTTGGACCGGTTGATTAAGGGCGCGGGACAGTTGACTATCGAGCGCTCTGTTGACGTCCTGACACAAGTCTGCCGGGGCTTAGGCGCTGCGCACGAACGAGGCTTGATTCATCGAGACCTTAAACCCGGAAATATCTTCGTAATGCCGGACGACTCGGTCGAGATCATCGACTTCGGCGTCGCCCACATGACCAGTACAGGATCAACTGTAGGGCAAAAGGGAACTTTGCTCTTTATGGCGCCGGAGTTGCTCGAGATGAAGCCCCCTTCGCCTCTCTCCGACATCTTCGCGCTGGGTGTGATGGCCTATCAGATGTTCACACGCCGACGGCCCTTCGAGCGGCCGACCGAACGGGAGATCGTCGAAGCTATCTTGCACGAGATTCCCCCGCCGGCCACCGAGATCGATCCCAACGTGAATCAAGCGATTAGTCGGGTGATTCACAAAGCCATGGCCAAGCAGCCCTGGCATCGATTTTCGACGGCACGTGAATTCGCCGATTCACTGCAAAAGGCGCAGCGGGGCGACGTAATCGAGTCGTTTGATCCCAGTCGTATTCGTCCCAGGGTCGAACGCGCTAAGAAAGCTTTTGAGCAAGGCGACTACCAGTTTGCTTCCGAAATTCTTGTCGAACTGGAGGCAGAAGGACACCTGGATCCGCAGATGGCGCAGCTTCGCCGTCAGATTGACGTCGCTGTTCGGCAACGGCGAGTCCAGCAATTGCTGGAAAGCGCGCGCACGCGTCTGGAAGAGGACGAATATCCACTGGCTCTGCAGAAGGTGCAGGAGGCTTTATCTCTGGAGCCGGAAAACGCCGAAGCGCTCGGCTTGAAGACCAGGATTGAAAGTACCAGCAGTGACCATCAAATCGAAGGCTGGTTTCGACTGGTCCGGCAGCACATCGACAACAACGCTTACGGCCACGCTCGCGAAGCTCTTCGGAACGTCCTGCAGATGCGTCCCGATGACACTCGCGCCCAAACTTTGTTGGCGGAAGTCGATCGGTTGGAACAGGAACATCTGCGTGCCCGCAAGGAAAAGGAGGTCCTTTACCAAGCGGCCGTAGAAGAGTATCAGATGGGCGAGGTCAGCTCGGCGTTGGGGAAATTGGAGAAGGTCCTGGAGATCGACCGTAAGGTGCCGGACCGCACCTCTACCGATCGTGGGCGCCACCTACCAGAATTTCTATAACGAAGTCCGCTCGGAATACGACTCAATGCGGAATTCGTATGCAGAAGCTAGGAAATATCTCGAAGATCAAAACTTCGCCAAGGCTCTGGTAATTTGCGACCAGTTTTTAAGCAAGTTTCCCGGACATGCGCTGTTTCAAGCTTTGAAGTTTGACGTAGAAGAGCGCCAGCGCCAGCGTCTGTCCAGTTTCGTCGCCGAAGTGGATCGCCAGGTGGAGGCCGAGCCGGACCTGGAGCGGAAGGTTCACATCCTTGAGGAGGCTCTGACTCAGTTTCCCGCAGGAGCCCCATTTCGATAGCTCGCTGAAGCTGATTCGTAACCGTTTGTCGCTGGTCAATTCAATCGTCTCCAAAGCCCGTTATCACGAGGAGCGTAGCCAGTTCTCCGAAGCGCTGAACCAATGGGAGATTCTGAAAACGATCCACGGCAGATATCCCGGCTTGGACTTCGAGATGGAGCGTCTCGTCAAGCGGCGGGACCAGCAGGCCCGTCTGGAAGCCAAAGCGCGCTGGGTGGAAACGATTGACGGGCATCTCAACTCCAACGAATTCGATAAGGCCCGCGAAGCGATTCAGCGCGCATTGCAGGAATTTCCAGAAGATGGCGAGCTGCTGGCCCTCCAGAAGCAGGCCGGCCAAGGGATGGAGCGTCAAGGCGAAGCCCAACGCGCTTTGGCCGAAGGAAATGATCTGTTTACGCGCGGCGATTTCGAGGCCGGCATCGCAGTCCTGAAGAAGGCTCGCGAATTAGACCAGCGCAATCCAGCCATCCGTTCCGCGCTGGCCGCCCGGCTGACGGAACGCGCGCGCCAGTTACTCGAATCGGATTGGCGCGCCTCGAGTGCATTGGTCGACCAAGCCCTCGAGCTTGAACCCTCCCATACGGGCGCCAAGAGCATGCGCATCTTGCTGGAAGATCGGCGGCGCGAAGAGTTTGTCGATCAAGCGGTGGCGCAGATTCGTGAATTTCAGACTGCCGGAGATGTCCCGGCAGCGCTGGCCCAAGTGGAACAGGCGCTTTCTTTTTTCCCCTCTGAGCAGCGGCTTATGCGCCTTAAAGCATCGCTGACCGGCACGCTTTCAGAGACCGAAGGCGCTCGCGCACAGAAGAAGGATCTTGAACAATTGCGAGGCCTGGCGGCTGGAGCGGAACTGCTTTCCGATCCTAACGAGCTCCGGCAAGTGATAGACCTGATGTCCAAGATCGCTTCCAAGTATCCTCAGGAAGCCGAATTCCAGTCGCTGGTGAAAAGTGCTGAGAAGCGTGCCAGCTCCGCTACCCTTTTGCATTCGGCCACCAGCGAGGCTGCCACTATTGTGGCGCCGACCTATACGCAGTCGGCTGTGGCTCGCAGTACTTCAGCTACCGCAGTCAGTGCGCCTCCCGTTGAAGCCGGTGCAGCCACCAGCATCTTCGTAAATGTAGGCTCGACAGCCGCGCCTCCTCCACAACCTTCCGTGGCTTCACCGGCTTTGCAAGCGCCACCAAGTCCTCCTGCGCCTCCAATTGCTGGGCCGCCGCCGAGTGCGCGTCCCCCAGCTAGCCCTAAAGCGCCCGCCTCGTCACCTGGGGCATCCACCAAAAATGGCTCCTGGATGGGCGCACCTTGGTTTAAGTTCGGTGCACCGGCCGTGTTATTGTTGTTCGTCGCCCTGGGCGCCTGGCTGGCCTTGCGGCCAAAGAAACAAATTGTTCCTGAACCTGCTCTCACGGCCATCTACTTTGAAATTAGAACGTCGCCGCCGGGAGCCACCATCCTGATGGGCGGTGCCAAGCTCGGCGCGTCTAACTCGCAGCTGCATCTTGCCCCTGGCCAATATCAATTGACGGCGCAGAAGGATGGCTACGAACCTGCCACGATACCGGTGAATCTCCAGGCTGCTTCGCCGTCGCCTTTCAACGTCACTCTCAACCCGCTCCCAACCAGTCTCCATTTGTTCACGCCCTTCACCACGGGTAACTTATACATGGACGACAAGCCTGCCGAAACCCTGCCATCAGACGGCCAGGTTGCCATTAGCTCGCTCCAGCCAGGCAAACATACATTACGAATCGAGAGCGGTTCCTCCAAGGCGTCTATTGCCTTTGAGGTTCAGCCGCTTACCCTTCCCGTGGTCATGCCCCCGGAAGCCAGCCGAATCGACGCAATGGCGGTTGCTACCTTCCGAGATCAGGCTGCTTTGGCTTCCTCGCTGGCGGATCTCCAGGTTCTCGTTGACAGCAAGGATTCCGGCAAGCTGGCCGGTGGCCAAGCGACGTTGAAAGACTTAATGCCCGGTTCCCACGCACTCGTCGTAGGTGGTTGGACAGGCAACCTGGATGCCGGTCCGGCCCCCGCAATGAACATTTTTCTGGGCTCCCTTGCCAGCCAAGGCAAGTTGTTTATCGACGTTAAGGGGGCCAACGACGCTCATATCTTCGTGAATGGCGCCGACCGCGGAGCCGCGCAAAAAGGGCGTTTCGGTTTGTCGCTGGACCCAGGAGATTACGAAATCAAAGTCGCCCGTGACGGCTTCTTCCCAGGCAAACCTCAACGCGCCACCGTACAGAAGGGGGGCGGTACACGATTGAGTTTTGTGCTTCTCCCCAAGCCAGTCGCGTCCCCGGCCCCTTTGCCGAGCGAACTGCCGTCACCGCCCAAACTACAGGGAAGCGTCATTGTGGAGGTTTCTCCGCCTAACGCCGAAGTGCGATACACGCGCAGCGGTGAGACCACTTCTCAATCCTTCGGCCTCCCGTCTATGGAATTGGACGCAGGCTCTTATGTTTTCACAGCGCGGGCTCCCGGCCATCTGGATCAGACCAGGCCCGTCGATGTGACGGCAGGCGGGTCGCACCGCGTCAGATTTTCTCTGGCAGTGGTAAAGGCAGCGGTGGTGGCGCCATCCGCGATTGCTCACGCGATGACAGCCGAAGATTGGGATAAGCCCTGGAAGCGCGAGGACGTTTGGTACACGCGGCAAGGCGGCGATTTCGTTCTATATAAGCTAACGCCCACAACGGGGACTTTTAACTTCGCGATCAGCCCCAAGGAATCCAAGGGAATTTTCGGAGGTTCTCCGAAAGTCCGCTGGGTGATCGACTATCTCGACCCAAAAGACTACATCGAGTTTGAAATCGACAAACAGAGCTTCGCTTCGGCCGACTACCGGAATGGTAAGAAGACCGATCATGCCAAGAGAAAACCGCATGGCGTCGATTCCAGCAGCTTCCAGATTCAGATGTCAGTGGACGCAGGCCGGATCGTCGTCCAGATCCGCTCCGGAGACACTTGGATGACGCTGGACGAGTGGAGTGAAGCCGGCCGCAATCTTGCCGACGGACGCTTTGGCTTCCGGCTCCCTAATCAAGATCAGATGTATCTTACCGACTTCAAGTTCACTCAGCCAGCGGGGAATCGATAGCGTGACTGCTCGATGAGACAACTGCAGCCGGTCATCTGGGCCAAAGGGACGTTCCTAACGCCTAATCATCTTCAACTCCAGGACCTTTTTCTGGAGAGCCTGCTCGAATTCCGCTGGGACGCCCTCAACTTCCGCCCCTGGGGTTTGCTTTCTTTGCAAGTGGACCGGGAGGCGCTCGCCGGCGGTTATTTTACGATTCAGTCGGCGGCCGGGATATTTCCCGATGGTCTTGTATTCGACATTCCGGCGGCCGATCCGGCTCCCCCGCCCAAACCCCTGGCTCAATATCTGAAAGGCGAGCAGGAGAGCATCGATTTGTACCTTGCGATTCCTCCCTATCGCTATGGCGGTTTGAACGTGGCCGCTCCTATGCAGAATGCCGACACACGGTACCTGGCGGAGATGCTGGTAGCTCGCGACGAAAATACCGGTCTGAACGAGCGCCAGGTTCAAGTGGCGCGCAAAAATCTGCGACTGCTGGTGGATGCCGAGGCGCGAGCCGGTACGCCCGCGTTGCATGTAGCGCGGATTCGAAAGAACTCCGCCGGCTTGCCGGAGCTCGATCCGCACTTCGTTCCGCCGTTGCTTGATATTTCCGCCAACGATTTTCTGATGTCCATTCTGCGTCGTTTGCTGGAGATTCTGATCGCCAAAAGCAGCACGCTGGCCGGAATGCGAAGGCAGAAGAACCAAAGTCTGGCGGATTTCAGCTCGGCCGACATCGCCAATTTCTGGCTGCTCTACACTGTCAACTCTTATCTCCCGCAATTGCGTCACATCTTCGAAACGCGCCGCGGCCATCCCGAAGCTCTCTTCTCTGTACTGACGTCTCTGGCGGGCGCTCTCACTACGTTCTCTCTGAAACTTCAGCCCCGCGACCTGCCTGCTTATGCCCACGATGAGCTGGGTCCTTGCTTCGCGGATCTCGACGAAAAGCTGCGCATGCTGCTGGAAACGGTTGTACCGAGCAACTTTGTTTCGCTGCCGCTGAAGCTGACGCAACCGTCCATCTATGCCACTGCCATCGCGGACGAACAATATCTGTCTAACACGAAGTGGTTTCTGGCAGTCAGCTCTGAGATCCCGGAAGCGGAGCTGATCACTAAAACGCCGCAGCTCATCAAGACCTGCTCCGCAACTCATCTGGACCATTTGATCCGCCAGGCTCTTCCGGGCGTCCCTCTGCGTCATGTAGCTACCCCGCCCACCTCTATCCCCATTAAGCTGAACTTTCAATATTTCAGCCTGAGCCAGGGCGGACCGGCCTGGGAGGCGATCCAGCGCGCCCGCAATTTCGGCGCATATGTACCGGGTGACTTCCCCAATCCGGAACTCGAGCTGATCATCCTGCTGCCGCAAGCCGAGTGATTCAGAGCGGCCGAAACAGGTTATTTGTGCAGGATAACGAAGCCTACCAAGACCAGCGCGGCTACTAATAAAACCACGAACAGAATAATTAATGCTGTCCCGGGGCGTCCGGTCGCCGCCGCTGGAGGTGCTGCCGGAGTCGGCATCGCAGGCGGCTGAAAAGTCGGCGCCGAGGGCACAGCTGGGGCATGCGCTGCCGGTGCTGCCGGTATTGGTGGCGCTGATGGCATTGATGGCGCCGAGGGCATGGAAGGTGCGGATGGCATGGACAGCGAAACCTGCACCGGCGGCCCGGGAGTAGGCGGCGGAGCGGAAGGCGGTGCAGCCGATGACGTGCGGCCCGGTCCTACGACGACCCGTGTGAACTCTCCTGGGCCGTCCGTTACTCCTGATTGCTTTCCGGTTGGTCTATTAATCGATGTATGCCTAGGCTCTAGGCTCTCGGTCAACGAACCGGGAGCGGATGCCGGGATTGGAGGAGGCGGCGGGGAGTAGCTGGTCGCGGCGCTGAGGCCGGCGTCCCCCCACCGAAAATGCGGGTGAACTCTCCCGGTCCTGGGGCTAAAGTAGACCCGGACAACGACGTCAACGGGGAATCGACCGCGGGTGTTGCCAGAGGACTTCTAAATAACCGCGTAAACTCCCCAGGCTGCTGCTTTTCAGATGCGAGCGGCGAAGGCGTCGCGGCGGCGGGAGCCGGCATCGGCTGCGGCAAGACGGTTTGGGGAGCGCTCGGCTGGCTCTGAGCACTCCGTCCAAATAGTTGCGTAAACTCACCTGGCGAGGGCGATTGTGGTGGTGGCGGAGGCGCCACAGGCGATGGTGATTGGGTCGGTTGCGCAGGCGCGGGCGTCGTTCCGGCCTGCTTCTGTTGAAATAGTCGCGTGAATTCTCCCGGCTCCCGAACTGGAGCCTGGGCACGAACTGGCGCTTGGGTCTCGGTGTGAGCCGGAGCCTGGGTCTGAGCCGGAGCCTGGGTCTGAGCCGGAGCCTGGGTCTGAGCCGGAGCCTTGTTTGAGATGGATAACCACGTGCGGGCTTGGGGGCATCCAGCTCCCATTTCAGCCACTCCCGCAACGCCAGACATTCCGGCTGGTCTAGAGTGACCAGGTAATACGACCCTCGGATTTCCACCACGTCCAGGATCCGCCCTCCTGCCGAAGCCGGATTCCGAATCAGATACTGGATCGCCATCCGCAAGACTTCGGTATGGTCGTTTGTCCCAGTAAGCTGATGTAACAGAACGATTTGCCCGCCTTGCGCGGGACGTCCCCGGAAAGCAACGATCTTCTCCCCGGCGATTTTTTGCAGCAATTCGTACTTGGCGGCGCCGTCCACTGTTTCTTCATCATGACATCGGAGCCTCCTCTCTTCAACTTGTATAATTGGGGAGCTGTGCCGAATTCACACTGGATCAGCCCTGCCCGCCAACTATCCCGCCTCGTATGGTCGGAAGGAATGTACCTTGGGCCGCATCATTTTCAGACCCAAGGCGCCTACTTCGAAAACGCCATTCATTTTGCGGGCGCGGCCTTGTGGTTCGAGCCGTATGGCTTCCTGGCCTGTGAACTTGATGCCGAGGCACTGCGAAACGGCACCGCTGCAATCGTCCACGCCCGCGGGATATTCCCGGACGGCTTGGCATTTCAGATGCCCGAGTGCGATCCCTTGCCTCCGGCCCGTCCAATTGCGGACTTAATACCGCCCACGCGAGATCGCGTCACGTTATCGCTGGCAGTGCCGGCCTACAAACCGACGGGAGTGAATGTCGCGCTGAACGGGGGCGAGCCAAATCAGGGAGTCCGTTTCATCGCCGAGGAGCGCAAGGTATATGACGAAAACACCGGCCAGGACGAGAAACCAGTCCGCTTCGGACGAAAAAACGTTCGGATTATTCTCGATACCGAGCCATCCGACGGCCTGACTACCTTGCCGCTGGCCCGGGTCTTGCGTGACGGCGCCGGACACTATATTTATGACGAGCGCTTCATTTGTCCTTGCGTGCAGATTAGCGCCAGCGAGCGGTTAATGACTCTCGCCCGCCGCATGGTCGAGATCCTGAACGAGAAGAGTATGACTCTATCGGCCGCGGGTGCGGGACGCAAGTTTGCCGGCGGAATGTCGGCCCAGCAAGTGGCTGCCTTCTGGTTCCTTCACGCGCTCGATTCGGCCCTCGCGCCACTGCGTCACATTTGTTTCTCTCGCCACGGTCATCCCGAACAGCTCTACAGCGAACTCCTGCGCCTGGCAGGCGCCCTCTGCACCTTCGGCTTGGATTCCAGCCCCGCCTCCTTGCCGCTCTACAATCATCTAAGCCTGGAAGATTGTTTCGAGGATCTCGACCGCCATATCCGCGAACATTTGGAGATGTTGGCTCCTTCGAATTGTATTTCCATCGCACTGAAACCGGCAGCTAAGTACTTCCACCAGGGCCCCCTCACCGATGCTCGCTGCCTCGGCCGCTCACGCTGGATCTTCGGAATCAGCGCTCCTATGGGCGAGGCCAGCCTGATCACCACCACGGCTCAACTGGTCAAGGTCTGCTCTGCGCGCTTTGTGGGCGAGTTGGTCAAGCGCGCGCTGCCCGGTCTCACCTTGACGCATCTATCGGTCCCGCCGTCTGCCATCTCTCCCAAAGTGACCAGCCAGTACTTCGCGGTCACGAAAAGCGGCCCCTGCTGGGACCACATTGTGGAGACTAAAGAGGTCGGAATCTATGTCCCAGGCGATATTCCGAATGCAGAAGTTGAACTTTTGGTAGTCTTGGATACTTAGGCCGGAAGATGGGTGATCCAGCAATCTCGCAGCCCGGCGGAGCCGCGTTATGGCGCCGCAACGACAATATTGCGATGCTGTTTCAAGAGGCGCTTACCGTCGTAGTGCGCCTGCGATCCAACCGGCAGTCCGTCGGCGATCCCCAGTCCTTTCGGAGCCAGATCGCCAGCGCGCTTAACGCTTCCGGGCAGGAGGCGGTTCGGCGGGGCTATTCTCCCGAAGATATCCGAGCTGCGACGTTTGCCATTGTTGCTTTTCTAGACGAATCGATTCTAAACTCCCATAATCCTGCCTTTGGCGATTGGGTCCGCAAGCCCCTGCAGCAGGAGTTATTTGGAGTCGACGTCGCAGGCGAAATCTACTTTCGCAATGTAGACCACTTGCTGGGCCGCGGCGACTCCCAGGAACTGGCCGACGTCCTCGAAGTTTATCAGCTCTGTCTCTTACTGGGTTTTCGCGGACGCTATAGCGTCGGCTCAAATGCCGAGTTGCGCAACACCGCGAATATAATTACGGAGCGAATTCACCGTATTCGTGGCTTCTCAATGGTGCTTTCCCCGGCATCGACGCCTCCCGCTGAACCGCCGCGCGCGGTTACCGACCCTTGGATCCCCCGCCTGATGTGGAGCGCCGTGGCTTGCTGCACCCTGGCTGTGGTTCTCTTTGTGGCCTTCAAAATATCCTTGACTTCAGCCGTTTCAGGGCTTCAATCGGTCATCTCCGCTGGGCACTTTTAGATAAGTCCATGACAATTTCCCCAAGAGTCGCGCGGGCGTTGACGGTGTTGGTCCTATGGCTCCTGCTGGCGTGGTTTCTCGGAACCTGGCTGCACCTGCACGGCTCCAACTTGTGGATTCTGCGGGGCGGGCTGGCCCTGCTCGGCTTAGCGGGCTTTGCCGGCTATTTATGGCTGGGATCCCGCGGGGCATCCAGCCCGGTGGGTGGAACTCAGGGCAACGAAGTGGACTTGCTGTTGCGCGAAGCGGACGCGCGATTACAGGCCTCCACCCTAGGGCGGGCCGCTAAAGTCGCAGGCCTGCCGGCGATTTTCCTGTTGGGCGATTCAGGAGCGGCGAAAACCAGTACGGTTCTCCATTCCGGCCTGGAGCCCGAACTGTTGGCCGGGCAAGCTTACTATGGCGATACGATCGCCCCCACGCGCTCGCTCAATCTCTGGTTCGCCCGGCAATGGCTTCTGATCGATCCAGCGGGCAATCTGCTGTCTGATCCGGCAACTCGCCAGGGATTGATCCGCCGGCTGGCGCCGCTAAAGCTGGGTGCAGTGCTGGGTGGTTCGAACGCGCTTCCTCGAGCCGCAGTGGTCTGTATCGACGCCGAGAGCTTCCTCGCTGCGGGCGCAGCGGAGGCTATGACCGCGCGGGCTCGCAATTTGCGCGATGTATTGGGCGATATCTCCCACGTTCTCGGCATTCGCCTGCCGGTGTACGTTTTGCTTACTAAGATGGACCGGCTCGGGCATTTCTTCGAATACACTGGCAATTTGTCGGAAGAGGAAGCCGCGCAGGTTTTCGGGGTAACGCTTCCCATGACCGCCGATTCGGGAGCCGGTGTGTATGCGGAGCAGGAAACCAAGCGTCTGAACGAGGTCTTCTCGAACCTCACATTCTCGTTGTGCGATCACCGGCCCGATTTCCTGGCCCGCGAGCAGGATGCTGCAAAGCTCCCTTCTATATACGAATTTCCGCGCGAGTTTCGGAAAATGCGGGCTGTCCTGGTTCAATTCCTGGTCGATTTGTGCCGGCCCAGTCAGCTTCGCGCCAACCCGTTCCTGCGCGGCTTGTATTTCACCGGCGTTCGGCCGGTTACGGTCAGCGACGTTGCTCCCGCCGCGGCGGCCCCGCGCGTTCAGCCCTCCACTTTCGACGCCGATGCCACCCGTCTTTTCATCGCCGGCGGACACCCGGTAGCTCAGCCGGAGGCTCTGCAGGCTCCCAATGTTCGCCGCGTGCCGCAGTGGGTCTTTCTCAGTCATCTTTTCCCGGACGTGATCCTGCGGGATCATTCCGCGCTGGGATCCAGTAGCTCCAGCGTCAAGTTGAATATCTGGCGGCGCGTTCTTCTAGCCACGGCCGCTGTGTTGAGTCTACTCTTCGCGACATTCTGGATAATTTCCTTTGCCGGCAATCATGCTCTGGAGAGCGCTGCGGTCGACGCCGCCCGCGCGGCCCAGAACCAGGATGTAGCTCCCGAACAGCTCGCCTCGGCGGAAAGTCTCCGCCGTTTGGAAGATGTCCGCCAATCCCTGGCCCAGGTTTCCGATTACGAACGTTTCGGCCGCCCGATGCATCTCGGTTGGGGATTATTCATCGGAGACCAGCTCTACGATCCGCTGTATCGCATCTATTTCGGCCTATTCCGCAGGTTGCTTCTCGCTCCCGTGCAAAATAATATGGCCGACCTCTTATCGCGTCCGGCGCCCAACCAGGACCGCACATACGTATACAAGGCCCTGAAGGCCTACTTGATCACCACTTCGAATCACGAAAAGAGCACGGCGGATTTTCTTCCTCCCGTGCTGGCGGTCCACTGGATCAAGGATCGGCCCATTGATCCGAACCGCGCGGCTCTGGCCGCCAAGCAGTTCTCCTTCTATAGCGAGGAGCTGCGTCTCAAGAACCCCTATCCGAATTACGCGATTCCCGACGATACCGCGGTGCAAGCATCCCGCGCCTTCCTGAAGAGCTCCGCTACTATCGAACCGGCTTACCAAGCCATGCTCGCCCAGGCATCCAGCCAAAATCCTACGTTCGTTTTTAACAAGCAATTTCCAGCCAGCGCCGACGTCGTTGTGAACACCTACCCCGTGGCGGGTGCTTTCACGAAGCCGGGCTGGGTTTATATGCAAAAGGCAATTAACAATCCGCGGGAGTACTTCAACGGCGAGGCTTGGGTGCTGGGCCCGGATACCTTCAAGAATCTGGATCCAGCCAAGATGCAACAGCAGCTGCAGGACCGATACCGAGCTGACTTTGTCAAAACCTGGAGGGAGTTTTTGCACGCCACTCGCGTTCCCGGCTACGGCAGCATTCCGGACGCGGTCAACAAGCTGGGCAAACTTACGGGCAATCAGTCGCCGCTTCTGTCTCTAATGTGCGTGGTGTCCGAAAACACCGCGGTGGAAGCTAAACCGGTTTCCGATTTGTTCCAGCCTCCTCAGCAGGTTGATCCAAATCCTTGTCATGACCACCTCGCGGGCCCGGCCAATGCGGCTTATATGGACGGTTTGAGCAAGCTATTCACTTCGCTGCAGGCGCTGGTCTCGGATCAGGCCAACGACGCATTTCGAACCGAGGCTCTTACGAATGCCCTGAGCGCCGACGCCCAAGTCCGCCAGATGGCCCGCAATTTTCCGGTCGACAAAGACGGCGCGGTAGATTCCACCACACAAGCACTGCTGCAGGATCCGATCAAGCACGTGCAGGATCTCATCGCCGGAGTGCCGGCTCAGGTAGCCAATGGTAAGGCCCAGGCTTTCTGCGGTCAGTTCCGCGCGTTGATGGCAAAGTATCCGTTCCAATCCGGCGCCACCACCCAGGCAACCGCGCAGGAGATCACGGATATCTTCAAGCCTAAGGACGGCGCACTATGGAAGCTCTATCAGGACGTCCTGCCGAAATATTTGATCTTGCAAGGTTCCGAGTATGCAGCTAAGACGGGTACTCCTGCGGCGACCGCAGCGTTCGTTAAATTCTTCAATCGCGCCGCTGGAATCTCCGAGGCCTTTTTCCCGAATAATGCTCAGCAGCTACAGCTCGCGTTTGCGGTGAAGGCGAACCCTACCGAAGAGGTGCAGGCCGTAACGCTCTCGATGGGCGCTCAAACGCTGCACTACACCGGCGGATCGAGTACGCCACAACAATTCACCTGGGCGGGCGCATCTCCGCAAGAAGTAAAACTGAGAGTGAAGTTCGCAGGCGGCACCGATCTTGACTATCCGACCTCCACGGGGCCCTGGGCGGTTTTTGAGTTCTTCTCCCAGTTCGAGAAGTGGCAGACCTCGGGCTCGGCCAGCACTATGGAGTGGACCCTGCGCGCCTCCGGGAAGCCTATTACCGTTCCTAAGAGCGGTCACCCCGCCACGGTCAGCCTGGTGCTGGATACTGGAAGCGCGCCGAATATCCTTAAGCCCGGGTACTTCTCGGGTTTAACCTGTGTTGCGCAAGCAGTGCGTTGACTATTTTCCGACCAGGTGCGTGATGTCCTTCTCGTTATCTATGCAGTAATAATCGAAAAACTCGGTGTTGAGTACGATCGTCTGGACCAGGTTGACGGTCCAGGGCTTTGTGTACGCCTTGGGATCGTCAACCGTCAATTCGATCTCGAGCCTTCCATAATTCGGGCGCCGGAACTTTTCGGTTATCTTGGCGGCGTCGGTCATCGGACTCCCACTGCGGTCGAGCCACATTCCGTCGCGGAAACCGTTCGATTCCACAACCAACGCGTCCCCAACCCACTTGCCGGTCGAGAATCCGTTGTAGGTTGGATCGGCGTCGACCAGCAGCGGCCGCCCATCCGTGAAGATCTGACGGAATTCCACGTTACGCTCGTTTAGGATCGCCAGCAGGCCGGGTGTCTGGATGATCTTCTTGAGCAAAGCGGTAGTGTGCAGCTTCACGATACCGGTCGGCAGGCAGTGGGAACCTGGATCGTCTTTCCCGTTGTCGGCCATCCGGGCCTTCCTGAGGTCTGCCGCCCACTTTTGATAAGGTAGACCGCCTTTTAGAGCCCAGCCAATATTGCCGAATTCTTGCGGCATTTGAAAATCTGAGCAGCCTTCCGGCCCACACGGCTTGTTCTTCAGCGGCTCCCACATTCCGGATAGATCTGGTTTTCCATCTGCAGTCTTGGGGGTTGGCGCGGCTAGATCCGGCTGGCCCTTGGAATTCTTGGGAACGCCGGCAGTAGGGTAATTCAGCCACTGCGCCAGGACCGGCGTCGAAATCACGAACAGGACGGCGGCCACTCGCATGCTTACCTCCAGGCTTGGCCTAAGATTATCTCAAAACGTGGCTTAATTGCGGTTAGAAGCCGCCTCGCTTCGTCTTAGGGCGTAGAGGGTGGCAAAGCTCGCCTCTTAGTGGCCTGCTCAAAGGCATACGCCAGCTCAATGAGTTTAGGCTCACTACAAGCCATTCCGGTAAAACTAACGCCGAACGGCTGCGGTTTGGCATCGAAACCCGCGGGAAACGGGGGCGTCGGCGCATTGGGCACCATTCCGAACGGAACGATCACGGTCGGATAGCCGGGCTTGGCGGCGATGGCAGCGCCGTTCGCACCGGGAAACAGTAGCGCATCCAGTTTATTAGCCTTCATGGCTTCATCAATTCCGTGCGTGCCGGCGATCTCAATGTCCTTGGCTCGATCGGCTTCGTACCGGGCGCGATCCGCTTCGACGTCCATTTCGTCGGAGACGTCGAGATTCGATTGGCCATATCGAATCGCCCCAGCCTGCGTGTGCGTAATGTTCCATTGCCGCAGCTCGGTGAGCGACTTCACCGGCGCGGTGGGTCCAAGCGTAGCCAGGAATTTATTGAAGTCGCGCTTCATGCCGTACTTCAGAACGACTGAGCAATTGGCGTCTTTGCCTTTGGCGCCGGTATTCCCGCCGCATTGACCCCATGACAAAACGTTTTTATCCGGATCTTTCGTGAGAATGCTGGGTATGTCGGCCGGATCCACGATGACCGCGCCCTGCTGCTGGAGAATGGCTATCGCTTCGGTCATCACGCGAGCCTGTTCGGGATTGAGGCCACCGCTTCCATCCCCCGGCCCCCCGCGGCCTCCTCCACTTCCCCGCCCTTCTGGCTGTGGTCCCGGAGGAGTGATCTTGTCGTAATAAAACGCGCGTGGAATCCCGATGCGCGCACCTTTCAGCCCATCAGCGTTCAAGAATCGGGTGTAGTCCCGGCCTGGCGGAGGCGTGCACTTCTGCGTTGCCGGATCATTGCGATCGGGCTGCGGGCTTTCGAGCGCGCCGAACATAATAGCCACATCTGTAACGAATTTCGCCATTGGGCCGGCGGTGTCTTGATCGGCCGTTATCGGAATAACGCCATACCGGCTGATCCTGCCCGACCGTGGGTTTGATACCTGCAAGCATGTTCTGGTTGGACGGGCTCAAGATCGACCCCGATGTTTCGCTGCCAACATTTCCAGCCCAGAAATTGGCCGCTGTACCTACGCCTGAGCTTGATCCGCCGGTTGCGAGCGCGGGCCGGCCGTCATTCGACCCCTCGCGTGGATCGTGCCGCGGATCGTAAGGGTTAAAACCGAAACCGCGAACTGCATTGTAGTTCCCGGGCATTGGTGTCGGCGCGCCAGCCACCCAATTCGCCAGCTCCGAGAGTCCGGTCTTGGCGATGATGACTGCGCCCGCGTTGCGCAGATTGATCGCCAGAGTTGCATCATAGGGCGGCAGAAACCCGTCGAAAGCTAGCGCGCCGCCCGTAGTCACGATGTCATGCGTGAGGACGTTGTCCTTGAGAGCGATGGGCACGCCATGCAGCGGGCCCCGTACCCTGCCCTGCGCGCGTTCGCGATCGCGCTCATCGGCTTCCTGAATCGCGCGCGGGTTCACCGTAATAATGCAATGGAGCTTGTCCTCATAGAGGGCGATCCTGCTGAGATACAACATCACCAGATCATGCGAAGTTAAGCGGCCTTTATCCATCGCAGTCCGCATATCCGAAATGCTGGACTCGACAACTGTGAATGGCCGCTCTGCCCCGGCTGCCACCGCCACGCCGCAGAAGATCGAAAGAACCAACCGCCTCATTGAGTCCTCATGCCCGTCAGAGCGGCCGGTTCGGATGGCGCCTTTTCCCATGTGTAGGCGCGCTTCATGGCCTGGGTTTCGAACCACTCCAGCTCAGCGTTCATCTTAAAGAGTACGTGCCGCAGCTCCTGCCATACGTGCGGCTCGCGCGGCGCAACGTAGAGGTGTGTGGGAATTCCATTGCTTTTCAATGCCCGGTACATCTCGATCGATTGCGGCTCGGGTACTCGTGGATCGTTCTGTCCCACTAGAAAAATGGTCGGCGTCGTGACGTTAGCGACGTCCTTGAGCGGCGAATTATTCCAATACACGCTGATGGGCGCGTCCTTCTGCCAGGGCGTACCGCCGAACCAGGGCGTACGGAAGGAGCGGATATCGCTTTGCGCGTACATCGACACCCAATCGGCCGCACCCGCGCCGGACGATGCAGCCTTAAATCGATGAGTAAAGGTGATGATCTTGTTGGTCATGTGCCCGCCGCCGCTCCAGCCCATCTTGATCATGTGATCGGGATCAGCGATACCGGCCTTGATCAGGTAGTCTACGCCGGCCATGACGTCCAGATGCGCATTCTGAAAATAATGCCCCACCATATCGCGCAGAAACGCATCTCCGTAGCCTGTGCTGCCCCGATAATTCGGCTGGAGGACTACGTAACCTTTGGCCGCGAGCACCGGCACATAATTCTGAGTGCCGCCCAATCCGAACTTATCCGAGGCCTGCGGACCGCCGTGAGTTTGAACCACCAGCGGATAGCGCTGGCCCTGCGCGTAATCAATCGGATAGTAGACCAAACCTTCCACCGTGGTCCCGTCCGCGCCCTTCCATTCAACGCGCTCCTGGCGGGGAAGCCGAAAGTCGCGGGTGAGATATTCGAAAACCGAGGTGATTTTTCGCGGCGAGGATCCGTCCGGCGTCCATAATCCATACTTCACCCGGACTGGTCATCTCAAGTGCGGTGAAGACGTGTTGATTCGCCGCCGTGGCCAGGTTCCATTGTGCGATGGCATGTTTTCCGTTGGTAAGCTGGCGCGGTTTCCCGCCCTCTGCGCTCACCTCAAACAATTCAGCGTGCACGCCCATATTTGCCAGGAAAAAGATCGACTTTCCGTCCTTGGACCACGAAGCGCGCTCGATTTCGTATGGCAAGTCCGGCATCAGGACCCGCGCCTCGCCGCCACTCGTGGACGCGACGAAGATCTTGCTGTTGTAATAAGTTTCGAACTTCGAGTCGGCCTGCGCGGTGAAGAGAATCTGCGATTGCCATCCGGGGAAACCTCCGCGCCGCCTTCGGCAACTTTATTGCGCGTGATTTGCCGGCCGCCGCCGCCATCCGCATCCATCACCCAGACCTCGCTTTGATCCATGTCCTCCAGCAAGGGCGTTGGCGCGCGATGAAACGCAATCTTTCGACCGTCTCGCGATAACTGGTAGCTCGTCACGGAGTATTTGCCATCCGTGATCCGATGTTCGGCTCTGCTTGAGACTGAGATGCTCCAGAGATGCTGCTGCTGATAATCCTCGTCGAACAGAAAGACGTCGTCCTTCAACTTGTCGCGCGCCTTCTGCTGCTCCGTCTTGGGGTCCGGAGCGCGGAAGTAGATGAGAGAACCATCGGGCGACCATGTGATATTGGACACAGCACTGGCGTGATTGGTGAGAGCGCGCGCCTCTCCGCCGCTGTTCGACAGCACATAGATCTGATTACGCTTCCGCCTCGGCGCGTTTGGCAACAAAAGCGATGGTCTTGCCATCGGGCGACCAGCGTGGGCCAGCCTCCCCATCGGGTCCGGTCGTCAGCTCCACCAAGCCGGAACCATCGGCGTTGATTTTCCAGATGTGACTAACCCGCTTATTAGCTTTCCAGTTCGACTCGGCCAGCACGTATAGAATCTGTCGTCCGTCAGGAGATAACTGCGGATCGCTCACTTGAGGGACGTTCAGAACATCGATCAGCGTCATGGGCCGCGGCCCCTGTGCCATCGACACACTTAGCGTAAAGACACACGCAACCAATTGCGAATATTTCAACATGGCGGCTCCTGATCAGTGGTTGGAAGACACTATCAGAGAATTTATCATGTCCCCCACCGGCGCTGTGCGACCCGTCCTGCCTTGTGGTACGCTCCATCAAGGAGAATCGATATGAAGAGAAAACCTGTTTTTGCAGCATTGGCATTGTCCATGCTTACCTCGTCCCTGGCGCTCGCGCAGCAGCAAAAAGGACCGCCGCCGCCGATGTCCTTCTTTGTGACCAGCGTCGGTTCCGGCAAAGGAGCCGATTTGGGGGGCGTAGCCGGCGCGGACGCGATCTGCCAACGGCTGGCGCAAGCAGCGGGAGCGGGCAACCGGACCTGGCATGCTTATCTCAGCACCAGCGGCCCCAACGCAGTCAATGCTCGCGATCGCATTGGACAAGGACCGTGGTTCAACGCCAAGGGTGGGCGCGTAGCTCAAAACCTCTCGGATCTGCACGGCGATACGCTTGATCAGGCTCGGGTCGGTAACACGCTTACGAAAGCGACTGCTCTGACCGAAAAAGGCGACACTGTTAAGGGTTTTGGCGACACTCCTAACCAGCACGATATTCTCACTGGCTCGCAGCCGGACGGCCGCGCTTACACCGATGGCGCCGATCACACCTGCCAGAATTGGACCAGCAGCGGCGACGGTACGGCTCAGCTCGGTCACTTCGATCGGACCGGCGGTCCAAACTCGTCCTGGAATTCGGCCCATCCCAGCCGGGGATGCAGCCAGGAAAACCTGGTCAGCACTGGCGGCGCCGGATTCCTGTATTGCTTCGCAGTCCAGTAGGCCGCTCCGCTAGCTACTTCGCTTGCTTCTGCGCTGCCTCGGCTTTCTCTTTGGCGCGCGCTCCGGCAAGAATATCCTGGAGGGCGTAATTGCCTTCGTGGCACGCATATTCATAGATCGGACCGTCGGTTTTCTCCATCGGGACAGCGGCGGTCCACGGCCGGGTATAGGTGGCCGGATCGTTGACCGTATACGTGTATTCGATATTGTTCGCGTCCACCCGCCGGAAGCGTTCGGTCACGTGCAGGCCCGAGCCCGAGCCCGGACAACAATTGAAATTGTTGGAAATGATCTGATCGTTGTAGTTGGTTGTGTCCACCACTAGCGTGTCGCCTTCCCAATGGCCCCGCGAGTCGCCCATCCACAGCCGGATGTTCTGATCGACATGCGGTCGGCCATCCAGCGGAATAATACGAGCTTCGTGAATCATTTCCTGCATGATCATCACGTATCCGGGGCTCTGGACAATCTGGAAATTATTGTTGTAGCCGCCGGGCAGCTTGGGAGAGCCGCGTGTAAGACACCGCTCCGCCAGATTGCGATCCAACCAGGAATCAGCCGGGTCGGGACCACGACGACGCCGGTCTTCGGCGCGCGCCGCCGCTTTCTTTTGACCTTCGGGAGTGAGCGGTGGAAGCCGGCCGTCCGGTGGATCGATGATCAGCGAGGTTCGCTGCAGTACTTTTCCCCGCTCGCGCCATAGCTCGTTATAAGACCGCCCGACGTCGGCTTCAGCGCCTCCATCGCGGCGATCGGTGCTAAGCTCTTCGCGCAGCCGTTTCTCTCGCTGCTCCGCTTCTTGCTCGGTCAGAAACTCCTTGCCTGCCAGGTCGCGAGGCCGTTCCAGGGGCGTCAAGGTGGAGTTGGACCAGATCCCCTCCAGGTCGGGTTGACCGTCGGCGGTTCGCGGGGCGGTCCAGATTTTAGCGGCAGGCGCACCTTTCGTCTTGGCCGCCATGGTCGGAACCTGGGCGCCGGCTGGCAGCGAGAGAATCGCTCCTAAAGCAAGAAAACGGCTTCGCATGGAAACCTCCCCGTCACTCGCCAAGGTACATGCGATTCATTTCCGCTGTCAACTCGTGATGGCGACCTCTATCGTCACTGAGGCCTGAATGACCACAATTCCCGTTTCTATAGGCGTGCTGGCCCCCGCCCCGCTGACAGGCGCCAGCACGGTCGGATTTGTAGTGTTCACCCCTTCGCTGGCATGCAGCACCGTCCCAGTGTGAACGTTAAGGCCGGAAGCGATTGCGTCGGCTTGCATGCGCGCTCGCGATGCCGCCATTTTCAACGCCTGCGAGACTGACGCGCTATTGTCCTGAAGGCCGAATGAAACGCCTTGTACGCGATTGGCGCCGCTTTGAATTGCCGTGTCGATGACCTTGCCGACTATCGTCAGATCGGTCACCGTAGCCTCTACGATATTTGTGACCTGATACCCGATGATACTGGGGCTTTGTCCGGCGGGAGGATTGTTATAGACCGGTGAGAGAAAGTAGCTGATGGTCTTGATGCGGGCGGTAGTGCCGAGCAAGCTCTGCAAAGCGCTAATAACTGTCGACGCTAGGGCCGCGTTTTGCTGGGTGGCGTCTTGCGCCGTCGCCGCCTGGGTCGCAACTCCCAAATCCACTAATGCCATGTCGGGAGTGACGGAGACGCTGGCCTGTCCCACTGCAGTGATGGAGGCGACCCGCGTAGGCGTTTGCGCGCACAGGACCGTTAAGAATCCGAACCCAATCAGCAGCTGGCCTATCTTCATTCTGCCCTCCTCAGCGTTCGGACCGTCTTGCGGACCGTCTCATTGACTCTATACCAAGATAACCCCTATGCCGTGGCGCTGGAACTGAGGATGGTTCGAGCGGAAGCTGCTGTTTGAAGCGATGCTGCCAGCTCACTGAACTGCGCTGCTTTCTGTGCGTCTCCAATCTTGGAGGCGGTTTGGGCAGCCTGGTTAATACTCTTCGTGATTCGCGCGAGTACGCGGCTGAACTGGCGCGGGTTCTGTTGCTGCAATTGCGACAGTTCGTTTAAGAAGCTAGCGGCCGGAGAAACATTAGCAGCTTCCAGGGCCTGGGCGGTGATGTTCATGGCATGATTTATTGCAATTCACCGGCCAGGAGACGCGTCAGAAAACAAAGGTTGGAGCGCGTCTGCCAGCGTCAGATTTTCGGCTTTTTGTCGAAATTGTGACGCTTGCACAGAACAGGATCTTAGTAATTCCCTGCATGTTCCACGGACAGTTGTGACGCTGGGGAGTTTCCGCGAAACCAGCCTGCTGAAAAGAACTTCCTCGTCCGCTGCGGAGGGCTCGATTGAATGCTACTGCCAGTGCAGAACTCAGCTATTTTCACGCACTCGGCGACCGTCTGACGGCTGGCGGTGTCCGGATTGAACTCGGATGCGTCGAACAAATTCTTGTCCACCGGGATGTCCGCAATCCGATTGGCTTCGATCTCTTCGCACGCGCCGCGCGGTATGCTTTGGCCGTCCGGTCTGCGATTCAGAATGTACTTTACGTTCACCGCTCCAACACCACGCTGCTCCAGATCGTGGCGTCTTCGGGCCGCAAGAAACAACGAGGGCACCGAGGGTGTGGTTACGACCAGCACAGCCTTGGCAGTCCGAACCACCACTTCAGTAGCTTCGTTCACCACCTCCGGCAAATCGCAAATAATCAAATCGTAGCGGCTGCGCGCAAAGGCCAACAACCTGTGATAGGCCCACGGCGAAACGCGGCGAATACCTTGCTGGCTCACCGACGGCAGGACGTCGATGCCATCCACTCGAGTCGCGAGCTGCTTCCACCTTGCGTCGGTCAGCCGATGGGACTCTTCCAGCGCGTCCATGATCGAATATTGAGGCCGGATATCGTACAACATGGATACCGGGCCGGCATGCAGGTCGCATTCGAGCAGCAGCACCTTCTTGTGAACTTTCTTGGACAGGATACTGGTGACAAACAAGGCTGCCGTGGTGGCCCCACTACCGGCCTTGGCGGGCAGGAATGCAAAGACCGATGCATTTTTCTCCGAGATTCGTGCTTCCAGCTCCCTATGAACCGCTTCGCTGAATCTATCGCGGTCACACGGCAGGTGCAAGACCTGCAGCGCGCCGTAGCGGTTTTGCTGCGATAGATTCTCAGCGCGGCTGGACACCCTAACAATTGCAGTCCCCGAGTTGAAACTCCGGGCATCTAACTCGATCGTCATGGCCGCCTCCTCGTCATCGATATCGAGAAACAGAAGCTGGGGCGAATAGGAATTAAGGAGTTGTATGGCTTCGCGCGCCTGCGGATACCGGTCCAAGCTCCGATAAAGAGAAATGTCCTGCAATTCGGAGCACATTCGGTTCACGCACGAGACAACCTCTGGATTCGCGCCGAAGATCATTGCAGTCATCATGGCAACAGCGAGTGCAATCACCGGGCCACCTACTCGGTCCTATTCAAAACACTACGGCCAAGCTTCGTTTGAATGGGTTGGCCGCGGCATAATCTTAGCGGCCGCCAAGAACTTGACCAATGCGGAGTCGTGAGATGACTTCGTTCTACTCTGCAATCCTGTCATTGGCCTGCGAAAGGGTACAATTGGCGAACAGGTTCCCATATGCCCGCTAGCCGTATGGTATTTCTCTTCGACGTCGACAACACGCTGCTCGACAATGATCGCGTTACAGCCGATCTGAAGCGCCACCTTGATTCCAAAGTGGGCCCCGAACGGGCACAGCGCTATTGGCAGCTCTTCGAAACCATCCGCTCCGAGCTCGGGTACGCGGATTATCTGGGTGCGCTCCAGCGCTATCGGATCGATTACCCGCATGATCCAAATCTCCTGGCGGTCTCCTATTTTCTAATGGAGTACCCCTTCGCGAATCGCCTCTTTCCGAATTCGATTGACGCGGTGGAACATGTCGCACCCTGGGGCCCCGCGGTGATCCTGTCGGATGGCGACGTCGTCTTCCAGCCGCATAAGGTCTATCGTTCCGGACTCTTTGAGGTGTTCCAGGGCAACGTTCTCATTTACGTGCACAAAGAGCAAGAGCTCGCTGATGTAGAGCGCCGTTACCCGGCCGACCATTACGTGGTCATCGACGACAAACTGCGCATCCTGCAAGCCATCAAGGAAATCTGGAAGTCGAAAGTTACGACCGTATTCGTTCGCCAGGGGCACTATGCCTACGATGCAGCGTCTATCGCAAAGTATCCCAAGGCCGACATCAGTCTGGATCGCATCGGAAATCTGCTGGACTATCAGCTCAACGCCTTGTCCGCAGCCGCGGCGCAAAGTTAGGTCTTCGAGCCAAGCGCCCGAAGTACTATTCCGACCATCTCCTGTGCTTCCTGCTGAATTCGCCGCAAGTGTTCAGCGTTTGTAAAGCTCTCGGCATAAATTTTGTAGACGTCTTCAGTACCGGAGGGTCTGGCGGCGAACCACCCGTTCTGGGTAGTCACCTTGATCCCTCCGATTGGATTGCCATCGCCTGGAGCATTCGTCAAAACCTGTTGAATTGTGTCGCCGGCGAGCTCGGTTGCTGCTATGTCCTTGGGCGACAATTTCGCTAGGGCGGCCCTTTGCTCTGCGTTCGCCGCTGCGTCGATGCGTTCGTAGAAAGACTCCCCGTGCTCGCGCGATAGTTCTGCGTAGATCTCCCCGGGATCCCGGCCGGTTCGCGCCGTGATCTCAGCCGAAAGCAACCCCGCGATCAGCCCGTCTTTATCCGTGCTCCATACTGAGCCATCGCGCGCCAGGAACGAGGCTCCGGCGCTCTCTTCTCCGGCAAAGCCCAGCAATCCATTGAGTAACCCGTCCACGAACCATTTGAAGCCTACTGGCACTTCGAATAATTTGCGGCCCAGCTTGGCGGTGACCCGGTCGATTATGCTGCTGCTGACCACTGTTTTTCCCACCGCCAGCTCTTGCTGCCATTGCGGCCGGTGGCTGTAAAGATACTGGATACATACGGCCAGGTAGTGATTGGGAGGAAGCAGGCCCGAACTTCCCGTCACAATTCCATGCCGGTCATGATCGGTGTCGCAAGCGAACGCAATCCTGAACTTATTTTTGAGCTCGATCAGCCGGCGCATCGCGTAAGGCGACGATGGATCCATGCGAATCCGTCCGTCCCAGTCCAGCGACATGAACCGGAAGGTTGGATCGATCGCATCGTTTACCACGGTTAGGTCCAAGCCGTAGCGCTCAGCGATGGGGCCCCAATAGTTGACGCCGGCCCCGCCCAGGGGGTCAACGCCGAGTTGGATCTTGGTATCGCGGATGGGGTCGAAATCGATTACCGCGGCAAGATCGCCCACGTATTCGTTGATGAAATCGTGCTCGCTCGTTCCCGCTGCCCTCAATGCGCGCTCGAACGGAATACGCCGGACAGCTTGGATGTTGCTCTCCAGGAACTCATTCGCTCGAGCTTGAATGAACGCTGTCGTTTGGCTGTCCGCCGGGCCGCCGTGGGACGGATTGTATTTGAAGCCGCCATCCTCCGGTGGATTGTGCGAGGGCGTCACAACGATGCCGTCCGCCAATCCTGCCGGTTTGCTTTTGTTGTAGTTCAGGATGGCATGCGAGAGTGCCGGAGTTGGCGTGTAATCGCGTCCCCGCGCAATCTTCACTGCAATATCGTTCGCCGCAAGCACTTCCAGCGCACTCGCAAAGGCCGGCTCAGAAAGCGCATGCGTATCGATCCCTAAGAACAGCGGGCCGCCTATGCCGTTTTGCTTACGATAAAGACAAATCGCCTGCGTGACCGCTAGTATGTGCCATTCGTTAAACGACCGGGCCAGCGATGAGCCGCGATGGCCCGAGGTTCCAAACGAAACCCGCTGGCTGGGTACTTTTGCATCCGGCCGATCCGAAAAATATGACGTGACCAGACGCGGCACGTTCACCAGATCGGCCTGCTTGGCCGGCTGTCCTGCTCGAGCATTCACTGCCATATTCTGTTTCTCCCTGGTTGGTTAGACGCTCTCCGGACGCTCGGTTGGAGGATTCGTGCCAGGACCTGGTAACGGCGCCTTCCGACGATCCCGTTGCTCCTCTTCCAGCAAGACGCTCTGGTTCGGATATGCGTAGATGGTCGGAGCATGTTGGGCCATGAGCCCTCCGGTATCAGCGGTTGGGCCATAAGTGCTGTGCAAATCGTGCTGCAGCATACGCAGCAATGCCGTTTGCTGTCCGCGATGGTGCGCTGTATGAGTCAGTCGCCGAGTCATCACCCAGAGCCGCGTGCGGCGAACATCGAAGAAGTTCGTTTCGCCTTCCCACCACTCCTCGTTTTTTTCGGAAAGCGCGGCCAGTCTCAACCTGCTGTTTCGACTATAAGCCTTCATGAATTGGATCGGTGTCTCCTCGGCCGGCAGGGGATTGTCTGTTACGTGAATCCCCAGCATGCTCTTGAACCAGATGTCCTCGCTGGCCGACTGATGCACCATATGCTCCAGTAGATTGCGTCCGCGCCGATCCTCAGCGCTTGGCCTCCGCCGTAAGTCTGACTCGTTGAACATGCTCCATACGCTCAACACCTTCATGCTTTCGGTCTCGTAGCTCTCTAAGAGAAATCGGTATCGCATACTGTTACCGCAAGGTTAACGCATGGGTGACAAGGTAACCCGGCACGCTGATTGCTTCTTCTAGTATTGTCATGCGGTTTCAACTGATAGCATTGTCGCTCTTGTTAGCCGCAGCCGCGCAACCTGCTGAAAAGAGCCAACATCCCTACCGGTCTGGCTACGTAAAAGATACCTTCGGGAAACGTGCGGCTGTTCGCGTGGGCGCTAGCGCCGGAATCCAACAGCTGCGAAACAGCCCTCATGAGTGGGGACAAGGCGCCTCAGGATTCGGGAAGCGAGTCGCATCAGGGTTCGGACAGCATATCATCAAGAACTCCATCCAATATCCTATTGCCGCCCTTCGTCATGAAGAACTCGGCTATCGTCCATCCGGCAAGAAAGGATTTGGGCCGAGACTGGGGTATGCGTTATCGAGCACAGTCATTACGCACAAAACCACGACCGGACAGAAGACCTTGGCGTCCGGGCGGATCTCAGGTGCGATAGCGAGCGGATTTATTTCACGCGCCTGGCAGCCGGCCCGCCTGCATACCTTCGCCAGCGGCGCCACGTCAGGAGGCATTATGCTGGGCGTAGACGCCGGCAGTAATGTAGTTCGGGAGTTTTGGCCGGAAATCCGGCACCCCCACACGCGCTGAGCGGGACGCCCTACTCTAGCGGTGCGCACCATTGCCATTCTGCTCTACCGCTATTTCGACCACATCCTGCACCGCATCCCTTACTGCTTCCTTCACAGCATCCTCCACTTGCTGGGAATCGAGCTCCATACCCGCTTTCGCGCCCACCAACTCCTTAACGATGACCTCGACCACCGGCGAAATGGGAGGCAACTCCTTGGCAACCGCCTTTGCTACCTTTTTTGCCACCTTTGCGGCCGGCGCGACAACCGGTGGCTGATCGGCGAGTTCGCCGGCGGGTAGTCCCACAGCTTGCCAATCTTCCAGGAAGATCTTGATCATTTGGCTCACGATCTTAGGATCGCGGAAAATGATGCCTACTTCCCTCCGGGCGCTGAGTTCCAATTCTCGCAGGCTTTGGCTGCCGATAAATGCCTGAGTACCATCGCGGATAATAGTACGCGTATGTAAGCGGCGATTGGCCAGCTTATGAACCTCCAGCTTCGAGCTCTTGCGACTCAACCGCCCGATTATCTTGACCTCTACTCCTGCCTTGGCCCGTTCCTCCAGAATGCGGATCATCGCCGGGTCACTAACCTCCGGGTCATAGATGAGGATTTGCTTTTTGGCGCCTTTCAGAAAACCGGAAAGTTGTTTGCGCGCGTTCACCGGACTGACTACAAAGTTCGGTTGCCCCGCTGAGTAAGGTTGACGTTTCGTGTCCGCCTCGAACAACTTCACAGCCTCGGCAACCAATGCCTTGTGACCCGTAACCAAGCCGAAGCTGCGGCTGTGATCCAAGTCCAAAGTTGTGAAGTTGAAGGCCAATACGTAAAGCTCGCGCCGGTCGATGATCATCATCTTGCCGTGATACCGAGCCAGATCGTCCGCCGTCCGGGCCACCGTAACACCTTGCGCCAGCAGCCTCATCTCCAGCTTCCTCAAATTCTTTTCGCCCCCGCGATTCGTATAAGCGATGAGGGCGTGGACAAAGACGCCGCGGCTCACTGCCTGAACCAGCGCCTTCTCAATCTCGCTCCGGTCAAAGCGAAAGATAACCACTTCCACGCGCTGGCGGGCTTCGTTGATCGCCTTGATCAGAGGCATCGCCCCTTCGCCGGGCTGTACCATCAATTTCACAAGCACCCCCTAAGGTTCAGACGCACCAATCGCCCACCGAGGGACGTTCGCCGTATACCGTGGCATCGGTTTTGCTTAATCAGGATAGTGACCATTTGAGGCAGGTGGATCCTATGCTTAACAAGAGTAAGAGAGTTACGCTGTTCCTGACCGCTGTTCTGATCACCCTTCCGTCGGCTCAAGCCGCGAAAAAAAAGCACAAGCCAACCAGCGCGGAGGCAGAAATTACCGGAACTGTGCGGACCACTCTGTGGCGAGAGCCCAAGAATATCAGAGCTTTAAACCTGTTTTACGGTCCCGGCGGTGCGGAACATGCACCTCACGGTACTTTACCTTCCTGGAGGAAGATCGCAAGGGATCCAATCCCAAGTTCGATGTTCAAGATGAAAATGGCGTCAAATGGAAGGTCAAGCTGGGCTCGGAGGCGCGCCCTGAGACCGTCGCATCACGGCTGGTCTGGGCAGCCGGCTATTTTGCTAATGAAGACTACTTCGTCTCCGTTCTTCATGTACGTCAGATGCCCGCCCATCTTCACCGTGGGGCGCCGCTGATCAACCCCGATGGCACCGCCAGCGACGTGCGGCTGAAAAGGGAGATCAAGAGTGAAAAGAAACTAGGAGTTTGGCATTGGCGTGACGATCCGTTCGCAGGAACGCGCGAATGGAACGGTCTACGGGTGTTAATGGCTCTCATCAACAATTGGGACTTGAAAGACGAGAACAATGCCATCTACGAGACCAAGCCCGGCCGCGATTCCGACGAGCTACAGCGGACCTACATGGTTACCGATCTCGGCGCCAGCTTTGGCGACGTCCGGCTAACCCGCGATCGGAAGCTCTCCAAAGGAAACCTCGAGCTGTATCGAGACTCCAAGTTTATTGACCGCGTGGATTCGGAATATGTGGACTTCGACACTCCTCACCGTCCCTCAGCCGTCGTACTGGTGAACCCGCGCGAATACTTCAGCCGGGTCAAGATCGACTGGATCGGTAAGCACGTTCCGCGCGCGGATGCCCGGTGGATGGGACAATTGCTCGCCCAGCTTTCCCCCAGCCAGATTCGCGATGCTTTTCGGGCCGCAGGCTATTCACCGCAGGTCGTGGACGGCTTTGCCGCCTTGGTCGAGTCAAGAATCGCTGAGCTAAAGCGGCTCTAACTCAGCCCGACCGTCTGTTTTTCCGGTTCTTCTTCCACGCCGAATTGTATCTTGTAAAGCTCTGAATAGAGGCCGCCGGAGTTCAGCAGCTCGTCGTGTTTTCCGCTTTCTACGATGGCGCCGTCCTGTACCACAAAGATAACGCTGGCTCGCCGGATCGTCGCCAGCCGATGGGCGATGACGATAGATGTCCGCCCTTCCATCAGGCGATCTAAAGCCTCGAACACCAGTTTCTCGGAGGCGGCGTCGAGCCCGGAACTAGGTTCATCGAGAATCAGGATGGGTGTGTTGCGAATGATCGCGCGAGCAATCGCGATACGCTGCCGCTGGCCCCCGGATAGCGTTACGCCGCGCTCCCCAACCATGGTGTCGTAGCCCTGCGGGAGCTTGTCGATAAATTCTTGAGCATTGGCCATTTCCGCCGCCCGCAGGATCTCGCTGCGGGTCGCTTCGGGTTTCCCATAGGCGATGTTGTACCAGATCGTTCCATGAAATAGCAGCGTCTCCTGCAAGACAAAACTCATTTGTTGTCGCAGCGACTTCTGCTGGAAACTCCGAATGTCCTGGCCGTCGATCTTTACCAGGCCCGAGATCGGGTCATAGAAGCGAGGGATCAAGCTAATGATGGTCGACTTCCCCGCCCCCGTCGGTCCCACCAGCGCGGCCACCTGCCCCTGCTCGATGTTAAAGCTCACGTCGCGCAAAATCGGGCGCTCAGGGTCATAAGCGAAATTCACCTTGTCAAATTCAATGTTTCCTCTGAATCGCTTGGCCGGCCGCGCGCCCGGACGATCCTTGATTTCGCCGTCCGTGTCGATAACCTCCTGGATTCGCTCGTATCCGATGGCGGCCTTCGAATACGTATCGGTCATTTTAGAGAGTTCTTGCATCGGCTTGTACATCTTCGCCAGATACATGATGAAGACCACCAGCGTACCGACCTGCATCCGATTGTCCAGTGCCATGCGCGCCCCGAACCACAGCACCATGGCCGTCCCCACTGCGACGATCAGCCCCACCAACGGTGAAAGCTTGGCCTTCAGACTCCGTGCCCGCATCGAAATCTCGACGCTTTCCAGGCTTTCCTCTTCCAGCCGGCGTTCTTCGTATTCCTCGCGCGCGAAGGCCTTCACCACGCGGATAGAGGAGAGTACCTCCTGCATCACCGAGACCATCTCGCCTTCTTTTTTCCTCACCGCCCGCGAAGCCTTTTTGATTCTGCGGGTGTAGGTATAGACAACCGCAAAAAGCACGGGAGCAATGGAAAGCGCGATCAAAGTGAACTGCCAGTTCAGGTACAGCATCACCCCCACCATCCCGAACAGCGTCAGACAATTGACCAGGGCGCCCAGCAGCCCGGAGCTGATGAAGGTTTGAATTGCATCGATATCGTTGGTCGCGCGGCTGATTAAGTCGCCCGTTTGTTTACTGTCATGGTACGCCAGCGATAGTCGCTGGATGTGGTGATATAACATGCGGCGCAGATCGTGCATCACCCATTGGCCGACGCTGGTGGTGACGTATTTGTCGGTGTAGGTGCAAATCGCATCGATCATTGCGATCCCGAGCACCGCCAACGCGGCAAATCTCAAAATCGCAAGTTTATCGTGTCCTACGATCGACAGAATGAACGGGCTCAACCATCCGTGGATCTCGCGGGACTGTAATACATTGTCGAGGACCACCTTGAGTGGCCAAGGTTGTAGAAGGTCCGCTACGCCCTCCCCAACCACTGCCGCCAGGCCCACAGTTAGGAGCTTGATATGCGGTTTTAGCAGGTCTTTTATGTTAAGCCGGCTGATCTTAGGCGAGTCCGTTTCCATGTGCGGTGTGGGTTGGCAACCTGCACTATATAGATGCTTGGCAGGTACGAAATTTCACCTGAAGTCACCTATAAAGCGGGAAAGCTGCTCTATCCGATTAGGAGACGGCTTAAAGTACTACTGGGTTTTAGCGAACATGCCATATGCTGGCACTGTCACGCCAGGGTTGGATGGCCGGACCACCGGCAGGGGAACCCGCTCGGACGTGGCAGTCGCAATTCCCTGCTCGAGCGCATAGCGCGTTAGTTCGGCGGTCGTTCGCAACCCGAGCTTATCCATAATTGCCATCTTGTGAAAGACGGCCGTCTTGACCGACAGCTTCAGGACATTGGCAATCTCTTTGGCCGTGCATCCTTCAGCCACCAACTGCAGCACCTCTCGTTGCCGGGAGGTGAGGGGCGGACCGGCAGGCCGCACGCACACGCGGGCCGCTTCTACAGCTCGGTCGGCCACCAGCGGCGTAACATAAGTGTTTCCATTTATCACCTGACGGGTCGCCCGTACCAACTCTGACACCGCGCAACGTTTTAACACGAATCCGGTCGCCCCGGCTCTGAACGCTTCCACGACGTATTGAGGTTCATTGTGAGCCGTCACTATCACAACCTTAATGGCCGGTGAAAGCTTGGCCAGGCGCCGGGTAGCTTCAATGCCGTTCAACAATGGCATGCCTATGTCTAACAACACGACGTCGGGCCTCCAAGAGGCGGCAATTTCCAGAAGTTCCCTTCCGTTTCCGACGGTCTGGACAAATTCAAATTCACACTCCAACAGCCGGCGCAGGCCTTCCGCCATTAAGGTGTGATCTTCAGCTATGAGGACTCGAGTATTGCTATCCATTTCTTCCCACGTTGGACCGATCTGGGGCGCTCAGTGTTACAAACTTTTTGAAAGATACAATACCTACTAAGCACGTGCGCGTTCCCAGGAAATAAATACTGGGTCCGTGTCGAAAGCTCTTCAAAACCTGAGCAGCTATGAAGCTCTTAAAGTGGTGACTAACTTGCTCCTCTACACTGGTGACATCTATTGTTATAGCGATGTCGCTAACGGTTACAAGTTAATGCGAGCTCGCCGGGGTTCGCTGAAACAACGCGCAAACGATCGGACACGAAAGGAGTCGCATGGCAAAGAATAAGGCTGTATTCGGCATTTACCCCAGCCAGGCGGATGCGGAAAACGCCGTCAATGGGCTGAAGCTGGCAGGCTTTCGGAACACTGATATCTCGATTCTGGTTCCTGAGAACGAGGGATCTAAGGATTTGGGGCTCGAAAAGAGCACTAAAGCTCCGGAAGGAACTGCCGCGGGCGCCGGATCCGGCGCCGTAATTGGAGGAATCGTCGGTTGGTTGGTCGGCGCGGGTGCGCTTGTGATCCCCGGTTTGGGGCCATTCGTAGCCGCAGGCCCCATCATGGGGCTGTTAAGCGGGCTGGGCGTGGGCGGCGCATTGGGCGGCGTCACGGGCGCGTTAGTGGGCCTTGGTATTCCCGAATATGAAGCGAAGCGCTATGAGGGCCGGGTTCGAAGGGGCGGGATTCTGCTGTCCGTCCATTGCGACGATCCGGACTGGGTGAAGACCGCCAAAACCATTTTGGATCAAACTGGCGCAGAGGACGTGTCGTCCACTACCGAAGCCAAGGCCGATTTCGGCGCGAGCGATCGCCCACGGTCGCGGACCATCGAGTCTCACACTTGATCTGCGCTTACTGCACCGCTTGGCGCTCGACGGCTGAGTAGGACGTTTTGGGATGAACCGTGACCCGCAGATGAGTTGGTTCTGCGCCGGGTCGCTCAAAAACCATGTCGTATTCGCCCAGGAAAACGGGCGCCAGTTGCCAATAGAAGACGCCATCCAGCAGCGTGGAGCCAGCGGGCAATGGTTGCCTTTCTCCGTTGGCCACTACGTAGCCCCATTCGGCGCCCACAGGGAGTTCCATACGATCCATCTCTTCAACGTCTAAGGAGAGCACGCTGTTTGCCACCGGTGCTAATGGTCGGGAGGCCTGAGCGGACGCCCGGAGCGCGGATGACTTGCCCGCGACGCTCGAACCTAGGGTCATAGACGTAGAACCCGAATTTGGCTGCGTGCCCACGTTCAGCACCGTGAAAAATCGGCTGCCCATTCCGTTCCCTCGTAGCTGGTTGTCCCAGGCTTCCCAACTGATCGCGTGAAGTCCGTTTGAAAACTTGGTCGTATCAATATACGCAAACCCAACGGCCCCATTGCTGTTCGCGAAGCCCGGAAACATGGTTGCAATGTCACCGCGGAACTGATCGTAGGTGGGGTGCACCACCGTGACTCCATCGATGTTCACGGTAATCGTTGTGCCATCGTTTGGAATGACTGCGGGCATAGGTGTGAGCGCCCATCCGAAGTTCACGTAAGCGTTCCCCCAGATAATAGCCCCTTGAGCGGGAGTATCGATGTTCCCAAATGGTCTAGTCGCGTCCGCATTATCTACACTTATGGTTCGCGCCCCGAGATCGGTTACCGCTCCCGCTTGATTATGCGCCAAAGCGTGCAGCGTATACATACCGTTGCCCGATCCCCGGGTGAAGTTAGCATTCGGAAGGAAGTTAGTGAGCAGTAAGTAGCCCCACCCGGCGCCGTTCGCGTTGGGATAGCTTGAAAAAGTTTGAGCAACATCAGGTCGCGCACCCGGCACAAAAACAGCATCGCCAATATAGACCAGACTCTCCGTCTCAGAACCCACTGGTTCTCTCCAGATATCTACCTTCGTGATTCCGATGGAATCGAGAGCCCAGCCGGTGACCGGAATGGCGGCCGAGACCTTGGCCGCGTTCAAAGGGGTGTCAAAGCTACCGAACGGTCCCTTCGTCGTAACTGTGCTTATTTGGACCTGGATCACTCCGGGCGAATTCGACGCGCCCGGCGCGTTGATGGTGACTACTCCACTGGACCCGGCCGTGACGCTAATCTGTAAGGTCGCGTTTCCAACACCAGAGGCTGGCGAAACCACGATATTAGGTTGATTCGATGTCGCCGTCCAACTCGCGCCCGGTCCACCTGCAAAGCTAAGGCTCACCTGTTGCGGCGTGGTAGTCAGCGGCCCGCTCGTTCCCAGGACCAGCGAGTTGGGGAATACATTCATGGTTACGATCACTGCTATTCCGGATTGCGTTATGGGAAGCGTCTGGCCTGCCACGGTTAGAGACCCGGTTCGGCTTTGGGGACCTGTGTTGGCACTCACCGACCAGTCCACAAGGTTGCCCGAAGCCTTGGCCGTGGCCCAAGTTACGTTCGAGCTCGCCGTAGGGCTTGCGCAACTGTTTGCGCTGGGGGTAACGTTTATGGTTCCGGATCCGCCGGCGCCACTAACATTCAGACCGCTCGTGTCGAGTGCGTAGGCGCAGAGGGGCACAACTGCGGGTGGCGCGAAGCCGGTTTCCGCAACTGCCACGCGATGATCGGCGGGATTACCAAAATTGGAGTCCCACAAGACCATGCTGCCGTCGTTCGATACGGCGGCCCGCGGCGTGTCCCAATATTGAGTTCGAACACTACGGTGCTCGGCCACCCGACGCGCCTCAAGTCCATTGCCTCGTATCACAATTACTTCATCTTCGAACGGCGTCTTCCCATCGCGGATTTGATTCGGTAAAGTCGTGGCCTGCAGATCGGTCGATATCACGCAAAAAGCGTTCGCCGACTTTGCACACCCGAAGTGAGCGTTAGCCCATGTAACTCCGCACTTGAACAGTGTAAAGAAGACCTTCCTGCCCCCGCCCTGATCTGCAGGCGCGAACATATTGATGCCCTTCGATATCTGAAGACTCACCAGGTCGTCTTCGCAGGTGGGCGCATCTTGACCCGAGTCGACGAAGATATACTGCCGCCCGTTATCCTGAAATACGTCCGCGTGGGGATTGGTCAAACAACCCTCGCCCGGATCGCAAATGCCGTCGTGATTGTGCTTCCCGCCATCGCCCCCCATCATTCCGACCGGCATCTCCGGCCCGCGGTACTCAAAATCGAGCTGCCCCGTCTGTTCATTGACCGAATAAACTCCCAGGGCCGGCTGGCCCATCAGGAGCACGTAGCGCTTATTGGTATCGACATCCTTTCCCTTCGTGGTCATCACGTAGTCAATAAAGCTCCAACCCACCCTGTTATTCGGATTCGGCGCTGTGTAGTCGGCACAATAAGTTTTGAGCAAGTTCAGATCGACCGCGCAAACCTGGTGTTCCCCTTCCGCCCAGAATGCCCCCCAATTGTCCGCCGACAAGTCGCCCGTACCCCCAAACCCGATGTATTTAAACTTGTACCCGCTGGATCCGATGGCATAGTCGATCAGTACTGTTTTATGGCGTGTAGAAACTTGGTACTTGTAGATCTGTGTTGGCGACTGGGATCCTACACACGGAAAGCATCCAAGTCCATAAATCACATCGTCATCGGTTGCGCTCCACAAGGCTGACGATGGATCAAGAATGCCCGATGTGTCCGGCACCACGATGTTAGCGGTGGCCGTTTCGACAATGCGCGTGCTCCCATCGGATTTCATCAGAAGTACATATTTTCCCGTGGAGCTAAATGGCGAAGGCGTCGAGTACTGATGTAGGCTGTCGGTAGTCCCATCGGTAAGCAACCGCACCTTTGCGCCGAAGTTGGGATCGATGTAAAAGCCGTTGATGCCCGGTACCGGGAAGCTTCCCAATGGAAGTTCGCCCGGGGCGGTACAAAATGCCGGAACCTTGTAACCATATTCTGACAGGCAAAAATTGGGGCCGCTCAGATACGTAAACGCAGCGCTACCACTTCCAGCGGACGCGCTTTGGCCCAACCCATGAATCGCCAAGGAACAAGCTAGCGACATGCACAGCAGGAAACGACGTTGCATTGGAATGTATACCTATTGGAGTGATCGTCCCGGGCTGGTACTTGCTTTAGACAAGTCCTGGTTCCGCTGAGCCTAGTCCGCTAGAAGAAATACCGAGAATGGGCCCCCGCACAGGCTGAGATACCTCACAAATATTGCCTAAGGTTACGGTTCGATGAGCTGGAATCGAATGATGGGTTGTTATAATCCTGGATATGTATGAAGCTGAGCCGGCGGGGATCCGCTCCGCGGCAGTCGAGCATCTCCGCGAGGTTGCCGCCGGAGATCGCTTTGAATTCGGTGAGAATTGGTCGCGATTCCTTAAGATCATCGACGATGATCGTATCCGCCAGGCAGAAAACTCCCTGTCCACTATGCTCGCCTCTCCGCTCGCAGGCAAGTCATTTATAGACGTGGGATCGGGGAGTGGACTCTTTAGCTTGGTTGCCCGCCGCTTGGGCGCGCGTGTGCATTCGTTTGATTACGACGCAAAATCGGTCGCCTGCACACGCGAGCTAAGACGGCGCTATTTTACCGATGATCCTTCCTGGACCATTGACCAAGCTTCTGCCCTTGACCCGAAATACCTTTCATCCCTGGGCAAGTTTGACGTGGTCTACTCCTGGGGCGTTCTCCACCATACTGGCGCAATGTGGCAAGCCCTTGAGAACGTGGCTGGATTAGTCGCCGACGGCGGCACGTTGTTCGTCGCCATTTATAACGATCAGGGTAAGTTCAGTCGCCGCTGGACGCGGCTCAAGAAATTCTATAACCGGTCTCCTAAACCAGTGAAGTTCTTGTGTGTCTTCGGGTCTTGCGCCGTGTTGTGGTGGCGGCCTTTGCTCAAGGATCTGGTACACTTACGCCCATTCGATTCCTGGAGACGTGCCGGGCGTGCCCGAGGCATGTCAGCGTGGTGGGATGCCGTCGACTGGGTCGGTGGATATCCGTTCGAGGTTGCCAAACCCGAGCAGATTTTTGACCTCTATCGGAGGCGCGGTTTTGTGCTCGAGAAGATGCGAACCGAAGGTGGGGACTTGGGTTGCAACGAGTTTGTCTTTTCGAAATCCAATCCCGATGTACAGGCCGGTTCTCGCGCATAAAAACTGCCTGGCTGCGATAATTGAGCCAGTGCGTACCTTCATCTCCGTGGGTCTGCTGTGTGGATCGCTTTTGCCTGCTCAATCGGGCAAGCAAGTCGTGCCTCCGCCTTCGCTGCACCAATACTCCGGCGTCAGCCCGGTGAGCGTAAACAACGACAAACTGCACCTCTTCGATCTTCAGGGCCACGCCCGCATCATCAGACTTCGGGATGCAGCCGTGATTGCAGATTCCGCTCCCTACCCCGAAGCCCATTGGGACAACGTTGATGACGATCTCATGTGGGTGATCGGCGGCCAGACGTCATCGAAACCGGCTATTCAAACCTGGCGGCCATCCACGAAAAAGTACTCGACGTACATCAACTACACGGGGCGATTCACGGGCATCACTACTGGTTCTACAACCGACATCACCTATGACGACTGGGCAGCCTTCTCTGCGCCTGCCGAGCATCAGGTCTGCGCAGTCGATCTGAAAGCCAAGAAAACCTTTTGTATCGACTACAACGCTCCCGACCCGGTAAATAAACTTGGGCAAACCAAAGACGTCGATTTTGTGGCCGTTACGCCGCGTGACTCCAAGTCCGGCCTCCATTACCTGATCATGCTAGCCAATCCTGCCATGGCTGTGTTTTCAGTCGACGAAGCCGCGGGAGCACTACGCTGGATTGTCCGCCCCGAAACCGTTGTTCCCTGGATGGGCTCCGGCAAGGGAAACAATGACGGTAATTGTGACCCGGGGGAATCTTGCTTGACCACTCCGCACGGCGATATATTCGTCGCTCCTGACGGCCAGGTTTATTTCGAGATGCAGGTTGGGATCGAGATTCATGCCGGGAAGCAAGACGCCTGCCAAGCGGGTCAAGGGCTACTGCGGTTAAACGCCGGCTTGAAAATGACGACCCCCGAGAATGCTTTTGGGGTAATCGGAGGCGGAATGAAATACATCGGCCCTGATTTCGCCTGCGGTGGCAGTCAGGTTTGGTCGTCGCAGCACAGCGGGTGCGCCCGATGGGGCCAGTATTGCGTTGTGTCTTTCGATACCCCAGCTCCCCAGCCAAACCAAACCGCGCCGCGCAACGAAGAACTGTGGCTGCTTGGCCTTAATCCGGCCGGCGCAATCACCTACAGCAAGGTCGGCAGTTCCAATTCCTCCACTTTTCATCAAACTCCTGACTCCTACTGGTCCACTACCCGCGCAGCCATGTCCATGGATGGCACACTCATCATCTATGATTCCGACTTTGGCACTCAGGGCGTCAGTCACGCTCTTTACTCCCTGCCGACGGGCGCATCTGCGGCCTCGCGGCCTTCGCCCGCAACCGCTCGCGGCGACCAGCCTAAGTAAAAGCGCGTAAGCGCGAGCGGCATGGGATACTGAAGGGGAAATGTTCCAATTCACGCCGCCGAAAAGCGCGCTGTGTCACTCCGTCACTAGCCTGTTGGAGGAACCCGTCGCCGGTTCGCAGCCTGCCCGCACCTCCATTGGCTAGCATGAATTCGGCATCCCAAAAAACTGAATCACTGACTTCGCGAGCCTCCTGGTTGACGTTCGCCAAAACGGTCGGCTTCATTTTCAGCGTCGCTCTGCCTCTCATGGTGGCCCGCCGCATGGATCCAGAACAGGTAGGGGTGTACAAACAGGTGTTCCTGGTCGTAGGCACAGCCCTGAACATGTTGCCGCTGGCCTTTCACATGAGCGCCTACTATTTCCTGCCACGCGAGCGGGATAAACAGCACGAAACCGTTCTCAACATCCTTTTGGTACTCACGCTGGTCGGTGCGCTGGCTTGCGCCGCGCTGTTCTTGTTTCCGCAAATTCTGACGGCGGTTTTCTACAAGCCCGAACTTCTTCAGTATTCTCATCTCATCGGCGTGACGATTCTGCTGTGGATCATCGGCGCTTTCCTCGAAAGCGTCCCCATTGCCAACGAGGAAATCCGGCTGGCTACAGTGATTATCATCAGTACCCAGGCCACTCGTGCGGTTGCCTTCGTAACCGCGGCGGCCGTATACGGCACCGTGCGGGCGCTCATTTACGCCGCCATTATTCACGGTGCCATCCAGACCGCCGTCCTGGTCTGGTATCTCGAGTCCCGCTTTCCGGGTTTTTGGCACAGCTTCGATGCCGCCATGCTGCGCCGCCAGTTGTCCTATGCCGTGCCCTTAGGGGCCGCCGCCGTGCTGTATACCATGCAGAGCGATCTGCACAATTATTTTGTTTCCAACCGATTTACGCCCGCCATGTTCGCCGTCTACTCGTTCGGTACCCTGCAGCTTCCCCTAATGGGGCTCATTCAGGAAGCCACCAACGCCGTACTCATCACCAAAGTCAGCGTTCTTCAACAGCAGAATCAGACCCGCGAGATCATCTTCTTAACAGCCCGTGCGGCCCGCAAACTGGCGGCGGTCTACTTCGCCGTCTATGCCTTGCTCATGGTCGTCGGACCGGAATTCATCCGCTTCCTCTTCACCAACCGGTACGCCGCTAGCTGGCCCATCTTCGCGGTAAATCTGACTATGCTGCCCGCCAGTATTCTATTGTTAGATCCCATCTTTCGCGCCCACTCCGAAGAAAGATTCTTTCTGCTTCGCCTTCGAATCGGCATCATACTGGCGCAGGCCCTGGTTCTATTCTTGTGGACCTTGCCGCTGGGCTTGGTGGGTGTAATCAGCGTTGTGGTAGCCACTAACATTACTGAGCGGGTTGTCACTTCCGTTCATTTCGGACGGCTCTTAGGCGTGACTGGCCAGGACTTGTCTCTGCTGCGCGACGTCGGAAAACTAGCTGCTGCTTGCCTGGCTGCCGCCCTCGCCTCCGCTGCCCTCCGCTTCTTCCTGGCTGGCATGTCGCCCTTTGTCGTCCTCGCCGCCTGCGGCACGCTCTTTGCAGTTGTCTATCTGGCCGCCATCCACTTCTTGCGCATCCCCACCCAGGATGAGTACGAACAACTTCGCGACGCGATTGGACGATATTTGCCCCCCTCCCTGCGCTACCGGCTGGACTGAATTGCGCGCCCATGCTGGAAAGTTTTCATCTCACTTCAACGACGAAGCAGGAACCCCTGCGCATCGGGTTGATGCTGGACTCACTTACCTTGCCTGCCTGGGCAGCTTCGATCGTCGATCATATTCAGCGCTCCAACTTCGCCCGAATTGAGTCGTTGATTTTCAAGGCGTGCGAGCAACCCCCTCCGGTCCAACCGGCTCCCTTGCCCGTGCGTCTCTGGCGCATCTTGCTGGACAAAAGGAAACGGAGCCAAATTCTTTACAGTCTTTACTTCAAGTGGGACGCCCGGCGCTACTCGATCCCGAACGACCCCTTGCGGCCTGTCGATTGCACCGCCAAACTCGCGGCCTGCCCGAGAATATCGGTGGTGCCCATCGCCAAAGGGTTCACTCACCGCTTCTCTCCGCAGGATCTCGAGATCGTTCGCCAGCAGAAGCTCGATGTCATTCTCCGCTTCGGGTTCAATATTCTTCGCGGTGAAATCCTCAGTGTCCCGCGCTATGGCATCTGGTCCTACCATCATGGAGACAACGCCTACTACCGGGGTGGGCCTGCATATTTTTGGGAAATCTACGAACGCCATCCCCTTAGCGGAGTGATACTGCAGGTCCTTAGCGAAGAGCTGGACGCGGGCCAGGTGCTGTGTAAAGCCAACCTGGAAACACAACAGGGCGTGTCCACCGTGCGCAACCGGGTCCAGCCGTACTGGACTGCTTCCTTCTTTGTGATTCGCAAACTTCATCAGTTGCATCAATACGGATGGGAACAGGTCGCTGGAGCAGTCCAGCCAGGCTCAATTGGTCGCGGGGCGCAAGAAACTTTATCGATCGCCGACCAACTTCCAGATGCTGCGCTTCCTGATTGATTGGGCGTTCCGAAGAGCCGTGCCTGCCCGCGTGCGCCCGGTGCCTCATTCTTATTGGCGGGTAGCGTTGCGAGCGGGCGAGAATCCGATGCGGTTGGACGCTCCCGACCCCTGCGGCTTCCACTGGGTCAAATCCCCGCGAGGACACTACTATGCCGACCCTTTTTTATTCGAAAAGGACCGGAACACTTGGCTTTTCTTCGAAGACTACTCTTATCTCGATAAGATCGGAACGATTGGATGCGCTGAAGTTCTGCCCGACGGAGTGATCTCGGCTCCCAGAACTGTTCTTGCGCCAGGTCACCATCTTTCGTACCCGTTTGTTTTTGAGCATCAGGGCGAAATTTACATGATTCCCGAATCGGGGGCCGACAAAATCGTAGAACTCTACCGGGCCGACCCGTTTCCGGATCGATGGTCGCTTGAAAAGGTTTTGTTCAAGGGAACCATTGCGGTCGATACAACGCTCTGGAAAGAGGACGGCGTTTACTGGTTCTTCGTAACCGTCGTCGACCCTCCCGAGGCCGGACCTCAATTGTTCCTTTTTTACGCAGACTCCTTAACCGGCGAATGGAACTACCATCCCTCCAATCCGATTTGCACGGATGTCCGCTTTGCCCGGGGCGCGGGCCGGATTTTCCGCGACAACGGACGCCTGATCCGGCCCAGCCAGGATCACAGCCACGGATATGGATGCGCTTGCCACTTCCGGCATATACTCGAATTGACCAAAAATTCCTACTGCGAAACCTCGCTTGGATCCATTGAGCCCAATTGGGAGCGCGGCCTGACAGGAACCCACACCTACAATCGCTCCGGGATCTTCGAAGTGGTCGACGCAAACCGCCCGACGCCGCTGCGCGAAGTTCTTTAGGAAGATCTACCTAGAGAAGTCCCTTAGTGTTAAAAAAATCTGTAACAGCTAAAGTTGGAGTCAGTCTAACCTTGACTAAAGAAGTGTATTATTTCTAGCATAGTATTGTGTATTACATTCGCCGGGGAGTGTACGAATGAAAGCTGTTCAAACTGAAAAAAACGGATCTAAGACGCGTGAAACCAACGTTTTGCTGAAAACGCTGGTCTCCTTCAAACGCGGCAATTTCTCCGTTCGAATGCCGGTTCATGAAATCGGCTTACCAGGTAAGATTGCTGACACTCTGAACGAGATTCTCGATCTGAACGAGAAAATGGTCAGCGAATTCGCACGCATTAGCAAGGCCGTCGGAAAGGATGGCCGCATCACCCAGCGCGCCTCGATTGGATCCGTCACTGGCGCATGGGCCGATTGCATTGATTCCGTCAACAGCCTCATCGGCGATCTCGTGCAGCCCTCCACCGAAGTTGCCCGCGTCATCGGCGGCGTGGCCAAAGGCGATCTCTCCCAGACCATGTCGCTCGAAGTCGATGGCCGCCCCCTGCGCGGCGAATTCCTGCACACCGCGCGCGTCGTCAACACCATGGTGCAGCAGTTAAATTCGTTCGCGTCCGAAGCAACGCGCGTGGCGCGCGAAGTTGGAACCGAAGGCAAGCTCGGCGGACAGGCAGTTGTCACCGGCGTCGCTGGAACCTGGAAGGATCTCACGGAGAGTGTGAACTCCATGGCCAGCAACCTGACCAATCAGGTTCGAAACATCGCCGGTGTTACGACGGCCGTCGCTAAAGGCGATTTGACCACCAAGATCACCGTCGACGCGCGCGGCGAAATTCTCGAGCTCAAGAACACCATCAACACCATGGTCGATCAGCTCAGCTCGTTCGCGGCCGAAGTTACGCGCGTTGCGCGCGAAGTCGGAACTGAAGGCAAGCTGGGCGGTCAGGCCGAAGTGAACGGCGTGGCCGGCACCTGGAAGGATCTGACGGACTGTGTCAACTACATGGCCAGCAACCTGACCAACCAGGTTCGCAACATCGCCGAAGTGACCACCGCCGTCGCCAAAGGCGATCTGTCGACCCGCATCACGGTCGATGCTCGCGGCGAAATTCTCCAGCTCAAGAACACCATCAATACGATGGTCGACCAGCTCAGTTCGTTCGCCGCCGAAGTCACGCGCGTGGCCCGCGAAGTCGGAACCGAAGGTAAGCTCGGCGGCCAGGCCGACGTGCCCGGAGTCGGCGGCACCTGGAAGGATCTGACGGATTCCGTAAACTCCATGGCCGGCAACCTGACGGCCCAAGTCCGTAACATCGCCGAAGTCACCACCGCCGTGGCCAAGGGCGACCTCTCCCGCAAAATCACCGTGAAGGTGCGCGGCGAAATTCTGGAGCTGAAGAACACCATCAACACGATGGTCGATCAGCTCAGCTCTTTCGCTTCGGAAGTTACCCGCGTTGCGCGCGAAGTCGGAACCGAAGGCAAGCTCGGCGGCCAGGCGGAAGTGGAAGGCGTAGCCGGAACCTGGCGCGATCTTACCGATAGCGTGAACTCCATGGCCGGCAACCTGACCAACCAGGTCCGCAACATCGCCGGTGTCACCACCGCCGTCGCCAAAGGCGACCTTTCCACCAAAATCACTGTCGACGCGCGCGGCGAAATTCTGGAGCTGAAGAACACCATCAACACCATGGTCGACCAGCTCAATTCGTTCGCCAGCGAAGTCACGCGCGTGGCGCGCGAAGTCGGAACCGAAGGAAAGCTGGGCGGCCAGGCCCAGGTGAGAGGCGTGGGCGGCGTCTGGAAGGATCTCACCGATTCAGTCAACTCCATGGCCGGCAACCTGACCGCCCAAGTCCGCAACATCGCCGAAGTTACGACCGCCGTCGCCAACGGCGACCTGTCCCGCAAAATCACCGTCGACGTGCGCGGCGAAATTCTGGAGCTGAAAAACACCATCAACACGATGGTCGATCAGCTCAATTCGTTCGCCAGCGAAGTCACGCGTGTAGCCCGCGAAGTCGGTACCGACGGCAAACTCGGCGGCCAGGCGCAGGTGAAAGGCGTCGGCGGCGTCTGGAAGGATCTCACGGATTCCGTAAACTCCATGGCCGGCAACCTGACCGCTCAGGTCCGCAACATCGCCGAAGTCACCACCGCCGTCGCCAATGGCGACTTGTCCCGCAAGATCACAGTGGACGTCCGCGGCGAAATCCTGGAGCTCAAGAACACCATCAACACCATGGTCGACCAGCTCAATGCCTTCGCCGGCGAAGTTACGCGCGTAGCGCGCGAAGTCGGCACCGAAGGCAAACTCGGCGGACAAGCCGAAGTGAAAGGCGTCGCCGGCACCTGGAAGGATCTCACCGACTCCGTCAACTCCATGGCCAGCAACCTGACCAATCAAGTCCGCAACATCGCCGAAGTGACCACCGCCGTAGCCAAAGGCGACCTGTCACGCAAAATCACCGTCGACGTCCGCGGCGAAATTCTGGAGCTCAAGAACACCATCAACACCATGGTCGATCAGCTCAGCTCCTTCGCCGCCGAAGTCACCCGCGTAGCCCGCGAAGTCGGTACCGAAGGCAAACTCGGCGGCCAAGCCGACGTGCATGGCGTGGCCGGCACCTGGAAGGATCTTACCGACTCCGTCAACTCCATGGCCAGCAACCTGACCAGTCAGGTCCGCAACATCGCCGAAGTCACCACCGCCGTCGCCAAGGGCGACTTGTCGCGCAAAATCACAGTAGACGTGCGCGGCGAAATCCTGGAGCTGAAGAACACCATCAACACCATGGTCGATCAGCTCAACGCGTTCGCCGGCGAAGTCACCCGCGTAGCCCGCGAAGTCGGCACCGAAGGCAAGCTCGGCGGACAAGCCGAAGTGAAAGGCGTCGGCGGCGTCTGGAAAGATCTCACCGACAGCGTAAACTTCATGGCCGGCAACCTGACCTCGCAAGTCCGCAACATCGCGCAAGTGACCACCGCCGTCGCGAAAGGCGACCTTTCCACCAAGATCACCGTCGACGCGCGCGGCGAAATTCTGGAGCTGAAGAACACCATCAACACCATGGTCGATCAGCTCAACGCGTTCGCCTCGCGAAGTCACGCGCGTAGCCCGCGAAGTCGGCACCGAAGGAAAACTCGGCGGCCAAGCCGACGTGCGCGGCGTAGCCGGCACCTGGAAAGATCTGACCGACACCGTCAACTACATGGCCAGCAACCTGACCAACCAAGTCCGCAACATCGCCGGCGTAACCACCGCCGTGGCGCGCGGCGATTTGACCACCAAGATCACCGTCGATGCCCGCGGCGAAATTCTGGAGCTGAAGAACACCATCAACACCATGGTCGATCAGCTCAGCTCCTTCGCCTCCGAAGTTACGCGCGTAGCCCGCGAAGTCGGCACCGAAGGCAAGCTCGGCGGCCAGGCCGAAGTGAAAGGCGTAGCCGGAACCTGGAAAGATCTCACCGACAACGTCAACTTCATGGCCGGCAACCTGACCAACCAGGTCCGCAACATCGCCGAAGTCACCACTGCGGTGGCCAGCGGCGACCTTTCGCGCAAAATCACCGTCGACGTGCGCGGCGAAATTCTGGAGCTGAAGAACACCATCAACACCATGGTCGATCAGCTCAGCTCCTTCGCCTCCGAAGTCACTCGCGTGGCCCGCGAAGTCGGTACGGAAGGCAAACTCGGCGGCCAGGCCGATGTACGAGGCGTCGCCGGAACCTGGAAAGATCTTACCGACAGCGTCAACTCCATGGCCGGCAACCTGACCGCGCAAGTCCGCAACATCGCGCAAGTCACCACCGCCGTCGCCAACGGCAACCTCTCCCGCAAAATCACCGTCGACGTGCAAGGCGAAATTCTGGAGCTGAAGAACACCATCAACACCATGGTCGATCAGCTCAATTCCTTCGCCAGCGAAGTAACCCGCGTAGCGCGCGAAGTCGGCACCGACGGCAAGCTCGGCGGCCAAGCCGAAGTGAAAGGCGTAGCCGGAACCTGGAAGGATCTTACCGACAACGTCAATTTCATGGCCGCCAACCTGACCACTCAAGTCCGCGGCATCGCCAAGGTAGTAACCGCCGTAGCCAACGGCGACCTGAAACGCAAGCTGATTCTCGAAACCAAAGGCGAAATCGCCGAGCTGGCCGACACCATCAACGGCATGATCGACACTCTGGCCACCTTCGCCGATCAGGTCACCACCGTGGCCCGCGAGGTCGGCATCGAAGGCAAGCTGGGCGGCCAAGCCCGCGTCCCCGGCGCCGCCGGTATCTGGCGCGATCTGACCGACAACGTCAATCAGCTAGCCGCCAACCTGACCACCCAGCTCCGCGCCATCGCCGAAGTCGCCACCGCCGTTACCAAAGGCGACCTTACCCGTTCCATCGCCGTTGAAGCCCAAGGCGAAGTTGCCGCGCTCAAAGACAACATCAACGAAATGATCGTCAACCTTGCGGCCACCACCCGCAAGAATAACGAGCAGGACTGGCTGAAGACCAACATCGCGAAATTCACCGGCATGATGCAAGGCCAGCGCGACCTGCTAACCGTCTCCCAGCTGCTGCTCTCCGAACTCACGCCGCTGGTCGGCGCCCAACATGGCACCTTCTATATCGCCGACACCATGACGAACCGGACCGTGCTCAAACTCCTCGCCGGCTATGCCATCGGATGAAGGCAACGTCCCGATGCAATTCAGGATCGGAGAAGGCCTGGTCGGCGAGTGCGCCCGCGAAAAAGAGCGCATCCTGGTCAGCAATGTCCCCGGCGACTATGTAAAAATCAACTCCAGCCTGGGCGGCGACACGCCCGTCAGCATCGTTGTTTTGCCGGCGCTGTTTGAAGGCGACGTGAAGGCCGTAATCGAACTCGCCTCGCTCGGTCAATTCAACGACATCCACTTGGCGTTCCTCGATCAGCTAACGCAGTCCATCGGCATCGTGCTCAACACCATCGCCGCCACCATGCGGACCGAGCAATTGCTCCACCCAGAGCCAGGCGCTAGCCGAAGAACTGCACAGCCAGCAGCTTCAACTGCAGCAGACCAATGCCGAACTGCAGGAAAAAGCCCAGCTGCTGGCCGAGCAAAAGACCGAAGTCGAAACCAAGAACCAAGAAGTCGAGCAAGCCAAGAAAGCCCTCGAAGAAAAGGCCGAACAGCTCGAGATCACATCCAAATACAAGAGCGAATTCCTGGCGAATATGAGTCATGAGCTCCGCACGCCGCTCAACAACCTGCTCATTCTCGCCAGCATGCTGTCCGAGAACTCGGATAAGAATCTGACCGCCAAGCAAGTCAAGTTCGCCGAGACCATCCACACCTCGGGAACCGACCTGCTGGCCCTCATCAACGACATTCTGGATCTGAGCAAGATCGAATCCGGGAAAATGGACGTCGAGCTGGGTGGCGTCCGCTTCACCGAGCTGGAGGATTACTGCTCGCGCACCTTCCGCCACGTGGCCGAAGGCAAGGGCCTCGATCTTCGGATCGAGCTCGGCAGTTCGCTCACGTCGGAAGTCATGCACACCGACGCCAAACGTCTCCAGCAGGTTCTCAAGAACCTGCTCTCAAACGCTCTCAAGTTTACCGAGCATGGATCGGTCCTGCTCTCCATCGACAAGGCCAATAGCGGCTGGAGCGCCGGTCATCCGATTCTGGGACGAGCCAAATCGGTCGATCGCCTTTTCCGTTTCCGATACCGGCATCGGCATCCCCTCCGACAAACAGCGCATCATCTTCGAAGCCTTCCAGCAAGCCGATGGCACCACCAGCCGCAAGTACGGCGGCACGGGCCTGGGTCTTTCGATCAGCCGTCGAGCTGGCACGGCTGCTAGGCGGCGAAATCCGATTGCAGAGCACGCCTGGCGTCGGAAGCACATTCACACTGTATCTGCCGCAGGTCTACGTAACCCCCGCCCAGCAGCCCAAGAGCGAAGCTCTTCTTTCCACACCCGTCCTCATGGAGCAGGCCGCCGTAATCCCCGTGGCTGAGGTAGATCTGATCCTGCCCTCGACGCGGCTGAATACCGAGGACATGGTGGAAGACCTGGTCATCGACGATGATCGCAACCTGATCCAGCCGGATGACTCGGTGCTGCTGATTATCGAAGACGACATTACGTTCGCCCGCATCCTGGTAGATCTGGCCCACGAGCATGGCCTGAAAGCGCTGGTCGCCCTGCGCGGCAGCAGCGCCATGTCTCTGGCGCGCGAATTCAAGCCCGGCGCCATCACCCTGGATATCAATCTTCCCGATATCGCCGGCTGGACGATCCTGGACCGCCTGAAGCACGATCCTGCCACCCGCCACATTCCCGTTCACATCATCTCGGGCGACGAAAATCGCCGCCTCGGAATGGCGTTGGGCGCCATGACCTATCTGGAAAAATCAGTCACCAATGATTCACTCGCCGAAACCTTCAACACCATCGAACAGTCCGTCCAGAAGCGCGTAAAGAAGCTGCTGGTGGTTTGCGCCGATGACGCAGAAAGACGCGAAATCGTCTCCACCGTCTCGGCTCCCGATGTCGACGTCATCGACGTGGCAACCGGTGGAGAAGCCATGGCGGTTGTGAAACACCAATACCTCGACGGGATCGTGATCCATCTTCGAGTGGACGACATCGCGCCGCTCAACCTGGTTGACGAAATTCAGTCCAAAGCGGGACCCCGTATAGCCCCGGTTATTTTGGTATGTGACCGCCCGCTCACTACCGACGAAGATTTGGACCTCTCGCGGCTGACGCGAAGTACCATCGTGCGGCTCGTCTCCACTCGCGAACGGTTACTGGATGAGTCCGTTCTCCTGTTGCATCGCGCCGAAGCAGACCTCCGGCAGGAACAGCGCCGGATTCTGGAGCAGCTGCGCGAGACCGACGTTACCCTGGTCGGCAAAAAGGTGCTGGTCGTTGACGACGATGTCCGCAATATCTTTGCCTTAACCAGCTTGCTCGAAGATCATCATTTGAAGGTGGTCCACGCCGAAAATGGCCGCGCCGGTATCGAGGCTGTTGAAGAAGAACCCCGACATCGATCTGGTACTCATGGACATCATGATGCCGGAAATGGACGGCTACGAAACCATGAAGGCCATTCGCCAGGAGCCGAAGCTGCGCTCTCTTCCAATCATTGCTTTAACCGCCAAGGCGATGAAAGGCGACCGCGCCAAGTGTATCGAGGCCGGCGCGTCGGACTATATCACCAAGCCGGTCGACTTGGATCATCTATTCTCCGTGCTTCGAGTTTGGGTAAGCCGGGGCCACGAACTAACCCAGATGGCTGCGCCGAGCATCTAAATGAATCCGGAGACTGGCATGCAACCTCCCGCCGAACAACCTTCATCCGAGCGGGTGAAGATTCTGCTGGTGGACGATACACCCGAGAATCTCATCTCGCTGGAGGCCGCGCTGGATACTCTCAACCAGGAGTTGGTGCTGGCCAACTCCGGCATGGAAGCATTGCGTCATCTGCTCGATGACGACTTTGCTGCCATTCTCCTGGATGTCAAGATGCCGGACATGGACGGCTTTCAAACCGCCGAACTGATCCGGTCGCGCAAGCGCTCCCGCCACACGCCCATCTTGTTCCTGACCGGTTACAAAAGCGACGAACATCTTTTTCGCGGCTACGATCTGGGCGCGGTGGATTTTCTCTTCAAACCCATCGTTCCCGAGGTCCTGCGATCGAAAGTCGGCGTCTTTGTCGAGCTCAGCCGCAACACCGCCCTGTTGCGGCGTCAGGCCGAGGTTCTCAGTAAGGCGGAGCAAAAATTTCGATCACTGCTCGAAGCGGCTCCCGACGCCATGATCATCAGCTCCGAAGACGGCCGGATTAGCCTGGTGAACTCTCAAGTCGAAGTAATGTTCGGGTTTCGCCGGGAGGAACTCATCGGCCAGAACATTCGAGACCTGGTCCCGGACTGGACCGGCGCCTCCCCGCTTTCACTCGATTCGCGCGGCTTGGCTGCGGCCGGCCTCAGTTCGCCCAAGGAACTCTGGGCCGTTCGAAAGAACAAGCAGCGGTATCCCGTAGAAATCAGCCTGAGTCCGCTGCAGACCGAGGAAGGGCTGCTGCTCACCTCCGCGATCCGTGATATAACCGAGCGCAAAAAGGCGGACGAAGCTATTCGCGAATTGAATACAACTCTGGAGCAGCGCGTCACCGAACGAACCCAGGAGCTGCTCCAGTCCAACGAGGCTCTCCGCCAGTCCAATGACGACCTGAATCAGTTTGCCTACGCGGCCAGTCATGATCTTCAGGAGCCGCTGCGCATGGTGGCGCTCTATAGCCAGATGCTGCAGCGCAAGTACGCCGGAGCGCAGGATGCTGAAACGGATCAATACGTCGGGTTCATCGTGGGCGGGGCCAAGCGCATGGAGATGCTATTGAAGGATCTGCTTACCTACTCGCAGACCGGAGCCGATGTAGGGCCCGCGCAGCCCGTCGATTGTGAGCCTGTGATGCGCAAGGTGCTTCTGAATCTGCAGGCCTCCATCGAGCAGAGTGGGGCGGAAATATCCTGGAGCTCGCTGCCCACCTTGCTAGCCCATGAAGTGCGCCTGGTCCAGTTGCTGCAGAACATCATTGGAAATGCGATCAAGTATCGCTCCCAGGATCCGCCAAAAATCCGGGTTGCAGCCGAACGCCGCGATGCCGATTGGCTCTTTGTCGTCGAGGACAATGGGATCGGAATCGAGCCTGAATATGCGCCGCAGATTTTCGGCATCTTTAAACGGCTGCACGGCCAAAGTTACCCCGGCACCGGCATCGGTCTGGCCATCTGCCAGCGCATCGTGGAGCGCTATGGCGGACGCATTTGGGTGGAATCGAAACCAGGCGAAGGTTCGCGATTCTTCTTCACGCTTCCTTCGGCGGCAGCTCAACCCGGCGATACGATCCCAGCTGAGTTAGCTAAGGCCTCCGTCCGTTGAACGGGGCTTCAAGAACTCGACAATCTCGTTATGGCCGGCGGCTTCTGCCACCCGCAGAGCGCTCAAGCCGCTCGCCGTCAAAAGTTGGACATCGGCTCCGGCTTCGGTCAGCAACCGGACCACGTCGGGCTTGCCCATAGCCGCCGCGGCGTGCAGCGCGGTAATTCCAGTCTTATCGGCTGCGTTGATCTCGGCGCCGCGCCGCAACAGCAGGGGCACCGCCTCCGGATTGCTATTGACCGCGGCCATCAGGACCGTAACGCCTTCGCGAGTCGAAATATTTATGTCGGCGCCCGCGTTCAGCAACAGATCGGCCAGTTCCGTGTGTCCCCTCACTACCGCCGCAATCAGCGGAGTGATACCGGATTGTCCCGCGCCATTCGGGTTGGCGCCCTTCTCAAGCAGGGTCTTAACGGCGTCTGTGAACCCGCCCAGAGTCGCCGCTAATAAGGCTGTGGTTCCGGCTGCGTCGGCGGTTTCGATATCCGCGCCCTTGCTCAGGAGCATGGGCAAAGCTTCAGCATTGCCGCTCGCGGCCGCAGTCACTAAAACCGGGCGATCGCTCTCGTCCGTCGATTTCGGGTCCGCTCCCTTTTCAAGCAGTATCCATGTCACTGCCGGGTTTGCGACCACCGAGGCTGATAGCGCAGTAAGTCCCGAGTTGCTAGCCACGGTCATGTCTGCGCCGGCGGCTAATAATGCGCAAACTACTTCCACATGGCCGTTCACCGCCGCGCCGATCAAGGGGGTCACTCCGCGCTGATCCGGGGTGTTTGGATCCGCCCCGCCCGCAAGCAAGGCTTCCACTACGCCGGCGTGCCCTTCTATCGCAGCCGCCAGCAGCGGCGTCACTCCGCCGCGGGTCTTCTCATCATGGCTCGCGCCTCTTTGAAGCAGCAGCCGAACGATCGCGGCATGGCCTTGAGTAGCAGCCATCACCAGCACCGTAGCTTCGTCCTTGTACCGCGCCTTGACGTCGGCGCCTTGCACCAGCAGGAGTTGCACGGCATCCACACGGCCCTCAACTGCTGCGGCCAGCAGCGGCGTCGCGCCGTTTTTCAAGCGAGTGTTGGCCTTGGCTCCTCTGCCGAACAATGATCGCATCCGGTCTAGATTGCCGGCTGCCGACGCTTGGATGAGTTCGAGATCTCGCTGACTTGCCATGACTCCGGTGGGGACAAACAAAGTCTCGCCAAACCATTATCCCGCATAGACGAGCATCTCGATTCGTTTTAGATGCCGGTCGTGCTTACGATCTGAGACTTTTCCTGAAGGTCTTCGTTGAAGACAGAGAACACCTGGCCGTTCCAGACAACGTTGATGAGGCCGGACCGGGCGGCCTGCCCCTCTGCCTCGATCACTGCGTCGACCGGAATCTCGACTAACGTACCGGTCGGATCTGGAAGGCTACTGCCCGGCCGCGCCTCGAGTTTGACGGCGTGAATAGGCACGGATACCTTATAACGAACTGGTGGCTGTTTGCCACGCATGATCGCTCTCCTCCTCCAGGGTTGACTGCTTGCGCCCAGCATACCACGAAGCGTGGCTTTTTCAAGTCGGATAGACACACCCGGTCACTTTTTCCTCCGTTAGATTTTCTTGTAACCTATCCTATCTCCTAGGCCTGCCAGGGATTATCCACCGGGACGAGCGCGGCAATCGAGTTGCAACCAGGCTTCGGAAGGAGATCTCTACAGATGAAAGGCATCCTCGCAAGCACGAGTTTGGTCGTGTTGTTGAGTGTGGCCGCTTCCTCGCAAACCGGCCCACCGCAAGGCAACCCTTCTCCCGACCCGCAACCCATTTATCGCGTGACCGTGGTATCGCGAACGCTGGCTGCTATCAACTACGAGCATCGCAGCGGACCTACCAAGATCGACTTTCAAGGAACCGTGCTGCTCCCCAAAGCTAAAGGCGACGCAACGGTGGAGAGCAAGCGCGGACGCATCTCCATAGACGCCAAGTTCGACCATCTGGAGCCGCCCACTAAGTTCGGGCGCGAATATCTGACCTATGTGCTCTGGGCCATTACACCGGAAGGGCGTCCAAAGAATTTGGGCGAGATCGTAGTCGGGCCATCGGACAAAGCTAAACTTTCCGTTACTACCGATCTGCAGGCGCTCGGTCTCATGGTGACCGCGGAACCGTATTACTCAGTCACCGCGCCCAGCGACGTAGTAGTGGTCGAAAACATAGTGCGACCAGACACAGTCGGAAAAGTGGAGCAGGTTGCAGCCAAATATGACCTGCTGCCGCGTGGCCAGTACACGATGAATGTGAATCCGAACCAACTTCACACGGTGGGATCTGAGGCCGAGGCACTCCCCTACGACCGCTACGAAGCCGTGCTGGAACTTTACCAGGCTCAAAATGCAGTACAGATCGCGCGCTCTTTGGGAGCCGACCATTACGCCGCCGATACCTTGTCTAAGGCCGAAACTCTGTTGCGCGAAGGACAGGACCTGCAGGCCCGAAAGCAAGATACGCATATGATCGTTTCCAGGGCCCGTGAAGCTGCCCAGATGGCGGAAGATGCCCGCATGATCACGGTTAAGCGCCGCGACGAAGATCGTTTATCGCACGACCGCCGGCAAGATCAGGACGAAAGCCGCGTTCGCATCGAGGCCCAGGAGGACGCAGCCCGTGCAGCGGCAGACCGGTCCGCGGCCGAGGCGGAGCGAGCGGCAGCGGAACAGGCACGGTTTGAAGCACAGCAGGCCCGGTCCAGCATGCCGCAGCAAGTTGCCCAGGCGCCAGCCCGTTTGGATAACCCAACTTACCAACGTAGGCCCGGCGCTGACCTGCTGGCGGGACTAAACAGTATCATGCCGGCGCGCGAAACTTCGCGTGGCCTGGTGGTAGTTGTTCCGGACTCGATGCTTGAAACCAGCCCGCGCAATCCCGCGCCTCCTGTTGCCGGGCAGCTAGCCCAAATCGCAGCGCTGATAGCAACTCATCCCGGCCTCAGCGTAAGAGTGGAAGGCTACGTTGATGACCGGGGCAGCGATCTGGAATGCCGGGCGATCTCTCAGGGGCGCGCTCAAGTGGTGCGCGATATCCTGATCACCAATGGTGTGCCCGCGGGCGCGGCCACCGCGACCGGCTATGGCAAGGAGCGGCCGATCGCTTCCAATGATTCCGCCTCCGGTCGCGACCAGAATCGCCGGGTCGAAATCGTGATCGCCGGGCTTACCCGCTGAATTCTCAGCCTCGGAGATAGAGGACGGCGCTCGAAGCCGCGAACGTCGCTTCGATTGACCCTGAGCTCTTCGACAGGTCGGACGGGGGTGCCGTAGACGCCGGGTGTCCGCCATACGTGGCAGCTCCGGTCCAGACCCCCATTTGCCAACCTGACTCGCGTGTATCGACTGGCAGCGTCCTATCATGCGCGGCAAAATTGCATAAGAGCAGCGCCCTGGAACCATCCGGGTCACGACGGTCGAGGGTCAGCCATTGGGCCTTTTCATCCACTTCAACGCGCGTCAATTCTTTACGGCAGTTGGCCAGGCACGGCCAGCGCTTGCGCAGCGAGAGCAGATGACGATAGAGGCGTAGAACAGCGGCGTGACCAGGCTCCCCCGCCAGTGCCCAGTTGATCTTGGACTTTTGGAAAGTCTCAGGGGACTGGGGATCCGGGAACTCGCCAGGCAGCGCGAAGTCTTGATAATCGATTCGGCGGCCCTCGCTGACCATGCGCGCTATCGCGGCATCGGTGTGGCTAGTGAAGTAAAGGAAAGGCGAGGTATCGGCGAACTCCTCGCCCATGAACAGAAGTGGCAGGTACGGAGAGCATAGCAGCAGTGCAACGGCCAGCTTATATTGCTCCAGAGAAACCAGTTCCGACAGCCGGCATCCATGCGCCGTGTTGGCTACCTGGTCATGATTTTGAATGAAAGCGACGAACTTATCTCCAGCCTCAGACCGTGCCGAACTGCCGAAGCGCCGTCCTCGATAGGCCGAATAACGGCCATCATAGACGAAGCCTTCCTGGATGGACTTCTGGATGTCTTGAAGCCGGCCGAATCCACCCAGATAGCCCCGCCGATTCCGTGTCACATAGCTCACTACCGCATGATGAAACTCATCGTGCCATTGCGCATCCAGGCCAAACCCGCCGGCCGAAAACGGGCGGACAACGCGAACATCGTTGAGGTCGCTTTCGGCGATGAGCCAAGCTTGCCGTCCCATGCGCTCCGCCCGCTCATGAAAACAACCGGCCAGCTCGGCCAGAAAAGGCAACGCGCTGGAATCGAAGATGCCATGAATCGCATCCAGGCGCAGCGCGTCAATGTGATATTCGGTAAGCCAGTAGAGCGCGTTCTCAATGAAGAAACGCCGTATACCGTCGCTTCCGGGGCCGTCGAAGTTGATGGCCTGGCCCCAGGGAGTTCCGTAGCGACCGGTAAAGTAAGGGCCAAATTCAGCTAAGTAGTTTCCTTCCGGGCCGAGATGATTGTAGACCACGTCCAGTACTACCGCGAGCCCTTCGGCATGACACGCATTCACCAGCTTCTTTAATCCGCACGGGCCGCCATAAGCCGAATGCGGCGCATAAAGATCGACGCCATCGTAGCCCCAGTTGCGGCTGCCGGGAAACTCGGCGACAGGCATTAGCTCGATGGCCGTAATCCCCAATTCCTTCAAGGAACGAATCCTGGAGACGGCGCCGTCGAATGTTCCGTCGGGAGTAAAGGTTCCGATGTGAAGCTCGTAGAATATGTAATCCCGAAGAGCAATGCCTTTCCAATTGTGGTCGGACCAGAGAAAGGCATCCCTGTCGATTATCTGAGAGGGCCCGTGGACACCTTTCGGCTGAGAGCGCGAGACCGGGTCGGGGCGCTGTTCGCCACTCGGAAGGACAAAGCTATAAAGATCGCCCGGGTGCGCGTCGGGGACGAGCACTTCGAAGTCCTCGCCATTTCGCGTCATTGGAATTAGAGATGGATTAGTCCATTCCAATCTGACCGCGAGCGCGTTGAGATTTGGTGCCCAGACTCGAAATTGGACGCCTTCCCGCCCGCGGGGCGTGGCACCGTAAGTCACTTCGGATTCTCAGAGAACAAAAGCGCCACGGGGCAGCGCGCAAAAACATTCGCCAACGCAAGCGAAAGTTCGCCATCGCGCTCTTCCACTGGGTAAGTCTGGCCGGTAAGAACATCTTGAAAAGAGCGATGCTTGATCTTCTTGGGAAGCAGGGCCGCGGTGTTGCCCCAAACGTCTCCGGTTGGAGCGGGATGAGAGTTACGAAGCTTGAGAAAGAATCGACCGACCAGCACGATCATGGTCAGTCCGTTCCACTGACGGGCGAAAGCCACCACATGATTCGATCGGCTTCCATTAGCCGCCAGCGGAAGATATGATCCCGCCGCGAATAATTGCCGGTGATTTGCGCGGAAGTGCAATGCGCGATGGGTGATAAAGAGCTTAATCGCGCCGTCGCAGGGACTACTCATCAGCCGTTCCATTAGGATGGCTGGATCGGTGTCTTCCTTTTCACGTAGTTTCTCCAGCATCTTTCGGCGCAGATCGAAATCCACCGGCTGGCGGTTGTCCGGATCCACCAGATGGAGACTCCACAGCTCGTTCCCCTGATAAAAGTCCGGCACGCCCGGCGACGCGATTTTCAGTACCACCTGGGACAGAGAGTTCCACATGCCGGCCTGTGCAATGGGAGCCTGAAACTGCCGGAAATCTTCAAGGAAAGGATTGTCCGCGGTGGGCTGAAGCACCTGGGCGACGAAGTGCTGCACGGCTTGTTCGTATTCCGCATTGGGACTGACCCAACTGGAGTGGAGTTTGGCTTCATGCACGGCCTTCTCCATATAGGCCCGGATTCTCTCCGTATAGGCGGCATGCTCTGCCGGGTTCATTGGAAGCAGCGGCCAGGAGCCCACCAGAGTCTGATAGAGCAAATATTCTTCGTTAGAATCCGGCGCGATTAAATCTCCCGCATTCGTTTTCCAGCGTCTATTGAGCTCCCGCCACCGGCGAATCGCCCGGTACCACTCGGACGGCATTTCGGACAGAACATTGATGCGCGCGCGTACGTCTTCGCCACGCTTGGTATCGTGCGTGGAGCTGGCATTCATGGAGTTTGGCCATAACTCTCCCCGGAAGAGGCTTCGCCGGTGGAACGCATTTAGCGACCATCCGAAACGCTCCGGGTCGCCCCCCACTTCGTTGAGCGACGCGAGCGGATAGTACCGGTAAAAGGCTGTGTCCTCCACACCTTTGGCCATTACCGGCGCGGATAATTGCTGGAACCGTAAGGCGAAGGCATGACGTTCGGCACGCTGAGCGTCATCGAGCCCCTCGGGATGTTCCAGCAGCAGGACGTTCTGAATAAATTCGAAAACCGATTCGCTGATGGCCGGATTTCTGCGCCGCGCCTCTCGAATGGCAATTGTTATTTGACGCCGGTCTTCGGGATCCACGGCATGCTGGTCGCTCCGGATGTAGCTTCGATACACGGGAAAAGTGGCCAGCACCTCTTTCAGAGCATCACGCAAGCTTTCCAGGGTAAAGTCGCGATACCAGCGGTGCTGTTCCGAGATACGATCCAGCTTGCGGGCCAGCACATTCAGTTCACTGGACATGGCTACTTGCAGGATCAACCGCTTGCTGTCGCACACCAGGTCATCGAATTCCTGGGTCCATCCCGTGAAGCGGCGGTAAAGCTGCTGGAAGGCTTTGGATTTAGTGTGGTCGACAAACACGCCGTTTATCAGGTTCAGAAAGCCGTAGCCGGTGGTGCCCTCGATGGGCCAGTCGGCGCGCAGAGGTTCGTCGGCTATGAGAATCTTCTCGGCTACGACGTAAAACGTACGATCGGCGCCGTTTCGATCACCTCTGCCATTGGACCTTGCAAAGGGGCTTTGCGCCAGACAGGCGTCCTGCAGATAGCGAAAATATTTCTCCGGCTCGAAGAGCCCATCCGGATGGTCGACGCGCAAGCCCGTGATGTGACCGCTTCTCACCAGATCGAAGATCAAGGCATGCACCCCGGAGAAGACTTCCGGGTCTTCGACGCGAATGGCGGCAAGTTCATTGATGTCAAAGAATCGCCTATAGTTGATCTCGTCCATGGCAACCCGCCAGAAACTCAGCCGATAAGCCTCGCTTTCGAGCAGGCGCTCTAGCCGGTCAAAACTATGCGGATCGCCCTCACGGCCGTTGATCTCGGTTAGCGCCAACTGAATTGCCTGGGCTGCTTCAGGACTAGCCTCCATCAGCCCCGCAAGCCGGCGCTTGACGATAGATTTCTCTCGATCTCGTTCGCGAATCTTGGCTTCGTCGGTTTCGGTATTGCCGGGCAAGTGACTGAGGGCGGTGGTTATGCTCTCGAGTTCGGCGAGGTATTCATTCGAAGAGCCAACTTTGTCGCGTAGCCAGGCTGCGGCCGGTTCCAGGATCATGGTCCACGTCCAAGGAGCCAGAGGCAGAGGGTTTTCGTAATAAACCACCTCGAACTGGTCCCGGACATACACAACCTTGATCTCCTGGTTTTCGAGGACGCGCCCGTATTGATCACCCAGGAAAGGGAGCAGAACCTTATTGGCAAGCTCCTCTTTCGGAGGGCGCCAGTCGATGTCGAAGAAGCGGGAGAAGGGACTGCTGGGGCCGTTCTCCAATACATCCCACCACCACAGGTTGGAGGGGTGAGTGATGCACATATGATTGGGCACCACATCGGCTATGAGTCCCATTTTGTGTTTCTGCAGGGCCGCCGAAAGCCGCAGGAATGATTCCTGATCGCCGATTTCGGGATTGAAACGTGTATGATCGGTTACATCGTAGCCATGCACACTCCCAGGACGCGCCATCAGGAAGGGCGAGGCATAGACGTCGGTGATTCCGAGTTCGGCAAGGTAGTCGGCAATGGCGGCGGCCTGATCGAAGGTAAAGCGGTTGTTGAACTGCAGTCGGTAAGTAGCAGAGGGAGTATAGACGGGTTGCGTTTTGCGGCGCTGCATTCCGGCGGAGAGCCTCTCCAAAGTAGGACTCATTTGAGGGACTTAGGTGACAAAAAGTGTCAATTTCGCGTGAAAACGTAATCGATTGGGTTCGTTTTTGCAAGTTCGGTTGAAGGCCCGGTTCGTTAGCGGGCTTACTAGTTAGTATTTGGAAGGTGCAGAAAGCAGCGAGAATCCGTCTAGCAGGCGTTGTGGCCGCACATTTCCGATATACTGGGGCGGCCATGTTTTCACGAATTTTCTTAGGTTTGCTGGCGTGTTCGGCTGCCGGGCTGTCGCAGCCGACTATCGGAGGCGTCAGTAACGGCGCATCCTTCCAGCCAAGCATTTCTCCAGGAAGCCTTATATCGATTTTCGGCGCAAAGCTCGCCCCGGCAACTCAAGTGGCTGCTTCGGTGCCGCTACCCACCATTCTGTCCGGAACCAGCGTCACTATCGGCGGGATTACGGCTCCCCTATATTTCGTATCCGATACCCAAATCAACGCCCAAATTCCTTTCGAATTGCAGCCGCCTTATGGAAATGGTGAGAAGACCTTGGTGGTCACGACTCCGGCGGGGGCCAGTTCCGCATTCGCGCTGTCTATTCAGCCACAAGCGCCCGCGATATTCACTAAAGCCAGTAATGGGCAAGGGAGCCCTTTACTAATCGATGCGTCGTTTCATTTTCTTGATATGCCCGTTCCCGGACAAACGGTAATCTTATACGCAACCGGGTTGGGGCCAACAGATCCGTCGGCCGCAACTGGAGCGGGCGGCAACGCACAAGAGCCTTTAAGCCGACTCACGTATCTGCCAAGCGTGACTGTTGGAGAGCGGCCGGCAGGCGTGACGTTCGCAGGGTTGGCTCCCGGATTTGTGGGCGTGTATCAACTGAATTTCGTCATGCCATCACAACCGCTATTGTCGGATCGCCTCTACATCGGAGTGCCCGGCGTCGGCGAACAACTCCTATACATGAGCAACATCACGAACCTGGTGGGTCTCGCGAGCCAAAATGTCGCCAATGTATCCGGCAGCATCGCAGCTGTCTATCCGAATCCCACCAGCTTGATTACATTTTCCCCGACGTTGCTGGTAGCCAAGCTCAACGCGAAGTTCGACATCCTGCCGGGGGCGCACCCATTCTCACTGGTCGCGACGGCTGATGGCCTGGGCCCGAATGAAGGCGTGCAGATCGATTTCAATCCGGTGACCGGTACGTTCTCCGGCACGGCTACTACTCCCGCCGCTAAATCCCGAGCCGGGGACTTTTCGGGCGACAGCTTTCAGGTTGTGGACCTGCAAACCGGCAACCCGTTCCCTGCGAACGTCATTCCGGCTAGCCGATTTGATCCGGCGGCAGTCGCAGCGCTTTCCACCCTGCCCCAACCCAGCGTGGTGAACGCTGGTTCGGCAACCGGTCAGCTAGGACTCATGGGGACCGCGCCGGCTGGTTCCACGTTTGTTCTTAGCGATTCCACAAATAGCGCGTTGTCCGCATTTGGAGGCTATATCACTATATATGTTTCAAGGTCTTTCTATATTCACTCGACCAATTTGAAGCTGTACGTCGATGGAATTCTCGTAAGCACCGCGGCGGTCAATTTCATTACTCCGTGAACAACGAGTACCAACGGCTACGATTCGAGGAGGCGGAGGATGGTCCGGGCGGGGATTCGCACCCACTCCGGACGATCGCTAAGCTCCTGGCCTATCTCTTCCAGGGCGCGCTCCAGCAAGAACGCATCGAGCAAGGGCCGAAGCTGGGCGTCGTTAGTGGGAAATAGGGGGCGGGCGCCGGCGGTCTCGAAATAGCCCTTTAGAAAAATGGCGCTGACCCAGTCGGCCCAGTATCCGGCCCAGAACTCCAGCGCCGGCATTGCTTCGGGACGCCTGGTGACGCCGGGCACTTGATCGAACAGAACGGAATGGGCCGCGTACTGGAATGACATAAGCAAAGTGGCGACGTCGCGCAAAGGGCAGCGCTTGATACGCCGCTCGCTCAGCGGGCGATCCATGCGGCCTTCGAACCCAACGAACACAAAATCCTTGCCGGTGTGCAGAACCTGCCGCAGCTCCAGGTCATCATGCAGACGGGTTCGCATAGCCACGATCCTTTGCTCCGGAATGAGACGAAATCGCCGACGAATCTGATCCTGGAGATCGAGGATTTTTTGAGCCTCCACCTGTGCCTGGGGCGGCAAAGTAGTCGGCCGCTGGCGAACCAGTTGCAGGGTTTGGTTGGTCAACGCCGACATGCTGTGGTAGAAAGCCTGGCGGTAATGATCGGTGAAGGGCTCCGGTGCAAATTGCGGGTCGTCACGACTGGCACTGAGGGCGAGATGCAATTCCGCGGTCCGGCGTCCAAGCAAATGCGCGGAATCGAGGTAGGTACCAATCAATTCGTGGACATGCGCCGGAAGTTCGATGTTGCGGAGATCGAAGGGATGGCGGCCGCCCCCCGGTGTAACGTACTCGGCCTCACGGCGGGCGAGCGCGGCTTCGAAAAAGCGGCTGAGCGAATCGAGTGTGTAGTGCCAGGCATCGCCCTGGTTCTCGATAAAGGCGTGGAGCACGGCCACACTAGTCGGGACGCCATTTTGCGGGCGATATTCGATGAATCCGGTGAGCGGAGCGCTGTGCGCGAAGCCTTGTTCAGTGAGGAAGGAATCGATCTCGATCTCGGGGTGAGTGCCCGGCTCGACGCGGCGGTAGATTTTCAAGATGAAGCGGTTTCCGAACACGACCGAGCTATTGGTTTGCTCAGCCTTCAAAATGGCGGCTCCGAGATCGGGATGGCTCTCGCCCCAGGCTTTACGAAAGGCGCGATTGTGGGAGCCTACCAATTCGCCGCCGCGTCCCCGGAAACGCCGCCGTCGTGCGATAGCGCCGAGAAGCGCGTCGCAGAAACGGGTATCGTACATGGAGCTGTAAAGAATCCCGCGGCTGCCATCCTGAGCCTGTAACTGCGCCACCGCGACATCCGCCAGCTTGGCTTTGATCCTCTCTGCTTCCTCGCCGACGGCCACGGTTCCAGGCAAGATGTAGATCTCCGGGTCGCCTTCGACATACTCGATCTGTCCCAACAGGATTTGCGCGGTGGTATCAGGCACCGAAATCGTATCGAGGACATCAATGGAGCGAATGGTCCGATCCTTGCCCTGAAACCAGCGGCGTGTCTTTAGGAAAGCGGGCAGACGGCGCAGGAGCACGGTGAGGCTGCGTCCCTGAAAAACTTCGTCCCAGGATTCGACTATTATTAGCGGCAGGCCGGATGGTGTGAGGGACGCTTGAATGGACTCCTGATGGGCTTGTTTCGATTCCAACGAGAGCCATAAAAACCCGAGCGAGCCTAATGTGAGCAGGTAAGGCTGATCGCCGACCGGTGGGAATTCGGCACGCCCGAACACCTCCACCGGGGTTTGACCTCGGGCGGCCGAAAGATCCAGCTCAACATGCTGCGGGAAGCGTGAAAGATTTGCGACCACCAGGATGGTCTCTTCCTGAAAGCGGCGGTAGAAGGCCAGCACCTTGCGATTGGAGGGGCGCAGAAATTCGAGCGTTCCACGCCCGAATGCCTTGAATTGCTTGCGCTGCTCGATCAAGCGTTTCATCCACCATAGCAGCGAATGGGGGTTATTTTGCTGGGTCTCTACGTTGACGGCTTCAAAATGATATTCGGGGTCGATAATTACGGGTAGATAGAGCTTTTGGGGATTGGTCCGGGAGAAGCCGGCATTGCGGTCCGGACTCCACTGCATGGGTGTTCGGACGCCATTTCGATCGCCTAGATAAATGTTGTCGCCCATGCCGATTTCATCGCCGTAATAGATGACCGGCGTGCCGGGCAGCGAGAATAGTAGCGCGTTCATGAGCTCGATTTTTCTACGGTCGTTTTCGAGTAGCGGGGCCAGGCGCCGGCGAATCCCCAGATTGATCTGCATGCGGCGATCGTGGGCGTAGACGCGGTACATGTAGTCGCGCTCTTCGTCGGTGACCATTTCCAGGGTAAGTTCGTCGTGGTTTCTGAGAAACAATGCCCACTGGCAGTTGGGCGGGATGGCCGGCGTCTCCTGGAGAATCTCCATGACCGGGAAGCGATCTTCCATATGGATGGCCATGAACAGCCGCGGCATTAGAGGAAAGTGGAAGGCCACCTGGCATTCGTCCCCCTCAGCGAAATAAGCCACCGCGTCTTCGGGCCATTGATTGGCCTCGGCCAGCAACATTCGATCTTTGTATTTGGCGTCGATGTGGGTGCGTAGGTGTTTGAGGAATTCGTGTGTTTCCGGGAGGTTCTCGCAGTTGGTTCCTTCGCGCTCGAAGAGGTACGGGACCGCGTCGAGGCGGAAACCATCGACGCCCAGATCGAACCAGAAATCTATTACGCCTAGCATGGCTTCCTGCACGGCGGGATTGTCGTAGTTCAGATCCGGCTGATGCGAATAGAACCGATGCCAGTAGTAGGCCTTCGCGACTGGGTCCCAGGTCCAATTGGAAGTTTCGAAATCCTTGAAGATGATGCGGGCGTCTTTGTAACGCTCGGCCGTGTCGCTCCAGACGTAAAAGTCACGCCAGCGGCTCCCGGGCGGAGCGTGACGGGACCTTTGGAACCAGGGATGCTGATCGGAGGTGTGATTAAGAACTACCTCGGTGATAACACGGATGCCACGGCGATGGGCCTGCTTTAGAAAAGTCTGGAAGTCGCGCAGCGTTCCGTAGGCCGGGTGGACGTCGGTGTAATTTGAGATATCGTAGCCGTCGTCGCGCCAAGGCGAAGGGAAAAAGGGCAGCAGCCAGATGGCGGTGACGCCGAGGTCTTGCAGGTAATCGAGATTCTTGGTGAGGCCGCGAAAATCGCCCATGCCATCCTCGTCGCTGTCGGCAAGAGCGCGAACGTGAACCTCATAGATGACCGCGTCCTTGTACCAGAGCGGATCAGCGTCTAGATTTGAGGTGGGCTCGTTGGTCGCCACTTTTACGGGACTTCTCCGGAAATGTGGCTGCTCCGAGGAAGCTCACTCCACTATTGTTGAGGTATAAAACGGCCAGGAGGTTTCAAGGGCCGCCATGATTAGCGCGGCCCATTAATTGCAATGCCGGTGGGTTACTGACCCTTGTGCGCCAGGCGACTGCAAGCCGCATCGGCGCCGGAGATATCGATTGCCCCGCTACCTTCCTCGATGTTAGCGATCTTGCCGTCCTTATCGACTACGAAGGTGGCACGGTTGGCAACGCCCATCTGGTTGATCAATACCCCATACTGCTCGGAGACTTTGCGCATATGGTCACTGAGCATGGGGTAACTGGCGTTCAGTTCTGTTTTCCAATGCTTCAAGGTCGGACCAAAATCGGTACTGATCGCGATGACCTGAGCATCATTCTTATCAAAATTTGCGATACCAGACTGGTACGCAGTGAGTTCCTTCGTTCAACCACCGGTGAAGGCGGCCACGAAAAAGGCCAGGACGACGACTTTTTTCCCGCGGAAATCAGAAAGCTTCACCGGCTTGTTGTCGGTGTCGGGCAAAGTGAAGTCGGGGGCTTCGTCACCGACTTTGAGATTGGTCTTCGGCGGCGCGAATTGCTGGGCCGAAAGCGCGGTTGCGAGTACCGTGCACGCCAGCACTGCACTGATGGCTCTCATGATTCCTCCCAAAAGGGGTCTAACTGCTTGAGCCAGCATAACACACGAGGCGGGCGGCGTGAGCGCGGGACGCTCTTATAGGATTGAAGATGACTCCATGAAGCTACTGTGGGTGTACAGCGACTTTCTGCATCCTACCAATCGCGGCGGCCAGATAAGAACGCTGGAGACCTTGAAATGCCTGCATCGACGCCATGAGGTGCACTATGCGGGGTTGTGGAATCCCAAATTCCCGGAAGGTCCGGCACGGGCAAAAGAATACGCGTCCTTTGTCTATCCGGTGCAGCGGACGGTTACGGACAAGACCTCGCCGGCCTTTCTGCTCCAACTGGCCAGGGGGCTAGTGACCGATATTCCAGTCGCGGTCTTTCGGCATCGCAACGACGAAATGAGGGCGACGGTAGACCGGCTGCTTCGCGAGCATTCATTCGATCATGTGGTGTGCGATTTCTTGAGCTCCGCGCCGCACTTCAGCGATCTATCGCGCGCTGTTCTGTTTCAACACAATGTCGAAGCGATGATATGGAACCGTCATGTGGAGCACGCGGGTTCCTCATTGCGGCGGTACTACTTTCGTAGGCAGGCACGGCTGATGCTCGAATATGAACGGCAGGTTTGCCGGTCCGTGAAGAATATCATTGCCGTTTCCGAGGCGGACGCTGCGAAGATGCGGGAGCTATATGGAGTTTCGCGCGTGGCGGCGGTGCCGACCGGCGTAGATGTGAGCTACTTTCGGCCAACGGCGGAAGCCGAAGCGGCCACCGACCTGGTGTTCGTGGGGTCGATGGATTGGATGCCCAATATCGATGGCGCGGTTTGGTTCGTCAATGAAGTTTTGCCGCTCATCAAACGGAAGCTGCCCGCTTGCACGCTCGCAGTGGTGGGACGGACGCCGGGCCGGGAGGTCACCGATCTGGCGGAACGAGAACCGGGAATCCGGATTACAGGCACGGTTGCGGATGTGCGTCCATGGCTGTGGGAATCGAAGGTGTCGATCGTACCGCTGCGGATCGGGGGAGGAACACGGTTGAAGATCTATGAGGCGATGGCAGCGGGGACGCCGGTAGTATCGACCACGATCGGGGCGGAAGGGCTCGACATTTCGCCAGGCGAGAATATATTGATAGCCGACCAGCCGGATGCGTTTGCGGAGGCGTGTGTGCGGCTGTTGAATAGTGGAACTGAACGGCAGCGCGTGGCAGCGGCCGCGGCGCAGCATGTGGAGACGAAGCATTCCTGGGAGGCTGCGGCGCTGGAGTTCGAGCGGGCGCTGCAGGGTTAGGCTAGCGCTGCTCGCTGACCGATTTTTCGGCTAACTCGCCCAGAATCGGAAGTTTGTAGGTCTCATCCTGCCCGGTCTTGATGATCATGAAGATCCACGCTCCAAAAATGGTGGCCTTCATGAGCGCCGGAAAGATCCTGTAGAAGGACGGTCCCCAGAAATGAGGGAAGCTGAACAGCGGGCTGAGAACCCAATCGACAATCAACCACGCCACGAAAAGATATAGGCCTTGGAAGGCGTGGAAGCGAACGCGTACGTCGCCTCGGAAGCGCGCCGACGCCAAAATCACGATGGACACGATCCAGCCCACGATAGGGATATAGCAAAGCAGCGAGGCCGTCCGCGGGCTAACCCCGTAAAGATAATCCGTTACCGGCGTCGAAGCCGGCTGGCGGGTGCCGCAACTGGCGCAATAGATATCGTGGTTTCCCACGGCCCGCCCGCATTGGCAACAAAATGGCATATCAGAACGCCTATCATTAACTACGTTACGCCCAAGCGGTCTGTTCCGGCAATATCGCCCGGCTGTGATACGATTCCAAAAGTGCTATACAAGCTGCTTCGTTACCTACCTATGCTGGCGCTGCTTTACCCCGCGCCGGCCGTACTGTCGGCCAAGAATCTGGAAATGTTTTTCATCGATGTGGAAGGCGGCCAGTCCACACTGATCGTCAGTCCTTCCGGTCAATCTCTGCTTATCGATACGGGCTGGCGCGGGTTCGACGGCCGGGACGCCGACCGCATCGCCAACGCCGCGAAATTAGCCAAAATCAAGCGGATCGATTATGTTCTCATCACGCATTATCACCGTGACCATGTGGGCGGCGCTCCGCAACTGGCCAGCCGGTTGAAGGTGGGCACCTTTATCGACCACGGGCCCAACATGGAAGACTCCAAAGTGGTGAAAGAAGATTACGCCGACTACGTGAAACTGCTGCAGCGTCCCGACGCGCAGCACCTGGTGGTCAAGCCAGGCGATACGCTGCCGATCAAAGACATAAAGGTTCAGGTATTAACGGCTGCGGGCGAGCATATCCAGACTTCCCTTCCCGGCGCCGGGCAACCCAATCCTTTCTGCGCATCCAGTCCCAAGAAGGAAGCCGATCCTACCGAGAACGCACGCTCGCTAGGCACTCTGATCACGTACGGAGATTTTCGTCTGCTCGATCTGGGCGATCTGACCTGGAACAAGGAATTGGAATTGATGTGCCCCAATAATTCGATCGGGACCGTTGATGTGTACCTGACTTCGCACCACGGGCTGGACCAATCCAATTCGCCGGCTTTGGTGGACGCGATCCATCCGCGGGTGACGATCATGAATAACGGCGCTCGCAAAGGCGGAAATCCAGGCGCTTGGCAGATCGTCAAGAATTCGCCCCAGCTGGAGGATCTTTGGCAGATCCATTACTCCATGGAGGGCGGCAAGGATCACAATGTCCCGGACTCTTTTATCGCCAACGTGGATGAACATGATCAAGGGGACTACATAAAGCTGACCGCCCAATCGGACGGCTCGTTTACGGTGTACAACTCGCGCAACAAGTTTCAAAAAACCTACAAGGCCCACTCACGATGAAACTGACCGTTCCCTTACTTGCTATCGCTCTGGTTCAGTGCGCGAATGCGCAGATGAAATCGGTCAACCCGACCGTCCAGAAGATTGTGGACTCAGTTTCTCAAGAGCGCATCACGGAGATCTTGAAGAAGCTGGAGAGTTTCCAGACGCGCGGCGTCTTCTCAGAGCAGGACAATCCTACGCGCGGTATTGGAGCGGCAAGGCACTGGATTTACGATCAGTTCAAGAGCTACAGCCCGCGGCTGCAAGTCAGCTTCGACAGCTACCGCGTGAAAAAGGGGAAGGGCCGGATCATCCAGGATGTCGATCTTCACAATGTAGTCGCCGTGCTCCCAGGCAAGCTGAATCCGGAACGACAGTTCATCCTCAGCGGCCACTATGATTCGCTAGCGCTATTGCGCCGCAATCCGGATGGCAGCGCCGCGGTTCCAACCGACGGCGGCGGTTCGACCAATGGAAATGGGTGCGGCCGGCGAAGGCGCTCCCACACCCCCGCCCTTCGAGCTCTCGATGCTGGCTCCGGTTGAACCCGGGGTTACCGACGATGGCAGCGGAACCGCCGCCGTGATGGAGCTGGCGCGCATCATGAGCCAGTATGAATTCGAGAAGACGATCGTGTTCGTGGCCTTCGCCGGAGAGGAGATGGGACTGATCGGCAGCGCCCTTTACGCCCGTAAGGCGCACAAGGAAAACCAGATCATCGATGGCGTTTTGAACAATGACATCATCGGCAGCGATGTCTCCGGCAACGGCCGCATCGACAACTCGACCATTTCGGTGTACTCGGAAGACCCCTCCGATTCCGCTTCGCGGCAACTGGCGCGCTATGTCAAAGACACGGCCGAACGTTATCTGCCGTCGGTAAGAATCGATCTGGTTTTTCGCGCGGATCGCATCGGGCGGGGCGGCGACCACACGCCCTTCAATCAGGAAGGCTATCCGGCGGTGCGCGTTACTACTCCGAATGAGAACTACGCCAATCAGCATTCGGTGACGGACACTTTTGAGAACACGTCGGTGGCTTACGCGTCGCGAGTTATTCAGGCGAATGCGGCGGCCCTGGCGAGTCTCGCACTGGCACCCAAGGCGCCGGTTACTAACGAGACCATCACCAGTGGCGCGCGCAAGGGCCAGCTCAATCCGCTGATCTCGCGCGGTAAAACGCGCTACGACGCTGCCCTGAAATGGAAGAACGAAAATCCCGAGCCCGACCTGCTCGGCTATGTCATCGTGATGCGCAAATCGACGGCGCCGTATTGGGAGAAAGAGGTATTCGTTGGCAAAGTAAACGAATATACGTTCAAGGATGTCTCCATCGATGACACGATCTTTGGCGTCAAGGCGGTCGACCGCGATGGCAATGAGAGCCTGGTGGCCCCCTACGTTCCTGGGCCGCGCCAAAAACTGGAAATCGAGACCTACTGATTTCTCTTCAAGCGGCGCTGCTGTCGTAGCGCTACGCGCTCCAGCACGAATCTAGGCGTGTGCTTCATGAAGAACACAGCCGCTTTGTACAGCTTGCCGGGGATCACAACTGTCTTTCGACGGTCCAAACCGTGCAGCGAGGCCGCCACTACGTCCTCGGCGCGCATCCATAGAGCAGACGGAACTAGTTTGCGATCCATGCCGGCGACCTCGTGAAACTCAGAAAGCGTGTAGCCCGGGCAAAGCGCTTGTACTTGTACCATCGATCCCGCGCTCCTCAATTCCGAAGCCAGACCCACGGTAAAGCTGTTCATCCAGGCCTTGGTAGCGCAATAACTGATGCTGCCGGGAGACTGCCAGAATGCCGCCACGGAGGATACATTGATGATCGCGCCTTGGCCCCGCATGGTCATGCCTCTAAGGGCGGCATGCGTCAGCCGCATCGTTGCAAGCACGTGCAGGCGGTGCATTTGATCCTGGCTCTCCACGTCCACGCTGGAGAACATCCCACGCGTGCCGAAGCCTGCGTTGTTCACCAAGAGCTGCAAATTTCCGCTGGCGGCGATACGCTGCTCCACGGCGCTCAGATCCCGGTCGACAGTCAGATCGGCGGGGAGGATTTCGGCCTTGATACGATGCGATTGCTCCAGCATTCCGGCCATCTCCTGCAGCCGGTCTCGCCGCCTGGCAACCAGCAGAAGGTCGTACCGTCGGGTTGCGAGCGCCGCGGCGAAGGTCGCCCCGATGCCACTCGAACTACCGGTAATCAATGCCAGGGGCCGGATGTCTGCCATGGCGCAGAGAATAGCACGCAGCCGTTTCGATCGGGAGAGTCCGATTGTTAGCGAACGGCTGTAGTTAGTTGTGAGACGGTATCCCGGTATGCTATTTCATACTCAGTTTCACCCGTCGGTCTGCCATCGATCTCGGTATACGGGTAAACGAAGTAATTCAACGCGTCGTCCTTCTGGCGGGGTGCAAGCAGGACATCGCGGCCTTTCGTAAATTCGACCCGGTTCTCGTCGTGCGCTCCAAAAAAATACTCTCGTTTTGAGGGGTCCTTAGCGGCTTCAGAGGCATCGATCGGCACCCAACCAATCCCTTTGGCGTAAAATTCAGCCCAGCAATGATAACCCGCGATTTTTCCTGCGCCGCGATCAGCCGGAAGCGGAAAACCAATGGCGAAGCGCGCCGGGATTCCAAGAGCGCGGGAGTAACCGATGAAAATGGCATGGAAATCGGTACAATTGCCGCGCCGTTCCTGGCAGGCATAGTAGATGTCGCCGCGGCCCCAGCCCTTACCGGTCTTATCGTACTTGACCGTCGAAACCACATGATTGTAGATAGCGCGTGCCATTTCCAGATCTGTGTGTGCGTGAGCTTTATCGACCACCTCGCGGGCCCACGTCCGAATCTGTTCGTCGAGCGGGACCAGCCGGTCCGGTTTTAGATACTGCGCCAGCTCAGCAGGGTTCTCATCTCGCGCCAGCGGCGACCCGCCAAACAAACGGGATTGAATGTGCTCTGTCCGCGCGGCATCAAAACTGAGCGTAATGGTGAACGGTCGTGGCTTTGGATCGTCGATGCCAATGTGCAGCATGCTGTTCTCATGTGAAGCCGTCGCGATTTTGTAAACGTGAGGCGAGTCGATTCTTAGATTGTTGATCTTCTGGTAGGCATCATCATGCGGCACTGGAATCCAAACGTCGACGTGCTTGGCCCCCGGTGGAATGTCCTTCACTATGGTCTTGTACTCGAAGTGAAAGCTGCGCGTACGGGGCTGAGTTTGGACGGCTAAGAGTGCAGCGCCGATCGCGGTGAGAATAGTGACGACCGTGGTTGCCTTTTTCATAGCTTCAATAACTTGACTAGGTTGCCGCCCAACACGGCTTCCTTGTGCGCGTCGGGAATGTCGGCTTGGAGGATCGCGTCGATCGTGTCGGGCCAGACCAAGGGTATATCCGTGCCATATACCACTTGAGTCGGCCCCATTTCTGCGACCAGGTGCCGGATGCCCTCCGGTGAAAATACCATCGAATCGGCCAGGATCTGGTCGTGTAGATATTCACGAGGATGCTTCTTGTTCACGCACTTGGCGTTCTGGCGCACTTCGCAAGCCACATCCGTCCGCCCGAAGTAAGAGGGCAGATAGCCGCCCGCGTGGGCGCCGCAGACTTTCAGACCCGGGAAACGGTCGAGCGTTCCATCGAAGATCAGGCGGGTCAAGAAGAGGTCGGTCTCCAGCGGATTGCCCACGATGTTGCCCAGATCGCCCGCGCCCGCGAACGCATCCGGCTTAGCGACGTTTTCGGCATTGTTGGGATGCATGAATACGATCACTCCCAGCTCCTGCACTTTGGCCCAGAACGGATCGTACTTCGGGCCGGACAGCGGCTCGCCCGCGACGTGGCCGCCGATCGCCACCCCGCGCATTCCCAACTCCTTTACGGCGTGCTCGATCTGCTGCGCCGCCAAATCGGGGAACTGGAGCGCTGGAGAGGTGAACGCCACGAAACGGTCCGAGTGCGCGGCGCACCATTTGGACAAACCTTCGTCATGCACCTGCACGATCTTCGTGGCCAGGTCGCGATCCGCCGAGTACCACCAAAAGGTATTGATGTCGAGCGCCTGGACGTCGATACCGCGTTTATCCAGCTCCTGAATCCGGTCGGCTCCGAGGGCCCGGCCTCCACCGCGCGCAAAACGTTCCAGCGGAGTGCCCTTCAGCACATCGGCAACCTGGGCAATGGCGGCGTGCGCATGGACGTCGATTACTTTGACGCGTTTCCCGCCTACGTGCACTTCCCGCCGGGCGCCAGCGCCCGCCTGCGCCGCTTGGGCAGCGCCCTGAACCAGCCCGGAGCCGGTAAGTAGCGATCCGGCCGCGGCACCTGTCACGCTCTTGATGAATTCCCTGCGATTTCGCATCCTTTACCTCTTAGCAAATATACCTTGAGTTCCGCGCGGAAGAGTTGACAGGTCGGCGGTGGAGTGTAATAGTGAACCGATAGGTTCAGTATCTATGGCGACCAATATGAATCAGGTCATGATCGCAATATCCGATCCGACCCGGCGAGCGATCCTGAACCGGCTCTCGCGCGGGCCGGCCCGCATCAGCGATGTGGCTGTTCCGTTCTCAATGTCGCTCACCGGAGTCTGCAAGCACGTCAGAGTTCTGGAGAGCGCCGGGCTAGTGCGGCGTACCCGGCATGGACGTGAGAACACCCTGGAGTTGTCTGCCGGCCCGCTGCGCGAAGTCGCGCGATGGGTTTCGACCTACCAGCGTTTCTGGAATGAGCGGCTCGATCGGCTCGAGAATTTCTTTACTACGAAACAGGAGAATTGAACGTGGAGCTTATCGACATAACCGTCACCCGCACGATTCCCGCAGAAGCCGGAAAGGTTTTCGACGTCTGGCTGGACCCCGAGAGCGCCGGCGGGCCGTGGCACGGGGCGGCGCGCGTAATCCTGAACCCGGTGGTGGATGGACTGTTCTACTTCGCGGTGAAGCATGCAGGCCGAACGTGGCCTCATTACGGTCGTTTTGTGCTGATCGAACGCCCGCATCGGATTGAACACACCTGGGTCTCGGAGGCGACTAAGGGCGTGGAAACAGTGGTGACTCTCACTTTCCAGCCGCGTGGGGGCCAGACCGATGTCACTCTGCGGCACTCCGGGGTCCCAGACGACGAAATGGGTCACCAGCACCAGGAAGGTTGGACCTGGGTATTATCGATTCTGGAAGAGAGCTTCGTTGGACACCCGTCGAATCCGGCGCCGGCAGAGGACACCCCAAACACCATACAAAATCGGCCCGCCGATGAAACGCCACCGCCGGGTGGTGCGTCAGTCCCTTGACCCCTAAGGTGAATCAGCCTAGAATGAAGGGAAGACCGATTCGTGTAGGGTGGTGAATTGTATGAAAACACGGCTTTTTTTGATTAGCGGGTCGTTGGCAGGCCTGCTTCTCACAGCTATCGCCGGAGCCCAACCACCGGCAGCCCAGGCCCCTGCAGCGCAATCTCCGGCGCCTCAGTCGTCCGATACCGATAAGAAACCCGTCTCGGATTCGAAGAAGCGCGAGACCGTCTCCAAGCCGATGACCGACAAGCAGCGCCGCCGGCAGGAAGAAAAGCTGCGCAAAGAGTTGGAAACCCCTTACCGGAAATGGCTCAACGAAGACGTTACCTATATCATCACGGACGAGGAACGCCAGGCCTGGAAACGGCTGAGTACCGATGACGAGCGCGAGCAGTTCATCGAGCAGTTCTGGCTGCGGCGCGATCCTACTCCCGACACAGAGGAAAACGAGTACAAGGAAGAGCACTACCGGCGCATCGCCTATGCCAACGAGCATTATGCGTCGGGCATCCCGGGCTGGAAGACGGACCGCGGACGCACCTATATCGTTTACGGCCCACCAGACGAAATCGAATCGCATCCCTCTGGCGGCACGTACGAACGGCCCTTCGAAGAGGGTGGCGGTACCACTTCCACATATCCGTTTGAGAAGTGGCGTTATCGCTACATCGACGGCATCGGCAATGATATCAACATCGAGTTCGTTGATACCACCATGAGCGGCGAATATCACATGTCCATGGACCCGTCTGAGAAAGACGCCCTGCTGTACGTTCCGGGCGCCGGACTGACCATGATGGAACAGATGGGCATGGCCGACAAAACTCAGCGTTTCAATCGCACTGACGGCACGCACCTTGGAACCGGTGCTCAGCCGCTGCCGGACAGCATGAACGAGTTTACGCGTCTGGAGCAGTTCGCCAAACTGCAGAAGCCTCCCGCTGTGAAATTCAAGGATCTGGAAGCCGCGGTGAGCTCCTCCATCCGGTTTAATACGCTTCCGTTCAAAGTTCAGGCCGATTACATCAAGGTCACAGACTCTACGATTCTGTCCACGGTAACCATCCAGTTCGAGCGGAAGGACCTGCAGTTCCAGCAGAAAGATGGCGTAGCAAAGGCCACCGTGAATATCTTCGCTCGCATCAGCAATCATCGCCGGGCGCGTCATCAATACTTTCGAAGATGTGGTTAGCGTGGAGGTCCCGTCGGATTTGTTGGGCAAAGCGATCGAGGGTGCTTCCATCTATCAGAAGGCGGTGCCGCTTGGCGCCGGGTATGTACCGGTTAAACGTGGTCTGCAAGGATATCGTGGGCGGAAATATGACCAGCTATCCGATGGCCCTGAACGTCCCGCATTTCGACGAAGAGAAACTGGCTTCCAGCAGCCTGATTTTGGCGGATCTGATCGAGAAGGTACCCACCAAGAGCATCGGAAGCGGCCAATTCGTTATCGGCGATACCAAGGTCCGGCCGCGCTTAAACGATACGTTCGAGCGCAATGAGAAGCTCGGCATTTATACGCAGTTCTACAATTTTGGTCCTGATGAAAAGACCAAGAAACCAAATGGGTCTATCCAATATGAGATTACAAAGGCCGGCGTAGAAAAGCCGGTGTTGGATTATACCGAGGAAATCAGCCAGATACCGGGAGCGTCGGCCCAGCAGGTTACGGTCGAGAAGCTGCTGCCGTTGATGAGTCTCGAACCAGGGCAGTATACATTGAAAATGAAGGTAATGGACAAGAACCGGGATCAGGTCCTTACCCCGACGGCAAACTTTACGGTAAAGTAAGAGATAGGGGGCGGATACCGCCTAAGCTATTGACTGGACAATGACCGGTCGGCTAAAACTCGCGAGTGGATGGATAGCAGCGCTGTTGTTGTCGGCGCCGGCGGGGTTCTGCGCCGAGCCTACCCAATTGGCCGGAAGCATCGCCGGTTTCGTCCGCGATTCCACCGGCATTCCACAGATGGGCGCTACGGTGCTCCTCTTCAATCGCTCCGACCGGCTGATCTTTAAGACGATCACCAACGAGCGCGGCATTTTCGGCTTCAGCCTGCTCAACCCCGATCTTTATTCGGTCCGCATCACGCTCGCGAGTTTCGTACCGGCTATGAAGCAGAAGATCGCCGTTCAACCGGGCATGCAAAGCCTGCTCTATGTGGATCTGGCCAGCGTATTGAGTTCTATCGAGCTGGTTTACGTCGCACCCGGGCAAGGCGCGTTAATGAGCGACGATTGGAAGTGGACTCTGAAGACATCCACCGCGACGCGACCGGTGCTGCGATTGCTTCCCGACCAAAGCGCCTCCGATCCTAACAAGCGCGACAGCGCGGTAGGCAGCGTCTTCACGGACACGCGGGGAGTTCTGAGTGTCTCGGCTGGCGATGCCGGCTCGCTGGGCGGCGCTTCCCCTCAATCCGATCTAGGCACTGCATTCGCCGTAGCCACATCGGTGATGGGACGTAGTCAGCTACAGGTCAGCGGAAATGTAGGATATGGCTCGCGGGCAGGCAGCCCCACGGCCGGTTTCCGCACCAGTTACAGCCGCGACGACGGTGGACCGGAAATCGCCGTAACCGTGCAACAGGTTTTCCTGCCCGCCCGAGCCAGCCTGGCCGAAATGACCGGACAGACCGACGGCGCTCCGGCACTGCGGACCATGGCGATCTCGATGCAGGATAAGATTGCCATTTCCGACGATCTTCGTCTGGATTATGGGATATCGCTTAATTCAGTTTCCTTCCTGGACCACCTGAATTATATGAGCAAGTTCGCCCGGCTTAGCTATGACCTCGATAATGCCGGCACGGTGCAACTAGCGTATAGCTCTGGCGCGCCTCCTAGTCAGTTGCTGGTGGAAGAAGGCCGCGGCAACGAAACCTATGTGCGCGGCGACCAGACTGCCCTGGCTGAGGACTTGGCGGCGCTGTCGGTTTTGCCGCGATTGTCGCTCCTCAATGGCCGCGGCGCGGTGGAGCGCTCGCAGGACTTCGAGATAGGGTACGAAAAGAAGCTGCGCTCTACGATCTTTAGCATGACTGGGTATCGGGAGACGGTAACTAACGCCTCTATGACGATTGCTGCTCCAGCAGGCGACGCTTTCGCGCTGGGCGATGTACTCCCCGACATTTCCTCCAAGAGCAGCATTCTGAACATCGGGAGTTTTCAGCGTACCGGGTTCGCCGCTTCCATGACTAAATCGCTCGGCGATCGCATACAGCTAGGAGCGTCGGCCGGGCGGGGCGGCGCGCTGGAGCTGGGAGATCACGGTATGGCACTGGAGACCGCGCAGGAGCTGCGGTCTAATATCCGGACTACGCAGCGCTTCTGGGCTTCCGCGAGGGCCTCGGCGACACTGCCGGTTGTCGGTACGCAAATCAGCGGAAGCTACGAGTGGACCGACTACAGCACGATTATGCCAAGCCACTTCTACCTTACCCAGAGCGCCTATCCGGAGCCCGGCTTGAACATTCGCGTGCGGCAGCCAATACCCTCCTTCGGCGGCATGCCCGGCCGTCTGGAGGCCACCGCTGAACTGCGCAACGGCCTGGGGCAGGGTTATCTTCCGATTTCAGATGGCATTCAGAGGGTTCTACTAATCCAGCAGCCGCGCGCCTTACGGGGCGGCTTAAGCTTCATTTTCTAACGCGCACTTCTTATTCCTGACCCCTGGCGGGCGGGACGCTGCCTGGAGACCGCAAAGCCGAATCTTCCTTCTTCTTTTTAAGACTTTTACCGTGGAAAGGGTTCAGTTTGCCCCAAAACCCACCCTTCTTGGACTCGGCAGGTGGTGCTTCGGGTTCCGATTGCGCGGTGGCGACTGGCGGCGCGTCAGCCTGTTGCGGCGTAATCGGGGGCTGAACCTCAGACTTGGGCTCGTCGGCTGGCCTGGTTTCGATCGGCTTGGTCTCTCGGCCCGCCGCCGGCTCGGTTCTCGTCGCCCTGGCAGCAGTCGCAAGGGGTTTTACGACGGGCCTGGATGCCCCCGCCGAAACGGGCTGCGAGGGGGTTGGGATCGGATTCCCAGAAAAGTAACCCAACGGAGCCTCGCTAGCGGCGGGCAGGTTCGGCGGTATCGCCGCCAGATTTTGAGGCGCTTGCGGAACTGCCAGCCTCACCGCGGGCGGATTCGGAAGCGGCTCGCTTAACTGGTTCCATGCGATTGCGCCAACGCCAGCCAAGCCACAGATGGTAACCACGGCGACACCGGCCATCGCCTCAGCTATGATATGCCGTTTGGGGCGTTCCGCAGGCTGAGCAGGGGAGGTTGCCGCCGGCTGCATGATCTGAAGCGCTGCCAAGAAATCCTGGGCTGAGGAATAACGCTGGCTGGGATCTTTAGCAAGCGCTCGAAGGATAATGTCGTCCAGCACGGCGGGAAGTCCGGGGTCAATCAAGCTCGGCAGGCGCGGCAGCTCTTCCACTTGGGCGACCATCAGGGAGAAGCGGTCTTGGTAGTCGAACGGCTTCTTGCCCGTAACGATTTCATATAGAATTGCCCCAGCTGAGTAGATATCTGATCGCGGATCGGGTTCGGTCGCGCCTTTCACCTGCTCGGGCGACATATAGTAGAGCGATCCGATCATGGAGCCGCCATCGGTCAGCCGCAAGTCGCCGAGCGACTTTGCCACACCGAAGTCCATCAGCTTCACCAGCCCGGCTTCGGTAACCATAAGATTGGCCGGTGACACGTCGCGGTGGATGACGCCGTTGTGGTGGGCGTAATCGAGCGCCTCCAGCGTCTGCCGAACAAAATCGATTCCGGTTTCTAGCGGTGGACGGCCGTGCTTGAGGAGATTCTCAAGCGTCTGGCCTTCTACGAACTCCAGCACCAGGACCATGCGATCCTTCAGCCGGAAGGCATTGTGCACGGCCGCGATGTTGGGATGATTGAGACGAGCCTGGACTTCGATTTCTCGCTTGAAACGCTGGACCTGCGTATCGTCGGCTAAATCGGCGATGAGGACCTTCATCGCTTCTTTCCGCTTCGTGATTTTGTGCTCGACCTGGAATACCTGGCCCATCCCACCGGCGCCGATGATGCCAATTACCCGATAGTCTCCGACAGCCTCGCCGACATGCAAGCTCATAGCTGCACCACCGCACACGCTCCTGGGCAGACTAAAGTCACTACTATTCGATTATTCGGTTCTTCCGGATTCAATCGGAATAAGAGAAATGTACTGATCGGCTTCGGGGAAAACACCTAGTCCGGTCGTACGGTCGATGCGGTAGCCGCGCTCAGTCACCCTTATCCTGCACGGCAAAATAGCCCCTGCGAGTGTGCGCCCGCAAGCCTGCCTTGTGCACTCGCACTTGCAGCTTGCGAAAAGAGCCGTCATGCGCGCGATTGGTGGGCACATAACCCAAAGCATATTGGCTGCGCATTTCATCTTCGATGGTTCGAAAGATCCTCGACAATGGAGTCTTAGGCCCTACTTTGAAAGCGCGGCCGCCCGCGGGTTCGGCCAGGTTAGTCAAGAAAGGACAGCCGGAGAAGCCCACCTGGTAGCAGATTCCATACACGATGGTGTTGGTGGCTTCGGCCGCGGCCACTGCTTCCTCGAGCTTCTTTTGACTGCCGTTATCGAGACCGTCGGAGATCACCACCAAAACCTTGCGTCCAGGAACATTTTTCAATTTCTCATGGGCAGTTCCATAAATAACGTCGTAGAGCAAAGTGCCCGGCATGGGCTGGCCGTCTAGCGGAAGTCCTCGGAAAGGGATGGCGTGCAGTCGCGTAAGCGCTGCTTGCAGGGCCTCAGCGGACGACGTAAAGTCCTGCCAGAGGATCATTCTGCTTCCAAATCCAATTAGCAGAGCTTGATCCTCGGGCCGCAGAATTTCTTTTAAGAATCGCGCTGCCGTATCTTTTTCCACTTCCACGAACTGCCGGACGCTACCGCTGACATCCAGCAGCAAGGCGACAGTGAGAGGCAGATTCGTTTCCCTGGCAAAATAGCGAAGCTCCTGCGGCTTTCCGTCCTCTCGAACCTCGAAGTCCGTCCGGCTGAGATCGTTTACCAGCGCGCCGCGCTTGTCGTAGACGTTGCAAAGTACGTTTACCAGGTCGACATCCACTTTGATGGACTGGATGGTCTCGTCCTGTGGCGCGGCTTGACCGCAAGTCCAGCCCCAGATCGCGAGCATAGGCAATAAGTTAAGAGTGGCGCGCATGCCGATGGTCTATATTACTTGTTCCATCGTATGACAGAAATCGTTTTTCCCACGAAAATCGCCCTGGACCGGATGTAACGGTTAGAGCAATTATTTGCCGCTGGGACGTAACGGAACCTTTCTGTTTGAATCCAACTATCAAGAAACTTGGTGACCCGCGTGGAGATGCCGGAAATATTTTTGATTGAGGACAATCCAGCCGACGTGTTGCTCACGCGTCAAGCCTTGTCTAAGTATCCGATTCCCCTCAAGATTCGAGTCGCTAAGGATGGCGAGCAGGCCTTACTGACCCTAACTACTTCTGAGTGCAAGCCGAATCTCATTATCCTGGACCTCAACATGCCCAAGGTAGACGGCCACACAGTCCTGGAGCGCTATCAAGGCAGGGGTGTGCCGGTTGTGATCTTCAGTTCCGGCGGCAACGAGGCAGAGGTACAACGCGCGCTTGCTCTGGGGGCGCGCGAATACGTGAAAAAGCCGATCGGATTTCTACCCTTCGTGGATGCCGTGAGCGGAATAGTAGACCGCTGGTTGGGCCGCTGACGCGATAAATCGCGCATCGCTCAGGTCTTCTGTTACCGCCTGTAACGGCACCCCATCCCGCTGAGTCTAACGGTGCGGAGCGATCAAAAAGTGACCCATACAGAAGAGCCACAGAAAACCGCGCAACGCGTCTCGAGCGGGGTAAGCGGACTCGATGAAATCCTCCAGGGGGGACTGACGCCGGATCGGATTTATTTGCTGGAAGGCAATCCGGGCACCGGCAAAACTACACTGGCGCTGGGGTTCATGCTACAGGGCGCCAAACTCGGCGAAAAATGCCTGTACATCACTTTATCGGAGACAGCGGAAGAATTGCGTGCGATAGCGCGCTCGCACGGGTGGTCGCTCGACCAAATCGAGATCTTTGAACTGACGCCTCCGGAGGCGAAGCTCGATTCCGACCAGAATTACACGCTGCTACATCCATCGGAAGTGGAACTCAGCGAGACAACACGTCTGATCCTGAATCGCATAGAAGAGTTGAATCCAGAGCGAGTAGCTTTCGATTCTTTGTCGGAGATCCGACTCATCGCGCAAGATCCGCTCCGCTACCGCCGCCAAGTCCTGGCATTGAAGCAATTCTTTTCGGGCCGCCGATGTACCGCGCTGCTGCTCGACGATCTGACCTCCCAATCGCACGAGTTGCAGGTGCATAGCATCACTCACGGGGTGATTGTTCTGGAGCGTATCACGCGAGAATATGGCGCCGAACGGCGCAGGCTGCAAATTACAAAAATGCGCGGCTCACAATTTCGCGGGGGGTATCACGACTTCGTCATTCAGCAGGGGGGCCTGGCGGTTTTTCCACGACTCGCGCTGGTCGATTCCGATGATGCCGGCATAGGCGAACCGGTGAGCAGCGGTGTTCCGGAAATGGACAAGCTGTTGGGCACGGGGGTCAATCGAGGCACCAGCATGCTGTTGGTAGGGCCGGCCGGCGCCGGCAAGTCATCGCTGGCTACGCAATATGCCATGGCGGCTTTGGAACGCGGCGAGAGCGCTGCGATTTATACCTTCGATGAAGGACGAAACACCTTGTTGCAACGATCGGAGGGCCTGGGGATGAAAATCCGGCCTTTCCTGAAGAGCGGCCGGTTAACCATCGAACAAGTGAATGCCGCCGAGTTATCGCCCGGTAATTTCGCGCATCACGTTCGCGAGCGCGTGGAAAGCAATTTCCGCGGGGTGGTGGTGATTGACAGCTTGAACAGCTATATGAATGCCATGCCGGCCGAACAGTTTCTCGTGATGCAAATGCATGAGCTGCTCGCCTTCTTGAATCAGAAGGAGGTCTTAAGCATCCTGGTAATGGCCCAGCATGGCTTATTGGGCCACATGACTTCTCCGGTCGACCTTAGCTATCTCACTGACACAGTGGTCCTGCTGCGCTATTTCGAGTTTCAGGGCGCTGTTCACAAGGCAATTTCCGTCATCAAAAAGCGCAGCGGCGGGCACGAAGGCATGATCCGGGAGTTCCATCTCAGCTCAGACGGTATCTCTCTTGGACCCGCGTTGTCCGACTTCCACGGTGTACTCACAGGAGTGCCAACCTACACCGGGGCATCCGAAAAACTGTTCGCTAAGGACGGTCATGGAAGACCGAAATGAATCATTCCGAAGCAGAGTACTCGTCTTAACTCCCATCGGCCGGGACGGCGATTTGGCGCGTGCCCTGCTCCAACAGGATCAACTTGTAGCTGAGGTTTGTTCGGACGTAAAAGATCTCTGCACTAAGCTGGACGAAGGCGCCGGAGCGGCAGTGGTTGCCGACGAAGCGCTGAACGCGGTAACTCTCCCTTCGCTCACAGAATGGGTCCGCCGGCAACCCGCCTGGTCCGATTTCCCGTTTATCGTCCTGACCGCCGGCCGTACTCTGCACGCCGACATGCGACGCCGGTTCGAGGCGACTATACCGCTCGGAAATGTGACATTACTTGAGCGTCCGCTACGTTCCGTGACTTTGCTCACCGTGGTTAAATCGGCCTTGCGCGCCCGAGCCCGGCAGTATGAAGTGGAACATCATGTAGATGAAGTACGTCGGGCCGAAACCGAGCGGTCTCAAGCCTTCGCTGGTGAACAAGCGGCTCACGCGCAGATCGAGCTGCTGAATCACCTGGGTGAAATCCTGGCGGCGGAACTAAATCTGGACGCACTGCTGCCCGCGGTAGTGGATGCCGGAACGGACTTAAGCGGAGCGGATCTGGGCATATACTTCGGCGAGGACATAGTCGGACCCAGCGGCCAATTCCGGCTGTGTTGCTCTTCCGGCATCACGCTCGAGCGGGTTGCTGAGCTGCTGGGCGGTCATGGCGAGATTTCCGCCCAGGAATTCTCCGTCAAGCGGCCCTGGCGCTGGTCGCGACAGAGCGACGGCCGCTATAGCAGCGAGGACGGAGCGGTGAAAGTCATCGCAGAGAAACTGTCACTCAGCAACTGCCTCGCATTGCCGGTCTCCTCGCGCCGGAACACAGTGGTAGGCGTCCTCTTGTTCGGGCATCTCAGCGATCGGAGCTTTTCCGAGCGCGAAGAGCGAGTGGCAGCAAGCCTGGCCTCTCAAGCCTCAATCGCGATCGATAACGCGCGGCTCTTCGTCTTGGCGGAACGAGAAAGGAGCAGGCTCGAAGTAGCCCGGCAAGCTCTCCAGAGGTCGAACGACGAACTCCGGCAGTTCGCCTATGTAGCCAGTCACGACTTGCAGGAACCGCTCCGCACGGTAGCCAGCTTCACTCAACTGCTGGTCAGCCGCTATCGGGATCTCGCCGACCCCGAAGCCGATGAGTTTGTTTCGCTGATCGTCGACGGAGTGGAACGGATGAGCGTTCTGATACACGATTTGCTGGAGTATTCTCACACCGGCGTGCAAAAGACACTCCCCTCGGAACCCGCCTCGACCGAAATCGCGTTGGGCGAAGTGCTCTTTTCATTGTCAGCCGCAATCCAGGAGAGCGGCGCCACTATCACTCATGACGCGCTGCCGGACGTCTGGCTGGAGAGCCGCTCTCTGGTTCAGCTCCTCCAGAACCTGATCGGCAATGCCATTAAATATCGTGGACGGGATCCACTGCACGTGCATGTATCGGCGGAGCTCACCGGCGAGGAGTGGCTGTTCTCGGTGAAGGACAACGGCATCGGGATCGCTCCGCAATATCACGGGCGGATTTTCGGAATTTTCAAACGGCTGCATGGAAAAGAGATTCCCGGTACCGGCATCGGGCTGGCAATCTGCCATCGGATCGTGGAGTGGCATGGCGGAAAAATCTGGGTGGACTCGGAGCTCGGCTCTGGCTCCGTGTTTCATTTCACCTTAGCGAAAGAGCCACAGCGAGTGCAGCGGGAAATGGCGGAATTTGCGGCTCTGGGCGGCAAACTAAGCGAATCGGCGGCACAATCCTAGACGCAGGCTGCCAGGAATGCAGCAATTTGACTGATTTCCGGGTTCAGCCCAAAGGGCCGATCATAGAAGACATGCCGTCCAACCGCCGCATCCGATTCCAGATCGTCAGGGCGTGTGGCTTGGCGCTGGCCGTTCAGGCGATACTAGGCGCTCAGCCTGGTGTTCTGACCTGGCACAACGACAGCGCCCGCACCGGCCAGAACCTGCAGGAAGTGATCCTTACACCCGCCAACGTCAATGCGTCAACGTTTGGAAAGCTTTTCGTCATGAATGTGGACGGCCATGTGGACGCGCAGCCGTTGTACGTGCCTTCCGTCACGATTCCGGGGCAAGGCGTTCACAACGTGATGTATGTGATGACCGAGCACGCCAGCGCCTACGCTTTCGACGCTGACAACGGAACGCAGTTGTGGAAGGTATCCGCGCTGGGCGCGGGGGAAACGACATCCGATGACCATGGCTGTGGACAGATCACTCCCGAAATCGGTATTACAGCCACGCCGGTTATCGACCTTCAGTCCGGGGCGAACGGAACAATGTATCTGGTGGCCATGTCCAAAGATGGCTCCGGAAACTATCATCAGCGTCTGCACGCGCTGGATATCACGACCGGGGCGGAGGAATTCGGCGGGCCGGCTGAGGTCCAGGCTACTTATCCGGGAAGCGGTGTCGAGAATACTTTTCTCCCTGGCCAGCATGTGGAAAGACCGGGATTGTTGATCGTCAACGGGGTGGTGTACACGAGTTGGGGGTCACATTGCGATGGTGGTCCCTATGCATCTTGGGTAATGGGATACAACGAATCGACGCTGGCGCAGGTGAGTGTTCTCAATCTCACGCCGAATGGCAATGAAGGCGGGATTTGGGCGGCCGGCTCGGGTCCCGCGGCGGATTCAAGCGGCAATATCTATCTCCTCACCGGGAATGGGACCTTCGATACGACGCTCACTGCCGGCGGGCTCCCGAACAAAGGCGACTATGGGAACGCGTTCGTGAAAATTTCGACCGCCGGTGGCACGCTGGCCGTCACCGATTACTTCACGATGTTGAACACGACCAACGAATCCAATACCGACCAGGACCTGGGATCGGGCGGGTTAATGCTGCTTCCCCCGCTCAATGATGCGTTGGGCACGGCCCGGTCGCTGATCGTGGGTGCCGGGAAAGACAGCAATATCTATGTCCTGGACAAAAGCAATTTGGGCAAATTCAGCCCTTCCAAGGACAGCATCTACCAGCAGTTGTCGGGCGAGCTGCCGGGCGGCGTGTGGTCAAGTCCCGCTTGGTTCAACGGAACGCTCTTTTATGGCGACGAAGGTCAGCAATTGAAGGCTTTCCACTTTGCCAACGGAATCTTCCAGACGCCCGCGGCCTCGCATTCGTCGCATTCGTTCGCCTATCCTGGTTCCACGCCGTCGATTTCGGCGAACGGAACAGCAAACGGTATTGTCTGGGCCGCGGAGAATACCAGTCCGGCGACGTTGCACGCCTATGAAGCCACCGATCTATCCAAAGAGCTGTACAACAGCAACCAGGCCGCGAACGGGCGCGATCATTTCGGCACCGGCAACAAGTTCATAGTGCCCACGGTTGTGAACGGCAAAGTGTACGTCGGAACAACCAACGGCGTAGGCGCGCTGGGGCTTCTGTGCAGCTATGCAATTGCTCCCCAAAGCGTGACGGTTCCAGCCGTAGGCGCAACGCAGACCCTGAATGTGGTGGCATCGAACGGGTGTGCGTGGACGGCTTCGAGCAACGCAGCGTTCCTGTCCATTACCAGCGGTGCGTCGGGCACCGGGAGCGGCAGCGTCACATACCAAGTGGCCGCCAACTCCGGTCCAACGCGATCCGGCACCCTGACCATCGCCGGACAGGCGTTCACGGTGACTGAGACGGGCACTACCTCGCCCATATTGAATCTGAGCGTCAGCACGGTCAATTTCGGCTACAACGGCGCGTTGGTGACCAGTCCACAGACCATTACGGTCACATTTGCCGGAGGCTCGGCGGTGGCCTGGACGGCATCTTCTAATCAGCCCAACATCGTGGTCTCTCCGGGCTCCGGCAGCGGGGATGGAACATTTCAGATCACAGCCGCAGCAGGCGGGAGCGGGACGGTCACGGTGACGGCGGCGGGGGCGGCCAACTCGCCACTACAAATCCAGGTCAACGTCGGGAGCGCCACGCCAAGCGCGCCGTTTGGGAGCTTCGATACACCGTTGAACAACACCGCCGGCATCGCTGGAGCGATTCCGGTCACCGGTTGGGCACTGGACAATATCGCGGTAAACAGCGTGGGCATCTATCGGGAACCGATTGGCGGCGAACCCAACGGCCCGAACGGCTTGATGTTCGTCGGCGAAGCTGTATTTGTTCCAGGAGCGCGTCCGGACGTCGAATCATCCTTTCCGAACGCCCCCTTGAATTACCGGGCCGGATGGGGCTATATGCTGCTCACCAACTTTTTGCCTAACGCCGGCGGCTCGCCCGGATCTGGAAACGGCACTTACAACCTGCATGCTATTGCGGTGAATGCGGCGGGGAGTACGCAGGATCTCGGAACTCGCACCATTACCGCCGACAACGCTCATGCCGCGAAGCCGTTCGGGACTATCGATACGCCCACTCAAGGGGGCAGCGCGTCGGGCAATGCATTCGTCAATTTCGGCTGGGCATTGACACAGAATCCGAACTCTATCCCCACCGACGGCTCCACGCTGACGGTCATCGTGGATGGCGTCACGGTGGGCCATCCAACCTACAACCAATTTCGCAGCGACGTCGCGACTTTGTTCCCAGGCTTGGCCAACAGCAACGGCGCGGTCGGCTTTTTCTATATCGACACCACCAAACTTACAAGCGGCATCCACACCATCAGCTGGGTGGCATATGATAGCGCGGGGCATGGCGATGGACTGGGCAGCCGCTACTTTACCGTGCTGAACAGCGGACCCGTGGCAGCGCAGTCTGAGACGACCGGCCGTTCCACCCTTCCCCGCTTGGCCCGATCGATCGAGATGCAGGAGCTCGACCGGATTCAATTTGAGGTTGGCACTGCCGCAATCGGATATCTAATCGTCAATGGCGAGCGGCGGCCGCTGCCAATCGGCACAACTTTGCAGGACGGCGTGTTCTACTGGCAGCCGGGCCCGGGCTTTCTGGGTGAATATCAACTGCTGTTCGACCGGGCGAACGCTCCGCCGGAACGGGTTACAGTAAATATCCACCCCAAGACCTCGGCCGCGACTCAGTGACCGTTAACGTGCGTTCCAGCTTCTACTGGCTGCCGCACTTCGGCGCCTGCGCGGAAGGCTTCGATCATTTTCCGATTGAAGGCTGGAATGTCACCCGGTTGACGGCTGGTCACAATGCCGTTGTCGCTGACCACTTCCTGATCCACCCAGTTCCCCCCGGCGTTGCGCACATCGGTTTGCACCGATGGCCACGAAGTTAGGGTTCGTCCGCGCACCACGTCCGCTTCCACCAGCATCCATGGCCCATGGCAAATCGCAGCGATCGGCTTGTGATCTCCGACAAAGGCTTTCACAAATTGAACCGCGAGCGGAAGAGTGCGAAGTTGGTCCGGGTTCACTACCCCGCCCGGCAGCAAGAGCGCGTCGAAACTGTGGGGGTCGGCCGAGTTGAGGTCCACATCCACGTGGAACTTCTTGCCTTTCTCGTGATGATTCCAGCCCTGGACTTCGCCGTGCATGGGCGACACGATTACGGTCTTGGCGCCAGCTTCGTCCAGCGCCTTTCTCGGATCGGTCATCTCGACCTGTTCGAAGCCGTCCGCCGTTAGAATGGCGATTCTCTTCCCACTGAGCTCGTTTGACATATGTAGTACCTCGCCCGTTAGACTGCGCAACACTACCAGCGTTTCGCAAAGTACTGTTGGTCACCGTTAGGCGACACTTCGCGAACCCGGAGCACTGCGAATTTTGTAAAATGGAATTTCACGCCACGGGCGCACTCCGTTCGTTGACGGATTCAATGCGTTGCTCTTAAGAACAGAGGTCAAAAGATGCCAGTAACACAAGCGGGACTCGAGGGCATTGTTGCCGCCGAATCCGATATTTGTTTCATTGACGGAGACGAAGGTCTTCTTAGCTACCAGGGCTTCAACATCCACACGTTGGCCGAAAAGGCTACCTTCGAGGAGGTCATCTACCTGCTTTGGCACGGGAGCTTGCCGAAACAGTCCGAACTGGATGCGCTGAAGAAAGACCTGGTGCGCTATCGGCCCATTCCCAAGGAAGTCACCGAGTTCCTTGGCAAAGTGCCCAAAGCTCCACCCATGGACGTGCTGCGTACCGCCGTCTCGATGTTGGGGCTGTACGATCCCAAAGCGCGCGATTCGTCGATTGAAGCAAGTGTCGAAAAGGCGGCCCATCTGATGGCCCAGATCGCCACCATCGTTACCACCTACGACCGCCTGCGAAACAGCCGACCGGTGGTGGACGGCGATCCTAACCTGGGCTACGCCGCCAATTTTCTATATACCCTTACCGGCAACAAGCCGGACGAGGTGATGGAGCATGTTTTTGACATCGCACTTATCCTGCATGCCGATCATGAATTGAACGCCTCAACTTTTGCCGCACGCGTCACCGCCGCAACACTTTCCGACATTCATTCCGCGGTGACCTCCGCCATCGGAGCGCTAAAGGGCCCGCTGCATGGCGGCGCCAACGAAGACGTGATCCGCATGCTGCTTGAGGCGGGCGACGAAAAAACCGCGCTCGCGCATGTGCAGGACATGTTGGCCAATAAGAAGAAGATCGCCGGGTTCGGCCATCGTGTTTACCGCACCGAGGATCCGCGCGCCACCCATCTGCGTGCCCTATCGGAAGAACTTGGGCGCAGAACCGGGCATTTGAGCTTGTACCTCACCTCTAAGAAGATCGAAGAGACCATCAAACAGCAGAAGGGGCTGAACGCCAACGTGGACTTTTATTCTGCATCCACGTATTATTCCCTGGGTATCCCAATCGATCTGTTCACTCCCATCTTCGCCGTTAGCCGCATGTCCGGCTGGACGGCCCACGTTCTGGAACAATATCGCAATAACCGTTTGATCCGGCCTCGCGCCGAGTACACCGGAAAACCGGTCGGCCAGCAGTGGGTGCCGATTTCCGCCCGCTGAATTAATCGTGCATGATCTCTCTCAGTTCAGGGCTAACCTGGACGCGATGGCCCAAAGACTGGCGACGCGCGGGTTCGTCCTGGATGTAGAACAGTTTCGCGCTCTGGATTCTGAGCGGCGCGCGGCCGTCACTGAATCCGAGCAGCTTAAGGCGCAGAAGAACAGCGAAAGCGCTGAGATCGGCAAACTACTCAAGCAAGGCGGCGACGCCACCCTGCGCCAGCAGCAGGTCCGGGCAATGGCTGACCAAATCGCTGCGCTCGACGAAAAGGTCAAGACCCTCGACGAATCGTTCCGGACCATGCTGGCCGGCATTCCCAACATCCCGCACGAGTCCGTTCCGGTCGGAAAAAGCTCCGACGATAATGTCGAAGTCCGGCGCTGGGGGCAGCCGCGTCAATTCGACTTCGACCCGAAAGCCCACTGGGACCTCGGTCCGGAGCTGCATATTCTGGATCTGGAGCGGGCCGCTAAGATAACCGGCGCGCGGTTCGCGGTCTATTGGGGCATCGGAGCACGGCTGGAACGGGCATTGATCAACTTCATGCTGGATGTCCACACCCGCGAGCATGGCTACACCGAGGTGCTCCCGCCGTTTCTGATCAACTCCGCCAGCCTGTTCGGAACCGGCCAGCTTCCAAAATTCAAGGAAGATCTTTTCAAGATTGAGAACAATGACTTCTGGCTGGCGCCCACCGCCGAAGTGCCCGTCACCAATCTTTTTCGCGACGAGACACTGGACGCCGATAAGCTTCCCATCTCACTATGCGCGTATACGCCCTGTTTTCGTAGCGAAGCCGGCTCTTATGGACGCGACGTCCGCGGCATCATCCGCCAGCATCAGTTCCAAAAAGTCGAATTGGTGAAGTTCGCGCGACCCGAGCACAGTTACGACGAACTCGAAAAGCTGACCGCGGACGCCGAGGATATTCTGAAGCGCCTGGGGCTGCCGTTCCGGACCATGGCTTTGTCGACCGGAGACATCGGAGCGTCTTCAGCCAAGACCTATGACCTCGAAGTCTGGCTTCCGGGCCAGAACGGCTACAAAGAGATTTCCTCATGCTCGAACTTCGAAGCCTATCAGGCGCGCCGGGCTTCCATCCGCGCGAAGTCGGGCAAGGGTAAATCCGAATACGTCCACACCCTGAACGGCAGCGGCTTAGCGATCGGTCGCACCTGGGTCGCAATTGTCGAAAATTACCAGCAGGCCGACGGCAGTGTGCTCGTCCCCGAAGTCCTGCAGTCGTATTTGGGCGCCGAGCGGATCACGCCGGAAGCCCGCCCCTTTAATTAGGGACAGTACACTCAAATACCAGTTTCCAGCGCGGAAATTGGGGATTGAGTATACTGTCCCTAATTTTGGAGATGCCGATGCGATATACAGCCTTCATAGCGACCCTGATCGTTTTCGCTGGCCGGCCGGCCCACGCGCAGTCCGGAGCTAAGAACGGCGAGTGGACCAGTTACGCAGGCGACCTTGGAAGCACGCGCTATTCGCGGCTCGACCAGATCAACGCCGGCAACTTCAATCAACTCGAGGTCGCCTGGCGCTTCAAGACCGACAACCTGGGCCCGCGTCCGGAATACCAGTTCGAAGGTACGCCTTTAATGGCGCACGGCGTTGTCTACACCACGGCTGGATCGCGACGGGCGGTGGTCGCGCTCGATGCCGCGACGGGCGAGATGCTGTGGATGCACAGTGAGAATGAAGGCGCCCGCGGTGGCGCGGCCCCCCGGCTGCTTTCAGGACGCGGCCTCGCTTATTGGACCGATGGTGCCGAAGAGCGCATCCTCTATGTCACCCCCGGTTACCGGATGATTGCGTTGAATGCTAAAACGGGCGTTCCGGTGAGCACCTTCGGCCAGAAGGGTGTAGTTGACCTGAAGCAGGACGACGATCAGCAAATCGATCCGATCACCGGTGAAGTAGGACTTCATTCCACGCCGATCGTCACTAAGGATGTCGTGATCATTGGAGCCGCGCATCGATCCGGCGGCGTGCCCCGCAGCTATAAAAACACCAAAGGCTATGTACGCGGATTCGACGTTCGCACCGGCAAGCGCCTGTGGATCTTTCACACCATCCCCAGACCAGGCGAGTTCGGCATCGATTCCTGGCTGAACGATTCCTGGTCGTACACCGGCAACGCCGGAGTGTGGGGTCAAATCTCGGTGGATGAGCAGCTCGGCATCGTTTACTTGCCGGTCGAGCTTCCTACTGGCGACTATTTCGGCGCGCACCGGCCTGGAAACGGCCTGTTCGGCGAGACCCTGGTGGCGGTCGATCTGCATACCGGCCAACGCAAATGGCACTACCAACTGGTGCATCACGGGATCTGGGACATGGACATCCCCTGCGCACCCATTCTCGCCGACATCACCGTCAATGGACGGCAGATCAAGGCCGTCGCACAGCCGACCAAGCAGGCTTACCTTTACGTTTTTGATCGAGTGACGGGCCAGCCAGTGTGGCCCATCGAAGAGCGGCCCGTCGAAAAAGGCGATGTTCCCGGCGAATGGTATGCGCCCACGCAGCCATTTCCCACTAAGCCTCCGGCGTATGAACGGACCGGCGTCTCAACAGATGACCTGATCGATTTCACGCCCGAGCTTCATGCCGAAGCGATGAAGCTGGCATCGAAATACAAACTCGGTCCGATGTTCACGCCGCCGGTGGTGAGCAAGATCGACGGACCGCTCGCCACACTATCCCGCGCACAGGCGGGCACCAACTGGGCCGGGGGCTCCTACGATCCCGAGACCCATCGCGTTTATGTATATTCCACCGGCGCCATCGGCGCTTATGGTCTGGTCCCGCCTGCCGACGCGTCGCTGTCGGATATGGAGTACGTCCAGGGTAGCGCCACTTCCGGAGCTAGGCGGACGGGCGGAGCGGGATCGGCTGCAGGCGGAGGGCGTACCGGTGACGCTGCGGGCGGCGAAGGCGGCGGGGGAGGCGCGCTTAGTGTGCGAGGCCTTCCGCTTGGAAAACCGCCCTACGGCCGCATTACGGCCATCGACCTGGACAAGGGCGATATCCTATGGCAGATCGCACACGGAGAGACACCCGACAACGTCCGCAATAATCCGGCGCTCAAAGGCCTGAACATCGCGCGCACCGGCCGTGGCGGCATCATCGGCTCGGTAGTGACGAAGACGCTGGTAATAGCGGGGGAACCCGGGTATTTCACGACACCCTCCGGCGCTCGCGGAGCCATGCTGCGAGCCTACGACAAAGGCACCGGCAAGGAAGTCGGTTCCGTCTTCATGCCTGCGCCGCAGAGTGGATCGCCGATGACTTACATGCTGAATGGACGGCAATACATTGTGGTCGCCATTAGCGGTGGCAGCTATTCGGCGGAGTTGCTTGCGTTCCGCTTGCCGGAGTAACTATTGCTCGACACCCGCAGCTGCCATGGCTGGTTGTAACACGGCAGGTTGTGAATTGACCGCGCCGGCGCTCGGTTCCTCTGCCGGAACCGTCTTAGCTTCCATAGTCCGAGCTTGGAAATTGCGGATGAAGCTCTGCCGCGGCAATTGGAAAAAGCTCATGCCGTTGGCCATGGCTTCCTTCAGCGCCCGAGCGTTATCCCAACCGTCGTGCTCGATACGGTAGGACGCGATTACCGCGCCGGTACGGTCCGCGCCGCGTTGGCAGTGCACGAAAACCGGGCCGCTGGCGCTGTCCTCGAGCATTCCCAAAATCTTCGTAATTTCCGTATCAGTCGGCGGCGTGAGCCCCGTCATCGGAATGTTCACGTACTTCATGCCTGCGCCGGTTACTACGGCCTCCTCGTTCCTGCGCCCTTCTCCAGCGCCCCGCAGATCGATCACTGTCTTAACGCCGATCTTGGCCAAATATTGGAAGCCTTCATCGGTCGGCTGCGCGCCGCGAAATACGTGCTCGTCCACCTTGTAGAAATTATGAATTCCCTCGACCGACGCTCCAAATACGGGCAGGGCCAAAGCTAGCAGGAAGAAACGCATAGTTCGGGACAAATCCTTTCCCCAGGATACAAGAATTTTAGGAAGCCGTCACTTAATTCGATGGAAGGTCCCGAGCCCTGGTTCCGGGTGTCACCGTTACTCACCCCCGCCAGTCCGGCGTAGCGACGTAGGACCGGTTGATGGCCGCGACATTCTGCGTACCGCAGTTGCCCATCACCAGCTTCAGCTCGCCCTGCAGGATCTCCAGCACCCTGTCCACGCCCGGCTGCCCGAAGGCTCCCAAACCCCACAGGAACGGTCGCCCGATCCCCACGCCCTTGGCTCCTAATGCGAGCGCCTTGAAAACGTCGGTTCCACGGCGTACCCCTCCATCGACGAACACTGGAATCCGATTGCCGACCTCATTGACGACCTCGGGAAGCGCCTCGATTGTTGCTCGGCCCGTTTCCGTTGATCTGCCTCCATGGTTGGACACCAGGATGCCATCGATGCCGTGCTCGACACAAAGGCGCGCGTCCTCTTTCGTGTCGATGCCCTTGATAATCAGCTTCACCGTTACGGCCTTGCGAAGCCGGTCGACAAACTCCCAGGTCATCGCTGGGTTCTGGCCGCCGACGCCGGTCATATTGATGCCGTCGTACATCTTGCGCTCTTTGGTGGACGGTCCGGCTCCGCCTTCGTGGCAGGCCTTGCATTGACCCAGATCTTTAGGACGGGTGCGATTGTAAGTTTCACTGTTCCGGCCGGTGGTGTTGTCTACGGTTAGTGCGATCACGGGACAACCGGCCGCCTGCACGCGCTTGACGATCTTCTCGCAGGCGTCCCAGGAAGTGGGAGCGTAAAGCTGGTACCAGACCGGCTTACCGTGTGCGTTGATCACGTCCTCCACGCCTGTCGACGTGGCCGTGGACAGGACCTGCAAGGTCCCCCTCGCTTTCGTCGCGCGCGCCACGGCCAGCTCTCCGTCCGCATGAAAGGAGCACTCGCCTCCAGTGGGACAGGTGAAAATCGGAGTGTCATAAGCGACGCCGAACAGTTCTGTGCGCATGTCCACTTTAGTCGCATCGCGGAGCCGGCGCGGGCGCAACTGGACATGCTTGTAAGCTTCGTGATTAGCATAGAGCGTGGCATCGTCGTCCACCCCGCTCTTCATGTAGGCCCAGTGGCCGGGCAATACCTTGCGGCGGGCGGCCTCTTCGAAGTCCATCACGCTGAAGGCTTCTTTGGGATCCATGATGACGTCGGCAAGCTCTGCCGTTTTCTGCGCCAACGCGTAAGCCCCGCCCAGGGCAGCGACATAGGGGCTGCCGGCCAGAAATCGAAGGAAAGCACGGCGATGATGCGTAGCTGAAATCGGACTCGTCATGGCCGTCTATTCTATCGAAGCGCGAAGTGCTCCGGCGCGGAAGGCCCTTCGCCCAACACACGCGCAGGCAGTTTCCTGTAGAAGTTAAATATGGCCAGATTCCTAGTTGTCCTTTTACTCGCCGGTCTTTTGAGCGCACAGACCCCAGTTCCTGAGGAGAGCGATCCTTTGGGCCGGAGCACGCCGCAAGACTCGATCTTCCATTTCCTGGAGGCTTGCCACGCTCGCGACTATTCCAAAGCGCTTCGTTATCTCGATTTGCGGAAAATGCCGCCGGCCGATCGAGCGAAACAAGGGCCGGACCTGGCGCGCCAATTGGAGGACCTCCTGGACGACACTCCGTTTGATATCACCATGCTCAGCCGCGATCCGCGAGGGCGACCAGTCGGATGGTCTGTCGGACTCACGAGAACGGCTGGACACATTTGAAGTGGATGGACAAATGGTGGAATTACAGCTGGAACACGTCCAACTCAAACCGGGCTTCCACGTCTGGCTGGTGGCCTCCGACAGCATTCCCTTGATTCCGAAGGCGCATCAGGTTGTATCAGAAACGCCGTTTGAGAAGAAGCTCCCGCAGCAGTTGGTGCAGTTCGAGATCGCCGATACGCCCGTGTGGCGCTGGATCGCCCTCGCTCTCATGGGCGTGGTCGTGTGGATGCTAGCCGGGTTGTTATCGCGGGCTTTTGTAATTGCTCTTCGCCGTATCACCGACGCCTCCGCATTTGGTGGTCCCTTGCGGCTGGGCTTGTCCATGGCCGGATTCAGGGCGGCGTTGGAAATAGTGCCCGTGGCGACGCTCGCCCGATTGTACGTCGATAGGGCGCTCGGTCTGGTCTTCTTTCTGGCAGTCGCGTGGGTAGGAGCTGTGGTGATTGACAAGGTCGCAGAGCGTTGGCGCTCCCGGCTCGACCCGCGCTTATCCGCACTGAGCTATTCTGTGCTGCCGCTCGGCAGACAGGTCACGAAAATGGCCTTGTTTCTAATCGCAATTCTAAGCGTTGTCAGCGCCTGGGGCTACAATACCTCCGCTATTCTGGCTGGCCTGGGAGTCGGCGGGCTGGCAGTAGCTTTGGCGGCCCAGAAGACGATCGAGAACCTGTTCGGCGGAATTTCCATAATCGGAGATCGCCCGGTTCTAGTAGGGGACGTTTGCCGCTTCGGCGACCGTACTGGCACCGTCATGCACATTGGGCTGCGCTCGACGCGCATTCGCACGCCAGACCGGACCATCATTAGCGTTCCCAACAGCCAGTTCTCCTCCGTCGCGCTTGAGAACATTTCCGGCCGGGACAAAATCTGGTTTCATCCGACGTTTAATCTTCGGAGAGACACCACGTCCGAGCAACTGATGGAGGTGCTCGCGTCGATGAGCGAGATACTACGGGGCCACCCCAAAGTTGAAACGGGACCATTACCGGTACGTTTCGTCGGCGTGGGCGCATATTCGCTGGATATCGACGCTGGAGCGTACGTGACCACGTCGGACAATGACGAATTTCTCGCTATTCAGCAGGAGCTTCTATTGAAAATGTTGCAAGCTGTGGAACACGCCGGGACAGCGCTGGCTGTGCCGCTGCAGGAAAGTTTCGCACCAAGGTCCAGCGCGCCTTAATTTAGGACCACCACGTCGACCTCGCCATCGCGCCGCTCCACGGTCACCGCGACGGCGTGACCGGAACGAAAGAGCATAAGGTCAACCGAGGCCTGGCCTACCACCAGATTGCGGATTCTGATCTGCTTTAGGAACTCGGGCAGGACCGGCCGCGTTAAGACAATTTGCTTGCGCACCGCATCGATGGAAAGCCCAATCGAGGATTGCAGCAGCAAAAACGCTGCGCCAGCGGACCAGGCTTGCGGAGAGCACGCCACCGGGTAGGACGTGGGCGCTTTGCCCGCGCGCCTCGAAAACCCGCAAAATAACTCCGGAAGGCGATCGAGTTCGAACTCTGTCGCCGCCTCGAATAATCCGGACATCACCTTCGCCGATAGATCAGTGAGGCGGTACTGCTCGAAACCGGCGGCGATCAGCGAATTGTCGTGCGGCCAGACGGAGCCGTCGTGGTAGGACATGGGATTGTAGCGCGCCTCGCCCTCGGCAATAGTCCGAATTCCCCATCCGTTGAAAAACTTCTCGGAGACCAGCTGCTCGGCTACGATGCGGGCGTGTTCGGGCGTGGCAATACCGCAGTACAGACAATGCCCTGCATTCGAGGCTCGCACTTCGCACTGCCGTTTCGAACCATCCAGGGCCAGAGCATAGCTGCCGATGCGCTCACACCAGAAGGCTTCCTCGAACCGCTCGCGGAGCAGAGTGGCATCCTCGCACAACCGGCGCGCCAGCTCAGGCCGATTAAGCGCCGCCGCAACCTCCGCCATCCCGAGCTTGGCCTTGTACACATATCCCTGCACCTCGCAGAGGGCGACAGGAGATTCCGCCAAAGCGCCGTCCGCGTGAAATATGGAATCCTGAGAATCCTTCCAACCTTGCTGCACCAGCCCCGTCGGAGAGCGACGATTGTATTCTACAAAGCCGTCCCGATCCTGATCGCCGTACTGATCGATCCAATTCAAGGCCAGCTCGATGCCCGGCCAGATTGACTGAATGAAGTCCAGGTCGGCGGTTCGGCGATAGTAAGCTGCGGCCAGCATCAGGTACAGGGGCGTCGCGTCTACGCTGCCGTAATAGCGCCCGAACGGGATCTCTCCCAACGCCGCCATCTCACCCTCTCGCGCCTCATGGAGAATTTTGCCCGGCTCGGCATCCTGATCGGCTGAGACTTCTTTGGCTTGCGTAGCGGTGAGGAACGACAACACACCCCGTGCCATGATCGGCGAGACCCATAGGCATTGCAAAGCCGTGATGATGCCGTCCCGTCCAAACGGGGTGCTGAACCATGGAACTCCGGCATAGGGATAGCTACCGCAGGGGCCGGCGGTAAGGAGCATGTTGAGGTCGCCCCGCGAGCGCTCAATCCAGGTATCGAACTGCTCATTGGAGGTGGTGATGATGGACGGAATTCGATCCGGGCCGGCGATTGCCTGGGTGGCGCTCTCAAGGCTGTCCGTAAATCCGGTAATAGCCGAAGCCTGGCGACCCGTCTCAAAGGCAAAAGTGAACTCGAAGGCCTGCTCTTCCCCAGCCGCGAGCCGAAGGGAAAAATGTAGGGCGGAGGGCAACGTAACCTGAACCTGTACCTGCGGCGACGATCCGATTGTCGTCCGCCGGATCACGCCGTCCAAGCCTTCATATTCCAGGACAACTTTCCCGCTGCGGGTGTCCAGCTGAGGCTCGTGCAGCAGACCCCGCTGTTCGCGTCTTTCGCCGCGCACCTCGAATATGTCGGCGAAGTCCGCGCCGAATTCAAGCCCAAAGCTCATTTCGACCGGCGTGAGCGCGAAGTTTCGAACTCGAAGCGACATGTACAGACGGTCCTGCCACAGAAATTGGGTGCGATAGATATGCAGCGTACCGCGATGCAGCAGAACTTTGCCCTCGGTACTGACATCCGGATTCGTGAGATCGACGGCGAACAGCACATTGTCGCGCCGGATGGAGGAGCTGAGCAACAGCGGACGGCCACGCAGGAATTGCAGTTTCAGACAGGACAGGTAGCGCGTGCCCCGGCTGAAAACACCCTCCTGAGGACGCGCTTGCGCATCTACGTCGCCATATTCGTCGAAAACCCCAAACGTGTCGTTCTGTTTCAGAACCCGCGTGAGTTCAGGCGGAGGGGCGGACTTCGCCTGAATGTAATACTGGCCGTTGGTCTTGAGGATTTCATCCAAAGGGAGCATGCGAATTCACTTCGGCTAGCAGCGGATCTTCGGATTGCAGCGCGGCATATTGTCTGAGGTAATCGTTTGCCATACGGCTACTGGAGAATCGCTGCTCAACTGCGCTCCGGCAATCCTCACGATTCAACTTCGCAACCTCCGGAACCGCTCGCGCTGCCTCATCCACGCCGTTCACTATAAAACCAGTGACGCCAGGATCGATGATTTCCGGAACCGAGCCGCGTCGAAATGCGATCACTGGTGTTCCACAAGCCAACGCCTCGATCATAGCGAGACCAAACGGCTCTGGCCAATCGATCAGAAACATGAGCGCGAAAGCGCCGCCCAGAAACTCCTGCTTCTCGCGCTCGCCGATTTCACCGATATATTCCACCAGAGGATGGCTGAGCATGGGCTTGATGATAGCTTCGAAGTACGCACGGTCTACTTTATCGATCTTAGCGGCAATGCGAATGGGCATGCCGGCTCGAATCGCGGCTTCGATCGCGCGATCGAGTCCTTTTTCCGGCGAAATACGCCCGATGAATGCCAGGTATTTCCCCGGCGTCCGCTCGAAGCGGTAAAGGTCATCCGGCAAACCGTGATAGACCGTCGCCAGCCAGGAGGCCATCGGCAAAGGCTTTCGCTGGGAATTTGAAATCGAGACCAGGGGCATGTCAGGAAACTGGCGGTAGACGGCCCCGTGCTCGGGCAGATCGAGCCGCCCATGGAGCGTCGTTAGATTCGGTACTCGAGTGCGGCGCGAGACTGGAAAATGCAAATAATCGATATGAAAGTGCACAATATCGAAATCGTGGGAGCGCCGAAACACCTCCTCGAGCATGATCATGTGGTAGGCCAGCGAATCCTGGCAGTCCGGGTCCAGCCGCAACGCGCGCGGGCAAGGCGCGACCAGATTCGCTGCTGTCCTGGAGTCGCCGCTGGCAAATAGGGTTACATCATTACCTTCACGCACCAACTCTTCAGTCAAATAAGAGACCACGCGCTCGGTTCCCCCGTACAGCGCCGGAGGAGTGCTCTCGTATAAAGGCGCAACTTGAGCAATTCGCAAGTAAAACTCCCGATCTCCTTATGGTGGATGATCACGGAGGGGGTTCAGTTACAGTTATAGGGGTTTGCTATAAGAGAAGGTATGATCGCTACCGTAAATCCCGCCACCGGCGAGACCGTCCGCACCTTCGAAGCATTGACTGAAGAGGAGTTGGACAACAAACTGGAACGGGCTTCCGCGGCGTTCGAGGCCTACCGGCACACGTCTTTTAGGGATCGCGCGCGCTGGATGAGCTGCGCCGCCGAGATTTTGGAGCGAGAAAAAGACGAATTCGGGCGGCTGATGACGCTCGAAATGGGCAAGCCGCTCAGGGCGGCTGTCGACGAAGCGCTGAAGTGCGCCCGCGGCTGCCGCTATTACTTAGAAAACGGGGAGAAGCTCCTTGCGGATGAACAGGTTCCCACCGAGGCTCACTCCAGCTTCATTCGGTATCGACCGATCGGACCAGTGCTGGCGGTCATGCCTTGGAATTTCCCGTTCTGGCAGGTCTTCCGATTTCTGGCCCCCACACTGATGGCCGGTAACACGGGCCTGCTGAAGCATGCCTCTAATGTGCCCCAATCGGCACTCGCTATCGAAGAGATTGTTCGCCGGGCTGGATTTCCTCGCGATGTTTTTCAAACCTTGCTCATCGGGTCGGCTACGGTGCAGCGCGTCATCGATGACCCGCGTGTGAAGGCCGTAACGTTAACCGGAAGCGAACCAGCTGGACGGCAGGTGGCCAGCGAAGCCGGCAAACAGATTAAGAAGACGGTGCTCGAATTGGGCGGCAGCGATCCCTTCATTGTCATGCCGAGCGCCAACATGGAACAGACCGTACAGATGGCTGTTCAGGCCCGCCTCATCAATAACGGACAGTCTTGTATTGCGGCCAAGCGTTTCATCGTCGATCAACGCGTGGCCGAAGACTTTGAACGGCGCTTCGTGGATGCCATGCAGAAAGCCAAAGTTGGCGATCCCATGGAAGAGAGCACCCAGCTGGGACCGTTGGCCACTGCTGACATTCTGGCCGATCTAGACGATCAGGTACGCCGCTCGGTAGCTCAGGGCGCGCGTGTGTTGACCGGCGGGCACAAACTTGATCGACCGGGAAACTACTACGCTCCCACTGTGTTGACCGACGTTCGAAAGGATACCCCGGCTTATACCGAGGAGATGTTCGGTCCGGTCGCGGTGCTGCTGCGCGCCAAAGGAATCGATGACGCAATCCGGCTGGCCAACGATACCGACTTCGGGCTGGGCGCCAGCGCCTGGACCAGTGACGAGGCCGAGCAACAGAAGTTTATGAACGAGATCCAGGCCGGAATGGTTTTCATCAACGGCATGGTGGTTTCCGATCCACGCTTACCATTCGGCGGCGTCAAGAATTCCGGCTACGGGCGTGAGTTGAGCGTGTACGGTATACGCGAGTTCGTTAACGTTAAGACTATCGTGGTGAAGTAACCCTCACTTCATTCGAGCGCCCGCACGCGTGCATGATAGTTGTAAATCACCAGCGTGGCAATCCCGAATAACATTCCGCTGACGGCCAGCAAGGCGCTGTATTGTCTATTCGTCGTAAGCGAAAACCGGATCAAGATGGTCGAAATGACGAACGCGGCATTGCGGAATACGAGCTCGTAACGGTCCGAGACCGCGAGCGACAAGATCACAATCAGCACGTCGGTAAAGATCATGACCGTGAAGACATCGCTGTAAAACAACGTATTCAGATCGAGGCTCAACTTGGCGCGGTGATAAATGGCCTCCGAATCCTCGGTCACAAAGACGGTGAGACTGTAAACCGCCATCGCCACCAGCAGTACCGCCAGCGCCAGAGCGATAGCCTTCTTTCGTGAAATGAATTTGTTCAGCTCCCCCGCTTCTTCAGGACGCGTTTCAGTGCGGGTCCGTCTGCGCCCGGCATGCAGAAATACGGTCACCAGAAAGAACATGAATAGCCCAGCGCCGACATCCAGGAACACCGGTAACATTTCCGGTGACAGCTGAGCCAGCTTCCCAATGTCGTCCAGTTGAGCGATATCTTTGAAGAACCTACGGATGAAGATCAACGATACGATTTCGTATTGTTTGGCGATGGAATGAGTAGTGGACTGCGGCAGCGCCGCGATCAGCATCAACACCTCGTAGAACAGAATGAAGCTGAACGGGGTGTAGATGGCCGCCAGGTAATTCGTTCCGACTGCGGCGACCAAAGCAGGAGAATTCGGTAACGAGCGCGACAGGAACACCAGCAGGAGATGCACCAGAAAGCCGGCGACGCTGACATTGACCACCGCATGGTCCAGCCAAATTCGTCGCTGGTCCGAATACACGCGGTCGTAGGCGTCCGCCATCGCCGATCTGAACCCGCGAGTCATCCAGCCGCCTGAGGAAATAGCAGGCAGTAGCGTGCCATGGACCTAGGATGACACGATGGAGGCCGCGCGGACCCCTAAGTCTTTTTCACGCACTGGCCAAATCCTAGAACTAAAGTTCTAGAACCAGAACTTCGCGCCGCTTCGGGCTAGAGGTTTTTCTTAAGTTTGCATGCCACATGAGCGTGATAGGAACCTGTTAACAATTACCCCATAATCCGAGATGTAAGGGAACACGGACTTACCAATGACCAAACACAATCCAAGAAAAGGCTATGTGTTGATAGCGACGGCGTTCGGCATGACGGTCGTTCTCGGCGCCGCCGGATTGGCCGTAGATATCGGCCGGGCGTATGTTGCTCGCAGCGAAGTCCAGGCCTATGCCGATGCAGCAGCCATCGCCGCGCGCCGCACAACTAAACGGAACTTCGGCGGGCATCACGCTGGCTCAGTCCGCTGCGCAGAACGTACCTAACAAATGGAATTTTGGCACTCAGACCATTTCGAGCCCCACTATTCAATTTGCCCAGCCGTTGACGGCGAACACGGCTCAAGCGGACCCGGCTACATGGACCACCTCGCCGGCCACCGGCTCAAATTATCTCTTCGTACAAGTGACCGCCGGAGTGGATGTACCGATAACTTTGATGCAGGCGGTTAAAGTGCAGTCCACCATGCATGTAGCCGGAATGGCACAAGCCGGTCAAGTGATGGTCACGACTTACATGGACGGTCTGCTACCGTTCTCGCCGATTGCCCCAAATGGAACCGATACCGTGAATTATGGATATCAGACCGGCCAGCTATATACGCTCCGCTATCCGTCCAACGGAGGCCAGAACCACGGTAACGTATGCCCGGGAGACCAAAGCGGAAGCTACTGGCAGAATCTACCGTCGCAAGATCATGGCTTCTGGGGGAGTAACAGTTCGGCGGCGCTACGCGGAGAAATCGTGGATGATAGCCAGCTGGTGCCGATCACCATCGGCGACGATGTACCCATGGTGGGTGGAAACCGCACCACCGAAGGCGACGCCTTAAACGCCCGGGTAATGGAGGACACCGATCCGTATTCGACCACCTACGCTCAATATGAGGCCGGTGGCACCGGCAATGGAAGACGCGTGATCGGGGTTCCGGTGAATTCCGGTTCCCCTAACTTTACCGCCGTTGCAATACGCGCCTTCTTCCTGGAAGCCTCGGGTGTCTATTCCGGCGTCACAGGAAGCACCTCGATTTGTGCCGAATATATCGGGACCTATAAGCAGACCGGCGCCGGCACAACGGCAGCCGGGTCGGGCACGGGCGGATATCTGGTGAGGCTAACGCAATGAAACGTTGTTCAAGAAAGAAAGCCAACCAGAAGGGCAGTATCTTCATTGAGTTTGCACTTAGTTTCCTGGTGCTCTTCACTATCTTTACTGGGGCGTTCGAGTTCGGCTATGCATTTTATGCCTATAACACGCTGGTGAATGCCGTCCGGGAAGGAGCGCGGTATGCATCGCTCAAGCCTTATGATTCCGCCTCTTCAACTCCATCCACGGCCTTCAGTGCGGCTGTCCAGAACATGGTTGTGTATGCCAACCCCAGCCCGGCTAACGGCGCTGCGCCGATCCTGCACGGACTGTCGACGTCTAATGTGAACATCACGGTCGTCACCAACGGAAGCGCGCCCACCCAGATGACAGTTTCGATTTCTAATTTTCCGATCGACGCCGTCTTCCAAACCGTCACCCTGAACGGCAATCCGGCGGTTAGCTTTCCTTATCTCGGCATTCCGACGCCGCCGTCTTCCTAGGAGGGATCTCGTGAACCCGTCTATCAAATTCATACCTGCCAAGCGTGCCATTCGGTCTCACGCACGTTCACGCCGGCAGCGTGGCCAGGCGCTGGTGGAATCGGTCCTCACACTTACCGCCTTCCTCGCCATTTTCCTCGGCATGATTGAAGTAGGCGAGATCCTCTATATCCACCAGACCCTGGTCGAGCGCACGCGCGGCGCAGTGCGGTGGGGCGCCGTCAATGCCTGGGACAGCACGAATTCCCCGACCGAGATCACGAACGTAGTGCTGTACGGTACACCCACGCCCGACCCCAATAGCTCACCTTTGTTCGGCTTGGCCTCTTCCAACGTCAGCGTTACCCGTCCGCAGCCGGACTTTTCCGCCGCTGACCGTATTGTCGTCGCAGTAAGCGGCTATTCGCTGACTTTCTTCACCAATGCGATTGTCCAGATGTCGGGCGGCAGTCATAGCTCCAACCCACAGTTCACTGGTCTCACCATCCAGGAGAGTCAGCCCTACGAAGTGAGCAACGGTTCATCCCACTAGCTACGATCTAGCTCCGTCCGATCGCGTGCTAATCTGAGGCGTGTCGCGCCGAACTCCGGCCCTCTGGTTTTTGGTTCCGGTGATGCTTCAAGCGCAAACCGCGCCGCTTTGGCCGGGAGCACGCTATACCATCGCCGACCGGGATCGAGCGCTGGAACGGGGACTCAATTTCATCTATCGCAGCGCTTCCGACCAGGCGGTTTTCGCCGACTGGGGGCACGATATGTTGTGGTGCTTCTACACCATCTCGGCTACCGCCAAGAATACGAAGCTGCGAGAGATGGCTTGGAAAATGGGGCATGAGCGGGCGCTCGAATGGCGCCGCATCCACGCCTCAATTCCCGCGAAAATCAGCGTCGACGAACTGGCCGGTCTGGTTTACGGAAGCGACGCCGCCGATCGCCTGGGCGCGCGCGATCCAGCCTTTAAGCAACAGCTGCGCAATGCAGTGCGCCATTATTCGGTCATCGATTTTTTGCTGTTCGATCCGGCTCGGGAACCGCCGCCGTCCGACATCCCTGAGCAATGCCGCAAGTGCAAACGCTGGAACGATAGAGGCGTCACCGTTTGCCGCTACTGCGGAGCGCCCCTCACCATGCGGAATCGCTACGATGTGTGGACCGATGCCCTCATCACCACTTATTCGGGAGAAATCTACGGCGTCCGTCTGGGCGCCCCGTATCGAGATGTCATCCGCTGGATCCCAGTTATGCGGCCCTATCCGCCGCGCGCGACTGTCGGTACCGGCACGTTCTATGATGTCACCTATGCAATCACGCATGTCATTTATACGTTGAACGATTACAACCGCTACCTGCTTTCGCCCGAGTGGCTGCCTGAGGAGTATCAGTATCTGAAAACCAACCTGGAAGAGGCCGTAAGACTACAGGACCCTGAGACACTGGGCGAATTTATGGACACGCTGCGGGATTTCGGAATGACCGAACGCGATCCGCTGATCCGCCTGGGTGTCGACTATGCGCTTTCGAAGCAAAATCCCGATGGCAGCTGGGGCGATCCCAACGATCCGGATATCTACGACCGCTATCACAGCACCTGGACCGCGATGGACGGCCTGCGCGAGTACGGGTTTCATGGCAAGCGCCTCAGCTTCCCGGGTTTAGAACCATTGCTGCGCGGTAGCGCCGCTCCGGCCGGCCCATCCGTCCGCTGAGTATCATAGCGGGATGGCCTTTGAGCACAATCTTTCGATCCGTGTAGTGCGTAAGCACGCCGACGGCGTCACCGTCGAATTCGTCGTGCGCGCGGATTTCCTGAATAGTAATGGTGTCGTGCATGGAGGGGTTATCGCTTCCATCGCCGACGAAGCGGCCTGGCACGCCATGAATCACGTCTATAAGAGCGAGCGCCCAGCCACTACCACAGAGCTAAAGGTCAATTATCTTCGACCAATCGCAGGAAAGAAGATGAGAGCACGGGCCTACTCTCTACGCGCCGGGAAGACGCTCTTCGTTTCGCGCGTCGACCTGTTCGATGCCGAAAAGCGGCTGTCGGCGGTGAGCCTCGTCACTTACATGCTGCTCGACTCGAAATGATTCGATCCGCGGCTATTCCACCGTCAAAACCACCGGTTGCTCGATCATGGAAGCTCTATTCGCCGTCAACAGGGCTAGATGATACCGGCCCGGCTTAATCTCCGGAACCTTGAACTTGATCTGAGTGTCGGTCTGTTCAGAAATGGGAGCTTTGGTGTCCTTGGCGCCATCCGTCAGGTAGACTTCCGAGATATTGCCTTTGTCGAGATTCTCGCCCTTGACGGCGATCAAGTCCCCAACTTTACCGCTATCCGGGTCCATTGCCGTACACCGCGGGAGCGCCTGAAATGCACCCAGCGCCATTGCCCAGGCGATTAGCCCTGCAACCAACCAGGTTTTCATAGATACCTCTGTGGTGGCGATTATACACCCTCGCAGACGCCAGGGGAGGCGGTGGAGGAAGCTGGAACGTGGATCCCATCGGATTTTGTCACGGCCCCTCCTGTTTCGTGGCTCTGCGGGCCTCCGACCTTCTTCGACTCTTTACCTCTCTCCCGAGGCGGTTAGTTTCTCGGTTCCTGCGAAGAAACTTTGTTAGTACTAGTATTCGATCTAGTGTCAGATCCTAAGACTTTTCTTGCACTTGGGAAGGAATTGAGGCAGAATGACTAGGCCTGAAGTTTATTGGCACCGATTCTCAAGGAGGAGGGGGAGTTATGCGTTTGTTTCACACTAATTTCAGCTTGAGGGCATCAGTACTGTGCCTGGGTATGGTGTTCTGTTTCATTGTCGTGGCACCAAGCCAAGCGGCTTTGATCAACCCGCCGGATCCGAACCCGTTTTTCTCAGATCAATTCACTGATGGTGGATGCGTTGGTTGCACCTTCCTGGCAAGTTTGCCAACACAGACCGTGCCTGGCACGAACCTTGGTGGTGTTGTGGCGTTCCAGTCCACCCTCAACACGGCAGTGTTCTTTGATCCCAACAACAATTTCGGCGGTGGCCTGGATTTCTTCTACCAGATCTCGAACCTTGCCCCGTGCCCGACATGCACGCAGGGTCCCGACAGCATCGGTCGTTTTTCCGCCATCAACTTCGGCCCGAACGTCATTGCACCGGGTACCCTCTTGGTTGACATCGGCTGGAATGACGGACCAGTCCCCGGATTCAACGCCGCCGGTACAGCGAATGCTGGCTTCGTAGATCGCGTTCCCCCGGGCAGCACCATTGGTTGGGACTTCAAGTCGCCGGGTAGCGTTTCCCTGACCCCCGGATCAACCTCGGTGATTCTCGAAATTCAGACAAATGCGAAGTTCTTTTCGATTGGTCATGCATCTGCGATTGACGGTGGAACCGCAAACTTCAACGCGTTTGCGCCGTCCTCTACTTCCCCGACTCCCGAGCCGGCTTCCGCGCTTCTGATCGGCATCGGTATGCTGGGTTTGGCAAGTTTCCGTCGTTATTCCCGCCGCCCCTCTGCGACGGGGGTCTGATCCCCCGTTAGCCAACCAGCAACTTCGCCTGAATGTCCTCAATAATGGCGGCGCTCTTGGGTAATTCTAACTTTGCCCGGCGCCGCTTTTTGAAGAACATGCCCTCCAACACAGCTCCGGAACGCACTGCCACGTTAGTACCCGTGACGTGGCCGCAAGGGACGGCCGGTACGGGGTGAAGACCAGCCTAATTATACGAGCGCAAGTATTCCGACGATCTGATAATCAAACTGCTCGTGTTGTTTTTTAGTTTTACTTGATGACCAGGAAGCCAGTCTCCACGCACTGGTCGGCGATGCGGTTCCACATCACGCGCGCCTGACCGGCGTCGACAGCATGGCGGAACTCGACCACTTGCCCGGTGTGCAGGGCCGGATAATCATGCATGGCGCGAAACCCACTCTGGCTGTAGTCGAGCAGGCGGCCGCTGATTTCCTGGTGCGCAGGATCGCTGAAAGACAGCTTCAGAGCGCCTTTGCCCCGGTGACGCCGCTCGGCGCGCCGATCGGAATCGCTGATCGGGCTTCGGACTGGCTCGCCGGATTTAGGAAGCATAGGATTGCCGCACCGCGTCCCTTCCATATAGTTTCAGTTTGCGGCTCAGGGTGCGCCGCGAGATGCCAAGAAGCTCCGCGGCCCGCTGCTGGTGTCCATTGGTTTGTGCCAGGACCCGCAAAATGGTGTTCTTTTCCATCCCATCCAGATTCGGAGATGTCGATGGCGGGGCGGCAGTCGATTCGCCGTACTCTCTTTGGACGTTGACCTGCCCCAGCATCATGTCATCCGTCCTTATTTCCAAATCGCGCGACAGGACGGCTGCTTTGGTGACGATGTTCCGAAGCTCGCGGACGTTTCCGGGCCAGGGGTAGCGCCGCATGGCTTGAAGAGCGTCCCCGGAAAAGAAGGAGCGCGGGTTGGATTGCTTCAGAAAATGTTCAGCCAGCGGAATGATATCGTCGGACCGCTCGCGTAAAGGTGGAACACGCAGGCAGATCTGTCCAAGCCGGTGGTAAAGATCGCTGCGAAATTCGCCGGTCCGTACCATTCTTTCCAGATCCTGATTCGTGGCCGCCACCACGCGTACGTCCACTGAGACCTTGCGTACGCCGCCCAGTCGATAATAGGCAACGCCATCCAGCACCCGCAGCAGCTTGACCTGCATGCGAGGCTCTAACTCGCCCACTTCGTCCAGGAAGAGCGTTCCCTGATGAGCCAACTCAAACAGCCCAGGCTTGCCCGAGTCGGCACCGCTAAAAGCACCCTTCTCATAGCCGAACAGCTCGCTTTCCACCAGATGTTCCGGCAGCGCCGCGCAGCTTACGTCTACCCACGGCTTGGCGCAGCGCAAAGAGTAGTGATGAACAGCTCGGGCAATCAGCTCCTTGCCGCAGCCGCTCTCACCGGTAATCAGAACCGCGGCGTTGGTTTGGGCAATCCGCTCGGCCAACTCGAGCAATTGGCGCATAGCCGCGCTCGAGACGACCGCCGGCATTCCGAGGTAGGTCTTGATTTGGGGACCCATTTGATGCTTAAGTCGCTTTTCGGCTGTTTCGGGTGGGTTCACTATAGTACTTTGGTCGCTGCCCTCTAAGGCGATCCACTCATTAGGATCCCCAATCGTTCCGCAGCCGTTGAGACAGCCTGTCTCAGAGCGCGCCCATGTCCCGACAATTTGTCGCTTTCTCCTATCGATCCGTTCGATTGCGGCCGATGAATCAAACAGATAGCGAGGAAGAAATCTTGGCAGGATATCTGCACTGCACTTGTTCTCGTGCTTGCACCGGCTCCTAGGAAACGAATGTCGATCTTCGCCAGGATATACGTCTCTCTGGTCGTAATCATCGGTTTGTGCGTGACTGTCAGCGAGTTGAGCCGCTGGGAATCGCAGGACCTGGCCCGCTTCTTCTCCTATCTGGTCTTGTCTATTCTCGCCTCGCGTCTGAAGGTCGTACTGCCGGCCATCACCGGTACGCTTTCGGTACTATTCATCTTCATCCTGTTTGGAATTGTCGAATTGAGCTTGCCCGAAGCCCTGTTCATGGGCTGCGCCGCCACTCTCATCCAGTGTTTCTGGCATAACCGTAAGCGCCCTAAGTTCCACCAGGTGCTGTTCAATCTGGGCTCCATGGCGATTGCTATCGCCTGCACCAGCTACGCTTATCATTCGAAACTTCTGCACAAAGGACACCTGGATGCCGCGCTGACACTCTTGTTGACCGCCACCGTGTTCTTTGCGATGAACACCTTCCCGGTCGCCGCCGCTATCGCGCTCACCGAGCGGAAGTCGCTTCGCCAGATCTGGCAGGAATGCTATTTCTGGTCGTTCCCCTACTACCTGCTGGGAGCGGGCATCGCCGGCGCAGCCAGCGCCATCAACCGCCACTTCGGCTGGCAAACCGCCTTGTTGGCCGTCCCGGTGGTTTATCTGATCTATCGTTCCTACTACTTGTACCTGGGACGGATGGAAGATGAGAAAAAGCACGCCGAGGAGATGGCCGCTCTACACTTAAGGACCATCGAAGCCCTGGCGCTCGCCATCGAAGCCAAGGACCACACCACGCACGATCATCTACAGCGCGTCCAGGTCTACGCCATCGAAGTGGCCAAGGAACTGGGCGTCGATCATGACCAGTTGGAAGCCTTGCGCGCCGCCGCGCTATTGCACGACATCGGAAAGCTGGCGGTTCCCGAGCACATCATCTCGAAGCCTGGAAAGCTGACTCGCGAAGAGTTCGAGAAGATGAAGATTCATCCCGTGGTGGGAGCCGAGATTCTCGAGCGCGTCCGTTTTCCTTACCCGGTCACTCCCATCGTCCGCTCTCACCATGAAAAGTGGAACGGCTCAGGCTATCCGGATGGGCTGAAGGCTGAAGAAATCCCCATCGGAGCCCGAATTCTGGCCACCGTGGACTGCCTGGATGCGCTGGCGTCCGACCGCCAGTACCGCCGCGCGCTGCCGCTCGATGAAGCCATGGAGAAGGTGGTTTCAGAGTCCGGCATCAGTTTCGACCCTAAAGTCGTCGAAATCCTGCATCGGCGCTACGTGGAACTGGAATCTATGGCCCAGGCCCAGCAGGTCGAGAAAGCCAAACTCTCTACGAACGTTAAGATCGAGCGAGGTCTGGCTCCGGCTGCCGGCTTCGAGAACAGCAAGCGTTCATCCATCACACAAAACCCGGACCACGCCGTGGACTTCCTTTCTTCCATCGCAGCCGCCCGGCAGGAGGTCCAAAACCTTTTCGAGTTGGCCCAGGATCTCGGGAATTCGCTCAGCTTGAACGAAACGCTCTCGCTTGCTGGCGATCCGGCTGAAGCGGATGATCCCCTACGATTCGCTCGCTATTTACGTCATGCGAGACGGCAAACTGAAAGCCGAATACGTAAATGGCGAAAACTTCCGGCTGTTCTCCGCGCTGGAGATACCGCTTGGACAGGGACTGTCCGGGTGGGTGGCTGAAAACCGCAAGCCGATCATCAACGGGAATCCGTCGGTCGAGCCCGGCTATCTGAACGATGAAACCAAATTCACCACCATGCGGAGCGCTTTGGCAGTGCCGCTGGTGGGCCTGAATGGCACCGTCAGCGTCTTGACCCTTTACCACAGCGAACGCGACGCGTTCAGCAAGGATCATCTGCGCATCCTGCTGGCCATCGTGCCCAAAGTCGCGCTGTCGATTGAAAACGCGCTCAAGTATCAACAGGCCGAGAGTTCGGCGGCCACCGACTACATGACCGGTTTGCCGAATGCGCGCTCTCTGTTCCTGCACCTGGATGGCGAACTGGCGCGCTGCCGGCGCCTGGATTCGCCGCTGGTGGTGCTGGTCTGCGACATGAACGGCTTCAAACAGGTGAACGACCGTTACGGCCACCTGGAAGGCAACAAAGTCTTGCATAGCGTGGCCGTGAAACTGAAGGAGAGCTGCCGCGAGTACGACTACGTTGCTCGCATGGGCGGCGACGAATTTGTCCTGGTGCTGCCCGGCTTGCAATTGGATCAGGTCCAGGACACCATTCATCGCCTGCGCGCGATAACCGCCGAGGCCGGCCGCGAGGTATGCGGTACCGAGTCGCTATCGCTCAGCGTCGGTCATTCGCTCTTCCCCGAAGACGGCACCGATGCCGACCAGCTTGCTCAGCGAAGCGGACCGCCGCATGTACATGGCCAAGCAAAAAGAGAAGATGAGCATTGTGAGTGCGCGCGGCTTGGACTTCGAGCCGATCGCCTCGGTGTAGGCATTCGAAATGCTGCTCTCGATGCTCTTCCGCCAGACGCGACGAATCCTTCTCACCGCGTTGGTGGGAGGGCTGCTGGGCGCTACACTGGTCCGCTTGGGGCCTGGCTTTGGAGTCGACGAGCGGGAGATTGACCCGCGGCTCAACGCCCAAAGCATGCAGGCCATCCGCGCCGAACACGCCGCGCGAAAACAACATCGCGCTCTTCTACTTCCGCTATCTTTCTGGCGCTATTCACGGCGACCTGGGCTTCTCGCGATCCCTCAACCGGCCGGTTTCAGAGCTGCTGAAGGAGCGCCTGCCATTGACCTTGGGCTCGCTGGCTTATGGCGTTCTGGGCGGCATGTCGATCGGTCTGGTTCTTGCGCTGGCCTCGGTTTGGTGGCACGCGCCGGGCTCGGATCTGGTACCCGCCGTTGCTGAGCGGCCTGTCGCTGGCGTTACCGGCGGCCCTGATCGCGCTGGTCTTCCTTTGGATGGGCGCGGGCGGCCGTTGGGCCATCGCCTTGGTGGTTTTCCCGCACGTCTATCGCTACGCCAAGAATCTTCTGGTAGCCGCGTACCAGGCGCCGCACGTGCTGGCGGCGCAGGCCAAAGGACTGAGCCCCGCCCGAGTGCTTTTTGCGCATGTCTTCACCCCGCCGCTCCGCAGTTGGCGGCGCTGGCGGGAATCTCGGTCAGCCTGGCTTTTGGCGCTTCCATTCCGATCGAAGTGATCTGCGACACGCCGGGCGTCGGCCAACTGGCCTGGAAGGCCGCGCTCGATCGCGATCTGCCGCTGCTGGTCAACATCACGGTTCTGGTCACGCTGATGACGCTGGTGGTAAACGCCTGCGCCGATCTGGCGTTGGCCCGCTGGAGGACTGGCGCAATGACCTCCAGCTGCGATGACGCATACTCAAAAGCTGGCGCTGGTGGTGCTGGGCCTGGTGACGCTGGCCTCGCTGGCGGCCGGATATCTCGCGCCGTCTTCCTACTCCGAGCAGTTTCGCGACGCGATCAGCGCTCCGCCTTCGGCTGCGATTTCTGCTCGGAACCGACGAGCTGGGCCGCGACCGCTTTGCGCGCCTGCTGTATGGAACCCGTATTTCGCTGCTGCTCGCCCCCGCGGCCGCATTGCTTTCCACGCTGATCGCCGCGCTGATCGGCGGCACTGCCGGATACCTGGGCGGCCGGTGGGAGCGGGCGGTAACTTCCGGTATCGACCTGTTTCTCTCGCTGCCCGTGGCTGTTCCTGCTGCTGACGGTCCGGGCGCTTCTGCCGCTGAATACCTCGCCGGTCACCTCGGTCATGATCACCTTCCTGCTGCTGGGATGCCTGGGCTGGGCCATGCCGGCGCGAATCATCCGCGCGGGAACTCGCACTCTGGTCGATTCCGATTATCTGATCCAGGCCCGCGCCGCGGCATCTCGCCGCTCGCGGCTGTTCTGGCGGCATTTGCTGCCGAACCTCCGGCCGATTCTGCTCGCGCAATTCTGGGTATCGATTCCGGTGTTCATTCTGAGCGAGGCGAATCTGGGATTGCTGGGCCTGGGCGTCGTCTGAGCCGCTGCCTTCCTGGGGCGCCATGCTGCGCGAGCTCGAAAATTACACCGCCGTGCTTCAGAATCCCTGGATGCTCGTGCCGGCAGGATTGCTGGTCGCCGTGGTGTGCTGCCTGCAGCTTCTGCTGCGGACGGAGGACCGCATTCCATGTTGAGATACGCTGTAGCTGTTCTTCTGGCTCTGGAACTCGGCACATCAGCTTCCAATCTGTTCGCCGGCGAACTGCGCTTCTCGCTTGCGCACGGAACCCAAAACCTTCAATCCTCTGCTGGTCGAAGACGAGTCTTCGGAAACCATTCGCTATCTGACCGGAGGCGTGCTCATCCGGCTGAACCGCTACACCCAGGAGCTGGAAGGCGAGCTCGCCTCCAAGTGGAAAGTTTCCGAAAACGGCCGCCGCATCGATTTCCAACTGCGGCCCAACGTTCTTTTTTCCGACGGCACGCCTTTCACTTGCGAAGACGTCGCCTACACCATGCGGCAGTTGATGGACCCGGCCCTGCACTCGCCCACCGGCGACTCTTTTCGTTCCGCGCCCGGAGCGGTGGAAGCCAATTGCAACGGGTCGAACTCGCCATGGTCCGCTTCCCCGGCCCCGTCGCCGCGCTGGCCGCCCAATTCGATCAAGTCGCGATCTTGTCCTCCGCGCTCGCCCAAAAAAGAAGCCGCCGTGCTTGGGCCCGTTTGCCGTGGGCGAATACAAGCCCGGCTCATACGTACTGCTCCGCCGCAATCCGAACTACTGGAAGCACGACGCCAACGGCCGCCGGCTGCCCTATCTCGATTCCATCCGCCTCGACATCCAGCAGAATCGCGAACTGGAGCTGCTTCGTTTCCGCCGCGGCGAGCTCGATATCGTGAACAAGCTGGATCCGGAGATGTACGACCGGCTGGCGTCTGAAACGCCGCGCTCGGTGGTGGATGCCGGCCCTTCGCTCGATTGGGAAGTGATCTTCTTCAATCAAGTGGCCGCCGCCCCGCTGCCCGATTACAAGCGTCGCTGGTTCCGCTCCGACGAATTCCGCCGGGCCATTTCCGACGCCATCAATCGCGACGACATCGTGCGCATCGTTTATCGGGGACATGCCCAGGCGGCCGCCGGCCCGGTGTCGGTCGTCAAATCATTTCTGGCTCAACTCGGCGCTGAAGCCGCCCGCTTATTCAGCGTCCGCGGCGCTTGGCGCGTCTGGAGCGCGACGGTTTCCATCGCAGCGGGCGACGCCCTGTTCGACCGGGAGGGCCACAAGGTGGAATTCTCCATGATCACCAACGCCGGCAACAAACTGCACGAGCGCATGCTGGCGCTGATCCAGCAGGATCTCGCAAAGCTGGGCATCCAGCTCAACGTTGTGACGCTCGACTTCCCTTCCCTGATTGAGCGCATCAGCCGCAGCTTCAACTACGAAGTCGGTGCTCATGGCGTTTACCAATGTCGATCTCGATCCCAACGACCAGATGAACATCTGGCTCAGCTCGGCCGCCAATCATCAATGGAATCCGAATCAGAAAGCTCCCGAAACTCCCTGGGAGGCCGAAATCGACAAGCTCATGCAAGCCCAGACGGCGGCGCAAGAGCCAGCCCAGCGGAAAGCTGTTTTTCGACAAAGTGCAGCAGATCGCGCCGGACAAGAGCGCCCATGATCTTCCTGGTCAACCCCAACGCGCTGTCGGCCATTTCGCCCAACGTGAAGAACGTCACGCCGGCCACTGCTCCGGCCGCAGATTTACTGGAACGCCGAGCGCCTGGATATCGGTGCCGCGCCGGTCAAGTGGTTTGGTCAGCCAGCGATGAAGCCGCTGCTCCACGCCCGGTTCTCAGTCGACTATCCCAACAAGCCGGGTGTTCTGCGCGATGTCGAGCTCGAGATCGCGCGAGGGCGAAATCCTGGGACTGGTGGGCGAGAGCGGCTCCGGGAAAAGCACCATCGCGCTGGCGCTGTTGCGGCTGCTGGATCACAAAGGCGGCATCGGTTCACGGCGAAGTTCTTGTTCGATGGCCGGGATCTGCTTCAACTGCGGCCGCGCGAGATGCGGCAGATTCGCGGCCGCGACATCGCCTTGGTGCTGCAAAGCCCGCATCGCATCGCTCAACCCGGCGCTCCGCATCGGCACTCAGATCGCCGAAGCCTGGCGCGCGCACAATCCCGAAGCCCGGCTGTGGAAACAGCGCGCCCTCGAATTGTTCGACCTGGTGAGCCTGCCTGCCGAAGAAGGATTTCTCGAGCCGTTATCCGCGCCAGCTCAGCGTTGGACAGGCGCAGCGCGTTCTGATCGCGATGGCCATTCTGCACCGGCCGCGCTTGTTGATCGCCGACGAATCCACCAGTGCGCTGGACGCCATTACGCAATCGGAAATTCTGGCGCTGTTCCGCGTCTGAACCGGGAGCTGAACATGGCCATGCTCTTCATCTCGCATGATCTGCTGTCGGTGGCCTCGGTCTGCCAACGTATCGCGATTCTGCAAAACGGCCGCATCATCGAATCCGGATCAACCCGGCAGATGTTCCGCGAGCCTCGCACTGAAGATACGCGCGCTCTGCTGCAAGCCGTGTTGCGAAATTCGTTGGCCGCGACTGACCTGGTGACGACGACGGAGTTGGCCGGAGTCGCCGAACCGAAACCACGCTAACCCGACAGGCGTCACTCCACCGAAAAAGCCAGCAGCACGTTCCCCGGCGTACCGCGAGCGCCGAAGATATAACCCGAGCCCACAAACAGCGTGCCCCCCGCGATCACGGGTCCGGCTTGGCCCATCGAGCCGCCCTTGGCCTCGATCCCATTTACTGTCTTGAACTCCTCCAGCATGTTGAATTGCCAGAGCCGTTCTCCGTTGCTGGTCAGGAACGCCCGCAAAAGCCCGTCGTAGCCGCCTCCAAAAACTACGCCTGGAATCACGGTCAACGCCGCGCCGATGCCCAGCCGTGGCCCGGCCGCTTTGACAGGCGCGAGCCATTTCTTTTCCCCGCTGGCCAAATCAACCGCCGCTACGCCCGCGCTGCTTACTCCGAAGTAGGCATAATGATCGTCCGCGGCGCCGCCGAAAGTAATTTCACCCAGAGCCAGTTTCTCCGGTAACTGCACTTTCCAGACCACCGCTCCGTTGCGATCCGGATCGTGTCCCCAAACGATGCCGCTCTTCTGACCGGCTACCAGGATGCGATGCCCATTCGGTAGAGTCCGCAGGATGGGCGAAGCGCCAAAATCGTAATCGGGTCCAATGTCTTCGGGACAATTTTCAGTTTTTCCGAAAACACCCGCAACATACCAGCCAGGCGTCTTTGGGAGTGTCTTGCGCCACCCAGCGAACCTTGCCTGTCTCCAAATCCAAAGCCAGAACGGCGTCGGTTCTTTCCTGCGCCGGCTGAGTATAGCTGTTGCCTGTTCCCACATAGAGCGCGTGCTGTTTGGGATCGATGGTCGGCGTATTCCATACCGCGCCTCCGGAAGGCGTCCAGAGTTGAGTGCCTGCCGAATTCTTCTTTACCGGCTTAGGGGGGTCGGAGATCACATACGTCTTCCAAAGCTGCCGTCCGGTGTTCGCCTCCAACGCGACCACGCTGCCTCGGAACGTACAGCAGGGATAGTGCACGCTTACCCCGGTCAGTTCCTCGCGCGACGCCACCGGTACGTAAAGCCTGCCCTCGAAAAGCGCTGGCGCGCCCGTGATGCCCGCCAGGCCATGCTCGTCTACTTTGGTTTTCCAGAGCAGCCGCCCCGTTTGCGCGTCCAGGCCGTAAACATTGGCCCGCACGTCGCCGAAGTAGACCGCGTATCTGGCCGAACCTTGACCCTTCACTTCGCCAATGCTGATCGCATTCCGCACACCCGACCGCGCTTGAAACGACCAATAGACGCAGCCCGTCCCCGCATCCAGCGCATACACGTAGCCATTGTTGAGGCCCACGAAAACACGCCCACCGGCCACCGCTGGCTGGCCATGCACCGCCGTCGCTCCGGGGAATCCGAAGGCCCATTTCAGTTTTAGCCGCGGCACTTGATCGGCTGCAATGCCAGCTGCATGGGCGGACTGAAAACGTCCATTGGTGCCATCCACGCCCCATCCGTTCCACGCGGGCGTCGCCGACAAGTTCGCAATGGCAGGATTACTGGCGCACACGTTCGGCATGGAACCGGCTTCCCCCGCATTCGAGCCCATGAAATTGCGGCCGCTTAGATACTCGCCGAGCCCGCGCCGGTCGGCCTCTGAGAGTTGCCTCGCTGCAGCGTGCGCGTCACCCTGATTGAGGGCCTCATAAACAGCTTCCGGAGTCATCTGACGCAAGGCTGTGGCATCGGGCGTACCCTGGCCGCGGGTTTCAGAATGACAAGAGGTGCACTTTTCATCAAAGAGGCGGGCCGTTTGCGGGGATTGCGCCGCGGCGGACACCAGCGACAACAAGAGCGTACTCGAAAGTCGTTTCATGCTGCGAATCTCTCCAATCCTGTAATTTACCGCTCTTCAGTCTCGGTCTCCGCCACCAATTTATCCACCGTCATGGCATAGATCGCCATCTTCCCTTCCCGGTCGCTTTGAAAAAAGATGCGCTGGCTGTTGGGAGAAAACATCGGCGCGGCCGTACGCGGTTCGCTGGAGCGATGTTCGCACAATGTCAGCTCCCGCTTGACCGAGCGGACCAGCAGCAGCACGTAGGGGGAAGCTTTGCTGCCGCTGGCGCCGATGAATACGCTCGAATCCCCGTTGCGGTTGAAGGTCGCAAACTGGCTGGTGTTGGCGATGAACTTGTCCTCGTTGGTATCGGGCGTGCACTCGCGGATGTTATTCAACTGTCTTGGAGTCGGTGGAAAATTCAAATAGAGGACTGTCCGGCCGTCAGCCGACCACACAGCTGATCCCAGGCCTCCCTCCGCCAGCCGCAGCCTTCGATTTTGCGCCCCATCGAAATTTACCAGCCACAGCTGGTCGGTCCCCCGGCGGTACAACATGCCGGAGCGCTTAGGTCGCGGCATGGGATCGGAAATCGCATCGTTCGCCTCTGCCAGCGTGATAGCGGTTCCCGTACGCATCGCAATCAGCCGCAGCCGGCTGCTACCCGGCTTTTGCTCCACTATCGCGGCATACAGCCCATCTTCAGTCAGGCTGAAGCCTTGGCCCGCCTCGAATCCCTCTTCAATCCGATAGACTTCACGACCACGCAGAGTGCCCATATTCGTTAAGAACAGGGAACGTCCGTCCAGGTAGCAGATGCTTCGCTCATCAGCAGCCAGCGCCAGCGATTCGCCCACTAAACCAGTGGCCTCGGTAAGCCCGCGGGACTGGCCGTTCTTCAGATCCATGCGATAGGCCTGCAGGCTTCCCGAGCGGTCGCTCGAATAGATCAAAAAGCTTCCGTTTCGCGGGAAAACCCGGGCGTAATAGCCAGGAAGGCGGCATTCATGCGCCGGATCGGTCAAGCGGAAGACGTCGAATTCGGTGGCGGCGTCCTTGTAACGCTTGGTCTCCGAAGGAATCAGCGCGCCCTTCTGGGCCAGACCAAAGCGCGCGCCCGCGAGAGACCAGAAGAATGCCCGGCGGCTCCAACCCAAGCGGCTACCGATGGCTGGTCTGGTAATGTTCTTTCAGCAGGTCCAAGCCGAAATCGCCGTCAAAATCGCGCCATACGGAGTGGATGTGATTGGCGTGATCCTGCGTGTCGTCGAACTCCACCAGAAACGTCGGAGACTGGATGCGATAATAGTGCCCCTGGCCCCGCTCCAGCCCGCCTGCCCAAGCGAAGAACAGATTGCTGCCGGCCTTCTTGATCTGGTCTTCGCGCGACTGCGCGACCTGCTCCGGCATGTTATTGCAATATTCATCCAAAAGGGTCTGCAGCGTCTCGCGCTGCTGTGCGTTCAATTTGGACGCGGCAATTCCGTTGGGCTGGCCGCTGAGAGCTGCCTTGCGCGATGCCTCGGTCAGAATGTCCTTGGGCGCTTCCTTGGCCACGATAGCGGTCTTCTGCTGCTCCGGCGTCAAAGATTGAACCAGCGTTCGGGCCAGGTCGTCCTCGCGGGCCAGGATGCGGACCCCTTTGCGCGGGCCCTCTTTCACCTCTTCCGGATTGGAGCCGAAGAAGCTGGGCGCACCCTGCACCTTGCCGTTGACGACCGTGAAGTTTTGCGAGACATGATGCCCCTCGATGCGATAACCCCAACTGCCGGTTTCCGAAGGTTCGCCGAAAACGGTGAAGAAATATCCGTCCGGATCGCGTTGCGGACCTTTGCCGTTCTCCATAAGCTTCAAGACCTGATCGAGACTCATGATTGTAGAAGCCTTGATGTAGCCTCGCTGGCTCAGACCGGCGGCCAGCAGCGCATGCGCCAGCTGCTTCTGTTCCGAGGTCATATCGCGCAGCGGAAGCCCCTTGCGCGGTTTCGGGATGTAATGCCAGTCGAACCGCTCGTCATCCTGGAATTGGAACGTTGCCTGCGTGCGCTGATCGGCGTTGAGCGACGCCAGAAAGGCCTTGGCCGCGTCTGACATGACAGACGCGGAGTGGATGCGAGTGTAGGCGGAAGTGAGGAGCACGATCCCGACTCCGATCGCGGCCAACCGTAACGCAATCATCTTCTTCACAGTGAGTCTCCTTTGTGCAAAGGCAGTTCGCCCGGCGGATTCCGGCGTACTATCTAGCTTATCTCAGAATGGCTCGTGCAGAACGGCGAAGTGCGATCAGAATGGCAAGTCTTGTTGCGCGTGCGACGTTAACGCTACTGCCGACCTGGCCAGGTACTTATACGGGTTCACGGGAACGCCGCCCATTCGCACTTCGTAGTGCAGGTGCGGCGACGTGACCCGGCCGGTTGCGCCCGAACGAGCAATAACGTCGCCCCTCCGGATCTCTTCTCCTGGTACCACTTCGAAGCGCGACAAATGCCCGTAGTAGGTCTGCAAACCGTTTCCGTGGTCGATCACAACCAGTCTTCCGTACCCGCTCATCCATTCGGCGTGTACCACGATTCCGTCCGCTGCGGCCCGTACGATCGTTCCCGTCGGCGCCGACAAATCGATACCGGTATGAACCGCTTCTTCACCCGAAAAAGGATCGGTCCGGTCACCGAACGAACTCATCACCCGGCCTTCCACCGGCCACAAGCTGGGACGAATGTGGGTCTGCCACTGCTTGGCGTAGTTGCGATAAAGCTTCGAAATCGAAGCCGACTGCAGGAAATTGTACTCGTTTAGCGACTCGTGGAACGTGGGAGCGAGCGTTCGCTCATTGGCGATGTCGGCCGAAGTCTGCGGAGTCCGCTTCAGGCCGTAGGCTACCGACACCTCCCCGGCGAAGGCCTCTAAGGTGGCCAACTGCTCGTTCTTCTGGTTGGTGACGCTCTGCAGCTCCTGGTATTTTGCGCGCAAAGCATCCACTTCCTGGCGTAGCGTGTTGTAATGCGCTACTTTCCATGGTCATCCGTAAATAGCTGGACAGAAAGCCGAAGACGAACAGACAGCCCAGCACGGCGAACACAAAGGCGGCGTAAACGGCCTTATGAGGAACGTGGATGCGGCGCAGCCTGCCCATGCAGAGAATGCGCTAAAACAACCACAAAGTATGGCTGGTGTGGCATGGATCTCCTGAGATTAAATCGGCACGACCCCAAGAAAACTTGCTGGACGCGGTGGGCCGTAGGCCGGAGAGTACCAAAAGACTACGCGAAGGCTAAGAATACTTCATGTGACGGATGAGTGTCAAGGCAGCGTACTGTAAGATAAATTGCTTTTCGGGCTCGGCCTGCCCTAGTTCACGCCGCCGGCGACGCGCCCGAAGAGCCCTTGCGCTTAACCTCAATATTGAGCCGCTTAATCTTCTGATTCAGTGTCGACAGCGGAATTCCCAGCTTTTCGGCCGCGTCGGTCTGGCTCCAGTTCACCGTTTCCAGCGTTTCGATAATCTTGCGGCGTTCAAAATCGGCCACTACTTCAAACAGCGAAGCGTCGGCGGGAAGCGTTCCGCTGGCATCGCGGCGGATGCGTACGCCGCCGGCCTGCAGAATGGAATCGGGCATCACGTCCACCGGTACCGTGCATGTGCGACGCCAGCACCACCGCGCGCTCCACGGCATTCTCCAGCTCGCGCACGTTGCCCGGCCAGTTGTAATCCATCAACAATTGCATGGCGTCCGGCTCGAATCGCAGCAGGCTCTTCCCCTCGGCATCCAGGAACTTCTCGTTGTCGCGGCTGTATTTGGTGAAGAAATGCTCCACCAGCCGGGGAATGTCCTCTTTCCGCTCGCGCAGCGGAGGCAGCGCCAGGTTGATCACGTTCAATCGGTAGTAAAGATCCTCGCGGAATTTGCCGTCTTCCACTAGTTTCTTGAGTTCGGCGTTGGTGGCGGCGATGATTCGAACATCCACCTTGACCGTTTCGGTTGAGCCGACCGGCATAAATTCGCGCTCTTGAATTACCCGCAGCAGCTTGGCCTGCGTTTCCATGCTGATCGTGCCGATCTCGTCAAAGAAGATCGTGCCCTTGTTGGCGGTCTCGAAATACCCTTTGCGCGAAGCGATAGCGCCGGTGAATGCGCCTTTGACGTGCCCGAACAAAGCCGACTCCAGTAGCTCCGCGGGCACCGAACCGCTATTCACCGGAACAAATGCATGATCGGCGCGGTTGGAATGCGCATGGATGGCCTTGGCGATCAGTTCCTTGCCGGTGCCGGTCTCGCCCGTGATCAGGATGGTGGACCGGCTGGGCGCAACCTGCATCACCAGATCGAGGATGCGCAGAATGCGTTCGTTGCGTGCCAATGATGTTGGGGAAGCCGTATTGCTGCTTCAGGGCGCGCTTGAGCTGCGTGTTCTCGCGCTCCAGCCGGTTGCGAGCGAGCATGCGATCGATTTCGATCAGCAGCTTTTCGTTATCCCACGGCTTGGAGAAATAATCGTTCGCACCGCCTTGAGCGCGTTTACGGCCACTTCCACCGAGCCATATGCGGTGATCATGAAGACCGGCGTCTCGGTATCCCGCTCGCGAATATCGTGCAGCACTTCCATGCCGGAGCGGTCCGGCATCATCAGATCCAGCAGAATCAGGTCATAGTTGACAGATTCGGAGCGCTTCAAGCCCTCGGTGGCATTCTCTGCCAGGTCGACCGAGTAGCCTTCCAGGCAGAGCAGTGTATCCAGGCTTTCGCGAATGTCAATCTCGTCGTCGACAACTAAGATGCGGCCCTTCGGCACGGCCGTGGCCGCCTCGTCGGACGGGAACAAATCAGGCATGCACCAGTTTTCTTGCCAAAGGAAGCTCTAAATGGAAGCGGGAGCCCGCCGCTAGCCGGCTTTCCACCTCGATCGTTCCTCCATGTTCGCGCACAATGCCATAGGTGACCGAAAGCCCCAACCCGGTTCCTTTTCGGGCGCCCTTGGTCGTGAAGAAAGGATCGTAGATGCGTTCCAGGTGCTCCGGCGCTATACCCTGTCCATTGTCACTTACATCGATGCGCGCAAATCCATCCGCGTTCCAGGTCTTGACCGCCAGCCTGCCGCCCTGCTCCATCGCGTCGCGCGCATTCAGGAACAGGTTGAGGAAAACCTGCTGCAGCTTGCCCGAATTCCCCTTGACGCCCGGTAAGCTCGTCTTCCAGATTCAACGCAACTTCGATTCCCGACTTCTGTAATTGGTGCTCCACCAAGCTCGAGTGTCTCGCGGATGACCTTGTTCAAGTCCACTTCCACGAACTCGGTGGTTGCCGTTCTAGAAAAGTTGAGGAGCGAATTAACGATTTCACTGGCGCGGAAAGTCTGCTTGGCGATCTTATCGAGCAGCTTGGCTTTCTGCTCGTCGCCAGTTATCTGTTTCGCCAGCATCTGCGCGTAGGTGGAGATCACCGCCAGCGGCGTATTCACTTCATGCGCCACGCCCGCGGCCAATATCCCGATGGAGCTCATCTTGTCCGCCTGCACCAGCCGGCGCTCCAGCTCGTCCCGATCGGTGATGTCGTCGAAGATGATCAGCCGGCCGATCTGATGCAGGTCTTTCGAAACTAGCGGCGCAATCGCCAGATTTAGAATATGTGTGGCCGCATGCGTGGCGCTATTTCCGTTTCCGTTGCTATTGGCTCCCGCCGGCGAGCGCAGGACGAACTTGTAGATGTTATGGACGCCCGTATCGCCCGCGCACCTGATCGAATCTCTCGCACAGTTCCGCCGGGAGCAGATCGGCCAGCCTTCTTCCCACGGCTGCTTGACGCGGTATGCCGGTCAGGCGCTCGATCTGGGTGTTCCAGCTCTCTACGCGATCCTCCAGGTCGGCCGCCAGTATGCCGACATTGATCGACTCCACGATGTTCTCGCTGAATTCCTTCAGCCGCTCGTATTCATCCACCTTGTGCTGCAGCGAGCGGTATAGCCGGGCGTTCTCAACCGCGATGCTCACGTATCCGGAAAGCGTGATCAGCAGCTCCACGTCGTCGCTCGACAGGAAATCGCCTTTGTCAGTCCGGCTCAGCCCCAGATATGCAATGGTCCGGCCGCGTACCGTGCATGGGAAGTAATAAGTGAGATCGAGTTCCGAGATCGTCCTGCGGACCGAGATGGGCCATTCGTGCGATACCACATCCAACAGATGCCGCGTGCGCTCGAAGAACAGATACGGCTTCTGCGGCCGCGCGTCGAGAAAACTCAAATCCAGCTGGTCCAGAGGCTTAACGTTCCGTTCCTTGCGATGCCCCATGGTCATGTGCAGATAGCAGCGATCATCATCGTCGCCGCACAGGAAGAACGCTACATGCTGGATCGACAGCGTGTGGACCAACCGGTCTGCGACAGAGCGCAGCATTTCGTCCAAATTGGTTTCCGATCCCAGTTCCCGGGCAAACTCGATCAACGTGCGCCGGTAATCGTAACGGTCCTTGTAGAAGAAATAACGATCCAGTTGCTCCTGCAGCCAGTCGCGAATGGGTTGGAAGATGAAAGTGGCGAACAGGATCAATCCGACGATTGCAGCGGGGCTCAGATCTTCAGGTTTCGTGAACGAGAAAATGAGGCCGTAAAAAATCCCCAGCACCACCAGCGTAGCCAGGGTATACACGTAGCCTTGCTGGAAGATAATGTCGACATCCATCAACCGGTAGCGCAGGATGGCGTACGCCCAGGTAACCGGAACCAGCAACAGCGAGAGCACTGCCAACTTCTGATAATGGCCCGGAAGCGCCCCCAGCACATAGGGAATCGAGTAGATCAGGGTGAAAGGAACGATGCCGAACAATGCGCCATTCCGCAGATATTTCAGCTGTTGCCGGACCAGCGGCTCATCTGATGGCGGGGTCTTGAACGCTAATACCAGCGTGCCGGCCAGGTACACCGCGCTCAGGTACAACATCCAGGTTCGGTCCAGCAGCCAATTTACCTCCACCGGAGAGGCTGACACCCGCAACACGCCTTTGCCCACCAGCACATACGCCGCGAGAAGAACGACTCCGGGAAGGTAGAGCAGCGTGACTTTCGGCCAGGCTGTCATCCACTTCGGCCGGTCCGGGAATGTCAGACAGAAATGCAGAAAGATGGTCGGCGCCAGAATGCCGGTGGCGACATTGCCCCAATAGATAACCTGGTCGAAGGCGTTTAACTTCCCCGTGAAGTGGAAGCAGGAAAAGATAAACGAAGCCAGACACAGAACGTAAAAGTGCACCGAGCGAGGCGCGTTGACACGACGATAATAAACGAACAATCCAATCAGCAGATAGACTATGCCGACCACATACTGGTAGTACACTGCACGATCGATTACAGTCTCACCCACCACGACATGCGCTGGAAACTGCACACTGCCGCGCCGAACCAGGTATTCGGGCTTGTCCCAAATGACGATGTGTTGCAGGACCTTGGCGACGTCGGTCACTTTGCCGATGGGATTTCCGGCGATTTGCAGCAGGACGTCTCCGTTGCGGATTCCAGCGTTCTCGGCTTCGCCGCCCGCCGGTACGTGCAGCGCAACCACTGAAGTTTGACCGCTCGAACCGGGCCGGTCCACCCAGATCACACCATCATCGGCCAGCCGGTAGAGACTCTGCTGGCGGAAGTTAATGGTGGCGCAGCACACCGCCGCCACTGTTAGAACGAACAGCAACGCACTAATGAATTGCGTCTTGAGATCCCTCAAGTGTGCCTTTCTCTGCTAGAACTACGCTCGGGCGAGTACTCTCCCTGTCGCGGCTCCGGTGAGCACTTGAAATGCCACCTTGAGCGGCTGAACTTCACCATGAGAATACAGCATTTGCGCACAGAAAACAAACGAGTTTGCGTCAATGATCTTGTTTTCGGGAACCACCACTACAGGAAAGTGTATTCGTCCCGAAAACCGGATCGCCGCAAAGAGTCCCAAAGTACATGCGAATCCTATTGACAAGCCCGCGACTTGGGCTTAACATCTTTCTTCTGGAAGGGTAAGTCGGGCAGTTCACAACTGTCTTTTTGTGTCGTCGGCCCACGTATGACCGTGTTCTCAATTGGCGAGAAGGTGGTCTATCCCAATCATGGGATCGGCACCGTCGAGAACGTCAGCACCCGAGCCTTTGGCGCCCAATCGGAGCGCTTTTACCTCCTACGCTTGACTTATAACAGTATGACGGTAATGGTGCCGTTTTCGCATGTCGAGGAGATCGGCTTGCGGAAAGTGACTAGAAATGGCGAAGTCGCTCGAGTGCTGAACTTCCTGGCCGACGGAGCCTGCCCGCGTAGCGGCGACTGGAAAGACCGCTTCAAAGAGAATTCCGATAAGATGCGCAATGGCAGCCTTCTGGAGATCGCCGAGGTTCTCAAAACCTTGCTCATCCTTCAGAATGAGAAGCCGCTCTCTTTCCGCGAGAAAAAGATGTTGGACCGCGCCCGGCATATGCTGATCACCGAATTGTCTATCTCGCGGGGGATTCAGGAGTTGGACGTCGTCGATCTGATCCAGAAGGCTTTGGCGAAAGCATCGCTCACGCTGCCGGGTCCACTCTAACCCCTTTCGGGTAGAGGTACCACAGGCGAATAGCCTACACCTTAAGCAGGAATACGAACAATTCCCGGACATTCTTAAGTAATTTGACGCGTGGTAATGCCGATATCTGAAACCTAAGATGGGAGTTGAGGTCTTAGGCTCGGATGAAGTGTCGTTATTGCAACATCGCCCTGGCGCCGCTGCGCAGCCTGACGGACGGTGAGTTTTGTTGTGATGACCATCGGCACGCGTTCCATGAGGAACTGGCGGCCTGTACCGAGGTCTCGCTCGAACCACCTGCCCAAGGCGCTCTTTTCCCTTTGAGCATCAGCCTCTCCGAAGCTAGCGGCTCGCCACCGGCTCCCATTTGTAAGGAGGAGCCCAGAGAATTCAAACCAGTGGTGGCAAAGCCGCAGTCCAGCGGCCTCGAACCATGGACCGTCCCCTTCGAGCCCGATCCACCGGTTTGGGAACAGGTGCTGCCGCTACGCTTTATTGCCGCGCCGGTTGATTCAGATACCGGCTTTACCGAGGAATTGCCCGCGGATCTGGAATTCCCAGGCCTTATAGCCTTACCCAATTGCGTTCTTCAGCCTGTAAATATTCCTGTCGAACGCGAATTCGAAAAGCTTCAGCCGATAGCGGCCTTACTACCTGAGACGGTCTTGGCCTCCCAGCGGGCAACGATAGCTCCGGAAGCGATACCTGAGGAAGCGCTGGCTGATGTAGCCGAGCCTTACCGCGAAGTCGCCCATTCCTGGCATTGGCTCCGCGACGCCTGGAGAAACGCGCCCAACGACCTGAAGGTGGTGACCATTCTCCTGCCGATTCTATTGGCTGTGGCGGTGGGGCCGGCCATGCCGAGGATCAGAGCGCATATGGCGCCTCTGCCTAAGCTGCCTGCCCTCCGGTCACTGCCATCTCTGCCATCTCTGCCGGTCCTCCCCGCCGCCAATGTGCAGCGTGCGGTGGCGGACCACATGAATAACTTCCATCAGACCATCCTGAATCGCGCGGCCGTGAACCTTACTGACGATTTTCGATCCGGATTAGATGCCTGGAACAGCCGTTCCAACCTGACCTCCAGCTGGTCCTACGACGCCTCCGGCTTCGTGCAGCCAGGTCCTTTGGCACTTTTTAAGCCCTCTGCCGACCTGACCGATTATCGCTTCCAGTTTCTGGGTGAGATCGACCAAAAAGGGCTGGGCTGCGCCTTCCGCGCCGCCAATCTGGACAACTATTACGCCGTTAAATTGGTAGTCGTCAAACCCGGACCGCTCCCCTTGGTTCGCTTGGTGCGCTATGCGGTGATCAACGGCAAAGAGGAACGCCACATCGAAAAGCCACTGCCCATCGCCACCCGCCCCGACACGCTATACCGCATGCTCGTGGACGTTCGCGGCGGCGATTACACCATCATCGTGCAAGGGCAGGTGGTGGACTTCTGGTCCGACAATCGGCTGAGGAAGGGCGGCGTGGGCTTCTTCTGCAGCCGTGGAGAAAAGGCCCGGATCCGCTGGGTGGAAGTTTCGCACCAGTACGACGCTCTGGGACGGTTGTGCGCCTATCTGGCGCCATACGGCTTCGAGGGCGGAAATGGAAATTTCAATTAAATCATGAGTCAACCTAAATCCCGATCGGATGCAAATCCCGGCTCGGCTAAGCCAGCCAGCCTCGCGCGAGCCGTTTCCCTGCATATGGAAGGCAAACTGAAGGAGGCTTTGGAAGAGATCAATCGAGTGCTCGAAGCGGGCGACGAAACTCCCGAGCTCTACTCCGCCAAAGCGCAGATCCAGTTTGAGCTCGAGATCGTTCGACGATGCCTCCAAAAGCTATGCCAGGGTGCTGAGCGTGAATCCCAAGCATCCCGCCGCAAACTTCAATATGGCGATCTGTCACGACCGGTTGGGCCGGTGGCAGGAGGCGGCCGAGTTCTTCGAAAAGGCCACCCAGCTAGACCCCGGACGGACGGATGCCCGGTTGGGGCTCGGCATCAGCCTGCTGCATCTGGATAAAGCGCCCGCGGCGGCCGAGAATTTTGATCAGGTGCTGGCCCAGCAACCCGATCACCCCACGGCGCTTTTTGGCAAGGCGGTCACCTTGCAGCTGCAGTGGCAGTTCGATGAAGCGGCTCGCATTTATCAAGCCATCCTGGGCCAGAATCCCAACTCAGAAGAATGCCTGATGAACCTGGTCACTATCGGAATCGCCCGCAAAGACCAGGCCATGATCGCCGAGTATTCCGAAAAACTTCTGACTCTTCGGCCCAACTCGCAGACCGCGCTCGAAGGACTGGCCACCTGCGCGTTCACCGCCAACGATTTCGAGGCTGCTCAACGCTACTGCGCCAAGCTGTGCGAATACGCGCCCGAAAATTTCGACCGCTGGTTCAACCTGGGCGTGGCCTATCACAAAACCCACAACCTGGAGGACGCCGCCAAAGCCTATTCCGCCGCGGTCCGCATCCGGCCCGATGCCAAACAGGCGCATGCCAACCTGGGCGTGGTCTATCACGAATCGGGCGACCTCGCCAAGGCTCGCGCCGCTTATGAGCGCGCGCTACAGATTGCTCCCGATCTTTTCGAAGTACTCCACAATCTGGCCGCTATTCTGGACAAGCAGGGTTCCAAGGAAGAAGCCGAGCGGCTCTACATGAAGCTGCTGGCCCGCAACGCGGACCTGGAAGATGTATGGTTCCGTCTGGGATTCCTCCGGCTGGAACGCAGCGACAACCGGGGCGCCGCCGAAGCTTTCCAGGCTTGCACCAAGAAACGGCCGGACTGGCCGGAAGCGCAGATGAATCTGGCGATCTCGTGCTGGAATATCGGCGACCATGATGCCGCGGCGAGGGCCTTCGAAGCCGTTCTAGCCGCCAACTCCGGAGTCCCTGGACGCTTTGCGTGGTCTGGCCGCTCTGGCGGTCGAGCGCGAAAAATATGACCAGGCTCTGGACTATCAGGGTCGGCTCATCGAAAAGGGCGAGCGCAGTCCGGAACTGTTCTACAACACCGGGCTTCTGCTGCAGAAGTCAGGCCAGTTGGACGACGCTGCCCGCCTCTACCGGGAAGCTCTCGAGGAGCGTCCTGAGTTCGCCGAGGCTCTGCTCAACCTCGGACACGTGCTGAAGAGTCAGGGCCGCTCGGACGAAGCGCGCGATTGCTGGAAGCAGGCGCTCGACAAGAAGCCTGAGCTGGCTGAGGGATACTTCGCCAAAACGAACTAAGCCGTAGTTCATTTCAAACCGCCGGGAAGTCAGCCGGTATCCTTGTACTTGGCTGCCCGCGTTGAAATCCGTCCGTTCCTTCCTCGCGATCTCGATCGTATTCTGGAAATCGAACGGGCCTCGTTCGGTCCCGATGCCTGGGACCGCGCGCTCTTTCTCGAATATTCCCGCGAATGTCCGGATCTGTTTCTGGTGGCGCGGCGCGCCCGGCGGATTCGCGGCTATATCATCACCTGCATCGGCTCTAGAAACACGGAGCTTGCATCCATTGCGGTCGATCCCCGCGATCGCCTGCGTGGACTCGGACGGGCCATGCTGGATGAAACTCTTGCACAATTACGCTCGCGCCAGGTGAGCACATGGTGGCTCATGGTGGCGACCGGAAACGAGGCCGCCCTTCGCTTTTACGAAAGTTATGGCTTTGTGCGCACGCGGCGGAGCAAGCGCTATTACGGCGCCGGCCGGGACGCCTGGCGTATGAAATTCACTCTTTGACTTACGGCCAGAGCAGTAGGCACACGAAAATTCCAAGCCAGATGGCTGTCAGGAAATGCCAGTACAAAGCCGAGACCGCGAACCGGCTGCGCTGGCGCGCGTAATCGAAAATGACCGCAGGCGGATAGTTCGACGCTCGAATCAGCAGATAACACAAGGCGCCCATTCCACCCAGCAAATGAAAGCCGTGCGTCACGGTGACGACATAAAACATCGAGCTATGCGGGTTGTGCCGCAGATAGATGCCTTGTGCCACCAGTTCCTGAAGCGCCAGCACCTGCGACGCCAGGAACGCGACGCCCACGCACATCGTTACCGTGAGGGATCGCATGTACCGGGGGCCGTTTTTGCGGCCCAGCCAGCCTCGCGCGTTCTCGATGGTCCAGCTGCTGGCCAGGATCAACGCTGTGCTGAGCCACAACAAACGCGGAACTTGAATGTGTTGCCAGTTGGGTCCTGAATGGGAGCGGGCGAAGTAGACAATACCGATGGTGACAAACAGGGCTGTAATGGAAACCAGGGCGAAGCGCATGGCCAGCAGCCCGGCTCCGGGAACACCCCCGCGATGGCGGTCCTGGTGGCCGCCTTCGTCATCATCGCCGCCGCCCCCAAAATCGCCCGGGTCGCCATTATGCGGCCCACCGCCGTTCGTGCCGCCCAGTTTTATTAGCTCGGTCTCAAGCACCGGAGGCATGTTTCTAAGATACTCCTCAAGGGCGCAATGTTTCTCGCGCCGCCGCGGCGGGTCCCGTCAAGGTTTTGCCAATACACATAACGGATCGCCCACCACGATATTCATCCAGCTCAGCGCGGGTATCGCCAGGTAGTAACTCTCCGCCAGAGTGCGGCCGCGATAATAAGCCGGCAGCAGGATATCCGGCCGCGGACAGAATTGTAAAAATGGCTCGTAGACGTGGCCCGACGCTCCGGTGGCTCCTTCGTGAATGTAGTCGGCCGTCAAGCTCTGTGGCGATCCCGCGAACAAGTGTTTAGGATCAGACCAGGACCCGCTGATGTTCCAACTGTCGGGCGGACGGACAAACGTGCGGCCGTTGGTCGAGACAAATTCAGTCATGATCGCTCCCGGCAGCCATTGAAAACCTACACCGCGCTGCTTTCGGTCCGGATCGTTCGAGCCCCAGGAAGCGTAGGCGATCACATCGCGCTGATTGTAGAGCACCTTGCCGGTATCGTCCAAAATCACGCGGTCTTTGGGGAGAGCCCGCGCCGCGTCGCGCAGCCATCCGTTTCCAGGCCCGGCGTCCAAGCGCTTCAGATCGATCACAAAATTGCCGCGGTTGCGCGCCAGGAGCGCCCGATCGATGATGCCCTTGACCTCGGCGAAATCGTAGCCGGTCAGGCGGGTGACCAAATAGATCGGGAAATCGGGATGGCGAAATACCGCTTCGGCCCGGCTGAAAAAAGGATTGCGAACTCCCGCCGGCAATGTATGCGGGCGGCCATGCATGTCGGAATAAAGCAGCGTCAACTCCGAATCCACCGATGCGGCCTCGGCCAATAGCGTGCTGATGTTTCCTTGAATGCGCAGCGGCACGCCGGAAGTTGTCACGATGTACAAAATCTTTTCTTGCAGATTTTGCTTGCGGAGATATGCCGCAATCGGCGCGGCAATCTTGCCGTCGTAAGCGCTGCGCGAGATATCCTCATCCGGCTTGACACTCAGCCTGCAAATGTTCGCTAAGGGGATATGCCGGCGCTCAACGTAATACTCGCCTATGCTCCGCGACACCGCTGAGTCCTGGTTGATGACCACCAGTACGTTGTCCGGTTTTTGAGCTAACGCCGATCTTGGAGCTAACGAAAGAGTTCCCGCGGCGAGGAACAGGGCCAATCTGAGCGCCAACTTCCATTCTAGGCGGTGGATCAACGCGGTCGGCCAAGTTCGATTTTATTGTTTGGGACTCGCTAGGGAACGCCGCCATTCGCGCCAGTCTTCGGTGGTAGCCTGCACCATGGCACCGGCCGCTTCGTGCAGCCAGCGGCGAGGCCGTGTACTGAGGTCCCGCACCACCGCCCGCGTGGACGACGGCGTGCCCAGATGTACATTTGCGGTTTCGAAACCCATGGCGTGGAGCAGCTTGGTTTCGTCGCGCTCCTCGGGCATATGGGACAGCTCTACGCGTGAGCAATCCGGGGCCAGGCGCCGCACAATCCAGCGGCCCTTGAGACGTACGAAAGGGTCAACGGCGCGAATAGCGCGGTCTAAGATCTGCTGATAACAAATTCGCAGAGAAGTGTTGGCTTGACCGGCCCACACGCACGCTGAAGGCGCCAGGGCCTTAGCCTCGCGGGCAATCCTGGCGCCGCGATATAGCGCCAGAGCGACGTAACGTTCGCGCCCCAAGCTGCCCAGCCCAGCGACGCGATGCACAATCCTGTATTCCAGGCCGGGTTCTGGCAGCATGCGCTCGATCGCCTTCGTAGCGCTCTTGGGAAGCGGTCCTTTCCACGTTGTCAGGGCGTCGAACTTCTTCCAGTATTGCCGCGGGTCGCGCAAGATTCCCGTAACCATTGAGCGGAGCCAGGGATGATCCTCGGCCAATACCAACGCGCGACCACCGCTCTCGAAACCTCGCCGGTAGCCATTTAGAATGGCATCGCAGGCGTCCTCGGGACCGATCTTCAGCCGGGCTTCCCGGATTGCGATATGCGCGCTGGCCGCCAGGCGCACCAAATCCACCGTGTAAGGCAAATCGTACGCCTCGTCAAAATCGTTGATGCCCCACACCAAGCGTCCCTCCACATCGCGCCAGGTCCCGAAATTCTCGACGTGCAGATCGCCCACCGCCAGCACCTTCGGCGCTCGATGTTCGCGGGCGCAGACTGTAGGCCAGAGCTGCATGAAGCGGTAAAACGTGGCCCGCAGGAATGGGAACACATCCTGCGCCATGGCGGCATGCTTGCGTTCCAGGTCCGCCGGGAGCAGAGTAGATCCGCTTTGCGAGCCAGGCTTCGTAGCTGCGGGTTGCCTTGGCGATCTTCATAGGCGCCGGCGGCTGTCCATCAGGGCCGCGATGCCGCCAATAATTCGGCCAGGTATTGCTTCCAGATCGCAGGCAGGGAATGCGTGCCGTGGCCGCGCGTCTGATCCGTAATGGGCAGCACCACCGCGCGGCCGCCCTTCACGCGCTTGATATCCCGTTCCAGGATGTCCAACTCCGGTGGATTCACTTGATCGTCAGCCGAGTTGATGGCCACCAGCGGCGCTCGAATCTTTTCCAGGTTCGGCTCTGGATTGTAGTTGCGGGACGAGTCGAATTGGTACAGCATGTCGAAGGCATTATTGGCGGCGATTCGCTTCTCGATGGTCTCGTCAAACAGCCGGTCGGCCTGGTCGCGCGTCGGCGCCTGCTTCTGCATCTGCAGCGGGCTCGAAGTCATGATGGTCAGAATATAAACCGCCGTTCGGAGCCCGTTCACCGGATCGGCACGCAGCGCGTCGATGATCATGCGGCGGAAGAAACGATTGCGGCCCGCCAGCTCAACGGGCAAGCTGGCCAAAGGCATCAGAGCATCCATAAAATCGGGATACGTTTCGCCCCACGCCCAGGTTTGCATCCCGCCCATGGACGTCCCGGTAACCAAGCGCAGATGCTTGAGTCCCAATCCTTCGCTAACCAGCCGGTACTGCGCAGCCACCATGTCGTCGTAATCGTAATGCGGGAATCGATCGTTCAAACCGTCGCTGGGCTTGCTTGATTTGCCGTGCCCGATGCCGTCCGGCAGGATGATGTAGTAACGCGTGGCGTCCAGAAGCTGATCGGGGCCGAACAGCACTCCGGCGTATTGTTCCGACAGAAATCCTTTGCCGGTGCCGCCCGTTCCATGCAGAATTAATACCGCGTTGTCGCCGCGCGGCGAGCCGATGGTCGTATAGTGCAGCTTCAGTTCGTCCAGAGTTTCGCCGCTCTTGAAACGGAAATTACGGATCACGAAGTCCGATTCCGTCGGGTCCGGATAGTTGGCCGCCCAAGCGCAGAGTGAAAACAGAACCAGGCAGATGAGGCGCACCGCTCGATTATAACCCTTGTATTGTGATATATTCCAAGCAACACGCCATCAACTTGGCGCGATACGGGAGCGCCAGTAGCAAACGAGGGACCGGGTATTTGTGCGGGATAGCGGGGTACACTCACTTCGGGCGTAGGGCGGATGCTGCCTACATACAGCGCGCCACTTACGCATTGACCCATCGCGGGCCGGATCAACAGGGTTTCTACGAGTCCGAATCCGTGTCGCTGGGCGCCGTTCGTCTGCGGATCATCGACCTCGCCGGCGGCGATCAGCCCATGCACAGCCGCGACGGGAATACAATTCTTGCCTTTAATGGCGAAATCTACAACAATGCCGAGCTACGCCACGAATTGGCCGGCCGGGGGCATTCTTTTCAGGACGCAATGCGACACGGAAACCGTTCTGGAAGCGTTTCTCGAATGGGACACGGAATGTTTCAACCGGTTGCGAGGCATGTTCGCCCTGGCCGTCTGGGACGAGTCGGAAGAAGCGCTTGGTCCTGGCGCGAGATCGCATGGGTATCAAGCCTCTGTACTATTCGACGCGCGGCGGCAATCTGTATTTTGGCTCAGAGCTTAAGGCTCTGTTTGCCCATCCCGAACTCGATCGCAAAATCGATCCGCTGGGCCTGCACTATTACACTTCGCTCAACTACGTGCCCTCGCCTCACACTCTGGTCGAAGGTATCAAAAAGCTGCCGCCGGGACATTGGATGGAGTGGCGCGAAGGCTGCGGCAAGATTCAGGCCTATTGGACCTTGGCATTCCGGCCCGACCGCCGCTACACGCTCGATTCCGCTGCCGAGGAACTGGACGGTCTGCTCGCGGATTCCATTCGAGAGCACTTGGTGGCCGACGTTCCGCTGGGCATCTGGGCCAGTGGGGGTCTGGATTCCTCCACCATCCTGCACTATGCATCCAAATATTCGCCGGCGCGCCTTAAAACATTTTCGGTCTCTTTCGAGGGCCGGAGTTTCGATGAGGGCGCGTATGCCCGGCGCGTGGCGGACCATTATGGAACCGAGCATCATGAGTTCGATCTGAATCCGGACGTCGATCTGGTGGGCGCCATCGAAAGTCTGGCATTCCATTCCGACGAACCTGGCGCGGACGCCGGCGCGCTGCCGGTTTGGTTCCTTTCCAAAATGAGCCGGCAGCATGTCACCGTGGCACTGAGCGGCGAAGGAGCGGACGAGCTTTTTGGCGGCTATCACACCTATCTGGCGGATCGCTATGCGCGGCTGTTGCGTCACGTTCCGGCAGTGGCGCGCCGCGCGGCGTTGCGGCTCGCCAACCGGCTGACTGCCTCCGATGAAAAGATCGGCTTCGAGTATAAGTTGCAGCGCATGCTGCAGGGTTCCCTGCTCGATCCCGCCGAAGCTCACCTGTTCTGGAACGGAACCTTTTCGGAAGACGAGAAGCAGAAGCTGCATATCCACAACCTGCGCTCATCCGTCGGGTCGCTGCTTGACACATTGCCAGCGGAATCCAGTGACGTCGGATATCTGAACCGCTATCTGTGGCTGGACCAGTGCTACTACCTGCCCGACGATATCCTCTACAAATGCGACCGCATGAGCATGGCGCATTCGCTGGAAGTTCGGCCTCCGTTTCTGGATCATCGCATCGTGGAGTTCGCCGCCCGGCTTCCGGAGAATCTGAAAATTCGAAATTCGGCGCTGAAAGTTGTCCTGCGTCGACCTGATGCGCGACAAGCTTCCCGCCGCAGGTGCTGTCGCGCAAGAAAGAGGGCTTTGACATCCCCGCTCACGATTGGCTGCGCGGCCCCCTGCGCACGCTTCTGCTCGATACTCTCACGCCGTAGTGCCGTCGAACAATCAATTTATTCGACTGGAACGTAGTAGAGCGGCTGATTTCCAACCATCTGAACCGGCATGCTAACCTCGGGTATCATCTATGGGGTCTGTTGACGCTCTTCCTTTGGATGAAGCGATGGGGCATCCAGAGCGGCCGCAGTGGATCAGGCGCAATCGGCGGATTCTCAGCGCCGTTTCCGCTACGAACTGATCGTTGTCCTGGTGGCCGCCGCGGTTTTCTTCGGCTGCATCTTCAGCCCGCCTTCTCTGATGGACGACGTGGATGCCGTCCAGGCGCAGATCGCGCGCAACATGCTCGATTCGGGCGATTGGGTGACCGCCCGCCTGGATGGCGTCGCGTATCTGGAAAAATCGCCGCTCAAGTACTGGATGCATGGCCGTTTCGTACACCATCTTCGGCGTGCACGATTGGGCGGCGCGGATTCCGCTCGCATTCTTCACGGTGCTGCTGTGCTGGCTGACGGCGCGAATCGGCTGCCTGGGCATTCGCGGGGCGGGCGGGCCTTTACGCGGGCCTGGTGCTGGCCACCTGCGTCGGCTTGTTTCTGTTCACCCGCATTCTGATTCCCGATGTGCTCCTGACTCTTACCATTACGCTCGCGATGTGGGCGCTCCTGCGGGCCTTGGAGGAACGAGGAACCGCACCCGCGCCTGTGGGCCGGGGTGATGGCAGCCAGCATCGGAGCCGGGCTGCTGCTGAAAGGCTTGATCGCGGCCGTCTTTCCCGATCGGCGCCGCGCTCGTGTATCTGTTCGCTAACGCAGGCAGCTGTTCCAACGTCGAACCTGGAAGCGGCTGCGGCCGTTCACCGGCATGCTGATTGTTCTGCTGATTGCCGCGCCCTGGCACGTGCTGGCCGACCATCCGCAATCCGCCCTATTTCTATTTTTCGATGCGCAGCGTTCCGGGCGAATACCACGGCTTCTTCTGGTTCTACTTCATCAATGAGCACCTGCTGCGTTTCCTGAATTTGCGCTATCCGCGCGATTACAATACCGTTCCCCGGCTCTACTTCTGGGTTCTTCATCTGCTCTGGCTTTTTCCCTGGAGCGCCTATCTCGCTGGCAGTTGTGCGCTTGAGCTACAAGCCCATCGATCGCGCCGGCCGGATGCGCCTGCTGGCCCTATGTTGGACCGGCTTTCTGCTGGTCTTCTTCACGTTCTCGTCGACGCAGGAATATTATTCGATGCCCTGCTATCCGGCTCTGGCCCTGCTGCATCGGCTCTGCTGCTGGCGGAGGCAGATCCTGGATCCAGGCCGGCCACCGGGTCATCTGCCGCCGTCGCCGCCGCTGGCGGCGCTCGTGATCGTAGTGATCCTGGCTCAAGTGTGGAACCTGCCCACGCCCGGCGATATTTCGAGCGCTCTTACCGCGCACCCCGAAGCTTACACGTTGTCGCTCGGCCACATGGGCGATTTGACTCTGCAATCGTTCGCCTATCTTGCGCGTGCCGTTGATCATTGCGGGCATCGCTTTCGTGATCGGCGCGTCGGCCCTCTGGTGGCCGCAGCCCGATCGTCGGTTATGTCGTGATGATGGTGTTGTTCCTTCATGCCGCACGACTCGCGATGGTGGTCTTCGATCCTTATCTTTCTTCGCGGCCGCTGGCTAACGCGCTTCTGAAGGCGCCGCCGGGCGAGCTGATCGAAGACAACGCCTACTACACGTTTTCGTCCGTCTTCTTCTATACCAATCGGCGCGGACTGCTGCTGAATGGCCGCCAGACCAACCTGGAATATGGCTCCTACGCGCCGGATGCTCCGGATGTCTTCATCGACGATTCCGGATTCGCGCGACTGTGGCGCCAGCCCGAGCGCTACTATCTGCTGGTGGAAGGGCCCTCGCTGCCCCGCATCGAGCACCTGGTGGGGCGTCCGGAGCTTCATGTCGTGGCTGCAGAGCGGCGGCAAGTACCTGCTGACGAACCATGCGAATTCTGATTGACGCCACGTCGCTGCTGCTGCGGAGCGCCGGCATCAAGACCTATACCTATCACTGGATCCAGCATCTCTGGCAGCAGGCCGGCAACGAGCAGATTCTTACCTTTCCCCGCATCGACAAATTGCGGCCTCTCAATCACGAACGCTCCATCCTCAGCCCTCGGCAGACTTATCCGCAGCTGGCATTGTTGTATGCGGCGAATCTGTTCCCGGCGTTCCGCTTGCTGCGATTGGATGACGGCCGGCGTCGATGTTTTTCATGTCTCCAACCAGATCCGGAATCCTCCGGCCGGAACACCAGGCTGACCGCGACCATTCATGACATGACCTGCCGGCTGATGCCGGAGCTGCATACGCCCGACAACGTTCGCGCCGACGAGAGCTTCGCCGAAACATGTGCTGCGCCGCGCCGATCGCCTGATCGCGGTCTCGGAAAACACCCGCGCAGATGCGATTCGTGCTGCTGGGCTTGGCTCCGGAGCGCATCGAGGTCATCTACTCCGGAGTTCCCGACGTCTATTTCGGCGCGCAGCCCCGGCCCTATCGAGCGGCCCTATGTCCTCTCACTCGGCACCATCGAACCGCGCAAGAACATCGACACGCTGCTGGACGCCTGGCAGGGCTTTCGCCTGCGAAACGACTTCGACCTTTTGATCGCCGGCGCCACCGGCTGGGCGTCCGAGAAAGACTATGGCGCGCCTGATATCCCGGCCGCCCCGGCGTGCGCTATCTCGGCTACGTGCCTGAGGACGAACTGCCCGGTCTCACCGCGGGCGCGAAGGCTTTCATTTACCCGTCGCTGTATGAAGGCTTTGGTTTTCCGGTCGCACAGGCCATGGCTGCGGGCGTGCCGGTGATTACGTCGAACACTTCGTGTCTCCCGGAAATCGCGGGCGAAGGAGCGTTATTGGTGGACCCGCGCAGTCCCGCCGAAATCCAGTCCGCGCTCGAGAAACTGCTCACCATCTCCGGTCTTGCAGGAGCAACTTCGTAGCGCTGGACGGGCTCGCGCGCAGAGCAGTACCGCTGGGAAATCTGCGCTCGCCAGAGCTTGGAATTCTTCCGTCGGACTGCTTAACTTCGGAACGCTATTTGCCGGTTCCCGGCGCGACGAAGAAATCCCACACCTGCATGTTCACTTTGCCCTCCGTGTACTCCACCACCGCGTATTCGCCGGGCTCGATGGGCTTCTCGGGCCAGATTTTGAACAGCCCGTCGCCTACCTGCTTGCGAAATGTTTCCACCAGGTCTGGTTCTTCGATGGTTTCTTTGGATAACCGGCATGATGGTCAGCTTTTCCACCACGCGATTGCCTTTATGCTCGCCCAAGCGAACGATTCCGAAGCGTTCCTCGGCCGACAGCCGGATATAGAATTCTGGCTCCCGATTGGCGGTGCCCGCCGGGGCATGCGCCCATCCAGCTCCAGCGTGGCCTTGCCGGATACCAGCGGAATCGGGCTCAGCACCTTGAGCACACGTGCGCTTTTTGTTGGTCGACGACTTTCGATTCGCCAACCTTGATCGGGATTAACTTGTCCGCCTCGATCAGATAGACGCCTTCCGCCGTGGGAATCTGTTCCACCTCTTTGCGGGCATCCCGTTCGGCCTTTTCTTCGGCTGCGTTGGCGGCCGCCTCCTCGCGCACCGATTTCCTCGCGCGCTTTTGATTTCAGCCTTAGTTTTCTCCAGATCGACCAGCGACAGCGGGAACTTCCTCCCATTCGCCGCGGTCGACGCTGAAAAACTTACCCGGTCGTTCTCCACCTTGTACTCGCGCACCAGTTGATAGCTGCCATCCTTCATATACAGCTTTATAGTCGCCGCCGCATAGCAGGCACGACCGCCAAGCAGCGACGACGCAGCACGTCCTGATAAGACCATCGCACTGTCCTACTCATCCTTCCACCGGCTGCAATCCCACGCTCCGCAGCAGCAGAAACTGCGATAAGTTCTCGGAGGTCAGCAGCCCCAGCAGCTGGCCTTCCTGCATCACCAGCGCGCAGGCGCCCGCGTGGGCCATCATCGGCAGATACTTCCGCCAGATCCTGATCGGGAGGAACGCTATTGAAATTCGCGCTCCATGAAGCCGGCGATGTAGGCCTGCGGCCCTTCCATGCGCCATCCCGCGCAGCAGCGCGTTGCGGCCCAGCAGTCCGATCACCTGCTCGCCCAGCATCACCGGAAAATCCTGTTGCGAGGTCGAGAGCAGCAGATTGGCCGCGTCGCGAATCGTGCTGCCATGCGCCAGTGTGTGATATTCGGTCATCATGGCCGCGCGAACCGGAATGCCTTGCGTAAGCGACCGGCCGCGCGACGCCGCGCCTTCATTGGCCGCGCCCAGATAGATGAAGAACGCGACGAACGCCAGCATCGGCATGTAAATGAATCCATACAGGCCCATGCTGATGGCCAGCATCCGGCCCGACCAGGTGGCGATCCGCGTCGCTTCGTATTCCGATTTCAAGCGCGAGAGAATCGCGCGCAGCATGCGCCCGCCGTCCATCGGAAATGCCGGCAGCAAATTGAAGCCGGCCAGAATCAGATTGCCGAGTGCGATGCGATCCGCCAGGTTTCCGTCGGTCGGCTGCTCCAGCGCGAAGAAGATTCACCGGCCGGTGTTGCGAATAAAGCAACGCGAAAATCAGCCCGGCGATCGCAAGATTCACCACCGGGCCCGTGAGCGCGATCCAGAATTCCTCGCCAGGCTTGGCCGGCCGCTCCAGCCGCGCCACGCCGCCAATCGGAAACATCACGATCTCCAGAGTCCGTATGCCGTACAGGGAACTGACGAAGGCATGCGCCGAATTCATGCAGCAGCACCGACACGATCAAAGCCAGCATGAATAGCGTGTAGTTGGCGGGCGACTGGTTGCTGCCCAGCCCGATCACGATCAGAAATATCAGCAGCAGAACGAAAGTGAAATGCAGGCGAATCGGCACGCCCATCAACCGGAAGGATCCGACCGAACCCGGACTCACTGCTCGCTCGGTACTGCGCTCCTCGTGCCAAAATGTCCCTCTGGACCTAATTTAGCGCACCACACCGCGCACAGAACGAATTCGTTACGACGCGGCCGATTTCGCAAGGATGTCATACACCGGTTTATTATCGGCGTAGACCCGCCATTCCTGGACCAATCCGTTTTCCACCACCGCCCGCCATGCCGCCGGTGTCCGCCATGTGTTGCCGGCGATGGTCCCTCCGGCCGCTCCGAATACCGCAACTATATTCTCGCTTTGAAAGATCTCTTCATGCGATACCCAATAATCCGGGCACATGCTGAAGTAACCCTTCCAGCCTTTGCGCATCGCCGCCCGTCCGCGCATGGTGTTACCGAGCGAGTCGATGAAGACATGATCCTCCGTCATCAGTTCCGCCAGCTCGTCGGGATCGCGCTGGTTGATGCGATCCATGAATGCCTGTACAATCTCGATCGGCGTCATTTATAGCCCTTCTAGAACCGACCGGTCAGCCGGCGCTCTCCGACAACAGCTTCTTCACCGCATCCACGCATAACACCGCCGCATGTTTCGACTCCGGAATCAACCCGCCCACTACCGCCTCCACCTCCGCCGCCTGCACGCTGGCCAGCTCCTGGCGCGTCCGCCCCTGCATCCATTCCGTCAGAGCCGACCCGCTGGCGATCGACGCCGTGCAGCCGCGTACCTTATAGCGAACCTCCACAATCCGGCCATCCTGGAACATTGCGGACAAGCGCAGAATGTCGCCGCAAATGGGATTCGAGATTTCCACCGTTACGGCTGGCGGACCCAGTTCCCCCACGTTGCGCGGATTTTTGAAATGATCTAGAAAGGCTTCGCTGTACACGGCGCGGTCCCATTCCAATTATGAACATCTTTCTTACAGGCGCGACGGGCTACATCGGCGGTGCGGTGGCGGACGCGCTCATGCTTGCCGGCCATTCGGTTACTGGTCTGGCGCGTTCCGATGAAGCTGCCGCCCGGCTACACCTCAAAGGAATCATTCCGCTTCGTGGCGATCTGACGTCGCCCGCCACGGTCGCAGCCGCGGCTGCCGATCTGGACGGCGTAATCCATACCGGCACTACCAATGATGGGCGCCTGGATCAGGCTGCCATCCGCGCCATGCTCGACGCCTTGCACGGCTCGGGCAAGCCGTTCGTCTACACCAGCGGCGTCTGGGTATTAGGCAATACCGGCGATACCCTCGCGGATGAAACCGCGCCGCTGAGTCCCGCTGCACTGGTCGCTTGGCGCCCGGCGGTGGAGCGAATGGTTCTCGATAGCGCCCAGCACGGCGTGCGCGCCATCGTAATCCGTCCAGCCCTGGTTTATGGAAAAGGCGGTGGAATCCCAGCCGAACTGGTCAGCTCGGCACGCGCCAATGGCTCTGCGCGCTACGTCGGAACCGGCCAGAATCGCTGGCCCGTGATCGATGTCGATGATCTCGCGGACCTGTATGTGCGCGCGTTGGAACGCGCCACGCCCGCGACGCTGTTGAATGCCGCGGATGACTCCGCGCATCGCGTCAAAGAGATCGCCCAAGCCGCCAGCGCGGGCGCCGGTAGGGACGGACACACCGAATCCTGGCCGCTCGATCAAGCCCGCGAGACGCTCGGCGCCTACGCCGATGCCTTGGTCCTCGATCAGCGGGTCTCCAGCGCGAAAGCCAAAACCATGCTCGATTGGAAACCGCGCGCCGCCGGAATCCTCGACGATCTGCGCCGCGGCTCCTACGCTTCGTGACCACCGTAGTCGCGGCCATTATCGAACGCGACGGCCGCATTCTCATCACCCAGCGCAAGAACATTGGCTACCATCCGCTGAAATGGGAATTTCCTGGTGGCAAAGTCGAGCCCGGCGAAACGCCCCAGGCCGCCCTGGTCCGCGAGCTGCACGAAGAACTTGGCATCGCCGCCCGCATCGACCGCGAGCTTATCCGATACGAATACGAATATTCCGGCCGCGTCCCGGATTCTCCTGATCTTTTATCGCGTGCTGGATTTCGACGGCGTCCCGCAAAATCTCGACTTTGAGCAGATCTGCTGGGAGCTCGCCGAGCGGCTACCCGACTACGATTTTCTCGAAGGTGACAAGCGGTTCATCGGGCAGTTCGCCGGCCTGCCCGCAAACACTATCTCGCCGCCGGAAGCTTGAACTCGAGTCCTCGTTCGTCGTTCAGCCGTTGCGAGAGATCGCGATCGATCAGGCTGATGCTGACTTGATTGAGGGTCTGTTCCACGCTCACGTAATGCAGCGTAGCGCCTTCCATCCAATAGCCCAGCGCCTGCACAATGCTGTGGTCCTTGAAAGCGATTAAATAAATAGTCGGCTGATCGCCTGGGTTTCCCAGTGAGTTAGCCTGCTGCCGCGTGACCGTGTTCCCGGCCCCGTCTGCATAAGGGTGCGATGAGTTCTGGTACAACCGCATCCCCGCTTGTGGATCCGTCGCCGGGTCGTTCGGATTGTACTCCCGCACCTGCGGGCTCACCTGCTGCGGAATGAAGTTCTGATTGATGACTACCGACGGCGCTTCTCCCGAATTGATCACCGGCGGCGCTTGATCGGCGTAGCCCGGCGCATATGCGGCGTTCGGATCAGATCCATATCCACTCCCGTATCCGTACCCGCCCCCATAAAACACCGGGTATGGCACGATCACCGTGCGGCCGTGCTGTGGATGGTTTTGTTGGAAGGGATTCGCGAATACCGGTCGCCCAACACCGCCCCCGTACCTGAAATTCGGTCCGTTAATGCCCCCGGGAGGCGTTACCGGCGCATGCCCGGTCCCCGGAAAAAGCACATTTCCATATCCCCCGAGCGACGAATAAGCCCCGTGCCCTTGCCCGAACGCCACCGACAACAGGCTTAAGAAAAGGACCACTCCTAATGCGTACCGCATGGGTCCTCCTTTAGATCGATTGTAGCCCACCATACCTCCTGATGCAGACGCGGCCCCCCCGATTCACGTTTCTTGGGTACCCGGAAGTTTATGATTGCAGAAAGTTATAATCGATAATATGCCGGAAGTGCGACACTCCGTCTGCGCCCTCGATTGCCCCGACTGCTGCTCGCTGCTCATCAATGTAGATGACGGAAAAGGTACCCGGTTGCGTGGAAACCCAAATCATCCCATTACCCGCGGCTTCCTGTGCGGCAAAGTCGCCCGCTACCTGGAGCGCGAGTATTCCCCCGACCGCCTGCTTTATCCGCAGAAGCGAATCGGCGCCAAGGGTGCCGGCCAGTTCCAGCGCATCTCCTGGGATGAAGCTCTCGACACCATCGCCGGCCGCCTGAGCGCCATCGCTGCCGAGTACGGCCCTGAAGCCATCCTGCCGTACAGCTATGCCGGCACCATGGGACTGCTCAACCGCTCCGGCATGGATCTGCGCTTCTTCTACCGGATGGGCGCCTCGCGGCTGGACCGTACCATTTGCTCCTCCACCGGCGGCGCGGCTCTTACCGAAACACTGGGCCATCGCTACGGCACCGAGCCCGAACAGTTCCAGCACTCCAAGCTCATCATCGCCTGGGGCGCCAATATTCTCGCGACCAATGTCCACCTCTGGCCTTTCATCGTGGAGGCGCGCCGGCAAGGCGCGCAAGTTCTACACCATCGATCCGGTTCGCACCAAAACCGGCCACCTTTCCGACAAACACTTCGCGATTTTCCCCGGCAGCGATCTCGCGCTCGCGCTCGGATTGATGCACGTCATCATCGGCGAGAAGCTGTACGATGCCGATTATGTCGAAAAGTATACCGACGGTTTCGACGCCCTGAAGAAGCGCGCCTCCGAGTACCCGCCGGAGCGCGTCGAAGCTCTCACCGGAATCCCGCGTGCCGACGTCGTCTCATTGGCGCGGGAGTATGCCACCATCCGGCCCGCCGGCATTCGCTTGAACTACGGCGTTCAGCGCAGCGACCGGGGCGGCGCAGCGGTGCGTGCGATTGCGGCCCTGCCCGCATTGATCGGCTCCTGGCGCGAAGTCGGCGGAGGCGCCCAGCTCACCACCAGCGCGGCATTTCAACTTAACCGGCCTGGCCTGGAAATGCCCGAGCTGCAATTCAAGTCGCCTCTCGGGCGCGAAGCCCGCATCGTGAATATGGCCGAGCTCGGCAAGGCTCTCACTCAATTGGACGATCCGCCGGTGAAAGCCATGGTCGTCTATAACTCCAACCCGGCCACCATCGCACCCAATCAGAATCTCGTGCTCAAAGGTATGCGCCGCGAAGACTTGTTCACCGTCGTGATGGAGCAGTTCCAGAATGACACCGCCGATCACGCCGACATCCTTCTCCCCGCCACCACTTTTCTCGAGCACACCGATCTTTATACCGCTTACGGTCACTACTACCTGCAATTGGCGCGCCCCGTCCTTCCCGCGCCCGGCGAAACCAAGTCGAACGTGGAAGTGTTCAAGCTGCTCGCCGAGAGAATGGGCTTTCAGGACGCTTGCTTCCGTGATTCGGAAGACGACATGATCCGCACCCTGCTCGCATTCCGACCATCCCTTCGTCAAAGGCATCACGCTGGAGCAGTTGGATCGCGAGCATTTCGTCCGCCTCAAGTTCGCCGGCGACGGCCAGCCGTTTCTGCCCTTCGCCAATGGCGGATTTGGCACGCCCTCCGGCAAATGTGAATTCCACGCCGATACGCTCGGACTATGAGCCGCCCATCGAGTCCCGCCTGGGAGCCCGCGAGCTGCAATCGAAGTATCCCCTCGAAATGATTTCCGCCAAGAGCCACGACAGCATGAATTCCACTTTTGGCAACCAAGCGGCCGCCTTAAGCCAGACCTCCACGCTGTTCCTGCATTCCGATGACGCTCAGAAACGCGGCATCCGCGACCGGCGATCGTGTCCAGATGTTTAACGACCGTGGAAGCTGCATGCTAGTCGCCGACGTGAATGGCACTGTCCGCGAAGGAGTGGTCTGGGCGCCCTCTGTTCGTTGGAACAAACTCGCACCCGACGCTCGCAGCGTAAATGCTCTGACCTCTGACCGCCTCACTGACATCGGCGGAGGACCCACGTTCTATAGTTGCCTGGTCGAAGTCGCCAAGTGCGGCGATTGACCGGTGGAAGCCGGCAGCGCGTATCGCCGCATCGCCTACTACGGCGTCCCGATGCTGTTCTGCCTCGCGCTGCATCAGTGCGCCCTGAAGACCTGGTTCTTCCAGGATGACTTCGCCTGGCTGGCGCTGCGTCTCGGTATCAATTCCCCCAGCGATCTGTTGCACGCGCTCTTCGCCCCCATAGCCCAGGGCACCGTTCGCACCCTGAGCGAGCGTCTTTACTTCCTGGTCTTCCCCTCCCTGTTTGGCTTGAACGTCGCCGCCCTTCAAAATCGGACTTCTTGACCATGCTCGCCAACATTGCCTGCTCATCCAGATTGCGCGGCGTCTCACCGGCTCCGCGCTGGCCGGATTCCTGGCGGCCATCCTCTGGATCGCCAATGCTGGACTGGCCCTCGCGCTCGGCTGGAGCTCCGCGTATAACGAAATCGCGTTTGCTTTTTTCGTTCTGCTCGCCTTCCGCCTGCTGCTCCTGTACGTCGACACCGGCCAGCGCAAATATTGGCTCTGGCAGTGGGTCGTATTTCTGCTCGGCTTCGGCGTCCTGGAGCTGAACGTTATTATCCCAGTACTGGCCGCAGGCTACGCACTGTGTTGCGCCCGTCGCTACTTTCAGATAGACGTTGTACCTGTTCATTCCGTCGATCCTCTTTATCGCCGCGCACTTCGCATTCACCGCTCCCCCGGCCGATCCGCATTACGCCCTGTACTTCGGCTCCAGCCCTTTCGCGATGCTGTGGACTTATTGGGCCTACGCGCTGGGCGCGGTGCGGGAGTTGGAGCCCGACCGGATGTCGCTCTGGCTCGGCCTCTCCGTTACCAGCGCCATCACGCTCGCATTGGCTTTCTTCGCCGCCGCCAAACTGCGCCGTCGCGACTGGCTGCCGTTGTTCCTGATCGGCTGGTTTCTGATCGTAATCTCGCCCATTCTGCCGCTGCGCGAATCATTTCACGGAATACTACGTTGTGGTCCCATCCATCGGTCTGGCGATTCTCGGCGCCTGGGCTCTGACGGCCGCTCGGGGCTCGGCAGCCGTGCTCGCCGCTGTCTTCGCTCTGCTCTATTGCACCCTCTCGATCGGCCACGGTTACAGCACCGAAAAGTATTTCTACAATCGGGCGCGCCCCATGAAATATATCGTGCAAGGCCTGCAGGTTCTTCCTCAAGCGCAGGCCGGCAGCGCCATCCTGATCGATGGCGTCGATAATGACCTGTTCTGGAGCGGCATCTCGGACGACCCTTTTCGTCTAATGGGAATCTCGCGTGTCTACCTCACGCCTGGGTCGGAAACGTTCATCGATCCCCACCCCGAGTGGGGCGGTATTTCCCGCTTCGTAATCAGTCTCGACCAGGCCATACCGATGCTCCAGAATCATCAGGCCGTCGTCTTAAAGCTCAACGGGCGCGAGCTCACCGATGCCACCGCCCGCTTTCTGGCCAGGGTCCACTTCGCCGCCGACCATCCCGAGTTTGTCGACGTTGGCGACCCTCTTTACGGCAGCCGCTTGGGCCCCACCTGGTACCAGATCGAAGGGGACTATCAGATGGATGCCGAAAACCGCCACCGTGCGAATCGCCGGTCCTTCCAAGTCCGGCCAGATTCTGGAAGTCACGGGCTACTGTCCCGCCGTTGTTCTGGCCCACGGCCCGCTCGAAGTTTCCTTCCGGGCGATGGCATCGAGATCGGCAGCGCTGTTTTAAATCGTCCCGACCAGCACTTCGATCTCAAGCTTCCGTTGCCCGCCGCATTGGTCGGCAGGCCTGACATCGAGGTCGCAATCGAAGTCAGCCGCACCACTCGCATGCCACCGGCAACGACCCGCGCGATCTCGGCCTGATCCTCCGAACGTTTACGATTAAGTAAGCATGAACTACTATGAACAGCACCATCAGGATTATCTCGAGGGACTGAAAACCTTCCTTCGCATTCCCAGCATCAGCACGCTTTCCGAGCACAAGCCCGATATCCGGCAAGGCTGCCGAGTTTGTCCGCAGCGAACTCGATAAGGCCGGCCTGCAGCAGGCGCAACTCATCGAAGGCGAAGGCAACCCGCTGGTCTACGCCGAGTGGCTGGGCGCGCCCGGCAAACCGACTCTCCTGTTGTACGGCCATTACGACGTCCAGCCGCCCGATCCGCTGGACGAATGGAAATCGCCGCCGTTCGAGCCCGCCATCCGCAACGACAACATCTACGCGCGCGGATCGGCCGACGACAAAGGCCAGACCTATATCCTGATCAAAGCCGTCGAAGGGCTGCTCAAACAGCACGGCCGGCTGCCGGTCAACGTGAAATTCCTGATCGAAGGCGAAGAAGAAGTCGGCGGCGAACACATCGAAAGCTACGTCCTCGCAAGCCGGCCCGCGATCAAAGCCGACGCCGCCGTCATCTGCGACACCGAAATGTTCGCGCCCGAGCTGCCCACCATCTGCGTGGGGCTGCGCGGCATCGTGTATGGCGAATTGATCGTGCAAGGCGCCGATCATGATTTGCACTCCGGAGTTTATGGCGGCGCGGCGCCCAACCCGATTCAGGCCATCGCCGAGATCCTGAGCGCGCTTGAAGGATCGCGACGGCCACATCCGCATCCCCGGCTTTTACGATCGCGTCCAGCCGCCCAGCGCCAAAGAGCGCGAGGCCTGGGCGCGCCTTCCGTTCGATGAGCGCGAGTACAAGACCAAGGAAGTCGGAGTCAAGGAATTGGTCGGCGAGCCGGAGATTCCGCTGTTCGAGCGGTTGTGGGCGCGCCCCACGCTCGAAGTGCACGGCATCCGCGGCGGCTTCACCGGCGAAGGCGCGAAGACCGTGATTCCCGCGCGCGCGATGGCCAAAATCAGCATGCGCCTGGTCGCCGATCAGCGGCCCGATGAAGCCACCGCGCAGCTTCAGAAGGCCATAGCAGCCGCCTGCCCGAAAGGCGTCACCGCCGAGTTCAAGCTGATCCACTCCGCCCCGCCCTCGCTGGTCAATCCGGACAATCGCTTCATCCACGCCGCGGCCGAAGCCATGAAGCAAGTATTCGGCAAAGAGACCGTCTATATCCGCTCGGGCGGTTCGATTCCGATCGTCGCGGCGTTCGATGAATTCGCTCGGAATCCCCAGCGTCATGATGGGCTTCGGACTGCCGGACGACAATCTGCACGCGCCCAACGAGAAGCTGCATCTGCCCAACTTCTTCCGGGGCATCGAAGCTGTGGCACGCTATTTGGAAATCCTCGGCGCTTAGCCGAGGTGCTGGTTTCAAACACTGCAGATCTTCACGGCCTCTTCCAGCGACTGCATCGGATCCCGCACCGGCACAAACTCGTGCGCGAAGTATCCTTGAAAGTTCAGGTCCGCGATCGCTTTTGCAATCGTCCGCCAATTCAACTCCTGCGCATCGTCCAGTTCGTGGCGTCCCGGTACGCCGCCGGTGTGAAAATGAGCGATGTACTGCAGGTTGTCGGTGATCGTGCGAATAATATCGCCTTCCATCACTTGCATGTGGTAGATGTCATAGAGCAGCCTTACTCGCGGCGAATCTACCCGCTTCACCACCTCCAGGCCCCACTCGGTGCGGTCGCACTGGTAATCCTTGTGATTCACTTTGCTGTTCAGCATCTCCAGGCAGATCGTGACGCCCTTGTCCTCTGCGATTCGCTTCACCCGGTTTAGCCCTGCCACGCAGTTGTCCTTGGCCTCCTGATCCTGCATCCCGCGCCGGTTGCCGGAAAACGTTATGACGTTCGGGACCTTGGCTGCCGCCGCGCGTTCGATGTTCTCGCGCATCTCCCGCTCCAGGGCGTCGTGGCTTTCTTTCCGATTCCAAGCGTCGGGAATCGTTCCGGCGCCCGGCGTCATCGACGGCGTCAGCCCGTATTTCTGCAGCATCGGCCACTCGTTATGATCGACCAGGTCGATGCCCTTCAGCCCAATGCGCGCCCCGTTCCGGCACAAGTCTTCCAGGCTCATCTTGGCGTAGCACCACCGCGCCACCGACTGCTTGAGACGTCCCGATGTCACCGCCCGTAATCCACCCAGCTGCGCAGCGCCCGCCGCTAGCAACACCGATCTCCGCTTCATGCGGACATGATATCTCGGATTTGATTGTGAAGATTTGATTGTTACGGTGGGCTTTCCTCATCCGTAAGACGGAGACGATAGCGCACCTTCTCGGATCTAGGCTGCTGCTATTATTTCACCCACGTGCGGCCGAGTCGATCATCGAAGTAAAACGGCTCTGGACTGAGGCTTCAGATAAAACGATCATGACCTTGTCGAAGAGCCGAATGGATTCCTCGATACGCTCTTGAAAGCGATCTCCAATCTTCAAATCCTATGGCGCGTACCAGCAGGGAAGCCCTTTTGCGATAAGGTCAGCGTGGAGGCGCTCTAAGAAAGCCTGATCGTGACTGGAGTAGCTGATAAAGCAGGAATAGAATTCAATCGGGTTGCTGATGAGCGACTTCGCGTATGTGATGAAGTCGTCCGGGACGCCGGCGCCGCGTAAGAACTGCTCCGGGATCTGACCTTTCGATTTGTATATGGTATCGATGCCAATAGTTGAGGGGCCTAGATGGCGGGCCTGGTCCAAACCTTTCGACTGGCTCAGATCGACGTTCCCGAAAATCGTCCAGGCAAGTTCGCTATGACCGAACTCGGTCCCGCTGAGGCCCGCCAAGGTCAGGTTTGCCCCAATAAGGACCGCTGAGTTAAGGTCCGCATTGCGAAGGTCCGCGCCGGTGAGGTCCGCCACGACGAGACCCGCATTGATCCGCCCCGCGAACGCCGGGTGGGGCGGGGTTCGCTGAAGGAAGTCGATAGCTGCGCTCGACCCCGCGGAGTCCGGTATCAACTCGGGATTCTCTTTCCTCCATCGATTCCACTCCTCAACTCCTTGCCTGAGTAGTGCAAGCTGTTTCGGGTCGGCCATCTCAATGGACACGATACCGCGAAGCAGGGCTTGGAGAAAGGCTCGCTCTCTGAATCAACCGTTTCTTCGGTTGAAGCAAAATCTAACGGCGCGAAAGACTGGCGTATGCCAAAATCGCCTCGACAACATCGGAGGGAATCTCGAACTGCTCAGCGATCTCTCGGACGCTCACACCATAGCGGAAGTTATCGACAATGGCGTCGGCCGAGCATCCGCGACCGGCGAACACAGGAGCGTAGCGTGCACTCCCGGCGACTTGGACGAACTGGCATCCGACCAGTCGCGTTTTCGTCATCCATGTGCGACTCTCCTGAAACACTTATGATTTCATGCTTCGATGATCCCCTGCCGGCCCCCCTGTGATCTTTTGCCATAACTCTCAGTTATGCAAAAGATCTTTCGCCCCCCGAGCGCCCCGGGTTCCCCGCTACTACCCTCTCCACCCCCGGGAACCGATTGCAGAGCCCTATTGCGCGGGATTTCGCCTGCTTGGGTTACAGATCCCTAATTAGCAGCTCCAGCTCCTTGTCATGAGTCTTGCATCCATGTGACCGATTGGCGGACACTCGAAGGGGCGAAATCGAATTGGCAAGAAGACGAGTTTTCAAAACGAGGGTAGAGGATGTCGAATACCTGTAGAATCCGACATCGTTGCTTTGCACGTCTCTTTTGAGAAATCCCCGCCTTCCGATGTCCTCGTAAAGTTAGGTACCACGATTCTCGCCAAACTCGACCCTGAGTTAGCGTCGCAGGTGGCCTTAGCAATTGATCGCGGAGTGCGTTTTACGGGCGCCATTGAAAAGACCTTTCCGATTTATGACGAGGCCTCGTGGAAACCAGCAGGTTTACATGTGGACATTAAGTGGGAGTATCAGTTGCAGAAGGGAGAACCAGCGATTAAATCCGCCACGGCAGTTCTTCACGAAGGTTGCAGGCGTAACCTCTCGAAAGCCGGCAGAACGCTTATCGCCCGTTGTCTTGAAGGTGAAACCCTGATACTTGAGCGTGAGCCTGACAATCCGAAAGATAAAGGCGCAATCAAAGTGTTACGCACCAATGGTGAGCAGCTTGGATACATTCCAAGGAAAGTTTCCAACATTGATGATCCCACAGGTCTTGCCGTTTATTTGGACCGTGGCAACAAATGCGACTGCAAGGTCATAAAGAAGACTGGCGATAGCGATCTGTGGTTGGGAGTGAATATCCAAATTACAAAGTTCGACCAAAAAGAAGACCATGATGCCTTAGTGCAACGAAGACTCAGGGAAATCGTCGCTGGTGAATCAGTCTCGCAGACTATTAATTGCTCGATCGAAGCGAACAGTCACAATCGCGACGAATATCGAGATTCGAGCAACGTTACACTTCTATGGTCAGCCTTGGTGGTATTGACTGTGCTCGCGCTGGCCTTCTTCATCGTGAGCAGATAACGCTTGTTGTGATCGGAGACGGGTTCGCATCCCAAACAGGATGGTCCAGCAAACTATCCATTTCACAAAGGGATTTTGCGGCACACCAATCTATTCTGACTCGCTCTGACCACGCAAGCGCATCCCCACTGCCCCGCTACTTACCCCCCAACTCCTCGGGAATCGTTTACAGGGTAGCTATTGCACGGGATTTCGTTAGAGCTGTGACTTTGGGGTGGGCTCGCGTGCGTTATCATCGGAGCGAAGCGCGCGAATCACATTTTCCACCTGCTGCTCAAATTTCGAGTGGCTTCCTTCCCAGTCTTCTTGAAGTCGGCCGCCAATCTACTGCGGACCCTGAGAAGCTTTGCCGCTGGGCCATTCGTTAAGTAGATAGCCGTCCAGGTCCAGCGGGATGAGTGCCAGAATCTTCCTTCCCCGTTCCTTCATCAGAGACCTGTTCTTTGACAAAGGCCTTATCGATTTCTTCGTCTACCCACCAGCTTGTCAGCGAGTTTTTCGAACAACAGAGCAGTACTTTGTCCCAGTGACGGATTCCCGCGATCTATTTGCTCGTAAATGTCGTCGCCTGGGAGATTGTTTTCATCGAGCCAGCAGCGAATGCCACGACCCTGAAGGTATCGTAGAGACGCCGGGCGAAAGCTTTGTCGGCGTGGTTGTAGCTGATGAAGCACGAATAGAATTGAATCGCCTCGTTCAGAAGCGATGGCAGATACTTCGATGAGCTTGTCGGGAAGGCCGCAACCCCGCAGGAATGCGAGCGGCAGGTGCCGGATTTGGCGAGAGTTCGATGGTCGATGATGCTCGGTCCCTGATGCATACAAGTATCTAGCCCTTGCACATCCCTCAAATTCGTATCGCCAAAAATGGTTTCTAGAAGCACCGCCTTGTTGAGGCGCGCCCCGCATGAGGTTCGCCCCGCTGAGGTTCGCCCCACTGAGGTTCGCCCGGATGAGGTCCGCCCCGCTGAGGTCTGCCCGCGGAGGTCCGCCTCGCTGAGGTCCGCCTCTGCTGAGGTTCGCCACGATGAGGTCCGCCCCGCTGAGGTTCGCCCCGCGGAGGTCGCCCCGCTGAGGTTCGCCCCGCGGAGGTGCGCCTCGCGGAGGTTCGCCCCGCTGAGCTTCGCCCCGCTGAGATCAGTCTCGTCGAGGTTCGCCTCGCGGAGGTTCGCCCTGCGGAGGTTCGCCTTGTGAAGGTTCGCCTCGTCAAGGCTCGGTCGTAACTCCGGATTCTCTTTCCTCCATCGATCCCACACTTCCACTCCCTGCCGGAGTATTTCAAGCTGTTGCGGGTCGGCCATCTCAATGGACACGATACCGCATCGCCGACTCTTAGCGCGCACAGATTGTTTCTCACTCACGGACTTCCGAGCCGTGATCGAAGTAAAACAGGCTTCCGGACTTAAGACGATTCACGGGGGTCACCGTTTAATTAGTTGGCTCGCGCCCTTTCCATCGTTGGCAGGATGCCGGCGCTGCCAATTCGGTATACGGTTACCTACCAGACGCCATGCTCGATGCGGCCGAGTGCAGTCCTCCACGCGCTCTATCCCCTCCGGCGTATTTAGGAGGGAAGCGGGTGTGTGATTATTCAGCGATCGGACCGGAGCGTTTATCCAGCGCAGTGCTTTGTCGCTGGTCCCTAGACCTCCACTGCGCGCGCGATGACCCAAACTAGCGGCTGGATGAACCACTTGCGTCACGTATTCTAATGCAACCCAGTTTCGATCGCCGAATTTCCAAGACACGAGACACTTCCTGCTCGATCTCGGTTTTCTGCTCGTCTGTTAACGGCATGACTCCTGCCTCGATTATAAGACGAGCGGCTCGCGATGGTGCGTCGGAATGGCTAGCCTGCTATGACCATCAGTTGTCGCCGCCCAAACTGCGGCTGACCGAGCGAACCCCTACGCCGCCCGTTCCACAACCTGATTCCCCGGGAACTCCAGCACCCCAGGCGCTCTGCGCTGGTTCAGGCAAATCTCGCAGGTTGGCAAGCCTGCCCCCGAGCTCGGATCTTGCATCAGCCAATCCAGCGTGGAGTGTATCGCTCGCAGCGTCGCGTCCTTATATGGGCCATCCGGCCATGCCTCAACGGTGTGTAAACGATAGTGCTCATTCGAGATCCACTGGTTGCGCATCTTCAAGCCCCCGATGACTGGAATTTGATCATTGCCAACCGCCGTCATCGCTAGCATACGAGCACGCCGCAGGCCAAACCTTAGCCACGGATCCCTACTTCGCCTTCTTGGCCTCAACTAGTTCTTTCCGAAGGGCTCGCATCTCTATCCGCCGGTTGATTTTGGCCTTCCGCTGGCGCCCGTAGCGGGACTTGTCTCCATTGTTAGCTGACATATTGTCCCAGCCTACCAGTTTTCTCCCAAAGAATCGACCACTGTACAAACGGCACCTAAAAATTCCATTCTGGAACGTCACACAAGGGTTACCGATTAACCTGGTTACTAATGTTGTCGGACCGGTCCCCAACCTGCCATCATGAGGCTGTAACCTCCTCAGTCCGCATGACTCAAACCTCTCTCGACAAGGGAAAGATCAAGATCCTGCTACTCGAAGGCGTTCATCCGAGCGCCGTGGAAGCCTTCCGCCGGGACGGCTATACCAACATAGAATAACACCCCAAATCGCCGCCCGAAGGCAAGCTCGCCTCAGCCCTGCGCGACGCCTATTTCGTCGGCATCCGCTCCGCTACCCAACTGACGGCCCAAACCTTCGACGCATGCGCAGCGCTTGATCGGCGTCGGCTGCTTCTGCATCGGCACCAACCAGGTGGATCTCGACGCCGCGCAGCACGCGCGGCATTCCGGTCTTCAACGCGCCGTTTTCCAATACGCGCAGCGTCGCCGAACTGGTGCTCGCCGAAATCATCTGCTGCTGCGCGGCATCCCGCAGCGCAATGCCTGGCGCATCGCGGCGGGTGGGTGAAGACCGCCGCCGGGTCGCTATGAAGTGCGCGGCAAGATGCCTCGGCATCGTCGGCTACGGCCACATCGGCACGCAGATCGGCGCTGCTGGCCGAAGCGCTGGGCATGCAGGTGGTCTACTACGATATCGAGACCAAGCTCGCGCTCGGCAACGCGCGCGCCGTGCCCTCGCTTGACGCGCTGCTGGAGATCCGCCGACGTCGTTACGCTGCACGTGCCGGAAACGCCGCAGACCACCAGATGATCGGCGCCGCCCAATTGGCGCGCATGAAGAAGGGCGCGCATCTGATCAACGCTTCGCGCGGCACGGTCGTCGATATCGACGCGCTGGCGGACGGCGCTGAAGTCGAACATCTGGCCGGCGCGGCATCGACGTATTTCCCGTCGAGCCCAAGACGGCAGGCGACGAGTTCGTCTCGCCCCTGCGCGGCATGGACAACGTCATCCTCACGCCGCACGTCGGCGGCAGCACGGAAGAAGCGCAGCAGAACATCGGCATCGAGGTCGCCGAGAAGCTGATCAAGTACAGCAACAACGGCTCGACCCTCACGCGCCGTGAATTTCCCCGAAGTCTCGCTGCCGGAGCATCCCGGCAAGCATCGCCTGCTGCACATCCATCGCAACCAGCCCGGCGTGCTCTCGGCCATCAACGCCGTCTTCTCCGAGCAGAAGATCAATATCGCCGGCCAGTATCTGCAGACCAACGCGAAGATCGGCTACGTCGTGATCGACATCGAGACCGACGAGCGAGACGCTTCACTCCAGGTAAAGAACAAGCTGGAGAAGTCCCCGGAACCATCCGCACCCGGATTCTCTACTAAAGCCCGCCATCTCCCAACATGGCCGCCATTCTCATCTTCGCGATCACCTATCTGGTGCTCGCCATCGGCCGGCTGCCGGGCTTCCGCATCGACCGCACGGGCGCGGCCATCATCGGCGCCAGCTTCATGGTGGGCGTCAACGCGCTGTCGCTCGACGAAGCGTATCGCGCCATCAATTTCGACACCATCATCCTGCTGTTCGGAATGATGATCGTGGTGGCCAATCTGCAGCTTTCCGGATTCTTTGCGCTGGTGGCCGAGCGCGTGGTGGAGCACGCGCACAGCCCGCTCGTGCTGCTGATCGCGATCGTGGCGGTAGCCGGGCGTTCTTCTCGGCGTTCTTCGTCAACGACACCATGTGCCTGGTGCTGACGCCGCTGGTGCTCGAGATCGCCGAAACGCTGCGACGCAATCCGGTGCCCTATCTGCTGGCGGTGGCCATGGCGGCCAACATCGGCAGCGTCGCCACCATCACCGGCAATCCGCAGAACATGATGATCGGCAGCTTTTCCGGCATCCCCTATCGGCATTTTCTGGCGGCTCTGGCGCCCGTGGCCGCGGTCGGCCTGGTTCTGGCGGTGCTGGTGATCCTGATCGTCTACCGGCGCGAGTTTGCCGTCGCCGGACGCGGTGCGAGTGGCGAAGCAGCCGGTGCGCTGTGGATCGCGGGCTGATGTGGAAATCGATCGTCGCTTCGCTCGCGATGATCGCTCATGTTTTTCGCGGGCTGGCCGGTGCCCAAGGTCGCGATCGTGGCCGGCGCGGTGCTGCTGATTACGCGCCGCGTGAATCCGGAGAAGGTCTACCGCGGCATCGACTGGAGGCTGCTGGTGATGTTCGCCGGCCTGTTCATCGTGATCGCCGGCATCGAGAAGACTCGCTCGAAACGCGAGCTGGCCGCGCTGGCCGGACGGCTGCACCTGGACAATGTGTTCCTGCTGAGCGGCTTCGCGGCCGTGCTGTCGAACCTGGTCAGCAACGTCCCGGCGGTGCTGGTGTTCAAACCGTTCGTCGGACATCTGGCCGATCCCACGCGCGCCTGGCTGACGCTCGCGATGTCGTCCACGCTGGCCGGCAATCTGACGGTGCTGGGATCGGTGGCCAACCTGATCGTGATCCAGCAGGCGCGGCGCGAGGTGAGAGATCGGATTCTGGGAATATTTCCGCGTGGGCGCGCCGCTGGCGGTGCTGACCATCCTGTCGGCGCGGCCTGGATCGCGTGGTCGGCTAGCGCTAAAACATTTCTGGCTGAAAATGATCTATCCTGGTGGTGACTATGGATTGGTTTCTCCTCGGGAGCGCTCGCCGGCGGCCTGATCGTCGGTCTCTGGATGCGGGCGCGGCTGGCGCGCCTGGAAGCCGCCAAACAATTCGCCGACCAGCCACTGCTCAGCTCAGCGAGACTTTCCAGGCGCTGGCCGACGCCGCTCTGCGATCCAATCAAAGCGCATTTCTGGACGCCGCGCGCAGCTACGCTGGAGACCGCCCGCGCCGAAATGACGGGCGACCTGGCGCAGAAACAAACCGCCATCGAAGGCGTGGTGCGGCCGCTCAGCGATTCGCTGGGACGCCTGGAAACCCACGTGCGCGAACTGGAGCGGGCGCGCGAGAAAGCCTTCGGAAGCCTCGGGCGAACAGGTTGCAGTCGCTGGCGCGCGAGACCACCACGCTTTCCACCGCTCTGCGCTCCCCGCAGGCCCGCGGCCGCTGGGGCGAAGTGACGCTGCGGCGCGTGGCCGAACTGGCCGGCATGGTCAAGAACTGCGATTTTCTGGAGCAGGAGACGCGAGAAGGCGACGGCGTCCGCATTCGCCCGGACATGATCGTGCGGCTGCCGGGCGACCGATCGCTGGTTGTGGACGCCAAGGTTCCGCTGACCGCCTATCTCGATGCCGCAGCTGCACCGATGAGCCCGCGCGCCGGGCGGCGCTTGCACGCCACAGCCAGCAAGTGGCCGAACACGTCCGGCAGCTTTCGAGCAAACAATATTGGAGCCAGTTTCAGCCCGCGCCGGAATTGGTGGTGCTGTTTCTGCCCGGCGATCATTTCTTCAGCGCCGCGCTCGAAAGCAATCCGGATCTGATCGAAGAAGCGCTGGCGCGGAAAGTGGTGATCGCGACGCCGGTCACGCTGATTTCGGTACTGAAAGGCATCGCCTACGGATGGAATCAGGAGCAGTTGGCCGAAAACGCCGAGGAGATCCGGCGCGTGGCGTCGGAGATGTACGATCGCGTGCAGTTGGTCCACGATCATTATGCCGACACCGGCCGGCTTCTCGAAAAGACAGTCGAATCGTACAACCGCTCGGTTGGATCGTGGGATTCGCGGCTGGTGCCGGCGCTGCGCAAGATGCGTGAATTGGGAGTGTCGAGCGGCGAAGAACCGGAAGCGCCGGAGCAGATCGATTTGCTGGCACGACGGCCGCGCGCCGTCAGCGGCTTCTAGACTTAGCCTTAGCTGCTAAGCGACATGTCGATAATGTCGAAAGTGAATCGCTCCGGCGGCAAGCGACGAAATCGGCGCCGGCATCATGTGCGCCCAGGTCTGATAGGCCGTAGTCGCCACGCTGGCGTTCAAATAGAACAAGAACTGGTTCGAGAAACAAGAAATGGGCGGCGGCTGGCGAAAAGTCAGCCGCAGACCGACCGCTTTTTCGAATTCGATCGCCTTCGTTCGGAACGGCCTTGTCTTCCAGCAGCGTCACGAAGCTGGAGCGGCCGGCGTGCGGCCAGACATCCGGACGCAGCAGGTTCCGCAGCTCCAGGCGAGTTCCGAATGTCGTCTCACATTGCCGGATCCACTCCAGGATGCTGTCGCCCCATTGCCACTGCGTGATGAAACGCAGATACTGATCCACCAGGTTGATGGCCAGGTCCATCTTGCGGCGGTCCGCCTCATGCTCCTGAGCCAGACCTTCCATCGGCGGCAAAGGAATCATGTCGTCGGCGTCGATCAGATTGTTGGCCATCCCGACCACGCGATCCAGCCGCTTCACGTTCGGACTGGTGCGAACCAGGAGCGGAGGCAGTTCGTGCGTCTTCTCCCCCGGCACCTCAACGAACTTTCGGTCTCCAACAATGTCCATAGAGTCAACCCACCTTACTCTCATCGACAACAGGGTCGCTAAACTTGAACCCTACCCAAAGGACGCTGTTTAAACCTGCGTCGTTTCAGAACCAGCCAACCCGGCCAGATTAAAAACAATTCTGCAGGATTTGTACTCGTTTGTAAAGGGAAAAACTCCTACGAGTACTACGACTGCCTGCGCTACAATTTTGCTTCATGGCGTTTTGGCTCGGCTTGGACGTTGGCACTGGAGGCACGCGAGTGCTGCTGATCAATGAAAATGGCCAAGTCTGCCATACTCATACCGCCCCGCATGAGGACATGCGCATGGAGCGCCCCGGTGGGCCGAGCAGCGGCCCGAAAACTGGTGGGACGCCGCGCGACAAGCCATTCGCGGTGTCCTCGCCCAGGCCCAAGCGACCGGCGCCGATGTCCGCGGCGTCGGTTTGTCCGGCCAGATGCACGGCCTCGTCATCCTCGATCATGCCGCCCGCGTCATCCGGCCCGCGCTGATCTGGTGCGATCAACGCAGCCAGCCGCAGGTCCATTGGATCAATCAAACTGCCGGAAAAGAGATGGTCCTTCGCTCCACCGCGAATCCGGTTTTGACTGGTTTCACTCTGCCAAAGCTGCTATGGGTGCGCGACAATCGAGCCCGAACTCTTCGAGCTCGTGCGCCATCTGCTTCTGCCAAAAGACTACATCCGCTTTCGGCTCACCGGCGAATTTGCAAGCGACGTCTCGGACGCTTCCGGCACGGCCCTTTTCGATGTGGTCCACCGGCGCTGGTCTCTCGACTTGGTCGATCAGCTAAAACTCGATCGCGGCATTCTTCCGCGAGTGTACGAATCGAGCGAAATCACCGGCGTCATCACCGAGGCTGCCGCCCTCGAAACCGGACTCGCGCCGGGAACGCCGGTGGTCGCTGGAGGCGGCGATCAGGCCGCCGGCGCTGTGGGCAATGGAATCGTGACCCCGGGCGTGGTCTCCTGTACGCTCGGCACCTCGGGCGTGGTTTTCGCGCATAGTCCACAACCGGCCTACGATCCCGCCGGCCGGGTGCATACGTTTTGTCATGCCGTCCGGGTGCTTGGCATGTCATGGGAGTCACGCAAGGCGCCGGGCTGAGCCTGCAGTGGTTTCGGAACCAGTTCGCTCCAGGAGTGGCTTACGAAGCCCTCACCGCCGAAGCCGCCCAGGCTCCCGCCGGGTCCGAAGGCCTCTTCTGGCTTCCTTATTTGATGGGCGAGCGCACGCCCCATCTGGACGCCCGCGGCCCGTGGGGGCTGGATCGGACTTACCGCCAGACATACGCGCTCGGAAATGATTCGGTCTCTGCTCGAAGGCGTATCGTACAGTCAGAAGGATTGCCTCGACATCATCGAGCAAATGGGTGTAGACGTGGAATCCATCCGCGTTTCAGGCGGAGGAGCCCGCAGCGCCTTCTGGCGTCAGATGCTCGCCGATGTTTTCGACAAACGCGTAGTTACTCTCGAAACCGCAAGAGGGATCAGCCTATGGCGCGGCTCTCCTGGCGCTGGTCGGAACCGGCGTCTATTCTTCAGTGCCGGAGGTTTGTAAGACCGTGATTCGCGAAGTGCATTCCCTTTCTCCGCAGCCGGAAACCGCCGAGATCTATGCCGCGGGCCATCTCGTGTATAAATCCCTGTACCCGGCCCTGCAGCCGTTCTATGCCAAGACCGCGGTCACGCCGTTGATAAAAAATTAATGTCAATGTTCTCAATGACCTTGCCGAAATCCGAATGAGAACCCCAGGCCGTAAAGGCTAACATTAGTCATTGGATGATTCTTTGCGATGTCAGCCTGCCGGTGCCGCTCGATCAGAGCTTCACCTACCGGTTGCCAGAGACCCTGCGTCATCGCGTCCAGCCTGGCTGCCGCGTGCTGGTTCCGTTTGGATCCCGGAAGCTGACCGGCATGGTCGTCAGCTTCGTCCAGATCGCGCCCGATGGCCCGCTGAAAGAAGTCTTGCGGCTGGTCGACGAGGAGCCGGTGCTGGACGCCGAGCTGCTCTCGCTGGGCCGTTGGATCGCGCAGTATTATTGCGCCCCGCTGGGCGAAGTGCTGCGCAGCATGACGCCGCTCAGCGGCGAGGTTCGCAAGACCAAGCTATATTCGCTCACCGATGCCGGACGCGACACGGCGCGGCAATTGCTCTTGGGCGCCAGCTGAAGAAGATCCGCAGCCGTCCAGGTTCTGCGACTGCTGGAAGGCGCGGCCGCTCTCGGCGTCGTATCTGCAAAAGAAACTGCCCAATGCAGTGAACGTGATTCGGTCGCTGGAGAAGAAAGGCTTCGTCGCAAGTGGAAGATCTGGAAGCCCAGCGCGATCCGCTGCGGGCCTCGGCCACCCGGCTGCGCGCGTCGTGGCTGGCATCTGCACCGGACGACGTCAAGCTCACCAAGCGCGAGCGCGAGCTGCACGCCTTTCTGGAACTGCATCCGGGCACGCACAATCTGGAGCAGCTGGAAGCTTCGGTGAAAGGCGCGAGCCAGGCTGCGCGGTCGCTGGCGCGCCGGAAGTTGATCACGCTCGAGCCCGAGCCGCCTACCGGCGTGTTCGCGTCCGAAGCGCCGCCCCGGACCCTCAATCCGCATCAGCTTCTGGCCTACCAGCAGATCGAGGCGGCGCTGCGCGGCGGCGCGTTTCAGACCTTCCTGCTCGAAGGCGTCACCGGGTCGGGCAAGACCGAGGTTTATCTGAAGTCGATCGACGCCTGCCATCGCGCTGGGCCGCAGCGCTTTGCTGCTGGTGCCGGAGATCGCGCTGACGCCCGCGGTGGCCGGCCAGTTCTTCCATCGCTTTGGCGACCGCGTCGCGATCCTGCACTCCGCCTTTCACGATGCCGAGCGCGCCGAGCAATGGCGCCGAATCCGGGCCGGCATCGCGACCGTGGTGGTCGGCACGCGATCGGGCGTGTTCGCGCCGGTGCAGAATCTCGGGCTGGTGGTGATCGACGAAGAGCACGACCAGAGCTACAAGCAGCAGGAAACGCCGCGCTATAACGGCCGCGACGTCGCCATCGTGCGGGCGCGAGGCGCGGGCGCGGTAGTGGTGCTCGGCTCGGCCACGCCGAGTCTTGAAAGCCGCTACAACGCCGAGCGCGGCAAGTACACGCTGCTCGAACTGCCCGAGCGGATCGAGCAGCGGCCCATGCCGGACGTCGAAGTGATCGACATGCGGCAGGAGTTTCTGGAGACGCGCAAGCTGGCCACGTTTTCGCGGCGGCTGGTGGACACGATCACCGAGCGCCTGGAGAAAGGCGAGCAGACCATGCTGCTGCTCAACCGCCGCGGCTTTTCCAGTTTCGTGGCCTGCCGCGCGTGCGGCGAACGCATGGAGTGCGTCAACTGCGCCGTCACGCTGACCTATCACCGGCGCGACCGGCGCATGCTGTGCCACTACTGCAACTACGCGCAGAAGGTTCCGTCGGTCTGTCCCAAGTGCGGCAGCGAATATCTGCAACTTCATCGGTACCGGCTCGGAGAAAGTGGAAGAGGAGCTGCATCGCGATTTCCCGACGCGCGGATTGCGCGCATGGATCGCGACACCGTCAGCGGCAAGCGGCATTTCGAGAGCATCCTGCACGGATTTCGCGACGGCGATTTCGACATTCTGGTAGGCACGCAGATGATCGCCAAGGGGCACGACATTCCGAACGTCACGCTGGTAGGCGTGGTCTCGGCCGATGTCGGGCTGGGCCTGCCGGATTTTCGCGCCGCCGAACGAACGTTTCAGCTGCTGACGCAGGCGGCGGGGCGCGCCGGGCGCGGCAACCTGCCGGGGATCGTGCTGATCCAGACCATCAACCCCGAGCATTACGCCATTCGTTTCGCGTCCGAGCAAAACTACGACGGCTTTTATGAGAAGGAGATCCAGTTCCGCAAGCTGATGCGCTATCCGCCGTTCGCCGCGCTGGCCAATGTGCTGGTGCGCAGCCAGAAGCAGGAAGAGGCGCTCGCGATGAGCACCGAGCTGGGCCGTATGCTCGATCCGGCGCCCGAGGGCCTGAAGGTTCTGGGGCCGGCCGAAGCGCCGGTGCCGAAGCTGAAGAGCGAGTTTCGCTATCAGCTCCTGATCAAGGCCGTCGACCGCAAGCGCCTGAACGAGACGCTGCGCGATTTGCGGCGCTTCGCGCAGCAGCGGAAGTGGGCCCGACGGCGCTGGTGATCGATGTCGATCCGCTGACGCTGCTGTAAGAGGACGGCGGGGTGCGCAGCAGCGTGCTGACGCGGGGGCCGGGCAGAATGATGCCGGCCAGGTTCAGCGGATCGGAGTTGGGGATTCGAAACATTCTCGTCTTCCGATGTTTCCGAGCGGCGGACGGCGCGCAACAGATCGAGCGCTTCCGGGCGGGCGAACTGCTCGCCGGTGAAACCGGAGACAAAGCGGCCGCCGCGAATTTCGCCTTGCGCTTCTTTGCGGCGCAGGACGGGCAGCAGATCGCGCCAGGGCGGAGCCAGCGTCTCGCGCGCCAGCAGATCGCGGAAGATCACGCCCCAGCGCAACAGCAATTGATCGGCGAAGGCCAGGGCGCGGGCGTCGCTAGTGGCCAGCGTTGGCGGCATGCCGGACCAGCGCCCAGCGCCCGGCGGCATGCCGGGGGCGCGAGTACCTTCCCCTGCCCTTCTCCGCGGCGGCGCTTGGGATCGACCAGCGATCGAAGATTCTCGAAGCCATCGGCGGTTACCAGACCGGCGGCCACCAGTTCCCACAGTCCATCTTCGACTTCGCTCGCCAGGCGACCGGTGGCGCGGACCAGATCGGCGAAGAATGAAGCGCCGCGCTGCTCGAAGCTGCGTCAGTACTTCGCCGGCGGCATGAGAGAGCGTGGGCTGCTGCGGAGCGCGGTTTCCAGCCACTCGGCGCTTTCGCGCAGGAAGATGGCGATGGGCGCGGTGCGGGTGGGACGGACGCGGCGCGGCTCGGCATCTTCAAAGGCCGGGTGCGGCGATAGGCGGGCCCACATCACTTCGCCCGACAGGCACAGTTGATCCAGAAACTCCGGCTCGTAGCGCGCCACGCGCCGCGACAACACTTCCGGCTCCCAGGCCGCGGCCGAAATTTCGTAGCCCTGGAGCTGCTTGATGATCTGGAGCGTGCCATCGACGCCATGCAGGCGGCTACCCGGCACCAGATGCTGCCAGCGGAACAGGAATCGCTGGAATTGCGCGGCGGTGACCGGCTCGATTTCGCGGCGAAGCGTGCCCAGCGTGAGGCGATGAATGCGGGCCAGAATGCGGCGGTTGCACCACTGGATTTCGCCGGCCGGCAAGATTGCGGAGTGAAGTGCCCGCGCATGACCTGGCCTTCGGATTCGAGCTGCAGCAAGGCTTCGATCGACCAGGGAAGCCAAGGGTTTCCGCGAGATGAGCGGCCGTCACCGGGCCGATCGACTCCATCCAGCCGCGAACGATGGGCAGCGGTTCGTCTTTCAAGTGCAGCCGTTCGGTAGCGACCCAAAATCGTTCCGATCGCTGGTGGGCGCGGCCGGAGGCGGCGAGTTCGGCAAACGAAGCCTGCCAATTCTCGGCGGGCGGACAGCAGTGATCAAAGTCAGCAGCGCGTCGTGCAGCTCGTCGGCATCGCGAACGTCGGGCCAGGATTCGGCGGCCACCTGTGCGATCGCAGCCGGATCCAGAATGCCCGCGCCGCCGGCGAAGTCGGTTCGCAGCGTCCGCCGCAATTGGACTGCTCGCGCGCGGCGTTCTTCGAGCGGCGCGTCGTCCAGGTAAGCGTACGGATTCGCGTTCAGGATCTCGTGCGAAAAAGGCGACGGCTCGGCATTGTCGATGGCAACTTTTTCGGATCGCGCCCGATTCCATGGCTTCCAGAATCCGCTTGAGACCATCCATGTCCATGGCCTCATGCAGGCAATTGTCGATGGTCTCGTTGACCAGCGGATGATCGGGAATCTGGATTTGGCCGGTCAGGTTCTCGGCGCAGGCCACCTGATCGGGGAACACGGACGCGAGCAGATCCTCGGAGCGCATGCGCTGGATGGGCGGGGGAACTTTTCGGCCGCCGCGGAATCGCAGAATGGCGAGCGCGCGCGAAGCATTCCAGCGCCAGCGCGCGGTAAACATCGGCGCATCGAGCATGGCCTGGGTCAGGACGTGCTCGACGGTTTGCGACTTCAGGAACTCGAAAACCAGCTCGAGCGGAAAGGCGTGCTGCTCGGTGAGCGATATCTTGATGCCGTTGTCGGTGGCGGCAGCCTGCAGCTCGAAATTGAAGGAACGGCAGAAGCGCTTGCGCAGCGCCAGTCCCCAGGCGCGGTTGATGCGCGAGCCGAAGGGCGCATGAATGACCAGCTGCATCCCGCCGCCTTCGTCGAAGAAGCGTTCGGCGACGATGCGCTGCTGCGTGGGCAAAGCACCGAGCAAGGCGGCGCCGGCCCGAACGTAAACGACCGCCTGTTTGGCGCCGGCTTCGTCGAGACCGCACTGCTCGGTCAGGAAGGAAATGGCTTGCTCGGGATCGCGGTGCGATCTCTTCGCGAACCTCAGAGACGGCTTGCGAAAGCTCGAAGGTTCGGCCGGGAGCTTCGCCATTCCAGAACGGAACCGAAGGCGGCGCGCCGTGAGCATCTTCGACACGCACGCGGCCGGGCTCGACCCGTTTGATCCGCCAGGACGTAGTTCCCAGAAGGAACACGTCGCCGGCCAGGCTCTCGACCGCGAAATCTTCGTCCAGGGTACCGACGACCTTTTCCTTCGGGTTCGGCGATGACGGCGTAGTTGGCAGTCTCGGGAATCGCGCCGCCAGAGGTGATGGCCGCGAGCCGCGCGCCACGGCGGCCACGGATTCGTCCGTTCACCTGATCGCGATGCAGATATGCGCCGCTGCGGCCGCGCTGGGTGGAGATGCCATCCGACAGCATGGTGACGATCGCATCGAACTCGCTGCGGGGCAGATCGCGGTAAGGATATGTGCTGCGAACCAGCGCGAATAGATCGTCCTCGCGCCAGTCGCGCGCGGCGGTCTCGGCCACAATCTGCTGGGCGAGGATATCGAGCGGGGCGTCAGGAATCTCGAGACGATCGAGCTGGCCGGAGCGGATAGCGCGAACCAGAGCGGCACACTCGATCAGTTCGTCGCGCGTGGTGGCGAAGATATGGCCTTTGGGCTTGGCGCCGATCCAATGGCCGGAGCGTCCGACGCGCTGCAAGGCTACGGCGATGGAACGAGGCGAGCCGACCTGGCAGACCAGATCGACGCTGCCGATGTCGATGCCGAGTTCGAGAGAAGCAGTTGCGACGACGGCGCGCAGCTCACCATTCTTGAGGAGCGCCTCGGCCTTCAGCCGCAGGGTGCGCGAGAGGCTGCCATGATGCGGCAGGACGACATTTTCACCTAGCCGTTCGGCGAGGGCATGAGCGACACGCTCGGCGAGCCGGCGGGTGTTCACGAAAACCAGCGTGGTGCGGTGGGCCAGGATCAGCTGCGCCAGGCGATCATAGATCTCGCCCCACATCTCGTTGCTGGCGACGGGGCCCAGCTCATCGCGCGGGAACTTCCACTGCCAGATCCATCGCCCGCCGATGGCCGATGTTAACGACCTGAGCCTGCGGACTAAGGAATTCCGCGACTTCCTCGATGGGCTTGACGGTGGCGGACAGCCCGATGCGCTGCGACCGTGCCCGGCTTCGGCAGTGAGCGCGTCCAAGCGGGCCAACGACAGCGCCAGGTGCGAACCGCGCTTGTCGTCGGCGACGGCATGAATTTCGTCGACGATCACGGTGCGGGTAGTGCGCAACATGGCTCGGGACTTGTCGGCCGTCAGCAGAATGTAAAGCGACTCGGGCGTCGTGACCAGAATATGCGGGCGATGCTTGCCCATCTGCTGGCGTTCATAGGCGGGCGTGTCGCCGGTGCGAACGGCGGTGCGGATGGGATCGAGCGCGATGCCCTGCCGGGCAGCCAGTTCAGAGATTTCAGCCAGCGGAATTTCGAGGTTCTTATGGATGTCGTTGCTCAGAGCTTTGAGCGGGGAGACATAGACGACCTCGGTTTCATTGGCAAGGTGGCCGGCGCGGGCGGCACGTACCAGCCGATCGAGACAGATCAGGAATGCGGCCAGCGTTTTGCCGGAACCGGTGGGCGCTGAAATGAGCACGTCGCGACCGGCGCGAATTTCAGGCCAGCCGAGGATTTGAGGCTCGGTGGGGCCGGCGAAGCGGGTGATAAACCACTCGGCGACCAGCGGGTCGAAATCCGCGAGTATTGGCGCAAAACGAGCGGACTCAATTTGTGGCTGGGGATTCACTTGTCTTTATTTTAAACCCGCCCGCGATTTTAAGCCGGGTGGGCGATGGATACGGTCAAGCACCGGCCGCATAACGCTCGACAGAGGCAGAACGGGCCTGGGAAAGGCGCTCACGGCGCTGGATAAAGTTCTCGATGGCGCCACTCGAAAAAACAAAGCCATCCTGGGCGGGATTGTAGGGAAGTTGATCATTTTCCTGGTGCATTTCGAGGAGGTCGGCGGCCTGGTCCAAGGCGTTCTCCTCACTTTTTCGGCGTTCGGCCTGGGCCCGCTGAAGCTGGACCAGAGTACGCTCGAACAGGCGGGCGATGCGCTGGCAATACATGCCGATATTCGAGAAGGCGTGGACGTTGTCGCGAAAGGCTCCGGCCATGGCGAGGGCATCGTCGGCCTCAGGGTGGTTGGCGTGGAGATTGTTTTCGTGGTCGGCGATGCCGATGGAAAGAAGATTGGTCTCGATGGCAGCAACGCGGTTCAGGCGCCAGGAGCAGTCACACAGTGATTGGACAAAGTGGTCCTCGAGCGCGCCGACAGGCCGAAATTGCTCCAGGAATCGCTGGGCATGGCGCTGGTAGGCGGACAGATCCTCGGAAGGGAGGACGACGGTCTGGCCGGTGAGACCGTGGCGGAGGGCGTTGAGCCGAACGCGCTGTTTACCGGCGCCGGTGCGGGGCCCAGTGGATTTTTCAGAGTTAGCGCGGTTGATGGCGGAGCGATCGGCATCGCGTTCGGGGCCGTGGGCGCGGAGGGCGGCGTTCGGAATATCAGACATGGGGAAATCTCCTTACTCCGAGTTAACACCCGAGGCGCCGAGTGGAAGCAGGTAGAAGTCAGGAAGTTGCTGAAGGGATGGGAAAGAAGATTGAATGAGATTGGTGACTGCAAACCATCCCTTGCTAATGCTCCCGATAAAACAGGATAGGATCTGCTAAGGCGTGGCAGGCTGTTTCGTGGGAAGAGCGTCATTTTCGGCTACCTAGGGCTGAAGCTCCGCTAGCCACCCCAATGCGCGGAGACCCGGCAAAAAGCAATACTCGCCTCCCCTGGTGACAACAAACCGAGATAATCCTTTGATGCGTATGGGGAGTGGACGCCTGGGGAAACTATAGGAATCTGTGCCGCTGTTCGCCCCCGCGACGGGATCTTTCGTTACGTCTCCTCCGAAGAAGCTGCCATCGTTCAACCACTCCGATTGGACGAACTCGAACTGCCGCCCCAGATTGGCTCCGACAAACGCAAACATCAATCCGCGCTCCCGGCCATCATCTTCCAGAACTCCGTCTGGAAGCAGCGGTCCATAAGAAGTTCCACGACGGATCATCCGGTGGATGCGAACTACACCCGCCACGTCCGCGTCGCGCGGGTTCATGCGGCGGATGTGCGAGCCGCAGGGCGTGTGATAGCCGATGGGGTCGTCTTCCTTAAAGAGAAAGGCATTGTTTCGCCGCGGGTCTAAGCCGATTTCCGGATCATCGTGCACTGGACATAAGGCGAGGGGCGAGCCGCTGCGCCAACGTCCCATCATCTTGGCGGCCAGGAGCTCTTCACCTTCGGGCCCAGAGGAGTGCTCCTTAAGGTATTGGCGGAAAGCGGCGACCCGTTGATGCAACTTGCGAAAGACGACGTAACTTCCGTTACGCCCTAAGATGTCCGGCTTCGGTATGGCGGGCGCATCTCCCATCTCATCGGGGTAGCCAAGCACGAACTCGCCCGGCCTCAAGGGCCGTTCGTGGGGATTGGTACCCGCGAGACCCGACCCTTCAATCGCGGGATGACTGATCCCGTCCTTGAATCCAAAAGCTTCTCTTTCGTTCGGCAGGGCATGACAATTCTGGCTCCAGATGGCTGTGATACCGGAGATCTTCTCGTATTCCTGGCGGGCTCGCGAGAGCGCTGCTTCCAGCCGCTCCGTGTCCGTAGCAAGCGCAGTGAGCACGACGTGGACGTCAGCGGACCCGAGAGGCTTCTCCCAATGTTCGGGGCTGCTTTCGCCCGTGTCTCCCAAAATTCCGGCGCGGGCAGCCATGCCCTGCCGAAACTCCGGAGAAAAGCTATCGAGAGAGGCGGGCGGCACACCCAATGCTTTGAGCCCGTGAAAGCTGAGTGCGACGCTCACCCAGGTGTCGCGGGCCGGGCTCTCCGGGTGTGCAGCCGATGCCACCACGGGCCGTATTCGGCGCATCAATTCCCGCCCGGCCTTGACTTGGTCGATGCGAAACAACACATATGCCGCCGCATAAGGAGCGGGCCGGGGTCGTAACACCCCGCTCTGAATGTCGTCCAGTTCGAGCGCCGATCCGATCAAGTTCATCTCTTTCCCACCACGAGTGTTGCAAATCCTAGAAGCCAATCGAGGCGACAACTTGCAGCGAATATCCTTGGAACGTGGCCCGATCGGCGAATTCCTTGAAGTACTTGAGCCCTACACTGGTACGCTTCGGCAAGACGGCGAGCACTGCTAAACCAAGGGCATTGATCGCGTAGCGATCCTGGGACGCCGCTACGCTGACGCCAGGTCCGGTCTTCGCGCTGGTCTGCCGCTGTTCGTAACCAGCGGGGCCGGTTTGCAACTGAACGCGCTGAGTGAGTGCCAGCGAATACATTAGCGAATAGTCCAGGTTGAACGTCTCGCCCGGATGAACGCCCGTGCCTTGCTGGACGGTGTGGAATTCGTACAGCTGAAATGCCGACAACGAAAGGCCCTTGTTTCTGGTCAGGTAAAAGGTCTGCCCCGCAGAGAGGGTATGCGTCCAATAACCCGAACCGACATTGTTGTTCGCACCCGCGCTGAATCGCCCTGTTGGAGCCAGGAAGCCATACATCGCGCGAACCGCGGCTCTGGACCAGTTCCAGCCCAAAATCACCGGGAGATAGTAAGAGTCCGCAAATCCACTGCCTCCGCTGAGGTTGCCCTGAAGGTCGGAAGTCAGATCGTTCTTCGAGAAAGGCAGCGAGGCGGACGCGGAGTATCGGGCTCCTAGGATTTTCTCCTTGCTCACCCAAGTGATCGTGTTCATGTCCAGAATCACGGAGTGAGTTCCCGTCACCGGTACCGTCTGGCCTTCGTTGCCCTTGGCCTGATCGCGTGTGTAAAGAAGGAATTGATTCGCGTACGTGAAGGTGGAATCCGGCATGACGCCGGAGTTTATAGCGGACATGCCGAGAGGATAGACGCCCCGATTCTGAGCATTTGACGGAACCGGCATCCACGTCGAAGCAGCCGCGAGAACCAGCAGCACGCCGCCGTGCCGGATCGTTCTTCCGATCACCTGGTGGCGATGTTCTTCCAGAACGTCTCCAGGCTTTCGTCGCCCCCGAACAGGGTGGTGAAGATAGTTGAGTCGGCCAGGAGAATGTCCCCGGCCCGGTCTCCGGCCGGCGGCATCCAAAGAAACATGTTGAACTCCTTGTTTCCGGCCTCCACGAACGGATGGGGCCTGGAGACATCGAGCGGTTGACGGGCTAGCACGTGGATCGCCTTCGCATCCTCCGTCGTGATCGCATAATGCGGCAAATGCATATGGAAGTTGAAGGTCGGAACGTTGGTGAGCCAGCCTCGGGTGTCCAGATCCCTCACCGTGTTGAGTGGGACGAGCCGGTTGGTTCCCTGAACGGTAGCCGGCCGGAGGCCCCAACGGTTTTCGACCGGCACACCGAGCCCTTTCATTAACGATCGAGTGTAGGTGCCGAAGCGCTGTTGCCGGGGGACCAGTGGATCGCCATGATGAGCGTACTCTTTGGCGCGCTCCTTCAGATCGGGGGAGCTGCCGACGTCATGGTGGGGTCCAATAATGAGGCAGGTTCCTTCACGGCGCAGAAACTGCCGGACGGCATCGATCTCTCCGGGAGAAGCCTCCTGCTCCGTGACGAGGTGATCCAAGCCGAAGACCATCAGGGTGTCGGTATCACCGAGGATCCGCTCGTCCAGCGGCAATCTCTGACCCGCTTGATCGATCCGCTGAAAGACTGCGACCGGAGACCCAGTGACTGCTGCGACGACCTCCTGGAATCTCACGATGGACAGATGGAACAGCTCCAGTGTTCCCGCGATACCCTGCAGAAACATCTTTTGCGAAAACTCCACGGTCTCATAAGCAGGCCACGCTACCCGGCGAACCTCAGTGATCGTCGAGAATCGGTTGTCCAGCTCAGTTGTATCCCGGTTGGCTTCCCAAGGGTAGCTCCAGGTCCAATAGACGCTGAAACGGCGTTTGTCTCGCGTGTAGTTTCGGGGCGAGTGCAGATGGTTATACGTTCGTGCTGAGCCGGTTGGCTGACTCATCCAGCGATTCCTTTCGTGCGGCAGCAATACGCCGCAACCCATCGAACGCCGCATATTTGTAGGCGTAAGCATAGGTCGGCGTGGCCATGGACATGTTGGCAATGGTGTTGAGCGTTCCGCCGCAACGGATGGCCATCTGACCGATCCCGACAATTTCCGACGCGATGTCGCAGATGCAATGGACTCCGAGCAGCGTTCGGCTCTGCTTCTGAAAAATTAACTTCAACAGGCCACCCCGACCGGCAATGGCGCCTCGCGGTGTGCATCCGAGATCCGCCCGGCCGACCTCATATTCAAGGCCCTGTTCCCGGCATTGCTCTTCGGTCAGACCCGCACCAGAGGCTTCCGGCATCCCATAGACTGCTGAGACCGGAGCCGGATCGACGGTTCCTTCGAAAGGAATGCCGAAAGCATGACAGACCGCCGCGCGCCCCTGCTCCATGGCTATGGAAGCAAGAGTGGGTCCCAAAACGTCGCCGGCAGCATAGATGCCGTCCGCGGTGGTCCGAAAATTACCGTCGACTTTAATCCGGCCACGGGAGTCGCAGCTAATTCCGGCGGCGTCCAGACCGAGGCCTTCCGTATTGGCGATCCGTCCCGCCGCGAACAGAACGGTGTCCGGGTAGAGCGTCTTCCGTGCCGACAGCTTCACTTCCAGCCCATCGCCCCTGGCTTCAATGCTCTCGGCGGTGGATCCGAAATAGAGGGTAACGCCCCACTTGCGAAACAGGTCTTCCATCCAACAGGAAAGTTCGCCGTCCATGGCCGGGATCAACCGGTTTCCAAGGTCGGCGATTGCGACTCTTGCGCCGAGGGCGTGACAGATAGTGGCGAACTCCAGCCCGACCGGCCCGCCACCCACAATTAGGATGTCTCGAGGAGGGCGTCCGCGGTACAGGATGGTATCCGTGTCGCAGACACCGGGGATATCGAACGAAATATTCTCGGGCCGGCGGGTTCGCGACCCTGTTGCGATCAGGATCGTCTTCGCATGGAGCTTGCGGTCCCGTCCATCGCCGCCGGCGATCTTTATGGCGCCGTCTCCCTGGAGGGACGCATTTCCTTCAATGTAGTCGACGTCATTCCTGGCGATATTCTCGGCCGTTCCTTTTTGCAGCAGGCCGCAAACTTCCCAGGTCCGTTTGCGGATGATGTCGATTGCAACCTCCGCTGGCGCGGCGGTCCGCAAACCGTAGATACCTCCTTCGCACAGGCCGGAGAAGTATAGCGCTGCCTCTCGCAAGGTCTTGGTCGGGACTCCACCCGTCGTGGTTACGGTTCCACCTGGCCGCGCCTTCTCAATCACAGCCGAACGGTGACCAAAGAAGGCAGCCAATTCGGCCGCGCTTTCTCCGGCGGGGCCAGAGCCAATGGCTACGAACTCATATGCATCAGTCATCGTGGCTTCCCTGGCCCTCCCAAGGCTCACTGCATCTGGTCGAGCATTTCAGAAAAGGCCTTTTTGAGCCTCAAGGCTTTCTTGATCTCGTCGGCCGTGACGTACGGATACTCCCCATATTCCAGGAAACTGGGACATTGGTGCTCACGAACGAACTTGATGAACGCCGGTACATTGGACTTCCAGTCCTCAGGAAAGCCTTCCAGATTCTCGAAAGTGGTCGAGATGCCGCTTTTGGTGAACAGCGCCACGGCGTCGTCGGTGTACTTGTCGAAATCGGTGTCGAAGATACCTTGGTACATAAAGTACGTATCTTTGCCGATATCGAAGAGAACCCATCTCAAGTAGTGAAGCTTGAGCGGCGCAAGAACGGATGGATCCGCCTCCAGGGCCTTCTCGAGCGTCTTGCCGTATTCGCGGATCACCTGGTCCCTGCCCGGCTTGATCCTGGCAACGATCGTAAAGCCATGACAGGCAGGTGTTCTCGGAAACACCGGCCCGTACTTTCCCTGCTCTAACTTGAAATATCCCTCTTTAGGGATAGCTACTGCCTTCGGGCTGGTCCAATCATTTCTATCTGACAGGGACACTGCGCGGTTCCTCCAGAGGTGTGATGTTTCCGGAGTACAGCCGGTCTAAAACTTTCGGCCTTCCGACAGAAACGGCGATGTTGTGAAAACAATCTCCACCCGATCGCCTGTCGGGGGGCATCCTTGAAAAAGTCGCGATCCGAAGAAAGGTACGGCATGAACGACATCTTTGCAAGGATATGGGAGAACCTCAACGCCCGATTGACGGGGCCGATGAATCTCCGGATGATCCTACAACCGGCGGTCGCAACGATCCTCGCGATACGTGCCGGGCCGCGGGACGCACATCAAAATCGAGGGCCTTCCTCTGGGCAGTTTTCTGTAAAACCCGAATTATATGAAGTAATGATCGATGAAACGGGGACTTGACAATGCGCAGGCCCTCTGCGACGAGGTAGATACGATGGTTTTTGAGAGGATACCACTTGATGGCGGAGCGATCGGCATCGCGTTCGGGGCCGTGGGTGCGGAGGGCGGCGTTCGGACTATCAGACATGAGGAATTCTCCTACACCGAGTTAACACCCGAGGCGGAGAGTGGAAACAGGTAGAAGCCAGGAAGTTGTTGAAGGGATGGGAAAGAAGATGACTGGGTGCGTTGGATGGGGAGTAGTCAGGGTCATTTCCCCCAACGGGACTTACCAGGACTGATGGCCAAACGGCGTGCGTAAAAGGCGACCATTCTCC
>CAVYKR010000024.1:0-553271 GCA_963769205.1 Bryobacterales bacterium | reverse complement strand
CGAGTGGCCGACAAGAACGAAGCCGCTGGCGCGGCGGACGCTTCGCGTGGATAAAAGTACGAGCAGTCGGCTGACGCGAGCAGTATTGTGTGGGTCACAAGGAGGTCCCTGTGACCCATCTTCGCAAAGTAATGCTGGAGGAACTCCAGCGACGTAACTTCTCTTCAGAAACTATACGCGGTTATATTGGCGCTGTCGAGCGCTTCTCACGATACTTCGGGAAGCCGCCGGACCGACTCGGCCCGGACCACATACGGCAGTGGCAAGCTCATCTTCTGCATGAGCGAAAGCTGGCGGTTGGAACCGTGGTGAATCACGTGGCCAGCCTGCGGTTTTTCTTTCGGCGCGTACTGAAACGGCGCTTTCCACCAGACTCCATTCCGTACCCCAAGTACTCGCACCACCGGACACCGCGCATTTTGAGCGTGGAGGAAGTTGCCCGTCTGATCGACGCCGCCGGCAATCTGCAAGCGCGCACCATCCTGATGACGTTGTATTCAACCGGCATACGGCGTAGCGAACTGGTCCGCTTACGCGTCGAGGACATCGACAGCGAACGCATGGTCATCCACATTCGCAAAGGCAAGGGTGGTAAAGACCGCGATGTGCTGCTCTGTCCCAGACTCCTCGAAACGCTCCGCGAATACTGGCGATGGAAGAGGCCCAAGACATGGCTATTTCCAGGTCAGCCACGAGAACACGGTGACCACCTGAGCGACAAAACTGTCTGGTACGTCTGCAATGATGCGGCACGGCACGCGGGCATTAAGAGACGTGTGAGTCCGCACATGTTGCGGCACAGTTTTGCCACGCACCTGCTGGAGGATGGCGCCGATCTGGCGACGATCCAGGTATTACTCGGCCACGCCGACCTGGAGGCTACGAGCATCTACCTGCACTTGTCGCGGCGGCATCTGGAGAAGACGGTCAATCCTCTTGAGCATCTTGCGATCTCCGGATCGTCTGATCGTCTCTACCACCGCCAAAGGCAAAAATGAGCCGCCCCGCCGTGGAGGTGGCCGACATCCTCCGCGCACAGGGCGACCGCTTCCTGGATCGGTATCGACGGAGCTTTGACTTTCAACAGCTCAAGGCCTTTCGCGCCATTCAACGCTGCCGCACGGCTGCGCTGGGCGGTCATATCGATGCCTGTCCTCAATGCGGTCACCAGGCCATCTCCTATAACTCTTGCAGGAACCGGCACTGTCCGAAGTGCCAAGCGCAGGCGCGTGAACATTGGCTCGCAGCTCGCGAGCGCGAGCTACTCGCTACCAGCTACTTTCATGTCGTGTTCACGGTGCCGCACGAACTCAATGTGTTGGCGCTGGACAACCCGCGCATATTTTACGACCTGTTGTTTACCGCCAGCGCACAAACATTGTTGAAAGTAGCACGCGATCCCAAACACCTCGGTGCGGAAATCGGTGTGATCAGCATTCTGCACACCTGGGGACAGAACCTGCTTCTGAACCCTCACTCATGATGCCTGGCATTATCATCTCCTTCATTTTCATTGAACAAAGTAGACTGATCTTCTGCGCAGTCCCCCTGGAAAATCAGCTTGCCGGTTCGAAGAAGCCGCTCGACGACACTGCGAATCGGCTCCCTATCCAGATCGGCCCGACATATTTCCCACGGGGCGCGGGGAGCGGCTTGCTCGCGCTTCAGCAGGCCCGCTTCTACCAATCGCTCAATCGTATGGTGACTCACGCCAGAGAGCCGTGCGGCTTCGCTCAAGCTGATTCTCTCCGGGTCGGGCGCCGCGCGTTTTTGACCTGGAATCGAATGATTGCGTCGCGCTGTGGCGACTCGGATCTGGTTCCACCGCTTCGCCTTTCCGGTTGAGTAGCCCAGTCGGTTTAAAACAGAGGCAATCTGATCGTCACCACTTCGAACGGCCATCCGGCGGATGATGTCTAATGCCTCCATAGATGTCGCCGTCTCCGTTGCTGGGCGCGGCCGCTCGATCTCGATCTGGGTGTGAGTGCCACCTTTCCAATGAATGGTAAACTGCAGGAGTTTTTTCTCCGCATCGCTGCGCACGATGATCTCTTCCATCACCGTGCGAAAGATCATCTTCTTAAGTTCCGAAGGACAGCGATCACTCTGCCAGAGTTCACCGAAGCGCTCGCCCATGTAACGAATCTGTGCCTCGTCCTCCGAGGACAGTGAATGGCGAGTCCCGTTAAGGCTTGAAAGCCGTTGTTTGGTTATCTCCACCTCCTCGAGCTTTTCATTCCAGCGCCGCTCCAACTCCTCGGCCGCGAGACGATTCCTTGCATCCACGGCGTCGTATTGCTCGAATGCCTTTCTCGCCTCATATTCCAGCTGTTTGAGCTTGCTGGACAGTGCGACGCGTTGTGCGACATCACCGGCGCTCAGTTCTTCAATCGCTTTCAAGCTGGCTTCCACACCGAGGTGTGAAATGGCCTTTAGTAGTTCCTGGCCCAGCCGGCGATCCACCGAAGCACCTCCGAAGCCGATGCAGTACTGTCCGCCATCGTCAAAGTCACCCTTACACAAATAGCGCGCATGGGTCCCACGGCCACCCCAATAGCGCACGTGCAGCTTGCGACCGCAATGCCCACACCGAAGGAGCCCTGCGAGCAAACCTTGCCCGGCCCGGATGGCCGCCATAGATTCGTCGCCTTGCCAGTTCACTGAGTTCCGTCGAATCATCCGTTGGTTTTCTTCAAAGGTAGCCCAGTCAATATAGCCGACATGATGGTCGCGGATAAAGACCCGGCATTCTTCGGCCCGGCGCATTGCGCCCTGACGCTTCTCCAGCCGGCCTTCGACCAACAGCGTTTTGACTGGCCGACGCCCCCACACATAAGCACCGGCGTAGAACGGATTGCATAAGATGTCGCGAATCAAACTCTGCGATGGAATCTTCCAGACCAGCCGCGTCCCTTGAATGGGATTGGCTGGCAGTTCTACGTCGTGGTCCCGAAACCACTGGAAAGTTTGACGGACACTCCACCGTTCCCGGAACTTGATGAACACAAGCTGCAGGGCTTCATGGATGCGTCGATCGTGATGAAGTGCAACCTTGCCCATGGCATCGAGAACATAACCGACCGGAAGCCGTTTGAATAACTCGCCGCGGCGCGCCTTAGACTCTTGGCCTGCCTGCATTCGTTGACGCAGGATCTTCAGCTCGACAACGCTGAGAGTGCCCTTGATGCCTAGCACGAGTTGATCGTCGAGAGAATTTAGATCATAAATGTGCTGCTCATCGGCAATGAGTGTTTCAAAAATCTGGCACACCTCGAGTAACCGGCACCAATCTTTGTCAGTGCGAGATAGCCTTGAGACTTCCCAACTGCCGACGATTCCGACCTCTCCTAATGCCACCGAGCTAAGGACGCGTTCGAATCCTTCGCGGCGGGCCGAAGCGATGCCGGCACTCGATCCCAGATCGGTACCGATAATCTCCACGGCTTTCCAGCCCAAGCTGCGCATCCGCTCGGCCACGTCATACTGAAGACGCTGGCTTTCCTTGTTCTGCCGCACTTGTTTCTCGCTGGATTGGCGCAAGTAGACGATCGCTTTGCGCGCCAAGTGCTCCGGCTTGATTTTGGGATTGTACAAGACTTGATTCATCAACTTTCCCTCCTTGAGCTTCAAAGACTGTCACCAGAATGCGGGCCATGAGATCGATCAGTTCGGTTCGCACCCTTTCCTCCATGGGCACGACCGCGTTTTGTTTTCCGATCACCAGGTCCAGAAGTTGTAGTTGCACTGCGCTGGCCTCCCTTGCGTCCGTCAACAACTGTTGGCAGGAGGTTATCGCGGATCTGCTCGGCGGGGTGCAGTCGCGTAGAAAGCAAGGACACCAGGCTCAGAAGGGATTCACTACTTAAGTGCGGCTGCTCCGTGATCGTCACGGCGGCACACTCGCGTGACAGCATCCACACAGGAATCTTCAGCCGCTTCCCAGTTGGATCCACGACGGCAACGGCACCGTCGCCCCGCTTGGGGCGGCGAACGACCTGGAGAACAATGTCGCGGAGAGGATGGAACGGATAGAAGACCTGTACGCGCGTATCTTCTGCACTCAGGGTATTGTGGGCGCGGATGGCTGCATCCGCATATTCACTGCGCCATTCCGGCGGGCGGACTCTCTCCAGACCGCAGCCGCTGGATACGGTCCCGCTATCCTTTCTTCCTGCCAGTGAAGGTGCTTAGCCGCGTGTTCCGCGGCAAGTTCCTTGCCGGTCTGAAGCGCCTCCATCGCCGCCAACAACTACGCTGCGCCGGCCCGGCAGCCGCGCTGGCTGATCCAAAACAGTTTCGCCAGCTTCTTCGCCGGGTGCACCGTCAGGACTGGGTGGTCTACGCCAAGCCCGCCTTCGGCGGGCCGGCAAAAGTCCTGCGCTATCTCGGCCGCTATACGCATCGGATTGCCATTTCCAATCACCGGCTGCTGGCATTCGACGGCGAACGCGTCACGTTCCGTTGGAAGGACTATGCGCGTGGTGGCAAGCAGCGCAAGATGACGCTGCTGGGAATAGAGTTCCTGCGTCGCTTCTTCTTGCACGTGTTGCCCAAGAGCTTCGTGAGAATCCGGTATTTTGGCTTCCTCGCCAATCGATTCCGGGCGCATTGCCTCCCGCTCTGCCAACAACTGCTGGCGAGCGATCGTCCGCCACCCTCAGAATCCTCGGAGACCGCCTCCACCTGGCACTGCCCCAACTGCGGCGCTGCGATGATTGTCATCCACCGACTCACCGCCGTGGAACTCACGCGGTGCACTTCCTTCGATACCTCCTGATGCTGCGAACCACAGCGGACCATAGACGTGCTCACCGCACGCCGGCAGATTCGTGTGCCTGCTCTTCATCGAACCACCTTCCGGCAGCTTTCAGTGACCGCTGTTTGAGCAACTTCTCCGGCAGATCGACCCCTTTCAGCGCTCCGATCCAGCTTTCCGGGTCTGTTCGACGCCTCAACCTCACCTCGTGGCGGTTCAAAAGCAGCATTCATTTCCCATAGCCAGCGTCCGCCGCAAACGCCAGCGGCTTCCTTCTAGTCTCCTTATCGAAAACGCCTCGGCTCGGATATAGATCTTCGCCCCGGCCCTCGTTCGCCGAGGCGTTTCCGATCAAGGCTAGCGACCATCCGGTCAGAGAGGAGACGTGTCGACCCGCTATAGAGTTTCGGAATCAACCTCAAAGGTGATCCGGTGGCGCTGCTGCTTTGTTTGAACTTCTCGGCACAGGGTGTTGAGATGCGGAAGTCGCCTACACTGATGCGGGCGTCAATGGCATCAGGTTGTAGCGGCAGGCGGAGGTTCCCAGTACACGCCTTCCACGGAAGTCACACGTGCGAGAAGTCACCGACTCCGTTGATTGGCGGTCGGGGGGCCGAGCGAGTCACGGGGTAAGCTTACATTACTTTGTCGAATTCTGAGTTTGGGTCAGAGTATTGGTGTTCGAGAAAAGCCGGTTGTGTTAAGATCGTGCGCATTATGGTGAATTGCGGGAAGTTGCCGTCAATCGGGTTTCTTCTTGCGGCGGCTGCCATGGCCCAGACCACCAGCCTTGGCCCTCGCGCACCGGACGGCCGCCCGGACTTTCAGGGAGTCTGGGACAACAGCACGTTGACTCCCCTCGAACGCGGGATTGTCATGGGAAACGCCGGCAAACCCGTCCAACTGCCGCCCGTCACCACGCTGACCATTGCCGACCGCGAGGCAACAGCATACGAGCAGCGCATCCGGTCGGCCGATGATTTCAAGCGCGGAGATGGAAGCGGCGCAGACCTTAGCGGGGAAATGAATGCTGAGTTTCTCGAACCCGCGGAAGGATTGGCGCGCGTGAACGGAACGAAGCGAACTTCGCTGATCGTAGATCCAGCCGACGGGAGGATTCCCTATATCGCCACCGAGGAAGAGCGGAAAAAATCGCGCCCGCCCGAACGCTTCGACAGCGTAAAGGATCGGCCCCTCACCGAACGATGCCTCCATGGCAACATGACCGGGCCACCCATTTATAACCAGTTCACTACCTTTGAGGGTTACCAGATCGTGCAGACGCCCGCCCACCTGGTGATCCTGGCCGAATACCTTCGCGAGGTCCGCGTCATACGCATCGGCGGGCAACACCTCAGCTCGGACGTTCGCCAGTGGCTGGGCGATTCCATCGGTCGCTGGGACGGCGACACGCTGGTCGTCGACACCACCAATTTCACGGCGCAGACGCGCTTCAAAGGCTCGTCTGAAAACCTCCATGTGGTCGAACGTTTCAAGCCCATCGACGGCAACACGTTTCTCTACCGCGCCACCATTGAGGACCCGTCCGTGTATTCCCAGCCCTGGGTGATCGAATATCCGTTTCAACGCGCGCGCGGCCCTCTCTATGAGGACGCCTGCCACGAAGGCAACTACGCGCTTCCGGACATTCTCAAGGGAGCCCGAAAAGCGGAAGCCGACGGCGTTAAGCAGTAGCCGTGCCGAACTTCCCAGCGCATAGACACATTTAAGTGCAGATTCGACCGTCAGCTCCTGGATGACGCGCTACTCGGACCGGAGCCGTATAGTCTGAGCCGTGGTATTGGAGGCCACGGCCATGAAAACAAAATCCAACCGCAAAGCGAAACGTAGCCATGCCAAAACAATCCTACGATTGCCCAATCTCGAAATTGCTAAGACTGCGGTCATAAACAGCCTTTCTTGTCCTGATGCGCAGAGATGATATCGTCACGCCATTGACGAATTTGTTGACTGGTATTGCTCCGAGCCGCGATTGTCATTCAGTAAGACGGTGGTTGTCAGATACCGAATGCATCTGGAATCGCGGCATCTCGCGCCAGGCACGATCAACCTCCGCCTTGGAGCAGTGCGTCGCCTTGCATACGAAGCCGCCGACTCTGGGCTTCTCAGTGCGGATTTGGCGGCCGGAATACGGCGCGTCAAAGGCGTCAAGAAACTGGGTGTGAGGCTGGGCAATTGGCTAACGCCCGAGCAAGGAAACGCACTGTGGCAGGCGCCGAATCCGGAGCGCCTCCGAGGTAAACGTGACCGAGCGCTGCTAGCGATCCTCTTGGCGTGCGGCCTTCGGCGGCACGAGATTGCCGAACTGACCCTTGACCACTTTCAAAAGCGCGAAGAGCACTGGGCAATCGTCGATCTAGTTGGGAAGGGCGGTCACATTCGAACGATCCCGGTGCCGGATTGGGTCTACTGCCTGTTGAACGACTGGATGTTGGCCGCTGGCATTCAAGGCGGAAGGCTCTTCCGAAGGGTGAGCAGCGCCGGGAAGCCCTGGGGCGATGGAGTCACCGAAAAGCTGGTTTGGCACGTTGTTAAGGAATTCGCGAGGCTACCTGCTGATCAGCTTGTCGAGGTCGCGCGATCGATCCGCATCAGATTCGGGCTGATCACGACGCCTTTTCGGAGTTCCGTTCGGCATTTCTGGACCACGAGTCAAAGGAATTCCGGGTCACTTTTTCGATGCTCTGAACCAGCATCTGTGGCGGAATCGCGTCCGGTTCAGGAATGGCTCCGCCGCGGCCGCGATCTGCGTGGCATGAACCTTCATCGACGCCTGCTGATTGGCAACCCTAATGCCTGAAGAAGAGCCTGAAAGTCCGGGGGAGGTTCGCAGTCAACGCAAACGCTGTCTCCAGAGCGTGGATGAATGAACTGAAGATGCACCGCGTGGAGAGCGACGCGAGTGATTCGCCGTTCCAACTTTTCGGCTGGACTGTACTTCCGGTCGCCGATGACCGGGTGGCCGATCGCTGACAACTGAACACGGATTTGATTCTGTAATCCGGTCACCAGCGAGACTCGGACGAGCGATGCGCCCTTAAGGCGATGTTCCACCGAATAACGAAGCTCGGCGCGAGCTGATTTTGGATCGCTTTCTGTGGTCACCTTTTGAAACATTCCTTCTTGCCGAAAGTAATGAACGAGAGTCCCTTCGTTCAAGCGGAGATGACCGCGAACTACTGCCAGATATTTCCGCACCGGGCTGTGTCGGATAAACTGCTGAACGAGTGCTTCTCGATCTGGCCAGGTTTTTGCAAACAGCAGAATCCCAGACGTGTCACGATCGATGCGATGGACGACGAAGGCCCGTTGCCTCCTTGATTTCAGTTCTGCCGAAAGAAGAGACAGGGCAGATGGAAGATCTGAGTCGTCCGCAGGCACCGCAAGCATTTTGGCCGGTTTATTGAGGACTACCACGGCATCGTCTTGATAAAGAACGCGAAGCTGGCGCCTATCCTGCTTTCCTAAACGGCGACCTGCGCTGGGGCGAATTTCTTTCATCTGAATGGCAGATTGTTTCTCCCCAGGGCGGCCAGTAACCCGAGTGGCGAAGCAACGTTCGATGATCCATCGCTATGCTACCAAGATCCCGGTCGGTTGACGCGCTACTCGGAGAGAGCGCTCGCGGTCCCCTCTGTTCGACCTCCGTCGGATCGCCGACCATCCTTCCACTAAGCGGGGAGCGTCACTTCAACGAGTTGGCATTTTGCGTCAAAGTGGAGTGAGGACACAACGGGGTATTGCTGCGATCGCTCTCAACATCTCAAGGAGAACCAGGGCCGCAAGCCTAAAGCGTTGGTAACTGCTGCGCGAGCCACGTGGAAAGAGTTTGAGGAGGACTCAGCTAAACGGCAGATTCATCGCGAACTGGCCTAAATGAGCCAGTGGAGGCGGAGGGCGCGGCAATGAGCATTCTGCGAGCGAACTATTCGCGAGAGCGCAGGGCACCGGAATGAAAACTGAATGAACAAGAGCACCAGCAATGAACGTGCGCATCAAAAGCCACATCCAACCTCTGCTGATAACACGATCGACGGATGGGCGAGCCCAAGCGCGTAACTCGGGAGTTAACGCTTCTGATCGGCTACACTTAGCTCTGACATTCAGATGCTGTTATCCGCCGGCGACAAGCTCGGTCCATACGAGATCCTCGCGCCAATCGGCGCGGGCGGAATGGGCGAAGTGTTTCGGGCGCGCGACTTGCGCGCGCACCGCGAAGTCGCCATAAAGCGCTCCAACTCGAAATTTACGGAACGCTTCAGCTCTGAAGTCCGGGCCATCGCTGCGCTCAATCACACCAACATTTGCCATTTGTACGATGTCGGCCCCGACTACTTGGTCATGGAATACGTGGAAGGGGAAGCGCTTGCCGGCCCGCTACCAATCCAAGAAGCGCTTCCGATCCTCTATCAATTGATAGACGGCATCGAGGCGGCGCACGAAAAAAACATTATTCATCGCGATCTTAAACCGGCCAATATCAAAATTACGTCCGACGGAATCGTCAAGATCCTGGACTTCGGGCTAGCCAAGGCGCTGGAAGAACCGCGCGACCGCGATCCTTCGCTTGAAAATTCGCCGACTATGACGATGGCCGCCACCCAGGCGGGCACAATTCTAGGCACTGCGGCCTACATGTCTCCCGAACAGGCGAAGGGAAAATCGGCAGACAAGCGATCCGATATTTGGTCCTTTGGCGTGATCGTTTACGAATTGCTGACCGGCACCCAGCCGTTCCGCGGAGACAGTGCTGTCGAAATCCTAGGAGCCGTGATCAATCACGAGCCGGATCTCACGCCAGTTCCGCAGGCACTGCGCGAACTCTTGCGCTGGTGCCTGGAAAAGGACCGCAAAAAACGGCTGGCTGCCATCAGTGATGCTCGCCGCCTGCTCGAAATCCGCGATTTCGGAGTGCCCGGCGTCTCTCCCGCTCGAGGCCGGATCGAGCGATGGATCTGGCCCCTCGTGGCTGTCGTGGCTGTCGTGGCTGTCGCCGTTGCCGCGGCGGCCTGGTTCACGCGTCCGCAGCCCTCGCCAGCGCAGGTCACTCGTTTCATTGTCGACGCACCCTCGGGAACAGCGTTCCGCTTCGACTATACTGCCACCGCACTATCACCCGACGGCCGGAATCTGGTGTTTTCGCTCGCACCCGAAGGCGAGAATACCCGCAGCCTGTGGATCCGTCCGCTCGATTCCCTCGACGCTCGCATGCTTCCGGGTACCGAGGATGTGGACACTCCCTTCTGGTCGCCCGATGGCAAATCGATCGCGTTCTTTGCGGGCGGCAAGCTAAAACGGCTCGATCTTGCCGCAGGCGCGTCCCGGGTGCTTTGCGATGTCCGTACAAATGAGCAGCGGGCCGAAGCTGGCGGCGCGTGGAACCGCTCCGGCGTCATTTTGTTTGGCAGTCCGCAGGGATTGATGCGCGTCGCCGCTTCAGGCGGAAATCCCGCAGTCGTGACGCGCCTCGCTCCACCGGAGACTGCGCATCTACATCCTGAGTTCCTCCCCGATGGCGATCACTTTCTTTACCTGGTCCGCAGCGGCGATCCGAAGGCGCGCGGCATTTACGTCTCGTCTCTGAGCCGCCAACAGGAAAGGGTTCAACTGCTGCCTGCGGACTATAAGGCTCTGTTCGTGAAAGATTCCGGCCGCCTGCTGTTTCTGCGCGACGGCGCGCTGTTCACGCAGCGATTTAATACCGCGAATCTAGCACTGGAGGGAGATCCAACGCCGTTGGGCGCCCAAATCGCAGCGCGCCCGAATTCAGCCTGGGCGGCCTTCTGGGCTTCCGGGAACGGCGTGCTCGCCTATCGTTCCGGCTCCGAACGCGACAAGACACCGATTAATTGGTTCGGCCGCGATGGTAAACGCCTGGAAACCGCCGCTCCCGAGGACACGTATTCCTCCTTGCGCATCGCGCCCGGAGGCCGGCAGCTTGCCGTCGGACGCCGCGATACAAACGGCATCGACGACATCTGGATTCTCCAATTCGCCCGGTCATTGATGACCAGGCTCACCTTCGATCCTAGCCGCGACACCTGGCCCGTCTGGTCGCCGGACGGCCGCCGGCTCGCCTTCGCCTCCAATCGGAGCGGCACTTATCAGATTTTTGTGAAGGATGTGTCCGGAGCGGACAACGAGCGAGCCCTCACGGCGACACCATACTCCAAAGTCCCGACTGATTGGACTCCCGACGGCCGATATATCCTCTATTCGGAGAACAATCCAAAAACGCTCGACGATATCTGGGCTATACCGGTGTCCGCAGGGAATGCGCAGAAGCCGCCAATTCTGGTTTTGCAGACGCCTTTCGATGAGTCCGAACCCCAGGTCTCTCCCGATGGAAAGTGGATCGCATACGTTTCCACGGAATCCGGACGAGCGGAGATTTACATTCAGGCGTTTCCTGCATCAGCGGGTCCGCTTCGCGGCGGAAAGTGGCAGGTTTCCACGGAAGGAGGAGGGTCTCCGCGATGGCGTGGAGATGGCAAAGAACTCTATTTTGCGACACAGGACATTCGAGGGATTATGGCGGTGGGCGTCCATGCGAACGGAAATGATCTCGAGTTCGACAAACCACTGTCGTTGATCTCGGCCGCCATGCCTTCCAACAACGCATATCCATATGATGTCGCGCCAGACGGTCAGCGTTTTCTGATTGAGGAGATCACGACTCGCCGGCGCGCCGCGCCGCTTACAATTGTGCTGAACTGGGACGCCGCCCTGGAGAAGTAGCATACCGTGTCAGCTGGCTATAGGTGACGAGTCACGCGCGACTCGGAGAAAGCTGGCCACAGCGTCTAAGCCACGCTCCGACGATCAATCCTGGTAAACGCCGTCCCCATCCCTGAGGCCTTGGACTGGCGCGGGGCGGTTCCGTCATCCATAAATCTGGTACGGGTATGGAGCTCGCAGCACATGAAGAAATCCCATCGCCGCGCGCCCAAGGCCGTCCTGCGCCTGCCGGACCTTGAGCACGCCAAATCAGCTGTACTGAACAGTCTCGCGTCGCCGAATCCAGACGCTCCCATGAATTTGCAATCCAGAACTTCGTCCACTGGTATTGCTGAGAGCCCCGGGCTCGGAGCGATCGGCATCGCGTTCGGGGCCGTGGGCGCGGAGCGCGGCGTTCGGAATATCAGACATGGGGAATTCTCCTGACTCGAGTTAGCACCCGAGACGGTGAGTGGAAGCAGGTAGAAGCCAGGAAGTTATTGATGTAGTCGGCCTCATCAAAACCGGGGGAACGAAGCGCGTTGGGGTCGGGAGTAGTCAGGGGAGAATTCCGTCCGAGCAACATTCTCATTGTGGCTCGTCAATCGGAAGCCATCATTCAGGGCTTCTCTTACTGGTACTAATTTGCGAGTCTGGGTACTATTTCAGCCCCTCCACCACGTGCAATTCCGAGAGAACACGCAAATAGCTGTAGGCGTAAGCCTGTCCGTCAGGGCTTGGCAGTATCCCGCTAATCTTGACCACGCCGGTGTGATCGGCAGGCATGATCTGCTTCCAAAGTTCACGGCGGCCCGTCCCGAGGTCCAGGCGAAAGACGCGAGCCGGAATGTCGTCCAAGCGCCGCACATAAAGCGATCGTCCATCCGAGGTCCACTGGATGGCCACGTCACCTTCGGCGATGCCGGATATGAGGCGTGGTTCGCCTCCATCCACAGGGTATAGCCTGGCATTTTGTCCGGCCTCGGAGACGGCAATCCACTTGCCGTCAGGGGAAAGAATATCTTCTGCGTTCGATACCTCGATCTTTTCAGGCGTGACAGGCCGGAGTTTGCCTCCCTCCTGATCACGAACGTAAAGGCGGGTGCTGTGGCCGGATTCACTTCCGGCCACCAGAATGCGCTTGCCATCCGGAAACCACCAGGCCTGCTGATAGTCGATGGAATCGCGCGAGAGCATTCTGGGTTCGCCCGCTCCCGTAGGCAGCAGGCTAAGCTGCGGAGGCGAAGTCGGCACCAGGGCCAAGACCCACTTACCGTCGGGGGATATGGCCTCTCCGCGGCCGTCACCCAAACGTACCGCCGGTGAGCCGTCCGTTCGGCGCAGGAAGACAGAATAGAGAGGCCCGCCCGCTGCAGAAGATTCCGAGAACAGCAGCGTGCTTCCGTCGGACGAAATGTTACTGAAGATGGAATAATCGAACCAGGACCAATCGTGCTCTTGGCGTTCTCCGGGCGCGCTTCCGATCATCCCCTGCCGGCGTTGAAAGCTAGTGACCAGAACGCGCCCATCTTTGGAGATATCCTGAAGTTCCAAATCGCCGAGCGAGCGCATGACGACGCGTTGTTTTCCGGAAAGCGATACGGCGTGGATAGTATAGAAATCCGCGTCGCTCGCGGTAAACCAAATTTCCTTGCCTCCGGCCGCCCAGGCCAAGCCTGCCTCACCCGGCCATACTTGGGACAGCGTGGCCTTCTTTCGCTGCCGGTCCACGATGGCTACCGTACCCCGATCGTCTCCCGGAAGCGGGTGGTCCAGAAAGGCGACGGTTTGCCCGTCTGGCGAGACTCGGGCATCGCTGATCCATCCGCTGGTCTCATAGAGCAACGTGCCTTCGGGATACTCCAAGCGATAGCGTCCTGCGATGGAGCGGACCAAAGCCAGCGAGCGGCCGTCCGGGGACCAGTCCGCGCATAGTACGTCGTCCAGCACCTCACGAGGAACTTGCCCGTCCAGGGCAACGCGCGCCAGCTTTCCGCTGTTGTTCCATCCAACCGTATAATGACGGCCGGTGGAAATGGCCATTTCTCCGGAAGACGAAATCGAGAGCAGGTCGGCGCTGGGAAGTCCCAACGCGCGGGAGTCTACGCTTCCCAGACGCACGGAGAACAGTTGGAGCGGATTTCCTTTCCAAGCCGCGCCGTAAACCACGGACTGACCATCCGGCGTAAATCGGGCGGACCAGATGTAACCCTGGTCGAAAGTCAGTGTGTGGAAGGCTGGCGGCGGAGCAGGTGGAGTCTTCCAAATGTAATGGCCCGCAGCCACGCAAACGATAGCGACAACTACCGCAGCCAGGCCGGCAATCAGACGCGAACGATTAGGAGAAACAGGTTGAACCACGGGTCCCGCCGGAGCCTGGCTGGGACTGGAAAGCGTGTCCAGGTAAAACCTCAGATCGCGCGCGGATTGCAGCCGTTCCTCCGGGTTCTTCTCCAGGCAGTGCCGGATCAAGCGATCGAAGCTGGCATCGGCAAGCGGCGGTGGATCTTCTTTGAGGATTGCGTTCATCGCTTCTATCGCTGAGTCACCCTGGAACGCGCGCTGCCCGGAGAGCACTTCGTACAGGATCACGCCCAGGCTAAAGATGTCGGAACGTTGATCGATGGGCTGTCCGCGAACCTGTTCCGGCGACATGTAGCCGGCGGTGCCCATGGCCGTTCCGGGTGCAGTTGCGTTCAACGTGGCGGTTTGAGTGGTGTCGGCGCTGGTCACCTTAGCGAGTCCGAAGTCTAGAATCTTGACCTGGCCATCGTTGGTGATGAAGATATTTTCGGGCTTTAGGTCGCGATGCGTGACGCCCTTGGCGTGCGCGGCCGCAAGTCCGTTGGCGATCTGCTGGGCGTACTCGATGGTCTTGCGGCGCGGCAAGGGAATGTGCTCGCGCAGTGTGTCGCCTTCCAGCAGTTCCGTCACCAGATACGGCGCGCCATCGTGCGTGCCGATGTCATAGACCGCGAGAATGTTGGGATGGTTCAACATTCCGGTGGCGCGCGCTTCCAGCTCAAAGCGGCGCAAGCGGTCTGGATCAGCTGCAAAGGATGCCGGTAAAACTTTTATCGCAACGTCTCGGCCCAGGCGGGAGTCTCGGGCCCGGTACACCTCGCCCATTCCGCCAGCACCGAGCGGCGCAAGAATTTCATAGGGACCGAGTTTTTCACCGGTAAAGATCGGCATTTGGGTGGCAGAGCTAAGTTTAGCCGATCATTAAGCGACGAGGCCCTGGATCACGCGCCATACGGAGAATGATCTGGCGCGAGCGTCTGCAGTGCCGCGTCTGTACGATTTTCCGACCATCCAGCGGCTATCGCGCCAAGGGTCGCTTAAATAACTATGTTGACGGAAATGCCCGCCGCGATGGGCGAGATTGACGGGGCGATCGATCTCGCCAATGCCGCCAGCGCCGAGAAGCGCGAGGATTTCGCAGAGCCGGAGTTTAGTACCGCTCGCTGGAACTGTACAGTTGCTGGAATATGAACCATACTCTGTTTAGTGGCGCCCCTCCGCCGCAGCGTTTTGCCAATTCGTGAGAACGTTGACAATGGCCTGACTGCTCTCTACCAGCGTGTTCACCAGGAAGCGCTGACCGTCCGGATAGGGGCTATAGGCGAAGGAGTTGCGCTGTGGGACTACTGGGCTGGCGTGAAGCTCAAATAGCCGTTCAGGTGTGGCGACGCGAACGGCTTCGCGCCCGGCCGCCTTTACCGCGGCGGCCATCAGAAGCAACCGCGTGGGAGAAAGCGCGCGGACGAAATAAAGTTCTTGGCCATCCGCACGCCAGCGAGGTTGCATACCTCCGTCGACGGAGACCTTCCACACGCCCGGACCGGTTGGAAACGGTCGAATATAAATCTCCTCTTTGCTCGTCTCGTTGGAGCAGTAAGCCAGCCACCTTCCATCCGGTGACAGTTGACCCTGGCTCTCGCTGGCATCGGTACCCAAGAACTTAACCGCCCTTGTCGCGGGTTTTCCAGATTCTACGGGGACGTACCAAATGTCGCCTCTGGTCTTGGGATCGATTGCGGTATATATCAAAAAGCGCCCGTCGCGAGACCAGTCCGACAGGTTTCTGGCTTGAGGAAGATCCACTTTCTCCAGAAGCTTCAGGGGAACGCTCTTGAGGTCTTTCTGATACAGTCCAGGGCCGTCCGGGCCGGTCAAGAGAATCCAGACGGAACCTCCAAGTGGCGACCAAACCATGCCACCAACCGGGGACCCGGGAGGCGTCAGGAGGCTCTCCGATCCTCGTACCAGATCATAGAGCCACAGCGAAGGGGAGCCATTCTGGTCTATGCGCACGGTCGTGGCGGCATTCCCGTCCGGTGACAGCGCAACTCCTCTCTGCTCTGCTACCGGGCCCACTTTGCCCAGCTCCTTGCCACTGCGGTCGAACCACGCGAGCTGAGTGACACGAGATCGGCCTGCGATGTACGCCAGCGTCCCATCCGCGGATGCCGAAGCTGCCACTTGAGAGACGGTCATGGTATTGGACCCTCGGGTGGTGACAGCGAATGGGTCGCCGACAGGTTGAAGACGCGCGTCGTCGAACGGTTGCGCCATCAGCGTGGACTCTCGCAGAAACAAGAGGAATGCCGGTCCACCCGATCTGACGGGCGGTGAATAGACCACGCTCGACAGATCGGCAAGCACCTTCTGCCCGGCGGGTTCGTCCAGACTCGCCAGGTAAACACCAGAGGAGGCTGCATCGGCGCTTCGTCGCAGGTAGAAAAAGTGAACGCCATCCGGCAGAAACACCGGGAGTCCGGCGACGTTGTTTGGATCGAGCTTGCCCAACGCGCTGCACTGGCCACCTTTGGCACTCACAAGGTGAAGCGGTCCATTCTCACTTGCGAAAAGAATTACACCTTTACGATTCCAGGTGCCTCCGTAGCCGAAACCCGTCTCGCGGCACAATACCTGCGCCGGCCCTCCCGTGGCTGGAATCACCTTGAGGGTACCGTCGGCGAAGAAGCCGAGGGAACGGCCGTCCGGCGACCAGAACGGCATTCGAGCGCTAGCTGTACCTGAGAGAGGCTGAAACTCATCGGAATTGAGCGCGCGCAGATTGACGTAGCTTTGCCCCGCGCGAACCAAGACCAGCGCGAGACGTCGCCCATCGGGAGACATCTCAACATACGAGACCGAGCTGTCTTCCGGTAGGGGCACGGAAAGGCGAAGTGAGCGCTTCTGTGCAGGGGTTTCGCGAAGTAGCATGAAGGCCAGAACTGCGGCGAGAAGAGCGAGCACGGCGGCTGCAACCCAAGGAAGCTTCGGAGCGAGAGTCCTGGTTGGGGCGGCCTCGCTCCCGTTCTCCAGCATATAGCGTACATCGCCTATGGCCTGCACGCGCTTCTTGGGGTCCTTTTGGAGACAAGCGTCCAACAGCTTTCGAACGCATGCGGGCGCGGCGCTCAGATCCGGCTGATCCTTGACGACGCTCGCCAGGATTTCCGTCAGATCTTCGCCCTTGAACAAGTGCTTTCCCGTGAGCAACTCGTAGAGCACTACGCCGAACGACCAAATGTCGGCGCGTTTGTCGACGTTCCTGCCCCGGGCTTGCTCTGGACTCATGTACGCCGCGGTTCCGAGGATCACTCCCGCCACGCTCGCACGAATCGTCAGCGTGGGGGAATTGGCGGAGTCACCCGATTCAGCCGCAGTCGACCCGCTAAACGCCTTGGCCAATCCGAAGTCCAGCAGCTTGACTGTGCCCTCCGGCGTGATTTTAATGTTGGCCGGTTTCAAGTCGCGATGCACGATGCTCTTTTCGTGCGCGTAGTCCAGCGCGTCGGCGATTTGCAGCATGATTTTCCAGGCGTCGTTCCATGGTATTGGGCCTTGGGGCGATTCGCCCTCGACCAACTCGATCACCAGTGCGCGCTCTTCCACGCCATAAATCTGTGCGATGTTGGGATGATTCAGAGACGCGAGCACTTCGGCTTCGCGCTGGAATCGCGTCATGCGTTCCGGATCACTGGCGAAGGCGTCCGGCAAAACCTTCAGCGCGACCTCGCGCTTCAGCTTGGTGTCGCGGGCGCGATATACCTCGCCCATACCGCCCGCACCAATGGGGGCCACGATTTCGTAGTGACCGAGTCTATCGCCTACAGAGAGCGGCATGTTCGTGATTCAGCCAAGTGTAGCTGATCAGAAAGCGCATAGCTCCTGGATAACGCGCGATCCGGAGAAAGGCTTCTCGGGGATGCACCGCTCCCACCTCTGTCCAGTTTGCCGACGATCCACTCCTAAACCGGTCGGCCACATCCACGTATAGGGCGTTACTCAGCCAAGTGGATTCGTTTTTCAAAACGCACTTCACCGGAGGCCCTCACTGGGTTGCGATTGGCGCACCCTCGCACTGCCCTCCTGGGAGGTTTACTTGAACAACTCCACAGTCGCGAACGGCTCAGCCGACCACGGCCGGAAGCGATTGAGCGTGAACTTCGTTGGCTGTCCGGGTTTCACGTACACATTCACGAAGTTGTAATCCTCCTTGGGAGCTTCTCCCTTCCAATACTGATCCTGCGGGTAGCCCTGGGGGACCTTAATGTGTGTCCTACCTGGAAGGATCGGATCTTGTTCCGCGCCGCCGCCGCCCAGCACCATATACCTCACGCCGTCCACTTCGTAGAGTTCGGTCGTATGCACGTGTCCGTTGAAGACGACGATGTCCAGGTCTTTCGCGTACGCGGCAATTGTCTTATGAGGGTTCTGATCTTCGGGGATAGGGCCCATGCCAGAGCGGCAGAAGGCCGGGGCGTGAAAGGAAATGAAAACCTTCTTGGTCCCTTTAGTCTTGGCCTCATCTAGCCACACCTTTAGCTGCTTCATCTGTACTTCGTAAGCGGGCCGGGTTGCACCCCACGACGATGGCGAGCGATAGTCGTATTTGCCGGTCCAAAGGAAAATGAAGCGAACGCCCTCGTAATCGAACTTGTAGATGAGTTGTTTGTCGGAGACGCCGAACTTTTTCAGATAAGGAAACGAGGCCAACAGCCCTTCCACGTCGGAATCGTCCCACACTTCGTGATTGCCAACCGCGGGGAAGACGCGCCCCGGTAGACCGGCTTTTTCCATCTCGCGGTCTGGTTTGGGCAGTTGCTTCAGAACGTCTTCGTTCACCAGCTTCCAGTAAGGATTGTCGGAGGGCTTGCTGCCCTGCTTGCCCCACCAAACCAGGTCCCCAGTGCTGAGAAGAAACTTGGCATTTCCACTCTTGATATCTTTCACCACCTCACGGGCCACCCAATCGCCCCCTTGCAGCCGGAACATCGTATGGCGGACGCCCGGCATCAGTTTCACGTCCTCGACCGAGGCTTCTGTCACCCAGCCTTTATCCACCGTCAGGGTTGTTACTTCGCTTGCGGTATTAAACGGCATGACCATCTGCACCAACTCCTTGGTGACCGGGTCATAGGTCAGCTTGACATCCTTCTTGACCACCGCTTCCGCCACGTGCACGGGAAGCACGAGTTCAAACATGTCAACCATAAGCTGGCGAGCTTCCGCTTCCTGGTCAGCTTTGAACGGCAGATACATCATTGATCGCGAGTCTCCGTACACGTCAAACGAAAAGCCGCGCCCGGACTCTTCTGCTGCCGTGACCTTCGCGGCCGCCGGGGCGTTTTTCGCACATCCGGCCAACAGAAGTACAGCGATGACTCCGACAAACATGACGCAAGACGACATCAGGTTCTTTGTTCTCATAGTTCCTCCTCCGTTGAGACGTTGATGGAATGGAGGCGCGATGACCCCCGCAAAAGATGCCGGACGCGACAGCGCCGCTTTATTTTTTGCTTTAGATTCCGTCGATCATCGTGACGCGCGCGCCTTCGAGGGCGGCGCTGATCCTGCGCGTCCATGCGGTTGGGTGAGTCCGTCGCACCCCACCGCCCGAATAACCGCCGACGCCGGGAGTCCGCCGAAAACGGCATCATCACCGCCGTCGACCGCAACAGGCCGCCAATGCCATGCGCATGGCCATGTCTCCCGGCTCTGGCGGTGGAAGTTTTTGAGGCGGCAACCCACTTGGCAGCATTGTCGGCAAACCGCGCCGTGAGTGAGGATCTCGATGCTACGGTTCAATACCGATCCGGTCGTTGACGGCACCGCTGATCCGCTGTTTGCAACCAAGGTAACGCTCCGTGGTCTGAACCGAAACGTGTCCAAGCAGAAACTGGATCTGATCCACTGATATCTCAGCCGGGAGCTTGTTTCGCTGTGTCTGCCGTGCTGGCAAATGTTGGGGTGATGGCGTGACGGAGCGCGTTGTTTGGCATGTGGTCAAGGACTACGCGAAGAGACTCGGCCTGAGCCAAGTTGCCCCACACGACCTTAGACGGTCATGCGCGAAACTGTACTCCACTACCGGCGGCTGCGGTATGGCCCGACATTCAGCAGCCGTGAGCCGCTAGTTAGGCGCCGAAGTTGGCCTTAAGCATGTTGCAGAACAGTCGTCCTTGCTCGATGGCATCGTCGAGCGCCACGTGCGTATGCCGCACGGGATCGAACCACTCCGGGGGCATCGACTGCTTGCCGCACGCTCGATATGGTTTGCGCAGCAACGCCATTGCGTAGGTTTTGATATCAATTGCCGAATAGCCGAATGGGTTCTCGCCCGCGAACTCGGTGAGATACCAATAGACGAAAGAAAAATCGAAAGCGGCCGGGTAGCCGACAAACACAGGCCGTCCGCCAAACGCCTTGAGCCAGGCAACGTAGCGCTTCAGGGCAACAGCAGGCGCTTCGAGATTTTGTCGGCAGGCCGACCATGCCTCCGGCTGTGTAGCCCACCATGCGGCGGTCTTGGGATCCGGGGCCGATGCGGGCAGCGTTTCCAAGTTGGCGGAGAACGTCCCCAGCAGCTCTTTGTCGGCCAGATAGGCTGCCGATCCAATGCTCAGCATGGAATGTTTTCCCGCGAGCGGTCCGTCGGTTTCTATATCCGTGCTGACGTAGATCTCACGCAATGGTGATTCGCTCATGGTTTGCGATGACAGAACCGTCGGACATGTATTCGGCGTCGGCGTCGTTGCTTCGAATCTCGAGCGGCAGAACAGCGATTGAGTCGATCTGGCCGCCGTTGTGCGGCATCTTCAAATACAGGCCAATCCCAATTGCTCCGGCCAACAGCAGAGCACCGGCGGCGGCTGCACGCGGTTTGAATGCCGAAGCGCTCTTTGTGGAGGCGCTCTGGAGTGCCCGGCGGAGATCGGTGACCGACTGGAAGCGGCCCTCAGGAGACTTCGACAGACACTTAAGCACAATCGCTTGGAGCCCCGGTGGCGCGTTGAGCGGATCCGGTTCTTTGTGTACTATTGCGCCGAGCGTGGCGGCGGCCGAGTTTCCGGAGAAAGGGCGGCGTCCGGCGAGCATCTCGTAGAAGACCGTGCCGAAAGAGAAGAGGTCGGATCGCGCGTCGGCGGGCCGACCTTCGGCTTGCTCGGGGGACATGTAGGCTGGAGTGCCCATGATCGTGCCAGCTTGGGTGAGCCCGAGAGTCTGAGTCTGGTCGCCAGCCGCAGCGCTGTCGACGCTTTGTCTCGCGAGTCCGAAATCGAGCAGCTTGACGACACCGTCCTTGGTGACGAGGATGTTCGCCGGTTTGAGATCGCGATGGATGATGCTTTTAACATGCGCTGCCTCGAGCGCCGCCGCAATCTGGGTAGCCAGACGCAGCGCTTCGGCGGGCGGAAGAGGCCGCGGATCCTTGGCGGAGACGATCGGTACGCCATCGATGTACTCCATCACCAGATAGTTCGGGCCGACATCGTAAATCTGGCAGATGTTGGCCTGGTTGAGTGCGGCGATTGCCTCGGCTTCGCGCTCGAATCGTTCACTGAACTGTGCGGCGGATACTTTGATCGCCACATCGCGATTCAGGCGGGGGTCTCTGGCTCGATACACTTCTCCCATGCCGCCGGCTCCAATGGGCGGTAAGATTTCATACGGGCCGAGTTTTTCGGCTGGCTGGAGCGGCATCTGCGTGACAGAGCTAAGTCTAGCCGATCAGAAAGCGGGTGGCTCCTGGATTACGCGCCACTCTTCCATAGCCGTTCGCGGGCCGTCCGCATGGCCGCTCTCGAAGAGTAGGCGACGATCCGCAGAGTATGATTGGAAGGCGGCCATCGCTGGTGTAATTGCCTGTTCCGTCATCTGGGAGGGGCGCAGGGCCGCAGAATATGGTTTTTCCTTCAAGCGCGGAAGCGTTGCGTCGATGGCCTTGCTCGCGGTTCACGTTTCTCTCGTGATTAGCGGCAGATTCCTTCTATCGAGCAAAACTGAGGCAGGCAGCGTCCCAAAACCGCGGGCAAGGATCAGGGTCTCAGGCCGCCTGCGTAAAGGCCCGGCGTAGAGCTTCACGCCACGCCTGTGCGAACTGTCGGGACAGGCTGGCGTCCGGGGCGATTCCGTCGAACGCGTGAAATCCGCCCGGCACAACGTTCAGCTCGACGGCAACTCCGGCCGCCAGCAGCCGCTGCGTGTACTCTATATCTTCGGGCGCAAACAGGTCGATTGAACCAACTCCGATAAAAGCGGGCGGAAGCCCCTTCAGGTCCGACACACGCGCCGGCACCGAGTTCGGCGGCACCGCTGCAGAGCCGGCCGAGACACCTAGCAGACTGGTCCAGCCGAAACGGTTTGATGCTGGCGTCCATAGATAATGGCCGAGGTAAGGAGGCATCTGCCGCGTCGAACCCGTTCGGTCGTCAAGCATGGGATAAATCAAAACCTGAAAGCAGATAGGGAACTGGCCGCGATCGCGGGCGGCAATTGCAAGAGCGGCGGCGTGACCTCCGCCCGCACTTTCTCCTTTGATCGCGATCCGCTTCACGTCGATCCCCAGCTCTTTCGCATTCGTGTACATCCAGCGAAGAGCGGCATAGTTGTCTTCGAGCGATCCGGGAAAGGTGGTCTCAGGAGCAAGCCGGTATTCGACCGATACCGCGACGCAGTCAAGCGCCGTCGACAAGTTCTGGATATCGCGGCGCGAACCTGAGGCGGAGCCGATGACGTAACCGCCACCATGCATGTGTAGCACCGCCGGTTTCGACGCGCCGGGCGAATTGCCGACGACATAAACGCGAACCGCGGGCGCCCCGGTAGGGCCTGGGATTGTCTTTTCCGTCACCGGCGGGTTCGGCGCAAGGGCGTTGCCCGGCATGTTCATGCCTTGACGCAGGCTCATGAGCGAACTCGCGTTGAGAGACTGAACTGCTTCCATCATTTTCGCCACACGTCCTAGAGCGGCGCGGAATTCGGGATTCACGTACGACATCGGATCGGAGTCGCAGCGCTGGCTGATGCTGACTGTGCGAAGCCAGAACTTCTCGTCAGAACTCCAGCTGCGAGCGCGCCGGCTGCAGAGAGCAAATCTCGTCGGGTGAGCACTTGGACCATCCTTTCTCTTGGGTTCGGCACTATCGAATCGCCACTCAATGATACTCTCAATGATCCTCGATCGCATGCTGCATCCGAAGCGAGGGGAGCGCCGGGTAACCTTCCTAGTGGACGACGATTGCAGCAGGGATCTACATACTTTCGACTGATTTACTCCTGCGGCAATCCGATGATCCAATTGCTTTTCTTCTCCTCGTCAGGCTTGATTGGCAGCGGGTATAATACGAAATAATCAGAATCAGCGGATGAGTACTGTTTATCGGAATTGGAGTCATCAATGAGCAGCGTACAAATCGAGCAGAAGAGCTATGAGATGCCTCCGCGCGAGGGGATCAGCATCGCGCATTTTCTCACCGTCGCCGACATCGAGCGATCGGCTCGATACTACGAAAAGGTCTTCGGCGCTCGCATTCTGAGCTTGGGTGACGGCAACGCGCCTGGGTACCTTCAGCTTGCGAATATCTGGATGATTCTGAACGTTGGGGGCGGGCCGACTCCGGATAAACCGACGGTAACGCTCAGCGTCCCCGACCCAAATCACATCAACAGCTTTATGAATTTCCGCGTTGCGGATATTCAAGCGTGCTATGAATTATGGAAAAGCCGAGGAGCGGAGTTCATCACGGCACCGATCCCCAAGTACGGCGAGACACGCTGCTACATCCGCGATCCTGACGGATATATTATCGAGGTGGGACAGAGCACCGACCTCAAGTACGGTTGACGCTCGGCCTGGAAAAAGCAATCTCGCACTCCCGGGCGAGTTGTCGGCTGACCCAGGAACCAAGTGGTCATTTACGGCTTCTCGATCATGTCACATGTCGGTTGATTCCTGATCTCGCGAGGGCTCTCGCGGTCATACCAAGCAAAGTAGTGAAAGATAAGAGCGCAATCATTCGCTATCTGTTTGCCGCGATGAGATGAGCTTCTTGTCACTAAGGTCCGGTTCGAGAAGTTGGATCGAATTCCTTCGGACGGATCACGCGCTACTCTTCCATTGCTGCCTAGAGCCGGCCTCCGCAGCTAGCGAATTCGGCCTTTGGAAAAGTGGCCGACCATTCAGGGGCCATCCGGTCAATTCATCTAGCGTGGACTCGCGTTGGGAATGCGACTATAGAGACAATGCATTCCTTCCTTTGCTTGGCGCTTCTCAGTCCCATTGCGTTCTCGGCGGTTCTGCCCTTAACCTTCGAACCTAACCGAGGCCAATCCGACCCGCAAGTGCGCTACCTGGCCCGAACCTCCGCTTCAACGCTCTGGCTCACTGGCAAGGAGGCCGTTCTCGGCACTCCGCACGGCACGCTGCGAATACGTTTCGAGGGCGCCAATCGAGCCCCGCAGATCGCGGGCGAGGACCCGCTGCCCGGTAAGGCCAACTATTTCCTAGGGAACGATCCTGCGCGCTGGAGTCACGACATCCCTTTGTTCGGACAGGTTCGCTACCGCGACGTCTACCCTGGCATCGACGCCGTCTTCTACGGCAACCCCGACAACTTCGAATACGACCTCGTTCTCGCCCCCGGCGCCGACCCACGCCGGATCCATCTCGCCTACACCGGCGCCTCCAGCCTGCGCCTCGCCCCCTCGGGCGACCTTCTACTCACCGTCGGCGGTTCCGAAATCCGCCAGCACAAGCCCAAAATCTTCCAAGGCGGCCGCCCCATCGACGGGCATTACGTTCTCCTCGGCCATAACCGAGCCGGATTCTCCCTTGGCCCCTACGACCACTCCGCACCCCTCACCATCGACCCCGTCCTTACCTACGCCTCCTACCTGGGCGGTTCGAACTCCGACCTCTCCAACGCCGTCGCGATGGACGCGCAGGGCAATCTCTATGTCGTGGGCACCGTCGGTTCCAAGGACTTCCCCATCGTGGGCGGATTGAACACGCCCAACCCCCTTACCGTCACCGTCCCTTTTGTCGCCAAGATCAATCCAGCAGCTTCCGGGAAAGCGTCGCTAGTCTGGTCCACCCTGCTGGGCGGCACCAACTACGGAGGTTTGGGCGGAGCCGTCACCGTGGATAGCAGCGGCAACGTCTATGCGGGAGGCATCACCCTGTCCAACGACTTCCCAGTCCGCAACGCGTTTCAAAGCGCCCCGAATTGTGTGTCCGGACTCACCGATTGTGGCAGCGGCTTTGTCATCAAGCTGGCGCCTGCAGGGAACCAGGTCATCTACGCGTCTTACCTGGGCGGCGGGTTTAACGATGGCGTCTTCGCGATAGCTGTCGATGCCAGCGGAGCTTTGTATGTCACCGGAGAGTCAGGTTCCCCTAGCTTTCCCACCGCAGGCCAGCCCTATCAGGTCCGATCCGCCGGAGGTCTCGACGCCTTTGTCGCCAAAATCTCCGCCGACGGCGGCACGCTGCTTTACTCGAGCCTTTTCGGAGGCGAAGGAAAGGACACTCCTCAATCTATTGCCGTGGATGCGCAAGGGGTGGTTTACATCGCCGGAGAGACCACCTCGGTGACTTTGCCCGTCACACAAAACGCCTACCAGCAATCGATTCTAAATTCTAAGCAGGCCGGCTTCATCGCTAAGTTCGACCTCACCCGCCCTGGTACGGCCGCGCTGGTGTACAGTTCCTATTTCGGAGCCTCCACAATCCCCTCTACCGCAGCCGTCAACAGCATTGCCGTGAATACTGCCGGAAATCTCTACGCCACCGGTTCCACCTCTGACCCCTCTTTCGTCACCACGCAAGGAGCCGTCCAGACCAAATTTGGAGGCGCCGTCACCGGCGACGGCAACGGACTGAGCGGGGACGCGTTCGTAGCGCAACTGAATCTCTCGGCACAGGGCCCTGCCCAGCTTGGCTACTCCTCCTTCCTGGGCGGATCCGGGAACGAAAACGGAAACTCCATTGCCGTCGATTCCTCCGGAAAAATCGTCGTTCTCGGCAACACCGATTCCTTCGATTTCCCCACCACGCCGAATTCCTACCAGTGTTGCGTTCTTAAGACCGGGTCCACCGCTCTCGGCCTCACCCCCTTCCTGAACTCTTTTCTGGTTCGGATTGATCCCACCAAGTTGGGCGCAGCCGGCCTCCTATATTCGAGCTATATCGGCAACTCTTCCTCGAACACGGGTTTGCTCTCGCTGGCCATCAACGCCTCTGGGACTATCGCCGCGGTAGCCGGGGACGCATCCTCCGGCAACTTGCCCGTTACGGCTTCGGCGTTTCAAACCAGCCCCGGAAGCGCGGCAGCTGTTGACACCTACGTCGCCCGTTTCGATTTCTCTCAAGCCGGCCCGCAAATCACCGCCGCTGCCAACGCCGCCAGCTTTCTCAATAACGGATTCTCTCCCGGCATGCTCTTCACCCTCGCCGGCACCGGACTCGGAACCTCCGCCACCGCTGGAGTTCAGCTCGATTCCTCCGGCAAGGTTGCCACTTCCGTAGCCGGCACCCAGGTCCTCGTCGATGGAGTCCCCGCCCCCCTGGTCTATATCTCCCCGACGCAGATCAACGCCGTTGCCCCGTATGAACTCGCCGCCAAAAAAGGACAAATGGTCTTCGTCCAGGTGGTCTATAACAACGTCGCCGGCAACGTCTACCCCGTTCTGGTCGCCGACACCGCCCCCGGCATCTTCTACTCTGCCGGAGGCCAGGGAGCCATCCTCAATCAGGACTTCAGCTACAACGGCGCGAGCAACCCCGCCGCCAAAGGCTCGTACGTTTCCATTTATTGCACCGGCGAAGGCCAAACCAACCCGGTCGTCCCCGACGGCCATTTGTCCGACGAAGGCGTGGACCAACTAGCCCGCCCCGTCGCTGCCGTGACCCTGACCATCGGAGGGATCCCCGTCCCCGCCTCCGATATCGCGTACGCGGGAGCCGCTCCCCAAGACGTCGCCGGCGTCTTGCAAGTCACCGCCAAAATCCCACCCGGCGCCGCCTCCGGCAACCTCCCCGTCATCCTAATGATTGGAACCCATGGCAGCCAACCCGGAGTAACCGTCGCGGTCCAATGAACAGCTTGAACCCCTCGCGAGTGTCACCGCGCTGATTCCCACGACACCCTGTCTGAGTTCGAGTGTTTCACGGCAGATTTGCATCGTTTAGCCGACTGGTTACAAAGTCACAGCATAAAGACGGTGGCGCTGCAGTCAACCTGGGTTTATTGGATTCCACTTCACTGTACGACATTTTGGAAGAACGCGGCTTCGAGGTCGATCTTGTCAAGACACGGCATACCAAGAACCTGGCGGGGCGCAAGATGCGATGTAAAGGAAAGTCAGTGGCTGCCCGATTCTTTGGCAAGCCGCCCGGCAGGCGGAGCAGATGACGCCCGTTCGGCGCAGGCGGGGATTGCGCATGCGGGGTGCCTGATCCGAACTAGCTAAGCCAGCTAGAGGGTAGCCTAGTGACGCGGGCGGCTGGAGCCCGTCGGTGCCTTCAACGTCGGCGCAAGGAAGCCGGTCAAAATAACAGAACGTGAAATGCGGTACCGCGGCAAGGCCGACCCGCCGGGCGTATGCAGCACGGGCCAGCCGGACATAGAGAAAATACAGTGCCGTTCTGATGACAAAATCCTATCCATGGCATGACCCGCGCGCAGGCCTAACTTCCTTTCAGGACCGTCTGGCAGGAAAGCAGTGCCAGACGGCTCCATCCGCGCTTAGCGCCACCAATGGTGTTTATGTTGCTGATGCTTGTCTTGGTGATGCGACGTTTTCGCTGTCTCGGCTTTTTTGGCGGCCGGGAATGCGACACCCGCCATCACTCCACTCAATAACAAAGCACAGATTATTTTGCGCATCGGTTCAGTACTCCATTCTGTAGTTTATTCGCCCTCTAGCAACTCCGTACCACTGTTAACGTCGACGACAAAGACGCCTGACAGGATGCAGATTCTTTGGATGCAGCGATATGTGATTCATCCTGCTTCGAGAACGGCTGACGCTTGTTCTCGCCGGTCCCGAGGGTGCTCTGCGCTAGCGTCTCGTCTCTCCCCGGGCGATTCCTGTTGATGACAGCTGGGAAGTTGAGCATTCAGCGTGGATTCCTCCTGGGAAACGGGGCACGGCCGGGTTGATGAAAGCACGACGGCGCTCTCTGGCCAGAGTATGTGACATACTGGCAGCGCCGCGATAGAATCGTACGATTGGGAAGGCCAAAAATTTCTTGAGATTCAGGTTTACGACTTGGTGGATTGCAATCGCCCTTTCGTTCACGGCACACGGCCAGCCGGCGCCCGCGCTAAAACCGGCTACGGCAAAAGCCATCCCGCGGACACACGACGGCCATCCCGATCTTCAGGGGAATTGGCTGAACAACTCGGCAACGCCTTTCGAGCGGCCCAAGGAACTCGAAGGACGCGAGGTTCTCACGGACGAAGAAGTCACCGAATTGAATCTGCGGGCGCAAAGAATCTTCGCCCCCGACTCAGGCAGCGATGCCGCGGCCCCGGACGGATACTTTATGGCTGCCTTCAGGAACTTGAAGGTATATAAGAGCGGAGGCGCAACGGACAGTGCCGAGCGGGTGACCGACCTGGAAATCGATAACCGTACATCGCTGATTATCGACCCGCCGGACGGAAAAATGCCGGCCTACACGGAGGCCGGACGGCGCCGCCGGGCTGCCTATGGCCGCTCCCGATCCGGGAACGGCAATCCCGCCGGACCAGATGAGGTCGCGCCCGGAGATCGTTGCATCACCTACAGTGTGCCTCGGGTGAACGGAGTGTACAGCGCGGGCCTGCACGGTTATTATCAGATTGTTCAAACGCGGGATCAGGTCGTTTTATTCTCGGAAAACATTCACGAATTTCGGATCATTTCCCTGGACGGCCGTCCGCACGTTCCCGCTTCAGTTCGCAACTGGTCCGGAGATTCCATCGGGCACTGGGAGGGCGATACGCTGGTGGTGGACACGACGAATTTCAAGGCGCAGCTGCATCCTTTGGCCATCTCGGAGAAGTTTCAACTGACTGAACGTTTCACGCGCATCGCGCCGGATGAGATCCGTTACGAGATGACGTTTGACGATCCTGACACTTGGGTAAGACCTTGGACCGCCATGATCCGCCTGAAGCACACCGATGACCGGCTGTATGAGAGCGCGTGTCACGAGGGGAACGAGGCAATCATGAAGACGATCCTCTCGGGCAACCTTTCGAAGTGAGGACGGATGCGAGGCGGCTGGGGTTAGCCGAATCGAAGTCAGATTAAGCCGAACCGCGCAAGGAAGATGACAAGATCGTTTGACACGTCTCTGTTGATGTTGACGAACGAATCTGACGATTACTTCGCGTCAGTGGCGGGTCGAATTTGTTTTTTAGATCCGTACTCACTAAGTACAGCGCGGACTTAATCTTACCGGCGTCAACGAAACAAAAAAAGTACTGTGGCGTCTACCGACTGGTCGTAGAAGAATTGTGGGCCGTCCGGCGATTTGAACGGGTCGGCTCGTATTTTCTAAAGCACGATAGGAGGAGTTTCATGAATCATCGGTTTGCGGTCTCCGCAATCTTTTTATTAGGTGCATGCAGCGCATTTGCTGACCTGATCTCTCTTGGACCTGTGTCATTAGGAGGTCAAGGCTTGGGAAGTGTGAATACAGTTCTTACCATGCAGTCTCCCGGCAACTCAACCACAGAATCAGGCTGTGTGGGGGCTGGAACGGGTGGTGTAACAGTTACAGGTAGCTCCGCATGTGTTTCCGGGAACCTTGGTGGCAACGAGCAGGCCATTAATAACACTTTTTCCGCTACATCGTTGGGGCTAACTGACTTCAACAATCTGAGAATTATCTTCAACGCAAGCGAACCCGGTTCCAACGGTATCAACCTTGACAACCTCGCTCTCAGTTTGTGGAATCCGGCGAACGGATCGCTCATCGACGCGAAGAATCTGCCAGCACCGGTTGTCTTCGCGAGCACAAACCCAGGGGTTGGGAACGCCGGCTTCGGGTTTAAACTCGACAGCACTCAAGCAGCTGTTGAGAATAGCTTACTCGCTGATTTTCCGAACCTGTTTATCGGGCTTTCTGCGAGTGCTTCAGATGCAACTGGTGGACACGAAACATTCTCCATCGGATCGGTCGGATCAGTGCAAACGGTTCCCGAACCAGCTTCTTATGCGCTGGTGGGCTTGGGCTTCGCCGGCTTGATCATGCTACGAAAGCGGTTCGCTCGCTAAATTCGGCGTTAATAAATAGGAAGGGCTTCGAAGACCGGTTGGTCAGTTGAAGCCCTTTCGTAGCTACATTACACTTCGTAGGGCTTGCGATACGCGGGGCGTGTGATCAATCTGGCCGCCTCGGCGTCGCCTGTGAACTTCGGAGTCGGACCGGGCTCAATCTTTAGCGCGCGGCCCACGCGGTAGCTAATGTTCGCCAAGTGGCAGAGATCGGCGCTGGGCACACCGTTGGCGACGGGATCGTGAAGATCCTGCTCCCGGCGTGTTTTCACACAGGCCAGGAAATTCTGCATGTGGAGGCCGGTGGCATCACCGGAACCACGGTCGGGCCGTTCGTCCAGGATCAGTTCGCTGGAATCGCCTTTGTAGGCCTGGAACCCTTCATCGCTCATCGAGGCCCAACCTTCGCTGCCATAGAAAAGGTTGCCAACGCCGACATTGATTGGAGTGCTCGCGGGCGCCGCTTTCGCAGGCGCAGCGCCGGGCGCGCCGGCGCGTGGAGCGGCATTCGGTCCGGCCATCACCACACGGTTCTGCCGAACGCCTTCGCCGTTGGTCATTCTGCCGCGCACCTCGATGACGAGCTGCTGCTGGTTACCGTAACTGAAGCCGGCGGTAAGCGTGTTGGGTGTTTCGGTGTCATCATCGATTCCAAACTTGCCGCCGAACGCTACCGCCGTCTGGGGCCACACCGGATCGCCCAGAGCCCAGCGCGCGATACCGGTTTCGTGCACACCCTGGTTGCCGATGTCACCGTTGCCGGTATCCCAGAACCAGTGCCAGAAATAACCGAAACGCTTTTCGTTGAAGGGCCGCATCGGCGCCGGGCCGAGGAAAAGATCCCAATTCAGGCCGGGAGGCGTGGGGCTATCCGGCGTGTGGCCGATGGAGGGACGCAGCTTGTAGCACATCGCCTTGGCCATGTAGAGCTTGCCGATCAAACCCTGTTGCAGCGCTGTGATGGACTTGATTTTGAAGGGCCAGCTTCGATGCTGCGAGCCCACCTGCATGAGACGCTTGGTTTCACGCTGCACCTGGATCATCCGCATGCCTTCGTAGATGTTGTAGCAGGCCGGCTTTTCGCCGTAGACATCCTTACCCGCCTTCATGGCCCAGATCGCCGAGAGTGCGTGCCAGTGGTTCGGAGTTGCAATAGAAACAGCCTCGATGTTCGGGTCGGCGAACATCTGCCGCATATCTTCGAATTCCCTGGCTTTTTCCAGGCTCTTCCTGGTCAGCGTGGCCTGGGCCTTTTCGCGCGCGGCCTGGTTGACGTCGCAGAGGCCAACGACGCGAGCCTCGTTCAGACTGGTATAGGTATTGAGGTGGTTGGTGCCGCGGCCTCCCAGGCCCACGATGCCAACGTTGACCTTGTCATTTGCGCCCCAGACGCGAACCGCGGACGCAGCGGTTAAGGCTCCGAGGAAAAACCTGCGAGTTTTTTGATCAGACAACACGAAACTCCTTTTCGCGCTAATTGTATCAAGTGGCGGGTAGACGCCTCTAGCGGGGGCGCCGAGGTTATCGGCGCTGCGTCCCACCAAGAGGGTATCGAGCCAGCGCTAATCCCGGTCAGGCTTTCGCCTCTCGCTCGCTCTTTCGGAAGGTGGCTTCTCCAGCGCCGGACACCTGGACCCACTTCGGGTCGGGCGAGGGCTCGGCGTCGTAGTTGTCGTGCCAGTTCCACCACTTGTACGGTGGCGTCTGGGGATAACCCGCTGGCGAATCCTCCCAAATCTCCTGACGGCCGAGCGGCGTGATATCGAGGTAGCTCCAGGTGGTCCCCATCGCCTCGTCTCCGCGGTTGTTGATGAGGCAGGTGCGGAAGATCTTGTCGCCGTCGCGGATGAATACATTGTGGCCGTGCCACTCGTCGACGCCGAAGTCTTTGTCGAAGCTGTCTGTGATGGTGTACCACGGCATCTTCCAGCCCATTCGTGCCTTCAGGCGCTCGATGTCCTTCTGGGGCGCGCGGGAGGCGTAGGCGAGCGTGGTGTCGCGGGTGTTCAGATGGGCCAGGTGGGCGACCTGATCGGCGCCCAGGGAGCAGCCGCGGCAGGCGTGGTCGGGCCAGCCGAACACCCCGGGCTCGAAGAAGGCGCGATAGACGATCAACTGCGGGCGGCCCTCGAAAAGGTCGAGCAGGCTAAGCTTGCCCCGGGGCCCCTCGAATTGGTACGCCTTCTCGAGGGCCATCCACGGCATCCGCCGGCGATCGGCGGCCAGTGCGTCACGGGAGCGGGTCAAGGCCTTCTCCTTTACGAGGAGCTCGCGGCGGGCAGCCTCCCACTCCTGCGGCGACACGATCGGGGGTGTATTCATCGGGAGATTCCCTACCCGGTGTTCCTGGTTGCTTTCTTTGCTTGTTGCCATTTTATTTCTCCTTGATTCTAGTTTTGAAAAGGCTTCTCAACTTGCCGATGCAGACCGCGAGAATTCCTCCCGTGGATCCGGCGCCGGCGACCATGACTGCTGTGCTTGCAAGGCATGCTGGGCACATAAGTCCCTCCTTTGAAATTCGCATTCGTCCCTTTGAGCAGCTTGCTCACGAGATAAATTTAGCCTGGAATGTTGAAATGTAGGGAGTGACAAGTGTGGCGGGATTTCAGAGCCAGCAGGGCACCGGATCGAGATGGACTCGTTAATCACGGCCGCGGCGCGCGCGCTGGCCGCCGGCGATCCTCTGGGGGCGTTGAAGCGAGTGGCCCTGCGGGACGACGCGCCGGCACTGGCGCTTCGCGGCATTGCGATGGCGCAGCTAGGCGATCTGGTCCGGGCCAAGGCTCTCTTGCGAAGGGCCGCCCGCGCCTTCGGTCCGAGAGAGGCGATAGCTCGTGCGCGGTGCCTGGTTGCTGAAGCCGAGATCGCGCTGGCATCGCGCGAGCTGAGCTGGCCCGTTAAGTCGCTGGATGCGGCTCGCGCGACGCTCGAAGCGCACGGCGACCGGCTCAACGCCGCGCATGCACGGTACCTCGCGGTGCGGCGGCTCCTGCTTATCGGCAGGCTCGAGGAGGCCGGGCGCAAGCTTGCGCAGCTCGATCCCGCCAACCTCCCGCCGGTGTTGAAGGCCGTCCACGAGTTGATTGCCGCGGGGATCGCGGTGCGGCGCCTCCAAACCAAGGCTGCGCGCGACGCGTTCGCCCGAGCCAGGCTCGCTGCAAGCCAGGCCGATATCCCCGCGCTTACGGCCGAGGTGGAGAGTGCATCGCTGGCGCTGAACACACCTGCCGCGCGCCTGATAGCCTGCGGCGCAGAGCGGACCCTGCTACTGGAAGACGTCGAGGCGCTGCAGGCCTCCAAGGCGCTGGTCGTGGATGCGTGCCGTTACATCGTCGGTGCGGCGGGTCAGGCGGTGTCGCTCGCAAGCCGTCCGGTATTATTCGAACTCACACGCGCGCTGGCCGAAGCGTGGCCCGGAGACGTAGCGCGGTGTGTCCTGCTGGCGCGCGCGTTCGGAGCGAAACTGGCGGACGAATCGCACCGTGCGCGGTTGCGTGTTGAAATCGGGCGGCTGCGCAGAGTGCTTCGAACACTCGCCACGGTAAGTGCGACCAAGAGCGGGTTTCTACTGGCCCCGTGCCGTGCACGCGATGTAGTCGTACTCGCGCGGCCGGTCGAAGGTGAGCATGGGGCGGTGCTGGCCCTTCTCGCCGACGGTGAATCCTGGTCGAGCTCGGCCCTGGCGCTGGCACTGGGTAGCAGCCAGCGCACCGTGCAACGCGCGCTCGACTCCCTGGCGGCCGCAGGCAAAGTGCAAGCGTTCGGCCGCGCCCGGGCTCGCCGTTGGATAACTCCGCCCGTGCCGGGATTCACGACGACATTGTTACTCCCCGCTCCGCTGCCGAGTGACTAGGATGGAAGCATTAATCGATCACCGGCCAAAATCGTTCGCGAATACGGACCCTTTCCGGGCATCGAGAGAGTGCATGGCGTCACTTATGACGGGCGGCAAGTCTGGTTTGCCTCCGGAGACAAGCTGAACGCCTTCGATCCGTCGAGCGGCGATGCGCTTCGCTCGATCGATGTCTCCGCGCACGCTGGAACGGCTTTCGACGGGCAACACCTTTTTCAGATCGCCGAGGATCGTATCCTGAAGATCGATCCGAAAACCGGCCAGGTGCTGGCTACGATCCCGTCGCCAGGCGGCGGCCGCGACTCCGGGCTCGCCTGGGCCGAAGGCACGCTGTGGGTGGGCCAGTATCGGGACCGCAAGATCTATCAGATCGATCCCGAGACCGGGGCGATTCTTCGCACCATCGAATCCAACCGCTTCGTCACCGGGGTCACGTGGGTCGATGGAGAGCTTTGGCACGGCACTTTGGAAGGTGAAGAAAGCGAACTGAGGCGAATAGATCCTCGGACGGGTGAGGTGCTGGAGCAGCTCGATATGCCGGCTGGAGTCAGCGTGACGGGCTTGGAATCCGATGGCCGCGATCGATTTTTTTGCGGCGGAGGAACTAGCGGGAAAGTGCGGGCAGTCCGACGGCCCAGGTGAGGCTCCGAGGCGGTAGTTTTCTGCAGATCGCGTATTCTAATACTTGTGAACCCGAGACAGGCGATGGCTCACGACTTCCAGGCCGATATTGGCAGCGTGGACCGCATAGAGGCGGTGCCCACGATCCTGGAGGTTGTATGCCACACAACCGGGATGCGGTTCGCTGCGGTCGCACGAGTTACAGAGGATCGATGGATCGCCTGCAGCGTGCTGGATAAAATCGATTTCGGCCTCAAGCCGGGCGGCGAATTGAAGGTAGAGACGACGATCTGCCATCAAATCCGGCAGAGCCGGGAGCCGGTCATAATCAACAACGTCGCCGAAGACGATATCTGGTGCAAACACGCTACGCCCGCGATGTACGGCTTTCAGAGTTATATCTCGATGCCGATCATCCTGGCGGACGGGTCGTTCTTCGGAACACTGTGCGCTATCGATCCGCGCCCGGCGCGATTGAAGACACCGGAAACTATCGGCATGTTTCGGCTTTTTGCGGAGCTTATCGCCAAGAACCTGGATGCCGACCGGAAACTGGTCCAGACTGAATCCGCTCTTCTTGAAGAGCGCGCAGACTCGGAACTGCGCGAACAGTTTATCGCCGTGCTGGCGCACGATTTGCGCACTCCGATGAGGTCCATTAGCTGTTTGATGGACCTTTTGCTGAAAACTCCCCTGGATGAGGAAGCGACCACCATGGGCCGCTTGATGCGGGATAGCGCCTCGCGGATGCTGGGGCTTATCGACAACATGCTGGATCTGGCGCGGGGGCGTCTGGGCGGCGGCTTGACCTTGAACCGCGACAGCAAAGAATCGCTGGAGCCTGTGCTGCGGGCGGTCGTAGCTGAGCTGAAGGCAGGTCAGCCGGACCGGCTCATTGAGACCGATTTTGCATTGATCGAGCGGGTCAATTGTGACCGGGCACGCATAGCCCAGCTTTTCTCGAATCTTCTGGGTAATGCACTTTCCTATGGTGCCGCGGATCTGCCCATCCGGGTGCGGGCCAGCAGTGCAGGAGGAAGCTTCGAACTCTTGGTCGCCAATGCAGGGGAACCCATCCCGCCCGCCGCGATGGCTCATCTGTTCCATCCCTTTTATCGCAGCGCGGTGCAGCAAAACCGCGAGGGTCTGGGGCTCGGGCTTTATATCGCCCACGAGATTGCAACCGCACATGGCGGCACGCTCGGCGTAGAAAGCACGCCAGTCGAAACGCGGTTCACGTTCCGCATGCCACGGACCTAGAGCGGGCGCGCTCGCAGGGCAGCGACGGATTTAACGACCAGAGCCTCCAGCACCTTTTGATCGACATCGGCGAGGTTCTTGACATAGAGGCAGCCCTTGCCGGTGGTGTGCTTGCCGAGCTTTGCGAGCAGCGCCTCAGACTGGCCCAACCCAGTCATGATATACAGAACGGTTGCGGCCTTACGCGGCGAGAAGCCTACGAGCGGCATATCGCCCTGGCGCCCGCTGTCGTAAGTGTAGTGATAGCTTCCGAAGCCGATGATGGATGCCCCCCACATCTTCGGCTTTTCGCCCGACGCGCTCTCCATCAATTTGACAAGGGCCTGGGCGTCGGCGCGCCTGGTCCGGTCCGCGACGGCGTCGATAAACGCCGCCACACTTAGTTTGGTGGGCTTGGTTTTATTGGCAGCCATTTCGCCTGCTTGCCCAACCTTGAGTTACCGGCCGCGAGGCGGGGCAGGCGGCAGCGTGCCACCTTCGGCCAGGATCTTCATGTTCTCGAGCGCCCGTGTGAACTGCGCGGTCTTTTGCACCTTGTCCTTTTCGCGGGCGGCGTCGTCCGCCAGCATGGAGTTATCGAATACCAGGGTGTAAACGAGCTTTGAAGTGGTCGCCGTAACCGGCCTTGCTTCGAGCGTGCCGTGATAGAGATTGTACGGCCGGCCGGCTCGCACGGTTTGCGTATAGGTGTAGGAGAGTTCGGTTTTCCCCACGAGGACCTCGCCCGCGACGGACCGCACGGCGCCGAATTCACCGTCCTTGCCCGAGGTGATCGTGCAGGGGATCCGCAGCCATTCGCCGATATCGCAGTACTTGCCGACGCGCTTCCAGACTTCGGCGGCGGGGCGGTTCACGGCGATTTCCAGAGGAATGGAGATGTAGGTCGGATTGGCGACCACGATCTGACCGGCTTCGGCCGACCCAGCCGGAGCAGCCGCCGGAGCCTGCGCACTGGCAACATGCGCCAGAGAGGCGACTACGAGCGAAGAGACGGCAACTGCTTTACGGAAGTGATCAGCATGGATTCCTCCAAATGATTTGGCCTTTACAGCGTGGCGCTGACGCACATCTTGGCACAGGCGGGCAGTGAGAATCAACCTGAAGTTAGCACAGGGTGGCGGCACTACTCCTGCTGCTGAATGGCTTCGATGTAACGGGTGATTTGAGCCAGGTGTGAAAGGTCATGACCGGCCAGCAGTCGCAACAGCATGCCCAGGGACTCGGTGCCGCGCTCATTGTGCTGGGCGATGCGCTGCAAATCCTCGGGTGAGGTTCTCCTCCACACTGCCAAATTAAAATGGCGCAGCGTCCGAAAGATTTCGACGAGTTCCGAGGGCTCGCGCTCATTGTGCCGAAGAGCAGCGACCCAGAGATCTTGCTTAGTACCAAGAATAGCCGGCGCGTCCTCTCCAAGAATCAGCCTCAGCCGATAGCCATCCACCCATTCGCTATCGGTGAGATGACCGATCACTTCGTTGGGCGTCCATTTTCCCTCGAATGGCCGCCGGCGCAACAAGGCGGCTGAATGCGTACTGACAATATCGCCCAAGGTGGACGGCGTCAGTGCCAATATCTCCAAGGGATTTCGGTCACCGATCAGGTTGAACATCTTTTCCCGATACTCCTGGGTACCGGCTTGGATTCCCGAGTGCGCAATGCTCATTGCCAACTCCTTTTCTTAGATCTAAGAACCTAGACTTCCAGCATGCCAATGAGATGATATTACGACCCGCTGACCTCCGCTATCCGAAACTTGCGGTCAAAGCGGCAGAGTGGGCTCTCTTAAAATGATTGAGAGGATTAAGAGTGCGCATTCTATCGACGTACCAGCCCGTTGTCGTTGCGGTTCTACTGGCCGCCGTCGGAGGTAACCAGGCCGCGAGGCCTCAAGGAGCTGCGCCGGCGAAACCAATCAGGAACGTTACGATGATCGCCGATGCGACGCTGGATGCGCCCGCCCGACACGGTATCGGGAAGCTCGAGGAGGCGCTGCGAGCGAAGGGCCTCCTTGTTTCGGAGGGAAGCGGCCAGCTCAACGGTTCTGATTTCGTGATCGTAGCGGGACTGGCGGCTGGCCGCGGCCCGGCAGCCGACCTTGTCAGCCAGACGAAAGGGCCGGTCCCGAGCGGCGCGGAAGCTCTCACGATCCGCCGGGGCGCAACGTACCAAGGGAAGCCGGCCATTATTCTGGCGGGCGCCGACGGACCTGGGCTGATGTATGCGGCGCTCGATCTCGCGGATCGAGTGGCTTGGGCGCGGAATGGCGGGAACCCGTTCCAATTTGCCCGGGATGCCGCCGAGAAGCCGTACCTCAAAGATCGAGGCGTGACGATTTTCACGATGAACCGCGCGTACTTTGAAAGCCATCTTCACGATGAGCGGTTCTGGATACGGTATTTCGACATGTTCGCAGATGACCGCATCAACGAGCTGGTGTTGACATTCGGGTACGAGGATGGCGGTTACATGGCGCCGATGTATCCCTACTTCTTTGATGTCGACGGCTTCCCGGAGGTGAAGGTGGTTGACCTGACGCCTGCGCAGCAGCGGGAAAACTTCCTGGATTTCAAAACGATGGTGCGCCTGGCCACCGAACGTGGAATTCGCGTGAAACCCGGCATCTGGGAACATATCTATCGCGGAGGAGGACAAAGGGGCGCCATTGCCTGGGCCTCCGACGGCAGCAAGCCCACGCCCGGGCTGGTTTGGGGTCTCAACGCCAAAAATGTCGCGCCCTACACGGTCGCCGCCCTGAAAAAGTTCTACGAACTCTTTCCGGAAATCAAAGAAACGCAGTTTCGGATGCACAATGAATCCGGGCTGCTGGATAGTGAGATCGACGGCTTCTGGCACGAGGTGTTCGGGTTCTTCAGCAGCAGCAAGACGGGCACGAAAGTGGAGTTACGCGCCAAGGGTCTTGCGAAAACCGTGATCAAGGACGCCCAGGCGCAAGGTCTCAATATTCAACTGGACACCAAGATCTGGATGGAACAGATGGGGCTGCCCTACCATCCGACGCATATCAACAAAGAGAACCAGATGGATGCGCGGCATAGCTACGCCGACCTGCTGGACTACCCGCAGACGTACAACATGAACTGGACGCTCTGGAACGGAGGGACGACGCGGGTGCTGCGGTGGGCCGATCCGGATTATGCGCGGCGGATGGCTGTGAACGCGCGGCTGTACGACGGTCCGGGCCTGGCAGTGACGGAAATGGAGGCGACCAAAATGCTCGGGGAAGCGCCCGACGTGCCGCCACGCGATTATCTAAACTCGCAATACAAATATTTCGATTACGAATTCGAGCGCTACTGGGCTTTTTATCGCGTCTGGGGACGGCTCTCTTATAATCCGCAGGCGACATCCGATCTATGGGAACAGGAGTTCACGCAGCGATTCGGCGCGGCCGGGCCTCACGTTATGAAAGCCCTGCAACTGGCGAGCCGTGTGCTGCCTAGAATCGTCGCCGCCAGCGGTCCCTACCGGATGTTCCCTACGACCACCGGATGGCCGGAAATGATGCACCTGGGAAGCCTTCCGCAGTTCGCGCAGCAGGAAGAGGGCAGCGACATCCAGCAGTTCATGAATCTGCGCGACGAAGCCACCAGCATCATCCAGGGTACGGATACCGCCATGCGACGCCCGGAGGAAACTAGCCGGTGGTTCGCACAAACGTCGGATGCGATTCTAGCGGAAGTGGCAGCGGCGGAACGGACAGCGGCAGAAGGGTCGCCAGGGGGTGGGACGCGGAGTAACGAGTTCAAGTCCACGCTGACGGACGCGAGAATCCTGGCGGCACTGGCGCGCTATCACTCGTGGCGTCAACTGGGAGGCGTGAATTACAACCTGTACAAGCAGGCGGGCGACCTCATGGCGTTTGACGAGGCCATTGGCGATGAACGCAAGGCGATCCAGTCCTGGCACGAACTGGTGGAGGCTGCGGGTGATTTCTACATCGACAACATGGCGTTCGGAGCGATCGCGCAGGGGATTCCCACGGCATTGGAAGGACGAGCTGAAAGCCCTGGACACGGAATTCGCGCTATTGCAGGCCGAGCGGCGAACCGCTACGGCGCGAGCGGATGCGAAGACGGTCCGTATTCCGGCGCGCGATCCCAATCCCAAGTTACCGGTGGTGACGTTTACGCCTTCGTCGGGGTCGGCGGCACCGGGCCAGGATTTTGTGGTGACGGTGAAAGTCGCGGCCCCAACGGGCGTGAAATGGATTCGCCTGCGATACCGGCATGTCAATCAGAAGGAAGATTATCAGACGGCGGAGATGAAACCCGATTCCAGGACCGGCCTGTACGTGGGCAGCATTCCGGCCGCGTTTATCGATCCAAAATGGGATCTGATGTATTTCGTCGAGATTGTTGATAGTCAGGGCAACGGCAGGATGTATCCCGATCTGGAAGTAGAGACTCCGTACGTCATCGTTGCTGTAAAGCGTTAGCGGCAGATGAATCTAATCGCTGCTATTTATTCCATGACATACTGGAGACACTCGCGTCCTTCTCCGCAGGAGTTCTATGCGTATTTCCGGCTTTCTTTTTCTTTCGGCCGCCCTTATGGCTGCGCCATGCTTCGGATTTCCTATTTCTTTTGAAGAACGCGATGCCAGGCACTTTCTGGCCCGATTGCCCGACGGAACGGCGGAACTTAGTCCGGACCGTGTCACTCTGCGGGGTGTCACGCTGCGCTTTTTGGGCTCGGCTTCTTCGGCACGGTTCGAAGGACTCGGCGCGGCGGCGCCAAGCACGTACATTCGCGCGGAATTTATCAAAACCTTTCCGCAGTTTCCTAGAATTCGGATTCAGGGCCTATATCGGGGAGTGGATGCAGTCTTCTACGGGAACGGAGCGGACCTGGAATACGATCTACAGCTTTCCCGCGGAGCCTCCGTGGAGCGTATCCGGATTTCGGTGGAGGGAAGCAGCGACCTGGCAATCGATGACAATGGCAGTCTGACAATTCGCACGGCGGCGGGCGTGGTGCGGCAGATACGGCCTCGCGCATTCCAGACGGGCCAGGAGATTGACGCCCGCTACGTGCTGTTGGGCGGGAACAAAGTCGGGCTCAGGCTGGGGAAGCACGACCGGCGAGGGCGCCTCACGATCGATCCAGTTTTGGCGTACGTAAAGACCTTTGGCCAGGCCGGGTCGAATATCGCGAACCAGGTGGCCACGGACGCGCAGGGCAACATCTACGCGGCGGGGCAGAGCTACGGAGGGAATTTCCCTACCACGCCGGGCAGTTTCGACCCCAGCCCGGTCCCCATCCTGAGGGTTTTGTCGAACGCGGGCCAGACGGTCGCTCCGCTGCAGATCACAGGGTCCAACGTGGGCGCGGTGGGTGCCACTCCGGACGGAGGAATCCTATATGCGCAGACTTCACGGGGCATCCTGCTCAGCGTGGATGGCGGTTCCACCTGGACGCCGACGGCGCCGCTGCCTATCCCGGGCGGGCCGACGAATTCCTCCCCATCGGTCACCGTCAATGCCTTTTCCATCGATCCGTTAGACCCCTCGACGATTCTTGTCGCTACGACTGTTGGACTGTTTAGTACCGATAGCGCCGGACAATTATGGGGAGGGCGGAACACCGGATTAAACGTGAGCGCGAGCGGCTACGTATCGGTCGCCTCGGCCTTTTACAACCCGGATAACCCGCTCATCGCTTACGCTGTGACGAGCGGGCCCTCGTATCTTTTTGCGAGCTCGGATGCAGGCAATACCTGGACGCGCCTGAGCCCGGCTTATCCTGACGAACCGCCCGCCCCGACATTCTCCTTTTCTCCAAACCTGGTTGCGACCATTACTCCGGATGGCAGTACTCTGTACTCCATCAACGGGAACGGTACGTTGGGCAAGAGCCTGGATGGCGGCAACACGTGGATCAAACTGACGCCGGGGTTCTTTGCGCCTTTGTCGATGCAGGTAGATCCGGGCAATCCCGCCACGCTCTGGGTGCTGGATTACCGGGGGCTGCACAAGAGCACCGATGGAGGACAGTCGTTCGCGGACGTGACAGTTCCGATCTCCGGCAGAACGCTGGCGGTAGATGCATCGGGGGCCGTTTACGTGGGTGGTCCGTCTCCTCAAATCTACGTGAGCGCGGACGGAGGGCAGACCTTCTCGCCGGTTCCGGGCTTGCCCGGTTGGACCAGCGCGACGCTGAGCGTCTCGGGGAACAATGTTTACGCGGGCACCTATAGCCCGCCCATTCAGTTCGTGATCAAGCTGGATCCGTCGGGACAAAGCATCCTGTACTCTACATTCATTGGAGGAAGCAGCGGCGACTTCATCAATGGCCTGGCTGTGGATGCGCAGGGCAGCGCCGTTCTGGCCGGTACCATGATTTCACCTGATTTCCCACTGACCACGCCGGCCTCGAGCCCTCCTGGGCAAGGCAAGACCGACGGGTTCGTTACGAAGTTGAGCCCGGATGGAACTGGCCTGATCTACTCAATAGCCGAGGCAGGTTCCAAATCCGTAACGCTGCAAGCGGTGTCGCTCGATTCCTCGGGAGCGGTTTTCGTCACCGGGCAGAGCTATGGCGCCGATTTTCCGACTAGCGCCAACGCGTTTCAATCCACTGTTTCTTCCGCGCAATGCACGCGTCCGTCGCCCATCATTTTTGGTCCCCCGATCCCACTCGGGAACGTCTTCGTCAGCAAGATCGGCGCCGATGGAAAATCGCCCGTCTACACTACGTTTCTTACCGGATCGTGCGGAAGCTACAGCTACGGCATTACGACGGATGCGGCTGGGGACGCGATTGTGACGGGCTTCACGCCATCACCTGATTTTCCGGTCTCGGCGAATAGCTACCAATCGACATTTCCGGGACCAGTGGATAAGACCGGGCCGGGCGGCCTTTTGAACGCAGGGTTTGTGTCGAAGATCAGCCCGGCGGGGGACAAACTGCTGGCCAGCACGTTTCTGGGCGGTGGGTATTCCACACAGGCGACATCGGCCGTACCGGATGCTTCCGGCAATGTGTATGTCACGGGATTCACTCAAGGCTTTGCGACGGGGGCAACTCCCGGCGCTTATCAAATCAAATTCGCGGACACATGCGCGCCTCCTGTGGCGATTGGTCCGAGCCAGCCGTACACGGGTACCGGCGATGCCTTCGCCCTGAAGTTGGATGCCGCGTTTTCCATGGCCAGCTTTCTGACTTATCTGGGAGGCAGCTGTAACGATTCGGGAAGCCACATTGCACTGGATCCGTCGGGAAATGTTTGGATCAGCGGCACCACTACGTCACCGGACTTTCCACTCAAGAGCCCCTTCCAGGGCAGCGGGATTCCGTCTACACCGATTGCAGGATTTGTCAGCGAACTGAATGGAGATGGGTCGCAGCTGTTGTTTTCGAGCCTCAGCCAGGGTACGGCCATGGCTGTGGGCCAGGGGTCGGTGTATGTGGCGGGAGCTTCCGGCTCTTCCGCGTGGCTGGCTAAGATCGACGCGATGAAGACGCCTGCGGTCATTATCGACTCGGTACTTCCAGTGGTCGCATTCCCGCAGCAGCCAATAGAGCCGGTCTATAACACTGTCGCGCCCGGGCAACTCATACAGATCAGCGGACGCAACCTGGGCCCCACCAACAAGGTGTCCGCGCAGATGGACGCTTCCGGGCGGCTTCCGTTTGTCGTCGCCAACACGGTGGTGTTCTTTGACAACGTTCCGGCGCCGCTACTTTCTATCGGAGCGTCGGCCATCATGTGCTTCGTACCGTTCGAGGCGGTCTCGGGCGCGGAGATCACGGTAGCTTCCAACGGACAATTGTCCAATGCGGTGAAGATGGGAGTCGTCCCTTCGGCGCCACAGGTGCTGAGCATTGTAAACCAGGACGGCACGCTGAACTCGCCGGACCATCCGGCCAAGGCGGGCTCGGTGATCACTATCTATGTTTCGGGACTGGGCCAGACCAGTCCGCCGGGCGACGACGGTCTGCTGAATGCGAATCCGTTACCGGTGCCGTTGGCGGCGGTTAGGGTCTACTTCCCGGCTACGCCTTACACGTTTACTCCTCAGTTTGTGGGCGCTGCCGGGGGAATGATCGCCGGAATCACGCAGGTGAACGTGCAGGTGCCAGCTACGGTCCCAGTGTCGGGAGCAACCAGCCCAATCGAAATCGAGGTGAACTTCGTCGGCGCTAAGCTTTACACGTCGCAATAGAGGAGTATTGGCAATTCGCGAGGCTAAGTGCGTGACGCGGCGTTGTCGTCCAGGGCCCACTGAAGTTCTGCTAGCGCCGGCGCTGTTTCTTCGAAACCCGAGGCGGTATGATGAACGCAGCGCACTTCGCGCTAAAGAGATTCAGGCGGTGCATCTTGTTCCGAGCAATGAGTAGGATCTGGTGGCTGCTGGCTATGTGCGGCATCGCTGATGCGATGTGCGCGGCCATGAACCTTCTGATGCTGAACCCCGATAGATCGCTGAGTTGGTTCACACTCGCGCCACGGAACACCGTTTGGGATATGAGTATGTTCGCGCTCTGGGCAGGAGCCTGCGCGACCGCGGCGGGCCTGTTGAACTCCGGTAGGGGTAGCCACTGGCTCCTGTCGCTGCACGGCCTCGCACTCGGAGCGTTCGGGCTCATCGGCGTTTCCCCGCTAATCAGAGGACCCCTCAGCTTTCGTCCGATCTCTCTGCTCTTCGTGGTGACGGCCCTAAGCGTCGGTGCATTTGCATTTAGAACCGCGCAAACGCAACGGAGCGGCGCTCTTTACAGCTGGTTCTTGAGTGTGTCGGGCGCGGCCTCCATTGGCTTCGCGTTTTCCTTCATGGCCGTGGGGTTTGGCTGGGTCAGGCTGAAGCCACCGCACACGTATTGGATCTGGATGACCTCGTACTTCGCCTTTTGCGCGATATTCATGCTTACCTTGGCGTGGCGCGGGCGCAACAAGGGTGTTTCACAATCGGGCCTACAAGAAATCCTGCCACCGATCCGACGCCCAAAACACGCACAGTGAGCAGGCCGTCCCGCCGGCGAAGCGCGGGCCGGAGGAATAGGCAATAAATCGGAAGAAACAGGATACCGTTTCCGCAGGCCTGCCTCTAACCTGGAGATGAGAGAGGCGGTATCTAAGGAGACGACGATGCAGAAGCGCAAACTTGGAAAGAGCGGCCTGGAAGTTTCCGCGATTGGGCTCGGTTGTATGGGAATGAGCTTCGGTTACGGCCCGGCCAAAGACAAGCAGGCGATGATCCCGGTTATCCGGGCAGCGGTGGAACGCGGCGTCACGTTCTTCGATACCGCGGAAGTGTACGGCCCGTTCATAAACGAAGAACTGGTGGGTGAAGCCCTGGCTCCCTTCCGGAAGCAGGTGGCGATCGCCACGAAATTCGGGTTCAAACTTGATCCAAACACCGGTAAACAGGCCGGGCTGGATAGCCGGCCTGAGCACATCAAGCAGGTGGCTGAGGCCTCGTTGAAGCGGCTCAGGGTGGATGTCATAGACTTGCTCTATCAGCATCGGGTAGATCCGGAGGTGCCGATTGAAGACGTGGCGGGAGCGGTGAAGGACCTGATTCAGGAAGGCAAGGTCAAGCACTTCGGCCTTTCCGAAGCAGGCGCGAAAACGATTCGGCGCGCGCATTCGGTCCAACCGGTCACTGCCCTGCAAAGCGAATACTCGCTGTGGACAAGAGGCCCTGAGAAGGAAGTTCTGGCGACCGTAGAGGAGCTGGGCATCGGCTTCGTCCCGTATAGCCCTTTGGGTAAGGGCTTCCTTACAGGAAAGATGGACGAAAACACCAAGCTCGACAGCGGCGATTTCCGCAACATTCTGCCCCGGTTTACGCCTGAGGCTCGCAAGGCGAATCAGGCCCTGATTGATCTGCTCACCAGCATCGGGGAACGGAAGAAGGCGACACCTGCTCAGATCGCGCTCGCCTGGCTGCTGGCCCAAAAGCCCTGGATTGTTCCGATCCCGGGCACCACCAAGCTGGATCGGCTGGAAGAGAACATCGGAGCAGCGGCAGTGGAGTTGACGCAGGACGATCTTCGAGACATCGAGAACGCCGCTTCAAAGATCACTGTGCAAGGCGCCCGGTACCCCGAACACATCGAGCAAATGACCGGCCGCTAGATCAGCAGCAAACGAACCATATCCTATTGATGGTGTGAACATGGACCTTCGCTATCCTTTCGGGCCTTACAAACCGCCCGCGACGATCGGGCGCGCCGAACGCGACGCTTGGATTGCGGAATTGGAGGCATTGACGGGCAATCTGAGCAAAGCCGTGGAGGGTTTGAGTGACGACCAGTTGGACACGCGATATCGGCCCGGTGGTTGGACGGTTCGGCAAGTGGTACACCATATAGCCGACGGCCATCTGAGTGCGTATATGTTTTGTTCGCCTGGCGCTTACCGAGCAGGCACCGCTCGTTAAGCCGATTGAGGAAACAGCCTGGGCGGAACTTCCGGACGCGAAGTCGGGCCCGATTGAAGCATCGCTCGCGCTAACGGATGCGCTTCACCGGCGCTGGGTGATGTTATTACGGTCGTTGCCGGATGATGATTTCGCGCGCAGCTTTCGGCTTCCCGACGGCCGCGAATTGACGCTCGACTGGACCCTTGGTTATTTCGCCTGGCACTCGCGCCAGCATGTCGCGCACATTGTGAACTTGCGGAAGCGCGAAGGCTGGTACTGAACAAATTACTGGGGCCGCCGGAACAGACCGCCGTAGACCGCCTTTGCCAGGATGTGGCCCTGAATCGCTTTCATCACATTGGCGCGCGTCTCGAAAGCATCGCCCGATGGTTTCACGTCCAGCTTCGTGTCCAGTGCAAAGAGCTCAAACACGTAGTGATGGTACGGGCCGTTCGCGCCCGCTCCAGGACCGCGGTACATGGGCCCAGTGGCGCTGATCTGATAACTTCCGTCGGGTAATTGCGATCCCTTGGGTACGCCTTCGGGCAAGCTGGTCAGGGTCGCCGGAATGTTCCAGAAAACCCAGTGAGCCTGATCGTCAGTAGTTTTGTTGCGGGCGAGATCCATGTCGTGCATGTGGAGGAAGAAGCTTTGAGTGCCGGCGGGCGCGTTGGCCCAGCTCATCGCCGGGGACGTACCTTCGCCGACGGCAACGCCCGGCGCGGCCTGGCTGAACTTAACAGGAATTTGGGCGCCGTCCTGAAATCCCGAAACCGTCAACGTCATGGCCGGCGGAGCGGCGCCACCTCCACGGCCCGCATTTTGGGCGGATAGCAAGAAAGTCATCGAAACCAGGATGGTGGAAAGAAGAAGAAATCGCATGGGTCTATCCTAGCGTGGAATTGAGAAACGCGGGAGAGGCTGGTGCAGCGGTCAGTAGATTGGGGGCTCGCCCGGAGGCCTGGTTTTCCAGCGGCGGTGGATCCAAAGCCACTGGCCGGGCTGTTCGCGGATGACGTCCTCTAATACGGCGTGTAGACGGCGGGTGTCTTCGATCGCGTCGCCGGACATTTTCAGCGGCGGATAGAAGCGCAGGATATAACGCTGCTCGCCGGGCGACCACAAGGCAAACCCCGGGATGACAGCGGCGCCGGTTCGGGCTGCGATCTTTGCAAATCCGGTGTTGGCGCAGGCCGGAGTTCCGAAGAAGTTGACGAACGCGCCCTCCTGCGGCGAGGTGTTCTGATCGATCAGAATGCCGACTGCGTCATTCTGCTGCAGGGCCCGCAGGATGGCTCGGGCGCCATCCCATTTCTGGATCAGGTGATTGCCCGAAAGCTGGCGCCGCTGTTCCACCAGTTGATCGATGCGTGGATTATCGAGCGGCCGGATGACGACATGCATCGGTTCCGTCATCAATCCGTGGGCGAAAGCGCTGAGCTCCCAGTTGCCCAGGTGCGCAGTGGCGAACAGAACACCATGACCGGCCTGCTTGGCGGCTTTGAAATGCTCGATCCCCTCATAACGAATCCAATCGGAAATGTTCTGAGCGTTCATTTGGGGGAAGCGGGCCAGTGCATAGAGAAGGCGGCCGATAGAGCGAAAGACTTCATCGGTGATGGCTTGACGCTCGGCAGGCGTTTTTTCCGGATAGGCCAGTTCGAGATTGCGTATGGCGACCCGACGGAGCCGGGGTAAAGCCAGATCCAGGAGTTTGGCGTAAAAGGTTCCCAGCGCGGGCGGCGAATGGGCCAGCGACCAGAGCACCAACCTGGCTAGAAGGTATTGGATGACTGCTATTCTATCCACCCTCCGCCGAGCACCAGATCGCCATCATAGAACACGGCGCCTTGACCGGGCGTGACGGCGCGCTGCGGTTCATCGAAGTGGACTTCCACGCGTCCGGGGGCGTCAGAAGGATAGAGCGTCGCTAGAGCCGCGGCATGCTTATTGCGGATCTTGACGTGGGCACGTATTGGAGCGGCGATGGGCGGAATCGAGATCCAGTTGACGGTATTGGCGACTAATCGCGCGCGCAACAAATCATCGTTGCGGCCGACAATGACGCGCTGCGAAGCTGGTTCGGTGGCGATGACGTAGAGCGGCTCACTGGCGGCGATGCCCAGCCCGCGCCGCTGGCCAACGGTGAAATGATGGACGCCGGAATGCTCGCCAAGAACATGACCGGCCTGGTCGCGGATCTCGCCGCGAGTTTCGGCGGAGGCAATTCCCTGCTCCCGGAAATAGGCGTCGATGAAGGACGCATAATCGCCATTGGGGACAAAGCAGATCTCCTGGCTGTCGGGCTTCTCCGCTACCGGAAGACCGAGCTCGCGCGCCAGCTCGCGGACTTGAGGCTTGGTGAACTCTCCCAAAGGAAAGCGGGTCCGGGCCAACTGCTGCTGCTCCAGACCGAACAGAAAATAGGTCTGGTCCTTGGCGGCGTCCATGCTTCTTGCGCATCTGATAGCGGCCGGTGGAAGTATTCCGTGAGATGCGCGCATAGTGGCCGGTGGCGATGATTTCCGCGCCGACCCCAGCGGCCATATCGAGAAACTGATCGAACTTGATGAAGTTGTTGCACAGCGTGCAGGGGATCGGCGTGCGGCCAGCCAAATACTCATCTATAAAGGGCTTGACTACCTGATCTTCGAAGCGCTGCTCAAAGTTGACGACGTAGTAGGGGATGCCGAGATGCTGGGCGACATAGCGGGCGTCGTAGACGTCATCGAGCGAACAGCAACGGCCGGTGGACCCACCCTGGGGAGTTAATTCCGGAAGACGCCGCTGGTTCCACAACTGCATGGTCAGCCCGACAATGGGCAGGCCCTGGCGATGGAGTAAACCGGCAACGACGGAGCTGTCGACTCCGCCCGACATGGCAACGGCAATGGTATTTTCAGACACTGGCGGTATAAGTGGGAGACAGCTTTCGCAACTGCGCAACCGATTCGGCGATGGCCGAGACCAAGGCGTCCACCTGCTCTTCGTTGTTGGATTGGCCGAGCGAGAAACGCAGGCTGGCGCGGGCGCGTTCGCGCGACAAGCCCATGGCCAGCAGCACGTGGGACGGCTCTACTGCGCCGCTGGAGCAGGCCGATCCGCTGGACACAGCGAAGCCTTTGAGATCGAGCGAGATTACCAGCGCCTCGCCATCGAGGCCATCGAAGTAAACATTGGTGGTGTTGGGTGTCCGTTCGGAGCCTGCGCCGTTCACGCCGGAGGAAGGCACGCGGGAGAGAATGCTGTTTTCCAGGCGATCCCGCAAGGCGGCCAGCCGGGAGGATTCGGCAGTGAGTTTGGCTGCGGATAGGGCTGACGCTGCACCCAAGGCCACGGCTCCGGGAACATTTTCAGTGCCAGGCCGCCGCTCCCGCTCATGCTTGCCCCCGAACTGTATGGGCTTCAGAGGAGTTTCGGTCCTGACATACAGCGCACCGATTCCCTTGGGCGCATACAGCTTGTGACCGCTGATGGAGTAGAGGTCAACGTCCAGCGCTTTTACGTCGACTGGAACTTTGCCGGCCGCCTGGACGCCATCGACATGCAGAAGGACGCCAGCCCGGCGCGCAATCGTCGAGATTTCCTGGATGGGTTGGATGGTTCCGAGCTCGTTATTCGCGTGCATCACAGAAATCAGGACTGTTTCAGGACGCAGGGAGCTGCTGATGTCCGCCGGATCGACGACGCCACCCGAGCCGACCGGAACATAGGTCACGTCGATGCCTTCGCGCTCCAGTTGGCGGCAGGGATTCAGGACGGCTGGATGTTCGATGGCGGTGGTGATGACGTGCTTCCGAGCCGAAGGATGGCTGCGAACAGTCCCAAAAATCGCGAGGTTGTCGGCCTCCGTCCCGCCGCTCAGGAAGACGATTTCCTTGGGATCGCAGTGCAGCAGGGACGCGGTCTGGCGCCGGGCTTGTTCCAAATGCTGCTTGGCCAACTGGCCGTCCAGATGGATACTGGACGCGTTTCCATACACTTCAAGTAGCGCTGGAAGCAGTACTTCGAGTACCGCTGGAGATACAGGCGTAGTTGCGTTGTGATCGAAGTAGAAACGCTGCACTTCGACTATTAGTTTAACAACCACCCAGCGAAGTTAACAGGCTAAACTGGATCGAGGAGAAAACCCGTGAATTATTCCCGCCGAGACCTGGCGCTTCTTCTTCCGGCATTGGCCGCGGCTAATGCCAAGGCCCAGCAAGCCGGACAAGTACTTCCAGCCCGCGTATACCAGTACGAAGAGTTGCCGGTAAAGATCAACAAGACCAGCCGGGGCCGGGCGGTCCTGACAGGAGAGACCCATTCGGGATTTCCGGTTGAGTTGCATCTGACTGAATTGGACCCGGGGCAGGCTCCGCACGCGCCGCACCGGCACATCCATGAAGAGATTTTCATGCTGCGGGAAGGCACTGTAGACATGACGATCAGCGGGAAGACGACGCGGCTCACGCCCGGCTCGGTAGCTTATATTGCTTCCAACGAGCTGCACGGGTTAATTAATGGCGGAAGTGAAGCCGCGCGTTATTTCGTGATCGCTCTGGGCAACGATAAGACTTGATTACGAAAGCAGCGGTCTGCCTGTTGAGCGGCGGCCTGGATTCGGCTACCTGTCTCGCTTATGCGACGCGCGAGCGTTTCGAATGCTTCGCACTGAGCTTCGACTACGGGCAACGGCATCGCATCGAACTGGAGGCAGCCGCGCGGGTAGCCCGAAGCTTGGACGCTGCGAAGCATTTGGTGGTACCAATTGACCTGAGGGTTTTCGGCGGCTCAGCACTGACGGATGAGATCGACGTGCCGAAGGTCGGAGTGGGAGAGGGCATTCCGGTGACATACGTTCCGGCGCGCAACACCATCTTTCTCTCGCTGGCGCTGGCTTGGGCGGAAGTACTGGACAGTTCGGACATCTTCATGGGCGTCAATGCCATCGATTACTCGGGCTATCCCGACTGCCGTCCGGAATTCATCGCGGCTTTTGAGCGCATGGCGAATCTGGCGACCAAAGCCGGAGTAGAAGGCCGGACGAGGATTCATATTCACACGCCGCTGATTCAACTTTCGAAAAGCGAGATCATCAAATTAGGAAGGCAGTTGGGCGTGGATTTCGGGCTGACGCACAGCTGCTACGATCCTGACGAGCGCGGCCGGCCGTGCGGATTGTGCGACTCCTGCCGTCTGCGGCTAAAAGGTTTCGCTGACGCCGGCATCGAAGATCCGCTCGAATATCGCCAGTGAAGATCGCTGAAATATTTCATTCGGTTCAAGGGGAAGGCATGCTGGCGGGCGTGCCCTCGGTGTTCGTGCGAACCAGCGGCTGCAATCTGCGCTGCACCTGGTGCGATACGCCTTACACGTCCTGGCAGCCGGAAGGCGAAGAGCGGTCAGTGGAGTCGATTATCGCCGAAGTGAATGGCTACGGCGCAACGCACGTGGTGATCACTGGAGGAGAGCCAATGATCGCGCCGGGGATCGAGGAGCTGACCGCGCCGCCTCAACCAGCACATTACTATCGAGACCGCAGGAACCGTGGATGTCGAGGTCCGGTGCGACCTGATGAGCATCAGCCCCAAGCTGGGCAATTCCACACCACGCGATCGAGACGGCGGCCGTGGGCGGCCCAGCACGAGCGGCTGCGGTATCAGCCGGAAGTCCTGAAGCGGTTGATGGCCAGTATCCTTATCAGCTAAAGTTCGTCATCGCGGATCCGGCGGATTTGGAGGAGGTGCGCGCGATCGTCGAAGAAACTGGAGCTTCGAAAGATCGCGTGTTATTGATGCCGGAGGGCACTGATCCAGCGGTGCTGGCAGAACGCGGCCGCTGGGTCGTAGAGATTTGCAAACAGGAAGGTTTTCGCTTCAGTCCGCGGCTGCACATCGAGCTGTGGGGTAATCGGCGCGGCGTTTAAAGGCTGGCTCAGGCAGTTAGCTCATAGCCCCGTTCGGCAATCTGCACCCGGAGGGTTTCCGACTGATGGCCTCGCGCGGCGAAGATCTGCCGAACCAGATCGCATACTTCTTCCGATCCCCGTTCGTAAAACACCAGGATCGACGGGCCGGCACCGCTCAAGGCACAACCGAGCAAGCCCGGCGCCCGCAGCTTCACCATCTCCTCAAGACCCGGAACGAGCTGGTAACGGTAAGGCTGATGCAGCCGATCCTCGAACGCGGCTGGAAACGCGCTGGTGGTTCCGGTGGCAAGGGCGGCGATCAGTAGAGCGCTGCGTTGGACATTGAACAGCGTATCTTCGCGAGAATAACAATCCGGCAAAACGGCGCGGGCCTGGGCAGTGGGCAGGACGAAATCCGGCACCACGACGGCCACCCCGTAGCTGGACGGCAATTCCAGCCGTACGGCGCGCGCCACACCGCCGGCATCGATGGCGGCGGCGACGATGGATCCTAAAACGCAGGCGGCCACATTATCAGGATGGCCCTCGATTTGAGCGGCTTCGTCAAGAATGCGATGGGGCTTCCAGCGAAGACCCAGCAACTGGTCGGCGATCACGACACCCGCGGTAAGGGCGGCGGCGCTGGACCCCAAGCCTTTGCCAATGGGAATATCGTTTTCGATCTCGAGGGTAATGGGCGGCAGGGTCTCGCCCACATCGCCGGCCACGGCTAGGGCGGTCTGCCAGATCAGGTTGTCCGGGCCGGTGGAAATCTGGCCCACATCGCGACCGGAGGCTCGGATGGATAGCGCATCGGCGCGCTCAAACCGGCAGGTCAAATAAATGGCGAGCGCGAGCCCCAGGGCATCGAAGCCGGGGCCGAGGTTGGCGCTGGACGCGGGGATGCGAACCTGCATTCGGAAAGCGAGAAGCTAGAGCTTCACCGCAGTGCCCTTCCGGCAGGATTCGTAGATCGAGACTACGGCCTGCAGCGCACGGTAACCGTCTTCTCCCGAAGATACCGGCTTCCTTCCGGTACGGATGGCTTCACCGAAGTCGAGAAACTGACGCTCGAAGGGCGCCATGGAGATCGCCATGGGGTCGGATGCGCCGGAGGCAACGTCCCGCTCCAGGGGGGCCGGGTCGCCGGAATCATTTTCGACATTCCAGGTGGTGAGCTTGTCGCCCGAGATGATGGCCGTTCCCTTAGTGCCATGGATTTCCAGCCGCTCGGTGTAGCCCGGCCAGCAGGCGGTGGAGGCTTGAATGACGCCGGTGGCTCCGGAAGAATACTTGACCAAGGCTGCAATGACATCTTCCGATTCGATCTTATGTAGCGCCGCGAGCTGCCAATAGCCGAAGACCTCGGTAACGCCACCCATGAGCCACAGCAAAATGTCTACCTGGTGGATGGCCTGATTAATCAGTGCGCCACCTCCTTCGGTGACCCAGCTGCCTTTAATGGGACGCGAGTAATAGGCAGCAGTGCGAAACCATTTCACGTAGGCATCGGCTTGAAGGATCTTGCCCAGCCGTCCATCAGCGATGGCCCGCCGCACGAACTGGGTGGAATCGTCGAAGCGATGCTGGCTTACGACGCCGAGCTGGATACCGGCGCCACGAGCGACGTCGATCATTTCCCGCGCAGTCTCAAGGCTGGTCGCGATGGGCTTCTGGACCTGGACATGTTTCTTCTCTTGAGCGCAAATCAGGAGCGGCTGCAAACGAAAGTCCGGAAAGGTGCAGACATCGACGTAATCAACGCGGGGATGGCGGCAGACCTCTTCGTAGCTTGCGACGAACTGCAGCCATAGCGCTGAGCGAAGTCGCGTCCACTGTCCGCATTGATGTCGGTACAGACGGCCAACTCATAGCCGATATTGGCGTAGACCTGCGCGTGCTTGTGCGAAATCGCTCCGGTGCCGATCATTCCAACCCGCATGCCTGCTTTTCAGCCCTCCTGGCTCTGGTTTTTGGATACTCGCTTCTGGTCTATTGTACGAGACCGTTGTGGCTGCCGCAGATGCTCACTTCCATCCCCAGGTTGCGGAACGTGGCGGCCTTTACAGCCATGGCCTGATTCGCGGCGGTAGCATCAGGCGCATACGCTACCTGGATGTGGTTGGCCTTGTGGCGGGCCATCATCTGATTGCGCGAGACGCCGTAAGTGACGGCGTGCATGATGGGCCATTGGGGAGTGGTGATGCGCCATCTTCGCTCGGTCTCTTCGCGGGGCAGGTCGCGCACGCCGGCGCGGCCAAGGTCGGCTTTCAAATCGCCATCTTCGACGAATACCCTGCTCCACACGATTTCGCCCGGCTTGCTGATACCTTTCACGGTACCGCCACCGAGACGGAAATACATGGCCGGCTGACGCTCGCTGACCGTGCCGGCATAGCCGCCGATGAAGTGCTGAGGCGGGGCTGCGCCGCTGATCTCGAAGACCCAGACGAACTCGCCCTCGTAATCCTCCCCGTAGCGAACATCGTGCAGCGTAGTCTCGGGATCATAGCCGAGCTTGGTCCAGATTTGATTGGTGATCAGGGCATCCAGGCCTGCACATTCATCCACTTCATTGAAATGCGGCAGCGCGCGGCCGGGATAGAGTTCTCCGTGATCGCGCGAATACACGGGTGGACGGTCGACGTTGTTGAGCAGCCCTTCGGCTAAGTCGGACGCCGGCGCAAGATCCTTGAGACCCTGCTGATATTGAATGCCGATGGCGTCGCAGCCGAACTCGTCGGCAATTCGCACGGCCGCGATATACATTTTGCACTGCTCCAGGATCTGAGCATCGGTAAGATCGGTTTCAGGATCGGCACCAGTGATAAAGCGCATGCCTTTCCCATCCAGCCAGTGGCGCACGGACTGGGCTTCTTGATCGGAGGTGCGCTGCATCTCAGCATACAAGGCCGACTGGCTGAGCCGCTCCTTAAATACTGCCACGGGGATGCAGCAACTCATCCGGGATAATGGCGTTGTACATGCCCATGCAACCTTCATCAAACACGCCCAGGATTGCTTTGTTGCGCTGTAAATGGGTGGCCACGTCGCGCGCTACAGTCTCAGCTTGATCGGACAGCTTGAGATCTCTCAGTGGATGAACGTGGCAGGTGTTGTGATTGATCGGCTGCCCTGTCAACCAACGGTCGAGCCCCTGGAGAAAAAACTCGTCGGTGAAATCGACGCTCCAGAGGGTGTCGTAATGAACGCCCGCCTTCGTGAGGGATCCATTGAGGTTGAGCATACCGACCAAGCCGGGCCATTCGCCACTCCAATTCGCGATGGTCAGGATGGGTCCCTGATGGGAATACAATCCGTGGAACAGATGGTGCGTGTATTGCCAGACGGCCTCCACGACGACCAGGGGCGCAGTGGGCGGAATATCTCGAAAAACCTCCATGCCGTACTTTTGGCTATCGATGAAGCCATGCTGCTTGGCGGGATCATATTGGTGACCTCGCCGCACGTCGCGGCCGGAGCGCCGGATGGCGGCCATGACTGCTGCCTCCACTCGTTCCTGGGCCCGCCAGCACTTCCGATTAGCGGAAAGCCGCAAATCCCCATTTGCGACTATAACGATAGAATTGGGCACTTTCCACATTGTTACACGTCGCGAGATTCTTCTACTACGCGAGGTTGTCGATTGTGACACTATGCGGGCGGCCACATCATTTTTTAGGCGGAAGCTATGTTATGTTGAGAGAGCAGATCTTCCTTCGAGCAGCTCCCGGGCCGGTAGCTCAGTTGGTAGAGCATCGCACTTTTAATGCGGTGGTCGCGGGTTCGAGCCCCGCCCGGCTCACCATGTTTTCAATAGCTTGCGGAACTGGGTAATCCTCACTGTGCCCAATTTGTGCCCGACTTTCCCCGTTTCGCGTCCAAGTTCTTCTCCTTTTGATCCTTGCGCTGGGCTTCGAAGAACTCATCCATCCGTAACGCAGCGAGTATCATGTCTTTCTCGGACACGATGTCGTATCGGCGGTAGACTGCCTCGGTCCGGTGACCTGTAATTCCCATTGCGACGTTGCGGGGAATGCCGGCGCGCTCCATGTTGCGAACGGCGGAACGCCGCAGATCATGGAACTTAAGACCAAGTAGCCCGGTAAGAATCGTGGGCGACCCGAAGCAAATCCGTCGTCGCTGGCACACCCGCGCAGGTTCAGACTTGCTCCATACCAAGTGCGGGCTAGTCTTCAAGATTGCCACGGCGTATGCTCAAAGCGAGGCCGGTTCTCAGGAGGCTTCAACATGAGGCTGTTGACCACAATAACATTCTTGCTCATCCTCACTGCGTCGGCACATGCTCAGATCGATGCTTTCAGCTTGCGCTCGAAGTATGGTCCACCGTTGGATCGTGAGACATTCACGGTTCGTCCAGGTATCGAGATCCGGGTTGACTATGGCCCGGCAAAACAAGTGTGCATTATCCTGTTGCCTTCGGGAATGACGGTTCGAGAACCCTCATCCGAGATCATCACGAGGGAGCAGATGAACGATGTTTTGAATGAAATCATTCCTGATTCCGCTCGAGGTAAGGAACTCAAGAGTCTAGTAATCGGGGCCGGAATACTGAGAACGATCCATACGGAGTACGAGCACTTCAACATCGACGAACACTTCAAGTCAGGTGCCGGAACAGGCATTGTTGTTACGTCGAAAGATCCGGCGTGCCGGAAGGATAGCGCTCCGTGATCCTGTAGAGTCGCAAGTAGTCGGCTACTGTCGAGCATCGCCTCACCGCAGCCGACCACACCGTGTTGCTACGGTCGGGCTTCACTCGATGGCGGCACCAAACCCTTGATCCGCAGAAATGCACCAATAATCCCGTACATTTCGTTGTCGTGCGAAATGTTCCAATTCAGCAGACCGAGCTTGCTCATGTCTCCAACGAACCACTTGACCTTGGGGACGCCAGCCAAGTCGGTCATCGTTTCGTACACGGGATCGCAGTAGTCGAACGATGTCTTCAGATCGGCGACCAGATCGGCTTTAGCAGTCTTGGCTGGCTTGAACTGTGCGTTGGCAATCGTCTTCTCGCCCTTCACCACGCCGCACATCAACATTTGCGCTGTCGCAACGTGGGAGATCATCTCGCCAAATGTCCGAACTTTCGGCGTGGTCCGAAACGAGTAGTCTTCCGAAGGCATTCGGTCTGCGGCTTTGAGAAGGCTGTCTTTCACCAGCGCATAGCTTTGCCGCGCATCGGCGCTGAATGGGTTTTCCTGGGCGTGGAGCGCAGCGGCCAATGCCGCGAGCGCCAGCAGCAAACGTCGGTTCATGTTCGCTCTCCTCATTCATAGAATACGCTTACCGACGCGTAGGTTCTTCTCGGACATCGAGGTACAGATAGCACGCTTGGCACGTAATCTTAGTTGGCGACCTCAAGCAAATCCATCGATGGGTAAGGAGGGGGTGTGGCGTGTGCGGGCACGACCTATTCTGAAATGATCGTTGTCGTCGCGGTGCCCCTCTTCGGTTCGAGCCCCGCCCGGCTCACCAAAACCAATACACTGAGCCCTGCTTAAAAGTCGAGCCGCAGCGATAGTTGCCCCACGCGATTTCCCCCATTTTCCGCCGATTGCACGGTTTGCGTTATACCAAACGTGCTCGGTGAGGAAATGTCCATCGATTGCGGTTGCAGAAAGTTAGGATGGTTCAGAAGATTCGTATAGGTAGCCTCGAAGCGCATCCTGACGCGCTCCCATACGGCGAAGTTCTTGGATAATCCGGCCGATACGACGGTAGTCCCCGGGCCTACGCAATTCCCGACGCCCTCGTTACCGATGCGGCCCGCACCCTGCGGCGTCAAGGTGAAAGCATTGATGTTAAACCAGCTCGCATTCGGCCCCGGGTTTGAAATGTTGCAATTTCCGATCTGGTCGGGCCGAATCGTCGTCCCCCGATTCAGTTCATTGAGATTGGCCGCGCTGTCGGCTGGGTTGCTGTCATTGGCGGTCATAAAGGGTCCCGTTTGGGCAAGAATAATCGTACTGAGCTGCCAGCCGCCCAGCGCTCCATTTACAAGACCGTTGGAGTTTGACAGGAAATGTCGGCCGCGTCCGAATGGAAGCTGATAAAGCGCGGTCAATAAGAAGCGCTGCCGTCGAGGCCCAGGATCGTTACCGCGGTCATTTTTCAACGCAAATTGATCGTTGACCAGGTAATTACCGGAGAAATTGCCGGCCTCGGTCCCATAGCCTACCGGGTTGTCGCCCAAGTTGGAGAGGTTATGGGACCAATCATAAGTCGCTTGCAAATAGAATCCTGCGGACATCCGGTGAGCGAGCTGCAATTCCAGATCCTGAAAATTTGAGAAACCGAGGTTCTCCATAGAGACGATCAAGTTGTACTGAGGATACGGTGGATTACACGGTCCGGAGGGGCTGGCGTGGCATTGATTCTTGTCCACATTTATGGACAGGCCGTAAGTGTTTTCGCCGATGTAGCTGGCGCGCGCGGTCCATGAATTCAGAAATTGCCGCTCGACGGTTACATTCCACTGAGCGGACTGGGGATCCCGATAATGGAGGTCCTGCGCCTCGAAAACATTGAACGAGCCAACTACGTCGGGGGTCAGGCCGCCGTTGCCGTAGCCTGCCGCCGGAAGTCTGAAGAGAGGCACTCCGTTGTTGAGGGAATTCACATAAAACGGCGCATCGGTGGCTGCAACACCGGTCATCATATAGGCTTCCCACCCGAGGCTTGGAACCGTAAAAAGGCCAAAACCACTCCGCAAGACAGTCTTGTCGTTCCCAAAGGGCCGCCATGCGACACCGATCGCGTGGATCGAAATCATGATAATCGGTATAACGAAGCCAAGCGGGAAAGTGTGCCTGGCTGGCGTCCAACACCGGCGTACAAGGAAAAGCAGGGTTTGGAAGGGGGTTGATCGAGCACGCGTTGAGCGTATATAAAACAGCGGGCGCGGGAGGTAGCACCTTCTCTGCTATGTCCGGGACCACCAAGCCGCCGGTGGCTGGATTGAAATTCGCGATGTTGCCATTCTTCTCCGAGAAGGGCGGCATTAATTCCCAGCGCAACCCAAAGCTGAGTGTCAGACTTTTGGACATATGCCATTCGTCCTGCGCGAAGAGCGCGAAGTGCTTGGATTGTTGAGAGAGGAAAGGACCGGTGACGAACACTTGATCGGTGGCAGGCAATCCCAACAGAAGATCCGCGAATGAATTGCCGCTAAACCCGCCGTTGAAGGTGAACGAACCGAACTCGTCGGACGCGCCGAAATCGTCGATCCGGTCGTATTCGACCTTTCTAATGTCGCCGCCGAATTTGATGGTGTGCTTCCCTTTGATCCAGGAAAGATTGTCACCGAACTGGGTAACTTTCGAGGCCACAGGTCCGATAGAGTCATGCCCGAGGTTGGTGAAGCCGGTCCCAGTGCTGAAATTGAATCCGGGGAAAGCGCCCGCAGTGCCGGCGCGCGACAAATCCAAGCCTGTCAAACCAAGATAATTGTCGACCTGCGCTCCCTGATAGGGAAAAGTCGCCGCGATGTTCAGGCGGCTCAATCCAAAGCGAAACTCGTTGACGATGTGCGCGGTGATGGTGTAATTGTCTGAAATAATAAGATTCTTGTCGGTCTCGTTGTTGGTGGTCGGCGGCAACAGTTGGGCGGTCTGCGCCTGACCGCCAAACCCGCTGTTTGTGAGCACCTGCTGCGGAAGATTCTTCCAGGTCCAGCGGCCAAAGAGCTGATTCTTGGAACCGATATAATGATCGACCCGAATGTCATATCCGTTGGTCTCGTTGGCGAGGGGCAGCAGAGTCCGATAATTGCCCGTGGTCGAGCCGGAGTTGTAATTAGGCAACGGGATGTATTTGGCGAATAACTTCTGAGCAACGGGGTTTATGCAGTCGAACTGATTCGATTGGGAACAGGTAGGAATCGTGTTGTTGGGGTAGGGCGCGCCGGTGTATGGGTCGATGACGGGCGGTCCCGGCAGCCCGTTAAGATTGCCTGCGATCATCGCGGCCGTTGGGACGTTATCGATGACCAGCTGCGAGCCGGGCTTGCGATTCTCTTCGGAATCAATGAAAAAGAAGGTCTTATCGTGGCCGTTGTAAAGTTTCGGAATGACGATCGGGCCGCTCAAACTGCCGCCGAATGTATTCCAAACTTTGGCCTGTTTTTGACTGGACCCGTAGGTGGTGGCATCGAGGGCGCGATTCTGTAGATATTCGAAAGCGCTACCGTGGATTCTATTCGCACCGCTCTTGGTAGTGACCGTGACATCACCGGTGGTTGCGAACTCGGCGTTATTGTTGATCGCCGACACTTTGAATTCGCCTAGCATCTCGGAAGAAGGGAACATGTTGCTGGCGGGCGAATTGAGAACGATGTTGACACTGGACGTGCCATCCACCGTATAGTCCACTTGATATGGCTGCGAGCCGGTGAGACCGATGTTACCGTATTGATCCTGTTGGACGTTGGGCGCCGCCACGATCGCTCCCAGCGGGCTGGTGGATGCGCCGCGATAGTTCGCCGGCAATTCCGTCACTTCCTGACTCGTCATCGTGTTCACGATGGTCGCGTTCTCGGTGTTGATTGCCGCTGCCTCCGCGCTCACTAGAACGCTCTGCTGTACCGAGGCGAGCGACATATTCAGATCCACGCGACGCTCTTGGCGGGCATCCAACGTAACTTCATTAATCCGGGTAGTAGCAAAGCCAGCCTTGGCCACTGAAATCGAATATCGCCCGGGCTGCACATTCAGGAATTGATACTGGCCGCTGCTACTCGACGTAGCATTGTGAACATTGTTGTCGTCCAGGTTTGTGATGGTGATGATGGCACCCGCGACAACGCTCCCGGATTGGTCTTGAACCGTGCCAACAAAAGTACCGAAAGTAGACTGCGCGAATACCGGAGTGACCGCAACCAGAATTAGCGCTGTCAAAATTAAGTTTGCACGTTGAAGTGAGCATCGTGAAATACGCATGGCATCCTCCTCAGTGAATAGGTACTAAATTTCGTGGTTTCCGTAGTCTATCAACAAGCTGCCGCGGTGTGTTAGTCGATAAGGCCGGCGCCAATAAGTGGAACCATCCCGTTCTTGCCGATTTATGGAGCGTGAAATTCTGCGGATCCGATGCGAATGACGGAAGCGGGCGAACTCGCACCACTAGGCGAAGACGAGCTAGGCCTTGGCACAACTTCCATCCAGCTTCCATACACACGTCCGCCGAACGCTGCCAGCGCTGTATATTCCCCAATCTCGTTGTCCTGGGGATCGTAGGAATGTTCACTCAGAAGGTAGTTGCGGAATGTGCGCGCGCCGTCGGTGGAGCGCGCCAGCACAACTTCCACCGCGCGATTAGCGGGATCGAGCCGGCGATCATAGAAGATTACATTCACCGCGCCAGACGTGGGGTCTACCGCCAGCCACTGGAATAACTGGTCCGCTCCATTATGCAGGGGGTCTGAGTTGACGCGAACCGGCGCGCCCCAACTTTTGCCGCCATCCGCCGAGGCTACGCTAAAGACGTCGACGTCTCCGTTTCGATAATCATTCCAGGCAACATAGAGGCGGGAGGGTCCACCATTCTTATCAGCAGCCATGTCGATTTGCGGATAGCCATTGGCATGATTGGCATTGAAGACCATGAAATTCGACGGGCCAGCCGCAGTGACCGGCCGGTTGCGCGAAAAGGATCTGCCTCCATCGCGCGAGACAGCGTAAGTGATCTGACCGCGGTCGCTCCAGATCACGTGCAGAGCGCCATCCGGCGTCACTACGCCGCTGAATCCTTGCACCGTTCCCTCGTCGTCGCGCGGTCCTCCAGCGCGATCGCTGATCCGCAAAGGCGCCGACCACGTAAGCCCACCGTCGGTGGAGCGAGAGAAAAGGATTATAGAATCGGCAGTTCGATCCTCTGTCCACCCCACGTACAAATTTCCCGCATAGGGACTCTTGGGTTGATTGTCGGCGACAACGTAGGGCTTGTCCTCGAACGGTATTCCAGGCGCGTCGGCATGCTCGATGATTGGTATGGTCCGCGGCTCCCAGGTCGTTCCGCCATCTAAAGAGCGCCGGATCTGGATGCTGTTTCGTTTGGGGTTATGTCCCCAATATCTCCACGAGCCCGCGGCATCGAAGGCGATGAAACATAGAATTGCATGTCCCTGCCGGTCGTAAGCGATCGAGATATCGCCGAAGTTGCGGTAATTGGTGGGCGCCGTGCCTTTTGCCAATGCCCAATGTTCGCCGCCATCGCTCGTATAACCCACGTTTACCTGCGATCCGAATGCGACTACGATTTGGCGTGGATTGGCGGGGTTGATGGCAATGGACGGCCCGTTAAACGCTCCGGGGCCGGGCGTTAGACTGACTATTCGCCGAGCGGGCGCCGGGGTCAGCGCTTCCTCTGCCGTCTGCGCTTGGGCGATCGCCCATAAAACCAGGAGAGATACATTTCGAGCCGCGGTGACGTGCGTCATTAAGGTAAGCTGAACGCGATGATGTTCGAGCCGGAGGCGGCGCCGATGAACTGCTTTCCATCGACCATGTAAGTCATCGGAGAAGCCCGCCAAGTCTCGTTGGTGTTAAAGTGCCATAGAGCTTTACCGGTCTTCGCATCTACGGCCGCCAGTGCGCCGTTATCGTCGCCGTAAAATATCACGCCGCCCGCGGTCGAAAGCACGCCCCCGGCGCTATGACCCTGTCCGACCTGCGGAACTTCCCAGGCGAGCTTGCCGGTCTGCAAATCGATGGCTCGCAGGAATTTCTGATTGATCTCGCCGGGCACCCGCCGAGCAGCGCCGCCATAGAATGACTGCCCAGGCTCCCACCATGCCGACGACTTCGTATAGATGTTGCAGGACTCAAGCGCCATCACATAGAACAACCCGGTGGACGGATTGTAAGCCGTTGACATCCAGTTCGTCGCGCCCGCCACGGAGGGACAGGTCCTGGTTCCCTGATCCGTTGGTTCCTGGCCGGGCACGAGCTTAGGCCGGCCGTCCGGCCCGATGCCACTCGCCCAAGTGAGTTTCTTGACGAAAGGCTCGCCCAGCAAAAACTCGCCGGTGGTGCGATCGAGAACGTAGAAGAATCCATTGCGGTTCGCCTGCACCAGCAGTTTCCGCTGGCGGCCGCGAAATTCAGCGTCGATGAGCATGGGCGTTTCGGTCGCATCCCAATCATGCAGATCGTGCGGGCTGAACTGGTAGTGCCAGCGAAGCTTTCCGGTTTGAGGCTCTAGCGCCAGCACAGAACTGGAGTAAAGGTTATCGCCTTTGCGCTCGTCGCCGTTATAGTCCGGGCAGGGATTGCCGGTAGGCCAATAGATCAAATCGGTGCCCGGATCGTAAGTTCCGGTCAACCAGCCATCCACGCATCCATGCTCCATAGCCCGTCCAACCCAGGTTTCAGAGAGCGGCTCGCCCGGCGCCGGCATATTCCAGAATCGCCAGACCCGCTCACCGGTAGAAGCCTTGTAAGCATCCACGAAACCGCGCGCGCCTTCGTCGCCTCCTGAGGTACCGGAAATAACCAGATCTTTCACCACCAGCGGAGCTGAAGTAGCGCCGTAATGCTTCCGATAATCGGCCATTTCGGTATCCCACAGTAGTTCGCCAGTCAAACGGTTGTAGCGCGATGATGTGCGCGTGATCGGTAACCATGAAAACCGTGTTACCCAGAACCGCCACACCTCGATTTATGGCGGTGCCTGCATCGCCGATCACACCTTTGGTCAACGGCCGGGAATAATGCCAGATCTGCCGCCCGCTGCGCGCGTCCAGAGCGTACGCTTGGTTGGCCATACTCACGTACATTACGCCGTCCACTACGACGGGTGTCACTTCCAGATGATTGGAATCCGCGATGGGGAACATCCACTTCGCCCCAAGATGCGCCACATTTGCCGTGTTGATTTCGCGGAGCTCACTATGTCGATTTCCGCTGAGGCGTCCGTGATAAGTAGGCCAGTCGCCTGGCTTAGGATTGGTGATCTCCGGAAAACGCCAGGCCCCCTTCGAGCGTCGCTGTTCCCGTGCCGATCGAAGAAGCCGGATCCTTGGTAAGCCGGCTGAAAAATGCCAGAAGATCGCGTTCCTCACTGCTCGTGGCGGTGACCGGCGGCATCAAACCCTTTGGCTCGCCAATTTCTTCGGCAATCTCTTCCCGCGACAGCAAATGCAATGTTCCATTCAGGTCCTGCAGCTGGAGATCGTAATTGCTTTCGTTCTTCGCGAGGCCGCGGATGGTTTGTCCGGAGCGCAAGCGCACCGAAACCAACTTGTATCCGGCCCCCGCGACTGAGCTAGGACTACGCAAAGCCATTTCGATGCGAGCCAGCCTGGTCTCCCGCCCCAGATCCGACAGGTCCGGGCCAAGAACACCCCCGCGCCCGTTCACCAAATGGCAGCTCGCGCAGTTTCCTTTTCCGAAGAAGAAGCTTTCACCAGCCTTCGGGTCGCCGGCCGCAGGATGCTCAAAAGCCGGCGCACGCACGCCCTTGACGAAAGCCGCCAATGCATCGATATCCTGCTGAGGGAGCGGAAATGCGGGCATACCCGAATCCGGAAGCCCATTCTTGATCAGGTCCGCGAGGTTCCTGTCGCGGTGTCCCAATCCGCGCACATCGGCGATATCAGGACCGAACTCACCGCCGCCGCCATCAGCGCCGTGACAACTGGCGCAGCGCGCCGCAAACAGCTTTCTTCCGGCCAGGTCGTCCTGCGAGAGCCCCGGCCACGCGCATGCGAGGACCGTCGCCAGAACTAGAAAGTGTCGTTTCATCTTGTCCTCTGACTAATAGGTTGCGATGGGATTGATTGGAGAACCCGTGCCGCCGGGGACCGCCAACGGAGCTGCGGTGAATAGAAAAACCCAGCGTTTCCTCCTAGCAGCCTCCCGGCCGAGGTCCTCGAGATCGCATTCGTCGAAAAGATGAATGCCCATGGCGACCAGTGCCAATAAATGGATCGGCGCTGCGATGCCTTCCACTTGCGACGGTATCACTTCCGGGTCAGCGTCGCCCCCTAAAACCGCGACACCCCGGTCATGCAGCCACTTGGCGCAGGAAGAGTGCAGACCCGCAAAGGCCTGAGTGGGACCTTTGGCCGCCCGCATCGCCCAGCGCCCGCTACGAACGAAAACGGCATCCCCGGCCGAGACTTTCACGCCCGTTTGCCTCTCCCACGCCGCCAGGTCCTCCGGATAAATCGGCGTGCCCGGCTCCAGATAATCAACGCCTCTAAGTCTCGCGATATCGATGATAACCCCGCGCGTCAGGATGCCGGTCTTAACTGCGATCACGGAATCCTGGAGACAACCTTGCGCGGTAATCTGGTCCACTGGAACGCCGTTATATAACTTTCCTTGATAACTGGCGTGGCAAAACGCATCCAGATGCGTCTGGCCCATTCCGTGATAAGAAACGCTGTAGTTGTCCAACTGAAATCCGCCGGTGCGCGGCAGCATCGTGTGTACGAAAGGATCCTCGTTGTCGACGGTCTTCTCGGTAAGGACGTTGTGGGCCATGGAGATCGTGTAGCCCTCCTTCACCAATGCGACGGCTTCCCGGCGTTTGGCGGGAGTGATCAGGTTTAGCGTCCCCTGTTGGTCGTCTTTGCCCCAGCGGCCCCAGTTAGACAACTCCGTCATCCAGTGATCGATTTCTGCCTTAGTGACCTTAGGATGATCGGATTGCGCAGGCATCAGCGCGGCGGCGGCCAGTAGACACGCGACAGCTTTCAGCATGAGTCAAATCACCGATCCACGCTAAAAGCGATAACCGCATTTCCAGCTGACACGACAATGTATTGCTTACCTTCACTCAGATAGCTGATGGGATTCGACCAGATAGCACCGCCGGTCTGTATTCGCCACAGCAGCTTGCCGGTTGAGGCATCGAGGGCGAAGAAGTCGCCTTCCATCGTTCCGGAAAAGACCAAACCGCCCGCTGTTGAAAGCACGCCGCACCAGGGTGGAGTGTGCACCCGAAACTCCCAGCGTATCTCTCCCGTTTTCCAGTCCAGCGCCCGCAAGGCTCCCCAGGGCTCTTCTCCCGGGATCGGCAAACGGTTGGCGCCCATGAATAGATGTCCTGGCTCAAACGAGGCATAGGTGCGTTTCTGGATGGCGCCCTTTTCGCGGACATTTTGATAGAAGAGTTCAGTCTTCGGATCGAACGAGGGGCTGAACCAGTTCGCCGTGCCGTCGTCATCCGGGTAAACGAGTGCTCCTGCGGGACTCGGGACTGCTGCCTGATTGAATCTCGGACGGCCGCGCTCATCCAGGCCACTGGTCCAGTTTTGTTTCGCGAATTGCTTGCCCACGAGAAACTCGCCGGTGAGCCGGTCCAGCACGTAGTAAAAGCCGTTCCGGTTGGCGAACAGAACCAGTTTCCTCGGACGCCCGCGGAAGTTAGCATCCAGGAGCACCGGCACCTGGTTGGCGTCCATATCGAGTACGTCGTGCGGAGTGAACTGGAAATACCATTTCAATTTTCCACTGTCGGCGTCCAAAGCGAGGAGGGAATCAGAATACAGATTGTCGCCTTTGCGATCGTCGCCGATCATATCCGGCGAAGGATTGCCGGTCCCCCAATAGACCAGGTTCGAATCCGGATCAAACGCGCCGGTGACCCATGTTGGCGCGCCCCCCGTCTTCCAGCTATCGCCCGACCAGGTTTCGTTGCCAGGTTCGCCCGACGCGGGAACTGTATAGAAGCGCCAGGCTCTCTTGCCGGTCTTCGCGTCGTAAGCGTCCAGGAAACCGCGGATGCCGTATTCCGCACCGGCGATGCCGACAACGACCTTGTCTTTCACCGCGAGCGGCGCGACGGTGATCGAGTAGGCCGCCTTATAATCGGCCACTTCCACGTCCCAGCGGACCCGTCCCGTTCGCATGTCGAGCGCGACCAAGTGCGCGTCCACTGTGCCCAGGAAAAGCTGGTCGTCCAGTACCGCCAGGCCGCGATTAACTTGCCCGCAGCAGACGATGACGCCCTTGGGCAGCGATCTGCGGTAGCTCCATATCGGCCGCCCGGTGCGGAGGTCGAGCGCCGTCACATCGCTGGGCGGCTCGGTGATGTACATGATTCCATCGAAAACCAGCGGGGTCGTTTCGAAATGATGCGTGGTGCCGATCTGATACATCCAGGCCACCTTCAGGCCGGCGACATTGGCGGTATTGATCAGGTCCAGCGACGAATAGCCGTGAGCTTGATAATCGCCCGAGTAAGTCAGCCAGCTCCCTGGCTCTGAATGCGCCTTGAGGATTCGCTCATAAGGCACCTGTCCATGCAAAACCGCTGCTGCTGCGAGTAATAGGAGAAAGCCATTCATGGCCGGCCCTGCAGAGATTCCAAGTAAGCCAGCACATCTTCCAACTCGGCAGCGTTAAGAATGCTCTGATAGCTAGGCATGATAGATCGTTTCGGCTCTTTCGTGATGTCGTTCAGTTCGCTCTTCCAAAAGGAGTGAAACTGATTAGAAAGGTCACGAAACTGAATAGAGAATGCGTCTTCGTTCACCCGTACTCCCGTGAACGCATGGCCGTCTTTTGTCACTACTCGAACCTGAAGAAAATCAAGCGGAATCGAAGGACTGGGCGCGATCAGCGCGGAACGCAGTTCAGCCGCTTCCCGCCGATCTCCGATGTCGGTGAGGTCCGGTCCAATGGCGCCGCCGTGCCCTCCTATGGTGTGACATGCAGTACACCCCCCCTTGCCTGCGAAAATCTGCTGGCCGCGCCGCTGATCGCCGGAGGATTTGCGCCCTTCGACGTGCCCGAGCGTTCGTACAAAGGCGGCTACTTCCCAAACCTGGCCGGTGGTCAGCGCGCTGGCGGGCATGCGAGTGCCAGGAATACCCTCGCGGATGACGCGAAACAGGGCCTGGTCGTCGGGCGCATGAGATAAGCGAGGAACCGCCAGCACCGCTCCTTGTCCTCCCTCGCCCTTCGGTCCATGACAGTAAGAGCACTGGGTTCCGAAAATGCGTTGACCCTCAGTCAGGTCTTCACGAGTCGTCTTCGGCTGCGTGCCTGGCTCTGTTCCTTGGCCCGGAACCAGCCGGCAAAGCAGCAGACAGCCGCCGACAAGTTTGAGAAGGCCTGTCATTTGTGTTTGCGACGATAACACACTGACATGCTGTGGTTCAACCAGGGGTGTGATAATCAGAACTGTACATGTTAGACTTCGCTGAGGAGGGCTTCAATGACATCACGCCGCCAATTCATAGCTGCCAGCGCCGCTGCTCTTTCCACAGTAAAAGGCCGGGCTGCTAGAACCAGTTCCACCGGATTTCCTTACACCGAATTCGAAGCGCGTATCGCCCGCCGTGATTTCCGGGACATGACCAAGGACGTTCTTCCGACGCCCTGCATGGTCGTCGATCAGGCGATGTTTGAGCGCAACGTGAAGCTCATGGCCGATACCACCAAAGCGAATGGGATTGCCGTTCGCCCGCACGTGAAGATTCATAAGAGCGTAGATGTGGCCAAGATCCAGATTGCGCACGGTGGAATTGGATTGACCTGCGCGACGATCGCTGAAGCGGAGCTGATGTCCAACGCCGGCCTGCGCAACGTGATGTGGACTAAACAGCCCGCTAGCCGGAACAACATCGAGCGAGCGGTCGCGCTTTCGAAAAAAGATCCCACTTTTATGTTCGTCGTTGATGATCCGCAGGTGTTCGATTGGGTGGAACAGGCGGCCGCGGCCGACAACGCCCACCTGAAGGTGCTTGTATCGGTGTATGCGGGTCTGGACAGACAGGGAATCGAAAATGGTAAGCCGGCCGTCGAGTTGGCTCAGAAAGTGGCTTCCTCCAAGCGCATGGAGTTTGAGGGCATCATGGCCTATGCCGGCATCGCCGCCCATGTGCATGGGTTCGAGAAACGGCGCGAGCGTTCCACAAAAGATATGGCCGACGCCCGGGAGACGGTAGCGTTATGCAAGAAGTCCGGCTTACCCGTTAACATTTTCAGCGGTGGGTCGACGGGAACGTACAACATCGACCATGAGAACGGCCTCACCGAGCTCGAAGTCGGATCCTACGTGTTCATGGACACCCGGTATTTCGTTATCGGCGGCAAGGGCAACGATACGACTTACAATGATTTCGACGGCGCTCTTACCGTCCTTACAACCGTGGATAGCAAACGCCATCCCAACCAGGTCGCCATCGACTACGGCAATAAGGCCGGCGTTCGGCCCACTGACAAAGTGAAAGGGATGCCGGGTGTTGAAGTCGGCACGCAGGGCGCCGAGTATGGCCTCTTGAAATGGAAGGACGCCGACCGCGAACCCAAGCTTGGCGACCGTGTGGAAATCTATTGCACCGTTCTCGACGACAGCACCAACTACTACGACCGCTACTATGTTGCCAGGGGCGACCAGATCGTCGATGTTTGGCCCATCATGGGGCGTTCCGGCGCGGCGCAACGATAATTAAAGACACTTGAAAAATTGAGGCTGGTATCACTTCTGCCGAGCCCCGACCCGGCTATTGAATGCGGTTTCGTTGCATCCTGGTCCCGGCATAATCCCGCCGATTATCTGCGGAGATGGCTCGGATCGGCCCATGTCCCGCATTCCGCATTGTCCGTTCACCGCGGCGAGGCACCCGGAGGGCAAAGAGTGACTACACGACTCCAAAATTCGTAACACGTTTCGATAAACCGAACGAATTCTTGAAGCTCGCCGGGTTTCCGAATGAAACAATTGCCATTGAGCGCGTAGACCTCCCGCACAAACTTGGGATCGTCCGAGCCCGCGGCAACTACTATCGGAATGTGCATCAACTCCGGAGTCGACTTGATTACCTTCAGGACTTCCAGACCGGAAACTCGGGGCTGTGACAAATCCAAGAAAATCAGGTCCGGGCTGGGGACGTGAGCGTACTTGCCTTTCCGACCGACATAATTGAGCGCGTCTTCCCCTTCGGTGACGCAACTCAGGCCGTTGGTCAGACCAGCGGCATGGAACGCTTCCAGGGTGAGGAGCGTATCGGCAGGATTGCTTTGCACTACCAGAACTTCAATTTGCCTGGGGCTCGCCATTTTAGTGGCCCGTGAAGAGTTGGGCATACGTCCAAACCCTCTTTCTGTCGAAGAAAGAGAAAAACCATCCGGCGAGGGAAATGTTCTCTTTGAGCGGCTACTGGTAGAGTACCTGAATACTAGGAATATTACTAGTAAAATCCGCTGGTGGTGCAGCGGGTGAAACCCCCAGTTGGTCCGTTAACTTGCACTTATGAGCAGCTACTGTAATCGGCCCAACCATGTTAAGAACCACAAAAAGCATCCACGAAACGTCCAAGTGAAGTAGCTGATTGTGATGTAGGGTGGCTGTATTATTACGGAGGTAGGCTGGCGCCGACGTAGCCGGCGCCAGTTTGGAATATCGGATCGGGGGTCTTACTTCTTGTTAGCGTAGGGCCCGACGTCAGGCTTTCCTTGCGTGTCTTTTAGCGTACCGAGTTCCGCGGCAACGCCGCGCGCGATGGCAGCCGTTTCACTGCCATTCTGGAAGCAAGTGAAGTCCGGCCGGTCGCGCCAGGCAAATGGGCCGCACAGCTTCTTGCCAGCGGCGAGCGCCGCATCGTGCACGATGTTGATCAGCCGTTCGTAGTCGGGCGTGCCCTGCTTATAACCCGAGAAATTGCCAAGGTCCCCGCTGGCCGCAAAGACCGCGGTTACGCCCGGAATACCAGCGATTTCGCGAGCGGCCATGGCGCCGTCCAACGTCTCGATCATCTCGACCAGGACGACATTGCTATTGAACGTGTTGCGATATCCGCCGGGAACGTTGCCCCAAAAATCCTCTCCAAAGGCTTGGCCGCCACCGACGCTACGTTTTCCGAGCGGCGGGAACATGGTCCAATCGCGCGCGGCTTTCCCTTCTTCCACCGAGCGGACGGTTGGAACGACTACTACCAAGGCTCCAAGATCGGTGGCGTGCTGGATTTCACGCTCATCGGTATAGGCTACGCGCACGCCGGGAACGGCCTTGGCGTGAGGGCAGGCCTTCCACATACGGCCGACGGCCTCCCAATCACGCGAGTCATGCTGCATCTCGGTCCAGATGAAGTCGTATCCTGCGTTGGCCATCGCGCAATAGGTCTCCGGGCTGTCGGAGCTGAAGACCGTTCCGCCGGTTACTTTCTCGCCCTTCATCAACTTGATCATTACCGGATTCCAGATCTTGGCATCCGCGGGCGCATCCCAAGCGGGGCCGTAGTTCCATTTGGCCAGATCGAGCATGCCCTGATTTACCGCGCCGGGGGGCGCCTTGGTGATAGCGCCGGAATCTTTGCCGGCGGGCGCCGCGAGAGGAAACTGCATCTTTCCGGCATCCGGATTATTGGCATAGGGATCCGCATTAGCTCGAGGGGCTTGCCCCTGTGCCTGGCAGACCACCATGGCCAACGCCGCGGATAACACCACAAATGGGAATCGACGACTCATCATGTTCGTGTTCGAACCTCCTTCTCCAAAATGACCCTCACCGCAGGTACGCGGGGTCAGGGGACATTCTATCAGAACGGCTCTCTCCTGACGCAAGTGGTCTGGCAGACGGCGCTATAGAAAAGCGATAGCCCAATCCGTGAACCGTCAGAACGTGGCGGGGAAGGGCGGGATCCTGCTCAAGTTTTTGACGGAGCCGGACGACGTGCGCGTCCACGGTGCGCGTATTGGGATAGCTCTCAAAACCCCACACCTCGTTAAGAATCGCATCGCGGCTGAGAGCCCGGTCCGCATTATTCAAGAAGTAGGTCAGAAGGTTGTACTCTTGCCGAGTCAGGTTGACTTCGCGACCGCTACGAGTGATGAGGCGGCGGTCCAGATCCACCTCAACGTCCCCAAACTTGACTATCTTCTCGATTGTCGATGCGCGACGCAATACGGCGCGAATGCGGGCCAGCAACTCACGCGGGCTGAACGGCTTGACTACATAATCGTCCACGCCGATTTCAAGCAAGAGCACCTTATCAAGCTCTTCGCCCATACCGCTTAGGACGATGATCGGGATGCCGACGTTGGCGGCAATCAGTTGCCTGCACAACTCCATACCGCTCATGCCGGGCAATCGGAGATCCATCAGAACCAACTGAGGCTTGAGAGTGAGTGCCCTTTCGAAACCAACCTCCCCGTCGCGCGCGATCAGAGGCTCAAAACCCTCGCGCTCGAGCAGGAGGCTAAGCGTTTCGCACACGTTTTCATCATCATCGACAAGAAGAATTTTCTGCATGGCTTCCTTATATTTATTGGTTTAAACCTACGCTGTTACGAGCGCTGTCCGTAGCTTCAGACAGGCGCGAAGCAAAACATCTCGGGCGAGTTACTCGGAGTTATCCAGGGTCCGGAGCGCAAGTTGAAGCACCGGCCATGGGTTCGCGTTTTTCTGTCTTAGATGAAAGGCAATGGCGGGGCGGGACCTACTTCGAGAGTGGAATTTACATCCCCTGCTAAATTCATGAGGACTTGAGACTTTGGTACACTTGTTCCAAATATAGCCAACCTGAACCGTGTATGTCCGCAGGCCCACCCAGTCCACGTATTTTTCGTTTCGCGGCATTCGAAGCGGATCTCGGCGCGGGTGAGTTGCGCAAGCATGGACTGAGAATCCGGCTGCCGGAACAAGCATTCCAGGTGCTGGCGACATTGCTGGAACATCCGACCGAGGTGGTCACCCGGGCGGAGCTTCGCAGCAGGCTGTGGCCCGATCGCACCTTCGTGGATTTTGATCACGGGCTGAATAAAGCCGTAAACCGGCTGCGAACGGCTCTCGGTGACTCCGCCGCAAATCCGCGCTTTGTGGAAACTATCGCCCGCCGCGGCTATCGCTTGCTGGTGACGGTAACATCGGATGCGGGGCCGGGTGCCTCGGCCGCGCCGCACAGGATCCGGTTGGTTGTACTTCCGTTCGAGAACGTCAGCACGGACGCGGAACAGGACTTTTTCAGCGATGGATTGACGGAGGAAATGATCACCGAGTTGGGCCGGCTCAATCCAGGTCAGCTAGGAATTATCGCGCGGACTTCCGCCATGCAATACAAGCAAGGCGGGAAAAGGATCGATCAGATCGGTCGAGAGCTGAACGTTGATTATGTCCTGGAAGGTAGTGTGCGTCTGGAGGAAAGGCGCGCACGAATCACCGTTCAGCTCATCCACGTCGATGACCAGACTCATTTGTGGGCCCAGAGCTACGATCGAGAACTGGCGGACATTTTCGAGGTTCAGCGCGAAGTGGCGCAAAAAATAGCGGATTCACTGGCTTTCGAACTGCTCGACCGCCGGGCGCGCGCCGGCCGGGCGATCCCCGAAGCCTACGAAGATTACTTGCACGGCCGCTATTTTTGGAACCGTGGCACGGACACCGACGCGCGGCTGGCCATCGAATACTTCGAGCGCGCCCTCCATCGAGACCCTCGCTATGCTTTGGCTTATTCCGGGATAGCGAATTGCTACGGACGTCTAATCTGGTTCGGGGCCACGCCACCGCTCGATTCCGGTCCCCGAGCCAAGGCCGCTGCGACGCGCGCGCTTGAGATCGACGCGCATCTGGGCGAAGGGCACGCCTCCATGGCCCTGGTGCATTTTTGGTTCGAATGGAACTGGCTGGAAGCAGAAAGAGAATTCCGGCGGGCCACAGAATTGCGGCCCAACTATGCCGACGCGCATAACTGGTATGCGGCGTACCTCAACGTTATGGGCCGGTTTCAGGAGGCTGCCGCGGAACAGAAGCTGGCCGAGGATCTGGACCCGCTTTCTCTCACGATTGCGATGAATGCTGCGGATCCGCACTACTTCGCACGTCGTTATGAACCGGCGATTGAGAGCTTCAAACAAGTTCTCGAGAGGGAGCCTCGTTATCCGCCCGCGCATTTCAATCTGGGCCGCGCGTACGCGCAAAACGGCATGTGTGCAGAAGCCATCGCTCACTTCGAGAGCGCGGCGCAGTTTTCCGGCAACCGGCAGGCTTCGGCGGCGCTGGCTTACGCCTATGGGCGAGCGGGACGGATCGCCGAGGCGCGGAAGATTTTAGCGGACCTAGAGCGATTGGCGAAAGATCGCTATATGCCCTCGCCCCAGTTGGCGTTGATCCACCTGGGGCTGGGCGAGAATGAACAGGCCTTGGATCTCCTCGAGCAGGGGCTCGAAGAAAGATCATTTTGGATGATCTATCTCAAGGCCGATCCGGTTTACGACTGCCTGCGCGCTCATCCCCGCTTTATACGACTGTTGGAGCGGCTGGGATTCGCGTCGTCGGCAGCTACGTAGAAATCTTCTAACTAAGCGCCACTGCCCGCGGGCGCCGCCTGAGCCATCTGTTTCATCATCTCTTTCATGGCCTTCTTCATTTCCTGCGGTGTAGGCTCGGCCATGTGGGTTCCTACCATCCAGGTATATCCGTGGGGATCCACCAGGTTTGCAACGCGGTCGCCCCAGAACATATCCATCACAGGCCCTTGGAGCGTAGCTCCTAGCTTTACTGCTTTAGCGGCCAGTTGGTCTACGTTTTCAGTTGTAAGGTACAGGGTAACCGGCGATGCGCCTAGCGTTTTGGCACTGCGCGCGCCGCGCTGGACATTTTCCGGGCCCAGCATAACGGTCGTGTTTCGCAGCGTGAGTTCGGCATGGATCGGCTTTCCGTCGGGTCCATTCATGATTCCGCGCTTCGCAAAACCGAAAGCTTTTTGATAAAAGCTCACGGCGGCCTTGATGTCCGGGACGATCAACATTGCGGTAACTGCGCCGTATTGTTTTTTATTGAGAGGGTCGATTTTCTTAGGCATGTAGCTCCTTCCGAGCAGCAAACATTGTATCAGTTGGGGATATAAATGGGATTTTTCTTAACGCCCGGTTTATGGCCGGTGCCGGACTCTTGCGCCTGGCAGGACCGTTGGCTTATGATGAGTCCCACGATGCAATATCGATTGTTGGTGCTCACCCTTTCCACCGCGTACCTCTACGGGCAGACTGCGCAAAAGCCGGTGGTCGAGTTCGACATGATGACCTGGGCTGAAGTGAAGAAAGCTATCCATCAAGAGGGCAAGACGACGGTGCTGGTCTATAACGGCGGCACGGAACAACGCGGACCGCAAAACATCAATGGCGGCCATACTCTTATGGCTCAGCAGACGGTGCGGGCGATCGCGTTAAAGCTGGGAAATGCCCTTACTGCGCCGGTAATGCCGTTCTCGGTGAATGAGGCCAGCGCGGATCTGCCGGGAACGATCGGGCTGACCGGGCCGCTTTTCGCCGCCATCAACGAACAGGTGGCCGAACAGCTCATCAAGAGCGGGTTCAAGAACGTGGTGCTGATGGGCGATCACGGCGGCGGCCAGAAGGAGCTTGGAGAAGTCGCGCGAAAGCTAGACGCCAAGTATTCCTCGCAAGGCATACGCGTTGTCTTTTGCGACGAGACCTACGAAAAAGCGCAGGGCGATTACGAGAAATGGCTGGCTGAGAACAAATATCCGTCGGGCGGGCACGCCTCAGTGATGGACACTTCCGAGATGCTGTACCTGGGCGGGGACAAAGGCTGGGTGCGCAAGGACCTGCTGCCAACAGCGCTTGGAGATCCAGTGCGGCGGCGCGGCGAGACTCCGGATCCAAACGCTAAGCGCGTTAACAATGGAATCACCGGCGATGCACGGCCATCTACTCCGGAACTGGGCAAGCGGATCTTCGACATGAAAGTGGACTACGCGGTGCGGCAGATCAAGCAGTTGCTGCCTGGCAACTCGACCAATTAGCTCATTCGGATGAATTCGCTCGTCGCATTCAGGTGACGATATAATCGGCTTGAGGATTTTGCCTGAGAAGCTTCTTTCTAATCGGTATCGCGGGCTTGTTGGGAAGCACTGCGGCCGCGCAGAGTCCTGAGACGTTCGTTACCGCGACCTCTCAACAAGCATTCGTCAGCCGGAGTTGTTCGGCGTGTCACAACGAGAAGCTAAAATCGGGAAACTTCTCGTGGGCAAACGTGGATTGGGCGCACCCTGACCGAAGCGCGCCAGCTTTAGAAAAAGCCATTCGCATGCTGCATGCCGGGATGATGCCGCCCCCCGGCATGCCGCGACCCGAAGCCGCCACCATGAAGGCTTTCGTGACGTCGCTCGAGACGGGCATCGATCACGCAGCCGCGATCCATCCCAATGCCGGCGCGCCGGCGCTGCATCGGCTTAACCGGACTGAATACCGCAACTCCATCCGCGACCTGCTGGCGATCGACGTCGACGTCGCTTCGCTTCTACCGGCCGACGACATGAGCCACGGCTTCGACAACATGGCGGATGCCCTGAATGTTTCTCCGGCGCTGATGGAAGGATATATCCGCGCCGCGGGCAAGATCAGCCGCGAGGCTGTGGGCGATCCGGATGTCGCCGCATCGACGAAGACCTATCACATCCCGCGAGTAGTGAATCAATTGCGGCACGTGGAAGGCACGCCCTTCGGAACGCGCGGCGGCCTGGCGGTGATGCATGATTTTCCAGCCGACGGCGAATACGTCTTCCGGATGTCGCTCTACTACGACATTTGCGGTCCGCTGTGGGGCAAGAGCCAGGGCAAGGGGCAGCAGATCGAGGTGGCCGTGAACGGCGAGCGGGTGGCGCTGCTCAACATTGATCCGAATTCCACATTCACAGACGATTTAGTGTCGACGCCGGTCAAGGTCACGGCGGGTCCGAAGAGGGTTTCGGCCGCCTTCATTCAGAAGTCCGAGGGACCGGCTGAAGACACTGTGATGCCGTTCGAGCAGAGCCTGATCGATCTGAACAATGCCGACCTGCCGGGAATCACGTCGCTGCCGCACCTGCGAGAACTGCAGAGTCGTTGGCCCGAAGAACGTCACCGGAATATCCGACACTCCCAGCCGCCGCAAGATATTCGCGTGCCGGCCGGATGCGGGCGCCGACGAGATTCCCTGCGCCAAGAAAATCATCTCAACGCTGGCTCGCCAGGCTTATCGACGGCCCGTCGACCGATACCGACCTGGAAGATCTGCTCAGTGTGTTTCAGCAGGGACGCCGTGTCCGGCCAAGAACGAACCGCCCTTCGATGCGGGGATTCGGACCGTGGTGCAGACGCTGATCTCCGATCCTGAATTTGTATTTCGGTTCGAGCATACGCCGAGCGCCGTTCAGCCGGGATCGAATTATCGGATCAGCGATCTGGAGCTGGCCGCGCGTTTGTCGTATTTTCTGTGGAGCAGCGCGCCGGATGATCAACTGATCACGCTGGCGAGCCAAGGAAAGCTGAAAGACCCGGGCGTGCTTGAAAAGCAGGTGCGGCGCATGCTGGCCGACCCGCGTTCGGAGGCGCTGTCGACCGTTTTCGCGGCGCAGTGGCTGCAATTGCAGAATCTGAAGGACGTTCAACCGGACGCGTTCCTTTATCCCAACTTCGACCGGAATCTGGCCGATTCCATGCGCCGCGAGACCGAGCTGCTGTTCGACAGTATCGTGCACGAGGATCGCAAGTATCGCTGATCTGCTGACCGCCAACTACACTTTCGTTGACGAGCTGCTGGCCAAGCATTACGGGATCCCGAATGTGCTGGGGCCACGGTTCCGCCGGGTCACAGTGACCGATGAAAACCGGTTCGGGGTGCTGGGCCAGGCCAGCATTCTGACGCTGACTTCGGTATCGAACCGAACTTCGCCGGTGCAGCGCGGCAAGTGGGTGATGATCGCCCTGCTGGGCACGCCGCCTCCGCCGCCGCCCGCGAATGTGCCGCCCTTGAAGGAAAACTGGCGAGAACGAGAAGACCCAGTCGGTGCGCGAGAAGATGGAACAGCATCGCAAGAATGAGCCCTGCCGTTCGTGCCATCAGCTGATGGATCCGATCGGGCTGGCGCTGGAGAATTTCGATGGCATCGGTGCGTGGCGCACCAAGGACGGCGGCCTGCCGGTCGATGCGTCGGGCAAGATGTTCGACGGCACCATTTTGGATGGGCCGGTGAGTTTGCGAAAGGCGATCCTCAGCCATTCCGACGCTTTTATCGGGACGTTTACCGAGAATCTGCTGGCCTACGCGCTGGGCCGCGTGGTGGATTATCGCGATATGCCGATGGTGCGCTCTATCGAGCATGAAGCGGCGCGCGAAAACAATCGCTTTTCAGCGTTCGTGCTGGGGATCGTCAGGAGCATGCCGTTTCAGATGCGAAAGGCGGAAGGTGGCGAAGCGCCAACCGACGCAGCCGCCGCGACCGGATTGCCAGATGCACTTGCGCACCATTAAGTAGGAGAATAGAGGGAATGTTTCATCACCAAGAAGCATCTTTCGCGGCGAACGATTCTTCGCGGGGTAGGGGTGTCGCTGGCATTGCCGTTGCTCGATTCGATGGTGCCGGCGCAGACGCCGTTGGCGAAAACGGCAGCGTCTCCGCGATCGCGGCTGTGTTGCATCGAGATGGTGCACGGCTCGGCGGGCAGCACGGTGGATGGATCGAACAAGCATTACTGGTCGCCGGAAAAAGAGGGCTCGGATTTCGAGTTCACGCAGACGCTGGAGCCGCTGGCGCCATTTCGCGATTACCTGACGGTCATCAGCGACACGGATCTGCGTCCCGCCGGAGCGTTTGCCGATGCCGAAGAAGGCGGCGATCATTTCCGGTCCAGTTCGGTGTTTTTGACCGCCGCGCATCCCAAGCTGACCATGGGCGCCGACATTTTCTGCGGCACGTCCATCGATCAGATGTACGCGCAGCAGTTTGGGCAGGATACGCCGCTGCCGTCGCTGCAGGTTTGCATTGAAAGCGTGGATGCTTCGGGTCATTGCGATTATGGCTATGCCTGCGTGTATTCGGACACGATCAGTTGGGCGTCGCCGACGCAGCCGCTGCCGATGACGATCGATCCCCGCAGGGTGTTCGAGAGTTTGTTCGGGGATGGCTCCACGCCGGAAGAACGCGCGCTTCGCCAGCAGGCCAGCGGAAGTATTCTGGATCGGATCATGCATCGAGTGGCGCAGCTGCAGAAAGATCTGCCCGCCAGCGACCGCAGCCGGCTCAATGAATATCTGGACGACGTGCGCGAGATCGAGCGGCGCATCCAGAAGATGGAAAGCCATAATCGCAGCGGCATCGCACGCTCGCTGCCGGCGGCTCCGGTGGGCGTTCCGGACTCTTTCGAAGAGCACGTGAAGCTGATGTTCGATCTGCAGGCGCTGGCGTTCATGACCGACACTACGCGCGTCTCCGCGTTCAAGATGAGCCGCGATGTGTGCCAGCGGGTTTATCCGGAAAGCGGAGTAAAGGTGCCGTTCCATTCGGCGTCGCATCACGGAGAAACCCCGGCGAAGATCGCCGACTTCGCCAAGATCAACCGCTATCACGTGAGCCTGGTTCCGTATTTTCTCGAAAAATTGAAGAATACGCCGGATGGCGACGGCAATCTGCTGGACCATTCGCTGATCCTCTATGGAAGCCCGCTGGGCGATTCGAATGCGCATAATCATAAACGCGTGCCGGTGTTTCTGGCCGGCCACGCCAACGGCAAGGTCAAAGGCAATTTGCACGTGCGATGCGAGGACATGACGCCCATGGCGAATGTTTTGCTCACAGTGATGCACAAGGTCGGGATGAATATCGAGAGCATTGGCGATAGCACGGGAGTGATCGCGATCTAGGAGCCAGCGTGAAAACATTCATTGGCGGACTTTGTCTGGCGGTGCTTCTTGCGGCTGCGGCCGACACTCGGCTTTCCGATGCAGCCATGCAGGGCGATCGTGACGCGGTACGTTCGCTGTTGGCGCAAAAAGTGGACGTGAATGCGCCCCAGGGCGACGGCACCACGGCACTGCATTGGGCCGCGTATAAAGATGATGTAGAGATGGCGAAGATGCTGCTCTCGGCCGGCGCCAGTGTGAAGGCCGCCACCCGCATAGGCGCAATCACTCCACTGTTCATGGCCTCGAAGAACGGCAGCGCGCCCGTGATCGAAATCCTGTTGAAGGCCGGAGCGAACCCGAATGCCACGGACGAGCATGGGACTACCGCTTTGATGACCGCCGCGGCCTCGGGCAACGCCGACGCCGTGAAGATGCTGATCCAGCATGGCGCGGAGGTCAACGCCCGGGAAGGCACGCACGGACAAACGGCGCTGATGTTTGCGGCGGCGCTGAATCGTGACGCGGCGATCAAGTTGCTGCTGGAGCACGGCGCGGACCCGAGCATCACCACCAAGCCTGTGAAACTTGCCCCGTCGGCAGCCCCTTTCGATGACGGCAATCCGGGTCCGGAAGCCAAAGAACAGAAGGCTCCGATACCCCCGGCCAAGGATTCCGCGGTCGATCAAAAGGCCGCTATAGATGCTCTGGCCGGCTCGCTCGGCTTCAAATCAGCGGTATACACGGCCGGCAAATCCGAAGAGCCGCCCGCCGACTTGAAGACCATGGTGCAAAAGCTGACCGCCAAAGTGGATGAGATGGAGAAACGCCTGCCCGGCGACAAGTCTAAGGGCGAAGACGGTAACGGCAGCATGTATGGCATCATCCGCGAGCGCGGCACGCTCGACATCGGCGGTATGACCGCGCTGCTGTACGCGGCTCGCGACGGCCAGATAGAAGCGGCCAAGGCACTGCTCGAAGGCGGAGCGGACATCAACGAGGTTTCGACATCCGAAAAAACCAGCCCGCTGGTCATGGCGACTATGAACGGCCATTTTGATTTGGCGAAACTGTTGGTCGATTGGGGCGCCGATCCGAATCTTTCGAACATCCAGGGACTGAACGCGCTCTACGCGGCGGTCGACTTGCAGTGGGCGCCGAAGGGCTGGTTCCCCGCCCCCGGCGTCGGCCAGGAAAAAACATCTTATCGAGACTTGATGAAAGCCCTGCTTGAAAACGGGGCCAACCCGAATGCCCGAATCACGAAAAAGCTGTGGTTCCGGTCCTTCGGCGATCATTCCTGGGTAGATACCGCGGGCGCGACGGCGTTCTGGCGGGCTGCGCAATCGAGCGACGTGGATGTCATGCGCCTGCTGGTGGATCATGGCGCCGACCCCGATATTCCCACCACGCATGGAACGACGCCGCTGATGGCCGCCGCAGGCATAGGCTGGGGCTATCACTACAGCATGAACGCACCCGATTCGTGGATGGAAGCGGTGAAGTATTGCGTTCAGCATGGAGCGGACGTGAACGCGGCCGACGATCGGGGTTATACGGCACTGCACGGCGCGGCTTATCTAGGCAATCACGAGATGATCGGCTATCTGATCGAAAAGGGCGCTGACGTGAAAGCCGTGGCCAAGGACAAGAACACGGTCGCCGATATGGCCAACGGTCCGACGCGCTTCGGCATTCCGCATCCGGAAACGGTGGCGATGCTCGAAAAGCTCGGTTCGGCGAACTCGCACAATTGCCGGTCGGATCAGTGCCTGGTCGCTCCGAAAGAATCCAAAAAGCCCGGCGATCTACGGTGAAACTCGCGATTGCCGCGCTGGTCCTGCTGGTTCCGGCGTGGTTGACCGCGCAATTCGCCGGGGGAGGATGGGGCTACGTTCCGCCGCCCTCTCCGACCAACCCAGATGGATCTCTGCGTCCCACGCCGCCCGTCACCCGTCTTTTCACTCAAGACGCATACACCGAGTACTCGATACTGCCGCCCGGGAGCGACCAGTTCCGGATTCGTTATCTGCCTGAGGAAACCAAGCCTGGCGCAACGGAGCTGGTGAACGCCACTCGGGGAGGCAGCGAAGGTTCGGACATCGACGTTTACGATCCGCGCACTGGAAAGCCCCTGAAGTTCACCTATGAGCACCGGTTCGACCCGGAGACTCACGCCATTCACGCGCGGCTTCCGATTCCGGTTCCCCAAGGCGGCGTCGGCCGCGTATTGATCTACAAAACGTACAAGGACGCACGCACCTACGTGACGCACGGCGACGACATTGTCTGGGTACGCAGCCTGACAGGTTATCGGCTGGGCGTGCTTTTGCCTCCGGGGTTCGCGTTCATTTCGTCGAACGTCGCGGCGCAGCTCACCACCACCGCGGATGGCCGGCTGAAGCTAGCCTTCGCCAATCCCAGCGGACAGAGCAATGCAGTGACGATTCACGCCCGCAAGACCTCGGCCGCCTTCCCGGCGATCCAGTACGACGACATGTTCTTTGATGACATTAAGACGCTGTACGATCTGGAGGCGCCAGAAACCCACACTATCCACGTGGAACAGATATACAGCGACTATCGCAAGGGCGTCCGCGCCAAATTGGATTCTCTGACCTACCTGGCGCTCGACAACCTGAAAGTCATTGACTTAGATACGGCGAAGACTTTCAGCCCCAAGCAAGAAGGCAGCGCCACTTTTGTTGCGCTAGATGTTCCGATCGTGGATGACAAGCAGAGTGCTCATATCAAGATCACGGGCAAGCTGAACGACTCCGGCTATAAGCTGGTGAAGGGCGAACTGGTGTTCGATCGGACATTGAAGGGGCTTCGCAATACGGTGCTGCTGCCGGCGGGGTGGGAAGTATCCGGCGTGTCGCAATCAGGAACCATCGGAACGTACCAAGGCCGTACTTTCGTGGCGTTAATTAATCTCAATGCCGAGAACAACTACAGGATTGTGATACACGCCACGAAAACTTCTCTCGCTAACGCGCCCGGCCCCGAACCACCGCGGGGACTCGCTCCGCCATCATGAGGCTCGACAACGGCTCGCGCGCCGCGATGGCCATATGCATCCCGTCGGGAGCGATTCCGAAAGATTCAGCGGTAGAATCCGAATCGAAGCCTCCCAAAGGCCGGCGCGTCTTGGCTGTATCTTGACCGGCGGCGAAATTCTGCACGAAAACGCCTCGCACTCCCTTCTCATCCTGTCCGATAAACGCGATCGCTTTGCCGTCCGGCATCCAGCGCGATCGTGGAAAAACGTCGCTCAGAATCTCGAAAGGAACAGCGGCGCCGTCTGACAAACGCAGCACCTTTACCTGATAAGAGCGTCCGGCAACATTGGGAACGTACAAGCAATACTGGCCATCCGGGGAGACGTCGGGGACCAAAGTTGGCCCGCCAACCAGCTTTGTGGCTTCTGAACCGTCCTTGCGTATCTTCCAAACGCCATTCTTGGCCGGATTGCCGGAGCTATACACGATCCAATTGCCATCCGGCGTCGCTGTCGGATTCTCGGCATCCACGCCATCCTGCGTCAACTGGCGGGCGCCGCTGCCGTCAGCCCCGGCGATCCAGATCTCGAAATGGCCACTCCGGTTCGAGCTCCATACGATTTGTTTTCCATCGGCGGTGAAGTCCGGATCCCAATCCTCCGCCGGGTCGTCAGTAACGCGATGGGGAGCGCCGGTTTTGGTGGAGACTTCCCAAAGATCCAGGTTGCCGCTCTGATTGGACGAAAAAATCAGCCATTCGCCGTCCGGTGAATAGGCCGGCTGCCGGTCGGTGCTGTTGCCGCGGGTGAGCCAGCGGCTCTTGGCGGAAGCTTCATGCAGGCCGACTTCGCGAACGTTCTGACGCGGCGACCCGGTACCGAAAACAAGCGTTCCCGAACCGGCCACATCAAATGTCAGGCCAGCGTAAGGGCTCCAGAAGAGCGTTTGGGTGCCGCCGGAAACCAGGTTCTGCTGGACGATACGCCCGGCCGCGCCGGTGAGGCTCACCGATTCGGCCTGCGAATACAACAGATCGTCACCCGATCCGTTCCAGGCTATCGAAAGAATCGCAAAGCCGCCAGACGTTGCGCCGATGGTACGGGATTTCCCGGTCTCCGCATCCACTACGAAGATCGCTGTGGGGCTGCCGGCTTGGATGAAGCTTTGCACGGCTGCGATGCTGTGGCCATCGGGAGACCAGCGCGGCTGCTTCAAGGAGCCGTTTAGCGATTGGGCGAGCTCAGCCGCCCCCTGGGCGTCGGCGCCAACGGTCCAAATCGCGGCGCTGAGCTGCGGTCCCTTAGACTTCGAGCGGACAAACGCGATGCGGCGTCCATCGGGCGACCAGTCGCCATCCAGGGCGTCGTCCACAACTTTCGCCTCCGCGCCGCCCGCGACCGGCATCTTGTAGAGCGACGTGAGCGAGGCCACCGTTCGCGAGAAAAGAATAGTTGAGCCGTCGGGAGCGAAGCGCGCATAGTCATCCGGACCGGCTGTTAGGGCCGTCTCCCGACCACTGGCAAGATCTTTTAGCCAAATGCGCGGGCGGCCATCGCGGTCCGACGTAAATGCGATGGTCTTGCCCTCCGGCGAGGCAGCGGGCGAATAGTCGTGACCGGAATAAGTGAGAATTTTGAGGATCGGAGCTTGGGGAGCTTTAGCGCGAGTCCACCACACCCCAAAACCCGCCATCGCCAGGGCTCCGACGGCGATACCGGCAATAAATAACCCTCGCGATCGATGCGTGGCCGAGCTCGACGGGATGCTGCGCACGGGCGTCATGGTGCGTCCTGAGTGCTGAGTATAGCACCCCATTTCAAGTGAGAGAATCACAAGATGCCATTAGTCATGCTGCTCGCGTTATTGCTCACGCCCGCCGCGTTGCTGGACGCGCAGCCGCGCAATCTGGACATCTATTTTATTGACGTGGAAGGCGGGGCCGCGACGCTGATCATATCGCCCGCCGGTGAATCCATGCTGATCGACACCGGATGGGCGATGAATGGTCGGGATGCCAAGCGTCTCTACGCGGCCCCGCAACAGGCCGGCCTGAAGAAGATAGACTACCTCGTGATCAGCCATTTCCACGCAGATCACGTGGGTGGACTCGCGGAATTTTCGAAGATGATCCCAATCGGCCGGTTCTACGATCATGGGGACGCGATCGAGAAAGAGAATCAGCAATGGCTGGATAGCTATTTGGCCGCCTCAGCCGGGAAGCGCACCATCGTGAAACCCGGCGACGAAATTCCCGTGAAAGGGCTCCGCGCTCTGGTGGTCTCTTCCGACCAGAAGCTACTGGCGAAGCCTGTCAATGGCGGCGGTCCTAACCCGCTCTGCGCGGATGCCGAACAGAAGGCTCCGGTCTCGCCCGAGAATCAGCGTACCGTGGGATTGCTGATAACCTATGGCAAGTTTAAATACCTGAACCTGGTGGACCTGGACTGGTCAAAAGAGATGGAGTTGGCCTGTCCAGTGAACAGGCTTGGAACAGTAACGTTGTATCAAACCGGCCGCCATGGCGCTTTCGACGGCGCCGGCGCTCCAGCGTTCCTGTATGCCGTTCGGCCCCAGGTCGTAGTGGTGAACAATGGACCCCGAAAAGGCATGGGGCAGATTGACAATACCGTCAATTCTATTACTCCGGCGGGCGCGCGAGTAGCTCCCTATGAAAAGACCGCCTATTTGAGACTCGCCAAGATACCGGGTGTCGAAGGCATCTGGCAGGAGCATTTGTCGCTGCTTGATCGCGACCCCAGTCACAACACGTTGGAGGACATGATCGCCAACCTGGAGGACACCTCGGAATGCAAGGGCAACTGGATAAAAGCGTCCGTTGCGCGCGATGGCAAGTTCACGATCACGAACAGCCGTAATGGTTTTAGCAAAACCTACACGGCGCGGTGAATCACCTATAACGAGTATTCTCCGCGGATCACTTCTACGGCGTGCCCGCCCACGCGCACATTCACTACGCCTTCGCCCTGCCGGGTAGCGCGAACGAAGATCTGCCCGGGACGGTGGACCTCAGCTCCCTGCTCTATCAGCACCTGCTCATCGGATCGAGCCACATCGTTCTTCACCATCCACGCGGCGGCGCAGCCTGCGGCCGATCCTGTCGCTGGATCTTCGCCGCCCACTGTTACCAGCCGGGCATGCAGCCGTGCCTTGGGATCTTCGGTCTCGCGTGTGACGCAATAAAAGTTACGATTTCCACTACGCGCCAGATATTCACCGATGGCCGCGTGATTCATCTTTAAAGAACGAATCGCCGCCAGCGACTTCAGGGGCAGAATCACGAACGCGGATCCGGTGGAGACGGCCTGAATCGGCAGGTCATGCGCGATGTCGTCAATCTTTAACCCCACCAGGCCAGCAACCGCCTCGGGCGGGTGTTTTTGGCCGAATTCCGCGTCTTTCTGGCGCATCTCGCCAAAGACTTTGCCATCGCTCTCGGCATGAAAGGTGACTGGTATCTTTCCGACCTTCAATTCGAGCGCGATTTCGGCCGCGTTCGGCAAACGGCCGGCCCGTAAGGCCATGGCAGTCCCCAGAGTAGGATGCCCCGCGAACGGAAGCTCTTCGCGCGGAGTGAATATTCGCACCAGCACGCCCCGCTCGCGTTCAACGGCTGCGTCCCGAGGAAAGATGAAAGTGGTCTCGGACAAATTGGTTTCGCGGGCGATTGCCGCCATGTCATTGTCGGCCAGTCCGCGCGCATCGGTGAAAACCGCCAGCGGATTGCCGCGAAGCTTTTCCGAGCTGAACACGTCCCATTGGACGAACGGATATCGCCTTCCAGCCGCGCCCTCGACACCACTTGCACCCGCGCCCAGCGCCACCGATCCCGCCATGGTCTTCAAGAATCGCCTCCTCGCTGTTTGGCTCATTGCCGGTATCTTATCGCATCGACAGGCTCTGATATCTTAGGAGGCATATTCGCCTATGCGCCAAAAAACAATTCTCAGCTCGGTCGACGCCGTTAAAATGGTTGCGGCCGCCAAAATCGAAGCCGCCAAAAATAATTGGAACGTGACTATCGCCGTAGTCGACGAGGGGGGCTATTTACTGCACCTGGACCGCATGGACGGCGCCGGATACCACACTCCGGAAATCGCGACTCTAAAGGCTCGCAGTTCTGCGATTTTTCGCACTCCCACCAAGGCGCTGGAGGATGCCGCCAAGGAGCGGCCCGGGACTCTGGCGTTTCCGAAGACGATTGCCTGTGCAGGGCGGCCTTCCGATCATGTTCGAGGGCCAATGCGTGGGTGGAATCGGAGTTTCAGGAGTAAAGTCTCACGAGGATGAGCAGGTGGCTCAGGCCGGCCTGAACGCCTTGCTGTGACGCCTACGGCATTTTCCTGTGCAAAAGCGGCGCTTGCCTTTACTCTCGTCTTTACTTTCATTGTTTCGCTTTTACCGGCCTTCAGAGAATCTTCAGCTTGGCCTGTTACTGTATACATTTGGCTCAGGTTTCTCGCTGTAAACTCGCCGGCCTGATTCTCGCCTTAACCCTGGCGCCATCCGTGTTCGCCCAGACAGCGACTCTGCGCGGCCAGGTAACCGATGACTCAGGAGCGTTGGTCCCGGAGCCAAAGTTACGCTCACCGGAACTAATGGCCTCGTCAAGATCGCAACGTCGGACGACAAAGGCTCCTATGTGTTCGCGGGGCTCGCCGCAGGCGACTATCAATTGATTGGCTCGGCTCCCGATCTCACTATGCTGCAGCCGGTCGCCATTTCGCTGAACTGTGGGCGTCCAGACGCTGAATCTTCAACTGAAGCTGGTCGGCACGGCCGAGCACGTCACGGTACAGGAGAACGCCGGGCCCGCCGTGAGCACCGATACGGCCAGCAATGCCAGCGCTGTCGTGCTCCGCGGCGACGACTTGCAGGCTCTCTCTGACGATCCCGATGATTTGGCCGCCGACCTTCAGGCGCTCGCCGGTCCGGCAGCAGGCCCCAGCGGCGGCGCGATGTTCGTTGACGGCTTCAGCGGCGGAGAGATCCCACCCAAAGAATCGATACGCGAAATCAGAGTCAATCAGAACCCGTTTTCTCCCGAATACGACAAGCTAGGGCTGGGCCGCATCGAAATTTTCACTAAACCCGGCGCCGATCGTTATCGAGGCACCATCGACTACAATTTCGCCAAGGATTTCTGGAACTCGCGCAATCCATATTCCGCTGTGAAGGCGCCGCTGCTGCTGAACGAATTTGAGGGGAACATCGGCGGCCCGCTCGGCAAGCGCGCTTCGTTCATCGTCGAATGGCAACGCAATAGCGTGGATAACGGCTCTATCGTCAATGCTGTAACGGTCGATCCGCAAACCTTCGCCGTCAATTCGTTCTTCAATACTTTTACGGTGCCGCAGCGCTTCACCCGCCTGAGCCCGCGGGTCGACTACCAGTTGAACAGCAATAACACGCTGACCCTTCGATACACTTTCACGCATGTCGATATCAACGGGGCCGGCATCGGAAGCTTCGATCTTGCCACGCGCGGCTACGACTACAATTACACCAACCAAACTGTGCAGGCCACGGAAACCTCGGTGCACGGCTCGACCATCAACGAGACTCGTTTTCAATATTTCCGGAGCGCGCAGCAGCGGCTTGCGTTCGAGCAGACTCCTGAGATTTCAGTCCTGGGATCTTTCAACAAAGGCGGCTCGCTGCAGGGCCGGTCATTCGATACGCAAAACTTCTTTGAGCTGCAAAACTACACCACTATTTCGAAAGGCGCGCATGTCTGGAAGTTCGGAGTGCGCATGCGAGGGCAGACGGACGACAACATTTCGCCTTTCGATTTCAACGGAAAATTTACCTTCGGCGGCGGACTGGCTCCAGAATTGGACGCCAACAATCAACCGGTGCTGGACTCTTCCGGGCATCCCGTGATGGTGAATATCACTTCCCTTGAACGATACCGCCGTACGCTACTTCAAGCGCCGGGTGGCTTCGCCACGCAGTTCACTATTGACGAGGGTGACCCCAAACTGGCGCTGAATCAGATTGATGCCGGAGTGTTCGCGGGCGATGACTGGCGGATTCGGCCTAACTTTACTCTGAGCGCCGGGTTGCGCTATGAGATACAGACGAACATTCACGACTGGGGCGATGTTGCTCCTCGCGTCGCTATCGCATGGGCTCCCGCGGGCAGCGCCAAGGCACGGCCCAAAACGGTGATCCGCGCCGGCTTCGGAATTTTCTACGATCGCTTTCCGCTTTCGAATACCCTCACCGCCGAGCGTTACAACGGAAAGGTTCAGAAGCAATATGTCTTCACCAATCCGGACTTTTTTCCGAATATCCCATCGCTGAGCGGCCTCCAAGCGACTCCCCAAGCCATTCAGGAAGTCAGCTCCAGTATGCGCGCGACTTACACCATGCAGTCCTCGGCCTCTCTGGAACGCCAACTTCCGGCGCACACGACGCTGGCGCTGACCTATACCAACTCCCGAGGAGTGCACGTTCTTCGATCGGAAGACATCAACGCGCCTATGCTGGTGCCGGGAACCGCCACCGACGTGTTTCCACGCGGACAGCCCGGCCCAATCTTCTTGATGGAATCCTCCGGGATTTATAAACAGAATCAACTCATCGCCAACGTCAACACCAGGGTAAATTCCGGTTTTTCGATCTTCGGCTTCTACGTATTAAACAAAGCCATGAGCAATACCGATGGCATAGGCACATTTCCCGCGAACCCTTATAGTTCTACGGGCGAGTTCGGCCCCGCCTTCAATGACGTCCGTCACCGAGCCAATATTGGCGGATCGATCAACACTCGCTGGAACGTACGTGTGAGTCCCTTCATTGTCATGCAGTCGGGTCCTCCGTTCGATATCACCACCGGCAGCGATCTCTACGGCACTACTTTATTCAATGGCCGTCCTGGCTTCGCCACCGACCCTTACAAAACTGGTGTCCTCCAAACGCCCTATGGTCTTTTGGATCCGAACCCTACTCCCGATGAGAAACTGGTGCCACGCAATTTTGGGCGCGGTCCCGGCCAGATTTCCTTAAATTTGCGAGTCGCAAAGCTTTTCGGTTTCGGCGCCGAGCGCGGAGGTTCCGCCGGCCAATCCAATGGCGCCGCACTGCCGGCTGGTGGACCAGCGAACCCGAACCTGGCGAGCGGCGGTGGTATGGGATCGCTGATCCGCGGACCAGTCACGAATCATCGGTACAACCTAAGCATCGGGATGTCGGCACGCAACCTGCTAAATCACACCAACCCAGGTCCGATTACGGGCGACATCACGTCGCCCCTATTCGGCCGCGCCAATCAATCCGCAGGCAGCCTCAACGGCGAGGGCTTCTCCGAGAACGCCGATAACCGGCGGCTTGAAATGCAGATCCGCTTCACTTTTTGAGTTGCCTAGCTGAGCTTCTTCTTACGTCTTGTCCTCCAAGCCAGCACGGCGGCGCCGATCGAGAACAACCCTAGCGAAGCGGGTTCCGGGGTCGGCGTGGCCAATAAACCATGCACGTTGGTTCCGTCAGAGTAAAAGCCCACAAGTTGGCCCAGATCATTGATGCCGTTGATGGTCGTGCCGGTCACACCGCCTAAGCCGGCATTAGGTGATGACAGCGGGTCATCCACGGTCTGCCACGTGTTGGTAATCAGATTGTATACCAGGCCGTTTGTGACGCCAGCCGCATCGACGTAGCTGCCTACCGCCAAGCCAGCGTTGTTCAATCCGAAAAATATTGTGTTTCCGTTGGCGTTCGGATCGTCAAAACTCGCGAAACTTCCAGCGTTGTCGATAAATCCATGCGTGTTTCCGGCGCTGTCTACGTAGAACCCCGAAACCACGCCTGCGTTATTGACCCCGGTCGCTGTGGTCATCACCGCGTTGAAGGATCCCGGAAGAGTGATAGGCGTGAATGTCGTCGAGCCGATATCGTAGGTAAACCCCTGCGCATTGCCGGCATCGTCGACATAAAACCCCGCCGCGATGTTGTGGTTATTCACACCCAGCAATTGGGTCACTGTCGGTCCGGTCGCCGGAACGTTTGGATCGTTTACTGACGTGAACGTGTTGCTTTGATCCACAAACCCGAAATTGTTGGTGTTGCCGTCCACCCAAAACCCTACTGTTGTGGGGCTGCCATTGCTATTGATGCCAACCACTTGAGTCTGGACCGAACCGGGAAAATTCTCGTTCGTGTAGGTTGACGGTGGAACGAGCGTATATCCCTGGTTAGGATGCGTATCGCTTCCGACTCCGAAATAACCCGAGATAGTGGTCGTATTGTTGACACCCAGCAGCTGATTAAAGGTGGGATCCGCTGGGTTATCCAACGTTTGGAAATTGTAGGTAGCCGCGGGCAGTATGGCCGCCGTCACCAGTAGGGTAGCCACCGCCAAGACTCTGCTGGAATGTAATCCGTTTGTCATTGATTTCCTCCTTTTTGTTAAGCCAGTAACACTTCCGGGCGCCACTTATTCTGGTCGCTTACAGAAGTCTGCAACTTCGCTCTTTGCAGAGAACGGGGTGTTAGACACGGCAAATCGGGAAAAGTTGCATACGTGTAACCGCTTGTAAACACAGTGATCTTGCATACTATCTGGCGAGATAGGCCACCATTTTATACTGGTCCCCCTTAGTACCATTACGCGGCCGCCTGGTACCCCAACCTCCTGACCATTTACAGTACTTCGAGCCACCCTTAAGCTAGATACACAATGAACATCGTACTCCTGATGCTCCTGATTGCACAGGTTTGCCTCGGCATCTGCGCATGGCTTTCTCCCCAATTGCTTCGCGGACTGGCCGCTCATCTGCTCACTCGAGCCGATGTCATCGACGCCTCTCGCATCGAGAGCGAACGCCGCTTACGTTTTTGGAACGGCGAACTCGGCCTGAACCGCCAGGAACTCGACGAAGAGGTTGATCGTCCGCTCCCGCGCGTTCACGGCTTTGCCCGCCGCTAACCCTCGAACCGCAAAATGGTCTGGCTGGAATTAGTCAGCCCAACTGGTGGAAATCGGCCACCGTTTTCACGGTTGAACATCGCTAAGATTCACAATTTCAAGATAGATCCTTTTTTGGCAAGCATCTTGCATCCTCTTCTGCATGCGGTCGGGAAAAAGGGCCGCAGGGAGGAGAATCAAAATGAAAACCAAGCTACTTGCTCTTTTGTTGATCGCCGGAGGATCTGTATTTGCCGCCCACGTTTCGATCGGTGTAGGAATCGGAGTGGCGCCCGCTTATGGCTACTACGCGCCTGCGCCCCCACCGCCTCCACCCGCTGTTGCATACGCTCCAGCGCCCGGTCCGGGCTACTCGTGGGTAGCGGGTTATTGGTACCCGGCCGGCCCGCGCTATGCTTGGCATGCCGGCTACTGGGCGCGGCCGCCCTATGCACGGGCAAACTGGATCGCCCCTCGTTACTACGGACATCGCTACTATGGAGGCTACTGGCGCCGCTAAGCGCCCGCGCAACAATGCGGGCTTGGGCAGCGTCCACAACCGATGGCTCTAATCCGCTCAAGCCCGCTGCTGCTGTTGTTGCTAGCCTTCACTCCAGCTGCTGAATCCTATTCGGTTCTTACCCACGAGGCAATCATTGACTCCAGCTGGGAACACGAACTCAAACCCTTGTTGCTGGCCCGCTTTCCAGGCAGCACTAATGACCAATTACGTGACGCCCATGCCCACGCCTATGGCGGCGCCATCATTCAGGACATGGGCTACTACCCCTTCGGCAGCAAATTTTTTAGCGACCTGACCCACTACGTCCGCAGCGGCGACTTCATTGTGGCCCTGGTTCGCGATTCGCAAGACCTGAACGAGTATGCGTTCGCCCTCGGTGCATTGGCCCACTATGCCGCCGACAATCAAGGGCACCCCATCGGCGTCAACCCCGCTGAGCCTTTGATCTATCCCAAAGTCGCCCGCAAGTTCGGCCGTGTCGTGACTTATGAGGACGATCCCAAGACCCACCTCAAAACCGAATTCGGCTTCGATGTCGTGCAGGTCGCCCGCGGCCAGTACGCTTCAGAAACATATCACGACTTCATCGGATTCCAGGTGTCGAAGGAGCTGTTGCAGCGCGCTTTCGAAGACACCTATTCGCTTCCCTTGAAGGATCAGTTCCACAGCATCGACCTGGCGCTCGGAACTTACCGCTTCGCGGTCGGCCAGCTGATCCCCGAAATGACTAAGACCGCGTGGTCGGCCAAGAAGAAGGACATCGAAAAATTACAAGCCGGCATGAACCGGCGCAAGTTTATCTACCGGCTATCGCGCGCCAGCTATCACAAGGAATGGGATCGGCAATATCAACGGCCGGGCTTCGGAGCACGCTTCCTCGCCTTTCTCTTCCGGATCATGCCCAAGATCGGACCCTTCCGCGCGCTAGCGTTCCAGGTTCCGCCTCCAGCAGCCGAAAAGCTCTTCCTCACCAGCTTCGACGATACGCTGGGCGAATACAGGAGGCTGATCGCGGAGGCCAAGGAAAACCGCCTTCAACTGATCAATGAGAACTTTGATACCGGCCGCCCAACCCGCTTCGGGCAGTACCGCATGGCCGACGCTGCTTATGAAAAGCTGCTCGAAAAACTCGGCGAGCCGGACCGGGCTTCGTCCAATAAGATGGCACTCGAGAACGTGTCAAAAGACCTGCGCGCCGATGTTATCGGGTTTTACCGAGGTTCGCCTGGACCTTCTTCCGAAAAAGCTAGGACCGTCCTAACTGCCCTCCAAACCCAATCTGCGGAAGTTATTTCGCCGCTCCCTTCGCCTTCCCTATCTTCAGCGCCTGAGCGCCTTCCAGCAGTTGCCGGCGATCGATGATGTAATAAAACCGCAGCGCCGCTTCGCCCCCGCCTAGATATGCTAGCAGCTGTTCCAGCGCATCCCCGGGATTGCCTGCCTGCACGTCTACTGCTCGCAAATACCCGGAATGCCGCAGCCGTTGAAACAACTCGGGAAGCGTATAGCGCCCTTCCAGCGTCAATCCACCTGCCAAATGCGAGCGGCTCACGAGGTATTGCACCAGGAGCAGTTCGTCAAACAGCATCGGCGCCAGAAACAACCGGCCGTTATCTGCTTCCCATCCTTCTTCCAACCGGCGCGATCTCCGAATCGAATGCGTTTGCGCAAACTCCCTTTGCCAATCTGTTTTCGGCTCTATCCGGCTGAGGTAGTGCCGCGAAACTTCTCTAATCCAGAGCGGGTCGTCAAGGTCCAGATGCTTGCTGATCGACTCGAGCCATTCGAAAAAGGCGTGCTGCTGGGTCGCTTTCTGTTCTAGTACTATAAACGCGTCAGCCTGCTTCGATAACGATTTCACCAGATCACGCCGTAAAGCATCCGTGGCCTTGCCGCTTTCGATCCGGTAGATAGGCAGGCGTGCAATCCATTTGGAGGCTGCCCCACAATAGGGACACGGTTCCTTGGAGGATGGCGCCGCCAAATAGGGCCTCGCCACGCCCGCACTGAGTTCTTCCAGCGACGGCGTGTAGCGTCTGATTTCGCCCAGAGCCGTCTTTTCTGCCAGCTTCAGATGACGTGTAAAGACTTGCCAGACACACGCCAGGCAGATCGCACGCTCCATCTGGGTGACGGATTCGGCTGGAAACTTCGATAGATCCAGCGGGACCATTTTAAAAGCAGCCGGCTTAGGAACAACTGTTTTGCGTCGGAGGGCCGGCTTCCCTTTGGCGGGTGGCTTGGCCCGGGTGGCCTGTTTGGGCTTGGCGGGCGCCGTTTTACGCTTTTTAGCCCCTATTTGGCGCTTTCCGCGTGCTAATTCCGGCTTCTGGATGCCTCTTTTTCGCCCTACGGCCGCTTTCTTTGCCTCAGCCACCCTAGTACCCGCTTTCAACTCTACCTTCTCATATCTCGGTCCACGCGAAACAGTTACGCTCGGTTAGGAGTCTACTTCCTAGTGCGTGATAGGACTGTGCGCGGGGGCGCGAAAACTCGAAGCCTGGACTGCTTGTGAGCGCGGCCGGAAATGTCGTGCGTCAAGTCTCTGCCCGAGGGGGAGAAATCTTTTCCGGCGGCGGAGAACTAGGCGAGTTAATGCGTGCGCTGGATTGGTCCAAGACCATCCTGCCCCAGCCCGAGACTTGGGAACCCAGCCTGAAGACGGCCGTCAGCATCTGTTTAAACTCCCGCTTTCCAATCGTCATCTTCTGGGGCCGCGAGTTCGCCGTTCTATACAACGACGCTTATATTCCGATGCTGGGGCCGAAGCATCCCCGCGTCCTTGGCACTCCCGCGCGTGAGTGCTGGCATGAGATCTGGGACGTAATCGGACCCATGCTCAAGGGTGTGCTTGATACCGGCAAGGCCACCTGGTCCGAAGATCTTCAACTGATCCTTAACCGTAACCTGCCGCGGGAAGAATGCTACTTCACGTTCTCTTATAGCGCCGTTCGCACCGATTCGGGCCAGGTTGGCGGCGTATTCTGCGCGGTGGCGGAAACCAGCGAGCGCTTCATTAACGATCGGCGCCTCACCACCCTGGGGGATCTGGGCGCTCGCGCGGCCGAAGCCAAGACTGCGCAAGAAGCCTGTCAGATCGCGTCCGAGACGTTGCGAGCCAACACCGCCGATGTGCCCTTTCACCTGCTGTACCTGGTCGAGGATAACTGTGCCCGCCTCGCCGCCGGCACGCCCATCTCTCAAGCCGTCGCTGCTCCTCGGGAGGTTCTGATTACCGATCCCAGTTCGTTCTGGCCCTTCGACAGGGTTTGGAATAGCGGCCGCTCGCAGCTGGTCATCGGACTCGAAGAACGCGTTCGAGGCCTTCCCTCCGGATCCTGGCCCGAACCCTGCAATGCCGCTTTGGTGCTGCCTTTGGGCGCCCCTGGACAGGCTCGTCCGCAGGGATTCCTGGTCGCCGGGATTAATCCGCGCCGAGTCTTTGACGCGCCCTACCGCAGCTTTTTCGATCTGGTGGCTGGAAACGCCGGTACCGCTGTCGCAAATGCGAAAGCCTATGAGGAAGAAAAGCGGCGAGCCGAAGCCCTGGCCGAGCTCGATCGCGCCAAGACAGTCTTCTTCAGCAACGTCAGTCATGAGTTCCGCACGCCCATTACGCTGCTGCTTGGTCCGTTGGAGGACCTTCTTAAGCAACCCGGCGGCAGCCCGGCGCGGAACCACGAGTTGATCGAGGTCGCTCATCGCAACGGCCTCCGCTTGCAAAAGCTGGTCAATACGCTATTGGACTTCTCGCGCATCGAAGCGGGCCGCGTACAGGCCGCGTACCAGCGCACTGATGTCTGCTCACTGACGGCCGACTTATCGAGCAACTTCCGGTCTGCCGTCGAGAAGGCCGGCATCAAGTTCACTATTGATTGTCCTCCGGTCGGCAAACCCGTTTACCTCGACCGCGATATGTGGGAGAAGATCGTTCTCAATCTTCTTTCCAATGCCTTTAAATTCACCTTCGCGGGAACCATCAGCGTGGCCACCAAAGACGCCGGGGACCATCTGGAATTCTCAGTCACAGACACCGGAACTGGAATCCCCGCGGAGGAGCTTCCTCGTATATTTGAACGGTTCCACCGCGTCGAAGGATCCCGCGGCCGGACCTTCGAAGGCACCGGCATCGGCCTCGCGCTGGTGAGCGAACTGGTGAAACTCCACGGCGGCTCCATTACGGTGCAAAGCGAAGTGGACCAGGGAACCACCTTCCTCGTCTCCATTCCATTCGGTACGGCGCATCTGCCGGCGGACAAAATAGAGCCCGTCACGCTCGGTTCAGCCTACCGCATCCACCTCCACACTCGTTCGTCGAGGAGGCTCTTCGATGGCTCCCGGAAACGTCCGGGAGAAGCTGATTGACCGGCCGTCTCGCAGGCGCCAAATCAGCTGCCCGCCAGCGTATCCTGCTGGCCGATGACAACGCCGACATGCGCAGTTATTTGAAGCGCATCCTGGGGCGGGATTATGAAGTACAAACGGCGGCCAATGGGGAAGAAGCACTCGCACTGGCAATCGATTCCCCGCCCGATTTGATCCTGAGCGACGTCATGATGCCGCGTCTGGATGGCTTCGGGCTCTTAAATCAACTCAGAGCCCGTCCCGAAACTAAAACGATCCCGGTGATTCTGCTTTCCGCCCGCGCGGGTGAAGAATCTCGAGTGGGCGGCCTGGACGCCGGCGCCGACGATTACCTGGTAAAACCATTCACCGCCCGCGAGCTTCTGGCGCGGATTAGTTCGCACTTGGCCATGGCGCGCGTCCGCAAGGAGGCCACACAGTCCCTTGAAACCAGCGAAGGGCGCTTCCGAACCATGGCGAACAGCGCTCCGGTTCTCATCTGGATGGCGGGCCCGGACAAGCGCTCAACTTGGGTGAATGAACCTTGGCTCAAGTTCACCGGCCGGAGAATGGACCAGGACCTTGGCGATGGTTGGACCGAGTTGGTACACCCCGAAGACCGGGATGCATGCCTGGCCACTTACCACCAGAGCTTCGACAACCGGCAACATTTCTCCGTGGAGCTTCGGCTTCGCCGCCACGACGGAGAATGGCGCTGGGTCCTCAATCACGGCATTCCGCTCCTTTCCGAGACCGGCGAGTTCACCGGCTTCATCGGTTCCTGCATCGACATTACCGACCGCAAGGAAATGGAACGTCAGCTTCAGCTTCTGTTGGATGCCTCGGGAACGCTGTTGGCATCGCCGCATGAAGCCAACGTCGTCCAGACGATACTGTCGGTGGCGCAGCGCTTCGTGACCGCCGATGCCTATGCCATCTGGCGCCAAACCTGGCCCGACGTGTGGACCGCGATCGCCAGCGTCGGCCTGTCGGACGACTACAGCCGGACCGCCCTGCAACGCGCTGCTCAATCCGGATTGCTACCCGAACCCCAGGCCTATTTCGATATCGAGCAGGCTCCGCACTTGGCGAACCGGTTGGAGATGTATCGCGCCGAGGGCATCCGTTCCCTTCTGACGGTGCCCATGACTCTGCATGGAACGTTGTCGGGAACGCTAGTCTTCTATTACCATAAGCCCCATCACTTCACTGACAAAGAAATAAGGCTGGCTGCGACTCTCGCTAATCTGACATCGGCCGCGCTCGGAACGTCCGATCTCTACGAGCGCCAAAAAGCTCTGCGCAACGTGGCCGAGGAAACCGCTCGCCGCACCGAATTTCTGGCCGAAGCCGGAAGTACGTTAGTCTCCTCGCTGGATTACGAGCTCACGCTCGCTAAGGTCGCCGATCTGGCCGTACCGTACTTTGCAGATTGGTGCGGTGTCAACATTGTCAGTGATACCGGAGTCGTCCGCCGTATCGTGCTCCGTCACGCGGACGCCGAACGTCGAAGTCGCCAGAGACCTCCAGAACTACTTCCCGGCATCTCGGAATCCCGCCGCTCGCCTGGCAATTCGCAGACGCAAAGCCCAATGCATCGAAGAGGTTTCCGATTCGTTGTTGGCAGAGCACATCCGGCAGCCGGAACAAGCTCGCACTGGTTCAATCACTGGGCCTTCGATCGTTAATCGTTGCGCCCTTGGTCGCGCGCGGCCGCACCCTGGGCGTTCTGACTTTTGCAACCGCCGAGTCAGGGCGACCGCTTCACGTCCGAAGACGTCGCCTTGGCCGAGGAGTTGGCGCATCGCGCAGCTTTGGCTGTAGATAATGCGCGGCTGTTCACTCGACGTCGCCCGCCAGCGCGAGCGAGTTCAAAAGGCGAATCGGACACTTCAAAATGCTAATCAAGCGCTCCGGCGGGCCAATGAAGATCTGGAACAGTTCGCCTATTCGGCCAGCCACGACCTGCGAGAACCGCTCCGCACCGTGGCTGTTTATACCGAGCTATTGAAACGGCACTTCGGAGATAAGCTCGACCCTAAGGCCGAGATCTTCATGGGTTATACAATTTCCGGCGCCAGGCGCATGGAGGCTTTGATGAAGGACCTGTTGTCTTATGTCCAGGCTGCCCGGGGCGTGGACGAAGAACCGCCGCCCATCGATGCTAACCACATCCTTGGTACTACGCTTTCAAATCTCCAGACGGCCATTCAGGAGAGCGGCGCCGCCATCGTTTCCGATGACTTGCCTCGCGTTCCGGTCCATTCCGTCCACCTGGAACAGCTCTTCCAAAATCTAATTGGCAACGCCATCAAATACCGCGGGAAGCGCTCCGAAGATCGAGATTGGCGCACGGCGATCTTCCCAGGAGTGGACTTTCCATGTAAGGGACAACGGCATCGGCATCGATCCTCAATACGCCAAGCAGGTTTTGGAATATTTAAACGGCTCCACAGTTCTGAGTCCTATTCCGGCACCGGCATCGGTCTGGCAATTTGCCAAAAGATCGTCGAACGCTACGGCGGCCGCATCTGGGTCGAATCAGAACTGGGAAAGGGCGCGACCTTTTGCTTTACGCTTCCGGTGGCCCAGTCATGAGCACTACCTCGACGATTCTTCGGACTCCTCTTGTCCTGTTGGTCGAGGACAGTCCGGCGGACATCTATATCGTCCGCGAATCGCTTAAGAAACACATGCAAGAAGTAACCTTGCAAGTCCTCAATGACGGCGAGAAGGCTTTCGCACTCATTGAGGCGGCCGAAGCCGACGACTCCGCGCCGTCTCCGTCCCTCCTGATTCTCGATCTGAATCTCCCCAAGAGGTCCGGCCAGGAGGTTTTGCGGCGCCTCCGGCAGAGCTCGAAGCTGGGTAGGATTCCGGTGGTTATTTTCACTTCTTCCGATTCGCCGGCGGATCGTGCCGAGACCACCAGACTTGGCGCCACGGCTTACTTCCGTAAGCCGGCTGATCTGGAAGAGTTCATGTGCATCGGCAAAGTCGTCCAAAGCGTCCTGACCGCCCATATGTGAGCGGTCTCCGGTTGTAACGTTCCCCCCAGTGGCCGAAATCCACCATCCTGGTTTTCCTCGGCCAAGGCTGGTTCTCGTAACTACCTCATAGTAAGACAGTTACGAATGGAATCAAGCGTGCTCCTTAGAGGAGCTTTGAGGGGCCGCTAACTATGAAATTTTCGAAAAAACTGATCTTCGCTTCGATATTGACCGTCTCGCTGGGCGGGCTTGTGCCGGCGTTTGGGCAGGATCCCAACGCTCCACCTTCCCCCGGCGGGTGGCGTAGATTTGACCAATCCAATCCAGCGGATGTTGCGCCGCCGGCACCTGACTACGAGGAGCCGCAAACGCAAGCTCCGCCGCCGAATGCGCGATATCAGACCCAACCGCCACAGGCGCCCGTTTACCCCAGCAGCCTTACGATTCCCGCTGGCACGTGGATTACCGTGCGGGTGGATCAGCCGCTCTCGAGCGACAAGAATCACGATGGCGATTACTTCCGGGCCACCATCGTTCAACCAGTGGTCATCAATGGCCTGGTTGTGGTTCCGAGGGGCCAATCGGCTACAGGCGTAGTCACCGAAGCTAAGAAAGCGGGCCGCGTCGAGGGCACGTCCCGGCTGGGGTTACAGTTGACAGAACTTGGGCTGCTGGACGGTCGTCTACTGCCTGTTAAGACCACACTCACGGAGCGCCGCGGTAATACCTCGTATGGCCGCGATGCAGCCGCTATTGGGGCGACGACCGCTACTGGCGCTGCCATCGGGGCCGCTGTGAATGGTGGAGTCGGTGCGGGTGTGGGTGCGGCGGCTGGCGTCGTCGCCTCTACGATCGGCGTTCTTCTAACCCGAGGACGTCCGAGCGTCGTCTATCCGGAGTCGGTGCTCTCGTTCCGGCTGGCGAACTCAATTACGGTTTCGGGAACGCAGGCTTTTCACCCGGTTTCGCAACAGGACTACGGGATGTCCGCGCCGCAGCAGCGCCCGGGCTATGGCGCTCCCCGGCCGGGATATGGCCCGCCGCCTCCGGCTTACGGGTACGGCTATCCTTCGCCCTACTATAACTTCTACGGCGGCTTCGGCCCCTACTCCGGCTACTTCTGGAGCCCGGGCTTCAACTTCTACTACGGCCGTGGCCGGCGCTGGTAAATCCAGCTCCTCTACAATCTGCATTTTTCCGGCGCGACTGTTTCTCAGTCGCGCCGTTTGTTTTTTCCACCCCTCAAATCGTCCCCGAGGAACTTGCTCGACCGGCGCCCGCAAACGCGCCCGATACGTACTTCTACGCTGTGCTGCGCTCCGGCTGGCAATCCACCCCGAGGCCGCGCAAAGCATGGAATGACGCCGTGGGCTCAGAGCGATGCCTTATCCTGCCCAGGGCAACGCGAGCAGGCCCGCACCATAAGCCACATTTGTTGATTTCCGAAATCGGATCGGAACCGCTATGCGCAGTAGTTACATCGGCGCGTCGGGGATTAAACGCTCATGTGGATTATACTTCTGGATTGCCGACTGTCCGGGCAGAACGAGACAAGCAACGTTGGCCTTACTTCTTGAGTGCCTCCTATGAGTGGTCACGACGGCGGTAGGTTAGGCCGCAATTAATGATATGCTGCGATAACCATGCGAACAGAGGTGCTGATTCGATCCTTGCTGCTCGCCGGGTGCGTCTCCGCGCAACTCCTCGCGCAAACGGCGAAAGTGCCGATGACTCCCGAAGACCTGATTGCACGTAACCTCGGCCCTATATTCGCGGCGACTCAGTCACTGGACGAGGTGAACAAGCCATTTCCACCACACAAGATCATTGGAAACGTCTATTTCGTCGGCCCTCAAATGCTGGGATCGTTTCTCATTTCCACCTCAGCCGGACTCATTTTGATCAACAGTGATTACGAGGCTAGGGTGCCTGTCATCCGGGCTTCGGTGGAGAAATTGGGATTCAAATTCACGGACATCAAGATTTTGTCGGCAGCCATGCTCATCCGGACCACATGGAGGGTGATGCGCTTGTTAAAGAATTGACGGGCGCGCAGGTGATGACGATGGAGCAGGACGTACCAAACCTCCAAGCTATGCGTCCGGGCGGAAACCGCACCCAATCGATCGCGTCTTGCACGACGGAGATCAGGTTACTCTCGGGGGAACGACGTTGGTGGCGCATCTCACTCCGGGACACACGAAAGGCTGTACGACCTGGACGATGAAGGTCGAAGACGGGGGCAAGTCGTATAACGTGGTGATCATCGGCAGCGTCGGTGTGAACCCGGGAGTCAAGTTGGTGAACAACGCGAACTATCCGCAAATAGCGGACGATTTTGCTCGTAGTTTCAAGCTTCTGCGGTCCCTGCCTTGCGACATTCCGTTGGGGTCGCATCCGCCCATGTACCGGATGGAACAGAAGTACGCGAGATTGGGGAATGGACCAAACCCATTTATCGATCCCGATGGCTGTCAGAAGGAGCTGGACATCAACGAGAATGTCTTCCGTCGCACGCTGGAGCAGCAGCAATCCGCGGCAAAATAGGACCCACCTAACAAGCTGACCTGTTGCGAGCCGCCGGTACTCCAGATTACGCGCTATTCGGAAGCGATCCACTTGGCCGTGAAGCGCCTACGCGCGAATGTGCGGGCGCGTGCAAGGCATCTCGGACAACGCCTTGTGCCGCCGTGCTCTCGATCATCCGGAATCACGCCGCCGAGGCTGCGCCACTTGTGAGCGCAGCGGAACACTTCACGAAACCCGGGCGCGAGCGACTTGTAACCTTCAGAATCCCGAACTATCAAGATTGATTGCCGTTCCTATCAATTGCGGCTGACGGCCACGTCCTCCAATAACTACCCGCCTGCATTCACAATGACTTGCGCATTGGCTCGCCAACTGCATGTTTTCCGCTCCATACCAGTTCCAAGATGTTAAAGCGCTGGTCGAAAGCGAGGAAATATGCGAAACACGGTTTGCTTGTGGATGACTTCGTCGATGCTGGTCGTGGGTCTTTCTTCACGCTCCACGCGGCCATGATTCAGGGAAATGAAACAGCCGCTACGTTCGGTAATCTGAATCAGAACGCGAAGGACGGCCAAAATAATTTTCTGGTGGACTGTCACAGCGGTGCCTGCTCTCCGGTTTCGGTCGTGAACGCCTGGGCCTATCTACAGGGCGCCTTTCCGGGCATCTACAACGGAAACAAGACCCTGATCGGCACAACCACCAACCAGATTCAAACCTCTGATCTGGTCAACACCGCCAATATCCTGGGGGACACCTACATGAAGTCCTGCGACGCCTGCAATCCGAACGGACCGGGCGGCACTCCGATCGAAGACACCATGATTGGAATACAGAATTATATTCAAGACTTCAGCCCAGGAACGACGACACTGGCCATGCAGGATTTTTATGGCTGGAACGTGAGCGCGAATATCCAGAATAGAGTCGCGCAACCCAACTACGTAGCCGCCGGTACGGCGCCTACCGCTCAATTTATCGCGAACGCGTTGAATGCCAACGACGCGGTGGAGGCCTACCTGCTTTATGCCAGCGGCAAGGCCGCGCATTACGTAACCATCAAAGGAATCAATTTCAACACTGACACCAGCACCGGGACTCAACATTTATCGATCCCCTTGGCGGACAAGCGACCCAGGTAAATATCACAGGATTTTCGGCCGGCAATCTCAATACGAACTACGGCGGAGGAGCCTCGATCCGGGCTGTGTACGTCGAAGCTCCGGTGCCGGAGAATACCACGCTGTTGATGATGGGTATCGGCCTGGCGTTGCTGGCTACTGCATCCATTGTGCGCAGGACCGTACCAGAGCTTTGACGCCCCAGGGCACACGCCATGTCTAATGCGATACAGAAATTTGCGGTGGTGGCGCTCGCGCTACTGCCACCCCTCGCCAACGCCACGCCGATTCGAACAGCCGACCTTCCGGCGGGAGATGACGACAATATATCCACGATTTCGCCATTTCCGACACCCTCCTACCAAACGTTTTGCAACTGGATCTTGCAGGGACTCGACGCCGCCGGTTTCACATCGGCCAAGGGCTACAACTTCGCATTCGCAGGCACTGGCGTGGCTTCAGCCATTCCTAACGTTCCGAAGAGCGATTTTAACGCCGTAGTCTACAAACCCTGGGCGGTAACCGACGTCGGGTTCAAGGATCTGGGCGGACAGTTTGTAGCCAGGCCCGTAGTGAACCAAGAGGCCGGCGGAGCCGATTTCGAGCTCGCCTACACGCCCCGGCCCAACAGCACCGATCCAGCTAGTGTTAACTTTGTTCAGGCCTTTATCGACGACATCAATGGCGCCGGCTTTGGCAGCGGCGTTCTGGACGTCCCAAAGAACCAAAACAGGTCGCCCTACTACAACACGTTCGGCGTTGCGGGGACCTCCAAAAACAATGTCGCCTGGATGGTCGACATTCCGTACACCTGTGAGAGTAATGGTAAGTCAGACTGCTCCGGCGGAATCGATGACGCGCGCGTAAGCGAAGAGGTCGACTTCCAGACTTTCGTCGCGGGCACCGACCCGGTTAAGCTGAAGGACCAAAGCGGCGCCGAGAAGAGTTACATTGTCCTCTACGGCGGCGTACAGTGGGGTTATGCTTATTCCTCCATCGACACGCCGGAACCGGCTCTGGGGGCCATCGCCGGGCTACTCGCTCTGATGCTGGCTGCGGCTGGTACTATGAGACAAAACATGCGGTATCTTCGCAAATTGTCGAATCCGATATGGCTACGGATCGGGCTCTCGGTACTTTGCTGCGGCGCGCTTAGCATGACCGCGCGTGCTGCAACCATCTTTTGGATTTCGATGTCAGCCACGGAAGCCTTGATTGACGCCAGTACGGATACTTTCAGCTACCTGCCGCGCCTTTTTGGAACTTCCTATGGCCCGATCGACTTCACCAGCCAGATCGATCCGCTTGGTCAGAGCCTTTCGGTTTTCCACCGTGCCAGGATCCATCTACAACGGGCTGCCGCTGACAATGGCCGTAGTGGGCGCCTATAACCCCTCTCTACTTACTTGGGATTTCACCATGACTGGCGCCATCGGGGGCACGTCTTTAGACATGACCGGCGATCTCATCTATGCGGACGCGCTAAAGGAGAAAGCCGACGACCGTTTTAGCTGGTTCGCGGGGCCGGGCATTGAGTATGACATCGAGAGTTCCACCGTGATGTAGGCGGAATCAGCCACGAAGAGTACTTTTTTACCATCAATGGAGTTCAAATGGGCGGACCCATCATCGGTCCGGACGCAACCAAAGACGGCAAATGGAACTTCGATGTCCAAGGTTCCGGCGTGAATTTCAATGGCCGGCTCGAATGATCCGGGCACCGGGTCGGGCTTCGTAATAATTTCAGTTCCGGAGTGTTCCACGCTGCTAATGCTCGCCAGCGGTCTGGCCCTGATGTTCATCTGTGTCAAAATGGCTACTTCTGCATAAGAAAACCTTAATCGGGTACGCGATTCCTTACTGGCGGCGGCTGGTGCTGGTCCTGATACTGAGTTTGGTCAGCACTGGCCTCTCGCTAGTGATCCCATACCTGTCGAAGGATCTCTTCGATCGTGCGTTACTCGGGCGCGATTTCCATCGCCTCCTGGTCATCGTGGCGCTATTCACCAGTATCACGCTGGTGAGTTTTCTACTGAACGTGGTCACCGGACTTCGCTACACACGCACGTCGGCCGAGATCCTGTTCGACATGCGGCTTTCGCTTTATCAGCACCTTCAACGGTTATCGCCGCGCTTCTATGCCCGCACACGCCTGGGCGAAATCGTCAGCCGCATCAACAACGACATTGCCGAGATCCAGCGAGTGGCTGCCGAAACAGCGCTGGCGTGGATCGGCAACGTGCTGTTCCTCATTGGAACCGTGGTCGCGATGCTGCTGCTGGACGCTCGTCTGTTTCTACTGACTATCGCCGTGCTACCGGTGAGCATCTGGACGCTGGTCCATTACCGCAAGAAGCTGGAGGGCAAAGTAGCCGCCGTGCGCCAGTCCAGCGCTGATATCGGCAGCTTCCTGATCGAGACGCTTCAGGGCGTGAAGCTGGTGGTAACTTCCAACGCCCAGCGGCGCGAGGAAACTCGCTTCCGGCAGAAGAATGACAGCTTCATCCGCGCATTGATGTCCATGCAGGTCCTCACCTATTTTTCAGGGGGCTTGCCAGGGCTCATTCTCTCGGTGAGTACGGCTCTGGTCTTCCTGTATGGCGGCAGGCAGGTGATACAAGGCGTCATTACTCCCGGAACTTTTATTGCGTTCCTCAGCTACGCAATGCGCCTGTTCCCGCCCATTCAGGCTCTGATGGGGCTTTATACCAATCTCGCCACCGCGCGCGTATCGCTGGGACGAGTGGGCCAGATCTTCGATACCGCACCGGAAGTCGTTGAGGCGCCCGATGCGACTTCTCTGCCCCTGGTTCGCGGCGACGTCAGTTTCGAAAACGTTACTCTGACATTCGACCGCAGTGGTCCGGTTCTGGATCGCGTTTCGTTCTCCGTGCGCGCGGGCGAGACCCTGGCCATTGTCGGATCGAGCGGCAGTGGCAAATCGACTATCGCCGATCTGCTCCTTCGGATGCTCGAGCCTGATAGCGGCGTGGTGCGCCTGGATGGCCACGATCTCCGCGGCGTGCGGCTGGCCGACCTGCGCCGACAGGTTGTGCTGGTCGAACAAGAGCCATTTGTCTTTCACACCAGCATTGCTGAGAATCTTCGCTATGGCAGGCCGGAAGCGACGCAGCGCGCTCTGGAAGAGGCCGCCCGTGCCGCCGGCATCGATGGATTCATCCGAAATCTTCCACAGCAATACGAGACGCAAGTAGGCGAGCGGGGCATGGCTCTCTCCGCCGGGGAGCGGCAGCGCATCGCATTGGCCCGCGCATTTCTGGCCAATCCGGCGGTGCTGGTGCTCGATGAACCGACTGCGTCGCTGGATCCGGTTTCGGAGCGGCAAGTAATCGCTGGTTACGAGGCTATTATGCAGGGGCGCACTACTATCTTGATTTCGCACCGGCTGGAATTGGCCAGCCAGGCGGACCGGGTGATTGTCCTCGATGGCGCCACCATCGTTGAAAACGGCACTCCCGATGATCTGCGTATAAAGCAAGGCAGTTTTGCGAGGCTCTTCAACACCGCTGCCGTCGCCCCATGACCAGCCCGGTTCGGATCGCTGTCATCGACAGCGGGGTCCATGCCGGTCATCCGCATGTGCAGCACATCGCCGGCGGCATCGCGATCACCGCCGACGGCCGAGAGGAGAATGAGTTTGTGGACCGCCTCGGCCATGGAACGGCAGTGGCGGCTGTCATACGAGAAAAGGCGTCCGCCGCCGAGATTTTCGCGGTGAAGATTTTTCACGACTCGCTTGCGGCGCGGATCCAGCCCCTCATTCGCGCCATCGCCTGGTCGGTTGACAATGGCATGAACCTGATTAACCTGAGCCTCGGCACCGCCAACCAGGAACACGAAGCCGTGCTGGTTTCCGCGGTAGCGAGCGTACACGCAAAAGGAATCGTGCTGGTAGCGGCCTTTGAAGACCCCGGGGTTCGGTGGCTCCCCGGCGCTCTATCGGGCACTACGCCAGTTGCGCTGGACTGGAACTGCCCCCGCGACAGTATCGAACTTCGACCCTGCCCGACGGCCGTACGCTATACCATGCTTCCGGTTATCCGCGGCCCATCCCCAACGTGTCACTGGAGCGCAATCTCAAAGGCCTCAGTTTCGCCGTGGCAAACGTAACCGGACTGCTCGCCGGAGAGCTATCGGCCGCACGCTGAAATAGAGTCGTGCGGTCCGGCGTATATAGATTGTAGATATGCGTAGCGCTACCGCACTGATGATATTGTTGGCGGCTGAAAGTCTTGCGCAAGTCTCCACCAACGTGTCGTTGAGCAATGGCGTTCAGCTCACGATTGCATGCTCCAACCCAGGCGGATTGAATATCAGTCTTGCTCCAGCCTCGGGAAACAGCTTCTACCGCATCTTCCGCGACGAAAATAACCTCGCCATCTTCGCCTACGACTTGCAGGTGGAACGCAACTCCGACGACGATCATTTCCGCATAACCGCCAAACCGGTCGGGCACGATTTCGCGGCCAGGTTTCCGAACGCGGATGGAGGAAAACCTACGCCCACTCTGCCAGAGCCGCAGCAATCACCCCTGCTTGCTTCGGGCGACCAGTTCAACATCGATCTTGTTTCGATCCCCGGCGTTGCGCAAAGCCTCAGCGACACCGCGCAAGTCAGGTTGAACGCGCGAGGCACTCCTTCCACCGAAGCTTCTCGCGCTGCCGCTCCGCTTGGTTTTGTTGGCCTCAAGGTTCAAATCAATGGGCAAGTCGTGTCGACGAACGGCCCCGGCGCGACCGTCGCGGGCCGCTTCATAATGTTCAATATTTCCGGCCACGGCGGCTACTTCCTATCCAACGAGCCGGTCGAAACGCCGGGATTCGGGAAGGTGGGCGTGGTCGACCGCACGCACCTGCGCTTCACGGTCGATAACGAGACCTACGATTGCGATTCCCAGTCGGCGATTCTTCGCAACTCGGACCCGGTGAGATCTGGGTATTTCATGATGCGGCCCACAAACCTTCCGGCAACTGGACCACCAGTAATCCGAGCGGTTTGCAGCGAGACGAGTTCTACGTCGCTGCTTCAGACTCCTTGCAGTGGTGGTTACCTTAACCCTCCCCGGCGTACACCCTAGACGGTACGCGACAAACCGCCCGCCCAGCGACATTCTGTCCCCGGCCACATTCAGCAGATACACATACAGTGTTGATTCTTTTAGATAGCCGATTGGACACCGAACTGCCAGTCAAATAGATCATGGGTACCGTAACGAGCCGACTAATGGACATGCAGTATCACCCACGCGAGGTCAAATGACGGGGCGGAGTCAAAAAAGAATCAGGCAGCGCGGCAATACCATGCTGGAGCTAGCCCTGATTCTCACCCCCATGTTCGCGCTGCTGCTCTCGATCGTTGAATTGTCGATGCCCATTTTTAAGAAAAGCACCTTCCAGGCAGCCGTTCGCGAGGGCGTTCGCTACGGCATTACATATCAAACTACCTACAACGGAACGAGCTACGCCTCGCAAACCGCCGCGATCAAAGCAGTAGTGCAAACCAATGCGATGGGCTTTTTGGCCGGCACGACGGGTTTGAACCAGATCTACGTCAAGTACTATCTGCCCGTCTCACCCTTTACCGAGGTCACAGGCACGGCCTCGGCCAACGCGGATGGGAACATCCTGGAGGTCTCGGTGCAAGGCTATGCGCACTCATGGATCGCGCCTGTCGCATGGTCTTATGGGCCGACCAATTTTCAGGTCACAGGTACGCCGCTGACGATCGCAGCCTCATCGGCGGACCGCTTGGAGACATTGCCGGTCGGCTCTACTCGACCGACATCATAGGGAAAACCATGCGCCATCCAATCAAATTACAGAAGAGGGAACAAGGCCACAGTATTCTCGAGTTCGCCTTGGTCGCCATGCCGACCGTGACCATGCTCCTGGGGATAGTGGTCGTAGGCATAGATTTGGGCCGGACCGATCAGGTCACCGAGATCTGCCGCGATGCCGATTCGATGTATGTCCGCGGCATAGATTTCTCGCAGAGCGGTAACCAGCAGGAGTTGGTCCGGCTGGGACAGAACATGAATCTGCAAGTCAGCGGAGGCGACGGCCTGGTCACATTGTCGAAAATCACTTTCATCCCCGACCCAGCCTGTGGGTCGCCGCCCGACCCCAACTGCACCAACGGCAAAAACGTATTGATGCAGCGGATCGTTTTTGGGAACACCTCATTGCAAGCGACCCATTATCCCACTGCTGGAACCGTTAGCCAGGATGCTCAAGGCAACGTCGCTAATTACACCACGGACTCAAATGCAGTGATCAACAATTTTGTGACAAACGGTTTTCAGCTCAAGCCCAATGAGGTCTCCTACGTCGCCGAAACCTACTTTCGAACGGTGGACGTAAGCATGGCGGGCATCCTGAGCAGTCCCGGGATCTACGCTCAAGCGTTTTTTTAAGGAAAGGTGACTTCAAATGGCCATTCATCAATCGATAAAGCGGAACGGCGAACGGGGTTTCGTCATGCTCATCTGGACCTGCATGATGCTCTTCGTGATAATTCCGGCGGTTGGGCTGGCCATTGACGCCGGAGTCATGTACGTCATTAAAAGCAAGCTGCAAACGGCCGTGGACGGAGCGGCACTCGGGGCCGCCCGCAGTCTAAGCCGCGGACAGGATATCCCTTCGCAGCAGGCTTCGGCGACAGACACGGCCAAGCGCTATTTTCACGCCAACTTTCCAACTAATTGGATGGGAGTGACCCCGGTAAACGATCCGACTGTGACTTGGCCCTCGGCCCCGCCGGCCACCGCGATCATAAACGTGCAAGGTGATGTCAACGCTCCAACTTGGTTCATGCGCATCATTGGCGTGAACTCGCTGCACTTTACGGTAGTCGGTCAAGCCACTCGGCGCAACGTCAACCTCATGTTGGTAGTCGATCGATCTACTTCCCTGAATGATACTGGCTCCTGCCCGGCACTGTCGGCGGACTCCCAATTGTTCGTTCAATCATTCTCGAATAATCGGGACCGTATGGGCCTGGTGACTTTCGGCACTTACTACAACGTGGATTTCGCGCCAAGTTTCAATTTTCAATCCACCATGACCACCATGTTGGGCAACCTGCAATGCAGTGGATTCACCAACGCCGCAGCTGCGTTTTCCACTGCGTATGCAACCGTGAAGGCACTTGGCGATCAAAATGCGCTCAATGTCATCGTGATGTTTACGGACGGCATCCCCAACACGCTGACCTTCGGACCGGCTTATGGCACCGGCGCGGGCGCGCCCATGCCGATTAAAGGTACGTGCCGGCTCGTCAATGCCGCTCCGGCAGGCTATTCGGGCGTAGTCGCCGGAGATACGGCCTATGGAGTCACCGGGGGAATCTTTCAGGCGACCAACTCAACTTACCCCGCCCCGCAGCCTTTTCCAGCCGACATCACATTGATTGGTTCCACTCAGAATTATAGGTCTGGCTGCACTTTCCCGAGCAACTCTGTCATTAGCAGCACCTCAACACCCTTTGCAAGCGATATCAGCTATCTGCCGGCCACGGACGCGTTCGGCAATGCTATCGCAACCGACATATTAGGCGGCACCGGATTTCCGGCCGCCACCAACACGTCTGGAGGCCACGTCGTTGCCAATGATCGGCAAACCATCGAGAATGCAGGGATCAATGCGCTCGACAACGCCGCCCAGAACGCCCGGGTCGATGCTGCAGCCAACAATATTCCATTCATCGTCTACACCATCGGATTGGGCAACGCGCCCGGCGGCGTAAACGACGTTCTGCTCCAGAGAATGGCTAACGATGCCAATTCGGCCACGCACCAGGCTGCGTACACTACTGGCTTGTATATGTTCTCTCCCGACACCGCACATTTGAGCAGCGCATTCGCGACCATCGCGTCCGACATACTTCGCTTGTCGAAGTAATCACCTTAGCTCCTCAGTCAGTCTGCGTACCACCAAATTAGGGACTTTCTTCCTCCATTTGCCCAGGACGTTTCTACAGCGTATACTAGTGTCTCCGCTCAATGGACGCATGGCCTACTAGCACGACAAACTGGCTCATCGGCGACAACGTGACTTGGCGGAATGGCTGTCTCATTCCGTAAGTGTATGAATTGGTTGTGTTTTTCATTTGGTTTTTCAGATGCAATTAAGGATCGAGCACCGGACAAACACACTGAAACTCATCTTTCGTACAATCCTGCTGGCTACCGCGGCTACCCTTGCCTTTGCTGACCCGAAGGTATCCAAGGACATGCCCGGCTCACACACCCAACGGCTTCGTGGACGTAATCATTCAGTTCGCACAGTCCCCCAGCAAAGACCAACTCAAACAACTTGGGCCTTTCGGCCAGGTGAAGAAACAGTTCACATCGCTGAAAGCCATTCATATGACCCTGCCGGTATCTCTGGTCAAGGTACTTTCTGGTCTCCCCTGGATCTCTTACATCACCCCCAACCGCCCCACCAAGGGGGCGCTGGATATCGTCACTCAAACGGTGAACACGCCCATGGCCTGGGCAACCGGATTGGATGGCAGCGGTATCGGTGTTGCGATTCTCGATAGCGGCGTGGCATCGAAACGGGACCTGATGAACAGTAATGGCACCGCCTCCCGCATCGTGTACAGCCAGAGCTTCGTGGCCGGAGCCGACGCCTCCGATCAATACGGACACGGCACGCACGTAGCCGGCATTGTAGGCTCGAACGGATCCAACTCGGCCGGCGCAAATTTCAAGCGCGACTTCAAAGGTGTTGCTCCCAACGTCAACATTCTCAACTTCAGAGTGCTGGACGCAAACGGCGCCGGCTACGTCAGCGACGTCATTGCGGCCATCGATCAAGCCATTCAACTCAAGAGCACCTACAACATTCGCGTAATCAACCTTTCTCTCGGCACCCCAGTCTACGAAAGCTACAAACTTGACCCGCTTTGCCAGGAGGTCGAAGCAGCCTGGAAGGCTGGAATTGTGGTGGTGGTGGCAGCCGGCAATTATGGCCGCAGCAACACCATGGGCGTCAACGGGTATGGAACCATCGCTTCTCCCGGAAACGATCCCTATGTAATTACGGTCGGGGCCATGAAAACGAACGGTACGAACTACCGCTCGGACGATTCGATCGCCAGTTACAGCTCCAAGGGACCCACGGCTTTCGATTTTATTGTCAAGCCCGACCTGGTCGCCCCCGGAAACAATGTGGTCTCTCTAATGGCGCCCAACAGTACTATCGCAGCCCAGTTCCCGGCAGCCCTGGTGCCAAAATTCTTATTATCAGGTCAATCCGGCGCCGGGTAATTCAACCGACTACATTCAGCTGAGCGGCACCAGCATGGCTACTCCCGTGGTCAGCGGAGCCGCGGCTCTGATGCTCCAGAAGCAGCCCACGCTCACTCCTGACCAAGTGAAGGCACGGCTGATGAAGACCGCTACCAAGGTCCTACCGCCGTACTCTACGTCCTACGACAGGCTCAACCATATCGGATACAACATGCAATCCGATATCTTCACCGTGGGCGCGGGATATCTCGACATCAATGCGGCCCTCAATTCCTATGACTTGGTGTCACTGCCCGCGATGTCTCCCAGCGCGTCTCATGGTGCCGCCAACAGGAGCGTTTCCGTCGTCCTCAACTTCGCTCTCACATGGGGCGATGCTATGACCTGGGGTGAAGCGCTGACTTGGGGCGACAGCGTATTCGTCAACGGAACCGCGCTGATCTGGGGCGACGCGATGACCTGGGGTGACTCCACCACAACTGGATTCGCCTTGATATGGGGCGATAGTGTCACGGCTTCCTCGTCGATTCAAGCCCTGGACGCAGACGACGGAGATCAGGATCTCCCGATCTCGTAATTCGACAAACTGGTCATCATTAAACTGGAGAACGCTAATGTCTAATACAGCGAAACTCTACGCCATTTCTGTCGCCGTCGCCGGCCTTGCACTGACCACGACGTTCATAGCCGCGGGCTGGGCCTTCCCAGAGACTCCACGGTTCCTGATCCTGGTGGTGTTGACCTCGATCGCCGCCATTTTGAAAGTGAAGTTGCCCACGATCGAAGGCTCGATGTCGGTGCTCTTTGTCTTCTTGCTAATCGGTGTCGCCACCATGAGCCTGGCCCAGACACTGGTTCTGGGATCCATCGCGACCTTCTTGCAGTGTGTCTGGAAGCCGAAACGGCGCCTCCAGCCCCTGCAGGTTCTCTTCAACGTAGCCGCCATCAACCTCAGCACTATGGCAGCCTTTTACGTACCCAGTTTGCTGGCGCAGGGAATGGATAACCCCGTCAGCCTGGTGCTGAGCGCTTGTACCTTCTTCGGAGTCAATGCCGGTCTGGTTTCACTGGTAATCTCGTTGACTGCCAAAGAGTCCCTGGAAAAGATCTTACGCCAGGCATATCTCTGGTCCTTCCCGTACTATCTGATCGGTGCCGGAATCGCCGGCGCAGTCAGTTCATCCTCGCATCAGGTGGGATGGAAGGTCTCGCTGTTCATGCTGCCGCTTATGTATTTGGTCTATCGGTACTATCGTCTTTGTCTGATGAACCGGTCCCGCTTGGTGCCGGCTACACATTAGCAAGCTTGCAACCCCGCGCAGTGCTGTATACCGCAGGTGGGTCGATCTCGAATTGACCCACCACCAGCCTCCTCAGCTAACCCGGCCCGCTGGAACCGACGTTTCTTCATCCCCCGCTAACCAGTACGTCCGCTCCCTCGTGGCAGAGCTCCAGGATTTCCCCGGCCAGCCTGATCCATCCGTCCAGTTCCGTGGGCTTTGCCCGATATAAGCGAAGGCCCATTTTCCGAACCTCGCTCTCTTCTGTCGGGCTGGCTAAACTTGTGAGTGCAACGACGTGAATGTGCGCGAGCGTGGGCTCCGCTCGGATAGCTTTCAATACCGTGGAACCATCATGTTTCGGCAGGTGTAGATCCAATACGATCGCGCACGGTGTCGGTTCGCTCACACTTATACGCTGGTGCTCAACAAACAGGATCGCCTCAGCGCCGTCTCGAAGCACCTCGAGTTGATAGTCCTCTGCGTGCTCATTCAGAGCATGCCGGAGCAGAAACACATCCGCCTGGTTATCTTCCACAACCAGGATTCTTACGGGAGTCGGCTTAGCCTGGGTCATGTATTGACACTTAGACGCCGACCGTGATGAAGCGTTACACCTGGTAAGAACTAACCTGGGAAAAGTGCGAGTGTCTGGCGCGCCGAGGGATGAGAACTGCCGTTAGGCGATGGCGTGGGAGTGGAAGTAACGTATCAGCTTCCCCGCGACAACCCTGCAGACTGTTCGCCAGCGCGGGCTGGCGAGAATTGCCGATTCTCCAGCGGGTCAGCTGAAGTCCCCCATGCCGTTGTATATATGACCTATGAGCCCTGCTCAACGATTCGTAGACAGCCTGCGGCCGGAAATCAAGAATCTTCCTCGCTATCAAGCGGGCGTTTCCACCGAATACGTGCGGGCCAATTTTGACGTTCAGGAGGTGGCCAAACTGGGGAGTAACGAGAACTCTCACGGAACCAGCCCGAAAGTGCTCGCAGCAATCGCGGATGCAATCCCGGATGTTGCGCTTTATCCCGATACGTTTGGCAACGACCTTCGCGACGCCCTCTCAGAGCGATTGAACGTCTCCCGCGATCGCCTGGTGCTTGGAAACGGCTCCGACGACTTGATCTCCGTCGCCGTCCAGACTTTCCTGTCGCCCGGCGATGAGATGCTAACCGTGGCGCCTTCGTACGGCCTTCACCTCATCTGGCCGCAGTCCATCGGAGCCCGCATTCGCTCTGTTCCCGTCCAGCAGAATTACAGATTGGACATCCATGAATTCATCGCCGCGCTCACGCCGCGCACTCGTATGGTCATGTTCAGCAACCCCTCCAATCCGGCCGGTTCATCGATTACGGCCGACGACATGAGTCGCTTACTGGCAGCAGTCGGTGACGAAACGCTGATCGTGTTCGACGAAGCTTATTTCGAATACGCAGCAGCAGATCCTTCTTACCCGGCTTTTGCGGAGATGCTGGAGAAACATCTGGGGCCCTGGCTGCTACTGCGGACCTTCTCGAAAGCTTATGCTTTGGCCGGCCTGCGCATCGGCTATGCCGTAGCCTCCGACGCGGCTCTGATTCAGCTGATGGACCGCGTTCGTGGTCCGTTCAATGTGAACCGCCTGGCCTTGGTGGCGGCTCTCGCCGCGCTGGAAGAGCAGGCCTACGTCCAGGAGTGCATCTCGCGCACGATTGCAGAGCGGGAACGCGTTCGGCGTGAACTGCAGGCGCTCGGATACCGTCCGGCGCCGTCCCTCGCCAATTTCCTTTTCTTCGATGCCCGAGAGGATTCCTTCGAACTCGCCCAGCGCCTCCTCACTCAGGGAGTGATCGTCAAGCCGTGGCGCGAGCCCGGATTCAGTGAACACATCCGCGTGTCGATCGGTTCAACCGAAGCAAACGCTCAATTCTTGAAGGCGTTAGAGAAGGTCCGGTTGGCGCCATTGGCATGAACTCTTCTGAGCCGGTGACGCTGTTCCGCAACTCCCGAATTTGCCCGGCTGGCGATCCTGCCGACACCATAGAGCCTGGATCGATCGCCATTCAGGGAGACCGAATCCTCTGGATCGGCAACGATGGCCAGGTGCCGCCTGAACTCGCGCTTGCCGCACAAAGTGCCTACGACCTCGCGCGCCGCTGGGTTACTCCCGGCTTGGTCGATTGCCACACTCACTTGGTCTACGGCGGTTGCCGCGCGGACGAGTTCCGGATGCGCTTGTCCGGCGCCAGCTACGAAGAGATCGCTCGGGCTGGGGGCGGGATCAACTCTACCGTTCGGGCCACCCGAGCCGCCGGCGAGGAGTCGCTGTTTAGCCAGGCTGCTCGCCGCCTCAATGCCCTTCTGGCCGAAGGAGTGACGGCTGTCGAAGTGAAATCCGGCTATGGCTTGAATCTGGATGACGAACGTAAGATCTTGAGGGTGGCGCGAAGGCTGGGGGCAAGCTTCCCGGTTACGGTGTATACGACGTTCCTGGGAGCCCATGCCGTCCCACCGGAGTTCGCGGGCCGCGCCGACGATTACATCAGTTCTGTCTGCAACCGGATCCTTCCAGCCTTGCATGACGAAGGCCTGGTAGATGCCGTGGATGTTTTCTGCGAGAACATCGCCTTCTCGATCCCGCAGGCTGAGCGGGTATTTGAGAAAGCCGGGAAACTACGCCTGCCAGTCAAGATTCATGCTGAGCAGCTTACCAATATGGGCGGCGCCCGTCTGGCGGCGCGCTATCACGCCTTATCAGCCGACCATTTGGAGCATATCGACGAAGCCGGCGTCCTCGCCATGGCGAGTGCCGGAGTAACCGCAGTCCTGCTTCCGTGCGCCGCCTACTTTCTGCGCGAAGCGAAACACCCGCCTGTCGATCTGTTTCGCCGCCACCACGTCCCCATAGCCATTGCCACCGACAGCAATCCCGGAACCTCGCCCACCACGTCCATTCTGCTGGCCATGAACATGGCCTGCACGCTGTTTGGCATGACGCCGGCAGAAGCGCTGGCAGGAGTTACACGTTGTGCCGCTCAGGCGCTTGGCCAGAGTAACGCCCATGGTGTATTGGCCGCTGCCCGCCATGCCGATTTCTGCGTGTGGGATGTCGAGTCACTAGCCGAGCTGGCCTATTGGATCGGATTTAATCCGCTGCATGCCGTGGTGCGGCACGGTGCGGTGACGGTTGGCCAAATTTAAGGCGACGTGCGTACCGTCCGTCCAAGGCCGGCGTTGATCGCCTTAAGTTGCGAAATGAGCCGATCCTCTTCTTCCGAGCTCCAACGGCGGCCGACGACCATCTTGCGAGTTTCACCGCGACGGCTCAGGAAAAATAGCCAGAATACGAGGCAAACGGTCGAAATACCAACCAGAACCGTACTGACTTCGCGGTACCAGGTGGGGGTCAGATTCCGAACAAACATCGCTGCCGCCTTCGTCAGGAAGTACACGGCGTATCCAATCGAATATGTGATCACGTTCCGATTCATGGGGATCGGATAGTGGACCAGGAAAATCATCATAAGCAGGATGAACAGCATCAGGCTGGAAACAACAGCTCTCTCGCAAGTAAAGAAATACCCGATCATGCTGCCCGGCACTCGTTCAGCTTCCAACAAAAGGAGCGAGCCTGTGATCGCAATGGCCAGCGTCCACTGGATGTAGCGCCGAGCCACGGTTGTGATTCCCGCCAGGCCGTTCAATAGAACCTTACATAACTCCAGGATCACCAGGATGTAGGCGCACACAATCAAACCTTCGCTGATCATCCATACGTTGCGATAGGCCAAGCTGCTATACGGTAAAGGCATCAGCACGGGCGTTTGCAGGAAGGCCACCACCAAATAGCCAAAGAAGTATGGATACGTTCGATACAACCCACTCCACCACAGGCGAATTATCAAGCCGACAGAGGCGCCGGCCTGCAGAGCCAGGAGTACTTGCTGTTCTAGAGGTAGGCTCGACATAATTCTCAGAGGATCATCGGTTTGAATGTGATCTTATATTATCTATGATCACCCGATTCCTGCCTGCTTTTTTCTTCTGCGTGTCCTTACTGGCCGAGACGGTACAATTGGTCCCCCAAACCTATTACCGCACCTTCTCGCATACAAATGCCGTCCTCAAACGAATTCGGCCCGGCGACGTGGTGATTACTAAGACCCTCGATTCGGGAGGCCAGGATTACATGAATGAGCACCGCTCCGAGCCTAGCAACCCGCTGACTGGTCCATTCTTTATCGAAGGCGCCGAGCCGGGCGACTCGTTGGTGGTCACCTTACGCCGCGTGCGTTTGAACCGGAATTGGGGTTATTCGGCCTACCGCCTGGGCCTGTACTCGCTGATGCCCGACTACGTCGAATCGATCTATTCCAACCATTACAAGAAGGATCTGGTTCGCAAGGGCAGCGACACCCAGGTACCCTGGGACATCGATCTCAATCGCAAGATGGTCCGCCTGCGCGAGCCTACCAGCAGCCGCCTTAAGCTCGAATTTCCGGTTCGGCCCATGCTGGGATGCATCGGCGTCGCCGCTCCCGGCGATTTTGCGCCTACTTCAGCGCCGGCTGGATCGTACGGCGGTAATCTCGACTACAACGAGGTCGTGGAGGGCTCCAAGGTCATTTTCCCGGTCTACCATCAGGGCGCGCTCTTGTTCCTGGGAGATGGTCACGCCCTCATGGCTGATGGAGAGCCCACTGGAACCGGCGTCGAAACATCCATGGACGTCGAGTTCTCCGTGGACGTCAAGAAAAATGGAAAAGTGTCCGGGCCGCGCCTTGAAACGCCGGACTACCTGATTAGCGTCGGAGCCCAGCCGGAATTCTCCAGCTCGCTCAATCGTGCGTTACAGCTGGCCACCACCGACATGGCTCACTGGCTGATCGACGAGTACGGTCTTGAGCCATGGGCTGCACATCTTTTGATCGGTTCGGTCGGCAAGTATGACGTTGTCACCGTCCAAGGCACCATGGCGCTAAAGGTTCCAAAACAATACCTGCGAGCGCGATGAGTATGTAACGTGGTCAAAATTCAGAAACTTTCAGTGATCTGAATAATCTATCTTCCTGTATGAACACTGTGGCTACCATTAATGCGGCCTCGAGCGGCACCTTCACGCTCGGAGGCGACCTTCCAATTCACAGGCTTGGCTTCGGCGCCATGCGAATCACGGGAAAGGGAATCTGGGGCGAGCCCAAAGATCCCGAAGAAGCCCGGCGGGTGCTGCGCCGCGCAATCGAACTTGGCGTCAACTTCATCGATACTGCGGACTCTTATGGTCCGGCGGTCAGTGAACCACTGATCGGAAGCACTCTATCGCCTTACCAGAAAGGTCTCGTGATCGCGACCAAAGGCGGGTTGACCAGGCAGGGCCCGGACGGCTGGGCGCCGGTCGGGCGTCCCGAATATCTGCGCCAACAACTGGAGATGAGTCTGCGGTATCTTCGCGTGCAGCGAATCGATTTATATCAGCTCCACCGGATCGATCCCAAAGTGCCGGTTGAGGAGAGTCTGGGCGCGCTCAAAGACGCCCAGAAGGAAGGTAAGATCCGGCACATAGGGCTCTCCGAGGTGTCTGTGGCCGAGATCGAGCGAGCCAGGAAAACTGTTCCGATCGTTAGCGTCCAGAACCGTTACAACATTCTCGATCGCGAGCATGAGCCGGTGCTCGAATACTGCACGAAACATAAAATCGCATTCATTCCCTGGTTTCCGGTCGGAGCCGGCGAACTTGCGCGGCCCGGCGGATCGCTCGACCAAGCTGCGCGTCGGCACGGCGCCTCGCTGGCGCAATTGTCTGTGGCGTGGCTGTTGCATCACTCGCCCGTGATGTTGCCCATCCCCGGAACATCCCGGGTCGCGCACCTGGAAGAAAACATTGCGGCTGCAGATTTACACCTGGATGCCGCCGAATGGGCCGCCCTGGAAAAGGAACTCAAGAAGTAGATCAGTTTCCGCGGTCCTCCGTTAAGCTATAATTCGAAGCTTCTGGAGGACCGCATGCCCCGCCCCCTGAGCAACCTATTTCTCGCCCTGCCGATCCTGGCAGTGTTCGCCTTTAGTGAGACTGCTCCCAAGCTGGATTTCGACAAAGTCGATCCTCGCAAGATGCTGACCGACCCGTATAGCTATTGGTCGCAGCCCTACAATTTTTATTACTTCCACCACATGGACAAGATCCCCAACCAGCGCCTGGATTGGGTTCGTAAGCCTGCCCGTGTGTTTCCTTTACAAGAACCGGCCGGCCCTTTTTCTCTGACTTACACCGCCAACGACAAGACTTACTCGCTAGACGACTATATGCAGCAGAGCGACGTGCTGGGATTCATCGTGATGAAAGACAATCAGATCGTCTATGAGAAATATCTTCACGATGCCCGCCCCGAAGACCGGTTCCTGTCCATGTCTATCTCTAAATCGGTGGTTTCCGTTCTCTTCGGCGTGGCCCTTGAGGAACGTAAGATCCATAGCGTCGACGATCCGGTAACGCAGTATCTGCCATATCTCAAGGACAGCGCCTACAAAGACGCGTCGCTTAAGAATCTGCTGCAAATGGCCTCTGGAATCGAGTTCAACGAAGATTATCTCGACCCCCACGCGGATGTCCACCGTGTGACCTTCGATCTCATCCGCGGCGGAGAGCCGTTCAAGGAAGTCGCGGTCGCTTTGAAATCAGAACGGCAGCCAGGCACCAAATTCCATTACCAGAGCATCAACACGCAGATGCTCGGCCTAGTATTAGAGAAGGTCACGGGCATGCCGCTAAATAAATATGCCGAAGAGAAGCTCTGGAAGAAGATCGGAGCGCAGAGCGATGCCTTCTTTTATGAAAGCAAGCATCAGCCGGAAATATGCGCCTTTGGATGCTTTAACGCCACCCTCCGCGATTACGCGCGATTCGGCCTGATGGCCATGAACTATGGAAAACTCGGTGACACCACGGTGGTGAATGAGGCCTGGATGCACGAATCCACCACTGCGCCCGAATTCAACCCCGGCTACGGTTATCAGTGGTGGCTCACCGCCAACAGTCCCGACCATGCCTTTCGAGCTATCGGGATTTACGGCCAGACCATTTACATCAATCCGGCCAAGCACGTGGTGATCGCTCAATTCCGCGCATCGCCGAAACCCAGCGGACCGATGCCTGGCGCGCCGCCTGCCCCTTTCGACGCCATTGCCGGAAAGATCGCGCAGTAACATGAAAACGAAATCTCTTCTGTCCGGCGGGGTGCTCATTGCGTTGCTCGCTGCGCTGCTCCCCGGTTCTCTCCCCGCACAGGCGCAGGATTCCCCAGCCGTTAACCAGCACATTGAGAGAGCCAAACAGCTCGCCGGCACGGACTGGGCTCAGGCTGAACAGTTCTTCTGCCAACCCGAACCCTACGCCAACAAGCCGGATGACCCGCGCATTCCTCCCACCAAGATTTTCGACAACGTGTACGCCATGGGCCGGCGCGGAACCGTCGTCTATGCCATCACCACTTCGGCTGGGCTCATACTGATCGACTCCGGCTATGCGGACCAACTCGACTCCATCCTGCTCCCCGACATGCAGAAGCTCGGCCTTGACCCCGCCCAGGTTAAGTACATTCTCCTGGGACACGGTCACACCGATCATTTCGGAGGCGCTAGATATTTCCAGGAGCACTATGGAACGCACGTTGTCACCTCAGCCGCCGATTGGGATCTGATGCACCCCAAACCAGACGCAGCCAAACCGAACTCAGTCAAACCAGCTCCCGCTGCGAAAAAAGGACCGCCGGTAGATCCTCCGGCTCGGGACATCGTGGCAGTGGAAGGCCAGCCTATCACCCTCGGCGACGAGAAGGTCACTCCAGTTTCGATTCCAGGACATACCCCCGGTTCATTAGGGTTCATCTTCACCGTAAAGGATGGAGGCAAGACCCATATCGCCGGGTTATACGGAGGCACCGTTCTGATTCCACGGATGGCTTGGAATTTGGATGAATACCTCAGCTCGTTAAATCACTGGGCTGAGATGACGCGTAAGATGAAGGTCGATACGGAACTGCAGAATCATCCGCTGATGGACGGAATCGATGAACGGCTAGCCAAGATCCAGGCGCGGAAAGCGGGCGAGCCGAATCCCTTCGTGGTCGGCCAAGCGTCTTATCAACGGTTCGTAAACGTGATCTCCGAATGCACTAAGGCGCAATTGGTTCGCCTGGGTAAAATGGATAAATAAATGTCAAGCATGATCAACGGTGCTCTTCTCACCTCGCTTTTCCTCGCGATGATTCAAGGGCAGGCGCCTCCCTCCGCCCCCAGCAAGCCCGACTCAGCGGAGGTCAAGAAGGACATCGAAAAGGCCAAGAAAACCGCCGGAGCCGAATGGGCCTCCGAAGCCCATTTCTTTTGCGAAGCCCCGCGCGCTAACAATCCTGCCGACCCTCTGCTCGAGCCTTCCAAGATTTTCGATAACGTCTATCTCCTGGGTCGATCCGGAACCGCCGTCTACGCGATCACGACCTCCGCCGGAATCATGTTGATCGATTCCGGTTATCCCAATGAAGTGGATTCGGTTGTAATTGACGGAATGAAGAAGCTCGGCTTGGATCCCGCCCAAATCAAAATGGTCATCCTTACACACGGCCACCTGGATCATTTTGGCGGCACGCCGTATATTCAAGAGCACTACCATCCGCAGGTTTATCTATCGGCTGCGGACTGGAATCTGATGGAGAACCCGCCCGCCGGTCGTGCACAGAAGGGACCGCCGCCAGTCTTGCCGAAACACGACATGGTCATGGCCGAGAACCAGCCCATCGTCCTTGGAGACGAGAAAGTGACGGCCTTTGCGATCCCCGGCCATACTCCGGGCTCCATGGGTTTGATCTTTGCCGTCAAAGACCGGGGTAAGACCCACATGGCCGCGTTGTACGGGGGAACGATTCTTCTTCCGGGAATTATTTCCGACGACGGACTGCAGCAATACCTTCATTCCATCGCGCACTTTAAGGACGAAACTAAGAAGGCCAAAGTGGATGTCGAGCTGCAGAATCATCCGCTCTACGACAATCTGCAGGAAAAGCTGGACAAGCTCAAGAGCCGCAAGCAGGGCGACGCCAATCCTTTCGTGGTGGGCCAGGCCAACTATCAGAAGTTCCTGGACGTCATGTCGCAATGTATGGATGCGCAAATTGCGCGGCGAAAGGAGTAAGTCGCTGACGCGTGGCCGACCAGATTTCGCAGCAAACGATTGCGCTCGTAACCGGCGCTAACAAGGGTATCGGCTTCGAGATCGCTCGGGGCTTAGGCGCGCAAGGTTCAGTCGTCCTCCTCGGCAGCCGCGACGATAATCGTGGTAAGAAAGCCGCGGCTCAACTTCTCTCGGAAGGCATCCAGGCGCGTCCCATCGAGCTCGACGTTACCGACCGCTTCTCGATTCTATCGGCCGTCGCCCAAATCGAAGCTCAGTTCGGACGGCTCGACGTTCTTGTGAATAATGCCGGCGTTAACCTCGAGGCCGGAGCCAAGCCCAGTGCGGTCGACCTCTCGACCGTCAGGCGCGTCTACGACGTCAACGTGTTTGGATTGATCGCCATGACGCAGGCCCTGCTTCCGCTTCTTTTAAAATCGCAGCGGGGCAGGATCGTCAATCTCTCGAGCAGTCTCAGCTCTTTCGGTTGGACCACGGATCCGGAGCATTCCGCCCACTTCCCTTTGCTGCTGGCCTATAACTCCTCGAAGTCGGCACTAAATGCCATCACGTTGCAATTCGCCAAGGAATTGCGGGACACGCCGATCAAAGTAAACGCTGCCTGCCCTGGCTACTGCGCCACTGATATGACCAACCACGCGGGATCACGCACCGCGCAACAGGGTTCGATGACCCCAATTCGCCTGGCTACCCTCCCCGATGATGGGCCGACCGGCGGACTTTTCAACGATGATGGACCGGTTCCCTGGTAGCCGGGCTTAGGTCTTGAGCCGCGGGAACAACCTCTCGGCGTTTCCACGATCCATCGCGTGCCGGACTTCCGGCGAGATTCTGGCGGTCGGAAGCGGCGCCATCGTCGTTTCGTAGGGCTCGATCGGGAAATCGGAGCCGAACAGGTATTGCGTCGATGGAGCGAATGCTTGCAGAGCAGCCAAAGGCGCCGGGTAGGTGGCGTGCGCGCATTCGTAGTACAGCTTCCGCAGCTCAGCAAAGGCACCGTTCGGAATCTTGTCGCTCTTGCCTTCCGTCGGTGTCGACTTGCCATTGGTATTGCTCGAGGCCCCTGGAACGCGGTCTTTAATACGCCCTGCCAGTACAGGCACCGCGGCGCCCGAATGATTGACGATCACTCGGAGATCCGGCAGTCGTGAAAGCACCCCGTTGTATAGCAGGCTGGTTATCGCACGCGTTGTGTCGAAATCAAACTCGATGGCGCCATCGCCGATGCCGGCCACTAGATCGTGGCAGCACTTAGGCACGGTCGGATGAAAAAACACGATTGCTTTCCGCCGGTTGAGTTCTTCGAATACAGGCGTGAAGGCGGGGTCGCCCGGCCACTTGTCGCCGGTATCGGTAAAAAGCCCGACGCCATCGGCCTTTAGCGTGTCGAAGGCGTACTCGATCTCTTTTAAACTTCCGTCTTGATCCGGCAGTGGGATCGCCGCGAATAGCCCAAAGCGCTTGCGATTGCCCTCGACGATCTTGGCCCCGTATTCATTGGACCGTCGTGCGAAGGTTCGTGCCTTTTCGGTCCGGTCATAAAGCATGTCTCCGGCCACGGTAAGCGATAGAATCGCGGTCTCGGTTCCAAATTTGTCCATCGCATCCAGCGCCACCTGTGGCGTCCAGTGTCGATCCGCCATGTTCGGCTGGAAGGGCGGCAGCATATGATGATGGACATCGACGCGCCGTGGCTGTGCAGCCGTCGGCTGAGCGCTCAAGCCGGCCGCGGAAAGCATCGCGCCCGATCCAAATGCTGCGAGATTTTTCAACAGTTCGCGACGAGAAGAATCCATGGAGCATCAACCTAGTGAGCGGCTTCCACCGGATGCTTGATGAATTGCGCGGGGTCAGCTCCAACGCGACCCGAGCCCCCCGCTTTCGCCGCTGCAGTCATGACGAAATCATAGTGCACACTCGGAAGATCCGGAAATGGCGAGGAGTGGTCGCCCGTTTTCGGCTCGGTCACAAGCGAGGCCGTTACGCCAAAGACCGTGTCCGAGTCAATATACTTATCGCTGCCCATATAAAGAGCCGTCACCAGCTCGCGATAGCCCGGGGCGCTGATCAGGAAATGAGTATGGGCGGGGCGCATGCCATGGCGGCGCTGTGACCGGATCATATCGCCCACCGGCCCGTCCATAGGCACTGAGTAACTCAGCGGCCGCACCGTGCGAAGGCAGTATCTTCCCTCCGAATCGCTATGAAATGTGCCGCGCATGTCCATCTCCGAGCCATCCTGCCTCTGCGTATCGTACATGCCGCCTTCGTCGGTCTGCCAGATCTGAATCGTGGCGTTTCCAATCCCCCGCCCCGTTGAATCCTGTACTCTTCCGTAATACGTGATCTCGCTCGCGGGCGTTTTAGCCGCCACAGACTGACCATACTCGAAGCTCGGCGAACCCTGCCGGTAAAACGGCCCCAACAGGCTCGACTTGGTGTCCGGCGATTTCGGCGGATTTTCGCGCAGAACTCTCCGGTCGTTGAGCGAGTTCACCATGCTGCTCAGCCCCAGTGTGTCCGACAATAAAATAAATTCCTGGCGAATCGGCGAGCACTTCTGCCCCACTGCCGTCAAAAAACCTATTCCCGTTAGCCATTCATCCGGCGTCAAATCTACCTCGCGCGCAAATGCGTGCAAGTGGCGCACCGCCGCTGCCATAATCTCCTTAAGCCGCGGGTTCTCCGTCAAGGACATTTGCTCCAGCACCGCGTCGGTGACCGTGTTCTCGTCCATTGTTCGCATAACAGGTCCAGTGTACACTTTTCCGTGAATAGTTAAAGCTCTTCTTGACGCCATCCGACGCGAGTGACATAATAACCCAAATTCGTTTAGCGGAGGCTCCAGGTGCGAACCTTTCTGAGTATTGTCCTCGCTGCACTCTTCTCCTGCTCTGCCGCCTGGGCGCAGGCCACTGCACAAATTCACGGAACTGTTCAAGATTCCAGCGGCTCGGCCGTTCCGGGCGCAGAGGTACGCGCCACCCAAACCGAGACCGGCTTCTCGCGGTCGGTGAATAGCGAGTCGGATGGCAGCTACGTGTTAACCATCTTGCCGCTTGGACCTTATCGCCTGGAGGTCAGCAAGGAAGGTTTCACCAGGGCGGTTGAATCCGGAATCGTCCTGCAAGTGAACAGCGACCCCGCAATCGCCGTCGCGCTAAAGCTGGGCTCTCTAACTGAACAAGTCAATGTCGAAGCCAATGCTGCCCTGGTAGACACTCGCAACTCGGGCGTCGGCTCGGTTGTCGAAACACAGCGCATCGTCGAGCTGCCCCTCAATGGCCGCAACGTAACCGACCTCATCACGCTCTCCGGAGCCGCCGTTCAGAATGGATTCAGCGATACGCGCCTGTTCAGCAACCGGCCCTACCTATCTATTGCAGGTATGGCCGCGTTTCCCCTCGGCGGAGGACCCACGGATTGGATCTACGATGGCGCCAGCCATTACGACTTTATGACCGGCGCGGCACTGCCATTCGCCTTTCCGGATGCGGTGCAGGAATTTAAGGTCGAAACCAGCGGGCTGGAAGCAGCTCGTGGGAATTCCTCCGCGGTCGAAGTTGTCACGCCTTCTGGTACCAATTCGCTGCATGGCGATCTTTTCGAATTCATCCGCAACGATGCCTTCGGCAGCGCCCGTGAATACTTCGGTACCGGCGCCAGCACTTATAAGCGCAATCAGTTTGGCGGCACTGTGGGCGGGCCAATCCTGAAGAACAAGCTGTTTTTCTTTGGCGGCTTCCAGGGAACCACTCAGCGCGCCAGCCCGGGCAACACCATCGCCTTTGTTCCCACCCAGACCATGTTGAACGGTGACTTCACTCAATTTGAATCCGCGGCGTGCGGCCGGCCCGCGCCTTTGAGAGCGCCGTTCGCGGCTAATCGGATCGACCCCAAGCTTTTCTCCCCACCCGCGATGTACATCTCGAATCAGTTGCTCTCCAGCCTCGCCAAAGATGGCGTCATTCCCAACGCCTGTGGCCAGATCACATACAACACGCCCACCTACGAGAATGACTACCAATACGTGGCCAAGATCGATTATCAATTGAACGCTAAGCACTCCATGTTTTTCCGGGATCTGTGGACCAAACAATTTCAGCCCAGTCTTTATGACCTGGACAAGAACCTGCTGCTAGCCTCCGGTGTGGGCTTCAACACGCCGGCCTACGCTTTCGCTGTGGGCGACACTTATGTGTTCACGCCTAACCTGGTCAATTCTTTCCGGGTCGCGTTCACTCGCATCAATGAAACGCGCCCACATGACGACTTTTTCAATTACTGCACCGCCGGCGCCATCAACCTCTGGTGTGGCGAGAACAAGGCGCAGTTTGGAATGCTCACCATCGTGGGAGGCTTCACAGACGGAATCAATTATTCCGACCCCCCACCGGATGGCGGCGGCGCGTATTACCGCAGCGCCAACTACATCATTAACGACGACCTGAGTTGGGTGAAAGGCGCACATCAAATGACCTTCGGCGGCGCAATCTGGCAAGGCCGGGTCACTTCTCGCAACGACTTCGCGAGCAACGCTCAGTTTACTTTCAGCGGCGCGACCACCGGCCAGGGCCTGGCCGATTTTGTGACCGGAAACGCCTCCAATTTTGTGGACGGACTTCCGAACGGCGAGTGGATGAGAGAAACTTTCTTGAATCTGTATTTCACCGATACCTGGAAGCTTTCCTCCAGGCTGACCCTGAACGCCGGAATCCGCTGGGAGCCCTATCTTCCTTTGAGCGTTCCAACCGGCGTGATCTATGATTTTTCACTCCAGAGGTTTGTTCAGAACATTAAGAGTACGGTGTATGTGAACGCTCCGCCCGGATTCTATTACCCCGGTGATCCGGGCTTCCCGGGTAAGTCGGGCATCAATAATCAATTGGCGAAATTCGCGCCTCGAGTGGGAGTAGCTTGGGATCCGACCGGCAGTGGCAAGATGTCCATCCGCAGCTCTTATTCCTTTGGTTACGCTTTTCCTCCCGGCTTGACACGCGAAGACAATCAAGGTTCCAATCCGTGGGGCGGCCGCGAGACAATCACCGGAGTTACGACGAATTTCTCGAATCCTTGGGGAACGCCGGCGAATAATCCTTTCCCGTATGTAGTCAGTCCCACGGTCAAGTTCACTCCCGGAGGGCTTTATGAGACGGCAACCTACAATATGCCTCCGCCCAGCTTCTCAACTTGGAATTTGGCGGTTCAAAGACAGATCGGGGCCGCGTGGCTGCTCTCCGCCACCTACATGGGAACCCACGTCGAGCACCTGATGATCAACGTGCCCCTGAACTATGCGGCCATTATTCCCGGCGCGCCCGTCGTTACCAGCGGCTGTGCAGCCACGGCCCTCAACTGCAATGCCGCCGCGAATGCGACGGTGCGCCGCGTTCTGAATCAGTTGAATCCTGCGGGCGCTGGACCCATAACCGCGGGGCTGGGCACCTACTTCGGACCTACCATGCAGTGGAACGCCGGCGGCAACCAGCACTATAACGGCCTGCTGCTTTCCGTACAGCGACGGCTCAGCAATAACGTGAGCTTGGCGGCTAATTGGACCTGGTCGCATTGCATCGGCCAGCTCCTTGGATTCAATACCAAGGCGGACCAGACCATCACCGATCCCAACTATATCAATGAAGTGGGCAATTGCGATTCGGACCGCCGGCACATTGTGAATCTCACGGCCGTGGCGCAAATGCCACGCTTCTCCAATACTGCGGTGCGGCTGGTTGCCTCAGGCTGGAAGATGTCGTTCATCTACCGGTTCACCTCTGGGATTCCGCTTATGATCCAGGATGGGACCGATCAGGAGCTAAGCACCATCAACCATCAACAGCCCGATCTGGTGAATCCCAGCGCCGTCTACAGCGGTCAATCCTGCGGAGGCTGCTTCTACCTCAACAAGTCTGCTTTCGCGCCGCAAGCACTCGGCACCGTCGGGAATCTGGGCTGGAACAGCGTAGTCGGCCCAAGTTACTGGGATGTTGACATGGCCCTGTCCAGGGAGTTCCACATCACTGAAAGACAACGAGTAGAACTTCGCGCTGACGCGTTCAATTTGCCCAATTCCTTCGTGCCGATCGCCGTGCCGACGACGGGCTTGGCCGGCGCCTCCGCAGCCACGGGCACCGCCTTCGGAGCGCCCCCGACTGGGCCGGCTTTCGCGTCGTTGAACAATGCCCAGTTCGGCCAGATCCTGGCTGCCTGGCCAACCAGGAAAATCCAGTTTGCGCTGAAGTATACTTTCTGACAGTCCATGGATGCGATTCAGCCATCGCGGCGCAAGGTCCTGGCCACGCTCGCCGGCCTCGGTGTCAACGCGCTGCTTCCGTCGAGTAAGTTGCTGGCCCAGACGCCGGCATCCAACCCGCGCCGCATCGATATTCATCACCACTTCGGAAATCCCGATTTCATCTCGATGGTGAAGAGCAAGAAGACTTCAGGGTGGGAGGTCTGGCAGCCGTACATTCCCGCCCAAGCGATCGAGGATATGGATAAAGGCGGCGTGGCTGTCTCCATCCTCTCAGTCACAACGCCGGGCATCTGGTTCGGAGCCGACGCTGAGACGCGCAAACTCGCCCGCGATTTGAACGAATACGGCGCCAAGATGGTTTCCGATCACCCCGGCCGCTTCGGACTCTTCGCGGTTCTGCCCTTCCCCGACGCGAACGCCTGTCTCAAGGAAATCGAATACGCCTTCGACACGCTGAAGGCCGACGGCGTGGGGCTGCTCTCCAGTTACAGCAACCGCTGGCTGGGCGACCCATCGTTCGCCGACGTCTTTCGAGAACTTAATCGGCGGAAGGCCGTGGTCTATACCCACGCCCAGGTGCCGGATTGCTGCCAGAGTCTGATGCCCGGAATATCGGACGTCACTATCGAATACAACACCGACACCGCCAGGACCATCATCAGCCTGATTGAGAGCGGGCGGGCGGCCGAATGTCCCGACATCAAATTTGTTTTCTCTCATGCCGGCGGCACGATCCTGGCGCTTCCGGGGCGCTTTCTGGGCCGCGACGCCAGCGCAGCCAGCCTCGTCAAAACCGCCGATCCAAAGTCCCGGCTCGGCCAGCTCCGGCGCTTTTATTACGACATTGCAGGATCGAATAATCCCATCCAGATGGCCGCTCTAAAAAAACTGGTCTCGACATCCCAGATTGTTTTCGGAACCGACTTTCCATTCGGCAGAAGTGCGAACATAGCGGATGGGTTGCAGGAGTGCGGCATCTTCTCGGCTGAGGAGCTGCGCAGCATCGATCGAGAGAACGCTCTGAAGATTTTGCCCCGGTTCAAGATTTAGGACCAACGTTATGATCCTGCTGAGCATCGTACGCTTCGTCGTCGGCTTCCTGTTCATCCAGCATGGCCTCGAAAAGCTTTGGGGATTTGCAGGCGGCCGCATCGATCGCGACTTCACTGCGATCCACGGAATCGCCGGATTGATGGAAACCCCGGGCGGGCTCCTGTTGATGCTGGGCCTGTTCACACGCTCGACCGCGTTCATTCTGTGCGGCGAGATGGCAGTGGCCTACTTCCACTCCTGGGCTCCGCGCGGATTTTGGCCAATCACCAATGGCGGCGAAGGATCGGTCATCTACTGCTACGTCTTTCTCTGGCTGGTGGCGGCGGGCGCCGGACCATGGAGCCTGGACGCGCTCATCCAACGGAACCGCCAAAAGGTGCCCGCAGTCGCCGCCTGGGAGACTTATGCGCGCTCAATCATGCGCATAATCGTGGCATTCACGTTCACTCTGCACGGTTATCGTCTGTTTTTTGGCTTTTTCGCGGTAGCTAGAGGCGGCCGGCGCGGCGCAGCGCCCATGGCCCTCGACTCCCTGCCTCACTTGGTCGGCCTGCTGGGAATTATCGGTGGCGCGCTGCTCTTCCTGGGCTTGTTCACCCGGCTGACGTCGCTGGTGCTGTGCCTCGAACTGGCCGCAGCGTACGTCTCCTCATCGCTCCTGCGAGCGCCTTGGCCAATACGGAACGGGGGCGAAGAAGCGGTGCTCTACTTCTTCGTGTTCCTCTACTTTGCCGCTGCTGGAGCCGGCGCTTGGAGCCTGGATCAACTGCTCGCAAAAACAAAGCCAAAAGCCAAGCTGGATTACAGTACAGCCGCCACATCGACGGGAGATTAGCTTGACTCAGCCGACCGCTCTGCGGTAACATCTCCAAGTAAGCCAACCAGTTAGAGAATCGCAACCAATGAAACAGATTAACGTCGGTGTCATCGGCACGGGGTGGTGCGGAGGCATCCGGGCCGAGGCCTGTGCAGCCAGCCCCTTCGTCAACGAGCTGCATATCGCGGAGATCAAAGCCGACCGTCTCCAGGAAGTAGCCGCAAAAACGAAGCCAGTCACGGCTACCACCGACTACCGGACTTTGCTGCAAAACGAAGCCATTGACGCGGTCATGATTTCGACCACGCCGGAGCCGACCCACTACCCCATAGCCAAGGAAAGCATGCTGGCCGGCAAGCACGTCTTTCTGGAAAAGCCGATCGCGCTGGAGCTGTGGGAGGCCGATGAGCTGATCGCCTTGGCGCGGTCAAAGAGCCTCCGCTTTACGATTGGGTATTCGCAGCGTTTCAATCCCAAGTTCGCCCTGGTGAAGCGGTCCATCGACGACGGCACCATAGGGCAGCCGGTCAGCGCTATGGTCAGCCGGCACATCACGCGAAATCTGGGCAAGAAGATCGGCGGCCGGGTCAAGCTTTCGCCGGCCGCGATGGAAGCCACCCACGATATCGACTTCGTTCTGTGGTGCCTGGCACCGAGAAAGCCGGTCAAGGTCTATGCCCAGGAAGTCCGCAAGATCATGGGCGCGCAATATAACGTGCCCGATTGCGTCTGGATCATCGTCACCATGGATGATGGCACGGTGTTCACCATCGGCGCGGGCTGGGTGCTTCCGCCGGCCTATCCGAATTTTTCATCGACCTGGATCGAGATGGTGGGCACTGAAGGCGCCATCATGGTGGACGATACGCATCGCGACGTCTATGTCACCACCATGCAAAAGGGCATCCAGTTCCCGATTTCCACCATGCCGGGCGAAAAAGTTGCGCATGTATACGCCGGCCCGATGGAAGCGGAAACCATCCATTTCCTGGAATGCATAGCGCTCGACCGCGAGCCGCTGGTGACTGCCGAGCACGCCAAGATGGTGATGCGGGTCTATCAGGCGGCCGACCTTTCGGCCGAAACAGGCAATCCGGTGGACCTCACCGCCCAAGCGATCCCGTCGTCAGAGCGCGTTCCGACCCTGGCGTGATGTGTCCGATAATTCGCCTTCCAAGCCCACCAAAGGCCGCTGGGTAATCCTGTTTCTGATCAGCGTGATGTACCTGATCTGCTACATGGATCGCAGCAATATTTCGGTAGCCCAGCCGGAAATCGGAAAGGCTTTTGGGCTCGACAAAGCCGCGATGGGGCTGGTCTTGAGCGCTTTCACCTGGGCCTATGCGATCGGGCAGATCCCGGCCGGGTTCCTGGGCGACCGTTTCGGTCCCAAGAAAGTGCTCACGGTTATCATGTCGTGGTGGTCGGTAGCGGCGGTCTTGACCGGCGCGGCGCTCGGGATGGCATCTCTATTCAGCGCGCGTCTGCTGCTGGGGTTGGGCGAGGCCGGTGCGTTTCCCGTGGCGAGCCGCGGCATGCAGCTTTGGTTTCCGAGATCGGAACGCGGGCGCATCCAGGGCACAACTCATTTCTTCAGCCGGTTTGCCGTAGCAGTCACGCCGCTAGTGGCCGGAAGCATCATGCTGGCCTTCGGGTGGCGGGCGATCTTCTACATTTTTGGATCGCTGGGCGTGCTCTGGTCGATCGTCTTCGCCTGGTATTATCGGAACCGGCCGGAAGAGCACAAGAGCGTCAACCAGGCGGAGCTCGCCGAGATACGCGGACTCAATCCCGACGGCACGCATTAAGCCACTGGTCACGACGCGGCAGACGGCTCCCTGGAAACAAATCTTAGGCTCGTCGAACATGTGGTACATCGCGCTCGGTTACTGCTGCTTCTTTTTCGGAACCAATTTCTATCTCACCTGGTACCCCACTTACTTGCGGGAGCATCGTCATCTGACGCTACAAGCCCTGGGCATCATCGGTTCGGTTCCGTTGTTCGCAGGCATGGCGGGGGACCTGGTGGGAGGTTCGCTTATCGGACCTTATGTTCAAGCGGACTGGTAAAGCCAGGTTCGCGCGCAGCGTTGTCGCAGCGCCGGGTTTTTTACTTTCGGGGATCTTTCTGATCCCGGCGGCCATGACCGAGAATGCCTGGACCTCGGTGCTGTGCCTGGCTACCTCATTTTTCTTTTTGGAATTTGTGATCGGACCGGCGTGGGCTGTACCCATGGACGTGGGCGGACAGTTCAGCGGAACGGTGACGGGCGTGATGAATATGGCCGGCGCGCTGGCGGCATCGTTCACCCCGCTGATCTTCGGTTATTACTTTGGAAAGGGCTCATGGATGGTTCCTTTCTTTATCACTTCCGGCGTGATGTTGATGGGCGCCTTGATCTGGACCTTTCTGATCAATCCGGAACAATCCGTAGTGGAAAGAACTCACAATGAACAGGTACAATAGAACGAACGGAATGTCGAAGCGTGTTGGTCCGGCGTGCCGCTGCTTGGGTGCGCTGACGATCTTTTTCAGTTTTTATCTCCCCGCCGCTTTTGCCCAGGGAAAGTGGATGGATCTGACGCCATTTCCCGAGCCTCATGAAGAAGTGATCGGACAGGCCGCCAATGGCAAGATGTATGTCTTTGCGGGCCTTGTGTCCGCGCCGGTCTGGCAGCCGGTCGGCATGGTCTATGAATACGATCCCGCCACGAATAAGTGGACCAAGAAGAAGCCGATGGCGCTGCCCGCTCATCACCTTACTCTCACCGACTATAACGGCAAGATATATGTCTTCGGCGGGTTTACGGCGGGAAAAGTGGGGAACCTGGCGGCCTGGACGCCGATCAATAACGCCTTCGAATACGATCCGGTGAACGATTCGTGGAAGGAATTGGCGCCCATGCCGACCAAGCGCGGCGCAGGAGTCGCGGTGACAGTGGGCGACAAGATGTATGTGATTGGAGGCGCGACGGTGGCTCCGGGCGCCACCAACCCGGCCATCCATCCGACCACCGCTCAGCGCGTGGTGGGCACGGTAGAAGAGTACGATCCCAAGACCAATCAATGGCGGGCGCGCGCCACGATGCCGACGCCGCGCAATCATACCGCGGCGGGCGTCGTCAACGGAAAGATCTATGTGATCGGCGGAAGAATCGGAGCAGCTTTCATCGCCGCATCGTCGAATTTGAGTAACGTCGAAGCTTACGATCCGGCAACCGATACTTGGAGCGGCCCGCTTTCAAAGATGCCGACGGCACGCAGTGGATTGTGCGCGGGTGTTCGCGACGGCCGCATTTACGTGGCGGGTGGCGAGTTTCAGAACGCAGTGGAACAAACCGCGTACCGTGCTTTCGAAGCTTACGATCCGGCCACCAATAGCTGGTCCGTTCTGCCTCCCATGGCGCTGGCGCGGCATGGCGTGGCCGGCGGCGTTATCGGCAACCGGTTTTATGCGATCAGCGGCGATATACAGTCATCCGGCACTGGAATCGAGGTCTCGACTCCGGCGGTGGCTGCGTTCGAGTTTGCGAAATAGCGAAATGAGGAGCCACCCGCACAGACTAAGTCGGAGTTGGCCAGTAAGTCACATTAATACGAAAAGGAAACATATAACTTATGGCTAAAACAACACAATCGGCTTCGCCGGCCAGAATGGCGGAAAGAACGGCGGAAAGAATGGCGGTAAGTCTGAAAAGGCAGAACCGCAAGCGCAGGTGCACGGTAACCACGAGGGCTATGCGCTAGACACTGGTTTCATCGGCAAACCGCACGAATGGGATCCCGCGCGGCTTTACAGCCAGACCAGCGCGGACTGGCAATACCGCGTCGATTTTGAACGGATGCGCAAGGAGCGCCTGGCCAAGATGCAGGCGCAGATGACCAAGCGCGCGACATCGGCGCGCTGGTGGTGTTTGCCGGCGCGAACATCCGCTATGTCGACGGGTTCTTACCAGGGCAACTGGAAATACAACATCAACATCCGCTACGCAGTGGTGCCCAATGGCGGCGAACCGGTGCTGTTTGAAACCGCCGGATCGGATTTGCAATGCGCCCAGATCGATCTTCCCTGGATGGGCAACAATCAACATCGCTCCGGCGATCACCTGGCAGTGGGCCGAAGGCGCGGTGCCGCTACATGGCCGGCAGGATGGCCGGCAGAGCATCGTGGATGTTCTCAAGGAAAATGGACTGACGAAGGAGCGCGTCGCCATCGACAATCTCGACATGGCGGCCTTGAAGCGTTTACAGGAAGCCGGGCGTCAACATCGTGGACGGCTTGGCCGGTGCATCTCGGCGGCGCGCGTGGTCAAGACCCGCGACGAAATCGAATTACTGAAGATGGCTTCCAGCATCGGCGACGCCGCCATGTGGAAGATCAAGTACGAGTGGCTGAAGCCGGGCGTGCGCGAGCGCGAAATCGAAGCCAAAGTGCACGAGTTCATGCTGGAGCGCGGCTGCGAAATCATCTACGACATCATCGTGGCTTCGGGCGGAAACACCAGCCCCTATCGCCGCTGGGCGACCGACAAGACTGATCCGCCAGGGCGACCTGGTGATCGTCGACATCAACGCGGTCGGGCCTGCCGGCTACTTCATCGACTTCGTGCGCAACTTCAAGTGCGCGCGGCAAGATGAACCAGCAGGAAATCGATCTCTACAAGGAAGTCTACGATTCGATGTATGCCGGTCTCGAAAAGCTGAAGCCCGGCAATACGACGGCCGACGTCGCCGCGCAGTTCCCCAAGTACGACGACGACATGTACGGCACCTGTACCCTGCAGCAGTTCGCGCACTGCATCGGCCTCACGCTCTACGAAGGCATGTGGATGTCCCGCGGTTATTCGCTGAAGTATCCCGCCGAGATCAAAGAGAACATGTACTTCGCCATCGAGACCTTCGCCGGCCATCCGGGCCTGCGCAGACCTCGCGCCTGGAAGAGAACGTGCTGGTGTCGGGCAAGAGGTCCGGTGGTCTTCACGCAGATGGAGCACATGGAAGAGACCGGCTGCAAGTGGGAGCCGAAGCACGGCATCTGCGCGTCATACGGCCGACGATGTGACGGTCGTGCCGGCGACGTCGAGTTAATTCCCGTAACCTGGATCGCAGCCGCGACGCGATGCTGTCGCCAAGATCGGCGCCGAGATTACGGCAAGCAAAGGAACCGCACGCCCGAGGCGATCCTGGAAGTGGCGCGGGACGCCGATGCCTTCTGACCACCTACGCCAAGGTAACCGGCGAATGATCCGGCAGATGACGAAGTTGCAGGATCATCGCGCGCTTTGGCATCGGCGTGGATAACGTGGATATCCCGGTGGCCACGAGCAAAGGCATCGTCGTCACGCAAGGTTCCCGATTATTGCCTCGACGAAGTTCCGATCACGCCATGGCGCTGCTGCTGTCGCTGGTGCGCAAGATTCCATTCGTCGAACGCGCGGACGCAGGCCGGGATGGAAAATGCCGCGCCGTGGTTCCGATTCATCGGCTGCGCGGGACCGTTCTCGGGCTTGGTCGCCTTCGGACAGATCCCGCAGTTGGTCGCCCCCAAAGCGCAGGCGTTCGGGATGCGCGTGGTCACCTACGATCCGTTTGTTCCGGACGACGTTCTGGCAAGCGCGCGGCGTGGAGCACGTGGAGTTCGACGAGTTGCTGAAGATCTCGGACTACATTTCGATTCACACCCCGCTGATGCCGGCAACGCATCATCTTGTTCAATGCCGACGTCTTCAGCCGTGATGAAGCCGGGCGCTTACCTCGTCAACACGGCGCGCGGGCCGATCATCGATGAAGCGGCGCTGGCGCAGGCGCTGGACAAGGAGCAGATTGGCGGGCGCGGCTCTGGACGTGATGGAGAAAGAGCCGCCGGCCGGTTCGCCGCTGTTCGGACGTGACAACGTGATCGTCACGCCGCATACCAGTTTTTATTCCGAAGAATCGCTGGTCGATTTACAAACCAAAGCCGCCGAAGAAGTGGTGCGCGTGCTGACCGGACAGGCGCCCAAGAATCCCGTGAATCCCGAAGCGCTGAAGGCAGCGCAGGCTAGTAATTAAATTTTAGTTGGAAGGAAATCATCATGTCTCAAGAACCCTGGAAAACAGATAAATGGTTTGTCAGCCCGTGGAACTTTGCGCCGCGGTGCGCGATCAGCTCCATTTCCCGAAGCAGGTGCAAATTTCACGACATCACGCTGCGCGACGGCGAACAGCAGACCGGCGTCATCTTCACGAAGGATGACAAGATCCGCATCGCGGAAGCGTCTGGCCGAAGCCGGCGTGCATCGCATCGAAGCGGGCATGCCGGTGGTTTCGCCGAGCGACACGGCCGCGATTAAAGAGATCGTCAAGCGCAACCTGGGGCCGCAGATTTTCGCTTTCTCGCGCTGCATGGTGGACGACGTGAAGCGCGCCGTCGATTGCGGCGTGTCCGGCATCGTGATGGAAGTGCCATCCAGCACGCACATCATCGAATACGCCTACAAATGGCCGCTGGAGAAGGCCATCGACCTTTCCATCGAATCGACGGCCTACGCTCATGCGCAGGGGCTCGAAGTCGTGTTCTTTCCCGATCGACTTCAGCCGCGCCGACATGAAGTGGGTGCTGGATCTGATCACTGCGCGTGGCCAACGAAGGCCACATGGACGCTCTGGCCCTGGTGGACACTTTCGGCGTTATGTCGCCGCACGCCATGCAGTACCTGGTGCGCGAAGTGAAGAAGCGCGTCAATAAGCGGCTGGAAGCGCACTTCCACATGGATTTCGGACATGGGCATCGCGAACACGATCATGGCGGTGGCGGAAGGCGTGGAAGTGATCCACTCCACCGTGCTCGGCCTCGGCGAGCGCGCCGGCAATGTGCCGATGGAAGAGACCGCCATGGCGCTGCTGACCATGTATGGCGTCGACACCGGCCTGAAGTACGACAAGCTGTACGGCTTGGCGCGGCTGGTGGAAAAGCTCTCCGGCCACAAGGTCGCGAGCAACCGGCCGGTGGTGGGCGAGCAACTGTTCCACATCGAATCCGGCATCATCGCCAGCTGGTGGCAGAACTGCGGCACAGGACAATCCGACCGAGCTGTTCCCGTTTCACTGGGATGTGGTTGGCCAGCCGGCCCGCGAAGATCGTGCTCGGCAAGGGCAGCGGCATCGATTCCATCAAGGCGGCGCTGAAGGACCATGAGCATCAGGCTCACCGAAGAAGAAGCGATGCAGGTCGTGATGGCGCGTGAAGGAATCATCGCTCGCTTCCAAGCGTCTGTTGACCGACCAGGAATTCCGCGGCATTGTGGAAAAGACACTTCCGCACAAGGTCGCCGGCGCGGCGCGGTAAACGATCGCCTGCGGGGCGTGGTTAATCGGGGAGCGGCAGGCCCTTCGTTTCCACGCCCCACGGCAGCAATGCCAAACCCACGATAAACGCAAGCGACGTCAGGGCGACCGGTGTGCCGATCGTTCCATAATGCGACACGCCCGCGCCTACCAGGAACGTAAACACCGCGCCTACAAACCGCCCCACTGAGGTCGTGAATCCAAATGCGCTGGCGCGGCATTCAGTGCGATACTGCTCGGGCAGCCACAGCGAGTACATGGTATGGTTGGCGCCTCCAAAACCCATGACAAAGAGCAACACCAGGAACCACGCCAGCGCGTGCTCCTGTAAGTAAAACGCATAGCCGAAGCCGAGCGAGATCGAAAACGAGCATCAATGTATAGAGGAATGCCTGCGTCCAGCGGCGGCCATAGCGCTCGGCCAGAGGCGGCACGGCAAAACATCCGAGCACGGTTCCTACCGATAAGAGAATGTTCCGAACGACGCCACTCGCGCGGAGCCGGCCGCATCCAGCCCTTCCCTGCCCGCCAAAAAAGTGAGCGCTGACGGTGCATAGACCGAGCCGGCCCACAATCCGATGATCGACACCAGGATGTACAGCGAGTTCAAGATCGTGCGCCGGCGGTACTCTTGGCTGAACAGCATCGCCATGGCGCGAGTAGTGGACTCAGCCGGCCTCCAGCGCTTCGGCTCGTGCACACCCTTGCGGATGAAAATCACAAGCAATGCCGGCAGTCCACCGATGGCGAACATTGCGCGCCATCCATAATGAGCGCCCACACTGGCATTCAGCAAGCGCCGCGATGAGAATGCCGAAGTAGTAGCCGGTATGCATCAAGCCCGGCGCCCATCTTGCGGCGATCCTCCGGCCATTCCTCGGCGACGAACGTTCCACCCAGAGTCCACTCGCCGCCGATGCCGATACCGCCCAATAAGCGGAACGCCGCGAGCTGCCAAACGTTGGTCACCAGCGCGGACGCAAAGGTAAAGACCGAGTAACACAGAATGGTGAGCATCAGAGTGCGCACCCGTCCGAAGCGATCGCCCACCGGCCCCCACAGGAGCGACATCCCCCAGCCCACCAGGAACAGGGCAAACAGAACGCCGCCGTAGTAGCCGACATTGCCGGTATCGGCTGCAATGCCGGATCGCGGGAGCAACTCACGCAGCGCCGGCACCAGCACCAGGGCATAGATGAACGAGTCCATTCCATCCAGGCACCAGCCGCTCCAGGCCGCCCAGAATCCGCGAATCTGATTGCGAGTGAGCTTGGATCTTTGCGCGGGAAGAGTGTGGGCCACTGCTACGGCCGGGCCTCGTTCATCGAGATGGACGCACGCGTTATCTGGGCGATGGCCGGCGTGCCGCACTGCCGCATGGTCAATTGAAGTTCAGCGCCCAGAATATCGAGCACCCGCTCGACGCCCTGCTGCCCGAACGCGGTGAGTCCGTAGATATAGGGACGTCCGATGCCGACGGCTCGCGCCCCCAGAGCCAGGGCCTTGTAGACGTCAGTACCGCGCCGGAACCCGCCGTCGATCAGAACCGGGATCTGGCTGCCCACAGCTTCGACCACTTCGGAAAGGCTCTCGATGGTGGGCCGAAGATCTTCGGCGGCGCGACCGCCGTGATTAGAAACAACAATGCCATCGACTCCATGCTCGCGGGCGAGCTTGGCATCTTCGTGGGTCTCGATGCCTTTCAACACCAGCTTCATTTTGGTTAGTTTTTTCAAGCGTTCGACGTAATCCCAGGTGGCGGATGGAGGATTGATTCCAACACTGGCATCCATTCCCCGAAACATCGCGCGGTTGCGCATCGCGCCGACGCCTTCGGTATGGCAGAGCGAGCAATCTCTGGTATCGGTGCGCCCCAGCCGGGTCGCTGTCTCGGTGTTTCGCCCGCCCAGCAGATCGATGGTCCAGACTAAGACCGGGCAGCCGGCGGCTTCCACTCGCCGGACCAGCTTCTCGGTTTCATCCCAGCGCAGCGGCATATAGAGCTGATACCACGGCGGTCTACCGAGGGCCTTGGCAACTTCTTCGACCGGCGTGGACGTTACGGTTGAGAGGATTTGCAAAGCCTTCTTCGCCTGGGCAGCCCGCGCCACCGCCACTTCGCCTTCGGGATGGAACATTTTCTGACTCCCGACCGGGCAGATGAAGATGGGAGAGTCCCACGTGACACCGAATATTTCGGTGCGAAGGTCGGTTTTTGAGACATCGACCAGCCGCCGCGGCCGAAGTTGAATATGTTTGAAAGCTCCAATATTGGCTTTGAGGGTGGCATCGTCGTCGACGCCGCTCGCCATGTATCCCCAGTGCGCGGGCGGGAGCGCACGATGTGCCATCTCCTCAAACTCCATCACGTTGAGCGCGTCTTTGGCACTGGCCAGGGGCTGCTGCGTTTGCTGGGCCCAGGCGCGTGAGAGCAACGGGCTGCCGGCGAGAAATTGCAGAAAGCGGCGGCGGTTTTGTGAGGAAATCATCTTTGCGGCCAATTGTATCGCGAATCACGAGGGGAGTATACTCGACTCGCATGAAGTTCTGGATCATGGGAATCCTGGGCGTGGCCCTTTCGGCTGCTGCCGCAGCGCAAGCACCGGCCGTCAAACATCCCCGAGGCGCGTACGCAACCATTAATGGAACTAAGCTCTGGTACGAGACGGAAGGTCAAGGCGAGCCGTTGGTTTTGATTTCCGGAGGACCGGGCGACTCCCATGCTGTTTTCCATCCGTTCTTCTCGCGCTTGGCCGATCGCTACCAGGTGATCTACTTCGATCCCTTCGGAGTAGGCAAGTCGGACCGGGCGAAGTCGCCGCGAGAATATACGTTCGGCCGCGAAGTTGACGATCTGGAGGGATTGCGTAAGGCTCTGGGCCTGGGGCAGGTAAATCTTTTTGGCCTGTCTTTTGGAGGAATGGTGGCGCAGGCGTATGCGATCAAGTATCCGCAAGCCGTTAAGCGTTTGATACTCGCCGACACCTTTTACAGCGGCGAAATGTGGCAGGCCAACGACGATAGCTGCAACTATGAAATCCGCAACCAATACCCCGAGGTCTGGGATGAATTGCAGCGTCTCAGGGCAAAGGGCCTGCGATCGAACGCGCCCGAACACCAGAAAGCGTACTACAGCGTGCCGCTCGGCCTGTTCTATTTTCATGACGCCTCGAAAGCTGCGCGGCTACCGAAAGAAGAAGGAAACACCGATGTTTATTACGCAATCGCCGGGGACGATGCCGATTTTAAAATCGGGGGAGACATTGCCGCGCTCGATTTCAGAACCAGTCTCCCCAAGCTACAAATGCCAGTGCTGGTGATTGCCGGACGATACGACCGGGTCTCGTTGCCTCGTTACGCCGTCGAGTTTAAGCGGTATTTGCCGCGGGCGCGTTTCGTCACGATGGAAGAGAGCGGCCATTTTGCCCTTATCGAAGAGGCGGATAAATTACGGGCTTTACTGAGAGACTTTCTTAAGCCGCGGCAGTAGCCGGAGGGCATTCTCATTTTCCATGGCCCGCCGTTCGCCGTCGCTGAATTTATATTTCGCCACGCCCTGCACGGCCTCCGAAATCGGCCTCAACGGATAATCGCTTCCGAACAGCACTTGCGAGATGGGGACGAGGTCCTTTAAGGCGGCCAGCGCGCCGGGATGGTTGGCTTGCGTGATCTCGTAATAGAATCGCCCCAATTCCGGCCTGACGCCGTTGGGCACGTTTTTCTTCTCATCGGCCAGACGCTCGAAGCGGCCGACCAAGAAAGGAACAGTACCACCTCCGTGGGAAAAGATGAAACGAATGTCATGAGCGCGCGCCGCTGTTCCACTGAACAGCAAACTGGCGATGGTGCGCGTGGAATCGGTAGCGTATTCGATGCTCGATGCCGGCACGCCCTTCACCAGGCCCACACAGCATTGAGGCTGGGTCGGATGCGTATACACGATAGCTTTGCGCCGGTTTAACTCTTCAAACACCGGGGCGAAGGCCGGGTCGCCCAGATACTTGTCATCGAAGCTGGTCATGAGACCGATGCCGTCGGCGTGGAGCGTGTCGAGCGCATATTCGATTTCCCGCAGGCTGCCGGAGACGTCCGGCAAAGGGATGGCCGCGAAGAATCCGAAACGGCCGCGATGATCGGCGACCATCTTCGCCCCGTATTCGTTGCACTCGCGCGCCAACGTACGAGACTTCTGGACATCGCCTAACCAAATGCCGGGCTGGACCAGGGAGACGACGGCGGTAGCGACACCGTTCTGGTCCATTTCCTGGAGTGATAATTCGGGCGACCACTTGGGAGGCGCGCCGCTTTCCCGCTGTGCCAGGATCGCCTCAATATGCCGGGGCGGAAGGAAGTGGTGATGGAAATCGACCCGCTGGCCCGGGCTTGGCCTCGAAGCCCTGTGACACTGAGCGCGCTCGCGATAAACTCGCGCCGGCTCCGAACCGGTCTCATTTTTGCCCGACTTGCTGCTTCCACAGCTCCCAGGAGCGCTCGTAGCCATCCTGCGGAAGAGCTTTGCGCGCTTCGCCGGGGTCGAGATAAGTCACTTTGCCGCCGCCCAACTGAATGGCCTGCTGCTGGGCCTTCGCGTTTACGCTCAAGTAATAAGAGCGGCCCGCGACGACATGCAGCCCGGGAGCCACCACTACCGCTCCGTGCCCGCGCAACAATACCGCGGTGTTGTCGGCAAGGCTCTTGGCCAGCGCCCGGCCAAGCTCGGCATTTCGGATCAGCAGGTCGGTGATGCCGCCCGTGTTTCGAATTTCAAATACGGGAACCGGACCACCCAGGAACGCCGCCATGTGAATCATGGGGCGCAGAGGTACGTTCGTGACTGTAAACGGGATGACCTCCGGAGAATGGCAGTGTACTACGGCCATAACGTCGGGCCGGGCCCGATAGATCTCGCCATGAATGAAGCGCTCGGTGTAGCCGGTGTCCTTCTTGCCGCCAACCTGGTTGCTATCGAGGTCATATTCGATGATGTCGTCGCGCCTCACGGTGCCCGCGGGAATGTGGCGGGCTAGAAAGAAATGCTTCGGATCGCGATTGCTGCGAACACTGACGTGGCCGTAGGCGTCCAGAACTCCGTTCATGGTCAGGATGTGATTGGCCAGCACCAGTTCATCGATCTGCGAAGCGTCCTGCGCGCGGCCGCACATACCCAGAACGGCCGTTAAAAGCATTAATCGAAACATGAAGGCCCTCATGATTACCTCGTCGCGTTGGAATTCTGAGCCTTGGACGTCGAGCGAAGAACGAACATGCCCCAGTGCTTGTCGGTGATGTAGATATTGCCGCGCGTGTCCACCAGCACATCTTCCGTCTCGCTCACCAGCTTGTCGTAGGGCAGCGGGCCGTAGCGTTTGACGGGCGTGGGAGGAATGAACCATCCCACCTCTTTGGGTAGCCGCGGGTCCTTGATGTCATAGAGCCGGAGGCCGGCATTGAAGTAAGTCAAATAAATCAGGTTGCCCTGCTTTTCGACGTCGGGTAAGTGGTATTCGAGATTCGTGTTGTGCGGTCCGAACCGGCCGCCCTTGTCGCAAAAGTCCGTATAGGGAACATTCTTAGGAGGCACCGGGGTCGGAAAGACGGACATCAGGCGGGGCTTGGTCTCATCCTTGATGTCGATCATCGCCGAAAGCGTTAGCGGGGAAGAACAGGCCAGTTCTCCATTCGGCGCGTCCCCTCCACCGGTGGCCTCCCCATTCATGAACATTACCGCCTTGCCGGGAATCGGCAGCACGGTGTGAGCCGGGAGACCTCCGAACGGCGGGCTAATGGTAAGCCGGCCGATCTCTTTCGGCTTCGAGATATCACTGATGTCGAGGACCACTGCTGCCGGTCCGTAACCGAGATAAGCCTTCTTGCCGTCGGCCGTGACCATGGCGGGCCCGTGGAAAGAGATGTCGCGCCGCGCCGGCTCCTCGCCATCCTTCTGACCCTGCATCCACCAACGTCCGGCTTCTTTGGGATTCTTAGGATCGCTGATGTCGACGAAGACCAGAATCTGCCCGCGATAGCCCGGCATGGTGGCCGCAGCGTTAAAATATTTTCCGCCCGGGTAGCCGATGCGATGGATGCCGTTCGCGGCGGTCTTCCAGTGCGAGAGCAGCTTCCAGTTCACAGGGTCGCTAATATCCCAGATCAGAGCGCCCTCGTCGTTGGGTTCATTCGGATGGCCGCCCCAATTGGGCGGACGCCTCTGGAGCGCGGTCACCATGATGTTGTCGTGAAATTCCATCTGGATGGTGTTGGTATTCGCGGGGCCTTCGACAAACTTCAGAAACTTCGGGTTCGCCGGATCGGTAACATCCAGAATCGTCCATCCGCTGTGCCAGAGGTGGCCGAGGAACATGTACCATCGATCGTTCACATGTTTGATGGCCATCTTGAAAGCGCCGCCGCGGCCATCCAGTCCGCTATAGCCGATCGGCCGGAAATTATCGGCTGCCCAACCCTGCGGGATGGGGTCGGCGTAGAGACTTAAACTCAAAGCACCGCAGATCGCCATCAGCCGCGCACACGCTCTCACAGACACCCGCATCAAGGGCCTCCTCGTACTCTCTATCATTAGACTTTAATCCTGGATGCAGCAGCAAGATACCTGGTTGTGTTGCAACTAACGTGAAAGAATTGTGAAAATGGCTAGGCGACCGACGATCTTCAAGTGGTGGCAAACAGAACCTGCGCTGATTCTCGGTGCGGTCCGCTGGTATCTTCGATATTCTCCGTCACTGCGGGATGTGGAGGAGCTACTGGAAGAACGTGGTCTGGAGGCCGATCATACGACGTTCTGGCGATGGGTGCAGCGTTACGGCCCGAGTTGGAGCAATGACTGCGCCGGCACCTGAAGCCGACAGACAAGTCGTGGCGAGTCGATGAAACCTACCTTCGGGTAAAAGGCCGCCGGTGCTACCTGTAGCGCGCCATTGATTCAACGGGTGCCACCATCGATTTCCTATTGTCGGCACTGCGCGACGCCGATTTACGGCTCGGCCATCGCCGACATTAAGTAAGGAAGGGGCGTTCCGCAGCCGGTGCCGCTATCGATCGTCCAGTATCTGAACAACATCCTCGAGTAAGACCATCGCGCGATCCAACGGCGTCCGAATGTCAGAATGGGCTCGGTGACGGAAACTAAAATTCCCACTGAAAGCTGAACTGCACCTGCCGCGCGTTTAGCGTCTCAATTAGCCCCCGATACGTGTCCAAGCCGTAATACGGACTGACCAGAATCGGATTCGTATGGTTAGTCAAGTTGTAAACGCCCACGCCAAATAAGAAAACGCCATGATCCTTCCACCAATTGAAGCCCTTCGTAGCACGCAGATCAATATTGAACAGTCCGCGCTCGTAAAACGGATTACGAGCGAGTCCATCGGGGCGCGCAGTGATCGGGTACGCACCGCTACGATAGAGGTCAGTCGTCGCCAGCGCGTTAACCGGTCGCGGACTTCCAACGGAAATGACTGGCGCGAGATCGAACTGCTTTCCAATCCTCTGTAGCCACTTGGGTGCACCGAAGTCATCGAACGGCAGCTCGAATAAACCACTGGCCACCACGCGGTGAGCTTCGTATTGTCTCGAACGCGACCAATCCAGGCGCGTGTTGGCCGGGTTCAGCGGTTGCTCGTTGAAGTCGCTTGCGTCGTCATACGCTGCCCCTGCGGTGTACGCCAGCAAGTAGGTCAGTTCCTTCGTCAAACGATGGCGAAGCGTCAGGCTTACGCCTTCATAGCGCGAACTGGCGCTCTGCTCTAGTAAGAACTCTGGAGGTGCGCCGAGCGCTGCGTTTCGCAGACGAGGGAGATGATATCCGGCAACATTCATGTATTCGACCGTGATAGTCGTGTCGGCATTAAGCGCCCGCTCGACGCCGCCGGTGAATTTGGGCGAATAAGTAGGCTTCGATGCAAAAGCCGACTCCGGGCGATAGACTGAGGGCGTGATGAAGGGAACGGGAGCTGGAAGGGTTCCCCCCTGGGTCATCCTGAAAATGCGAACCGCGTCGGGACCAACTGCATATTGCTCAAAACCGTGCACGCCGTCTTTCTGAATCGCATCATTAAGGAACGCGAGGGGGTAGCGATCTAAAAAAGTCCAATGGCTGCACGAACCACCCAGCGGCCACGCCCGTGGGGCTGCCACGCGACCCCCAACCGGGGAGCAACATTTCGCGTCGCGTCACCGAACGGGCGCGGCAAGATCTGCGCTTCGTAACGGATTCCGGCAACCACGGTTAAGCCAGAAAGAGGCCGCCATTGATCCTGCACCCACAGCGCGACTGGATCAGTCGAGTAGTGTGTCCGCGAGTTACCGAACGCCTGGAGAAAGACGTCCGGCGTTCCTGTGGTGAATGCATCAAGAGTCGGGAAAACGAAGACCCCCGCGAACCGGCCGGCTAGCCGTGCGTCCAGCGTAATATGCTGCACGGAACCTCCGAACCCAAACTGATGGTCGCCGCGTACGAGCGTGGCCGACTCCACTAACTGGGTGTGATCTTCGGTGCGAGACGCATCGAGAACCGGTGATTGTCCCAAGCTGATCACGCCGGGTATTTCGAGTAGGGCGCCCTTTGAATTGGGATTGAGATCCACGATGCGACGCGCATGCTGGAACCGAAGCTCATTGATAAAAGTGGGGCTCACAATTCCTTGCCAACCCGCCGCAAAGGATTGGTCCTCGTTCCGGCTGCTTCCGCGCGCCGACTCTTCGCTGAAATTATCGCCTCCGAGCACCTCGTGAGTGATGCTCGCGCGCGAAAGAGCGTAGCGAACCATCACTTGGTTTAATTCACCAAAACGATGGGTCAATTTAAGCGACGTCTGTAACGATGTCGAATCCGTGGGAAACAATCCTTGGGCCACGCTTCGGACTGCGGCGCGAGAAAACAGCGGGCTCGACAGGGCAGCTTTGATCCGGGCTTGCGCGCCGCCGGCAATTTCAGAGAATTCTTCACTGCTTTCGGTCTCAGCCTTCATTGTGCCCGCAAAGAAAGTGCGGTCACGTTGCAATGGGCCGTTCAGCGCAGCTTCGGGCTGATACTGGCGGCGGCTCGGCTTAGTAGTGGTTTCGGCTTCCGGGCTGCGCGCTTCGATGAAGGAATCCGCTGCAAAGAGGTTCACGTCTCCATGGAAGAGGTTCGTGCCCGATAGAGTGACTACGTTCAGGTTACCCCCGGCCGCGCCTCCGAATTCAGGGGCGACATCGGACGCTGTGACGCGGAACTCAGCCACTGCCTCCTGGCCAATAGCGACGCGGCTGGAGCCAGTGGTCTCATCGCGATTATCCAGGCCGTCGATCGAAAGGCTGTTATTCCGAGGCCGCATTCCGGCGAAGGTGAAGCCGCTATCGGGTGTGGCGCTACGAACGCCGGCCTTTGTGCGCAGCGCGCTGGAACCAGCTGCGGGCGCAAGCCCAGGAGCGAGCAGAACCACTCCCAGGTAGCTGCGATTTTGCGACGGAGTCTCTTCCAGTACCTCGCCACCGATGCCCACACCCGCGGTGGGCGAAGTGGTGTTCAGTGCCTCCGGTTGCTCATGGACATCGATCGATGTCCCAGCTCTGGACAGCTTAAGTTGGATCGGCTGCTCTAGCGTTTGATTGAGAGACAAACTGACATCTCTGATTTCGACCTTCTGGAAACCGGCTTTGTCGCAAGCAATGGTGTAAGCGCCGATTGGGAGCCCAGGTATTCGATAGCGCCCGTCCGTGCCTGTCGTAACGGCGCGCGTGGCCCCGGTGCCTTCCAGGGCAGCAACGACGCTAGCGTCTGGAACCGCGGCTCCCGATGGATCGGTCACGACGCCCTGAATTGAGGACTGGGCGAAAATCGCGACTGGACACAGTAGCAGCGCCGTGAGCCGAGACATGCCTCAAACATACCAGCATCACCAGACCGACCGAAGAGCAAGCTTGCTTGCCGCCCGCGGTTTCTCGACAATGCTTCGCAAAGTTGCCGGCATGTGTTCCAGACGTGTCTGTAGAAGTTCGGGTAAATCGGCCTGATGTGAGCCATTATCGGTTCGAATAGGGGTACCATGAACCTGCCCAGCAACGCGAGCCTATTCGATTTTCCGCGATACAAACTCTCAACTCATCAACATTAATCCCAAGCGCTCGCGCCATCGTTTCGGCACAGCTATGTATCCCCGAGGACGGCGATGGTTGTGCCCTTGCCGCTCGCCTGGCCGGAACCCAAATCAGCAGCCGTTGAGGTATGCTGATCAAGTTTAGCAACCGGCTCCCGCGTGGAGAGGTTAAGAGACGTGTCCCAGAGTGCTTAGGCCGGTAGCGAAGTCCCTTCAGCAGATGAACTCAGAACGACACCCGAACGCCGATCTGTGCGGCGAACGGAATTCCCACCGACGTCCCGGGGCAAAAGAAGTCGCCTAATCCGAAGGCTGGGACCCGCAACTGATTCAAGCTGGTGATGGGCTGCGTTTGCGTGCATGCCGCAGTGAGACAAAACGCGGTGACATCGCTTGGATCGTTGACCGTCATCGGGAAGGCCGACGACGTTGGTTACGTAATTGGCGCCGGGATTGTTGCGATTGAACAAATTGAAGAACTCAATGAACGGGTTGATCATCCAGCGGTCGTCAACTTTTAAGGGGCGGGTGACGCACCCAACCTGGATTTTAAGGAGTGCCCCGGAATTCATCCAGGGTGGTTTGAGCGCCGTTCACTCCCGCCCGATTGTTCATCGCCGAGGGTCTCGAAGCCGGAGATGGTTTGGGAAGTGGATCTCAATGGAAACGCCAAAGCAAATCCGAGATCGGAATTTTGAGCCTCAGTCATATACAAATAGCTGGCGTCGACGTGAAGGAACCAACCCAAGTAGGGCTGAAGTTGTACTGCTGGCCCAGCACGAGACTCATGTAGTTGGAATGCCAATCGGCGCCGGTCGAGGGCAACGCCGCCTGCTGAACCAGAAAGCTATGGGTGGTGTGGTTGTCGCTGGCAGCGCGCGGGAACCATTGAGAACGTGAGGAGGTTCGGGCGAAGAACTCGCCCAGCCATGATCTGGTACGGCGCCTATTTCCACAGCCGAGAGTCCGAACGTCCAAGGGTGAAGTTCTTCTGGACGATCTATTGGGCGATGGTTTCGCGTTGTTGGGCGCGCCGGATCTGTTGGCAAGGACGCCTGATCAACTGCTCGGAACGTTACAGCCTCGAAGAGTGCCGGTGGACACAAGCGAGCCGGTCAATCAACCACGCGGTCTGTTTTTGCTCCGTCCGGACCGGTACGTCGCGGCCTTCCTGCCTGCCGATGACCTTTCAAGCGGCGAGCGAGTAGTGCAGCGATTGATCGCCGGGACCAACGGCGGAAGTATTACTTCACTGTGATCGGCACGGACGCGATATGATTTTCCCACTCTAACTGGAGCTTACCTTTGTTGCCACCGAGATCGGAAAGCGTATACTTCATCCTCTCGATTGAAGAGGGCGGTTTGCTCATGGTCATTTTGACTCGGCCCAGATCCTGCGCGGCGTTGTAACTGAGCCCCCACTGACCGGTCTCCTTACTGACGATGAGTTCCCAGGCGTCGGGATCCTTGATGAGGACGAAGAGAGTGTAATCGCCTTTCGGTACCCGGAGACCAGCGACATCGAGATCGGCGTCAGTATGAAAGGCAGTTGCTTCGTTGGCCCCGGCACGCCAGACCGGATAAGTGGGGTCGTGCGAGATCACTCCGCCAGGGACAAAGATCTTCCGGCCGCGCACCGCAGGAGCGGAGTACTTGATGGCGAGTTTCTTGTTGCCGATGGTGACGGTGGCCTGCGCCGGCGGACTCTGGGCGGACAACAGACCGGCGGCGGCTATCAACACGGAAGCACACTTTAGTGCGGCGTTTTGCATGGTTCTCCTCAAGCCGTCACTATACAACACCGGCGTTGACCTTCCGCGGGTGTTATCGAACAGTGGAAGGCTCGGCGGTAGCGGATGGATTAGGCTCAACGACGACCAGGCCGCGGATGGTGATCTGCGTCCCATTGGCAAGCATGATGTAGGTGACTTCGGAGTCGGCCATGACGTGCGTGATCCTCTGGCCGCCCAGGGCGTCGGCTAGGAAACTCATAAACTTTTATCGGCAGTGCCGAAGGGAAGGGATAGGGTATCACGAATTCACGTAAGATCCAACAATTGTTTTGGGTTAATAAATTGAAATGTTTCTAGCGGGCGAGGCGAGTCGCGATAAGCTAGCGCCGCGGCATAGTCCGGGATTGCGTTGAGATCATGCAGCGTCCAAGCCCGGGCCGCATCTGCATCGCGATCGAGGTGGACAATACTGGCTGGCTCACCCGGATGGAGCGTTACGCGAAAAGCGTCGAGCGGCGTTGAAAGTCCTTCTCCGGTAGCTTTGATGTACGCTTCTTTGCGGGTCCAGCACAGGAAGAAGCCGGTCTCACGCTGGTCGCCTGGAAACGCCATCAATTCCGCGGTCTCCTCGGCACAGAAGAACCGTTTGGCAATGTCCTCAATGTCGGGCATTGGGCGGATGGCTTCCACGTCGACGCCGATCTCGCAATCCAGCGTGAAGGCGAACAGGACCACATCACCGGAATGGGACGCATTGAACTGCAGACGCCCGGGCGAAGCGAGCGTTGGTTTCCCCTTCGAACCATACGCGAACTCGATATCGCGCGGCTCGGTCTTCGTGTATCGGCCAAGCAAAAGCCGCAAGACCCCACGGGAGATTATGAAGGAGCGCCGCAGATGCTCGAAGCGGAATCGAGCGGCGCGTTCTGTTTCGGAAGGCGCGAGAATCGACTCAAACCATTCGACCACGGCAGCCGATGCCTGGATAGAAACCGGCCACACGTGCACGGCACGCCCGGTGAGTTGATACTCCACGTGTAAAAGTACCATGCAGTACTATTCGGTAGCTGTCGGGCCTTTGTTTTCATTCCTCCTAATGGATTGACCATCAATGATTTAAGGTCACAAGTCGGCCGGTCCCGTGTTAAGATGCTCGTATTAATCCGTGGGAGGCTATGGTTTCCTCTTTACTGAAAAGCACAACTGATTCCAAATCTTTCTTGTGGACTTTTCCTGAATGCCCGGTTCGCATTTACGTCAACCTTCAGTTCATTGACCGGTTGCGAAAGGTGCTGGACGCCGCTCCCGCCGATCAGGAGATAGGTGGGCTCCTGATAGGGAAGGAACTACCACAATACGGCGACATTGAAGTATCGGACTATCTTCCGTTGCCGCCTGGTTCGGAATCAACCAGGAATTTCGTGGTTTGCTCGGACGCGCTGTCTCAAGCGATCAAAAGCGCCACGGTAACCCAGGGTCAGGTCGTAGGGTTCTATCGCACCCATCTGGAACCACGAATTCAGCTTCGACGCGAGGATTTGGAATGTGCCCGGGCGAAATTTGGCGACCCGATGAACGTTTTTCTGGCTATTCGTCCCCACGATGGACGCCCTTCCGCGGCATTTTTTTACTGGCAAGACGGGGCGGTGAATGGCGGATTGACGTTCCCGTTTTCAAGGGCGGAATTGAGCACTTCTTCCTGGACCACGCTGGTAGGCGGAACACGGCAGCCGAGCCGGCTGCAGGTCCTTTTCGCGGACGCTCGTGACCGGGTTGTCGCAATCGGCGCCGGCATTAGAACCGGTTTGATCGTCGTGATCGCGATTCTGATTGCCCTGGCAGTAGCATGGCGGGTCTACCAGCCTACGTCAGCCACGACAACTCCGCCGGCAGTAACCATATCTCATGCTCCGGCGCCCGGAACGCCACAGTTGCTCGGACTGCGGGTAGAAAAGGCCCTTATGGGCGTAATAATCGCGTGGAATCCGGAGTCCTCGGAAATCACGAGTGCCAGGGACGCTAATCTGCTGATCTGGGACGGAAGTAACCAACCCGTATTTATTCGACTAACGCCGGCCCAATTACACGCTGGTCGTGCATTCTACACGTCCGTCAACGATCGGGTGGAAGTGAGAATGGATGTGATCGGCTCGGCTGGCCAGGCGCGAACAGAATCGATCGTCGCAGCGGGCCGCGCTCCGGATATCGTTTCCCCGGGAACAAATTTGGGAACCAGCGCGTTGGTTCCCCCGATTACGCCGATAAAGCCAGTCAGCCCTCCGCCGGCTATAAACTCGAGCGCGGACAATTCGCCGAAGCCTCCCGCCGAAAAACCTAGAGCCCCTACTCGGATCTTTACTCCTGTGAAGCCTGTAGCTAAGGCTAACGCAGCGTCGGCCGAAATGCCGAAACCGCCCGAAATCGAATCGGCTAATGCCGGCTTGACGGCGCTCACTCAAACGTTTCACAGCTTCAATGATCCTCAGGCAGCTGCGCCTCCCAAGGTTCCTCCGCCGCCGGTCCCGGTGCGAGAAGTACCCATCCCCCAACGGCAAACTGTTTTGGATGCCCCTACGCGGCAGACTGCTCCGGTGGTCCCGCCAGCGCGTGCCCCGGCAAGTTCTTTTCAAGCGGCGGTCGCGGTCCGCGAGATTCGACCGCAGATCCCACCCCAGCTGAAACAGATGGTACAGGTTGAGAATGTGGTCGAAATTCAGGTCCACATCAACGCCGCCGGGAAGGTCACAGCGGCAAAGATTGGTTCGGTGAAGGGTCCTTCGGCGGGGTTCCTGTCGAAATTGGCCTTAAATGCCGCGCTGGGCTGGCAATTCCGACCGGCTACCGAGAACGGCCAACCCGTTCCGAGCGACAAGGTTCTAGCGTTTCAGTTCCAGCCATCGAGCCGTTAGTGACCTGCTACCATTACCTTACGATCAGCTAAAACGCAGTTTCTCGCCACGGAGGAGAGGTACAGGAATGTCCGAAGCCAATAAGGAATTGGCTAAGTTATGGTTCGAAGAAGTGTGGAACAAGGGGCGCCGCGAAGCTATCCGCGAATTGCTGGCGACAGACGCCGTGATATACGACACGAGCGACCCCATAAGAGGCACGGAAGGCTTTTATCCTTTTTTTGACCGGATGCGTTCTACGTTCTCCGATATTCATGTGTCGGTTCAAGATGCCATCGCTGAGGGCGACAAAGTTTGCCTTCGATGGATTTGTACCATGCGGCACACGGGGAACGGACTGGGGATGGCGCCCACCAACAAGAATCTTCAGGCTACTGGAATTACCGTTATTCAGATTGCGAACGGGAAATTTGTGGCAGGCTGGCAGAACTGGGATATGCTCGGTATTCTGCAACAAATCACGGATCAGCCAAAGTCCCCTATTTATATTGGATAGGTTGCGGGAATGATTCGGGCGCTGCTCGCAGCAATCCTGCACTGGGGATTTGCCATCCGGATCCTGGCCGCTCAGACAAACGCGCCCCTTCCGACGTGGACAGCGGGAACGCTCGACATTCATCACATCTCCACCGGACGGGGTAATTCCACGTTCTTTATTCTTCCTGATGGGACCACTCTGCTGGTGGACGCGGGTGCAGTTGCCGACGGCGTTCCAGATACCAGTCCACATCCGGATGGATCACGGACGCCGGGCGCTTGGATTGCGCGCTACATCAACCGGCACAAGCCTGCGGGAGTTACTGGTCTGGACTATGCGCTGATCACGCACTTCCACCCGGATCACATGGGACAGCTCACGGCAGCCTCGCCGCGCGATCACACCGGCACTTACCGGTTGACTGGAATTACCGAAATAGCGGAAGCCATGCCCATACACACGCTGCACGATCGAGGCTGGCCGGACTATTCTTATCCCAACCCGCTCACCGATGCCATGATGGGGAACTATCGGAAGTTTATCGCGGCGCCGCACGAAGGCGGTATGACGGTGGAGCGCTTCAGGCCCGGGTCGTCCACGCAGATCAAGCTGCGGCGTGAACCCGGAAAATATCCGACGTTTACGATCCGCAACATCATCGCCAACGGTGAAGTGTGGACCGGCGATGGCGACCAAACGCGGCACTTATTTCCAGGAGTTGAATCTCTGGCAGCGGGCGATCTGCCTACGGAGAATATGTGCAGCCTGGGCTTTCGACTGCAATACGGCGCGTTCCGCTACTTCACCGGCGGCGATCTCCCCGGTACCGCCGATCCGGGCTTTCCCGCATGGCATAGCCTGGAGCCGGCCATCGCTCCGATTGTCGGCCCGGTGGATGTTCATGTGGTGAATCAGCACGGTTCCATGGGCGAAGAAAGCGAGGCTTTTCTAAGGGAGCTGCGGTCGACTGTGCTGGTGGTGCCCAGTTGGGCGCCCAGCCATCCCGCGCCGGACGTTCTCAAGCGCATCATCAACAGCCGCCTCCCGCCGTCGCCCAGATATGTACTCGCGACGGACCTGCGCGATTCGGCGCGCATCGTGATCGGGCAGCGCGCTACACAACTCTCCGGCCCTCCGGGACACGTGGTCATCCGTGTCGAACCCGGAGGAGGGCAATACCGGGTTTTCTCGCTGGAAAACAACGATGAGCGCGATCTGGTAGTAAAGGAATTAGGGCCGTTCCAGGCTCACGGCGGCAAGTAGCTAATCAGGCCAAGCCGAGCACCAGAACGTTCCCGTCATAAGTCGGCAAAAAGATCTTGCCGTTCCAAACCACCGGACGATTGAACTTGTTGTGGGTAAACTGCCAGTTCCACTGCTGGCTGTCCCACAATGGCACAATAGAGCCGCTACCGTCGGAATACTTGCCGAAATTGGCGGCATCATAGGCCAATAACCGCCCGGGACTGATCTCCACGTTCGCGTCGCCATACGGGACGGATGCCCACACAACGCCGCCAGTATCGCCGTTAGCGGATAGAGAGATCATCCCGCCAGGCATTCCGCCGGGCGGGGGTGACTGCGCTGATGCAACTTCCGCGCTGCAGGCCAGGTACGTGGACACTCCCGAGCCTGCAATCGACCATGCTCGAAGGTTGCCATTTTCGCCCCAGCAGAAATGCGTCAGTCCGTGGGCTACGCTCTTCCAGATCACGGGCGTGCCATGCAAATGATGAGTGACCTGCGCCTCGAGCACATTCAACGCACCGACCACCGTGGGCTCGGGACTAAGCTGCGGACCGGGATAGTAAGTATAGAAGATCGGTTGCGTTTTGAGCTTCTGGTAGTTTTGCTCGGTGGCCGCGGGCGCGAGATTACCGGGCTGCGTTTTGCCCAGGTTCTGCAGGTTGGCGGTGTAAAGGATGCCATCTTTGCCGGCGGCCAGCAGTACGCTGATGCCGGGAGCCAGAACCGGTCCGCCTGACCCGAAGTCCTGATCGCCCCAAGCTCCGCCCATATCCTTGGGGGCGACACCCATCCGCGCCAGGTGCGCCACTCTGCGGAAGTTAGTCGGCCTAGGCTTGGCATCTTCTCCCTGCGGCTTTCCGCCAGTGCGGCCATCGTCCGTCCAGGGTGTCCACCAATCCACTACAGCGAGAGATCCCTGGCCTGCGGGACCGGGCGGCGTGTACTTCAACTTCACGATGCTCTCTCCGAAGTCGGTTATGGCGTCGAAGTCCCCGTTCCCAGTTATTACGTAGATATTGCCTTGCGCGTCAGCCGCCGGGCCGCCGCCGGAATGCCAGATCCCGCCGCCAGCTCCGCGAGAGGTGGACGTCCAGGCCGCGGATACTTGAAAACTGGCCGTGTCCACGGCAATCAACCATCCCCGGGCCGTCGCCGCGCTCTCGATGATTGTGCCGAAAGCAATGAAAACGGCGCGATTCGCCAGCAGCAGAGCGGCCCGCTGCTTTCTCTCCATGGATTTGAATGACTGCGTAGGAAGTCCGTGCCCCGGGTTGTAGGAAGCTCCTTCCAGATTGACCGGCGGATGCGCCGAGCTTCCGTCACTCAATCGGACTGCGTATAAAAAGTGCTGTCCTTTTCCCCATGTTCCATCCGGACTGATCCACGCGCAAGCATACAGGATGCCCGCTACGGTATCTATAACCGGCGTGGACAAGATACCCCAATGGTCGTTAATCGGATGTTCATCAATTTGGCCGCTGCTCTTGATCGGCGTGCCAAGCTGGACCATCCAGAGCTGTGCGCCGGTGTTGGCGTCGAACGCGAACACCTGGTTCGCCATGGTGGCGATAAAGACCACGTCGTGCGTGCTTCCGTCCGCCAGTTTCACTTGCGGAGCGATGAGGGGCTGGGCCTCACACCCGCGAGCATCACCTGCCAGTGCAAGGGTAAAGAGGTGTTGGATGCCCTGTGTCCGGATAGCGGCCGGCGTCAAAATCGATTCCTGGACATTCGCGCCCGAGCGGAAGTTGTCATACGACCGCGTCGTGATTGCGAAGCTCATATCGCTACTTCCTGCGTGCCTGTATAAGTAACCGTGAGTTGGTATGCTGAGCCAGTGGCGGGCAATCCGCTGCCGCTCAATCGCAGTACGAACCATCCTGCTTTATTTGCGTTAATACTCATTCGCGCACCCTTTGAGTCGGCCGTGGCTTGGACGCTCTTCAGGATAGCGCCTTGACTGTCGGCAATTTCGAGGAGGACTTTCGACGCCGCGCTCCAACCGGTCGTGTCAGGTATCAGCTCGGCTTCAATACTGCTACCGTTCTCACACCAGATGCGGCCTGGCTCGCCCACGTGGCCGTTCTCAACCGGTCCCGTGTCTAAATCCGCCGCGCCGAAGAAGGTTTGTGTAGTGGTCAGGTGACCCAGCGAGAACGGTTGCGCATAGCCTGTGCGCGAAAAGCAGAGGTAGCTTTGGCCGTTGATGTTGCGCGGGACGGTGAAGGTCGCTTCGCCTTGCCCGTTCGTCCAAATGTCGGGATGCTTGCCGGTGTACTCATGCAGCTGAGTGTTCGAGCCAAAACTGGTTTGGACCGTGCGCTGATAACTATTGGACTGATCGTTATTGAGCGCGACCAGCAGCCCGGGATATCCCTGCCTCTCGAAGACATAAACCTGCGGATCGTTCGCCCAGCGGGTCACAGTAGTTCCAAACGCAAGGTTTTCGTGGATCCAGATCAGGTTATCGATCAGTGGCTTCAGGCCGTAACAGCCCGCGTCGGTGCTGTAGTCTTTGTAATAAACCGATGGATAGCCTTCCGCCGTCAATATGAAGGCGTAGCCGAGCATCTTGTTCCAGATTACGTTCTCACCGGGAGACAGGTCGGTGTCTGGGTTGTCGACGAAGGTAACGGCTTTGACAGGATCGACGGCAATGTAGCCGGCGCCTTGCAGGTGCCCCATCCACCAGCGGGAACTGTTGTTGCACATGGCCTGAATCGCCCAATGCAGAGTAAAATCGAAAACGGCGCACCTGCCGCCCATGCCGCTGTTCTCGACCCACCAGTGCAGCGCGGATGGATCGCCGTCGAAATACTCACCTACGGCAAACTTAGCTGCCATGGACTTGGATTCCAGGAATTCCCGCACCACCTCCACCGCCATGCCCTTGGTGTCATCGATTCGATAACCGTCGAAGCCCAGCGTCCGCGTAAGCCAGTCGCCGGCATCAATGGCGCCGTTGAGCATGTAGCCCTTCGGCGTTGAGTGGATGTAGGAAACCATGTCTCCGAAGGCAAAGTTACCCACCGGATTCGCTACCGGATCGACGGGAACGCGGGGGGGAGGACCGACGAAGCAGGACGGGTGCTTGGGGAACCGGCCATTGAAGGTCTTGCCGTCCGCGCCCAGGTACTCATACGTGCCATTTCTGCCGCCGAAGTATTGATGCAGCACGACGTCACCATACACCTGCATACCGCAAGCGTGCATAACCGCGATCACGCGCCGCAAGCGTTCATCGTCACCAAAGCGCGTGGGGATGTTGAAGAATTGATTTTTGGAGCCGATGTCGTAGTTGTCGTAGAGGCCATAGCCGTCCGCGTCGGGAGCAGCGCCCGAAGCGGTCTTTGAGACCGGGGGCAGCAGCACTGCGGTGAAGCCGGCGCGCCGGAAATCGGCTGCCTGATTGGCGAGGTGGTCCCACCACCAGGGCGCATTCGGCGTGTCTTTGTCCACGGGCGCGGGCATAACGATCTTTTGGCCGCCCGGTCCCAACAGGCGATAGTGCGCGTGCAGTAGAACGCCCATCGTCTTATGAAAAGATTACGCCGAGCGGCAGTGCCAAGCCGGCGCCGTGGGTCGATCGTGCTATTGCTACGATCAGGCTATCCAGCGATACAAGAATAATCGCGGGCATCAGATTGACCGCCTCCCGGCTTCGGTTTAACTCAGCTTAACATGGCGCGGCGGTCGTTCTCGCACGAATTCGTCTGGCATTTCAAGCGGTAATTAGTTAGTTCAATGGGATTTAAGGAACATTACTTTAAATCTTCAAAACGCGTGACTGGGTTGTTCGATGGCCGGCTAGCTGCCTGCGGACAACCTCACCAAACTGGGTGGCGACATACCGGTTTACGAGGAAGGGTTCGTTAAACCAACTCCAAGCGGTCCAGCCGATTCCTAAGCTCTCCGCATACGCTATTAAACGGCGGACAAAATCCAATTCCTCGGGTGTGTCCTGGCCGCCAAATTCACCGAGGAAGACCGGCACGGATCGAGACAGATCACCGAATGCGGCGGACCAGTCGTCACCTTTATTCGCGTAAACATGAGACGAATACACGACGTTGGGAAGGTCCATCGGCACCCCGCGCAGGTCGTACGCCCAATTCGTTCCGCCGACGAATACGACGGCGTTTGGATTCTCTGCTCTAATCGCCGTGATCAATCGGCGCGCCCAGGGTTGCCAGTCGCTCGCTGTGACAGCACACTGCTCGGCGGGATAAGCACTTCCGTCGGGCTTGTTCATGAGGTACGGATCGTCGTCCAGCCGATCGTGCGGCTCCGTATAAATGTCATACAGAACCGCCGGCTCATCTTTGTACCTGGCCGCTAAAAGAGTCCACAGCGCGATCGAGTCAGAATTGGGGAGCGGCGCTATGAAATTCCGGTTGCCGCCGTAAATACGGTCAGCGTCCAGCCATTGAAGGTCGAGGAGCGTGTACGCCCCAAAGATCGAAGCCCAGTAGATTACTTGATCTAATGCGGTTCGATAATCTTCGCCCGACCGGCCGCCTCGCCCGCTCAAAGCGAAATCCTGGTTGAAAGGAATGCGGATGATATTGCACTCCCACTCCCGCACAATGACCTGGATATCAGCCCGGGAAATAGAGGCGCCCGAGAGGAAGCCTTGTTCGTCGGGACCTGAATATTCAAGCCCCGACCGGTTCACGCCGCGCAGAATGATTGCTTCTCTGTTACTGGTGTTGATGATGCGATTGCCGGACGTCGCCAGCAGAGCAAGCCCGTTCGAAAGCTCTCCATTCATGAGAGTGCGAGTAGGGAGCTATATCAGGGCTTGCCGGACCAAAGCACGCCGCAGGATGCGTCGGCGAAAATCGGCTTTATCGCCAATCGCTGTGTTCGTGCCGCCATCGCCAGTAGGCTCTCTGCTGTTCCGCTCTGAGCCGGTTATACTCTCTGTACTGTCGCTCACGTCGCTCCTCCATCACCCAGTGCCGATAAGCCCGGGTCTCGCGCTCGTTCCATTCATGCCAATCATGGCGTTCGCGATCGTAATAGCGGTGATGTTCTTCCGCGAGAGCGGCCACAGGCGCCAACAGCGATGCGCCTAACAATAGACTTGCTGCAAACCGTTTCATTGGAAATCCCCCGGTGTGAGTCGTGCATGTGGATGACCAATATGAATGACTTACAGCTTAGGCATCCGGCTTACTGAAAACAAAGTGGTTCCACTTAGGCGAAGGTTCGCTATGGCTTACTCCCAGTAAGTGTCGAAGCCTCGTTGGAGGAAACTTTTTCAATCGTTGTGGCGCATTTTGCTTTGCGGCGGGCCAATCGCTGACCCAGGAGCAGCCCGGCCAGTAGCGTAAGCCCGAATGAGGATGGCTCCGGTACAGAAGAAGTAGCAGTCATTAAAGGATTGGTAGCGTACTGGGTAACGGTACCGCCACTCGGGGTCACGTCAACTACAAATGGAAATCCCGTTACATGGAAATCGCCGAGTGTGAATTGTGGGTTCCCTGTATCGGAGTTCCAAACTGCCGGTGTAAAGAACGCAGCGAAGATGGCTTCGAACTCAAAGCTAAACGCCGGTGACCCAAGAGAGAGCGACCCGTTAAACCCGAGCTCGGGAAATGGAGGTAACATTCCCCCGCCAGGTGGCGAGAATTGAACGGTCGTAAGATATGAGCCAGTATTCGTGCCCGCTAGATCCGGAACGGATACGTGGACGACTGTATTGGGGAAAGAAAGCTGTCCCGGGAAATCAATCTGACCCTGGGTGGTGTCGATTTGGAACGATAAGCTCCACGGTTGACCGTCGATGACCAAAGGAGTACCGCTGCCCGAAGTGAAACTCCCGTCGACCTCATAAGTAATTACATTCGCCTGCACGCTGCACGTCAGGATCGCGGCACCAAGCAAGAGCATTGATATTTTGCACATCGCGGCCTCCAATCAGGCAGTTGACAATACATCAAATGAGCGGCGCCTGTCAAATCAGCGTTGCCGCAAACCGACCCCTTCTCAATGCGGCGTCACTCGGTCCGCTGAACCCATTGGCTCCGCCAGGCTGGCGCCTCAAAGGGATCCGAGAAATATTGTGTCTCGTGCACAACCTTGCCGTTGCAGAATTCCATAATGCTCACTGTGTATGCCGGCCGCCCCTGGTAGGTGATTGTGTATTCCGTTATCCAAAGATCACCTTTTCCGAGAATTCGCTTGACGTTAAAGCCAGACGGCTTGGCCGGATGATGACTCCGCAAAGCCTGCAGGTTGCTTCGTCCGAGAATTCGTTCGCCTGACTTGACGATAGTCACAAATGGAATCGTCAGCGTAAATATCGTGTTCAGCGTTTATATCGCCGGCTGCCGACGCCTGCCAATGCTTATTCAGAGCTTCACGTATTTGTTCCTCTTGCATGATCATCTCCCTTGTGGAATAAAACCGGGGCTCCGGTCTTCACTTCATTAAACCTGGGCGCGCTAATTGAACGGCACGCTGATGGCTGGGGAAGAACGGGACAGCGATTAACTTCGACGGATCGAATCCAACCCGGTACTCATGGCTGTTTGAGTCCAAAAGCGTAGACGTGCGCGTCCCAGGAAACGACGAAGACTTTCCCCATAGCGACAACGGGCTCGCTAAAGTGTACCCAATTCGTTATAAGTTTCTCGCTGGAATAGAGTTGCTTCCCAGTTTCGGCGTCGAAAGCATAAAGGGTCAGGTTACTGACCGGGGTTGCGCGGAATTTTGCCGACTGAGCCGCGGCGGCTGCTGCCACTGCGGCATTGGTTGGCCCTCTGCCCGCCGCCGGAGCGGCAGCTGGAGGCAACCCGGTCACATCGCCTCGGGTCGGATTCTGAATGGTCTGCTCTCCTGTTTGGATCGCATACACGACACCGTTTGCAACTGTCGGCGGATCGGGTACCTGCATGTCGCGCGAAATCCACTCCCCAATCATCGACGGTTTGTCGCCTTCAGCGGAGATCCGGAAACCCATGACACTACCGTGCGGCGCGTCATCGTGGCGGTACTTGAACTGCGGCCCGTCTTTCGAAGGTGGGCCCCACATGGGCACATACAGAAACCGATCGCCTTGCGGGTTCTGATAAGTCGCCATCGCGCCCCAAACGCCGCGGCCGCCCAGTAAGACCTCGTCGTTACCCAACCGCGCGGATTGGTACAGGGGCGTAAAGTGCTCCTGTAGCCCGCCTCCCAGCGCATTGGCATCGAGCAGGTACACAACTCCCTCTTTAGCAGCGCTTGCTACCAGGGTCCTGTTCCTGAAAGGAAAAACGACCGGCCCGGCTGCTCCGAGATCCAGGTCTCTGGAGTTCAGATATCGCCAGTTCGATGGCGTGAACGAATCCACAATCCTCAGTTCCTTCGGGGCCAGCGCCATCACCGTTTCGCCATAGACTCCGGATGCGGGGTCAGCCACGCCGTCCGCGGTCTGCGTGTAGATACCCTTGGGACCCCGCACCAGGCCACCTCGCCCCCAAGGCCCGCCCGGCCGGCCCTCACTCAAGTAAAACCGCGAGAATCGCAAATGGGCAGGATCGCTCACATCCATGGCGGAGATGTTAGCCATGGCCCCGCCGCAACCGCGCGCGCTGGGCGAGTAGATGACATCGTCGATCAGGTTCAAGCTCCAGTTCCGAGCGAACGGGGTGACGAAGTCGGTTGGTGGAATCCGGTCCTCGCCGTCGCTCAAACTTAGGCCGCGCAGCTTGCCGTCGCTGGTATTGAGATAAATGATGGCCTTCTGCTTGTCGATTACGGGCGTGGCGTTCTGAGTATTCGAACAGAGCCAAGTGGCCATCTGAGGAGCCGTGAGCTTGTTGGGGAAACTTTTCTGCCAAAAAAGCTTTCCCGTATCGGCGTCGAGCGCGAACACCGTGTCGTCACTGCCGACCAAGAAAACCAAGGTCTTTTTGCCTTGCGATGTGTTCACGCCCTCGACCACCAGAGGCGCTGTCAGAGTGGAAAGAACGACCTCTTTAGGCGGAGTGCTGAGCTGTGTGCTCCACTTCAGCTCCAGCCTCGACACATTGTTCTTCGAAAGCGTGACTTCGCCTTTGTTCCACCCGGTTCGTTCTTGATCGTAGCCCCAGGTAAGCCAATCTTGTACGGGCGTCGTTTGAGCGGAAATTCCGAAAGGCAACAGTACGCAAACTGAGAGAGAAACAGAAAAAAGGATTTTTGCCATGAGAATTATACAGCCAGACCTTCAGACCTTCCCCATTGAAATACAAGACATGGACATTCTATCGCAGGTGAAATTGCAGGTTAGATCGCTAATGTCTATCACGACCGTATCGGGAATCGGGCCCGAAGGACCGGTACATTGAAAAAAGAGAGAAGCGAGATGGTGAGCCCGACAGAACTCGAAGCCTAAATCGAAAGGTAGACAAAAGACATGGAGGAAATCAGTACTTATAGCGTTGACCGCGAACGGCTTCAATGTTAACGCTCGGCCGACCCGAACGTTTTGGATCAGACGGCGTGTAGTCGGGGATGGAGGATTCCTCGCGCCGACCCATAATGTGGCCATCCGAAATGACGCCGTCCTGTTTACCGAGTCAGGCCCGCATCCTGGGGCTCCTTGCCCAACGATTAACGGTGTGAATTTCTCGAATTCTCCTTCCCAGTATCATTGACGAAAATGTGTCTGCCACAGCGTCAGCTGCCATTTCGGGCCTAATTCGAGGCGCCGTTTAATCGCAAAACCCTGCCTGGACGAGCCTGCGTCAATTGGCCATTGGCGATCACTCGCTGGCCGTTGACGATCAAATCCACAACGCCCTCCGCATACTGGTGCGGATTGGCGTAGTCGGCTTTGTCCTGGACCTTGGCCGGATCGAAAATGACGATGTCCGCCTTCATCCCCGGCCGCAGCAGGCCGCGATCGAAAAGATGCAGCCGTTCCGACAGTATAGCCGGACATCTTGCGCACGGCGTCTTCCAGCGTCAGGACTTTGCGATCCCGAACGTAGCGCGCCAGCACGCGGGAAAATGTCCCGTAGCTGCGCGGATGCGGCGCGCCGTGGCCGAACTCGCGGGATCTCGCCGTCCGATCCGATCATCGTATAGGGAGAACGTAAGATCCGCTCGATGTCGTCTTCGCTGATGGCGTGATAGACCGCCGGGCAGCCGCCCTTTCTGCTGGATCTCGATGGCGGTCTCGGCGGCATTTTCGATCTTGACCGGCCGGCCGCGGGCGGCGGTGATGTCGGCCAGGCTCTTTCCGTCCAGCGACGTATCGAACGGGCAATTCGCCATCACGACGTTCTTCGGATCTCCGCCGCCGCGGTCCATCTTGATGCGCTGGATGATTTCGGCCGTAATCTTGGCCCGCTGGTCGGGCGCCGCCAGCCGTTCGAGCAGCGCCTTCTGCCCGCCGGCCTGCGACCATTGCGGAAACAGCGCGGCAGTGCCGGTGCTCGAAGCCGTGTAAGGGTATTGATCGATGGTGACGTCCACGCCGCGCGCGCGGGCTTCTTCCACCAGCCGCAGAGTGTCCACGCTCTTGCCCCAGTTTGCTGCGCCGATGATCTTGTGATGCGTCACCTGGGTGGGCAGGCCGCCCTCTTCGCCGATGCGGATGGTCTCGCGCACGCTGTCCAGAACGCCGGCCGCCTCTTCGCGCATATGCGAGATGTGCATGCCGCCGAAACCGCCACTACCTTGGCGATCTCGATCACTTCTTCGGTAGGCGTGAAGTTGCCCGGAACGTAGAACAGCCCGGTGGAGAGTCCCAAGGCGCCGTCCAGCATGGCCTGCCGCGCAATCTCCTTCATCTTGGCGATCTCTTCCGGCGTGGCTTTTCGGTTCTCGAGGCCGAGCACCTGCTGCCGGATACTTCCCTGCCCGACGAAAGTGCCGAAATTGACGGCTGGATGTGCGTCCGCGACCTGCTTCAGGAAGGGCGCGAGTGGGATCGGCGAACTGCCGTCGTTGCCTTCGATCAGCGTGGTGACGCCCTGGCGGATGTAGTTCTGCGCCGCCGGATCCAGGAAAATCCCACGCCGGGCGTGAGTGTGGATGTCGATGAAGCCAGGCGCGACTGTCAATCCGTGGACATCAATGGTCACCTTGGACGGAGCGCCTGCAAGATGCCCGATCGCGGCAATGCTGTCGCCCCTAATCCCCAGATCGCCTTGGTACCAGGGATTACCCGACCCGTCCACGATGTGGGCGCGTTGAATCAGGATGTCGAACGGTTGGACTTGAAGAAAGAAGCTTAATGCAAGCAGGACCTGCGGCATGCAGGTCATTCTACATTACTGCGTCAGACGTGCAAATGTTTCACACTTCTGTGTCAGATTGCGCCTCAGTGTCCGCCTTAGGAGAATCCGCGAGCATTGAGAGAAACAGCCCAAAAATCAGGAGAACCGCGAGAATTGCACCGACCACCATATTGAGACTCCCACCTTCTGGACCTTTAGACTGCAAGTGGAGGGCCAGGGTTGCAGAAATCGGGGATACTAGCCTCGGTCCAGCCGTTGATATATATTTGGGCAATGCCTGATATCCCGCCCTCGTGTCTTTCTGAGGTTCTTGCGGAAGAGTATCAGGCGCTGAGAAGTGGATCTTCGTATGCGCCTTCCGATCCCAGCGCTTCCGAATCGGTGCGTCTGGCCGAACTATTCCACAAGGTTCACTCACAAAAGACACCTTTTAGCGCACTTTGCATTTCAGGCGGGGGTATTCGCAGCGCGACCTTCGCTCTGGGCGCCCTCCAGAGCATGGCGGACCACGGGCTGTTGACCGAGTTCGATTATCTTTCCACGGTTTCTGGCGGAGGCTACGTCGGAAGCTGGCTGACAGCCTGGATTCAAAGGGCCGGCGGGATCGCGCAAGTGGCGCCAAAGCTGAAGAGGAATGCTCCCAAACCGCTGCCTGGTGAACCCAATCCGATCCAACATCTCCGTGACTACAACAACTACCTGACGCCGAAGCTAGGGCTATTCTCCGCCGACACCTGGACCGTCGTCGCCACGGTGATCCGCAATATGATCCTGAATTCGCTGGTACTGGTGCCGCTGCTGCTATTCGCGCTGGCGATCCCCCGTCTGATGGTTTCGCTGCTGGTATTCGGCAACCCGGATGGCGACATTCTTTCGCGCTGGGTGACCGGCAGTACCTATGTGCTTACGTATGCACTGTTTGCAGTCGCGGTTTTCAATGCGATGCGGTACCTTCCGAGCATCGGAAACGTGCGACACACGCAAGGCGACTTTCTGCGCTACGTTCTGATTCCGCTGGTGACCGCCTATGCCTTGCGATGCACTTACTATTGGTGGGTCTATGTGCCTGACCAGAGCCTGAATTTCGGGGCGGAATTGATGTGGGGTTTGGTCGCCAGCGGCGCCGGATGGGTCGGATATCTGCTCTTTTGTGTCGCATTTCGCGACCCAAAACGGTGTATTTCAGCGTTTTTTGGCCCCATCACGATCGCTATGATACTGCTGGGAACGAGCGTAGGGCTGACTTCCTTTGTATTGTTGGGAAGGGTCTACGCCTGGGATGCCTTCCAACTCTCGCACTTCGTGGCGTTGGGCTTGCCCATCATGCTGCTAGGCTTCTGTTTGGCTGGGACGCTCTTCATCGGATTGACCAGCCGCGCTTTGCTGGATGAAGACCGCGAATGGTTTTCACGCGCCGGCGCTTGGCTAACGCTCTTCATGCTGCTGTGGGCCACGATGGGCTCGCTGGTGCTACTGGCGCCGGAATACGCATTGCTGCCTAACTTTCAATCCGACCGGGCGCCGGTGGATTCAGTCCGCCCTGGCGGTGCTGGGATTGGTGAGCGGGTGGGCATCGGCGGCCGGAGGCTTCAGCAGTAAAAGCAAAGCCCGCAAGGACCAACGTGATCCCGAGGCCCAGCCCTGGTACATTGGCGTGGCTGTCAAGCTGGCGCCGGCGGCGTTCGTCATTTTATATTTCGTCGGATTAACGCTGTTCACCAACCTGGTGCTCGCCAAAGCGGGCTTGACCCAGGCGGCTTGGTGGGAACACAGCCATCTGTTGAACACGGCGCCGCTATGGGCCAACGGCGTTCTGGCGGCGACTTTTATATTATTGAGCCTTTTTAGCGCGCGATACATCAATATCAACTTTTTTTCGCTGGGCGGGATGTATAGGAACCGGTTGATACGCGCTTACCTGGGAGCTTCTAATCCTAAGCGAAACGCCAGCTTGTTCACCGGCTTTGCCGAGAACGACAACTTACGAATGCGCGAGATCGATCCAGCGCTCAAGCCATTTCACGTGCTGAACCTGACGCTCAATCTGGTGGCTGGGGAGCGGCTGGCCTGGCAACAACGAAAAGCGGCGTCCTTCACTGTGAGTCCTCTACATTCCGGCAGCAGCGATCTTGGCTACCGGTCATCCGCGGAGTACTCAGACGGAATTACGCTTGGCTCGGCACTGGCAATTTCGGGCGCGGCGGCGAGTCCCAATATGGGCTACCACTCTTCGCCGGTAGTGGGCTTCATCATGACGCTGTGCAATGCGCGCCTGGGAGCATGGTTGGGAAATCCGGGCGTGCCTGGAGCAAAAACCTGGCGGTTTCGAGGACCGCGCTCCGCAGTTGGATCTTTGATCAAAGAGGCCTTCGGGCTTACCACCAATCGCAGCGAGTATGTGTACCTCTCCGATGGAGGTCACTTCGAGAACCTGGGGCTGTACGAAATGGTGGCGCGGCGCTGCAAATACATTCTGGTGCTGGATTCAGGCGCGGACCCATGCTTTGGTTATGAAGACCTGGGCAACGCGCTGCGCAAGATTAGAATCGACATGAACATTCCGATCGAATTCAGCGAAGGGCTGGCTGGTCCGCTACGGGCCGGCACGAAGCGATGCGCGGTCGCTGTCATCGATTATTCAACCGTGGATGGCGATTGCGATCCAGGCTACCTGGTGTACGTGAAACCGATATTCCTCGGCAACGAACCTCCGGACGTGCAGAGCTATCACACCTCCCATGAGTTGTTCCCGCACGAGGGGACAGCGGATCAGTGGTTCAACGAGTCGCAAACCGAAAGCTATCGCATGCTGGGGCTGCATACGATGGATGAGATTTGCCGGAGCCTGGACGGCCCGGGGCTGGACAATCTCCGCAAGGCCGCCGAAAACTACATTCAATCCGGGCCGAGCCACCGGTCCGCCGCGAAGCTCGGCACAACTGGCTTAAGACGGCGCGCTCAACGGGGCTGCATGCGATCCACTAAATCGCGGATTGCTTCTATCACCGCTCTCAGGCTGGTCCAAATGAATCCAGTGGCCGCTATCCTTGACGATAAGATGCAGGCCTCGCTTGGAGCGACGGGCGATGGCATCGCGCTCCATCAGCTGTTCCGGTGTGGAATGGGCAGCCGAGAGGATCGTCACAGGAATCTCGCGAACATCGCGCAATGCGATGGCTTGTTCAGAACTCTCGGGGAGCGCCTTGAAGTATTCCGCCATACCGAGGAAGGCCTTCGGCTGACACCAGTGGGCCTGCACCATTGGCCACACTTGGGCGGGCATCTTCTGTACTTCGCCGACCAATCGTGAGAGGGTGGATTCCGCGCGGCCGCTGCTCAGTCTGGCAATGAGCTTGGGAATCCGCCGGCCGCCGCCCGATAGCAACGCCAGGCTGAGACGAACCACACCCAGGCGTGCGAGCAGTGATCCTCGGCGGGAGAGACGGATACCCCAGCGCAGGATTCGCAATCGTTCCCCGGAGACGCGCGCCCATTCCGCGGCCGGCAAGGGGTCGATCAATAGCAAGCCAGCGACTTGATGGGGATGAGCGGACGCGTAAGCCTGTACCAGCAGGCCGCCGAAGGAATGACCAACCAGAACGTACGGCGCTGGAATTTTCGCCTCTGCCAGCAAAGAGTGCAGCTCGTCTACAAGCGTGGAGGCGACGCGCGGAGTCTCCGCCGGATCGCTCCAGCCTAGCCAGGCACGATCGTAGGCGCAGGCACGCGTGAAACTGGAGACTTCAGCTTGGATGGCGGTCCAATTGAGAGAAGAAGCTGCGATGCCCGATTCGAAAATCACCACCGGACTGCCCTGGCCCTTCTCAAGCAGATGCATGCGCCTTCCAGCGATGTCTATCAGGCGTCCAGGCGGCGGAAACTTACGCTGGTCGGAAGTTGATCCGGCCGCCTGGTAGAGGAATCCCGACAGAAGAAAAAGGACCGCGAGCAAGGCAATGAGAAGCAGGACTTCCAAAGCCGGGATTCTACCGCATTCGCAACATCAGTTCTGGACCGGGCGCGCCTGGCCCATGCCGGCGGTTATGCATGGATGCTTGTATGGTCGCCAGTTTCTGCTGTTGCTCGGGCGTCAGCATCTTGAACATTTTGGCATGTGCTGAAGCGCGAATGGCGGCCAACTGCCCCATCTCGGTCCCTTCGGTAGCGGACAGTTGCTGGATCTGATTCGAGTCGCCCGCCTGGACCGCTGCCTGCATCGATTGACGGGTCTGTTTCAATTGCTGCCGGACCGGTTGCGATGACTGCCGGGCCTCCTGGAAGATCGACTTCATCTGGCTCTTTTGAGCGTCGGTGAGATTTAGGGCGGCAGCCATTAACGCTCCGGATCGGCCCTGCCGCTGAGAGTGCCGCGCGGTTGGCGGCGTCTGCGCAATGAGGCCGGCTGTTCCGAGAGCAGCCACTGCCATCCAAGCGCCCATTTTTTTACTTAGGACTAGCATACTTATGTTCTCCTGTTCTTCTGGACGAGTTCTAGGGCCGGCGAGTTCATGTAGAACAGTCAAGTACCGTAAGGCATCGTAAACTACTTGCCATTCAAAGCGACTTCCGTTACAGTGAATCACGAGGAGTGGACATGGCTTTTTGTTCGAATTGTGGAGCAGCAGTTGAAGGAAGGTTTTGTCCGAAGTGCGGGTCCGCGGTAGAAGCGGGAGCGCCAACCGGAGGGCCGGGTGTACCTCGCCGCCGACCGGCTGGACCGCCACCTCCCAGCTATAATCCTCCACCGCCCGGATACACGCCGCCCCCTGGTTATTCAGCGCCCGCGGGCTACGTACCGCCTTCTGCCGGAGCAGCTGGAATGACCGACAACATGGCAGGAGCCTTGTGCTATCTGTTCGGGTTCATCACCGGAATTCTCTTCCTGGTGCTGGCGCCATATAACCAGAACCGCAACATCAAGTTCCACGCGTTCCAGTCTATCTTCCTGAACATTGGCTGGATCATAACGTGGATCGCGGCCACAATTATCTCGATCGTGCTGCACACCATCCCGATTCTCGGGGCGATCATTTCGATTCTGCTGCATGCGTGCATCGGAATCGGCTTCTTCATTCTCTGGCTGTACATGATGTTCAAGACCTACAACGGCGAAAAAATAGTTTTGCCGGTGATTGGTCCGCTGGCAGAGAAGCAAGCGGCCGCCTAAAGTTTGTCGGACCTAAGCCAGGTTCTGTAACGTGGTACAAGCCATGGGCCCGCTCCGGTAATCCGCATCAAGCAAGATTGCCGCGCATGTCGCTAAGCCCGTCGCCGCAGAACGAACAGGCCGCTAAAGCCCGCCACGAGCAGCCCCAACGAGGCTCGTTCAGGCACGGAGGCATTGTTCGGATTCTGGAAGAGCGCCGCAACCTGGGATGAATTCAGGGTATCGTTCCAGACGGCTACGTCCGTAACTCAAACCACTAAAGAGACCAACGGGGCGGGCCGACGCCACACACCGAAGAACCCCCTGGCCCGGTACGCGATGATGCCGAAGCTGGATCCGCGATATTCAGCAAGGAATTAAGATTGGTAGGAAGATCCTGAGAGCGACCCCAGCACACAGACATTAATCAAGCCGTCGAATACATGAAACGGAATGACCACACTAATGACCTGGAAAACTTCCGAGTCTCCGGACGTGTCGTCTAGTCGGGACCTAATGTAGCGTCGAGGCATTCCATTTATTCCAGTACGTTGATGAGCTGGCATACAGATTTAATACTCATTAGAATGACAGCGGACGAAACCATTTCTATATTGCTGAAAGGCATCCTCGAAAAGCGTCTGGCTTTCGCTCGGGTCACAGGCAGCGTGGCGGATCATTAAACGCCGATTAACTAAAAGAGACGCGAGGCCAAGGGCGCGAAAACGGAGACGTCGCTAAATCGTTGGACGAACTCTTTAAAACAGAGTTTCCATCTGTTGTTTTGGATTTATAATAAAATGGTAAGCTCTGACTCTGAGGAGGCCGAATATGCGTTTGATCGACCGGGACTTAACACCCTCGCCGTAGCTGGGCTCCCCCAGAAAGTCAAGCAAAAACCTACCCGGATAGGTGTGCCTGGAATCCGAGGGAACCCACAATGAATCACAATCTGTCTAGTTCGTTAGATCGTGCGGACGAACTGCTAAACGATTTAAAGAATGAATATAATCGCTCTCTAACAGAAAAGCAGGTTAGCCTCGCGCTATCAATCTTACCCATGAAGTATGCGCTAAGTCACGCGCTAGTCTCGACAAGATCGCCCGTAGTTATTGGGAACACCATATATCCCCGCAACTGACTACTGATGTGCGTGCGAAAGCGAAGATCTATTTTCCCGTCTGCCTAAATCCAAATGGCTTCGATCCTTGTCTGGGGCAGTGGCAATGGAGATCGGTGCGCGCCCAGCATCAGGGTGTTTACGACTATCTTTGGAAACTTCAACCGTTCCAGGGTCCAACGCAGAAATGGTTGGCGATTATGAATGATCTGGCCGTTAATGAAAGACACATTGACTTGGTGCCACAGAAGCGCTCTGAAGAACCTCGCATTACAGTAAATGGCCCGGGTGGTTCCATAAGTTGGGACCCAAGGGCCGTGACATCCCGAGGAGGTCACGGGGTGCAGGTCTCCATGTTCGGAGTCCCGGTCGATCCGCGCACCCAGCGCATTGTTCCAAACTCGGCCCTAACAGAGCGCATTGAAACATGGGTCTCCTTTGTGATCTCTGGGCATGACGTGAATGCTCTCGGGTTTTGTGACGAGGCGTGCCGAGAAACAAGGCGTATTGTGGAAGAAATGTCGACGTTGTTTGGGCTTAGGTAGCGACACTTCGATCATCTCGCGATAATCTGAGGGACCCACATAATCCCTCTTAGTGTGAGCCATTGTACGCACGTCACCTAAGACCTTTTTCCTTCAAGTACGCGATCAGCGCCGCCGGATCGTCGGTGATGATCGCGTCCACTCCGGCGTCGATCAGCATTCTGCCAGTCGGCCGGAGTGTCGGCGGTCCAGGGCACCACCTGGATCTTGGCGGTGTGAGCGGCTTTGACCTGCTGCGGCGTGACCAGCTTGAACAGCGGCGAGATGATGCCGGCCTCGCCTTCGGCGCGATGTCGGCAAACGGCCGCGCGTCGCCTTCCCATAGCGCCGACAGACGGATATCCGGAGCCAGGCGCTTCATGGCGTGCAGAGTCCGGAAGTCGAACGACTGCACGATCGAGCGCGACTCCAGCTTGTGCTTGCGGATCACGTCCAGCAGCATGCGGGCGAAGACGTCGGGCGGCGGCGTCAGCTCGGGATGATCGGGAAAGCTCTTGGTCTCGATATTGAACTGGACATTGTTGCCGCTGCGACAGCTCAACACTTCATCGAGCGTCGGAATACGGGTGCCGGGCACGGGCTGCTGTTTCGGAAAATGCGGGATTCTTCAACGCGCCGCAGTCGTATTCGCGCAGCTCGGCCAGCGTAGCTCGTGAATCGCGACGCCGGGATGCGGGCCCTTGCAGATCTCGGATTGATGTGCGGATCGTGAGAGATCACCAGCACGTTGTCTTTGGTCACCGCCACGTCCATTTCGAGCACGTCGGCGCCGATCTTGATGGCGTACTCGAAGGCGGGAATGGTGTTCTCCGGATAGATGGCGCGCGCACCGCGGTGGCCGTGAACCAGGATGCGGGGGGCGGCGTTGACAGTCATAAGACAGAGTGCAGAAACGAGCAAGGCGGGCGCGAGGCGAAAGAGCATACCCCCTAGAATATGGGATTTTCGTTATGGGCGGAGGAATGTCTTCGGTGGCTTGTTCAGCGGCTCGCTCTCAGCTGGTTCGGCCGCTTCGGTCTCGGTTGACTCGGTTGGCAGGTGACTGGTGGAGTCGATGGGTTCCAGGACTGGCAGCCGGCGCGTCCACGAAGGCACAGGCGGCGCTTCGGCGTGGGCGGCGGACAACGGGACTCGCACTCGCAACAGTCGCTGCAGCGCTTGCACCGCTCACAACGATGATTGCCGCAGACGTCCTTGGTGCAGTACACGCAGATTTCACTCGGACGGTTCGCCACAGATGCTGCAGGTGAAGATGGCCGCCGGCGCGGTCATTTGCGCACCGCCTTCCGGACGCCGCGGGCTGTTTCAGCAATGTCTCGCGACAGCGCTGGGCTTCGCGGTCGGCAATCTGAAACTCCTGCTTCCTTTTGCGTCGCCAGATCCTGGACGTACTGTCGCAGCCTGTCGCATTGGAGCTGTTTTCAGCCACCACCGATTGCATGAGATCGGCCAGCGCCGGGTTTTGGTACTTGCGGATTCCTTCCGTCACCGAACCCAGGGTGGATTCCATGGCCTGCATCCGGAAATAGTGTCCAGCGCCAGGTAAGCCGTTCGGGCTCTTCGACAGCGCGTCGCTGGATGACAACAGATACCTCAGCTCGGCCTGCGCGGTGTTCCACTGCGTCACATAAGCCTCGGGCGCGCCTTTGGCCACCCAGGTTTCCGGCTTTACCTGGTCGATGATGGGCTTCAGGTGCTGGGCCTGCAGATTCAGGCTGTCGAGCAGCTTGCGAACATCCCATTCGGAGGAAACGCCGCCCGCCGGAGGAGCTTGAGCGTGTGGCGAGCGAGAGGCGAAGCACCAGACACATCCAGAGCCAGACTTCATCATGACCTTCCCTATGGCTAGTTTGGCACAACAGCGCCGGGCGGCTAACGCCTGGGTATGGGCCTAATTCGGAGGGGGAGGAGGACCACTCGGCGGCGGGGGATGGGGGGCGGAGGCGGTGGCGGCGGTCTGGCCGGGCAGGTCGGGACCGCTGGGAACAGTCCCGGGTGCGCCGGGGAGTGGGTCGCCATCGTGAAGCTGCGTCTCGCAAGCCCTGCAGGACTTTGCGGACGACCGCGCCCTTGTCGACTGACGTTTTGCGAAGCGGCTCGATCCTTGTATACTTGGATCGATTCGCCGGCGTTCACGTCTTGGTCCTGCCGGGCCTCAAAGCATGCCGGACATCCACGGCGCCTTCTTCCACTGACACGATCGTGGTTTCGTCGTCATCTTCCACGCTCGACATCGAAGGTTGTGCCGCGCACCGAGATCACCGCCGTGGGCGTAAGAATCCGATTGTGGATTGGGTTGTCCGCCCCACTTCTGGATGTGTATCTTCACCCGGCCGACCAAGACGTCCAACAGATCGCGCCAGTTGCCGGGATTCTTGCGGAAGATCACGTTGGAGTTGGGATAGACCTCGAAAAAGCTTCCGTCGGAAACCTGGAACTTCGCGAAGCCGTCTGCACCGGTGACGATGACCTGCTGGATCTGGACCTTATCGCCGATGTTCAAAGCCCAAGGCCCGCATCGCGCAGCACCGAAACCTGGCCCATTCATTGAAATGACCTTGGCAGCGGCCTCAGTGGAGAGCGAGAAGTTCTGGGCGGAACACACTAAGCCTGTAGCCGCTATCAGCAGCCCAGGAGGCTGCGCGTTGGCCCAGATGCTCATAAAGAAATACATCGGTCTGGCCGATGCCACTCTATAGTCCTATGTCGGGCAACGACTTACGGCCAATGACAAACACACAGTCTACCATCAAAAGTGCGTAGCAAGAAGATGCCCGTTCGGTTTTTGTGGAAAACTCGCTTAAATTCATCCCTTTTCAGAGGGCAGAACAGTCAAACGGGATACAATAGACTCATCTCATGTGTCGGAGGGCCACAATTCGGGAAGCGCCGCAGGGATGCTGGCGTGCGTTCGCCTGGGCTGCCAACGCACAGCCGGGAAGCCTGGATTGGCGGCATATCGGGAACTCGGCCATCGAGTTGTCCATGCCCTCGGTGGCCACGGGCCCGGTGAGCCGGGTCTGGTACTCGCAGACGGATCGATCCTTTATGCGCCAGACCTGCTCCGGCCGCATCTTTTCAAACCACGGACTTCGAGCAATGGCAACGGGTCCAGGATCAAACTGCAGTTCCGCCGGCGCCGGCCAACCCAGAAGCGCGCAACCATGCCCGGAGGCCGGACTGAAGCTTCGCGCCAGCCGGCAGTTCCGGAACGATTTACGGTGTAGGGCGCAATGTTTACCGGTCGGACGACGGCGGGATCTCCTGGTCGAATCTGACGGCCTCAAGGGCGGCTCGATCCTGGGCGGAGGCTTGTCCGACTGGCGGCTTCGCCGCGCGATCCGACGAGGTGGCAGTGGCTTCGAACACCGGCGTGTGGCGGTCGGTGGATGGGGGACTGTCCTGGACCGGGCTGAACGACTTTCTGCCGAATCTTCCGTCCGGCCATTTGTTGAGTGTTCCGGCCGGACCACACGGCGTGCGGCTTGTCGGTGGCGGGCGGTGACGGCGGAAGATCGAATGGGCGCCGGGCGAAAAGACGGCATGGAAGCCCATCGACGCCGCTGATCTGAGCGCGAGAAGGAACACGAAGGCCGCGCTTTCGCAAGTTCTGAATCGCACGATCACGGCCGATCGCAACCGCTAAGGATTTCATTTACGCCGGAGATTCCGAAGGCCGGCTGCAGGTTTCCTCCGATGGCGGCGCATCCTGGAGCACGCAGTTTCAAGCTGGCCGATCTGGGCCGGTGGAATCCATCTGGGTGGACCGCAACGATCCGCGCGTGGCGATAGCGACGCTGGGCGCGCCCGGCCAGCGCCAGTCCCCGGTCAAGCCCGAGCTACGTGCTGCGCACCATGAACGGCGGCATCTTCTGGGACGACATCACGGACAATCTTCCCGACAACGCGGTGGCGCACGGCGTGGCGGCGGATCGAGCCAGCGGAGCGATTTATGTGGCGACCGACGCCGGCGTGTTTTTACACCACTGACCGATCTGACGCAGGCAGGCAGCCCGACTCCCTGGACTTCGCTTGACGCAGAATCTTCCAGCGGCGCCGCCACGGATGTCAAACTGGATGCCGGAGCCAATCAGCTGTACGCGGCGTTGGACGGATATGGAGTGTATGTCGCCATCGCGCCGCACCGCTTGCGCGACGCCCGCGTGGTGAGCGCGGCGGACTATAGTTCGCAGGCCCGCCGCGCCCGGGCGCCCTGCTCAGCGTGCTGGGAGCGCACGTTCAATCCGCCAGCAGCGCCGACACGGCGGTGCCGGTTCTGGACGCCACCGACACGTCCTCGCAGATCCAGGTTCCGTTCGAAGCCAAAGGCAATACCGTCTTGCTGTCGCTGGACGCCGCGGCGGGACATTCACCGTCGGGCTTCCGCTGCAAGCCGTCTCGCCGGCCATTTTCGTCGATCCCGAAGGAACGCCGCTGATCCTGGACGCGGACAGCGGCGTTTTGCTGGATTCCACCAAGCCGGCGCATTCCAACTCCCGCATCCAGGTTCTGGCCACCGGGCTGGGCCGGGTGAATCCCGACTGGCCAACCGGCCTGGCGGCGCCGCTAACCGATCCGCCGCGCGTGCTCGCGCAGGTGCACGCCTATCTGGACGGCGGGCCGGTGGAGGTGACTCAGGCTTCGCTGGCTCCGGGCTACATTGGTTTTTATCTGATCGAAATTCAGCTGCCGCGATCGTCAAATGCCGGCCCCGCGGAGTTGGTATCTGGAAGCGGAAGGACAGCAGAGCAATCGCGTGCGCGGCTGTACATGCGCAACCCGTGAGCTCATTCGGCTTTGATGCTTCCCACTTCCTGGCGACGGCTGCTGAGCCTGATCCGCATCCTGCTGGGCATGAGCTGCCTGGCCATCGCAGCTGGTGGCCTCCGAGTTTCGCTGGTTACCGATACGGTCATCCTGTTCGCCGTCTACACCATCTATGCGTGTGTCGGCTTGTTTTGGCGCAGTCTGGAAGATTCGGGCTATCCGACCGCCGGCTCTGATTCTGGATTTCGTTTTCTTTTTCCTTGCAGCCACCAGCAGCGCCTCCTACGGCTATTGGGTCAGCTCCGTGTTTTACGCTTACGTGCTGCTGGCCGCGGTGATGCTGCATCAGTGGTGGAAGGCGGTGATCGCTGGCGGCGGCGTCGCTGCTGCTGGTTTATGCGTGCCGGCCTATGCACGCGGCGATTCCTGCGGCCGGCGTTGATTGCGGCCGGAATCCTGGGCTGCGTGCTGGCCATCCAGCGCGAATACCTGGAAGAGCGGCTCTCGAATGCTTCGCGCCAGACGGTGCTGTATCGCTACGATGCCGAGAAGGCCCGCGAAGCCGAGCGGCAACGCATCGCGGCCGATTTTCACGATGGCCCGCTGCAGAGCTTCATCAGCTTCCAGATGCGGCTGGAGATTATCCGCAAGCTGCTGCTGCGCGACCAGACCGCCGCTACCGAGGAGCTGATGCAGTTGCAGGAACTGTGCAAGAGCCAGGTGAATGAGCTGCGGTCGTTCGTGCGCAGCATGCGGCCGGTGGATGTGGAAGGCAGCCTGAACGCCACGCTGCGCCGCGTGGTGGAGCAATTCCAGAAAGACAGCGGCATTCCCGCCACGTTTCGTCAGCGCCGAATTTCTGGAGCCGGCCGAACCGGAAGTCTCGCTGGAGCTGCTGCAGATCGTGCGCGAGGCGCTCTACAACGTGCAGAAGCACTCCTCGGCCACGCGCGTAGCGGTGAGTATCGCGAAGTCCGACAGCGCGCTGGAGATCGGGATCGAAGACAACGGCGCGGGTTTCCCGTTCAGCGGAAAGTACACGCTGGATGAGCTGGAACTGCTGCGTCTGGGCCCCATGAGCATCAAGCGGCGAGTGCGAACGCTGGGCGGCGAGATGATGCTCGATTCCAAGCCGGGGCAAGGCGCGGGCCTGAAAATCCGGCTGGCGACGTGATCGAGCGATCCGGTTTTTCTGCGCCGGTCTATTCCTCATGTCTTTGCACGTCGGCGTGCGGCCGCTATCGCGATTTCACCCTGCCGCCGCAACCCGGCGGGCCCGCCGTCTCCTGGCGCTGGGAGGCGCGCGCGGAACCGGTCCTGACGCGCGGAGCCGCGGGCGACTGGGATTCGGTGGACGTCTTGAATCCCTCCGTGATCCGGCAAGGCGAAGCTTACTACAACCTGTATTCCGGCTTTCGACGGCAAGACCTGGCACACCGGTCTGGCGGTCTCGGCTGACGGCATCGCGTGGCGCAAGGAAGGCAAGATTCTTTCGCCCGATCCGGGAACCTGGGAAGGCGACTACATCGCCGCCAACGGCTCGGCGCTGGCGACCGGAGACGGAATCCTGTATTACTACCAAGCCGGCCGTCCGCTGCAAATCGGCCTGGCGCGATCCGCCAACGGACATCAATGGCAGAATCAAGGCGCGCCGGTGCTCGACGCCGGGCCGGCGGGAGCTGGGATGAGCGCGGCGTGGCCGATCCATACGTGATCCGCGCCGGCGGCGCTTATTACATGTTCTATCTGGGCCAGGATCGCGCGCGGCGGCAGCGCCTGGGCGTGGCGATGTCGGACGACGGCGTCACCTGGTACAAGCTGCGCTCGCAATCCGATTCTCGAGCTGGGCGAGTACGGCGCGTTCGATGAGAATGGACTGGGAGAGCCCGCGGTCTGGGCTGCGCACGGCTACTATTGGATGCTGTACACGGGCCGCGATCGCGGCGAAGTCCGGCGGCTCGGTCTGGCGCGCTCGCGCGATGGCGTGGACTGGGAGAAGCAGCCGGACGTTTCGCGGGCGACCAGGCGTGGGATTCGAAAGTGATCTGCGATCCGAGGGTGCTGATCGAAGACGATCGAGTGCGGGTGTGGTTCGGGGGCGGCGATGTGGCGCGGCCCGATCAGAACATCCATGGGCAAATCGGGTTGGGCGACGCTCACGGTAGAACAGAAATAGTATGAAAATCGGAATCACCTGCTATCCCACCTACGGCGGCAGCGGCATCGTGGCCACCGAACTGGGCCTGGAGCTGGCCAAGCGCGGGCACGAAGTCCACTTCATCACCTACGCGAATCCGATCCGCCTGGATCCGGGGACTCCGCGCATCCACTATCACGAAGTGGAAGTTTCCAACTATCCGCTGTTCCAATATCCGCCTTACTGCCTGGCGCTGGCGTCGCGCATGGCCGAGGTGGCGGACGATTACGACCTGGATCTGCTGCACGTGCACTACGCCATTCCGCATTCCATTTCCGCGCTGCTGGCGCAGCAGATGCTGGCGCCACAACGCCGGCTGCCGTTCATCACCACGCTGCATGGCACGGACATCACGCTGGTGGGATGGACCGGTCCTATTTTCCGATCACCAAGTTCTCGATTGAGAAATCGGACGGCATCACCAGCATCAGCGAGCATCTGCGCGACCAGACCAGCGAAGTCTTCGGCGTGCAGAACGAAATCCGCGTGATCCACAATTTCGTGAACATCGAGATATATCAGCCCGCCGAGGACCGGCCGAACACCGAGAAGCGCATGATGCATATCTCGAATTTCCGCCCGGTAAAGCGGGTGGTGGATTGCATCCGGATCCTGGCGGAGGTGCTGAAGAAGACGCCGGCGCATCTTTACATGGTGGGCGACGGGCCCGACCGCCCCGCGGCGCATCGCTGGCGCGGGAACTGGGCGTCGACCGGCACGTGACATTCATGGGCAAGCAGGATCACGTCGAGCGAATTTTTCCGGCGATGCACGTGCTACTGATGCCGAGCGAAATGGAGTCATTCGGATTAGCCGCGCTCGAAGGCATGGCCTGCGGCGTACCGCCGGTCGCGACCCAGGTGGGCGGCGTTCCGGAGCTGATCACACCCGGCATGGACGGCTTCCTGGAGCCGGTGGGCGATATAGCGGCCCAGGCGGCGCGGGTGGTGGAACTACTCTCTGACGACGAGCGGCACCGCAAGATGGCCGAAGCCGCGCGCCGGACCGCGGTTGTGCGCTTTGCAACATCGCTGATTATTCCGCAATACGAAAAATATTACGAAGAAACGGTGGCGCGGCGCTAGCGGATCGCATTCGGCACAGGCGCGACTACCGGGCGCTACAACAAACGAGCGGCGTCTTTGGCGAAATAGGTGAGCATGAAATCCGCTCCGGCACGGCGGATGGCGGTAAGCGATTCGAGAATGGCGCGGTCGCGATCCAGCCAGCCGTTGCTGGATGGCGGCCATGATCATGCTGAATTCGCCGCTCACCTGATAGGCGCCGAGCGGCAGATCGAAAGCGGTCGCGGGCCTGGCGGATGATGTCGAGATAGGGCATGGCCGGCTTCACCATGATCATGTCGGCGCCCTCTTCGATGTCGAGCTCGATTTCGCGCATGGCTTCGCGGGCGTTGGCCGGATCCATTTGATAGCTACGGCGGTCGCCGAACTGCGGCGTGGATTCGGCCGCTTCGCGAAACGGTCCATAGAACACGGAAGCGAACTTGGCGGCGTAAGAGATGATGGGCGTGTTCGAAAAACCGGCGGCGTCGAGAGCCTTGCGGATGGCTGCCACCCGGCCATCCATCATGTCGCTGGGAGCGACGATATCGGCTCCGGCGCGCGCGTGAGATACCGCCGCTTTGGCCAGCCACTCGAGTGTAGGATCGTTCTGGACTTCGCCATCCACCACCAAGCCGCAATGGCCGTGGCTGGTGTACTCGCAATTGCAAACGTCGGTCATCACCAGAAGCTTAGGGACTTCGCGCTTGAGCGCGCGAACGGCTCTGCTGGACGATGCCGTCGTCGGCATAGGCGCCGGACGCGATCTCGTCCTTGGTTTCGGGAATTCCGAACAGGATGACGCCGCCGATGCCGAGCCGCTGGGCCTCGGCGCATTCCTTCACCAGACTATCGACCGAGAGCTGGGCGTTGCCGGGCATGGAGCTGATGTCGCGCCGGACGCCCTCGCCGGGACAAGTGAACAATGGCAGGATGAAATCGGCCGGATCGAGCTGGGTCTCCCGTACCAGCTGGCGCAATGGATCGCTGGCGCGCAAACGGCGCATGCGGTGAATGGGAAAGGCCATTTATTAAGAGGTTAACAACCTAAGCTTCCTGGATGGTTACCGACTTCAGTTGGTCACCCTGCTGGATCTTGTTCGACGACGTCCTGGCCGCTGGTCACCTGCCCGAAGACGGTGTGTTTTCCATCCAGCCAGTCGGTGGCGATGTGGGTGATGAAGAACTGGCTGCCGTTGGTGTTGGGTCCGGCGTTCGCCATCGATAGCGAGCCGACCTTGTGCTTGTTGGGATTGCCCTTGGTTTCGTCTTCGAACTTGTAACCGGGACCGCCGCGGCCGGTTGCCGGTAGGGTCGCCGCCCTGAACCATGAAGTCGGCGATCACGCGATGAAACACCGTGCCGTTATAAAAACCTTCGCGCGCCAGAAAGACGAAGTTGTTGACGGTCTTGGGCGCGTCTTTCGCGAAAAGATCGCACACGATGCTGCCCTTCGATGTTTCGAATGTGGCGCTATACTTTGCGCGCGGGGTCTATCGTTCATGGAGGGTGCTGCCGAATATTGTTTGGACATAGTTCCAGTGTAAAGGGTGGCGGGTCTTATTTAGAAGAGGGCTTGGGCGAAGTGAGGTACTTCTCCGGTAACGGGTTGCCTTCCCGCTCGGCATCCCAGAAGATGGTCATAATCTTCCAACCTGTATTGGTCTTCACGAGCTGAAAACTGTTGATGCCTCGCGCAAACGGCTTTTCTCCCGGCGCCCGGCGCGATTCGTAGGTAGAGAATACGTGCGCGACATCACCGAACGTCTCCACGCGGTGCGCCAGTTCCGATTCAAAGAAAGGAGCTTTTTCGAAGGTGGCGCCTGCGCGCTGGGCATACTCTTCGGGCGTCATGACCGATGGAAGCGGGCCCTGGGGGGTTTGCCGGACCGGGATCAGCCGTGCGCCTTCAGCGAATAGTGAACGAAAGCGAGCCCAATCGCGAGTTCCGGCGGGGCCGGAAATTACGTCATAACAGGCGCGCACCGCGCTGTCGATTGAATCGCCATCGCCTGCAATAGCGAAAGGGGCGAGCCCACTCAGGACGGCGGCATAAACTAAAACGCGGCGCGTAGTCAAGAATTCGCCATTAGAAGCGTAGACGGAGACCGAACTCCATCCAGCGCGATTGCGCGCCGTTCGGTGTAGTGTACTGGGCCGTGATATTACCGAACGTCTGAGGGCTGGTGATGTTCAACGTCGGAGTGGCCGCCGTGGAGAGCGCCGGCTGGAAGTGGTTCAAGAGGTTCACAAACTGGAACGTGAAGGTGGCGCCGAATCGTTCCCGGACCATGATGTCTTTCGAGAGTGTCATATCCAGGTTCCAGGTCGGGAAATTGCGGATTACGCCGGCTCCACTCTGGTTTGAGTCAACGCCCAGAACGGGCGGCCGGAATTCATTGTAGATAGCACAGGGGCTGGAGAACATGTTCATTCCCGAATTGCCGCTGGTACCGACGCCGCTGCACGGTGTGACATTGGTATGCGCGGAGTTGCCACCAGTGAAGGGCGCGACGGCCACGGCATTTTCGTAATTACCGGTGTTGTTATTTCCGTAAACTTCGCCGAAAGCTTGGGCATTGGTGTTGCTGCCGCTGCCGACGCTGATCTGGAGCGGTAGACCGCTCTGAGCGGTGAACAGTGGAGCAATGCTCCAGCCGCCGAGCACCTTGCCCACAAATCCCTTCTGGTCTCGGAAGACAGGCGGCTGGTACAGCATGAGGAGACTGTACACGAACTTGACGTCAAAGGGCTGGGGTCCGTAGGCATATCCCAGGTTCCACGGATTGATGGTGGTGACTGAGCTGGATGCCTGCACGACGCTGCCCGAGCCCAATGCGCGGCCCCAGGTGAAATTCGAACTGGTGGTCAGACCGTGCCAGTCCTTGGTCGAAAATTTCACGAATGCCGCATTGTAATTGCCGTAGCCGAGGCTGTTGATCAACTCGAAAGCCGTCAACTGAGCATTGATACCGGTGCCAAGCGCGGGAGAACTGAGCAAGGTGCGACCGAGTGTCCAACCATTGGCTGCGGACAGACTCTGCCAGAGACTGTAGACCTGGGTGGCCTTGATGCTGGCGCCAAACTTCGAGGCGACGGCCGCGGTACAACTGGCAGATCCAGTGCAGAACGCGAGAATTGGGGCCGCCCAGCGCGGCTTCGAAGAACGGCTGCGGGGTCACGGAGGTATTGCCGGCGCAGGTGGGCCCGGAGAGCCCGCATATCTGCGAGAAGACACTGGCGTAGGCCTGCGCAAAGCTTTGGCCCCCCAGGGTGGTCATCCACGGCACCGCATCGATGTTGATCTCCTGGAATTCATTCTGATCTTGCGGCCGATGTAACCGGCTTCCAGGATCATCTTGTTCGAGATAGCGCGTTGAATCGTGAACGTGAATTCGTCGGAATGATTCGGCTTGTAGTTCGGATCAAGGCCGGAACCGTCGCTGGCTTGGGCATTGCCATTCACGCCGGGGAAATAAGGCTGCGGAAAAGTTCTGCGAAACCGCGGGGAGCGGCGCTGTGTTGCCATCGGTGCCGATTCGGAATGCGCGTGGCGGGCGTCAAGACTGCTGGCATTCGCGCAGGTGCCATTGGAGGCGGGGAGGCACGAAACGGCTTGCAGGATGCCGGGGCCGAGCAGCGGAACCAGCACGAGGTCGACGCCGTTGGTGCGGCCATAGATTCGGGCGTAGCCGCCGCGGATCACGGTCTTGCTCGTCCGAAAATCTTGTCCAAGAATACCGGCGGTAAATCTCGGATTCCAGGCGGCGGAAACACGCGGGCTGAATCCTTTGTAGAACGGGTTGTAGGGATACTTCTGGCCGCTGCCAACATTCCGGACCGTTTCAAAACCAATTTCCGGCGCGTAACTCTGCCCGGCCAAGGCCGCCTTCTGCCGATTCGCCAAGGAAGTCGCTCAAATTGATCGGGGTTCCGGCATCGTTCACCAGTTCCACCTGCTTTCCGTTGATCTCATACGGCGGCATCGCGATGCTATAAGCCAAACCATAGGTCAGCGTGAAGGTCGGCTTCACGTGCCAGGTGTCGCTGAAATACAGATCGTAGGTGGGGATGATGCTCTGGTCGAAGCCGAAGCCGCCACGGCGGCTGCAGGGTCAGGTTCTGGCCCGCGCGCGTGTACATCACCTGCGACTGGCCGACAATTCCCAGCACTTCCGAATAATACTGGGCGAAGTTGGTAGCCTGACTGGCAGCCAAGCCGTTGGGAGTGGGATATGCGGAGGTCGGGATGCCGGTCGCCATTCGTGATCTGGTAGGTGATCGACGTATCGATGCCCACGCCGTTGTCATTGCGTGAGTGGAAATCGTAGTTGCGCATGTAGGATCCGCCGAACTGGAACAGGTGGTTGCCGTGCAGCCAGCTCAGGTTGTCGGAATAGAACTGATCGTGACCGTCCCAGAAACGCTGGCGGGTGTTCTGCGAATTCACGTTGGTGGGAATCAAGCGCGTTGGTGGCAGCGGATTCGCCGCCCATCTCAAGCGCGCCGCCCAGACCGGCGAGCTGCGGAGCACGCCGCCGAGATCGGACCACTGCCAGAAGTTGCGGAGGTAGCTGACGCGAAACTCGTTGGTGAGGTTGGAGGTGAGCTGGCCAGTTAATCCGCCGACGATGTAGTCCGGCTTCTGCGGCCGGGGCGCCGTGGCCGTGTACTGGCCCGAGGCGGTCAGACGTGGTCTGATTGCTGGTCTGCTGCAGGATAGCTGTAGTAACGATAACTCGACATGAACTTCCACTTGTCGCCGAAGTCGTGGTCGATGCGGACCACGAAGAAATTCGACGATCTGAGGAAGCGCCAGCGACCCGAGATAGCCCTGAGCATTGATGCCGTCGATTCCGTTGCCGGTATTGCTGAATTGGGGATCGTTCGGCAGGGGCATCTGGTTCCAGATCTGCTGAACTAGCGGGTTGATCCCCAAGCCGCGCGGATCGCAGGCCTGGCCGCCGCACACTGGCCGGCTGATAGGTAGTCCCGTTGTAGGTGACCGGGAAGGGATTCATGTTGTAGGCAGTCAACGCTCCCGCCGTGTTCGGGAGCTGGATGACGCCGAGCTTCAGCAGAGCCGTAGGCACGCCGCGTTCGAACGCTAACCGAATTCGGATAGCGCATACCTTCGTAGTTGGCAAAGAAATAGGTTTTGCCACCCCAGAACTTGGGCGTCAACGGACCGCCGAGAGCGCCGCCGAAGCGGTTCCGATGAGTGGAAGGCAGCGGAGTGTAAGCCGTACCGAGTCTGTGCATCCGGCGTGTGATTGTTCTTCCACAGATTGGCCGCGCCGACGTTGTTCGCGAAATAGAATTCGTACAGCGCGCCGTGGAACGCATTGGTTCCGCGCTTGGTGACCATCTGGACCTGGCTGCCGGCGGCGCCGTTGAAGTCGGCGGTCTGACCGCTGGTTCCGACCTTGAATTCTTCGATGCTTTCGATGGGAGTGGGAATCACGCCGGTGGGCGTGCCACCGCGTAGACCCGGTGCCCGATGTAGCCATTGCCGGGCGTGTAGGTGGTGTTGGTACCAGCCATGTCGTCGCTGTTGTTGCCGCCATCGAGTTGGAAGCCGTTCTGATCCGTGGCCGCACCAGCGACGTTTCCAGTGGCGAAACGCCGACCTGCAGAACCGAAAGCGTGGAAGCGTCACGGCCCAGGTTCGGCATCAAATTCAGCGACTCGTTCGTGATGGTGGACCCGACGGTCGCGTTCAGAGTCTGCAACTCCGCGCCGGCGGTGGCTTGGACTTCGACGACGGTGGATGTGGCGCCCACCTGAAGGGTGACGTTGAGCGTGAGGGATTCGCCGACATCAACCTTTTGGGCGGACATTCGGGTTTGCGTGAACCCGGTCGCTGTGACCATCACGTCGTAAGTACCGGGGGCTACGGTTGGGAATGTGTATCGACCGACTTCGTTAGTCTTCGCGCTCTGGGAGGAATTGGTGGAAGGGTCGGTGAGCTTGACCTCCGCGTTGACAACGCTGGCACCGGATGGGTCGGTGACAACGCCAACGATGCTGCCGGTGGCGGTTTGGCCCCAGGCAGTCGCGGAACCGATCAGCAACAAGACGCTCGCGCAGATCAGCGCGAGAAGAAAGGAAGACACAGTAGGAACACTGAGCCTGTAGCCGCTGGAATACATAACCCCTCCACTCCCTCTTCGGGAGAAACAGTATCGTTCAGATTCTGCAAGCCAACACTCAGTCCGGGCAACTCTGACCGAACACAACTTTGAGGCATTGTATGTCTGGTTCGAGGGCTATGTCAAGTAATAGGGGGCTATGACAAGTAATCGACTAGCGGGCATTCGGCAGGCGATTGTATTTCTTCAGGACCTGTTGCAAGGCGTCATGCGGCAGCGCGGTTACGGTGTGACCGTCGACGCCGGTCATATCCTGGGCAGCAACTAGAGCGTTGACGATAGCTTCCTCCGTAGCTTGCACCGTGGCGTCGAAGATGGGACCCAGCGCGTCGTTGGGAAGCATCGAAAGAGTGGCCATGCCGCCTACGGGTTTCGCGGAGTTCGGATTGGCGGTCGAGAAGGCGATGAATATGTCACCGGATCCATTGCCGGAAGTCGAGCCTAAACGCGCCAATCCCAACGATGCGCGCCTGGCGAGCCGCTTGGTCTGATTGGGGAGCAGCGGAGCGTCAGTGGCGACGACAATGATGATCGATCCACGCTCTTCCGCAGGACTGGCGGTGGACGACGCCACGGACGGCCGATCGAGCTCTTGACCAACCGGTGCGCCGGCAATCCGAAGCTGCCTCTTCGTTCCACAATTGCACTGAACCAATACGGCCACTTTGTATTGGCCGGCAATGCGCGACGACGTTCCGATGCCGCCTTTGAACCCGAAGCAGATCATCCCGGTGCCGCCGCCCACGTTGCCTTCCTGAACCCGTCCCGACGCCGCGCTGTCTAGTGCCTGGAGGACATGCGCGGGCTTGACGTGAAAGCCGTTGATGTCGTTCAGGACACCATCCCAGGTTTCAGCTACAACCGGCAGCGCCCAGAAGCCGCCGCCGAAACTGTTGGTGCCGGGCTTGCGCTTATGCTCCACCTGCCATCCGATGTACGCATCGCGCACCACGCCGACGCTGTGCGTGTTGGTTATGAGTACGGGGCCGTCGAGGAAACCGGACTCCTCCAGCCAGGTGGTGCCGGTCATTTCGCCATTACCGTTGAGCGAGAACCAGCCGCCGAACGCGGGGTCGTCGGATTGCTTGCCTCTAGGCCAGATGGCAGTGACGCCGGTGCGGACCGAGGCTCCGTCGATCAAGGTGGTCTGTCCGACTTCGATACCCGCAATGTCGGTGATGGCATTGAGCGGCCCGGGCGTGCCCTCGAGCGGGACGCCCAAGTCGCGGGCGCGAGGCTGGCCGAACGACGAGACGCTGGAGAACGTCAAGACTGCGATTAAATAAAGTGGTGCGCTGATTATTTTCTTCACAGGCGTAGATCCCTTCCACTCATTTCCTTGGGCTGCTTTTCGCCGAGGAATCCCAGCAAGGTGGGCGAAATATCCTGCAGCGCGCCCGCCTGCCGCAGTACGCGCTGGGTTTCGTCTACCAAGATGAACGGCACGGGATTGGTGGTGTGGTAGGTGTGCGGACCCTTGGTCACCGGATCGATCATGGTCTCGGCGTTGCCGTGGTCGGCGGTGATGATCCACGATCCGCCGGAGCGGCGCAGCGCCGCGTAGATCTCGCCCAGCCCGGCGTCGACGGCTTCGACGGCCTGTACGGTGGGCGCCATCTTTCCCGGAATGGCCCACCATATCGGCATTGGCGTAGTTCATGACGATGACGTCGAAGTTCGCGCTGCTCGATGGCCTTCACCACGACGGCGGTGATACCTGCGGCGCTCATCTCGGGCTTCAGATCGTAAGTGGCGACCTTCGGCGACGGCACCAATTCCCGGCTTTCGCCCGGATACGGCTTTTCGTTTCCGCCGTTGAAGAAGTAAGTGACGTGGGCGTACTTTTCGGTTTCGGCCACGCGCAGGTTTTTCCAGTTCAACTGCGCCATGACGTCGGCCAGGATGTTGTTGGGATGCTCGCGGGGAAGTACGAATGGAACCTGGAAGGTCTTGTCGTACTCGGTCATGGTGGTGAAGTGAAGGTTCTTCGGCGCGAGCGACCGGGAGGGTTTCTCGAGCGTAGCATCGGTGAGCGCCATGGTCATCTCGCGGCCGCGATCGGCGCGGAAGTTGAAAAAGATGCAAGCGTCGTCGTCGCGGATCAGGCCGACGGGCTGGTCGTGCGTCGTCGACGATGGTGACCGGCTCGATGAATTCGTCGGTGACGCCGCGCTCGTAGGATCGCTTGACGGCGGCGACCGGATCGCTGATCTTCTCGCCGTTGCCCAGCACCATGGCGCCGAACGCGCGCTCGATGCGGTCCCAGCGCTTGTCGCGATCCATGGCGTAGTAGCGGCCGGAAATCAGACGCGATCTTGCCGACGCCCGATCTGCCGCATCTCTTTCTGCAGTTGCTCGATGTAGCCGGCGCCGCTCTCAGGCGGCGTGTCGCGGCCGTCCATGAAGCAGTGCACGAACACCTGCTCGACACCTTCCTGCTTGGCCATCTTGAGCAGGGCGTAGAGATGCGTGAGCAGAGAATGCACGCCGCCGTCGCTGCACAGACCCATCAGATGCAGGCGATGCGTGCGGGCGTGCCGCATGGAGTCGAGCAGCACCGGATTGCGGAAGAAGTCGCCGGACGCGATCATGCTGTCGATGCGCGTGACGTCCATGTAGATGACGCGGCCGGCGCCGATGTTCAGATGCCCCACTTCGCTGTTGCCCATCTGTCCGTCGGGAAGCCCGACGGCCGGTCCGGAAGTATGCACCAGCGTGTTGGGATACATCGCGCAGCAGCGAATCGTAGGTTGGCTTTCGCGCGGCGGCGATGGCGTTGCCTTCCGTAACGGACGAGAATCCCCAGCCATCCAGGATGGTCAGGACCAGCGGCTTCTTTTGGCCGTGCATTATTGGTGGAACGCTTTCCTGCCGGCGAACTTCGCGCCAGCGCCCAGCTCCTCTTCGATGCGCAGGAGTTGATTGTATTTCGCGATGCGGTCGGTGCGGCTGGCCGAACCGGTCTTGATCTGGCCGGCGCGCGTGGCCACCGCCAGATCGGCGATAAAGGCGTCTTCGGTTTCGCCCGAGCGGTGCGAGACGACGTTGGTATAGTTCGCGCCGGTGGCCATTTGCATGGCCTCCAGCGTTTCGGTGAGCGTGCCGATCTGGTTCACCTTGATCAGAATCGAATTGGCGATGCCCTTTTCGATGCCTTGCGCCAGGCGTTCGGTGTTGGTGACGAACATGTCGTCGCCGACCAGCTGAATCTTTCTGCCGAGCGCTTTGGTCATGAGCTTTCCAGCCGTCCCAATCGTCTTCGGCCATGCCGTCTTCGATGGAAATGATCGGATACTGGTCCACCCACTTGGCCCAGAACTTCACCATCTGATCCGGAGCTCCGCTGGCTCTTGTCGGATTTCTTGAAGACGTACTTGCCGCTGGCCTTGTCGTAGAACTCGCTGGCCGCGGGATCGAGCGCGATGCTGATCTGGGTGCCTGGTTTGTAGCCGGCCTTGGTGATGGCTTCGAGCACCACTTCGAGCGCTTCTTCGTTCGATTTCAGATTAGGCGCGAAGCCGCCCTCGTCGCCGACGGAAGTGGAATAGCCGCGCTTCTTCAGCACGCCTTTCAGGGTGTGAAACACTTCGGCGCCCATGCGCAGCGCTTCGGAGAACTTGGACGCGCCGTGGGGAACGATCATGAATTCCTGCGGGTCGACTGAATTGTCGGCGTGCGCTCCGCCATTGAGAATGTTCATCTGCGGAACCGGCAGCAGGTTCGCGCCAACGCCGCCCAGGTAGCGATAGAGCGGCATGGTCTGCGACTGCGCGGCGGCGCGCGCGGCGGCCATGGAGACGGCCAGGATCGCGTTCGCGCCCAGCTTGCTCTTGTTCGGCGTGCCGTCCAGCTCGATCATTTTGTGATCGATGGCGCTTTGGTCTTCGGCCTCCATGCCGGTGATGGCCGGCGCGATCTTCTTGATAATGTTCTGCGCGGCCTTGCGCGTACCTTTGCCGAGGTAACGCTTTGGGTCGTTGTCACGAAGCTCGACGGCTTCGTGCTCGCCAGTGGAAGCGCCGGAAGGAACTGCGGCACGGCCGACGGTGCCATCGGCAAGACGAACGTCGGCTTCAACCGTAGGATTGCCCCGCGAGTCGAGAATCTCGCGGCCAATCACCTGGATGATTTCCATATCCTCTCATTGCAACATACTTGACCCGGCAGGAACGTGGCGAAGGTCCATCACATTGTGAGCACGGCCTTCCAGAGGACTTTGCGATTAGCCAGATCGCGCAGCGCTGCCGGAGCCTGGTCGAGTGGGTATTCGATTGGACTGGGCGGCCGGATATCGCCCTTTGAATAAAGGTCCGCCAGCGCCCGCTGGGCAACGCCCAAGTACTCCGGATGCGCCAGGGCATGGCCGCCCCACAGTGCTCCAACAATCGAAATATTCTTGAGCAGGATGCGATTCGCCGCGATGCTGGGGATGCGGCCGCTAGCAAAGCCGATGACGATGAGCCGGCCACCGGGAGCGATGCATTTAGTCGAAAGATCGAAGACGTCGCCGCCGACTGGATCATAAATCACATCCGCGCCGCGTCCGCCGGTAAGTTGCTTCACTTGATCCACCCAAGTCTCGTCCCGATAGTTGAGTGCGTGCTGGGCGCCTTGAGTTTTCGCAAACTCGAGCTTTTCCGCGTCGCCGGCCGTGGCGATTACGCGCGCGCCGTATGCGCGGCCAAGCTGGATGGCGGAAACTCCGACGCCGCTGGCTCCGGCATGCACCAACAGCCATTCGCCCTGAGCAACGGGAGCGCGATCGCGCAGCGCGAAATAGGAAGTGTGATAGACGATCGGCAGCGCGGCTGCGGCAGCGAAACCCAGGCCGTCCGGAACAGGAAAAGTCATGTCCGCGCGGCTGAGCGTATACTCGGCGAATCCGGCGCCGTGGGTGATCGAAAGAACTGGTTGGGCAGGCGCGAAATCGGTAACGCCAGGCCCGACCGCATCGACAATTCCAGCTACTTCACCCCCGGGCGTGAACGGAAATGGAGGCTTGATCTGATACTTGCCCTGAACTTGCAGGATGTCGAAGAAGTTCAGGCCCGCGGCATGGTTGCGGATCCGCAGCTGGCCCGGCCCAGGCTCAGGAATGGGAATATCTTCCAGGGACATGCTCTCCGGCTCGCCCCAATTGTGAACGCGCCAGGCTTTCATGGACGCACAGTCCTTGCCTTCGGTCCCAGCTCCGCCGGCAGCATCGCGTAGGCCGATTCCACCCACTGGCACAGCAGCGGGCGTGTGTCTCGGGGATCGATGATCTCTTCCACTCCGAACGCCTCCGCGGTTCGAAGCGGAGAACGGAAACGGTTCAGCGTGTCTTCGAGCTCGCGGCGGCGCGCATCTGGATCGGGCGAAGCTTCGATGTCGCGCTTATACGCAGCTTGGACGCCGCCTTCGATGGGCAGCGAACCCCAGTCCCCGGAAGGCCACGCGTAGCGCAGATTCAAGCCCTGTGCATTGCCATGCCCGGCGCCGGCGACGCCAAAACATCGGCGGATCAGAATCGAGATCCAGGGCATGGTCGCCTGGTAGACCGCGATCAGGGCGCGGGCCCCGGCGCGAATTGTTCCCGCGCGTTCGGCCGCGCTTCCAATCAGAAAGCCGGGATTGTCTACGAAATTCACCACCGGAACATGGAAAGTGTCGCAAACATCCACCAAACGTATCATCTTGTCGCACGCAGGCGCATTGGGCGCGCCGCCACCGTGACGCGGGTCATTGGCGATAACGCCGACCGGATAGCCGTTCAAACGTGCGAGGCCCGTGACCAACGGACGGCCATAATAGTAGCCGATCTCGAAGAACGATTCGCGGTCGAACACGTGATTCAGGATGCTTCGGACGTCATAAGTGCGCGCGGCGATCGCGGGGAATGACCGAGATCAGGCTGTCGTCGCGACGCCCGGGATCATCTTGCGTTTGCTGCCGCGGCGGGCTCTGCCAGACGCTCGAGGGCAGATAAGAAAGAAAGCGCCGAATGGTTTGGAACGCTTCGTCTTCGCTGGCCACCTCGTTATCCACCGCGCCGCTGCCGCGCGTATGAATCTCATAACCGCCCAATTCCTCTTTGGAAACTTTCTCGCCAACGCCACGCTCGACCACCGGAGGCCCGGCCACGAATAGCTGGCTGATTCCCCGCACCATGAGAGAAAAGTGCGAGGTGACCACCCGCGCGGCGCCCAGCCCCGCCACAGGGCCGAGGCACGCACCGATCACTGGAACCTCGCCGAGCATGGCGGTTATGGTATCCCAGGCCGGATTGGCAGGCACATAAGTTCGTCCGATCTGTTCGATGGTTTTGACGCTGCCTCCGCCACCGGTACCGTCGACCAGGCGAATCATGGGAATGCGAAGGCCGCGCGCCAGCTTCTCGCCATGACCCATTTTGTCGCCGACGGTTGCATCCGCAGCGCCGCCGCGTACGGTGAAATCGTCTCCGCCTACTACCACTGGATGGGCATCCACGCGACCAGTCCCCAACACGAAATTGGAGGGCATGAATGATATAAGCTCGCCGGCCTGGTTGTACTCCGCGCGGCCTGCTAGCGCGCCGATTTCGTGGAAAGAACCAGGGTCGAGGACGCGCTCAATGCGCTCGCGTACGGTCAGGCGGCCGGCAGTATGCTGACGCGCGATATTCGCTGCGCCGCCCATCTCACGGGCGCGGGCCTCGCGGCGGCGGATCTCATCGACTTCGGGTTGCCAGCTCACACACAGTCAGCTCTTGGCCTTTTTGACTTCTTCCACCAGCGCCGGCACCACCTCGAAAAGATCGCCCACAATCCCATAGTCTGCAACTTCGAAGATGGGCGCGTTCGCGTCTTTATTGATGGCGACGATAGTCTTGGCGCCCTTCATGCCGACCAGGTGTTGGATTGCGCCCGAAATACCAACTGCCATATAGACCTTGGGCGACACGGTCTGGCCGGAGCTGCCTACCTGGCGCTCCATCGGGAGCCAGCCGCTGTCACAGATGGGCCGCGAAGCAGCGAGTTCGGCGCCCAACGCCTTGGCCAATTCCTCGACGATGTGAATGTTCTCTTTTTCTTTGATCCCGCGGCCAACCGAGACGATGATTTCGGCGGCGGTGAGATCCACGGCGCGTGCCGATTCGCGGAACGGCTCAAGCGGCTTGGCTCGGATCGCGTCCGCCTTCAAGTCAGGTGCGAAGGTTTCTACCTGCGCGGAGCCTTCCGCCAGTTGATCCGCTCGAAACGCTCCGGCCTGGACGGATGCAAACTGCGGTGCGGCGCCACCGGGTTTCACGTCGGCATTCAGTTTGCCCTGAAAAAGCTGGCGTACGAAAACGGGCGCGCCGGATTCCACGCGAAAACCGATTGTGTCGCTGATCAACACTTGATTGAAGCGTGTGGCCAGCTTGGGCGCGAAGTCGCGCACCTGATAGGTGTGCGGGAACAGCACCATCGCGGGGTTAACTTTGCGGATCAACTGTTCAAATGCAGCAGTGTATCCGTCGGCGGTGTAGGACGCCAGCAATTGGTGTTCGACGGCGTAGACATGTTCCAGCTTCTTACCAGCCAGTTCACCGGCCAAAGCGGCAATTCCCTGCCCGGCAACAGCCGCGGATACGGTCCATCCAGTTTGCTGGGCAAGCTGTTGGCCGGCTGTAAGCGTCTCCCACGACATGCGGTTCCAGATGCCGCCGCGCTGCTCCGCAACCACTAAAATGGAGCCGCTCATATCACTCGCACCTCGAACTTCAGCTTCTCCACCAGTTTTGCCGCCGCCTCTTTGGCAGTGCCCTCCAGCATCTGCGTCTGCTTGGTTCGCTGCGGCAGATAAACGCGCTCGATTACGGCCGTGGGCGTAGCTGCAATTCCCAGTTCGCCCGCGCTCAGCCGCTTGATCTCTTTGGTCTTGGCTTTCTTGATTCCCATCAGGGTCGCGTAGCGCAGCTTATTGATACCGGACTGGATGGTGAGCACAGCCGGCAGCGGCATTTCGACATGCTGAAACCAGCCATCTTCCAGCTCGCGCTTCACGCGAATCCCGCTATCGGTCTTTTCGACGGCCATGATAATGGTGCCATGCGGAAGGCCGAGAATCTCCGCCAGCACGACGCCAGTCTGGCCATACCCAAGATCATCGGACTGCAGGCCGGTCAGAATCAGATCCGGGTTTTCGGCCTCTGCAGCCTTGGCCAGCAGCTTGGCGACGCCCAGCGTATCGAACGAGGCCAGCTTTTCGTCTTCGATGTGCATCGCGCGGTCCGCGCCTTTAGCCAGTGCCTCTCGAATGGTCTGAGAGGCGCGCGCGGGGCCGGCGCATAACGCGATCACTTCGCCACCGTGCTTCTCTTTCAATTGCAGGGCCTCTTCCAGCGCGTAAGCATCCGGCTCATTGATCTCGAAACTGAGATCGTTTTCTTGAATCCAGCGGCCGCTCGCATCGATGCGGAGCTGGGAATCGCGCATGGGGACTTGCTTGATCGAAACGATAATCTTCATGAGTGTGTGGAATGGGGCCGAACCCGGCCGGCTGGTCAGCCCGTGAACCTCTTAAAAATCAGGCAACCGTTGGTGCCCCCGAAGCCGAACGAGTTCGAAAGCGCGTAATCGATCTTCATTTCCCGGGCCTGATTGGGCACGTAGTCCAGGTCGCATGCCGGATCCGGGAAATCGTGGTTGATGGTGGGCGGCACAATCTGATCGCGCAACGCCAGCACGGTGATGCCGGCCTCCAATCCGCCCGCGCCTCCGAGCAAATGGCCGGTCATCGATTTGGTCGAACTCACGGCCAGCTTATAAGCATGTTCGCAGAAGGCGCGCTTGATGGCCGCTGTCTCGATCTTGTCGCCCACGTCAGTGGAAGTGCCGTGCGCATTGATGTAGTCGATCTGCTGGGCTCAATGCCGGCGTCTTTGATGGCCAGCCGCATCACGCGAAAAGCGCCGTCGCCATCCTCGGGCGGACTGGTGATGTGATGCGCATCGGCGCTCATTCCATAGCCCACGATTTCGGCCAGTATGGTGGCGCCACGCTTGCGCGCCTGCTCCAGTTCCTCCAGGATCAGCATGCCCGATCCTTCACCCACCACGAAACCATCGCGCTGCGCATCCCACGGCCGGCAGGCCTTATGCGGCTCGTCGTTGCGCTGCGAAAGGGCTCGCATGGCGGCAAAACCGCCGATGCTCATGGGCGTGACGGCCGCTTCGGCGCCACCGCAGATCATGACGTCCGCGTCGCCGCGCTGGATTATTTTGAACGAATCGCCAATGGAATGCGCGCTCGAGGTGCAGGCCGTGGCGGTGGCCGAGTTAGGCCCCTTGGCCCCGGTACGAATGGATACATAGCCGGACGCCAGATTGATGATGGTGGCTGGAATAAAAAACGGGGAGATGCGGCTGGGCCCTTTTTCGAGCAGCGTCTTGTGCTCGCGCTCGATCACTTCGAAACCGCCGATGCCGCTGCCGATGTAAACGCCGACCCGTTCGGCATTGTGCGCATCGATCCGCAGTCCGGATTGCTGCAGCGCGAATTCGGAGGCCGCGATTCCGAACTGAATGAAGCGGCCCATCTTTTTGATTTCTTTCCGCTCGATGAATCGCGTGGGCTCGAAGTTCTTGACTTCTCCCGCGATGCGGCAAGCGAAGCCGGTGGGATCGAATTGTTCGATTCGGGAGATCCCGTTGCGCCCCTGGCGGATCGCCTCCCAGGTTTCCTCGGTGCCGATACCAAGCGGAGTCAGCAGGCCGACTCCGGTGATTACTACTCTGCGGGACAAATCTCGCTCCACCCGGTCTTACTTCTTTTTCTTGTTTTCGATGTAGTCGATGGCGTCTTTTACAGTGGCGATCTTCTCCGCATCCTCGTCTGGAATGTCGATATCGAAGGCTTCTTCAAACGCCATCACCAGTTCCACGATATCGAGCGAGTCCGCGCCGAGATCATCGACGAACGAGGCCGTGTTGTCCACTTGGCTCTCGTCCACGCCCAACTGCTCGACGATGATCTGCTTCACTCTTTGTTCAACCGACATGAATCCTCCCCATAGTCTGCAAACTCATTGATTCTAGCGATGATGGCGGTTGGCCGCAAGTACGCCGGTTCGCCATTCGCAATTCGGTCCGGTTTCTTCCCGTTACGGCTGGATAGAATCAGATCAGTGCGGTCCGAATTCTTCATCTTAGCAGCACTCGCGCTGACACCGTCCTCGCTTTTCGCACAGGACGCATTGAACCCGGAAACTATGCCTCAAGTTGCCCGGCAGGCTTCCAGGTTCTGGCAAGCCGCTTCCGGCTATTTCTGCCGCGAGACATTGCGTCAGAAAGCATTGACTTTACCGAAGCGCAAACTTCGAATGGGCCGCAAGGCGACTGAGACGGTCAAGCCTGAATTCAAGGATCGCGAGATCGTCTCCTATTACGCACTGGGCAGCTTTCGGACCACTCCGGAAGCGCTGCATGAGTTCCGCCAGGTGTTTCAGGTGGACGGGAAGCCGCTGCTCCCGGAAGCCAAGGCACTTGAAAAATTCCAGGCGATTCTGAGCTCCAGGGACGATCGCGCCCGTACCGAATTGCAGGAAGATTTCGATCAGGCGAACCTGGCCGTGGCCGCTACCGATTTCGGCCAGCTGATCCTTTTGTTCACCAAAGCCAATCTCGGAAAATACACCTTCGAGCGCGAAAGCTCAGTGCTCATCGGAGCCGATCGCGCGATAGTGATCAAGTTCCGCCAGAGCACCGGAGCAGAGTCGCTCCGAATCGCTGAACCGGGCAAACAGGTGCGACAGCCGCTTTCCGGAAAACTATGGATCCGCGAGGCCGATAATCAGCCGCTGCGCATCACCCTGACTGCCTCCCGCCAACTCGAGTCGGATGAGATTCGCGATGAGGCCAGCGTGGACTATGCTCCTACCACCACGGGAGCGGTGCTTCCAGCGTCGGTGGTCTATCGGAGATACGTCGACAATCAGATGAGAGTCGAGAATATATCCCAGTACTCGGATTGGAAGCCGGTGAACGCAAAGTGAGCCGGTTGGTCTATCTGCATGGTTTCGCGAGCGGCCCAACATCGAAGAAAGCGCAGTTCTTCCGCTCGCGCTTCGCTCAGTTGGGCATGGGCCTGGAGATTCCGGACCTCGCCGATGGTAATTTCGAGCGGCTCACCATCAGCGGACAGCTGGAAGTGATCGAGCGGGCCTTGCGCGGCGACCCTGCCATGCTCATCGGGTCCAGCATGGGTGGCTACCTGGCAGCGCTATTTGCGGCGCGGCATCCCGAGGTGCAGAAGCTGGTGTTGATGGCGCCCGCCTTCTGCTTCGCCACCCGCTGGCCGCAAACGCTCGGTGATGCCGCCATGCAGGCCTGGGAGCGCAGCGGTGCACTCAAAGTGTTCCATTACGGCCAGGGGCGAACAGTCGAGTTGGGCTATCAGTTGATTGAGGATGGCCGGAAGTACGAAGACTATCCGCTGGTCCGGCAGACGGCGCTCATTTTTCATGGCGAGAACGATACGGTTGTGCCCGCCGACCTTTCGGTTCAATTTGCCGGCCGCTGCCCGCAGACCGAATTACATCTGATGAACTCGGATCACGAGCTGATGAACGTGTTGGATCAGATGTGGATGGAAACCGAGAAGTTCCTGTTTGGGGATCAGGCGGCGGGAGGAAGTTCGACCCGATCGTAGATGCGGTTGAGTGGGAGTGATACTCCCAGGGAGGCGATCTCCACTTCGTCGTGGAGCTTGTCGTGGTCATGCAAAGTCCAGGTGTTATCGGTTTCGCGAGAGTAGTGCTCTATCCGGACTTGGTTTTGGTCGACCAGGACGTAGTTCTTGAGGAAGTCGATTGTGCGATAGAGCTGGAACTTCACGCCACGGTCGTATTTCTCGGTGGATGGCGAGAGAATTTCGAAAATGACGACAGGATTGAGAAGAATATCTTGGCGCTCATCGGCGAGGATGGGCTTGCCGCACACCACGGAGACATCCGGGTAAGCATACATGCGACGGGAAACACGGACACGGAAGTCAGGTCCAAAGGCCTCACACTGCGTGCCGCGGAGACAGATGTACAGTTCACTCGATATGTTCTGCTGCAGTCGGGCGTGACGCATCGATCCGCCCGACATGGCGATCATCTCGCCGTCCAGAAACTCGTTGCGAACCTCCGCCGCGCGATCAAGCGCCAGATACTGCTCTTCGGTGACCCAGATCAAACCGTCACCCAGGCCTGCTTCTTCGCACTCTCCATCACCTTTTCGAGCAACACCATTCCGCGTAATCCGTCTTCGAAGGTTGGGTACTCCACCGGCGCGGATGAATCCGCCACCTTGGCATAGAAGCGCTTGAATACCTGTTTGTGCGTATCGTCGTAGCCTTCGCTGTGCCCACCCGGCAGATCGGCATAGGCGGCGGCTTTGGGATCGAGCAGCGACGGATCTTTGAGGATCAGCGCGTTCGGCGTGTTACGCTGTCCGATCCACAATTCGTCGGGCCGCTCCTGGTTCCAGGAAACACCGGCTTTGGTTCCATAGATGTCGACAGTGAACATATTCTTTCGGCCGGCCGACATCTGGCTGACGGTAAAGCAGCCGCGGGCGCGCTCGCCCAGATGCAGCAACACTGCGGCGAAGTCCTCGGTGTCGATCGCTACGGCCTGGTAGTCCTCCGGCTTCATCGTTTTGCCGGCGAAAGTCTCGATCGATCCCTTAGGCTTTTTGCGCGTCTTGTGAAACGTCGCGAAGTCGGCGCACATTGCAGCGATCTTGAGCCCGGTAAGGTGCTGAATCATGTCCATCCAATGCGATCCGATGTCGCCCATAGCACGCAGCGGTCCGTTGGCTTTGGAATCAATCCGCCAGTTCCAGTCGGTGTCATACAGCAACCAATCCTGAGAGTAGGTGCCTTGGACGATCAGAATTTCGCCCAACGCGCCGGCTTCAATCATCCGCCTGATCTGTTGCACAACCGGGTAATAGCGCAAATTATGCTGGATGCAATTCGCGAGCCCGGTCTTGGCCGCCAGATCCACCAACTCGCGCGCTTCGCTGGAAGTAGTGGTAAAAGGCTTCTCGCAAAGGACGTGCTTACCGGCTTCCAGGGCCGCCTTGCACATTGAGTGGTGCAGAGCATTCGGTGTCAGGATATGAACGGCTCGGATCGCCGGATCCTGGAGCAAAGCCTGGTAGTCGCCAGTAGTCCGCTCCACTCCCAGGCTTTGGCCAAACTGGCGGGCTTTCTCTTCGCTCGAAGCTGCAATAGCGGCGATCTCGACATAGCCGAGCCGCCGAACATTCTCGGCGTGAACCTTGCCCATGAATCCGGTGCCGATGATGGCGGTCTTGAGTTTTTCCATACGAGTCCTCCTGCTTTTCAATAAGAGACGGTTCCCGGCCGTCGATACGAGGTGTGGGATTGGTAAACTAGGATTCTACCCGAATGATTGTTCGTATACGGTTTAGCAACGGGTCCAAAGTTCGCCGGAACCACCGCAAGAACCAGCATCTGGCGCTGGGGCTTGCCGCACTTCTGACGCCCGTTGCCGTGATGGCAATCGTTCTGGCCTTGTGGAGGCTGAGCGCCGACTTGCGGGCGACTGCCCAATTTCCGATCAGCGTCGGCATTTTTTCCCATTGGCAGGTCTGGCTTACCGGCGCGGCGATTCTCGAATTTGTAGCCATCGCTCTAAATCGCTATGGAAATGCGGAACCTGTACTTCAAGAACCTGTAGAAGAATCCGAAGCCTAATTCTTCGACCCTTTTCTATTGGATTTGTGTGGCGCTACGCCACACGCTGTGCCCTCCCCGACCGCATTTGTGCATTCGCGCGCTAAAAACGGGAGTGTGGTACCAATCAATGAGAATAGCGGAAACTTTGGCTCTCTTCGTGCATCTGTTTCCGTAGAGGGTCACGGAGGACATGTCAGTCATACGAATTGGAGCGATGCCCCAGCCTGCGTGGATGCGGGCCGCGTCCACATTTACGGATACCAGTTCGGCCTTACCTGGAAGATTACGATGGTTCATGGAACAAACCGTGGTCGCGTCGGAGGCGGCCTTGAATGTTCTTCCCGCATTGCTCACGCCCGCAGCTGTAATCGCGTTCGTTTTGGGTCTATGGCGCGTAAGCGCGGATCTTGGCTGGACTGAGGAGTTTCTCATCGCCAATGGCTTCTTCTCCCACTGGCAGGTTTGGATCGCTCTTGCGATCGCCCTGCAAGTATCCGCCACTTGGCTGGCGGCTAAGATCAGCGCCAACGACAAGATTTCTGAAGAAAACTAAGCGAGGTTCTGATATTCTGAGTCTAGGCGGGCAGTCTTTTCATGTCTTTCCGCAGTAGAACCAGGACCGGGATCTTCAACGTCCCCGGCTTTCCCAAGGGCGTCAAGTGGCTGCTGATCAGCAATGTCGCCATTTTCCTGCTGGGCTTCTTCGCACAATTGGCCCGGTTAGATCGTCCCCTAGGTATCTTTGCGCTAATTCCGGTCGAGGTAGTGAAAGACTTCTTCGTCTGGCAGCTGGCCACTTATCTTTTCCTGCACGGCGGATTTGGTCATATCATTTGGAACATGCTGGCGCTGTGGATGTTCGGCGCCGATTTGGAGCGCGTCTGGGGAACCCGCCGGTTCATCCAGTTTTATTTCTTCTGCGGGATCGGCGCCGGGATGTGCGTGGTTGTGGCAAACTATCTGCTGCCCTGGGGAAATCCCGTAATCCCGACCATCGGCAGCTCCGGAGCTATCTTCGGCATTCTGATGGCCTACGCGATGATGTATCCCGACCGCACCATTCTCTGGGGATTCCTGATTCCGATCCAGGTGAAGTATTTCGTGATGATCATCGGCGCCATCGCCTTTCTAAGTTCTTTCCAGGTGAATAACGGCGTCAGTGAATTCGCCCATTTGGGTGGACTGCTGTTTGGCTATCTTTTCATGAAGTCACCACAGCTGCAGTTCGACCTGACTGGACCGGTCCGGCGGCAATATCACGACTGGAAACTGCGGCGCGCCAAGAAGAAGTTTCAGGTTTACCTGCGAAAGCAGGGTTCAGGCCGAGGGCCCAGAGTCCACTAACGGGTTTAAGATGGTAGTAAGCCCGGGCGGAACGTACTCCGCCGGCAGAACGTCATTGGTTTTGATATAGTTTCCTCCAACGGTCTTATGAAACACTTGAAAGCCTTCATTGTCTTAGGGATGGTGTTGCTGCCGGCCGGCGTTTCGCTCCGATTTGCCGCAGCCCAGGGCCCCGGGACGCAACCATCAGAAACCGTCGCCAAGCCGAAGAAGAAGGACGCGCCCCCCGAAGTCACCGACGAACCGAAGATTCCTTCCAAGTTCAATAAGAAGGATAAGGATGTCCCCGAGGGCCTGCCGACCTTCAGCAGTGACGTCAATACCGTCCAACTCGACGTGGCGGTGCTGGACAACAAAGGCCACTTCATTCCCAATATCCCACGCGGCAACTTTCGCGTTCTGGAAGACAACGTCCCTCAACAGATCAGCGGTTTCAACACCAACGCCGACGCGCCTATGACCATCGCGATGGTGATCGAATTCAACGCTCTTTTTCAGCAGTATTGGTCCCAGGGCTGGTATGAGACGCTGGTGGCATCCTATGGCTTCGTCCAAACCTTGAAGCCGGACGACTACGTAGCCATTATCGCGTACGACCTGCGGTCCGAGATCCTCTCCGACTTCACCACCGACCGCGAGAAGATCCAGGAAGCGATGCAGCGCCTGCGCATCCCCGGATTTTCGGAATCCAATATGTACGACGCGCTAGTCGACACCGCGCAGCGCATGAGCAACATCGAGGGCCGCAAGGCGATTCTGCTGATCGCTACCGGACGCGATACCTTCAGCAAGCTCACTTACGACAAAGCTCGCAAGGCCATCCAGGAAGCCGGCGTGCCAATCTACGCCATCAGCCTGCTGCAAGCATTGCGCATCATGGCGGAGCCTACATGGGTCCGATTCGCAGCGCATGGATTTCCTGCAAGCCGACAACCAATTGAATACTTTCACGCGCGAGACCGGCGGCCAGGCCTTCTTTCCTCGCTTCTATCGGTGAATTCCCGAGCATCTTTCAGACGATATCGGCGCGCTGCGAAATCAATATTCGATCGCTTACAATCCTTCCAATCAGGCAAAGATGGCAAGTTCCGCAAGATCAAAGTGGAGCTGGTGGATCCTGATAACGGTGACCAGCTGCGGATCACGGATGCCAAAGAATAAGCCGATCAAGTATTCGTCGTTGCGAAGCCCGGGTACACGGCGCCGCGCGCAGTGGAATAATTCTTGCGCACCGTCCGATACTTCCCGGGCTACACATCTTCGCCCTCTCAGTCAAGCTCTCGATCTTCGCCTTTTGCAGTTGATAGAAATTCGTTGACAGTAGTATTACAAGTCTGTTAATTTCGCTGGGTCTTTTCTAATGACGAACTCCTCCTCGTCGCAGAATCCGTGCGGGCGTATTCTGCTCGTCGACGACAACTCTTTGGGACTCGCAGCGCGTCGTAGCGTTCTGGAAGAGCTTGGGCATAAGGTGGTCACCTGCGGCACGCCGCAGGACGCGCTGGAACTGTGCGGCAAGCAACGGTTCGATGTCGTGGTCACCGATTACAAGATGCCGAAGATGAACGGCGTCGAGTTTATCGGCCGTTTGAGAAAGCAACATCCGGCCATGCCGGTGATTCTGATCTCAGGCTTTACCGATACGCTGGGCCTGAATGAAGCCAACACGGGCGCCGACATCGTGCTACAGAAGAGCGCGAACGAAGTGAACCAGCTGATTCGCGCCGTTAACCGGCTGCTGCGTAAACCGCCCGCTAAGAAGCCGCCAGCTACGCAATCCTCCGCAAAAGTCGAGAAACGCAAGAACCGCTAGGGATTCGATGTGACGTTGACACCATAAACAGTCCTGCTCTATATTCAACCATATGGTTGAATTTCCACCGCCAGCGCTCGACCACATATTCGCGGCCGTTGCCGATCCAACACGCCGGGCGATCCTTCGCCAACTCGGCCATAAGCCAACCCGAGTGACCGACTTGGCGAAGAATTTTCCAGTATCGCTCAACGCTGTGTCCAAGCATCTGATGGTTCTGGAACGAGCTGGACTGATCCGGCGCGAGGTCCAAGGGCGCGACCATGTCTGCCAGTTGGACGGCAGGCCGCTCGGCGAAGCTGTGGATTGGCTGCAGGAAGTACGAGCATTCTGGGAAGAGCGTCTGGATGGTCTAGAACGTCACGTCCTCGCTAAACGGCGGCGGCAATGAGCGGCGCTCAGGAAAGCAGCCAGATTGTTATCCGCAAACGAATTCCCGCCACTCGAGAAGAGTTGTTCGACGCTTGGATCGATCCCGAGGGGATGGCGGAGTGGATGTGCCCGGGAAATATCGTGTCCGCAGCCGTCCAACTCGACTTCCGTGTAGGAGGATCTCTGGTTATCGTCATGCACGGTCCCACCGATACGTTCGAGCACCGGGGGGAGTTCACCATCATCGAGCGACCTTCCCAGCTGGCGTTCACCTGGATGGCCAAAGCGACCGGTTGGCGTCCAACCTTGGTCACTATCGATTTCTTAGCAGTCAATCCAAACGAAACCGACCTGGTGTTGACTCACCGCGAACTCTCATCCGGTGAGGTCCGGGATCAGTATCGCGGCGGTTGGGGACAGATCACCGACCGTCTTCGACAATATCTTCAGAAAGGAACCCAATAACATGGCTGATATTCTTCACTCGATACAGATTTCGGCTCCCGCCGCCACAGTCTATTCGCTGGCGTCGACGCCGGCGGGCTTGGCGAAATGGTGGGCCGCGGACGTTTCCGAGCCGGACGGAGCCGTCGAACTCGGATTCTTTAATCACCAGACGGTGTATCGGCTTAAGCAGCAGGTCCAACAACCCCCCGGAACGAGTGGAGTGGCTGTGCGAAACCGGACAGGAATGGAGTGGCACGCGTCTGGTGTTCCACGTGGAGTCTCGCGGCGACAACACGCAACTCCGCTTTACGCACGGCGGCTGGCAATCGGCAACAGACTACTTCGTTTCGTGTAATACAGTGTGGGGCGAGTTAATGTTCCGCTTAAAGGCTGCGGCTGAAGGAAAATCGTCAGGACCGCTGTTCCTCCGCAATAGTCTTGCATATTAGAGCGTTTGTGGCCGCGTCTCCGACCTGGCCGGGGTCTTCGCGGTAAAGTAGAAGTGGATGCTCTCTTTTCGCGCGCTGATCGCGATCAGCTTGTGCGCCACGCTCGCCGGCGCTGCCACTCGTCCTAAAGAACCGAAGAAGCCCGCCGACGCTTCCCCCAGTTCAGCTGTAAGAAGGCAACTGCGCGCCATGAGCTTGCACGACAAGGTGGCGCAATTGGTTATCATGCCGATCTACGGTGAGGTGACCAACACTCGTTCGGCTCCGTTTCGCAAGTATCAGCATTTCGTGCGCGATCTTCACGTCGGTGGCGTCATCGTAACCGGCCATATCATGAACGGAACCGTGCGGAACGCGGATCCCTTCGCCATGGCGGCGCTGCTCAACCGGCTGCAGAAGATTTCCAAAATACCGTTACTGGTTGGCGCCGATTTTGAGCGAGGGACGTCCATGCGTGTAACCTCCACCACCGCTTGGCCGTACAGCATGGCGTTCGCCGCTGCGAAGGATCTGGAGGGTGTTAAGTTCGAGGGCGCGGAGACGGCTCGGGAAGCACGCGCTTTGGGCGTCAACTGGTTGTTCGCGCCGGTCTCCGATGTCAATAACAATCCCGATAACCCGATCATCAATATCCGCTCTTACGGAGAAGATCCGGCCGAAGTCTCCAGTTTCGTCCAGGCATTCATCACAGGCGCCCATTCCGATATCCACAATCCGGTTCTGGTCACAGCCAAGCACTTCCCCGGGCACGGCGATACCGCGCAAGACAGTCATATCGGGTTAGCCAGGTTAGATGCCGACCGCGAACGCATCGAGTCCGTCGAACTAGCGCCCTTCCGAGCCGCGATTTCAGCCGGCGTCGACTCGGTGATGACCGCGCATCTGGCGGTTCCCGCGCTCGACCTGAGAACGAACCCGCCACTGTATCTTCCAAAATCATCACCGGAGTGCTCAAAGACGAACTGGGTTTCCGCGGCCTGGTCGTGACCGATGCGATGGATATGGAGGGGCTGGCCTCCTTGTACGATACGGCCGAGGCTTCCACCCGTGCCATCGAGGCCGGAGCGGACGTGTTGCTGATGCCGAAAAAGGCCGAAGACGCGATTAACGGGGTAATGGCTGCGGTCCAGCGCGGCAGGATCTCACGACAGAGGATCGATGAAAGCGTAGCAAAAGTCCTGGCCGCGAAAGCTCGCCTCGGCTTGAACCGCAAGAAAATTGTGGATCTGGATGGGATCGATGAAGTGATTGACTCGCCCGAAGCCGAGGAACGCGCCCAGCAGGTGTCCGATCGCGCTCTCACGCTAGTGAAAGATGAGAAGGACGCGCTTCCGCTCCGCCATCCGGAGACCACTTGCCTGATCGCAATGACCGAGAGCCGGCGCAATCAGCAAGGACAACGGCTGATTGAAGAGGTCAAGAAGCGCGCACCTAACATGCTAACCGTCACGGTCGATCCCGCGATGAGCAAGGAAGATCTCGACCAGGTAAGCCAGAAGGCGGTTGAGTGCACGCAGATAATCGCCGCTGCCTTCGTCACGGTAAGCGCCTATCGCGGAAATGTCGCGCTGGCCGGCGGATTTCCTGATTTCTTGAATGGACTGATCGCGGGCAAAGCGCCTGTGACGCTGGTGTCGGTTGGAAACCCGTACTTGGTGCGCAGCTTTCCCAATGTCGGCGCCTATCTCACCACTTATAGCCCCACGCCAACCTCGGAAACGTCGCTCGCAAAGGCTTTATTCGGCGAAATCGCCATCACGGGCCGCTTGCCGGTTACCATTCCCGGCGTCGCCAAGTACGGTGATGGCATTCAGCTTCCAGCAACACATACCCCACAGAAAGGCTTGTAGAAAATGGTAGAGATTACGTGGCTCGGCCACGCGACGTTCCAATTTCGTCTGGACTCCGGCGAAGTCATCGTGATGGATCCTTGGGTGGAAGGCAATCCCAAATATCCAGAAGGACCATCAGTTCAACCGGATTGACGCGATTCTGATTTCGCACGCCCATTTCGATCACATTCATGACGCGGTTCCGCTGGCTAAGAAATTCAAACCGAAGGTAGTGGCGATTTTCGAAACCTGCGCTCTGGCTGGCATCGAAAGGCGTCGAGAACTGCAGCGGAATGAACAAGGGCGGCACGCAGGATGTCGGGCCCCTGAGAGCCACCATGACGCACGCGATCCACAGTTGCGGCATCCAGGATGGCGATCAGATCATTTACGGCGGAGAGGCGGCCGGCTACGTCCTCCACTTGCAGGATGGGCGCACCATTTATTTCTGCCGGCGACACCGCGGTGTTCTCCGATATGCAGCTTATCGAGAAGCTGTACCAGCCCGACCTTGCGTTCCTGCCGATCGGCGATTTCTACACCATGGGTCCCGCGCGAAGCCGCTCTGGCTTGCCGGCTGCTCAACGCCAAGAAGGTGATCCCGATGCACTTCGGCACCTTCCCGGCCCTCACGGGAACGCCCGGCGAGGTCGCCAGCCTGTTGAAAGACTTCCCACAGTGCGAAATTTGGCCCATCGAGATTGGCAAGCCCGTCAAGTGGTAGCCGGTGCGGTGCCTCTGGCCAACCTATTCCGACCCTCCAAGAGACACTTTGCGCGTTAATAAACCGAGACGAATAAGATCCACATCCTCGTCCGTGAACGGGTCTTGTGCGATCTGATGATAATCGCTGGCAGCCCAGTTAGCTTTCATGATCCCGCTCGACGAATGCCGGCTCTCGCGCTGTAGCAGGTGAGTAATCTCGTGAACCATGACCAATGCGAGCAGCGTTGGCGACTGGTTTCCCGGGGCAATTCGCGCCACTCGGTCGTAGAACACAATGGTGTTGACACCTTCGTAGGGCCGAGCGAATCCCAAAGCACCTGGTTGGCGATTGAGGGGAGTTCATTCCCTCCAAGTGGACCACCACAGTTCGCTCATCCGAGGTTGGAGGATTAAGGGGGAGGCCACTCCGCCATTCGATTGCGACACCGGCTCGCGTGAACATCTGGCTGGTCAGGCTTCTGGCGTTGACCAGGACCATAGGCAGCACGGCAGCATCAGTCGTCATGTAGACGGTCACGGGTTCGCTAGCTTGCGATACTTGAGCGCTCATCCCCAAGATCAGTAATATTGCAAGCACCAACTTGATCTTCACTCGTTCCATTCTTCCCTTCGACTTAACCTGCGGAATCGCCATGAAAGAATTGCCGCGGCCGCGGTAATGTTTTTGTAAAGAGACTCGGCCGCCCTGCGCTACGATAAAACCGGATGCGGCTGCTGATTATCGACGACGACGTCGGAGTTGTGCGCGCTGCTGCAGGAATTTCTGCGAGCGCGAAGGCTTTACGGTGGAATGCGCTCACGACGGCCACACCGGGCTCGAGCAGGCTCACAGCAGGGCGGCTACGACCTGATCGTTCTGGATGTCATGCTGCCTGGCATGGATGGCTTTGAGATTCTTGAAGCGGCTGCGGGTCGACAGCCGCGTTCCAGTATTCATGCTGACCGCGCGCGGCGAGGATGTCGATCGCATCGTGGGCCTGGAGCTGGGCGCCGACGATTACCTGCCGAAGCCGTTCAATCCACGCGAACTGGCGGCGCGCGTCAAGGCCATCCTCCGGCGCACCGAAGCCGAAGGTGAACCGCGGCCGGCTGGAAGTGAACGGCGTGGTGCTCGATCCCGGCACGCGCGAGGTAACTCTGCGACGGCAAGCCGATCGAGGTCACAACGCTGGAATTCGATATTCTGGAACAGTTGATGCGAAACGCCGGCCACGTGGTTTCGCGCGACGGATTGATGGAGAGCCTCTACAACCGCAAAGCCACGCCGTTCGACCGCTCCATCGACATGCACGTCAGCCATCTGCGCCGGAAGCTGGAAGGCGCGCGGCCGGTGATCAAGACCATTCGCGGCGTCGGATATCAGTTCTGTCAGAGCCCGGAGGATGCGGTGGCCGGAGATGAGATCCCTCTTTGCAAAGACGCTGCTCTGGTTCCTGGCCACTACCGCGGTCGCCATCGGCGGCATCATTATCACCACCGCGCTGACGTTCAGCTCCCCCGAGAGCCCGCGGGCCGTTCGGAATGCTTCTGAATGTGCAGGTGGAGCGAAGCCAAGCGCGCCTACGAAACCGGCGGCCGCGAGCGCTTGAGCGCGGTGCTCGCGAAATTCCAGCAGATCACCGAATGCAAGGTGGTCTTCACCGACGCCAAGGGCACCGATCTGGTCACCGGCCAGGCGCGTCCGGACCTGTTCGCAGGCCAGCAGCGCAGCCGCTGGCGGCTTCCCTTCCCGTTCGGCAGCAGGCGCGCCATCATCGCGCGCGCGGACTCCAGCCGGCAGTACTGGCTCTTCCTGATCGATGAGCGCCGCAACTTGACGTTCTTCTTTCTGCAGCCGCAGCATCTGTGGATCATCGGCCTGGTGGTGCTGCTGTGCTACGGCTTCGCCTATCACCTGACGTCGCCGGTGCGGCGACTGCGCGCGGTGGTGGATTGCTTCGGGCGCGGCGATTTCTCGGCGCGCGCGCCGCGACCAATCGCAAGGACGAGCTGGGCGAGCTCGCCAACAGCTTCAACCAGATGGCCGATCGCATCCAGACGCTGCTCGCCGCCGAGCGCCGGCTGCTGCTGGATATCTCGCACGAGCTGCGCAGCCCGCTGGCGCGGCTGAGCGTCGCGGTGGAACTGGCGCGCTCCGGCGAGGATCGCGAGCACATGCTGGATCGGATCCAGAAGGAAGCCGACCGGCTCAATGAATTGGTGGCCGAGCTGCTGCAGGTGACGCGCGTGGAAGGCGATCCTCGCATGCAGAAACATGACAGCGTGCGCCTGGATGAGCTGCTGGCCGACTTGGTCTACGATTCGCTGCTCGAGGCCAAGGCCAAAGACTGCACGCTGCTGCTGAAGGCGCCCGTTCCGGTTACCTTGAACGGCGATGAAGAGCTGCTCCGCCGCGCCATCGAGAACGTGATCCGCAATGCCATTCGCTACGCGCCGCGCGACACCTCTGTCGATATTGAGCTCGAGAAGTCGCCGGCAGACTGCGCAGATCTCGGTCCGCGATTATGGGCCCGGCGTCCCCGAAGAATCCCTGCCGCGGATTTTCGATCCGTTCTATCGCGTGGATTCCGACCGCAACCGCATCAGCGGCGGCCTGGGCCTGGGCCTGGCGATCGCCCGGCGCTCAGTGGAGCTGCACAAGGGCAAGCTGGCGGCGCAGAACGCGAATCCGGGACTGCTGGTGACCATCGAGCTTCCGATCGCGCCGACGCTCCACGCCGCGAACCCTCGCAGACAACTGCGGCCTACTCCGGTTTCAACAGCTTGATGGTCGGACGGCAGCGCGAACAAGCTTCCGTCGCCTTTGGTTGTTCACCTCCACCGAGTCGGAAAAGATCTCGTAAGATCTTTTCCCCGTTGCGGTCGCGCTCGATCGCGAACGGCCACTGGATCCCGCCTACTCTCGATACTTCGAGTAGCGCGTGATCTCTTCGATCGCGATCCTTTGTCACCGGATCGCGACGGTAGAACACCTGCCGCACCGGCAGCTTGGTGATCTGGTGGAAGTAGACCGTGGTGGTGCGGTTGTCGGCGTCCGTGATGTCGACGATTTCGACCGGCGACGTTTTCGAACACATCCGCGCCGCGCGATTCAAAGATCATGCCCGGCTCGTGCAGACGCACCCGCAGAATGTAGAAAATGTCGCGCAGCGTGGTCTCCTTGTAGCGCTCGAAGCGGTCGGCGGGCAGCGGCCGGGCCCCCGGAAGGTGATGTCCCAGGCTTCGTTGTCGGTGAAGAGCACGCCGTAATCCTCCTTCTTGCCGAAGTTCTGGCGTTCGCGCTGCGCCAGCTCATGCGCGGTGTCCTTGACGCCGGAGTCGTAACGCGTGTAGATCTTGGCGATACTCAGTCCGCTCAACCGCTCGCGATAGAACGAATAGGCGCGCCCGCCTCCTCGCGATTCTGCATGTTCAAATAACGGTCGCCTCCCAGCGCTTCGCAGGCATTCGTTGACGAGACGTTTGCCGCTTCTCCTGAGCCGTTTCGGCGTGCAGGACAAACGCAGAGGCCAGCCCAGCGGCCGAGTGCGCAGTACTTCATGGTTTCTTGCTTAACGCCTCCTGCGTCAGCCCGGAATTGACCTTGTAGTCTGTCGATCTTCACGCTGGCGAACTTCTTGTCGCCCTGCATCATGGTCCATTGGAATGGCAGGCGCATGCCATCCACATCGCGCCAGTCGGAGAAGACTCTTCGAACGCGTCCCCTGCCCGCCCTCCTGATACGAGATCTTCAGCGGCATTCCGGTCTTTTCATCCACCTCGAGCCGCACGCTCTCGCCATCCTTCGACGAAATCTCGATCATCTCCTTCGCCGGCATAATTCACGGTACGATTCGGGTCGCGATCGCTGATCGCCAAGTCCAGCATCTGGCGGAACACTTCGCCGCGCACCTGCTTCAGCACCGGAGGCGGAAGCTTTGCATGCCCTTGCACACCGGCCAGCCATCCGGAAGTGCCATCGGAATAAACGGACTGCTTGCCGAATGGCAGCTCGATCTCCTGCCGCATGCGACGACGGCGCAAGAAACGAATTGGTTTGCTTCACCTTCATGCACCGGCCCGGCGTCTGCACTTCGACGTTCAGCCTGGTACTGCAGATCCTTCACCGCGGCGAGTTTGTCGGCGCCGCCCAGCGCCTGCTGCACTCGCTGCAACAGGGCCCTTGCCCTTTGCCAGACTGGCCGCGTCGGTTTTCGGCGACGCTTGCTTCTTCGGCTCGGGAATCGTCAGGTCGATCGGCTCGACTTTCATGCCCAACGCGGATCAGCGGCGTTCCAAACTCCTGCGGATTCCCCACCGCGACGTAAGTCAGATCCTGCGGCTTGAAGTACTTTTGCGCGACGCGCAGGACGTCGGCCTTGGTCACCGCCGCGATGGCCTTCTGATATTGGAAGATGAAATCGCGCGGATAGCCGTAGTATTCATACTGCATCAGGCGATTCAGCGTCTTGCTGGGCCGGTCGAAGTGGAACACGAAGCCGTTCAGCACGGTGTCCTTGGCGGTTTGCAGTTCCTGGATCGGTCACCTCGCTGGTGCGGATCTTCTCCAGCTCCTCCCGGATGGCCTTCAAAGTGTCGACGGTGTGCGCCGATTGCGTGCTGCCGGAGATCCGGAACGTCCCGGGATGATCGTAGCTGCGCGCCCATGCCGCGCCGATGTTGTAGGCCCAGCCGTGCTGCGGTGCGAACATTGCGGAACAGCCGGCTGGAAAATCCGCCGCCCAGAATTTCCGCGGCCACTTCCAGCGCCGGATAATCCTTGTCGCGCAGTTCGCCGCCCAGATGTCCGACGTTGAAGAAAGTCTGCGTGACGTCCGTCTTTGTCGGCCAGGAATAATGCCGGGCGCGGCGCTTCTCGCTGCACCTTGGGAAACGCCGGCACGGGGGGCTGCGTGTATTTCCAATCGCCGAACAGCTGTTCCAGTTTGGCTCTTCATGTCGGCGGCGGAGAAATCGCCATAGATCGCCAGCATGATGTTCGCGGGAAAGTAATAGCGATGGTAGAAGTTCATCAGATCCTGGCGCTGGATGTTATCGACGTCGGCGTATTCGATCCGCCAGCCGTAAGGCGTGTTGCGGCCGTAGAGGATGTCGCTGAACTCGCGCTCGGCGATGCCGTCCGGCATCGTCGTTGCGCCGGGAGATCTCGCTGCGCATTTGCGTTTTCGCCAGATCCACTTTGTCCTGGCGGAACTCGGGCGAGGTCAGGAAGTCCTTGAATACGCCCAGCACCTGGTCGGTGTTTTCCTTCAGGCGACGAGAACGCGAGCGTCCCGCTGGTCTCGCCGATCTGGCTTTCCACCTGGGCGGCGACGTTCTCCAGCTCCTCATCGATCTGGTCGCCGGTCTTGGCCTTGCGTGCCGCCCGAGCGCAGCACTTCACCGGTCATCCCGGCCAAGCCCTGCTTGTCGGCGGGATCGAACAGATTGCCGGTCCGAATCAGCGCGCTGCCGCTGACCAACGGCAGTTCGTGATCTTCCAGCAGGAACACCTTCATGCCGTTCGAGAGCGTGAACTCCACGGGCTCGGGAACTTTGAGCGGCGGCAGCGGCGGATACTTCAGGTCCTTGTAGGAAGGCAGCACGATGGCGCGGCGCACCTCGGTCTGCGCGCGAATGCAAGCGCGGCGACGAGGAGAACGCAAGACAACCGTATCTTCATTGCCCTTCTCCTTTCGGCGGCCGCTGCCTGCCGGCCGGGGCGATGGTGTAGGCCACCGTGCGCGTTCTCCGGAACCAGATATTGCTTCGCGACGCGCTGCACATCGTCCGCGGTGACTTTGTCGATGCTCGTCGATAGCCGGTAAACATCTTGCGCCAATCGCCGTAGTTGACGTAATAGGAGGTCAGCTCTTCGGCCATGCCCGGAGTTGCTGTCCAGCTTGCGGATCAAGCGCCGCCCGCACTTTGGTCTTGATCCGGTTCAGCGTTTCTTCGTCCACCTTCTGCGTCTTCAACTTGCTCGATGATTTCGTAGCAGGCCTTCTCGTTCTCTTCCACCGTGTGGCCCTGGTTGGGGACCAGGAAGAACAGAAACAGGTTGGGATATTTGCCGCCCGGGAAAGAAGGCTGCGCGAACGCGCCCAGCGCGATCCGCTTGTCGCGAACCAGCTCCTTGTAAAGCAGTCCGGTGCGCTCGCCCGCCAGAATCTCGCTCAGCACATCGAACACCGGATCGTCCTTGTCGTTCTGATCGGGCCGCTTGTAGGCGATCGCCATGAACGGCTGCGCCGGCGATTCCACTTGCACGCGCTTCTCGCCCTTTTGCACCGGCTCGACGGTGCGCGGACCGCTGGGCAGCGGACCCGACGGCAGGATCGAAAAATACTTGTCGGCCAGCCGCCGGCATTCCTTGGGATCCACGTCGCCCGCGATCGCGATGGTGATGTTCGCCGGAACATAGTATTTCTTATAGAACGCGATCGCCTCCGGCAGCCGGAAATTCTCGATGTCGCTGGCCCATCCGCCGGGCATGTTGCGGTACGGATGCGCTTCGAAAGCCGTGGCCAGCAACGCCTCCACCAGCATTCCCTGCGGGCTCGATTCGACGCGCATGCGGCGCTCCTCGCGCACCACGTCGCGCTCCTTATAGAACTCGCGGAATACCGGATCGTAGAAGCGCTGCGATTCCAGCAGGAACCACAGCTCCAGCCGGTTCGTGGGAAAGTTGTAAAAGTAATTGGTGGAGTCCTCCTGCGTTCCCGCGTTCATCCCGACGCCGCCGTTTTCCTCGATCAACTGCGGATAGGCGTTCGGAATCACGTAGCTGTTGGCCTTTTCCATGGCGGCCTTCAGCTCCTGCTGCAGATCCTCCAGTTTCTTGGGATCGGCCTTCATGCCTTTGTTGCGCTCGGCGTCGTAGCGGTCGTAAACGCGTTCCACTTCGTCCATCGCTTGCTTCTCGAGCGGGTAATTCTTGGTGCCGATGGTCTCGGTCCCCTTGAATGCCATGTGCTCGAACATGTGCGCGATGCCGGTTTCGCCGCTCGGATCGTCCACCGATCCGGCGTTGACGTAGGAGTGGAAGGAGACCACCGGCGCTTCATGCCGCTCGAAAATGATGAAGTGCAGGCCGTTGGCAAGGGTGAATTCGGTGACGCGCTTCTCAAAGTCCTTCAGAGACTGTGCTACCAAGGCCAAGGGACACAGCAATAGAATTACAAACTTACATTTGCTTGATTTCATGAGGGTTCGGCTCTCTCGAATGGCGCTGCCTATACTATTGTAACGGCCCGCAGAGGTTTTGCGTTCCACTTTGCTCGAATCGGGTATCCTCCTCAGATTTGACTAAAAAAGCCAGTAGCCCTCATAAGGCGGACTGAAGCTGTTTTATATGTCAACCGATCCTTAGTGAGGGAGGAGTACTACTGTACTTCGGCTCACCGAACCGTCGCGAACTAGCTCCCGGGGGACGATATGAAGGCGATTGGCAAGTACCAGATAATCGACGAGATTGGAACCGGCGCGGCCGGCACTACTTACCGCGTTCGCGACACCGCAAGCGAGCGCGAGTGTGCTCTGAAAGTCCTGTATTCTTCCCACAGCATCAGCCCCGAAATCAAGGACCAGTTCTGCCGAAGTCTGGCAAGCTATGCCGAACTGCGCCACCCCAACATCGCCAAGGTCCAGGACATGGGCGAAGCGGATGGCGCCCTTTACGTGGCGACGGAACTGCTCAACGGCATCGATCTACAACGTCATTTCCAGGAACGCAGGGTACTGCCGCTCGAAGAAAAACTGGAATTCATCTCGGCCGTCGCGGATGCGCTAACGGTCCCGCACGCCAAGGGCATTGCACACGGCAATTTGAAGCCGACCAACATCTTCATTGTCGCCGGCAAGAACGCGCGAATTCTCGATTTCGGCAGCGGAAAGTGGCTGGAAGTAGTATTAGCCGCTGGCGTTAAGCCCCCGGCGCTCCTGCCCAACTACCTGGCGCCGGAGCAGGTTCTAGGCGAACCTTTCGACCCTCGCTCGGATGTTTTCTCGGTAGCGGTGATCTTATATGAGCTGCTCACCGGCAAGCATCCCTTCCAAATCGAGCCGAATCTCATCCCGCGTGAGATCGTGCATTCCGAAGCCGTGCCGCTGCGGAAACTTGACCCACAGATTCCAGAGGAATTGGACCGGCTGGTGGCGCTCGCCCTGAATAAGAACCGCGAGCAGCGCCTCCAATCGGCAGCCGAATTCGCGGCCGGCTTAAATAATATTGCTCAAAAAGTGCGGGATACGCGGACCGCCCCCGAGCCTGTGACGGCCGTATACAGCGCCATCATCGCGACACCACCCCCTCCAGTCGCCACCAAGCCTGCTCCTGCGATCGCCCCCGCACCTAAGCCGCTCCCGGTTGTTCCAACCTCTCCTCCACCTGCTGTTACGGTTGCTCCTCCGCAGCCCGCTCCCGTACAGTCGCCGGCGGCCCCCGCAAGACCAGCCCTCGCTGCTATCAAAACAGCGGCACAAGCACTTCCAAAGAAGCCTCTTCCCGTCGCCGCCATGTTACGAAAGCGTGCGATTCCGATCGCCATCGCCGGGCTCTTGGCGATTATCGTATTCGGAACATTGCTGTCGCGCCAGAACTCCCAGGCGTCCCAGCCACAAACCACCGTCCCCACGACTCAACCCGTCAGCGTGGCTCCCAGCAACCCGGTATCCACGGCGCCGTTACCGGTGACTGTTCAGGCGGCCGAAGCACCAGCGCCACAACCCGTGCCTCAAGCGCCTGCGGCGTCGCCCGTGGTCGAGGTCAAGCCTGCCCCGGAAGTGATTTTGCGGGGCCAAGTGAAATCCTTGTGGGAAGCGGGCAGGTATGCGCAAGCCCTGACGCTAGTGGACGCGATTCTAACCGAAAATCCAGGACACGGAGAGGCGCGCAACTGGAAGAAAAAGATTCGCGCCGCCCAGGAAGCCGAAGCCGCCATTAAGTAGGATGCCTATGAAACAAGCTACGTTAATTGTTCTGTTCAGTGCCCTTCTGAGTGCGTTGTCTGCGCTACTGACCGCTCAACCTGTCGCCGAGAACAAGCTGCCCTCGGCGCACGGCAAGAAGGGCGACGATCCATTCCTGAACGGCGCGCCTTTTACCTTTGACCAGGTTCTGAAACTGGCCGGTGATAGTCCCATCCCCCTGCACCGCAGAAAAGATGCGATCCAGGCCCGCGGAATCGACTTCGCTGGAACCCCCGAAGAACTCGACAAGCTGAAGGCTGCCGGAGCCACGGACGACATGCTGGAGCTGATCCGGAGCAAAGCGAAAGCGTCAACCGCGGTAGCTGCACACGCGGTTTCGAAGCCCACGCCGAGCGGCAGTATGGATATCAATTGCAGTCCCAGCGAGTGCGAAGTCAGCCTGAACGGCAAGTCGATCGGACCCACGCTCGGGGGCAAGCTGGAAGCCTCCAAACTCACGCCGGGCAAGTGGGTGGTCGATTTCAAGAAGGATGGCTATGTCGGGCGCCAGAACACGGTAACGATCGAAGCCGATAAGGTCGCTAGTCTGTCGGAAACCCTGGAGCCGAACCGGGGTACGCTGGAAGCCTTTGGCTCGAGCCTGTTCAAGAAAGTCATTCAGACTCTCGGAGGGGACGATGGCATGCAGGCCCTGGCCAGTATACAGGCGGTCGGCAGTACTACCATCTGGACGCGAGACGGCACCAGCGTCCGCTGGACTCTCTTGCTGCGCAACCGTCCGGATCGCGCGCTGTTTCAGGCCAAGGCTGGTAACATCCTGCACGAAGTCTCTTTCATCGGAAGCCAGTACAACAACAGCAAGAACCTCAAGGGCACCGACGCGCTGGAGCTGCCGACGCAGTTCGGCTTCATTCGCGACGCCATGCTCCCGGCCGTCATAGCCCGGCTCCAAAATCCAGAGTTTAAGATCATGGCCAACCATCCTATGCCGGTTGAGGGCGAAGAATATACATTGTTCGCTGAGAACAGCGCTGAAAAGGTTTCCATCGGATTGGACAACCAATCTCGTCCCGTGCGGGTTCGAATCGTTACCACCACCGGGGTCGGCTCGGCCGCCATCGCTTATTCCGAATATTTCAAAGGCGACCGGGCCTACTGGCCGAAATCCGTGCAGATCAAACCGGATGGCTGGCAGCATGGTATCGACGTCCGCTTCGACACCATGGACCTGGGAAGCCACTTCACCGAAAACGATTTCAAGATGCGGGGCAAGCCGCTCGTAACCATTGGAAACTGACCGGTCATTTCAAATCGATCTTCGCGGGGCGGGGTTCAGAAACCCGACCGCGATCCCGTACTGTCCCAGATAATAGGTCGCCCAGACCAAATAGTCGCGATAAGGAACCGGTGCCTTGAATTTGTTGATCGCCAATAGCGAGTCGGACACAAGAAAGAGCACCGCGCCCCACATTACCCAGGGCTGCGCTGAGCGGGCCAGTATGGCACTAACCACCATTACTGTAATGGCGCCCAAATAGAGGGCCACCGGAAGCATGAGGCTGCCCACTCCCGGCAGTATCCACGCGCCGATCGACCCGCAGTAGCCTGCCACCATAACCACCATCGCCGCTTCAGTGAAGCCAACCGCCCGAGGCAGCGGGCCGTGCCGCAGGAACAAGAAAATGTAGATCAGATGTACCAGAAGAAAGAGGGCCAGCCCGTAAATGAACAGCCGCTCCGGATCCAAATCCAGCAGGACATCGCCCACCGCCGAAAGCGCCAGCGCGAGGCCCAGGCCGGTGACGCCCCTCTGGATTGCCATAACCGCCAGTAGCGCGACACAGCTGCCTTTCAGCGCGAAACTCCCCCGGTAAGGCATCCAGACCTGGCTTACGAGATATGCGGCAGCGCACAACAGCGAAAGCAATCTAAGATCCGGCCACTCCCTGCGCGCACCCTCCACCATGTGTTGTCACAGAGTATCAGGAAGCAGTATCCTTTGGGCGGGTAAGCGGTTCCAATGGCAAGCAAAGGCGTGGAAAAGCTGCGGGCCGGCTCACGGGAAGAGCTGCTTGAAAAGCTGCGCGAAAGGATTATCGGCTTTGCGGCATCCAGAATACAGAGGGACGCCGCCGAGGACCTGGCCCAGGAAGTCTTGATCTTGCTCCATGAGAAATACCCACACCTGGAGCGGTTGGAAGACCTTCTGCCCCTTTCGCTGCAAATCGTCCGGTTCAAAATGATGGCCTTGCGGCGAAAAGCGCAGCGGCGTGGGGAGTATACGCAAGTGCCCGTGGACGAAATTCAATTGACCGACCATGCCGCCGACCCTCTGGCCGCCGCCCAGCAGCGTGAGATGCGCGAAAGGCTTATGGCGGCCATCTCCAAAATGGAAGAGCGCTGCCGCAAGCTGTTCGCCCTTAAGCTCGAAGGCAAGAGTTTCGCCGAGATTCAAGCTGTACTCGGCGCCGGCTCCATCAATACCATCTATACCTGGGATTTTCGCTGTCGAAAAAACTTGCTGCAGCTGATGGGCGGCGGTTGGGAGGTGGGACAATGACCGGCGAGCAGGCCCGCAAACTACTCGGCGGGTACGCCACCAACTCGCTCACTGAAGCGGAGCGCAAAGCGCTGTTTGAAGCCGCTCTGGATGATCAGGATCTGTTCGACGCCCTTCAACAGGAGCAAGCGCTAAAAGAGCTCCTGGCTGATCCGGCATCCCGGAATCAGATTGCGCGCGCGTTGGCCGATCCTCCCGCTTCGCGGCCCCGCCGCGCCTGGCTTTGGGGCGGGGTCCCAGCCGCCATTGCCGCCGCAGCCCTAATCGTCGTCGTCATTCGATCCAACCAGCAACCCAAGTATCAAGTGGCGCGTGTCGTCCCCCCGCCCGCTACCATGACAGCCGAGCCACCCCAACCCACGGTGACCGCACCGGTTGTCCCGAAGTCCCGGAATGTTCCACCAGCTCCACGGAAGGCCATGCCGGCGAGGATACTGCGCGAGTCGCCCCCGGCCCCTGCCGCTGCGCCTGAACCCACGCCCCAAATCGCGCCTCAACAAGGCGTGGTGGGCGGCATCGTCCCCTCGGATAGGGCGACAGTCGCCACGGGCGCTGTTGGATTCGCGACCAATTTCAGAGCACCGCAGTTACAGTATTCGCTGCTGAAGCGCGACGCTACGGGCGCCTATTCGCCATCACCCGGCGTCCCCGCGCTACAGCCCGGCGACGCAGTCCGGTTGAACGTGTTGTCGGCCATCGACGGCTACTTGTCGCTGTATCAGCTTGATCCGTCCGGGGACTGGAAGCGGCTGTTTCCCGCGGCCGAACCAGGCCAGTTGGTGGCTGCGAACATTCCCGCAGCTATTCCTGATTCGCCCATCATCGTGACCGCGGTGGAACAGAGATTCCGGCTGACGTTGGCTCCGGCCAACGCGGCCCCGCTAACGATAGAGCTAACCATCGCCCCCGCCAAAGTTCCTTAGCTACGGTACCGTCTCCAGCCTCTCCAGCAGTACCACCATCCGGCCGGCAGCCTCGGCGCGGCCGCCGAACCGAAGTTCGTTGTAGGCGGATGTCAGATCTTCCACGAGCACCGCTACCTCAGGCTCTTCTAAGATTCGCGCGAATTCGCAGGGAGTCAGCCAGGCGGGTTTCTCCACGCCGCGCCGCTTGAGCACCTGCAGCATGCGATGGTAAAGCAGAGTGGCATCGGAAGCCTCCGCTTGGCCGCGCTGCACCTTGAGCACCCGCTGCCGCGCACTCCACCAGCGCCATCCGTCTTTGCCGAACAAACCAGCCAGCAAAGCCAGCGCCGCTAGGCTCGACAGCCACAGCCCGAACCGCTTTGCGAAATCGGTGATCTCGTTCCACCAGCGCGGCCCAGCCAGCCCCAGCCGATCAAACCAGTTCACCCCGACATGCCGGCTCGACTGTCCCATCCTGCTGGCCAGTTGCAATTGCCGGTCAAGGTTATAGTTGACCACCCAATCCTGCCAGAACACTTCGGCGGCGTCCGCATAGAATCCGAGGCGCGTCCATAACGACACCCGCGGCGGATTCGGGTCGGGCGGCGTAGGATCGAAGGTCGTCCAACCCCGCCGGGGCATCCACGCCTCTACCCAGCTGTGTGCATCCGACGTTCGGATCAATTGCGATCCGCTGATCGGATTGTAAACACCGCTCTGAAATCCGGTCACTATGCGCGAGGGAATATCGACGCTGCGCAACATCACCGCCATTGCGGATGCGAAGTACTCACAATGGCCCTTCTTTCGTCGGAACAGGAAATCCGCAATCGGGTCCTGCGGCTCGGTTGCCGGTAGCTCCAGCGTGTAACCGAAATTCGTCCTCAGATACTGCTCGATCATGCGCGCTTCCACGATGGGCGACGCCTCCGCCCCAACAATGCGTTGCGCCAATTCGCCGACTCGTGGATCGATGGGTGGAACCTGTAGGTATTCACGGCGCAGCGGTCCCCGAAGTGGTTCCAGGTAATCGTCGGTAATGTCGTTTAAATTCGAAGGATCCAGGCGGCTGTAAACTTGATAGGAAATACTCCGCGCGTCTCCAAACGCCAATGTGAAATTGCCTCCCGCGCGCCGGATCACCGTGGCGTCGATCCGTAGAAATTCCGGGGTACCGGCGAAGAACAATGCATCGGAGGCAATCTCGTTCAGGTAAACGGCATAGGAGATGTGCCGCGAGCCCGGGCGCAGCCGCGCATCGTCTAATTGAACCTGGCCGCCTCGATCGGGCCGGATGGCTTGGCCGGGTCCTTGCAAGCTCGACCATACCCGCCCGTTAAAGTTAGCCAGGACTGCGCCGCGCCACTTAAGTGCCATGCCGCGGTCTTCAGGCCGGTCCATGCGTACATGCATTACCGGCGAGCTCTCCTTCTTGATCTCTCCAATCTCTCCCAACGCCACCCGATTGGAGAAGCCCGCCACATAATATCGATGCGAAACCAGGTGCTGGAAAGCCGCCCGCGCGGTACGCGGCAGAAAGAAGAACAATCCGGAAGTGATCACCAGGATCCCGGTGGACACCAGCAATGCCACCGATGCCAGCCGTAGTGCCAGATTCCGTCCGGAAATGCGCGTCGCGGGCTGCAGCATAAACCCCGAATCACGCATCTCGCTGCTGGTGAACGTAGCCACTCCCAGGACCAGGAAGAGTAAAAGGAAAACGAAGAAATTCAAGCTGGTGGATAGAACGCAGGCCGCCAGCAGCTCCAGAAACGCAATCACCTTGAGAAGCAGGTAGTCGCGCTTCGTTTTCGCAGTCAATATCTTCACCACCGCCACGAAAAACACCAGATGCACCGTGGACGGAATGAACGCCCCCGAAACGTAAAAATAATCGATGGGGTAGAAGCCGACATAGGCTAGCGTGGCCGCTGTAACGACGACCGGAGGAAATTCGAGCTTCAGGACGCCAGCCGTGATCAAGCTACGGATCACAAGCGCGGCAGCGGTGATCACCATGGTGGGCACATCCAAATAGCCCGAGCCCACTACCGCTAAGTAACCGCTGGCCAACAGCCCTAGCAGCGAAAATTGGAAAAATCGATCCACCGGCGACACGGCGCCTGTGGCAGCTGCGGTCATAATCTTATTTTACGTCTCAACCGATTGTTATCATATGGAGATGCGGGAGGGGTATTGAGCTCAATCACGGTTTCGCCGAACGCCCCCGTGGTGGACCATCATAAGCGCCGGCAGGCGGCCATGATCGTGGCATCCTGCACACTGCTGATTGCAGTGGCCCAGTTACTCATCAAAATCGGGGCGAACCGCTTATCCCACGCTGGTTTGGCCGCTACGCTGATCGGCATTTTCACCGTTCCGCCCTTGTTCGCCGGGTACTGCCTCTACGGCGTGTTTACGGTTCTGTTCGTCTATGCCCTCCGCCATGGCGAAGTTTCCGTCCTATACCCTATCATCGCTTTGGGATATGTCTGGGTCGCGATCCTCTCCGCCCTCGTTTTTCATGAAACCATGAATCCTCTTAAGGTTTTAGCCATTGCGATCATCGTCGCCGGAGTAGCGGTTCTGGGCTGGGGCGGCAAAAGTTGATCACTCCGGTCTCTTCCATCGTCCTGGTGCTGGTCGCCTCCGTCATCGGGTCTGCCGGCGCGGTCTTCTTAAAATCGGGAGCGATGAATCTTAAGCCCAATTTGTCCAGCATTATCTTCAATTGGAGATTGGCGCTAGGAATTATCACCTATTTGTTGTCATCGGTTCTATTCGTCAAAGGCATGTCTAACGGTCAGTTGTCGATCCTGTTCCCCATGGTCTCGCTGGGCTACATCTGCACGCTGGCATGGTCGCGCCTGTTCTTCCATGAGGTCATCACTCGGGCCAAAGTGATGGGCATCGGCCTAATCCTCGCCGGGATTGTGTGTCTCAGCCTGGCGAATAAATAGCCTCGTGACTTGCCCTCGATCGTTGTAGCGCCGCCCGACCTCCAATTAGTGCGCGGCAGCTTTGGCGCCCGTGCCGATCTTCACCGAGTGAGCCAGCTTGTCTTTGTTCCCTTCGGGAATGTCCACGACCACTCGCGCTCCCGGCGCCAGATCGGACACTTGGGCTTTCTGGCCGTCCCTGGTGAGCTCGGTCTTGTCGTCTAACTTCACATCGACGTTTCCCTTGGCCGTCTTGACGGTCAAGACGTTATTGGTGACCTGAACCACGGTCCCCATGACATGATCGAAGCCTCCGTGCGCGAAACTCACGGCCGCGGCGAAAAACAGCGCCGTTATCATCAGTCCCGCGATCAAAGCTCGATTCAGATTCTTAGTGGTGGTGATGTTCGATAGGATGGGCATCGCTTTGTTCTCCCTTTAAAAACTTTTCCTCTTCTTCTTCCTCTTTCAGGTCCTCTGGACTCTTCGGATTCAGTTTCTCCATTTCGTGCTTTTCCTCAACCGTCAATTGAGGCAGATGCCGAATGAAACGCACCAGCTTCCAGGAGTCCTCTTCGTCGTGCCCTGAACCGCCGCCCCAAGCCGGCATCGCGCTCAGCCTGATTCCATTCTGAATGATGTAGAACAATTCGCCGTCAGTCATTCGCTGTGTTTCCGGAAGGCGCATATCCGGAGCGGGCGGATAAGTATGCCGTCCCAGTTGAGTGTCGCCTGCGCCATTGTTGGCATGGCACGACGCGCAATGATCGGCCCAATGCTCCCGGGCCTGCGCCAGAACTTCGGGCGTGCTCGCAACCGGATTGGTCCGGGCGGAAGCATCCAATGGCAGCGCCGCGGACCGAGCCCTGCGGGCGACCCAGCGTTCCATGCTACCCGGCATTGCGCTCGCACTGAATCCGTGTGCGTTCGCAACAAAGAGCGCACCCGCCGCGCACGCCATAGCGCAGACCGAGACTGCCCCCAACAGAAACCATCCCAGGCGATTCAACCCTTCGATGATACATCGTGGACGAATACCATCGCCATCCAAAAGGGGATGTATACTCCAGGTGTGTGATCGCGTCACATCAGCGGCGGGCCGGTGCCCTGCCCCAGGAGGTGCTGCATGAATCCAATTGTGAAATGGTTCGGAATCGTTATCGGGATCTTAATCCTGATCGTGGTCAGCCTGCCGCTTTTGATCAACGTCGATCAATTCCGGCCGAAGCTTCAATCCGACCTCAGCACCGCGCTGGGCCGGCAAGTTACGCTGGGCGCTCTGCACCTCCGCATCCTGGCTGGCGAGGTCTCGGCTGACGATCTTTCAGTGGCCGAAGACCCGGCTTTCGGGAAGCCAGCCTTCTTGAAGGCCAAGTCCCTGCACGTCGGCGTGGAAATCCTGCCCTTCCTCTTCTCCCGCAAATTGACCGTCACCGATCTGAATATCGATCAGCCCGATATTGCGCTCGTGCAAGCGCCCACTGGCAATTGGAATTTCTCCAGCCTGGGCGGCAAGTCTACTGCGAGCCCGCCCTACCGCTCCACCATCGGCCCGCCTGCCCGAGGATCTCTCCGTGAAACTCGTGAAAATCAGCGATGGCCACGTCAGTCTCAGCCGAACCGTCGGCCATTGGAAGCCGCTCGCGTTGGACCAGGTGAATATCGAGCTGCGTGATTTTTCGAGCAGCACCGCCTTCCCTTTTTCGCTTACCGCGCAAGTGCACGGGGGTGGCAGCCTCAAACTAGGTGGAACGGCCGGCCCGCTTAATCCCACTGATTCATCCATGACGCCGATAAGCGTCAACCTGAATGTGGCTCAACTCGACCTCGCCCAATCCGGAATGAATGACATTGCGCCGCATGTCACCGGCATCGCGTCGTTTGACGGAAGCGGCCAATCGGACGGAGTCACCATGCACCTTACAGGCAAGCTCAAAGCCGACAAACTGACGCTCTCGAGCAACGGGAGTCCGGCCACTCGTCCCGTCGAAGTGGATTTTTCGGTTCAGCACGACCTTAGGAAACACTCCGGCGCCGTGAACCCGGCGGACATTCACATCGGCACTGCGGTGGCCCATGTCACCGGCGCCTATGCCGAGCAGGGTGAATCCATGGTGTTGCATTTGAAACTTTCCGGCCCCGGTATGCCCGTGCAGGAACTGGAAGGGCTGCTGCCCGCCCTGGGAATTGTGCTGCCGTCCGGAACATCGCTGCGCGGCGGAACCGCGTCCGCCAGCTTCGCCATGGAAGGTCCAGCGGATCGGCTCGTCTCTACTGGTTCGGTCGCTCTCAACAATACTCGCCTGGTCGGGTTCGACCTGTCGAAGAAAATGGCGACCGTGGAAAGACTCGCCGGGATCAAAGCGAGCCCCGATACCGAGATCCAGGTTCTAAGCGCCAACCTGCGATCGGCGCCTGAGGGTACCAGCGCGCAGGATATGAAACTGGTAGTCCCGGCCATCGGCGAAGTGACCGGCGCCGGCACCATCAGCGCGGCTAATGAGTTGAATTTCAGGATGAGCGCCATGGTTCACACTTCCGGCATATTGGCAGTGGTGGGCAACAAACCGATTCCCTTCACCGTGGAAGGGACCTCATCCAACCCCGTTTTCAAACCGGATGTGGCGGCCATCGCCAAAGAGGAGATGAAGAGTATCATCGGCGGTAGTGGCGGCATTGGGAAGGCGGCTGGTGGACTGCTCGACGGACTGCTGGGCGGTAAAAAGAAGAATTGAATCACAGCTTTTCCTGTGTTAAAGCTTTGTTTTTGATCTGACGATAGCTAGAAGTGAACAGCTCTTCACGGGCCTCTGTGGCCCGCATGACCGGGGCACTTTGCGCCACCTTGGCCACTTTGTTGGGCTCAGCAGTGCTGATGAGGTGGGCAGTCAACTCAACTCTGTTCACTCAAGTCGCGCCCAACCTGTCCCCGATGCACGCCACCACGGCGGTTTGCTTCGTCCTCACCGCTATTGCCCTGTGGGGAGTCATTGTCAACCGTCCGCTGGTCACTATCATTGCCGCCACCGCCACGGCAATTGTGGCCGGTCTCTCGCTGCTTGAGAATCTCGGTGCCGCCCAGGAGAGCCTGATCCACGTTTCCCCAACCACGGGGCTATGTTTCGTGGTGCTCGCCACGGCATTTGCACTGAGCCGGATCACGCGTGTTGCCCACACACCCCCCGTGCTCGGCTTAACGGGCCTGCTGATCGGCGCTGTCGGCATAACGTGCGGAATCAGCGAGCTCTCGGGAAAGGGAGACGCGTTTGTCTGGGGCAACCTGATCCACGTGACACTTCCCACGGCCGTCGGCTTCCTCTTGCTGGGGATTGGTATGGCCGCCATAGCCTTTGATATGACTGAACTCGGGCTCAGCGAGCCGGCCTGGGTGCCGATCGGCGCCGTCATTTTTCTTGCGATCGTCAGGGTCGGGTTATGGGAAGCTTTTTCTCCCAAAAGCCAGAAGCAGGATCTGCTATCGAATCTGACTTTATTAGGAGGGCTATCGAGCGCGATCCTCTTCGGAGTGGTCGTTCACCTGGCCTTGAAGGCCAATGTTCAGCGGGAAACTCTTCGAACCGTGAACCGAAAACTCCAGGAAGAAATGTTGGAACGCAGCCGCGCGGAGCAAGCAGCGCAAGCCGCCAATCGGGCTAAGAGCGAGTTCCTGGCAAATATGAGCCATGAAATTCGTACACCCATGAACGGTATTCTCGGCATGGTCGAATTGGCCCTGGATACTGCGCTCGATCCTGAACAGCGGGATTATCTCGACACCGCCAAGGAATCGGCGGATGGGTTGCTTACAGTGATCAACGACATCCTTGATTTCTCGAAAATTGAAGCCGGACAACTGCGGATTGAGACCGTCACCTTCAGTCTCAGGGAACGCTTGGCGCAGACCATGAAGGCGTTAGCACATCGAGCGGAACAAAAAGGCTTATATCTTACTTTGCAGGTCGATCCGCAAGTCGTCGATTGGGTGGCGAGCGACCCCGTTCGCTTGCGGCAGATCATTGTCAACCTGGTCGGGAACGCGGTCAAGTTCACCACCCAAGGTGGCGTGACCCTGTCGGTTCAAAGCGATTCGGAAGGCCAGGATCATGCCACGGTACGGTTCACCGTGAAAGATACCGGAATCGGAATTCCAATCGAGAAGCAAAAAGAGATCTTTTCCTGGTTCACCCAGGCCGATAACTCCACCACTCGCACTTATGGCGGTACCGGCCTGGGGCTAACCATCTCTCGACAATTGACTGAGTTGCTGGGTGGTCGCATTTGGGTAGAAAGCGCCCCTGGCAAGGGTAGCTCCTTTCATTTCACGGCGCGTCTCGGCATAGTGGTGGAAAAGAATATTGTCGAGGAAGCCGCCTGCGTGCCGTCACGGGCTTAGCACGGCGCTGGCGTCGGACTATTGCACGGCAATGGTTACGCCTGTCTGGCTTTGCGCTTGCCCCACCATGAGTAGAATAGGAACCGCGCTCCCAGGCGTAATTCCGTTCGGCACCACCGCATTGATTTGAAACAGCCCTTGAATCTCCGCGGGTGCGGAGCCTTCATAAACGATTTGCGCCGGAATACTGCCAATGCTGATGCCCACGGGAAGCAGGGGCTGGTGCTCGCCAGTCGCAACGCTTCCGGTCTTGCCGGGCGGATTCGTGAGCCCTTCCCCGGTAGCGAAGATCTGGATCGTCGTACCCTGCGCGGCCGGGTTGGACGGAGTGTTCAGCGAGCTGTCTGCGTTGAGGACGGCTCCTCCGCCGAGACCGGTCTGGTCCACCGTGAAGATCCCCGGTGCGCTCGCAGCGGACGGAATCGCCCACTCGGCAGTCGAGGCGTTCAGGTTCTGAATCTGCACCGTGATCGCCTGTTGCCCCGCCACTTCGTAAGGCACCACCGTGTTGATCTGTGTCTGTGACGCGGAAAGGATCGGCGCCGGATAACCTCCGATCGTGACGCCGACACCGGCCACTGCCGTGGCAAACTGACCTTGTGCGCTAACCACAGGACCGGCAGGTTTCATCGGCCCGAGATTCTGTCCGTGAATCGCGATTATCTCTCCGGGAGAGAGCGATGTCGGGGTTTCGGAGGCGGCGCTCGCGACCGAGCCTAAGAGCAGCGGTCCAGCCACTACCGCTGGTGTCACGCTCAATCGCACCGCGACGCTGACCGACTGTTGTGCGCCGCTGACTACGATGTTCCCGTTGTAGATGCCGGGAGCAAGGCCCGAGGCATCCGCGCCCACTTGGAAACATGCGGGGGTTGTGCCGCTGAATTGGGCGTTCAGCCAACCACCGCCATCATTCGTCGATGGCTGAATCGCAAACGTAATCGGAACAGATCCCGAAGTTACACACACCTGCCCGGCCGCAAGATTGTCTGGCTGCAACGGGAATGACAACAGGCCCGGTCCGGCGACCAACGCCGGCAACGGCCCACTCTCAACCACCAACACGACCGGTAACTGGGCCGAGGCCACCCCCGTCGCAGTCAGCGTGACCGCGCCAAGATAGACTCCGGCGCGCAGCCCCGCGGCGTTAGCGCTCACGAGAACGTTTCCTTGGGATATGCTGGCGCTCAGCCAGTTTCCGCCCAAATGAGTCTGCACGGACGCCGCCAGCGAGCTGAGATCCGGGTGTACTTCGAAGCACCCAGTCGGATTGCAATCCTGTGGCGACACATTCACGATCTGGAGCGGAAGCAGCCCAGCGCCCTGCTGCGCCGCGAAGCGCACTGGGGGACCCGATAGCGGGAACGCGACGAGCCGTACAGCTCCTTCTAAATTCACGTAAACGGGAATTACCAATGTGTTTCCTGATCCGGTGACAACGACATCCCCGCTATAGGATCCGACGCCGAAACCGGCCAGGTTACCCTGAATGCTAATCGAGGTTGGAGCGCTCGCGTTATCGGGTGTCGCCGAGAGCCAACTGCCGCCGCTATCGGTGACGACGTTCACGGAGACGGGCCCTGAAAACATACCGGGCGGCAGAGCTGCCAGGGCAGTCGTTACGTTCGGGTTGAAACCTATTCCTGTAATTATGGTCTGTGCGGGTAGCGAGGTCGTGACCGTCAGTGCGACCGGAATCACCACCGGCACGACATCCGGCCGGAAAGCCGTGGCCACTGGCGTAATCGTGACTGTTCCGCGATAGATTCCCGGGGCTAGCGATCCTGGATTTACGGTTACCTGCAATGAAGTGCATGGGCTTTGCAGGCACGTCTTCACTCCGGGAATGTGCGTGCTCGCCGGGGTAACATGCAGCCAGCTTTCTCCCGAGGAGGTCACCGCCGAGGCTGTTATATCCGTGTCCGGCTGATTCACTGGCAACGCCAGCGAAATGGACTGAGGGGAGGGTGGCGCGGTTCCTGCTTGCCAAACCCAGCTCAGCGCACCGGTGCCGGCGAGAACTTGGAGCGGCGGGACCGTAAACGCGCTGGGCGGTGAGGCTAGAAGCTGGTACGTCGGCGGAAAAAATGCAACCAGGCCCTCAATAAGCTCAACGATCTGAACCGGTGCTGAAGCGAAGACCAGAAGATGGCCGTCTCCAGTTCCAAAACCCGACACGGGATTGAACAACCATCCCCCGGCAGCAACGGTGAACGACTGCTCACCGGTAAAGTAATTCACGACGTTGGTTGTGTCCAGAACAAGGTTGACCGCGACGGGGTTTGGATTGTGAATCGCCATCCATCGCGAGTTGAAGGAGCCGCCAATGCCCAATTCCGCACTCGTGTAACTCTGTAGTGGCAGAATCGGGAGCACGCCGTCCAGCGCTTCGCCGGGCGCGCTAACCGGAACGCCCGGTATAAACGGGAATACATCGACTTCAGACCCATCCGGATTGACAACACGAATTCGCTTCCCCGTTAACTCGGTTGGCCCGCCCAGCGTCAGCAGCATTTTCTGCGGACTGGAGACTTGCACGGAGCCGACACTCGCGCCGTCGATCGATGCCGTGGTCGCGCGACTGAAACCCGTTCCATCAATTTCGATCACCGCGCCGCCAGGCAACAAACCACCGCCCGGTGAAACGTTGGCAATCGACAGCGTGCCGCCGATCGTCACTTTGCCAGGACTGACTGAGACCGAATAGGCATTGCCTCGGGGATCGGTCCATGTCGACCCGCTGGGATCGGCGGCGACGCTGGCCATCTGCCCGGCAGCCGTGGTGGCCTGCACCGTCGCTATAACGGTGACAATCGGCATTCCGGGTAACTGCCCTACTCCGCCTGTTGCCGATCCGAAATGCACGTCCGCGTGCAACCCGCTAATCTGGACCAATCCGTAAGCATCTCCATTAGCGCTGAATGCCGACGCTGTGGTGATGGAGCTGAATACGGTAGGGTCTAGATCAATTGCCAGTTCGCCGCCGGAAATAAGAGCAGGCTTCGAAAGCAAGTATTTGAGCTGGACCGTACCGCCCGGCGGCACGGTTTCATTGGAGACAACCACGGTCACTGGAGTTGTCGTAGCGCTCAGCAGATAGCCAGCGAAGACAAATTGGATCAGAATGACACGCCGGATAAGGTAAAAAGACATGCTTTGTTCTGGAAACATCGATAATTCCTGCAAACAGATTAGTTCGCTGTAGAGAGCCAGCAAGAAGCCTTCCAAATAACTAATCCGGCGGTGCTATCGAACTCGCGTCGCTAGAATCTCCTGCATAATCAAAAGGGATTGCAGCCCGGTAAATCGGGCCTGCCTAAGGAGGAACGATATTTGATGATACTAGCACGCCGGCTACGTTTAACCATATTAGTCCTGGCACTCATACTTCCTACGGCCATTCTTGCCGACCTCAACCAGACCGCCACTCTCTCCACTCCCGGCCAGACAAATCTAAACCTGGAAACGGGGGCCGTCAGCGGCTCTGGCGGCGACATCATGTTCACGTCAAGCGGAGGCATCGCTCCGCAAGGTGCGGCGACGGCAGTTAACGCTCTCCTTACGACTGTCGCGGGGTTCACCGGCGTCTCCCCGTTAGTTGTACAACTGTATTCCGGTTATTCGTCCGCCACAATTCCGGCCGCCACACTGGCGAAGGCGGGCCCTTTGATGGATTCGTTCTTCGTCCACACGAACGGAGGCCATTACGCCAAGGTTCTGGTAATCGCTAGCTCCAGTTCAACGATTACGCTCATGTTCACTACGTTCGGAGTATCAGGCGGCGCCGCCTCCGGCCCTCCCACCATCGCGTCGATTCGTAACAACTCCAGCGGCATAGCTGCGAGTCTTCCAAACTATGGGATCGCGCCCAGCAGCATTTTCGTTGTGACCGGGACTGGTCTGGCCGACCCCGGCACACCCGTTCTTCAGTCCAGCGCCGCTCCCGGTCTGCCTCTCACTTTGAATGGCGCCGGCATTTCCGTCACGGTCAACGGCGTGACCACTCAGCCGGCGATTTATTACACCAGTCCAACCCAGATCGCCGCGGTTCTTCCCGCCTCCACTCCGGTCGGAACTGGGACCTTGACCGTCACCTATAAAGGCGTCGCAAGCAACGCGGCGGCAATCGTCGTGGTACCAAGCGCTCTGGGAATCAACACCTACTACACCAATTCCGGGGTAGCCACCGATGCCGTCACGGGCGCGATCCTCACCTACACGAACTCAGGCACGCCCGGTGAGAACATCGTCATATGGACCACGGGTCTCGGGGCGGACCCGGCCGACAGCGATACTATTTTTACTTCCACGCCCAGCGCCGTATCCACTCCTCTTCAGATTTACATCGGCGGTGTCTTGGCGCCCATCCTCTATCAAGGCTCAGCCGGTTATCCAGGAGTAGATCAGATCAACGTAACTATACCGGCATCGGTTGCCAACGGCTGCTGGATTTCTCTTGCCGCAGTGTCGGGGGCGTGCTCAGCAATATTGCGACGCTTCCTGTAAACAGCGCCGGCGGGGAGTGCGTCGACCAGGTGAACGGTCTCACTGGCAGCCAGATCGCGCCCGCCGGCTCTCAAACGCTGCGCACCGGCCTGGTTGCGATCACCCAAACGAACAAGGTCGTCACCAGCGGCGCACCCACCTTCAGCACCAACACCGATGCGGCATTTGAAAAATATACCGGCATCTATACGCCCACCAACCCCGTATCGCCTGGCGGATGTATTGTGAACTACCTGGTGCCGGCCAGCCTAGGCTCCATCACCGGTCTCGATCCCGGCAGCATCAGTTTGGCCGGCACCGGCGGAATCGCGGTCAAATTGGCAAATCAGCTTGGAATGAAGGGCGCGTTTTCCGCGGCGCTTACTAACGGTGCGATTCCTCAATCCGGCGGTACTTTCACATTTACCGGAACTGGCGGCGCGGACGTGGATCCCCTCACTTCCACCCTCACCTTCACGAACCCTCTTATGGGCTGGACCAATCCGGGCGTTGCTGCCACCATAGACCGCAGCCAGGGATTCACCGCGACATGGACGGGCGGCAATCCAGGATCCTATGTGTTCGTCACGGGTACCTCCAGCTCCACCGCGACCGCCGCGGCGCCGGCCATCACCGTCGGCTTTACGTGCCTCGCCAATGCGGGCGATGGACAGTTCAGCGTGCCATCGTACATTCTGTCGGCGCTCCCGCCCGGCAAGGGTGGCGTGGAAGTTCAGAACGACATCTATCTGCCGCTGACTGCCACCGGTCTGGATATAGGCCTCGCGGTGGGAGAAATCGGCATCAGCACCAGCGCTACTTTCAAATAAGGCTCGCGCGCCCTCGCGACGAAGCGGCTTCCAGCCTCCCGGGTCTATCTGGCTTCAACGCCTGGAATTACTTGCGCGCCATCGCCGGCGCCGCGGCTGCGGGCTTCCCCGGCGTCGCGGTGACGGGCCTCCCCGGCGTTGCGGCCATCGGCCTCCCCGGCTGCGGGGCCATGGGCTGCTGCGGCACTTCCGGCGGCGGAACCTTCTTCGGACGAGCGTCCAGCTTCGTCAGAATCAGCTCTTCGCGCACCTTCTGGAATTTCGGCGTATCCGGCTTCACGCCCGTAGCCAGTACGTCTTTCTCGGTGACTTCCTGCGCGCTGGGCAGATACTTCTGCAGATAATTCCTGATGCGGTCATGCACCAGGCGCTCGGAAGAGTGCGCCAGAAGGAAGAGGATCTGATCGCCCGGCGATTTCGAGAGCAGCGAGTAAACGTGCGACGGCTTCTGAAGTTTCGCCGACTTCAAGTCCTTCTCCAGCTTCTTCGCCTTGGCCTCCAGCTTTTGCCAGAGCTCGACGTCTCGCTTGCTCAGACCGATTCCTTTGGCCAACGCTGCCCTCTCCTTGACATTCAATTTCTCGGTCAGGAAATACAGAAACAAGCCCATGCTTTCCAGATGGATATCGATGCCGAAGGGCACCAGCTGCTTGGCCTTCTGCAGTTTCTGCAGCGCGGGCATATTCAGCTTAGCTGCCGTCAGCATCGGAGAAATGAGAGGCAGAAGTTTTTCCTCTTCGAGCATAGTGACTACGTCCGCGACGTTCGGTTCGTTGGCGATATGCCGCAGTTCTTCCAGCAACGCCTCCGGTGGGATGCGCGTCTCCAGTTGCGCCTCTCGCGCATTGTCGTACTGCATCTTGGTCCGCTCTTCGATGTTGAAGCCCAGCCTCACTTTGAACCGGAGCACGCGCAGCAGCCGGATAGGATCGTCGTACAGAGTGTAGTTGCTGACCGCGCGCAGTTCCTTGCGCTCCAGATCGCCGACGCCGTTATTGGGATCGAGCAGCAGCCCGCGCGAGGCTGGATTCAGCGAAAGCGCGATGGAGTTGATGGTGAAGTCGCGCCCGCGCAAATCTTCATGAATGGTGGCTGGACGGACTACCGGTTTCGCGCCCGGCTTCGGAAATTTCTCCTGCCGCGCCATGCCGATGGTGGCATGCACGCCGCCCGGGAAAAGCATCTGGGCCACTTTGCGGTTGTCGTCGGTCCACAACACTTTGGCGCCGGCTTTCTTCGCGATGGTCTCCGCCAGTTTCGTGGCGTTGCCTTCCACCGTGAAGTCGATTTCCAGGATGGGGAAGCCGCCCAGCATGTCGCGCATCGCCCCGCCAGTGAGGAAAACGTTCACATTGGCATGCGTCGCGGCGGCCTGGACTTCGGAAACCACCCGGCTCTGATCCGAGCTCAGGTGGCTTTCGAGCATAAACATGTAATCGCTCATCGATTCGCTCTCTTCAGGCCCTCGGATGATGCTCGTCTACGGTTTTCCGCAGCCGGGACCGCATTACATGCGTGTAAATCTGCGTCGTTGAAATGTCGGCGTGCCCCAACATGGTTTGCACGCTCCTCAAGTCCGCCCCGCCCTCCAGCAAGTGCGTCGCGAAGGTATGGCGCAGCACGTGAGGCGTCAGGTCGTGGAACATCCCCGACTTTCTTCCATAACCAGCCAGCAGTTTCCAGAAGGCCTGACGAGTCATGGCGCCGCCGCGATTGGTCACGAACAGATACGGGCTGGGCCGGCCCTTCAGCAGACGCGGCCGGCCGCTGGTCAGATAATGTTCCACCGCCTGAAGCGCCGTCCTGCCGACCGGTACGATCCGGTGCTTGTTGCCCTTCCCCACCACGCGCACGAAGCCCATATTTTGATCGAGGTCCGAAACCCGGACACGGCAGAGCTCGGAGACCCGCAACCCGGTCGCATACAGGAATTCGAGCATGGCGCGATCCCGCAGCCCTTGCGGCTTGGTTTGATCGGGAGCGGCCAGTAAATCATCAATCTGCTTCTTATTTAGGTATTTAGGAAGACTCTGCCACTGTCTTGGCGCGGCCAGGTTCGCGGTTGGTTCCGCCTCGATTATCCCCTTCTCCAGGAGGTACCGATAAAGTTGCGAAGGGTGGTGAGGTGCCGGGAGATGGATCGGCTGGCCATTCCGGCCCGGTAGAGCGAATCTAAATGACGGCGGACGCATTCCGGTTCCGACCACTGATCCGCCGCAGCCAGAGAGCTTGTAAACCGTTGCAGATCAAGGCGATAGGACTCGATGGTAGTCCTCGCCAAGCCCTTCTCGATACGGCAGAAATCGAGAAACGAAGCCACGTGAGCCGAAATCGATGCACCGGGGCGCATTGTGCCAATGATACAATATTCGCGAAATTGTTTGGAAGAAAAGTGTTTGCGCCGCCGGGCGCAGGTTTAAAGGAGCCCTTTGGGGGGATCAACTAATAAGAAGGTGCTGGTTTCCCGTTTTGACCGCGAGCCGCTCTCGGGCTTCGTCAATCCGCAAAGCTACCTGCTTCCCGAAGGCCTGGAACTGCTGAGCCAGGAAGGCGCCGTCACCATCGTTCCTTACGGCGACGTGAAGCTGGTCTGTTTCGTCCGGGATTTCCAGCAGGGCGAGCCCCGCAAAGAGCTGCGCCTGTTCTCTACCCGGCCCAAGATGGAAGGGCTCTGGATCCGAATGCGCTTTCGCGATGGGGACGCGATGGACGGTCTGCTAAGCAACAATCTGTTGCAGTTGGAGCCTTACGGCTTTTCGGTAATCCCGCCCGACCCCGGCTTTCAGAATCAACGCGTATTCATCCCCAAAGCGGCCGTGACCGGCGTACAGGTGCTGGGGGTCATAGGCAGCCCACTGCGAATCCGCAAAACGAAGCCAACTGCCGAGGGACAGATCGATCTGTTCGAGCGGCCCGAGTAGTTACCCTCCTGAGGATGCCTTCCAAGTCCCTTCATCGACGGCCGAGCCATCCGCGACCACTTTGGTGTGGTATTCGCCCGCCAGTGTCGAGCCGTTCAGCTCCCCGGTGACGGTCGATTCGAGAGCGGTACCTTGGAGATCGAATTCGTAAACGATCTTGACCTTGGAGCCGTCGACCGCCAGGGACGTGACCTTGGTCTTCACATCCGCCCCGCCGAGCGTGAAAGTCACCTCGGATTTCCAGTCGCCGTTGCCACCCTGGGTAAGGGAAACGACAAAGTCGCCACTGGCACCCGCCGAGCCAGAATAGGTTCCTTTATAAGTCCCGGCGAGGCCCGCGGCAAAAAGAACAAACGAAGCCACCAGGCCGATAATTAGGGAACGCATGGCCCACAATAACATGCATCAAAGCTTCCGAACGGCTTCCTCGACCTGTTTCGCCAGCGCCAGGTAGTCGCCGCCGGCAAGGCGGAGCGGGGGGCCGAACGCGATACGGACGCGCCCCATGCGGGCCATCTTCCAGGTCTGATGCAGCACGCGATCGAGACCTTCGATCCGGACTGGGACGACCGGCAGCCCCAGCTTCGAAGCGATCATGCCGACACCCGGCTGAAAGGGCGCAATCTCGCCATTTTGGGTCATTTTACCCTCTGGAAAGATGAGGATACACCAGCGGTCGTTCGCCAGATCGCCCATATAGCGCAAAGTGGACAAGGCTCCCGGCTCGCGCTGGGGAATGGGGAAAGCATTGAACAGGCCTGTGGACAGGTAATAATTCAAGCTATTAGTGAAGCTTTTGGTGTGAAAATGCTCATTAAAGAACTCTTTTCGCATCGCTGGAGCGACTCTGTAGCGCCACTTTGAGGGTAGGGCCGCCAGAATCGACGGGACGTCCATGTAGCTCTGATGATTGGACGCGAAGATCACCGGTGATTCGAGGCCGTCGAGATTCGCCAGACCTTCGGTTCGAATATGCGCGAAGGTTCTGGTCAACGGCAGCAGGAAGCCAGGCAGCAGAAAGCGCCGGGCGGCCCGGGCGAGAGCGCGCCGGTTCCAGGTTGGGAAATCGGCAGCGGACGACTGGATTTCGGCCTGGGGCGCTCCGGTTATTTCGGCTTCATCGAGACCGAGCGCCACCATTCGCTCGACGCGCTCGAGCGAGGTCAGATTTTCGAGGGGAACGTTGTGATCGTTGCTCGATGACTTGGCCGGCGGTGGGGTTCCTTTGGCGATTTCGAGCCGTTTCAGCTTACCGGTCCCTTCAGTTCGCGGGAACTCGGGGAAGGGCCAGAGCGAGACGCTGCGAATGCGCTGGAAGTCGGCTAATTCGGCGTTGGCGCGGCGGACGATTTCGCCGGAGTCGGCCCCGGGCTCGACAATGAGGACCGCATGGACGCGATCTTTACCGATTACAGCGGAATCGCGGACGCCGGGCTGGCGATTCAGAACGCCCTCGACATCTTCCGGAAAGACGTTCAGGCCTTCCGGGGTTACGATCATCTCTTTCTTGCGGCCAAGGATGACGAGGTCGCCGTTCTCTTTGCGCTCTCCGATGTCGCCGGTGTGGAACCAGCCGCCTTCGAATGCCTGGGCTGTTTCAGCGGGGCGCTGGAAATATCCGGAGGTGACGTTGTCGCCGCGTACCAGGATTTCACCGTCCTCGGCGATCTTCACTTCGACGCCGCCGATAGGCGTGCCAACAGTGCCTTTTCGAGCGTGAAAAGGGTGATTTAACGTCACAATTGGTGCTGTTTCGGTTAGGCCGTAGCCTTGGATTACGACAAAGCCAAGCTCGGTGAAGAAGGATTCCAGTTCGGCCGAGAGCGGCGCGGCCCCTACGATAAAGCTCCAGAATTTCCAGCCGAACAGGCGGTGGACTTTGCGGTAGCGCCACCAGCGGCGGAGCCAGTGGGCGGTAGTCGGCCGCAGGTCTTTGAGTTGTGGAAAGGTCTGCTGGAGATGCTCTCGCAGGATTTCCAGAATCTGAGGGACCGAAACCAGGACCGAGATGCGGCGGGAGTGGATCTGGCGGACGATCTCCCGGGGGTTGTATCCGCGCATGAAGACGACTATGCCCGGCAGCATAGGCGGCATAAATGTGGCCATGGCCTGGCCGAACATGTGGCTGAGGGGCAGCAGATTCAAAAAGCGGATGGGAAAGAACGGGCCGCCGTATTTGCGATACTTTTGAACTTCACGTTCCACCGGGAGGATGTTGGCGAGGATGTTGCGGTGCGTGATTACGACGCCCTTTGGCTCAGCGGTGGCTCCGGAAGTGAAGATGATCTCGGCGACCTGATCTTTCTGGATGGCCGGAGTGGTGAGCGCGCCGGGCTGGGCATCGTTCAAAAAGGCGAGGGGCCAGATTTTAGCCGCGGGTGGCAGCGAGACTTCGTCGCCGGTGAGGATGGCGCGGGCGTCGACGATCCGGTCAACGCGCTGGACGAATTCGGGCGATGACCGATAGTCGATGGGAACCGCGATGACGGCTTCAAGGAGGCAGCCCCACAGCGCGATGATCCACTCCGGGCGGTTTTCCCCGTAGAGAATTACTTTGTCGTCTTTTCCAATGCCGGCGTCGCGGAGGCGAGCGGCGAAAGCGTGGGCTTTGGCGGCGACTTCATCGTAGCAGTAATGGTGGCTGCGAAAGCCATCATCGTAGATCAGGAATTCCTGAGGCAGCCCGGCGAAGTCCTGGAAGAAGTCGAGGAGGGTGTCGCGGAGCATGAAGTTCCATTATGAAGATAGCTACGACGGACAAGTACAATAGTCAATCATATTGCCTTCGTTAACGGAACACGATCCGCGCAACATTGCCGTCGACTTGGCGCTGCCTTTGGTGTTAGGACTGATCTACCAGTGTCTTTGTTGGTCCTGGGCGCGAACCGTTCGGAGCAGTCGTCCGACGCCGGCGTTTGTGCGAGCATTCTTGCATGGGTATGGCTTCTTCGGTGCGCTCGGCATGGGGTACATCTTTGTAGCCGGCTCTCTTCTGAGCTGGCCGCAGTGGCTTTCTAGCGCGCTTATTTTTCTGTGGTACGCGCTTTTGTGCGCGATCGCATACTGGCGGCATCGCCACCGCGCGCAAAGCCCTGCAAGTTATTCCAACTCCGCGCGGTAAATGTCGTGCAGGCGAACCAGGCCCAGGCAGTGGCCGCCGGCGGGGTCGACCACCGGCAGGACAGAGATCTGAGACGGACGGTCTTCCATGAGGCGAAGCGCATCGAGCAAGAGGGCATCCGGGCCGATGGCGATGGGGTTCGCGGTCATGATGTCGGCTGCGGCTAAGGCACGGATGTCATCGTGGGCTTGGAGTGCGCGGCGGAGATCGCCATCGGTGATGAGACCGGCTAGAGCGCCGGTGGAGTCGACCACGCAAGCCGCTCCCCAGGGATGGCGAGTCATGGCGATGACGACGTGCTTTAGCGAGGTGTCGAGCTCGACCCAGGCTACTTCGTCGCGTCCGTGCAAGACCTGACTGACGGTCAAACGCAGGCTGCGGCCGAGATGTCCGCCGGGATGGACACGCCGGAAGTCGGCGGGGCTAAAATTTCGCGCGCGCATGAGGGCTATCGCCAGGGCGTGGCCGAGCGCAAGGGCGACGGTGGCGCTGGCGGTGGGAGCGAGGTTTTCCGGATCGGCTTCGCGCTCAACGGAGGCGTCCAGCACGACATTCATTTCCGCGGCGAGGGGGGATTGGGCCGCGCCGAGAATACCGATGCGGCCGGATGGAAGTTCGCGCAGGAAGGGAATGAGATCCAGCAATTCCCGGGTGGTACCGCTCTTCGAGACCATCAGGGTGAGATCGCCGGGCGCGTAGATTCCGAGGTCGCCATGGGAGGCTTCGGCGGCGTGCAAGAAAACCGCGGGAGTTCCGGTGCTACAGAGTGTGGCAACGATTTTTCGCGCAACCAGACCGGATTTTCCGAGGCCGGTGACGACCAGTTTGCCGGGGCTATCCAGGATCAAATCAACGGCGCGGGAGAGATTGCCGTCCAGACGCTGGGCGGACCGGGCAATCGCTTGGGCCTCAATTTCCATGGCCTTTCGGGCTGATTCGAGCCACGGGGAGGGCTGTTCTTTGGCTTGCATCGCGCTGCCAACCATCATCGCATCTATTGTTCGTGCTAAGCCGTTCAAAAGGGGCTAAAGAAATCCCGTAAAATAGCCGATTAACACAGCGAGGCAATTATGTTGCAAGCGCTACAAACCATTTCGCTTCCGCAGACTTATTGCCGCTCGTGCCATTTGTCGACGCGGTCTGATATCATCCGCTGTCTGCACTGCAACAAGCCTCTGGCGGCACCACTGCCGATGGCGCGCAAGACGGCTCGGCGGCATAAAGCACGGCGCCCGTCACGATAACATCGGAAGACTCACGTTTCGGTATTTGAGTGCCCTAAGTTTTGAGGGTTGTGGCCAATTCTATTCCAGAGGGCTCACGATTCGCAACGCTGAGGGAAAGACCGAACAACGAGAGAATACGGTAAGCCAAGGGAAGGCCGACGCCCAAGTCGCCTCCGGGAGTGATGGCATCGCCAATAGAGAAGAGGTCGAAGAATTTTGGCAAAGCCGGGTCTGGGACTTTCCTGCCTTCGGTGACGATCAAGAACCTTCGTGGCGTGGGCGCAACACTATATGAGAGGCGCACGGTGCCGCCCTTTTCGGAGAATTTGATGGCGGTCTCCAGCAGCGCTTGCAAGGCTCGCACCAGCAAGTTCTCATCCGCCAGGACGACGTCCCGGTCTGGCGGCGGCGGAGTGAGTGTCACTTCGCGAAATTTGGCGAATTCAGCGGTTTTCTCAATCGCGCTGGTCAATGCGGCACATAAAGAGACGGGTGCAGTGCTAAACGGCTCCTTATTCACGTCGATTTGAGTCAGAAGCAAGGCATCGTCCAATATCGACAGAATTCTTTGACGGGATCGGTCAAATATTCCTTGCAGGCGATTCTTGTCATCCGTGGGAGGCATTCCGTCCAAAAGGAGTTCACCGACTCCCAAAAGTCCGTGGAGTGGCGTGCGGAACTCGTGCGAGATCAGTTTCAGGAACTCGCTCTTGGAACGATCGAGAAGAGTAAGGCGCTGATTCGCCTCGGCTAGTTGGAAGGTTCGCTCGGCGACGGTCAGCTCCAGGTGTTCATTATCCAGCTTCAAAGATTGCTGAAGGGCGTACAGCTCAAGATGCGTTTCAACGCGCGCATGAACTTCTTCGAATTGGAAGGGTTTGGAGATGTAATCCACTGCACCGGAGTGAAAAGCCTTGACCTTGTCTTGGGTTTCAGTCAGAGCGCTGAGAAAGATGACCGGGATGGCTCGAAGCGCTTGGCTGGCCTTGAGGGATTCGCAAACTTCGTAACCGTTCATCTCTGGCATGTTGATGTCCAAAAGAATCAGATCCGGAGGCTTCTTAATGGCGGAGGCCAGGGCTAACCGGCCCAAAGGAAACGAACGTACTTCGTGCCGTTGCTGTAGCAAGATGTCCTCGAGCAGCTTGAGATTGGCGGGATTATCGTCCACGATCATTATGTCGTTTTTAGACAAGGAACCTTCCTTCATCCGGCTCATGCGGCGCGCTTACTTCTTCCAGTAACCGCGTGATGGTTTCGTATTCATACTTATCGGCGAGCTGCTGCAACGCAACCGCAGTCTCGAGATCTTCGGTCTCACTCACCTTTAGAATCAGCTTATCCAGCAGCCTTTTGTCGCCGTTCAGCGTTGCGTTCAGGAGTTGCTCGATTAGCACCGACGGCAAATGCCGCAGTCTTTGGGCGCCGGGGACCAACCCGGGTATGGGCTGACCGCCTTCGCCAGTTTTTTCGTACTCGTAGGTGATATTTAGGAGGGCGCCCATCTTCTCGAGAAGTTCATCTTCCCGGCAGGGCTTGGCGAGAAAATCGTCAGCAGCGGCAGCAGCGATGGCTTGACGGTCGTCACTCAAGGCGCTGGCTGTTAGAGTAACGATAATCGTTTCCTTACCCCGCGGATCCGCTTTCATTCTGCGAGTGGCCTCCAGCCCGTCCATGACCGGCATGTGCACGTCCATGAGGACCAACCGGGGCTTCCATTCCTCCCACCTAGCGAGAGCAGTCGCGCCGTTGTCCGCCCCCTGGACAGAAAAGCCAATGGCGGTCAGCAATTTCATCAGCCAGTCCCGGTTCTCGAATTGATCGTCGACTACCAGGATTTTAGGAGCCTGGGTACCGGGACTAATGCCCATTACGCGACGAGGAGCACTGCTTCTAGTGACGACCTCACCGTTGCCCCGTTCGATCGGAATCTCCAGACGAAAGACAGACCCTTGGCCCGAGTTGCTGGTAACAGTGAGGTTGCCGCCCATCAGCTCAGCGTATTTGCGGCTAATGGCCAGACCGAGGCCGGTACCTTCCTCGGTGTTTAGAGCTCCCCTGGCCTGCTGAAACGGCTCAAATAATTTCCGTTGTTCCTCCTCCGTCAGGCCCGCGCCCGTATCCTCCACCCGCGCCAGCAGCCACAGTTGATTGTCACTTTTTTGCTGCAACGTCACGTGCAGCACAACCTGACCGCGCGCCGTAAATTTGATCGCATTTCCGAGCAAGTTGATAAGCGCCTGGCGTATCTTGCCCTGGTCGGCAAATACATAAGAGACTGGTTCTCCATCCGACACCATCTCGAATCGGAGAGCTTTAGCTTGAGCCCGCAATCGGAACATGGCCGCCAGGTCCTCCAGCAGCTTGGGAAGGTGGAAGGTGGCCGGATTGATCTCGGTGCGGCCAGCTTCGATCTTGGACATGTCCAGCACATCATTAATCAGACTTAACAGATGCTCGCCGCTTCGCCCGATAATCTTCAGGTTGGCTTTCGCGTCTGGTCCGAGATCAGGGTCCCGGGCCATCAACTGCGCGTAACCCAGAATGGCGTTCATGGGAGTGCGAATTTCGTGAGACATCGTGGACAGAAATATACTCTTGGACCGGTTGGCAGCACTCGCCTCCGCCGCCGATTCTGTCAGCCGCACGTTCATTTGGCGAATTTCCAGCCCAGTGCGTTCCCTTTCCTGAATCTCACGCTGTAGCTGTTCCGGGCCGGGGATGAGCATGAGTTGCGGCAAGATGCGGAACAGCATGACGGCGGTTCCAATCGAAGCAAGCGCGGTGATCACTTTCAGAGCGCCATCGAGACGGTACAAAGGGCGCCACAGCGTCACCACCGAGAGTACATGCGTAGCGCCGCAGCCTAGAATGAAGACGGCGAAAAGTGTGAAAATCCAGGGAAACAAAAGATCACGCCGCCGGCGGACAAGTACCACCAGGGCTGTGGGTATCAGAATGTACGATAAGGCAATGACGGCATCACTAGTAGCGTGAAGCGCTATCAAGCCGGGTTCACGCAGGCAGTAGGCATGCGGCATGAAATCGGTCGAAAATAATTCACGAAAAAAATCCGGCAAGTTCCCCTCATGGCCCGAGCTCAGTCTCGTCCGCCCCTGGCCGCGTCGGCGCCCAGGATATTGGCTTAAGACGGCGCCCGCTCTATATCGGCGCGCTCACTTCTTCCAGTAACCGCGTGATGGCTTCGTATTCATACTTATCTGCGAGTTGCTGCAAAGCAATTCCAGTTTCGAGATCTTCGGTCTCACTCACCTTTAAAATCAGCTTATCCAGCAGCCTTTTGTCACCGTTCAGCGTTGCGTTCAGGAGTTGTTCGATGAGCACCGGCGGCAACTGGCGCAGTCTTTGGGCGCCTGGGAGCAACCCTTGTATGGGCTGACCGCCTTCGCCGGTTTTTTCGTACTCGTATGTGATATTTAGGAGGGCGCCCATTTTCTCGAGAAGTTCATCTTCCCGGCAGGGCTTGGCGAGAAAATCGTCAGCAGCGGCAGCAGCGATGGCTTGACGGTCGTCACTCAAAGCGCTGGCTGTTAGAGTAACGATAATCGTTTCCTTTCCTCGCGGATCGGCTTTCATTCTGCGAGTGGCCTCCAGCCCGTCCATAACCGGCATGTGCACGTCCATCAGGACCAACCGGGGTTTCCATTGCTCCCACCTATCGAGGGCGGTCGCGCCGTTGTCCGCCCCCTGGACAGAAAAGCCAATGGCGGTCAGCAATTTCATGAGCCAGTCCCGGTTCTCGAATTGATCGTCGACTACCAGGATTTTGGGAGCTGGCGTGCCGGGGCTTATTCCCACTACGCGGCGCGGAGCGCTATGTCTGACGGCGACTTCACCGTTGCCCGGTTCGATGGGAATCTCCAGACGAAAGACAGACCCTTGGCCCGGCCTGCTGGTAACAGTGAGGTTGCCGCCCATCAGCTCGGCGTATTTGCGGCTAATGGCCAGACCGAGACCCGTACCTTCGTCGGTATTCAGAGCTCCCCTGGCCTGCTGAAACGGTTCGAATAATTTCTGTTGTTCCTCCTCTGTCAGACCCGTGCCAGTATCCTCCACCAGCGCCAGCAGCCACAGTTGATGGTCGTTTTTTTGCTGTAAGGTCACATGCAGCACGACCTGTCCGCGCGCCGTAAATTTAATCGCGTTTCCCAGCAAGTTGATCAGCGCCTGGCGTATCTTGCCCTCATCGGCAAATACATAAGACACGGATTCGCCATCAGACACCATTTCGAACCGCAGGGCCTTGGCTTGGGCTCGCAAGCGGAACATGGCCGCGAGATCCTCCAGCAGCTTGGGGAGGTGGAAGGTCGCCGGATTGAGCTCGGTACGGCCCGCCTCGATCTTAGACATGTCTAGAACATCATTAATCAGGCCTAACAGATGCTCGCCGCTTCGCCCGATGATTTTCAGGTTGGCTTTGGCGTCTGGTCCGAGACCGGGGTCGCGGGCCATCAACTGCGCGTAACCCAGAATGGCGTTCATGGGAGTTCGGATTTCGTGAGACATCGTGGACAGAAATATACTCTTGGACCGGTTGGCAGCACTCGCCTCCGCCGCTGATTCTGCCAGACGGCGGTTTAGATTCAAGATTTGCTGGTCCGCTCTTTTCCGGTCACCGACATCACGCGCGATGGAGCAAGCCGCTGTGACTTGGCCCCGCGAATTCTTGATGGGAGAAATGGTTAGTGCGACGTCGATCAGCGCGCCGTCCTTTCTTTGCCGGACGGTTTCCTCTTTGACGATTTCTCCGCGCTGGAGCTTGGATAGCATTTCCGGCATCTCGTTGGAATGGCCAGGTGGAAGCAAAACGGAAATCGGTTGGCCGATGATCTCGTCGGCTGAGTAACCGTAAAGCCGCTCGGCGCCGTTGTTCCAGGTGAGGATCCGGCCGTCCAGACTTTTACCGATGATGGCGTCATTGGAGTAGTCGACAATGGAGGCAAGTTGTTCCCGGCTCCGCTCGGCGCGTTTGCGATCCGTGATGTCTCGAATGGTGCTGGATATAAGTAAGCCTTTCTCGGTCTGGAGCGGACTGAGGCTGATTTCTACGGGGAATTCAGATCCATCCCTGCGCAGAGCGTATAGTTCCAGACCCGCCCCCATGGAGCGCACTCGGGGATCGGCGAAGAAACCTGCGCGGTGCCCGGGGTGATTGCCCCGAAAACGTTCGGGCAGCAGCATCTCCATGGTCTGCCCCAACAACTTCTCTCGCACGAATCCAAACACGTTCTCCACCTGGGTGTTGACCAGGACGATTTTTCCCGCTCGATCAACCACCACGACGGCATCGGGCGCCGCTTCCAGCAGCTGGCGGAACATTCCCTCCGCTACAAGACTCTTGGTAGCTTCGCCGAGCTTCTCTTCTGCTCGCCGGCGTTCCGTTTCATCCCAGCAAACGCTGGTGAAGCGATAAGGCGATCCAGCGTCGCCGCAGTAGCCTTTTCCCCTGGCAACTACAAACCGGACCCCGCCTTCCGGCGCGACGACGCGAAACTCGGTGTTGTATTCCGCACCGTGTTGGACTGAAGCATCTATTTCTTGCAGGACACGCTGGCGATCTTGAGAGTGAACGCAAGCCGCAAACCCCTCGATTGTTGGCGGAAAGTGCCCGGCCGCAAGGCCGAAGAGGGCCGAGCAATTCTCATCTGCTTCGATGCTATTCGCCGACATGTCCCAGTTCCAAACGGCGATCCCGGAAGAGCGCAGTGTGAGGCGAACGCGTTCCTCGGAGCGTTCGAGAGCTTGACGTGCCTGCTGAAGTTTTCGATCGCTCATCAGGGGCGCAGCCTGCATGGATCCAGCAAGGAGTGCGATGCCAAGGCCGGTGCTTACAAAGAGGAATAAGCCAACCCATTGAGGAGGCCCGGAGGGCCAGAAACCGAAACGCGGCAAAACCAAGAAATAATCGGCGGAAACAGCAGCGAGGAAGACCGCCAGCAATGCGGGCCGGCTGCCGCCATACCAGGCGGTCAGCAGGATTGCCGGCAGGAGGGTGACAAAGGGGTACTGGTCGCCCAGCACCGGATCGAGCAGAAGCCTGATCCATGTCGCGAGCACGACACTAAGGACAGCACAGCCATAGCGGAGCATGAAGGTACCTGATGATGGTGGGTTTTCGAAGCAAGGACTCTCAGGCTTTGTTCAGTAGTAAGGGCTCGCGCGGGGCGGGAGAGGCGGCCACCTATTCGTAACGAAGGGCCACGACGGGATCTAGGCGCGCGGCCTTGTTGGCAGGCCAGATTCCGAAGAAGAGGCCAACGGCAACGGAGACGACCACGCCCAGGGCGGCAGCCCACATAGGCACGGCGGTCGGCAGGCTCGGAAATATCAGACGGCAAGTAAACGAGATCGCCCATCCGAAGGTCATTCCCATCAGCCCTCCCAATCCTGTGAGCACCACTGCTTCGGTAAGGAATTGCAGGACGATATCGGCACGGCGCGCCCCGATGGCCTTGCGAATTCCAATCTCGCGGGTACGCTCGGTGACCGAAACCAGCATAATGTTCATAACGCCGATTCCGCCCACCAACAGACCGATGGAGCTTAACACCACCATGACGAGCGCAACCATGGCGGTGACATTGTGGAACTGCTCCACCATCTGCTCGGACGTGGAAATGAAAAAGTCATCGGGTTTGGCGGGAGGAACATGCCGCTGGATGCGCATAACGACGCGCGCTTCATCAATGGCAGCGGCCAGCTTGCCCGGTTTCGCGACGACCACCAGCATGTTTTCGCGGGCGGCCGGAAACATCTTATGCATGCTGAAATAGGGCAGCAGCAGGCGCGTGTCATCCTGGCCGGGAAACGAAGCTGCGGGCCGCAGCATGACGCCGATGATTTCGAATTTGTGTCCGTTGACGTCGATCCACTTGCCGACGGGTTCTTCGCCGGCCATTAGCGCACGCGGAACATCCTCGCCCACTACCACTACCGGCATGCGGTGCTCGTTCTCGATGTCGCTAAAGAAGCGGCCTTCTTTCATGTCAGCCTGGCCGGCTTCGGCGTAGGAAGGATCAGTGCCACCGATCTGAGCCTGGTAAAGCTCGTTGCCTTTGTACCGGGCCACATTGGTGTTCGGCGCCCTTCCGAGCATGCCGGGAAAGAGATAGGGACTTACCAGTTGCACATCCGGGCAGCGGGCGGCTATGGCCACGCCATCTTCATAGGCAATAGACCGGCGCTTCACTTCTTCGGCGCTGACGCTATTGAATCCGATGGGGAATTTGAAAACGATGGCGGTGTTAGTTCCGAAACTACGGAGCACATTGGTAATGGCGCCGTCCAGTCCGGCGATGATGGAACCGACGCCAATGATGGTGCCGGTGCCGATGATTACGCCCAGCACCGTGAGAAAGGAGCGCAGCTTATGCTCCCGGACGGTATTGAGCGCCAAGCCGATGGCGGCAAACAGTTCGACGCTGCTCATCGTTCCACCCGCAAAGCTTCAATGGGGTCCAGCTTGGATGCGCGCTGGGCCGGATAGATACCGAAGAATAATCCCACGGCGACGGAAAGGGAGACACCGATGAGGACGGCTGAGAAGGGGACTGCCATCGGCACTGGAGTGGTGGTGCGAACGAGAACAGCGACGAGCCAAGCGAAAGTAACGCCGATGAGGCCGCCGATTCCGGCCAACATGGAGGATTCGACCAGAAACTGGTTCAGGATATCCTGGCGGCGCGCGCCCACCGATTTGCGGATGCCGATCTCGTGCGTGCGCTCGGTGACCGCGGCCAGCATAATATTCATGATTACAACGCCACCGACGACCATGAAAACCGAAACAACCGCCACGGCCGTCCCCGCAATGGCTCCGGTTAAATTGTCCCACGCGCCTACGAGGGCGTCCGAGGAGATGACCGAGAAATTATCGTCCTGGCCAGGCCGCAGGTGGCGGCGTGCGCGCAACAGCATCCGGATTTCGTCCTTGGATTGCTCCAGCACGGTCTGATCGAGGGCTTTAGCGGCGTAATTGATGCCTTGGCGCGCGCTGTAGATCTGAAAATAGGTTCCGGCCGGAATATCCACGAAAGCGTCCTGCGACTGACCGAACACGCTGCCTTTGACAACTGCTACGCCGATCACGGTGAACGGGCGTCCTTCGATCTTTATGGTTTTCCCAACGGCATCGGAATCACCGAACAGATTGCTCTTCACATCGGCGCCCAGCACAGCAACGGCCGAATGGTGGCTATCCTCAATCTCGGTGAAATAGCGGCCAGCGGCGAGCTGCGTGTTGCCCAGCATGATCCAATTAGCGGTGCCGCCGGTAAGCCCGACATTGCTCAAAGTCTGGGTCCCAAGAGAAACGCTTACGCTGCGGCCGGCTGCCATGCCGAGGTCTTTGGCCAGCTTGACTTTGCTCTTGAGATACTCGAATTCATCAGGGCTGAGCTGGGGGTTCTTTTTCTGCAGTTCGACGTATTTTTTGGGGTCGAAATTTCCGATGAAAGCAATGCGGACGATGCGAAAACCGTCCGAACCCATGTTGGAAACGCTATTGGCAATGTAGAGATCCATGCCATGGATGATGGACATGACCGCGATTAAAGTGGTGGTGGCGAGGATGATGCCGAGCAGAGTCAGGAAGCTGCGCAGCTTGCTGGAGCGGAGTGAATCCGCCGCTACGGCCGCCGCTTCGCGAAAAGACGCAGTTTGGGCCATCGCTTTAAGAGACGAAATTCGCCGCGACTTTGTTCCGTACCTCAGTCATCCACTCCAAGAGTACCTGGTCCAGCCAAAACCGGGGTGGCGTTTTCGCGATGAATCCGACATGGCCGCCATGCTCGACGGCCAGTAATCGCAGGTTGCGGATTACGGGTGAAGGCGGGATGATTGTAGACCTCAAACGGGATCAAAGGATCATCTTTGGCTTGCACCAGGAGTGCGGGCACCCGAATGCGATCCAGGAATTGATTGGAGGACTGGGTGGCATAATAATTGTCCGCCGTTCCGAACCCAAAGGCCGGCGCGGTGAATTTATCGTCGAACTCGTAGATGCTCTTGACGCCCTCGAGACTGCTCGAGGTGCGAACAGGCCCGGAGCGGTTTGTGCCTTGAGGCGGATACGCTGCTTCAAACGGCGCAGAAAACGCCGGGAATAAAGAAAATTAGACGGGCTGGATAGTTTTCGCGCGCAGGCGGCGAGATCAATGGGCGTAGAGACGGCGATGACCCCAGCAATGAGGCTGGAGGCGCGCTCGCCGAGTTCACCGGCCAGTTTAAGAACGACATTTCCTCCCAGCGAGAAGCCTGCCAGGAAAATCGGGCGCATCGGCCTTGATCTGGCGAATGACGGCCAGCAGGTCAGATGTCTGGCCGGAATGATAGAGCCCATGGCCGCTAAGATGCTCGGTGCCCCCGCAGCTACGCATGTTAAACCGGTGGGCGGCCCAGCCCGCCTGCAAAAGTTCATGGGCGAGACTTTGGGCATAGCCGGCCTGGCTGGAGCCTTCGAGGCCATGGACCACAATTACTTCGGCAATGGGTGGACGGGAAGGCCGTTGCGAATGGACAAGCACTCGGACGCCGGGCTCGGTGTCGTACAGTTTCACTTCCACCGGGAACTGTTGTGTATCAAGGGGGCGGCGCCAATAATTACCTGCGATGGTAAGGAGATGGGGGTTCTTGAAAAATGGAACGAATGCTCTCAAAAACCTATTCTAAGAGATTCAAGAGACACGGAAAAAAGAAGGGGCGGACAAGGAGCGCCGCCCAAGAGGGGGACACAAGACATCGTTGAAGAACCTCGCCGGGTCAGCTTTGCGACGATGCAGCTGACAATACCGACGATATCTGCGAAAAAATAGTGCTGATGCTGCTAGCCACATTGGGCATAATGGCGCCAGCCGCAACTGCGACAAAGCCGGCCATCAACGCGTATTCGATAAGATCCTGGCCGCGGGTATCCTTCCAGATTCGGAGCCGCAACAAGATTTGCTTTGAAGATTTCACGAGCACTCCTCCCTGCCTAAATTATGTGCTTGGAGGCGGGTGATAGCGCTCAGCATTTTATTTTAGGTACGTAAGAAATTAACCCTATTACTCATCCGAAAACGGTTCCAGAACGGAGCCTCAAGAAAGCCGCTAAGTGCCTCAGGCGTAAGCAGTATCGAGGATCTTCTGGATCAACACGTCGTATTCGAGCCCGGCGGCCGAGGCGGCTTGAGCGAAGTCGTCGTCCTGAGCCAGGGAAGGGTTGGGATTGGCCTCGATGATGGCGATCTCACCGGCGGGGGTTAGACGGACATCGATTCTGCCGAGGCCTCGGATCTTCAGGACGCGATAAACTTTGCGAGCCAGTCGCGCGAGCTTCTCCTCCAAGCCTTCGGGAAGCTGGCTGGCCGCTCCATTGCGGATGCCCCATTTCTTGCGGTAGGCGTCGTCCCATTTGGCCTTGAAAGTCGCGAACTTGGGTTCGTCGTCGGGAACCTGGTTGAAGAAAATCTCGCGCGGCGGAAAAACATTCAATTTACGATTGCCCATGACGCTGAGGTAAAGTTCGCGGCCGTCGATATATTCCTCAATGAGAGCGTCGCAATGAAATTTTTCGTGAACGAAACGGGCGCGCTCGAGAGCTTCCTCTTCGCTCTTAGCGAAGGAGGCTTTGCTGATTCCATCCGAAGATTCCTCGCCAACCGGCTTGACGAACGCGGGATAGACGAAACGGCGGAGACGTTTCAAAGGCCGCTGCTCCGGCGAGATGACGAAGTGGGGGACGCGCACACGGTGATAGGCCAGGATTTTCTTGGCCAGCGCTTTGTCTTTGCATAGCATCAAACCCTCGGGACGCGCGCCGGTATATCGAACCTTCATCAGTTCCAGCAAGGCCGGGATATTGGCCTCATGGGCGCGGTCGGAATGGAACGATTCGGTGAGGTTGAAGACCACTTCGGGCGCAAAAGATCTGATCTTTTCGACAATGGGCAGGACGTCGTCGAAGACCGCCAACGTTTCCACTTCATGCCCCAGGCGCTTCAGGCAGACCAGGACGTCGGCTTCAGTCTCTTTGTCCTCCTCCTCCTTTAATTCACGGGGGGAAAAGGTTTCGCCGGCGGCAGCCCGGCGCGCGATATCGAAGACAACCAGAACTTTCACGTCGTTAGACAGACCTCTTGAAGCGTCCGGTGTGGAGATAGTTGGTGACCAGCGCGGCGAGATAGGCCGCCAGTTCGAACGATACTCGGGCGCGATCGGGCGGCGGCGGGGTGGTCAGCCCGAGCTGCTGGCAGCGCTGAATGAACTTTCGCACCAACATGTCCACCGTATACTTGCGCTGACCGGTCCAGCGGACAATGGAACCGACCAGCGCGGCGCGATTCTTTCGCATCACTCGCGCGGCGGCTTCTCCGTTCGGCTCACCATTACCAAATATAACGCGGAGATCGGCATCGTAGAAGTCGGGGAACTCTTCGGCATAGAGTTTTCTGCGCTCGGCGTAATGGCGGGCGAGAGTTCGTCTCAGTTTGCTGGCGTCAGAAATACGGCGGCCGTGCTTGACCTTGGCCGACTTGCCTTGGATCTCCTGCATCACCGAGTGGACGAATTCCAACTTTTCAAGGGCCTTCCAGCCGCGATATTGTTTGCGCCACTCTTCGGGAGGCATGGAGAGCCAGACGGCGAAGGTTTCGGCGAAGTCTTCATCGGGGTGAGCCTGGGCATACCAGTTGGGAAGATGGCGGACGAAACTCTTGCTGTAGGGGCGGGGCTGGTAGGTTTCGGGTGAATACTCTTTTTCGGGACTTCCGAAGGCGCGCCGCCAATCGTCGCGCGAAGAGAGCCGGTAGGCGTGGTCGATGGCGTGTCCGCATTCGTGGCGCAGAAGCTGCTGGCACCACTCCGGGGTTCCGCCTTCAACCTCCAGCATTTGGCGCAGCTCCAGCGCTTTCAGGCGGGGATGGGCGAGGTAAAACGGAATTGCGATGGCGGGGACGTCGGCCGGCGAGAACCATTCGTCGCCCAGATAGCAGGCCGGCCTAAAGGCGAGGCCGCGCGCCGCGAGCTCCTCATTCAATTGATTTACGCGGGTTTCGAGCTCGCTGCCTTCGATGCGGACGCCGAGATCGCAGATGCGCCAGTTGAGCAGGTCGTCGTCTTTGAGGTTTGCCCAAGCGGGATCGGGTGCCAGTTGGGCCGCCTCGGATCGTTCCACGGCATTTATCGTAGCCGAAATTAGGGACAGTACACTCAAACCCCTATTTAACGGCGGTGGCCGTTGATGCCATCAAGCGATCTGGACAAAGCTAAGCGCGTCTACTCGAGCTTCGGCTTTTCCGTCGTGGAAGGCGGCCGGCATCCCGGCGGCACTGAGAATTCGGTGGCCCGTTTTAGCCTCGGCGGATATCTGGAATTGATCACGCCGTACGATGCGAGCTTACCGGACGGGAGCCGGATCGCCAAAGATTTAACGATGGGGGATGGTCCCGTCGTAACGGGATTGGAGGTCGCTTCTGCCGAGCAGTCCTCTGGTGGTCCGTTTTATTCGCGGACCGGCTACCGTCGCGTCCCTTGTTCCTGATTCAATACACTCGCACTGGCCCGCCCCTAGCAGCGCCGCTCCCAAATCCGAACTCGGCTTTCGCTCTATCCGCGCGTTTGACCGCCATCAACGATTAAGAAGAGCCGCAGCCGGATATGGACACATCGGGAAGGCGAATGATCGGGATGTTCCGCTGCCGGAATTCGGTGCGAGGGACGGAGACTATGCTCGACAGCGGCAGCATCCTGCTGCTGCGCGTGACCGATCCCGATGGTCCCACGGCTCGACGGCTCAAAGATCGGGGCGAAAGGAATCCTGGCCGTGAGGATAACGGCTGCTCACTTGGATCAGGCGCGCAAGCTGGTCGGTGAAGAGAAACTCTAAGGACACAACATCGGTGTTGAGGTGCCCAGCCTTAGCGCTCCCGCCGAAATTGGTATTTGAGTGTACTGTCCCTAATTTTTTGGCGGACGTCGACGCGATCGCCCTTGCCATAGACCATCCAACCGGCGGCCAAGCGGCGGAGGATGCGCGCAGGAGTGCGGTAACCGGGGTTGGCCCGAAGTCTCTTTTCTTCATTTGCCAGGAGCTTCGCGACGACGGCATCGGTGGGACGGAAGCCGAGTTTGCGATAGAACCAAAATGCGCCGGATTCGATGGCTTCTTCGTTGTGCAGCCCGAGCTGGTAAGGGTCGACTGTAAAGAGCGTGACGCCGAGCAATTGTTGGAACAGCCGCAACAGGCGGCAGTAGAGCCAGGCCGTCTCGCCCTCGCGAAACGTGTAATAGAGATTAAAGCCGACCTCCATCTGCTGGCGGTAGGTGAGTGTCTCGATGTAACCGATGGGGACCGCGTTCTTAAAGAACATACCGGCGTGGTAGGCGCGCAGCGGCAGGCGGTGTTCGGGAAGAACGCCCGAGACGAAGACTTCGACGCCCCGGCCCAGCTCGGCGCGGTAGACCTCGCGCTGGATCGCCGTAGGTGAAGCCGTGCAGCTCCCGAAAGCGCATGGCGGAGGTGTCGCGGGCCAGATCGAGCATCTGTTCGCCGCGAGCGCGCGGGTAGTTTCACGATCGACAAGCGGCGGCGATTTCAACTCGGCCTCGAGCGACACATCGGAGCGGCGCAGCAGCGGACCGGTGTGATAGAAAAAGCGCCGGGCGCCGGGCAGCCTCATGTTGCTTCGGGTGGTAGGCAGGTTGTCGAGTTCCCAGCGGAGGGCCAGCTCGGCATGTGCGTAAAGATCGGAAATAACGCCGGCGGGGAGCGGGAGCTTTTCCAGTCGCGAAATCAGCCAACTAAGATCGGAGCCTTTCGCTTTTCCCTTGGCAGCGCGAAACCAATCGAGGAATGGAATGTTCGCCTCCACCAGGGCGTCTTCAGCGAAGGCCGCATGCAGGCGGGACAGCAGCGGACCGAGAAGAGCCGGGTCGGAACCCTCCCAGTCGATGTCGATACTGTTCGGGATGATGACGCGACAGCCAGCGGGCCATGTCGTAAGTGAACACGGCAGAGAGGCCGGTGCCGGAGATGCCCGAAACGTCGGGTTCTTCAAACGGGGCGCGGTCAGCGCCGATTCGACCCGGGAAGGACGCGAGCAGCCGGTCGGCCAGACGCAAAATCCGAGCATTCGGCGGATAAGCGCGGAAGAACAGCAGGGCTTCGTGAAAGCGAATGAGCGACTGGGCGTCCGCGAAGCGACGACGACCAAGAGAATCGAGGAGCTTCTCCAGACCGGCATGCGAGCCGAACTGGCGCTTGGCAGCTTCCAGCCGGTCGAGCAGCCGCTCCAAAGAATTGGACGATGGCATGGAGATAATCGCAGTCTACAACTGTGCCGGAGGTTTTGTCTGAAACCCGTTTTCCGGCGAACCGTCTGTTACTATGACAAAAGTGCGCGTAAAAGTCCTATTTTTCGGCATGTTGCGGGATATTGTGGGCCGCGCAGAAGACGCACATCGAAGTGGAGGACGGCTCGCTGCCTCGGATTGCGTTTTCGAGCGCTACGCGCAGCCAGTTTCCGCGGCTGAGCGGACTTGAAATCCAGCATCGTGCTGGCTCGCGAATCATCAGTTCTGCGATCGCTCGGTAGTGGTCCGGCGAAGGCGACGAGATCGCGTTCCTGCCGCCGGTGAGCGGCGGCTCCGGACGTTACACGCACGAGATTTTCGACGCCGAACAGGGGTATTTCTTCGCTCTGACGCGCGAGCCGATCGACACGGCGCGGCGTCGCCCGGCAGCTGCTGCGAGGCGAAGACGGCGCGGTGGTGAACTTCGAAGGCGTGGTCCGGAACAACACCAAAGGCCGCGCGCACCAAGTTCCTGGACTATGAATGCTACGAGCCGATGGCGGTGAAGATGATGGCCGAGATCGGGCGCGAGATCGCGCGCGCGCATGCCATCGGCCGGATCGCGATGGTGCACCGGCTGGGCCGCATGGAAATCGGCGAAACCAGCGTGGCGGTTATCGTGACCGCGCCGCATCGCAAGCCGGCGTTTGAAGCGGCGCTCGAAGGCATCAACCGGCTGAAGCGCATCGTGCCGATCTGGAAGAAAGAGCACTTCGCCGACGGAGAAGTCTGGGTGGAAGGGGAGTGGGACGAATCCGTCCTAAAAAGTGATCCGTCGAGCCGTCGGTTTTCTCTTGCGCCGCTCGTGTCTGGCCGCCGTTCCGGCGCACCGCCCAGCCGGACACCGTCATCAGCGTAAACGTGCGCCTGGTGCGCATGCTGGTGACGGTGAAAGACGCCAACGGCCAACTGATCGGCTCGCTCAACAAGAACGATTTCACCATTTTCGATAATGGCGTGAAGCAGGACATCGCGCGTGTTCGAGCGCCAGACCGAGCAGCCGCTGTCGGTAGCCATGCTGGTGGATACCAGCGCGTCCACGGGCATCGAGCTGCGCTACGAGCTCGATTCGGTCAGCAAATTTTTCAGGGCGCTGCTCGGCGAAGGCAATCCGGACGACACCGTCGCGCTGTACAGCTTCAACTGGCAGGTGAATCTGCTGAGCAGCTACACGCGGCGCTTTGCGCGAGTGGATCAAGCAGTTGAAGCAGCTCAAGTCCGAAGGCGGCACATCGCTCTACGACGCCATTTACCTGGCCTCGCGCGAGCTGGAGCTCCGCGACGGCCGGCACGTCATGGTGATCGTCACCGACGGCGGCGACACCACCAGCGTCAAGGACTTCCACCAGGCGCTGGAGGCGGCGCAGCTCGCCGACACGCTGCTCTACCCGGTTCTGGTGGTGCCGATCACCAACGATGCCGGCCGCAACGTGGGCGGTGAAAATGCTCTGACCACGCTTGCCGCCGGCACCGGCGGGCGAGTCTTCACTGCCGACTCTGGGCGCGGAGCTGGATCGCGCTTTCGCCGATATCTTGCGCGAGCTGCGGACGCAATATCTGATCGGCTTCTATCCCAAAGACGTGCCGCCCACCAAGGATCGCTTCCATACGCTGAAGGTCAGCGTGCCAGGCCCGGAATTTGCGGGTGATCACGCGCAGCGGCTATTATGGGGAATCGATGCGAATCGAGCCGGCGATCGGGGCGCTGAAGCGAAGCACAGAATGAGCAAGGCCAAAACCAAGGCTCCGGAGCAGACTTTCGAAGAAGTCAAGTATCTGCGGCACCTGATCGATCAACGAGATCCCGGTGCGCATCCGGCTGAGCAGCAACGAAGAAGTAAGCGGGCGTGATCGAATTTTACGACGCCAACTTCATCCGGCTCACGCGCGACGGCGCGCCCAACCTGTTTCTGTTCAAACACGACATCAAGTATCTGTACGAAGAGCCGGAAGCCTGACGCGGCGTCGCGCGTGCCACGTTCACAATGCCATGCCTTCCTATCTCGAAACCAGCGTCGAAATCGCGCGCGAAGCCGGAGCGCTGCTCGCGCAAATACTTCGAGCGCCGCATCGGCTTCGAGCTGAAAGGCGAATACGACCTGGTGACCGAAGCCGACCGCGCGTCCGAACAGCTGGTGATCGAACGGCTGCGCGCCCATTTCCCGGCGCACTCCATCGTGGCCGAGGAAGGCGGCGGCCACACCGGCTCGTCGGAATATTGCTGGTACGTCGATCCGCTGGACGGCACCACGAATTTCGCGCACGGCTTTCCGATGTACAACGTCACCCTGGCGCTGGAACAAGCGGGCGAGATGATCGCGGGCGTGATTTTCGATCCCGAGCGCAACGAAATGTTCACGTGCGAGCGCGGATCGGGCGCTTATCTGAACAATCGGCGCATTCGCGTGTCGAAGGTGAGCAACACTCGAGGACACGCTGGTCGCCACCGGATTTCCCAGCCGGAAGCGCCATCAGAACGTCAACGTGCATTTCTACTATCAGCTCGCGATGATCACGCACGGCGTGCGGCGCGCCGGTTCCGCGGCGCTGGATCTGGCCTATGTCGCCAGCGGCCGCCTGGATGGGTTTTGGGAGTTTGGTCTGAATCCGTGGGACATGGCGGCGGGCATGCTGCTGATCGCGAAGCAGGCGGGAAGTGTTCGGATATGCAGGGGGCGACTGCGGCGCTGGCGCGGTCCGCACCTGCTGGCCGATAACGGATTAGTGCACCAGCAGATCCTGGATCTGTTTGGCGAGATTTTCCGTGGCGAATACCGGTATCCGATACCTGAGATCCGGTAAGCTTTTTCGTTTGGCCTTCGACCGCCGCTTTGGTTCCGCGCAGGGTGTTCTGCATCGATTCCTTGGGGAATTTGGTGACGAAACCTTTGACCATCCATCCCAATCCTAGCGGCACATCGCGAGACAAGGAGATAGCCCGGCATTCGGCGTAGACACCGCCGTCGGCCTCTTCGAATCGCCAATAAGAATTCAGGCGCCAGAGAAATCCAGAATCGCGGCCGGCGGGTTCTTCATCGGTCAGAGAGCGGTCGGGATCTGACGACTTCAGCGATCCGCGTGGAACGCGAGCTGACAAACATGTGCCGGGGATCGGGCAGGCGATAGCTGACGTGGTACTCGCTGTTCAGAACTACCGTCAAAACCACTTGTCTTTTGCGAAGACGCAGGAAGATGTCGTACTCGTCGCCGTGATGCGCTATTTGTCTGGACTCGATTACTTCCGGTTTGTAGAACTCTTTATAGTTGGCATAATCCTGAAGAACGGCTTTGACTTTCTGGATGGTGGCGTTCGGGATGAACATGGCGCCGCGCCAATCCTGGATCATTCCACTCTCGATATCCTCGGGTGGTGTGCCGGAATCGATCCGGATTTCCCCGCCCCGCAGCTTGGCTTTCTCGGCGGACATCCGATCCATGGCCGGAAAGCGCCCGGAATCCTGGGTCATGGCGGCTTCAGCCGAGTCGATATAACGGTCGAAGGCGCGGGTCGCTTCCGGGGTGAGGATAGGGAACGGAAAGGCGCTGAGCGAAGCTAGTATTAGCAGGGCGAACAGGCGTGCGGCGGTCACAAGTATATGGACGCGCATGCTGGGCGCTTGGTTCACGAGAGCTGCGATGCGCTCTTCACTGCGCAATCCTTTACTTTCAAATACATAAGATGGTACGCTGAAGAACTTATAATGCGAACTGTCGATTTGATCCACCGAAAACGAGATGGTGAAGAACTATCGCCAGAAGAAATTGCCGACTCTAGTGGACGGCTACAACCGGAATGAAATTCCGGATTATCAGATGTCCGCCTTTCTGATGGCCGTTTTCCATTCTCGGAATGACGGATCGGGAGGTCAGCGCGGCGACGGAATGCATGGTCCGCTCCGGCGAGACTGTCGACCTCAGTTCCATTCCCGGCATCAAAGTAGACAAGCATTCCACCGGCGGCGTGGGAGACAAAACCAGTTTGATCTCCGCGCCCCTGGCGGCGGTCGGCCGGCGTCGTGGTTCCGATGATGTCGGGACGCGGGCTCGGCCATACCGGCGGCACGCTGGATAAACTGGAGTCCATTCCCGGCTTCCGCACCGATCTGACCATCGACGAGTTTCAAGGAGCAACTGAGCCAAACACGGCCTGGCGTTTATCGGGCAGACCGCCGAGGTAGCGCCGGCCGACGGCAAGCTGTACGCGCTGCGGGATGCCACTGCCACTGTGGAATCCATTCCGCTGATCGCCACCTCCATCATGTCGAAGAAGCTGGCCGAGGGCCTGGACGCGCTGGTGCTGGACGTCAAGGTCGGCAACGGCGCGTTCATGAAGAAGCAGGTGGATGCGCGGCGGCTGGCGCAAATGATGGTGGGCATCGGGCGCCGCGCGGACAAGCGCGTGCAGGCGCTGATCACCGACATGAATCAGCCGCTGGGCTACGCGGTCGGCAATGCGCTCGAAGTGATGGAAGTTTCGCAGACGCTGCAGAACGCCGGGCCCACCGATCTCACTCGCCTCTCGCTGGAACTGGCCGCGCGCATGATTTTCCTGGCCAAGATCGTTCCCACGCTGGACGAAGCGCGCGAAGTTGGCGCAGCAGAAGCTGCTGGATGGCTCGGGCTACCGCAAGTTCAAAGAAGTGATCGAGGCGCAGGGCGGCAATCCGCAGGTGCTGGACCGGTTCGAGCTGCTGCCCAACGCCACCGGCGTGCGCGAGATCGCTTCGCCGCGCGCGGGATACGTCAGCGCGATCGCCGCCGAGGACATCGGCATGGCGTCGTCGATGATCGGCGCGGGCCGCAACACGAAAGAAGACACATCGATCCGGCGGTGGGCGTGATCCTGGAAGTGAAGGTCGGACAGAAGGTGGAAGCCGGCGCGGTGCTGTGCCGCGTCTACTACACGCGCGAGGAACATGTCGAAGAAGCCTCCGCAGCAGATCGAAGACGCTTTCCGCATTTCCGCCAGCCTCCCGAGGAGCGGGAGCTGATCCTGGAAGTGGTAAGCTGATCCGGCGAATGGAGCGGTTCACCGGCATACTGGGGATTCTCGCGATCCTGCTGGTCTGCGTCCTCTTTTCCAAACACAGAGCGCGCCATCCGCCCGTCGCTGATCTTCTGGGGCGTGGGGCTGCAGCTCACCTTCGCTTTCATCGTGCTGCGCACGCCCGCCTCGCGGCTTTTCCAAGCTGCCAGCGACAAAGTGAAGCCATTGATCGGCTATTCGCAGGCCGGCAGCAAGTTTGTTTTTGGCGATCAACTGGGCGGCAGCCAGCCCGTGGTTTTCGCCTTTCAGGTGCTGCCGATCATCATCTTCATCTGCAGCCTGTTCGCGATCCTGTATTATTTCGGCGTGATGCAGGTGTTGGTGAACGCCATGGCGGTGGTGATGCAGCGCGTGATGGGCGCCAGCGGCGCGGAATCCACCAACGTGGCCGCCAGCATCTTCATGGGCCAGACCGAAGCGCCGATCACCATCCGGCCGTTTCTTGCGGGCCTCACCGAATCCGAGCTGTTCACCATCATGGTCAGCGGCATGGCGCACGTCTCGGGCGCCATCATGGCGGCTTATGTATTGATGGCGCACGTGGAGATCCGCCATCTGCTGACGGCCGTGATCATGACCGCGCCGGCCACCATCATGCTGGCCAAGATCCTGGTGCCGGAAGTCGGCAAGCCGGCCACCGCAGGCGGCGTCAAGATCAGGTGGAAAAGCCGGGCGTCAATGTCATCGACGCGGCGGCCCGCGGCGCCGGCGACGGCCTGCATCTGGCGCTGAACATCGCCGCCATGCTGATCGCGTTTATCGCGCTGATTGCCATGTGCAACGGCATCCTCAGTTATTTCCACATCACGCTGCAGGAGATTTTCGGGTACGTGTTCTCTCCCGTGGCCTGGCTGCTGGGCGTGAAGTTCAACGACTGCGCATCCATCGGGAACCTGCTGGGCACGCGCCTGGTGCTGAACGAATTCATCGCCTTTCAACAGCTCGGACCGATGAAGGATCACCTTGATCCGCGCTCGTTCACCATCGCTACCTACGCGCTGTGCGGTTTCGCCAACCTCAGCTCCATCGCGATCCAGATCGGCGGGATCGGCGCGCTGGCGCCCACCCGCAAATCCGACCTCGCCCGCCTGGGATTGAAAGCGGTGGCCGCCGGAACCATGGCGAATTTCATGTCGGCCTGCATCGCGGGCATGCTTCTGTAATGCAAGCCGCGGTCGCTTATATCCGCACCCAGACCAGCCGCGAGCCGCGCGTCGCGGTGGTGCTGGGCAGCGGATTGGGCGCTTTTGCCGAGGAGCTGTCCGATCGTCTCGAGATCCCTTACGCCGGAATTCCGGGCTGGCCGGCTTCCACAGCCATCGGCCATGCCGGCAAGCTGGTGTTCGGCCAGCTGGATGGGCTGGAGGTCGCCGTGATGGCGGGGCGCAGTCATCTCTACGAAGGCTACACGCCAGCCAAGTCACCATGGGCGTGCGCGTGCTGCACCGGCTGGGCGTTCGGTCGATCGTCTTTACCAACGCCGCCGGCGGCATCAATCTGTCCTATCGTCAAGGAGCGTTGGTGCTGATCTCCGATCACATCAATCTGCAGGGCGTCGAATCCGCTGATCGGGCCCAATGACGATTCCGCTGGGCCCCGGTTTCCAGACATGACGGACGCATATTCGGCGGCTCTATCGCGCGATTGCGCGCCAGGTGGCGGATGAACTCGGGATTTCGTTATCGGAAGGTGTCTATGCCGCGCTCACCGGGCCCAGTTATGAAACGCCGGCCGAGATCCGGTACCTGCGCACCATCGGCGCGGACCTGGTCGGCATGTCCACGGTGCCGGAGGTGATCGTGGCCAATTATCTGGGGATGCGGGTGCTCGCGATTTCCTGCGTCACCAATATGGCGGCGGGCATTCTGCCGCAGAAAATCAATCATGAAGAAGTGCTGGAGACCGGCGCCGCGTGCGCGACACGCTGGTCACGTTTTTGAAGAGGCTGCGCCGAGCTTATGAACAAACTGTTGGAAGCCGCCTTGGCGGCCCGAAGAACGCGCATGCGCCTTTCTCGAATTTTCAGGTGGGGGCGGCGCTGGAAGACGAGAGCGGCCGTATTTTCACCGGCTGCAACGTCGAGAATGCGACCTATGGGCTGACCATCTGCGCCGAGCGCGTCGCGGTGTTCAAAGCGATTTCAGAAGGCGCGCGCAAATTCAAGCGCATCGCGGTGGCGGCCGACACCGACTGTTCTTACGCCGCCCTGCGGAGCGTGCCGGCAGATCCTGTGGGAGTTTTGCGGGGACGTCGAACTGACGCTGGTAAATCTGCAAGGTAAGACCGAGAGTTTGCATTTGAAAGATCTGTTCCCGAGGCCCTTCGATGTTTCGTTCCTGGAATAGGAAGCTGGCCCGCGTGAGCCGGCTGGCGGCGTCGATCTTGTGTTTCAGCATCTGCGCATTCACTGAACCGGCCGACTGGATCTATACCGCCCGCTACGTCGTCACCATGGACGCGCAGCATCGTCTGATCGACGACGGCGCGGTGGCCGTTCGCGGCGAGCGCATCGTCGGCGTCGGAAAGCGCGCCGAGATCAACCGCCAGTTTCAAGCCCGCCAGCATGTCGACCGCCCCGATGCCATCCTGATGCCGGGCCTGATCAACACCCACACCCACGCCGCCATGTCGCTGCTGCGCGGCATCGCCGACGACCTGCGGCTGCAGGACTGGCTCGAAAAATTCATCTTTCCGGCCGAAGCCAAGAACGTGACGCCCGATTTCGTCCTCTGGGGCACGCGCCTGGCGTGTCTGGAAATGATGCTCTCCGGCACCACCACGTTCGTCGACATGTATTATTTCGAGGACCGCGTGGCGCAGGCCACCAAAGAAGCGGGCATGCGCGGAGTTCTGGGCGAGACGATCCTGAGGTTCAAATCCCCGATTCGGCCACGCCCAAAGACGCGCTGCAGTTCACCGCGAAATTCATCCACCAATACAAGAACGACCCGCTGATCGTTCCCGCTCCGGCGCCGCACGCCATCTATACCAACGACGACGCCGATCTGAGGGCCGCCCGCCAGCTCGCCAACAAATTCCACGTTCCGCTTGCTGATCCATCTCTCCGAAACCAAATTCGAAAATGACGACGCGATGCGCGCACGCGGCATGAGCCCAACGCGCTGCTGGACACTCTGGGCGTGCTGGACGGCCCGACCATCGCCGCGCACGGCGTCTGGCTGGACGCCGCCGACATGAAGATCCTGAAGGCGCACGGAACCGGCGTCGCGCATTGCCCTTCCAGCAACATGAAGCTCGCCAGCGGCATCGCACCAGTGATGAAGCTGCTCGGGCTCGGAATTCCGGTCGGACTCGGCACCGACGGCCCGGCCGGCAGCAACAACGATTTCGACCTGATGGAAGAAATGAACCTGGCCGCCGATCTGCAAAAGGTCACTACCGGCGACCCACGGCGCTTGAATGCCGAGCAGGCCATCGCTATGGCGACCATCCTGGGCGCGCGCGTCGCTGGCCTCGAAAAGGAAATCGGCTCGCTCGAAACCGGGAAACGCGCCGATTTGATCACGCTGCGCCTGGACCGGCCGCATGCCGTGCCGCTTTACAACGTCTATTCGCAAATCGTCTATGCGCTTAAGGGCTCCGATGTGGAGGACGTCATGGTGAACGGCAAACCGATCGTGCGGGACGGCCGTTCGCTTACGCTGGATGCAGCAGATTTGGCCAAGGCCAAGGAATATGGCGCCAAGGTAGCGGCGTCGCTGAAATAGGACGTTAGCCTGCATTTGAAATTCGACTTAGCGTGTTGCACCGGGGAATAGGTCCTAGCGGTACGGAATAGACTGGCGCGAAAAGTTCTCAGGAATCTTCACTTCGCCGGAGAGCAGTCGTACTTCGTTCGCACTTAACCAGTTTCAATCTGCAAATGTCTTGATGCAGTGAAACTGACTGCCTGGAGAGTTGTATCTCGACAGGTATATTCCATCGTCCGATGGAAGTGCAAACGGAGAAACCATGTTGAGAAACTTTCGAATACTGATTCTTTTCGCTCTGGCAGCGCTGGCCTGGAACGTCACGCCCGCGTATTCGACAACCGTTACTTATACCAACCTGGCTAGCTGGCAGGCAGCGACCAGCGGAGATCAGACCATCGACTTCAGCGGCAAGGCCAACGGCAAGGCGATCCAGGACTACAGCGATTCGACCGGAGTGGTCTACCCCGACGTTCAGTTCATCGGAATCACACCCAACGGAAACGCGCTGGACGTCTCCGACACTTCAATAATGTCCTGGTATAGCTTCGGTACAGGTGAAGCGTTGATGGAACCCATGAACTCTACCACCGGCGTGCCATTCATCCACGTTGTGTTCACCACCCCGGTCACGGCTTTTGGTTCGGATTTGTTTACTTTTAGCAACACAGGAATGAACTTCGGTATCACGGTGCTGGGAACGCAGTACACCGCGGCGACTAATACAACCGCGCCGCCGGCCTTCTGGGGCGTTACGTCCGACACACCGATTTCGTCGGTCGATTTCACACTCCAAGGAACCACTCCAACCGGAGGCTCAGTGGCTTTCCTGGATAATTTCAGATACGGCTCACAATCGAGCGCCCCACCGGATCCAACGCCGGAAGCAGCTACGATGTTGCTGATCGGATCGGGCCTGCTCGGTCTCGCTTATTTGCGGAAACGGAATAAGACGGTCTTCGAAGTATAAACTTCCGATAGTCCAGCTGCCAATTTCTCAGCCGCGTTGCGCAAGTCGCCTCGTGGCACCGAGAAATTGGCAGCTGTTTTTGTGCTTACGCTTAGACGCCTCTTAAGTCTTCAGGCGGCCCAGCCAGCGCAGACGCACCACGAAATGCCGGCCGGTGCTGCCATAGAACGTCATGAAGTTCGGCGAACCGAAGACGTTATTCACCACCGTGTAGTTATTGTGATTGGTGATGTTGTTCAACCCTCCGCGGAGTGCGAACCGGTAACCCAAGAGATGCGGTGGTCCACTCCAGGTGCAGATTAAGATTGAGGTAGTCGGGAAAGCGATCGGAATTCACCGCTCCCAGGACCCGGCCGATTTCATCCTGTACCGAGAATGGAAATCCGGTTCGAGTCTCGAACAGATAGGCGATCGCCCAATTCTTGAATGGGCTGGGAACATAGCCCCAGGTTAAAAAGCGATTGGGCGCGTCCCAGGGCGAGTGGGCCCGCATTGTTGGAGATCAACATGGGCTGGTCCACCGTCACGTCGGCGACAGCGTTGGAATAGGCGCGAGAACGGGTGTAGCTGGCCATCCACTCGTAGCCTTTGCCAAAGGACTGATGCAGTGCGATCTCGGCCGAATCATATTGTTGCTTGCCCTGGTTCTCGAGCTGGTAGATGGCATCAAACTGCGTGGTCTGATAAATCTGGACGAACTCAGGAGGCGCCGGAGCGTTGGGATTCAAGACATTCACGTAAGTGAGCCGTGGCTGCCTCGGCGGCGCAAAAGATTGACGCGCAGCAGAACTCTTTCGGGCAGCAACTGCTCCAAACCGAAACTCCAGTTCTGGTAGCGCGGCATCTGCAAACCTCGGCGATCAATGGTGAAGACTGTCGCCGCGGGACCGGATTGAATGGTGCCGTCGGGATTGTAGAGCGTGCGTCAGCGAATACTGATCCTGGGGACGGCTGAATACCTGCGGCGTGCTGGTATCGTACAGGACCGCGTAGCCTCCCGATATCTTCGTATTCTTCCATCCGAAGGGAGAGTATGAGGCCGAGACTCGCGGCGCCGACGACCGTATCGCGCACCAGCTCATCCCAATCCTGGCGGAGCCCGACTTCTACGACGAGATTGGGTCTGATCTTCCAGTTGTCCACGATATAGGACGACAATTCCAGGCTGGGGCGCGCCAATACGCCGCTACCGGCAAAAGTAACCAGCCGCAGGACGTTGTTGGCGAGTCCGACATTTTCAAAGCCGGTGCGTCGAGTGTCCTGGGTGTACTCAAGACGGTCTGCATCAACGCCGATTTTGAACTGGTGCGTTCCCAGCCATTGAAAGGAGGGCAAAAACAAATTGGCTAAGAACTGCTTCCTCTGAGACTTCTGAGTGGAATCGACATAAAAATTCCCCTCTCGTCCATTGGGGTTGAAGACGTAAAGGGCGTCCCCTTGAGGAACCTGGCGGACGAAGGTGCGTAGATCCGAGAAGCCAAACTCGAGCAGAGTGCCCCGCGTCAGATAAACCTGGTCCTTGATGCTGGCGAACCACTCCCGGGTGCGAAGATCGATGGTGGTGGGAATCGGGTCGAGCGCGCCCAGGTTGGCGTTCGAAGTAGAGTTCAGGTTGACCAAAAAGTCAGCGAAGATGATGTTGGATGGCGTCAGGTTGATCTGAGTGTGCAGCAGGTTGCTGCCGCCGTAGCTGGTCCGCCGGTTTTGTCCTCGAGGCAAATCGGGAACGAAGAGCTGATTATAGTTGCCGTCGACATTGTCGGAGAACCAGGCGCGGCCTTTGACGATCGGTCCGGAAAAACTCAGACGGGGCGTGTAGGCGCCGACATGCAAGCCTCCGCTGCTATCGAGCGCCGGGGACGAAGTTGGTGCCGGAGTAGCGAAAGGTATCGTCACCTGTTTCGGTGTGGATGGCCAGGACCCCGGAGGAGCCTTTCCCGTACTCGGGCGAATAGCGGCTGTTCAGGAATTCCATGGATCGAACGCTGTCGGCGCTCAGATGCGTGTTGAAAGTTCCAGTCAGCGGGTCGCTGATGTTGAAGCCATCCAGCATATATTGCGTCTGGTTTTCCGCGCCTCCGTCGAAGTGCAGCTCTCCTTTCGGAACCTTGCAGCACTCCCGGCATCAGAGGCATGGCATTACGCAGATCATGGGTGGAAGGATAGGGAACGTCGAAGATTTCCTTTCCGGACAAGCGGCGCTCGGAATCAGTCTGGTCGACGTCGATGGGGAAGGGGCAGACTTCACGTCGACCGATTCGGAGGTGTTTCGAACATGATTTAGAGTCAGAATGATCTCATTTGGGCCTGCGCGGATATCGAGGGGGCGGTTGGTAAGCGGGAAGAAGTCGGTCTGCGCGATGGTAATGAAGTAGCTGCCCGGCTCAGGGAGGATCGTCTGAAACGCACCAGTTGGATCCGCGGTCACCTCAATCCCTTGGCTGGATTGTGGTGGGTTAGCCAGGCGGAGCGAGACGATGGCGCCCGGGACTGGGGCGTTGGCTTCGTCGACTATCCGCCCGTGCAGAGTCACATCGGCGGCCCACAGTGGAATGCCCAGCAGGCAAACTAGTGCGCCTTGGAATGCGCCCCCGCCCAAGGAAAGCATCTTATAAGCACTATACCCCGTAGGAAGGCGCGTGGATAGATAAAGCTGCGAGCGATCCTGCAAACTATTGAATATAAATAACTATTTCGATATCCTATCGCAGTTTTTCGACTTGCCGAAAGTGCCTACTGGTTGTATACTTATATTAGTTGATAACCAAACGCTAAGATCTAGCGTCTCAGAGAGTAGGTCCAAATGGATTTCAACCGTTTTACCGAAAAACTACAGGAAGCCGTACGTTCGGCCCAGTCCATCGCCAGCAGCCACGGAAACCAGCAAGTGGACGCGGAGCATCTATTACTTGCCCTTTTGGAGCAGCCGGGCGGCTTGGCGCCTTCCATCCTGAATAAAGCGGATGTCAAGGTAGATACGCTGCGCAGCCGCTTTCAACAAGAGATCGACCGTTTGCCCAAGGTCTCCGGCGCCTCGGGCGGGCCGGATCAGGTGTATGTCACGACGCGGCATCACCAAGCTGCTGACTCAGGCGGAGGAAGAGGCCAAACGCCTCAAAGACGAGTTCACGTCGGTCGAGCACGTTCTGCTGGCCGCGACCGATGATTCGGGACCGGCGGGCAAGATCCTCAGGGAATTCGGCGTTACGCGCGAGCGCCTGATGCGCGCGTTGCAGGAAGTGCGCGGGAGCCAGCGCGTAACCAGCCAGAATCCGGAAGGCGACGTATGAAGCTTTGGAAAAATACGGCCGGGATCTGACGCAATTGGCCGCGCAAAGCAAGCTGGACCCGGTGATCGGGCGCGATCGAAGAGATTCGTCGCGTGATCCAGGTGCTTTCGCGTCGAACCAAGAACAATCCCGTGCTGATCGGCGAGCCGGGCGTGGGAAAGACCGCCATTGTCGAAGGCTTGGCCGGCCGCATCGTACGCGGCGACGTGCCGGAGGGTTTAAAGGACAAGCGCGTAGTGTCGCTCGATATGGGCGCGCTGATCGCCGGCGCGAAATTCCGGGGCGAGTTCGAGGAACGGCTGAAAGCTGTCTTGAAAGAAGTGCAGGCGTCCGAAGGCCAGAGTCATTTTGTTTATCGACGAGCTGCATACCGTTGTCGGCGCCGGCAAGGCGGAAGGCTCGATGGACGCCGGCAACCTGCTGAAGCCCATGCTGGCGCGGGGCGAGCTGCATTGCATCGGCGCCACGACGCTGGACGAATACCGGAAATATATCGAGAAAGACGCCGCGCTCGAACGCCGCTTCCAGACTGTCTTCGTGGATCAGCCGAGCGTGGAGGATACCATCTCTATCCTGCGCGGGCTGCGTGAGCGGTACGAAGTTCATCACGGCGTGCGCATCAAGGATTCGGCGCTGGTGGCCGCCGCGGTGCTATCCAATCGCTACATCAGCGATCGTTTCCTGCCGGACAAGGCCATCGACCTGGTGGACGAAGCGGCTGCCAAGCTGCGCACCGAGATCGACTCCATGCCGGCGGATCTGGACGAGATCATGCGGCGCATCATGCAGCTGGAAATCGAACGCGAGGCGCTCAAGAAAGAATCCGACGCGGCTTCCAAAGACCGGCTGAAGAAGATCGAAAAAGAACTGGCCGATCTGAAATCGGAGGCGGACGCGACCAAGGCGCAATGGCAGGCCGAAAAAGCAAGGCGTACAGAAACTGCGCGGGCTGCGCGAGCAACTGGAGCAGGTCAAGGTCGAGATCGAAAAGGCCGAGCGGCAATACGACCTGAACAAGGCGGCCGAACTGAAATACGGGAAGCTGACCGAGCTGGAGCGCAAGCTCGAGGGCCGAAGAGCTGCGCCTGGCCGAGAAGCAATCCGTGAAACGTCTGCTCAAAGAAGAGGTGGACGAAGAAGACATTGCCGAAGTGGTCAGCCGCTGGACGGGAGTTCCGGTTTCCAAGCTGCTAGAAGGTGAAATGCGAAAACTTCTGCATTTGGAAGAAGAGTTGCATCAGCGTGTAATAGGGCAGGACGAAGCGGTTAAAGCCGTGAGCGAAGCGGTGATGCGCGCGCGCTCGGGGTTAAAGGATCCCAATCGTCCGATCGGCAGTTTCATATTCTTAGGGCCCACCGGGGTCGGCAAAACAGAGCTGGCGCGCGCTTTAGCGGAGTTCCTGTTCGATGACGAAAAGGCCATGATTCGCATCGACATGTCGGAGTACCAGGAAAAACATACCGTGGCCCGGCTGATCGGAGCACCCCCAGGTTACGTTGGTTACGAAGAAGGGGGGCAACTAACGGAGTCCGTGCGACGTCGTCCATATTGTGTAGTCCTTTTTGACGAAATCGAAAAAGCACACTCCGACGTGTTCAACGTGTTGCTGCAAATCCTTGACGATGGGCGTCTTACGGATGGGCAGGGCCGCACGGTGGACTTCAAAAACACGATTGTGATCATGACCTCCAATATCGGCAGCCATCGAATCCTGGAATACCGGGGTGCGTTCGCGGGCGAGGGCTACGACCGGATGAAGGATACGGTGCTGGAGGAGCTGCGGCATCATTTCCGGCCGGAATTCCTGAACCGAGTGGATGAAATCATCGTGTTCCACGCATTGTCGGAAGAACATTTGAAGCAGATTGTCGAGATCCAGCTGAACGGATTGCGTAAGCGGCTGGCGGATCGGCATATTGAACTGGAATTGACGGATCGGGCGCGCGGACATCTGGTCCGCTCCGGCTACGATCCAAATTACGGCGCCCGCCCGTTGAAACGGGCCATCCAGCGCGAAATTGAAACGCCAATGGCGCGCCTGATTCTGGGCGGCGAGATTCGTGACGGCCACACTGTTCTGGTGGACCTCGATTCGTCCGGAAAACTGAAGTTTGAATCTAAAATCCCGAGCCGTGAGCGTGAGGCGGCTCTAAAGGAAGCATAACCACTATGAAAGGTCACATCCGTACATCCACGGTTGTCTTGATTGCAGTTATTGCGATGCTGGTTGGAGCGCTGGGCGTAACCATCCATTCTCGCAGCGTCCCAGAATTTATGAACACGGCACAGGCCGCTACAACCGAGGCAGGGCCGCTAGTCAGCTTTGCTCCGGTGGTCAAGCGCGCCATGCCCGCCGTGGTCAACATCTCTTCGTCGAAGGTCGTTAAGGAGCAGCATGATCCCCGGGCGGCGGCATGTTCGACGATCCATTTTTCCGTCAGTTTTTCGGCGGCCGGATGCCCCAACAGCAGCAGCCCCGTTCGCAGCGGGCGACCAGCCTGGGCTCGGGCGTAGTAGTCAGCCCGGATGGCTACATTCTGACGAATAACCACGTCGTGGATGGCGCCACCGACGTGAAAGTCTCGTTTGCCAACAAGGAAGAGTATCCGGCCAAGGTGATTGGAACTGACAAATACACCGACGTGGCGGTATTGAAGATCGACAAAAAAGGTCTGACCACTCTGCCCTTCGCAGATTCCGCGCATGCCGAAGTCGGCGATGTCGTGCTGGCCATCGGCGAGCCGTTTGGCCTGGGCCAGACCGTGACCATGGGCATCATCAGCGCTAAAGGGCGCGGGGGCCTGGGGATCGAGCGCTTTGAAGATTTCATCCAGACCGACGCTGCCATCAACCGAGGAAACTCGGGTGGCGCGCTTATCGATACCAAAGGCGAACTGGTCGGAATCAACACCGCCATCCTGTCCGGCGAGACGGGTGGCAACCAGGGCATCGGCTTTGCGATCCCGGCCAACATGGCGCACAATATCATGGATCAGATCCTGAAGAACGGCAAAGTGACCCGTGGATTCATGGGCATCCTGCCGCAAGAGCTGACGCCGGAGATGGCCAAGGCATTCGGTATGCCGAATGGTCATGGCGTCGCGGTCGCTCAGGTGACGGCCGGCAGCCCGGCTGAGAAGGCCGGCATGAAGGTCGGCGACGTGATCACCGCCATCAACGGCAATCCGGTGGAGGATGTGAACTCCTTCCGGCTGGCAGTGGCCGGGTTCGCGCCAGACACCACGGTCCATCTGAAAGTCGCGCGAAACGGCCAGAATATGGATATCCCGGTCACTCTGGGTGAATTCAATCTAGAAGCGGAGGGCAACGGCCGGGGGCAGGAAAATAATCTCCCGAGCGGCGGCGAGAAGGGCGCTCTTCGGGGCGTTTCGGTCCAAGGGCTGACCTCCGATCTGCGCCGCGAGATGCAATTGCCTGAAGGCACGAGCGGGGTCGTCATCACCGATCTGGACAGCGATTCGCCGGCTTCCGCGGCGGGGCTGGAACAAGGCGACGTTATCGTCCAAGTCAACCATAAGCCCGTCAACACCGCGGCAGACTTCAATAGCGCGGTGCGGGCCGGCGCCTCTAAGGACTCGACCCTCCTGCTGGTAAAACGCGGGCAGGGAACGCAGTTTGTGGTGGTTCCTAACAAGTAAGCATTCGTAAAGTTGAGTCTCTGGGAAGCAGGTCCGTTTAAGTGGGCCTGCTTCTTTTTGTCTATTGGTGCATCTAACATTTAGAGCCCTTATGAGTAATCGAACTAGATTCTGGCCGATGTTTGTATCGGAGATGCCGGCGCCATGGGAACCCTCCGCCGATGTTTATCGGACGCGGGATGGGTGGCTTCTGAAGTTCGACTTGGCCGGGGTTAGGCCGGAGGATGTTGTGGTAAGCGTCAGCGGCCGGCGCGTGACCGTAAGCGGTATACGCCGCGACACGATTGTGGAGGAAGGGTGCAGTTATTACGCAATGGAGATCTCTTATAACCGGTTCGAACGTTCGCTCGAAATGCCCGTGAATCTTGCGAATGCGCAAGTGACCATTGAAGCGCGCAACGGATTGTTGCTGGTGAGGATGATCACCGAAGGGAATAAATATGTCTGACCAACCTGTTGTCTATACGCTGCCGGTATTGCCTTTGAAGAATGCCGTGCTGTTCCCGTACCTGATGATGCCTCTTCGGCGGGGCGAGCGGGATCGATCGCCGCGGTGGAGGCGGCGCTCGCTACTGAATCGAAGGAAATTGTGGTCTTCACGCAGCGCGACGCCGACGTAGATGTGCCCAAGCAGGAAGATCTTTATCCGATCGGGACCAAGGCGGTGATCCGCAAGATGAACCGCGCCGCCGAAGGCCATATTGAGCTGTTGGTGCTGGGGATGGAGCGCGTGGCGTCTGTCGAAGCTGGATCACTCCGAGCCGTTTTTGAGAGGCGCGGGTGACGCCGCTGCCGCTGCCGGAGGATAAGAGCTCGGAAGTGGAGGCGCTGCAGGGGGCCTTGATCGAACTGGCCGGCGAAGCTCTGACCCTGGCGCAGCCGAATGCTCCACAGGAACTGCGGGGGCTGCTGTCGGCCAACGAAGACCCGATGCGGCTGGCGTTCGTTCTGGCCTCCATGTTCAGCCTGGAAGCCGAGAAGGCGCAGTCTCTGCTCGAAGCGCCCACCGGCTGGAAGCGCTGCGGATGATGCACCGCTACCTGACGCATGAGGTGCAGGTGCTGGAACTGCGGAACAAGATCAACACCGAAGCGCGCACGCGAGATGAGCAAGGAGCAGCGCGACTATCTGCTGCGTCAGCAGATGCGCGCCATCCAGCAGGAGCTGGGCGAAAAGGGCGGCGAGCAGGCCGAGGCCGCAGCAGCTTCGCGAACGGCTGGAAAAGGCCGACCTGCCAGAAGAGATCTTGAAGGAAGCCAAGCGCGAACTGGACCGGCTGGAGAAGCTGCCTACCAGGCGCGCCGGATTACAACGTGATCCGGACCTATCTCGACTACGTGCTGGAACTGCCGTGGCGCAAGAGCACGCGAAGATTCGCTCGACATCGCGCGCGCGCGGCAGGTGCTGGACGAAGATCACTTCGGTCTGAAAGATGTGAAGGAGCGCATCCTGGAACACCTGGGCGTTCTGAAACTGAATCCCGAACGCCAAAGCGCCGATCCTGTGCTTCGTCGGCCCTCCGGGAGTCGGCAAGACGTCGCTGGGCCAATCGATCGCGCGAGCTTTGAACCGCAAGTTCGAGCGGATGAGCCTGGGCGGTCTGCATGATGAAGCCGAATTGCGCGGCCACCGCCGGACCTACATCGGCGCGCTTGCCGGGCCGGGTCATTCAGTCCATGCGCCGGGCCGGGGCCAACAATCCGGTGTTGATGCTGGACGAAGTGGACAAGCTGGGCCACGATTTCCGCGGCGATCCGGCGCACGCCTTGCTCGAGATCCTGGATCCGGAACAGAACAAGACTTTCCGCGACAACTATCTCGATCTGCCGTTCGACTTATCGAAGGTGCTGTTCGTGACCACGGCCAATGCGCTGGATACGATTCCGCGGCCGCTGCTCGATCGTATGGAGATCCTGCGGCTGGCCGGCTATAGCGAAGAAGAGAAGCTCGAGATCGCCAAGCGGTATCTGATTCCGAAGCAGCTCAAGGAAACCGGGCTGACGGCGGAGCAGTGCGCGCTGCCGGACGAAACGGTGAAGAGTATCATCTCCGGGCTATACGCGCGAAGCTGGTCTCCGACGGCTGGAGCGGGCCATCGGTACGCGTGACGCGCAAAGTCGCGCTGCGCTTCGCCGAAGGCAAGACCGAATCGGTTACAGTGAAGCCGGACGATCTGGCGGACATGCTGGGGCCAGAGCCGTTCAATCAGGAAGAGGCGCGGCGCGATCTTCCGCCTGGAGTTGCGACCGGCTTGGCGTGGACCGAAACGGGCGGCGACGTCCTCTATATCGAGGCTACGCTGCTGCCGGATGGCAAGGGCCTGACGCTGACCGGGCAGCTGGGAGAAGTGATGCAGGAGTCGGTCAAGGCGGCGCAGAGCTACATCTGGGCGCACGCCGGCGATTTCGGCATCGACCCGCGCGCTGTTCAAGAACGCCGGTGTGCACGTGCACGTTCCGGCCGGCGCCATCCCCAAAGATGGACCGTCGGCGGGCGTGACGATGGCCACGCGCCTTGACGTCGCTCTACACCAAACTTCCAGCGCGCAGCGATATCGCCATGACGGGCGAAATTACGCTGACTGGACTGGTGCTGCCGATCGGCGGCATCAAAGAAAAGGTTCTGGCGGCGCGGCGGGCCGGGATTCTGACGGTGATCCTGCCGAAGGCCAATCAGAAGGATCTTCGCGATCTGCCGGAAGAGGTCCGTAAAGAGATGCAGTTCCTTCCGGCCGAGCGGGTAGAAGATGTGCTGTGCGCGGTGATTCCGAAGTTGCGGGAGCGCATGGATCTGATTAAGACCCGGCCGATCGACCACGCGGCGTAAAAACACCAGTGTTTATGTTGGGCAGGCTCAATCGGCCTGCCCTTTTTTCTCTTCTTCGAGCAACATGTAAGTCACGATCGCCACGGCCGCTAACTGGCGCTTGGCATCGAACATATCTACCCGGCCGACGCACAAGCGCCTGCCAATGCGCAGCAGGTGTGATCGCGCGACGAGTTTGCCCTCGGCGACGGGTCGGAGAAAATTGATTTTCAGCTCGGTGGTGGTCACGGGCCGGCGGCCGTCAAAGTGATTGGCCAGTCCGACGCCCATCGCGATATCGGCGAGGGTGGTGAATACGCCGCCGTGCATCACTCCGGCACTGTTGCGAAGCTGGTCGCGCAGGGAACAAGCCAAGGTCACTCCATCAGAATGCCGGCTGACGACGCGGATGCCGACCAACTTATTGAACGGCATGTTTTCAGAGAGATCTCGAAGAAGTCGGAGTGTCAAAGAAGCTCATTGTATCATCGAGGTACCCGCGCGCAGCGGTGACGGGGTTGGTTTTAACACCAGGAGAATCCAAATGGAACACGAGAAACATAAATGCACGGCCTGCGGCGGGAGTGGGGATTGCCCGGTCTGCAAGGGCACCAGCAACGGCGGCCAGTGCGAGAGATGCGCCGGAACCGGCCGATGTCCTAACTGTGCAGGAACCGGCCGCAAATTGGAAGAGCCCGCGCACTGAAAGCGAGCGTCATTGAGGTTGCTGGGTTTTAGGGCTGAAGATACTGCCGAATTGGTGGGCTATGCCACGCCAGAACGAGCGTCCGAAGATGCCCACGGCCAGAAAACCGCCGAATAAAGCTAAGGCCTCGAAACTCTCCCGGCCTTCACGTTCCCAATAGACATCGCGAAGATTGAGCCAGAGTGCGAATTCGTCCAGCGTCAAAGCGGCGGCGACTCCGAAGAGCATCGAAGTCAAGCGTCCGCTCCAGTGGGACGACGAAGGGGCTCCGGTTCCCAGTTCGATGAGCCACGCGTAGCCCACGATCAAAAGCAGAAAGATCCCCCACACCAGATGATGGATGTGGCGCCCGTGCATCTCAGCATCATGGAACGGTCCCAGGTCATGGTGGATTGCGATTGTGATCGCTCGAACGAGAAGTACGGTAGTGAAAAAACCGATTGAGGCCAGGAACAGCCGCTCCCGCCGCGGCTCTATGAATCTGTGTTTATAAACGTTTTTCAACCGGGTGCGGGAGACGATCATGCTGAGACCACCGAGAATCGCCGCGATCAAAATCGGCAGAATCCAAAAGCTACGGTGGGTCCAGAACATTCCTATTTCGATCTTGGCACAGTGTTTTTAGGAGCGACGAGTAGCGTTGTTATCATCGAGGAATGAAACTCCAGGACAAGATCGTGGTCGTGACCGGAGGCGCGAATGGCATCGGGCGCGCGATGTGCAGACGGTTCGCCGCCGAAGGCGCAAAAGCCGTAGTCGTGGCGGACATCGAAGCTAAGGCCGCGAGCGAAGTGGCCGCGCAGGTAGGTGGATGGCACGTCGAGGCCAACATGGCCGAGGAATCCGATGTACAAAGGCTGGTCGATCAGGTGCTGAAGAAGCACGGCCAAATCGATCTGTTCTGCTCGAATGCCGGCATCGGCGATCGAAGGAGACCAGTGCGTTCCTGACCGCGAGTGGACGCGCATCTGGAACATCAATGTGATGGCGCATGTCTATGCGGCGCGCGCGGTTTTGCCTGGAATGTTGGCGAGAAAAGACGGGTACCTGTTGCAAACCGTGTCAGCAGCGGGACTGCTTACACAGATCGGCTCGGCACCGTATGCAGTGACCAAGCACGCCGCGCTCTCGTTCGCTGAATGGCTGACAATCACTTACGGCGACCAGGGGCTAAAGGTTTCGGCTCTTTGCCCACAAGGCGTCAAAACGCGAATGCTCGAGAACGCAGAATTCGGCGGCGGAACCTTCCTGCTGGAGGGAGCGCTGGAACCCGATCAGGTAGCCGAGGCCGTCGTGAAGGGTCTGGAAGAAGAACATTTCCTGATCCTCCCGCATCCCGAGGTTTTGGAATATATCAAACGCAAAGCGACCGACTACGATCGCTGGATACGTGGGATGCGGCGCTTGCAAGCTAACACGCAGCCAATCAAGACTTGAATTTCAATCGGCTGCGTTTTGCCGGCCGTCCTCACGCTGGTTGAAGCGCTCGCGCAGAACATTCTTTTGAACTTTCCCCGTGCCGCCCTTCGGCAGCGAGTCGGTGAAAAACACGGAAGTCGGACACTTGAAGTGCGTCAGCCGTCCGCGGCACCAGACGATAAGTTCGTCCGCCGTGAGCGAGCAGTCCGGCCGCGTAACTGCGATGGCCCGGATCGTCTCTCCCCAGGTTTCGTGCGGCATACCGATGACAGCGGCCTCGAGCACCGCGGGATGCGCGCATATGACCGATTCCACTTCCGGCGAGTACACGTTCTCGCTCCCGGTCTTGATCATGTCCTTCTTGCGGTCGAGAATGTAGAGAAAGCCCTCTTCGTCGAGCGCACCGAGGTCGCCGGTGTGCATCCAGCCGCCGCGCAGCACTTCGGCGTTCACCTCGGGCCTGTTCCAATAGCCCCTCATCACGTTCGGACCGCGCGTGATCACTTCTCCGACCTGTCCCACCGGGACGTCCTGATCATTCAGATCCACCACGCGAATCTCGACGCCCGTTACGGCTTTGCCGGCGGATTTCACAGGAGCGAACTGGCCTTCGGTATTCTCGAAACAATGGTGCTCGGGCGACAGCACCGTCAGGAGCGGGCTTACTTCGGTCATCCCGTAGCCCTGCGCGAAATCACAGCCGATTTTCGCGATCGATTGCTTTAACAATGGCAGCGGCATGGGCGAGGCGCCGTACATGATGCGCTTCAGGCTCGACAAATCATAATCGCCGAACCGGGGATGATTCACCACCATGTTGATCATGGTCGGGACCAGCAGGAGATTCGTGATGCGATAACGTTCGATAGCGCGCAGCGTGGCTTCAGGGTCGAAACTGGGGAGGAAACAGTGGGTTGTGCCGGTCAGTGTCAAGGCCGGGATGGCGCCAGCGTCCGCCATGTGAAACATCGGGGCCGAGTGTAACCATTTGCCTTCCACTACTACGCTGGTGGGCGGCAGCAGGGAGTGTACTCCGTTCGAATAGATGTTGCGATGAGTGAGCATCGCGCCTTTTGGTCCGCCCGTCGTGCCGCTGGTGTAGAAGAGTCCGTAGAGATCGTTTTCATCAGGCTCGGGAAAGGACTTGGCCGGGTCAAAGGTGATAGTTTTCCAGTCCAGCAATTCCGCGGGACAGGCTGCGTCGCCCACATAGACGAGTTTTTCGAGCCCCGGAACGGCGTTGCGAATTTGTGCCTCCAGGGGCGCAAAGCGGTCGTCGAGAAATAGAATCTTGCTGCCGGAATCGGTGAGAGTGAAGACGATCTCATTCACATGCCAGCGCGTGTTGAGAGGCACGATGACCGTGCCGGCCATGGCGGTCGAATAGTACAGCTCCAGATATTCGGGGGAGTTCAACATCAGCAGAGCCACGCGGTCGCCCTTCCCCGCCCCAAGCGCCGCGAGTTTTCGCGCGGAGTCTTCCACCATCCGGTAAAAGTCGGAATAAGTGATCTGGCGATCCTCGTAATCAATCGCGAGGTTGCGTCCGTAGAAGGATTTCGCCCGGCGAAGGCAGTAGTTGACAGTCATGCGATTACTCCCTGGCGTCTCAATTCTTCAAGTTCGGCGTGCGCAATACCCGAGCGGTTTAACACTTCGAAGGTATGCTCGCCCAGCGCCGGCGGCGGAGGCCCGTCGCGATCGGGAAGTTCGGCCGCCACTTCGCCGACGGTGCGCACCTTGGTCACGCAACAGTCGGAGTCGCGTAATTCATCGAACCAGTCCTGCGCCCGTTCGGTTCTAAAAATGGCCGCAATTCGCGCCTTTACGGCGTCCGGCGGCTCTTCGAACTGACGTTTGATCAAGTCGTCGCAACCCAACCGCCGGCACAGCTGGGCCCAGAATTTCGGCTCCAGCGCGCCCACTGCCAGCCATCGCCCATCGGCAGCTTCGTAGACGTTATAACAAGCATAGCGTCCGCTCAATGTTTCAGCGCCAGGGTTGGGTTCGCATCCCGTATCGCGGTAGCCGGCCAGGGGAATCGTAAGCAACGAGGTCACTCCATGGTACATGGAAACATCCACGTGGCGCCCCTCGCCGGTGCTATGACGCCCCATTAACGCCAGCAGAATCCCCATCACCGTTTGCATGGAGCCGCCTACCAGATCGGCAATCTGCACTCCAGGAATCACTGGAAGGTTCAGGCTTAAAACTCCGCCCAGCGCCAGGTAGTTGACATCATGCCCGGCAAGATCGGCATAAGGTCCTCGCTGTCCATAGCCGGTCAGGCTGACGTAAATCAGCCGCCTGTTTATGGCGCTCAGCTCCGAATAGCAGAGACCGAGCCGCTCCATAACGCCCGGACGGTTGCCTTCGATCAACACGTCGGCCGTGCCGGCCAGAGATTTAAGGATCTCGCGGCCCCGCGGATTTTTGAGGTCCAGGACGACGCTCTTCTTACCGGCGTTGGTTTGTTTGAAAACCGAGGCATTCATGGTGCGCGCGTAATCGCCGGCGCCAGGCTGCTCGATCTTAATGACCTCGGCGCCCCAGTCGGCCAGGTATTGCGTTGCAACTGCGCCAGGCAGCAGGCGCGTCAGATCCAGCACCACCAGCCCTGCCAAATCCGTCACGAGCGCGCCTTTACAAGCACTTTGTCGTAGTAGACGATTACCAGTTCATTGAACTGGTTGAGGACGTTGGTTTCGAAAGTGACCACGCCGCGGTCGCCGTCTTTCTGTTGCTTTTCGATCACTTTCTTGACGACGTGTATGGTATCGCCGATAAAAACCGGCCGTGTGAAACGGAGCTTGTCGATACCATAGAACGCAATCACTGTTTCCTGGATTTGGTTCAGTTGTATGCCCAAGCCGGTGGAAATACTGAATATCAAGGCTCCGTGAGCGATCCGCTTTCCGAACGGTCCTTTGGCAGCGTAAGGCTCGCTCATGTGCAGTTCCACGAAGTCTCCGGAGATTCCGGCGAAGTTTACAATGTCAGCCTCTGTGATGGTTCTTCCGCGCGAAGTGCCCACGCTGTCGAGAACGAAATCGTCGAAATAAAAGCTCAAGAAGTTCCCCTTCTGCTTGACAGAACCATGTTCATGGCCCTACCTTGAGAATTCTATGCGAAAAAAAGTCACGGTTGTGGGAGCGGGCAACGTAGGCGCCAATTGCGCCCTTCGAATCGCCGGCAAGGAATTAGCGGACGTCGTGCTGGTGGACGTCATCGAAGGAGTTCCGCAAGGTAAAGGACTCGACATACTGCAGTCCGGCCCCGTGGAAGGTTACGACGTCAATATCGTCGGCGCCAGTGATTACGGCCCTACGGCGAACTCGGATATCGTCGTAATCACGGCCGGCTTTCCACGGAAGCCCGGCATGAGCCGGGACGACTTGCTGCTGGCCAACTACGAAGTAGTGAAGAGCGCGACCGAACAGGCGGTGAAGCATTCGCCCAACTCGATTCTCATTCTGGTAACCAATCCGCTGGACGCCATGTGCTGGACGGCGTTCCAGATCGCGAAGTTTTCGAAAAACCGGGTCATCGGCATGGCCGGCATCCTGGACACGGCGCGGTTCCGGACTTTCATCGCGCAGGAGTTGGATGTCTCGGTAGAGAACGTAACGGCGATGGTTTTAGGTGGACACGGCGACACCATGGTTCCCATGGCGCGTCTGGCCAGTGTGTCCGGCATCCCGCTCGGTGAATTGCTGGATCAGGCTGCCATCGACCGGCTGGTGCAGCGCGCTCGCGATGGAGGCGCCGAGATTGTGAAGTATCTCAAGACAGGGAGCGCCTATTATGCGCCGTCGGCCGCCGCGACAGAAATGGTGGAATCGATCCTGAAGGACAAGAAGAAGATTCTGCCGTGCGCGGCTTTTCTGGAGGGCGAGTATGGCATTCACGATCTGTTCGTCGGCGTGCCTGTGAAGCTCGGATCGCGCGGGATCGAGAAGATTTTCCAGATTAAGCTCGATCAATCCGAGCAGGCAGCGCTGCAGAAGAGCGCAGCGGCTGTTAAAGAGCTGATCGATGTAATTAAGCAGAAAATGGGCTAATAGCCGCCTGGCTGGTCGTCAGACCCACGCTTACTGAGCACATTCCGCCCCCGGTACCCGGCCCCGTTATACTGGGATAAAGATGCACGAAATGGGCGTTTTCTGGCTCCGTATGGCTACGGTGCTATACGGGGTCGGGTTGATTCACGCAATCGCTGTGCTATTGCGGAAGAAATCCGGCTTTCTAAAACACGCGCTATTTGCCTTCCTGGTCGGGGCCGTGCTCCACTTCGTCGCGATCGTCGAGTTGGCCCGAGCGGTGGGCCATCTGCCGGTCGACAACTTCTTTGAATCCGCCACCGTTTGCGCATTTCTGATCGCGGTTTTATTCCTGTTCGTCTACTGGCGCTACGACTCCGCCAGTCTCAGTATCTGTATTTTTCCGCTGGTATTCGTGTTGACGCAAGTGGGCGCCATGGAGACGCCCATGCTCAGTTGGCCGAGCACAGGTGTTCGAAATGCGTGGCTGCTGCTGCACGTCATGATGGTGCTGCTGGGCTACGCAGCCGCTGCTGCTGACCGCCGTGGCGTCCATGTTCTACTTAATGCAGGAACGGCAGCTCAAACAGAAAGAAACCGCTGATCGTGGCGCGCTTTTCAAGCGCCTGCCCCCGCTCGCAACGCTCGACAACCTGATCACCAACGCCATGAGCTTCGGCTTCGTATTCATCACGCTGGGCGTGATCGCCGGCAGCGCCTGGGCGTTCATCGAATGCGGGCACCGCCTGGATCAGCGATCCTCGCAGTCGCGCTCGCTTTCATCACCTGGGGCTTCTATCTCACCATGGTCTTCCTCCGCGCCACCGCCGGATGGAGAGGGCGCAAAGCGGCCTTCATGGCCGTGGCGGTCTTGTGCTGCTTCGGCCTTCACCTGGGCCGCGCACGTGGGCCTGCGATCGCTGTCGACCAAATGAGATTCTCCATCACAGGCGTGAATCACAAGAGCGCGCCGGTGGAGGTGCGCGAGCGCCTGGCGTTCGATGAAAGCGCGTCTCTCGCAGCCGCCTGCTGGACCTGAAAGGCCGTCCCGGTTTCTGCGAAGGCATGATTCTTTCCACCTGCAATCGCGTGGAAGTGGCGCTCACCTGCGAAGACTCCATAGCCGGCGCCTGTCGGTGGACCAATTTCTGGCCGACACCCGCCATGTGGCAGCGCGACTGGGTGACGCCCTATCTGTACCGCTTCGAAGACGGCGATGCCATTCGCCATTTGTTCCGCGTTGCCGCCAGCCTGGATTCCATGGTGGTCGGCGAGCCGCAGATCCTGGGACAGCTCAAATCGGCCTACGCGCTGGCCAAGGAACACGGCGCCGTCAGCGGATTCCTGGACACCCTGCTCACCCGCGCTTTCAACGTCGCCAAGCGCGTTCGGTCCGAGACCGAGATCGGCGAGAACGCAGTTTCGGTCAGCTACGCCGCGGTGGAGCTGGCGCGCGATATCTTCGGCTCGCTGGAAGACAAGAAAGTCATGATCGTCGGCGCGGGCAAGATGTCCGAACTGGCGGCCCGGCATCTGCGGCGCAGCGGCGCGACACAAATCTTTGTCACCAACCGCACCCACGAGCGCGCCGTCGAAATGGCTGCAGCTTTTCGACGGCAAGATCGTCGAATATACGCACTTCCTGGCGGTTCCTGCCGGAAGTCGACATCGTCATCACCTCCAGCGGCGCCCCGCACTACATCATCACGCGCGATGACATGAAGAAAGTGCTCGATGCGCGGCGCAACCAGTCCGATGTTCCTGATCGATATCGCTGTACCGCGCAACATCGAGCCGACAGTCAACGAGCTCGACAACGTGTTCCTGTACGATATCGACGACCTGCAGAAGGTGGTCGATACCAACCTGAAGGGCCGCAATGCATTCGGCCGAAGAAGCCGAAGCGATCATTCACGAGGAAGTAGAGCGCATGATGGCGCGGCTGAAGACGCGCGAAGTGGTGCCCACCATCGTAAGCCTGCAGGAGCAGCTGGAAAAGCTGCGCGATCGGCCGAACTGGCTCGTATGCGCGGACAAATTCGGGTCGCTGACTCCCGAGCAGGAAGCAGGCCCTCGATGCACTCACCAAGAGCATGATCAACAAGATCGCGCACGGGCCGATTTCGGAGCTGCGTCGCCAAGCTATCGCAGCCCGACGGGCACCATGTCGTCATGCCGTTCGAAAGGTCTTCCGGTTAGGCGACTAGCATGCTGACCATCGGCTCGCGGGGCTCGCAACTCGCTTTGTGGCAGGCGCACTGGATTCAGGCGCGGCTGGAGAGCCTGGGCGCAGAATGCCGCATCGAGATCATCCATACCACGGGCGACAAGATCACTGACGTCGCACTTTCGAAGGTCGGTACCAAGGGACTGTTCACCAAGGAAATCGAAGAGGCGCTGCTCGCTGGCGCGATCGATCTGGCGGTGCATAGCTTAAAGGACATGCCGACCGAGCTGCCGGCCGGGCTCACGCTGGCTCGGCCATTCCGGAACGAGAAGATCCGCGGGATGCCCTGGTGGGCGCGCGCCTGGCGGATCTGCCGCAAGGCGCCCGCGTGGGCACCAGCTCTCTGCGCCGTGCGGCGCAGCTGCGCGCGCTTCGGCCCGATCTGCAAATCGAAAACATTCGCGGCAATCGTCGATACGCGGCTTCGCAAACTGGATGAAGGCCAGTACGACGCGATTGTGCTGGCATCGGCGGGCTTGCGGCGGCTGGGCTGGGAGAATCGCATCACCGAGTTGTTCGAGCCGGAGGTGATGTGCCCCGCGGTAGGACAAGGGGCGCTGGCGGTAGAGACTCGCGACGATGGCGGCGAGGCGTTTCGAACTCTCGAAGCGGCTGGAGCACACCGAAACCAGCGATCGCTGTCACTGCCGAACGGGCAGTGCTGGCATCGTTGGGCGGCGGCTGCCAGGTGCCGATCGGGGCCTACGCTACCGTTGAGAGCGGGCGAATGGTGCATGTCCGCGCCGTGATGGTTTCGCCGGACGGCATCGCAGGTTATCCGAAAAGAGGCGCAGCGGTCTATCGGGCGATGCGGCTGCCATCGGCCGCGTGTTGGGCGAACAACTCCTGGCCGATGGCGGTAAGCAAATCCTGGAGGCTGTTTACGCCGCGGAAGCAGACCCGACCCTGCGCACATGAGCAAGGTTTATCTGGTCGGCGCCGGACCAGGCGACCCCGATCTCATCACCTGGAAAGGCCGCAAACTACTCGCCATCGCCGATTCCATGCTCTACGATCAATCTGGCCAACGAACATCTGCTGGATCTGACGCCGCAAGAATTGCGAACGCATTTATGTGGGCAAGAAGAAATCCGTCCACGCTTTCCCGCAAGAAGAAATCTGCGCGATGCTGATCGATCGCGCGCGGCGCGGCCTCAACGTGGTCCGGCTGAAAGGCGGCGATCCGTTCATCTTTGGGCGCGGCGGCGAAGAGCTCGAAGCGCTCGCTGATGCTGGTATTCCGTTTGAAGTGGTCCCGGGCGTGACCTCGCCTCTGGGAATCGCCGCCTATAGCGGCATTCCGCTCACGCATCGCATCGCATACCAAGGTGGTGACTTTCGTAACGGGCCACGATGTAGCACGGCATCGATTGGAGCAAGGTCGGCCAGTCGGAGACGCTGGTCATCTTCATGGGAATTGCATCGATTCGCGAGATTGCGCGCGATATCGTGGCGGACGGGCGCTCGGCCGACACTCCCGCGATTGCGGTGCGCTGGGGTACGCGGCCTGATCAGGAAACCGTGGACGGGGACGCTCGCGACCATCGCCGATCGGATCGAAGAAGCGCAGTTGAAGCCTCCCGCTACGGTAATCATCGGCGAAGTGGTGGCGTTGCACGACAAGCTTCAACTGGTTCGAGAAGCTGCCATTGTTCGGGCAAAAAATCGTCGTGACCACGTCGCCGGATCAGGCGGCGGAATTTTCGGACCGGCTGCGGGCGCTCGGCGCTGATGCCATCGAATTGCCGGTGATCTCCATCCAAGCTCCACAGGACCCTGCGCCGCTCGATCAAGCCATCGAACGGTTGGCCAGCTACGACTGGCTGATTTTCACCAGCGTGAACGGCGTCCGCTTTTTCCTGGATCGCTTGGACGCACTCGCGGCACGATCTACGGTCATTGAAGGCGCAGCATCTGCGCCATCGGCCCGGCAACGCGGCGAGCAGTCGAAGATCTGCACCTTAAAGTGGATTTGATGCCTGAAGAATATGTCGCTGAGAGCCTGGTAAAAGCTTTCGCTGGAGAGCCGCTGGCCGGCAAACGCATCTTGTTGCCGCGCGCCGCCGTGGCCCGGGATTTGATTCCCGCCGAGCTCGGCAAAGCAGGCGCGCAGGTGGACGTTGTCGAGGCTTATCGCAACGTCGTTCCTGAAAACGCTGCTGCACGCGCCGCAGAGATATTCTCAGCGCCGAAGAAACCTGACTGGATCACATTCACCAGCTCGTCGACCGTTAAGAATCTTCTCGCCATCGCTGGCCGGGATGCGCTGGATGGCGTCCGGATCGCCTCGATCGGTCCGGTGACTTCGGCAACCGCGCGCGCGCACGGCCTGAAAGTGGACGCCGAAGCCAAGCAATTCACCCTGGACGGACTGATCGAGGCCATCCTCGAACACTCCACACGGCACTAGAAACCGGCCCTGGCCAACTACCAGATATATTCTTTGGCCTCGTCGCGGCGCTCGTAGCTGTCGAGCACATGCACGACGCGGATCTTTTTCAGCTTGCCCGGGTTCAGCGCGCCGATCGGAATGTACATGATGCGCCGGTTCAGATGCGCCGCAATGGAGCGGAAGATGGAACGGGGCGGCTTGGCAGCGACATAGACGACGAAGCGCTGCGTCGAATAATCCAACGCAGCCAGCAACAATCGCTCGGGCTTGTTCTGCGCGAAGTCATAATCCGGGATCGGACCACACGTCGATCATCCGGCGCGGCGGAAGCGTCATCAGGAATCCGCCATACTCGGCCCGCCCGATTCCAGGCCCCACCAGATGATCGAAGGGATGCGTGGAGTAAAAGGCCATGTCCGATTCGTTTTGATGCTCTCCCAGCCAGGTCGTCAGGTATTGGTAGCGATCCCCGGGATCTTCGTCGAAGATTACAACTGCCGCGCCGACCTCGCCGGCGATCCGGTCCAGTTGCCGCACGTAGATCTTGTCCTCATGCCAGTTGCGGATGGTTTCCCGCAGATCGATGCCATCCAGAATAGAGGTGGTGAACGGCTCGGTGCGCGATGCGCTCTTCCGACAACATGCTCTTGGCTTTCTTCTTCAGGAACCGGCCATAATCCTCGATCACCAGGTCTTCCGGCGGATAGGAGCATATGGCGGTACCATCCGTTTGACGCGCCCATTCGCCTTCCACCTTCTCTTTCTTTCGGGACTTCAGGGCTTTCGGCACCAGGCGCTGTTTGGGCCGCGGCAGACGTCGGCGCAACCGCAGCTTCTTAGTGTTGATCCACATTTCTTCGCCCGACAGGTTCACGGTTTCGAGCAGATCGCTGGCGTCCTTCTGCGCTGGATAGCGGTTGGCCATCTGCCAGACTTCATAGGCATAGTTGTCGTCCACTACCGACCGCGCCGCAACCGTGAGATCGAAGACGCCGGCCACCAGATCCCCGTTGATAGAAGCCAGATTGCGCGTAAATCGCGCCATCATGCGGCGCTGCCAGTACTCCATTTTGTCGCCGGTGTTCTTGACGTACTCTTTCTCAGCATCGCGCAGCAGATCGAATTGCACCTTGGGCCGGTCCACCAACCCATCCGCCGTCATCTCCGCGCGAAAGGCCTCGTACCGATCCTGCAGATATGGATACTCGATGGTGATCTCAGCCAGGCAGTCCGGATGCGGATTTAGCAGGCGGATCTCGGCCGGTTTGCGGCTCCTGGGCTGGTCTTGCGGGAATCTCCATGGCGTCCAGCAGCGGGTCCAGCAGATTCAGCGAGACGACCACGAAAACCTGCGCCAGCGGATCGGCTCCCCTGCAGCTTCCAAGCCATCCCGGCCGCGTGCGCCGCGCTCTCGTCGTTGCGTTCCTGCGGATAGACCCGATATGCCTCGACGTACTTGTCCATCCCGATGTAGTGGATCGCATAAGGATCCGGGTAGGCGTCCGGAAGATGCGGCCGGTCGCCCGAGTCGGGCTCAATAAAGATCACTTCGGCATCCATTTCCAGAGCCGAGCGGACCGCCTCGGTGAACGGATCGCATGGCTCCACAGGCACGTAAATGGCGCGCTCTTCGTCCCTGGGATCCGGGTATAGAATGACCGACATTTCCGGTAGCCGCGCCAAGGCCTGCAGGTAGACGTCTTCGAGCGACCCAGGCAGTTCCACCGCCACTATCTTGGGACGGTCGCGAAGAATCGCGCGCCGCAGCTCGATGCTGAACTCGAGCCTTCCGGGAATGACCGGGAAATACGTGAAGTTTCCACGCCGCAAGCTGGCGGGATCTTCGGAGATCTTAGGCCCGTGGGACATACCGCAACGCTTCATCCCCGAGAGTTTCGAGAATCGCCGTGCGCATCAGGAACCGCTCATCGCTCTGGTTTTTCAACGCCAAGTCATTTTCCATGCATTTCAACTTCATGACGAAGCGGGCGATGTTAATGCCGTCGCGAACGGTGTAACGCTCGTCGGCCGAGTGCGCCTGTTGCAGGAATTCGGTGACATAGTTCAGAATCTGCTCGTCGCCGAATGGCACGTTTTCCTTCAGGATGGAGTACTCCTCGTGGCGCTCCGGAAAATCGATGGTGATCTGAGGTTGCAGGCGCGAATGGATGTACTCCGGCAGATCGAAAGTCGAGGCATCGTCGTTCATGGTAGCCACCAGCCGGAACAGCGGATGGGCCTTGATCTTGATTCCAGCCACGATCGATTCAACGTACCGCCGGTTATCGAACAGGGGCGCGAGACTGGCCCAGCTCTTCTCGCTCATGCGATTGCCTTCGTCCAGGATCGCCACGCCCCCCCGGATCATGGCCGTTACCAGCGGTGAAGCGACATAGCGTAGCCGGGATGCGCCCTCAATCACCGGCGTAACCAACAGGTCCTCGGGACGGGTGTCCACTGTGGCCTGCATGATATAAACTTCGCGCTGCAACCTTTTGGCCGCCGCATATGCCAAGGTCGTCTTGCCCACACCCGGCTTTCCGAGCAGGCGCGGGTTCATAGGAACATCCTGTGGATCCACTACCAGCCAGGAAGCCAACAGTTGGCGCATGACCTCTTCCTGGCCAACCCAGGTCACGGTCAGTTCGTCGGGATGAGCCAGATGAAGGGTGGTCCCCTCGATCTCCACCACCATATGATTGCTATTCTACACGTCCAACGCGGCTAGATTCGCGGTGAGAGGGATATTAAGCGGCGGCCGAGGTGAATTTGATGACTGTTTTGAGCGTGTTGGTTGACTCGCGATATGCCATTTCAAATGCGTGAGCCATGGGGCGGCAGCCCGGCGAGGGGAAAAGCTGGACAAAGAACTGTTGGACCCCGTGCGAATCGAGACGGCTGATTTTGGCAACCGTCACGGCCGCTTGGCGGACGCAATTCTCACAGTCGAGGCCTAAGCTCGAACAAGTCTCCGGGCTGTTATCTATAAACAGGTCCATTGTTCTTTTTCCGCCTTCGTACTAGGTAAATGTAATTATTAACGTTTAGGGGAATATTTCATATAGTACCGATGAGTGGTTCACGCTCCTCTTTTGGGGGGATCGGCGGGTAGTGTATGAGGGGGGTGAAGTTTTACTTAAGGAACCCGCTAGTTCGTTCTACGTAAGAACTTAGCTCATCATTCAGGGGATCATCTAAGGCCAGCAGCTTTCGGACGGCCGCCGGTAGCCTTTCCTGGATCTCTGTACGTACTAGCAGTTTCTGATACTGCTGCTGCGGCTTGTCCCAACGGGCGTAGAAGCCATGCATCGCACGGCGAGGCTGATCCGTGCGGTTGGCGGTGCCCCCGTGCCACATGTGCGCGTTCATCACGATTACCGTTCCGGCTCTGCCGGTGATCAGGCACTCATCCGGATGCGACGCCTGCAGATCCGCTAACGCCCCCGGTGGGAGCCGGCCCCAGAGATGCGATCCCGGAACCACCCGGACGGCTCCGTTTTCTTCGGTGAAATCGTCCAGCATCCAGACTGTGTTGGCCACCCAGTAGCCTTTCTCATCCGGAATCGCCCCCATATCGGCGTGCAGGGGTTGCACCCAGGTCGAGTGCGGATTGGCTGACCGCGCATTCAGGCTGCTCAGCTTGAATTGGGGCCCCAGCACATGGGCGACTCGTTCCAGGATCTCCGGCATGGCTATCGCGCGTTCGAAAACCTCACCTTTGTCCACCAGATTAGCCAACCGCTGAGTTTGCTCCTCCTGCTTGAACTCCGATCCGGCTCCTTCTCCCTCGCTGAGAAACAATTGCCCAATGCGCCGGCGCAGCTCGTCCAGGAGATTGGGACCCATGAAGCCGTCCATCTCCAAATAACCGTCGCGATCCAACCGGCCGCGCTCTTCAGAAGTCATCGTTTCCAATTGTATCCAGGCTCCGCCCGATCTCCCACAACATCTCCCGCCACGTGGCGCTCGAAAAACCAGACCCTGCGCTATCCTAGTGGCTTCAGGCGTACATGAAATACCCCGTTGTAGCTCTATGTATTGGTGCATTTTGTATCGTGTCAACCGCGCAAGAACGCGACCAGGAGGCGGACGACAAGCAGGCCGCGCGCGAGGAGTGGTTTTATGGGCAGCGCCAATATCCGCTGGGTCAGATCCCAACCGGCGCTAGGCTGAAAGCCATCGCCGACATCCAGGCCATCCAACGCAGCATACGAGCTCGCAGGCTGACCGCATCGGCGGGAGGCAGCAGCCCGGCCGCATCGCTGGCGGCTACGCTGGACGCTGCCAACTGGGTTTCCATTGGTCCCAGGCCGACGGACGGCGGGTCAACCTACGTAACAGCCGGCCGCGTGAACGCGATTGCCATCGATCCCCGGGACAACAACACGGTATACATCGGCGCCGCCGAGGGTGGCGTATGGAAGACCACCGATGGCGGCGTCAGTTGGACAGCGCTCACCGACAACCAGGCTTCCCTCGCCAGCGGAGCCATTGCCCTTGATCCCCAGAATCCCGACACCATCTACGTCGGAACCGGTGAAGAGAATTTCGCGCAGGACAGCTACTACGGCGCCGGCATCTTGAAGTCTTCCGACGGCGGCAATACCTGGACGAACATTGTCGGACCGTTTCAGCGCACCCACCTAGGTGCGCTGGCAATCAGCCCGGCAGGCAACGGCACCTTGCTTTGCTCCAGCGATCTCGGAATCTTTCGATCCACCGATTACGCGGCGAATTGGACGCGGGTGCTTGCAGGCACGGGGAGTTCGGTGCTGTTCGATCCAACCGATGGCACTATCGCTTATGCCGCCCTCGGGAATGTGAATGGAAATGCTATCAACGGGATCTACCGCTCCACGGACGCCGGCCAGACTTGGACGCCGCTGCCTGGCTCGGGCGCGAACGCGCTGCCCAGTTCAAATGTCGGACGCATCGAAATCGCCATTGCGCCTTCAACGCCCACGACCCTCTATGCCGGAATCCAGGACGCGTCGTCCGCAAAATATGGCGAACTTTTGGGAATTTACAAATCCACCGATAGCGGCGCAACCTGGAATTCTACCAGCGCTCCGAATATTTGCCCTTCTCCATCCAATCAATGCTGGTACGACATGACGATCCGCGTGGATCCAAAGAATCCGGATGTGATTTTCGCCGCGGGCTCGCTCGTTATTCTCCGCAGCATGGATGGCGGCTCTACCTGGAACCAGCTGAACCTCATCGGCCCGAACCAGGTGGAGATCCACGTGGACGAGCACTATCTCGCGTTCACTCCCGACGGCAGCAAATTGTATATCGCCAACGATGGTGGCATTTACAGCACGACCGACGTCACGAATACGTTCGTGAGCTGGACCGAACTCAACGACACGCTCGCCATCACGCAGTTTTATCCCGGCCTCTCCATCCATCCATCCAATACGAGCATCGCTTTCGGTGGCACCCAGGACAATGGAACGCAGCGCTACCGCGGAATTCCCAGTTGGGGTAACGTCACTTGCGGGGACGGAGGCTTCACCGCCATCGACCCTGCCGTTCCGGCCATCGCCTATGCCGCTTGCGATGCCATTCGGACTAAGTCGATTCCTATCCTTCGAACAGCAAATGGCGGCAACAGCTGGACCTCCAATGAATATGGGATCAACCTGCAGGATCGCGTTCAATTCATTCCGCCGCTGGCGATCGATCCTTCCAATCCACAAACCCTATATTTCGGAACGTATCGCGTCTGGCAGTCGCGGGACGGGGCCGGTAAATGGACTGCGATTTCGCCGGATCTTAGCTCCGGCGGTTCAGCGACGATTAAGGCCATCGGCGTTTCCCCCAGCGATCCAAACACGATCTATGCCGGAACGAGCGACAGCAAAGTCCAGTTGACCAGCGACGCTTTGGATGGGCCGATCGCTTCCTGGACCGACCGCAGCGCCGGTCTCCCGAATCGTACCGTCACCCACATCGCCGTGGACCCCACCGATCCGGCAACTGCCTATGTCACCTTCTCGGGATTCTTGACGAACAGCCAGGGTCATGTTTTCAAAACGACCAATAGCGGCGCGAACTGGACCGACATCAGCGGAAATCTCCCCAGCCTCCTTCCGGTGAACGACCTGGTGGTGGACCCCGACATTCCCGACACGTTGTATATAGGAACTGACGCGGGCGTGCTGGTGACAACCGACGCTGGCGCCACCTGGACAACGCTCGGCAATGGCTTGCCGCTGGTGGTGGTGGATTCTCTGGTGCTGCACCGCGCCTCCCGAACACTGCGCGCAGCCACCCATGGGCGCAGCATGTGGGATATTCTCGTTCCGCTCCCCTCTCAATCGCTCCAACCGATAGTCAACTCCCTGTCGCCCAGCAGCATAAACGGGGGCGGCCCGGGCTTCACTATTTCCGTTAGCGGTGCAAATTTCACCACCGGCGCGGTCCTCCGCTGGAACGGATCTAGCCGGCCGACCAATATTGTCGACAGTTCGAATCTGACGGCCCAGATCAGCGCCGCCGACATCGCTCAAGTGGCACGGGTATCAATTGACGTACTGATTCCCTCGCGCGGCCTCGGCGTCTCGAATTCTGTGAACTTCAACGTAGGACCGCCTCCAACTTCTGCGGGGGCTTCCAATGCCGCCAGTGGCATCGGTCTGTCGCCTAGGAGCATCGCCTCTTTATATGGCTCGAATCTCGCCGGCGTGACTTCCGTGGCCGACAGCGCGCCTCCATTGCCCTTCAGTTTAGGCGGGACAACCATGACGGTTGCCGGCAATCCCGTGCCGTTCTTCTTCGTATCGCCAAACCAGATTAACTTCCAGGTCCCGTTTGTTCCTATTACGGGTCCGACTGCCGTGCAGGCGACGATCACCACCGGGTTGCTCAGTACCACGACCACGTTGACCTTGACTCCCTACTCCCCAGCCTTGTTCGCCATCAATCAAGGCGGGACCGGACAGGCTGCTGCTTTGATCTCGGGTACCGCCTCAATTGCCGCGCCAACCGGAACCTTTCCGGGCTCGCGGCCGGCCAAGCGTGGAGAACCGGTTTCGCTCTACGGCACTGGCCTCGGCGACGTCGGGAACCGTCCGGCACTCGGAAGCCCTTCTCCTAGTGGTCCGCTGGCGACTACACAGATAGCGCCCACAGTGACGGTTGGCGGTGTCCCCTGCCGCCGTTACTTTCTCGGGCTTGGCTCCTGGCTTCGTGGGGGAGTATCAGGTGAATATCACGATTCCAGATAACGCTCCAACCGGCGATGCTGTGGCCGTTGTCCTTTCCATCGGCGGCACTGCCTCCAACACAGTTACGATCGCGGTGCAATAGCGCGGTGGATTATTCAAATATTCTTATCCGTGCCACCAACTGGGTGGGAGATGCTGTAATGTGCCTGCCGGCGCTGCGCGCCATCCGCGGACGCTTCCCCCGCGCACATATCTCTATCCTCGCTAAGCCGGCGGTTGCAGACATTTACGCTCGCGAATCCACGGTGGATGACGTGATTCGCTACCAAGCGAAACCCATCCAAATCGCGCGCGACCTCCGGGCTCGTGGTTTCGATTGTGCGATCTTGCTGCAAAACGCCTTCGAAGCCGCCTGGATCGCCTGGCTGGCCCGGATCCCGAATCGTATCGGTTACAGTCGTGATGCGCGCGCCATCCTGCTCACGCGAGCCGTGCCCCTGCCAAAGCGCGGCGAGATTCCCCGGCATGAGCGTTTCTATTACCTGGAACTGCTTCGCCGGGCGGGATTGATCGACAGCCTTCCCGACAGCCCATTCATCAGGCTGGAGCATGCCGCTGCCCCGCCCGCTCGAATAATCGGCGTCAGTCCGGGTGCCGCCTATGGCAATGCGAAGCGCTGGTTTCCGGAGCGTTTTGCCGAAGCTGCTGGAAAACTCGCTACCGCTCGGGGCGCATCCATCGCGTTATTCGGCTCGGCGGGCGAGCGATCGGTCTGCGAGCAGATCGCAGCACTGCTGAACCGCCATAACGTCGTCAATCACGCCGGCCAGACCACGCTCGCGCAATTCATCGACCTGGCGGCCGCTTGTGAGCTATTCCTGACCAACGATTCCGGAGCGATGCATATCGCTTCGGCATTGGGAGTTCCTACCGTAGCCGTTTTCGGCGCCACCGACGATCTCGCCACCGGGCCCACCGGACCGCTCGCCCGCGTCGTCCGCGAACCCGTCCTATGCAGCCCCTGCCTGCTGCGCGAATGCCCCATCGATCATCGCTGCATGAGCCATGTGAGCGCGGATCAAGTGGTTAAGGAAGCCCTTGCCTTGCTGGTAGACTAAGCATCTTGGACACGCGATCGAAAATCATACCGCTTGAAGAAGCCCGCGTGCGACGGCGCGACAAATCGACCTGTTGGCTGTCCGGCCACTTCGATCCGCTGCTGGCCGAGCATGTCCGCCGATTGCGCGAACAGGCCGAGCCGGGCCGATCGTTGATCGTGGAGGTCACCAATCCCGAGCGGCCGCTGTTGTCGCAGCAAGCGCGGGCGGAGCTGGTCGCCGCTCTAGAGATCGTGGACTACGTTGTGCTCGGCGATGGCACGAGCGTCTCGCCGGAGATCGACGCATCCCTCACCGAGCGCTTCGTCGAGAACGTGCTGCGGCGGCATAGTGGAAAAGGAGCCGGATGACGGGGCCGCGTATCCTGGTTATCCGCCTGGGCGCGATGGGAGACGTGATAACCGCGCTGCCGGCCGTGGCCAGCCTCAAGCACAGTATTCCTCACTCCAAAATCACCTGGATTGTCGAACCGAAATGGCGCGCTCTAATCGAAGGCAATCCCTATGTCGATTCCGTTATGTTCCTGGACCGTCGGACGCTCTCCGGCCTGCGAGGCGCCTGGCGCGAGTTACGGTCCGCTCACTTTGATCTAGCCGTCGACTTTCAGGGGCTCATCAAATCGGCGCTGGTGGCCACCATCGCCCGGCCGGAACGCATTTTCGGATTCGATGCCGCGCATGCCCGTGAGTCTGCGGCATCCTGGTTTTACTCCACTAAGGTACATATCCGATCCCAGCACGCCGTCGAGCATAATCTGGATCTCGCGGCCGCGGCCGGAGCTTCCAGCATTCTGCGAACATTTCCTTTGCCGGCTGGTCAGCCCGAGGGCCGGCTTCCGGATGGCGAATTCGTGCTCGCGAGCCCATTCGCTGGCTGGGGCGCCAAACAATGGCCGCTGGAGTATTACGCCAAACTCGCTCAGCTCTTGCGCGACTGTCGGATGCCCCTGGTGCTCAACGGAGCCGAGCCAATTCGGATCGACGGGGCTCATACCCATGTCTCGGGCATTTCCGGCTTGATCGACGCCACGCGCAGAGCCGCCGCCATCGTGGGCGTGGATAGCGGACCGTTGCATTTGGCGGCCGCCGTCGGCAAACCCGGCGTCGCGCTATTTGGGCCCACCGATCCGGCCCGCAATGGCCCTTACGGCGGAACGTTCAAGGTGCTGCGAAGTCCGGCAGCGGTCACCAGTTACAAGCGAACCGCAGAGCCCGATGCGAGTATGCGAGCCATCACGCCGGATCAGGTCTTCGAAGCGCTGCAAGCGATTCTTCCGCCGCGTGTCAGAGCGGTCCAACATGGATGAGCGTTTTTCCTAAGCCGTTTGCCGATCGCGTAGCTCGCCTGCGCGTGGGCACGGGATTTGTGCTGGTCGCGGCGTTTGCCTGGTTCTCGCAGCCCGATCTTTATTCCCTGCTTTGGGGGCTGCCCGTTTCCGCACTCGGCTTGCTGCTGCGAGCATGGGCCACCGGCCACCTTGAAAAGAATCTACGCCTGGCCGAAAGCGGACCGTATGCCTATGTCCGAAATCCGCTGTATTTGGGCACCGCGCTGGTGGCGGCAGGATTAGTCATTGCATCGCGTCGTTGGCTCCTGGCGGTTTTGTTCGCTGTGGTTTTCATTTTCATTTATCTGCCGGTCATCGAGCTCGAAGAGCAGCATCTGCGCCATCTGTTTCCGGATTTCGATGGGTACGCGCGGCGCGTTCCCGCGCTTTGGCCTACCTTGCACGCGCCGCCCATATCGCGCGCCGTTTTCAATGGGCTTTGTATGTTCGCAATCGCGAATACCAGGCGCTGCTTGGTTGGTTAGCCGGCCTGGCGCTGTTGGTGACGAAGGTTCTAGTACTCTAAATTCGCGGGTTTCCTTGTATTCTTAAGGTATGTGCGGAATCGTCGGCTACATCGGCAACAGGAAAGCCGTCCCAATTATCCTGGATGGCCTGCGCCGCCTCGAATATCGCGGATATGATTCCGCCGGCATCGCGGTTTTGAACGGCGACAACCATCTCTCTGTCCGTCGCGCGTCCGGCAAGCTGCGAAATCTGGAAGAAGCCATTCGCGTGAATCCGCTGGATGGCCCCTATGGCATCGGCCACACACGTTGGGCCACCCATGGACGTCCCACTGAGGAGAACGCTCATCCCCATCGCGACTGCACCGGCGACATCGTGGTGGTCCATAACGGCATCGTCGAGAATTACCTGCAGCTCAAGCATCAGCTCCAGCTCGAAGGTCACAAATTCTGTACCGAGACCGACACCGAGGTAATCGCCCACCTGGTAGAGAAGTATTACGAAGGAAATCTTGAGGACGCCGCCCGGAAAGCAGTCAAGGATCTCTCGGGCGTTTTCGCCCTGGGGATGATCGCCAGTTCGGATCCAAACAAAATTGTGGCTGCGCGTTCCGGGCCGCCGGTGGTGATCGGACTGGGCGACGGCGAATATTTCGTCGCGTCCGATGTGCCCGCCATCCTGAGCCACACCCGCGACATGTTTTTCCTCAATGACGGCGATCTGGCCGTGCTGACGCCTGAAGGCGTCCACCTGACCGATTTTAACGGCAAGCCCGTGAAGCGCGCAGGTCACCCACATCGTGTGGGACCCCATCATGGCCGAAAAGGGCGGCTACAAGCATTTCATGCTCAAGGAAATCTTTGAGCAGCCGCGAGCCGTGCGCGATACGGTGCTGGGGCGGGTCGGCCAGGAATCCGGCCGCATTTTTCTGGACGAGATGGACATCAGCGCCAAGGCCTTCCGCGAATTCCAGTCCGTCAAGATCATCGCTTGCGGCACTAGCTGGCATGCCGCCTTGGCCGGCAAATTCATGATCGAGAAGCTGGCCCGCATCCCGGTGGAAGTGGATTACGGCAGCGAGTTCCGCTATCGCGATCCGATCGTTTCAAAAGACATGCTCACGGTCGTGATCTCGCAGTCTGGCGAAACGGCCGATACCCTGGCGGCCCAGCGCGAAGCCAAGCAAAAGGGTTCGAAGACCCTGGCGATCTGTAATGTCGTCGGCTCCATGATCACGCGCGATGCCGCCGGCGCCCTCATGACCCATGCTGGCCCTGAAATCGGCGTTGCCTCCACCAAAGCCTTCACTTCCCAACTCACCGCGCTCTTCATTCTGGCCATGTATCTGGGCCAGGTGCGCGAAACCCTGTCAGCCGAAGATTCTCTGAAGCTCGTCCAGGAATTGGTTCGCCTGCCGGGAAAACTCGAGAGCATCCTGGGCCAAACCGCCATCTACGAAGAGCTCGAGAAGAAGCTTTCCCGTTCCACTGATTTTCTGTTTTTGGGTCGCGGCATCCATTTCCCGATCGCCCTCGAAGGCGCCCTCAAGCTCAAAGAGATTTCTTATATCCACGCCGAAGGCTATCCCGCCGGCGAGATGAAACACGGGCCCAACGCGCTAATCGACGAAAACCTGCCCGTAGTCGTGCTGGCCACGCGCGATCCCGATAGCGAAGAGAGCCGCCTTCGCTACGAAAAAACGCTCTCGAACATCCAGGAGGTGAAGGCGCGCAACGGAATCGTGATTGCCGTAGTCTGCGAGGGTGACGAACACGAAGTCAGCAAAATCGCCGACTACTTGATTTCCATCCCCCCCACCACGGAACTTCTCCTGCCCATCCTGGAGATCGTGCCTCTGCAGCTTCTGGCTTATCACATCGCGGTGCGCCTGGGATGCGACGTCGATCAGCCGCGTAACCTCGCCAAGAGCGTAACGGTCGAGTGAAGCAGTTCACTCACCAGATTCACATCGCGACCCGCGGCAAAGGCCTGTACGAATTCACTAGCGAGATTACCGCTTGGCTCCATAACCATCACCCTCACACCGGTATCCTGACCGTTTTCTGCCAGCACACTTCGGCCTCGTTAGTGATTCAGGAAAATGCCGACCCCGACGTAGTGGCGGATCTAGGGGATTTCTTCAATCGCCTCGTTCCCGAAGATACCCACCTCTATCGTCATACCGCCGAAGGGCCCGATGACATGACTTCTCACATTCGTTCCGCGCTCACCCAGACACAGCTTTCCATTCCAATCCACAACGGAAAACTGGCGCTCGGCACATGGCAAGGAGTCTACTTGTTTGAGCATCGGGTGCGGCCCCACCGGCGGAGTGTAGTGTTGCACCTGCTGGCGGAGTAAACGTGCGGAAGGCTGCCCGTTGGATTGTCCGCGTGCTGGCGGCCATCGGCTTTCTCTTCCTGGCGGTCACCTTTACGCCCGTTAACTTCTGGTGGACGAACCAACTGGCAGGCGCCTGGAACGATCCAGTTGGTCGAGTGCTCATCGTGCCGGGCGCCGACGCCGTACAAGGCTCCATCGGATTCTCTTCTTATTGGCGCAGCGTTTACGCGGTGCGCGCCTGGAAACAAGGCGGGTTTCAGACTGTGGTCGTATGCGGCGGCGGCGAAAACGGCCAGCCTTCCACAGCCGAGCAGATGCGCGATTTCATAGTCGCCGAGGGAATTCCGGCGGCCGCTGTTCGTGTTGAAACAGAATCCGGCAGCACGCGCGAGAACGCGCTCAAATCGAAGCCCCTGCTCGATCAGCTGCCTGGAACCAAAGTGCTGCTCACCAGCGACTACCACATGTTTCGCGCCTACCGCGTTTTCCGCAAAGTCGGTATCGACGTCACGCCCAGCCCGTTTCCCGATGCCATTAAGCAGAGCATGTCGCGGCTGAATCGCTGGCCGGTGTTCTTGGGTCTATGCATGGAGACTGGCAAGATCGCGTATTACTTTATCCGCGGCTGGATCTGAATCCTCGCTTCCAATCGAATGGGCAAAGCGCCACGACGGGTTACGCGCATCACCGGCGCTGCATGCTTCTCTCCCAGAGCCGCCGACCTCCAGCTGTCCATCATCTCGGCCCCTTCCGGCAGCACAAGTTGAGATCGCGCCTGCGATGAACCCAGGTGCCAGAACTCTTCAACGTCATGATCTCCTGGCGGACCCTCGATCTCATCCACAATGACGATGACGTCGGGTTTTTGAAACTCCACGCGCCGCCGATGAACGAAGCCCCCATACCGGCACTCCGCTTCCAGAAGGTCGCGCTCCGCATTCGTCTTCCACGACAGAATAGCCGCATCGGGCCGGTTCGCCCACCGGAACGGACCAGAGACCGTGGCCTGATCCTGCCCGTCGATTCGCACCGTATTGTGCGCCGCAGTTCCGCGAAACCAGTCGCGCCATTTTGGATCGCCAACGTAGGTGTAAGTCCCTGGATCGATCAGAATCTCTTCATCCCCGTTGCGTACGACGATGCTCAAGGTGTCGGCGTGGCTGTGTCCCGCCCCCCCGGGCCCGAATGGACCTGCGTCAACGATCGCCTGCGTATCTCCTGCCGCCATCACGGCCATGCCCGTGTCTGAAAAGATTCTCGATTCCCGCTTCCCGGCCCCGGCATTATTCTGGGTCGCAGCCGCGCCCAGCCACCAGGCCGCCTGCTCATGAAGGTCCTCGACGTCCCACTGCCAATTATGCCGATCCAGGACAAAACTGGCAGTCGCCATGCTCGCGCGGCCAAAACGATCGCGCTGCCCGTAGGGATGAAACAATCTTCCGCCGTCGTCATCGCCGATAAATGGCAGCGCCCGCGCCGAACCAAGGACGGCGTCCAGGTACGTCGCCATGCGTTCGAGCTTCTCCATGTAGGGCCGATCCGGCTTTGCCAAAATCGCATGCAGCAGGAACATGTCGAGCGCATACACGTGGTAGTACGTCGATTGCTCGAAGTGGCCCCCATCGGCGCGTACCTGCCGGTCCATTTCCTGCCGCATCACTTGGCCGCCTAGCTGCTCCCAGCGACCTGCCTTCCGACGGCCCCCGAAGAACAGCCCCAGGGCGTGCAGCGCCAGCGCTTCCCCCAACAAGTGCGTATTGGGCGAAAAGTAAAACGAGAGATTATTCTCCAGGTGCACGCCGTGCCGGTACAATTCGCGCAGCCAGCGCGTCCGAAATTCCGCCGGAAGCTCCGGCCCTACCAGATGCAACACCCAGATCCACGACAGCGCGCGAAACGCGACTTCCAGGGCGCTAGCCCAGTTGATGCCCCGATGGTATGGATTGCTCTCAAACCAACTGGTCAGCTGGCCTTGAATCTCGTCCAGATTCGCTCGATCGCCAGTAAAGAGAAACGCCTGCGCCAGGATCACCAGATGCTGATGCCGGTTCAACTCCCAAATCACCTTATGATCGCCTGCTCGAGCAGCGTCCAGATAGGGAACCAATCGAAAATAATCGGGCGTGCTTTCGACCCCGCTGACGTAATCGCGCCGCCAATGGATTTCCGGCCCCGTCTCCACCGTCAACCCCAGAATCGGAAATCGATGCTTCCTGATTTGCTCCGCCAGCGCAATCACGTCTTGAGCGAAACGCGTGTCCCGGAGCCGGCCTGCAACTTCGATCGCATCAGGTAAGGCGAGGCGCGGCGTGAAGTTGCTGAGTTCGATTTTCGGGGGTTTGGCGCACAGATATGCGTTGTTGAATTCTTGCTTGAGGCGAAATGCGATTTCACTGGGACTGCGCAAGAGGTATTCTATCGTGCCAGGCCTCCGCCTCGAATTGCGATAATCGAAACAGGCTGCGCTCTCGCAGCTGATCTATGTGTGGCATCGCCGGACAATTTTTGCGGGGGGGGAAGGCCGAGCTGGCTGACATCCGCTGGATGTGCGACCAGATTCGCCACCGCGGCCCGGACGATGCCGGCTATCACCTGGATGGCGCGTGCGGGATCGGCATGCGCCGGCTCAGCATCATCGACCTCAGCACCGGCCACCAGCCCATCTGCAATGAAGACGAAACCGTGTGGGTGGTGTTTAACGGCGAGATTTACAACTTCCAGGAGTTGCGGTCCGACTTGATCCGCCGCGGTCACCGCTTCAAAACCAATAGCGACACGGAAACATTAGTGCACCTCTATGAGGAGGAAGGAACCAACGGCATCCAGAAGCTGCGCGGCATGTTCGCCTATGCCATCTGGGACGCTCGTGATCGCTCGCTGCTGCTGGTCCGCGACCGTTTTGGCAAGAAGCCGCTTTATTTCGCCGCTCTACCCCAAGGCCTCTATTTCGGAAGCGAGCTCAAATGCCTTCGCTTGCCCGGCATCCCTCTCGAAATTGACCGGGAGGCGCTGCAGCTGTACTTCGCTATCAACTACGTCCCCGATCCCTGGAGCATCTACCAGTCGATCCGCAAGCTGACCCCAGGCGGATGGCTGCGCTACCACGCCGACGGCAAAATTGAACAAGGCCGCTATTGGAAATTGCCTGCTCCTGCCGAAGAAGCCGCTCCTGGTTTCACCGAACAGGCGGCTTGCGATCTGGTGCGTGAAACCTTTGACGAATCGGTGCGCTTGCGCCTCATTTCCGACGTTCCGCTAGGAGCGTTCCTAAGCGGAGGAATCGACTCTACTTCGGTGGTCGCTTCCATGACTATGCAAACCAAAGAGCCGGTCAAAACTTTTTCGATTGGCTTCGAGGAACCTGATTTCAATGAGCTCTCCCTGGCAGCGGTAGTCGCCCGCAAATACAACACCGATCACCACGAGATCATCGTGCGTCCGAATTCGATCGACCTGGTCTCCAAGCTCGTCCGCCATTTCGACGAGCCCTTTTCCGATTCCTCAGCTATTCCGACCTACCTGGTATCGGAATTCGCCGCCCAGCACGTCAAGGTTGCGCTAACTGGCGATGGCGGGGATGAGCTGTTTGCCGGATACGAGAGTTTCTTCCAGATCGAACGGATGCGAAGGTTGGATCGCGTTCCGCTCAGTGCTCGAAAGCTGCTCTCGCTAGTCTCCGATCTGCTTCCCTATTCGGCCTATGGGAAGAACTACCTGCGGATGATCAGCCGTCCAACCGCTCTGGAGCGCTATTTCGAACATGATTTCCCGCACTTCCTGCTGAGCCGCTTGCTGACACCGGAATGGATGCCGCCGGGCGACTCTGCGTTCCTCACCAACGCGCTTAGCCATTGCCTGCTTCCAAACGGCGCGGATGTTCTTACGCAAGCCCTCTATTTCGAGGCCACCGCCAAGCTCACTGGAGACATGCTCGTGAAGGTGGACCGCATGTCGATGGCGAATTCCCTGGAGGTCCGCTGTCCCATGCTCGATCACAAACTGGCTGAGCTAGCGGCTCGCATCCCGCACTCCTGGAAGCTCCGCAATGGGCGCGGCAAAGATATCTTCATACGCGCCGTGGGCGACCGTTTGCCGCCCGAATTGCTGAAGCAGCCCAAACGAGGTTTCGGCGTCCCGCTGGCACACTGGTTCCGCGGCTCTCTGCGCACTTTCCTATGGGACCACCTGACCAGCCCATCGTTTCTCGATCGCGATATCGTCTCGCCCGGATTTGTCCGTCACCTGCTTTCGGAGCACGACAGCGGCCGCCGCAACAACTATTACCATCTCTGGAAACTGTTGATGCTCGAGTTGTGGTTCAGGGATTTCGATCAGCCTCCCGCCACCCCCGCTGCCACGCAGGTTGAGGCCCGGATCGTCTAAACGGTGCTCGGTCTACTCATCTTCTGGCTAGCGGTCTTGATCCCTTTTTATGCCTATATCGGCTATCCGCTGGTTCTGCTGCTGCTCCGCCTGGTGATTCACCGCGATGTTAAAAAAGCCCCCATCCAGCCGTTCATTTCGCTGCTCATCCCGGCTTACAACGAAGACGATGTCATCGCGCGCAAGATTGAGAACTCGCTCGCGCTTAATTATCCAGCCGATCGACTGGAGATTGTGGTGGCTTCCGATGGATCTAAAGATCTGACCGCCGAAATCGCTCAAAAGCTCGCCGACGGAAACCGGGTTCGTGTCCTGGCGTATACCCAAAATCGCGGTAAGATCGCTACTCTCAACGCCAGCATTCCCCAGTTGCGCGGCGAGATCGTTGTTTTTTCCGATGCCTCCGCCATGTTGCCGCCCGATTCCGTCCGCCGGTTGATCGAAAATTTCGCGGACCCGGCCGTGGGCGCCGTCAGTGGCCTATACAAGATTGTTAAGGCCGATGAAGTAGACGTCGGAAAATCGGAAGACTTCTACTGGCGCTACGAAACGTTCCTCAAGATTCAAGAATCGCGGCTGGCTTCCATCTTGGGCGGTCATGGCCAGATGCATGCGATCCGCAAGGACCTCTATCCTTTCCCGCCTCCTGGAACCATTAACGACGACTACATTATCCCGGTGTCCGTTCTCTCTAAAGGCTATCGCGCCGTCTACGAGCCAACCGCCGTGGTCTACGAAGAAGCGCACGAAATGACTGGCTTCGGACGTCGCATCAGAATCATGGCAGGCAATGTCCAGCAGTTGCGCGAAATCAAAGGTCTGCTGCACCCCCTCCGCCCCATGGCGCTGTTCTTTTTCCTGTCGCACAAAGTGATCCGCTTAGTGGTCCCGTTCGCCATGCTGGTCGCTCTCATTGCAAATGTGCTTCTACTGGGCTCCACCTTCTACCTGGCTATCTTTTACGCGCAGTTGGCCTTCTATCTTCTGGCCGCGCTCGGAACCGTGCTGCCGCTCCGGCCCAAAATCCTCATGCTGCCGTTCTATTTCACGATGATCAACGCCGCCGCTTTTCTGGGCTTCTATCACGCCTTCACGCATCTCCGCGGCATGGCCTGGAAATAGCGTCAGATCCTCGACTCACGTGTCGGATTTATCGTGTCCATCCGGACACGTCGTGTCTTCGACCACACGCCGCTTGATGCGTTATCTCCAGCATTGTCAATAACTTAAGTTCTGGTCGCCAGCCTGCTATTTCTCTCGGCATGAAGCCCAGAGAAAAAACAATGCGAGCCATCCGGCTCCTGGCCGTCCTCGCAACCGCCGCCACGGAAGCTCTCGCCGAAGACGCCACCCGCCGGCTGATCGTCAGCATCCCCGATCGCAAGATCGTGCTGCTCGAAGACGGTCGCGTCGTCAAAGTTTACCCCATCGCGGTCGGCAAGAACAGCACGCCCAGCCCCAATGGAAGTTTTCATATTGCGAGCCGGGTTGTGAAGCCCATCTGGTATAAGCCCGGCAAAACGGTCGCACCTGGACCCTCGAATCCTCTGGGCACCCGCTGGATGGGGCTGGGCTTCAAAGGCTACGGAATCCACGGAACCAATATGCCGAATTCCATCGGCCAGGCTGCTTCGCACGGCTGCATTCGGATGCGGAATCATGACGTCGAAGAATTGTTCGAACTGGTGCGCGTGGGCGACCCCGTGGACCTGCTCACTCAGCTGAATGCGGATCTCGCCAAGGTATTCAGCCCGAATGCAACCGAAACGTCCACTGTAGCTGCTGGAGGCCTCCAATGACCACCACCACTTTAGCGGGTGACTTCCCGGTGGCCGCCCTCGGCCTGGTATGTAGCCTCGGATGCGCGCTGATCCTGGCATTTGCGGCACTGCGCTTTGTAATCGGGTTAGTGACTCGCGAACAGTATAATGTGACCGATGACTCGCGTCGCGTTCGCGCTATTGTTTGGATGGGTCACCGTAGCGATCGGGCAAGTGCAGAGCCCTCAGGAAGCCGCGGCTCAACTGGCGGCCCGTATCTCCTCGCAGCTGCCGCGCCACCCAACCGTTTCGCTCGAACTGCAAAGCCAGTCATCCAGGACGCCCGGAAACTTATCCAGCTTCCGCAAGATTCTGGACGACGAGCTGCGCAAATCGGGCCTACCGATAACGGCCACGCAGCCTGAAACAAGGTTGCGCGTCACCGTGTCCGAGAACACTCGAGGCCTGCTGCTCGTGGCGGAACTTTTGACCGGCGAGAACCGGACCGTCATCCTGCAGCCGTGGACCCCGCCGCCTGTCTCGGAAACGAAACCTCGCCTTAGGATCATACGTAAACCAATATGGGATCAAAGTGAGCCTATCCTGGATATTCTGGTGTTGAATTCCGATTCTCAGCTGCTGCTGCTCAGCCCGACGACCCTGTCGAGCTATCGTATGGTCTCCGGCCAATGGGCACCCACCGACGTGGCCGCTCTGTCGCTTGCCAGACCGGCCGCGCGCGATCCTCGGGGCCGCATCCAGACTACCGCCGATGGCCTCCGTATCTACGTGCCGGGCACAACCTGCAGCGCCACGCTTCAGCCGTCGCTCAGGCTGGTATGTGCCCCTGCCAACGACCCGTGGCCGGTGAATCCGCGGGATACGAGTCTCGTCGCGCGCTGGGTAACCGATCGAAATATTCTGGAATCGCCAAGCTTCCAGAAAGGCTTTTACGATGGAGCAAGCGGCTGGTTTTCGGCCGTCGATCACCCGCTCTCCGACCGCGCTGTCAATTCTCTCGCCGGGACGGAAAGCTGGGGTAGCGACTTCGCGAACGTCGAGAGTTCGTGTGTGCCTGATCCCACCGTCATTGCCTCGGGTTCAGGGGACCATCCTGACCATGATCAAGCTCAGGTGTACGAAATTGCGGCGGCCAATGCCACGCCTGTGAGCGAACCGATGACTCTGCCCGGGCCGATCACTGCGCTTTGGCCGGCCGAGATTGCCGGTCAGGCAACGCTCGTCGTTCGAAACTCGAAGACAGGAAACTATGAGGCTTCGCGCCTGGGCGTGGCTTGCACTGACGACTAGCGTTTGGTCGAGCTTTCTCCCGGCAGCGACACGGCCCCGCTATGGCGGAACGTTAACGGTCGAGCTTTCCAACGCTCCCTCGATTCTCGATCTCGCCGCGCCGCCCGGTCGCCTCTCGTTCTCGATTGCCGAAACGTTAGTGCGGGTAGACTCGCATGGCGTCATTGGACCGCAACTGGCATTGGCCTGGCAGCACGACCCGGATAATAAGCGCTGGCGATTCTCTCTGCGCCCCAAAGTCACCTTCCAAGATGGCGAGCCGCTGAATGCTGCTAGCGCCGAGCCTGCCTTGCTGGCGGCTTTGAAGAAGAAATACGGCGATGTTAACGTCACCGCCGACGGCCAGACTCTGGTTATTCAATTCGATCGTCCGGTGCCCGATCTGCTGGCCGCGCTCACCCGTCCGGAAACGGCCATTGTACGCAAGAGCGCCGCCAACCTCCTGATCGGTACCGGACCATTCCGGCTGGTCTCCTTGGAGCCCGGCCGTCGGCTGACTCTGGCAGCCTTCGAGGATTATTGGGGCGGCCGGCCATTTCTGGATTCTGTCGTGATCAGCCTCGGCGCTGGAACCGCCCGCGCCGACGTTTTCGACATTCCCGTTTGGCTCCTCGCGGCGCGTCGTGCCCGAGGGTACTCACATCTGGGCCTCGCCGCCGAGCGAGCTGATTGCATTGCTGGCGGCCAACCCACAGTCCACCCTCTTGCAGGCTCTTTCGCTGGCCATCGACCGCGCGCCCCTCGTCAATGTGCTCACCCAACGCCGAGGCGAGCCGGCCTTTGGTGTTTTGCCGCAGTGGCTCAGCGGTTATGCATTTCTATTTCAGACCGTTCCCGATCTTGCCCGCGCCCGGCAGCTAATATCTCAACTGCGTCTGCCCTCGATTAACCTGACCTACCCGGCCAACGACTCGTTTGCCCGATCTGTGGCCGACCGCATTGCCCTGAACGCTCGCGATGCCGGCATCACCATTCAACCCACCGGCAGCCCGGGCGGCAGCCTGACTCTGGTTCGATGGCCGCTCCAATCCTCGGACGCCGCTGCTGAATTGACCAGGATATTTGGTTTTGTGGGCGCCCTCGACCGCGCCGCCGCACTCGACTCCACGAAAGCGGAAACCCTGTTTGATGCCGAGCGCGCGCTGCTCGAAGACCACCGGTTGATCCCGCTTCTCTATCTTCCGGAGCTCTACGGTCTTGGGCCGCGTGTCCATAATTGGGAAGCCGCGCCGAAGAGCGACCCGTTCCTCTTGAGCCTTGAAAACCTTTGGGTGGATCCATGAGTTTCCGCACCAAAGTCTTTCTCAGTATCACGACCACTGTTGTGATTACCGTGTGGATTGTCGCCAGTGTCGTCTCTACCCTGGTGACGAATTCGTTCGAGCGCCAGGACTCGCAGCGGGCTGCCGCCCTGGTCTCCCAGTTTCGCAGCGAATTTGACCGGCGTAGCGCTGAGGTCGCGCGGCGCGTCGATGCGGTCGCCAACTCCGACGCCGTGCAGCGTCTCGCTGTGAATCTCGGCGCGTCCAACATCGACACCGCGCAGTATTACGATCAGGCCCAGATGCTCGCCAAAGAGCAGTCCCTCAACTTTCTCGAGCTGGCGGGCCCCGATGGAAGCATCATCAGTTCGGCTGAATGGCCGGCCAGGTTCGGCTACAAAGATACCTGGCTTCTTCAGCCCGCCGATTGGAAAGCGCAGAACGTCTTCTTGCAGCGCCAGGAGTTGGCCGATGGCCCGGCACTCGGCCTGATGACGGTGCGTACCCTGAATTCGGGCGACGGCCTGCTCTACGTCGCCGGCGGCCAGCGGCTGGATAAGGCCTTTCTCGATTCCCTGCCCCCCGCCACGGATATGAACATCCGCCTGGTTCGCGACTTTGATGCGTCCGCGCGTTCCGATAGTCCCGCTTCCAAACTGGCTGCCACTCTGATCCAGAACGTCCGTCAAAGACCCCGCGAGTTGTCGCTCACCGGCTCCGACGTGACCCTCACAGCCATCCCGCTGCTGGGGCGCGATAAACAATTGCTCGCCATTCTATTGATTGAGAACTCGCGAGCCGAATTGGCGAACCTGAAGACTTACATCCAGGGAACCGCCTGGATCGTCGGCAGCGCGGGCGTCATGCTCGGCCTGGGTTTCAGTCTGTGGGCCGCCTCGCGTGTAACGCGGCCGCTGCTCGCCCTCGCCTCCAATGTCCGTGACGTCGCGGGAGGCAATTGGGATACCCGCGCTCGTATCGATTCCACCGATGAAGTTGGCCAGCTTGCCCAGGATTTCAACCGCATGACCGAACAGCTCGTCGAACAGCGTGATCGCATGATTCAATCCGAGCGCGTCGCCGCGTGGCGCGAACTGGCCCGCCGCTTGGCTCATGAGCTGAAAAACCCCTTATTCCCTCTGCAGATCACCATAGAGAATTTGCAGCGGGCTCGCCAGGCGTCCCCCGAGCAGTTTGACGAAGTGTTTCGCGAAAGCACCTCCACCCTGTTGGCGGAGCTCGACAATCTCAAAAGCATCGTCGGACGCTTCAGCGATTTCGCTAGAATGCCCGCGCCTCATTTGGAGCCAGTTGACCTGAATCAAATCGTTCAGGAAGTTGCGAAATTGTTTGACGCGCAGATGGAAGCGGCCGATCGTCCGCGCATCGTTAAAATCTTGCAGCTTGACGACACCTTGCCCCCCGTCCCCGCTGACCCGGAACAAATCCGCCGCGCCTTGCGCAATCTCGTGCTGAACGCCTTGGATGCCATGCCAAAAGGAGGCACTCTCACCCTCCGTACCCAGCGCCTGGACGGACCGGTCGAGCGTAAAATCGCTGTTGAGGTGTCCGACACCGGCGAAGGTCTCACACCCGAAGAATGCGCCCGCCTGTTCACGCCGTATTACACCACCAAGCAGCACGGCACCGGGCTTGGCCTCGCCATCGTCCAGTCCGTAGTAAGCGATCATAAAGGCACCATCACGGTTCGAAGCGAGCCGGGCCACGGCGCCACTTTTCGAATCGAGCTGAAGGCATGAGCAAACTACTTTTGGTGGATGATGACGCCAACACTCTGGCGTCGCTGGCGCGAGCGTTTCGGTTGGCCGGTCACGAAGCTGTCGTCTGCGATAACGCCGATCGTGCGCTCGAACTCGCCAAGGCGCAGCGTTTCGACATGATTCTCTCCGACGTCGTCATGCCGGGCAAAGACGGACTGACTCTGCTGGCTGATCTCAAGACCGCGGGCGTTCCAACCCCCGTGGTGATGGTTTCCGGGCAGGCCAATATCGAGATGGCCATTCGCGCCACGCGGCTCGGCGCCGTCGATTTTCTCGAAAAGCCTCTTTCCACCGACAAACTGCTCGTCACAGTAGACAATACCGTGAAGCTAACCCGTCTGGAGGAAGAAAATCGGCGGCTGAAGCAGCGCGCCGGTAAACAGGAGTTGGTCTGGAAGTCGGCCGTGATGCAGGGCGTCATGGCCAAGTTGGATCGCGTCGCCGCCAGCGAAACCCGCGTATGCATTCTGGGCGAGACCGGTACCGGCAAGGAGCTGGTGGCACACACGCTCCACGACCGAAGCGCCCGCCGTAGTGGCCCGTTCATCACCCTGAATTGTGCGGCCATTCCAGCCGAATTGATCGAGTCCGAGCTTTTTGGCCACGAAAAAGGCGCATTCACCGGAGCCACCACTCGCCACCTCGGCAAGTTCGAACAGGCGCATGGCGGTTCGCTTTTCCTGGACGAAATCGGCGACATGCCGGCGCTCATGCAGGCCAAGCTGCTGCGCGTCCTGGAACAGAAAGAGGTGGAGCGCATCGGTGGCGATCGTTCCATCCCCGTGGATGTCCGTGTCATCGTAGCCACCCACCGAAACCTGGAAGACCTCGTCCGCAAAGGCGAGTTCCGCCAGGATTTGTATCACCGGATCTTTGTTTTTCCGATCACCCTGCCTCCCCTGCGCGACAGGCCTGAGGACATCCGGCTGCTGGTCGATTACTTCGCCCAGGCAGTGGCCGAACAGAACGAGTGGAAGCCGCGCGAGATTACCGCCGATGCCTATGCGGAGCTCGAGCGATATTCCTGGCCTGGCAATGTGCGGGAATTGCGGAACGTGGTCGAGCGGCTATTGCTTTTGGCGGACGGCAGCGTCGATCGCGGCACCGTGCGCCTCGCTCTGCCCGGAGACCAGCCGGCGCCCCCGTCCGGACATGGCACACTCTCGGACCGCATGGATACGCATGAGCGCGAAGTCATCCTCGCCGAGTTAAAGAAACATGCTTACAAGATGACCGACACTGCTCGGGCGCTGGGCTTGGAGCGCAGCCATCTCTACAAAAAATGTCAGCAGCTGGGCATCGATCATAGGCCTGAGTCGTGATCTGTTAACGTCCGCGCTCGGCTTCTGTGATATTCTTTCGTTTCGAATAAAGGAGCTTACTCACAGCCATGAAGGTCGGAGTTTTCACCGCGCTTCTTGCCAACTTCTCCCTCGACAAAGTGCTCGATAAATTGAAGAGCTTGAATATCTTCACCGTCGAGCTCGGCACCGGCAACTATCCCGGAGACCCGCACTGCAAATTATCCATGTTGAACGACCGGCAGGCGTTGAAGGAGTTCAAGCAGAAGCTCGAAATCAACGGTTTTACCATCAGCGCCCTCAGTTGCCACGGCAATCCTCTGCACCCCAACCCCGCCGTTGCCAAAGCTTACCAGGAGATCAGCAAGCGCACGGTGCGGCTGGCCGAAAAACTCGAAGTACCCGTTGTGATCGACTTCTCAGGTTGTCCCGGCGATAGCGACAAAGCCAAATATCCGAATTGGGTCACTTGCCCTTGGCCGCCCGAGTATCTCGACGTTCTGGCCTGGCAATGGGACCGCAAGGTGATTCCTTATTGGACGCGCCACGCCCAGTTCGCCAAAGACCACGGTGTCAAGATCGCCATCGAAATGCATCCCGGTTTTGTCGTTTACAGCCCTGAAACGATGCTGAAGCTGCGCCAAGCTGTCGGAAACACGGTCGGCTGCAACTACGACCCGAGCCACATGTTCTGGCAGGGCATCGATCCTATTAAAGCCATCCGCGTGCTTGGCGATTCCATCTTCCACGTGCATGCCAAGGACACCCAGATCTATGAATCGAACCTTCCTAAAACGGGAGTGCTCGATACCAAGAAATACACCGACGAACGCAATCGTTCCTGGATCTTTCGCAGTGTTGGTTACGGCCACGCCTATGGCTGGTGGAAGGAATTTATTTCGACACTGCGTATGTACGACTACGACTACGTGCTCTCCATCGAGCACGAAGATTCATTGATGTCCCCCGACGAAGGACTCTCCAAGGCGTCCGCCTTCCTCAATGCGATTGTTATTAAGGACCGTCCCACCGCGGCTTGGTGGGTTTAGCGCTTAACTTCGCGCTGACTAACTTCGCGCCGACATATCCCGGAACTTCGCCGGAGTAAGCCCGGTGTGGCCCTTGAACATCGCGCAGAAGTGGCTTTGATCCGAAAATCCACAAGCCAGCGCTACTTCCGATAGCGCCGTGTGGGAGCTTGCCAGCATTTTGCAGGCATGCTCGATCCTGCGCTTGCGAATAAACTCGCCGATGGTCGATTGATAATGCTTGCGGAACTCGCGCGACAAATGTACCGGATGCACCCCCGCGATCGCCGCCAGATCCGCCAGGCTCGGCGCTTGCAGATAGGTATCCTCCAGAGCTTCCCGCACTCTCCGCAGCCAGGCCGGCGCGTGCGCCGCGGTTCCTTCGCCGATAACGCGGGCGCTCTCCGCAAGAATCTCCAGCAGCACGCCCTTCCATCGCCAGCGGCGCTACATCGTCCTCGGCCGTGAATTCGCGATACAGACGGTTGGCCAGCCATGAGGAAGCTATTCCGGCTACTTCGCCCGGGCTCGACAGAACCGGAGAATGTTCACCCAGCCGATCCAGCGCCGACGGTTCGATCTTCACCAGCAGGCAGCGCGAACCGGCTCCGTAATCGTTCTCGTGAAGCTCCGCCGGAGGAAGAAACCGAAGCGCTCGTTCAGAACAGACACACTCGCGGTCACGCATACTTTTCCGTATAGCTGCCCGACAGAACGTAGCTGAGGTAGGCGTGCGAGTGACAGTGCTTCGATAACCGCATCCCTTCCGGGTAGACGCTTTCGCTCAGAGAAAAGGAGGCCAGATCTCGCTGGCGGATGACGCTGCCGGAGGTGGCCGTTACGGGAAAGGAGATGACCTGTTTTTCAAACGTCGTTTCGAGACCGTTCATGGCTGAGAGATTCCCCACAAGCTTGCTACCACCATTGGACGCACCTTGATGTGAAAGGTTTGGTCTGGTTATTTCCCGATAAGCATTCATAAACTCCTCTACGCTTTTCGCGAAGCATTTGTTTGATCCAATGATTCGCGAACGCCGAAAAACGTTCCAGAAAACTTAGCAGGAGCAACAAAAATCCCAGATGTCCCATGACCGGACATCGCGTCCCATAAGCGCACACGATTTGACAAAAATGATTTACGCTCTTCGCTAACGGCAAACCAACTAAGTTGCGCCTCGGCAATACTGCTCGACGTTCAAGGCCTTACGATAATCTCGCCGGTCGGATCGGATATGTCATGTCCACTGCTCAGTGGCGAGCTCTCGCGGCCGCCATTTCGTTGCTCACCTTCGCCACCGCCCTGGTGGCCAATGTCCCTGCCAAGGCGCCGGAGGTCGCCCCGGTAGCCTCTGCCGAAATAGCTTCCCAGTTCAACAACCGCGCCGCTCAGTGCTTTTCAGAAGCACGTTATGCCGACGCTGAAGCGCATTATCGGAAAGCGCTCGAATTGTGGCAGCAAAATCCCGGTAATGAAGCATCAATTGCTCTCGCATTGAATAACCTGGGAGTTTTACTTCGGCGCCAGGCGCGCTATTCCGAGGCCGAGACCGTCGATTTACAAGCACTCAAGACGCTCGAAGAGTTGCTAGGACCGAAGCATGAACAAACCGCTGCCGCGCTCGACAATATCGGAGAGCTCTACAGTATGCAAGGCCGGCTGGCCGAGGCTGAAGCATCTTTGCGCCGTGGGCTCGCGATCCTTGAGAAAGCGCGCGGCAAGAATGATCCCGATACCGCTGTCGCCTCCAGCTTCCTGGCCGACGTTTACAGGAAACAAGGCAAGATCGAAAACGCCCGGCAATTGTTGGAGCGCGCGCTCGAGACCATCCGCAAGTCGAGCGGCCCCATGGATGCCCGCGCGGCCCCGATCCTGAACAATCTGTCCGCGGTTTATGAACAGCAGCATAAATACAACGACGCTGAAAAATCGGTGCTGCGCGCCATCGCGATCTTTGATCGCACCTCCGGACCGAATCATCCCGATGTGGCCGCGGCTTTGATCAATCTCGCTGCGATATACCTCGATCGCCACAAATACAAAAAGGCCATGGAGCTCGATCGCCGCGCGCTCCAGATCAACGAATCTACCTTGGGTCCGGCCCATCCCGTCATCGCCACCAGTCTCAACAATCTCGGCGCGGTCTCGTTCCGTCTGCATCGTTACGCCGAAGCGGAGACGCTATTCCAGCAGGCGCTCTCCAAATGGGAGAAGTCCGCGTCGCCCAACCCAATGTTGGTTGGCGATACGCTACGCAATCTGGGCATGGTGTATGTGGCCGAACGACGGAATTCCGACGCGCTGGAATGTTACGAGCGTGCCATTGCTACTCATGAAGCCGCCGCCGGTCCGAATACTCCCGGCTTGATCGCCGACCTGGAAGCTTACGCCGACGTGCTTCGAAGAGTGAATGATTTCGCCGACGCCGAGAAGGCCTCGGTGCGCGCATTAGGTATTCAGGTGCGCAATACGCTGCACCCCTAAGCCCTACTTCATTTCAGGGCTGCTGGCGTTGGCTGGCTCGGCTGACCAGTTCTGGTGAATGATCATGCTCTGGTCGGAAAAGAAGGAGCGCCGTCCGGTACTGTTAAAGACCTTCGGATTTACGTTCAGCGTATAACCGGATGGAGTCGCTGCCAGGATGAACGTATAGCCATCCTTGTCGCCAGATGCAAGACTTCCGGGAATCAGATCCGCGGCTGATGGTCCCGGTCCTCCGCTGGCTGGCGGCCCTAACTCCGCCATGCTGGCCGCAAATTTGCCGAATTGCGACATGTACTGAACTTGCGCAGTATTGACGGTCTGAACTTCCCGAACCACCGCCATCTCACGCGCGTTCATCTGCGCCACACCCATCTTGGGGACCGCGATCGTCAAAATGATCAAGATGATCGCGATAACAATCAACAACTCGATCAGAGAGAAGCCGCGTGAGTGGCGCCGCCGCGAACGGGATTGCTGCATGACATTAATTATGACGCGAAACGAGCGCTTAGCGTGCACGGGTTTCCCCCGGCTTCGGCTCGGTTACGATAACCGCCGGCACGTTTTGATCGTGCACCAAACGGTTAAATGCCGCCAAATCTGTACCTACCAGCTTTTTCAGCGTTTCTAGCTGCGCATTTACCTGGCTGGCCAGCCCTTCATAGACTTCCGTGGTTTGCGTGGTTGGGGGATCGTCCGAGCTTTCCACCGTTCCCACCAACGCGGCCAGCTTATTGTTCAGCTTGATCGGAAAATTGAGCGGGTCCTCGCTGGCTCGGTTCTTGGTCTGGTAAAGCGCTTCCTCCACAGCGGTCAGCTTCTGGTTGAGAGCCTTGGCCGCGTCAACCACCTTCGCGTCCTTGACCCGCTCCGTATACGCGTCCAGTTGCTTCCGGATATCGCGGATCTCGACGACGGCTTCGTTGGTCTGGCTGAGCTTGTTGTGGATCTGCAGCGCCACCTCCAATTGCCGTTCATAATCTTGCGGAGTGGTGCTAAGCCGAGGATCTTTCCTCACCTCGAAACTTTGCGTCTGTGATTTTCCGTCCGCGGTCAGCCGAACCTTATAGCTGCCCGGAACTATAGCCGGACCGCGTACATTCCCGGCCCACATGATCAAACCTGGAAAGGTGGCGGCATCCGGATAATGCAGGTCCCACACGAAGCGATTCAAGCCCGCTTCGGCAGGTACGCGGTCCGCTCCGGCCGGACGCCGCGGCGCTTCATCCTCTTCCTCTTCTGCGCCAGCCGCTTCCACCCTTTTCGGCGCCTGCTTGCTCGAATATTTCCGGATCAGCTTTCCTGAGTTGTCCTGAAACTCCAGCGTAACTTCGCCCTGCGGCTTTTCTTTGAAGGAATAATAAACCACCGCTCCTGCCGGAGGATTCTGTCCCAGCGCTCCGTTGGGAGGCAGACGGAACCCGCCGCGCAAAGTACGAAGAGTGTCCTTGGGCTGGAAGAATTTCATGTCTTCCTTCAAATTCGAATCCGCAAGCTGGTATACCAGCGGCAGATCATCCAGAATCCAAAACGCCCGCCCCTGCGTCGCCACCACCAGTTCCTTCTCGCGCTTTTGGAACGCCAGATCGGTGATCGGCACCACCGGCAGATTAAGCTGGAACGACTGCCAGGCTTCGTCCGCCGTTGAACGAAATATACATGCCCGTCTCCGTGCCTGCCACCAGCAGATCGCGATGGTTCGGATCTTCGCGGATCACGCGCGTGAATGCGTTCGCCGGAATCCCGCTAGTCGATCCGCGTCCAGCTCTTGCCGTAATCGGTGGTCTTGTATAAAAAGGGATGGAAGTCGTCAAACTTGTACATCGTCGCGGCGAAGTATGCCGTGCCGGCGTCGAACGGCGACGGCTCTATGGAGTTGATCTGAATCCACTCCGGCATGTTCTTGGGCGTGACATTGTCCCAATGCTTGCCGCCATCCTGCGTCACCTGCACCAGCCCATCGTCCGAACCCGACCAGATCATGCCCTTCTTCACAGTCGATTCGGCCAGCGTGAAGATGGTGTCGTAATATTCGATGCTGGTGTTGTCCTTGGTGATCGGGCCGCCCGATGAACCTTGCTTGGACTTGTCATTGCGAGTGAGATCGCCGCTGATCGCCTCCCAATCTGGTACCGCCGTTCGTGGTCTTGAAAAGCATGATCCCGCCGCGCGTAAAGCAGTGTTGGGATCGTTCGGCGAAAACAGCAATCGGGTAGTTCCACTGGAAGCGGTACTTCATCACTTCGGCGCCCGCACCCATCGGATTATCGGGCCAGACCGTCACATTGCGAAGCTGGCCGGTGCGGTGGTTGTATCGTGTCAGCAAGCCGTCATAAGATCCCGCGTAAACTATCTGCGAATCCTTCGGGTCCGGAGCCAGCCAACCGCTCTCGCCGCCGCCGACATCGTACCAGTCGCGCTCGCTGATGCTGCCGTCGTCGCTGCGAGTCGCGATGCGCACCGTGCTGTTGTCCTGCTGCGCGCCATAAGCGTGATAAGGAAAATCATTGTCCAGCGCCACGCGATAAAACTGCGCGGTGGGCTGCTGGTCCTGAGTGCGTCCAGGTTCGCCCACCATTGGTGCTGACATTGGCGCCGCCGTCGTTGCACTCGATCATCCGGTTGGAATCGTTGGGCGCGATCCACAGATAGTGATTATCGCCATGCGGCGTGCGGATGGACGCGTAGGTCTTGCCGCCGTCGTCGGACCGATAGAAGCCGGTGTTGACGACATAGACCGTGTCTACTTTCAACGGATCGGCGAAAATACGCGAGTAATACCAGGCGCGCTGGCGCAGGTTGCGCTGTTCATTGACTTTGGCCCAGTTCTTGCCCGCCGTTATCGGACCGGAATACGCCGCCGTCTTCGGCTTCGACGATCGCCCACATCGCGATCGGAATTGTCGGTGAAACCGTGATGCCGATGCGTCCCAGAATCCCCTTGGGCATGCCCGGATTGCGGGTCAGATCGGTCCAGGTATCGCCGCCGTCAGTGGACTTGAACAGCCCGCTGCCCGGCCCGCCGCTTTCCAGATCCCAGGGCGTGCGGTGCACTTCCCAGAAGGCAGCGTAGATCACGTTCGGATTGTTGGGATCGATGATCAGGTCGATCGCGCCCGCCTTGGGGCCGCGCGTATAACATCTGCTTCCAGGTCTTGCCGCCGTCGGTAGTGCGGTAAACCGCCGCGCTCTTCATTCGGGCCAACTGATGGCCCAGCGCGGCGACGTATACGATGTCCGGATTCTTGGGATGAATGCGCACAGCGCCGATATGATAGCGTGTCCTGCAAGCCCCACGTGCTTCCAGGTCTTGCCCGCGTCGGTCGATTTGTACACGCCATCGCCATTGCGACGCATTGCCGCGAATATCCGGCTCGCCCATGCCGACGTAGACGATGTTCGGGTCCGATTCGGCCACCGCGATCGAGCCCACCGATCCGGTCTTGAGCTGGCCGTCCGCAACTGGCGCCCAGTTTACTCCGCCGTCGGTGGTCTTCCAGATCCCGCCGCCGGTACCGCCGAAGTAATATACGCTCGGCTGTGACGTGACGCCGCTGACCGCCACCGCGCGCCCGCCGCGGAACGGACCGATGTTTCGATACTTGAGTTCTTTAAGGGAATTGAAGTCGGGCTGAGCGCTTAGCAGGAACGCGGAAACCAGGAAAGCGGCGAAAATTCTCATAACGGTGGAGATAATAGCATGCCCCCCAGCTTGATGTAACATCGTTGGAGGTTACACGCAAGTCGGCTGGAAACCACGAAGGAAGCATCGATGCGATCATTTCATTGGTTCGACACTCTGTTAAAGGATCTCGGTTTCGCGGCGCGCATGTTGAGCCGCAGCCCCGGCTTTACGGCCGTAGCGGTCCTCTCGCTGGCTTTGGGCATCGGAGCCAACACGGCGCTATTCAGCGTCATGGATGCGGTGCTGCTCCGTATGCTGCCCGTCAAAGATCCGCAGCAGCTGGTGCAAGTCCGCTCGTCCGTTTCGTTCCCTGCTTTCCAGAAAATCAGTTCTCGTAACCGCGTTTTCTCCGGTGCTTTTGCCTATAGCTACATGTTGCTGGTGCCTGCCAGCGTCCGCGTCGATAAAGAACCGGAGCATGCCTCTGGAATCTTTGTTTCGGGCGATTACTATTCCGTGCTCGGCGTCGAAGCCGCGGCCGGCCGCCTGCTCACGCCCGACGACAACCGCATTCCCGGCACCGGCGGCAGTCAAGGCCCGGTGGCCGTGATCAGCTATCAATACTGGCAGCGGCGCTTCGGTCTCGATCCTTCCGTCCTCGGCAAGACCGTCACCATCAATAGCCTCCCGGTTGCTATTGTCGGTGTCACCCCGCCGGGTTTTCTGGGCATCAACCAGACCGTTACGTCCGACCTCACCCTGCCCATCATGCTGCAGCCCCGCGTCTCGCCCAGCGCATCCACCGAACTTTGGGCACACGGTGATCAAGGGTCGATCCTCAGTTACGACCTCACCGACCAATATGGACCAAACCTGCTGGCGCGGCTCAAGCCCGGCGTGACCTTGGAGCAGGCCCAAGCGGAATTGAATGTTCTTTACCAGCAGATCCTGGCGGACCGGACCGGCAGCCAGATCGATCAGCAGAAGCGCCGCGAAAATCTCGAGAAAAGGCTCGAGCTGATTCCCGCCGGAAACGGCTATTACGCGTTTGATGCCGCCACCCGGACTATGCTTATGATCATCATGCTCGCAGTCCCTGGCCTGGTGCTGCTGATTGCCTGCGCTAATGTCACCAATCTGCTTCTCGCGCGGGCTGCGGCGCGCCAAAGAGAAGTTGCCGTGCGGCTGGCCATCGGTGCTGGGCGCGGAAGGTTGATCTCTCAATTCCTTACTGAAAGCGTCGTGCTGTCGCTCGCGGGCGGGCTGCTCGGGTTAATAGTTGCCGCCCTGGGGCGCAGGCTCTTGCTGAATTGGCTGACATCGCACATCAACGGCCCCTTCTTTCTCGCGGCGAAAACTGACCTTCGTGTGTTGCTGTTTACAGCCGCCATCTCCATGGCTGCGGCGTTGCTCTTCGGGATCGCGCCCGCTCTTCGGGCTTCGAAGCCGGGGCTCGGGTCAACCCTGAAAGAGGGCGCGCGTGGCCTGAGCGGAGGCCGTGGGTGGGAAACGGGCAAGGTCCTGGTCGCCTCCCAGGTAGCGCTTTCCATGCTGCTGCTCATCGGCGCCGGCTTGCTGGTCCAGACCCTTCGCAACTTGAAGCTTTTCGATCTCGGCTTTGCCCGCGAGAATCTCTACGCCGTGTGGACGACGTTTCAAGGCGGCCGTCCCGCCAACGCTGCCATGGTGAAGGAAATTTCGAAGCGCATGGAGAATGTGCCGGGCGCCCAGGCTACAGCCGTCACTTTCAACTATCCTTCCGGCGGATGGAGTGGGTCGCGCTTCAAGATCTCGGTCGATGGCCGCAATACGGTTTCGGGCGACGATTCCTATATCACCCGCGCCCTGGTCGGCAAAGGCGTATTCGAGACCGTGGGGTTAAAAGTGCTTTCCGGGCGCTCGATCGATGCGCGGGACGACGAGAATGCCCCGAAAGTCTGCCTGCTGAGCGCCACCGTGGCGCGCCTCTTCTTCCCGGGAGAAAATCCTGTTGGCCGGCATTTCAAGTTTGAACGCACCGGCGCCGAATCCACCGCGCAGATCGTCGGCATCGTCAACGACGTCAAGAGTCCCGATACCAACGACAAGATCTTGCACGCGGTGTATTGTCCGGTGATGCAGGACCTTCCGCTAGGAGATATGACCGTGCTCGTTCGCACTGCCGGAGATCCATCCGTCGCTCTCACCGAGATCCACCGGCGTTTTCAGGACTACGATCGCAACCTGTTTCTGGACATCAAGAGCCTGGACGAACGGGTGGATGACGGTCTCTTGATGCAGCGCATGCTGGCGACCATCGCATCCGTGTTCGGATTGCTGGCGCTGTTGTTGGCCAGCGCGGGCTTGTACGGTGTAATGGCATATTCGGTCTCTCGCCGGACCAATGAAATCGGCATCCGCATGGCGCTGGGCGCCCGCCGTGGCAGCGTGGTCGGCATGATCCTGCGCGAGACCATGAAACTGGTCGGCGCCGGCATGTTGGTTGGCCTGGTCGCGGCGTTAGGAGCCACACAACTGGTCTCATCCGCGCTGTTCGGCGTCAAACCGACCGACCCGGTCACTATCGCGATCGCAGTAGCCGTCATGCTGCTGGTAGCATTCCTGGCTGGCTACGCGCCCGCCCGCCGCGCCGCTGGTGTGGAACCTACCGTCGCGCTGCGGCATGAGTAGCCCAACCCGCGGCCAGTCAAATTGCTTCGGCCAGCGCTATCGCCCCCAGCACGCCCGCCCGTGCTCCCAATCCGGGCGCCAAAATCTCCGGCGTCTCGATATAGCCCGCGAGCAATGTGGCAACCTCCGCGCGCACCAAAGCATAAAGCTGCTCCCGCCGCATGATGCCGCCGCCTACGATGATTCGCTGCGGAGACAGTACCAGCGCCAGATTCGCTATTCCCAGCGCTAGATAATGCGCCTCCAGTTCCCAGGCCGTGTGGCCGTCCGGCAGTGCCTGTGGCGGCTGGCCCCAGCGCGCTTCGATCGCCGGTGCCGCCGCCAGCCCCTCCAGGCAGTCTCCGTGATACGGGCAATTTCCAGGAAACGGATCGCGTCCACGATCATGCGGCACTCGGATGTGGCCCATTTCCGAGTGCGTTCGTCCGTGCAGAAGGCGTCCGTTCAGCATCCCTCCTCCACCCACGCCCGTGCCCACCGTCAGATAAAGGAAAGTCTGTAGCCCCTGAGCCGCCCCCCAGCGGGATTCGCCGAGCGCCGCGGCATTTACGTCGGTATCGAACGCCACCTTAACGCCCAACCCCGCACCGATCGCGCCGGCCAGATCGAAGTTCCTCCAGGCCACCTTCGGCGTGGATGTAATATGGCCGAAAGTATCCGATTGCGGATCCGGGTCAATCGGCCCAAATGATCCGATGCCCACTGCTTCAACCCGTCCGTGCGACTTGAAAAATTCGATCACTCGGCCCACGGTCTCCTGCGGCGTCGTGGTCTGAATCCTGACTGAATCGACATCATCCGGACCACTCCCCACCGCGCACACAAACTTGCTTCCGCCCGCTTCGATTCCACCGGCTTTTGACACTTTTCCCAGTTTAGTCGGTACAAGGCGAAATCAAAAATAACCGGCTACAATGAAAGTAGAAATGTACCTCCTCCAAACATCCCGATACCTATTTGTATTTTCGTTGGCACTGTTCGCCCTGGCGCAGCAGCCCGCTAAACCTCCCGCCCCTGCCGCTCCGCAGACTCCCCGCCCGGCTCCAGCGCCGGCGCCCCCGGCAGCTCAATCGAACGTGGCTCCCGATGCGGTGGTAATTACCGTCGGCACCGAGAAGCTGACGCGCACTCAGTTCGAGGAGCTAGTGGCGGCCTTGCCGGACAATGTCCGGGCCTCCGCCGCCGGCCGCGGCAAGCGCCAACTTGCGGAACAGCTTTCCGAAGTTCTGGCAATTGCCCAAGAGGCGCGTAAACGGAAGCTCGATCAGAGCCCCGTCGTTAAACAGATGATCGCACTGCAGACCGATCAGGTGCTGGCCGGCGTGTTGGCCCGTCAGATCTCCAGTGAGAACAAGCCCGACGAAGCCGCCATGCACGCCTATTACGATCAACACAAGGCCGAGTTTGAGAGTGTCAAAGCCAGCCACATCCTGATCCGGTTCAAAGGATCCGGTGCGCCCGCGCGTCCCGGTCAGAAGGATCTCACCGACGAAGAGGCGCTGGCCAAAGCGCAGGAAATCCGCAAGAAGCTAATGGACGGCGCAGATTTTGCCGCCACCGCCAAAGCCGAGTCCGATGATGTCGGCTCCGGAGCCAAAGGCGGATCTCTCGGAGCCTTCGGCCATGGCCAGATGGTTCCTCCCTTCGAGCAAGCGGCCTTCTCTCTGCCGTTAAATCAGCTCAGCGAGCCGGTGAAGTCGCAGTTCGGCTATCACATCATCAAGGTGGAAGAGCGTACCTCCAAAACCTTCGACCAAGCCAAGCCCGACCTGGAAAAGCAATTGGGACCGCAGCTGACTCGCGACGCCTTGGATAATATCCGCAAGCAGGCGCAGGTCACCATCGACGACGCCTACTTCGGCAAATAAATCTGGCGTGAATAACGGGCCGCTCTAAAACACGCCTTTGAAGCCTAGAAATACCTGCCCGTCGGCCTGAACTCCCGGCCGCGCTTGACCTTGCTTCGTATCGAAGTTGAGGAAGAATTTTCCGTCTCCCCAAGCCCCGAACACCACGTTCGGTGCGCCGTTGCCGCCGTCCACCAGGCGCACCATGAATTGCGCGTTGCCTTTTACGCCGAAACCGGTTGGGTTCAAAGGATTGAACAGCGGAGCGGCGCCCCACTTGAATCCGCTGGGCGGCGGCGAGATCTTGGTAACCGGATTCGGGACTTGCGAGATCAGAAAACCTTTGAACTTGGAGTTCACCGGGAGCTCGTCGATCAGTTCGATAATCGCGTTTCTGCTCGCCACAAAGGGGTCGCCTGGATCTTTACGCGTCGGCATCGTGACCTTCAGGCCGAGCGCGTTGGCCGGCCCGGTCAAGTCCGGCAGCGTGGTAAGGCTATTTTCGAACAGCGAAAAGGGTTTTCCAACTCCGAAAGGAAACGGCGGCGGTACCGGCGGTCCCGGCCACTGCAGCTGCGGAATGAGCCGGGGCGGTTGGAGGCCCGTTCCCGGCGAACCAAATTGCGGAGGAGTCAGTTGCAGTGCTGGAAAAAACACGAGCGGGATCGGCAGCTCGGTTACCTCGAACAATTGCGCATTCGTTTCCGGCCCCACCAAGCCATCCACCGTCAGACCGTTCACCCTCTGAAATTCCAGGACGCGGGCATTGGTTGCGGGCCCGAAATCCCCGTCCACGACCAGCGGTTGGCCCCGCCGGATATGAAAATTCAACACATCCTGCAGCGCGCGGACATCCGGACCGCTCATCCCTTGACTCAGCGTACGGCTCATACTGAAAGCCTCCGTAGAGTTCATTTTACGCTTGAAAAGGCTCAGTCGCGAAGCGCAACACTTGGGTCGATTCGCGCTGCCGTCCGTGCCGGCACGAAACCCGCCAGCAGCCCGACCGCGGCCAGCAACAAGCATACCGCCGCCAGATTGCCTGCATCGATCGGCTTCACCTGAAATAGCAAGCTCTCGAGCAGCCGGCCCGCTGCCAGCGATAGGGCCACGCCCAGCGCCAGACCGTACGCCACCAGCGCCAGGCCTTGACTGAGAATCAACCGTAGAATGTCCGCCGGCCGGCCGCCCAGCGCGCTGCGAATCCCGATCTCCCGTTTTCTGCTCACCACCGCATAAGACAGCACACCATAAATCCCCACCGATCCAAGCAACACTGCCAGCGTCGAAAACACCGCTAGCAGGATGGTTTGGAAACGAGTCTCTGCTACCGATTCGGAAACCTGTTCACGCATCGTTTGAATGTGGGCCAGCGGCAAATCCGGATCGATATCACGCAGCCGCTGCCGCAAAGTTCCGATCAGCGCATCTGGCGCCAGAGAGGCGTCCGTTCGAACCACCAGCGTCATGCTGGCGAACGGCGCTTGGCGGCTCGGAAAGTAGATCGCTGGTTCCGCCGCGCGGCCCAGTCCCGCGTATTTCATGTCCTTCACCACTCCCACGATCTCCGGATCTTGCAGGAGAATTCTCCCCAATGGACCGAATCCGCCAAAGACCGCACGCACCTTTTGACCGATTGGATTTCCACGCGGCCAGTATTGCCGCGCCAAGGCCTCGTTGATAATGACGACCGCCGGAGAATCGCTGCGATCGTGCTCATTGAAATCCCGGCCCGCCACGAATGGCGTCCGCAGTGTCGCGAAGAAGCCGGGGCTTACCATGCGATGCCAGGCGCTTTGGTCCTCCGGTTGGCGCGGAGCCGGCAGCGACAAGAATCGGAAGGGCAGCCGGTAGTCGAAATCCTGGGCCAGCGGAAGGCTGGTGGTTTCGCCCGCCGATTTCACTCCCGGCAGCGTCTCGGCCGCCGCGCGAATGCGATCGAACGCGTTGGCAACGTCGTCCGCCTTGACGTAGCGGGCCACCGGAAGCGAGATGTTCGCCGTCAACACTTGCTCGGTCCGGAATCCCGGGTCAACGCTCACCAGTCTCGTAAAGCTCTTGATAAGCAAACCCGCGCCGTTAACCAGAACTACCGCCAATGTGACTTGCGCCACCACCAGAACATTGCGGCCGCGGCGATCACTGGCGCTTCCACTACCGCTACGTCCTGTTTCCTTAAGAGCCGTCGAAAGCTGCGGCTTCCGCATGCGAAAAATCGGCGCCATCCCGAACAACAATCCCGAGACAACGCTGATCGCGAGCGTATAGAAGAGCACCGGCAGGCTGAGAGTGACCTCGTGAATGCGCGGCACGCCGGCCGGTCCAAATGCCCGAACGCCGCGTACTCCGGCTATTGCGATGAACAGCCCGGCGCAGCCTCCCGTTATGGCGAGCGTCAAGCTTTCCGTGAAAAATTGCCGCGCCAGACGACCTGTGCTGGCTCCCAACGCTGCGCGTACCGCCACCTCTCGCTGCCGAGCGGAAGCATGTGCCAGCAAAAGATTCGCCACATTGGCGCACGCGATCAGCAGCAGCATGCCCACGCTCGCAAGCAGCACCAGAAGCGCCCGCCGCGACCCGCCCACCAGGTCATCCGGCAGTAGACGCAGGCCGACGCCCCAATCCGCGTTCGTACTGGGCGACTCTGCCGCGATCCCCCGCGCGATCGAGTCCATCTCCGATTGCCCGTTTTCGAGCCTCACCCCCGGCCGCAACCGCGCGACCGCGTCCATGTAGCGCGGCGTCGGTCGCTGGCGGTAGTAGCGGATGCCGTTGTCCCACACCTGCGCGTCACCCGAGAAATGGATACCCGGCGGAAGAATTCCGACTACCGTGGTTGGCGCTCCGTTGATCCCGATCGCTTTTCCGACAATGCCCGGGTCCGAGCCATAGCGGCGCTTCCATAGTTCATTCGTGATCAATGCCACGCCTGGCCCGTGATCCAGTCCCTCCTCCTCGGTCATGCCGCGCCCCAGAACCGGCTGGATGCCGAGCGTCCCCAGCAGCGAGGGAGTCATGCTGATCGCGGGCAATCGCTCTGGATCATGTCCGGAGTCTGTCAGATTCACTTCGTTGCGCCAGTAGCCGGCGAACCCTTCGAGTAGACGGCTTCGATCTCTCCAATCGTAGAAATCGGATGGCGACACAAAATAGCGCTGCACGCCGGTCTTGGCTTGTTTCTCAAAAAGATTAACCAGCCGACCCGCGTCCCGGTACGGCAGGGGCTTGATCAGGACGGTTTCCACCACGCTGAAGATGGTCGTGTTGGCGCCGATACCCAGAGCCAGGGCAATAATCGCGATCGAATAGAGAGAGGGACGTGAGCGCCAAATGCGCAGGCCGTGGCGGAGGTCCTGCCAGAGAACATGCGAGTGCACGCAGGATAATACCAACCTGCCGCGGGAAGGTTACCGTCCTAGTCCATACGCTCGGCCCACCGCAGAAAGCGCGTCAGATCTTCGCGGCGCTGCCACAGGAAACGCCAGAAGTCCTGGAAGCCGATCTCTTCGGCCGGAGTTCCCCAATACGTCTCCATGCGCCAGCGCAGAAACGGGCTAAGCCAGGGACGAAGGCGGTAGCCTCTCGTGGCGCGCCACAAGAAAGGCAGCATCAGTGCTGCAGTTTCTCGCTTACGGTTTTCTTGCCTGGCTCATCAGGCGTAGCGTAGTAGCCAGTGCGCGTCCGGACCAGCGGATGCCCCGGGCCATTCACGGTCACCTTGATCTGGCGGAAGCTGCCATCCATGGCGGGAACCGTGGGCGAATATGCGATGGTGTACTGATTACGAATCTCGTGCGCCACTTGCAGCGCGATCTGATCGACGTCCGCCAGCCCCTTGGGATAGAACGCCACGCCGCCGGTTTCTCGCGCGATTGTGTCCAGAGCGCGTCTGGCAATCTTAGCCTCGTGCCGCTCTTCCTCGTTCAGCAATCCGATCGAGAACAGCATGACTTCATTTTGCTGCGCGCGGCTCACCAGCTTTTCCAGGTTCATCGTACTGGCATTGTCGTTGCCGTCGGTGATCACCAGCAGCACCTTCTTCTGGCGCTTTCCTTCTTTTCGCAGATAGTCGATGGACATGCTGATGGCATCGCGCATCGCGGTGCCGCCCCGCGAATCGATACGCGCCACTCCCTCCTGCATGGCCTTAATATCGCTGGTCATGGGGACGTCCAGCCAAGCCTCGTCATTGAAGTTGACGATGAAGACCTCGTCTTGGGGATTGGACGCCTTCACCATATCGAGGGAGGCGATCTCCACCTTCTGCCTTTTTTCCTTCATGCTGCCGCTGTTGTCGATAATGACGCCCAGCGAAACCGGCACGTCTTCGCGCTTGAAGATCTTGATGGGCTGCTCCACACCGTTTTCAAATACTTTGAAGGAGCTCTGCTTCAGATCCGTGACCAGCTTGCCGTTCTTGTCCGCCACGCTGATGGGCAACACTACCAGCCGGGTATCGGCGCGGAAAGTTACGTCGTCGCTCGAGGAAAGACTCGCCGGAGGCTTCGGTTCAACCGGCGGCTTGGAACTAACCGGCGGTTTAGCGGGCTGCGGGCTGGCAATGCAGCAAAAAAGAAGGAGGCTGGCAACAAAGCTACTGAGAAGGCGCATAGTATCCAAGGCGGTAAAAAGGCTTGAGGGGCGGTAGGCCGCGTGGCTGTACCAGTTTCACCTGGACATGACGGTATTTGCCATCCCGCACTTGGTTCTTAGAAGTGTAATAAAGCATGTACTGATTCCGCAGCTCAATGCCGATCTTGGCGGCGATATCGGCTAGTTCGTTGACGTTTTCCACATTGTAGCTCCGTCCGCCGGTCAACTCGGCGACTTCGCTTAGCATGCCCGGTCCGGCCATCTCTTCCGGTGTGCGGCCCCGCGACCCCATCGATTCAAAAATGCCGATTCCATAAATCTGTACATCGGCTTCCCGAACCGCGTTCTTTATCTCGCTCTCCGTATAACGGCTATTGTTGTCCCCGCCATCGGAGATAATAAGAACCGCTTTGCGGGGGTTGCGCGCCTTCTTCATGGTGTTCATGGCCATGTAAACGCCGTCCAGCAGCGCGGTCTTTCCCTTGGATTGCGTGAAGGTCAGCCGGCTCTGGATGTCCTCGGTGTCGGTGGTAAAAGGCACGACCAACTCTGGCCGGTCGTTGAATTCGATCAGAAAGAATTCGTCCTCGGGATTCGCGGTCTTGAAAAACTGGACCGCCGCCTGCCTGGATTTCTGAAGCTTGGGGCCCATGCTGCCGCTGGTATCGAACACCAATCCGACCGATAACGGCGCGTCCTCGCTTGAAAACTGAAGAATGGTCTGCTCCACCTTATCTTCAAATACCTTGAAGTGTTCCTTCTCCAGACCGGTGACAAAACGGTTCAGCGGATCTGTGACTGTCACCGGAATCTGAACCAGAGTTGTGTCGATGCGAATGCTGGCGGGCCGCCGCTCCGACTCGGCTGCTTTGGCATCTTTTTCGGTCGGCTTGACACGCGGAACAACGGACACTTTGGCATCGTCCAAGTGCCCTTCTTGTGGAAAAGCCTGGGGAATAATCATCCCCGCCAAGCCTGCCGCAATGAGGATAAAAAAGGTACGGAATCCGGGGAGGTTCGAAAAGGTCTGCGCCACCGTTTTACAACCGCCTTGGCTGTCGAACACCTTCAGTATAACACCCCTTCAGCCAAGTGATCCTGAAAGTTCTTAGCGCAGCAGTGTTGCCGGACCACCCTGGAAAAAATACCGTGTCGCCTCTGCTGCCCCGAGCGTTCCCAAACAAAAGAAAGACAATTACAAGTTGGAAATTAACTTGCTCAATTTGACCCAAGACGCCTGGAAAGGAGACCTGCAGATGTCCACTTCAAAGCTGAGTTTTTTTCTATTGGTCAGCGGCCTGGCATTGGCCGCCGGCGCATTAAGCGCCCAAGTTCGGACGCCGCCCCCGCCCCCTGCGCCGCAAGCGGTGCCGGCGGACCAAGCGACTGACGACCAACCGATCTTTCGGATAACCGTAGTGGAGCGTACCACCAACGCGGTGAGCTATCGTCATCGCAGCGGTTGGACCAAGGTCGATCTCCATGGCACTCCGCTCGCTCCAGATGCCACCGGCCATGCCGACGTAAACAGCCGTCCCGGCTACATCGAAGCCAAGGCCGACATGCACCGGCTGTTGCCGGCCTCACAGTATGGTCCAGAGTATATGACGTATGTTCTGTGGGCCATCACTCCGGAAGGCCGCGCCAAGAATCTAGGCGAAGTGGTGCTGGACAACGGCAACTCTCATCTGGACGTCACCACTGATTTGCAAGCCTTCGCCCTCATCGTAACCGCCGAGCCCTATTTCGGCGTTACCCAGCCCAGCGACGTAGTGGTCATGGAGAATATCATTCGTGAGGACACGCTCGGCAAGATCGAGCAGATGAGCGTGAAGTATGACCTGCTGAAGCGCGGCACTTACACCATGCACGCTCAGCCCGGCCGGTACCATCAGGTGAAGACCGACAAGAGAATTCCGCTGCAATTGCTCGAAGCCGAGAACGCCGTCCAGATCGCTCAACTTGCCAATGCCGATCAGTTCGCCAAGGATACTTACGACAACGCTCAGAACCTGGTGAAACAGGCCGAAGCCTATCAGGCTCGCAACGCCGGTTCGAAGCCGGTCATCATGACATCCCGTGAAGCGGTGCAGGCCGCCGAGACTTCCCGGCTGCTGGCGTTGAAGCGCCAGGAAGACGACCGCATCGCCCAGGAGAAGAAGGCAGCAGCGGATCGCGAAGCGGCCGCTCGGGCGCAAGCCGAAGAGCAGACCCGCCAACGGCAATTGGCTGACGCTCAGGCCGCCGAGTCGGCTCGCCAGAAGGCGTTAGCCGATGCCCAGGCCCAGGCTTCAGCTCAGCGCGCCGCTGCCGAGAGAGCCTCGGCCGACGCCGCCCGCGCCCAAGCCGAGGCCGAGCGTCTGCGCGCCGAACGCGAGCGCGCCACTGCCGAAGACCAACAACGTCAGGCCGAACAGGCTCGTCTGCTGGCCCAGCAGGCCCAGCAACAGGCCCAGGCGGCCGATCAGGCCCGTTTGCAAGCCGAACAGCAGCAGCAACAACTACGCCAGCAATTGCTGCAGCAATTCAACGTAATCCTCGAAACTCGCGACACCGCTCGCGGGTTGATCGTCAACATGTCCGATGTTCTTTTCGATTTCAACAAATACACTCTGCGGCCAGCCGCCCGCGAGAAGCTTGCCAAGATTTCCGGCATCATTCTCTCGCATCCGGGCTTGCGCCTTGAAGTCGATGGCTACACCGACAGCATCGGCAGCGAGACATACAACCAAAAATTGTCTGAAGAGCGCGCTGACGGCGTGCGTACTTACTTAACTAGCCAGGGTATATCTTCCGATATCGTCGCCGCCAAGGGTTTTGGAAAGGACAACCCGGTAGCATCGAACGACAACGCCGCCGGCCGGCAGAAGAATCGCCGCGTCGAGATGGTTGTATCGGGCGACATCATCGGCCAGCCCATCGGAGGCATCCGCTCCAGCCGGTAGCCTAGGCCGCTAAATTAGGGACAGTACACTCAATCCCCAATTTCCACAGTGGCTAGTGGCTTACGGCAATCGTGACATTGCTCGGGCTGGTGACGCCGCCCATCTGGATCTGTAGCGGGACCGCATCCCCTACGGGGGCGTTGGCTGGGATGACTATGTTCACCTGGTTCACCCCGACGAACTGGGGTTGCAGACCGGAGAACAAAACCTGAGCGGTCATTCCGCCCACCATCACGGTTGGCACGGTTAGCGTGTTAGCCAGGCCCGTTGGCAGAATCGAGCCATCGGCGGGTGTATTGTCGACGGGACCCAGGCCAGTGGCATAGATGATAATCGCATCGCCCACCTTGACCGGATGAGTGGTCAGGCCCGGAATGCTTCCCGCGGGTTGAGCGAGAGTTCCATCCACGTTCTGCGCAATCGCGCGGAAAGCGGGAGGACCCGCGGTGAAAATGCCGGGTGAGAAAGGCCCCACCGTAACCTGCGCAGGCGCCGAAGCCGTGCCGTTTACGTTAACCACGACATTCACGTTCTGCGTCGCGCCCGCAGGTACGAGCGACCAAGGGACCTGGGCGTTGACCTGTGTGCCGGCCACAAAAACCAGTGGAGCATTCACAGTCGTGCTGCCATTAACCCATTGAACCGACACGCCGCCCAGATTGGTGGACAGGGGAATCGTGTCCGCCTGCGCTAGAGCAGAGGCCAGGTTGCTGCCGAAGATGGAGACCAATGAGCCCACCGTAATCGGCTGGCCCGTCGCGAAACTCGCGCCGTTCAAAACGCCGCCGTTGGCGATACTGGGTGTCTGTGCGAACGCCACGCAGCTCATTGCCAAAAAGAGAAGAAGCCCTTGGATGCGCATAGTAGTCCTGCGTTTACTATAGGCTAGTCGGCGGACCGCTTCAACTACGCACAAGTAAAAACTTTGTGAAAACTCATGGTTGAGGATCGGTTTGTTGCAGCTTTCTCCAAGTCGCCGCCACTTCCGGATCCCGGCCTCCGTCCAGATCGAATGCCAGTTCGGCTTCAATCAGCGCCTGGTCGTGATGATGCGTCGCCTCAAGCAATTGGGCCAGCACCCAGTGCGGCTTGAACCAGTTCGGCGCCCAGGCAATGGCATTGTGGAGCGAGCGTTCCACGGCGGCCACATTATTTTGCCCGGCCAGCAACTTCGCGAGATTGTACCAGGCATTGTGCCGGTCCTCGGCCGTCAGGGTGGCGCGAATCGCAGCCTCCAGGGCCTGCTGCGACGCTTGCACTCGGGTAGATAAAACGGAGGCGCGGGCCGCCAGCTGCGTCATCGCCGCCGAATAGCTGAGGTCGGCGCCGGCGCCGGGAGGATACCAGCGGAGGACGGTCTGATATTCCTTGGCCGCAGCGGCTGCGTCGCCGGATTCAATCCTCTGATAGGTGACGGCCAGCAGCCGGTCGGCCACCAGAAGACGGACTGCGAATGCGGCAAACAATACACCGACTACGACGCTGACTGGAATGAACCAGTGGGCTGGCATTACCCAGCCGACGCTTCCACTATCTTGCGCGGCCGCGTCCGGCTCCGCCGTCAGCAGTGCGATCAGCAGGTAAAAGGATAAAGCCGTCGGAACGATGAATACTGTAAACTGCTGGCACACCAGCGACGCCGCCAACCCGGCCGCAAGCTCCGGCCGCTCGCGCACCTTGCCAACCCGAAACGCCCAGCAGCAAAATCCAAACAACAGCAGCAACCCGAGGGCTCCGCGCGTAGTAAGCGCGTCCATAAATATGTTATGCGGCGACTCATGAAAGAAATCGGGATAGCTGCGCGCCAGAGCTCCCGATTCGTACCGCGGAAACTCCGTGGCGAAGGTCTCCGGTCCAAAGCCGGCCACCGGGCGCTCGAGCGCCATGCGCCACGAGTCGCGCCAGAGCAGCAGACGCGCGCCGCCCCAGACATCTTCGGTCGACCAATGCACCCGGGCTCGCAGTTTTGCACCCGGGGGTGAAAAAAAGAAGAGAACGCCGCACGCCGCCACCACCGTGCCGATAATGAGCGCGCGCATTCGGACAGTTGGGCGGTTTAAGATTGCGAGCGCGATCGCTCCCGCCAGCAGTCCCAGCAGTGCCGAGCGCGTGCCGCTGAGCACGATGGCGATCGTGCTCAGAATAGATACGCCCAGCGCCGCTAGCCTGTTCCAGCGCGCCTGTTCTAACCGAGCCAGCGCCAATCCGAAGAACGTCACTACGACCAACCAAGCCGCGAAGTAGTCGGCATGACCGAGAGTCCCCGGCGGCCGTACGATCGTAAACGACCCCTCGCCCGCCTGATAAGCCGCCGCCGGAAGCCAGGGATCCCAGCCGAAATACTGTGCGATTCCATACGCGGCCCCCAATCCCCCGCTGGCGACCGAAGCCCTGAGTAGCGTGCGAATGTTGTGCTCGTCCGCGGCCAGCCACGACGCCGACAGCAAGATGAACAGCAGGAGTCCGCTCTCGACGATGAATCCGAACCGCCGCCAGTTGCCTCCGTCCAACGAGAGCAGGCGATAGGAAGAGAATGCAGTGGCGATCGCGCTCGCGATCCACATTAACCCGATGAGGGCGGCAAACCAACGTCCGGAGGACGCCCGCAATAGAGCATGTAGATTGGATATGTTTGCTCTTGGGTATAACAACATTAGCGTCAACCCAAATAGGAGGACCGCGATTTTCGGCGTAATATCGAAATAAGAGAGCAGACCCGGCGTTATTATCAAGGGCACCAGCGCCGCAACCAGCGGCACGAGGAAGCGCATATCGATCAGACTAACGCAGGTCTCGTGGTGAGGTTGCATGTATCAGACTTTTGACGCCTTCGAATATGTGGAGTACCTGCGCCGCCGCTGGCGAGTCATCGTCACTGCATTTGTCTCAGCGCTGCTCTTATCGCTGGGCGTCAGTCTGTTGCTGCCCAAGCGCTACACGGCGACAGCTAGCATTGTTATCGAAGCCCCGGGTGGCAACGATGTTCGGCTCTCCACCGCGGTCAGTCCGGTATACCTGGAATCACTCAAGACCTATGAACGCTTCGCGTCCAGCGATACATTGTTCGCCCGCGCGGCCGAGCGATTTCATCTGCTGGAGCCGGGAACATCGCAATCGATCGAAGGGCTGAAACGGCGCGTTCTCAAAGTCGCCAAACTGCGCGATACGAAGATCCTCGAGATCAGCGCTACGCTGGCCGATCCGAAAACGGCCCAGGGCCTGGTCCAATATCTGGCCGACGAGACCGTGACCTCCAGCCGGACGGAGAGTTTGGTGTCGGATACCGACTTCGTTGCCAAAGCACAGAAGCAGACCAACGAAGCGCGCCAGCGGCTGGAACAAGTTCAAAAGGAGTCGGCCGACGCGGCCGTGAATGCTCCCATCGAGGCGCTGCAATCCGAAGTGGACGCTGCGATCGAATTACAAGGCAAGGTCCAGCAGCAACTCGTCGAAGCCCAGGCCAATATCGCGGAGTACCAGCCACAGGCGCAAGCGGGCGGACAATTTGCCGGCGAGCAACTGCAAGGCGCCCGCGCTCGAGCAACGCTGCTTCAGAAGCGATCGGACGACCTGACCGTCGACATCCAACAAAAGAGCAAACTGCTCGCCACTCGCTCCGCCAAGCACGAACAATTGCTGACCGAGACAAAACTTGCGCAGTCTTCCTACGAAGCGCTCTCCAACCGTCTTCGCGATCTGGAGATTACGGCCGGCTCGCACGCCGAGCAGCTTCGCGTGATCGACCCTGGTATCGTTCCCCAGCGGCCCAGTTCTCCCAACATCGCGCTGAATGTCGCGGTGGCGCTGTTTCTAGCTCTGGCTGCGTCCATCGCCTACCTCAGCCTGGCATTCGCCTATCGCCGAAAAGCTCCGGCTTTTGAACCCGCGGTGTCGCGCGGCATGCGCGCATGATCCCGGCTGCGGGCGCACGCGATCGGCGTGAGCTTTGGGCAGGCCTCTCGCTCGGTCTGTACGCAGCGGCCGTCGCGTTGGCCCCAGGAGTCGTTCTGAAAGCCGCGCTCTGCGCGCCCTTGATCCTGATCCCAATCGCCTGGAGGTTGCTCTCGACTTCTACTGCCTGGCTGACGCTATTCTTCACTTGCGCGCTGCTGGCTCCGCCGCTCCCGATCCGGCTCGGCGATTCCGGACCCCACGTCGCGCTTCTGGCTGCCGCCGCAGGCTTGTTCATCGGCCTGCTGCGCTTTCCCGAATGGCGTTTCCGGCCGGACCCGTTAGCTCTCTCGCTCCTGGGGATGGGGTTCGTCTTCGCTTGCAGTGTAAGCCTGGCTGCTCTCTATTCCGGTCCTGAAATCGCGGCCGGAAGTCTGGTGCGCGTGCTGCTGTTCGGGATTTCCGTTTTCGTTTTTCTTTATGTCCGCGACGGCCCTTTCCGGGCACGGCCGGAACAGGAACTTCGAGCCATCCGCTTCTTGTTCTGGGCGGGAGTTCTGTCGGCTGCGTTCGCCTGCATCGACTTCTACTTCCAGTTTCCAACTCCGGCCGGCTATGAGCAGCAGTTCATCTGGCTGGATACCGGTATGTACCGGCGGGCCCAAGGCATCTTCTACGAAGCCAGTACGTTAGGTAATCTGTGCGCGTTCTTTCTAGAGATGATTGCCGTCGCGATGTTCCGGCCCCGGCGCGATGTGCCAGTTTCCCGCAAGGGGCTCTTCTTGGGCGGCGCGGCTCTGGCGACGGCTCTGGTCTTGTCGTTCTCGCGGGCATCGCTCGTGAATCTGGCGGTCGCACTGGTCGTCCTCCTATTGCTGCACCGCAAGCAGGTCAGGTGGCGCCGCCTGGTGATCGGCGTAATATTCGTTGGCACGGCGGCCGGCAGTATTCTCCTGGCAGTCTTCCCGGCATTTACCGGCATGGCGTGGCTGCGCCTGTTCAATGCGCTGCAGTATTTTTCCGAATCGCCCAACGCGGTTCTCTCAGGGCGCATTGCAAGCTGGCAGACGCTGATGAGCTTCCTCGCCGCCAATCCCTGGCACGCACTCGTGGGTGTCGGCTATAAGACATTGCCCTATTCCGATTTCATTGGCGCAACTGCTGTAGGTGACAATACGTATCTAACGCTGCTGGTGGAAACCGGGATACTTGGGCTGGCGGCCCTCGTCGCACTCAACTCCGCCGTTCTGGTCTACGCCTATCGCGCGGCTCGGTCAACCAACCCGGTGCGCTCTTTCTGCGGAACCTGGATGGTCTGCTTCTGGGCCGGCCAAGTGGTGCAGATGTTCTCGGCCGATCTGCTCACTTACTGGCGTGTGCTTCCGGTCTACTTATTCGTTCTCGCTTTGGCGGTGCGCGAAGAAACGCAGTGACCGCTAGCATTTGCGGGGTTACCTCACCCGTTTCAAAACCGTTAACAAAGGCTTGACTAGACACCCAAAGGGTGATATATTTCGGCAACGCTATCTAAGGTCTTAATCTGAATCGTACGTTTTCGTCGGGGCTAGAGGGAAGTCGGTCGATAGCACCGTTCGCGTTCGTTGATTCTTGGCCCGGCGTGTTTTTTGGCGATCAAAGGGAAAGGGAAGGGACGAAGATGCTGTTAAATTCCAAGAGACTTATCTGGACCGCGGCAGTCGCGCTACTGTGCATGGGCATTGCCACCCAGTCGCTGTTGGCTCAGTCCTATTACGGAGTGGTGCGCGGGCTGGTGACCGATCCGAATCAGGGAGTGATCGGAGCCGCCAAAGTCACGCTGGTCAATGAAGGAACTTCCGAGCAACGAACTACCAACACGAGCAATTCCGGCGAATATGTTTTCAACGAAGTAGTTCCTGCCACTTATAGTGTCATCGCCGAGTCCCCGGGTTTCAAAAGATACGAACGGAAAGGTATTATCGTCGCCACCCAGGCGCAGGTAACCGCCGATGCAAAATTGGAAGTCGGCCAGGTGACTGAGAGCGTCCAGGTCACCGAAGTAACACCTTTGGTGGAATCCTCGAATGCATCCCAGGGTCAAGTACTCGACAACCAGAAACTGGTAGACCTTCCCAACCTGGGCCGCAACCCATTCATGATGTCCAAGCTGTCATCGAACGTCGTTCAAGTGGGACCGCCCGCTTACAATCGCATGGAAGATCAAAGCGGATCTTCGATGATCTCTATCGCCGGCGGGCCCGTGCGCGGCAACAACTACCTGCTGGACGGAATTCCGATTTCCGATTCGAACAATCGAGCGATTATTGTTCCCACGCTTGAATCCGTTGAAGAAGTGAAGATCCAAGCCAACACCTATGACGCCGAAATGGCGCGTACCGGTGGCGGCATGTTCAATACGTTGATGAAGTCCGGCACCAACACCTACCATGGCAGCTTGTATGGTCACATTCGCCGCACGGCGATGGATGCAAATGCCTTTTTCAGTAACGCGGCCGGCATCCCAATTACTGATCAGCCCAATTCGACCTGGGGCGCCAGCTTCGGCGGCAAAATCTGGATTCCCAAAATATATGACGGGAAGAACAAGACCTTCTTTTTCCTGGGCTTTGAACACTACGACGACGCGTCATCGGACTCCGCTAATTTCAACCTGCCGACCGCCCTGGAGCGCGGTGGCGATTTTTCACACTCCTTTGACCAAACCGGAAAGCTGGTGTCAGTTATCGATCCGCTCACAGGCGTTCAATTCCCAGGAAATGCCATCCCTGCATCGAGGCTCTCAAGAGTAGGATCTTCAATCGCCTCCTACTTCCCGAGCCCGGCCACGACTCCGGCCTACTTTGGAGCTAACGACTACTCAGTCTCGTCCTCCATCAAGGCTCGCGCGGTTCAGTATACTGCCAAGATCGACGAGGATTTCGCTACCTGGTGGCGATCGAGCTTGAGCTACTCGCGCTACTATTCCCTGGAGCCCGGAGACACCTGGTTTAACAACCCTTCCACCCAAAGCGGATGGCGGCTTCTGCGCCGCGTGGATGCGACCGCGCTAAACAATATTTTTACGGTCAATCCCACTACGGTTGTCACTGTTCGGTATGGCTTCAACCGATTCCCGAACTTCGACTACAACAGCTCGCAAGGATTTAATGTCGCCAATCTGGGCATGAACCCGAATTTTGTGAATGCAGCCGCGGCTGAATTCCCCCAGATCATCATGAGCAGCGTCTACTCCTTAGGCGACACGGGCGACTGGGATTACTACGACGAAGCCTCGCATAATTTCTCGGCTAGCGTGGACAAGTCCATGGGCCGTCATAGCATCAAGGCCGGGTTCGACTACCGATTGATCGCCACGGCGGGCTCCGGCCTCAACTGCTCCACTGGCTGCTATACGTTCAACACCGACCATAGTCTTGCCAGCAGCAACACTGGTGTTGACCTGGCGGACCTGCTGCTAGGACTGCCTTATGACCGCAATGCCGACAACGCCATAAACCTTACCAACAAGATCCCGTATTACGGCTGGTACGTGCAGGACAATTTCCGCTGGACCAGCAAGCTGACGGTCAACATCGGCCTCCGCTGGGAGCATGAAGGCGGCGTGCGCGAAGACCACAACGGATTGCTGACGGGTTTCAACCCCACTGTCGCGAACGTTCTCGCCTCACAAGTTCCCAGCCTGAACTTAAAGGGCGCCGCGGAATATGCCGGCGTAAACGGAGCACCCACTTCGGTCGGCAACTACAACAGCAATAAGTGGGGTCCCCGCGGCGGAGTAGCATATCAGCTCAACAGCAAAACCGTCCTGCGCGGCGGATACGGCCTGTTCTGGGCTCCGCAGATTTACCTGGGTGGACCGCTAGCCGTTCCTGGCTACGCCAATGTCGTCGATATCACCGGCAAGACCAGCAGCGACGTTATGGGAAATCCATTCCCGACCGGAATACCCACACCGGTAGGCAATGCTCTGGGCGCCTCCGCCGGCCTGGGCACAAGTATCAACAACCTGGTTGATCCGAATACGAGGTCACCACGCGTGCATCAGTATTCGGTGGACGTGCAGCGAGAGTTGGGCGGCGGCATCGCCATCGAGGTGGGCTACGTCGGGTCCCATACCACGCACCTCACTTTAGGCAACATCAAGAACAATATCGACGCGCTGAACCCGAGTTTCCTGAGCCAGGGAGCGACGGCCCTGAATGCCTCGGTAGCGAACCCCTTCGCTAACGTACCGCAGGTTGCAGGCGGCACTTTGGGCGGCTCAACCATACCGGCTTTCCGGCTCCTGCTGCCCTTCCCCGCCTATACCGCCATCAACGAGCAGTTCGGTGACAGTCTAGTGGGAGGAACTCCCGGGTCCGGAGATTACGCCAGCTATAACTCCATGATCATCAAGGGCAGCAAGCGATTCAGCCATGGCCTCACTTTCCTGAGCACATTCACCTGGTCAAAGAATCAAGATGCGAGCGCCGGCGGCGTGGGAACGAATCTCAACGGCAGTGGGACCTCGAGCCAACCCTCGACGGGCGCTTATCAGAACCCCTATTCTCTAGCGGGAGAGTACGGCTACTCCAACGTAGATGCTCCGTTCCGGTCGGCCACCTCGATTTCCTACGAGCTGCCGATCGGGAAGGGCAAGGAGTTCCTGGGTAACATCAACCGGGGTGTCGACTACATCATCGGCGGTTGGTCGATCAACACCGTCTCCATCTTTCAGAGCGGATTCCCGCTGCAGGTCTTCCAAACGAACCTCAACTCGGCTTACGGCTACAGCGTCCAGCGTCCCAACATGACGAGTGTGAACCCTGTGACGAGCGGGAGCCTGGAGCAACGTCTATACAACTACATCAACCCGGCCGCATTCACCAACGCGCCGGCGGCGACTTTCGGCAACACTCCCCGTACGTTGGGGAGTTTACGCGGACCCACCCAGGCCAACTGGGACGCCTCTATCTTCAAGAACTTCGTCTTTGGTGAAAGAGTTAAGGCGCAGTTCCGCGCGGAAGGGCTCAACATCTTTAACACACCGTATTTCTATTCGCCAAACACGAATATATCTAACGGAGCGTTCGGACAGATCAACAGCCAAGCCAACTTCGCGCGGCAACTGCAGATGGCGATTCGTATTTCTTTCTAGGCCGGACAAAGAAACTCGGGAGGCGTGCGGACAGTGCTACAATCGCCTCCATGAAAAGTTTTGCTCTCGTTTTAGCTCTGTGTACGGGCGCTGCCCTGGCGGCGCCCCCTCAAGAATTCCCAACTTCCGCTGGCCCCCTCAAGATCACCCCCATCCAACATGCCAGTCTCATGATCCAGGCTGGGGGCAAAGTGCTGTATATTGATCCAGCGCAAGGCTCGTTCGACGGCCTGCCCCAAGCCGATTACATTCTGATCACCGACATTCACGGCGACCACATGGCGCCGCCGATTGTCGACAAGCTCAAGAAGTCCGGCACGGAGATTGTCGCGCCGCAGGCGGTCTCTGAAAAGGTCACCGGCACCTCGGTAATCGCGTATGGACAAACCAAGAAGCTAGGACCCTTCACGGTGGAATCCGTGCCGGCGTATAACCTGACGCGCGGGCCGTCGGCGGGCAAGCTGTTTCACGATAAAGGCCGAGGCTGCGGCTACATTGTCACTTACGGCGGCAAGCGGTTCTACTTTTCAGGCGACACGGAAGCTATCGCCGAAATGAAGGCTCTCAAGAATATCGATGTGGCCTTCGTCTGCATGAATCTGCCCTACACGATGACGCCCGAAGAGGCGGCGGAAGCGGTGCGCGCCTTCCATCCGAAGGTGGTTTATCCGTATCACTACAAGGGCTCCGATACGGCCGCGTTCAAGAAGGCGCTGGACGGATCAGGCATTGACGTGCGCGTGATCGACTGGTACGGAAGCTAGAGGCTTCAACGTGAAATACCTTCTGATGATGGTTGCCGTGGCCGCTACCGCAGCGGAGATACCGCGCCTGCCGGATGGCAAGCCGGATCTCAGCGGCCTGTGGGATCACCCTTTTGTGATCGATATGAGCAAAGACGGGCGCAACGACAATTGCGGGGCGCGGGTGAAGGGCTGCAGCCAGAAGGGGCCGGGCGCCGACCTGCCCATGACGCCGTGGGCAGAGGACTGGATCAAGAAATTCGATCCCGCCAATTTCGATGCCACCGGTCACTGCAATCCGATGGGATACACGCGCTCGATGAACGCTCCGGTTCCCACCGAGATCATCCAGACTCCGAAGAAGATCGTATTCCTGCACGAATCCATGTTTGCGTTTCACGTGGTTTACATGGACGGGCGCAAACACCCGACGCCGGATGAAGCCGGCGAAACGACCTGGTACGGACACTCGGTGGGCCATTGGGAAGGCGACACCCTGGTGGTGGATACGGTGGGCCCGTTCTTTGGCTCGCCTAAACAGTTGCTGGACACGCGCGGACACGCGATGAGCGACGAACTGCACGTGGTGGAGCGATTCCAGCGCGTGGACGGGACGCACCTGGGGTACGAGGTCACGATCGAAGATCCGAAGGCGTTCACCAAGCCCTGGAAGAACGTCCGGACGTGGGTGCTGATGCCGCCGGACGAAGAGATTCTGGAATACGTTTGCACGGAGAACAACAAGGAAGTGGAGGAGCATCACATTAAGTGACTCCCTGCCGGGCGCGGTCGGGGATCACCCAGCGCATCGACAGTATCACCAGCGCCGAAATCAGCGCCGGCACGGACGCGGCGAGAAACAAGCGCTGGTTCGACCAGTGCAAGGCCATCAGCTCGCCGGCCAGCACGGGGCCGACGATGGCGCCAATTCGACCGATGCCCAGGCTCCAACCGACGCCGGTGGAACGCAGCGAAGTCGGATAGTAGGTGCCCGCCAGTGCGTTTACGGCGGCTTGCCCGCCCAAAATCCCCATTCCGGACAGGAAGACCACGGCAAACAGCAGCACCAGCGACACGCCAGGGTAGCCGATCATGGCGATGTTCACGGCGGCGACCGCAAAGGACGCAGCCAGCACTGGAATAAACCCAAACCTCTCAATGAACCATCCCAAGCCGAGCGCGGCGAGTGTTCCGCCCACTTGCATTGAAGTTCCAACCAGCACGGCGGTGGAGGCGGAGCGCCCGGCGTCGCGGGCCACTGTGGGCAGCCAACTCGATAAGAAATACAGATTCAAGAGGTTCATGAAATTCACGATCCACAGCAAGACTGTGCCGCGCGCGCGGCCATCGCGGAACAGAGCGAAGACCGGAACGCCAGCGCGCTCCTTTTCGGCCACAACGTATTGAACGGCACCGCCCGGAACCGCGCCGGGGTCGACTCGTTGGAGCCACTTGCCGACCTTGCGAGGATCCCGGCCACGCAGAACCAGAAAGTAAATTGATTCGGGAAGCCAGAAAAACATGGCCACAGCAATGGCGAGCGGCATTGCGGCGCCGAAATAGAAGACCGAGCGCCAGCCGAAATTGGGGATCAAGCCAGCCGAGATGAATCCTCCGATGGCGGCGCCGGCGGTGAAGCCGTTGGCAACGATGGTCATGACCGTCACCCGCATGGCGCGCGAGCTGTATTCGCCGCAGAGGGCCACGGCGTTGGGCATGATGCCGCCCAATCCCAGGCCGGCAATAAAACGGATGGCCAGCATCTGATTGACTGAGCCGGCATGCGCGGTGACAAACGTCATGGCTGAGAAAAACAGCGTTACGCCGATCAGAACGGGCCGCCGGCCGATTTTATCGGCCAACATACTGAACAGCAGCGATCCGATCAGGACGCCGAAGAGTCCGGCGCCGAATACCGGACCCAAGACGACATTGGGAATGTTCCATTCGCGGATGATGGCGGGCGCGACGTAGCCCATGGCCTGAACGTCGAAGCCGTCCATGATCAGGCACAGACCGCACAAGAGGCAGATGGCCACCTGAAATGGCCCCAGCCGGCTGTGGTCGATTACTTCAGAGACGTTGACGGTGGCAGGCGCCGGAATGCTCATGGCAAGGGGAACGGCGTCAGCAACTTCCGGGGTTGGGCATGCGGTCGCATGAAGAATGCACTCTAACACGAACCGGGACCCAAAACGGTTTCGTCCACCGCCAGCTCGAATTAGCCGGCGCCGGAACGTCCAAACTCGAGGCATTCGTGAGTCAACCGGTCCCGCAGTAATTTTGGGCAGGCCGTTCAACTTTACCGGTCAATTCCGCATGTGTTAGTGAGAGGCCGCGCATTTGCCTCGGTCGGCCAGTGGGTTTGCAAAAGCCATTAAAGGAGTCATGACATTGTTTCGAATTCTGATTTTTTCGTTGATTTCCAGCGCGACGCTTCTCGTCGCTTCGCTCCGCGCCGACACTGTGACAGTGGCGGGTACTATCAATCAATCCATCCAGGACGGAACGGGTCCCGCGGTAAACAATCCGAGCCTGAACAATATTTTGGACGGCGCCGCATATACAGCCAGCTTGGGTTTCACGGGGTCCATTACGGCTCCCGGAACCTACGACTTGACCGGATCGAGCCTGCTTTTTAGCGTGCCGTCGGCTGGCGCGGCTGAGAACGCCTTCAACGCCGTGAGCCTGACGGTCGCGCAATCGGGCGGCTTGGATGAGATCAGCATCTTAGGCTGTTTGGTAACCGGATCTGCCTGCAACCAGGGCAATGAGCTCGACCTGAGCTTTGCGATCTCGTCGACGGATCTAAACACCCAAAATGTCTTCGCCCAAGAAATCCCCGGACTGCTCCCGCTAGACCTTTTGGAAGACGACGGCGTCACAGACATTCACGGCCTGGCAACGAATTATTCCTACGCGTCGGCAAGCCCAGTTCCTGAGCCTGCGGGCAGCGCGTTCGCAGCAGCCGGTTTGATCGTTGCTGGTTTGATCTTTGCCAAATTGCGGGCTAAAGATCGACCGCTATGATATCCGGCCAGGAGCGCCGGTTGCACAGTAGTAGTCTTTTTCAGATCAACTAACCGAAAAAAGGAGCAGAGCAATGTCATTTCTAATGTTGCGGCCAGTAGTGTGTGCGGGCATAATTGCCGCGATTGCGAGTCGTCTCTATGCGGTGGATGGAGTGGTTCTCATCAACCAAAGCCAAGCTTTGGCTGGTAACGTCACGCCGGGCGATGCCCCCGGATTTCCGGTGACGCTGTCTCAATCAGGAAGTTACCGCTTAACGGGGAATCTCGTTGTCCCCGACGCTAATACCACGGCGATTCACATTGCCGCCGACCATGTCACTCTTGATTTGAATGGCTTCAGCATCATCGGGCCAAGCGTCTGTACATCCAGTCCCGCTAACTGTCCTGCTGCAGCTCAGGGAATCGGGATACAGGCCGACAACGGCCCTACCGTCGATGGCCCGCGGGGGACCAAGATCTTGAATGGAACGGTGCGGGGTATGGGCTCCACCGGAATTCTCATTACCGGTCTGGGAGGCTCGATTGAAAGAGTCGTCGCCGACAGCAATGCCGGCGGCGGATTGCTAGTCGCCGGCAGCGTAATCGAGAGCGCTGCCACCCGAAACGGGAGCTTCGGAATACTTGCCATTATTGTGCGCGATAGCTTTGCGACAGACAATCACAACGACGGCATCGTACTCGACGGCAGCGGCGGCGTGGGAGCCGGCAACATCGCCTCCTTCAACGGCGGCCGCGGGATGTCCGTTCCCAATGGCACGGCGACCGGCAACACTATGGTTCGCAATGCTGGCTTTGGATTGTCGACGACCTGTCCCAGTACAATCGTCAACAATACGATCGTTTCCAACGGCGGAACCATAGAAACGAACGGGGTCGGCTGCGCGCTGGTCAACAACGCGACTCGTTAACCTGGAACGCAGTCTGACGTGTCCATTCGCGAGGGCGACGAGTAGGTCCCCCTGGGGCGAAGCGATGCTGTCGAAGTTCATCGCTATTGCTTTCGTCGAGAGGCTCTATGGAGCGCTGGCGGCCGGCAGCCTGGTCTATCGACTCTCAGCGAAGCACCTTTGCCAAGCCTAGTTTCTGGCGTAACAGCTTTGGCATTTCTGAGGGCGTCCTTACGCGCAGCACATCCAGCCCGGCGGCGCGAGCACTAGCCTCACCGGCGTTCGAATCCTCAATGGCCAGGGCGCTTCGCACGCCGAGTTTCCGTAACGCGAGCAAGTAGGGGTCGGGAGCAGGCTTATGCTGTTGGACGTCTCCGCCGTAGACAACCGCATGAAAGTAATTGAGAAGGCCCGCCCGCTCCAGAACCGGTTCTACTTCACTCTGGCCACTGGAGGTCACAACCGCGAGCTGGTATTCGCGTAATTCGGGAAGAAGCTCGAACACTTCGATTGAGAACGGTTCACGCTCCCTCATGCGGGCGCGAAACAAATCTTTCTTGCGCGGAAACTCAGCGATTAACGGCTCGACGTCTCGCGGAGGGTCGGCCCGGTCGCAAAGATATCCGAGGAGCTTCCGATCGGAAATGCCAATGCCCTGCTCGCAATAAGTTTTCCAATCCAGATGCAGGCCGAATGTCTGCAGGATCTCCCGCCAGCATTCGAAATGAATAGGCTCGCTATCCGCCAGCACGCCGTCGAAATCAAACAGGATCGCCTCGTATAGCACTCACCATCAGCATCTCACGCCGCATCGCGCCTTAGTCAAAGCAACCTGATAATCTGATTACACAGAGGAACCTCCAGCAGGCAGTGAAACCCATGGAACAGATCATCGCGAAACTATTGCAGGATTTCGAGCAAGGCAAGATGAATCGGCGGCAGCTGGTTCAGAGCCTCGCGATTGCCGCAGCGGCGGCAGGAGCTGCCGCGCCAATTCTGGCGGCCGAGACCAAGGGCTTCAAAGCGGTAGCCGTCAATCACATTTCGTATCAGGTGGCCAATTACGCACGTACGCGCGACTTCTATTCCAACCTGCTGGGGATGAAGGTATCGCACGACGATGGCAGACAAGCTTATCTGGCGTTTGGCGATTCCTTCCTGCTGCCGCGCAATGCCCGCAATGGCGGATCCACGCCGCGCGTCGATCACATCGCCTACACCATCGACAATTGGAACAGGGACGCCGTAGAAGCAGAGCTGAAGCGCCGCGGATTGCATGCGCGTCCGGACACGGAGAATAGTTTTCACATCAAGGATCCAGACGGCTTCGACGTGCAGATTAGCGGGAAAGAAATGAAACCCTGATTCGGCCTCAATCGGCTCATTATTCCGCTTACCGCGATGTTGGTTGAGAACTGACGGATCGCCTGCTTCGCTCAATGAATAGCGATGCTGGCGGTTTGGCTGGACGCATTGCCGATGGTCAGCACGAGCGGCACCGTGTCCGATGGCGTCAGGCCTGCGGGAATAACCGCATTGACCTGCAGGAGGCCAGCGATCTCAAACGGCGCCGCACCCTGGTAGAGCAGGTTCGCTTGGACACCGCCTATCGTTACCGACACTTTCTGCACCGGGACAGGGAACGGAGCGGTCGCCACGCTGCCGTCCACACCTGGTGGGTTGGTTTGGCCCGCTCCAGTCGCGTAGAAGACAACGATGGAACCCGCTGTCGCCGGGTTAGCAGGCGAGTTAAGGGTGTTGTCCTGATTGACCACCCAGATGCCTATTCCACCGCCTGCGTCTCCCAGCTTGAAAATTCCGGGCGAAGTTGAAGCGATCGCAAACGCCGCCGGAGTCGAGGGCTGGCCCAGATACTCCACTCGTACCTGGGTGGACAACCTCCCCGCGGTCGCGTAAGGCACAACTGCGTTGACTTGACCGGAGCTCGTATAGGTCAGCGGCGCTGGAATGCCGTCAAACAGAATTCGCGAACCAGCCAACTGTGTGTCCACCAATCCGAATCCATTGATCGTCAGGCCTGCCGGCGCTTGCGGGCCCATGCCCGAACCGTATAACGAGACGATTTCGCCGGGCGAGAGTGGGCCACTCGCGAAACTCGCCGCATTGGTGATACCGCCTACGCTTAACACTGGAGGCACTCCGCAGACATCGATCCAATCCGCTGGTGGAACGCCGATTCGATTGGCGAGCTGCGTCTCATAAAGCGAAGCCGGCTGCAGCCCGGTCTGGTACAAGCCTTCGTACAAGACATTTTGGAGTGCGCCCGCGCTGCTGCCGACCTGCAGTCCGGCGCCGGCGGGCATCCGCTGGCCTGGAACAAACGGGGTCACGTTGGCCTGCGTGCTGTCGAACACGGCATGCGCACCGTTCACGCCGACCACTACCAATTGCCCATCGGGTGATGGTTTCAGATATAGCGCCCCATTCAGCGACGCTAGTTGATTCTTGACGCCGTCGCCGTAGAAATTCCAGACAGCGCCTGAAGCGAGCGTCTCATATGCCGCGGCAGTGGTACCGCTTTGATTACCGCGGTTCACCATCTCAATGGCGCCCCCATTTATCTGGGTATGCTTGTCCCACAGGATGGCCTGCTCGAAGGCGTAATGGGTGTCGTCCGGCTCGGTCTCGTTAACAGACACATTCTGCGTCTGAGCCACCATCGAAGTCTGGGGATGCGACGTAATGAAATTGTGGCGATTATCCTCGCCGTGTGAGCGCTTGACCAATATGTTCTGTGCAGGCGACTCCAGAAATCCGTACCCGTACCCGTCGCCACCTTTGTCCTGGGCCGTCTGTACCCAGGAATCTAAAACCGTGATGCGCGCGCTGTAGTTTAAGTAAATTCCATATCTCGGGAAATTGAAAATCTTTACGTCATAGACCCACCCGTTCCGTACGCCTTCGAAGTAAGCGCCGGTCCCATGCGGCCGGCCGGTGGAAGCAAGCGTGTTGTTGGCGAACTGGATGGTAATTCCTTTCAGACCGGCATTCTCCTTCATCTGGCCATCCGTCATGCGCACGCGCACCGGATTGTTGGCCGGATCAAGCGTCCATGGAATGGGAGCGTCGACGGAGACCTGGTTGCCTGATTTGGCCGTCACCTGACGCAGATAGGTGAAAGAAAACTCGCAGCAGGAATTCGCCGGCCAGGGCTCAGGACTGCTGGAATTGTTATTCACCAGCGCCGTCCAGAAAACCTGTTGGATGACGATCCAGTCCCCGACGTTGATCTTCGATGAGCTGTCTACCGTCACCGACATGTCGCCACGATGCGTGACGGCCGTGATATTGGCGACCGTAGCGCCCTTGTTCACCCAGCCGTTATTAGTCGCGGCGCCAACCCCCCGGCCGAAGATGAACAGTCCGTCGGTAGCGCCATCGTCGGAGGCGAAATCGGGGGAGACGTTGATCGTTGTCTGGCCGCTGCCCGCACCTTCTATTGAGACGTTGTTGTAGGGCACGGCGACCGGCCCCGACATAATGAAAGTGCCGGGCGGAATTCGTACGCTGCCACCGCCTGCTTTTCCGACGCTATCGACGGCCGCCTGCAGGGGCTGCGTAATATCCCCAGTGGCCGTGATGTTCACAACGTTGCAGGGGATGGAACCAAGACTCTTGGTTCCCAAATAATATCCAACGTACGAAAAATCATCGAGGGCCCATGTCCGGCCGGCGAACGTGACTGTTTGTGCCGCATACTTCCCACCCAAGTTGGGCAATAGTTGAGAGTTCCAGGATTGGGCCTGAGCAAGGGCTGTAGGGAGGGCTAAACCAGCGGCAACTATCAACCTGGTTTTTCCCGGCTGCATTTCGATTCATACTATCACCGAATCTCAGGCGACGGGATGTATCATATTCCCATGCAGCTGATGGCCATCTTCTGGCTAATCGTGTTACCTCTGTGCGCTCAGGACAAGCAGGACAAGGCGCCCAAACAAGTTCCCAATCCGACCAATCTCAAAATTCTCAAGGTTACCTCTGGCATGGAGGTACGTCAGATCATGCGGACCTTTACGACCGGCCTGGGTGTACAGTGCGTCTACTGTCACGTTCAGGGCAACTTCGCCAGCGACGAGAATCCGAAGAAGGAAGTTGCGCGCCGGATGATCGAGCTGTCCCAGAAGATCAGCGCGCAATTCCCGGATGGCAAGATGCACGTTACCTGTTTTACCTGCCATCGCGGCGAAGTGGAACCGAAGACGGCGCCTGAACCGAAACCAGCTCCTTAGGCGGTCGATCGGATATAAGATTATGCGGAAGCGCGCTCGGCCAGGAGCCGGGAGGAAATGCGACAACTCTGCTCTATGTAGTGCGCCAGTGTCGGGTCGGCGGCTGACAAGGCATGCAACTGCCTGGCAAGCTCGTGCGGCGCGGGACTGACATTTCTGCCGGATTTCAGATAAGAACGGAGCGCCTTTCCAAACTGCTTTTCGAGGATCGTGGCTGATACCGGAGATGACAGTCCGGCATGACGCAAAGATTCCGACGCCGCCACAAGCAGAGCGAAGAGCAAATTTCCGGTGCACGTCAACGCTGCGAGGTAGAAAGGTTTCAGCGAGCGTTCGATCGCGATGACGCCCTGCCTGTGATACGCCAGCAAGCGCTTGGCCTGGAGTACTGCAAGCTTGTCTCCTTCCACAAGGTAACGAAAATCTTCCAGGCCATCGAACCCGGGGACCGGGCTCAGGGAACCGATCGAACCACCGCGAGAGCAGAGTTCGGCGAGGTGGCTGCTGTCCAGCAACATGCTGCACAATACGATGGCTTTGCCGCGCCAAGATATACCAGACTCCGCCATCTCGGAAACAATTTTCGGCAGCATTTGATCGGGAACGCACACCAGGATGAACCCATATGCGTCCAACTCGGCGTAGTCCTTCACGGGGTGTCCGGCACGGAAGATATTCGAGATCCTGCTGGCGAGCCGGTACGACGGCGACTTTACGGGTCCAAGTTGATCGGATTGTTTGAGAAATCTAGTCAGAGGTGAATCAGTCAGATTACCCGCGCCGACCAGCGCTACTGGCTTGGCTCTCTTCATACACCCCAAAAGATTTCAACGTCTTAATCCGATCCCGTAGCTCAGCAGCCTTTTCAAATTCAAATTTTTTAGCGGCATCGCGCATACTTCCTTCGAGTTCACCTATGAATTTTTCGCGCTGCTCGGGAGTCATCTCTTCGATTGGGTCCTCCGGTTCCACCGGAACCGTGACGTAATCGCCTTCAGCGATGGCCACGAGACTCATATCGATCGGCTTAATGATTGATTGGGGGGTTATGTTGTTCTCCTCGTTGTACTGCTGCTGGATGGTGCGGCGCCGGTTAGTTTCGTCGATCGCGCGGCGCATACTGTCGGTAAAAACGTCGGCGTATAGGACCGCCCTGCCATTGAGATGGCGAGCGGCTCGGCCCATGGTCTGAATCAGCGAGCCGGAAGACCGTAAGAAGCCTTCTTTGTCTGCATCCAGAATCGCCACCAATGAGACTTCCGGCAAATCCAATCCCTCCCGAAGAAGGTTGACGCCCACCAGTACATCAAATTCGCCCCGCCGCAGGTCGCGCAGGATTTTCATCCGGTCCAACGCGGCGATTTCAGAATGCAGATAAGCGCAACGTACTCCGACCTCGGTGTAATATTCCGAAAGGTCCTCGGCCATGCGCTTGGTCAGAGTTGTTACCAGCACGCGTTCGTTGTTTTCGGTGCGCTTCCGGATTTCGTTTAGCAGGTCATCCACCTGGCCCTTGATGGGCCGCACTTCGACCTGTGGATCAACCAGCCCCGTGGGCCGAATGATTTGTTCTACCACGACGCCTGCGGATTTAGTCAGCTCATACGGGCCCGGCGTGGCCGAAACATAGAGCACCTGGTTCACCCGGTTCTCGAACTCTTCGAACGTGAGTGGGCGGTTGTCGAGCGCGCTCGGAAGGCGGAATCCGTAATTGACCAGAATCTCTTTGCGGGACCGGTCGCCGTGATACATGCCCCGCAGCTGCGGAATGGTCTGATGGCTCTCGTCGATAAAGATGAGATGATCGTGAGGCAGATAATCGAGCAGCGTGGGAGGCGCTTCACCCGGAAGCCGTCCGGAAAAATGCCTCGAGTAATTCTCGATGCCGTGGCAATATCCGATCTGCCGGATCATTTCCAAATCGAACATGGTGCGCTGGTAAAGCCTTTGCGCTTCCACGAGCTTGCCTTGCTTTTCGAGCTCCTGGTGCCATTCTCCCAACTCGCGCTCGATGCTATGGAGCGCCTGTTCACGGGTCTCCGGCGTCATCACATAGTGCGTTTTCGGGTAGATTGGCAAACGCAGGTACGTCTGGCGCACCTGCCCCAGAAGCGGATCGATTTGGCTGAGACTATCAATCTGATCGCCCCACAGCTCAATGCGGTAGGCGTAGTCATCATAGGTGGGAAAGACTTCGATTACGTCGCCTCGCACGCGAAAGGTACCACGGCTGAAATTGTGGTCGTTCCGTTCGTAGAGAATCTCGACCAATCGCGAGAGAATTTGCTGGCGGGAGATTTTCTGCCCTTTTTCAAGCATCAGCAGCATGCCGTAATAGGCTTCTGGCGAGCCCAAGCCATAGATGCAGCTAACGCTGGCGACGATTATACAGTCACGGCGCTCGAACAAGGACCGTGTAGCCGACAAGCGTAGCTTGTCGAGCTCATCGTTGATGGTCGCTTCTTTTTCTATGTAAATGTCGCCGGAAGGCATATAGGCTTCGGGCTGGTAGTAATCGTAATAGCTGACGAAATACTCGACCGCGTTGGATGGGAAATAAGTCTTGAACTCATGGTAAAGTTGCGCGGCCAAAGTCTTGTTGTGGGCCAAAACTAGTGCGGGACGTCCGGTCTTTTCGATCACCTGCGCCATGGTGAAAGTCTTGCCGGACCCGGTGACCCCCAGTAACACCTGGTGCTGTTCGCCGTCGAGCACGCCACGGAAAAGCTGCTCGATCGCCGCAACCTGATCGCCGCGCGGACGGTAATCGACCTCCAGATGAAACGCCATCTATATTCAGCATAGCCGGGCGAGGCCTACCGATGCTGGCTAGTGAGCCCGGTTACTACGTAGCGCTGCCCCCCGGCGCCGACCCGTGATCAGTGCTTCTCGCTCGCCTTTTGCGGTGTGAATTCTGAGGACAGGCGCTGGGCGGTGGTGAGCTGCGCCGCTTTGAGCTTCTTTGCTACCAGATCACGCTGCTCCGCGCATCGGGCATCGCCTTTCGCAGCGCAAAGATTGAGCCACTTATAAGCTTGAACATAGTCGCGCTTGACGCCCTTCCCGACGCCATACATGGCACCCAGGTCGTATTGGGCCTTGCCGTAATCCTGCTCGGCGGCCTTGGTGAACCATTCGGCAGCCTGAGCAAAATCCAGCGGCACGCCGTGACCGTCGTAATACAGCAAGCCCAGGTTGAACTGAGCGGCGGCCACACCTTGGTCCGCTAGAGGGCGCCACTCGTTGGCAGCGGTAGTGTAGTCACCCTTGTTGTAGGCGGCCAGGCCTGTAGTAAAATCCGCCGCTTCAACAATTGCAGCAAAGGACAAAACAGCCAAGAACCAGGATAGGCTTCGCATGGACACCTCCATCTACAGGTATTGAAGCATATCCCGGCGGCCTTTTTTCGGGTCAGCTTTCTAGGAGAAAACGCCGGGTTTCGTCTAAGAACACGTCCAGCCGATCATGATGGACCCAGTGACCGGCTCCTGGAACCTTCACCAGGCGATGGTTCTTGATCATGGACGCCCGTCCATCGGTTTCCGGATCCTGCGCCCAGCTTTCCATTCCCCAAAATAGCAGCACCGGACAGGCGATCTCGCCCAGAACCGTACGGAAATCCTCGAGATGATGTCCGTAAGGCGGGAAGATGCGAGCGTAGTTGTCAAACTTCCATATCAGCGAGCCGTCCGCGTTCCAGTTGGTACCGTGTAACGTGAGATGCCGCGCGACCTCGTCGGACAGATGAGGATTGGCTTCTTTCATGCGCGCCACTGCAGCGTCAAGATTCGGATAGCTACGCGGCTCGCGGCGCTCGGCCTGGCGAATATTTTCGATCCAGGCCCGGAAACGCTCGGGCGCGGGTTTGTGGACGCGATGTGTAATGGGCAGCCCCAGACCTTCGATAGATACGGCCTTGCGCACCCGATCCGGATAGATGCCCGAATACAGCAGCGTGAGAATACCGCCCAGCGAATGGCCGATCAAATAGATCGGGAAATCAGCGATCACATCGGCCAGGGCGGAAAGGTCAAGAACATGCTCTGCGATGCTGTAAAGTGCGCCTGGGGCCCAAGCGCTGTTGCCATGCCCACGCAAATCCATGGCATAGACGTGGAAATGTTCACGCAGCGCGCGCGCTACCCAATCCCAGTTGCGGGCGTGATCCAGTCCCCCGTGGACCAGTAAGAGTGACGGCTTTCCATTTTGTCCCCAATCCCAAAACTGCAGCTTCAGCCGGTGGGAATAGTAGTAGTGAGAAATCGGTTCCAATCCATTTATTGTAGTGGTTCCTCGGCGCGCGGCTAATCGAACTTTGCCTGCAATGCCTGCCGGCGCTCTTCGGCATGATGGCGGACGTCGATCCCTTTCATCAGAAACAGAACATCTTCGGCGATGTTGGTAGCGTGGTCGGCAATCCGTTCCAGATTATGGGCGATAAACATCAGGTCCACTGCTCGGGGGATGGTGGTCCGCTCCTCTTGCATGAATGCGACCAATTCCTTATACACGGCGTCGCGAAGACGGTCCACTTCGTCGTCGGAAAGTAGCACGTTCCGGGCCAGGGCTTCATCGCGTTTCACGAGCGCGTCCAGGCTACTGCGGACCATCCCTTCGGCCAAGCTGGCCATTCGTGGGATGTCGACCAAAGGCTTCACCGGCGCGTCGTGCATGAGCGAGAGAGCACGTTGAGTGATGTTAACGGCTAAGTCCCCCATACGCTCCAGATCGCCGTTCATCTTGATTACTGCCGTAAGAAAGCGCATGTCTCGCGCCATGGGCTGGTAAAGGGCCAGAAGACGCGTGGCGAATTCGTCGATCTCGATATCCTTCTGGTTGATAAGGGCCTCCTTCCACAACACTTCTTTGGCGGCCTGCTCATCTCGGTGCGCCAGCGCGTCGATGCTCTGATGAATGGCGGATTCCACCAAACCGGCCATCTCGAGCAGCTGCCTCTGCAGCTCGTCAAGTTCTTCTCTGAAGTGGATCAAAGCTCTCCTTTAACGCTCCTAGTCTAGCCGAACCGTCCCGTGATGTAATCCTCAGTTTCCTTGCGAGCCGGGGCCTTAAAAATAGTTTCGGTTTTATCGAATTCAATCAATCGCCCCAGCAGAAAGAACCCGGTGGATTCGGCCACGCGGGCTGCCTGTTGCATGTTGTGCGTGACTATCACCTGGGTGCACTGGTCCCTGAGGCTAAAAAGCAAATCTTCTACCTTGGCGGTGGCGATGGGGTCCAGCGCGGAGCAGGGCTCGTCCAACAGCAAGACTTCGGGATCAACGGCCAGGGCCCGCGCGATACACAACCGCTGCTGCTGCCCCCCGGAAAGGCTATAGGCCGATTGATGCAGCTTATCCTTCACTTCGTCCCAAAGGGCCGCTCGCCGCAAACTGTGCTCCACTACCTCGCCGATCGATTGCTGACCGGCCAGTCCATTCACTCTAACGCCAAAGGCGACATTCTCGAAAATCGACTTGGGAAACGGATTCGATTTCTGGAAAACCATCCCTACGCGACGGCGCAGGCGCGTGACGTCCATCTGGTGGACATCCTGCCCATCCAGCAAGACATGACCCTCATGACGCGCGTTTTTCACAGTTTCGTTTATGCGATTCAGGGTTCGCAGAAAGGTGGATTTGCCGCAACCCGATGGCCCGATCAACGCCGTGATGCGCTTCTCAGGAACCGCGAGGTTCACGTCGTGCAGCGCCTGGAAACTACCGTAGAAGAAATTCAGCTGGACGGTCTGCAGTTTGGGCTTGGATGTGGCTTCGGTCTTGTTGGATGACAGTCTGACAGGCGCAGTCGGTTGACTCATTTTGGCTCGTTCAGGCGCGGCACCCATATCCAGCTTAGCCTCTCTGGACTGAAACGCCCCGAGAGAGAATCCATCGGGCGGCGATGTTCGCGATCAACACCAGAGCCAGAAGCACCAGACCTGCGGCCCACGCCTGGCGGTGCCAATCTTCATACGGTGAAATAGCGTGTGTGTAGATCATTACGGGCAGCGATGCCGTAGGCTCCGTCAGCTTATCTGACCAGAACTGATTGTTGAGGCTGGTAAACAGAAGGGGTGCGGTTTCGCCTGCGATTCGGGCGACGCCCAGAATCATGCCGGTAAGTATGCCTTGTTTGGCAGCTGGCACCACAACCGCGAAAATCGTGCGAGTCTTGCTCGCGCCCAGCGCCAGGGAACCTTCGCGAAGCGAATTCGGGACAGTCCGCAGAAAGTGCTCAGTACTGCGCAGGCCGATCGGTATCATCATCAGGCTGAGAGCGAATCCTCCAGCCCAGGCGGAAAAACGATGCATGGGGACTACTACCACGGTCCAAGCGAAAATTCCAATCACGATGGACGGAACGCCATTTAGCAAATCGGCCGTATATCGCACCAGGAATGGAAATGTACTACCGCCGAATTCGGCCAGATAAATTCCACCGAGGAATCCCACCGGAACTCCGATGAACACCGCGATGAGGATCATCATGCCGCTGCCCACGATCGCATTCGCCATTCCCCCGCCCGCCTCGCCCGCGGACAACGGCAGCTTAGTGAAAAAATTCCAGTCTAGCGACCGCCAACCGTTCCAGACCAGGAAGCCCAGGATTAGAAATAGCATCGAGACAGTGATTACCGTACATAGCGCGGTAACTGCCAGCATCACGTTGTTGACGGCATTCCTGCGCGCAGTACTGCCCTTCATTCAGTTCTGGACCCTTTCGCCGTAGTTGCCAAGATGAGTAAACGCGCCGATGCGTTGAGAATCATCGTGAGAAAAAACAGCACCAATCCCAGCTCAATCAGGGCAGCCAGGTAGACATCGCCCGTCGCTTCGGTGAACTCATTGGCGATTATGGCCGCGATGGTGTAACCGGGGGCCAGGAGAGAAGCGTGCATGGCGGTATCGTTGCCAATTACCATTGTCACGGCCATGGTTTCGCCCAACGCGCGGGCAAGCGCCAGAAAGACCGAGCCTATGATACCCAGCCGCGCATAGGGCACCACGACCTTCCAGGTTGACTCCCATTTGGTGGCACCCACTGCCAGGGCCGCCTCGCGCTGCTCACGTGGAACGGCGAGCAAAGCCTCTCGCGAGATCGAGATGATAAACGGGAATGCCATGATGGCCAGAATAAGACCGGCGGCCAGATACCCCACGCCGTAGGCCGGCCCTTGGAATAAGGGCAGGAAGCCCAACGTTCTTTTCAGGAACGGCTCTACATATTGGCGTAACAGCGGCACTAGCGTGAAAATCGCGAGCAGCCCGAAAATCACGCTTGGCACTGCCGCCAGGAGCTCCACCAGGAACGTGAGAATGTTAGAGATCCGCGGCGGCGCCAGCTCGGATAAAAAGATGGCTGCGCCGACGCCCAGCGGCACCGAGATTAACAGCGCGAGAACGGACGTGAGCACCGTTCCGTAAATGAAGGGCAGCGCGCCGAATTTTTCAGTGACTGGATTCCAGGTTTGTGAGATTAAGAACCCAAAACCGAACTTCGCGCGCGAACTGCTGGAGTGAATCCATAATTCATAAACCAGAAATACGGTGACCAGCAGAATGCTGGCGGCGAAGATCAAAGTAATAAGGTGGGCGATCTGATCGCCCTCCTGCAGCCGCTTGGCGAATCTGTGCGCTCGCGATTGCGGAACGGCGATGACTGCGGCCTGGCCCATTCAGGATTTACTGTATTGAAGCGATCTGCTTCTGTTCCTTGGCGACCACCGCCTTGGGTAGAGGCGCGTAACTCATGCCCTGCGTATCCTGCTGGCCGGTGGTGAGCATCCATTTCAGAAAGCCCGTGACGGCGGTCTTCTTGGCGCCGTCGAGTTTATTAGGAATCAGCAGCCAGGTGAAGGTCGAGATCGGATAGGCGTTCTTACCCGGCGCATTAGTTATAGAAACGCGGAAGTCGTCGGGCATATTCTTGGCCGCTCCAGCCGCGGCTTCGGACACAGAATTGAAGTCTGCCTTCACAAATGTCCCGGCCATATTGCGAACCAGACCGTAACTCATTTTGTTCTGCGCTGCGTAGATCAGCTCGACGTATCCGATCGAATTGGGGGTCTGCTTCACCAGCCCCGCCACTCCCTCGTTGCCCTTACCACCCAGCCCGACCGGCCAATTCACGGACGTACTGGCGCCGACCTTGCTCTTCCATTCCGGGCTTACTTTCGAGAGGTAATCGGACCAGACGAAGCTGGTGCCACTTCCGTCTGATCGATGGACGACAGTTATATCTTCGTTAGGAAAGTTGACACTCGGATTATCCTTCTTGAGTGCTGCGTCATTCCACTTCTTGATTGTTCCGAGAAATATGCCGGCCAAAGTATCGCCCGTGAACTTAATGTCCGTAGTTACTCCGCTGATGTTGTAAAGCGGCACGACGCCACCCAGCACGGTCGGGAAATGCAGCGGCTTATATTTCGTGATCTTCGAGATTTGATCATCCGTCATCGGCATGTCCGATGCGCCGAAGTCGACCGTGCCTTGTGTGAGTTGCTGGATTCCGGCGCCGGAGCCTACCGATTGGTAATTGATCTGCACTTCCGGGTGTGCTTTTCTATAGGCCTCAAACCATTTCTGGTAAATTGGCGCGGGAAATGTTGCTCCCGCGGCGTTGATGGTCTCGGCGGATCCCGTCGCCGAAGCGGCAACCGCCAGCAAACCTGACCAAATCCACTGCTTCTTCATAGACTGAATTCCCCCCGTAGAACAATGTTCAGAAGTTCGGCATACCGCCCGGAAGCGTATACCGAAGGTTAAAGTAGATGGTGTTGTCGTGGGTCCCCTTCGGAGCGTTCACAGCCACAAACCAAGGAACGCGGCTCAGCCACTCGTATTGCCCCATTGCGTTGATGGCGCCGTAGCGTGGATTTGCCCAAAGAGTCTGGTTAAAGCCGAAAGTGACTTCATTGATGGCGCGATTCTGGCTGTTGGGTGAACCGGTGTAGCCATAACCGACCTGGCTGCCGTTTGCGTCGATTGCTACATTGCGTCCGATGAAAATACCACCGTAATAGGCATACAGCAGCAGGTTGTTCTTCCAAGTCCTCGCTTCGAAGCCGTCCACGGTCCCGCCGGAGTGAATCAGGCTAAGGCTCCCGTTGGCGCGCACGATCAAGTCCGGGGCCTCACCGAAGAGGTATCGGCCGCCACCGTCGCTCCAGTAGTTCGTGCTGATTAGCCGGAAGTTCTTGAAGATTTCGCCATTGAGGCCAACTTGAACACCGCCGCCCGCTTTCGTGAAGAATTGGCCAACCGGCAAATTGTTCGGGTTGATGGTTTTGAACGTACGCTCGATTCCAGCAATCTCCGCGTGAAAGCGCGAGCTCGGATCGAACGCCACTTTTGCAATAAAGTCGGGATGCAGGGTGGGAACCGCAAGGACGGTATTTGGGCCCGCGAACTGGCTTGGAGCATTGTCCAACTGAGCTCCCAAGAGACTGGCGAATGCCGCCGGTGGAGTAATGACGCCTTCCCCACCGGACCCGCCGACATACTGGTCCGGATTCTCAGCCGAAAAGCCAAAAGTCACTTTATCGCTGGGGTGGTACAGGACGCGCATCCCAGGCTGGCGAGTCCAGGTCAGACCGGCCATATAATTCACGTCGATGACTTGTGAATAGAAAAGATTGCCCGGCAAAGGTGAGATCCCAGTGCGGTTGGGCGTGAGCATGCTCCAGCTCTGCCCGGCGAGAAATTCGACTTTTCCCTTGCGAACATCTACCCAGTACAGGCGGAGCCGCGGTACGAAGGCGCCGTTGGTGACGGTTAGGGCCAGTGAGGCACTCGTTCCCAGGAAGTCGAATTCGTTGTAGCCGATGAAATGCGCTCCCTTCCAGTCGCCATCAAAGCGGAAGCCAATTCGGGAGTTCTGCGGACTAAAACGAAATTCCGAGAGTTTGCCGTTCACGGTATTGTTATAAGGCACGCTTCCGAAATTCGAGCCGATACTGGAAGCGGCGTTCTTGTCGCGCCATACCGTCGTAAGATCCATAAAGCCGATCGGGACCAGGCAGGTACTGCCGAGGCGAATAAATGCTGGAGCTTGGCCGTCTGGAACCGCCTCGCATGGATTCGTGGGCGGATTAGCGGGCACTTGCGCTGCACTAATAATTGGAGCCGCCAAGAGGGCGGGAGCCGGTGCCGGTGGAATGTACGGGGTTGTGCTGGCCACTTCACCTAAGGCCTTATTCCGGGGCAGCGCGAACTCACGCTGGTCCTCGGTGGCGGCAGTCTTCATGTTTCGTTCGATCAGCTTCCTCTGCTCTTCCAAGGCGAATTTCAGCTGATCTATCTGTTTCTGTTGGTCTGCGAGTTGGGTTTTGAGCAACCCCACCTCGGAATTGTCAGGCTGAGACTGAGCCGTTAGAGGCAATACCGCAAAAAGTGCAGCCGCGCATAGAATTAGTGAGTAACGCATCGTACTGATCTCCCTCCCCATGGAAGTGTCTATTGATGTGGATCTATCTCTAGGTATTGCCGAGTGTTAGGATAGCCCGGCGGTGTTAGCAAAAAATGACGATTGAGTTAAGATCGTGTTACAGCAGTACGTTTGGCGATCCAGGGATGGTCACGATAAATCTGGTCCCCTCCCCTAACCGGCTGTCTACGGCCACCACGCCGCCCATCTGCTCAATGGCATGCTTCACGATTGAGAGACCCAGGCCTGTGCCCCCCATCTCGCGCGATCGGGCTTTATCCACACGATAAAACCGCTCGAATACTCGTGGAAGGTCTTCCGATGGAATGCCGATTCCGGTGTCCGCGATGATGATGCGAGCGTTTTCACCTGCGGGTTGGACTTCCACGCGAACTTCACCTTGGGGACGGTTGAACTTAACTGCGTTGTCCAGAAGGTTTACAAAGACCTGCTCCAGCCTGAGCTGATGCGTCATTACTTTGAAGTCGTCGATGGTCCCGCGGATCAACCGCACGCCTCGTGCCGCTGCGTTGGCTTCCACCGTCCGTAGCGCCGATTCTAACGCCGCACGGATGGACACCTGCTGAAGCGGCGGCGTCCTGCCGCGTTCAAGCTCGGACAGCGTCAATAGATCAGACGCTATGTTGGTAAGCCGGCCCGCTTGCGCCAGAATTACCTCCACGAACTTGCGCTTGTTGGCTTGATCTTCAAGTGCGCCCGCGAGCAAGGTTTCGGCATATCCATGGATCGCGGCCAGCGGCGTGCGCAATTCGTGCGATACATTGGCCACAAAATCTTTGCGAACGCGCTCCAGCCGTTCGAGCTCCGTAACGTCATGCAGGATCGCCAGTGCGCCGGGTGTCGTGGAAGGGCCTGCCAGCGGCCCGGCCAGTACATCGAAGGAATGACCGGCTGCGGCCGGCAATGTGAGCCGGCGCTCCAACCTCTCGCCGGTGGCCAGAACCGCAGTCATGATTTCCAGAACTCTAGGATCCCGAACCAGCTCTGGCAATCGTGTCCCTGAACCTACTGGAACCCGCGCACCGACCATTCGAGCGAACGAATCGTTGCAGAACGTCACGCGCAGATCTTTGTCCACCGCCAGCACTCCTTCCACCATGCTGGCCAGTATCGCTTCGCGGCGCGCTCCTTCCACCTTCAGGCTCTCCACCAACGCCCGGATTCGTGGAGCGGTACGCCTTAGCGATCGCGCCAGCGCTCCAAGCTCATCGTCGCCGGTAGGAAGCTCATATTCGAAAACATCCGGCTCCAAAAGCCGCTCGGTGTAAGTGCGTAACTGCTCGGCCCGGCGTACGAAAGTTCGGCGGGAGAACCAGGCCAGCCCCGCTGCCACCAGCACCAGGATAAACACGGAAGCGCTTAACAATGGATACAGCAGTGAGGAATCCCGCTGCGCGACGTATACATCCAGAACCAGCAGCCAGACGATGATCACCAGGGAGGCGGTCCACAGAAATCGTCGAACGATCTCGGTTCTCATGCACTCATCCCAACCCGCACGCCACGCAATATAGCACGAGATCGCTGGCCGGAACCGGATCGGGAAGCGCGAACCTTCCGCGCCGCTTTGTTACACTGATCCAGGGATGCTGCTTTCACCTAACTTGTACAATCTATGAAACTTTTTCCGCGTCACGAGCGTTTTTACGAATTCTTCCTGACGCAGGCCAAGATTATCCTGGAGGCATCCAGTACTCTCTTGGAGGGCGTCCAGGCCGGCAACTCGGCGCTTACGACCTCGGCCGCCAAGATCAAGACGCTCGAGCAGCGTGGCGACGAGGTCATCCACGAAATCTACACCCGCTTGAATCAGACCTTCATCACACCGCTCGATCCGGAGGACATCCACTCGCTGTCCTCGCACCTGGACGATGTGCTGGATGGGATCGAAGAGGCGGCTTATCGGATGGTTGCATATCGCGTTGAGCCCATTCCGCCCATGGTGGTGGAACTTTGTAAAATCGTGTACTCCTGCAGCCAGACTATCGAGCAGGCCTTTGAGGCGCTCGGCACCAATAAGCCAGTGCTGCCCTATTGCATTGAAGTGAATCGCCTGGAAGAAGTGGCCGACCAGTTAGGCCGCAACGCCGTCAGCGAATTATTCCGCAGCGAGAGCGACCCCATCACTCTCCTGAAGCTGAAAGAAATCTACGAATTTCTGGAAGGCACCACCGACGCCTGCGAAGACGTGGCGGACGCGCTGCAAAACGTGGTTGTCAAGAATTCCTGACCGCGAAGCATGGAAACTTCTCTTCCGTTCATCGCCGTCATCATCCTGGTCGCACTCGCTTTCGATTTTCTCAACGGCTTTCATGACGCTGCAAATTCCATCGCGACCGTAGTTTCTACGCGTGTCTTACCGCCCCTTGTGGGCGGTCGTCTGGGCAGCCTTTTTCAATTTCAGCGCGGCGTTTCTGTTCGGTACCGCGGTCGCAAGGACGGTCGGCTCCGGCATGGTCCGTCTGGAATTCGTAACGCCCTGGGTGATTCTCGCAGGGCTGATTGGCGCCATCGTTTGGGATCTCATCACTTGGTGGTTCGGCCTGCCGACCAGCTCTTCGCATGCTTTATTGGGCGGATACGCCGGGGCGGCCATGGCGCATGTCGCGCATCTCAAGGGATTGGAGCACTGCTTCGACGCCATAATTGCTAGTGGCTGGCGCTTGACCCTGATTTTCATCGTGGTCGCCCCGCTTATTGGCATGCTTCTGGCGATGTTTCTCATGGTCGATGTCTACTGGCTGTTCAGGAATTTCAATCCCACGCGGATGGACAAGTACTTCCGCCGGCTGCAGCTCGTCTCATCGGCGTTGTTGAGCCTCTCACACGGAACCAACGATGCGCAGAAGACCATGGGCATCATCACCGCCGTGTTGGTCAGCGCGAAGTTTATCCCCACTTTCGACGTCCCGTTGTGGGTAATCATGAGCTCTTATACCGTCATTGCGCTGGGAACATTGAGCGGCGGCTGGCGGATCATACACACCATGGGCGCGCGCCTGACCAAGCTCAAGCCACGCAGCGGATTCTGCGCGGAGACCGCCGCCGCAATAACAATCATTTACTCCGCGCATTTCATGCAGCCGGCGCCTCCCGTGTCGACCACTCACGTTACCGCCGGGGCCATAGCCGGCGTGGGCTCGATTCAACGCTTGAAAGCGGTTCGCTGGGGCGTGGCTACCAACATCGTCTGGGCTTGGATTCTAACGATCCCGGCTTCCGCCTTAGTGGGATGGCTTTCGCTCGAAATCATCCACTTGTTCGTTCCCAAGCTGTAATCAGGCTCCTGCCTGGAACGTCTGCACCAGATCGATCAACTGCTGCGAGGTGAATGACGACCCTTCCACCACGGCGCGCAGGCGCCCCTCCCGATCGACGAGGGCCGTGGACGAAGAGTGCGTAATCGTCCCGTCTTCGGCCCAAAAGACCACGCCGGCCGAACCGCTTCTGCAACCGTGCAAAATTCGCCGATAGCCGCGGGCACACGTCCGGCATCGGACAGCGTGTATAGGTGAAGTCAACTGCTATTAATCGGCGACGAAAATCGGAAATTTTGACGGAGCGGCCGGCCCGATCGGTCAGGCTGAAATCGGGCACCGAATCGCCAATCGCGAGCTGGCCCTCCGCCTTGGGAAGCGGAACGTCGGCGATGCTCGTCCGCTGCACCCGGATATGGCGAACGGTCGAAGACCCCCGCCCTACCTTGAGCTGAAACTCAATACGTGAGCCTGGGGCGAGCTGATCGAGAAGCTCGGAGGGCACAGCGTGAAAAGGCATGGCCATCGCATCCATATAGCCTGGTATCGCCCGCTGCGAAATCGTCACGGTTCGCTGAGGACCGTCGACCGCCAGCACAATGCCTTGCGCGCGGGAATGCCTGGCGCAGGCACAGGATAGGACCCATACAGCGCACAGACCCGCTGCCAAGCCCCTACTTGAAATACAAAACATCCGGTCTTATTGAGAACTCCGTTTCCGCACACGGCCCGCAGTGCATCTGGTAATCGGCGCGCGCGGCATGGATGATTTCAGGAATGACTTTGGGGTGATCCGGCTCATGGTACGCGGCAATCGAAATTCGGGGTTTGTACTTCGCCAGAGTCTCCTTAGCGCCGGTGAGCGCTCTGGGCTCCGCGCCTTCGATGTCCAGCTTGATGTAGTCGACCTGCGGCAGCTGCAGCTCAGCCACCAGCTTGTCGATGGTGGTTAGCGGAACCTTCTCCAGATCCACGGCGCCCTGGCGTTGAATCACGAAGCTGTCGGCGGCTGAGTTCTTCGGGTCAACCCGCAAGGTGAGAAAGTCTTCCTTATCCCAAACGCCTTTGGGCACGACGATCACCCGGCCCGAGGCGATCTCGCTGGGGTAGTTGCGGCGAATGCATTCCAGATTCTCGGGCGCCGGCTCGATGGCGACCACCGTTTTTGCGCCGGCGGCCAATTCCTCGTGGATGGTGACGCCCACGTTGGCGCCACAATCCAAGGTTGAACGGAAGCACGTAACGGCTGCCGGCCGGAATCCAGTAACGGCCCCTGGGCGTATCCCACAGTTCGTAGCCTTTGGAATCCTGTTCGATGAGTTTACTTCTGTTGAGGATCTGATCTTTGTATTCGACCTGCCGGCGCAGATTCTCGTTCGCTTTCACCGCCTCCGATAGCGAACACACCGGACTCCTTCCGGCAACCACAAAGGTGAAGAGCCGAAACGGCGCGTAGTACGCGTATGCCACACCAGCTAAGATCAGGATCAGGATAAGCAGCCAAACAGCGCGAGCCTTCACGACAGCATCATACCCAAAATTAGGGACAGTGCACTCAAATACCGATTTCGCTCCTCGCTCCCCGCCACCCATACGATAATGGAGTCCAATATGGCACTTCGCAGCAAGGGAAAAGGAAAGAACAGCCGCAAGCTAACTGCTTCCGACCGGATGACCCGGCGGGTTCTGATCTCCGCAGCCGCCGGCGGAGCCTCGCTACTAGGCAACCAAGCCAAGGCCCAGACATCCGGATCATCCAAACTTCGTCTGTCGCTCGCCTGCTGGAATTACGACCGTACTCGCCCCTTGATGGACGGCCGCGTGCCCGTCGACGGCGTCGACTTGACCTACCTCACGCTACCCGTCGAAGAAACCTTCTTCCGCATGCTGCGCCATCACGAATTCGACGCGGCCGAATTGTCTCTGTCTTCCTACGTGCTGTCGTTGTCGTCGCCGAACCCGCCGTTTATCGCCATCCCCGTTTTTCCCTCGCGGTTCTTTCGCCACTCCTGCATTTACGTCTCATCCAAGAGCGGCATCCGTGAACCGAAGGACCTGATCGGCAAGCGGATAGGAACGCCGGAATACCAAATGACGGCCGGTGTCTGGATTCGGGGGATTCTCAGCGACGAATATCACGTTCCCGCTCAGAGCATGTCGTATTTCACTGGAGGCGAGGAAGAGCCGGGCCGCGGCGAGAAAATCGCACTCTCCCTGCCCCCGGAATTCAAGGTCCAGCCGATCGCGCCCGACAAGACCCTTTCCCAAATGCTCGAAAGCGGCGAACTCGATGGTTTCCAAACTGCGCGTGCGCCGTCCTCCTTCACCAATGGCTCCGGCAAAGTGCGCCGGCTTTTTGAGAATTACCCAGGCGTCGAGCGCGATTATTACCTTAAGACGAAGATATTCCCCATTATGCATACGGTGGTGATTCGGCGCGATGTATACGCGAAATATCCGTGGGTCGTCCAATCGCTCTACAAGGCCTTCGTCCTTGCGCAGCGGGAAGTCTATCGCGAACTCCATGAGACTGCGGCACTCCATTACATGCTTCCGTGGCTGCTCCCACATGTCGAGGAGACCGAGAAATTGATGGGGCCCGACTTCTGGCCCTATGGCTTGGAGCCGAACATGAACACACTCACCACATTCCTGCGGTATTCCCGCGAGCAAGGCCTTTCCAAACGCCAACTCACTCCTCGCGACCTCTTTGCTCCGGAGTCCTTAGAGTCATTCAAAATTTAAGATGGAGGACGCCGTTCCACTCATTCCCGGCCGGTCCATCCGTCGCCGCATTCTGAACTGGTATCGGAAGAACAAGCGCGACCTGCCTTGGCGCGGCACAAGTGATCCTTATCGCATCTGGATTTCGGAGATTATGCTGCAGCAAACTCGCGTAGCGGCCGTCATTCCTTACTATCACCGCTTCCTGGATCGATTCCCGGATATCGAAGCCCTTCGATCCGCTGAGGAGCACGATCTGCTGGCGGCGTGGGCCGGACTAGGTTATTATTCGCGCGCCCGGAACCTCCAGAAAGCCGCGCGAAAGATTCTAGAACTCGGAGGTTTTCCCAGGGATTACCCGACTCTGAGAGCCTTGCCGGGTGTGGGCGACTATACGGCGGCCGCAATCGCAAGTATTGCTTTCGATTTGCCCCATGCCGTGTTGGATGGAAACGTGATCCGTGTTCTGAGCCGCCTGACGGATGAGAGCGGCAATGTCGATTCTACAGTAGTGCGAAAACGGCTTCGCGCCTTCGCCGATTCTGCCATTGATCCGCGTCATCCGGGCGAGTTCAATCAAGGCCTGATGGAGCTGGGAGCGACCGTGTGCCTGCCCAAGCAGCCCCAATGCCCATTATGCCCTTTAGCTCCCGATTGCCGCGCTCGGGAGTCGGGTCGGCAGAATAAACTGCCGTTCAAGGCGCCGCGCCCCGGCCCCACCGGGCTGGAGATGCAACTTCTAGTGATCGAAAGGGCAGGTAGTATTCTGGCTTGGAAGAGGCCGGCGGAAAGCCGCAGGCTGGCCGGATTCTGGGAATTGCCGGAACCAGCACAATTGCCGAGTGCCCGCATGCTGGCCGAAATCGCTCGATTTCGCCACACGATAGTCAATACAAACTACTATTACAGTGTGTTTAGGGCATCCCTTCCACACGTCCCAGCTACGTTTCGATGGCTTTCCAAGGGTAAACTGCACGAGTTTCCCCTAAGCACGGCAATGAAAAAGGCCCTGGCCCATTCCGGACTAGGGTAAATGACCGGTTACTAACATCTGTAACCTTTTTGGGCTGTGGTAGTCTCACGGGCATGAGCCGAACACTATTCGCGACCCTGCTCTTAGCTGTTCCCATTGGTCTATTGGGAGAAAGCGCTATGCCCAGCATCGGCTATACCGGAGCGCCCACCGATCATAACGGCCAGGATTGCAGCACGTGCCACAGCAGCTTTGGTCCCGCCGTCAGCAATTCCGCCGCGTTGACGGCGAATATCACCAGCTACAATCCGGGCGTCCAGCAGACCCTCCACATTTTGGTGCAGAACGCGCAAGCGCAGCGCTGGGGATTCCAGATTACGATCCGCTCCGTGAGCGACGAAACGCAGTCGGCGGGCGATTACTCGGCAGCTGCATCGGTCCAGGTAGTCTGCGACAATGGATCCCGGTTTGGAGTCGCCCCTCCCTGCAACGCGATGCGGGAATTCGCTGAACACGTGGCTGCTCCTCGGACGGCAACAGGCGCGGGATTTGAGTTCGATGTGCCCTGGAATCCGCCCGAAAGCGAGATCGGCGATCTGCATGTGTACATCTCGGCCGTGGCCGCTGACGGCGACGGTAGCCCCGCCGGCGATCATGTTTATACGCTAACTAGGACCATCTCGTCCGCGGGCGGGTGCTCCATCAGCAAAAAGCCGACTCTAACTACCGCTGTAAATGCAGGGTCATTTCAGTCTTCCTTTTCCTCAAACGGCATGATCGCTATTAAAGGACAAGGATTCCAGGTCGCCAGCCGGACCCGTATCGTGGGTCAAGGGGATATCACCAACAATGCGTTCCCCACCGTACTGAGCTGCGTCTCCGTGCAAGTTACGGGGCCTGGAGTGCCGCAGCCCGTGCTTCTGCCGATCTCCTACGTGCAAGCAGACCAGATCAATGCGCAAATGCCCGCCTTCTCCGGTACAGGGCCAGTGATGCTCACCGTGATCATTAATCCGGGTAAACCGAACGAGCTGCGCAGCGACGTCGCCACCCTCAACGGACTACAGGCATTCGCTCCGGCGTACTTTCTGTTCGGAACTTCGACCAACATCGCGGCTGAAGTGGCCGGTACCGGCACGATTATCGCCGACCAATCCGTCGTCCCAGGCGCAAGCTCCGCGCACCCCGGTCAGATCATCTCGCTGTTTGGCACCGGCTTTGGAGACACGAGTCCGTCAGTCCCCGCTGGTCAAATAGACGCCGGAATCGCCAATTTAACCAATTCCATCACCGTGATGATCGGCAGTGTGACATTGTCGTCGGCGGATGTGCTCTATGCGGGTCTGGCGCCCGGCTCCATTAGCGGGCTGTATCAATTCAACGTCCGGGTGCCTGCGTCAACGTCCGCCGGAGAGATCCCGGTAGCGATTACAATCGGAGGCGTCCAGACCCAGGCGGGTACAATTCCAGTGCAGCCCTAATCACGCGTGATTTCGTTACACCGTGATTTTGGTGCCGTCGAACCGGGTGAACGTGAAGCCATCGAAGGTCTCGCCATAAGTCAGCTTTTGATCTTTTAGAACGCTGATCGCAAGCGCTTCGCCCAGCTTCAACGACTCGGCATAGTCAGACCGCCAGTGTACGCCCGCTATGTTGCGGCCCACGCCGATGTTGGCCGCCAGTTTGTTCAATTCTCCGCCCACCGTGAGTTGACCGGCATCAGACCCCGTGTAAGGCACTAAAGCAGTGCCGTCCGGGGTAGCGACTACCGGCTTCGGAAGCACGTAAGACTCGTCGAACAGAGCCTTCAGGATGGTCACGCACGCCCCGGCCACCGTTGCGTGTCCGGCGCCGTAGGAAGGATGCAGTGGACAGCCCTCCGGGAAGGCCATCGGCAGCAGGAAACCACCGGTCTGCTTCTGCACTTGCGCAACCGCCGCCGAGTTCACGACATCGCCATGAATTGGGTACTTCTGGCCTCTAGTGAGGTAGTTATGCACCAGTCCACCATATTCTTCCGGTCGAAGGCGGCGATGCACAAACCATTTTTGGTACCAGACCGCCTTCAATGCGCGAGTTGAAATCTCCGCAACCGCCGCCGCAACCGCCGGCTGGCCAAAAGTACCGAATCCAACTTGATTGGCGGAATGCACGTAGGGATTTCCCGAGTTCAGCGGTACCCCCATGCCGCCACCTGTCACGTCGTCGGTAGGATCGGGCGGCGTCAGCAGGATCAGCATGGCATTGAAATATGCCTGATAGAGCACATCCATGTGAACCCATTGGGCCAGATCGCGCCCACTGCGGATGTAGCGCCGCACCGGATCATAACCGTTTGTGCTCGCTGGAGCAACGCCGTTCTGAACGCTCAGCCAGTCCGAGTACTGGGTTAGATAATCGACGCCCGGCAACATAGTCCGGATCTGTTGCTCGACCCATTGGACGCCGAACGGGACCGGTTTCAGGAGAAACTGCGAAACATAAGGGCCGGCGAGATCGCCCGCCGTGAAACCACGAAACAACGTACTGGTGGTAACCTGACCGTTCGCTCTCGGGCCGCGGAAGTCGGAAAGTTTTGACAGATCCCCAACGGCGGCCTGCGTGATCGGGTTAGAGTCATACTGCGAAAAGGGTACATCGCGGGCTAGTGCCTGCCAGTACGCTTCCACCATCTCGCCGGCTGCCTGGGCGCTCGCCAAAGCGGGCGCCGGAGGTATGGACAAGTGATGAGAGTCGGCTCCTTGCAAATCGAATGCAATCCCGGAACAAGGATTCACCAGCTTCAGTCGGGTGGCTGGATCCGGGTTGCCCATGGGAATCTGATCCATGGCCGCTTGCGTGCCACTATGCATCGCCTGAAGGAAAAGATCGTAAGCGTACGGCTCGACCTGCCCTAGATCGTCATGCGGGAGTCCCTTCGAGTAATTCCCGATGTGGGTGGCATAGAGCGCCTCATCGCCGTTGTCGGCGATATCGGGTTGGATCGAATCCCGCTCCAAACGGGCCGCGTCCACTCGAATCCGATACGCATCGCGTGCGCGTTTGCCGGCGCCAGGCGCGCTCTGAATGTCTTCTGGTTCTGCTCCGAATGCGGCGCCAGTTACTGCCACAGCGCCAAAAAAAGACCTGCGAGATATACTTCGGGTGCCTTCGTCAAATTTCATGACGATCCTCCTAGGCAAGATGCGGTAGGCCCGTAGTCGGGCCCGATGATGGCTCTTTCCCGCGGATGACTCGTGTTCCGCGCGGTTTTTTGTAATCTTCGACAGATTTTACCATGTTAAAGTGCATTGCTGACGTAACCTTTGGTTCCCCGACTTGTAGTACTTGGTGGATAACCTGAATGCAAACGCTTTGGTCGGATCTGCGTTACGGCGTCCGCCGCCTGCTCAAGGGTCCAGGATTTGCTCTCATCGCGATTCTTGCTTTGGGTCTTGGCATCGGAGCCAATTCGGCGATCTTCAGCCTGGTTGATCGAGTCCTCATTCGCCCCTTGCCATATGCCGATCCAGATCGCTTGGTCATGGTCTGGGAGGACGCCTCCTACATCAGCTTTCCTCGCAATACGCCCGCCGTCGCCAATTTTGCGGATTGGAAAAAGCAAAATCAGGTCTTCAGCGACATGGCGGCTGCCCGCGACAGTGCCATCAGCTTGACCGGCGATGGCGTGCCTGAGATGGCGCTGGGAGGCCAGGTGACAGCCAACACACTGGATGTCCTGGGCGTCCGGCCGTTGCTGGGGCGGATGTTTACCGAGGTTGAAGACCGATCCGGAGAGAACGTGGTCCTTCTTAGCTATGCCCTGTGGCAAACGCGTTACGGCCGCGACCCCGGGATCATGGGTCGCAGCATCCTGATGGATGGCGCGAAGACAACCGTTATCGGCGTCCTGCCGCAAGGATTCGTTCTGCCGGAGCGGGCGACTCAGTTTCTGATTCCCGCGCATTTCACACCCCAGATGTGGAACAACCGCCACTCCCATTTCCTTACGGTCATAGCTCGCCTGAAGCCCGGGATTTCGTTGGCCCGAGCGCAGTCCGACATGTCCGTGATCGCGCGCCGTCTGTCCGAACAGTATCCGGATACCAACAAGCAGCTTGGCGCGGTGGTGACCCCTACCAAGGCTCAGATCATCGGCAACACCGGAACCGCGCTGCTGATGTTGCTGGCCGCGGCCGGATGCGTGCTGTTGATAGCCTGTGCTAATGTCGCGAATCTCTTGCTCGCTAAAGCCGCCGCGCGCGAACGTGAGATGGCGATCCGGACGGCGCTGGGGGCGGCGCGGGGTCGCTTGCTTCGGCAAATGGTTACCGAAAGCGTTCTGCTCGCCATGGTCGGCGGCGCACTTGGTCTCTTTTTGGCAAGCTTTAGTATGAAGGTGCTTTCGGCATTGATCCCTCTGGGCCTGCCCGGCGCCACTGGCCTGTCCGTGGATGGCCGCCTTCTGGCATTTACGCTGGGCGTCGCATTACTCACCGGGGTGGTTTTCGGTTTGGTCCCCGCGCTCCATGGCACTTCGCTGGCGGTAAGCGAAAAGCTGAAGGAAGGCGGCCGATCCGGCGTGGGTGGCGCCAGCCGCCGTTTCCGCGACGCCCTGGTCGTCGCCGAGGTTGCATTGGCGTTGATCCTGCTGGTGTGCGCGGGCTTACTGCTCCAAACGCTGCGAAATCTGCGCGCTATCGACGCTGGATTCAACCCTGGCAAAATTCTGACTCTAAGCACGCGACTCCCGTTTCCCAAATACGCGGACGCGAACAAGCGCATGGGATATTTCGATGAGGTCTTAGCTCGCGCCAAGCGAATACCGGGCGTCGAAGGCGCTGCCTTCACCTCTAATCTTCCATTCACTGCCCGCGGCAACACCAACGGATTCCGAATCGAAGGCCACCCGTTTCCCGTAGGCGCGAATCCCGACGCGCTTTATCGCGAAGTTACAAACGACTATCTGCAAATGATGCGTGCGCGGCTCATCGAAGGGCGCTTCTTTGGAAACGATGACCGGGCCAGTTCATTGCCGGTCGTAATCATTAACGAAACATTCAAGAAGCTGTATTGGCCAAACCAGAGCGCGCTCGGCAAGCGCATTGAGACATCGGGCCGCGACAACGCACCCTGGCAAACCATCGTAGGCGTCGTGGCCGACGTCCGCGAGCGTGGCCTGGAGGCAGATCCGAAACCGGGCGTCTATCTTCCCGTGGCCCAGGTGCCCAACGGCTGGAACGTTCCTAAGCAACTCGCTATTCGAACAGCCATGGATCCGGTCGCGATCGCGCAAGCCGCGCGTGACGCGATTTGGGCGGTTGATCGCGATCAACCAATCTCCGAAGTACGAACCATGGAAGATATCGTCGATCTAGAGGTAGCAGATCACAAGCAACAAACCATGCTGCTGGGCTCGTTCGCCGTCCTGGCGCTAGTTCTGGCTTCGCTCGGTATTTACGGCGTCCTCTCCTACGCCGTTACGCAGCGCACGCGAGAGATCGGTGTTCGGATGGCGCTAGGCGCTGGAATCGGCGATGTCACGCGCATGGTAGTAGGGCACGGACTTGGCCTCGCGGCGCTGGGAATGGCGATCGGCGCCGCCGTGGCCCTGGCGGTTACACGCTCGATGACCAAGTTGCTCGTGGGGGTCCAGCCGGCCGATCCAGTGATTTACGCCGGTGTGGTCCTGCTGCTGATGACCGTTGCTCTGGCCGCCTGTTACGTTCCGGCGGCGCGAGCGTCGCGGGTGGACCCAATGGTCGCCCTGCGCGAAGAATAGCTTTCCACTGGACTACCATAACAGTGTGAGACTTCCATTACTATTTCTCATCTCCTCGGTCGCCCTCCTGGCTCAATCCAAGGACGCGCCGTTATTCGCGCTGCCTTACAGTCCCAGCCTGGACGTCTCTTCCATGGATCGATCGGCCGATCCTTGCACTGATTTTTTCCGCTATTCCTGCGGGGCTTGGCTGAAGAAGAATCCGATACCGCCTGACCAGGCGCGCTGGGATGTGTACTCCAAACTCGAAGAAGACAACCAGCGGTTCCTGTGGGGCATTCTTGAACAGGCTTCCAAGCCGTCCGCCGATCGCAACCTGGTGGAAACCGAGATCGGCGATTTCTTTTATGCCTGCATGGACGAACCCGCAGTGGAAAAGGCAGGCGGCGCGCCCCTCCAACCGGCGCTCGATGAGATTTCCGCGCTGAAGGCCACCCGCGATCTTCCCGCGTTTCTCGGCCGCGAACACCTCAATATCTCCGGCAATCACATGCTGTTTGGCTTCGGTTCCAATCAGGACTATGCCGACTCTTCACGCATTATCGCCTTTGCCACGGCCGGCGGATTGGGTTTACCGGACCGCGATTACTACGTGAAAACGGACGCCAAATCGCAGGAAACCAGGGAGAAGTACGTCGAGCACATGCAAAAGATGTTTGAGCTGCTGGGCGAGGAGCCGCAAATCGCAAAGACTCATGCTCAGACCGTGATGGATATTGAGACGGCGTTGGCCAAGGTTTCGTTGACCCGCGTCGAGAAACGCGATCCATACAAGCAGTTTCACAAGATGACACGCGCCCAGTTGCAAGCGCTTACTCCCGCGTTTCAGTGGAGTGTGTACTTCAAGACCTCTAACGTTCCCGACACTTCCACCATTAACGTTACCGAGCCGGCGTTTTACAAGGAGCTTCAAACGCTGCTCCAGTCGCGAAGCCTCGCGGATTGGAAGACTTATCTACGCTGGCACGTGGTGCACGCCAAAGCGCCATACCTCTCACCGCCTTTTGTCATGGCCAATTTCGACTTCTATAACAAATATCTGTTGGGCCTGGAAGTACTGCCGCCGCGTTGGAAGCGCTGTGTCCGGCGCGTGGATTCTGACCTGGGCGAAGCCTTGGGCCAGGAATTCGTTCGCAAGACGTTCGGGCCGGATACCAAGCAAAGAGCATTGACCATGACCAAGGGCATTGAGGCAGCCATGGAGAGCGAGATCCGCCAGTTGCCCTGGATGGGCGATGCGACCAAGCAGCGGGCACTCGAGAAACTGCATACCATCGTCAACAAAATCGGATACCCCGACAAATGGCGCGACTATAGCTCAATCAAAATCGCTCGCGATGACTATTTCGGCAACGTCGAGCGCGCTACCGCTTTCGAATCGCGTCGGGAACTCGCGAAAATCGGCAAACCGGTGGACAGGACCGAATGGCAAATGACGCCGCCTACCGTCAATGCCTACTACGATCCCCAAATGGACGACATCAACTTTCCCGCCGGCGTGCTGCAGCCCCCGCTGTTCGATCCCAAGCTGGACGACGCGCCGAATTACGGCGACACAGGCGCTACCATCGGGCACGAGCTGACACACGGTTTCGACGACGAGGGTCGCCAGTTCGACGCCAAAGGCAATCTGAAGGACTGGTGGAGCAAGAAGGACGCAGAAGAATTCCAGAAACGGGCGGACTGCGTTTCAGAGCAATACTCGTCTTACAAAATCGTGGACGACATCCGGATCAATGGTAAGCTGACGCTCGGCGAGGACGTCGCCGACCTGGGTGGAACATTCCTCGCCTACCTGGCGTGGAAGACGGCAACCAAAGGCCAGGATCTTCAACCGGCGGACGGCCTCACGCCGGACCAACGCTTCTTTGTGGGGATGGCGCAGTGGGCCTGCGGCGACGAACGACCCGAAACCAAGCGCGCGAATGCCATTACCAATCCACATTCACCGCTGGAATACCGCGTGAACGGCGTTGTCTCCAACATGCCTGAGTTCGGCCAAGCCTTCGCGTGTCGCGTGGGACAGCCCATGGTACGCCCCAAGCCGTGCAAAGTTTGGTAGCCAGGTCGAGTATGTGCTCTACTGGGGCGGCTTCGATTCGCGTGTCACTCGCCCGTTCAGCGCTTCGTCCACCGACACATGGTTGGCTGTCAGTGTCTCGCCCAGCACTTGATCTAACGACACACGAGCATGGCTGTAAATGGCAAGTGCGGCAACTTCGGTCACCTGTGCCGCCAGAAGGCTGGTTTGCGCGCCTACCAGATCGGCTATGGTGGACGCGCCGAACCTGAATTTTTCGCCTTCCTTCTCGAGCAATTGCTCCTGCAGCTTTCGGCCGTCCACCGAATTGGTATAGCGGGCGCGGGCCTGCCGCAGAGCGATCATCTGATTGGAAATGTCCACCACAATCTGATTCATGTTTCTGCGCTCAACCAGATCGCCTTGCCGAAGCTGAAACTGATCGACCCCGTAATCGCCTTGAGCGATTCGATTCTTCAGCTGGCCTTGAAACAGCACCGCCCCTCGTTCGCTCGGAAAGTTGCGGCGAAAAACTTGTCCCAGCGCAGTGCCAAGACCGCCCACATAGTAGGGAGAAGCGCTGCCCGGTGGGCTGGGTACACCCGCCAGCCCGACGTTGGTGGTGGATGCAATCCCGCGCAACACCGGAAGAACGCCATTCGCCGTTCCCAGCGCTGAAATCTCCGCGGTCTCGTCGCCGATCTTGGCGAGCGCCACGTCCGGTCTATTAGCGAGCGCTCTCGCCACCAGATCCCGTAGCGAGGGTAGCTCGTCCTGGTCGGGAACGTGAATGCTGTCCAACGGCACAATTTGGGCGGCGTCCAACAACGGATCTGCCAACCCGTTCCGGCTCAAAGCATCCTTAAGCAGGTTTTCCTGCTGGCCGACCGATGCTTGCGAGACGGCCACGTCCTGACGGCGTACCGATACCTGGCTTTCAGGGGCATATATGTTCGCTCTCGGCACCGCGCCCAGTTCGATCTGCTTCCTCGTATCGCTCTCTACTTTTTGGGCCTGCTCGAGCGCCCGTTGCCGTACCTTCAGGTCTTCGTTATAAGTGACCAGATCCCAATAGAGATTCAGCACGTTGACGACGACATTAAGCAACTGCGATCGGAAAGTCTCACGGGACGCGCCGATGCCCTTCTCCGCAACGCGGATGAACCGGCTGTTGACGCCTGTTCCAAAGCCCTGCAGGAATTGATGAGTTACATAAGCTTGGACGACTGGCGCCACGGAAGGGTTCAGGTAGTTAGTTGGCGCGTTCTCCTTCAGGTACGATTCGTTGGCCGCAATCTGAATAATCCCGCCGCTCAAAAGCCCCTGTGAGAATGCATTGTTGAAGATGTGTCGCGTGTCGATGAGAGTGTCAGTTTGGCTCTGCGTGGTATTCGGCTGCGGACTAGTGGTGTGAAAAAAGCCCATGGTGCTCTGCAAAACCGCGTCCAAGTTCTGGGTCACCGGTCCGATCTGTGAAATAACCGCGTTGGTTCCCCCTCCGTTGGTTCCGTTGTTGTTGGTGGCAAGCCCGGCCGATAGCTGGCTGCCAACTACACCTTGGCCGCTGGTAGCCTGATTGGCCAGCGAATTACCCGCTGTAACGCCCCGCAGGGGCCCGCCCGCCTGCAACCGCTCCAAATTCCACTCGGCACTGACTGGGCCGTACCGATCCACTTCGAGGTCGAGATTGTTCTCTATCGCCAGCGCGATGGCATCTTGCACGGTGAGGTAGAGCTTACCCGCGCGAATGAGGCGGTACAAACGATCGGAGTTGGTTAGCTGCAAGGGCGCCAGTCTGGCCCCTTCATAAGGACGTATGAAGATGGGCGCGCGCGGTTTTTCGACTACTTGCGATGGCCCTTGTGCGTTCGCTTGTGAAACCACGATGCTCCAGGCTATGAGGATCGCGAATACTTTACGGGTGTTCATTCGCGTCCTCAATTCTTCTCCGGAATCTGGCTCGGTAACACCGAGGGACGTGCGACGCGGCCGGACTCCGCCTCTGTCATGGAAATGTTGTTCACTTCCAACGTCGCGCCCACCGCTTCGTCAAACCCGATTTTGGCATGCGTATAGTTGGCCATGGCTTGAATTTCGCCCTCTTGCGACGTGGCGAGATCGCGCTGGCTCTGCACTACCTGGGCAATACTGGACTCGCCGAATTTGAAGCGGTTCTGCTCGGCATCCAAAGTCTGTTGCGCCAATTTACGTGTTGCCACCGCGGTTTCGTAGCGCGCGCGGGCCTGCTGTAAGCCGATCACCGCATTCTTGACATCGACATGTACCTGGCTGACCAGTTTTTGAAGTTGCAGCTCGCCTTGCCGCAGGCTGAGCTGATCGGCAACGTAATCGCCCTGCGCAGCCCGATTGCGAAACGGTATGTTCAGCGAAAAGCCCGCTGAGTAGTTCGGATAATTCCGCCGCAGGATCTGACCGAGCAGCCCTCCATACCCAGTCACAAAAGCAGCCGGCGGGATTACACCTTGGTTCAAGATATTCGGGTCGCCCGCCAGCGCGTTATTCGTCAGCTCGAAAAAGGACTGCAAAGTCGGAAGCAGCGCATTCTTGGTCCCTTCCAGGTTGATCTTCAAGCTCTCGGTGCTGATGCGCGTTTGCTCCAACTCCGGCCGCTTTTCGATAGCTTCTTGGACCAGCTGCGGTGTCGGTTTCAGCTCTTCCTTGTCCGGAACTACAATGTGATCCAACGGAACTACATGGACCTCATCCAGCCACGCCGTCGAAATGCCGGTTCGACTGAGCGCGTTTTTTAGCACGGTCTCCTGTTGCGCGACGTTGGTCTGGGCGATCAACAGATTTTCGTTGGTCGATGATACTTCGGCTTCGGCGCGGGTCACTTCGATCGCCGGCAGCGTTCCCAGCTGCACCTGGTGTTTGTTGTCCGCTAGAAGCTTCTGCGCCGTAGCCACCGCTTGTTCCCTGACGTGCAGGTCGTCATCGAAACTAACCAGGTCCCAATAGAGATTGAGAACCGCTGAAACCGTGGTGATTACCTGCCGCTTCAATTGCAGGTCGGTCACTTTCATGTTGTTCTTTTGCACCCGGATGTTGCGGTTGTTTACCGCTACGCCAAATCCCTGCAGCAGGTTTTGCGTCACATACAGATCAATGAAGCCGCTGGTGTAGGGATTAAGAACGTATGCTGGACTGTTATAGTTATTCCGGGTACTGGAATAAAAGAGCTGCGCGGACGTCCCTGACACGAACGACTGAGCGTAGCCCAGCTGAAATTGCCGCGTTTGATCGATCAGCGTGTTCGTGAGTGCCAGAAACGTGTTACTTTGCGGGCTCGTGATGTGGCTGAAATTGGCATACGCGAAAAGCGTAGGATCGAGTGGCGGTGGGTTTGTTCCCAACTGAATCGTTATACCGCCGCCCGACGTTACGCCGGTTCCGCTCTCAGGAAGACCTACGGCGCTGACGCTCACTCCCGCCAGGCTGACGCTCTGCGGCCCGGCGCTGATCGGTTGCCCGATGTTTCGTATCGCGCCGCCCCCCTCCGTTCGCCGCAATACCTCGCGCGCTAACGGCGCCCCGTAGCGTTGGATGGCAATGTCAATATTGTTCTCCAGCGTTAGCGCGATCACGTCGGACACCGACAAGTACAGGTTCCCGGCGCGTACCAGCGATTCTAGACGCGGCGTATTGGAAAGATTGGCGGCCTGGACAATGCGGCGCTCGAAGTGAAAAGGCCGGATCAGCGGCCCGATCATCCGCGGTTGCTTGGGCGTCTGTATAGAGATCTCCGGCGTTTGAGCAAGCGCGGAAAAGCCCCATCCTAGCGCCAGCAATGTCGTCAGACTTCTGCAGTAGATCATTTCTTTAGAATCCTGTTTGGCGAGGCCGGTAGAGGCCTGTCAGTGCAATTCCCATTCCATTTGTACGTCTCGGCCAAAGGGCCGTTTCGGGAACATCACCGCCTTCCGCACCGATGCACGCCCCCTCGACTGTCCGTTTTCGTTACAAGCTGTCCGCTTTCGATGCAAGATGCGTGTGCGCCACTAAGCGAACGGACTGCGCGCGTGCGCTACTGCACGTCGTAAGTGTGAATTTCCTGGCCCTGCAGATATTTGTCGAACCACGCCACGATATGCTGCAGCCGCTCCACGCGATGCTTCGGCATTGCCCGATCGCGACAGCTCGTGCGATTCGCCGGGGAAGCGCACCATCACGGTCGGAATCTTGCGATACTTCAAGCGCGCGGAACATCTGCTCGCCGCCCGACGCGGGAGGCGTGCGGTAATCCGCCTCGCCCTCGATCAACATCAGCGGCGTCGTGATCTTCGTCGATGTAAGTGATCGGCGAGCGCTCCTTGAAATCGGCCTCCTGTTCCCAGGGCGCGCCGCGGAACCAGATGGGCGTGAAAAGCGTGAAGTCGGCGGTGTACCAGAAGTCCGACCAATCGGCGATTCGAGCGCTGCGACACCGCCGCCTTGAAGCGCGTGGTATGGCCGATCACCCAATTCGTCAGCAGCCCGCCGCCGCTGCCGCCTGTGACGCCGAGCTTCTCCGGATCCACCCAACCGCGCGCGATCAGCTCGTCCACGCCCGCCATCAGATCCTTGTAATCGTCGCCGGGATAGTGATACTGGATGATGTTTCCGAAATCCTGCCCGTAGCTGGTGCTGCCGCGCGGATTCGGATACAACACCACGTAGCCTTTCGCCGCCATCCACTGGATCTCGTGATCGAATGTATAGCCGTACGCGGCGTGCGGGCCGCCGTGAATATTGAGAATCAGCGGATACTTCTTGCCCTCCTGAAAATCGGGCGGCCGCTGCACCCAGGCCTGGATGCGTTTCCCGTCGAAGCTCTTGTACCAGATCATCTCCGGCTCGCGTCAGGTTCAGCTTCGAGAACAGTTCCTCGTTGATGTTGGTGAGCCGCTGCATCTGCCGCGACGCGACGTCCAGCACGATACAAGATCACCGATATTGGTCGGCGTGGAAATCAGCACCGCCGCCTTCGAACCGTCCGGCGTCGCGTTATAGGCGAAAACATCGTGATCGCCCGTCAGTCAGCGGCTCGACTTTGCCGGTCTCCGCGTCGATGCGCTTCAAATTCGACGCGGCCTTCCTCCGCCGACACGACGAAAATGTACCGGCCGTCCGTACTCCAGAACGGCTTCGACGGCCCGCCGCCGCGCGGCGGAGCCTGATCGCCGCCGATGCCCGCCGCCGATATCGAAATCGTAATTGGCGGTGAGATTCTTCGGCGTCGAGCCCGGTTGCAGCGACGTGATGAACAGGTCCGGCTGGCTGTAGGACCGCTCCACGCCATCCTTTCCGATTTCGATCTCGCCGACAAACGCCATGCGCGTTCCGTCCGGGCTCAGCGCCATCTGCTGAATCGGGCCTTCCATCCCGGCGATCTTCGTGATGTCGCCGCCGGCGGCCTTCACCACATAAATATCCGCGTGCGGCGTCTCGTAGTACGGTTCCGCCACGCGCCGCGACGTGAAGTAAATCTGCGACCCGTCGCGCGACCACACGATATCGCCTTCGCTGAACTCGCCGGACGTGATCTGGGTGGCCTTCTGCGCCTCGCCAGGAATCTTCGGAACCGCGACCGTCCAGATGTGGTTGGGCCGGTCCGGCTCCAGATACCCCGCGCCGTTCATGCGATACACGGCCTTGGCGATCACGCGCACGTCGCTCTTCTCCTCGCCGTCCTTCTTCTTCTCGAAGTCTCCTGGCAGGGTGGTGGATGAAAACGCGATCGTACTGGCCGTCCGGCGACCATAGCGGGCCGCCCGCGCCCTTGGGCATATCGGTCAGCGGCCGCGCTTCGCCGCCCTCCATCGCCAGCAGATAGATCTGCGCCGGCTGCGGCTTTGCCGTCTTTTTCCGTGCGCCCGCACGAACGCCAGCAGTTTGCCGTCCGGCGACCAGCGCGGCGACGAATCGCGCGGCCCGCCGGTCAGTTGCCGCGCCGCGCCGCCGCCGGAGGGAATAATCCACAGCGCGGTATCGTAGCCGTCGTGTTTCGGATTCACCGCGACGTGCGTGTAAACAATCCGCGACCCATCCGGCGAAATGCGCGGGATTCGCGATCCACTGGAACGAGTAAATATCGGTTTCGGAAATCGGTCGGCCTGCTGCGGCCGCCAGCGAAATCCAAAGCCAAATTAGGGGGAACAACGCCACCCGGCCGAAGATCCTCTGTGGATAGGTCATCGCTAGGATTGTAACTCGATCCTAGCGGCGAGCCCCACTCCCCACCGGTTTACTTGAGCTCCATGATCTCTTTTTCTTTGGCCTTGGCCGCCTGATCCAGCTTCTGGATGTAGCCGTCCGTTAGCTTCTGGATCTCGTCCAGCGCCCGGCGCTCGTCGTCCTCGCTGATGATCTTGTCCTTGAGCAGCTTCTTGACGTTCTCGTTGCGCGTCCCGGCGGATGTTGCGCAGCGCCACGCGATGGTCTTCGGCGATGTGGTGCAGCTTCTTGACCAGCTCCTTGCGGCGCTCTTCGGTCAGCGGAGGAATCGGCACGCGAATCAGCTTGCCGTCGTTGGCCGGATTCAGGCCCAGGTCGGCCGAGCGGATCGCCTTCTCGATCGCGCCGATCTGCGAAACGTCCCAGGGCTGCACGGTGATCATCGACGGCTCCGGGAACGTGCAGCGTCGCCAGTTGATTGAGCGGCGTCGGGGTTCCGTAGTAATCCGCGCGCACGTTGTCGAGCAGGCTCACCGAAGCGCGGCCGGTGCGGACGCCCGCCATGTCGTGCTGCAGATCGGCCAGCACCTTCTCCATGCGGGTCTTGGCATTCGCCGTCGATTTCTTTCACGCTCTGAAAGTGTGAGCGCGGGGTTGCTTGAGGTTCGTTTTTCATATCGTTCGACTAGTGAATGAGAGTTCCGATGGGCTCGCCCATCGACATACGCATTATATTTCCGAAGACGTTCAAATTGAAAACCACGATCGGCAGCCGGTTGTCGCGGCACATGGCGACCGCGGAGGCGTCCATCACGCGCCAGCGCCTTGGCCAGCACTTCATGGTAGCTGACTTCTCGGGTACAGCACGGCATCGGAATGCCGCAGCGGGTCCTTGTCGTAAACGCCGTCCACGCGCGTGCCCTTGGCGATCACGTCGGCGTGGATTTCGAGCGCGCGCAGAGTGGCGGCGGTATCGGTGGAAAAATAGGGATTCGAGGTGCCGGCCGCGAAGATCACGATGCGGCCCTTTTCCAGATGCCGGATGGCCCGGCGGCGGATGTAGGGCTCGGCCACCTGGTGCATCTGGATGGCGGTCATCACGCGCGTGGGCACGCCGGCCTTTTCGAGCGCGTCCTGCAGCGCCAGCGCGTTGATCACGGTGGCCAGCATGCCCATGTGGTCGGCCGCGACGCGGTCCATGTTCATCGCCGCCGCCGCGACGCCACGAAAGAAATTGCCGCCGCCCACTACCAGGCCGATCTGGACGCCGGTCTTGGCCACTTCGGCGATCTCTGCGGCCAGGCTTTTAACCCGCTCCGGATCGATGCCGAAAGATGCCGCCGCCGGCGAGCACCTCGCCGCTGAGCTTGAGAACGATGCGCTGGTATTTGGGCATTGGATCAATCGCCTGCGCTACCTGAGTGTGAACGCCGCACGCTGTAGTGCGCGCGCCGGCTATCCTGGGGCGCCGACGTCTCCGCCGTCTCCTCGATCAACGCCGCCTCGCCGACCTTGAAGCGCACGAAACGCGAGACGGAAATGTTTTCGCCGAGCTTTGGCGATCATCGCCTTGATCAGGTCGCCCACGCGTGGTGGCGTTCTCGCGGATGAAGGGCTGCTCGTACAGGCAGACCTCTTCGTAGAACTTGTTCATGCGCCCTTCGACGATCTTGTCCACCATCTTCTCGGGCTTGCCTTCCTGCAGGCGCGCCCGCGCTGGATGTCGCGCTCCTTGTCCAGGGCCTCGGCCGTCACATCTTCCTTGCGGATGAACTGCGGGTCGGCGGCCGCCATCTGCATGGCCAGGTCCTTCACCAGGTCCTGAAATCGTCGGTGCGCGCGACGAAATCGGACTCGCAGTTCACTTCCACCAGCACGCCCAGTTGGGAGCCCGGATGAATGTAGCTGCCGATGATGCCCTGCCGCGTGGTGCGCGTCGACTTCTTCGAGGCGGACGCGATTCCGTGCTTGCGCAGAATGATCTCCGCTTCGGCCAGATTGCCCTTGGCCTCGACCAGGGCTCTCTTGCACTCCATCATGCCCGCGCCGGTACGGTCGCGGAGTTCTTTCACTAGCTTCGCGCTGATCTCCATATTTCGGTTCTTTGGTTTCTTGGTTTCTTGTTTCTTTTCGCACCAGCAGACCTGAGCCGGTCGCCCGGCATTCGATTCGCCGCTCTGCGATTTGCCGCCTGCTGCCGGTGACTTCTCCGGCTCCGGCGCTTCCGATCCCGGGCCCTTGCGGGGCAGCGACATGGAAGGCAGATCTTCGTCCGACAAACCTTCCGACATGAGCTGATCCAACTGCTGCGGATCGAACTGCGAGTACTCCGGGATCTCTTCGGCCGGCGTCTCGTCGGTGACCATCTTTTCGGCGGCGAAATCCTGCTCGGTGGCCAGCGCGCGGCCTTCGATCACCGCGTCGGCGATCTTGGTCGTGAACAGCCGGATGGCGCGCAACGCGTCGTCGTTGCCGGGGATCACGTAGTCCACTTCGTCCGGATCGCAATTGGTATCCACCACCGCCACCACCGGAATGCCCAGCTTGCGCGCTTCCTTTACCGCGATGGCTTCCTTGTTGGAATCGACCACGAACAGCATGTCCGGCAGGCCGCTCATTTCCTTGATGCCCGCCAGATTCTGCTGCAGGTGCTTGCGCTCGCGTTCCAGCCGGCCGGCTTCCTTCTTGGCGCGGCCTTCGTAGCCGCCGCCCTCGGCTGCCATGGCGTCCAGTTCCTTCAAGCGCTTGATGGATTTCTGCACGGTGAGCATGTTGGTGAGCAGACCGCCCAGCCAGCGCTGATTCACGTAATACTGGCTGCAGCGCGTCGGCCTCTTCGGCGATCGCTTCCTGCGCCTGCCGCTTGGTTCCGACGAACAAAACCGTCTTGCCTTGCGCGGCCATTCGGCCACGTAGCGCATGGCGTCTTTGAAAAGCTTCAGGGTCTTCTGGAGATCGATGATGTAAATTCCGTTGCGTTCGCCAAAGATGTATTCTTTCATCTTTGGATTCCAGCGCTTGGTCTGGTGCCCGAAATGAACGCCTGCTTCGAGCAATTCCTTCATCGAAATTGACGGCAAAATGCCTCCTTTTGTTCCGAGTTGATGGTTTCGCCCGGTCTTATCCCGCGCACACGGCCCAAAGCGGAATTTGTGTGCGCCGGTCAAAACCGGCCGTTTCTAATGTGGCGCACGCACCCGTGCATGCCGCGTCAAGACTCTTCTTAACGCTGAAGCTATCGTTTCGAGAACTGGAACCGCTTGCGCGCGCCCTTCTGCCCGTACTTCTTGCGCTCATGGGCGCGGGGGTCGCGAGTCAGTAATCCGAGCTGCTTCAGTTTTGGCCGCAGTTCGGAATTGAATTCGATGAGTGCGCGCGCGATGCCCAGACGCGCCGCTCCCGCCTGTCCGGTCGGACCGCCGCCGTCGGCGAGGATGATGATGTCGAACTTGTCGGCCATTTCGGTGGCCAGCAGCGGCTGGCGCACCATGGCGCGCGACGCCTCGATTGGCAAAATAATTGTCGAACGGCCGGCCGTTGACGGTGATCTCGCCCTTGCCCGATCGCAGAAAAATGCGCGCCACCGCGGTCTTCCGCCGGCCTGTTCCCAAATGCTGCACTAACGTTGCTGCCACTCCAATCCCTTTCTCTAAACTGCCGTCATGCGCCACCGGCTTTTGAGCCTGGTGGGGATGCTTGTCGCCCGCGTAAACTTTCAACTTGCGGTACATCTGCTTGCCGAGCTTGGTCTTCGGCAGCATGCCCGCGATGGCTTGCTCGATCATCTTGGTCGGACGCGTGGCGCGCATCTTCACTGCGCCCACTTCGATCAGCCCGCCGGGTAGCCGGTATGGCGGCGATAAACTTTCTGCTCGTCCTTCCGGCCGGTGAGCCGGATCTTCTCGGCGTTGATGATGATCACATGATCGCCGGTGTCCAAAAACGTCGTATAGGTGGGCTTGTGCTTGCCCATCAGCATCATCGCGGCCTTACTGGCGACCCGGCCAAGCACCTGATCCGTCGGCATCCACCACGTGCCATTGACGCACGATCTCGCCCTCGGACGGAAACTGGGTTTTCATAAAGACAGACCTTCTCCGTTCGAGACTTACAGTCACTTCAGCTTACCGAATCAGGCCCGGAAGTGTCAAATGGATGGTTTTAAAATCACTAAGCTGCGGATGGCTCTTCATCCAGCCGGACGTATTCCATCACCATCTGTGAATTCTTCAATGCGGCGAGGAATTCATCCTCACGCCCTTCCGCCACCTCGTAATCCCAAGTCTCTGAACCGACGCTTAAAAAGCTGTCGTCCTCCTCCAGAGCTTCCTCGGAGTGCAGCGCGTCCGGCTCGGTGCGGTCAATGAAAAGCTTTTCCAGAACAACGCCATCCGGAAGTTCTATCGCGACGTAGTCGGTCGGAGCTTCAGAAGGCTCTCCTGTTACTCCTGTCCGTTCCATGAAAGTAACGCGGTATGTCATGAGCGTTGCCACCGCAAGCCAAAGGCCAAAGCTGTGCGTTCCACTGTAGCGGCGCTCCCTGGTCTGCATTTTGTTCTTCTCTACTCAATAGTTGCCTCGCCTGACTCGCAGATTTCCCGACGCCGGCTCGGCCCTTCACCTGCATAATCAAATCAGTGCACCTCTTCTTCCGCCACCTGTTTACATATTTCATCCATCTGGGCGCACTGGGTCCATTGTTTCTGGGCATTCTGGACTCGTCCTTCTTGTTCCTTCCCTTCGGCAACGACTTCCTCCTGGTAGTCCTCACGTCCAGAGATCGGGAGCACCTTCCGCTCTATGTCTTGACCGCGTCCATCGGATCGACGGTCGGCGTATTCTTGCTGGATCTCGTCTGCCGCAAAGGCGGTCAGGAGGGTTTGAAGCGAATGATGAGCCGCAAACGATTCGAATACCTCAAGGGCAAGATGGCCAAGCGTTCAGCCCTGGTCTTAGCAGTTGCAAGCGTGGCTCCCCCGCCTTTTCCGTTTACCCTCGTAGTGGCAGCGGCCAGTGCATTCCAGTACGCCAAAGCGCGGCTGCTCACTGTGATCTTCTTATCTCGCGCTGTTCGCTTCACTCTGCTCGGCCTGTTAGCCCTATGGCTCGGCCGTCACATCATTCGAATCATCAATTCCGAGGAATTCACCTGGTACATGATCGGGTTCATCCTGCTCTGTATGGTAGGGAGTGGGGTCCAGATATTTCGCTGGGTTCAACGCAGCCGGCCAGTTCCCGCTTAATTATTTGGAAGAAGTTGTCGCCGAGGATTTTTCGGATCGTTCCCGCAGGTCTTGCTCGAAAGCGTTATAGCGTACCCCGTCGCATATGATTTCGACACAGGATGGGATCGCCGATGCCCCGCACACCGTAATTTCCGCGCCAACTGGCAGCGGGATCAGTTTGCCTTTGCCTTCTGCGTCCAGGGACACAACATTCAGCAGCTTACTCAACCGGAACGTTTCCATATTGGTTATGCCTAAGAGACGTACTTACGGTAGCACGAGTAACGTCCCGGGATCTCTCCTAGGCTGTACCATCTGGCACGGTTAGTAACGGATAAACTCTTTCGGTTCACCAACCCGAGCTACAATTAAAGTTTCCCGCCCATGGTCAAGGCAATCCCCGACATCCTGGCCCAAATTGTCCAGCAGAAGAAGCTCGAACTCACCCACCGCGCCGATGGGATCGAACTCCGCGCCCAGAAGTCCATCGCTGGGCGCCGGGATTTTGCGGCCGCTCTCACCTCGCACGCACCGGCTGTGATAGCGGAAATCAAGCGCGCGTCTCCTAGCAAGGGTATCCTGGCCCCGGATTTCGACCCTCCCGCCCTGGCGCGCGCCTATCAGCAAGGTGGAGCGGCTGCATTATCTGTATTGACGGACGAAAAGCACTTCCAGGGCAGTCTATCCGATCTCGAATCGGCTCGCTCCGCCGTCCAGCTTCCCGCCCTGCGCAAAGATTTCACCATCGACCGTTACCATGTCCACCAAGCCGCGGCGCATGGCGCGGATGCTATTCTCCTGATCGCGGCCATTCTCTCGGAGCGTGAACTGCGCGACTTCCGCGAGCTGGCGGAAAGCTATTCCATGTCCGCCCTGGTCGAAGTGCATGATTCGGACGAACTCGAGCCGGCCGTTGCCTCCGGCGCCCGCATAATCGGAGTGAACAACCGCGATCTCCGCACCTTCCAGGTCGACTTGGCTGTGTCGCTGCGCCTGGCCGACAAGATCCCCAGTAGCGTGATCAAAGTCGCGGAGAGCGGAATACACACTGCTGTCGAAATGCGGCAGCTTCGTGCCGCGGGATACAATTCATTTCTGGTCGGCGAACACCTGATGAAATCAGGCGACCCCGTGGGCGCTCTCCAAACGCTGTTGTCATGATGGTCAAAATCTGCGGAATCACCAATCGCGAAGACGCTCTGGCCGCCGCCGAAGCCGGGGCATCCGCGCTCGGTTTCAATTTCTATCGCGACAGCCCTCGCTACATTTCACCGACCGGCGCTTCCATGATCGCCGCCAAGCTTTCCTCCGATATCTGGAAGGTCGGCATCTTCGTCAATGAAACCCCCGAGACCGTCGCAAGAATCGTTCTGGATGCCGGGCTGGATGTCGCACAATTGCATGGAACAGCGGAGGCGCGCGGAATCCGTATCTGGCGAGCCATTCAGGCCAATGAATCGCTGCTGTCACAGGTCAACGATGCAACCGCCGAAGCAGTGTTGCTCGACACGCCTTCCGACGACCTGCACGGTGGCACCGGCGCCAGCTTCGATTGGTCGCGTGCCAAAGGGCTCCCCAAGCACATCATCATCGCTGGGGGACTCGACCCGTCCAACGTCCGCCGCGCCATCGAACAAGCGCAGCCCTGGGGCGTTGACGCATGTTCGCGCCTTGAAAAATCGCCTGGAATCAAAGATCACGCCCTGGTGCGCCAGTTCGTGAGGACGGCGCTTGCATCATGACCATTACCCAACCAGATTCGAAAGGTCACTTCGGACCCTACGGCGGCCGCTACGTCCCGGAAGTCCTTATGGCTCCGCTCGAACAGCTTGAGCAAGCCTACCTTGAGGCCCGGGTCGATCCTGGCTTTCAAGCCGAGCTCAAAGATCTGCTCGCCAACTACGCCGGTCGGCCCACTCCGCTGTATTACGCCAAGCGGCTCAGTGAAAATGCGGGAGGCGCGAGGATTTTTATCAAGCGCGAGGATCTGCTGCATACCGGAGCGCATAAAATCAACAACTGCCTGGGCCAGGCTTTGCTCGCCCGGCGCATGGGCAAGCAGCGGATCATCGCGGAAACCGGCGCCGGACAGCACGGTGTCGCCACCGCCACGGTCTGCGCGCTGTTTGGATTGGAATGCATCGTCTACATGGGCGAGGAGGACATGCGCCGGCAGCGCCTCAACGTGTTCCGAATGCGTTTGTTGGGCGCCAAAGTTGTGGGCGTCGCAACCGGCAGTCGAACTTTGAAAGATGCCATCAGCGAGGCTATGCGCGATTGGGTAACCAATGTGCATACCACCCACTACCTGCTGGGCTCGGCACTCGGTGCTCATCCCTATCCGATGATGGTTCGCGATTTCCATCGCGTGATCGGCGAGGAGACGCGACTACAGATTCTGGAGCGCGAGCATAAGCTGCCGGATTCGATCTTTGCCTGCGTAGGCGGAGGCAGCAATGCCATCGGGATCTTTCATCCATTTGTCGGCGATCCACGCGTACGGCTGATTGGCGTCGAGGCGGGCGGTACCGGCACTGAGCTGGGGTTGCACGCCGCGCGCTTCTCCGGAGGTTCCCCCGGCGTCTTGCACGGTGCGTTTAGTTACCTCTTACAGGACGCCGATGGCCAAATTGCGCTTACCCACTCCGTTTCGGCCGGGCTGGATTACGCCTTGGTTGGTCCCGAACACGCCTGGCTCCGCGATCAGGGCCGGACCGAGTACGTTTCCGTCACCGATAAAGAAGCTCTCGAGGCAGCGCGTACTTTGGCGCGCACCGAAGGCATCATTCCAGCGCTCGAATCTGCTCACGCGGTGGCCGAAGCGCTGCGCCGCGCGCCTGCGTCGAAGAATGAACTGTTCGTCATCAACCTCTCCGGCCGCGGCGACAAAGACACCGATATCTATCGCGAAAATCTTCAGGAGCTCGATGAGCCAGACCAGAATCGGCCGGCTGTTTGAACGGCTAGGTGCCGAACACCGCCCGGCCCTGATCGCCTACATTACTGCCGGTGACCCATCGCCCGCTCACACCCCGGCGCTGGTGGCGGCTCTGGAGCGCGGAGGCGCCGACCTGATTGAGCTGGGTGTGCCATTTTCCGATCCGATCGCCGATGGTCCCGTGATCCAACGCGGTTCTGCCCGCGCCTTGAAGGCCGGCACGACTGTCTCCAAAGTGCTTGAAATCGCCGCCGAGATTCGCCGGCGTTCCGATATTCCACTCCTCTTATTCACCTATATGAATCCGGTGCTGCGCTACGGTTTGGAGGCTCTGGCGCGTGACGCGGTAGCGCACGGTATCGACGGCTGCCTGCTCACCGATCTTAGCGTTGAAGAAGCCGAGCCCTACACCGCCGCCATGCGTCACGCCGGACTCGACACCGTGTTTTTGGCCGCCCCGACCAGCACCGAGCGCCGCCTGCAACTGGTGGCCCGGTATTCCACCGGCTTCATCTATTTGATTTCAAGAACCGGCGTTACCGGCGAACGCGCGTCGCTCTCCGATGGCTTTGCGCCACTGGTTGAGGCCATGCGGCAGGTCACTCGCCTTCCGCTAGCCGTTGGTTTCGGGATATCCACCGCCGCACAGGCGCGCGCCGTGGGTGCAATCGCCGACGGTGTGGCTGTTGGCAGCGCCTTCGTGCGGATCATCGAACAAAATGCAGCCGCCCCCGATCTTGAAGCCCGGCTCCAAGCTCTGGCCCACGAGCTTTCCACTGGTTTACTATCGAAGAATCCATGAGCATGCAACGCCTCGCCGAATGTCGCGCGTTGATCGATGCGGTCGATCTCAAACTGTTGGCGCTGTTGAACGAACGTACGCGCGTCGTCGAAGAGATTGGCCGGATTAAGCAGGCTCTGGCGCTGCCTATTTATGAGCCCAAGCGAGAAGATCAGGTGTTCCATAACGTGACCGGCAACAATGCAGGTCCGTTGAGCGCCGAGGCCCTCAAGCGCATTTTCGAACGCATTATCGATGAGATGCGGAACATCCAGCGCGACAAGATGTCCTGAGCGCCGCTAACTGGTGTGGTCCAGAATAACCTTCCAGCCCTTGCCGGTCTTGTGGAATAACAGACTGAAAATGCCGGATGATTCCCCGCCCGCCCGGGCCGGCCGGTCCAAGTGAAATCTTCCTATCACGTAAGCATAGTCGGCCCCCAGCGGTTGAAATTCCAGATCTGAGAATCGCAGCGTCCCCATTTTCTCGCGCGTCGGGTAGCGCTTACGATAATTCGCCAATACCTCCGCGTGACCCTTAGTGATTGTTGAACCCACAAACGTAGTGGATTCGGACTTGTCGTAGCCTTCCATGAAGCCGGGTATGTCGCCGCGATTCCAGGCCGCCACTTGATCGTCCAGAACGCGACGGATGTCTTGTTCAGGCGATGCGGCCAGCAGCGGCAGGGCGAGTACTAAAAGTAACTTTCGAAGCATAGAACGCAGCATACCTGTTCTCCGCCTCCATTGCATGCTAATAATGGGTCTATGGTACGCCTAGAATCAATACTGGACTCCTGGAAGAGCGTTCGCGAGGACACCGCGAATGCAGTCGAAGATTTCTCCGCGCACGACCTGGATTACAAGCCTTCCGCTGATCTGATGAGTTTCGGCGACATCGCGCGGCACATTCTCCAGGCCAGCCATGCGTTGACCGGCATATTGCTCGATGGCGTGGACAATTTGGCCACGCCGCAGTTCCGCGAGATGATCAACAAGTATGTCGCTCAGCTTCCTCCCAGCGAAGGAGCCGGAGCGCTCGCCAGCGAACTTCGCAGCCAGTTGAGTTCACGCGCGGCCCAACTGGCCGCGCAGCCAGCCGCCTTTTATGCCGGCGAGATTACTCGTTTTGATGGACAGAGGGTGACCCGGCTGGAGATGCTCCAAACGGTGAAAGAGCACGAATTGACGCATCGCTCCCAGCTCTTCATGTACCTCCGTTTGAAGGGCATCGTCCCGCCCACCACCAGGCGCCGCCAGGCCAAAGCCAACGCATAAGCGGCCAGCCTAGAATTCTTGTATAAGGGAATATGCTTCTGGAGGGAAAGTAGATGGTCAACTGTCCAAACTGCGACGCTGTGATCGACGTAGACGCGGACGAACTTGACGAAGGCGACACACTCACCTGTGAGGAGTGCGGCGCCGATCTCACCGTAACCGGTCTCGATCCTTTTGAGCTCGAAACCACCGAAGACGAGGAAGAGGACGAGGAAGAAGAAGAAGAAGACTTCGAGTATGACGAGGACGAAGACGAAGAAGAGGAGGAAGAGGAAGAAGAAGAGGATTGGCATTAGTCTGCTGCTTGCCCTTTTCGCCATTCTTCCCCAGGTGCAGGGCGGCCAGAAGAAGGCCGAGACAGAATCCTACTCTTTGGTATCGGGCACCGTGTTTCGCGATCCTGGCTTCGCGCTGCCCGGTGCCACGGTGACACTCACTCCGATTCCGTCGCAAGACGCCCGCTCAGCGAAGATTAAGAAACAGCAGACAGTGTGCAACTCCCGCGGTGAGTTTGTCTTCCGAATACCACCGGTGAGCATGCATTACATCGTCCGCGCAGCAGCCAAAGGCTATCGCGAAGAAGAAAAGCCGGTCGAGATCCAAGGTGAAGCGCGCGTCGATATGACTTTGTCGCTCCACGACCAATCGAAATGAATGAGCTATCCGCGTAAGAACCTGCTTAAGATAGCCGCCGCCGGCTGGCTGGTTGCGCTTATCTTTACCGGCAGTCTCGCAGCCCAGAACGACGATACCGGTACGCGGTCTGTCCAAGGTGTTGTCACCGATGCTTCCGGAAAGCCGGTAGGCGGTGCGGTGGTGCAATTGAAGGACACCAAGTCCCTGCAGGTCCGCTCCTACCGTACCGAGGCGGACGGCAACTATCACTTCGCCGGGCTGAGCACCAATGTGGAATACGAACTCGAGGCCAGGAATGATGGCGCTATCAGCCGCAAGAAAACGCTAACCGTGTTCAACACCAAGAAGGCCGCGACCGTAAATCTGAGACTCAAAAAATGATGCCTACGCTGCCGAAGATTATTGCTGCCATGCTCCTCGTTCCAACCATTTCTTTCTGCGCCCTAATCCCCATCGACGAAACTGGATTTCAGAAGCTCGTCGATTCGCACAAGGGAAAAGTGGTTATTTATGAGTTCTGGGCTACTTGGTGCGCCCCCTGCCGCAAAGATATGCCGCAACTGCTTCGCCTCGAAGCCAAGCTGCGCTCCCGAGGTTTCGAAGTCGTCACCATCTCCGCCGACGAACCCGAACAGGACGCCGGCGCTGAAAAAATCCTTAAGCAACTTTCTGTTCCAGGTCCGTCATACCGCAAACAAGCTCGCAACGATGACAACTTCGTTAACTCGATTGACCGGACATGGAACGGCGCGTTGCCGGCATTGTTTCTTTATGACAGGAGCGCCCGTAAAATTCGATCATTCATCGGTGACACTGAGCTGAGTGTCATCGAGGCCGCAGTTCTAAAATTACTCTAATTACTCCAAGAAAATCGATTGATTTTGTGGGCGGTGTTTCTTATACTGTAGCTACCCACCTACGTAGCGTATTCACGTACGCGGGCCGTCGTGCGCAGTTCACGAAATCCCCCCGTTCTCTAGAGGAAGTTCCGTGCATAATGTGCTCGCTATTGTTCTGGCGGGCGGCGCTGGAGAACGACTAGCGCCCCTCACTCTAAACACTGCCAAGCCCGCAGTGCCGTTCGGCGGTTGTTACCGCATCATCGACTTTACCTTATCTAACTGCATAAATTCCGGCATCCGCCGGATCTTCATTCTTACCCAGTACAAAGCCCTGGAGCTTACACGTCACATTCGGGAGGGCTGGAATCTTTTCTCCGGCGAGTTAAACGAGTTTGTCGAAGTGATTCCACCCATGAAGCGGGTCCATCAGAACTGGTACCTCGGAACGGCCGACGCAGTTTACCAGAACATGGAGAGCATCCAGGTGGAGAACCCGGATATCACTCTGATTCTCTCCGGTGATCACATTTACAAGATGGATTATCACGACATGCTCTCCTGGCACAGGCGCAAGCGAGCCGACATCACGATCGCGACTATTCAAACTCCGCCCGAACAGGCCTGCCGCTTCGGTGTCGTCGAAATCGGCAGTGATTATCGCGTCACCGGTTTCGAGGAGAAACCTCGTCATGGACAGCCCTCTCGCTCTCCTTTCAATCCCGAGGCCGTAAGCGCCTCCATGGGCGTGTATGTCATGAATACATCGGTTCTATTGCGATGCCTGATGGAGGATGCCGCTGATGCCCATTCTTCGCACGACTTCGGCTCCGACGTTCTCCCCAGATGCATCTCGCGCGCTCACGTGGTCGCCTATGATTTCCACGATCTGAATCGCAAGAGCGTGCGTTACTGGCGTGATGTGGGCACCATCGACGCCTACTACGAAGCAAACATGGACCTGGTTGCAATCGAGCCAGAGTTCAACCTGTACGATCGGGCTTGGCCGATGCGCACGCGAGTGGAACAGCAGCCTCCCGCCAAGTTCGTGTTGGCGGAGGAGCACAGCCGCATGGGAGTCGCGATCGATTCAATCGTCTCTGCTGGATGTATTGTATCCGGCGGCCGAGTCAGCCGCAGCGTGCTTTCGCCCGGCGTCCGAGTCAATAGCTACTCGGAGGTTGACAGCAGCATTCTAATGGCGAACGTTCAAATTGGACGTCACAGCCGCATCCGTCGGGCGATCATTCCGCCCCATGTGGCAATTCCGGAGTTCAGCGTTATCGGCCATGATCTCCAGGAAGACCGCGCCAAGGGTTATACCGTAAGCGAATCGGGGGTCGTCGTGGTCTCTCCGCAGGAATCGAGCCGGACGGTGCGTGCCATGACCGCTTAATGTTTATTGCAGTTCGCCGATCTCCGAAGCCTTCACCTCTTTCTGCGACCCCGTAGCGGCCCAGCGCAAAAAGGCGATGATGTCGGCGTATTCCTGCGCCGTGTAATCGATGGTGGCAGGAGGATGTTGCCACTTGGTGTCGCGGTCGCTCGACACAATCTCTTTCGAGCTCAGCTTGCGCAGCACCGGCGGCATCTGGCTCAAATCCCAAAACTCGGACTCGTCTCCCTGCTTTTGCTTCAAAACCGCCGGGAACGACCCATTTGCCGTCTTAACCGACAGCACGGTGTTCGTCATCGTCATCCGGATGGTGGCGACCATGCTGTGAGTAGTCGCCATGCCGGCCATCATCGACAGATCCGGCCCAACCGCCGTCCCGATTTCCGCCATCTGGTGGCAAGTGCCGCACGCGGTGCCCTTCGCCGAGTGCTGAAATATGTCCCGCCCCCTTTGTCCTTGGGCACTTAGCGGCGTCTTATCCGCGGCGGCCAGGACCATGGTCATCGTAAAGCCGAGTACCGCATAGAGAGTTGTCCGCATAATCCCCCCAACGGGTAAGATCCTGCAATCGCAGGCCCAGGAAAACAGGCCAAAATCGCCTTAGAAGCGTGCTGACTGAGGCGTAAATAGCGCGAAAAGCGGCACAATCCTGCGTAAAATGACCCAGTTTCGATGCAGTTTGGAGGCGCGGCTGCTACCGGAATGGCCAATCCAACGCGCGAAACGTGGTCACAAGCTGGATCCCGAGAACGTTGAAGCGTGTTCCGGGCTGATGCTCGATATTGAGCCATTCATAGCTGGTTTTCACTAATTGGTGCCGGTTGAGCCACCAGCCCGCGGCCAGCTCATAGGACGCGATCGAGGGCGCAAACTTACTGGTCGAGATGCCCTGCTTGTCGACCGCGCCCCCCGGACTTAGCCAGCCCGGCCTCGCCGCCACGAAGAGCCGGGGCGTGAGGATGGTCTTCACTTCGGCGTACGTGGAATTGATGGAGGGCGAAACAACGAAGTTTGGAGAGTCAAAACGGAAGCGCTGCCATTCGCCGGCGGCGCTCCACCTCCCGCGCGCCCATTGCACGTCAATGCCGGCCGCGGTCGCTGGGAAGTCATGGACCGTGGTCCCGGCCGGCAGCAATGCGTCCAGCGATCCATCCAGGTACGGCCCCCGGAAGGCTGACATGCCAATGCGAAATCCCTGGCGAATGGTATAGCCGGCGCCGACGCTCCATTGAACGTTTTGTCCGGCCTGGTCCAACCACAGCGGATTGGCCGGCGAACCATCGGTAATCTGCAAGCGCGCATCCAACCCAAAACCTGAGACTTCAGCCTGAATAGCGGGCAAGCCATAGAGGGTCACTGGCGTTAAGCCTCGCTGCCGGCCTGGCGGCCCACCGCAAAAATTCGAGACTGAGCCGTACGGTTGCGAAAGCAGATCGCTTACCCCACACGGAATTTGGTCGGGACGAAGAGTCAGTGACTGAATATAACTCAGCGGCTGGTCCAGCAGCGGATTGACGGCATCGTCATAGCGCAATGGGAATGAACCGAACGCTGAAGACAATCGGCCGGCCTTGACCACCACCGACGTTTTCTCCGCGCGCCAGGAATATCCCACGAAGCCTTGGATGACTTTGGTGGACCATAGATGGTCAGGATTGTAAGCGTCGTAATAGAAATATGGCGCCAGTGTCTCCTGAATAGCAGCATAGGCAAACCAATGTTCGCCGAGCTTCAGCGTTGGGTAAAACATAGCCCGCAGTCCGCCGGTGGCTGGAGAGCCAGTTGGATCCCGCAATTGGAGCCGTTCGCTGTACATTCCGCCCCCGCTCACGGTCAACGGTAAACTAAACCCGGAGCTGGCATCTTGCGAAGGCGACGGAGTCGCGAGGAGTCCGCAAATGGCGAAGCAGAAGGCGAATCTCAGCATGGCTTGGCCTCGCTCAGCAGCGGCTGGCGCTCAATCTCTTCGTCGCTTGCGAGCGGAAGCCGCAGTACGACCCGAAATGTGGACCCTACACCAAGGCAGCTCTCGACTCCCAGCGAGCCGCCCATCAGTTCTACGAGTTCTTTCGTAATAGCGAGCCCCAGGCCCGTTCCTCCGAAGCGTCTACTCAAAGAGCCATCGGCTTGAGTGAATTTGTCGAATATGACATCCAATTTGTCGGCCGGTATTCCGATGCCGGTGTCGGAGACCGCGAGTTGCAGCGTCACTTCGTTCTCTGTCCGTTGCGGGCATTCCACCCGGACATCGATGCGGCCGCGTTCGGTGAATTTAATTCCGTTTCCTACCAGATTGGTCAGAATTTGACGCATCCGCACGGCATCGCCAATAAAGCCACTGGGCGCGTTAGGTGAAAAATGGAGAGCTACGCTTAGACCCTTAAGAGAGGCCTCGGCGCTCAGTAGTGTGATGGTTTCTTCGATAAGCTGCCTCAGATCGAAAGGCTGGTCGTTGAGTACCAGCCGGCCGGCTTCCAACCGGGAGAAATCGAGAATGTCGTTGATGATGACCAGTAGCGACCCCGCGGACGACCGAACCGTTTGAGCGAACTCGCGCTGCTCCGGATCGAGCTTGGTATCGAGCAATAGCTCCGTTATGCCAATGACGCCATTCATGGGAGTGCGCAGCTCATGGCTGATAGTGGTCAAAAACTCGCTCTTGGCTCGATTGGCTGACTCGGCCGACTCCTTCGCCTTTTCGATCTCTTCCCGCGAGCGGCGTTCCCGACTAGCGACGCGGTTGAAGGTCTCAGCCAACAGGTGCAGTTCTCCGACCGCCTGCCCGGCCCTGATATTCGGCGGAAACTGGCTGGACTCCTCGCCGGTTTGCAGCTGCGCCACCAAGTCGCGCAGGGGTCTCGAAACTGACCGAGAAGTCGCCAAAGTGAAAAGCAGCGCCAGCACGACACCTCCCGCTCCGACCTTCAAAATTATGGATATCCAGCCCGAAGTGAAATCTCGTACGGCTTGATCCAAAGACCGGAATTCCAGCAGGCGGTAATTTGGCCCCAGCAGCGCTTCGTGAACCGGCAAGACCAGGAGAGTTTCGTTATTATGATCGATTTCGCAATCGGCGCCGGGCTGGGCGCATCGAGCCCGAAGCTGCTGCTCAAGGGATGGCCAAGCCGCGGGGTTGAACGTGGAGCGGAGAATCTTTCCGTCCTCAAGGAGCGCCATCTCGCCTGCGCCGTGGTAGCGGCCGAGGTCAAACTTGCTGCCCAGGCGCAGGTCGGCGATTCGCTCAGCGCCCAGACTGACGGGCGTAGTCGTGACCTCGTAAAGCACCCCCCTATATTCCAGGAGCACTCCTTGATCGGGAATCCGGGGCGCGTCGTCCAAGGCCACCAGTCCGGCATCGCGGAATTCGATGGCCGCCATGGTTCGTCCATTCCAATCTGTAATGGCCAACAGATCGTAGCCCACCTGTTGATGCATGTCCCGCAATTGGGCTTCGATTGTGCGGCGGACTTCAGCCGCGCTTTCCGATGTAGCCGGCGCTTCGTGCAGCAGACCAATCGCAGCTTTAAGGCCGGCGCTTCCCGCCAGTACGGCCAAGAACTGGCTAAGCCGCCGGGAATAATCAGCGCTGGCGCGATTTACCAGCGCCTCCGATTTTTGGAGCGAATCGCGAAGTCCATCCTTGACACGCTGCTTCACTAGCGCATTCAACGCCACAAAGCTCGACGCCAGCACCAGGCAAACCGGAATGAACGAGAAAACGAACGCTCGCGTGGTGAGCGAGGTGCCGCGTTTCAACGCCGTGGCTCCAAGTCGACTGGGATTCGGATGGTTACCTCCACCCGCCCGCTCTCCGGTACTTCCACGTCCACACCGTGCAGTCCAGCGACTTTGTGCCAAGTCATAAGGTGATAATGTCCGGCCGGAACGTTGTTCAACGCAAAACTGCCGTCCGCGGCAGGCCTGGTGTACCACGGACTGGCAGTCACCACAATGGCTGCATACATATCCGAATGAATGTGGCAATACACCTGAACAATGCCCGGCCGATTAAATCTCACTGCGCGATTTTGACCTCGTGGATAAAAGCCCAGATCAAAAGGCTGAGCTCGCGAAAGAGAAAAGACATTATGGAAAATAGGATCGGAGTTAGGAAATTCCACAGTCGAACCCACAGGAATCACGATCAAATCCGGGTCAAAATGGCTATTGCTCTGATTGATCGCCAAGGTCGCTGGATGCCTTGGCACGGGTGAACCTCCTTCCAACACCACCACCATCTGGTCGAATTCGTTCACGGGTTTGATACCGGCTGGAGTGGGAGACGATGGGACGCCGCGCAGATCGTACGCGACAGGAGCAAGCACTTTCTTGGTCAGACGTTTCGTGATCAGGGCATGGCCACTGATTTCCCCCGCAAGAGCGGGTAAGACGAATGCCAAGACACCTATAACCGGATGTAAGAGTTTCATCCCAGTCCCTCAATCTTGAATCGGTGGACTGATGCTTCGACTATAGGGACACTACCGGGGGAGATGGTTCCTCAGCGCATCCACAATAACCAGCGCCGCTTGCGTTCCGGCAGCAGCTCAACGCCAGCCGCCGGCTTACCGCGAACCGGGCTATCAATCGGCGAAACGAGACCTTTGACTGCATTGGGTCGGAATAGGTAGAATCTGGTCCGGCATATGCGGCAACGGTAAGGACGTATGCCGAAAATACGAAGGAAGGGATCCCGGAAAACCCGCTTCCAGGAGGTGCGAATGGAAGCCGATCCGCAGTGTGGGCAACGGAATCCGAGTCTCACTCTCATCCGATGTCCATCTCCTCATCGCTCGAGCTAAACGACTATTCTACAATAACTTCACCTCTAGCGCAGTCTACAGACTTGTAGTACTTTCGTCGATCAAAAGGAAGTGAACCGCGGATGAAGTTTGCTATTCTTCAAGGTTAAAGGCACATCCACCTTGAGAAGTTTCCAGGGCAAGCTGTTTTCCCGGGTCGAGTTCCCATGCCGGTAATAATTCGGATTCGATCGAATTGGGTGGCGGGCGATGAAGCACCGCAGACCAAGGTTTATCGCATTCGGCCGCGTTCGTTCGCGGTTTCGGTCATTATCCACTCGGTTGCAGTGCTCGGCTTGGCACTGGTTTCCCCGCAAACCCCGGTTTCAAGACGCCCAATCTACGAAGAAGTGATCCGTCCGGACGAGCACAAAATCGTCTGGTACGACTATCGTAAGCCCGTGCTGCCGGACGTTGACGCAGTCCAGCGGATCGGCACTTTCCCGCAGCCGCGGGGACAAGAGTTATCGCGGCAGGTCATCATCGCCACCGCACCCAAAGCCAAGTCGGTCAAACAATTTATTTGGCTTCCGGTCCCGAAGGTGGAGATCAAACAAGATCTCTCCATGCCGAACCTGATCGCCAGGGCGGCTACCTCGATTCCAGCGCCGCCACCTCCAGCGCCGAAAAAACCCGAAAAACCGCAGGTTGCAGCTGCCCCAGCCCCAAAACCCAACCTGTCGCCTCCCCAGCCCGTGGGAGATGTGAACCACGCGGAGGAGCGGCCCGTCCAGGCCGTTGAGATTCCCAAGCCACGCAAGGCTTTCGTGCCGCCACCGCCCGTGAAGCAGGAGGCTCGACTGACCGTTCCCGTTCAGACAGTCGACGTCCCAATGCCGGATGCGTCCATCGTCGGTGCAGCGAGTTCCAGGAACGCTTTGCCCGACGGTATGGGGACTCCGACGTTTTCAAAAGGCGTTGCGCCTCCGCCAAACGCCCCTCCGGGTCCAGTGACGACCGCCGGGAACGCCAAGGTGGACATCGCGATCGCCAGTCTGCACCCATCTGATAAGCTCAACGGCCCCCTTCCGAACGGTGCGCGCCCCGGTGACTTTTCCAAGGCGCCTATTGTGGGCGAAACAGCTACTGGCGAGGTCAAAGGGGGGCTATCCGTGCCGGATCTCAGTATTCGGGAGGATCGCAGCAAGGTGGAAGCTCCGCACGTAGAGCCTAGCCGGAAGGCTGTTCTGTACGCAGAAAAAGTTCGAAGTATTCCAGTCACTACCCTCTCCGTTCCTTTGCGGCCGGCTTCGCGCACCATTCCGCGCCAGATCGATGCCCGGTTCCAGGGGCGATCCGTATACACCATGGTGGTGCCTATCGAGAACCTGCCGGATTACTCCGGCGACTGGATTCTTTGGTTCGCCGAACAGGACCAGAAACCTGGAAATTCCCCGCTCATGCGCGCGCCCATCCCGTTGCGCAAGCTCGAGCCGGTCGAGACGCTGGTTCCCGGCGGCCGGGCCGAATTCCGGATACAGATTGCGGCTGTAATACGAAAAGACGGCAAGATTGATGGAATTGCGCTGCTTCGGAACAGCGGCCCGGCTTTTGCCCAAGCGGTAATACAGGACGTCGGATCGTGGGAATTCAAACCGGCCACCCGGGACGGAACGCCTGTGGACGTGGACGTAATTCTTGAAATTCCGTTCAGTTTCCCGGCGGAAATAGCCAAGCGGGCGGCGCCTTAGGTTCATATAACCATGCTGCGCAACCACTCAATATTTTCGATTGTCCTGACAGGCGCCCTTCTGGCCGCCGCCTGCGGCTTCACGGCGCGACGAGCTTTCGATCGCGCGACTAAGCTCTACGAAAAAGGCCAATACGCGGAGGCTTCGATTGAATTCCGCAGAGCCATCCAGAAAGATCCCAAGTTTGGCGAAGCTTATCTCATGCTGGGGCGCACCGCCCTGAAACAAGGGAGCGCACAAGCGGCGGCCGACGCGCTGCAACACGCCGTAGCCCTGATGCCCGATCGCGCCGAGCCAAAAGCCGAACTGGCGGAGCTGTACGTCAACAGTTACCTGGCTGATCCGCGCAACCTCGCCGGGCTTTACCAACAGGCTTCCCAGTTCACGACGGAGTTGTTGAAGAAGGATCCAAACTCGTTTGCCGGGCTGCGGCTAAGAGGCTATCTTGCCATTGCCGACAACAAGCCGAAACAGGCGGTTGAGAATTTCAGTAGAGCCAATCAGGTTAGGCCCGACCAGCCGGATGTAGTCAGTCTGCTGGTTCAAAACCTCTTTCGGGACGGACAATCCGATGCGGGCGAGTCGCTGGCTTCACGCTTTATCGACGCCCACCACGACTATGGACCTTTGTATGACATTTTGTTCGCGCACTACCTGGAGCTGAAGCGTCCTTCAGACGCTGAGAATGTACTGAAGCGGAAGATTGCTAATAATGCCAAGAACAGCTTCTTCGTAACGCAGCTTTGCAGATATTATTGGAGCGCCGGAAAACGGGACGAAGCCGACGTGTGTCTCGCCCGGATCACCAGCCATCCCCAGGAATTTCTGGAAGGACATCTGGACGCCGGCAACTTTTACGCCGAAAACGGCGATTGGAGCGCGGCTAGCAAAGAGTACGAAGCCGGCCTCCAAGCCAATCCTACAAGCAAGCTCACCTATCAGAAGCGCCTGGCGACGATATTCCTTTCGGCCGGCAAGCGCCCGGAGGCCGAAAAAGTCCTCGATCAGGTTCTGAAGGAACATCCCGAGGATGATGACGCTCGGGCTTCTCGCGCAATCCTGCGCGTCGCGAGCGGTACGCCGCAGGATCTCGACCAGGCCATCGCAGATTTCAAGCCCCTGGTGGAGAAGCAACCTGGCAATCTCAAATATGCTTACCAATTGGGGCGGGCGTATGAACTGAAAGGGGCGGGGGAAGCCGCCAAAGCCCAATATCTCGCCATTCTTCGGTTCAATAGTTCCGATGCTCCAACGCTGGATTCTCTTTCGCACCTCTACCTTCGAGAGCAGCGCTACGCTGATGCCAAACGGTATTCGGACATGTGGCTGGCTATGGATGCCCAGAACCCTAGCGCCCGTTTGGTACGTTCGGCCAGTCTCGAAGGCTTGGGCGACTATAGCCAGACGCGCACCGTTCTGACGAGCTTGATTCACGATTATCCAAAGCTGGAAGGCGCATATCTACAACTCGGACTTCTAGACATTCAAGAGAAGCGCTATGACGACGCCGAAGAGCTCTTTCGCAAGCACTATCAGCCTGGCCAAGGTGATATTCGTCTGCTGAAGGGCTTGGTCGAGATGTATGGAGCACGGGCTCAGTGGGACAAGAGCATCGCAGTTATCCAGAAGGAGTTGGATGCCTTCCCGCGATCGGCCGAGCTACACCGGTTGTTGGCAGAGACGGCAGGCCGCGCGGGCCGCTTCGACCTGGCGATCGACCAATATGAAAAACTTCAGCAAATGCAACCCGACGCAACGGACATTCCTTTTCAACTGGGTTTGCTTTATGAAGCGAAGGGGCAACTCGACCAGGCCCTGGCTCAATTTCAGGCCGCCCGACGCATGCGCGCTAACGATCCCCTGCCCCCCGCGATGTTAGGCAAGGTTTACGACCAAACCGGCCGGCGGCAGGAAGCCATCGCCAGCTATCGCGAGAGCCTTCGTTTGGACCCGGAGAACACTTCGGTAATGAACAATCTCGCCTATGCCTTAGTGGAAACGAGCGGCGATTTGAACGAGGCCATGCAGATGGCGCGGCGAGCCGTCCAGAAAAGCCCCGGCAATCTTGAATTTACTGACACCCTGGGGTGGGTCTATCTCAAACAAAAAGATGCCCGCAGCGCCTTGCAAGTCTTTCAGACGCTTCGTCAACGACAGCCTGAGAACGCATCCTACCGCATCCATCTGGCTATGGCATACCTCGAAAGCGGAGACAGCAGTTCGGCTCACCACGAACTAGGCGCCGCACAGCAACTGCATCCCTCTTTGGAGCAGCAAACGCAGATCAGGCAATTGCTCTCACGCCTGTAAGCTTCGGTAGTACTAGGACTTCTCGCAACGGGATAGGACTACTCACTATTGACCCGCTATCGAAACGTGACATATGCTACAGATGCATGAAAATTCGATTAACTCATCTGATTACCGGCGCCGCACTCGCGATAAGTTCATTATGCGCTGGCCCCGTGCCGATTACGCCGGCGCAGATCGGCCCCAACCAGAGCGTTGCAGGCTTGACGCTGAATAATGCCGGCATTTGCAATGTCCAAAACGTGGGCGGATGCGGCGGAGCTTTTACCGCAACAGTCGGAGGAATTGGCGGCGTTACTCTCTGGTGCGTGGACTCCCAGGAATTTGATCAGGCGAATTACAATGCCAACATTGTGTCTCTGCAGACTCCAGCAGTGACTTTTGACAATGGAACTCAGGTTCGATATGGCAGCATCGTGTCATCGAATACAGCTACGACGCCACATTGGCTTTACGACATTTCCGGAATTGCCGGCGTCACTAACTCCGATCTGGCGCTGACTCGCTACGAACTGGCCGCCATTCTGATCTCGATGTATAAGCCACAACAGGCTCCGACCGACGCCAGCAATATTAACAACGACGCAATCCAGCAAGCCATCTGGCAGGTTACGGAGAACAGCAGCATCGCCGCGGGGCGGAACGTTTCGCAAGGCACCAACGGCCAGCCCGACCTGGGCGCTCTCGAGAACACTTTGATTACCAGCGCTGCGAGCATGCTGGGCACCTTCAATTTTGGCGGCTGGGCGGTGGTCAGCGGCGGATATGCCGGCGGCGTCCTGCAAGGTCCTCCGAACGCGGTCCAGACTTATCTAGTTGAAGTTACTCCCGAACCGCGCTTCTACGGTCTGCTGCTGGTAGGTTTACTAAGTCTCTTCGGCATCGTGTACCGACGCCGCGTGACATCGTAAACGCCAATCCGAATTACGGGGGTCGACTGCCTTACTTCTTGACGGTCACAGGTTGAGCCGACCCCATGTTCCCCGCGCGATCCCACGCATTCGTCGTAATTATATGAGATCCAGATTTTACCTTCCTCGTATTCCAATTGTAGGTGTAAGGCGCCGCGCTCCCAGTATAAACTTTGACGCCGTCTATATAGATCACTACCTGGGCGACAGCCACATTGTCCGTTGCCGAAACGTTGACTTTCGTTGAGCCTGAGACTGTAGCGCCATTGGCTGGGCTGGTAATTGAAACGACCGGTGGAGTCGTGTCGGCGATGATAGTATTGTTCACACTTACCGTTACGGCAGCCTGCCCGACGTTATTCGCTGCGTCGTAAGCTTTCACTGTCAAGGTATGACTGCCATTGGCCGCGGTGGTGGTATCCCAGGTAAACAGGAACGATCCGGAAGAGCCGGTGGCGAGCAACTGGGTGTCAAGATAGAAATCCACCTTCGTGACACCCACGTTGTCGGTAGCGGTTCCCTGCACGTTTGTAATGCCCGCCAGGACCGCGCCGCTGAGCGGGGTCGCGATGGATACAGTCGGCGGCGTGGTGTCGATTGTGACGTTCTTAACCGCCAGCAGGGCTTTATAAGCATTCACTCGGCCCCAACCATAGTATTGGTCATACCCGGCTGTGCCCAGGTCGTCGGAGTTATTTTCGAGCAGCGAAACCAGAGCGGAATTCGACAGCGCGGGCTGCAGCGAAAGCACTAAAGCGGCTACTCCGGCGGCGATAGGGGAAGAGAATGAAGTACCGGACCAGTAACCATAACCACCACCGTTATTAGTAGTCAGGATGGTGTCTCCTGGAGCTGCGAGATCAATCCAGTTGCCGTAATTCGACCAGCTCGCCAGCGCATCGGTGGAGTTGGTCGCGCTAACGGCGACGACGTTGGGATTAGCGGCAGGATAGAACGGTGTCGAACTACCGTTATTTCCGGCGGCCGCGAAAACGACCGCGCCCTTGCTCCAGGCGTAGTCGGTCGCGCTCTGCAGCGCGCTAGAGTTATAAGTGCTACCCAGACTCATATTGATAATGCGGGCGCCGTGGTCGGCCGCGTAGGTGATCGCGCTGGCCATGTTAGAGTAGCTGGCCGAATCGGTGGAGTCCAGGACCACCAACGGCATGATCATGTTAGCCCATGCCACGCTGGCAACCCCAGTCCCATTATTACTGCCGGCGGCAACGCTGCCGGCTACTGCCGTGCCGTGCCCATAGTCGTCAGCGGTGTTCGAGGTCCCGTTTACCCAGTTCCATCCGGCTACGATCTTTGAGCTGAGATCCGGATGGCTGGAGTCGACACCGGAATCAACTATCGCGATGGTGACCAAGGCGCTTCCAGTGGTGATGTCCCAGGCGCTGGGCCCTGAAATGATTGGCAAGTGCCACTCGGATGGATAGCTGGGATCGTTGGGGATCAAAGCTCCTTTGGCAATTGCATCTCGTTCGGCGAATGTGAATAGGCCCGTTCGCAACAGGTTTTGCCGAACGGTCTCCAGCGCCGGCTCAGGCACTCGCAGGACGTGAACCTTCAATTGCGGAATCGATGCCCTGTGGGATGCCCCATGGGTCGAGATGGCCTGCGCGATTACCGCGGGATCGGCGCCATCGCGCTCCTGGACCAATAACTGGCCTGGGACAAACTGTTGAGCAGATGCCTCGATAGTGAGACAAGAAACGATGACAAGACCTAATTTTTTGATTTTCATGGAAGTGTTGCCCGACCGGTACTGGTCGGACATTACGTTCTATAAGGATAGTACCAGTCAGACGGAGAATTCTCGATTAGGAATATCCCTCGAACCGTCAGTAAGGAGACTTAGGGACATCCTGAGGGTTGGATGAGGCCAGATCATGAAAAATGGCTCCCCGTTAGGGGAGGTCATGTGAGGGCGATTATCGATTTGTATTTTAGGCTACTGCGCGCTTACGCCGCCGAGCCACGAAACCAATTAAGACGCTGGACAGCAGCGAGAAGATCACGTGCGAAGGCTCTGGTACAGGGTTGCCCTGGCCACAGGATGTGCAAGATAGCCCGGTCGCGTCGCCAGACCCGGTGCCGTATTGGAACACAACATCGGAGAGGTCGGCTTTGAGCTGCGCATTAGTCAGTCCGGATGTCAAGCCCGGGAGCGTGAAGAACGCAAAATGGTTAACCAACGGATTTATGCCAGGCGCAATGCCGCCGGAGTTTGAAGCAGGGGTAAGGCCCCAACTCGGGCCGTCCAGCACATCGCCACAACCAGCGCCAGTGCAGAGGTTTGCCTTTCCACCTGCTGGACCGTTGAGTCCCGTACCAGTGAGTGAGTAAAGATTCGAGAACGTATAGGCATTGATGCCGGTTGCCAGCGCCCATTCTTGGCCGAGGGTTTTTCCGCCGGCGGCACCGGTCAACGCGGCGGTCCCGATCAAGGGTGCGGTCAAACTTGCTGTCCCGCCTACGTCAGTTAAGGTTCCACCAGCGGGAGCTAGTTTGAACAACAGAGCAGTCAATGTGTCGGCCCCGCCGAGCTGGGTGGCTGAGCTACCCGCATCGTTTACCAGTGTAATATCCAAAGTGGTGCCGCTAACTTCGAAGACCGCAGAAGCTGCTATCGGAACGGGCGTGGTGGAATTGCCCGATAAACTTACGCAGTCGCCGGTGCCTGCATAAGTAGAACAGAAGGACGCATTCGCGGCCGTGGGCAGGATCAATGCCGCGGCAGACATCAGGAACGTGAACGCGATCCACTTCTTCATAGAGATTTTTGGCTCCCCGGAATCTAAAGCTTAAAGGTCGGGCAATTGAAATGCAAGGACTTTGGTACCATTCCAGGTTCATACGGTACCAGTACCACCATGCAATTTGGCGAGCACTGGTTTCGTTTTGAGCGTCAGGCTACAATAAGCGCAACCGCAATGTACGCAATTCGCTTTGGTGCTGTGCTCTTGTGTCTGGTCGCGATGATTGGCTGCAATAGAAGTGAGCAGTATTACATTGGGCGCGGGGATACGTTGCTGCAGGAAGGCAAACCGGCTGACGCCATAATTCAATACCGTAAAGCAATCCAAAAGAATTCTCAGTCCGGAGAGGCATACTATCGCCTGGGGTTGGCCCAGTTACGGGCGGGCGATGCGGCAGAAGCTGTAAACGCACTGAATCGCGCCGTTCAGCTATCGCCTGGCAATCAGGATGCCGCGGCACGGTTAGCCGATCTGTATTTGGCAGCCTACTTGAGCGATCCGCGCCGCGGGAAGGGCTTGTATAGCCGCGTTGAATCGCTCTCAAAAGGCTTGCTCGAGAAAGATCCCAACTCCGTGGAGGGCTTGCGCCTTAAGGGTGCTCTGGCTTTTGTGGATAGGAAGCCGCAAGAAGCGATCGACTATTACCAGAGAGCCAACCAGCTCAATCCTATGCAGCTCGGGGTGGTGGAGGGATTGGTGCAGGCATTATTTCTGGGCAATCGGGTGGACGAAGGTGAGCGAGTAGCGAAGGATTTTCTCGAGAAAGACAAAACGGCCGCGTCAATTTACGACGTTTTGTATCTGCATTACCTGACCGATCACCGCACGGCTGATGCGGAGAAGATTCTTCTCGCGAAAGTAGCAAACAATCCGCGGGAAGCTAGCTACCGGCTGCAATTGGCGCAGTTCTATGCGCGCGGCAATCGGCCGGCGCAAATGGCCGCTACGCTGCAGTATGTTCTCGATCACCCGCAGGATTTCCCTCAAGGCCGCCTGCAAGCCGGTGACTTTCACGCCAGCCTTGGAAATGTCGATGAAGCGATGCGCCAGTTCCAGATAGGCGCTGGCGCTAACGGAAAAGAGAAAGTACTGTTTCAGAAGCGGATTGTGGGCCTGCTGGCAAATCAAAGAAAGCGCGAAGACGCGTTGAAGCTGGTGGACCAGATTCTGAAGGAGAATCCTAAAGACGCCGAAGCTGTAATCGCGCTGGGGACCCTGCTGATCGACGGCGGCAGCGCGGCGGAGTTGGTCAGGGCGATGTCTGAACTAAAGCCGATAGTGAAGCAGAACCCCAGTGATTCAATGGCGCATTTCCAACTGGGCCGAGCCTACCTGCTCAGTGGAAGCCGCAACGAAGCACGTTCCGAGTTTCTTGAAGCGGCGCAGCTTCGCCAGGATTTTTTGCCGCCGCGCCTGGCATTGGCGGAGCTCAACATGAGTGCCCGGAAACCGCAAGACGCTCTAAACATGAGCGAGCAGATCCTGGCCCGAAGCCCCGATCAACCGCGCGCCAGATTCCTGCATGCTTCGGCGCTGGCAAGTTTGGGCCGGCTGGACGAGGCACGCGCCGAGCTGAAACAGCTTCTGAACGAATTTCCGCAGTCGGCCGAGGTTCAGATGGAGCTGGGGATCGTGGCTATAAACGGGAAGGATTATCGCGCGGCGGAGCAAATTTTCGGGAAGTCTCAAGAACGCGGCGCCAATGATCCTTTAGCGGCGGCCGGGCTGGCGGAGACGTACAGCGCCCAGAAGCAGTTCGACAAGGCCATCCAGCTGCTTGAAGGAGAATTGAAGAAGTCTCCCGGATCACCCATGATCGAGAGATTATTGGCCTTCACCGCGGTGCGCGCGGGTAATTACGGCGTTGCGATTGAAAGCTACCAGAAGCTCCTGGAGGTTTCTCCAAAAGAGCCGGCGCTTTATTATTCGCTGGGCGAGGCGTATTTCGCCAAACAGGACTATGAGCGCGCCATTCAGGCTCTCAAGACGGCACAGCAACTGGCACCCAAAGATGGCCGGATCGAAATGCTGCTGGCCGCGGCTCTTAACCAATCGGGCCGGAACGCGGAAATCAAGCCTTATTTAGAACACGTACTGGAAACTCAGCCCAACAATCCCGTTGCACTGAACAATATGGCGTTTTATCTGGCCGAGAACGGCGGGAACCTGGATAAAGCGCAGGACCTGGCTCAGCGCGCGGTCCAACAATCGCCACGCGAGCCAAATTTTGCGGACACGCTGGGATGGATTTACACCAAAAAGAACATGCACGCCGCAGCGGCCCAGGTTTTCAATAATCTGGTGGAAAAGCAACCCAATAATCCGACTCTGCAATACCATCTCGGCGTGGCGCTGATGGGCCAAGGGGACCATAAAGGAGCGCGCCGGGCATTGGAAACAGCTTTATCCCATGCTCCCGCGAAAGATGAAGAGCAGAAGATCCGGGGCCTGCTGGCTACCCTTCATTAACAACAACGCAAAGTTTTAGGATTTCGCCAGCGCGCGGCGCAGCCGGACACCAATCAAGGCCGCCAGCCCCAACGCTCCCAGGAGAAATGCTTCGCCTCTTGGCTCCGGCGTCACCTTCAAATTATCGATGCCGATGGTAGACGGCCAGTCGATAAACTCGAGTTCGGTGGCTCCAGTCAAAGTCCCGGTCCAAGTTTTAATCAACTGGGGTGCGAGTTCGGTGACAGTTGACCCGCTGTTGGGCGAGTGGGTTGAGTTGCCGTTCGTAAGTCCGCTAGGCGCTACGGCATGGAACGTCGTGTTAACCAGGGTAGTGGCACCCGCCATGGCGACGAAATCCAAGTCTGGGAGATTGGGGTCGCCCGCCCCGCCGCAACTGCTCATACTCGGGCAGGTCCCGTCAGGGAAAATCTCGTAGTCGAAACTGAATTGGCCGGTGAGTGAGACACCATGGGAAAAGGTGATAAGTATCTGAGTGGAGAGCTGGCTGGGATTGTTCCCGTTAACATCCGCGGCAGTGTTGGAGATGAAACTATCGTAGGTAGTATTTGCCGGGCCTGTGTCGTTCGTCGCCCCGTCGGACTTTCCCAGCGTGAGGGACACGCCGCCCGGGCCAACCACATGACCATCGCCGTTATATTTCTGGTCGACACCCACACCGGTACTTACTGTAACGCAGCCGATGCAGTTGAGAATTCCGTCCATATAGTTTGCAATGTTGACAGATTGGTCCACCGTGGATGGCGTCAGCGTGTTAAAGCTAAAAACATAATCGGCGCGCGCCAAGACTCCTGATGTCAGCAGTAAGACGATTCCGAGGAGTAGTGTAAGTTTCCGTTTTGCAGCTGTCATCAACATGAGTAGTTGTCACCCCGAATTAACATCTCAGCGTTCCAATAAAATTGCAAGGCCACAAAATGCTTTCGGTACCACGAGTCCTAGAAAGTCCTGGACGCTTGTTAAGAATCACTAATCCAAAAAGTACCAGTACAGCGGAGAGGACGATTAGCGTACTAGTACGGTCTAGCCCAAATCACATAGGTTTTCGGTTATTTTTCGCGAAGATCTACGGTAAGCTAAGGCTTCCCGACTTGGGAAATTCTAGATGACGCGGTTCGGCGATCGCTCCGTAGGCGACGCTTTGAATCATGTTTTCTCCGTTTGAGAACGGCGGAAGGAGAGTAGTCTTTGTTTCTTATTTTCACGCTCGGCGGCATAGCTATCGTCCTGGCACTCATACTGACACCGCTGATTCGCGACTACTTGGGAAGGTTCTTCCTCGATCATCCCGATGGCGGCCGCAAGCAGCACGTGACTGCTCTGCCGCGCGTGGGTGGAATTGCAATCGTTATTTCTTACGCCGCGACATTCGCAATCGCGCTAGCCTTGCCGTTTAGCTACACCTACGTTCTGCATAACGCCCTGCCCGATATCCTTCGTCTGAGCCTGGTGGGATTGGTGATATTCCTGACGGGCGTGATTGATGACCTGGTGGGCTTAAAGGCCAAGCAGAAACTTATTGGAATTGTCGGGGCCAGCATGCTGGCCTACTGGGGCGGAATCCGGGTGGATATACATTCCGTGCATTTCCTTCCGCAATGGCCCTGGCTGGGTTTCGCTATTACGGTGGTGTGGCTAGTCGGCTGTACCAACGCATTCAATTTGATCGACGGTATGGACGGCTTGGCGGCCGGCGTTGGGCTGGTCGCGGCGATTACTATGCTGGTGGCCGCCCTAACGCAGGGCAATCTGCCACTAGCTCTTGCCACCATGCCGCTGGTCGGCTGCCTGCTGGGCTTCCTGCGTTATAACTTCAACCCTGCCTCGGTTTTTCTAGGTGACAGCGGGAGTCTCTTAATCGGATTTCTGATGGGGTGTTTCGGCGCGCTGTGGAGCGAGAAGTCGGTGACGCTGGTGGCCATGATCGTGCCTCTGCTGGCGGTCTCCATCCCGCTTCTCGACGTGATGCTTTCCATTGTCCGTCGATTCTTGCGCAATCGGCCGATTTTCCAAGGTGATCGCGGACATATTCATCACAAGCTTTTGGATCGCGGTTTTAGTACCAAAGGCGCCGTATTGACCATCTATGCCTTTTGCACCGTAATGGCGGTTTTATCTCTGGTGGCCAGCGCGCTGCATAACCAGTTCAGCGGATTGATTGTGATGGTAGTATGCGGAGCGGCCTGGGTGGGAATCCGGCATTTGGACTACGCCGAATTCGCTGCGGCCAGCAGGATGTTCCTGGGCGGGAAGTTCCGAAGCATTATTGACGTAGAGACCCGGCTGCTCGATTTCGAATCGGCGCTTGCAAAAGCGATGAACCTGGAGGAGTGTTGGACCCGGATTCTGTCAGGCACGCAAGAATTTGGGTTTCAAGGTGTCCGCATGAGCCTCAATGGAGAAGTCTTCGAAGAGTTCGGCTCAAGCGATAGCGGCGCGACATGGCAGTTGAGAATTCCTTTGCCGGGAGGACAATACATCAACTTCGTGCGCGATTTGAATTCCGAATTAAATCCGCTGATTCTCAGTGCCTTTGTGAGCTCGGTGGAACGGGGCTTGAGAAGTTCGATGGCGCAGGGGTTGAGGGCTAAGCCGGCGAAGATCCAACCGGAACTCATCCGGCGCCCGGCTAGGGCCGAACTGTATCATGTGGCCGGCGCGGGCAGCGCTAGCGGCGATTGAACGCATTCGGCGGCGATTTACAACTATTTTAGTAGCGCCCAGCATCCCCGTTTCGACAGTTCGAATTGCCGAGTTTTCACGGTCGCAGATCGATACTCTTAAGGAGCGTCGGGTTTGGCCGTCTGGCGACAGGATCGGTCATAATGCCCTTCCCGAATCTCTTTTGCCATTGATGTACGCGGGACTCAGCTTGCACCCTTGGGCTGAAGTGTCGAAGTAACGACGGAACTAGCGATTATGGTTTGGCTGACTGCCTGTTTCGTTCCAGCCTGCTCCGGCGCTGCTGGAAAGCGCTTGTGACGGACGCCATTTCAGGGCCCGTCAGTTGCGCGGGATCGCAGGCCGGCAGGCCGCGCTTACAGGCCTCTACATTGCGCAACCGCAATGCGGTCCGGCGCGACGTTCAAATCGGCTTCGTTGAGTTCTAACGGATCACAAGTCGCCAATCCATTCTGCAATTGGAACGGTTTCGACGCTGCAGTTCCGCCCGCACCGCTTTCATCTCGGATTCGCTCAGGACCAACGGATCGCAGGTAGACGAATTACCGAGACAACGCTCGCGATTCCGGGCCTAATGAGGCGGCCTGAACCGACGCAGCTTCGGCGGGCGTCAGCCGCAGCGGATCGCAAGTAGACGATCCGCTTAAACATTTATCCAGATTGCGGCGAGCCGCGGAAGTCTTGACCGCCCCCTTTTGACCCTGGTTAGCCTGGTCGGATCGCAGGTTGGGGAGCCGCTGATGCATTTCTCGAAATTGCGGCGCGCAGCGGCTGCTTGAACTGCCGGCAACGTCCTTTTTACGAGCATCAGCGGATTACAGACAGCCGACCCGTTCGAACATTTATCCAGGTTGCGACGATACGCGGGCCGTCTGAACCGCGCTGGCCTCGGTTGTCGACAAACCTGTGGGATCGCACAGAGTGGAACCTTCTAAACAATTGTCCAGTTACGCGTCCTGGCTGCCTCGGAAACCTGCTTCAGTTCGTTGGGGTTTAGCACCGATATATCGCAATCGGAAAGACCCTTCACACAATTGTTTAGATTGGTGGAAATGGTCGGATTCGGGGCAGCCGACTTGCGCTGGGTCTGACCAGCCGTAACCGCCAACGCAAAAAACGCAAGGATCGCGCTCCGGGCCCACATACACATACCGCTAGTTTCCCTAATTTTTCAGTAGGATTGCCAGTACTGGTACTTATAAGTACCAAATAGGTCTTAAGTTCATTGACAGTTGTCATAAGAATTCGGCATACTCCAAATACGCACTGACATTTGTCATTTGAGCCGGCTGGATTAGCCCGGCAGTGCGTTTCGCCGTCGCCATCTTACGTAAAACGAATATGGGACTGAAAGGGCGGTAGCTTGTTCAACTCCCGTATGAAATGCCATCAAATTGACAACGTTGAACCAAGCAGGAGGGATGCTGTGGCCGTACTAAAGCCTAGAGAGCGTCTCGTGTACTTTCGAATATCAGAAGACGAGTTCCGTCAATTCGTCAGTGTTTGCGAACAAGAGGGGGCGCGCAGCGTCTCCGATCTTGCCAGAACTGCAATCCAGCGGCTCATCGCGGACGGTGCCCGGCAGCGCAACGGAGAGGAACTCGACGAGAAAATGCATCGCCTTGAGCAGTTGATCATGGGCGTGACCGAGCAACTGCGACTGCTAACTGCCACTCGAACGCACGAGGCTGGGGGCGTTGAGGTGGGGGCAAGCTCGGATGGCTGCTCCGTTCCCATGGAACGTACCGACGGCCGGAGAGACTAATAATCGCATGGAAATGCTTTATGGTGGTGCGGGGGACAGGAAAAATCAGCTGGTGCCCTATGGCGAGAGTCTGACATTAGACCCTCGGACAGGGTCAGTTTCGCCATATGGCGGCAACGAGCCAGAAACGTCATCGTCCATCGATGTCCGTCAACTCTTCCGCAGATATTGGTTGTTGCTGTTGATTCTTATCATCCTGGGCGCGGCCGGCGGCTTCGTATCGGTGGTCTTGAGCTCACCCATGTACAGAACTCGTCTGTTGTTGGAGGTGCAGGATTCAGCGGGATTGAAGGACAGCCCTTTCGGCGGCGGTGGTGGTTTCGAATCGAACGAGGTCAATATCGAAACCCAGATTAATATTTTGCGGGGCGGAAGCTTCCTCAAACGGGGCGCGGATCGCATGCAGTCTGAGACGGTCCCGCTGGCTCCCACCGGGCAGGACCTGTTCTCCCGCCTCCGGCAGCGACTTCATCCTGCCACGCAGGATCCGTTGGAGAACGGGCGGCGGGGCCTGATGGTTGCCGTTCAAACCTTCAACGCACGACCGGTTGCAAAAACGAGGCTGATTGAACTCAGTTGCGAGTCGACCAGCCCGGATGTGGCGGCACAGTTCTTGAATGTCATGGCTGCGGAGTTCTCGGAGGACACTTCGAGGTCGCGCATGCAAACCTCGCAGAAAACCAGCGAGTGGCTGGCGGCGCAAATCGACGAGACGAAGTCAAAAGTGCAGGAATCGGAAGAGCATCTCCGAGACTTCGTGCAAGCATCGGGCAACGTATTTGCCGGGCAGGACACCACGCTCGACGACACGAAACTATCGACTCTGAAAGGTGAACTGGCTAGGATCCAAGCCGATCGGATCGTCAAACAGACCAGATACGAATTAACGCTCAACAATCCACCGGAGACGTTAGGCGAAATTTTGGACGACGGCGTACTAAAGGGATACCAGCAGCAGATCAACACGCTGAAGCGTGACAAAGCATCCCTGGAGACGATCTATACAGATAAGAACGACAAAATTCGAAAAATTGATGCACAAATTCCCCTACTGGAGAATTCATACCGGAGCGAACTCAGCGCGGTCGTAAGACGCATCAAAAACGACTACGACGCTGCCTTGCGGCAGGAGAAGCTATTATCGGCAGCCTATAGCGGCCAATCCCAGAAAGTCGGCGCCGAGGCTGGCAAAGCAGCTCAGTACAATGCGCTGAGACGCGAGGTGGACACGCTGCGACAGATGTATCAATCCCTGCTCATGCAGGCCAATCAGGCCGGGTTGAGCAGTTCGGTGCCCGTGAATCCCATCCGAATCATAGACCCAGCCACTCCGCCGGACGCTCCCTACAACCCTCGTCCTGTCTTAAATCTCTCGTTTGGAACGATGTTCGGCATTGCACTGGCGGCGGGACTGGTGTTTCTCAGAGAGCGGATGGACCATAGCATCAAATCGCCGGCCATGACCCGGCGGCTTCTGAACACGCCGGAGCTGGGGGTGATTCCCAATCTTTTTGCAAATGGTAACGGAACGACCCGTTCGGCCCGAAATGGAAAGGCCCTCATGGTCGATCTGCCCCTCCTGGACCCCGCCGCAGCATTGGTTCAATGGCAGCAGGAACCAGCGTTCGTTGCGGAGTCCTTTCGGGGCACTCTGGCGTCTATTCTGAGAAACCAGGCTGGCCGCAAACAAAAGACAATTCTGATCACCAGCGCCGGGCCATCTGAAGGCAAGACTACGGTGATTCAAAATCTTGGGATTGCGTTAGCTGAAACGGGAGCGAAGGTGTTGCTGGTCGACGCCGATTTTCGCCGTTCTCATTTGCACCGTAAGTTCGGCCTGCCCAACGAATGGGGCCTGATCGATCTTGTTTCGAGAAACGACTCCGCTGACCGAGTACCCACCCGAGCGATTCGGCGTGCCAACCGGCTTTCCCGGATTATCCATTCTTCCCAATCGTCCCACGCATGATAATGTTTCCAAAGCTCTCTACTCGCCGCGTTTGCGGGCGATCTTCGAAACATTGGCGACGCGCTACGACACCATCCTAGTGGATTCGCCTCCTATCCTGAATGTTGCGGATACGCGCATCATGGCGCCCTTGACGGATGCTCTGATTCTGGTGCTGCGATGCAGCGTAACCCATCGCGATAACGCCCTCGAAGCCTACCGGCGTATCCAGGAGGACGGTTTAGCTCTGATTGGAACGGTTTTGACCGACTACGATTTGAGCCTCGATCACAGGCGGCAATACTATTACGATTATGGCGAGCACACTCGAGCGCAGTAGCGCGGATTCCGCGGCGTCGTTAGCGAGTTCGCCGGCGGCTACCCCTGTCCCCACCTTTCGAGCCCTGGCGGTGTGCACCTTGATGCTCATTGCTTTTTGGCCGATCCTGGTGTCCATGTACGGGAGTTGGATGGATGATCGCGCGTACATGGAGCATGGCATCCTGGTGATCCCGGCGGCTGCCTATATGGCCTGGACGAAACGCCAGAAGTTGACCCAGATTCAGCTGCAGCCATCGGTCTGGGGGGTTGTTTTATTGGCCTGGGGCGCCGCGCAAGCGACCCTCAGCGTGGTCGCATTTTGGCCGTGGGTGGGACGAACGGCCTTCCTGGTTTCACTGCTGGGCGCCATTTTGGCGCTGTATGGCCCGCGCATGGTTTACGAACTCATGTATCCGTTGGCCACCTTGCTCCTCATGATCGCGCCGCCGGGCTTCATTTACGATCGCCTTACATTGTCTCTGCAATTGCTGGCTAGCCGGTTGGGAGAGACTTTTCTCGAAGCTCTCGGATACTCGGTCATGCGTGAAGGCAATATCTTGGAACTGGTCGGGACCAAGCTGTCCGTCGAGGAGGCCTGTAGCGGCATCCGATCCCTGTTTTCGATCTTGTTCATGTGCACTCTTTACAACTTCTTCTTTGTGCGGGGTAATTTCACAAAGACCTTAATTCTGGTAATGGCCATACCCATCGCCATTTTAGGAAATGCCGGCAGAATTCTCGCGACCGGTATCGCCAGTCAGTACAACCGGGAGCTGATCCAGGGCGTCTCGCATGAAATGTTCGGGTATATAAGCGTCGTCGTAGCAGGAATAGGCTGTATCGTAGTGCACTTGATGATTCTTTCGATCCAAAAAGCATGGCGGACCCGGCATGCCTAAAACGACCGGCTGGGCTAGAACTCCAAGAGTAATCGCGGGAGGACTCTTTATCCCCATCGCCCTGATTCTGGCAGTGCAGACAGCCGCTCCGCATTTCATTTCCATACGGGAGATGGAGTTCGCTCCGCCGGTGCTCCATGAGATTCCCTATGAGATTGGTAAGTGGCAAGCCAGCGGGGATGAAACTCTAGATCGCAACGTCACAGAGTATCTACGGCCCGACGAATACGTGCTTCGAAACTATGTGGACAAGTCCTCCAGCACAACCGTAAACCTGTTTCTGGCCTACTTTAAGTCGCTTCAGAATGCCTGGGGCCCGCATTCGCCGAGCATTTGTCTTCCCGGCGCGGGCTGGCTGGTTCAATCCTTCACACAGACTTCCGTTGAGGTTCCAGGCCCAACCAAGAGCATTCCGGTAAATAAATTTTTGCTGGAAAAATCCGGAGAGCGAATTCTGGTCCTCTATTGGTACCAGAACAATCGGCGAATCTGGGCCGACGACTCGGAAGGAAAATTCAGGTTGTTGAAGGATCTGGCCCGTTACCGGCGCTCCGACATCAGTCTCGTCCGCTTGATCATGCCATTACGACAAGCCGGTATGGACGGCGAGGTCGACCGATGCGTGGACTTCGCCAAGGCTCTCGTTCCGGTTCTGGTGGATCGCTTTGCAGCCAGCAACTAAGCCCGTCCGAATCGTCTACCTCAATCCCTGTGGCCAGTTGGGCGGGGCGGAGATCAGTCTTTTGGACTTGTTGGCCGGCATACGTGCCGGTGAACCAGCTTGGGAATTGCATTTGGTGTTAGGGGAGGGCGGTCCGTTGGAACAGAGGGCACAAGCACTCGGGGTTCAGGTGGTTGTGGCTTCGTTTCCAGGCGCGTTAGCGCGCTGGGGCGATTCCGGCAGCCGGCCAGTGGCCGCGCTCGGGCAAGGGTTCAAGGCAATTACGGGAACGCTGTCCTACCTCATGCGATTGAGACGAGTTCTGAGTACGATCAAGCCGGATATCATTCATACCAACGGCTTCAAAATGCACATTCTGGGTATCTGGGCACGCCAAGAGGGCACGCCTGTCGTATGGCATGTCCGCGATTACGTGAGTTCGCGGTCGGTAATGAAACGGCTATTGCGTCTGCACGCCCGCGACTGCGCGGTCGCGATCGGAAACTCGAAAAGCGTGGCCGAGGATATTCAGCGTGTGTGCGGGTCACGCGTGGATGCCATCTGTATATACAATGCGGTGGATCTGGCGCAATATTCGCCGGATGGGCCCAGAGCCGACTTGGATTCCATGTCGGGCCTCCCGCCGGCCAAGGCGGGGACGTTAAGGATCGGCCTGATCGCCACTCTGGCGCACTGGAAGGGACATGCCGTTTTTCTACGTGCGCTCGCTCAGCTAGCGAACGAACTGGATTTCCGGGCCTACGTGATTGGCGGTCCGATTTATCAAACCGGAAACAGTCAGCAAGTGCTCGACGACCTGCGCGCCTTGGCGATGCAACTGGGGATTTCGCAAAGAATCGGTTTCACCGGCTTCGTTGCCAAACCAGCCGATGCTATGAGGGCGCTGGATATTATCGTGCACGCCAGCACCCAGCCCGAGCCGTTCGGACGAGTGATTGCCGAGGGCATGGCGTGCGGGCGCGCAGTCATCTGCAGTGCCGCCGGGGGCGCCCTGGAACTGGTCACCAACGGCCGGGATGCCTTGACGCATGAGCCTGGAAATCACCTGGCTTTGGCGGATCGCATCGCGAAGCTCGCTCAAGATGCGGATCTGCGTGCACGCTTGGGCCGGGCAGGCCGCGTCACAGCCGAACGGCGCTTCAGGTTAAGCCGGTTGGCGGAAGAAGTGATTCCCGTTTACCGGCGAATCACTACCCGGGCCACCCGCGGGACCTCGGCCGAATTGGCAGCCGTGCGCTAGCCTCTTCGGTAATTCAAGGGAAATCTTTCAGCATGTGCGGAATCATTGGAGCTGTCGGTGTCAGCGATCCTCAAATTAAGGATCGGGTTGCGCGCGCCGCTAATCTTATGCTCCACCGCGGCCCCGACGACTGGGGAGTCTATTCGGACCAACAGGCGGCCTTGGGATTCCGAAGGCTTTCCATCATCGACCTGTCGCAGGCCGGACATCAGCCCATGGTGAGCCGGGACGGGAGCGCGGTGTTGATCTTTAACGGCGAGATCTACAATTACCGGGAACTGCGCAAACAGCTGGAGTCGAGCTACGAGTTCTGTTCGCAGACCGACTCGGAAGTACTCATAAACGGATATCTGGCTTGGGGCTGGGATGAACTGCTGCGGCGCATCGACGGCATGTTCGCTTTCGCGATTTGGGATGTGCGCAGCCATAGGCTCCACATCGCTCGGGACCGCGCCGGTAAGAAGCCGCTGTTTTACGCCCGCACGCCGGAAGGCTTCGTCTTCGCTTCCACCTTGAATGCGGTCCTGGCGCTGCATCGATCGAGACCCGACGTGAACCCGCTGGCCATCGACGCCTACCTCAGCTACCAGGCCATCCCGGCGCCGTTGACAGCCTTCCAAGGCGTTGAGCAATTGCCTCCTGCCCATGCGCTCGTCTTCAATCTGGACCAACAAAAGCTTGCGGTCGAGCGCTATTGGGATGTCCACTACACGCCCAAACTCAAACTTTCCGAGGCGGAGGTACTGGAGCAACTCGATGTGCTGGTCCGGCGCGCAGTGCGGCAACGATTAATGAGCGACGTAAGTTTGGGGGCGTTCCTTTCCGGCGGAGTGGACTCCAGTTTGGTGGTGGCGTTAATGGCGGAAGAGCTGCGCGCCCCGGTCGAGGCGGTCGTCATCGGCTTTGCCGATCCGGTGTTTGACGAACGTCCTCACGCGCGCAAGGCGGCCGCCCGGCTCAACGTGCATTTGCATGAGCACGAGCTTCCTGTTAACGCGGTGGATGCCCTGCCTGAGATCATCTGGCACTATGGCCAGCCGTTCGCCGATGTCTCGATGGTGCCCACTTACTTTGTATCGAAATATGCCCGGCAGCACGTGACGGTTGTTCTCAATGGCGATGGCGGCGACGAACTGTTCGGCGGCTATGCCCGTCCGGTGGTCGCTCGCGCCGCGGCTCCTTACAGGCGAATGGTTCCCGCTGCGGTTCGCCGGTCTATTGGCGATTGGTTCTCCGGCAACGAAAGCAAGGCCTTGCGGAAAATCAGCCTGCTCGCCAAGGCCGGGCGCTACGACGGCCATCGCGCGTTCCCTTATGAGCGAGGCTTTCAGGATTTCCGTGACCTGATGTATACGGATAGCTTTCGACGCCAGACGTCGGCCGCCGACCCGGGCGAACACTACCGGGCAGTGTGGGAAACAGCGGATGGATGCGACGATGTCGATAAGGTATTGTGCCTGGATTTTAAGACCTATCTGCCGGATCAGCTGCTTACTAAGATGGATGTCTCGACCATGGCGCACAGCGTGGAAGCCCGCTCGCCATTGCTTGATAAACAACTGATCGAATTCGCGGCGGCGATTCCAACCTCCTTACGCTTGCGCGGTTACACTACGAAGTACCTGCTCAAGAAACTGGCCGCGCGCCACGTACCTCCGGAGATCGTCTATCGAAAAAAGCGCGGATTCGTTATGCCCATCTCCAGCTGGCTGCGGGGAGAACTTGCCGGAAGCATGCGAACCGTGCTCGAAAGTAAGTCGTTCGTGGATCGCAACTGGATACGGCCGGATTCGGTCAGGCGGATGATCGCCGAGCATTCCTCTCAGCAACGCAACTGGAGCGAGCAGCTTTGGACATTGTTTGTCCTGGAACTGTGGGCGCGAACATCGCTCGACAACACCGTGGGCCGGGACATGCCGCTGCATGCCGTGGCTTAGTGCGCACTCGGGAACACGGCTGAAGATTTTAACTCGCAGTACATTTGCATGAGGTAAGAGTGAATACCGCCTTCAAGAAAGCAGTCAAAGTACTCGTCCCGCAACGTTTCGTTGCGCCTTTGGTCTCCAAACGCTGGTGGGACCATAACGGACGCGTCATGGCGGAACGAGGTGTGCTTGATATTGCGCGCCGTTTTGTCGCGCGTCATGGAACCGCGGTGCTGCACGGTCCGTTTCAAGGACTGCGATACCCCAAGGAGTGCGCTCTGACCCGCTACAGCACAATTAACCTCTTGGGTAGCTATGAAATGGAGCTGCATCCTTGGCTGTACGAGGTGACGCCTGGAAAATACGAACGGATCCTTGATATTGGTGCTGCCGAAGGATATTACGCGGTTGGTATGGCGCTTCGGGCGCAGACCCCTGTGGACGCCTATGAGACCGAAACCCGATCTCGCAAATTCTGCCGTGAGATGGCCTCGCTGAACGGCGTCGCCAAGCTCGTATCTGTTCACTCCTGGTGCAGCGCCAGCACGCTCCGAAAGCTGGCTGACCGGCGCTGTCTGATATTCAGCGATTGCGAAGGATACGAGGTAGAGCTGTTCACGACCGAAGTCGTTCGAGCCCTGTCTCACTCAGATTGCATTATCGAAATTCACGAAGGCGCTAACGGAAGTTTTTGGCATCCGACCGATGCCACTCGCAAAGTGCTCGAGGAGCGTTTCACGCCCACTCACGACATTCATATCGTCACATTTGGGCAGCGCAACGTTTCTCAGTTTCCAGAAGTTGAATTCCTCGGTGACGAGGCGTACAAAGCCATTAGCGAAGAAGACCGCGGTCCTAATCAACAGTGGATGCTCGCTAAGGCTCGCGTCTGATCGCATGCGAGTCCTGCACGTCAGCAGCGGCAATCTTTATGGCGGCGTCGAAACCGCCCTGGTCGCGCTGGCTCGCTTCCGCCATCTCTGCCCAGCCATGGAACCCGCAGTTCGCGCTGAGCTTCGAAGGCCGCCTCGAGTAAGGAACTGCTCGAAACGGGCGTCACGGTGCATCAACTCGGCGAAGTCCGAACCCGCAAGCCATGGACGTCTGGTCCGCCTCGCGCCCATTGCGCGCGCTGCTCCGCGCAAGGCCCGTTCGATGTCGTGATGTGCCACATGGCTTGGCCCATGGCGATGTTTGGCTGGCACGGCGCGCGCGCTCGGGATCGCGCCTGGCCTTCTGGGCACATGATGCGGCGAACGGCAGGCATTGGCTGGAACGTTGGGCCAGCCGTGTATCTCCCGACATCGTGATCGGCAATAGCCTGTTCACGCAAGGAACCGTTCCGCTGCTTTTCCCGAAAGCGCCTTGCAAGATCGTTTTCTATCCCGTGATGCCCACGCAGACCGCCGACGCCAGAAGTTGCCGGGCCGAAATCCGGCAGGCACTGGGAGTGTCCGACGACACCGTGGCCATCATCCAAGTAAGCCGGATGGAAGCCTGGAAAGGCCATCATCTGCATCTGGACGCTCTCGCGAAACTGAAAGACGACCCGCGCTGGATCGTGCTGGATGGTGGGCGGCGCGCAGCGGCCTGTCGAGCAGGAATACATGCGCGAGATCCAGGAAAAAGGCGACCGGCTGGGAATCGGCGACCGCGTTCGCTTCCTGGGACAACGCTCGGATGTGCCCCAGTCTTCTGGCCGCCGCCGATATTTTCAGCCAGCCCAACCTGGGCGCCGAGCCTTTTGGAATTGTGTTCATTGAGGCGCTGGCGGCCGGGCTTCCGGTGGTCACCACCGCCATGGGCGGGCCCAAAGAAATCATCGACAGCTCTTGTGGAATGACTGTTCCACCTCAGAACCCCGCCCTGATCGCGGCCTCCTTGCGGCGTCTCATTGACTCCGCGGCCCTGCGTTCCGAGCTTGGCCAACACGGCCCCGCCCGGGCGCGCGAGCTGTGCGATCCCGCCACGCGGATCCCCGACTTGTGCGCTGCGCTCCAGCGTATAGCGCAAAACTGAGACCAGCTTCAGCATGCTTCGAACTGCATACAAAACCATAGTTCCTGAACCAACACGTGTCCGCGTGCGCCATATTTTCGATGAGGCACTCTGCAAGAACTTCGACGACAAGTCCAGATTTGGCGAGCGATGCCAGTGGACCATTCTCACCAGGGGATTGCGCCCGGATTCCATCGTCTACAGTGGCGGCGTTGGAGAGGATATCAGCTTTGAGCTAGCGCTCATCGATCGGTTCGGATGCGACATTCAAATATTTGATCCTTCCCCGGCAGGACAGTCGACCATTCGGCGTGCGGCCGCTTACGAAAACAAATTGCACTTCAAGCCCCTCGGACTTGCCGGATCCGCGGTTCAACTTACGTTTCAGACCAAAGAGTGGCTGAACGAAACCTTTTTCTATAAGGAACCGGCCGTGGGGGCGGACTCACTTCCAGAAGTCGCTGTTGCTTGCACAACTATTGCCAGTGAGTTGCAAGCGAACCGGCATAATCGAATCGACCTCTTGAAGATCGATATCGAAGGCTTCGAATACGACGTTCTTGACTCGTGCATTGATTTAGGGATCATGCCCAAGCAAATCTGCGTCGAGTTTCATCACTTTTTCCCGGGCGGATCGAAGTCGGCTACTGCAAAAACAATCTGGAAGCTATGGAACGCGGGTTACCGGCTGGTGCATAAGAGCTACTACGATTGGACCTTCTACCGCCGCAACGATCTCTAGCCGCAAAGCCAGTTACAGATGAGCATTCACCATTCACGCACTCCGTGGGCGATCGTCGCGGGCGGGTTCCACTATAAGGGTGGGATGGACAAAGCCAATCTGGCCTTAGCCGAGTACTTGCTAGAGCAAGACGTCCCGGTTCATTTGATCGGTCACGGCGTAGAATCGGATCTTCAAAAGCATCCACTGGCTACTGTCCATTTGATTTCACGCCCGTCGCAGTCGTTCTTGTTAGGAGAGTTTGCGTTGGCCGTTCGGGCCAACATCGTCCTGCGCAACCTGGTCCGCCAATGGCCTCTGGCGCGGGTGGTCGTCAATGGAGGCAACTGCATCTGGCCGGGCATCAATTGGGCCCACTACATTCATCACGCCTGGTCTGGGCCTAAACACGGCACCCTTCCGTACAAAATTAAAGGCGCTCTGAGTGAGGGTTGGGCAAAATGGACCGAGCGCGCAGCCTTCCGGAAATCCCAGGTCATCATTACCAATTCTAAGCGCACCAGCCGGGAGGTTGTGGAGTATTTCGGGGTTGAAGAACGCCGTGTCCACACCGTCTACCTGGGCAGCGATCCGGAGTGGGGGCCGGTCTCGGCCGAAGAACGTGCGACCAACCGAGAATCGTTGCAGATGCCCGTGGGCCGGCCGATAGCAGCGTTCGTTGGCGGCCTGGGTTACGATAACCGCAAAGGCTTCGATGTGCTTTTTCGAGCCTGGGAAAGACTTTGCGCCCGGCCGGATTGGGATGTGGATCTTCTGGTCGCCGGCGGCGGACCCGCCATGCCTACGTGGCGCGCCAGGGTTCAAGAGATTGGCTTGAGTGAACGAATCCGGCTGCTCGGTTTTTCCGATCGGATCCGAAGCCTTCTCGCGGCGGCTGACTTGCTAGTAAGTCCCGTTCGATACGAAGCCTATGGCCTGAATGTGCAAGAAGCGATCTGTCGAGGTATTCCCGCCCTGGTTTCGGCTTCGGCAGGCGTGGCCGAGCGCTATGAACCAAGCCTGATTCCTATGCTGCTCCCCGATCCGGAAAATATCGACGACCTGGTGGAGCGGCTGTTGGCCTGGCGGTCGAAAAAGGAGGAGTGGCGCGCACGGTTCGAACCCTTGAGTCATCGCCTTCGAAGCCGTAGCTGGCGCGATACAGCCGTCGATTTTGTCTCTATAGTCGAGGGCGATTTTGTTGCGCAACCAACACCCGAGTCAACTTTAGTCGGCCATCCAACTGCATGATCGCTCTACTTCTCTGCGTAATCGCCGGTTTGGGCGCGTATATCCTGGGGCGGCGCTCGCTGGCCGCCGGGTGTCTGGTGGTCCTGGCCGCCGGCTATTTTTACGGCATCCTCCGGGCGAATCTGTTTACACCTTTCTCGCACTTCATTTTCGACGCAGGGGTGGTGGGGCTATACGCGTCTCAGTTCATGCCCGGAACGAGGAAAATTCCCGGGACTCCGCACCATCAGACGTTGAATACTTGGATGATTTTGCTGTTGGGCTGGCCTCTTCTCTTGCTCTTCATGCCGTTTCAGACGCTTCTGGTCTCCATCGTAGGTCTGCGCGGGAATATGTTTCTCGTACCGGCGGTGTTACTAGGCAGCCGCCTGCGGAATGTGGACCTGCGCCGGCTGGCAATCGGGTTCGCGGTCTTGAATCTGATTGCCCTTGGATTTGGTATAGCAGAAACCTTCAAGGGAATTGAGCCGTTCTTCCCGCCTGGCCCCATGACCGTAACCATGTATAACAGCCAGGATTCAGGAGGCGGCCATCGCATTCCCTCTTTATTCCAGAATGCTCACACCTATGCGGGAGTCATGGTTGGTACGATCCCGTTCTTGTTTGGGGCCTGGATCCAGCAAACCGGAACGAAAAAGCAGAAATTGTTCCTGATGGCGGGAATGGGCGCCGCTATGTTCGGCGTCTTGATGGCCCAGACTCGCATGGGGTTGATCACATGCGTTCCTCATGGCGGGACTTGCCTCCATGAGCGGGAAATTGGGCGCTATGAAGCGCTGGATCTGGGTATTGGGCATCGCGGGCGTGATTGTTGCGGCCATGAACAATGACCGCTGGCAGCGCTATAAGGAGCTGGATACGGAGTCTGTAAGCTCGAGAATTGCCGGAAGTGTGAACCGCGGCTTCTTCGAAATTCTGCTCGAGTATCCGATGGGCAATGGTCTCGGCGGTGGTGGGACCAGTATTCCTTATTTTTTGGAATCGCAAATAAGACAGCCGGTCGGCGCGGAAAACGAATATGCGCGCATCTTGCTCGAGCAGGGAGTGATCGGTCTTGCGATATGGGTTGGTTTTGCGCTCTGGTTCCTCACCAATCGAGCTGCCTTTGTAAAAGACGAGTGGTATACCGGTCGCAGAATGGCTTGGTACATCTGTGCCTTCAGTTTGATTTCATCCACTCTCGGTATTGGCATGCTTAGCTCGATCCCGAATACCTTCATATTCCTTTTGTCACTGGGATGGGCGGCGGTGAGGCCAGCGCCTGAAACACAGACCACCGTGCGCTTTGTGCGACAAACCTCTGCGTTGGGCTTGCCTCGGGGAGTCCGCGCATGATCGGAATCCGTCGAGCTACTCCCGGTATTTCGGCGCTACCATCCGAGCGTTTGGACTCGCCGCCGTCCGCCGCGCCCGCTCCGCTCTTTGTTCTGCACTGGAATCGTCCCGAGGAATGCCTGCGCACCGTCGAAGCCCTTCGTGCTCAGGGCGGGCCTGTGAGTTTGATCGTCGTCGACAACCATTCCGAGCCCGAAGCGCTCCGTTGCCTGGCCGAAAGCCTGCCCTCCGAAGTCAACCTCATCCGGTTGGAGGAAAACAAAGGCTGGGGCGGCGCTTTCAATATCGTCATACAGAGCTGGCTCACCTCCGGCGATGGTGAATTCTGCTTTATCGCCGCGCACGATGCCATTCCAGGCGAAGGTTGCCTGGAACTCCTCCGTCACGCCATGCTGAACGATCCGCGTATTGGAATAGCGTGTCCGGAGTATGGAGTGCCGGAAGTGCCCCGTTTTTCCAAGCTCCGCTATTACCGCACCACACCCGTTGAGCCTCGCCCGCGCGGCACCGCCGAAGAAGTCGATATTCCTTACGGCACTCTGATGATGTTCCGCAGAGAATGCTTGCGCGAAATCGGCTTATTCGATGAGCGCTATTTTGCCTATGGCGACGAGCACGAAATCGGTATGCGGGCGCGCCGGCACAACTGGCGCGTTAGCGTGGTGTGGGGCGCGGTGGTTCTCAATCCCGGTACCTGGACGGCCAGCCGCACTCGAAGTTACCTTTTTGCGCGCAATTCTCTCCTGCTGGTCAAGACCTATGCCGGCTGGAGTTGGGCCGCTCTACGCCTGCTTTTGATGCTGCCCAATACTTTGCGAATGTTAGTCCTGCCTCCTGATCGCGAGTATGCCTTTTGCGCGGGGGCCCGGATGCTTGCTATTCGTGACTTTCTCCTCGGACGTTACGGTCCGCCGCCGGCCTGAAGTCGTTATCTCCGTGCACATAACCATCGTCACAGCCGGCACGCAGGGCGACATCCAACCCATGTTGGCACTCGCGGTAGGATTGCAGCAAGCTGGTTTCGAAGTACGCTTCTGCGCCCATAGCCATTTTCAGCCGTTCGTGGAGCGCTACAGCGTGCCTTTCTTTTCTATCTGGACCAATAGTCCGGTGCAGGTGCAGCGTGATGAGCATGGCCGCAAGAGAAAGTCTCGCGTTGCAACATTGCTGCATGTGCTTCGGCGTCCCAACGAGTTTAGCCCCTCCGAACTGAATCGGCTCTCCGAAGCATGCCAATCGACCGATGCGGTAATTCTCGCGCCTTTAGCCGGCACGGTCTATCACGTCGTCGAACAGTTGCGGTTGCCCTGCTGCGTGGCCTGGCTGCATCCTCAATTCCCGACCCGCTTCGTGCCCAGTCTGGTCGGACTGCCGATGCTTCCTCTCGGCCCAGCCTACAACTGGTTCACCCACATCTTCATGCAGGCGATTTTTTGGCTGCCTACCCGATCCTGGACGAACCGTTGGCGGACCGGGACGCTCGGCTTGGAGCCAGTCTCCCTTTTAGGCCCTCTACACCGCATGCGTAAGCAGCGCATTCCCATGCTCTTTGGATTCAGTTCCGAACTCATCCCGCGTCCGAGAGATTGGCCCGAGTGGATGCATGTCACCGGCTTCTGGTTCCTGGAGCCCGCATCGGAATCGGCGCTGCCCGAAGGTCTGGCGAATTTTATCGATGCCGGACCCGCGCCGCTTTCCATTGGCTTTGGAAGCGTGGTCGATCCCGACGCCGATACGCTACTGCAAAATATCCTGGAAGCTTTGGATGCGACCGGCCAGAGAGCGGTGCTGGTGAGTGGCTGGAACCGTTATACGAACTCGCTGCCCAAGAACGTTTTTCAGGTGAGTTCGGTTCCCTATGAATGGTTTTTTCCGCGCATGAGTGCGGCGATGCATGCCGGCGGAGCAGGAACTGTCGCCGAAGCGCTTCGGGCCGGCATCCCTTCCATCTGCATTCCGTTTGCCGGTGAACAGAAATACTATGCCAAACGGTTGGCGGACATGGGCGTCGCGCCCGCTCCCATTCATCGCCGGGATATCACCGTGCCTGGTCTGATCCAGGCCATTACCGCTGCGACCACCGACGCGGCCATGCGCAAGAGGGCGCAAGATTTCGGATGCAGGATAAGGCGTGAGAACGGCGTCGCGGAAGCCGTCCGCCTTCTGAAGCATTACCTGCCCCAGCCAAAATTGACCGGGCGTGATGAAGTTACGGTTTCATGGCAAAAAAGTATGCTAGTCCCGCCGAACTTTTATTCGGTTTGGCCGTTTTTCGTGTTCTTGGCTGTGTTGCTAGCTCTGGTGGCCACTCCCGCATTTGCAGCAGCCGACACACCACCGAGCTCACGCCCCCAGCGGATTACAACACTGGATGGGTTGCGGGGTTTTCTCGCGCTTGCTGTGGTGTTTCACCACGTGGCCGTTTACCACGATTACATTCTTAATGGTCAATGGCACTTACCACCCTCAAGGTTTTATAGTCTACTGGGCCCAATAGGCGTCAGCATGTTTTTCATGGTTACCGGCTACCTGTTCTGGTCACGGTTGATCCAAGAACAGGGCAGGCCTGCATGGCTCGCCCTATATATCGGTCGTGTGTTTCGCATCGGCCCACTCTATTTGGCTGCGGCCTTCGTCCTATTGCTCATCGTTTTCGCGCAGACCGGATTCACTGTTCAGGTAGCTAACGCTCAGTTAGCTTCCGAGGTCGGCAGGCTGTTGCCACTCGGCCTGGGCGGTAGAATAACAGACATCAATGGCTATGTAGAAGCTGGTAAGTTACTCGCCGACGTCATTTGGACGATTCGATGGGAGTGGATCTTTTACTTAAGCCTTCCAATAGTTGCATTAGCCGCCCGGAGCACTCGCTTCCACCTGCCGTTTGTCGGCGTTGCCTTGGTTGGGTGTTTTTCCGCTTCTGCTTTTTTTCCATACCCGATCGGGCTCAGATCTGCATGGGTTGCGCTGTTCGTTGTGGGAATGACCTGCGCCTCCTTGCATGAGAAGGGGCTTATATCCCGGCTCTCGGATAATATGGGCTCGGTCACGGTGCTCATCTTGCTGGCGACGGTTTTCTTCTTCCCCAATACCTATTCAGTCATCCCAGCGGTGCTGCTAGGGGTCCCGTTCTACCTCATCACTTCCGGCTGCACCGTCTTCGGCCTCCTTGTCAGTCGTCCTGCGCGGCGTCTGGGCGACATTAGTTATGGCATATACCTCCTGCAAGGCCTTGCCTTGGCGGCTCTATTTCGTCCTGAACTCTTAAGATCTTTCGCCATTACCTCCCCAATCTATCATTGGAGTTTGGCACTCATGAGTATCATTCTGCTTGTTTCCGTTGCGACGGTGGCGCACGTTCTAATCGAACGACCTGGTATCGCCCTGGGCAGACGTGTCACTGCCGCACTCAAGGGCGAAGGTGTCCGGCTGCACGCTGCGTACGCCGAGTACCGGCAGAAATCAGCATAGGCCGACACGGCGTATTGCAGCATAAAGCATTGATCATGTCCCGTACCCGATCCTTCTTCGGCGGCGCAATCTTCGCATACCTCTACCAGGCGTGCTCCATGGTCATTGGACTGTGGCTGACACCCTTCTACCTCCGAACCCTCGGCTCCAACGACTATGGAATTTGGCTGATTGGGATGCAGGTCTTGGTTTTCCTGCTCTTATGCGACTTTGGAGTTCTAGCTGTAGTCCCGCGCGACGTTGCGCGTGCGCACGGCAAAGAGCAATCCGAGGCCGGATCCGGTGAGCTCCCGATGTTAATCGGACAGACCATTAAATTAGTCGGGGTCCAGACCCTGTTGGTAGCTCTGGTCTCTTTCGGGGTGTTTTTCTTTCGGCCGCCGACCACAGCCGCAATACGTGGGCCCATCACTCTGGCTCTCTTCGTCTTTGTTCTAACCTTTCCGATGCGTCTCTTTCCAGCGGTTTTGCAGGGTTTGCAAGACTTGAAATTCCTGGGACAGTTGCGCTTGTGGATGTGGGCCGTGTCCACCGCCGTTAGCGTCGTCCTGTTGATTCTGGGTGCGCGCTTCTGGGCCTTAGCATGCGGTTGGTCCTTGCAACAAATCGTGCACGATTTGGTGGCTTTTCGCCGTCTCCGCCGCGTCCGCCCCGATCTGCTGACGGCTGCCGTCTTGAAAAGCACCGGCCCGTTCACCTGGCGCTGGTTTCTGCGGGGGCTATGGGTAAACGTCGGCCAGATCGGCTACGGCTTGAGTGCCGGAACAGACTTGATGATCATCGGACGCGCGCTCGGTCCAGCCACGGTGGTGGTCTACTCCTGCACGGTCAAGCTGATCACTGTCCTGCAAAATCAACCCCAAATCCTCGCCAGCGTCGCGCTTCCCGGATTAAGCCATCTAAAAGCCAGCGAGCCGCGCCAGCAAGTCTTGCACAAAACGATATCGCTGACACAGGCCATGTTAGTGCTGATCGGCGGTGTGTTCTGCATTGTGCTGACCGTTAATCAACAATTTGTGATGGTTTGGCTCGGTCCGAAGTTCTTTGGTGGTATTGAACTCACATACATCTTACTTCTGAATTTCCTGGTCCGGCAGATCGATTACACGCTCAGCATGGCGCTCTTTGCTTTTGGGTATGAGAAACCTCTCACCATTCGCACCCTGCTGGACGGCATCGTCAGCTTTGGATTGGCACTCGTTTTGGTGCGACATTTCGGCCTTGTGGGAGTCGCTATCGGAACACTTTGCGGCGGGTTGTGCGTCGCCCTGCCGACCGATGTCTTCCTTTATATGCGCGAATTCAAGCTGTCTTTTTTTGGCCTGCTCCGGCCCTATGCGCCGTATCTGTGGCGCTTCGCGGTGGTCGGAATTGCCGGCTTGGCTTTTGCGGCCCAGTTTCATGCCCCGAATTTCTTCAATTTAGCGATGATTACGACCTTCGTGGTCCTTGCATACTCATTGCTGGTCCTACCGTATGCCTGGCGAACGCCGCTTCGTGGCTATGTGGAAATGACGATCTCCGCCATGCGATCAGCCATGCCAACCCGAATTCTGGGTTGGTCGAACAACGGCTAATTTTAGATCGCTTTTTCTAAAATCAATCTTTTCTGCCAGACCTTCTCCCCCGCATGCCAGCGCTCAACAGTAATCTCAGCTCAACTGCCTCCGCGACGACGCCGCCAGCCGTTCCCTTAGAACGCGCCGCAATCAGCGTGAGGGAAGCGCTGGTTTGCTATGCCGCGAATGCCGTCGCGGCGCGGGGAGGGCAAGGCGAATTCCTTCGACAGATGATCTATGCCCTCGATCAACTTCCGCTGGGACGCGTTCTCAGCCGCCAGGCGCGGGCCGCTCGAGCCGATTGCATCGATGTGCCGTTCGACGGCTGGCCGCGCTTGTGCTTCCGTACGATACTCAGCATTCCTGTTCTTCGCCGCCGCCACGATCTTCTTACCCTGCTCAACGATATTGAGTTCGATTCCCAGCTTTGTGCGCATCTCGCCGGCGTCCGGCTGTTCGATGGCGTCATGGGGCAGTGCTGTCAGACTTTTGAACGGTTGAGCCGCGAGCGGGTACCTCTGGTCCTGACCGCATTGAACACCCACATTGACTACGTGGCGGGAGCGCTTGCCGATGAACACCGTCGTTTGCAGATCCAATCGCGCAGCTTTGTTCATCCCCGTATGCGGCAGCGTGTACGACGCGAAATCGAGCATGCTTCCAGTATCCGAGCAGTGTCGGACCTGGTGAAACAGTCGTTCATCGAATCGGGTGTTAATCCCGGAAAAATCGAGGTTGTGCTGCCGGCCGTTGATCTCGACCACTTTAGGCCCGTTCAGAAACAGGACGACACTTTCCGGGTGCTGGCCGTACTCACGATCGATCCCCGCAAGGGAGCGTACTATCTGCTGGACGCATTTGAGAAGGCAGCTATTCCCGGATCCGAGTTAGTAATCATCGGCGCCACTGGAGACCGTTGGTCGCGGCAAATGCTCGAAGGATTCAAAGGCCGCTTGCCTAACCTCCGCATACAATCCGCCGACGTCGTGGCCGAGCCGGTCGAAAAAACCTATGGCCCCGCGAGCGTGTTCGTTCATCCCGCCATCGAAGATGGATTCGGACTGGCCGTCAGCCAAGCACTGGCCTGCGGCAAACCAGTGATTACGACCCGGCAAACCGGCGCCGCGCAGTTAGTTCAGAATGGTCAAAATGGCTACGTCCTGGAGTGCCGTGACGTTGATGCCCTGGTGGACCATCTTAAATTACTGGCCCGCGATCACTCGCTGGTCGCCCGCCTAAGTGCCGCCGCTCCCCAAGCCGTCGCGCACCTCGGTTACCCATCGTTTGCTCAAAATGTTGAGCGGCTGTATAATCGCGTGCTAGCGGCCTAGCGAAGCTTTATCCCTATGCTGACGCGGACGATGAAACGAATCGCTCGTCGACTCAAGTTCGAGGCTCAGCGTTTTCCAACTCTGGTGAAAGACCGAGTACTCGCCAGCCTTTCTGATGATTTTATGTATCAGCGAGGCATGATCAAAATGAGCGCCAGTCTCCGCAACATGCAACGCGATGGATTTACGCCGGCCTCGATTATCGATATTGGCGCCTATCACGGGGATTGGTCCAGAATGGCGCGCAGTATCTATCCGGATACGCCGATCTACATGATTGAGGCTAATCCGGAAAAGGAATCGGTTCTTGCCTCGGCAAGCCGGGAAATCGGCCAAACCGAATATCGGATCGCCCTTCTTGGCCCACGACAAGCCGCGGCTGTACCCTTCAACGTGATGGAGACCGGATCTTCCGTCCTGCCGGAAAAAACGTCCATACCGCGCTCTACCGCCCTGCTGTCGATGACTACGCTGGACGCTCTATTCGCCGATGATCCACCTCTTCCTCGACCGCATTTTCTGAAACTGGATGTGCAGGGTTACGAACTCGAGGTCTTGAGTGCCGGCGAAGATGTTCTCGCAAACACGGAAGCGGTCTTGCTGGAAGTGGCTTTGCTTGAGTACAACGAAGGTGCTCCGCTGTTTGCGGAAGTCATCGCTTTTATGCAAGCTCGGGGTTTGGTCGTTTACGATATATGCGGCTGTCTCCGCCGGGAATGTAACCACACGCTTTACATGACCGATCTTTTATTCGTTCAGAAGAATAGTCGCCTACGATCCAGCAAGCCCTTCTGGAATCGGGAAGCTGCGTTTGAGACCGAGCGCGTGCCGGCTCGCTAGCGCCGGAATAACGTGACCAATTCCCTTTCAATCGAAACTGTCTCACCCACGGTTGCGCCCCAGGCGGCCAATATTGCTGCCAAGAGGATCCCCGAACTGGATGGTGTTCGTGGCCTGGCTATCGCTCTCGTCCTGGTCTACCATTACGTGGATGTCCAGGTCCCTGGATACAAGGTTCTCAATTACGCCTTTCTCCCAGCACACTTAATGTGGTCCGGAGTCGACTTGTTTTTTGTGCTCAGTGGGCTTCTGATCGGGGGAATATTACTCGATTACCGGGAATCGCCCCACTATTATTCGACATTCTATGCGCGCCGGATTCATCGCATCTTTCCTATCTATTACCTCATGGTCGCATTGCTGTTTGTCGGCGCATCGGCATTTCCGGCGTCCCCCCTTTTCGCGGGCACCATGCCGCTGTGGACTTACCCGCTGTATGCCCAGAATCTGATGGGAGATTTCACGCGAGCGCCGGCCTGGATCGGAGTCAGCTGGTCGCTGGCTGTGGAAGAACAATTCTATCTGCTGTTTCCCTTGGTCGTGAGGCTTTTCTCCAGGCAAGTGCTGCTTCGTCTTATGGTCGGGGTGATCCTGGGCGCTCCGCTCCTGCGAACGGTACTGGTCATGCATGGCTGGGGTTTCGAACAAGTCTATCCCTTGCTGCCCTGTCGCGCCGATGAGCTGGCTCTCGGCGTTGTCGCCGCCATCATGATGCGAAGCGAGACCGCCAAGGCCTGGGTGAAGGACAACTGCAAGGGACTCTATCTATGTTTAATGGCGCTCCTGTTGGTGCTGCCGACCATGCTCAAGTGGACTACTTACCGCTACGTCGGGACCATCGGCTATAGCATTTTCGGTGTGACCTGTTTTCTGTTAATCCTGCTGCTCTTGATTGCGCCGCTTCCACTTATGAAGCGGACTTTTAACGCCGGATGGCTGCGTTGGCTCGGAATGGTTTCCTACTGCGTATATCTTATCCACGAGCCAGTTCGAGTCGGACTGTTGCTGCTGTTTCGGCTGGGTGATGTTCGAAGCATTACAGGGCCAGCAACACTCCTGGTGACAGTGCTGGCCCTGACTGTAACCTGCGCTCTGGCACAAGTCTCCTGGCTCCTTCTTGAAAAACGGATGATCCGCCGAGCTCACTTGGTGTATCACTACTAGCGCGATCACTGACAACATGGCGAACTCAGCTAACATACGGCCGCTGCCCCCACTGCCCGATCGCTCGGCCCCGGTGCTGGCCAAACGCTCGTTCGGAAAAACTGGAATGCAAGTCAGTCTGCTTGGCTTTGGCGCGGCAGAGTTGGGCTTCGAGAAGGTCGCCAACAAGGTGGTGGATTCCTTGTTTGGGGTGGCATTCGATTCCGGTCTCAATGTCATCGACACCGCCGAGTGCTACGCCGACAGCGAAGAGAAGATTGGTCGCGCACTACGCGGGAAGCGTCAACAGTGTTTGCTTTTCACCAAGTGCGGTCACGCTTTTTCAGAGGCCCCAACCGCGTACTTTACACGCGTTCGCCGGAGACTTTGGCAGCCCGTTGGGCGAGCAATCGGACGAGCTCTTCCGGACTGGGATCCACGTCTGCTGAAGCGGAGCATCGATCGAAGTTTGCGGCGCCTGCGAACTGACTGGATCGACCTGATCCAATTACACAGCTGCTCCGAAGAGATCCTTCGCCGCGGCGACGTGATCGAAGTGCTGCAAGCAGCTCGCCAGTCTGGCAAAGCCCGCTTCATTGGCTATAGCGGCCATGGCCCCCCCGCCCTCTATGCCGTCCAATGCGGCCAGTTCGATAGTCTTCAGACCTCCGTCAATATCGCTGACCAGGAGGCACTCGACCTTACGTTGCCCATCGCCGAGGAGCATGGTATGGGTGTCATCGCCAAACGACCTCTTGCCAATGCCGTATGGAGAAGCGCGCATAGGCCTGAAAATTCCTACCATCACGCTTATTGGGATCGGTTGCAAGATCTTAAGTATGACTTCCTGACGGACGAGCGCGTGGCTGTCGACGTGGCTTTACGATTTACCCTGACTGCGCCGGTGCACACGGCGATAGTCGGCACGACTAATAAGGATCACTGGCGGAAGAACGCGCAAATCGTTGCCGCTGGCGCTCTTGAACCCGGCCAGTTTGAGAAAATCCGCAGCCGCTGGAAGAGCGTAGCCCGGGCGGACTGGGTCGGCCAATGATGACAAACATGGAGAGCACACCGTCTCATTCCAACGCCGTGAATAACCGCGGCCCTATCTTGGTGACTGGCGGTTCTGGCTTCATCGGCCGCCACGTGGTGCAATTGCTGGATAAAAACGCTTACCAGGTCCGCGCATTAGTGCGTCGTGTTCCTGATCAGGGATTCAATCCGTCGGTCGAGTTAGTAATCGGAGACCTGAGTAACCCCGATACATACGCAGCTGCTTTGAAGGGTGTCTCTGCCGTCGTCCACACCGCGCTGACGGAGACTCTTTCCGACGAACCTCAAACCACCTCGACACTGCAGCATTTGAGCGCTCAAGCAGGCGTCCAGAGATTCATTCACCTCAGTACCGTGGCGGTCTATGGAAATCCGCCGGACGGCGCCATCACCGAAGAAACCGCACCCTTGCCCGCTTCGGATGCATACCCTCGCATCAAATTAGCAATTGAATCCGCGCTACAGGCGGATTCGAGCTTGTCGGAAGTCGCGATTCTCAGACTCGGCTGCGTTTATGGACCAGGGGGAGGCTGGTGGATCGAGGGTCTCCTGAATCAGATGGAACGCGGCCGGCTGATAGCAGTCGATGACGGAGCTGGAGTGGCTAACCTGGTCCATGTCTTGGATGTCGCTGCCGTCGTCTTGACGCTGCTGCGGCGTTCCAATTCGCGCTTCGAAATCTTTAACATCACCGACGGGATGCCGGTTACCTGGGGCCGATATTTTTCCGAGCTTGAGACCATTCTAGGCCGGCCCGCGACAGTTTCTATGAGCGCCGCCGAAGCACGCGCATACTCGAAGAAATGGCTGCAGCCGTCTCTATTACGCCGCTTGAATCGCAAACTCATGGGTAGCCGGTACATTCACCCGCTCGATGATCGCGGCATCAGCGGCTTCGCCAGCCGCGCCGTTTACAGCAATCAGAAAGCCGTCAACGTTCTCGCTTTCCGCCCCGTTTTTAACCTCGAAACGGGGCTGCAAACTGTGAGGCCTACCGCCGGCGGCGAGCAGCTTTCTCCACTGCACCCGAACTTGACTGGAGCCTGACGAATGCCACTTCTCGATTTGGCGGCCAATTCCTTACGGCCTTTTTCCTTTCGCGGAAAGGGGCGCCTGCTCAATAGCTTTTGTCCGAAAGAAGGCATCCGCCGCACCAGCCTGTTCGGCTATTCGATCGACCTTGATGTCGCGGATCATATTCAGAGGAATGTGTTCTTGGGCACCTACGAGCGCCACGAATCAGCGCTCGTTCGGAAGTACCTTAAGCCCGGGATGACGTTTGTGGATATTGGCGCCAACATTGGCTACTATTCCTTGATGGCGGCCGCCGTCGCCGGGCCTTCGGGTCGCGTGATTGCGTTCGAGCCCAACCCCGTCCTTTCCGCGCAACTAAAGCGCACCGTAGAACACAATGGAATCCGTAATATCACTGTCGAACAGTTAGCTCTGGCGGAAAAAACCGGCAGCAGCCTCCTTTTCGTTCCCAAGGAGTCTGGCAATAACACGGCCACAATGATTGCCAACGACGGCGGCCGTCCGATTGAGGTCTCCGTCCTTACTCTGGATGAATACCTGGAGCATCACCAAATTACTCGTGTAAACTTCCTGAAAATGGATGTCGAGGGCTTCGAGCCCAAAATCATTCAGGGCGCCCTGTCATCCATTAGAGCCAAGAAAATAGATGCTATTCTTTGTGAATTCTGCGGTGAATGGCTGCGAAGTAGCGGCACGACTCCCAGAGATTTTTATGAGTTCATGAAGTCCCTCGGGCTGCGACCCGCCGAAGAGGTAAGCGAAAGCAATCTGGAATTTCAGAACATTCTGTTTATCGCGTCCTAGCCTGTTTCTTTTTGTTGACCGCACCCATGACCGGAATCCAAGAACGTGGCGGCCGTGCCGTCGTCCGTCACCTGATCACGCCCGAATACCCGCCGCAATCGGGCGGCGTTAGTGACTACACCGAACAAGTCGCTCAGGGATTGGCTGAGGCGGGCGAGGACGTACACGTGTGGTGCACGACGCTGGCTGGTCCTGCTCGCACCGATGGATCGGTCCATATTCATCCAGAACTGGGAAGCATAACGCCCGCCGATCTGCGATCTGTCGATGAGCAACTCAATCGTTTCCCATCCCCTCGCCGGATACTGGTCCAGTGGGTCCCGCACGGTTATCGCTATCGATCCATGAACCTGCGGTTTTGCACCTGGCTCTGGAGCCGCTCCCGGCGCGGCGATCGAATTGAGATTATGGTGCACGAGGCTTTTCTAGCTTTTGCCCGCTCTTGGCGCCAGTGCGCCGTCGCACTCGTTCACCGCGTCATGACCGCAATTTTGCTCCAATCGGCGGAACGAGTTTGGGTGTCAACTCCGGAATGCGAGCGACGTTGGAAACCCTACCGGCTGGGTCGGCGCATTCCTTTTCAATGGCAGCCCGTGCCGACCAATATCGAGGTCGTCGATGATCCAGCCGGCGTTCAGAGAGTTCGTAATCGGTATGCCGCCGGCGGACGCCTGATCGGACATTTCGGAACTTATGGCGTGCCCGTTGTTTCCGTTCTGGAACCCATTCTGATCAAGCTGGCCTCTGAAACTTCGGGTGAAACTTCTAGGGCGGCGATTTTGCTCATGGGAATGGGTAGCCAGGAATTTCGGACGCGGCAGATCCAAAAGAGCCCCGAGCTAAGTGAGCGATTGCACGCCACAGGACCGCTGTCTGCCGCCGATCTCTCGCGTCACATTAGCGCCTGTGATTTGATGATCCAGCCATACCCGGATGGAGTCACCACCCGCCGTGGGACCCTCATGGCCTGCCTCAACCACGAAAGGGCCATCGTTACCACCGCCGTGCCCAAAACCGACCCGATCTGGATCGAATCCAATGCAGTCGCATTAGCGCCGGCCGGTGATGCTGACGCTTTTGTGGGATTGGTGAACGAACTATGCGCCGACCAAGCGAAGCGCGCACGTCTGGCCCAGGCCGCCAGAACATTGTATGAGGACCGATTCGACATCGCTCACACCGTCGCCTCCCTTCGTCTTGCGAGCTCTGAGAATCTCACATGCGTATCCTGATTGCGACATCGCATCGCAACCTCGTCGGTGGCGTGGAAAAGTACCTCCAGGCAGTCATTCCGGCCCTCGCACACCGCGGCCATCAGCTCGGCCTGCTCTACGAGAATCCTCCGGATCCGGCGGTGGAGACCATCGATTCTCAGGAGGCCGCGCTCAGTGCCTCCTGTATCGCCGAAGTGGGTTGGGACCGGGCGTTGCGTTTCGTCGGGGACTTCAAGCCTGACGTGGTCTACTCCCAAGGTCTGGCAGATACTGCTTTGCAGACCGCCCTGCTCGACAAATATCCAAGTGTGCTATACGCGCACAATTACCTGGGTACCTGCGCCACCGGACAGAAGTGTCATGCTTTTCCAGTCCCTCAGCCTTGTGACCGTCGATTTGGACCGGCCTGCCTGCTGTTACACTACCCACGCCGCTGCGGCGGCCTGCATCCGGGAACGATGTTTAAGTTGTATCGGCTCTCCGCCGAAATGAATCGCCATCTTCGATACTACCGGGCTGTTCTAGTCGCCAGCGCGCACATGTATCGTGAGTTTCAACGCCATGGCGTGCCGTCCGACAGACTTCATTTGGCTCCCTTGCCTAACACGGGCGTCATCCCCAGCGACGCGACCGTGCGCATGGCTTCGCAGGGCAGAATCCTGTTCATGGGGCGACTGACAAAATTGAAAGGTGTAGCTCACTTGCTCCGAGCCATCCCGATCGCAGCGCGCAAGCTCGCCCAGCCTCTGTCGGTGACTATCGCCGGCGACGGACCGGAACGCCGGAAGCTCGAAGCTTTGGCGCGCGAGCTCGTTGTCTCTGCTGAGTTCCTCGGATGGGTTCCCACCGAACGGAAATCCGATCTCCTGCGGGAGGCCGATCTTTTGGGGGTTCCGAGCCTGTGGCCGGAGCCATTTGGATTGGTTGGTATCGAGGCAGGCGCCTACGGCTTGCCTGCGGTGGCTTACAAAGTCGGAGGAATTTCCGACTGGCTGATTCCGGGAGAGTCCGGGGAACTCGCGCCCGGAGATCCACCCACAGTCGAGGGTCTGGCCGATGCTATGGTTCGATGTTTGCGCGACCCGGATCATTATTCCAACCTGCGGCGTGGCGCCCGCCAAATGGCCGCTCGATTCAATCTCGACGCGCACTTGTCCAAGCTGGAAGATGTTTTGGCTGCTTCCAGCAAGACATCAACCACCGCCTTCGATTCAACCGTGGAACGCATCCATGCATAACGTTGCATCTCAACATTCCACACCTGGTGTCGCTTGCGTTGTCGCGGGCGAGCAGCCCGGCGGCTCTACCGCTCGGCGGCTGCGAGTACTCTTCGTCGTGGAAGGATATACCGATATTCGATTCGTAACCGGTTTGAGTGAAATCTGCGAACTCACCATGCTGGCGCCCGCTCAACAATACCACCAGAGTGGTCTTCACCAGCGCATTATCACCAGCGGCGCGAAGTTGAATATCGACTTAGTCAAGGGCGGCAGAATCCGATTTCAAGCTGCGTCCCTGGCTTACCTCTTGCGAAGGGCCAAGGACTTCGACGTGATCCTTTCTCAGGAGATTCTGCGCGGATCGCTTAATTCCTGCTTGGTGGGCCGCCTCTACCATAAGCCGGTCGTCACTTACATGAACGTCCCGCCCCTGCAGTATTTCCGTTGCCGCCGGGAAAGAAAGCAATCCAGCTGGATGAAGGCTCAGATCGGCGAAACGGTAATCCGTTTCCTGATTTGGATGACAGCCAAGCTCGCCAGCCGATGTATCGCAGTCGGACCCTATATGGCCGAAGTCGCTTCCCTCCAATGCGCTCGCGTTACCATGGGCTACGCTTACGGGGTCGACACAGACTTTTACAGTCCTGTTTCGGAAACCGCGAAAGCCCAATTACGGACCAAACTGGATTTGCCCTTAGACAAGTTCCTGATTCTGAGTGGAAGCCGGGTGAGCCACGAGAAGGATCCGGAGACCCTTCTCCAAGCCGTCGCACTGGCCCGTGCGCAAGGACTCGATGCAGTCGTTTTGAATCTGGGAGGCGGTTACCAGGATTTCCTCCGTCTCGCCACGCAGCTTTCCTTGCCGGATGCTGACCAATGGGTCTTGGGCCGGCCTGCCGCTCATCCCATGACGGAATTGGCCGACTATTATCGCACTGCGGATGTCTTGTCCCAAGCCTCTCTCGATGAGGGCGCCGGGATGACCACTCTCGAAGCCTTGGCGTGCGGCGTGCCCGTAGTCTGCACATCCGTGGGCGGCATGGCTCGCATGATGCCCGATTACGCCACCTTGACGCCGCGACGTGACGCAGAGGCCATGGCTAAAGCACTTTTGTGGACCTCCACTCACCCGGATTTGGCCCGCGCCCAAGCTTTGCGCGGCCGGGAGTTCGTCAGCCGGGAGTGGAATCGCCAGCGAGCATTCTCCAGTTTAGCCGCAGTATTGACTGAGGAAGCTCAGCGAACCAAGTGACCTCGATGGTGGAAATACAAGCAGATCTTCCTACTACAGCCGGGCGCCCCAGCCGTCCTCACCGTGTGGGCTTGGTCTGCGATTTTGTCGAAGAGAACTGGCCCAGTATGGATTTGGTGGCGGATATGCTCCTCGAGCATTTACTCGAGTCTCATAGCCATGACTTTCCAGTCTCCCGCCTTCGTCCACCCATGCGCCGGCATCTGGGGCGCCTCCCCTTCAGCCCGGGCGCGACCTTCAATGCGGATCGCTTATTAAACAGATTCCTCGACTATCCGCGCTGGCTTCGAAAAAAGATTCCTGAGTTTGATCTGTTCCATGTAGTCGACCATAGTTATGCGCAATTGGTGCACGTTCTTCCGCCCGGGCGGACCGTGGTCACCTGCCACGACTTGGATACGTTTCGCTGCCTCCTCGATCCCGAAAGCGAGTCCCGCCCTCGCTGGTTTCGCTCCATGACCGCTCGCATCCTCGGTGGCCTCAAGAAGGCTGCCCACGTGATCACCGTGAGCGCGGCTACGCGCGATGCAATTATGCGGCATGGTTTGATCCCCGAAGCGCGTGTCACGGTGATTCCCAACGGCGTGCATCCGTCCTGTTCGCCCCTTCCTAATGCGCGCGCCGATGCTGAATTGGCCCGCCTTCTTCCTCCCGATGCCGGCAACGCCCTTTGGATTCTCAATGTGGGCAGCACACTCAACCGCAAGCGGCTGGACGTTCTGTTGCAGGTTTTTGCGGCGATGCGCGCCCACCTGCCCCAGGTCCGCCTCCTTCGCGTGGGAGGACCGCTTACCCCTTCCCAAAATCAGTTGGCGAGGGAAGCCAAGATTCAGGATGCACTGGTTCAGTTGCCTTCTCTGAACCGGGATGTTCTGGCAGCCGCCTACCGGCGCGCGCATGTACTCCTACACACTGCAGATGCCGAGGGATTCGGGTTGCCCGTGATTGAGGCTATGGCGTGCGGATGTCCGGTAATAGCCAGCGATATTCCGGTATTACGCGAGGTTGGCGGAACAGCGGCAGCCTACTGTCCGGTCGGAAATATCGAGGCTTGGAGAGACTCCGGCCTGCAACTTCTGCGCGAGTTGTCGGATGCCCCCGCTGCCTACCAGGCCCGGCGTACATCCGCTATCGCTCGAGCGGGCCATTTCTCATGGTCTAAGAACGCACAACACACCGCTGAGATCTATGAACGAGTTATCGGCACATTTAAGGTGGAATAAATGAAAACCATCATCACGGGAGGCGCTGGATTTATCGGTAGTAATGCCGCCAGCCGCTATTTGAAGCGAGGCCACCGCGTTGTCGTCGTCGACAGCCTGGCGCGCGATGGAGTTCGCAAGAATTTGGAGTGGCTGCGGCCGCAGGGCGACCTCGAGTTTCATCAACTCGACATTCGGGATGCCACCGGCCTCGCCAGCCTGTTTCGTCAACATCGCGATGCCGGCCAAGTGCTGCATCTGGCCGCGCAGGTGGCTGTCACTACATCCGTTCGCGACCCTCGCGAGGACTTCGAGATAAATGCGCTCGGGACTTTCAATGTCCTCGAAGCCATGCGCGTGGCTGGAGTTACCGCCCCAATCATCTATGCTTCCACCAACAAGGTGTATGGAGAGATGACCAGCGTTGGCGTGACCGAAAAAGACGGTCGCTATGCTTATCAATCGCTGCCCGCTGGGGTCTCGGAAGAGCATAACCTGGACTTTCATTCGCCCTACGGCTGCTCCAAAGGTTCTGCCGACCAATATGTCATCGATTATCACCGCATCTACGGCCTGCGTACCATAGTTTTTCGGCAGTCGTGCATTTACGGCTATCGCCAATTCGGCGCCGAGGACCAGGGTTGGGTGGCCTGGTTCATGATCGCTAGCCAGCTCGGCCGCCCGATAACAATTTATGGCGACGGCAAGCAAGTGCGGGATCTTCTCTTTATTGAGGATCTGCTGGATGCCTACGACGCAGCGTTCGCTTCTCCCGACCAAGTAGCCGGTCGTGCCTACAACATCGGCGGCGGCGCCGGTAACGTGCTCTCATTGCTCGAATTGGTCTCCTACATTGAACGGCGGCGCGGTAACCCCCTTCCTCACGGCTCCTCAGATTGGCGTCCCGGCGACCAGAAAGTGTTCGTCAGCGATATCCGCCGCGCCCAAGCCGAACTAGGCTGGACCCCTCGCATTACCTGTCCGCAGGGCCTCGACCTCTTGTACGACTGGATCAGCCAAAACCGTGAGCTCTTTCTCGAGCTGAGCGCCACCATCGCATGAACTTGGAACTCGACAAACCCACAGGCCGAACTAGCTCTGTGCAACCTCCGTCCTCCACGGCTGGCCAAAAACCTCAGGTTCTGCAAGTGGGTAAGTTCTACCCGCCCCATATGGGAGGCATTGAGACGCACCTCCAAGCGCTGTGCGGCGCGCTCTGCGGACTGGTCGATCTTCGTGTGATCGTTTCCAGCGATGATAATCGCACCGTTGAACAAACGCTCGACGGAGTGCCGGTCCAGCGAATCGCCACCCTGTTGACAGCGTTCTCCACTCCCATTTGCCCTGCCATGGTGGCCCGCATCCGGGCCTCCCACGCGGACCTTGTGCATATTCACCTGCCTAATCCGACCGCCGTGTTGGCCTATCTCGCCAGCGGTCATCGTGGCCGCCTGGTGATCACCTATCACAGCGATACGGTCCGCCAAAAAGTCATGGGACGCTTGTTCGAGCCGTTGCTCCAGGCCATCCTGCGCCGCAGCTCCGCCATCATCGCTACCTCGCCCAATTATCTGGCAACCTCCTCCGCCCTCCAGCCCCATCGCGATCGCTGTCACGTGATTCCCTACGGCATCGATGTCGCGCAGTTCGAGCAGCGCGACCCGGCCGCCGTGGACCGAGTTCGGCGCCAGTATGGCGACCGCTTGGTGATCAGCGTGGGTCGATTGGTGTATTACAAGGGCTTCGAATATCTGATCCGCGCCATGACCCAGGTCCGCGGCAAGCTGCTGATTGTTGGCGACGGGCCGCTCGCGAGGTGAATTGGGCAGTCTCGCTGCTCAACTCGGCATCGCCGACAAAGTCATCTTCGCGGGCGAAATCCAAAACTCCGACAGTAGCCCCTTATTATCATGCCGCCGACGTCTTCGCCTTGCCGTCCGTCGCCCGCAGCGAGGCTTTTGGCATCGTTCAAATCGAGGCCATGGCTGCCGGCCTGCCCGTCGTCAATACCAGCCTTGATTCCGGTGTGCCGTTTGTCTCTCTGCATGACCGGACTGGTCTCACCGTACCGCCCAGCGATCCGCGAGCAGCTCGCGGCCGCCATCAATCGCTTGCTCGACGATGCCGGCTTGCGCCATTCGCTCGGCGCCGCGGGCACACGCCGGGCGCAGGAAGAGTTCAGTTTGAAATCCATGGCGACGCGGACCATGCAGCTTTATCAGACGGTCCTCGAACAGTCCGCCACGTTGTCGCAATAACCCCTACTGCATACCAGATGTGGAAAGCCCTTACCGACATCAACCCGAAACCGGTACTGACGCTCGATCCAGTATCGACCGCCCCTTCGCCTCTGCCGCCCGCGCCCGTGCGAACGCCGACCTTTTGGCTTACCACCGAGATGCGCATGGTCTGGTGCGTCTTGCTGCTTTACACCATCGGCTATGCCTGCTTCTTCCCGAAAGCGTTGACCAATTTCGACGAGGTCTCTTATGTCCGGCAAGCGGCGGCATTTGCGGCCGGGACCACCACGGTGGACGCCCTCGACCCTTACACCGGTTTGCGCCATGCCGCGCCTCCCAGCGATTACCCGCCAGGCACTTCCGCGCTGATGGCGCCCTTCGTATGGCTAGCCGGTTGGCGCGGGGCTTTCCTGCTCGGCCTTACCTCTGTCCTGCTTTGTGTATTGATCACTGCCAGGTGGATCGCCGACTCCGGAGGCTCTCCACTGTTCGCGCTCTTGATCCTCGGTTATGCCCCCACCATGGTCATGGTGCGGACCGCCATGAGCGATGTCCCCAGTGCCTGCCTGGTGGCCGCCGGATTGTGGCTGTTCTGGTCAGGAAACGAGGGCCCGGCGTGGCGTCGCCTGTCGGCCGGTTTTATCGCTGGCGCTTCCGTGTGTCTCAGAGAACCGAATCCCATTTTGTTTGTCGCGTTCTTCCTCGGAGCCCTGGTCCGGCGCGAACGCCATCTCATCCCGTTGATTGTTGGCGGACTTGCCGGCGTCGCCTGCCGTCCACTGGGCGCAGCCATTGCCTATGGCAACCCCTTCTTCACGAAGGTACAGTTCTACGGCTTCACTGGACACCAGCTTCCTCAAAATTTGGTCATGTACCTGACCGCGCTTCTCATAATGGTTCCCGGTGGATTGATCTTCGCCCTCGCTTACCGCGGCCCACGCCGGCCGGAACTCGTTTCCACAGTCGCCACCTTCTTCGGCATGTTCCTGGTCTATAACTACAACGGCGGCGCAAGCGGCGGGCTTAAACAATGGATGCTCTCACTGCGCTTCTTGATACCTCTTCTGCCTATAGTCGCCTTCGCCATGGCCGACACCTGTCCCCGCTGGTACGCCGCTTTTCTTCGATCCAGAAGCACTGAGCGCAAGACCGCTTGGAATCATCTGGCGCGAGCCGCGGTGGCAACCTGGCTGGCCGGCGTGGTCGCCATGGGCTTCGTCGTGAATTGGCGCAGTGATCAATGGGGAAAGCTGCACCAGGATCTCGTGAGTGCTTTGTACTCCAACACCGACCCGGCTCAACCGCTGGTCGCCGACATACCCGCCACCATCAAGTTCTTGAACGAGCTTCATGGCCGCCGGATGGTGGCGCCGCTCACCGGAATCCAGTCTAGTGACATCCGCGCTCTAATCGATCGTTACAAGACCGTCCAGTTCATATTTTTCAATCGCGACGACAGCGATTATTGGATCGCTAAGTCGCAGGAAGATAAGATGCTCATGGACGTTCTCACCAGCCAGTTCGCTCCCACGGTCAAGTTGGAGCAGCGCTTTCCGGGCTTGGGCGTCCTGCGGATCTGGAATGTAAGAGGCCGCTCGTGACGGCTCTCCGATAGAGGCATGCGCCGGCATGTCAAGAGCACGTTCATCGGATGCCTGCTCGCCCTGTTCGCAGCCGCTTCCGTACTGGCCCTGCTTGTCTATCTACGGCCGGCGCTACTCGGCCAGGCTCTAGTGGTTTCCGACCCTTTGGAAAGAGCTGACTTGATCTACGTTCTCGCTGGCGATTTCTTCGGCAGCCGTGTGCTGCTGGGTGCCGACCTGGGCGCTCGCGGTTACGCCCCGCGCGTCCTATTGAGCGGCGGCCGCTACGGAGATCAATACGAAGGCGATATGGCGATTAATTTCGCTGTCGAGCATGGTTATTCCCGCAGCCTGTTCTGCCCGGTGCGGCTCGATGCTACCTCGACCATTGATGAGGCCCGCGCCATGGGACCGGTCTTCACCCGCATGGGTGCTCGCAAAATCATTCTGGTAACCAGCAACTTTCACTCCCGGCGAGTAGCGCTGGTTTTTCGCCTGTTCCTGCCCGGTTTACGCTTTCGCGTAGAAGCCGCGCCTGACCTGAAGTTCGATCCGAATTCGTGGTGGAAAACCCAGCCCGGCCGCGATCTTCTGCTGTCGGAATACAAGAAACTTCTCGGTACGCTGGCCATGCGGGCCGCCCACCCGCTTTGGAACTGAATTCGCTTCGAAATGTTCTTTATCCCCCCACCGTTGGCAAACAGCGGACCCCAGCCTTCATAAACCCCTACATGTCCCGCACCCGATCATTCTTCGGCGGCGCAATCTTCGCATACCTCTACCAGGCTTGCTCCATGGTATTGGACTGTGGCTAACGCCCTTTTACATCCGAACGCTCGGTTCCAACGATTATGGAATTTGGCTGATCGGGATGCAGGTCTTGGTTTTCCTTCTCTTATGCGACTTCGGAGTTCTGGCCGTAGTCCCGCGCGACGTTGCGCGTGCGCACGGCAAAGAGCAATCCGAGGCCGGATCCGGCGAGCTCCGCATGTTAATCGGACAGACCATTAAAGTAGTCGGGATCCAGACTGTGTTGGTAGCTCTGGTCTCTCTCGGAGTGTTTTTCTTTCGGCCGCCTGCCACTGCCGCTATACGCGGGCCCATCAGTCTGGCTCTCTTCGTCTTTGTTCTGACCTTTCCGATGCGCCTCTTTCCAGCAGTGTTGCAGGGTTTGCAAGACCTGAAATTCCTGGGACAGTTGCGCTTGTGGATGTGGGCCGTCTCCACCGCCGTCAGCGTCGTCCTGCTGATTCTGGGTGCGCGCTTCTGGGCCTTGGCCTGCGGTTGGTCCCTGCAACAAATCGTCCACGACTTGGTGGCGTTTCGCCGTCTCCGCCGCGTCCGCCCCGATCTGCTGACGGCTGCCGTCTTGAAAAGCACCGGCCCGTTCACCTGGCGCTGGTTTCTGCGGGGGCTATGGGTGAACGTGGGACAGATCGGCTATGGCTTGAGTGCCGGAACGGACTTGCTGATCATCGGCCGTGCGCTCGGCCCAGCCACGGTGGTGGTCTATGCCTGCACAATCAAGCTGATCACCGTCCTGCAGAATCAACCCCAAATCCTCGCCAGCGTCGCTCTTCCCGGACTCAGCCATCTGAAAGCCAGCGAACCGCGCCAGCAAGTCTTGCACAAAACGATATCGCTCACGCAGGCCATGTTAGTGCTGATCGGCGGTGTGTTCTGCGTTGTCCTGGCCGTTAACCAACAATTTGTGATGGTTTGGCTCGGCCCGAAGTTCTTTGGTGGTATTGAACTGACTTACCTCTTACTTCTGAACTTCCTGGTCCGGCAGATCGACTACACGCTTAGCATGGCGCTCTTTGCTTTCGGATACGAGAAGCCTCTCACCATTCGCACTCTGCTGGACGGCATCGTCAGCTTTGGATTGGCACTCATCCTGGTGCAGCATTTCGGACTTGTGGGCGTCGCGATCGGTGCACTCTGCGGCGGGTTGTGCGTCGCCCTGCCGACCGATGTCTTCCTTTATATGCGCGAATTTAAACTGTCTTTTTTTGGCTTGCTCCGGCCCTATGCGCCGTATCTCTGGCGCTTCGCGGTGGTTGGAATTGCTGGGTTGGCTTTTGCGGCGCAGTTCCATGCCCCGAATTTCTTCAATTTGGCGATAATTACGACCTTCGTGGTCCTTGCGTACTCATTGCTGGTCCTACCGTATGCCTGGCGAACGCCGCTTCGTGGCTATGTGGAAGTAACGATCTCCGCCCTGCGATCAGCCATGCCAAGCCGAATTCTGGGCTGGTCGATTAATGGCTGACTCCCGATCCATTGTCCGCCGCTAGAGCCTTTCGAATCCCTATGGATTTGGATTCACCGCTGTAACCATTGTCGCATCGCCAGAGGCGAGCGACTTGAAGTTTGAATCCGCATAGATGGTCTGATAGAAGGCGTTCACGTTGGTGTTGTTGATCGGAACCGTGCAGCCGGTTGTGCAATCGATCACAGGATCTTGGCCTTCGATCATCCCTGGCCCGAAGTAGCCGTAGCGGATGAGAAACTTCGATGCGCCATAAGGCAGCGAGGCCGGCGCGGAAAACTGCTGGTTAACGATATCGGAGATCGCGCCCGAAGGCTGGAAAACGTAGGCCACCGTCTCACCCGGAGATTGGGTGCCTCCTGGACCGTGGCCGCAGAAACTGTAGGTGTCCGAGGTTGGGTTGCCGGCCAATCGGGCCACAGTGAGTCTATAGCCTGTTAGGGAAACGCGATACGAAGATCCCCCGGTCAGCCGGTAGGGAGCGAGGTTGACTGTCTGCTGGTAGGGAGTCTCGTTCAAGCACGCTACAGTCAGGATGTTTCCGAAGGATGAAGTGTGCGCGGAGGTTGAGAACATCGGTCCCAGGTAAGGCGTGTTCATTTGCGGCTGAAGCAGATATTTAGAGAGCATCTGCAAGAAGGCATTCGACCACGCCCATGCCGCCCACTGAACCGGATGCGTGAGGGGGTTTGTCGCCGTGAATCCTATGCCACCGCCATAAGGCTGGCTATAGGCGCTGGCTTGTTGACCGTCGAACAGATAAAGCTTCGTATGTGACAGACTGGCCGAGAGCAGGTGACCAATCGATACCACAATGTTTTCGGGGCGCAGGTTTGCAGCGGAATTTATGCGGTCATAACTAAGATTGGGCACGAAACCCGAGTGGAACTTAACGCATTGACATCCTCCGCTCGCTAGCAAATCGCCGAGTGGCCCGGTTTCCCACGGGCGCGCCGCAATGCTCTCCGGGCTTAGCGAGATTGCATTTTGCGATACGCTGGCATCGTAACCATAGGTGCTGAGGCCGCTGCAACAGTGGTAACGAAGAACGGCATCGGTGTTGGCTGGGTTGCCGATATAGGAATAGGTGGCGGGCAAGAATGCCTTGCCGTAAGTAGTGCCGATGATCGTCAAGGACTGCGGCGGGGCGTTGGCAGCGATATTTGCCGCACGCATAGTGGTGTAGACGTTGTTAGGAAAATCGCAATCGCGTGTGAAGAGCGCCGAGGCATCAGTCGAGTTATTGTAGGTGCCCGCTGCAAGCGTGGTGACCGCGACGACGGTGAAGCTGTTGGTCGTGACGCCCGCAACGATGCTGTACAGGTTCAGGCCGGTATTGGTTGCTGACCAAATATGAAGAACCTGCCCCGCTACAAACTTGTGGCCCGTCCAATTCACCGTAAGATTGCTAGGTGTTGCGCCATCGGACACGATTGACGAAGGCCCGTTGGTCCCCCAGCCAATCTGGGTGGCGTCGGATATCCCAATCAAGCTTGGCACTACGCAGGTTCTTCCCGCCGTGACCGTACCCCAATGAACCAACTGCAAAGCAGGATCGTTGCCCGATGTCTGCGTGCAAGAAATGCAGGATGTGTGAATGGTCATCGAGCAGCCCAGGCCTTCCAGGACGGATTGATTGCAGTTCGTAACGCTGAGAGCGGGGTAAAGGCCGTTCAAACCACTAACTGCCGAACCCGTCAGCCTTACGTAGTCGCCCAGGCCAGTGCTCTGATTCCACTGATTGGTGGTTTGGATATCGAATTGCCCGGTGATCGTGGCGAGACCTGATCCGTTGGTCGAGAACGCAGAGAAGAACGCGCTGCCGATGAGGCTGCTGGGTCCCGCTCCAGTAAAGTCGTGAGTGAGCAAAACCCTGGCGAAATTTGCATCCACTTCGTCAGCCGACAACACCATATAGGTTTTTCCGTTGGTGTGGACAGAATTCCAGTAGCCTGCATAACAAGCCGCCCTAGTGCCGGTCGGGTAGTTTACGTTGTTAAGATAGCCGTCGATCAAGTACCCGGACAGAGAAGACCAGGGAGGAAATCCAGTTTTGTTCGGTGCGGACATAGGGGTTCGCCGTCATCCAATTCCAGCGCAAAGTATCGGCCGCAACCGGATAAGTTCCGCACGGGCCAGGATGAAGAGGATCTAAAACGTCCGTTGATAGACCGGAATTCTGAACAGCGTTGATGTTGGCTAATTGCATCATCGACTGCATGTACAGTTGTTTGGACCGCTCGCCGGAATCCTGGGTTCAGCCAGCCATATGTATCGAGATTCCACATGGTTCGCGGGAATAAGGACTGGCCAGGAATGTAGGTGGACGTGACGCCGTTGACGGTGAAGTGTGGGAAGGTGACCGAGCCGCTCTGGACCTGAATCCAGACAGTGACGGAGGGTAGGGTTGTTGAGACTGCCGTACCTCCGCTTACGTATGTTCCTGGATTCGATGCAACCAAATAATTCACACTCGTTCCCAGGATGTTCGTCGCGACTAGATCCGCTCCGTTATATCCAGACGGCGACACACCGGATAAAGAGAAGTGCTGACCTACTGAAATTCCATGTGGGCCGATGGTGATAGTCGCAGTGCCCGCCGACCAAGATGCTCCTGTGACTGTATAGGTCGTGCTAGGCCCGGCAGGGGCACAAGATGGACAAGCAACTATCACATGGGTCCAGCCGGGATTAACGAATGTTGGATTTCCGGTAGAGTCAACCGTGACAACGCCAGATACAAGATCGGTGGTTGGCGTGTATGTCACCGCGTTGCAATTGATTGTTGTGCTGGTACCATCCGTGTTGAAGACCAGCGGTCCTGTTGCCCCGCCGCCCTGAAGACCATTGCACAAACTGGGGCCGGTGGTTCCCGCGATGCCGTGCATTTCGGCGAACGCGGGCCGCAGTTCCGACGGCGTTGTGCCGTTGGCAAAAGTCACATTCTGATAAGCGAAGAAAAGAGGAGAGCCGTTGTTCGCTAACCGCGATCCGTTTTCAATCTGCGGATTCCAATAGGGACGGCCGGTGATCGTGTGTGTACCGGACGCTACCGATGTGTTCAAGGAGATCGGCGCTCCGCCCGGAGTCGCCGACAGACTCACCGTGCCATTGTCGATGTAGTTGGCGAAATAAGGATTGGTGTAAACCTCCATGCCGGAAGGTGCATAAGTCCCGTTTGGACAACTCGGCGTGTTCAGCGTGATCGTGGTGCCACTTGCGGTTACTGCGGTATAGAGACCATCGCAAAGCTGGACAGCTCCGCTTCCGCTTTGCTGGTAGGACGCGGTGCTGATCGCCGCATTGAAGACGTAGACCGACGCGCCGGGGCTGATGCCGTGGGCGCTGCTGGTCGTGATCGTCATGACCCCCGAGCTAACCGAGGCGGTAAACGTGTTCGAGTTCCCGATGTTGGGGATGCTCGCGGATGAGGTAGTCCAGTACCATGCGGTTCCAACTACGAGCGGCGACGGCAGCGTACCCGTGGTGGATAAAACTACCGGCTCAAGCGTCTTCCACATATGGCCGGTGAGAGTTATAGACGAACCGGACACGGCGGAGTTAGCGAAACTGGTTGCGATGATGAACGGCTCCTGGACAGATCCAGCGGTGGTTCCAGTGGCGAACATTACCTCATGAGGGCCATTTAGGAAACGATTCGTTTTACCTACACCAATGTATGGGCCGTTTATCCAACCTCCTCCACTTGTCTGCCATTCGTTGTCCGAGCCACGCCCGTCGATAAAAAACTGCCCACCGACCGCGCTGGTGTTGATCCCGGCGACGCTGGTTGCGTTGAAGACGCCAGCACCGGAAGTTTGGAACGTGTTAAACACTCCCTGCGTGCCGCCCGAGACGCGAAGTTGAAACGATACAATGGAAGACGCCGCTAGCTGATTCCCGAAAATATCGAAGGAAATGGCCTGCATGGTGCCGGTGCCGTCGCCCCAGAGCGCAGCATTGAATGTTGCCGTCCAGTTCGGATCTCCGGTTTTACTGATATAGGAGATGTTGACATTATCGGCGAAAGGTTTTCCATTGAATAGGTAGAGGACGTATGCGGTCGAGTTACCCGAGGAATCAACCACGATAGCGGTCGGATGGACGGTAGGCCACTGGCCATAAAGAGTGGTGCCCTGGATCACTTGGCCGGATGTGGGCGACGTCAGAGTGATCGAATGCTGGGCGAAGCTGGTGCTTGCTACTGCCGTGAGCAGGGTAAGAATAACTTGCGCTCTATTCATACTTCGGAAACTCCGTACTTGCCATCGAATTCATGGGCTAATTTACCGTGTAGGTAACCGCAATACTTAGGCGCTTGGCTGTACCCCCGGCTGTGCCCGTATGTGTCTCGATCCAGTCACCTGCTGCAATTGATGTGTTCTGAATGGAGTTAGTGCAGGCGATAGTGCCATCCAGCCCCGTCGTACCGCCGGAGTTCGAGCACGCCGGACCTCCCGCAGCGGCCGTCGTTAGAGCGCTGCTCAATAAGTCTTTTACGGTCCCGGCGTGATTCTTGGCCACTACCACGCTGGGTGTTCCCGAATCGGCCGCGACTGTCACTTCCAGCACGGTGGCAGCGAAGGGAATGTAGCATTGGCGACCCTGGGGGGCCACGTCCGCGTTTGCCAGAGTCGATCCATTATCCTTGCCGATAACGATCATACAAGTCCGCCGCGCGTTCACCGCCGCCATTTTCGCCGAAGTCACAGCGTTGGCAGCTATGGTCGCTGCAGCAGATCCGGGCCCTGTAGCAATCACGTCGCCGGTGAGGGACGTGATCGCTGAACCGGCGGTGTTCTCGGGACTCACGACGAAAGCATCCACGGGAGTGCCGTGCGCGCGAATCAGGTAAGGAACCGTTGCTGCACAGTCATTCGCCGCGAGTGGCACCAAAACGCCACTAGAGAGTTTCTTGAGAGGTACGGGGCCGAGCCCGTTGATATTCAGTGTCGGGGAAACTCCGCAGGCAACATCTGGAATCCAGCTAAAAGTTTGGTTTTGCGTGTAGACGGTCAACGAAGGATTTACACCACCCGCGTAGACGGTCGAGTTCCCACTACTCGAGACGACACTCAAATCCGTCCCGGCCTGGTGGGTCGCGCGACTCAGTATGTACGCTGTATCCGCGGCCGGCATGCAGTCCACTCGCGAGGCGCCGCCGTTGTTTGCGCAGGCTTCTATGATGCCGGGAGCGGAGACCAGATTGAGCGTGGGTTGAGTGCCCTGCGTGATTCCATTGATCGCGATATTCACGCCGGATATCCCGGCCCCGGTACAATTGGTCCGGCCGTTCGCTGCGTCGTCTGTGCAGCCGCCTGCCGTAAAATTTAAAATGCTTCGCACCGGCACGCCTGTTCCGGCGCTTTGAATGCTTGCGATCGCGCCAGCGGGCCCCGCCGGACCGCTCGCACCCGTTGATCCCGCAGGCCCCTGTGTGCCTGGAGGTCCGGGCGAACCGCTCTCCAAAGTCCAAGAATTCAGGGCGGTGCAAGCGTATAGATTCGACCCAGCTACGGCGTTGGTCTTGAAGAAAGTCTCTCCCACCGAGCAGGTCACGGGAACCGCGGTCCCGGACTTGAAAGGCTTGGTCGTATTCGCCGTGGTAAAGTCGACGTCTTTGGTTTGAGTCCGTAGGTCGACGAGTGTTTGCGTATATCCACAACACAACGTCGCGAAAATGGCCCATAGGGAACGCATCAATTCGAATTTCTCCTTCTGCGAGCGGCGACTTCCGTCATTTTGAAGTTACCCGATGGCGTCCGTCGCCAATTCGTCCAGTCTTGCTAATACATTAGAACGAAAGACAAAATCTTTTCATAATAGTTGTGATTCGGTTGAACAAGCAGATGTGGACTAACTCCAGGTTGTGGGCATTTATGACTTCGCGTGCAGTGATCGCCTGGATGATCTTGCTTCTCTTTGCCACTCTCTTTCTTGTTCTGAGGAGCAATCAGTTCACCGCTGTTGACGGCGCACTGCGCTGCCTCGATGTTTATCATCATCCTCATCTCTCGTTTCACGGCAATAATCATTTGCTCTACCCGGTCAATATCCTGGTTTGGTCAAAGCTCGCCGGCGTCGGCGGCATCTCGCCCGAAACACCTGGCGAGTACATGCGCCTAAGCCAAAGCATGAATTGCTGGAGCGCCGCAGCCACTCTCGCATTCTTGTGGTTGCTGATCAGCGGCATACTGATTGATCGACTTCTGAGCTTGCTTCTGGTTATCGTGTATGGCTTCTCAAAAGCGTTCATGTTGCATGCGACTAACTCGGCCGAGCCTGTCGTGGGTTTAATGTACGCCATAGCTGCGCTGTTCACCCTGAGAACCGCGCTCACCCGCGATAAAGTCCTTCTGGCCGGACTATCCGGCGTATTCCTGGGTTTGGCTTTTGCCACCTATCAAGCCATGTTCCTAGCAGTGTTCGGCGGCATCTGGATCTGTTTGTTTGACCCCGATGCCAAGTTTGTATCGGTGCGTCGCCGCTCTGCAGTATTGTCGGTCTTTCTCCTCAGCTGTGCTGTGGCGACAACAGTTGTGTATGGCTGGGCATATGCGACTCAGGGAGTGGTCTTAGGATGGCCGATCGTACGTCAATTCTTTCGCATCGGAGGCGGATCCGAGATATATGCCGGCTTCTCGATATCCAGAGTCGTGAACTTCCCGATCGGCTTTCTCTCTAACCTGGCTCCCGTCATCCCACGCGATTACGCAGGGCTTCGCTCTCTTTTTGCCAGGTCGAATAATATCGCTTGGTTCGCGGCACTGGCAGCGATGGGTTCTTTGGTCTTCATTCCACTGATCGCTCTCTTTATCGGAGGCTTCCGGAGGTGGGGCGATTGCTCTCATCCTCGTCGCTGGATGGCATTGCTTGGAGCCGGCTCAATCTTACCAGCCGTTTGGCCTCTTCTCTATTGGGACCCCATGTACGACAAGCTATGGCTACTCCCATTTGCGCTCGCAGCTATCGGTCTTGCGTACGTCGGGAGGTTCGCACCCTGGAGCAAATCTGCGCAGAGAACGACGACACTTTTGCTCATCGCTCTGGCTCTGGTGGAGGTTCCGACGAACCTTTATCGAGCAATAGGAGACAGTCATTCCCCAACTACCGGTTTGAAAGAAGCGCTAAATGTCGGCAGCTTTCTCACACCGAACGATTCGATTGTGTTGGATTTTGACGAAGTATCGTCGCTTTATCTCGCCTACTCCGGAAACGAGAATGCCGTACTGCTGCCCTCTATGCATCTGAAGGATGCCCAGCTCGCCCTGGCTGTACAGCTAGAACGATGTCGGGAAAGCCACGGCAAACTTTTCTTCCTAGGAATTCTCGATCAAACCGAGGCTACCTGGAAAATGTTCATGCAGGCCCGCATGGGCATCCCGTATTCGACTCTGGATCAGTATAGATCGGATTCCCGGACAGTCGAAACTTTTCAAGTCAACGGACGCCCGATAACTCTGCGAATGTACCAGCCATGATCGCATTGGCGTCGCGTCTATTTCGCCTACGCAGCGCAATTGAGAGCTACTGACTGCAGGCCATATAGCCGTTCACCTGCGCCGCCGTGCAGGTGGCGTTCAGATCAGCAGTCCAGTGGGCGGGGGTTCCTAATACGACTCGCGTCGCAATTGCGATCTTTCGATTGCCGCCGACTTCGAGCCTATTGCGGAAACCGTGGATACGGTGATTTGCTTGAATGTCTTGGAACACGCTGAAGACGATCTGGGTGCCTTGCGCAACATTTACAGCGCCCTATTGCCTGGCGGCCGCGCGATCGTCCTGGTTCCGGCGGCCAGGAGATCTATGGCCAACTGGATGTGATTCTGGGTCATTACCGGAGATACTCGGCCACCGAACTGAGGAGCCGATTCGAACAGGCCGGCTTCGAGGTCCAGCGAATACTGGAGTTCAATCGCGTCTCACGCCCGAGTTGGTACATCACTGGCAAGCTCATGAAGAGATCGCGGATCAGCCGTTTTCAGCTCAAGATATTCGACCGGCTGGTCTGGCTATGGCGGCGTATCGACCGATTTATTCCGTGGAAGCCGACTTCGCTGATCGCAATCGCGGCGAAGCCGCAAGTGACCGCCAATTTGGCCCAATCTAATGAAGACTCCACAGTAACTGTCGGCGGCGTGCCCCCCCACTAAAGAAGGCTGAACGCGAAGTAGAGGCGTTTAGCAATTTGTTTACTCATAAATCTCCCTTTAGTTTCTTGTTCAGTTGCATATCAGGGGACCAGGTACGCCTCGAAAATAGTCCTGGTCTTGTGTAAAAGCTTTGTAAATGGGCTCTAGCGCGAGCGTTGGCGATCCCGGGCAGGAATAAACTTCCGGTCGCAGCGGTATCCGCACACAGAAGCTACTACACGACAGCTAAAAGGAGCCAACTTGTCAAAATTAATCATTCACGACCATAACAACGACGGAATAGACCGTCGCGGATTTCTGCAGTGCATGGCTTGGGCCGGCACGGGAGTCATTTGGAGCCTTGCCGGCGGGATTCCCACTTCGCGGGCTTTCGGCCAGAAGATGGGTAATTCCAAAGGCGACCTGACCTTCGTTCAAATCAGCGACAGCCATATCGGATTTAACAAACCGGCGAATCCCGATGTAAACGGTACACTCCAGGCGACGGTTGATAAAATCAACGCTCTTCCGGTCCAGCCCGAGTTCATTATTCACACCGGCGACCTGAGTCATCTGGCGAAGGCGTCTGAATTTGACACGATGGACCAGATCCTGAAGGGCGCCAAGCCAGAAGCAGATGTTCTATGTGCCCGGGGAGCACGACACCTCCAACGATGATGGGAAGCAGTATCTTGAGCGCTATGGCAAAGGCACAAAGGGCAGAGGTTGGTACAGCTTTGATCAGAAGGGTATCCATTTCGTGGGGCTCGTAAACGTGGGAGCCCAGGAGGGGCTCGGGCAAGCTTGGGCCGGATCAACTCGAGTGGCTCGAAGCAGACGTGAAAGGGCGGTCTGCGAGTACGCCGATCGTGCTGTTTGCGCACATCCCGCTTTGGAGCCTTTATCCGGAGTGGGGTTGGGGCACCGCGGACAGCGAAGCAGGCCCTCGGCTACCTGAAGCGATTCGGCTCGGTGACGGTACTCAATGGCCATATTCATCAGGTGATGCAGAAGGTGGAAGGCAACGTCGCGTTCCATACGGCCATGTCGACAGCTTTTCCCCAACCTGCGCCTGGCTCGGCGCCCTCGGCCGGCCCGATGAAGGTTCCTGACGAGAGGCTGCGTAGCGTGCTGGGTATCACCAACGTCCACTACGTCGCGCAGAAACACAGTTTGGCGGTGGTGGACTCGCTGCTTGCGAATCCTAAGGCGATTCTTTAACACATGACATGACTGCTGGCGGCGTCTGGCTGTGCTCGCGGTGCGTTGATTCTTGTTTCTGGCGCTGCCAGGAACGGGCCAGGCACAGAACAGCGAGCATGGCAAGGAGATTTTCGAAAAACGCTGCTCCGGCTGCCACGCGCTGGACAAAGAGAAGGAAGGGCCACGGCTGCGCGGCGTCTATGGCCGGATGTCCGGTACGTGTGCAGTCCTTCCAATATTCGAACGCGCTTAAGACCGCCCATATTACCTGGGATGCGACGTCCCTGGATAAGTGGCTGGCCGATCCGGAAAAGCTCGTTCCTGATAGTGACATGGCGTTCCAGTTAGTGAGGGCCGAGGAGCGAACGGATATCATCGCCTACCTGAAGCAACTTTCTGGAAATTAAGAGCGTGTAAAGTCTTAATATGGCTTTCGACCCTGTTTTCACGCATGACGTCCTGATACCCCTGAATACCACAGCGTACCAACTGTCTTGGGGACAGGAGCTGAAATTTCCCGCGGGTTGGGAGCAGACCGGCACGGTCAATGTCGACCAATCCGTAATCGATCACGAAACGGCGTCGGGATTGGCGAAAATTGTGATTACGGAAGATTGCGATTGGGGCGTCGTCGCGCGCAAGGGGGACACTTCAGTTATCGCGATCCGGGGAACCGATACGCAGCATCAGTGGCTTGAGGACTTCCGCGCCATCGCGGAACCGGTCGCCCATGGGCAATGGTGGATGCATCAAGGTTTTGACGACGTCTGGAACTCGATTGCGCCAAGTTTGCAGAAGGCTTGGGACACGGCTTGTTCGGCAAACGCGAAGGTCTACATCATTGGACACAGTTTGGGTGCGGCGCTGGCGTTGATCATGGGCGTTCATCATCCTGAAGCCTACACCTGGACGTTTGCGGGCCCTGCCGTGTTCTCACCGGTTCACGGACTGCCGCCTGCTGCGAACGTCGTGCGTGTCGTGAACCCGAGCGATCTGGTACCGAAGGTGCCGATTCCGCCTCTCTATCAGCACATCGGACAAGGGATCGATATTGCGGGCGCGGCCGACCAATTCGATTTCGCGTTGCAGCATTCGCTCGACACGTACGCGGCGGGCTTGGCGAAGCTGGCGGGGCACTGACGGTGCCCAGCTACTCAATTCCCGGACGGCAAATTGGGGCAGACCTGGCGATAGGGTTCTTTGGGAAACCAACGCGCCCATTCATCGCGGGACAAGTTGCGAGTGAGCCGGGCGCAGGCCTGGTCCCGCAGATCAGCCGAACGCCACAGCCAAAGAGCGGCAACGTGTTCATCGTAGCCGGTGAGCAGATAACGGCCGTCGGGACTGAAGGCAGCCGCACGGAGATAGCCGGTATCGGGAAGCTGCGCCAAACGAGCACCAGTGACGGCATCCCACACAGTGAGACGCCCGTGAGTAATCGTAGCGAAGGAAGTTGACGACGGATCAGGAATAATTTGGTCGATATCGCTGCTGGCGGTAATTGATGAAAGCCGTTTACCGGTCGGTATTTCCCAGGCTTGCAGATTTTCACTTTGCGTAGTTAATAAAACCGTACCGGCTGAATTGAAGGCAAGGTGATTCAGTTCGGCGGGTAGACTAATACGATTGACGCGAGCCCGGGTGGCGACATCCCAGATATCGATAAAGAACTCGTTGGGTGGTTTGGTGGTCTCGAAGGCCAACAGCTTGCCCTCGGCTCCGCTGCGCAGAAGAGTGTAAGACGGGCCGGCGGAAGTAGAGACGGACAAAGATGCGGTCTGCTGCAGACCGGGCAGGGTGTATAGCTTGCTAACGCCATCCTGCTGGACCGCAGCGACTTTACCCGATGAGTCGATTCGCTTATCTCCTGGAATGTCGGGCAAAGTAGCTACCGAGGGCCGGTCGACGTCGATGAGAAATAGCTTGCTGCTCCATTGAGCAATCACTTTGCTGGCGTCGATGAAAAAAAGCCTATCGATAACGGGAGCGCCGTGGAATTCGATGTCGCGCACAGTATTACCGCTGATGTTCGGCGATTCTTACCAAGGGTTCCCAGTGCACCGAGACTGAGCCAATGGCGACGCGCCGGCCATCCGGACTGAAGGCGACGCTACGCACGGCCGCAGGCAGATCGAAAGATGCGGAGCGGTCCGCGCGACGGGTCTCAGAGACGGAAACCGAGCCATCCATACCTCCAGCTGCGAAGCGGTTGGCCTTCCGGCTGAAAGTCACAACCTCGGCGCCGCCCCCATGCGAGGCTCGCTCCAGTTCGGTGCCCGACGGAAGTTCCCAAACTCGCGCTGTACCATCGTAAGATCCCGTGCCGAGTTGTGTTCCTTCCGCATTGAAGGCTACGGCGGCAACAGCTGAGTCATGCTTGAGCTCAAGGACCTGGCGGCCAGTGTCGACATTCCAGACATGGGCGAACTTGTCCCCACGAGCAGCATAAGCCAGGAATTTACCATCGGAAGAGATGGCGGCAGCAACGATCCACCGCTGCGGCGTGAGCGTTTCCGATGAGGAAGCATGGGTGGCCTTCAACAGTTGCCGGCCGGTGGCTAAATCCCAGACGAAGGCAAAGTCTCCATCCGCGGCAGCCAATCGCTTTCCGTCGGCGCTGAACGCGAGATTGAAGGCGGCTTCACCGCCGGCCATTCTTCGAAGAAGCTTCTTATGTACGAGATCGAAAATTGAAACGGCTCCGTCGGACGACAGCGCAGCGATAAGGTTCCCGTCGGGGCTGAAGGAGGCGGCAACGACTTTGTCCGGACACTTGAAATCGGCCACGATGACCGAGCGCGCGACGTCAAACACCCGGACGTGACCGTCATCATTGGCGGTGAGAATCTTATTCCCGTCACGAGGAAATGCGATTTGTGAAACCGGTCCCGCGTGTCGGATGCGCAGCAATTCGTGCCCTTTGAGCAACGCCCACACGTGGACCACGCCATCGCGCGCGCCCGACGCCAACTGCGAACCGGTGGAGTTGAAAGCTACGGAAACGGCTGCATTATTGTCCAGCGAGACGTGCGTCACCGGGGAGTTCGATGGTCGAAGGGGGGTGTTCGTCGGGCGTGAAATATCCGACGGATTTGTGGTTGGCGACATCAATGAGCTGAGTGGAACCGTCGTCGCGCGCGATCGCGAGGAGAGCGCCGTCCGGCGAAAACGCCATATCGCGAATGCGCTCGTCTGGGTTTGAGTCTTGCGGCGGATAGAATTGGGCAGCCGCCGGCAAGAGAGAAACGGCAGTGCGCAGCGCCTGATTTCCCTCAAAGGACTGGTTGAGGCGGTTTGATTCGATCGCCAGAAGTGCGGCCTCGCGAGCTCGATCGGGACTATCGGCCAGGACCTTGGCAGAGCTCACAGCCAGGCTGGCGGCGAAATTGTGGACAGATTCTTCGCGGGTCAGATGGGTTTGACGCAGCGCGAAGAGGGCGATCAGAAGCAGGGCAATTAAGCCGGAGGCAGCGAGCCCGCGGGTTTGGCGCTGTAGGCGAACATCGGCGCCATCGAGTTCGTCTTTCGGGCGGTTGTGAAGCGTGCAAGCGAGTTGGAGGACGGCTTCGCGAAAACGGGGATCGCGTAAGCGGAGGCTAGCGCCCGGGTCACGTGCCCAGCGGAGATCAAGGAAAAGGGGCTCCTCCGGAAACGAGGCAAGCAGGCTGGGCGGAAGAGCATTAGTTTCCGTGGAAGTGAAGGCCGCGGCGGAATGATCCCACTTAAGAGCGCCGCCGGTGAGAACAATGAGAATGTGCGAGGGCCCGTTTCGGACGATCCAATATTCGACCTCTTTCGCTACCCACGGCGAGGCGGCCGCCTCAGGCGAAGCCAGCAGAATGAGGAACAGGGATTGATCGAGGGCATCTCGAATACTGGACCACAGGGCAGGATTTACCGCGAGATTGGTTTGATCCCGAAAAATATGCAGAGCGCGGAGTTTGTACCAGGGCTTGGCGAAGCGATGCAGGGCCGATTGAAGGGCGCCGGCGATAGTGCTATCCGTATTGTGGCTGTAAGAGATGAACGCGCTGTAGGGCATTAGTCTTTACGAGCAACGAATAGGCAACTAGCCACCGGCCTGCGTCGTAGCGGAATCAGTTTTGAGCAAATCGCTGGTATAGATTGTGACCAGGGCGGCGCCATATTGCTGCGCCACGGTCCGCATATGATACGAACCACCCAGACCTTCGGTCTTAACCCCATCCCAAAGGGCCAGCAGGGTGAAGTTATTAGCATTCACCGCCAGCGCTTCGTGAATCAACCACAAATTGGCGCGCTGCCAACTGGTGTAGTCTTTCCGGGTCGAAAGCCACAACGGTAATTCGCAAGAACGAGCTAAACAGGGAGGCGATGGATACTTCCTCAGCAGCTCATCGAACTTGTCTTCCCAGAGGCGGCCAGCAGGCGAGACCGACTCATTACGGAACCAATCCGGGGGAAGCGGGAGATATAGGCGATGCTCGATTTTCAGTTCTTCGCAGACCTGATGAAACAACAGGTCTCCTCCGCTTGCACCACTCGCAATCGCAACCACCGCGACCCGGCGTGCGAGCGACTTCCTGCTGCACCGCAGCTCGAATCGCCGCCTCCGCCTGCCCCCTAGCAGAATTGGGGAAACGCGGCGGGTTCGCATCCGGCGAATCTATCATGTGACCGGTGAACAGGATTATGCGCGACGGCGGCAGTTTCGGCTGTTGGGGAGTGCCAGGCGGCTGAAAGACCCCGAGCGCCGCCTCGGTTTTTTCCGGGAGGATTCCAAGGCTTCGGAAAATCTCGATCTGCGACCGGGCCGAATCGAAATAGAAATCGGGGGCGCCGGCGAGCGCGTCCTGGTAAGCGAAGGCAACTTGCTAGGCCGGTTACTGGTGAGAAACAGATAGTCAGCCGCGCTGATATTGACCCACCGGTCCTCGGTATCGCTTCGTAGCAGCGCTTCTTTGGCCGCATCCAGGGAGATCCCCACCGCGCCCGTCAACCTTTGGCGCTGCAATTCAAAAGCATCCAGCTGCGCAGCCGCCTGGGCCGTTGTGTCGAAACGATTGGCCCACACTTCAGGCAGCTTCTTCGCCAACTCGATGGCGATGGTTAGTAAACTCAAGCGCGTTCAAGCCGGAATAGAAGCTGTCGAGGTTGGCCTGGAAGCCTTGCCGGTATTTCTCGTAGGCTTTGAGGAGATCGGGCGAATCCAGGGCTGCCGATTCAGCTTTATCGGCAGGCATCCCGCTCCAGGATGAACGCCATCGATCTTTAATATTGCGCGCCGATCAGGGACAGAGCCTCGGCCCGTTCCAGACCCGTCACCCGCTTGTTGCTTAGGACGCGCTGCAACGCCTGATCGGAGGCATCGAGATCGCCCAGACGTTGATAAATCGTGCCGAGGCGTTGATTGGCCTCCGGCTCCGATGGATTCAACTTGTATAGTTCTTCCCAGGTTTCCTTGGCCTCGTGGTACGCCTTCAGATTGAATTGCGCACGGCCCACCAAGCGCAGCCCCTCCGACGCCCAGAAGAAATCTTTAGCCTCCATGGCGAGCAGACCTAATAGACCCAATTGCCTGGTCTTCAGAGCAATCTCCACATCGTCACGGAACGTCTGGGGTATGGGGAGAAAGCGCGACCGGTCCTGGCCTTCCAGATCGGGCAGCATCTGAAATACCGGACTATCGCGGTTGTCGCTTGCCAGGGTCTGGCGCAAGGCGTCGGTCAAAAGCGCTAACTTGGCGGCCGGGTTTTCCGAGTCGTACTCAAGATAACGGTCGGTTCGCAGGTCGAAGGGGACCTCGTCTTCCGGTCCGCGGTCTTTTGCGATCTTTCCTGCTCTTGGCCCGCAGCAAGAATGTCCGGTTGGGCTGAAGCGCGTGCCGGATACCCAACTCGTAAAAGACGTTCGCGTTGTGAATGGAGATATCGGCAATCACAATATCCGCCACCAGCAACTGCTGGAACATATCCGCGCGAATATTTCCTGCCTGCAAAAACGGCACAGTGGTGCTGCCCTGGATGTCGAGCGCGGCTAAAGCGGGTGCAATCAGGTACTTCTGCACATCCTCGAAGTTGATATCGCTTTTGGTGCCAAAAGGACGAACAATGAACGCCTTCATACCGTCAAACCTCCTATAGAAACGGCCCAAAATGGGCCCGGCTGACGCTTGTCTCCCGGCGGCCCTTCCGATGCTGAGCAGCGTCTCAATATTCTCCACGGCATCGAGCTTCTGAATGCTGGCCGTGTCAACCGTTTTGAACCCCGAGCTGGTTCAACCCTGGGCGGCTCAAATCGGCGTTGTAACGGGCATAGAGAAAACGGCGGCCCAGATCGGTGGAAAGCGGAATCTCGGGCGCGGCGTATTGTTGTTCCATCGTTCCGCCGGAGATGAACTCGCGAGGCACCAAATCGAGAATCTCGCGATCGAGGTGCGCGCCATGAGTGCAGCGGCCCACCGTTCGGCAGTTGATATCCTGATCTACCTGGATGCCATACATCAACTCACCGGGCAGCCCGGCAACAGTCGAAACGATGTTCCGGTTGGGCGCGGCCGCTGTCGCTCCTAACGATTCGGCTGCGCCGGTGCCCACGGAAACCAACAGCAGATTCTTTTCACCAGTCTCCCAGTTCAGCCGGTATGCGGGCTCGGTTGCCATGCGGTACAGCAGGAATGCCGGGTTGTTGTACGGAGTCACGCCGCCATCGACGAACACGAATGTCTTGGACTGATCATTCGGCATCCCACTGCAAAATCTCGGGGGGAAAATAGACGGGCGCCGCCGTGCTCGCCCGAACCAACTGCCAGAGCGGGATCTTCAGATTGCAATCCTTGCGGCCCATGTCGTTATATTTTGCTTCGGGATTGCTACTGATCGGCCAAGGTGAATCGGTGGTCACGTTCTTAGTCACCACCAATAGGAGGCATTTCAGGTTGTTGGGCTCCAGATTTGTTTTGGCTCCGAACACGTCTTGCAATTGGCCTTCAACGGGTCGGCTGTGTAGAAGTACTTGATCCGTTCGATCAGCCGTGCGTGCTCGAACATCTCCTTCCCGGAGGCGCGATAGAAATCGATGAGTTGAGCAGTCGTCATGCCGCGCGCGAGGCCGGCAGCGATGATTGCGCCGGTGCTGGTTCCGGCGATGTAGTCGAAGTAATCGCAAAGCTTGCCGCCTGTTGTTCCGGCCACTAGCGCTTCGATTTTTTCCAGAATTCCCAGCGTAATGAGACCGCGGATGCCCCCGCCATCCAGAGCTAGCATCCGGTGCGGCCGCTCTTTGCTCGTAACGGCCGCGCAAATCCTTCCAACATTCTGGATTGTTCATAAACTATTCCTCTCCAGGCAGGGGTTCGGATCGTGTTCCCCTTTCTGTGCGACATTCTAAGGGAATGAGGGACATTTCATGATAATAGCTCTGGCCGGCAGGCGTGTGGATAGCGCCGATGCGAAAGAGTCCCGGTTTCCGCTGGGGAACTTGGAGATGGTACGGACGCGGGCCAGGGCGGTTCTCATCGAAAAAGGCGCGATTGCGCTAGTATCATCGGCTGCTTGCGGAGCCGATTTAATCGCTTTGTCAGAGGCAGGCCAACTCGGCCTTAGGCGCAGAGTAGTTCTGCCATTCGGGCGAAAACGGTTCCGTGAAACCTCGGTGACCGACCGGCCCGGCGATTGGGGCCCGCTCTACGACCAGATTATCGATGAAGTGGAAGCGCTGGGCGATCTCGTCCTTTTAGAAAAAGTAACAGACAACGAAGCTTATTCCGCGGCCAATCACGTCATCCTCGATGAGGCCTTGGGACTGGCTAAGGAGGCTCACAAACCTGCCACTGCGGTTTTGATCTGGGACGGAACCTCCCGGGGCGATCACGATCTAACCGAAGAGTTCGGCGTGGAAGCGCGCAATCGCGGGCTAGCCGTCATTGAAGTAAAGACCCTCTGAGCAGGCCGGCGCCAATGCAGCGTAGGAGCGGAGCAGCCCGACACACGCTATGACCAGGTCCGACCAACCGGTATTCATCAGCTACTCTCGCAAAGACTACTATTTCGCGGAATCATTGGCCTTTCATCTGTCGAACCGGGACGTCTCCATATGGCTGGATGTGAAGGATCTTAAGCCTGGCGTGGACTGGGAGCGCGATCTTGAGGCAGCACTCACCGCGGCATCGTCCGTCGTGCTGGTGGGCTCGCCCGGCGCATTCAAATCGGCAAACGTCCGCAGCGAATGGCAGCGCGCGGCAAAGCTCGGCAAGCGAATCATTGTTGCCAGGCGGCGAGGGGCCCGGCTACCGGAGGAACTAATGGGCCGCGAGATCGTGGATTTTCGGGGGGCTTTCGGGCAAGGTCTGGAGCAACTGGTTGCAAGCCTGGAAGCAGACGCGCCTAAGGTTAACGCCACGAACGCACCGCACGAATTGAGTTTCATGCCTCATTTTCCACCCGGGGTCGCTGCGATTGCAGCCACTCTGGCAATTCCGCTGCTGGGCTATTTCGCGCTGGTAATTGGGGCGGGCGATTCGGAACGCGGGCAATATCCATTTCCGATCTACATTGCCCTTTGGCTGGTCGCGATCTTTCTCTTACTTTGGTTTTTCTTCCTGGGATTCCTGGAGCGCCGGATGGGGATGACTCGTTTGGCCGTATGCCTGGGCTGTCTCATAGTGGTGTTCGCGTACCCACTCTTCAGACTGTTTTATTGGGGGCCCTCGTCATTGAGCGGGTACGACGCCGGGATTATCCGCTTGATCGTCAATCGCTGGCCAATCGGGGCATTACTTGGCGCGGTTCCGCTCTTAGGACTCGCCATCCTGCTATTGGTACGGCCTGAAGACCTGCTACGCTGGTCGCCGACCGGAAAAGTATGGGATAGGTATCGCATCGGACGCACCTCGAAGGGCGCCACCGGGATCATCGACGCCGCAGCCGCTTTCAAACTGGCCAAACGCTTTCGATTGTTTTTTGATGTGCCCGACACGCCGGCCGCCGGGCGATTGCGACAGGAACTAATTAGCGCCGGTTCCGAGGAAGCGCGATCTGATGATGCCGAGGCCACTGCGGTTGTGGTGCTTACCAATCGCACTCGCACGCTTTGGCTTCACCAGCAAGCCGACAAATTAGACGGCGCTCTCCTGACGGTAGTAGCGTCCAGCATCAGCCTGCCTGAAGCGCTCGCCTGGTTGTGGAGGAGGGAGTGGATTGACTTCCGCCGCTGGGACGTAAGTCAACCCGACAGCACCCGAGGATTACCCCGGGTCCCCGAGGCAGTGACTAGCTCTCGTTTCCCAACGCCAGTTAGAACAGCGTATCACTTGATGTGCGCATTAGGTGCCTTACTTCTGATGATAGGCGGATCGCTGCAGCCGGCAGACTCGGAACGGTCGGAGACATTGTCGGCTGCTGCAGCAGTCGGAGTGGTCTCGGCCATAATCGGAGTATTTTATGCGCTACCGGCGCGACGTTTCGTTCGGAGGCAGATTTCCTCAGCCCAGTTTGCACGGTGGACCGGGCCCATATCCGTCATGGCCGTCGCATCCGGCCTGATCAGCTTGATCTATTACTGTGTCATTAACCCCGACCGTTGGATCCACGCGGTTCCTTGCGCGGCCTTTCTGTTCATTGCGGCTGTGCTTCTTTGGCGTCTGCGGCCCGCTGTTGAATTCTGGCTTCCGCTTGCAGGTGCAAGACCTGAAAAGCCAAAACCCGATAGTCTGGCGCCCGGCCGCAACTGGCATACGCTGGGTTGGTTCGTGGTGTATCTTTTCGTTTGGGTCGCATTTTTGGGAGACTTCAGCAGATGACTCTGGTGTTTCTTTGATCCGTGGCCCAGAGTCTTGGTAGTGGGCTACTTTGAATCTTTTCCGATCCACTCTCTGATTTCGGGCCATTTTGCAACGAGCAGTTCAGCAAGACCGCGATCAACAATCGTGTTCGAGTTTGCAACGAGTCCATAGGATTTGACCGCATACTCTTTAGCTAGGTCGGTTTGACGATGCAACTCTTTCTAACCCCGTTCCGAGGCTTCCAGCAGCGCTGCTTAAGCGGTTCAAGCTAAAGAAATTTCAAAGTAGCCCACTACCAGAGTCTTCCATAGCTTGCAGCGTGGTTCCAATTCCGTTACAATTCCTCAAAAGCCAGCGAAGATCTGAACTTTGGAAAGCAAGTCTAGATCGATTCTATTTCCCGCTTAGAAAATCAAGGAGGCGAAATGGCCGCCAGCGCGCAACCCGGTATGGAACCACGTATTTTCCGCATTTTTATCAGCTATGCATCGGAAGATCTTCCCATTGCGGCGGCTATCGGCAGTTGTCTAAAGGTTGCGCTAGGCGATTTTTTCGCCGAGGTGAATCTCGACAAGTGGTTTCTGCAACCAGGCTTGGCGTTCAAGAAGCAGATCGAATCGAAGCTGCAGAAGACCGATGTTTTCATAATCGTATATACGGGCACCGAAAAGCAGAGCCATGGCTACACCGGTTGGGAGGTTGGCTATTTCGATCACGTGATGCAAATGACAGCGGGACGCTTGAAGCTTGCTCTCTACCTGGATAGCCCGCCGGCGATATCGGCGGAAGAGCAAGGAATTCCGCTCAGTCTTGGGCGCTGACAAGCTCGAGATGACCTGCGAACAGTTCGAATCGCAGCTGGTTGTCCGGCCAGACGAGCCGATCTGCTTACTCCTCGAAAAGTGGCAAGCGGAGGTAGGACGGATCGTCGAGGAAACGGGATTTCCTAAGCCGCAGAAGAAGCCGGAACAGGATCCCGCCGCCTGCGTCCGCAGCCTCAAGCTTGCTATTTTCAGGTACCTCAAGGGGACGGTCGAGACCGTCGTGGAACCGCAAAAACAGATCACGATCCGAGTAAAAGGCTCTGCTCTTGAGCAATCGATCGACAATTTACCGCCGGACGCGGAACTCCACCCTAAGCGCGCAGGCACGCCGATGGCGATCTTCGGTCTTCAGGATGAGCCGATCACGTGGGAAAAGTTCCTGGCGGCCACCGCGGATAACCGATTTTGCGATTCCTGGCGGGAGGCCATTACAAGTGTTGTGATGTCCTCGTTTCCGGACCGTGTCAACGTTGACAACAGCCAGATCATATTGTCTAGCGACGAGGTGAAGGCGCTATCGCGTCATACTGACGACTGCAACGAAGTATTTCGATGACTGCCGGGAATTCAGTGTATATTTTGTCGAGTTACTGCATCGACCGGACTACGGCGATGAATCCACGTCAAGCCTGTTAAAGGGTTTGGAGCTGGTCTGCCGTTTTCGCTTTATGTTTCTGGAAACGGACAGCGAATACTCGAGCCAAAACATATTGTCCAGCCATATTGAGCGTCTCCCGGAGTTGTCCAGCAGGCTGCTGAAAGAGCTGAATCTCTTGCGGAAAGATGCTCGGGATGCTGGTATGGACGAGCCCAAAGTCTGGCGGAAATTTGTGACGTGGGAACACATCAAGAAGATGTCCGCCGAGTATCGGCCCAGAGAATTGAAGCTTCGCGAAATCATCGGCCGGATTACCGCCGCGAAGGGCCAGCCAATCGCGCTAACGCCATTGCGGGAAGAACTGGCCGTCGTTTTGGAAGCGATGGAAAATGGCATCCGGCCGGAGAATACGCTTCTGATGCGCGAAATGGCCCATAGGCTAGGCGAAATAGCGGAGGACGAGCACGATCAATCGCTAATGGGAGCTGGACCGGAGGTCGGGAAGGAATGAGACTGTACTTTTGGCCCATGGACGGGGCAAGAATGTACAATTAGATCCGATGTGGTGACCAACGCATGAATTTTATCGGCACTTCCATAGCCCTTTCGCAAGATGGTTTCAACGCCGCGGTCGAATGCGTCGGCACAAAGCCGGCGGAGTTGTGGGCCGTAATCACGGTCGAAACTTCCGGCTGCGGCTACTTCGAGGATCGCCGCCCGCAGATTCTTTACGAACGACATATCTTCTACAAGCTGACGAAGGGAAGGTTTCCAATCAGCGATATCAATTCGCCAGATGCGGGGGGGTACGCCGGTGGGACCGCGGAGTACGACCGACTAGCGCGCGCCATCTTGCTCGATCCAGACGCGGCCGTTCGCAGCGCATCGTGGGGAATCGGCCAGGTTTTGGGCGAGAACTTCAAAGAGGCCGGCTTTTCGGACGCTACATCCATGGTCACGGCCATGTGTGGAACAGAGGACGCCCAGGTAATGGCCGTCTGCAAGTTCCTAACCTCAAATGGCCTCGATAGCGCACTGCGGAATCACGACTGGCCAGGCTTTGCGCACGGCTATAATGGCCCAAATTACGTCCAGTACAGCTATGACACGAAGCTCCTGCAGAATTATCAGAAATATTCGGTGGGACCTCCGCCAGACCTCACCATTCGCGCCGCCCAACTAATGCTGAAGTTCCTTAATTACAATACGGGCGGCGTGGACGGCTTGAATGGGCGACAAACCGAATCAGCCTTGAAAGCATTCCAGACGGTCAAGGGCCTGTCGGTTACAGGCCGAGCGGATGATCCCACCATGGCTGCGCTCAAAGCGGCGATGAATCCGGTGGCGACCTAGATTAATAACGGTTGCTCTTCTGTACCGGTGGAGTTACAATGATTCGCAATCAACTTTGAACCGAGGCTCGGCCTACAGGCGCTCGTCGATCGAATAAGGGCGTTATTATGACCGACTTGTGGAAAACATGAGAGACGAGAAACGTAGTTTAGTGCAGCGTAGCCTGCCAGCTTTGTCACTTGCGCTCTGTTTGTTCGCAGCGGGGTGTCCCGAACAGACCAATTCCTCCTCAAAATATCCGGATCCGAAAACGAGATTTGCGAACTTTACGCAAACGTGTGATGGGATCCCAGGATCTTTGCCGGATCACTTCGGCTATTATCTCTCGGACCAACAGAAGGCGGGTGCGTGCACGTGGTATTTGTGGCCGGGCGGCGACCCTCTGCGTACACAAGGGAGTCCGGAAAACGCGCGCGGCAACCCACGATTCTGGCGTCTGACGGAAAAGAAGCTGTGGCTTATATCCAAGATTTCCGATCTTCCGATCGATGTAGCGCTGCTACGCTACGTTACCGGCACGCCGCGGGCTCAGCGCTTTCAGAAACTCGGCGTCATCAACGATCCGGGATGCAAAGCGGCAGCGAAGCCGGACGCTTACGGGTTGAAGCTGGACGACTGCACCGATCCGTATTCGAGCGGCATCATGGGTATCCGCCTCTTCCCCAACCCGGACTTCAATCCGGCGGTATGGAACGCGAACAAGTTCCTCAATTTCGACCCTCGTATCGAACCACCTTATCTGGCCGGCCTCACCTGCGGGGTTTGTCATATTTCATTTAATCCGACAAAGCCGCCGGCCGACCCGGAGAACCCGCAATGGGACAATCTGGCGCCTGCCATCGGAAACCAGTATTTGCGTGAAGGCGAGATGTTCAAGGGCCGCTTGACGAAGCGCAATTTTCTGTATTGGGTCTACGACACGCAACAGCCTGGAACTTCCGATACAAGCCGGATCAGCACGGACTTCATCAACAATCCCAACGCGATCAACTCCATCTGGTACATCCTTTCGGCGCGGCCCAAGCACGCCGAGGTCATGAATGACGGAACTACTCAGGAAGTCCCGCACATTCTCAAGGACGGTTCGGACTCGATCGGAGCCGCCGGCGCTGCGTTGCGCGTCTACATCAATATTGGCACGTGTCCCGATTACCGCATGAGCCTGGAAGACAGCTTTACCGGAGTTCTCAGGCCCCCGCCATTAAGCTCCGACGCAAAGAATCCGACTGTGCAGCATCCGTTCGACCTGAACAAAGCGCAGCAGGATTGCGTCGATTGGCAACTGACGGCAGCGCGCATGACAAACGCCGCGAATTTTCTGGACGCTAATCAGCCTTATTACTTGAAAAATGCGCCGGGCGGACCGGACTACCTGAAGAGCGTTCCGGCCGCGCTGGATCTGGGCAAAACGGTGTTTGGCGAGCAATGCGCCCGCTGCCATTCCAGCAAACTGCCGCCGGAGGTGGCGCCAGGGCGGTCTGGACAAGCACTCCCCGCAAGCGGCCGCTGCCTGGGTGAAGCTAGTGAAGACGCCGGACTTCCTTGACAAGAACTTCCTGTCGGACGACGACCGGTATCCCTTGGTGTCCAGTGATCCGCGAATGGCGATCGGTACGAACGCGGATCGTGCGCTCGGCACCAATCCCGACGCTGGCCACATCTGGCAGAATTTCTCGTCGGTGACGTTCAAGCAACTGCCTGCGCCGGGCCCGCTGGTGCTCGAGAACCCATTCGACAAGACTAAACAGATCACCTACCAGATCCCGCAGGGCGGTGGGCGGCTACTATCGCACGCCATCGCTGATCAATGTCTGGGCGACCGCGCCTTTCTTTCATAACAATATGCTCGGCACGTTTACGGGCGATCCTTCGGTGAAGGGCCGCATGGATGCCTTTCAGGATGCAGCCGAAAAGCTCCTATGGCCGGAAAAGCGCAAGGGCTTGGCCACCATGAAAGTGACGGGGGCCGACTCGGTGCTGAATGTGGGAGCGATTACGATTCGTATTCCGGCTGGAACTCCGGTCGATCTGTTGGCCAATATCAACGTCTACGCGGCGGTGCAGCCCGGCGAGTTGCTGGATACATTGAAACAGCTGAACGCACATCCCGATTTGCTGGTGCGTCTCGTCAAGGCGTTGAAGAACCAGGGCCAATACGATAAGGAACTCGAGGCATTTGTGCCGTTGCTGCTGGCGCGGAACCAGTCGCCCGATTTCATTCAGGACCACGGGCATACGTTTGGCGCAGGGCTGCCGGACGATCAGAAGCGCGCGCTGATCGAGTACATGAAGACGTTCTAGCGGAGGTCGGTCCTCGCCTATGGATCAAGACGTTATCTTTCAGCCGCTGAAGTTCCGCAACCTGACGGTGAAGAATCGGCTGTTCCGCTCCAACGTCTCGGGACGGTTCGACAACTACGACGGATCGGGCACGCAGACGCGCATCAATTGGGAAGAGTCGTTCGCGCGCGGAGGCGTGGGCGCAATTATCTCGTCATTTGTTCCGGTGCATATCCGCGGGCGGATTCTGCCGAACTACGCGATGATCGACAGCGACGACAAGATTCCCTTCTGGCGAGCGGTGGGCGAAGCCGTTCACCGCCATGACTGCAAGTTTCTACTGCAGCTGAGCCACGGAGGAAGACAGCGGGATAACCCGGGAATCGAGAACTTCCGGAGGAAAGGCTTTCTTCCACCAGCCGCATGGATACGTTCCATGGGCTGCTTTGCGAGGCCATGACGCTCACGCAGATCAAAGACACCATTCAGATACTTCGCGGACGGCGCGCGGCGGGCGCGGGAAGCGGGGCTGGATGGCGTGGAACTGCATGCTTCGCACGGATATCTGATTACCCAGTTTCTAAGCTCGGCAATCAACGATCGCGTGGATGAATATGGCGGAAGCCTTCGAAATCGCGCGGCGTTTCTGCTCGAAATTATCCAGGCGATCCGCAAAGAAGTGGGAACCGATTATCATCTGCAGGCGAAATTGAACGCGGTGGATTTCGGGAATGCGCTCTACCCGTGGGAGAAGAAAGGCAACACCATCGAAGAGGGAATTCAGGTAGCCAAGTGGGCCGAAGAGGCGGGCGTGGACGCGATCCATACGTCCATCGGGAGCATGTTCCCGCACCCCCTGCTTCCACCGGGCGGCTTTCCGCCGGACGAGCTGAACTGGTGGTACGGCAGCATGATCTCGAGCGGCGTATTAGGGTACTTCAACTACACCATGTTCCATTTCAAGCTGCTGCGCCCCATCTTTACTTTCTTCTGGGGACGCATGAAGAAAGATCATCCGGTGGAAGCGGTGAGCTCCGAGTATTCCAAGGAAATCAAGAAGAACGTAAGCGTTCCGATTATCAATACGGGCGGATATCAAGACGGGCGCGTGATACGGCGGGTAATCTCAGGAGGCTACACGGACGCTGTATCGATTGCCCGGCCGCTGATCGCCAATCGCGACCTGCCGCAGATTCTGGAATCAGGGCAAGATCTACCGGAAAAGCCCTGTTCGTTCTGCAATCGTTGTTTGGTGAACGCGATCGTGAATCCGTTGGGATGTTACGACGTGCGCCGCTTCGACGGCGACCATGACGCCATGGTGGCGAAGATCCTGGAAGTTTTTCATCCATCGCAATTTTCTGTGACCCAATGAGGAGCGTCACGGCATGCCCGATGAAATGATCATCAAGACCGCCGAAGGAAATCTGGTCGATGAAATCTATTCGAGCCCGGTAGACGAATGGCAGCATCGCGCTCGCGGGCTGGTGCTGCTGGCTGCGGTGGCCGTGATCGCGCTGATTGTCATTTATCTGGTCGTGGTACTTCGGCCGGGATCGCACGCGTCGAGTACTCCGACATTCAGGAGCATTTCAAGTACGGATCGATTGGAAGCGAGCCGGGAGGAACGATCTTCACCCCGGTAGGCGGCGTGCTTCCGCCTTACCTTGATCTTCAAAACGCTGCCGAAAGTTTGCCCGGACAAACTACCGGGCGGTTATGCGTCGCTAGGGCTTGTGTTCGAGCCGAATCACGATATGCCGATCGGCGTTTCGCGGCGTACGCGTTTAGGCGCGGAACAAGTGGGTCTCAACTGCGCGGCGTGCCATACGGGAACCGTGCGGGAAAGGCCCGATAGCCAGCCCATGATCGTGCTGGGCATGCCCGCGCACCAACTGGATCTTGGAGCGGTTGTTCCAATTCGTCATCTCCTGCAGTCTCGATGACCGGCTAACGGCGAGCAATGTGATTCAAAAGGCCGAAGAGAGCGGCGAACATGTCAGCCTGATGCAGAAATTTCTGCTGCATTTCGCGCTGATTCAACGGTTGAAGACTGCAGACGCTGGCGTTGCAGAACCGGATGGGCTACGCACTCAGCGGATCTCTGCCGGCTTGGGGCCGCGGGCGGGTAGACACATTCAATCCGTACAAAGCGCTGCAGTTCAACTGGGCGCTGGATCAGCTTCCGCACGACGAATTGATCGGCGCGTCCGATTTTCCGTCACTGTGGAACCAGCAGCCGCGAGAGGGAATGCATCTGCACTGGGACGGGAACAACACCTCTGTCGACGAGCGAAATCTGAGCGCGTCGCTGGGGGCCGGAGTTACGCCGGTTACGGTGGATCACGCAAGCCTGCAGCGAATTCACGATTGGATCTGGACTCTTCCGCCTCCGCGATATCCCTTCGCGATCGATCCGGCGAGGAGCATGCGAGGTAAGACGATTTTCGAGCAGCAATGCGCGCGCTGTCACAGTTTCGGGGGCAACAAGACTGGAACCGTGGAACCGCTTTCCTCAGTAAATACTGACCCATACCGCCTGAATTCGTACACGTACATATTTTGCGTCAACCAGGCGAGTCTATATCCGGAAAGCCAGTACCGGTTTACGCATTTCAGTAAGACCGACGGATATGCGAATCAGCCGCTGGATGGAGTGTGGGCGCGCGCGCCGTATCTGCATAATGGCTCCGTCCCAACATTGATGGATTTGCTCGAGGACCCGGCGAATCGTCCCAAGCAATTCGTCGCGCGGCTATGATGTTTACGATCAGCAGAAAGCCGGATTCGTTTACGACACACCGGGCGCTCGCGCGGCCGGATCTCTATACGACACGACGATTCCGGGGAACGGCAACGGCGGGCATCTGTGGGGAACGACAGCTCCCGGAGCGATCAGAAGCGGGACCTGGTTGAGTTCATGAAGACGCTCTAGCATCCACATGGTCACGAATAAGTACGCAACGTGGTTCGGGCGAGTGGTCTGGCTGGGCGTTCTAGCGAATTTCGCTCTGGCGCTGCCGACGCTGTTGCTTCCTGACGAAATGCTGGCGATGTTCTCGCTGCCGTCAGCTTCGCCGTCGATGTGGCCCAGTTTCGCAGCCCTGCTGCTGATTCTTTTGAGTCTGTTCTATATTCCCGCGACCAAGCCGCTGCGCTATCGACCAGTTGCCTGGCTGGCTGTACTGGCGCGGCTCGCCGGAGTGATCTTCTTCTGCATGTTCAACCGCGACTACCTCATGTTCGGGCTGTTCGATCTGATGTTTTTTGTGCCCGAGTCCATTCTGCTGACACTGGCTATCCGGCAGGCGGATCAGGCGATTCAGGGCGGCGCAGCGGGAAGAAGTATTGCGGAGGCCACGCCCGGAACGAACATGCCGCCGTTGGGCGCCGGCAGCCGGAAAATGCGCCTGTTGGCGATCGCGATCGTGTTGGTTGTTATCGGTGCGGGCCTGACGTATTACGAGTTTTTTCGCACGCTGCCACCGCCTTATTTTGCCTCCGAGGAGGAGCACTTTCTTTATGGCTCGATTGGCACCGAGGCGACCGCTGGAGTGCCGTATTGGATTTGGCTGGTGCTGCCGCGCGTTTTTCCCGACAAGCTGCCCTATGCGGGCGGATATGAATCGCTCGGAATCGTGGCGCAGGAAGGGCGGGAATTGCCGATCGGTTTTTCGAAACAAACGATCGGCATCGAGCGCGTAGGAATCAACTGCTCTTTTTGCCATACCGCAACCTATCGCGTGCATGCCGGCGACAAGCCGGTCATCGTACCTGCCGCCCCGAGCAATACAACCAGCCCGCAAGACTATCTGCGGTTTCTATTCGCGTGCGCGGCTGATACGCGGTTTAATTCCAGCACGATCATGGCTGAGATTGCCAAGAACTATTCTCTATCGCTGCTCGACAGGCTGACATACCGATTCGCTCTGATTCCGTTTACGAAACTTACGCTGCTGCGGCAGCAGAAGGAATACCAACAATATGGCTGGATGAAAGACAATCCGCACTGGGGGAACGGTCGCATCGATCCCTTCAATCCTGTGAAATATCGCGTCCTGAATCAGCCGGTAGATGGCAGCATTGGCAATTCAGATATGGTTCCGTTTGTGGAATCTGGGAGCGCATGAGGGCTATTCGTTCCATTGGGATGGTTTGAATACCAACTTGCAGGAAGTGGTGATCTCGTCCGCGATCGGAGATGGAACTCCGCCCGAGTGGGTGGATCAGGATTGGAAAAAGCCTCCCGCACAATCGAGCCTAAAGCGAATCATGCACTACATCACCTATGCGCAGCCGCCGAAGTTTCCGTTTCCGGTGGATGCGGCATTGGCGGGGCGCGGGAAACAGATCTACTCGCAACAGTGCGCTGAGTGCCATGCCATCGGCGGGGCGAGAACGGGGCGAGTGGAATCAGTAGACGACCCCATGCTCCAAACCGACCGTCATCGGATCGACATGTGGACCCAGAATTCCGCGACTGCGTATAACAACTATGGCGCCGGGCACGCCTGGAGGCTGACGCACTTTGTAAAGCAAAATGGTTACGTCAACGTACCGCTCGAAGGATTGTGGCTGCGCGGACCTTACCTTCACAATGGTTCGGTTCCCACGCTGGCCGATCTGCTGGAAGAACCGGCTCAACGACCGAAACTATTTTTCCGCGGATATGACGTACTCGACCCGGAGAAAGTCGGGTTTGTTTCGGAGGGCGCCGACGCCGAGCGCATTGGCTTCCGTTTTGATACCGGGGTGGTCGGCAACAGCAACGGCGGCCATCTGTGGGGCACGACGTTGAGCGCGCAGGATAAGCGCGCCATGATCGAGTACCTTAAGACACTGTAAGCCAATTCATTCAGAGACCCGAACAGCAAAGTGGATCAGTGCGTTAAGTCTTTGACAGGTCCTGTCTCTTTTCGTTCGGCGCAGTGCCGGCGGCGCGGATGTTCATGAACTTATTCAGCGTGTCAAACCAAAATGGCGCGCCCAGCGATGCCGCTACAGCCGTCAGAAACCAGCCCAGCAAGTGGGTTGGAAGGATGGCCCACACCCACGTCCAGAACACGCTTTGTTCCCGTAGGAGATCAAGGCCGGGGAACGCGCCGTCAATCGACGCCAAGTCAATTTCGGCACTGCTCTTGCCATCCTGCCTCGCTTTGATCTGATGGAAGGTCCCGAATTCTGCGGTCCAGCCAGTCAGCTCGACGAGATCCGCTCTCTCCTCTCGCGTAAGGCTAGCGAATTGCTGGCTGGTAGCGCCCGCTTGCCCTCCAGTTACCGCCGCGGGTGTCTGTCCTTGACTGGTGCCGGCGGCCTCCCGCGCGATCTTTTCCCGCAGTACCGGGCTCACAAATAGCTTTCTCGCGATCTGCACCGTATCCGCGTTAGCGAAAATCGTAATAGTCGCAGCCACCACGACGGTGATGATTTGGGATTTACTCTTGTACCAGCCGGAAACCCGATCCATGCTGTCCTCGAACCAGGTCTCGACGTTCTTCTGGAAAATGTCGAGTCGATTGTCCGCGCTTTTTAGAAGGATGCCTAGAGCGCGCTTGATGTCGCTTTCCGGAAGTGCCGCAATGGTTGAAGCGATGCCATCCAGGGAGTTCGCGGCTGCGTCTCCACTATTCTGGCCCGAAGCGCTCTGGCGCCCGCGATCCAGAATGTCCATTAGCGCGACAGCAAATGTGTGCGCTGGAACGTAGGAGGGATACCTGCCCGGCTTCGCGAGCGTTTTCACGAGTGCGTGATTGTAAAAAGCATGTGCGAGGCCGCCGAATTCACCAGAATAAACCTCCCTCAGCAAGGCGAAGTTGGCGCGTTTCAGCGGACTACCTGAGGATTGCTTGCGGGCGGCCGCCAAGGTCTTCTCCGCCGCGGTTGCCACATCGATCTTTTGACACAGGCCTGGATCGTTCAGCGCTGTGTTGATCCTGGCTGCAAGCGCCTGCGCGAGTGACGCCTCGTCAACTCGGATCTGCGCCTGATAACTGGCGATGTCCGCTTGATTCACTCCCAGAGCAGCCGCGAGTTTCAAATTCGGATTGGCGAGAGTGTTCACCAGCATTGCCCCATTTATATCCTCGGGTCTTACGAAATCAGCGTCTTCCGAAGGGCTATGCAGAAGCACTCGAATACCCTCTTTTAGCGTCTGCGCACGCATCTTCACCATCTGGGCGATCCATTCATTTACAGTCGTGCACATCAATCCAAGAATGAGGTACACGAAAATCAGTCCGATGCCTACGTCCAGTACACTCGAATTGAACATATCGCCTTCCCAAAAAGCTTCGGATTTTAAATGCTGGCGGAACGCTGGATCAAGCTGCCCCGGCGGCTCGTTGTAGCAGTGACGACGTGAAACGGCTATCCATAGCCGGCTTTTGGAGCATGTTCCAGGTGGCCAGCACCAGCCACGGTTCGTTAAAACCACCCGTGCTATCTTTCACGACCTCTTTTCCCACTGCCACCAGCGATTGGCCCGCGGCCAGAGCTTTCGCGTACTTCTCCATAGCCGAAGACCACCAAATCAGACTCACGACATCCACGATGGCGTTTTGGCGAATGCCTTGACCTGCCAACAACCGAATCTGATTGGGCCCGGCACCCGCGTCCCTCAGTCCCTTCCAGAATTCTTCTCCTGCCGTGAACAACTTTAGGCGATCCGCGTTGGCATCGTCACCCCCCAGAATCAGGGCTTCGGCGCCACACGCCCAACTCAGATAGGTCGTCCATGTATAAGGCTGTCCGGCGCCATCGATAAAAAGCTGCCGGCATTGCTGGGAATTCAGATTTAGGCCCAAGTATAACGACGACGTTCCGTAGCTTTTCAGTTTTTGATTGAGTAATGAGGTTGCGCCCACCGCGTTCGCGGCTCCCGTGGCCCTCAGCACATTTACGAACTGAAGCATCGTAGAGTGATCCGCAGCGGCGCGGCGGTCGAAGAAGACCATATTAAGGGGTATTTCGGCGGCGGGAGTATTGGCCGATGCGGGTAGCGTTAGAGTAATCCCTTTTACGACCACCTGGCGTAGCTTCTCCGAGTCAAGGCTATTGGTAACAACTTCGATTGCTTCGTCCGATAACACGATCTCATGCGTATCTCGTGTGTAATCGACCTTGGATTGCTCAACGAATGCGCTCGTACTGCCCCAGTTGAAGATTCCCAGCAAGTGCAGTGTCAGGCTGTGCGTCATGCTGGAAGTAACCGAGAGCGCCGAATCGAGCTCGTGGATTCCCGCCAGTGCCGCGCCAGGGCTTGTGAGTCTGGTGAAGTCACCCTTCAGCGCGGATTGGAGCGCGACGGTACTATCTCCGTCTAGAGCAGCAAGATCAATCTCGTAAAGGAATACCCGGCTGTTGCATCGGCTTTCGTCGAGGGCCGTTTTGAGCGAGGCCTGTACGGAACTGCAAAGGGCCGCGTCGATCGCCGCTTTAATGTCGCCGCTTAGCTGCTGGGCTTGTTCGGCCGGCATTTCAGTTTGTATTTTCTTTAGCTCGGTGGTGGAATTGGGGCTGATCTTATCCAGCAGGAATGCCAACGCATCTTTTGTACCAACGTTCGCCGCGACACCAGCCGACACCGTAAGACTCGTTTCAAAATCGTCGGTTCTAGCCAGATTCACCGACAGGTGGATACGGCCGTTTGACAGCTTCGCAATCGTGACTGTGTGATCCGAGATATGAGTGACCGTACCTTCAAGGGTCGCCCCTGCAGTTGCGTTTACGGCAATTGCAGGCAGCATCGAAATCGAGGTTGTGGCCAACGGATCATTCAGAATGTTGTATGTAACGCTCGCGGTGAAGGTCAGCGAGCCCGACGCTTCAATCCGGCATGCGGTATTCGCCGGCAAGCTCCTCAGATCGTCCAGGTCATGAGGAATAGTGAGAGCTGCCACGGCCCGCTCCACCATACTCACAAACGTATCGGTGGCAGCCCCCGTGCAGAAACTGGTCAAGGCGATGGCCGAAGCCTTCGTGATGCCAAAGCTGAAGTCGCCGGTCGTAGCCGTATCTCCGACGCTGAGGGTGCCTCGCAACCCGAATGAAACCAGGTCCGCGGCTGCTGGATCCGGGGTCCATTCAAGAGCGGCAAAGAAATCCGCCGCTTGAGATCCGGTAAGCAGATCGATTGAAGCTGACGCACCTTGTGCAACGTCCAGAGAGGTTCCTTCTACAGCGAACGCACCGTTGGCAATCGCATTTGCCGTGATCGGGAAAGCCGTCGAGTCAACATCTCCTACTGTCGTCCCAGCAATAGCCTTTAGGCCGGCCGGCGTAGTGAAGGAAAGAGGATGGCTCAAATATCGATTCAGCGATGCATTCTTATCGGCCGACGACGCGGTGACGTTAAGTGTGGTGTTGTTTGTAATGTGTATAGTCGGCATGATTCAACCCATTCAATCTATCGCAATGAATACGATCATGGGGAAACTCCGGCTCCGGCCGATGGCGGGGATGTCGACAGGGCGGAAGACGTAGCCGCTATCAACCAGTAAGCGTAGTGCTCGGCGGGCACAATGAGCGATACACTCGGTCCCCTTCGGCGGTTGTTCCGGATTCAACCTTTTCCAGACGAAGAGACGGAGTTGTGGCGGCTTTTCCTTCCACTGCGCCGATCGTGCGTTCGAGCAGATTGATGTCGGTAGTTGTATCCACCACGAACACCGTGTCATCGAGCCGCTGTTGGGTTGTAAGCTGCCGCAGTTCGAAAATGCAGCCGCTATTCTTCTCCGAAAACCCGCGCAGATCCATCAGAATCGCGTCGCTCCGCCCGAGCAGTGACGCCAGGGCGCCAGACCATGTGTTTTCGTGACAAAAGAATTCCGTAATACGGTATCGACCGTCGGGATCGCGTGACCCATCCATCAGATTGAGGTGTTCCTCCAAATTCTGCTGGCCTTGTACAAACCGCGAGCGGAGATCACCGGCCAGGAAGGCCAGCGTGTCGTCGGGGTCAATGGTTCGAGCGGCGAGATCCGTGCCGGCTATCATAGCCACTCCCCCGCGAAAGCGCCAGCGTTGCGCAACCGAATCGAAAAGCTTTTCGGTGCGGCCGCGAAACCCGAACACGCGTAGGATCAATAGGCGTGTCCCCGGCTCGTGAGGTGGGGGCCACATCGCCAATCCTGCTTGGGCGACGGCCCGATAGGCTACGAAACCTGCCAACCCGATGATTCCTTTCCAGCCAAAACTGCTGGCATACTGCGCCGAAAATACAAAAGCTACGATCATCCAGTACAAATCGACTACCAGCTGCACATCGCTGAATGATTTGCGTCGATATCGAATGTTCAGCAGTGACAGTAGACGCCAGCAAAGATAACCGACCGGCACCGTCGCGAACATGAACCACCAATTTGGGCCGATCGCTAACAGCAACTTGCGCAGACCTCCCGCATCCAGCAACGTCACGAAGATCTCCCTGGCAGCAATTGAGCTGAATGTGAAAATCAGCAGAGCTACCAACGCCAGCGGCGATACTCCGCGGATGCGGCGGTTGGACGCAACCAGGATAATAAGTGCCGGCACGGCCGCCTCGAGCGCCAGAAGGAAAATAAACGACTCCAGGTTCGCCATCACATGAAAGCCGGCTTGGCCGGAGATGAGATGAGAGATCGTGGAGCTGACAACGATCATGAGCATTCCTGCCGTGAGGTATCCCGCGACAACCCACAGCGATCGCCGCCATGGTATAGCTAGCAATGTAATAATCGTGGCGGTTACCGGCCAGCAATAGACGTACCAAACCGCGAACCCTCGAAGCCAAGTGAACTCCAGGTCGGGCGTTCTAAAGTAAAGCCAGGTCCAGACTGCCGCTGCCGAGGCGCCAGCCACCGCGTATACCAGCCCCAACCGAAGGCGCTGAAGCCGCTCTCTATTCCAGAGGTCAGCAGGATTCCCGGGCACACGCGGCGGCGCCGTGACATGGAACGGGGTTGCGCTCTCACCTGCTGCAGAGGCAGCGTGCATGGCCCTCTCCACAGTGCGCCGGTAGAGCCAGATAAGGACCAGCGACACTGGAACAGTCAGTAGGATGGCGTCCAGGAGGTACAAGAACAGAATTCCAGGTGCGGTGCCTTTCAGCGCGGTTCTCCTACGTCGATCTCCCCAGATCATAGCTCCTCGACGAAGCCGGTGCAGTAGAGGCGGTTTGGTATTAGGATGTCTGCAAGGGGGAACGTATGGCCACGTGCAACCGCAGTGCCGATGGCCTCTCGTGTGCGCAAGACCTTCGTGTTCCTGGTAGTCGTCTGGTCCATCGGAGCCGTGTTTCTCGCCCTCGAAGCCGGCATGACCGAGTTGACATGGTTCAGTTCGTCAAATTCGCTCCCCGCGAACCTGGTGCTTCCCAGACAATCCCAGGCTGCCTTCGCGCATTGCCAAGAGGTGGTGAAAAACCTGCCACCGCCTGCGCAGAATGCTACCATCGACGCGCAGCAGGCATCGTATTTGGCCTGGAGGCTGGGATATATGCTGGGTTCAGCGGATGGGTCGCTGACCTCCGGCGCGGCAAACCATGCCGCCGTTGAGAATGTGATGCAGCAATCGCTCCAAGCTACCGGCGCGCTGGGAATACCTTCTCTCGCTCTGCCCGAACACGGCCGAAGTGCGTATGCGCTACGAGAATTCAGCGTTTTTCTTGAAGAGGATACACCGTGCGTCGCTGCGGCGCTCCAGTTCAGGCGCTCTCCCAGGCACGCCGCGCTGTATAAGTTCGGCGCGACGGTCGGCTTTGCCAGTGTGTACCGGAGGCTGGCGCCCACCTTGGCCGACGTTCTGGCGCCCGAAGTGAGAATTTACGGGTCCGCAGCCGGTCTTCCCGCAGACCTGTACGCCCCGCTACTCGGACAATCCATTGCCTCAGGACCGGGCGCCGATCCGGGGCAGGCGCTTCAATCCATCGTGAACCGGATCGACGCCTACATCAAGACCTCCCAATAACAGGCCTCGTCGGCGATACCCGCACCGACCCGCCGAAACGCCAGAGGGTCTCGGATCACGTAATATTGTGTGAATCCCGAAAAGGAGGAGTTTATGCGCATCGTCAGCGGGGTTCTAGTTGCCGTGCTTGCCGTGCGACCGGGTTTGGTATGCCTTGCCGCACCCCAGGAGCGTACGAGCCCTCCTACCCGCACCGACTCTATGGGCGTTGCCCCGGCTCGTAATGAAAATTCACACGGGCATATTGCCGAAACACAGCCCGGTACCCCGCCGTGCGGATATGGAAACGCAAAGTGTGGTTCGAATAATCCGGCGCCGGCGGCTCGCCACGACGACCACACGGGGCACAATGTCGCAATTGGCGTCGGTGCGGGCGCGCTGGCTGGTCTGGTTCTTTACAAGATTGCGTCGCATCGGTCCGATCACATCAAGACCCTGAGCGAAAAAGGCCCCCAATTTCCGGAGCTCCTGCATATGAGCAAGTTTCAGGTCACCGGATTCGTTAGAGGCAGCTGGCCCGTGGTCCTCGATTATCAGGCCGAACCTGGTGCTTATGCCCTCCTTTCCATTGCGGCCGAAGGAGCGGCGCCTCTCACCGCAACACTTCCAACTCAGCAAAACGGCCGTCAGATGGTAAGGATTCTGATTCCGCCGACCCTGGGCACCGACCTCAAGATGGCCGACTTCACCATCGTTTCGACCATCAGCCCAAGCGATCAGCGGCTGGCTTACTTTCGCGTATATGGCTTCGGCGCGGGACCTAGAGCGGTAGGCTCCGTCGCAATTGACCAGTTGAAGTTCGGACCCGGAGTCATCACTGCTTCCCAGCCCGAGACGCAAATCGCCTTTCATGCGCACAATACTTTCGATAGAGTGAGGGCCGAGTTTATGCAGCTTGAGATGATCGATAATTGCCTGGAAAACAAACAATTCGACGACAAGCCCTTTAAAGGCCGATTGCTCGAAGACAACCGTATCGAGGACACCTGGAGCGCCAAAAAAGCACACCCGGGGCAAATCCAGTTTCGAGTGCGCGGGTGGATGACCAAAGACAGTGGCGGCGATTGGGTTTCTGCCTTCTCTCCGGATCTGGTCCAAAGACAGTGAGCCGAACAGATGGCGGCAGCACTTAGCCAGAGATGGATTCGCCCGCTGGCGGTACTATGCGCAATTGGGGCTCAAATATTCGCGCTCCGGCTGAACTGGATCTTTGATACCCAGACCCGTCCCGATCTGCAACGAATGAACGTCGGCTCCCAGTATGCGCTGCTTCTGGAAGATCCCGGCGATTCAGGGAACAACTCCATCCTGCATTATCAGGCCAGTGCCGTGCATAACCACTTTGTGACGCTTGAGATGGTGAACGCCAGGCTGTCCGATCAGAGTCAGAATTACCTCGCCGCACTCAGTCCACCTAAAGATGCGAGACAGGTTGCTTATGCGCCTGAACATTCCAGCCAGCCGCTGTCGGGAATGCCATGCCGGGCAGCGTTCCAGGTGGATTTCGCGCCGCAGAAAACGTCGGAGCGAAGATCGGTGCGGCTGTATCCTCCCTTGGCGACTAGCGCGCAGGTGGACAACGTGCGTTCCATCAACCTGGAGAGCTCTTCGGAATTGCGGATTCGAGTCAGCACGAACTCTGACGACGAACAGCCCGGGCCAGGCTGCCGCGAACGACTGACGATGGGTAAGTGGGAACAAAGGTTAGGAAGAAACATTGAGCTCGCATTTATTGCCGCGCCCAACTCCCGGGTGACTCTCAGTCTCTCGCCTGATGTGACAGGACCGCTTCATTCCAGCAGAGAAGAACTTGATTCTCTGATGATCGAGCCCCTCACCCCTCGCCGGTTGTCAATCGGCCCATATGGGTTGCCTCAGCCCGATCAGATTCGCACGCGCGTGGGCAAACCGTTTTTGGCAGTAAAGGACCTTGGACTCGGCGGCGATTTCTTCAGCCTTCAAGTTTCAGGCCTCGTCGGAGTGCCGATTTCCGAGGTATTAGGCGCCTGGAAGTGGCTGCTGCTCGCGGGCGTGAATGTGCCGCTGCTGTTTTGGCTAAGCAAAGCTTTCTCGTTGCGCAGGCGAATTCCCATACCCATCAATGTTGCGCTCCCTGCGATGAACCCGCCCAGCAAGCTGCGCGTTTTCTTAAGTTACTCTTGGGAAGATAAGAGCAAGGTAATGGAAATCTATAACTTGCTCAATTCTGAGGGAGCCGAACTCTGGATCGATCAGGAAGAGATCCGGGGCGGCGCGGATTGGGAATTGTCTATTAGAGAGCAGATGAGGGCCAGCCAGCGCGTGCTGATATTCTTGTCCTCTCATCGCTTCAAAAGGCGGGTTTTGCCTGGGCGGAGATCAGAATGGCCGTGCGAATCGCTGAAGAACAGCCGGAAGGAACGCCCTTCATCATCCCCGTAAAACTGGACGACTGCCGGTTGCCTGAACTGTTGAGCCGCTGGAATTGCATCGATCTGTATCAACCAGACGGCCGGAAGAAGCTGCTGGGAGCGCTGGGGTTGGTCGCGATGAATCAATCCAGCTCGACGCAACGCTCCGGCTCGTGACCACGGACACGCAGCATCTCGTGGGACCGCGGTAGTGATACGTATTGTCGTCGCTCTCTTGCTGCACTACTTAAACGCCTCTACCTGCGTTGCGCCGGCAGGTGGCGAAAACATAAACAACTGTCCGTCGATTGGCCCGCCTATCTGAGCGACGTCAACTTCAGTGCGCCTTGTTAGCGATGGAGGCTGGCCGGCCCCCTGGAGTTCAAACACCTCCCGCAAAACGACGTTCCTTTTCTTATCAACCCACCACGTAAAGACCGTTTGAAGTGGGGTGATAATCTCTATTACGTAGCAGGCTACAGGCGAACCCTTGATCGAAAGGCTTTCTTCCCTCAACAACCTCGAGCCGTCAGGTCTCAGGAATTGGTACCCTCCGAAAAAATCGCCCTCAAGCTTGTCGATAAATGCTGACACCGTTCCCATTGGAGTAACGAGAGGTCCGATAGGCGTCGTAGTGTATTGCTTGAGTTTGGGCCGATACCAAGACACGTTCTTGCCGTCCGAAACGATAACCTCTTCACCCGCGTACATCCCGTTATAGTCCGCTGCACCGCTACCAGTCACTTCCCAACGGACTTTATCCCGCTCTTGAACGACTACCAGTATCGACGCGATGCTGACGCTTTTCTTTCCAGAGGCGAACACCTGCTCCTCGGTAATCGTCGCAGACCATCGGTACTGACTCATGTTCGAGTACGCTGCCTTAACCTTCCGCAGCACTTCAGCCACGGTGGGTGCAGGCTGGCCATAGGCAGAATCTGTGGAAATTAAGGATGACCAAACGAAAACTGTAATTGCGCTGAAGAGGACACTCGGCTCAATCGCTCGCAGGCGTCTCATGTGCAGAATTGTAACCGAAACTGTGTGGCCACTCTGGCGCGTCCGGCACGGTAATCGAGCCCCACAAAACAGATTTACGACTATCCACCTTGGCGGTAGTAGGCCGGCAGTCTTTGGTTTGGTCACGTCCGGCAGCAGTCTTGGTACGCCACCTGCGCGGCCGCACTGAGCAAGTGACCGTGATGCAACAGGCCATCGCCTCGGTGGACATCTGAAAACCGGCCATACGTGGACACTTCAAAACCGGCCAACGGAGCAGAACCAGAACAAGAGTATTTATACCCTGCTGGAGGTCGGTCGGGCAAACATTTTTTTGAAAAGCGATTCCGGCGGGGTCTATACTGACCTCACCTGGGCGGAGGATACGGCAACGCAGGGATGCGACCGGAGCGCCGACTCAGCGGCCGGAATGGCTCGGGGCGGCGACAGCCGCCCCGCAAGCCAGGCTGCCATTCTGGCGCGAAGCGATAAATCCCAGGGGTTTGGGGACAGAGTCCCCAAGTAAAACTACAAAGGGTATACGATAGATGGCTGGATGCAGACGCCGACTTGCTGCTGGGTCATCGCCGTGACGTTGTCCACCGGTACGATCTTGGGACAGCAGAGATCGAGTCGGTCAAGTAAGAGGTGCTCACCGTTTGCGAAATACTCGGCGACTTGGCCCATTACGCCAATGCTGCCGTAGCTGTCGTCGGACGCATGGAGCGGGGCGTCAGCCTCACAGATCACTACGAGTTTATATCGCAGGATCGCTGTAAACATCCAGTCGTCACGCACGGACACGTTTGGGCGGACAAGATTCAGATCTGGGCCGCGTGGGAAGCGGGGATGCCGAAACCACCGAGCGAGAGGCCGAAGCTGGAACGTTCAGTCATCGCTGCGAAGCTATCGTCCGTCCGTAGAACGACAAAGAGCGGTTTTCACCCAGAGCTACAGTTCAAGGCAGATGGACGCTCGATCGCGTACAGCGGCACCACTGCCGTTCCGGATGAGTGGGCCGTTGTGTACGGACGGATTGTAACAGCGCCGAATCTCAACGAGGATTGCGGTGCAGGAGGATGCGGCGGGGACGACGTGCCATTGGTAATAATTACCGAACCCTACAACGTTCACAGACTCGCAGAGGATGGAAGGCCGTTGCCCGAGAACGAATGAACACACTCCGATTTGACTCTTCAGTCTGCTAGCATCTATTAGCCACTCTGGCGCGCGAACTTCGTGGACCACACTTGAGCACGTGACCCTGATACAACAGGCCATCGAGCATCGCACTGACCGCGGCGACATCGCCGAGTAACTTGCCCCAGTCCTCCACCGACGGTTGGAAGTGAGCACCGTGCTGAAGCGCTCGTAGCAGTGCATGATGATCTCAGGTGTTGGGCCCACAAAATGGGCCCCACATAGGCCGGGCGCCTCGGGGATCACTCAAAAGAATATATGTAGCCGGTGGACCAGGGTTCCCTCTAACCCAGGAACGCGATCGCTCGCCCGGCCCAGCCGACGCTAAACCAGAGCGTCAGTGACAGCAAAGGAACCAGCAGGTGGCGACGCGGCTCAACCGCGCGGCATTCGGCCCGGACTACTTTCCGATAGACCGTGAAATGAAACAAGATCGCCACTGACAACAGCGACATCTTCGTCAAGAACGATCTGTTGGCGGCGTAGCGAGCCGGATCGGGAAGAAAGACCAGGAATCCGGCAGTCATCGCGAGCAACAGGCCGACCTTTCCCCATTTCCAAGCCTCCTTCGTTAACACCTCCAAACGGATTCCGCGCAGTCCGATGCCCAGCAACCGGAAATTGATAATAACCAGAGAACTCAGCAGCAGCACGATGCCGAACAAGTGAAAGGACTGGATGATCGGAATCGCGTGTTTTGAGCTGCGCAAATGGTCGATCAGCTTCGAGTCGTACGACATTTGCCAGAGCCGCTGGAGTGACATGGAAGATTTGGCTAGAGTTCGTAGGCCATCAGGCGCCCACAGGCTATGACCACCATCCAGAAAGCAAGCGAGAGTGCGGCAATCACCCGGGCGCCGGTGGGCACCGCGTCCGTGGCATCCCAATCCGCCAGGCTGGGATAGTACTTGAATTGAAACAACGCCGCGTTTGCGCCCAGCAAGAAAATGGTAAGCATCTTCACCCGGAAATAGCTGTTCGTGTATACCGACTCCGCTTGGGCCAGAAACAGCAGGATCCCCGTGGTGAACACGATCGCGAACCCCGGTAGCGCCCAGGGCATCACCTGGCGCATGATTCGCGTCACGGGTTCGCTCTGGAAGCCGAGGCGCAGAAGGCGGAAGTCGAGGATCAGAATGAGCCCTACTGATAGTGACAGAGCCAGAATGTGCGCGCCTTCAACGAGTGGAAAAAAGAGATCCGCCTGCCGGAAGCCGGTGGCCCAGGACGTGTGCTGAATTGAGTGGCACAGTTGGACCATCGATATCGCGGCAAAGGGCATTGAAGACCGTTGTTTTGCTAAGCCGCGCGATCCATCGGCGCAGCGAGTCGAACGTTATTGCGTCGCGCTAGCCGTTGAACCTTCACCCTTGGGACGAGCAATGTCGTGATACAAGCGCTTGCCATCGGGCATGACTGCGTAGAACAGCGAGGCGCCTTTGGTGGTGCCATCCTTCATCGGATGCGCGATCAGCTTGGCATGGTCGCCCTCTTTGAAAGTGCTGCGGGTCCAACCCTGGCGGCCCATGATGCTGGTGGCTCCGCCTTCGACGTCCCACGTGCCGACGGTAGATGGATCGGCGGCGCCTACATCCACTTTCAAAATGATGTGCGTGTGCGGGTTCTCCCAGCGATATTCGAGCACGGTTCCTTCGTAGGTCACGTCCTTCGTCAGCTCGAACATCGCAAACGAATGATGAGCAACGACCGGGATCACGCACAAAAACGAGATGCCTAAGGCGAGTAATTTCAACTTCATTTGGCCCATACTCCTTGTGAAAACATTCCTACCTACTCTTGCACTCCATCACTTCTTTGCGGCGCCCGGGGCGTCCAGGAGAAACTTGGCGCGATCTTCGTCACTGGCGTTGCAATCGTACTCTCGCGCTTCCGCGCCTTTCGGCGCGCGGAAATATCGGTACTCATAAATGTGAGGCTTCTGAAATACTTTGGGGTCGTCCCACGTGAAGATCACGGATAGACGCTTACCGCCCTCTAATAAATGATAGCGTTCCACCAGGTGCGAATCCTGAGTACGGCGTCCACCTCCGGGAATGCTGGTCATTCCTTCACTGGAAAAGCCGACCGTATCCACCACCAGCGTGTCGCCTTCCCAGTGTCCGATGGAATGGCCGTTAGAGAGTGGATCGAACACATCCGGATTGACGTGCCCTCGGCCGTCGGTATAAATGTGACGCGCTGGATTCCGGACCGGCGTCGCAATGACAATCTCTTTTCCATTCAAGTCCTGGAGAATATCAAGCGGCGAGACATCCATGACATAAGGAACTCCGAAGAAGTGGCACCATCGCGTTGCGAACATATCGAGCTTGTATTGAACGTTTCTGTCCTCGTTGGCCATTACAGGAGTCAGCGCTGCAGGCGGAATGTTCCGGCTGTCGAAGTGTAATTCCCAAAATCCCGATAAGTTCGGAGTCTCCGCAGCCGGCAAAAGATTTTGCGGCGAGAAATGACGCCGCCATCCAAAGCATCACGCTCGCCGCTCTCATGCCGCTTGGTCTGGACCTGTTCGTCAAGTTGTCCTATTTCTGCGTCGGCTGTACCACCGAGCCGCCCTGAGCAGGTTCATCGGCGTGACAATATTCCTCGAACGCATAAGTGCCAGGGTCCGAACGGTGATAGGTCATCTCATAGGTGTGTGGCTTCAAATAAATCGCCGGATCGTCCCAGGTATATGTCACCGATAACTTCTTACCGCCCTCGATCAGCTTGAAGCGCTCAGTCAAATGCGTTCCCGGGCCGACGCGCCCACCTCCGGGAGTTCCGCCCCCGCCTACGAAACCGATCGTATCCACCACCAGAGTCTCGCCTTCCCAATGCCCAATGGCATGACCGTTGACGGACGGAATCAGATGTTCCGCATCCGGATGTTTTCGACCATCCAGATAGATATGCCGCACGAAAGTGTGAACTTCGGGTACCAGCGCAATTTCATCTTTGGTCTGCGCGATATCCCATGCCGCCGAATGCTGCATGAAAAAAGGATACGCGTTAGTAAGGCACCACTTAGATCCGAACGACACCACATAGCCCCGGGCTTGAGCCGCCGCCACTCGCTTCGCTTCCTCAATTACTTCGGGTTTTACCGCCGCCTGTGGGATGCCTTGGAAAGTGCCGCCGAAATTCCCACCGCCGATTTCGTCCTTGCGCTCCCAGAATCCAGACAGATCGGGTACTGCTTTCGGAGCCGTGTTTTGCGCGGGCGCAACCGTCGCGCAGATTGCGATCAACAAAACGGAACACCTTAAACTCAGTGTGCTCATTGCCTGGTAGCTCCCAATATAGCCCATCTTCGACGAATTCGTGACACTACTCAAGGGGCGTTCTCTCGACGTTTTCGGCACACGTGTGCTTTCCCCTCCGTTGTTATATACTGATCAGTGCTGGAAGCCCGAGTGAAGACGTCAGATCATAGCCCAATCGAGCATGCACGCGTGTGTTGGCAGCTTCCACCCATGATTTGAGAATCGTCCTAGGAGAACCTACTTATGGAAATCAAGCTTGATCGAAGGTCATTGCTGAAATCGGCTGGCGCTATGGCAGCCGCCAGCTTGTTGCCTAATATCAACGTACCGTCTTTCGCGGAAACGTCATCCTCGAAACCCCAGATGTTCCTCGCGGGAATGGCCCCAGGGTCTTTGGGAATCAACATCGATGCGTTTTGGCACACCATGGAGGCGGCGTCAAAGATCGGCTTCCATAACATCGAGGTGGACAATTCGCAGCTCAAACTCGCTCAGGCCTACAGCAACAAAGCCAGTGAGTTCAAAGATCGCATGGACAAACTGCAATTGAGACTGATCGGGTTAAATGAGTCCTACTCGCTACTCGATCCCACCAAATACGGCGATATCAGTCAGGAGAATCAGCTCATTGGGAAGTTCATGCGGGATATAGGCGGGATGTATACAGGACCGTACGGTCCGCTGACCAACGATGAAGATCTGATACGAAAGATTGCTCAGCTCTGCAACCAGGAAGGAAAGAAGCTAAAGGAGAGCAATGGGATCATGTTCGCGTACCACACGCACTCCTCGCTCGGTTTCCGGCGTCTGATGGATCTTACCGATCCCCGCTACGTCAATCTGACCACGGATCTGGGCTGGCTGGCGCGCGGTTACGGCACTCGTGGAGATACTTCCCCGCCTGCAGACGCATTGGAAGTAGTCCGCGCTTACGAATCGCGCCTCTGTACGGTGCACATGAAGGACTACGATCCTAACTTCGAATTCGACTACAACGGCAAGCACTATAAGGGCGGCATGACTATGCCAGGAAAAGGCATGGTCAACTTCCCGGCCGTAGTGGACTTCCTCAAAGAGTCGGGTTGGAAGGGGAACTGGATGGGAGAACACGTAGGTATCGGAACCTACGAGTTCGAGCGCACTGCGCAGGCGGTGGACATCTATCCGGCCTACAAGGATTACATGGTCAACGTCTTGCATTTGAACCTGGGCCTCAAAGCATAAGACCCGGGAACATTCGGTTATTCGTTTGAGTTCTTAGGACGCGAGGGCCTGCTTGCAATATTCGAAGCAGGCTCTCACTGCTTGTACACGGTCCTCGGCGGCGCCGTCGAATTCAATCTGGGTGGGTATCCGGTATTTTCGATCGCGGCACATTTGCAGTATTTGTTTAACCGGTGTATCGCCTTGTCCGAAGACCAGGCTTGGACCCTGAGCCTTCTTTCGATCCTTCAAATGCAGATTGAAAGTCTTGGAGGCATGGGTTTCCAGGCAAGGCACAGGATCGGAACCGGAAGCAACGAAATGGCCGATGTCCAGGGTCATTCCCATCCAAGCCGATTCGCCCTGCAGAACCTCGTCAAAATCCGCCGTGGTAGGAATGCTGTCCATCTCATTGTGAATGCCGACCCAAGTTTTATGTTTCTGAGCGAACGCATCCAGCCTACGGAATAATTTCTTGCTCCCCACGGCCGTCACGATATTGCAGCCCAGCGCCCGGGTCATCAGGAATGTGCGGTCGATTTCGTCGTCCGTGAAATCGTCCCGATAGTTCATGTTGTAGGCGTAGAGGAATAAGCCCGCCGCCTTGAATTTCTTTCCTACCGCTTCGATCTGTTCCAGGGGAACCGTTAAGCGCCATTCGCGAAGTTTTTGGCGGGCCGTAGCGGCTGCTGCTTGCTGCTCAGGCGTCAACGGTACGCCCCGCCCTGCCCCTCGGACAGCACCGAAAGACGGCTCCAGATGCAACGGATGCAATTCGGCCATGCCAAAGCCAAGATCTCGGATCGCACTAATCGTATCGTCTATGGGCATTCTCGGAAAGCTGTAGGTGTTGCAGCCGACCGCTACACCCGCAAACGTCGAGCGAATCTCCGGAGCTTTATCAAAAGGCCGCTCGGCGTCAAGCCGCGACAGCGAAAAAGCCGCTCCTAAACCAGCCGTTCCTAAGCAACGAGTGAAATCTCTGCGATTCATTCTCACAGCCTCCTCTCAAGCGGCGATGCACTTTTCCAGATAAACCTTCAATTTCGTAAGCTTCGCGCTAACCTCTTCGACAGTGTTTCCAAGGTCGAAGCCACCTCTGACGGGATCCCGTAACTCCAGATCGAGAAAGCCGTTGTAACCGGCTCTTTTGAACGGTTCTAAGAATTTTACATAGTCCGTGTCGACAGGCTCATTCGTCCGCCAATGGAACTCCCATTCCTTAATGTGCATGTTTACCGTATACGGGGCCAGCAGCTGTGGCCAGATGTACTTCTCTTCCGGTGGAATGCAGCCGGTGTCGAGCGTGTACCGGAAGTACTTCGAGTTGACAACCCGGAGCATGGTCACGATGGCGGCGATATTCCCGGCCGGATACTGATCACGAACAAATTCGAAAGTTCCTGGCGTCTGCGAACCCCCTTGAGCGGAGGGCACGAAACGAAAGACGTCCGGCGGCTCGGGGGCGGCAATTACGTTCAACCGCTCCCAGATTGGCAGGCATGTCTCCAGACCCTTGCGGATCAGATCGAATGCTTGGGGATCGCTCATTTCCGGCGGTTTACGCCCCAGATAGATGCGTTCCAATGGCGCCTCAAAATAAGCGCAAAGCTCTCCAAAATCGCGAACCATCTTGATTTGGGCGTCAAAGTCCGGAGCCAGGAAGTTGTTGTTTATGTTGATCGCCCTTATTTGTAGTCCGTGGGACGTCAAGGCATCCTTGATCCTTTTCAATCCGGCTTTATCGACCTTTTCGACGTTGTCAGACTGCAGCTCGATGCCGTGAAACCCAAGTTCAGCGCTCACCCGGCCGATTTCTTCCCACGAGATTGTGCCTTTGCGCCATAAGTTCTGCCAATTGGTCATGTGCACGCCGAGCTTCATCGAGTAGCTACGGCCTGTTGACCCAGAGGCAGTTCGCTCGGGCGCGGATTGGGGATCGCCAAAAGCAGAGGCAGCGGCGGCCGCACCCAGCGCTGCTACCAATCCGCGACGAGAAGTTTGGGGCATAAAAGGGCTCCTTAATGCGCGTATTCAGGCATTTAGTTCCTTCGCACGCGTGTGCAATCGAGTGTAGCGGCACTTATTGGCATTGTCAAGAAGCTGGCCGGCATCAGAAAACGACCCGGTCCTTCTTGCTCTCGATCTTCTTAATATCCAGCCCTGGGGCTCTTGCCAGATCGTCCCAACCCTTGATCCTGCCTTGCTTTACACGATAATCGACGATGGCCTGCGCGGCTGTCTCAGACAGCTCCAGGTCGGTGGCTAATTCCTTGCTGCCCTCCGTATTGACGTTGATCTTCGAAGCCGCCGCGGATTCCGCCGCCTTGCTTCCGAAGTGCGCCGCGAGATACTCGACTACGTTGGAAATCTCTTCGTCAGTCCCCATGGCGCCGCGAGAAATCATCGTGTCCACCACATTGCTCCAGCCCTGTTTACTGAGCCGCTCGCTGGTTACGACATCGAGCTCGTGGCACGCTCCTCCGCACATCTTCTGCACTGTTTCCTTGCCTTTACCCTCTGGCAGGGGGTCGGCTGCCTCCGCCGGTGTTCCGCATATAAGGATGCTTGAAAGCACAGCCGCGAACAACGTGTGCAATTTCATGATTTTGAGCTCGCCAGCGAATCCATGATAGTCAATGTTTTACAGCCGGCCCGCAGCAGCTTGACGTCTGCACACGCCAGCAGTAAGCTGAATTAACAATACCTTATCACGCCGTGAGTCCATGTTGAAAGCTATCTTCGCCGCGGTTTCCCTTCTGCTGGCGCCTGCAATTATGGCCCAACCATCGGGAGGCGCGACGCGAAACTTTGAGAATCGCTGCACGATTTGTCACGGTGGGGATGGCTCCGGCACCGATCGAGCGCCTTCGATATTGGGCTTCTTCGAAAGTCACAACGACCGGGAAATCGCCGATCTGATTCGCACCGGCAGGGTCGAAAAGGGCATGCCCGCCTTTCCTTTCACCAATGAGGAAATGAAAACCTTGCTGGGACATGTCCATGGTTTGGCGGCGGGTGAAATCAAGGCCGAGGCGGCGCGGACTTTTTTCCGCACCGGTCGAAGTCTGTTAGAGCCGAAACCCGGAACCATCCGCCTGGCCGACGGAAGACAGCTCGAAGGAACCATCATGAACGAGGGCGATTTCAGCACGGAAGTGCTGACCGCCGATGGTAAGCTCCATCTTCTGTATCGACATGCTCCAGAAGACAGCTTCCGTGAGCAGTCCATTCAACCGAAGCAGGATTGGGATACTTACGACGGCAGCCCAACCGGAAATCGATACAGCAAACTGGAACAAGCTAACGCTGAAAATGTCGCTAAAATGTCGCTGGGATGGCTCTTTCCGATTCCCGACGCCTCCCGGCTGGAGGTAACGCCGATCGTGGTCGACGGCGTAATGTATATCACCACGGCGAACGAAGCCTGGGCCCTCAATGGCACTACTGGACGCCAGATCTGGCATTGGCGCGAGCCTCGCAATAAGGGCTTGCTGAGCGAAGCGGGCGGTGGCGCAAACCGAGGCGTCGCCCTGCAAGGCGACCGTATCTTCCTGGAAACAGACAACGCGCACTTGGTAGCGCTTGATCGAAAAACCGGCAAAAAGCTTTGGGACTCAAAGATGGGTGATCCCAAGGATGGCTACAGCGCGACGTCCGCCCCTCTTGCCGTGGGCAACTTGGTGATAGCCGGAGTAGCCGGCGGCGAGGAGGGAGCCCGTGGTTTTGTAGATGCATACCGGGCGGACACCGGCGCGCACGCCTGGCGTTTTTACACAATCCCCGCCCGCGGAGAGAAGGAAGCCGAAACCTGGCGCGGGAACGCGCTCGAACATGGCTGCGGCGCAACTTGGCTGACCGGTTCTTACGATCCCAATCTCGATCTGGTCTACTGGGCGGTCGGAAATCCCTGCCCGGACTATAACGATGAGGAACGAAAAGGGGACAATCTGTACACCTCCAGCGTGGTCGCTTTGCAAGCACAGACCGGTAAACTGAGCTGGTACAGACAATTCACGCCGCACGATGTTCATGACTGGGATTCTGCCCAGCCTATGGTGCTGGTGGATCAGAATTGGGGCGGCCGTCCACGAAAGCTCCTGCTACATGCCGATCGCAATGGGTTTTTCTTCGTGCTCGACCGGACGAATGGCGAGCTTCTGCATGTGAATCCCTTCGTTCGGGTGACTTGGGCTTCCGGCTATGACGCGGCGGGCCGGCCGATACTGACTCCGAATTCACAGCCCAGCATTCAGGGAACACCGTCGTGCCCCGGCTATGGCGGTACTACCTGGATGTCCACCGCTTTCAATCCCGTTTACAGCTTGTATTACGTCCGCGCCAGCGGGAACTGCGGGATCTTCAAGAAGAGCGAGGAGGCCATTGAAATGGGCGAGCGATTTTATGGCGGTACAACCGCTCGTTCTCCGGAGCCGACCGCGGGGAGTTCCATCAAAGCGCTCGATATTGCAACCGGCAAAACGGTTTGGGAGTATCCGCTGGGAAGCGGATTCGATCGGTCCGGGACGCTCGCTACCGCAGGCAATCTGGTGTTTTTTGGCGACGGCGCAGGCAGTCTGGTGGCAGCTCAGGCACAAACCGGCAAGACGCTCTGGCACATTGATGTGGGTCAGAATTGGTGGGCTTCTCCCATGACATACATGGTTGGAGGCAAGCAATACGTGGCGATCGCCGGCCCAATCGGCATCTTTTCTTTCTCGCTTCCGGACGTACCTCCTTCTACGGTTTCACCGTAGAGGGTCCGACAACTTTGGCAAAACTATGAAAAAACTTCTTTTGATATGTGTCTGCGCCTCGGCAGGCTTGTCGTTAGCCCAGACATTCGATGTGGTTCTGGCAAATGGACGTGTAATGGATCCCGAATCGGGCCTCGATGGCGTCCGCTACGTTGGCATTCGCGCCGGCAAGGTGGCCGCGATTTCGGAAACTCCGATCCAAGGCCGCAGCCTGGTGGACGTGAAGGGCATGGTGGTTGCGCCCGGTTTCATCGATCTGCATTCGCATGGGCAGGACCCGGAAAATTATGCATATAAAGCGCACGATGGCGTCACAACCGCTCTGGAGCTGGAGATTGGCGTCTCCCCGGTAGCATCTTGGTACGCGGAGCGTAAGGGTAAAGCTTTGATCAATTTCGGCGCTAGTTCCGGACACGTCCCCGCCCGCATGGCGGTAATGCACGACACCGGCGATTTTTTGCCTCGTGACCAAGCGTCACACCGCGTTGCCACCGACGAAGAGAAACTATCGATCCTCAACGCGGTCCGGCAAGGGCTCGACGATGGCGCCATTGGCATCGGTTTCGGTATCGCCTACGTGCCCACCGCAGGTCGCGAAGAGATCTTGAGACTGTTCCAGTTGGCTGCCGAGAGGCGTATGCCGGTATTCGTCCATATGCGCGGCTCCTCAGATTCGGACGGGACCATTCCAGCGCTCCAGGAGATAATCGCCGACGCCGCCGCGACCGGGGCTTCTCTGCACGTAGTCCATATCACCAGCGTGGGCGCCCGCAAGACAGCGACATGTTTGCAATTGATCGAAGGAGCGCGCCGCCACGGCATCGACGTCACCACCGAAATGTATCCCTACACCGCTTCTGCCTCACGCATCGAGTCTGCGATCTATGACGGAGACTGGTTGGCGCGCACCGGGGCCAGCTATCATGACTTGCAATGGGTAGCCACGGGCGAACGCCTGACCGCTGAATCATTCGCGCGCTATCGTAAGCAAGGCGGCGCAGTGATCGCGCACACCATTCCTCCGGAGTCCTTTCGACTAGGGCTGCAAAATCCCATGGTGATGTTCGCCAGCGACGGACGGCTCGTAGACGGCAAAGGCCACCCTCGTAGCGCCGGCACGTTTTCCCGTGTGCTCGGTCAATACGTTCGAGAAGAAAAGATTATTCCGTTGATGGATGCGCTCCGCAGGATGACTCTGATGCCGGCACAGCGGCTGGAGGCTGCGGTTCCAGCGATGCGCAACAAGGGACGCCTGCGAGTGGGTTCGGACGCCGATATCACTGTCTTTGATCCCGCCCGGGTCATCGACCGGGCCACTTTCGAACAGCCCGGTCAATACTCCGATGGAATTGTTGACGTGTTGGTGGCCGGAGTCTTCGTGGTGCGCGACGGCAAGACGGTGGAAGGGACCTTCCCCGGAATTGGTCAGATGACCAAATAGCTCTAGTGATTTAGTCGCGGGACAGGCATTTCGGCAGTCAAAACGGGTTTGCGGCTATGCCAGTTTGTAGCGCGCTCGTAAGCCTGGGCGAGAGCCAGAATCTTCGATTCTGAGAAATGCGGACCGGCGATCTCCAGTCCGATCGGTAAGCCGGCGCGCGTAAAGCCGCAAGGAATCGAGATGGCGGGGATTCCGCACACATTGAAATAACCGTTGCTGTCGGATTCCGGGTTGCGCGGCGCATCGCTTTCATCCAGCTTTAGCGCCTCTTCGACGGTTCGCGGCGGCTGGCGGCGCGTGGGCAACACTACCAGATCGAAATCGGAAAATGCATCATCGATGGTGCGCCGGATCAAGTCCATTTCCCAACGCGCCCGGACGTAGTCGGCAGCTTTGAGATTAGCGCGGTCGCGCAGGATTTGACGTGCCCGGAGTTGATATCTGCTCGGATACTTAATATAGTATTGCTCGTGGTAAGCGTAGAGTTCGCCTCCCAGTGCCATGGCGATGTTATTTATAGGAGGCAAGGTAACGTCCTTGACGTTCGAGACCATCTTGGCGATGGTTCGGATTGCGTCCTCCACCGCTTGAGCAATGTCGGCATCAAGCAAGTCGAAAAACGGGGCTCGAGGAATCCCGATCCTCAGTGACGAAACCGGCTGTTGCATGCCGGCGAGATAATCTTCGCGGCTATGCTCCACGCTCCCGACGTCGAGCTTGTCGAAACCGGCCAGTATGTTGAGTAGTAGCGCGGCATCTTCCACAGTTTTGGTCATGGGGCCGCAATGATCGAGCGAGTAAGTCAGTGGAATAACGCCTCGAATTGAGACCAGGCCGTAAGTCGCCTTCAACCCAACGATGCCGCAGTTGGATGCAGGGATACGAATGGATCCAGTGGTATCGGTGCCGAGCGCGGCAATGCACAAATCGGCCGCAACCGCAGCTCCCGATCCGCCGGAAGAGCCTCCGGGATTGCGATCTAAAGCCCAGGGGTTGCGCACCGGACCGTAATAGCTGGTAGAGGACGTACCGCCCAGCGCGAATTCATTGAGGTTCGTCTTGCCGATTAATATCGCGCCCGCGCTCTTCACGCGACGCGCGACTTCGGCATCGCGGTCTGGTACGCGATCGTCGAACAGGGCGCTCGCCGCAGTCGTACGAATCCCGGCGGTATCTATGTTGTCCTTCAGCGCGATCGGAATACCATGCAGCGGCCCTCGCAACCGGCCCGAGGCCTGTTCGGCGTCCATTTGGCGAGCAGATGCCAGGGCTTCGGCCTTCAGGACCGTGATGTACGCATTCACTTTGGGATTATAGGTTTCGATGCGCTGCAGGCAGGCTTGTACCAAATCGGTAGAAGTCAGCGATCGTGAGCGGATCCGGGATGCTGCCTCGGCCACTGTCAGCCCAGCCAAATTCTGAGAAGTGTCCGCTCTTGCTAAACCGGCAAAAGCGAGAGATGCGACAAATTCACGGCGGCTGAAACAGTGCATAACAGTTGGTCAGCGCTGCGCTGCGCCGGCGCGGCCCATAATCGGCCAAACGTCGACGATTCGATTCCCGTTCGCGACATAATACCGATCGTAAACGCCCGTGCTCATATCGAGATTAGATGGATACAACTCCACACGCTCACCGATCTTGAATCCGTCGCCATCTTCCCATTTCAAAAGGCCATACTCGGCGCCCTGATTTTCGACTTTCACTTCCGGACGTCCTTTCACTTCATCGGTGGGCTTGAGCAGCGCTTTATTCCCGGCGTCGATAGTGCATTGGTTCGGTTGTCGCTTGCTTATTACGGTCGACATTACTGTCAAACTCATTCCAAAATCGGTGTAAGCGTGAGGATCGTGTTTTCCACCGATGATGCGATAGAGGGTGTCCATGAAGATGTAAGAACCAGCCTGAAGTTCCGTCAAGCCATGGGTCTCAGAGTCGATATTGTAGGTACCGGTGCTGCCCCCGGAAACTATTTCTACGGGCAATCCCGCAGCTCTCACCGCACTCACTGTCTGCATAGTTCCAGCCAGATCCGCCGCGGATTTCTTCTGACGCTCGAGCCACCCATTGGTATGGGCTGCCTTGCCCGAATAACCCATGATTCCGATAAACTCCAGGTTTTTCGATGCATTGACCTTCTTGGCAAGTTCCACGGCGGGAGCGCCGTTTTCAATGCCCGCACGGGTTAATCCAGCGAAGGTATCGACGACAGTTCGGAGCTTCACGTCCTCGCTGGCCGCCAGATCCTGCAACCAATCCGCGACTTGCGGATCGTCCACGACAGTGCTGAAAGTTGAATCCCGCTTGGCCAGCGCGACCACACGCGCCATGTTATTCTTGCTCGCCGGCTGACGAGTCAAGAGTAGACCGCTGATTCCAGCATCAGCCAAAAGCTCACATTCCGCGATGGTTGCGCAAGTCACTCCGGTGGCTCCTAATTCCACCTGCCGCCTTACAATTTCAGGGCTTTTGTGAACCTTCACGTGCGGGCGAAGTTGGATTCCGGAATTTCGGCAATGATCCGCCATGGTATGTAAGTTCTTCTCGAAGATTTCGAGATCAACAATCATGCAGGGCGTCGGCAGATCTTCCTTGGATATGTCCCGGAGATCGTGCTGGACAAGACGATTCTCGAGTTCGGCGAAGTAGCTGACTGGTGAGGCAAGGGAACTTGAAGGCATAAAAGAGTGGGGATCTATTGCAGGATTGTAGCACGATAAAAGGGTCTGCCAAGCACTGGAAAGCATTGAGCCAGAGAACGTTGACAAGTCCGGGACGAACGGGATATGCTGTACATGCACACGTATGCAAGAACTGTTCCAAACCTATGGCTATTAGTAAAGCGGTTGTGTACAAGAGTCCCCTCCACGAAATGACACAATCCACGCCCACGTGTTTGTGGAACGATTCTGCTTCTATTGAGGAGCTAACGTCCTCGATGGAGCATGGGGCTGTTGGTGCAACTTGCAATCCGGTCATCGTGTTGGAAGTTCTCAAGAAAGAGCTTCCTCGTTGGACCGCTCGAATTTCGCAGCTGATCCAAGATATGCCCACCGCAACAGAGGACCAAATCGCATGGAAACTGGTGGAAGCGATTTCGGTGGGCGCAGCCGAGCTACTATTGCCAGTTTTCAAGCAATATGGTGGACAGAATGGAAGGCTTTCCATTCAGACCGATCCCCGGCTGTATCGGGACGTTGAGGCAATAGTCGCGCAAGCGGTGCACTTTGCAGCCTTGGCTCCCAACATGATCGTGAAGATTCCGGTCACTAAGGCAGGCATCACAGCCATCGAGGAGGCTACTTACCGGGGCGTCAGCATTAATGCGACGGTCTGCTTCACGCTTCCGCAGTGCATTGAGGTGGCCGAGGCGGTGGAGCGCGGGCTGAAAAGACGTGAATTAGAAGGCCAGAGCATCACCGGGATGGGACCCGTTTGCACCATCATGGTCGGAAGACTGGACGATTGGCTCAAAATTGTCGCTGAAAAGAAAGGCATTACGGTCGACCCGGGGATTCTGGAGTGGGCCGGCGTCGCCGTCTTCAAGAAGACCTATGGCATCTTCCGCGAGCGCGGCTATCGCCTGCGATTGTTGTCGGCCGCGTTTCGGAATCACATGCACTGGAGCGAACTGATCGGCGGGGACGTCGTAATTTCGCCCCCCTACAAGTGGCAAGTCCGGTTCAATGCCAGCGGAGTGGACGTTATGGATCGCATTGACAGGCCTGTAGAGCCCGCCATTGTCTCAGAATTGGTAGCGAAATTCGACGATTTTCGACGCGCTTTCACACCAAAAGGCCTCACTATTGACGAGTTCGATACGTTCCCGCCCACCGTCAGGACATTGCGCCAATTCATTACTGCGTGCCACGATCTTGACAATCTAGTGCGCGATTTCATGCTTCCTAATCCAGACTAAACCCAATGCAATCAATCATTACCGAGCAAGTACCCAACTATGTGAATGGGGCGTGGATCCGTCCGCAAGTGACCGATTATCTGGACGTGATCGATCCCGCAACCGAAGAAACTTTGGCGCGCTCGCCGCTGAGCGGGGCGAGCGAGGTCGGGGCTGCCGTCCAAGCAGCCAAAGCAGCTTTCCCGGCCTGGAGGCAGACGCCTCCCCAAGACAGAATACAGTTCTTGTTCCGCATGAAGCGCTTGCTGGAGGATAACTTCGACCAGATAGCCCGCATGATTTCCCGGGAGAACGGAAAGACCTTCGCCGAAGGCCGGGCTGAGCTCCAACGAGGCGTGGAGAACGTGGAAGTGGCATGCGGGATTCCGACCCTCATGCAGGGCTATAACTCTGAGGACGTTGCCCGGGGAATTGACGAAATCATGATCCGACAGCCGCTGGGCGTTGTGGCTGCCATCACTCCCTTCAACTTCCCGGCGATGATTCCGTTCTGGTTTCTTCCCTACGCGATCGCCTGCGGCAACACCTTCGTCCTGAAACCGTCCGAACGAGTGCCGTTGACGATGAATCTGGTCTTCGAACTGTTCTCTCAGCTTGGCCTTCCGCCGGGCGTCCTCAACCTGGTAAATGGAGGCAGGGCCGCGGTAGACGCACTATTAGATCATCCGGATGTGCGGGCCATCAGTTTTGTGGGATCGACTGCGGTGGCCAAGCATGTTTACGCGCGCGGTTCGGCCAATGGAAAACGCGTCCAATGCCAGGGTGGCGCGAAGAATTATGCGGTGATTATGCCCGACGCTGATATGGAAATGGCGGCCAAGATCGTAAGCGACAGCGCGTTTGGATGTGCCGGCCAGCGCTGCCTGGCCATTTCCGGCGTGGTTACGGTGGGAAACGCGGAAGGGGAGTTCCGGGACGCGATCGTGGCCGCGGCATCGTCGATAAAAGTAGGCGGAGGCCTGGATGAAAGCGTCCAGATGGGACCGGTCATAAGCCGGGAGAGCAAGGCGCGCATCGAGCGGCTCATTGCCCAGGGCGCTTCCGAAGGCGCCAAAGTATTGCTGGATGGCCGTTCCGGCGGATCAAGCCACGGATACTTCATTCGCCCGACCATGCTGGAAGGGATTCAGAAGTCGAGCGAACTTTCACGAACTGAAATCTTCGGGCCGGTGCTGAGCGTGCTGCATGCCAAGACAATAGATGAAGGTGTTGAAATTCTCGCGGACAGCGCTTACGGCAATGCCGCGTCCATTTTCACTTCCAGCGGTGCAACGGCGCGGAAGTTCCGCTATGAGGCGCCAGTCGGCAATATCGGTGTCAATATCGGCATCGCAGCACCCATGGCTTATTTTCCTTTCAGCGGATGGAAGGACAGCTTTATGGGAGTGATGCACGGACAGGGGCGCGACGGCGTGGAATTCTATACGGACAAGAAAGTAATCATCGAGCGCTGGCCTAAAGACTGGTCCAGGAAATTCTGAATCGAGACTATCGGCTAGCGAAGCCCAGCTGATCGGAAATCCGCTCGGCCGCGGCCTGGACGGCGCCGCCCAGGGATGAGATAAGTTCCTGTGTGTAACTGGCAGCAATGCCGCTAACGCTGATCGACGCTACTACTTGTTTCGTAAAATCTCGAACCGGAGAACCGATGGCTCCGATGCCCGGCGAGACGTCCTGGTTGCTGACGGCATACCCCTGACTTCTGGTCAGATGCACATCTTCGAGCAGCTGCTGCGGTGTCGAGATGGTCGCCGGAGTAAAGGTCGGCAGGCCGGTGCGAGAGGCGTAGGCGAGAAGCTCGGCATCCGTCATTTCACATAACAGGGCGCGAGGCGCTGCTCCACAATGCAAGGGTTGGTGTGCGCCCACATTCAGCGCATAGATGCGTGCCCGATGGCGGCCCTCAACGCGCTCGACGCAGAGAGCGTCGTCACGATCGCGAACACAGAGGAAAGCGGCTTGCTCGGTTTGTTCCACCAGAGAGGTCAGTTCGGGAAGCGCGGCGCGACGAATATCGAGCTGATTCTGAAAGCGGCCGCCCAGTTCGAACAAGCGCGCGCCCAACCGATATTTTCCGCGAGCGGTGGAGCGGTACACGTAACCGCGGGCTTCCAGCGTATCGAGCAGCCGCTGCGCGGTGTTCTTTTCCATCTGCAGCAGCATGGCCAGATCGGAAAGTCCGATCGGGGATTCGTGCGACAGGAAAGTCTCTAAGACATCAAGGACCTGGGAAACAGACTGCACGTCGGCGTCAGATTGGGTCGGATGATTCTGAATCTTCGCAGGGTGAGTCATGGTAAGACTAGACCTTTCCGCATTCGAACTATAACGAAGCCTGCAAGCGTTGTCAAATTTGTGAGGATACAGCGATGCCGGAACAGTAGTTTCAGTAGCGCCCGAATTCCAACTCAGCTAAACTGTTTTATGCACACGCATGCAAACCGGAAGATCTCGATGAATTTTAGAAGGGACACGTAATGAAACCACGGCGTTTAACAGCGGCCCAGGCACTAATCAGCTTTCTGAAGAACCAATATGTGGAGCGGGATGGAACTGAAAGCCGTTTTTTTGCCGGAGTGTGGGGCATCTTTGGTCACGGCAATGTGGCCGGGCTAGGGCAAGCTCTCCTTCAAAATCCCGATCTGCCTTATTATCTTTGCCGCAACGAGCAGGCCATGGTTCATACGGCGATAGGATATGCCAAGTCGAAGAACCGTCTGGCGACGTTCGCTTGTACGACTTCGATCGGGCCCGGCGCTACCAATATGGTCACGGGCGCCGCCACTGCGACCATCAATCGAATTCCGGTCCTGTTGTTGCCGGGCGACATTTTCGCGCGCCGCAATGTAGCGCCGGTACTTCAACAGATAGAGTCCGAGTTCACTCAAGACATCTCCGCGAACGACGTATTCAAGCCCGTCTCGCGCTACTGGGATCGTATTAATCGCCCCGAGCAATTACCGTTCGCTGCTCTCGAGGCGATGCGCGTCCTCACTTCTCCGGCGCAAACCGGAGCCGTTACCTTAGCGATGCCGCAAGATGTGCAGGCCGAAGCCTGTGACTATCCGGCGGAGCTTTTCGAAAAACGTGTCTGGCATATCGCCCGACCCGAACCCGACCGCGTATTGTTGCAGCGCGCCGCGGATTGGATTCGCTCCGCGCGCAAGCCAGTGATCATTGCGGGCGGAGGAGTCATCTATGCAGGCGCCGAACAAGCGCTCGACCGCTTCGCCACTGAAAGCGGCATCGCGGTTACGGAAACTCAAGCCGGCAAGGGATCTTTGCCTTTTAATCATCCCCAACAACTGGGTCCGATCGGAGTCTGCGGCGGACGCCCTGCGAATTTGACGGCCGTGGATGCGGATCTGGTGATCGCCATCGGAACCCGGTTGACAGACTTCACGACAGGTTCAAAAACCCTATTTGAGAACTCCGATGTTCGATTCATCAACATCAACGTCACAGAGTTCGATGCGTTCAAACAGGGCGCCCTGCCGCTGGTCTCCGACGCAAAAGTTGCGCTGGAATTGCTGGCGACTATGCTTAAGGGTCATCGCGTCAGCGCGGGATATGTCCAATCGGCGGCAAAGTTGCAGAAGGAATGGGAAACTGAAATCGACCGCCTCGAGAATTTGCAGGATTCATCCGGAATTTCGCAGAGTAACGTGATCGGAACGGTTAACAATTTCTCCGGCCCCAAGGACGTCGTGGTCTGTGCTGCGGGCAGCCTGCCCGGAGATCTTTTGAAACTCTGGCGTACCAGAGACAGCAAGGGATATCACCTCGAATATGGCAACTCGTGCATGGGGTACGAGATAGCCGGTGGCCTGGGAGTAAAGATGGCCGATCCATCGCGCGAGGTTTATGTGATGGTGGGAGACGGCTCCTATCAGATGATGTCTTCCGAAATAGTGACCTCTTTGCAGGAGGGTTACAAGCTCAATATCATCCTGGTGGACAATCATGGTTTCGGCAGCATCAACGGTTTGTCAAAGTCGGTTGGGTGTCAAGGCTTCGGGACGGAGTACCGGTTCAGGAAGAATGGTCAACTGGGCGGTAAGGCTATCCCGGTGGATTTCGTCGCCAATGCGGCGAGCTATGGCGCGCATGCTATTCGAGCCAAAACGCGTCAGGACCTGGAGCACGCCCTCGAGGAGGCTCGACATCAGGATCGGACCACCGTTATTGTAGTTGAGACCGACATGAACGTCCGTGTGCCTGGATATGACGCTTGGTGGGATGTGCCGGTCGCTGAAGTCTCAGAGCTAGAGACCGTGCGTGCGTCTCGTGACGATTATCAGCAGGGCGTTAAGAAGGAGCGGACGTTCCTGGCGACGGCGCAGGAAGAGAAAGTTGCTCCCGGCCGCTGAAGAGCGCTACGGCAACGCGTAAACCATCAGGGTCGCCGGGATAATCGCATCGCCAAGATATCCTCCGCCGCTGACCATTACGGCAACATACTGCTTTCCGTCCTTGCCTTGATACGTTACCGGTATCGCGTGCCCTGCCGCTCCCAGTTCGGTGGACCAAAGTTGCTTCCCCGATTGTGAATCGAAGGCGTACATTTTGTTATCGAGCGTGCCCGACACAAAAAGCACCCCGCTGGCCGTCGCGGTAACTCCACCAATGTTGGGCGTGCCGGCATCATGGATGCCAAGGCTTTCTAATTCCGGATAGCTGCCCAGGGGTACTTTCCAGGCGATATCGCCGGTCTTCGAATCCACCGCCGTAAGCAGGCCCCAAGGCGGCTGTTGGCAAGGCCAATGTTTTTCGGGATCCCAAAATCGGGGGCCCCCGCCGTGCCGGCCGAAATCGCCAAGCTCCTGAGTATTGACGAACATATATCCCAGTTTGGGATCATAAGCGATGCCCGCCCATAGGCCGCCGCCGAGTGTGGACGGGAAAAAGATGGTGGCTGGTTTTTCACCGAATGATACATATAGCGGGCCATAATGGGCGCCCCCGTTGGCATCCATTTTTTCCTGACAGTACTTCTGATGCTCGGGCGTGACCTTGGCGATTTCATCAGGGCTAAAGCTATTGCGGGAGAGAGGCGGGGGCTTAACGGGAAACGGCTGAGTCGGCCAGGGCTGCTCGCCTTTCGCGAATCCGTCCTGCGGAACGGGACGCTCCTCAATTCCGTAGACTGGCTTGCCACTGACACGGTCAAGAACAAACAACAGACCTTCTTTGCTGATTTCGGCGACCGCCGGAATGTTCTTCCCGTTCACCGTAATATCGATCAGCGCAGGCGGCGCATTGAGATCGTAGTCCCAGATATCATGATGAGTTGTCTGGAAATACCACTTCATCTTGCCGGTGGCGGCATCCAAGGCTACCAGGCTAGTTCCATAGAGATTGAGTCCGGGCCGGTCCGCTCCTTCGTAATCTCGCGTAGTGCAGCCCAGCGGCAAATAAATAATCCCGCGCTTCAGATCGACCGTCATCGTTCCCCATACGTTGCTGCCGGACCGGTCTTTCCAACTGTCGCCCGTCCACGTCTCGAAATTGGGTTCGCCCGGCTGTGGAATAGTATGAAAAGTCCAAACGAGTTTGCCCGTGTGGACATCCCAGGCCCGGATATCCCCGCTGGGGCCGAGTGCTGGATTTTCCTGCAAATGCGATCCGGCGATTACGAGGTTCTTATATATGGTGGCCGGCGAAGACAAACCGTATGGCGCATTCGGAAATTTCTCGGTCATCCCTTTTCGCAAATTGAGAACTCCCTCATCGGCGAATCCAGGCACGGGCTTGCCAGTGCGGGCATTCAGCGCGATCAGGTATCCTCCCTCCGTTCCGAAAAAAACGGTCGCAGGGGAGCGCTGATCTCCAGCCCAATAGGTGAGTCCCCGGAGCGCCGCCGGTCCGTAGTTCTGGTATTCATACCTCCAGATTTCTTTCCCGGTCTCCGGCTCTAAGGCAGCCGCAAAGTTGTAGGGGGAAGTGACGTACATTACGTCGCCGATCACCAGGGGTGAGATTTCGGAGACTCGTCCTCGTGTACGCCCCCGGCCGCCCGGGCCGCTGGGTTGCTGTGCGGCTGTTGCGGCAGCGGCGTTGAGTGATGCCGCCGTGGCCGTCTCATATTTCCAAACCAGCCTTAGCTGGCTAACGTTTTTAGGCGTGATCTGGGTGAGGGGCGAGTACTTTTGTGCGCCAGGGTCGTGCCCAAACACAGGCCAGTCAGTCTGGCCGTCACAGCCCCCCACAAGCATGACGGCGAGGATTGCGAATCTCAACATTTCGAAACTGTCAATCCCATCAATTGTGTCAGAACGTCAGGCGTAAGCCCAGTTGGAGTTGGCGCTGATCGCCGACATCACGGCCCACTCCACGAGTGCCGGTGATCACGTCAAAACCATTCAGGTTCTTGACGCTGCCATCCGCATTCCGCTGCAGATTGGAGACATTGTTTCCAGGAGTGCCCCAGGCCGGAGTATTGGAAAGATTGAACGCCGCGGCGCGAAACTGCATTTTAATCCTCTCCGTTACGCTGAAATTCCGGAAAAGACTGGCGTCCATGTTGTACTCAGTCGGTCCTTGTAGAATATTCGGTCCGGCGTTGCCAATTTGGTTAGCTGGCCCCGGAGCGAAAGACGTGGGACTAAAGTATGCGTTGCCGGGCCCCAGTCCACCGAGGATTTGCACTGGCGCCACTTGTTGTGCGCGTTGGGTTGGGCCGTTCACTGCGTTCAAAGGCGCACTGCTGATGACACCGAACTTATTTCCAGAGACAATCACATAAATCCCGTTCACCTGCCATCCGCCGACAATCTTCGAAACGAATTTGTCGTTATTGAGTAAAGCCTTACCTTTACCGAAGGGAAGCTCATAGGTGCCGTTGAGGTTAAAGAACCAGGGCGGGTCGGCGGTGGGCCCGTAATATAAGTAGCCGTATTTGGGGAGAGCATAACCTGTGTTTTGGGCCATGTTTTTGCCCCAGGTGTAGGAAGCGCCTAACGCAAAGCCACTTGCAAACCGCTTTTGCAGACTCAGTTGCAACGCCTCATAGTGGCTATTTCCAAGGGGTCCGACGACGCTGGTTTGAGCCAGTCTGCCGAATTGCGGGGACAAAGGCACGCACGCAGCGTTGCAGCCGATATCGCCGGCGTTGGCGTTCAAGGTCGACATGATGCCATTGACCTGATTGCCGACGTATGCGGCGGATGCTAACAGACCTTGTACAACCTCCTTCTGCAAGGTGAAATTCCAGGACTGGATGTATCCGCGATGGAAACTCGGCAGCACGGTTGCAACGGAGACGTTTGGAGGAACCGGGATAACGCCGTTGCCCAAAGAGGGCGCGGTCACGGCAGGGATTCCCTGACTGATGGTCCCTACCGGTACGTAAGCGCTGGCGCTGTTGGATCCCGACTGGATCAGAAATGAGACGAGCTCCGGATAATTTCCGCGGAACTGGCGAGTGAGAGGCGTGGGATCGAACGCCAGCGAATAACCGGCCCGTACGACGAAAGTCGGAGTTAAACGGTAGGCAACCCCGGCGCGCGGCCCGAAATCCTTCTTGCTGATATTTATCCCGCAATTTGAGGGAACGTTCCCAACGCCGCAAAGGTTCATGGTGTTGTCGTTGAAGTTGTAAGTCTCGATGCCACGATTGGCACGATAGATGAGAGGGTAGAATTCCCATCGGACTCCAAGGTTGACCGTTAGTTTGGAATTTACCTGATATTGATCTTCGACGTAGCCTGAATAGAATTTCTGCCTGGTAGTCAATACGCCGTTGGGCATAAGGTTCTTGCCCTCAATGCTCACTACCCCAAGCAGCATGGATGCCATGGAGTTGAATTGGTTCGAACTCGGTCCGCCGTTGAGAGTCGTGAGCTGGCCACCGAAGGCGAATCCGCCTTGAGCCCCATAGGCGGTTCCGCCGGACGTGTATTCCGCTTGGACGTGATTCAAGGTCTGATAGACCATCTCGCCGCCGAAACGCACTTGATGCGGTCCATGGATCCAGGTCATGTTGGCGGTGTAATTATACTGGGGGTCCCAGCGATGCCAAGGCATCCACTGCGCATTGTTCCCGAACTGACTATAGGTATCCGGAATAAACTCGGGCCATCCACTCTGATAGCGCGCGGGCCCATTCGTTCCGGGGATGCCCGCATTGAGACCCAGGTTGGTCCCAATACCTAGTTGCTCGATGTTGGTGGTCAACTCGGTCCAGCCTATGTTGGCGTCGAGCAGCAGGTGCGGATTGAACGTATACACGCCCGCGAAGGTCGTGCTATACGTCTTGCCCCAAATATTTCCGCTCTCGATGGGGCCACCAATTCCTTGGGCGTCGAACGTATTGCCGGTGAAGGCCTGATCTCCGACGAGACCCATTCGAGCCCATAGGGCAGCCTTGGAGGTCGGGTTCCAGTTGATCTTGGCATCGGTAATGAAGGTGTCGCGACTAATGGGGGTTTCCAGAAAATAGTTGTTGCTCACGCCTGGAAAATTTGGGAGCGGAAGTTTGGCGAGGAGGGCGGCCATGATTGGATCGATCTTGGACCCAGGAATGATATTGCCCGGATACGGAAGACGGCCGGTGCCGTTGGGATTGCCGGTAGTAGGATCGTAGATCGGCGTGGGACTCTCGCTCAGATTTCCCATTTTTTGCAGAGCATCCGGTACGGTATAGAAGGCCGTACTGGTCCCGCCCGTGCCAGCTGAAGGCGTTGACCCGGTGCGTCTCGAAAATGTCCCGTCAAAGCTCAAGAAGTAGAACAGCTTGTCACGAATGATCTTGCCGCCGACGGAACCGCCGAACTGGTTAAACGTAAGCGCGGGTTTCGGAAATCCAGTGGGGAGCGTATTCGGGTTCGCGAGCATAGCCGCGTCGGAGTGCTCCTCGAATAGCGACCCGTGCATCTGATTAGCGCCGCTTTTGATGGTGAGATTTACGGCGCCGGCGGCCGCACCGCCTAACTCAGCGCTGAAACTGCTGGTCGTCACGCTGACGGTTTCGACCGCCTCCATCGACGGGATGTAAGCGACTTCGCCGGCCAACCACATGTTAATCTCCGCGGCGCCGTCGATGCGGGTGCTCCGTGCGGTTCCGCCCTGGTCATTGATGGTGAAAGCCTGCGCCATGGAAGGCGTGTTCTCAGGGGCTGCGAAGCCGGTGCTGGGCGAAACGCCCGGGATCGTATTGAGGAGTGATTCGTAGGAGCGATTGGGCGCCACCGGAAGGAACGCATACTGGGTGGATTCTACCGCGCCTCTGGTCTCAGAACGGTCGGTTTGAAGTGCAGCCGCCTCGGCCTGGACATCCACTTTTTCGGATACCACGCCGACTTGCAGGCTCCCATCGACACGTACCGTGACATCCGGACGCACGCTAACCTGGCTGGCCACGAATGCCTTAAACCCCTCGTGGCTGATAGTGACCACGTAGGTCCCGGCGGGCACATTCGGGAAACTGTATTCGCCTCTGTCCGACGTCGTGGTCTGGCGTGTGAGGCCTGTGCTCGGGTTCGAAATAGTGACGCTCGCCCCGGCTACGACAGCGGCGCTGTTGTCGGTCACGTTTCCGACCATGGTTCCATATAGCAACTGGGCAAAGGCAATTTGCCTTTCCAGTACCAGGAAAGCGCCAAAGAGAGCGGCGAAACAGCACGTCCGCCGAAAGATGCCAAGGCTTTGAAGCATACCAACCTCCTCACACGATATACAATGTTCACGTGTGTAGTCTGCGGGAAACATAGCATGAGATCATTTTGCGTGTCAAGATAAAACCTGATCCGATTACCTGACCGGAGCTTCTAAAGCACTGTAAGCGCGATTCCTTGACACTTAGGGGCATGCGGGCTATACTCCCGAAATCGCACACGGATGCAATTTTAGCTGGGTGGGCAGCAGGCACCCTATCCCGGAGAGATTCAAATGAGTTTGGCGGCAGTCGTCGCAACACTTGGCGTTTTCGCTTTCGGCATGGTCACTGTTTTCCCGGGCACGATCAAACTTCGCCTGGTTGACCGTGTTCCCATGGACGACGCCAAAGTGGGGCGGATGATCACGGTCTGGCAATTTACGACCTTATTGCTCACCCTGGTCGTTGGTCCTCTACTCGACAATGTGGGGCACAGATTCATTTTCGCAGCGGGATTTCTGATAGTAGCGTGCGGCATATGGGCTTTCGCGATCACCCGAAGCCAGCTGGGGGCCTTTATCGCGGCGATACTCCTTGGAATCGGGGGGAGTTGCGTGAATGCCGGAGGAAACACGTTGTTGCCGGCATTGAATCCAACGAATCCCGCAGCGGCGAACAACATAGGAAATGCGTTTTTTGGGCTCGGGGCGTTCACCGTGCCTTTCGTAATTGTGTTTTTGTTTAAACGCATGAGCTATACGGCTGCCCTGAGTGTTTTCGGCGTAATCTCCGCGGCGGGCGCGATTCCGGCTCTGATGGCAACCTATCCGGCGGTAACTAGCGGCGCGAATTTCTCCACAATGATCTCGCTGTTGGGCAACGGAACCGTCATTTTGGCCGGATTCATGCTGTTTTGCTATGTCGGCCTCGAAGTTTGTTCCGCGACTTGGACCACCACTTATCTTAAGAAAGTCGGCTTCACCGAGAGCGGCGCATCCATCACGTTTTCGATGTTCTGGATCGCGATGATCGTCGGACGGCTGATCACTTCCCAATTCGTCAGTACGGCGATAGGGAAGCCGACCGTCCAAGCCGTGGCGCTGGCAGCCGCCGCCGGACTCCTGCTTTTGACGTTGACGATGAACCGTATGCTGGCCGGGGCGGTAGTAATCCTGCTCGGGCTGTTTTACGCCCCCATCTTCCCTACCACCGTCGGCCTGACCTACTCGAAGATGGGAGGAGCAAATTTCGGCAGCGCGTTCGCGATCATGTTCGCGCTCGCCTTGTTCGGCCCCTCCACGGTTCCGGCCCTGATCGGCTATGTTTCCAAAACGCGTTCCATCCATGCCGGTTATCGTCTGATGGTCTTGCTGGCAGTGGTGCTATTCGTGCTGGCTTTTGGCCTTTAAGAATTGGCGGCCTCCACCACTTGACTTAGCTTGAATTGTGGAGGCATAGTGAGGATGCACACGGTTGAAGCGCTGGTGCGAGGGAGAATAATGGTCACATCCGACAAATTAATCGTGCGCCCGAAGGCCTCCTCGACCGGGCAAACAATCTCATTCACTCCCGATTCGGTCGGCTGGGACGACTTGGGGTTCACTCACCGCAAACTGAGAAAATCGGAGCATTTTTCAGCGAACACCGGCCAGACAGAAGTCGCAATCGTCGTCCTGGGCGGGCGATGTTCGGTGGAATCTTCAGCCGGCAGCTGGAACGATTTCGGACGGCGCGCGAACGTCTTTGACGGTGTAGCGTATACGCTCTATCTGCCGATTCAGGTGGAATATAAACTCCAAGCGGAAACAGATTGCGAAATCGCGCTGTGCTCATGTCCGGCCAAACGGAGCTTCCCTGCACAACTTATAAAGCCGGACCAGGTTCGTGTTGAGATTCGAGGGGGCGGCAACGCAACCCGACAGGTCAATAATATCCTGATGCCTGAGTTCGCCGCAGACCGACTAATGGTGGTCGAGGTCTACACGCCGGCAGGCAACTGGTCCAGTTTCCCGCCGCATAAGCATGAAGTCCATAACCCCCCGGGAGAAGTGGATTTAGAGGAGATTTATTACTACAAGATTGAGCGACCCGAAGGTTATGCGATCCAGCGGGTTTACTCATATGACGGTAGGCGGGATGAGACACTTACAGTCCGCGACGGCGAACTGGTGCTTATTCCGGACGGGTATCATCCAGTAGTAGCGGCCCACGGATACAACATCTACTATCTGAACGCATTGGCCGGAAGCGCACGCTCGCTTTCCGCGTCGCTTGATCCAAACTACGAGTGGGTTACGTCTACCTGGACGGAAAAGGATCCAAGGGCGCCCATCGCCATTGAACCGGCCCAGCACTGAATTGCAGCCGTGTTCAAGCACTGCAAATGAAGGCTTGACTTGCAGCCCCGCTGGGCGTACCATACGTGAAAAGCCCTTTGCACATGTGTGCATTCGCTTCAGTCTTGCTCACTCACAGATCTCTTTAGGAGGGTCAATGCGATTCGAATTTCGGTGGCTCATTAGTTTTGCGGTTTGTATGTGCCTGGTCGTCCTTCTTGGTCAGCTTGCCCTGGCGCAAATCGACACCGGAGCGATCGTTGGGGTAGTGCGAGACCCTTCCGGGGCTGCCGTGCCCCAAGCCTCGGTACTAGTGACCAATACGGCCACCAACGTTGCGCACCCCACGACCACTAATGACGCCGGGCAATACCAAGTGACTGCGCTGATCCCGGGGACGTATTCCGTGAAGGTGACCGCGACGGGCTTCCAGGCGGCGGAGCAGTCTAACATTGTGATCGATGTCCAGTCCCGTCCCGCGGTCGATTTCAATCTTCAGGTGGGCCAGTCGAACGAAGTAGTACAGGTCACTTCCGCGAGTCCTGTATTGCAGACCGAATCAGCCGACGTCGGGGGTGTCGTGCAGGCAAAGCAGATCAGCGATTTGCCACTTAATGGCCGCCGCTACTCCGACCTTACGCTGCTCGAAGCCGGCATGACCAAGAACTATTCAGTATCAAACTACGCCGCGGATCGCTACAACTCTAACGGGAATTGGGATACGCAAAATTATTTCTCCCTGGATGGTGTCGACAACAATTCGGGGTCTGAAAACATCCAGGAAGGCACGGTGCAAGTCATTCAGCCTCCGCCAGATGCCCTCCAGGAGTTCCGCGTACAGACCCGCACTTACTCGGCGGAATTCGGAACCTCGGCCGGAGCGGTAATCAACGCCAGCATAAAATCGGGAACCAATCAGATTCACGGCGACATATGGGAGTTCTTGCGAAACAGCGATATGGACGCCAATCTGTTTTTCAACAATGTAAATGGCGTGCCGCGCCCCCACTACGTGCAGAATCAATTCGGAGGCACGATTGGCGGGCCGATCGTGAAGAATCGCACTTTCATTTTTGGCGATACGCAATACCTGACCAGCCGTCAGGGGAAGACCTCCAACTCGATCGTCCCTACCCCCCTGATGCTGCAGGGAAATTTCACCGAGTTGACCACGACTCTCAAAAACCCGATCCTTCCGTCCCAGGCCGGGTGTGTGCAAAACAATATTATTGCGCCGAGCTGTATCGACCCCGTCGGGATAAAAATTTTGAGTTTGTTTCCGGCTCCCAACATTGCCACTCGCGTGGCCCAACAAGGCTTGCCGCGAAGTTGGACCGGTCTGCCAAATTATACCTATACATATAGCGCCCCCACGGACGTTCTTTCTTGGGACACTCGGGTGGATCACACCATCAATGAGAAGAACCGGGTGTTCGGACGATTCAGTTCCTTCAACACCAACACAGTTACAGGCGCGCCTTGGACAAGCAATCTGCTGGCCGGCGACGGCACCGGCACGCAGAGCATCGATAGTTACCACGGTGTCGCTCTGGCGTGGGACTATTCTCTGTCTCCCACGGCGTTGAATGAACTGCGCGGAGGATTCAACCGTGACGATTCTCACAATATTTCTCCCGGCTTGCCCCTAGGGCAGTCGGCCGCAGCACAGTTTGGGCTGACCGGAATTCCTGTCGGACCCTATACTGCGGGCATGCCTCCTATGAACATCACAGGTCTGACCAACCTGGGCGTGACGCAATACAAACCACAGACGCAGATTTCTCAAACGTGGCAGTTGATCGATAACTACAGTTGGTTAAGGGGGAATCACAGCTTCAAATTCGGCTACGAATACCGGCATACCAGCGACAACTTCCTCGACATTCGCGCTCCGCAAGGCCAAATGCTGGTGGGCGGGACGTCGAGTCTTCCTGGTTTCGGGCTCCCCGATTTCGTGCTGGGCGATATCGACCAAATCTACTTGACCACCCCAACCATCGTCCACAACTACATGGTTGGGCATAGCTTCTACGGGCAAGACACATGGCGCCTCCGGCCCAATCTCACGATCTCGCTTGGCCTTCGATATGAACTATTTTCGCCGGTGCTGAATCATCAGAATGAGGTGGCGAACTTCACGCCTGCCAATGGCGGAGGGTTAATCTATCCCTCAGCCAACTGTTCGGGCTGGTCGGCGTGCGCGCTCGTAAACACAAACAAGAATAACTTCGCACCACGGCTCGGCTTCAGCTACCATCCATTTTCGAAAGTGGTGTTGCGCGGCGGATACGGTATTTTTTATCAGCACGCGGAACGAATTGGATCCGAAAGTATGATGGCATTGAATCCGCCGTTTCTCATCAACGAGAATCTGGTGCAGCCCATCGGTACTGCGAATCCGGTTTTTCAGCTTAAGAACGGCTTTCCGCAATTGAGCAGCACGGTGAACCTCGCGAACCTTCAACTGCGGGTGCAAAATCCGAATCAGCCAAGCAGTTACGTCGAGCAGGTAAGCTTCGGTCCGGAGATTCAGATCACCCAGAATACCGTCTTGGATGTCTCCTACACCGGCAATTTCGCCCGGCGGATGCTGCGACTGCGAAATTCCAATCAGGCCGTGGTCGGTGGCCTTGATGCCAACGGCAATCCGATTCTTGCATTCCCGTATCCGAACCTGAACTCTGGTACGCAACATGCGTATCTCGAATATGCGGCCAATGATGGCAATTCCAATTATGACGGTCTGCTCGTATCGTTGCGTCGTCGATATGACAAGAATCTTGCTTACGGAGTTAGCTACACCTGGAGTCATGACATCGCAGATTTTGTGGACAACCTTACCAGCGGAGCCCAGGCGCTTCCCGAAAGCACCTACAATTACTCGGCCGAGAGGAGTAATGCGCAGATCGATATCCGCCAAAGATTCGTGGCCTTCGCCACCTACAGTCTTCCGTTTGGAAAAGGGCAAAGGATGGTAAACAAAGGCGGCGTTGCCGATGCGATCATCGGGGGCTGGCAGTTGAATGCGATTCTCACCACGCAATCTGGCGCGCCGTACACGGTGACGGCGCCAGACGAGACCGGCGCGGGAACCAACAATCCCCGGCCGAATTGCATCAGCAATCCGTTCGTCGGCACGAATTCGGATCCAGAAATTGGCCCGCTCATTAATTACGCTGCGTTTGCTCTTCCGGCACGAGGCACATTCGGAAACTGCGCCCCGCGAAGTTTCGCTGGCCCGCCACTGCAGAACGTCGATTTGAGTCTCTTCAAGAGTTTCCCGTTCGGAGAGACGCGGAGGATTGAATTCCGAGCCGAAGCTTTCAACGCTTTGAATCATCCCAATTTCGCCAATCCCAACTCTGCATATTCGGCCTCGACCGGTGCGGTATTCGGCCGGGTTACAGCGACTCTGCCCAACACGACCCCGCGCGACATGCAGCTAGCCTTGAAGTTTTACTTTTAGGTCGCCGCCAGCATAAAATGGCAATCCGAATCGCGACCGCGCCGGTAAGCTGGGGGATTTTGGAAATCGAAGGATGGGCCTGGCGGCAGACTTATGCCGAAGTGCTGGATGAGATGGTTCAAGCCGGCTATTCCGGCACGGAGCTTGGGCCATATGGGTTTTTACCAACCAATCCAAGCCAGCTCACTGCTGAACTCGACAAGAGAAAATTGTCAATGCTGGGAGCCTTTGTGCCGTTGCCTTTGGCGCACGCGGAACGTTACGAAGAGGGGCGGCGGGCGGCTCTCGAGGTGATTCGGCTGCTGGCCGACGCGGGCGCGCCGATTCTGGTGCTAGCCGACATAATGGATCTGCACCGAATGGCGATCGCGGGAAGCGCAACCGAAGCAGATGGTTTGAGCCAGGAGCAATGGAAACGCGCCGCCGATCTCATTACGAGCGTCTCCCAGCAGGCGCGCGACCTCGGCCTCCGCAGCGCCTTTCATCACCATGCCGGCACGTATGTCGAGACATCCGCGGAGCTGGATCATCTGCTGGCGATGACTGACCCAGATCTGGTTGGCGTGTGCCTGGACACCGGACATTACCTCTATGGTGGCGGCGATCCTGTGAAATGTGTACAGACGCACGGAAAACGGATTTGGCACTTGCATTTGAAAGACATTGCGCCCGCAGTATTGGCCGAGGTTCGGCGCGATAAGGTTCCCTACCTGGACGCGGTGGGCCGCGGTGTTTTCTGCGAGCTTGGCCAAGGCGCAGTAGATCTAGTGGGAGTGCTACGCGAATTGGAACGCGCTGGCTTCGACGGGTGGGGCGTGTTCGAGCAGGATGTCAACCCGGCGCTCGCCGGTCCGAATCCGCTGGACAGCGCGACTCGAAGCCGGGCATACCTCCAGACCGCGGCTGGCGTCTGATCGACCGCTAACGCGTTATTTCAACTGCCGGTCGTAATTCTCCTTCTGGATTTTGGGCGTAGCCTGGTCGTCCTTGACGTCGCGGATTGCCCGAACCAGCATTTTGGTAATGTGATCGTTCGAGAAGCGGCCTTCCTCAGCGCTGGCGGCTGCTCCCACACCGGCGTAATGATTCGGGAAGCGCGCGTACCAACTCACGGAAGTCCACAAGTTCGGCATGTCGGCTAGCCGATTCTGATCGCGGCCATCCTCATTCGAGGCTCGGTCGAGCTTCACCAGGTCCGGGCGAATGGCGAGAATTCGCGAAGTTTCTTGTTCGCCTGCGTGCTCGTCGCCAGCCAGCGGCGTCTTGCGCAATTTTTGGAACTCTTTCGTGAACTCCGGATCTGGTTTGGGGTCGAAGTAATAAACCACATAGTCTCGCCGTTTATCTAGTTGCGTCTGAATGAAGAATCTCAGCCAGTGTGGATTGCCTCCATGCGAACTGTAGATCAGGATCTTCTTAAAACCATTGCGGGCGATTTCGTCGAGCGTGGCTTGCAGCACTTCGGAAATGAGGGCGGGAGGAAGAGCGAACGTCCCTTCTCCGTATTTCGCCTCATAAATTTGCCCGTAAAAGTACTCCGGAAAAACCACCACGTACTCCTGTTTGGCTGATTCCCGAGCCCGCGCCTGTGCGCCGATCAGGTCGGAGCCAATAGGCAAATGCGGTCCATGCTTTTCCAGGATGCCGATCGGAAGCAGGCAGGTCCCTTTGGATAACTCGATGGCCTTGGCCCAGTCTGATGCCACCAGCTCGTCCCACCGGACCGGTAGTGGCTGAGCGGTAACTGATAACACGAAAGCGAAAAAGCAGACGGCTCTTACGAACATATTTTCTCCTGAACTACTTAAGCTGGCGGTTGTAGTTCTCTTGTTGAATCTTGGGTGTGATCTGGTCGTCCTTTACTTCTTTAATGACCTTGACCAGCGCCGCCGTCGAATGCTCAATCAAGAACTTTCCTTCTTCCACCGACGCAGCGGCGCCGACGCCGGCATAATGGTTCGGGAATCGCGAGTACCAGCTCACCGAAGTCCATAGATTGGGAAGGTCGGCCTGGCGGCGCTGATCCGAGCCGTCCTGATCTTTAGCGCGATCCATTTTGACCAGATCCGGGCGGATCGCAAGCATGCTCGATGTTTCTCGTTCGCCGGCATGTTCGTCGCCTTCCATCGGTGTCTTACGCATCTTCAGGTAGGTTTCCATGAATTCCTTGTCCGGCTGCGGATCGAAATAGTAAACCACATAGTCGCGCCGTTTATCGAGCTGAGTCTGGACAAAGAAGCGGAGCCAATGCGGATTTCCGCCATGTGTGCTGTAGATGAGGATCTTCTTGAAACCGTTACGAGCGATTTCGTCGAGCGTGGCCTGCAGCAGCTCGGAAATCAGGGCCGGGGGGAGCGCGAAAGTTCCCTCGCCATACTTCGCTTCATAAATCTGCCCATAAAAATACTCCGGGAACATGACCACGTATTCACGGTTCGCAGCCTGCCGCCCAATGTACTGGGCATGAAACAGATCGGACCCAACCGGCACGTGCGGCCCATGCTTTTCCAGAATTCCGATCGGCAACAGGCATGTTCCTTTCGAAAGTTCGATCGCTTTCTTCCAATCCGAGGCAACCAGCTCATCCCATCGGACCGGGAGCTGTTGCGCCGAAAGGGGCAGCAAAACGGCGAGTGAGAGAACCAAACGAGCAAACATTAATACCTCCAAAAATGCTAAGACGCGCTCCGGGAGAGGCGAACGAGAGTATCTTTATCCGCAAACACTTTCTCAAAAGCATCGCCGTAGTAATGCATGAGTTCCAAATTCTGAGCAGCCAAGGGCGCCGATTGGGAACCGATCACAATCGAGTTATCCAGCAGTTCTCGGGTGCGAGGATAGTCTTCCTGCTGATAGCGGACGCTCGATTTGTGGCACGTCCACGGACAGCCACCGCCATAGCCCTGCTGCTGTTGGAAGAGTATTTGAGACGGCACAGGAGTGACCTGCCACAGCACCACCTCCACTCCTTCGCGCCGAAGGGCAGTCATCACTGCATTTCGGAACTTCTTGGAGTCGAGGCCCGCCTCCAGGCGCTCAGGATGCAAACGAACGCGATACTTGTGAGACACAGTGGTGCGATCGGAGGGAATCGAAGGTGGTGAAACGAGGTCCAGCTTGCTTAGTCGCTTGGACAGGTACTCCGCATTTTGAACTGCGTTGCGGTTAAAATCCGGCAGGCGCGCCAGCTGACAACGAGCGATTGCGGCGGTCAGAGATGTCATTCGGTACATCCAACCCATGGTGACCGCATTGTAGTCGCGTAGGTCGTCGAGTGGACGGTCCGGATCGACACTAGCCAAGCTTGTGTCTGCGGCTTCCTCGCCGAACTGGCGCACGCAGTCGGCCCGGTGGTGGAACCCATCGTTGTCGGTAACAAATAGGCCCCCCTCTCCAGCGGATAGATTCTTACTGCTCTGGATACTGAAAGCCCCCATGTCGCCTATCGTTCCTGCGCGCTTACCCTTGTAAGTAGCGCCGTGGGCTTGTGCGGCGTCCTCGATCACCACCAGATTGTGTTTGCGAGCTATGGACATAATCTCATCCATGTCGGCCGGGAGACCGTGAATGTGCACTGGGATTATGGCCCGCGTTCTGGGAGTTATGCGGCGTTCAATTTCCGCGGGGTCGATATTGAACGTGACGGGATCGATGTCGGCGAATACCGGGATGGCGTTGTGATGCAACACAGCAAGCGCGGAGGCCAGGAAGGTGAAAGCAGAGGTGATGACCTCGTCGCCGGGTTGGATTCCGGCGGCCGCAACCGCGATATGGAGCGCCGACGTCCCGCTGTTGGTGGTCAAGCAATGTTTAGCGCCCACGAAATCGCCGAATTCCTTTTCGAGCGCCTTGACCTCTGGAGCATTCGGGCCCGACATGACGCGCGAATCGAGCACACGAAGCACGGCGGCGCGTTCATGGTCGGTGAATTGCGGCCAGAGCTGCAACATGCCCTCGGGCACTGTTCGGTCGCTAGTCTTAACCGCAACTTGATCTTGCATCGGAGTCCTTTCCAGTGGTACTGCACACGGTTGCGGGATCAAGAGAGTTCGCCGCCCGCGCCGTCACTATACTGTCCACGATATCGAAGCTCCTGTCAAGTCAGGTCGTGAATTGCGACCGCATACGTGTGCAATGAACATAAATCTCTTACTCGTAACCCGGGCGTCCACGCTTGAGGCTGCCCCGCGTAGCTCCGTAGCCTAGACCTACCAACAGCCATAACGTTCCGGCGATCTTAGCCGTGTGGCTGAGGTTCAACCAGATGTAAAAGCAAACCACAAATCCTAGAATTGGCGGCAGGGCATTGTTCCACGACCAGCGCTCCCGAACGCCGTGAACCAACGCAGCCAGGTTGACCCCCATGAAAGCAATGAAAGCTCCGAAATTGAGAAGTTCGACACCCAGTTCGTAACTCAGCAGAAGTGACCCGGCCACGGCCAGGACACCACTGAAAAGAACATTGTTTCGTGGGGTTCCATGCCGGGAGAGGGCGCCGAAAAATCGCTTGGGAATCACATTATCCCGTCCCATCCCAAACAGCAGGCGGGCCGCGGCCAGTTGCGAAGCAGAACCCGACCCCACGGTTGCGAACAGCAGAGTGAAGTTTACCAGGACAAACAGAAAAGGCCCTCCAGCGCGCTGAGCCACATATACAAACGCGGTATCAACATCCGGATAATGCTGATAGTCCGGCCAAATCAATTGACCCGCATAGACTTCTAAGCCGGCCAGAATGCCCGTGATCAAGCAGGTCATCACTGTAGCCAGAAGAATATTTCGCTTGGGGTTTTCTACTTCTTCGGAGAGCGTGGATACGCCATCAAACCCGATATAGGTCAGCACCGCGATGGCCGTGCCGCTTGAAAGCGCCGGCCAGGAGAATGATCGCGGATCGTAGAACGGCCGCAAGAATTCTCCGTTGGTGATCGGTTGATGCAGCAAGTAACGAATGGTGTATCCGAAAAACACCAGGACCACCACGGACATTCCCGCCACCATCCAGCGATTCAAGCGCGCAGACGTCTCCACGCCCCTGAGATTCAAAGCTGTGAACAGCAGCGCGAAACCTATGGCTAGAACCGAGTAGGGCACGAAGGGCAAGAAATTCGCCGCTGCCTTGGCGCACCAGATAGTCGAAATGATCGGGTTGAGCAGGTAGTCCATAGTGATGCTCCAGCCGGTCAAATAGCCTAGTCCGGGGTGTAGCGTTTTGCCAACATACGTGTAGGCGGAGCCCGCGCTTGGATAAACTCTTGCCATCCGGCCATAGCTGACTGCGGTGAATAGCATGGCGACCATGGCGATCATGATGGCGGAGACAACGTGGCCCCGCGCTTCCTGGCTCACCACGCCGAAAATCGGCATGGGAGCCGTAGGTTGAATAACTATGATTCCGTATAGGATCAGATCGCGAAGACTAAGTACCCGCCTTAACTTTCGCTCTGACGTTGGTGCCGGATTATCCGCCATGCAAACGTTGTCAGTCGATTGTCGCAGAAAAGTTTGATCGATAGACGACGAAGCGGTTAAGGACCGGTTGGACGGGCGAGGTCAGATGCGGGATTTCGGCGGCGCTGCCGACTCCCGTACAATTAATTCTCCTTGCACCTTTCGCCGGCTGTTAGGGATTGCTTCCGTCAAAAGGTTCAGGAGCATTTCCGTCGCGGCACGGCCCATTTGCTGCATCGGCTGACGGATGGTCGTTAGGGAAGGTTGAGTATAGGATGCAATCGCAAGATCGTCGAACCCCACGATCGAAACATCGCCAGGTACCTCTAAGCCACGCTGCCGAATCGACCTCAAAGCGCCAACGGCAGTGAGATCGTTGTAACAGAAGATGGCTGTGGGAATCTCCTTTAACGATAAGAGCTGTTCCATCGCGTTCTTGCCGCCTTCTGGCTTTCCATCTCCGTGGGCGATCAACTCAGTCAGATACGGAAGACCCGCTGCTTCAAGCGCCTGCCGATAGCCGGTGGACCGTTCTACATCGGAGAGGTACCCGCCATGTTTTCCTAGATATCCGATCCGTTTGTGGCCAAGGTGCACGAGATAGCGAGTGGCCATCTGGCTGGCCGTCACGTTGTCGATGGCGATCGAGTTGACGAATATGCCTGGGTGTTGGCTGTTGATAAGTACAATCGGGACCTTCATCTTCGCCAGCATCGGAATATAAACGGAGCCGACACGCGAGTCCAATACCAGGATTCCGTCGACGCGGCGCTCTTCAAACGAGTGGACTACCTTAAGTTCGCGGTCAGGATTGGCATTGGAGTTGGCGAGCATCACCGAGTAACCTTGGGCTATGGCCGCATCTTCGGCCCCGCTCACGACCTCCGCGATAAAAGGATCTGCGATCGAGGTCACCACCACGCCAATTGTATTGGTTCGTCCGGTCGCGAGACTGCGGCCGATAGCGCTGACCCGGAAATCCGACTCTCGGGCGATTTTGCGGATGCGTTCGGCCGTCTCGAGATTGACCAATGGACTGTTGCGCAGAGCCCGGGAAACGGTGGAATGCGAGACGTTCGCTGCACGCGCGATGTCCTTTATCGAAGCTTTCTTCACAATCTCTTCGGGAACGCAATCATATTATGCCTCGGCTATTAGGAACGTTAAACAGTTTAACACTCTACTCCTTTCTCGACGGATCATTGTCTTGCACCGTCATTCCAGGAACCGGGGGCGAGGCTTCTTGAAATGCACACGGTTGCGACGGTTGTGCTAGACTCCGCTGAGGAGGGCTTCAATGACATCACGCCGCCAATTCATAGCTGCTAGCGCCGCTGCTCTTTCCACAGTAAGAGGCCGGGCTGCTAGAACCAGTTCCACCGGATTTCCTTACACCGAATTCGAAGCGCGTATCGCCCGCCGTGATTTCCGGGACATGACCAAGGACGTTCTTCCGACGCCCTGCATGGTCGTCGATCAGGCGATGTTTGAGCGCAACGTGAAGCTCATGGCCGATACCACCAAAGCGAATGGGATTGCCGTTCGCCCGCACGTGAAGATTCATAAGAGCGTAGATGTGGCCAAGATCCAGATTGCGCACGGTGGAATTGGATTGACCTGCGCCACGATCGCCGAGGCGGAGCTGATGTCCAATGCCGGCCTGAAGAACGTGATGTGGACTAAGCAGCCCGCCAGCCGGAACAACATCGAGCGAGCGGTCGCGCTTTCGAAAAAAGATCCCACTTTTATGTTCGTCGTTGATGATCCGCAGGTGTTCGATTGGGTGGAACAGGCGGCCGCGGCCGACAATGCCCACCTGAAGGTGCTTGTATCGGTGTATGCGGGTCTGGACAGACAGGGAATCGAAAATGGTAAGCCGGCCGTCGAGTTGGCTCAGAAAGTGGCTTCCTCCAAGCGCATGGAGTTTGAGGGCATCATGGCCTATGCCGGCATCGCCGCCCATGTGCATGGGTTCGAGAAACGGCGCGAGCGTTCCACAAAAGATATGGCCGACGCCCGGGAGACGGTAGCGTTATGCAAGAAGTCCGGCTTACCCGTTAACATTTTCAGCGGTGGGTCGACGGGAACGTACAACATCGACCATGAGAACGGCCTCACCGAGCTCGAAGTCGGATCCTACGTGTTCATGGACACCCGGTATTTCGTTATCGGCGGCAAGGGCAACGATACGACTTACAATGATTTCGACGGCGCTCTTACCGTCCTTACAACCGTGGATAGCAAACGCCATCCCAACCAGGTCGCCATCGACTACGGCAATAAGGCCGGCGTTCGGCCCACTGACAAAGTGAAAGGGATGCCGGGTGTTGAAGTCGGCACGCAGGGCGCCGAGTATGGCCTCTTGAAATGGAAGGACGCCGACCGCGAACCCAAGCTTGGCGACCGTGTGGAAATCTATTGCACCGTTCTCGACGACAGCACCAACTACTACGACCGCTACTATGTTGCCAGGGGCGACCAGATCGTCGATGTTTGGCCCATCATGGGGCGTTCCGGCGCGGCGCAACGATAAGCGAGCGATCGAGTCTGGAGCGTCGATGCCTTATCGGCTCGACTGGTCTGATAACGACAGCTGAAGCGTCACGCGATCCTCTGTGCCCACGACTCTGGTGATGTGACCCTTCCCTGTCGTATCTTCTGCTAGCTCGATGTTCCCAGGCTCTACGAGGATCTTCTTTCCTCCTGACACTTCAATCTCTCCCCGTCCACTGAGTGTAATCACGTATTGGCGGCGAGGAGCGGTATGCCAATCACTAACGCTGCCGGGCGGTGCCCGATGGAGCTCAGCCCTGGAGATATCCATCATCTTGAAGGCGTCGTTGGTTCCTGCGGCAGTGGAGTTCGCCTCCGTTTCTTCTGCGTGCGTCTGGCCGTCCTGCCCGGTGTAGAGCCTGGTGATGAAGATGGGTTTGTGTTTTTGAGCTCCACTCCCATTGCGTCCTGTCTGTGCCGCCAATATCAGAACAGACAGGCCGAACAAACCGGCTGCGATGTACGTGATCTTTGATCTCATCGAATACTGCATCTTTCCCTCCTCGCTAACCAACAGAGTCTATCTCAGCCCAATGGTTGGGACTTCCTGGCCGCTACAACATCTGCGCGTTCTTCTGCCCCTTGAGAACCAGTTCTGTGGCCAACAGGGCTGCGGCCTGATTCTGGGCCCCCTGCGTGCGATTCACAATGTCTTCTACGAACTGCGGCCCGAACGGCAACGCGAGATTCTTGCAGTCAATGTAGCGGGACGATTTGCGGTCGACGATCAAGAGATGATCTCCACCTGGCCGTCCCGCAATATCGATGGTCTTCCGCATTTCGATATAGCCCTCGGTGCCCAGAATGAAGGTCCGTTCGTCGCCAAATGCTCCCAGGCCATCGGGAGTGAACCAATCCACACGAAAATATCCGAGACCGCCGTTGCCAGAAACCATCATGTCGCCGAAGTCCTGGAACTTCGGGCGATGGCGATAATTCAAATTCCCCACTCGCGACGTCGTCACCTCCGCCACGGTAGATCCGGTGAAGTGAACAAACTCGTCGGCTTGGTGTGAGCCCAGATCGCACAGGGTGCCCCCGTAGCGCACCGGATCCCAGAACCAATCAGGCCGGGTATCCTCGTTGACCCGATGAGGAGCGAGTTGGACGGTGTGCAAAACATGGCCAATAGCGCCGTCTTTCAACAGCACACCCGCGTGCGTTGTCGCTCTTGACTCCAGGCGTCCGTACATGATTCCGAAAATACGGCCGGTTTCCTGGGCGGTCCGCCGTACCTCGGCAAGTTGGTCCAGCGTGGTGATGGCGGGCTTATCACTAAGGAAGTCTTTGCCATGGCGCATCACCCGTACTCCGAGCGGCGCCCGCAGATCAGGGACGGCGGCGGAACACACCAGCTGGATGGACGAATCATTCAAAATTTCATCCTCGCTGCGGGCCACCTTAACACCGTCATAGCGCTTCTGAAATCCAGCGAGAGCCTGAGGATTGGTGGAGTGCACCGAGACCAGTTCGCCGCCGCTACGCCGGATCGTATCGCTAATACCGTTAATGTGGTTATGATCCAGCCCGATCACCGCGAATCTGATCGTATGCTCGGTCGTGCGCTCGGACCTGGGGCCGGTTGCCACCTCGTGTGTTACTTGGCCAGTAGTCTGGAACGCCAGTGCTGCCTCGGGCAATCGTCCCATGAGCCCCGCCGATCCAGCGGCTTTCAGAAGAGAACGTCGACTTACGTTGTCCATAGCCATGCCGGTAGTGTAGCTCGACACGGGCGCGATTGGCGATGGATCAAGGTTTCTTCGTTAGGCGAGGCCGCCGGGCTTCAGATCCGGTATTATCGAAGCTCGGGCTGGGAAGGGCCAATGCTATGAAACTGGGAGTGCGATTACTGTGGACAATGGCGATTGTATCCGCCTACGCGTGGGCGCAGGAACCGGGTTATCCGATCACGGTCGTCCCACCAGGAAAAGGCCCATACCAATTTCCTCAGGGGTACCAAACGCCCTGGGATAAAATCGAGATGCTGGTTACGGAGAAACTGGCCCCGAATCTCTATTCGCTGCACGGTTCGGTAGGGCTTGACCCCGCACATCCCGATGCTGCCGGTGGCAGGGTCGCAGTGCTCTTCGGCTCCGACGGCGTGCTGATGGTGGATACCGAGGACCCACAGCTGGCGAAAAAGACACTCGACACAATCCGAACATTCACCAATGCTCCCATCAAGATTGTGGTCAATTCTCATATTCACCCGGACCACACAGGAGGTAATGCATTCTTCGCGAATCAAGGGGCAATGATCTACGCGCAGGAGAATCTGCGCGATGAAATGCTCAGCCCGCCGGGCCAGGGCAATGCCGGCCGGGCACCCGATCCCGCCGCTGTTCCAACTGCTACGTATCGGTACGGGTCACCGGGCGCTCCCGCAGTTACGATCCACATGAACGGCGAAACGGTGGACTTTATACCGATGATGCCGTCCCACACCGCGGGTGACACGATCGTGCGCTTCAACAAAGCGAATGTGATCTATATCGAGGATTTCTATCGCAACTTCGGCTACCCGTTTGCCGACCAGGCTAATGGCGGTTCGATCAAGGGTATGATCGAGGCCGTTGATCTCATTGAAAAGCTTGCAGGCCCCAATACCACGCTCATCCCGGGCCACGGCACGCTGGTCAGCAAGAAGGATCTGCTGGGTTATCGTGCCATGCTCGTCGACATCCTGGCCAAGGTGCAGAAGCTCCGCGACGACGGAAAGTCGCTGGATGAGGTGCTGGCTGCGAACCTGACCGCCCCCTATGATGCAACCACGCAGGGCGACACGAAGCAGAGTAAAGACCGGTTCATCTCTGAGGTTTACGACGAAGTGAAAGACTTTCCGCCGGTTGTAAACGGTGAACGAAAAATGCCGAGGCGTCCAGGGCCGGGGAGGTAGGCCGCACGTTCGAAAGCGTCCTGAAATTCGCTATCTCGCCTTACACGCAAAGTTTGCCGCGTCATCGGTGCTGCCACTTCCCTTATATACCGCAACCTGCGGATACGGGCACAGCGGACGCGTACGGTCGACCTTCTCGCCGGCATAGCGCGACGCGATAATCGATTCGGGCGCTTTCCCTTTTTCCACCCACTGCTCCAGAGCGCTGATCATGTCGAAGCGGTCCGTGCCATCGCCGCCCCGGCAATGCGCCATCCCGGGAACCATGAACAGGCGGTAGGAGTCACTCACTTTGCTCGCGCCTCCCAGACTGTCGGCAACGCTGTTGTAGTAGTTCACGCTGTTTTGCGGCGCGATCAGGTTATCATTCCAGCCGTGGTACTGCAGTAGCTTCCCTCCGTGGCTGAAGAACGGTCGCAGATTCGGGTCCATGGCGTTAAGAGCTTGGCTTTCGCGGTCGAGCAGCGCTACGTCACTGTCGAAATTGAAGGTCTTGTAATCCCAGTTGGGGTCCTTAAACACGCGGTTTCGCAAACCCGTCAACGATGAGCTGTGGCGGCTGCGCACTCGGCGGCGAATCCCCAACCTTTCTCGCTGCCCGGTTCAAATCCCGGAAAAATCAGCTCCTTGGTACGCGGATTTATGGCGGGGCTGTAAACCTTGCGCGCGCTCTCCACTTGCGCCGCCGTCAGGCAGTCGGGACCATCCGCGCCCTTGCACAAGATGACGCCTCGGATCGAACTTGCAGTGCGTGGGATCCTCCAGCACACCGTCCTTCACGCCGTCGCTCGCATCGCAGGCATTGAGAACAGCCTGCTGGATCATCGGAAACTTGGAGGCAGGAATGAAGCTGGCTTCATCCTTGTGAACGGCCTGCGCGACCCACATGACTTGTGCCGCGCTCCGGGGATTGTTGGCGGGCGCTCCGGCGATTACGCCGTCAAAGTCGGCCGGGTATCGCTGCAAATCTTCGATCCCTTGGCGGCCGCCGGTGGAGCAGCCGTTCCAATAGGAAAACTTCGCATTCGCGAATAGTATTCCGCGACGATCACCTTCGACTTCATCACCATCTCGTGGACGGCACGGTACCCGAAGTCGATTACCTTTTCCGGGTGCCCCAGCGCGTAACTGCCGTCGTCGCCTTTACCTTCGTGGCCGGTATCGGTGGATGCGACGGCGTAGCCGAGCGTGAGCGGAAGGCCCATCTTGTGGTAGTAAATCTCGCCCGCCTGGCCGCCATTACCGACGGCCATGAACTTGCCATTCCACCGCTCCGCCGGTGGAAGCCAGACTTCGATCTTGATCTCGGAGTCGCTCGTCGGCCGCATGGTTGCCGCGACCCGGCAAAATGCCGGCAGGTCCTTGTATGCGATATCCCCCGGTTGGAGGCGTCAACGAAAAAGAAGCCGGCGGCGCGAAAGCACCCGGCGCGACGGAGGCCGCCATCGTGATCGCAGTTTGCGGCAGCGAGAGCTTGGAAAGATCGTCACAGGTGGTTGCCGCCATAGCGCAAGCGGCAAAAAGAAAAGCTGACGCGGTCAAGGCGCTGAAATGATAACTCGTGTGCCTTGTCATTCTGCTTTCTCCAATCGATCTATACATTCTTCGAACAGACAGAGTGCAGCCTAGCCAATCTTGATCAGTTTACTCGACCCGGAAACGGAAAGGAATATATCGCGCCCTATTCGTATGTTGGTCCGCTCGTTGTCAAGTGGTCGGAGCTAGCGTGGGCCCGAAACCGCCATAGTGAGCTCGGATCAACATCTGGTTCTGGCTCATCGACATCATTCCTCACTCACCCCCAGCTTGGAGTAGTCAAATAGGACATTTCTACTTTGCGCAAATAGGACATTATCATTTTGCGCCGACAAGAACTGTAGGTGAACTTGACAGGTTCCACGAAATTATGATAAATCTTGTCCCCGTAAGTCGGCGGGTAAATATCAGAGGGCACACTCGTTTTCACGGCGGGTGCGTCGCATACTGCTTAAATCATGCTCAGTTGAGTTTTTGCACCTGCTTAAAAGAGGAGGGGCAATGCGTCGATCGCTGTTTCTCGCCTCGTGTTTGTGGCTGCTTTTTCGGGCTCCTGCCGTGTGGGGGCAAGCGGCCGAATCCGGCAGCATTGTGGGTACGGTGGTAGACACTTCCGGTACGGCTATGCCGGAAGTCAAAGTTACGCTCGCCAGTCCAGCGCTACAAGTGCCACAGTTAATCACGGTCACCGATTCGGTAGGCCGTTATAAATTCGTCAATCTCCCGGCTCCCGGCGTCTATCGCGCAACGTTCGAGCGAGAAGGATTCCAGACGTTCGTTCGGTCCGACTTTAATCTCACCGTTGGTTTCTCTGCCAAAATCGACGCGAAGATGACCATAGGCGCAGTCTCGCAGTCGGTCGAGGTGGTTGGCGAAAATCCGGTAATTGATACGGTCAACACCTCGACGGGAACAACCATTCAGAAGCAGGACATCCAGGATATTCCTAAGGGCGCGCTGATCCAGGAGATGATGCCGATGGTGGCGGGTATCAATTTGGCGGGCAAGCCGGACGTAGGTGACAGCAATCTCGCATCGCGAGCGCAAATCATCACCTACGGGATCCCCATGCAGCCGACTCTTTATGTCGAAGGTCTCAACACCGACACGGACCACTCAGGAAATTCTTCCGACTATCTGGATGCCTATTCGCTCGAGGAAGTGGAGTTTAAGACGACAGGTAATAATGCCGACGTGCCGTTTGCAGGAGTGGCACAAGTGGCGGTGATGAAGTCCGGCTCGAACTCATTTCATGGTTCCGTGGTTGGAGACTACGAAAATCCCAGTTTTCAGAGCAGAAACATCACTCCGGCCTTAGCCGGCCCTCCCAGTAATCTTACGTTTACCAATCCCCTCACGGGATCCGGCTATTATGACTATGCAGCCGACTTTGGCGGCCGCATCATTCGCGACAAACTCTGGTTCTACGGCGGCTACAGCAAACAAACCGTATACCAGCAGATCGTCGGGTTTGTCGGCGGCCCTGGTCCCACAACTGGCGCTAACGCGTGTACCCCAGTGACTGCCTGGATTCTTTCCCAGTGTCCCAGCGCAAAACCGGCAGCTGTCTTCGCTAAGCTTCCCGAGTACAACGCGAAGCTGTCCTACCAAGTCACTCAAAGTATAAAGTTAATTGGCTCGTATCAGCACAGCACCAAGCTGATCAATGACCAGGGTGAATCGATCACGCAGCCGCTGCCTACCAACATCTATCAGAACGAGCCAGCCGCGGTCTGGAAAGCTGAGATTCAGATTGCGCGGCCACACTGGGTGTTTGAGGCCGTAGGGGGTTTTGCAGGCACTGAACCGGCATACGTACCTCAGCCTGGAAGCTCAATCGGACAGTACGGCTTTACCAGCGGGGCCGGCATCGCCGGCGATCCACCCCAAGAGGATTTATACAACAAACTCTTTACCGGAACAAACGATCAGGTCTATCTCCATATCTACGACCGCCACGAGATGACGGAAACTTTCAGTTACCTGCCTTCTGGCACTTTCCTCGGAGGGTCGCACCAACTGAAAGCCGGCACCACTTGGGATTGGGAAGAGGGCGATACGCAAATTCCTAAAGAATATCCGAGTGGCGATTACCTGCTCATTTTCAATAGTCCGAATGCAGCGGCCACCACCCCGACGCCGTTCGAGTTTACCGCTTTCAACTATCCGGTATTTCCGAGGAACCTCCTGCATGCCCAGGCCGCTTTTGTTACGGACACGTGGCGGGTGAGGAGAAATATTTCGGTTAATGTGGGTGTGCGTTGGGAGCGTTATAACTCGTTTTACCCCACGCAGCACACCACGGCGAATCAGTTCAGCGACATCTTTCCGACACAGACTGTTCCGGATACGAATACCCTCACCTGGAAAGATATTGTGCCCCGGGCCGGTGTGGCGTGGGATATTCGAGGAAATGGCAAGACGGTGCTTAAGGCCTCGTTTGGAGAATTCGGCGATACCATGGGGTTTTTATATTCGAACCTCTACAACCCCGAAAGCATCCAAAGTAAGACTTATCGCTGGCCCGGTCCATGCGCGTCAACAGCCCCTCTGGCTGCCGTGGAGTGGCAGTGCGACGTGACGCCGGGGTTCCTTTCTACGCTTCCCACCGCTCACGCCCATTTCACAAACCGGTGGTCCCAGCCAAATCGATAACAAGAATCTCAAGCAGGACAAAACATTCGAATACCACGTTGAGATCGAGCGGCAATTAATGCCCAACGTATCGTTGCGAGTGGGCTTCGTCCAGCACAGAATCTACGATTATTTGATTCCCAGACAAATGGGGGTTCAATCGTGCCGACCACGACCTACGTTGGCAATGGCATAGCCGTAGGGCACCCGTACAGTTCCTATAGTCTGCCCGCGACATTTTCGTATAAGTTCAACGGAGTGGTGACGCCGGTGACGGTCTATACGTATCCGACCGGAAACGGGACCACAGCGAATGAGTTCCTGAACACTCCTTCCAGCCGACCCGATACCTACAACAGTTTTGAGGTAGCGGTAACCAAGCGCTACTCCAAGCGCTGGACCGCTCTGGCCTCGTTCTGGATGACCAAAGACCATAGATGGATCGAGGGACTAGCGGCTATATCAGGAAGTCCCAATGATGATCCGTTCAATATCGACAATACATGGAATTGGGAGGCTCGAGGCAGCGTGACTTACAGGCTTCCCTATGGCTTTAGCGTCTCATCGCTTTTCCGGGCAACGTCGGGTACATATGGGCAGTTGACCAACAACTTTAGCGGTGCTGGCACCAACGGTCAAGCATTGAATCAGGGCACGGTCACCATGCGGCTCGGGCCTTTTGGCCAGTTTCAAGGGCCCGTGGTCGCGGTGCTGAACATCAAGGTTGCGAAGCAGTTTCGCCTTAAAGAGAGATGGCTCTTTGAGCCGAATTTCCAGGTCTTCAACTTACTTAACACGAGTGCTGCTGTTACCACCAGCTACGCTCTATCAACATTGGGCGCGGTGTCAAATATCGTGTCACCCCGAGTGATTCGAATCGGAGGAATGTTTTCCTTCTAGATCAGGAGAAATTACTATGAAACGCCGAGACATTCTGAAAGCTGTACCTGCCGCAGCAGCCGCGGGCATCGCCAGCACTCTAGGCGGTCCTGGGCCTTTGCAGGCGGCACAGAGCGCGGCCCGCCGGGGCATGCCACCGCTAACCATTACTGACGTGAAATTTATCGCAACCGCCCCGTCCAATTCCAATTGGACGATCGTCAAGGTAATGACTAGCGAGCCGGGACTGTATGGGCTGGGCTCGGCGACCCACCAGGAAGTTCCGCAGGCCGCGCAAGCGTATATCGAAAAAAGACTGAAGCCGTTTGTGATCGGGAGAAAGGTCGACGAGATCGAAGACCTTTGGCAATCCGCCTACGTACAGCAATATTTCCGCTCGGGCCCGGAGAGCAACAACGCGCTGAGCGGAATTGACGGCGCGCATGTGGGACATTCTGGGAAAACGGCTGGGCGTCCCGGTTTATCAGTTGCTGGGTGGCAAGGTTCGCGCGGCGGTGCCACTCTACGGCCACGCGGCATCCCTGGACCTGACCGCTCTGGAAGATCAAGTGCGGAAGTACATGGAAAACGGCTATCAGGTTGTGCGCATACAAACCGGTGTGCCCGGTTTCTCAGGCTACGGCGTTGGCGCGAAGACTTCGGATGCCACGCAAGCTTTGCGGCCGGAGGGAGCAGTGGGCGTCTCGCCCGTCTTCGACGCTGGGCGCTATTTGAATGCGACTATTAAGATGTTCGACCATATACGTTCGAAGGTTGGGTTCGATGTAGGACTCGTTCACGATATACACGAGCGGCCAGCCCCCAACCAGGCCATCCAGTTGTGCAAGGCCGTCGAGCCCTATCGCCCGTTCTTCATGGAGGATCCCGTCGCTCCTGAGGATGTGGGCTGGTTCCAGATTTTCCGCCAAGAGACGTCGGCGCCGCTGGCTATGGGCGAGCTATTCGTCAACCGCCAGGAATGGCTGCCGTTGGTGGCCAACCGCTGGATAGATTTTATTCGCTGCCACATTTCGGCGGTAGGCGGGTTGAATATGGGCCGGAAGATAGCCCATATCTGCGAGTTCTTCAACGTGCGGACCGCTTGGCACGGGCCCAACAACGTAGATCCGGTAGGCCATTGCTACAATTTGCACTTGGACCTAGTCACGCCGAACTTCGGCATCCAGGAAGAAACGGTCTTTCCGGAAAAGACCCAAGAGGTCTTGCCGGGTTGCCCAATAATCAGGAAAGGGTACATGTATTCCAACGACAAGCCGGGCCTGGGAATTGATATTGATGAAGTCGCCGCAGCCAAGTACCCCTACCAGCGCGACTTCGAGACGCGTGGAAACGATCGGATGCTCGACGGGACAATCGTTCGGCCATAAGAATCCCAAAATCCAGCGCGCTCGGGAGGTCACGCCTGATAGACCGTGGTCCCGCCCACTACTGTGCGTACAATCTGAAGGTCCTTGATCTTTTCTTTATCTACCGTGAAAAGATCGTCCGACAGGACAACAAAGTCCGCCAGTTTTCCAGGTGTGATGGATCCCTTGATCGCTTCCTCATGCGAATTGAAGGCACCATTGATAGTGTTGATCCGCAGCGCTTCATCTACGCTGACCCGCTGGTTAGCTCCCCAGGTCTGTCCATCCCAACCGGTTCGTGTCACCATTCCCTGTATGGCCATGCGAGGATCGAACGGTCCGGGACTGAAGTCTGATCCGGCCGCCGCCACGATCCCGGCGTCGAGGAAAGTGCGATAGGCCATGCAACGCTTCATCAAATCTTCGCCATAAAAATGGAACTTGTCGGAGTTGTAATACGCATACGATGTGAACGCAGCCGGAACGGCGCCGAGGGCCTTCATGCGCCGCACCAGATCGTCGTTAATCAGTGTGCAATGGGTGATCTTGGGGCGAGTGTCCGGCCGTGGAAACAGTCGCTGCGCACGCTCAACCGCGGTAAGCATCATATCGATCGCGACATCGCCATTGGCATGGCAGTTGACCTGGATGCCCGCGCGGTGCACCCGCTCGATCCAGGCGTTCAGGTCGTCCTGGGTCTCCGTGACGTTGCCTTTGTATGGCGGCTCCATGCCAGGATAGGGAATGCTGAGCGCCATTGTGCGTTCTGAGAACGACCCGTCAACAGTGTGTTCGGACGTGGCTCCGAACCGGATCCATTCATCCCCGAAACCGGTCTCAATGCCGCCGGCAATCATAGACTCCAGCACTTTGCCACTGGCCTCGTAGCTCACGCGGTGCAGGAGGTCTCCGTGGGCGCGCACTTGTTGCAGGGCCAACAAATTACCGCCCTCGTGATGTACACTCGTGACGCCATAGCGCACGAACTGTTTGGAGATGTAGGCTAGCCCATCGCGATCGCGCTGCATAGTCTGTTCGGCGCTAAAAGTCCGACGCTTGCCGACTTTGTTAAACACGTTCTTGGCCCGATCCGTAACCCGGCCATTGAGTTCGCCGTTCGGGTCGCGGTCGAAAGTTCCGCCAGGCGGATTCGGCGTCTGCTTGTTAATGTCCGCCATCTCGAGTGCCTTACTGTTATAGAACGATGTGTGGCCGCCGCGATGATGGACCGCGACCGGGTGGTCCTTCGATACCTTATCGAGGTCGTGAAGGTTGATCAGCCGGTTATCCTTTACCTTGGTGTCGTCGAAAAAATACCCCTCCACCCAGGTGCCCGGCGGCGTCTCGCGCGCTCGCGCACGGAGTTTATCGACGATACTGTCAATTGTCACGAACTCGACTACGTAAGGATTGCCGACGACAACCTCGTAAAGCAGTACGTTGCCGGGCGCATGATTGTGACAGTCGATGAATCCGGGCACGATCGTCATCTGGTTGGCGTCGAAAGTCTGAGTCCCTTTGCCGATGAACGTTTTGATGTCGGCGGTGCTCCCTACGGCGGCGAACCGCCCAGCCTTGACCGCGAACGCCTCTACCTTTGAGGTCCGGGAATCGACTGTGTAGACCTTGGCGTTGAAGACAACGAGATCGGCGTCCGGCCCTTCCGCAGCCGCTGCGGCGCCTAGCCACGGTCCGTTGACAATACCTGCAATCCCGGCTCCGGCCAGGCTTATGAATTTTCTTCGGCTATGGCGGTGATTCATCATCGTTCTTTGCCTTTCCATCCTGCGCTGTCCCGGCGTTCCGGTGATCGGCACGAGCCTAACACACATAAACCCACGCGAGCAATGGGGATTGCAGGGAGACCAAAGAAAGGAGCAAGCGCCGCCGACTCGTGCACTTTACCGAGGGACATAACCGGTGCGCAATGCGTAACACCATTCAGGGCGCAATTGGCCGTCCGCCATTAGGGCGGCGCGATCCCACTCGTACTCGACGAGTCGAAAAGTTACCTGCCAGTCGCGCCCTTGACCGTCGAGCAGAAGGTAACGGGCATGGGGACTTCCCGATTCAATCACGTGAGGGAAACGATGTTCGAAATCCGAGTACGCCTGAATTCCAACGCTGCCCGGGTTCGCAACAGCAGTATTGTCATCGATCCGAACGTATCGCGCCACATGGGAATGGCCACACAAAATCAAGCCGGTGGTCGAACCCAACCGGGCACGGATTACGTCGTAATGGGCGACTCTAGCAAATCCACTCGATACATCCTCCGCGAGATACTCGTGGTCCAATTCAGGTGTGCCATGACAGAGTAGAAGTTCATCCGCCACAACGGCGGTAGGAGGTAATGACGCAAGCCAAGCTCTCTGACTGGTCGAGAGCTGAGCGGAAGCCGCGCGGTCGGATGGGCCCATTGCGTCTGCCTGAAGTTCTAACAACTGCCGATCATGATTCCCTCGAATGTGCACCCAGTCGGTCTGAGAGATGAGCAGATCTGCCGTTGCAGCTGCCCACAGCGGACCGGAGAGGTGATCACCGAGATTGACGACAAGGTCGGGCGAGTTTCTACTGAGATCCCGGATGACGGCTTCGACGGCGAGCAGGTTGCCGTGAATGTCAGCAAGTACAGCGATCCTCATGAGAAAACACAATACTAACAGCTCCTTTTGGGCAACTCTACTGGTCGGCACGGACGATCTTTCGCCAGCCATTCTCGATCCAAGCCGAACCGAAAGAAAGCGCAGATTGTGCCGAGACGTGTGCCTGTGGCGGGCTCGTCGAGATTCCAGCCCGAATCGACAACGAGCGGCAGAATTTTCCGTGGACTTGAATTGGAAGGTCGGGTCGCGTCTGCCCGCTGAGTCGGTCCGCGAAACAATCGTGTGCGACCGCCTCTCCTGCACGCGACTGCTCGCACCAATCAGTAAGGGCCCGAACAGAGCGTTGACAACTTCCGCTTTGGATGGCGCCAGAGCTTCTAGTTCTCTGGTGAGCCCACAGACGCCTTCGATGAATCTTCTAAGTGCTAGAATGCATTAGGTTGCTGGCGTAGCTCAGTTGGTAGAGCATCTGATTTGTAATCAGAGGGTCGGGGGTTCAACTCCCTCCGCCAGCTCCATATCTTCAGTAGTTTGCAACAAAAGCCTTTCACATAGGCCACCCAAGAACCACCCATAACTCACACCACCCGTGCATTTCCGTTTGCTCCCAGATCAGCCTCGCGCTTTCGCTTGAGCTCAAGCAGATCCTGTTCAAATGCCAGCGACGCGGCTTTCACGGTCGTTGGAATTTCCTGCTGATAGACCCTAAGGCTGGTAGTGTTGCAAGTTTCGAAACGGTTCAAGAGTTCGAAGAGAAGACGTCGTTCCCCGGAATATTAAGCGGCAACATTGAAGAGTTCGTCGACAAACAGATTCTGACGCTGGACGTCATGCGCGGTTAGCCACCGTACTTGACCCTTCCGAATTATGTTCATCGCCTCATAGCCCTGAATCGTTCGTCGCGCAGCCTGGAATTCGCGGAACCCTTGCTTGGCCTTCACTCGCCGTTTGATCGCGCGATGGTCTTGCTCGATGATGTTGTTCAGATACTGAACGGGTCGGTGGCGGTACCGGCTGCGTAGCGTCCCTTCCTTCTTAAAGTCTGCGATGGCCGAACCGTAGATCGGCGCCAGATCCGTGTTGATGACCCGGGGTTGAGGATGGGAAAGATCGCTCAACGCGCTGCGGAACAGCCGTTTGGCAGCGTCGGCATCCCGCACTGCCGACAATAGGAAATCGATGGTGGCACCGGCCGAATCGATCGCCCGGTACAGGTAGCACCAGCGGCCTCTTACCCTAAGGTAAGTTTCATCGACCCGCCACGACTTGTTGGTCGGCTTCAGGTGCCGGCGCAGTCGTTGCTCTAACTCGGGGCCGTAACGCTGTACCCATCGCCAGACTCTCGTATGATCGGCTTCCAGGCCACGTTCTTCCAGTAGCTCCTCCACATCCCGCAGCGACAGAGAATATCGAAGATACCAGCGGACCGCACAGAGAATGAGTGCTGGTTCTGTTTGCCGCCACTTGAAGATCTTCGGTCGCGTTGCCATTTTCACGATTCTTTCACCTTGTCAGCATGGGCCTGTGGAAGTTGCAACACATCCGTTTTGAGGGTCGACTCGTACGTGAATGCGCGATAGGCCAGTCCGGCTAAAACAGCACCCGTTATGGGAGCGAGCCAAAACAGCCACAGTTGCGCCAGAGCCCATCCGCCTACGAAGAGTGCAGGCCCCGTGCTTCGCGCCGGATTTACCGACAAATTGGTGACCGGAATTCCGATCAAGTGAATCAGTGTCAATCCAAGTCCAATGGCAATAGGCGCGAATCCCTGGGGCGCCCGGTGGTCAGTCGCTCCCAAAATAATGAGGAGGAACATGCAGGTCAAAACAATTTCGGCAATCAGGCATGCGCCCAGCGCGTAGCCTCCCGGAGAGTGTATTCCGTAGCCATTAGCCGCGAAACCGCCAGAGAGGGCAAAGCCTTCTCGGCCGGTGGCGATCAAGTAGAGCACTGCGGCGCCAAGGATGCCTCCCACCAGCTGGGCGAATACATATGCGGGCAGCTCGGAAAAGGGAAAACGCCTGGCCGCGACCAAGCCGATCGACACCGCCGGATTCAGATGGCACCCTGAGATATGCCCGATTGCATAAGCCATCGTTAGCAACGTAAGACCAAACGCCAGCGCGACGCCGAGAAAGCCGATGCCGACGTTGGGGAAGGTGGCTGCCAGAACGGCGCTTCCACAACCCCCGAAAACAAGCCAGAACGTTCCCACAAACTCCGCGACGGAACGTTTCGGTAATGACAATTGCATTGTTAACTCCTTTGCCATTGGCCCGACAATTCAGGACTGATCGGCATTTCAAACGAGCACGGGAAGTCTTGCCGCCCTCAGATTCTCCGCATGTTATACGATTCCTGGTTGGCGTTTGGAGTTCATTTAAGTGTCGGTCGATGCCAGTGCGTAGAACAGAATCAACAAAATTAAAGATCGAACCGCCTGGAGATGAATCGAATGTTAAGTCTGATAGCGACTCCTAATCCCGGGCCCAAAGGACGGAATCGTATTGTGAAAACGATCGGTGAATTCATCCTGAGCAGGCTAGGTGTGGGCTTGCTCGCCGTCGCCCCGATTTACCTCGCCGGTTTGCTCTTGCTAAAGGTAATGAAATCGTTGACGGCCGTCGTGCGGCCGCTGGCAAAGCTGCTTCCCAAATGGCTGCCTGCCGAACACGCCCTTTCGTTGCTGCTCGTGTTGATTGTATGCTTCCTCATCGGGCTAGTGGTTCGCACTCCGACAGGGCGAGCCACCTTGGAGCGAATCGAGAACTCTCTATTCAACAAAATCCCTGGCTACGGACTTTTTCGAAGCCTCACTCAGCAATTGGCCGGAAAGGCGCAAGACCAAGCGTGGAAGCCTGCGCTGGCCGAGATTGAGGAGGCTCTCGTGCCCGCGTTCATCATTGAAGAACTTGAGGACGGGCGTTTCACTGTCTTCGTCCCTTCGGTACCCACCCCCTTCGCTGGAGCCATCTATATTCTCACCCCGGATCGTGTTCACCCGCTGGACGTCCCCTTCACAAGCGCCGTCAAGGCGATCTCTCATTGGGGATCTGGCACTAAAGATCTTGTCACTGCAATGGAGAGGACGAAAGTCTTGCGGGCTCGATAGTGGCTAGAAGACGTAACTGATCCCAGCCAAGGGCACGAAATCATACAGCCAACCACTGATTACCGAGGGGCCGGTGGGCCTGAACAATTGATCAGGAAGTGGCGTCATGTAAACCCGGAAGTCGACTCTCAGCTGCGTCCGCTTGGGCATACGGAATTTCATGCCACCCCCAAGGCTGATCGCCGGTTCCACTTGATTCACCGGCCTCAACAGTGTCAAGTTGGCGAGCGGCTGATTGAGATCGAGAAAACGTGATCCCAGACCCGTGTAAACTTTAATGCCGGCACCCGCGGCGATATAAGGACGAATTCCCGATTCCTTAGACGATGTGTAAAACAGAAAGTCGTACGTAACGAGGTTGGTGTGGCCGTCGAGGTTAGCCTCTATCCCCGAGGATTTGAGTTCCGGTCCTCCAAAGCGAAATAGATAGCGGATCTCGCCTCCGACGTGGTTGTACATGTTCTCAGTCAAGGTCACGCCGAAAGCGGCCCTCGCCGGAATGCCGGCCTGCGCTGATCCAAGGCCGTTAGTGATGGACGAATCGTGATACCACCCATACCCGCCGATTGCACCCAATTCCCAAGGCTGGGCCTGACACACGAACGAGATAGTGACTGCGAGAGCGAAACTACAGAGAGCAAGACGCATAATTCCTCCCGTTGTTTCCCAACTCAGAATCGGAAACCCGGTCCGAGGCTCAACACAAACTGATTCATGATTCCACCGTTTAGTACAACGATGCAGCCCCCTACACAGACCAATCTCTGAAGTTCAGCGTGCATCACTATCGGCAAGTACTCCACGTTGAAGCTAAATCCCCAGTGCTTCGCGGGAAACACTTTGACGCCGGTCCCGATACCAAATGCGAACCTTGTGGCGCTGGACGCGGGAGTCGACATGCGGGCTGCGCCTGCACTGAGAGTGAGAAACGGATGTATCACCTTAGCGTCCTGCAAATTCCACTCGTGTGTGAAATCGCCGAGAAAGTGATCCAATGTAATGCCTGGGTGGAATGAAGCTGCAACCGAAGGAGTGGGAACAAGAGGATCTTGCCTGAAGAAAAGATGTGTATCCTGCCTCATCCATCGGAACTCGATGGCGTTATAACCTTCACCCTCATCGCCGTTATACCGGATGCCACCGGCTACACCGAAACTGAAGCTGTCGGCGACATGTGCTTCGACGTTCGGCGTTAACGCCTGCTCCAGCTTCATGGTGCCTCCGAATGCGCCGCCAATCAGGGGTGTGATCTCATACTTCTGCCCATATGCCGATACCGAACTCGCGAACAAGGCAATAATCAGATAGCGCACTCCGACCAATTTCCTCGCGCAGGGCAGGTTAGACATTCCGTGGCTTTCACTTTTCCGGGTGTTTTCTAGAGCCGTTCGAAAGATGCACTCTGGTGTGCCGCGGAGGCAAAATATGTACCGCGCAGACGCTTGGCAACTAATGCGAAGGCCTGCAAGCCCAAAAGTCTACGGGTCGGGTGGCAGCCGGAGGCCCACGCGTAGATCAAGACAAGTACCCGTTAAGTCGATTAATCGCGTTACGCCCCACACTTCCGGCCCTGGGCATCCGTCACCGTTATCTCGGGACCGAGCCATTGGATCCGGTGACAGACTACAACACCGAGATGAAGCATTGACTCGATTACGGTTGTCGAGCTACCACCTGCCTCAGTGAACGGCGTCGGCGACGATGTGGAGTCAGCCAAGCGATCCGGCGGAACCGCATTCACGGCCGTGCTGGAGTACCTGGGGAGGCACTCAGCGACCTGTCGAACGATCCTGTGAAAAAGACGGGTCAAGGAAATGAATCGATTGGGGAAGCAAGTAAGTGACAGATCGGGGTCATTCCTCCCGCACCTGCTTGCAGCCGGTGCGGGCTACTCTGGTCTGATCTCCGTCTTTACGTGCGCAGGCGACCGGAAGGCGTGAATGCTCTTTCCACGAGGCCTATGGAACCAATAAGGAAGTACAGAGAGGACCGGGAGGTGACTTCCGAGGCAAAGTGTCCGGAGCAAAAACCTCTCAATACCTTCCGTGCGTTAGATGAATTCACAGGTCGGCTAGATGCACAACTTCGCGTTCCGGCGCGAACCGAGCGGAGCGATGCCGATATCCGTGGCCTGAGTTATGGATCGCGCGACAGTGGCTCCTTGAGCCAATGATTTCTCCGACTTTCGGGTTACGCGGGACGTTACCGCAATCGACACCGATTGGCAGATTTGGATCCGATTGAGCAAGTGCCTTGGGCCTAAAACGCTCAAAATCTTTTGAGCCAGCTATGCAAGAAGTGCATCCCCCTAACGTGTGAGTTCTGCGCAATTTGAAAGGAGAAACCGTGATTCTAGGAAAATTCGCCTTGGCGATGGTTTTATTGACTGCTCCTGCAGCTTGGGCGCAGTTTAGTCGAGCGGACATGATGAAGTTGGCGACGGATCGATTCGATACGGCCGCTGTGACTTTGAAATTGAACCCGGATCAAGTAACTGCGATCAAACCGCTTCTCCAATCCAAATGTGTCTATATGGGCCAGGTTAAAGATGTATACAGAGCAAGCGACAAGAGCGATGCCTCAAAGAAGAACGCCAAGGAGTCGCTAAAGGCAATTCACGACAAATACAACGCCCAGATCGCCGCGATTCTCACTCCCGAACAGACGAAGGCATGGAAGCGCTTGCAGAAGGACTGGAAGGACGACCTCATCGTACCGAAGTCCTAGCCACGTTCGCCGGCCCAAGGCACCGTAAACACGTCCGGATCTCTATCCGTGCCGAGGAGCAGTGCCGTCACCACGCGCCCGGATACGCTTGGATCGGAGAGGATCCCTTGCAGCGACGAAACACCCGTGCCTAATCCCGGGATGGGTGCGAAGTTGCGCCTTGCTGAATCGCAAACATGAACATTATCTTAGGGTGTCACGCATCCTCAGAGCCTCGCGTTTTTGCTTGGTGATGAACCCGGATGGCGTCTTCGTGTCACCGTTGAGAACGTAGATCTAAGCCTCCCACCCAAGTGGATCGTTGAGCGTCCAGAGTGCTTTTGCAGCGGCGAAGCTTACATCGGGGCCCTCACTGTCGAGCTCCTTCCGCACTTCGGGAAGCGTACGCCCGCTGTTCAAATCTACGAGACTGTGATGGTAGCCAGTTTGAATTCGACGTCTTAGTCATCCAGCATTGCTTCGAATTCGGGAAGATACTGCTCTCTGGCGCTCACCAGGCGTAGCGCCTCTACCGGAGAAAACTACGTGCTCGATCCTGGTTGGATGCTGGACACTTCGGACGTCTGGCCGAAACCCATGGCGGCCAAAAGAAGGGGTACAACTACAAATATGGTTCGCATAAATACTCCAGCAATGAAAACGCTTATCTGATCTCAACCTTGAAAAGCGCGTGATCCGGGTGTTCATGGCGCCAGCGGTAGTATTCCCGTTGGTGGACATGGTTCACCCTATGCCACTCGCGGTACTCCTGGTGCCGCTCCCCAAGATAAACCCGGTAAGCACGATCTTCGTGGTCGTTCCATACGTGATAGTCATGATGCTCCCGATCGTAATACCGCCTTTCGCGATGGTGGTCGTCGTCAGCTCTTAGTGCCAACGGGGCAATAAGGGCGTAGCTCAGGACTAACCCGCCTACAAATAGGAAACGATGCATTGCGTGAACCTCTGGATAGAAGCAAGAGCAAGCCGTTCGCCGCAGGCTTGGGCGCTAGGAGAACAAAGGGAAGCCAAGTTTCATAGCACGATCCCCAGCCAACCGATAGACCGTATTTGGTCATGTGACCCCATAACGTCGGCTGGCTGGCCCCGAAGTCTGCTGAACGCAATCGCTTCATTGGGTTGGCGATGGAGCTGCTTGAGTATCGACGTGACGAGGCCGATAAGACGATGGTTCAAAGAGTGGGGAGGATTCCAGGTGCGTAAATTGTGGAAGCTTCCGCCTAGTATTGCCCTGGGGCTCTTGCTCTTGGCTTCAGGTTCCTTCGCATCTTCTTATTCCGTTCTCACGCACGAGGCGATTATCGACTCCGTCTGGGATAGTTCCATCAAAGGACTGCTGCTTGATCGTTTCCCCAACGCAACCGCGCAAGAGCTGACAAAAGCGCATGCCTACGCCTACGGAGGGAGCATCATTCAGGACATGGGCTACTGCCCGTTCGGCAGCAGGTTCTTCAGCGATCTGCTACATTACGTCCGCAGCGGCGACTTCATCCTCAGTCTGATTCGTAATTCCTCAGATCTAAATGAGTACGCTTTTTCCTTGGGAGCGCTAGCCCATTATGCCGCGGACAACGACGGCCACCGCATAGCGGTCAACCTGGCCGTTCCCATGCTCTATCCGAAGCTTGGTCTTCGATTCGGAAAACAAGTGACCTATGCCGATGACACGCTTTCCCACATCAAAACGGAGTTCGCCTTTGACGTGCTTCAGGTCGCGCAAGGCCATTACGCCCCCGACGGATACCACGCATTCATCGGTTTTGACGTTGCGAAGCCATTGCTCGAGCGGGCGTTTGAGGAGACCTATGGGATCCAACTCGGCCAGGTATTCACCAACGTCTCTCTAGCCATCGGCTCATATCGGCGATCCGTCAGTTCGAGTATTCCAGCCATGACCCGGGTTGCGTGGCAACTGAAGAAATCCGAGATCATCAAAGACGCCCCGAGCATCACTCGCAAGAAGTTCCTTTATAATCTCTCTCGCGCCAGCTACAAAAAGAGCTGGGGCAATGAATATCAGCGGCCGGGATTCCGGTCGCAGCTGCTGACCTTTTTCATCCGCTTGATGCCGAGAGTGGGTCGTTCCAGAGCTTTTGGTTTTCGCACTCCGACGCCCGCGGTAGAGAAAATGTTTATGGCAAGCTTCAATGCAACTCTGGACCGTTATCGGGCTCTGCTCTCCGCACAGAAGGCGGACCGGCTGGTACTGCCGAATCAGAATTTCGACGTTGGAGAGCCCACCGGGGCTGGGACGTACAAGCTGAGTGATGATGCTTATGCGCACTTGCTGGACAAGCTGCAGGGCCACTACCCGGGCATGCCTCCGGATTTGCGGCTCGATATTCTAGCCTTCTACGTCGACCTGAGCGCACCCATCTCGACCAAGACCGATGCCGGCGAATGGGCCAAGGTCATTAAGGAACTCGATGAACTAAAGGCCGTAGGCGTGGCGGCCGCGAGTTTCCAATGAGTACGCTGAAATTACCAGCGCTGGTTGTCTTTCTTGACCTGCTGCATGGTCTCACTCTCTTAGGCGCAAGAGCAACCCGGCTCGCCCTTTAGCTCGCTAATGACTCCGCGCGAGCAGGCTTGCTACTCGACCGGGACGGAGCCTTTGAAGCCGCTCGGGGAAAACTTCTTCAAGAACTTCTTGCTCGACCAGAAAGCAATCTGGACCAGCCCATTCCATATGAAGCGCAGCGATGCCAAGTGGTAGGTCCTCTCTTGCGCCGCCACCGGCGTGTTGATCGCAACCGATCATTGGACTTCGCAACAGCTTCCCAACACAAAAGGCCAGATTGGGTTTAGCGGACAGGTTTCGAATGCCGGGATCTACGCGCTAGCTCCGCTGACGGCGGCCTGTAAATGGTGGGAGTTTTCTCGGATAATGCCAAGGCGCGCGAAACGGGCTGCTCGGTGCTGAGGCGCTCGTCGATGGCCTGGTGTTGATCACAGGACTCAAGCTGGCGACCCGGGCGAAAGCGCTCCGGTCAGTGACAGGCACGGCCACTTCTTTAAGGGCGGCGATTCATTTCCTTTCGGTCGCGCCATGGAGAGCTTTGCTCTGGCCTCCGTGATCGCGCCACAGTATCGGAACAAGAAGATGGTGCCGGTACTCGCCTATGGACTCGCCGCCCTAGTAAGCGCATCTCGCCTCAGCGGACGGCAGCACTTCGGACGTTGTGGCGGGGAGCGATGGGCTGGTTCGTCGGCACTTACGCTTCGGCACGCACCAGAAAGCATCCGGATCCCAGCGGTCCGCGATCAAGGCTATACTTTCTCCCTAGGTGAGTCCGGATATCCAGCCGGGAGGCTACCGTTATGGCCTCGCGCTGGCCTGGCATCCTTAACTCACGGTTGCGACATTTTGCGACAAATAGAAGACGGTAAGATATTTGCCACATTGGAAATTCTCCCTCTAAACCGCCCGAGTGGCGACGGTTTGGTTCATGCCGAAGCGCACGGTAATATCTTTCAAGAGAGGAAATGATGAAAAGATGTTTCTTCGCACTTCTTACGGTCGCATGGCCAGCGCTCGCCCAGCAGAGCGTACCGACAATCGCCTTCACATCCGTTCAGGACTATCCCAATCTTCCAGAGGGAATGAATTTCGGGGAAGTCCCCGGCGTGGCCGTAAGTTCCCAAGGTCATCTCTTTGTATTCTCGCGATCGAATAGCGCTACCGGTCCGGCCTTTGGCGCCGCAGCGGCACAGTTGTTCGAGTTCGACCAGAATGGCAACTATGTCCGCGAAATCGGTAAGGGGCTTTATGCCTGGTCGGAGGCGCATAGTGTTCGCATCGACAAGGACAACAATATCTGGGCAATCGACAAAGGTTCCAATATGATTATCAAGTTCAACCCGCAAGGCCGCGTCGTGTGGGTATTTGGCCGCCGTCAGGAAGCGGCAGACGGTGCCGAGCCGTTGGGACATCCTGATCCACCGCTTCCGCCCGAGGACGGCCTTTTCCGTCAGCCAACAGATGTCGCCTGGGACTCGCAGGCCAACATATACATCACGGACGGTTACGTCAATTCACGCGTCGCCAAAATCGACAAGAACGGCGATTGGGTGAAGTCCTGGGGATCGAAGGGTGCCGGCCCAGGTCAATTCAACTTGCCACACTCGATCGCTATTGACCTCCAGGACAATATTTATATTGGCGATCGCTCGAATCATCGCATCCAGGTCTTTGATACCGATGGCAATTTCAAGCGTATGTTTTCGATCAATGTGCCTCCCGATCCGACGTCGCGGGCTGTCAATGGCGCTACACCGACAGGTGATCGCCTCAAGCAGTTAATCGGAGCTCCCAACTCGATATGCATCACGCCAGGTCCCAATCAAGTCCTGTTCGTTGGCGAGTCGACATACCCTGGCCGCATCTTCAAGGTGGCACTCGATGGCAAGGTTTTGGGCGTGCTTGGCCGGTCGGGACGCAATCTCGGCCAATTCTCCGGTGCGCATGCCCTCGCATGTCCCTCGGAGCACGAGGTCTACGCAGCCGAAACATCGAATTGGCGGATACAAAAGTTGCTCCTGCACTGAACAGCTTCGCCAAGAAATCCCATTTCTCATCGCTGGCGGTTGCAGATTGGAAAGTACGTTTGCTCCACGATGGTGCGGACGTCAGCCGCGGCCTGGGGCGGGCCTCGCCAGCGCGATGTCGCCCTATCGCGAGCTTGGTACCGCGTGCCGGCCGATTGGCGCATTTGTGTCGGCGCAATCTCAGTAGGAACGCGGAGGACAGTGAGCGGAGGCACGGGCCTGTGTGGGTACGTAGCGAGCCAGCGTGAGTCCATGGGGAACTAAAGGAAGACGATTTGGGGCGGCAAGAAGCCTCGCAACGCTGGCTCACATGATTAACAGACGTTTCACCCGGCGTCACGGCAATGGCAACTGGAGTCTTGCCGTCCAATTTCGGCGCCTCCACGACACCAAACATCCTTCAACACTACGCCCCCCGCAACTTATTGATTCCACTCCATGCCAAACGCCCTGGTACACTATTCCCTGAGATTTGCAATCAGAGGGGCAGGGGTTCGGCTCCCTCCGCCAGCTCCAATTTCCTGCTTTCTCTCCGTCCGATCGAGCGGCGAATGACACCATGCTCCAGTAGCACCCAATACCGTGACTCGTGATGTAGTCGGTATTCTCGTGCATGGCGACAATCATTTCATCGTACGCGGCCCGTTGCCGACCCTGGAAATCGCCCTAGCTCTTGTTCGACACTGGTCCGTCATTCAGATCGGGGCGAGCACGCCTCCCGCGCTCGCTCGATGGCAAATCACCTCCCGAGAGTTTCGAGAAAACCTGGAGTGGGCAGTGCTGGTGCCTGGAGCGGGTGACGTATCGCCTGCGGTAATGGAGCTGCTGGATGAGCTTTCGGCGCGCGGTATCTTGCTACACGACTCCCGACTCGGACGATGGTAAGCAGGATCAACTTAGATTGAAAAGCGAGGATCGCCTTCCATGACTTGCCCCTTGAGCTTCGGAATCTCACCCTGGCGCCAAAGCCTGGCACGATACTTGACTCGATATGCCAGTGGACCGCCATCTAAGCGATCATTGCGCTCCAGCGGCCGGGGAATACAGACGAACTCCGTTTCCATCCAGCTGCTTGTCGCTCGAACAATCGCATAACCGTGCCCGCCCATGTCGACGAACGAGAGGTGTGGCGCAAGGTCAGGATTGGAAAGTGCCCGTGCGAGAGTGAGGTCTCCACTCCTGGCATATTCGAGGCAGGATCGCACGCCGTGGCGCAGCAGCAGATTCAAGGTGGGTTGCGGACGGCTATCCGCAGGACTCTGGCCGACGTAAAGACATCGCAGAGGGTGCTCGAGAGGTAGATTATGTTCCAGCGCCTCGACAAATCCCGGAGCGGAGATTGAGCCCGTAATGAACGCAATTCCAACCGGCTCAAAAGGCTTGGGTGGAAGCGATCTAGCTGCGAGTCCGGCCCAGAAACTGTGCCGATCGCCTGCAACCGTAGCGAAACCGGTGATGCCATGGGCCCGGACGAAGTCGTAGATCTCGCCGCGCTCGAAATAGGCGCTACTCGGATCTCCGCCGCCGAAAGTTGCGTAACCAGCTCCCGGCCACGGCGTCGTGAAACCGCGTGGTAAGTTCTGGGGGTCGGCACGCATGTCGAGAGTGCCGGCGGTATTTCCCCATATCTTCCAGGTTGCGGTGGAGGTTCGGAGCTGTTCAAGAAACCAGGCCTTTTGTTGAGCGCCGAGAATAGTCTGAGTAGGCTCATCCTTGCGGAAATTCGGGACGTCGCCGTCGCCGAAGCGGATAGAGGCCGAAGGACGCCCCTCGTTATGAGCGCGCCCCGCATCCAAAATTTCCATCGCCTCTTCCGGAACGAACTCCGGAAAGTCTTTGCTGGAAAATGCTTTGGCCTCCGCTCTCCCGGCGGGATCTTCCGAACGATAGCTATGTTGGTCCGTAATGATCAGATCGACATAACGGCCCCAGCGAATTTTCCTGTATCCTCTCAAGCTATTGATCGCGGCGAGATTGTTCGGTTCCTGACCAAGGCCGTACTCGTCGAAACCGTGGATTGGGGCGTCAACCACGTGCGGTGGATCAAAGCGATCCATTGATTGAACATTTGGCGATGATTGACCAGTTATCGAAGGCACGCCGGGCTTTGACATCCTTGCGGGCTGATATTCGAAAAACGCCTGATTGGCAGCCACTTTTCGACTCTGGGCAGGCCGAGTCTGGCCGTTGAACATCTGCAAGCCCTGCCATCCGAGCCAACTGAACTCGTGGTTGTCCCACATGCTTACAAACGGCCAGCGTGCGCGGGCATCCTGCAAGTCGGGATCGTGAAGGTACGCGCGATACACCGCACGATAGTCGGCAAGCGTGGTGGGGATGTGGAAATCGTTGATCTTCTCGCCGTATTGATACCGGACAATGTCGCGCAGCCGGCGATCGTACATGCCTTGCGGGCGGTCCTCGGGATACCACACGATTTCATAGATAAAATCGCCGAGGTGAAGAACAAAAGCGAGCCGATCATCCTTAGCGGCACGCTCGTCTTCGAAGATCATGCGGCGATATGCGCTCTGGGCGCCTTGATTCGCATTTTGACAACTTACAAAAGCAAAGCACACCGGCTTTGTGTCGCTCGGCGATGGAGCGGTGATGGTTCGCCCGATCCTGCTGCCCATCCCCTCCCGATCCGTGAAGCGGTACCAATAAGCGCGACCAGGCTTCAGACCGCCAGCCAGCACCCGACAAGTCCAGTCGGATTCTATTGAAACAGCCGCGCGTGCGGTTGCTACCACTTTCTGAAACGTGTCGTCTTCAGAGACCTCAAGCCTTAGAACTTCCTCGTGATCCGTCGGATATGGGTGACGAGTCCACAGCAGTACGCTGTTGCTGTCTGGATCTCCTGAGGCGACACCTTCGGGATAGAGATCCCGGCGTTCATGCCATTGGATGCGGGAATCTCTGCCGCTGGGCCTTCCCCACGCTGCCGAAGCGCCTATGGCGGCGGCCAGTTGCACAAAACCGCGGCGCGTAATGCCGGTCATCTCTTGGCCCTCGCTATTAAACATAATGACTCAGCCGTCGACCAGGCGCAGGGCAGGGTCCAGAAATCAAATCTAGGGTGGAATTCCCGATTCGCCCGGCAGAACGTTGGTGCTGCCGACGAATTCGTTGACGAACAGCGTCTGCGGCGGATCGTAAATCTCGGTCGGCGAGGAGACCTGCTCGATGCGGCCGCGCGACATCACCGCGATGCGGTCGGCCATCGACAGCGCCTCCTCCTGGTCGTGGGTGACCAGGATGGTGGTGATGCCGTATTCGCGCTGCAGCCGCTTGACCTCGATCTGCATGTCGAGCCGCAAGTTCTTGTCGAGCGCGCCGAACGGCTCGTCCAGCAGCAGCACCTTGGGATCGATGGCGAGACAGCGCGCCAGCGCGATGCGCTGCTGCTGGCCGCCGGACAGTTGGCGCGGCTTGCGCTCGCGAATTCGCTCATGTGGACCAGATCGAGCATCTCGGCGACCCGCGGCGCGATCTTGTCACGCGGCCATTTGTGCGCCTGCAGGCCATAGGCGACGTTTTCCGCGATGGTCATGTGCGGAAACAGCGCGTAGTTCTGGAACACGATGCCGACGCCGCGCCCGCTCGGCGCGAGATGATCGACCACGTCGTCGTCGAAAAGCACCCTGCCCTCGGTCTGCCGGATGAAGCCGGAAATGATCCGCAGCAAGGTCGACTTGCCGCAGCCGGAGGGTCCCAGCAGCGCCACCAATTCGCCGCCGGCGACATCGAGGTTGATATCGCTGACGGCGATAAAATCGGTGAAGCGGTGCGTGATGTCCTCGAGCCGCACGCGATGAGATCGGGTCGCCGCCACCTTAAGGTTCCTTCGATTGCGCCATGCTGACGCTGCAAGCTTCGGGCCTGCACGCCATGTTGCGCGCAATGGGCTATTGCCGTCCAGCGCAGACTGGGCAATTCTGCATGCTCAAAATTAGTATGGGCAGATGATGCGGGGTTCGCTGGTTCCTGCGGTGTTGCGCTATGTCGACCAGGTCGCCAAGTCCGGCTCGATCCAGCGCGCGGCGAAAGAGCTGAATATCGCGGCCTCCGCCGTCAACCGGCAGATTCTGCTGCTGGAGCAGGAGCTTGGCGTCACGCTGTTCGAGCGCGTGACGCGCGGGATGCGGCTGACCTCGCGCGGGCGATACCGTGGTGACCCTGGCGCGGCGCTGGCGGTCCGACGAGCGGCGCGCGGCAGCGGACCTGAAGCAACTGCAGGGCGTCAACCAGGGCCATATCCGCCTGGCGGCGATGGACAGCCATGTCAACGGCTTCCTGCCGCGCGTCATCGAGACCCTCACCAGCGAGCATCCGCGGATTTCGCTGGAGATCCAGATCGCCTCGACCGATGACGCGGTGGCGGCGCTGCTCGGCGGCAACGCCGATCTCGCGGCGATCTTCAACCTGTCGCCACATCGCGACGTCCATGTGCTGTGGAAGAGCGACCTGCCGTTCGGCTGCGTGGTGGCGCCGGGCCACGATCTCGCCCGAAGAAAACCATCAGCATGCAGGAAGTCACTGCGCACCCGATCGCACTGCAGAGCAAGGCGCTGCCGATCCGGCGCTATCTCGACGCGCGCCACGGCTGGCTGTTCGCCGAGGGCCAGAAGATGGTCGAGACCAATTCACTGCAACTGGTCAAGATCCTGGCGCGAAGCGGCAACTATGTCGCCTTCACCTCCGAGCTCGACGCCGCGCCGGAAATTCTCGACGGCTCGCTGGTGTTCCTGCCGGTGCGCGACAAGGGCGCCGAGCCGCAGACGGTTAGTGTCGCGCTCGATGGACGCAAGCCGCTGTCGCGGATTGCGAAGATCGTGGCGGATCAACTGGCGCAGAGCATCGCGGAGGATTTCAAGGGGGTGCGGAAGGCCAGGGCGGCGGGGTGATCGGGGCGCCCGCCACGTCATTGCGAGCGAAGCGAAGCAATCCAGGGCCACAAAGGAAGACTGGATTGCTTCGTCGCAAGGGCTCCTCGCAATGACGAACTTAACCTACCCCCGCTGCAGCAGCGGCCGCAACTGCCGGATGTCCGTCACGGTCTCGATCTTCAATACCGTCTCGATCAGGCGCTCGGTCGTCTCACGGCCCGACACCGGCGCCATCAGGTCGCGCGCCTTTTCGATCACTTCGGCGCGCGACATTGGGTTTGCGCGGCGTGCCGCGCACTGCAGTAATGCGCTCCGACAGATGGCGTGCCGTCGGTGAGGTCGATTTCGACGATGGTGACGCGTACCGGCAGCAGTTTGGCCAGTTCCTCGTCGCGCACGAGCTCGACTTTCGCGCGCTGGCGCAGATGGCCGCGTCCTGCATCCGCGGCTTGTCGTGAGCGGCATGGAACGAGGCCGTCTTGTCGAGCAGCATCACGGCGACCATGTGCTGCAGGCAGATGTCCGGCATGTCGCGATTGTCCACGACCGCGGCTACCGAAGGCGCCACCCGCACCGTCACTCGCTGCACCTGATCGGCCTCGAACGGCCGCTTGCTGCGGATCGCCTCGATGGCGTCGAGCGGCGCCTGGATCGGCGAACCGACGGTCCATTTCTTGATGTCGGTCTGCGCGATCTCGTAGCGTTCGCCGAGCTTGTCGATCAGCTGCTCGGGCTTGCGCCTTCGGCGCATAGGCCAGGAAGAAATTGTCCGGGCCCGAGAACATATCGTCGACGCCGTTCCAGCCGGTCTGCACCAGCAGCGCCGCGTGACGCCGTTGCGCGCCGGCATGCCGGCGAAGACGAACGCCTTCTCGATGTGGTCGATGTCGCGCCGCCAGGTGATGATGCCCGAGGATTGCTGCGCGGCGTAGTCGAGCACCCAGCGCATCTGCTGTGCATCGAGGCCGGCGACGCAGGCGGCCGCGGCCGACGCGCCGAACGTTCCGGCGATGCTGTGCGTGGCCAGGCTGCTCGTAGCTGAAGTCGGCGCCGCCCATCGCCAGCACCACGCGCGTACCGATGTCGTAGCCGAGCGTCACGGCGCGCAGAAGATGTGCGCCGTCGACGCCGAACTCCTCACCCGCCGCCAGCGCCGCCGGCACCACCGAGCAGCCGGGATGCGAGCGCGAGGCGTTGTGGGAGTCGTCGGTTTCGTCGGCATGGGCCATCACGCCGTTGGCGAGCGCGGCGTCCTGGGCGGAAGCCGTGAGCCGTGCCGCGACGACTGTCGACGTGCCCTTGCCGCCGTGGGCGCCGATGTAGCGCGCCGCGGCCTGGCCGGGCGCCAGCTCCGATCCGGAGATCATCGCCGCCAGCGTGTCCAGCAGATGGTGCTTGGCGTGCTCGGCGACATCGTCGGGAAGTGCCCGGTTCGCGGCGGCGCTCATATAGGCGCTCAGCGTGGTCATGACCGGACTGACGCCGGCCGCCTGCGCAAGGACGCGCGCGGGCGCGAAGGCCATTGCCACGGCCGTGGCCGCCGTGCACCCAAGGGCTTCACGCCGATTCATCGTAGTTCTCCGTCACGAACCCGCGCCCCCCGCGCCCTGATGATGGCCGCGGCGCGGACCGGGTCCGGCGGCAGCACCGCGTTCTTGAGCGCGATCGAATAGGGATGGAGTGGGATTGTCAAGCACCGCGCGCGCCTCGCCCTGCTCGATCACGACGCCCTTGCGCATGATGATGATCGCGGTCCCAGATGTAATAGGCGGTGGCGAGATCGTGGGTGATGTAGATGATCGATACCTTCAGATCGTCGCGCAGCGCCTGGAACAGGTTGACGATGGACATCCGCAGCGAGGCATCGATCATCGAGACCGGCTCGTCGGCGACGATCAGTTTCGGCCTCGGGGATCAGCGCGCGCGCCACCGCGATGCGCTGCAATTGCCCGCCGGACAGTTCGTGGGGAAAGCGGCCCTGGATCTCGGCCATGGACAGCCCGACGCGCTGCAGCGCCTCGTCGGCGATGTCGTGCCTCGGTGCGCGATGCCCGCGCCGGCGAAGCGATGGGCGGTGGCGAACAGGTATTCGTCGATCCGGCTCAGCGGGTTGAAGGCCTCGAACGGATTCTGGAATACCGGCTGAACCTGCGCCATGAAGGCTTCGCGCTCGGCGCGGCCGCTCAATGTGGCGATGTCGACGCCGTTGAAGCGCAATCGCCACCGCTCGGCGCCTCGGTGCCCAGGATCATGTTGGCGATGGTCGATTTGCCGCTGCCCGATTCGCCGACCACGGCGAAAATTTCCGGCCTGTCCGCGCTCAATGCGAAGCTGACGTCGTTGACCGCGATCACCTGGCGGCGCGACAGCAAACCGCCGATCGGGAAGCGCTTGCTGACGTGGTCGAGTTCGAGGACATGCGCGCTCATGCGACCTCCGCCTCCCCGGCGCGGTGGCAGGCGACGCGGCCGTGGATCCGGCTCGGCAGCATTTCCGGCACTTCGCGGCTGCAGCGCTCGATCGCCAGCGGACATCGCGGATGAAAGCGGCATCCGGAGGGCGGATCGGACAGCGCCGGCGGCCGGCCCGACAGGCCCTTGCGGGTCCGCAGGTCGCCGATCCGCGGCAGGCTGTTGATCAGATGCACGGTGTAGGGGTGCTGCGGGCGGGCGAAGATCTCCGCGGTCGGCCCCTCCTCGACCAGCCGCCCGGCATACATGATGCCGAGCCGGTCGGTGATGGCGGCATGGACCGACATGTCGTGGGTGACGAACACCACGCAGGATTGCAGGCCCTGCTGCACCTCCTTGATCAGCGCCAGCACGTCCTGCTGCACCAGCACGTCGAGCGCGGTGGTCGGCTCGTCGGCGACGATGAACTCCGGCTCGCAGATCGTCGCCAGCGCGATGGTCAGGCGCTGGCGCATGCCGCCGCTCAATTGATGCGGAAACGCCTCGAGCACGGTGGGTGCCAGCTGCAGCCGCTCCAGATGTGCTTCGAGGCGCTGCTGAAAGTTTTCCTGCGATGCCCATGTGGCGGAAGGCGAAATCGCGGAACGAATGCTTGACCCGCCGCACCGGGTTCAGGACGTTCATCGAGCCCTGCATGATGTAGGACAGGTGCCGCCACCGCGCCGCGCGCATCTTTTCAGGCTGGCGATAGACGTCGACGGTCTCGCCGCCGAAATTGAACGTCACCGAGCCGCCGACCACCCGCATCGGCGGGCGGATGGCGCCGGCCAAAGTCTTGATCAGCGAGGTCTTGCCGCTGGAGGATTTGCCGGCCAGGCCGTAGATCTCGTTGCGGCGCACGGTCGAGGCTGATATCGTCGACGGCACGGATTTCGCGTTTGATGCCATAGTGTTCGTTGATGTAGTAGGCCTTGAGCCGGTCGATGGTCAGGGTGTTTTCGACCGCTGTCGGCGCTATTTCGGCCATGATCTGCGGCATCATTTCGCCGCCCATCCGGGCCAGCCGGCTGCGCGGGTCGATGTATTCGTTGATGGACATGGCCAGCATGAACAGCCCGAGGAACAGGATCACGACGAAAATCATCGGAAACGCGATCCACCACCAGATGCCGGCGACCATGGCCGAGTGGGCGTTGGCCCAGTAGATCATGCCGCCGACCGAGGGCCGGTTGATGTCGCAGAAGCCGAGTATCGACAGTGTCACCTCGAGCCCGATCGCCCAGATCAAATTGTTCATGGCTGTGAAGAACACGATCGGCACCACGTAGGGCAGGTGCTCGCGGATCAGGATCTGCGGCGTGCGCATCCCGGAAAACACCGCGTGGCGGGTGAACTCGCGGTGGCGCAGGCTGAACGCCACCGAGCGGATCAGCCGCGAATCGTAGCTCCAGCCGAGCAGCGCCGCCACCACGGCCAGGATCACCCAGGACATCTGGCTGCGCAGCACGAAGTAGACCAGCAGCAAATCGGAATGTGCGGCAGCGCGCCGATGGTGTCGTTCAGCGCCATGATGGCCTGGTCGGCCTTGCCGCCGAGATAGCCGGAGACCAGCCCACCACCAGCGCGATCAGCCGGCTGATGACGGCGACCAATACGCCGAACGCCAGGGTGTTGCGCAGCGCGCCGGTCATGGCCCAGAACACGTCCTCGCCGCGCGAGGTGGTGCCGAACCAGTATTCCAGGACGGCTCCATGTCGGGCGGCACCGCGTAGATCGCGCCCTCCTGGTAGGGCGAGACAAACGACAGCGCCACCATGGCGAGGATGATGCCGAGCAGGATGGCGCCGGCGAGAAACTCCCGGTTATAGCGCAGCAGGTCGCGGAGGATTTTCCACATGCCGCTAGCCCAGTTTCACGCGCGGATCGATCAGCGGATAGAGGATGTCGATCAGGAACATGGCTGAGGCCACCGAGATGATGGCGATCGTCGTGACGCCCAGCACCAGGCTGTAGTCGCCGGCGTAGATGCCGGCGATCATCAGTTGTCCCATGCCGGGATAGCCGAAGATGAATTCGACGATCACGGCACCGCTGAAGACGTGGCCGAGGTTGAGCGCCAATCCCGTCACCTGCGGCAACATGGCGTTGCGGGCGACGTACTGGCTGAAAATGGTGCGCGGGCGAACGCCGGCCAGTTCGGCGTAGACCACGTGGTCATCGGTAACGATGTTGGAGACCAGCGAGCGCATCGAGATGAACCAGCCGCCGAGCCCGACCAATACCAGCGTCATCGCCGGCATGGTGCCGTGGGAGATGACGCTGCGGACGTAGGTCCAGTCGAGCGCCGGCGGCAGGTTCACTGGGCGCCGCCGCTGATCGGAAAGATCGGCCACAGGTAGCCGAGAAAAATCACCAGCGCGAGGCCGACGATGTAGGTCGGCAGCGGCTGCAGCGCCATCACGGCGATGCCGATCGCCTTCAAGAGCCGGCTGTCGCGAAACAGCCGGCCAGCGCGCCGAGGATATTGCCGGTGATCCAGGCGAAAATCGTCGACAGCACCAATAGCCCGAAGGTCCACGGCATGGCGCGCAGGATGATGGTCATGACGGGCGTCGGGAACGCCGAAGCGACGGACCGAAGTCGCCGGTCAGATCCTCCGCCAGAAGATCAGGTAGTGGTCGAACAGACCGCCCTTGACGCCGTAGAGCTCGCTCAAGGATTGCCG
>CAVYKR010000023.1:0-663578 GCA_963769205.1 Bryobacterales bacterium | reverse complement strand
TAGGATCCCCAGGTCTTCCCAGGACGTTCGTTTGCCGGACTTGTCGTGATATACCTACAGGGCTGGATCAAGTACGAAAGGATGATCGAGATACTTAGGAGATACTATTACGTTCGATGTTCGTATTTTGAACCCCAAGCGAATATACTCGAAATGCCAAGGGTAAGATGCCTGCGTCAGACAAACCGTATCTGAACTTTGTGATCGATCGGGACCTATTGAAGCGCCTGGAGGACTACCGCTTCCGCCACCGATTCCCGACCCGCGCAGCCGCGATTAAGTGGCTCCTTGACTGGGCCCTCAAGCAGAATCCATCGAAAGAAACATCCTGAGCGCTTTCGTCAGTCTGGACGCATTTCGAACTTTCTAACCAAATGGCCGAATGCGTTTCGGCGCGACGTACACTGTTGGCATTGCGAGAATCCTTTGCGCGTAAACCTCTCCAGCAACCCTCCAAGCTGCATAGCCGGCATTGCACCCGGCGTGCCGATCCAACACCGTTTTCGCGAAGTCACTTCTTTTCCTGGGCCACGCTGCACGCCGCTCCTTCAGAATCCAGAAATTGCGCTAACGAGCCGAAATCCTCCGCCTTGGGAGCCATGGGAAACTGCACGCCCTTCGCGGCCATGTCCGCATGAAATGCCTTCAAGTCTTCCACCGAAAACCCCAGCTCCACCTTTCCCGGTGGATTCTTCTCCGAAGCCGGATGCAAGGCCAGCGTAATATCGCCAGTAGCGAACTCGCTCCAATCGGGCGATTGAAATTTAAGCGGCAATCCCAAGGTGTCTCGGAAGAACTTTACAGCCGTGTCCATGTTGGCCACGAATTTCATCACGTACGTAAGTCTCATCGGAACATGATACCGCTCGATGCTTCTGCGAGCGTGCTGTTTTTTGGCCGGCTTCATCCGATAATGCCCGGCTGAGTCGGTGAGAAAGCCGGACTAGAATGAAGCAATACTTCCTGAAATCGTTGCTATAAATCGCGTTCTTCTCTCGCCCGATCTCTGAGCTGCATTCGTTGGCGCCCACGCAAGATCACTGCGGCCAAAGTCAAACCTGACATGTCCTCGCGCAGCCTATCGCGATCGGGTTCCGGGTGACCAAGACGTTCCAGTTGCTCACGCCGACGGCGTTCCTCTCCCGTTTGTACCAGTCCCAGTCCATTCTCAAGCCGGTCAATCCGTCTGCTGATCGCCCTCATGTCCCACCCACTACTGATTGGAGCCGCTTCTTCCAGCGCGACCCGCGCTCGATGTCTTCCAGTTCGATTCGTTTATCAGCATGGTTCAACACACCATCGGCTGAGCACAGCTTAGTCGAGGGCCGAGCGCCGTGGGATTTCAACTCCACATACCTGGCCGAGATTTCGCGGGACTGTTCCGAGTCGGATCACGTTGGCAAAATTCAAAACCCAAACGATCTCTCCAACCCGGGAGTCAACAGGGATGGCGAGTGGCGCTCATACTTTGGGAACACGAATCGATGAACTCTAGCTCGCCGAGTAGCTGATCGAGATTTTGGATGCAGTCCGCTCGCATGGGCTCAAAGACTCGTTCTTCACTCCCAGCGGATACAGATCTTCGCACCGGCTCTCGTGCGCCGAGGCGTTTTCGATCAAGGCTAGCGACTATACGCTCACGTGGATTCGTAGAACCGGAACACTCAAGAACGTTAAGCGGAAAAAATCGCTGAACTTCCTCGACAGAGTTTTGCAACGGCGCCGACTCTCCACTCCACGGCTGCGACGACTGCTTTGAGCCGTGCATTTTGCACTAGAAAGTTGCAGGATGCCAAACCGTTCGTTTATGGGCCTTCCGGCAATGATGCAAGACTTACCCATTCAGGAACGGGTACGGAATGCAATTCTGAGCTTCTTCGAACCGTCCATCCGGCGCTCCGCCCGTAGTTGACTTGCCCTAAGCATTACCGTATAGTAATACATTACCCGACGGTAATGGATAGGAGGATTTTGTGCCACAGGTCATCCGTGCGATCGAGATCAATGCTCCGCCCGCTGCTGTCTGGCAGTGGTTGGCCACCCAGCAAGCGCTGCGCCGCTGGATCAGCTCGAATTTGACCATCGACTTGCGAGTCGGCGGTTCCTACCGTTTTCTCGGACCTGATGATCAGACATGGGTCAGCGGGAATGTGGTGGAACTGGAGCCGGAGAAAAGCCTAATCCTTTCCTGGCTGGAAGAGGGCAGTGGGTGGGTAAACCCGGCGCGGTTCGTCATCACGCTTGTTCCCACCGCTACCGGAACGCGCGTCACACTCATTCACGATGGATTTGAAGGCATAGGCCGTGCGGACTGGGCTGAGACGGTACAGGATTATGAGCGCGGTGCCGACCTACACCGAATTCTCGATCACTTGGGAGATCTTGTGAGCGCTGGATTTGTCGGGCGATAGCGACGTTCTGTTCAGGATTCTGGCCGACCCCACGCGTCGGGTTATCCTCGATCTGCTTGCAGAACGCGGTCCCCTGACCGTCGGTCAACTGGCCGCTGAGTTCCCCGATCTGGTGACGTCGGGCATTTCCAAACACCTGATGAGCCTCCGGGCCGCGGGCCTGGTATGCGCAACGCGCCGAGGGCGACAGCAGATTTATCACTTGGAATCAGATGCGTTCGCCGCCGCACTGAGCCCGTGGATTGCGAAGTACGAGCGGTATTGGTCGACCGCCCTTGAACGCCTGCGCGCCCTGGCCGAAAAAGGGCACGCAAAAGATCAACGCCTCTCTAAGAAAAATGTTCGAAAAAAGAGACTGAAATGAAAGTTGATCGGAACGCTTTGATTCTCGTCTTTCTTCTGCCTCCGAGTGCCCATATCTCGACCCGTGAAGTCGGCCGCTAACTCCAGTCACCGTTTACTTTCAACCTGGCCGCACAGCAAAAAGGGCTCGTGGCTGCCGTCGGCTATCATGATCGGATGCCTTCGAAGATCGCCCTTCGCATCGAACGCGAAGCAGGAATGGCGGGTCTAGTCGACGCCTTGGCGAATAAACTCTCCGCCAGCGATTTGCGATCCATCTTGATGGAAGTCTACCGGGCTCGCGCCGCGGCAGTTAAGGAAACAGACCTCCTGGCTCACGCCCTCCGCGACCCTCTCATGGCTCCCAGCACAGTCAGTGCTAGGGACCTGTTGGCTTTCGACTCAGTGGCGTTTCAAGCGGCCTCGGATTTCGCCGCGCTGGATCTTTCGCCTCTCTGTCCATTCTCTGCTGCATTTACACTCGGCGGCACCAGCCAGAACAATGTTGCCACCTCCATTCGAAATGCAGAGGCGCTCGGCGATCCAACCATCGCCTTGGCTCTGGAAGCCGGCCGCCGCCGAGGGCGCTCCGCCAACCTGGTTCGCGTGTGCGCCAGTCACCGCACCATCCGCCTTCAGCCCTTCGATGTGCCCGGATACTCGCCGCACTTCCGATTGTTTGGTTTGGTGACGGCTGGCCGCGATACCGGCTCATTCCGCTTCGAAACGGCACATCTCGTGGAGCACGTGCGTGTTTACCTGCGAATCTTTCAAATGTTGGCGGCCATCGGATTTGAGTTCCGCGGCCAACTGGTTGAATTCACCGATATGACCGCGGTGGAAGCGGCGCTGGGCGATGCCGGAGTAACTCGCGCTGAAATCCGGGAGTCCGTCCGCGCTCACCGGCTCGGTGGGTCGGAACGCTTTCTCCGCGAACGCGGAATCGCAGCACTGGCGGACGCCCGGCATCCGCTGCTCGAATCTGACGTGATCGCTCCCTTGCGCCGCGATTTCCCCGAGGCTCAGTTCCGTGTGAACCAGCAGCGGCTGGAAGGCTTGGGTTACTACCGCTCCTTCGCGCTCCGCATCTCGTCCCAGGCGCGGGACGGAATCTGCTACCCCGTAGTCGATGGCGGTTTTACGGATTGGACCGCCCGTCTTCTAGGCAACCGAAAGGAGCGGCTGCTTATTTCCGGCATCGGAAGCGAGTTTGTTGCCAAGACCTACCGCACTTCATCGTACGCACCAACCCCGCCACGTTGACCCATCGGCTGTTATCATCACCTTCAAGCCCTCGCCATGCCCATCACCAAGTCTCGCCGGAAATTTATCAGCGTTATCCCCGCCGCGGCCACTGTGGCTCTTTCCTGCCGCCTCAGCGCCCAAAATCCCAGGACCAACGCCCGCCTCTCCGCCCGGCCCTCGAAAGCCACCGGATCGATCGCCGCCGGATTACATCCCCTCGGCCTTCGCGCCGATCGCGATGCATTGCTCTACGTCCCGGAATCGGCCGCGAAATTTCGCCGCGCGCCCCTGATTGTCTCCCTGCATGGGGCGGGGCATTACGCCGATAGCGCCATCCAACTGCTCCGGCCGCTCTCCGATGAGCACGGCTTCCTGCTCCTTGCTCCCCAGTCGTCGGACGAAACTTGGGACGTGATCCGTTCCACCTACGGGCTGGACGTTGCCTTCGTCAACGAGTCGCTCGCCCGCACCTTCCAGCTGCGCGACGTCGATCCAACGCGCGTCGCCCTCGCCGGGTTTTCCGACGGCGCTTCATACTCGCTCTCCCTCGGCCTGTCGAATGGAGACTTCTTTAGAGCGGTCCTCGGTTTTTCCCCGGGCTTCGTCGTTCCTGGAGAATTCACCGGCCGGCCGGACATCTTTATTTCACACGGAACCATTGATCCAATTCTTCCCATTGACGAATGTAGCCGCCGTATCGTTCCGGCGCTGAAACGCTCCGGCTATCGCGTCACCTATCGGGAATTTGAAGGAAAGCACACACTCCCGCCCGAAATCGCATCCGAGGCCATGAGCTGGTTCATGAGACTGTCGTAAGCGCCGGTCACACTCCTCCCACCACATTTCTCTCCCGCCCCGTCAACAACTTCCCGTTCCCGCCGTGCTGAACGCTTTCTCCACCGTGTTATTCAGGAGTCGAGGATCAATGCCATGTCCGACTCAAATTTACCCAATGGCGAGCCCCGCCCCAAAGATCACGACCGCGCCGCCGGCCGTGCCGCCATCAATAAAGCCAATGCTCAAAAATCGACCGGCCCCCGCACCGATGCCGGTAAACAGCGCTCCTCCCTCAACGCCTTGCGCCATGGATTAACCGGCCAAACCGTCGTCCTCTCTACCGAGGATCACTCCGCATACCAGCGCCACTCCCAGCCCTTCCTCGACGAATATAAGCCCAGTGGTGCCACCGAAGCCCAGCTCGTCCAATTCCTCGTCGATACCTCCTGGCGCATGAACCGCGCCGCCGCCGTCGAGACAAATCTCTTCTCCCTCGGCATCTCAGAAGCCGAAGACCGCGATCCATCGACCTCGCCGGACACCGATTCTGCCCTCGCCATGGCCCTCGCCTTCCGCGAGCACACCCGCGCCTTCGCTCAAATCAGCATCTATAGCCAGCGCCTCGCCCGTCAGTTCGAACGCACCCTCGATCAGCTCCGCAAAATTCAGGAGGAACGCCGCAGACGCGAGCAACTCCAACTCGACGACGCCGCCAACCTTTTGAAAATGCACCAGGAAGACGGCCTCCCTTATAATCCCGCCGAGGATGGCTTCGTTTTTTCGAATGCCGACATCGAGACCCACATCCACCGTTCCCAGCGTCGCGAGGATGCCTTCGACCGCGCTTACGAAAACTGAGCGCGAGCTGGAACCAACTGCCTGGTCTTCCGAACGCCATCCTACTCGTCCCGGTGCTATACTTCCCACAATCCGGCTCGAAACTCATGTCTGCTGAGTAAAAGGAGCACCATGGCAAAATCCAAGAAGATTTCGATCGCTCGCCGCAATTTCCTGAAGGGCGCCGCCGGAGGTGCCGCCGCGCTGGCCGCTGCCCAACAGCCTGTGAAAGCGCAGCAGGCCGAGCCTCAGCGCTATGCCGCCGCCCGCCCCGTCCCCGCCGAAACGGATCCCACGCCCAATGTCGAGGTCCTCACCTCCGATCGGCCCGGCTCCGATTTCATGACCGACATTATCAAGTCGCTTGGATTCGAGTTCGTGTTCGCTAACCCCGGCTCCAGCTTTCGCGGCCTCCAGGAATCCATCACCGTCTACGGCGCCAACAAGAGTCCCGAATTCATCACCTGCTGTCATGAGGAATCGTCTGTCGCCATGGCCCATGGCTACGCCAAGATCGAAGGCAAGCCGGCCTGCGTCTTTGCTCACGGTACAGTCGGGCTGCAGCACGCCTCCATGGCGCTTTACAACGCCTATTGCGACCGCGTTCCCGTCTTTGTTGTTCTCGGTAACCTGATGGACGCTACCTCCCGCCGCCCCGGCGCCGAATGGAATCATAGCGTCCAGGATGCCGCCTCCATGGTTCGCGACTTCATCAAGTGGGACGACAATCCCGCTTCGCTCACGCACTTCGCCGAGTCAGCTGTCCGCGCTTATAAAATCGCGATGACGCCGCCCATGTTGCCGGTCGTGTTAGTCGCCGACGGCGATCTTCAGGAGAATTCCATCGCTCCCGATGCCCGTTTGCATATTCCCAAGCTCGTGATTCCAGCGCCGCCCCAAGGCGACTCTGGTGCAGTCGCCGAACTAGCTAAGCTTCTGGTCGCCGCCGAGAATCCCGTCCTGGTAGCCGGGCGCGTCGCTCGCACTCCCGCCGGCCTCAAACATTTGGTGGAACTCGCCGAACTGCTGCAGGCCCCCGTCATCGATCAAGGGGAGCGCATGAACTTCCCCACCCGTCATGTCCTAAACCAGACCGACCGCAGCCGCGCCCTCATCGCCAACGCCGACGTGATCGTGGGCTTGGAACTCTCCGACTTTTGGGGCACCGTCAATTCCTATCGCGACCAGTTGCATCGGACCTCCAAGCCGATCATCAAATCCGGCGCGAAACTGATCAGCATCACCTCCGTCGATCTTTATACCAAGAGCAACTATCAGGACTTCCAGCGCTTCCCCGAAGTCGACCTCGCCCTCGCCGCCGACGCCGAAGCCACTCTGCCCGCGCTCACCGAAGAGGTCAAGCGTCTGATCACCGCTGATCGAAAGCGCGCCTACCAGGATCGCGGCGCCAAGCTTGCCACCGCTAAACAACAGTCCGTCGAGCGCGCCCGCACCGAAGCGGCCTATGCCTGGGACGCCAGCCCCATCAGCACATCGCGGCTTTCAGCCGAGATGTGGGCGAAGATCAAGGACAAGGATTGGTCCGTGGTCTCAGCCGTTTCGTCCATCAGCAACTGGCCGTTGCGTCTCTGGGAGTTCGACAAGCACTATCAATATATTGGTGGAGCGGGCGGCGCCGGCATCGGCTATGGTGCTCCTGCCGCCACCGGCGCGGCCATCGCCAATCGAAAACATGGCCGCTTGACCGTCAACTTCCAGAACGATGGCGACGTCATGTACGCCCCTGGAATCCTCTGGACTTCGGCGCATCACAAGATTCCGCTCCTGAGCGTCGTGCATAACAATCGCGCTTATCATCAGGAGCTCATGCACCTGCAGCGCATGGCCAACCGCCATCAGCGCGGTATCGATACGTGCTCCATATGGCACCACGCTCGACAATCCGAATATCGACTACGCCAAGATCGCGCAAGGCATGGGAGTGTATGCCCAGGGACCCATAACCGATCCCAAAGACCTCGGTCCCGCTCTCGGCCGCGCCGTCGAAGTCGCCATGAAAGGCGAGCCGGCCCTGATCGACGTCGTCACCCAGCCTCGCTGAGCGTTACTAATCTATCTGACTTCGGCCTTACTATGTTTGCAAATACAAAACTGGCCGGCGTCTTGCTATGGGTCGGTTTGTTTGTGGTCGCGACGGGAATATTCGCGACTTTGATTGACGTTCCCAACATACTTCTAGTGGCGCATCAGTCGAGCTTGGCAACCGGCAGTGTGACCGGCACGGAGCCAACAAATCATATGTCGGTGACAGTACGCTTCTCACTCAATGGCGCAACCCATGAACGTACGTTCGGAGGCTACAGATATCATGTCGGGTCGCCCGTCCGAGTGTACTTCTACCCCCTGAACCCCGATGTTTTCCTTATAGAAGAACCCCACAGGCTTTTGCGGTTTCAGCTAATATTCTGCCTCCTTAGCTCGGGCCTGCTCAGTACTGTTATCGTAGGCTCCTTCATTGCGAGGACGAGAAGAATTGAGGCCAAGGTCCACTCTTTCGGGAAATCTCGCCTCGGCCCTACGTCACCGTGATTTCTATTTCTTGTCGGCCGTTCATCGAGGGCTATGCCGTCTGGATCTGCGCCACGCCTTCCAGACCCAGCTCCTTAATCTCGGCGTCCCGAATTTTGAATTTTTGGATCTTCCCCGTCACCGTCATCGGGAACGAGTCGACAAAACGAATGTGTTGAGGAATCTTGAAATGTGCGATCTTGCCGCGGCAAAAATCTCGGATCTCATCTTCCGTCGCCGGCTCTTTCACCTTAATCCATGCTGCCACTATCTCGCCCAGTTTCGCGTCCGGCAGCCCGACAATCTGCACGTCCGCCACCTTGGGATGCGTGTAGAGAAACTCCTCCACCTCTCTTGGATAAATGTTCTCGCCGCCCCGAATGATCATGTCCTTGGCGCGTCCGGTCACTCGAAAATATCCGTCCGGCCGCATGGTCGCCAAATCGCCCGTGTGCAGCCAGCCTTCCTCGTCAATCGCCCGCGCCGTCGCCTCTGGCTCCTGATCGTAGCCCTTCATCACCAGATAGCCGCGCGTGCAAAGTTCGCCCTGTTCTCCCACCGGAGCTATTTCTCCCTCTGCCGAGACGATCATGACTTCAGTGGCCGGGCACGCTCTCCCCACCGTCGAGACGCGATGTTCCAGGCTATCCTCCACACCGGACATCGTGATCACCGGCGAACTTTCGGTCTGCCCATAAGCGATCGTCATTGCCGGGCAATGCATCTCCGTCCCCACCCGCTTCATCACTTCGATGGGACAAGGCGCGCCGGCCATCACACCCGTCCTCAGAGAGCTGAAATCAAACCGCGAAAATTCGGCATGCCCAAGTTCCGCGATGAACATGGTCGGCACTCCGTAAATCGTAGTCGCCCGTTCCTCGTGGATGGCCTGCATCGTGGCCAGCGCATCGAACGTCGGAGACGGCAGGATCAAGGTCGCGCCCGTGACCAGGCAAACCAGCGTTCCAATCACGCAGCCAAAGCAGTGGTACAGAGGCACCGGCACGCATATCCGATCGTGTTCGGTGGTCTTCATGCCCAGCGAACAAATTACGGCGTTGTTTACCAGATTCCTATGCGTCAGCAATACTCCCTTCGGCGACCCGGTCGTTCCCGACGTGTATTGGATGTTGATGACCTCATCGGGCGAAGCCGTTCGCGCCGGAATCTCCGCGCCACTCGCCAGCATTTTCTTCCACGAATCTGTCCCGAAATAAATGACGTTCCAAGCGCTGTTGGCTGCCCCTCCAGGGCGTCCTGCAAGATCGCTCGATAGTCCGAACGGCTGTCTTTTTCCAACAGAAACAGCGCCTTCATCCCGGACTTGAGAAGTACGAATGCCAGTTCATATGCTCGATACGCGGGATTTACATTCACCAATACCGCGCCTATGCGCGCACAGGCCAGATGCAGCAGCACCCATTCGGCGCAGTTAGTAGACCAAACGCCCACCCGATCTTCCGCGCCCAGCCCCAGGCCTGTCAGGCCGCGCGCCACTTGTTCGGCCTGCTCGGCGAGCTGCGCGAACGTCAGCCGGACGCCTTGATGCCGCACCACCAGCGCTTCGTGATTCGGAAGCCGATTAGCCGTCTTCTGGAACACTTCCCAGATCGTTTCCTCCAGGAGCGGCACGTCCGGCCCTTTTGAAAGGCTCAGCCTATATGCATAACTCCGCATAAATGCATCATACAATTAGCTTGTGACTTGCCGGGTTTCGCGCGCCCCATTCCGGTATTGGCGAGTGGCCGCCGAGTTAGCGATAGCCCGAATCCGCTGAGATTTTGGCCCGCTCCGGCCTGTTCGTCACTGCGGCAGGTATTGCCGCAGCATCGGATACAGATCGCGAGCGAATCCGGTGGCGGCGGCTGTCGCGACGTCATCCCCGCCGCTAGCCGGCCACGTAATTACCCGGACCAGCGCTGTATCTGTGCGCTTGTCCCGCAACGCGTCGGCTGCCAGCCAGAATTTCGCAGCCCATTCTCCGGCGATAACGCGCCGCGGCGTTTGGTACCAGTAAAGGACCACCGCGCGCTGGGTGCCCTTGTTGACGATATAGCGGTTTACCGTGATGGCGCCTGCAGGAATGCCAACAGTGATCTGGTCAACAACCCGAGGAGTCCAACCCCCGGCCGGTAAGCACACCTTAGGCGAATGAGGCTGTCGAGCCCCCTCGCGTTGCGTCTGGAACCAGGCCACAAACAAGCTGGCAACCGAACCCGTTGGACTTTCGACGTAGGTCTGGCTTACCAAACGATCGGCACTGAGTTCCCGTACCGTTGCCGCATCGATTGGATCGTCATGAAACAGCCTCCATGGTCCAAACGCGGCGGGAAATCGGGCTAGCGCCGGAGGTGGCGGCGGATGTTCGCCACTCGCCGCGCCATGCACCACCAGAATTTGAGCGGCCAGAAAAAGCGGAACCAGAGCACCGTGCCACTTAGGAATGGTAACGGGCATATATCTTATTAAACAGTTGTCGAAAAAGCATCAACGTGGCCAGGCAAAGCACAAAGATCAGCAAACCGCAGACGGTGTGCGGAAGGCCTGTTTGGAGCGAGGGCGACCAGCCAGCCGCTGCCACTCTGGCTGCGTTAGCCAGGATCGCTATCGGTACGGCGACCGCCAGCAGCACCAACCGCATCCAGGCCTTCGAATCGGAGAGGTAGGCAAATACCACCGCGATAAACCCGAGAGAAAGCAAATACCGGATGCCGTTACACGCCTCTACTACGGCGACCCTGTGACCTCCCACGTCCAGGATGTTGCCTTCGCGGATGACCCCAATCCCGGCGGACGTCAAGATGCCAGCGGCAATCCGGCTGGCGAGCAACTGCAAGGGCAGCGTCGCCTGGTTGTAGACCACGGCCAGTTTGGGCAGCATAAATACCGCCAAGATCAAGAGGGAAAGCCAGCACTCGCAGCCAAGCCATGCCACCCAGGCACAGCACTGCCCCCGCAACCGACACCAGCAGCGCTACAGAGCCTGCGAAAAGGCCGGCGCCTAGCAAAGCGGCGAACTGTAGTCCGGCGGCCGATGCCAAAATCGCAAAACCCCACCAGTTCGGCTTAGGTTCGAGCCCGCCCCACCGCCCGCGTTCCCTCCATACGATCCAAAGGATTATGAAGGGAACCACACAGCCGTGCGACATGTCTTCGTCGTTCGACCACTGCTCAAACATTCCTCGAAGCGTTGGAGCATAACACGCTACCAGGGCCAAGGCCGTTAGAACAATAACAGCTTGTCGCCACGACATTCTGAACAATGCCGGATTAGTTCCCCTTGAAAAGTTTCAATATCCGGTCGCGTGTTTGGTAAATCCCGACGCAGGCCAGCGCTGTAACAACCAGGATCAGCGTGGACGGACTCGGTGTTGGCGGAGGTGACCCGCCGCCTCCGCTACCGCCTCCGCCTCCCCCGGATCCTGCTGGAGCCGTAATAGGATTGCTCAACAATGTAACCGCACCGTTCCTCGCCAAAGCTCTCCCGTTAAGAACGGCGCCCGTGCCGAGCGAGATAGACGAAAGAGCCAGGATGTTTCCGACAAAAGTAGAACTGGTTCCCAATGTCGCCGAACTCCCGATCTGCCAAAAGACGTTAGCGGCATTGGCGCCGTTAATGAGAACCACACTACTCCCGGTCGCCGTTGTGAGCGCGCTCCCGATCTGGAAAATAAACTGAGCGTTGGGGTTACCCTGACCGTCGAGCGTGAGCGTACCTGTTATCCCCAGCGTGGAAGTGGACATGTACACCCCCGCCGGTAGCGTCTGCCCGCCCAAGTCCCCCGCCTTGGTAGCAGTGACGGCGGCTGCCGCAGCAGCATTGTAGGCAGCGGTCAGCTCACTTTCGGCCTGCGCAGCGGCGGCATTCGCCGAGTCTATAGTGCCGGTCGCGATACCTGGTCCGCCGGGGGCGATTCCGGTGAATCCGGTGATCGCAGTACCTGGGCTAACACCCAGATTCCCAGTTACCACAGTAGAACCACTGTTGGTAACCGTCGAGCCGGCCAGCACACCGAAAGTAGTAACCGTAGGCCCAAGGCTGATTTGGGCCCTCAAGCTAAGAGAAAGCGTCGACCAGAAAAGGAACGTCGTAATCTTATTCAATTCCCTTACCTTTCATCCCGAGTATTTCAAACCCGAAGATGTAGCATTCTACAACGATTCTGCAATTGCTTCAATGATTTCGCAGGAAACGTTGCGCTTTACTATAAAGTGGAATGAGTTTGTAGAATAACTACTACAGACGATCTGACAAAAGTCTTATAAAGACATCAGGCTCGCTGTCCAGCGAGAAACGCGTCATAGAGCATGGATGAGTCACGAGCCCGTGTCTACTACGTTGTCTTTGTTTTCAACAGCCGTGTTCGTAAGCTGTCGCCGAGCATAATACAATTAGCTTATGACTTTCCGGATTTCGCTAGCCGCTTTCATCGCCTGCACCGTCGCCTTTTCCGCGCCTGCGAAACGCTTCACGCTCGAGCAGATTATGAGCGCGCCCTTCCCGACCGACCTTACTGCAGCCCCCAAAGGCGGCGCTGTCGCCTGGGTGCTCAATCAAAAAGGCGCGCGTAACCTCTGGGCTGCCGAAGCACCGGATTATAAGGGCCGGAAGCTCACCAACTATCGCGACGACGATGGACAGGAGATCGACCAGATCACGTGGACTCCCGACGGCCGCTCCATCCTCTTTGTGCGCGGCGGCGATTTTGAGACGCATCGCGACAATCCCAATCCAGCCAGTCTGCCCGAGGGTGTCGAGCAGGACATCTGGATCATCTCCGTCACTGGCGGCGCCCCGCGCAAGATCGCCGAAGGAAACGAGCCGGCCATTTCACCCAAAGGCGATCGCGTTATTTTTCTCCGCAAGAATGAAATCTGGTCGGTCGGCCTCGAAGAGAACGCCAAACCGGTGCAATTGATTCACGCCAAGGGCCTGGCCGATGAACTGCGCTGGTCGCCGGACGGCTCCAAACTAGCCTTCGTCACCGACCGCTACTGAACACGCCTTCGTCGGCGTCTACGACTTCAGCGCCAAATCCCTGGCCTATCTCGATCCCAGTGTCGATCGCGACTCCAACCCGGTCTGGTCGCAGGATGGAAAGCAAGTCGCTTTCATCCGCCAGCCGGCCACTATGCGCACCATCTTCTTCGGGCCGCGCCGCACCGCCGAGCCTTGGTCCATCCGTTTGGCAGCCGTCGATTCCGGAAATGGCCGCGAGCTCTGGCATGCCGCCGAAGGCCCCGGCAGCGCCTTCCACGCCATGGTCGCCGAAAACCAATTGTTCTGGGGCGCGGGCGATCGCATCGTCTTCCCCTGGGAGAAGACCGGCTACATGCACCTCTACTCCATCTCGATCCACGGCGATGCGCCCACGCCGCTGAACGTCAACGGCGAATTCGAAACCGAGCACGTTTCGCTTTCGAGCGATGGCAAGACCGTTCTGTTCTCTTCCAATCAGGACGACATCGATCGCCGGCATCTCTGGCGCGTTTCGGTGTTGGGCGAAGGCCTTGCGCCGGTGACTCGTGGCGACGGCATCGAGTGGTCCCCGGTTGAAACCAGCGACGGCAAAGCGGTCGCCATGCTGCGTTCCGATGCTCAAGAACCCGGCGCATGCCGCCATCAAGATAGATGGCCGCGATGTGCGCGACCTGGCTCCCGATTCGATCCCGGCCGAATTTCCAGCCTCGTCTTTGGTGACGCCGCAACAGGTGATCCTTTCCGCCGCCGACGGCATGCGCATCCACGGCCAGCTCTTCCTGCCGCCCGATCTAGCACCGGGCGAAAAGCGTCCCGCGATGATCTTTTTCCACGGCGGCTCGCGCCGGCAAATGCTGCTGGGCTGGCATTACATGGACTACTATCACAACGCCTACGGGATGAATCAGTATCTGGCCAGCCTCGGCTACATCGTCCTGGCGGTGAACTATCGCAGCGGCATCGGATACGGTCTCGATTTCCGCGAGGCCCTCAACTATGGCGCTGCCGGGGCCAGTGAGTTCAACGACGTGCTGGGCGCGGGCCTGTATCTGCGCAGCCGCCCGGATGTCGATCCGAAGCGCATCGGACTGTGGGGCGGCTCCTACGGCGGCTATCTCACGGCGCTCGGCTTGTCGCGCTCCTCCGACCTGTTCGCCGTCGGCGTCGATTTTCACGGCGTGCACGACTGGAGCTCGCCTGCGCAGTGCCATCACGCCCGCCGATCGCCGAAAGAGACGCAGAATGTCCGCACTCGCGTTTGAATCTTCGCCCATGGCGTCGGTGAGCACCTGGCGCTCGCCCGTCCTGCTCATCCATGGCGACGACGATCGCAACGTCAACTTCCAGCAGACTGTCATGCTGGTGGAAGCGCTGCGCAAGCAGCACGTCGAGTTCGAGGAGCTGATCTTCCCCGATGAAATCCACGGTTTCCTGACGACCAAGCGCTGGATTCAGGCCTATCAGGCCAGCGCGGATTTTCTGGGCAAGCACTTAAGGTAGCCGGTACTGGCAGCGGGCTATCGCGCTCTTCCATCCGCGATACAGATCCTCGCGGCGCTGGGCCGGCATGCTTGGCTCATATACTTTGTCGGCGCGCCAAAATTGTTCGAGTTCGCCCAGGCTTTTGAAAAATCCGGTCGCCAGCCCAGCCAGATAAGCCGCGCCCAGCGCGGTGGTTTCCGCATCGGCCGGGCGCACGATTCGCTTGCCCAAAATGTCGGCCTGAAACTGCATGAGAAAATCGTTGGCGGCCGCGCCGCCGTCCACGCGCAGTTCCTGGAGCTGCTTCGCCGCTGTCGGCCTCCATGGCCTCCACCAGCTCCCGCGTCTGATAGGCGATCGCTTCCAGCGCCGCCCGCGCGATGTGCGCTCGCCCGCTCGCCGCCGTGATCCCGGATAGCATCCCGCGCGCCTGCGAATCCCAGTGCGGCGCGCCCAGGCCGACGAACGCCGGCACGAAATAGACGCCGCCGGTATCGGGAACCGAGGCCGCCAGTTCGCCGCTCTCGGCCGCCGTCTCGATGATCCCCAGCTTGTCGCGCAGCCATTGCACCGCCGCGCCCGCGATGAAGATGCTGCCTTCGATGGCGAACTGCGGCGTGGCGTCCAGTCGACGCCGCGCGCGTCGCCAGCAGCTTGTGCTGAGAGACCGGCTGGCGCAGTCCGGTATGCATCAGCGCGAAACAGCCGGTGCCGTAAGTGTTCTTCGAAAGTCCGGGCCGGAAGCAGGCCTGCCCGAACAGTGCCGCCTGCTGATCGCCCGCGATGCCGGCGATCGGAATCTCGGCTCCCAGATGTTCGGCTGCGGCGGCGCCGACGACGGCGCTGGAGGGAACGATTCGCGGCAGCATCGCGCGCGGGACGCCGAAGATGTCCAGCAGTTCGTCATCCCATTCGCCGGTCGCCAGATTCATCAGCATGGTGCGCGAGGCGTTGGAATAGATCGGTGACATGCACGGCGCCGTTGGTCAGTTTCCAGATCAGCCAGCGTGTCGACGGTGCCGAACAGCAGCTCGCCGTCGCGCGCCTTGCTGTTCGGCATCGCGGACGTTGCTCGAGAATCCAGCGGATCTTGCTGCCGGAGAAATAGGCGTCGATCACCAGGCCGGTCTTTTGCGGTGATCGCGGCGGCCCAGGCGGAGGACGCCAGCTCGTCGCAGAACTCCGCGGTGCGGCGGCATTGCCAGACGATCGCCGGCGCCACCGGTTTGCCGGTCTTGCGATCCCAGACGATGGTGGTTTCGCGCTGATTGGTGATGCCGAGCGCCGCAATCGATCCGCGGCCCGCCAGCGGCTTGCGCTATAGTCCGCGCGCGCGGCGTCCAACTGCGAGCGCCAGATTTCTTCGGCGTCCTGCTCCACCCAGCCCGGGCTGCGGATAGCGGCACTCGATGGGAGTCGGACTCCATCGCGAAGCGTCGGCCCTGCTCGTCATAGAGCGCGGCGCGGGCGCTGGTGGTTCCTTCATCCAGGGACAAGAGAAAAGGCACTCTGGCATTATAGTAAGTGACATGTTCTTCCGCAGAGAAACGCCGCGTGAACCGGCATTTAATGAACGTATCGAGAGCCTGAAGAGTTTTGGTTCACTATGAATTTTCTGAACGCCGGGCATGCCCGCGTGAGCCGCGACGGAATCGGCGCCATCGTCGAAGACCGTCACCGGCCAGCGGCCGCACGTGAATCAGCGCGGGTCTGATCATCGGCGATGAGATCGGATCGTTGGTGAATCGCCGGTTACCAGATGTTCTGGAAAACCCCAGCGGGCGGCAGCGTGCCCGCGCAGGCGTCTCAACTCAAGAGCCTGCACGCCTTCGAAGAAGATCTGAAGGAAGGCCTCGGTCTATCGAGCCTTTATAACGAAAGCCTGGGAACAACTTCGGATCTGCACCTCTACGATCGCGTGGAAAATCGCGATGCTGGCGACGCCAACAAACCGTGGCAGCACAAAATCACTGGCGCATAGCCCTGTTTCTAGTTTTGTGCGGGACGCTGGTCGACGCGCAAGAGCCCACTACGGTTGTGCTCTGGCCGAACGGAGCTCCGGGCGCTCTGGGAAATGAAGATAGCGATCAACCGTCGCTCACCATTTATCTGCCGGTTAAGAATCAAGCTGCCGGAACTGGTGTAATCGTGCTCCCGGGCGGCGGCTACGGCGCGCTGGCGAGCAATCACGAAGGGCGCCAGGTGGCCAATTGGCTGAACTCGCTGGGCATCGCCGCGTTCGTCTTGAAGTACCGCTTAGGGCCGCGCTATCACCATCCTGTCGAACTAGGGGACGCGCAGCGAGCCATTCGACTGGTCCGTTCGCGAGCCGCCGAATATGGCATCGCTCCGGATCGGCTGGGCGTAATGGGATTCTCCGCCGGCGGGCATCTGGCCGCGACCACGGGCACGCATTTCGACAGCGGAAATACTGCGGCTCCGGATGCGGTTGACCATGCCGGAAGCCGCCCCGATTTCTTGGTGCTCGGTTATCCCGTCATTTCGTTCACCACGCCGTACACGCACCAGGGATCGCTGCATAATCTGTTGAGCGACCACCCGGATCCGAAGTTGGCAGAGAACCTCTCGGCCGAGCTGCAGGTGACGCCCCAGACGCCGCCCACGTTCTTGTTTCATACCACCGAAGACAAGACCGTGCCGGTTGAAAACAGCGTGTTGTTTTACCTCGCCCTTCGCAAGGCCGGAGTAGCGGCGGAGATGCACATCTTCGAACACGGGCCGCACGGAGTCGGGTTAGCGCTACGCGATCCCGCGCTCGGTATGTGGCCTGAACTGCTTACCAATTGGCTGCGTGGGCGCGGCCTGCTGGCGTCCCGATAGTCCGGCGTCCCTCCCATTTTCGATCTTGTCGTCTTTACGATACAATGAAATGCTTACATGACACGACTGTTATTGCTCGTTGTGGCGGCATCAGCGTACGCCCAGGTATCGGCGACTCTTTCCGGCACGGTCGAGGACCAATCTGGCGCAGTCATTTCAGGCGTCCAGGTGACCGCGAAGAACTTGGATACCGGAGCAAGTCGAAGCTCGATAACCGATAGCCAGGGCCATTATCAGTTCTTCTCCCTGCCGGTCGGCCAGTACGAGATCCGAGGGTCAAAAACCGGGTTCGCCGAAGAAGTACGCACGGGCGTTCATTTGGTGGTCGGCCAGAGCGCCACGGTGGATCTGAATCTGCGAGTCGGCGAATCGAGCCAGCAAGTCACCGTTAACGCCGACGCGCCTCTGGTAGGCGTGACCACCGCGAACATATCGGGCCTGGTTGGTGAACAGCAGATCAAGAACCTTCCCCTCAACGGGCGAAGCTACGATGAGCTCCTTACGCTGAATCCGGGCGTTGTCAATTTCACGTGGGAGAAAACCGGCGGCATCGGCGTTTCGAATTCAACCGTCGGAAACAATTTTGCCGTGGCGGGAAACCGGCCGCAGCAAAATCTATTCCTGTTGAACGGCGTGGAATTCACGGGCGCGGCGGAGAACAACATGCAGCCCGGCGGCACCAGCCAGCAGCTGCTGGGCGTTGATGCGGTGCGGGAGTTTAACCTGCTCATCGATTCCTACGGCGCCGAATACGGCAAACGCCCCGGAGCGCAGGTTTTGATCGTCACGCAGTCCGGAGCAAACCAGTGGCATGGATCCGCTATTCGAATTTCTGAGAAATAACGCTTTCGATGCTGCGCAACTATTTCGACGCCGGCTCCGCTCCCGGCTTTCAGCGCAACCAGTTCGGTGGATCGCTGGGCGGACCGATTCAGAAAAACAAGACCTTCCTGTTCGGCAATTATGAGGGATTCCGCCAGCACCTGCATCAAACCGGCGTGGACCTGGTTCCTGACGCCGCCGCGCGCAATGGGTTTTTGCCTTGCAAACTGGTGAGCCCCACGCCCAGTCCGTGCCCGGCGTCGGGACTGGCGTTCGTGGGGGTCTCGCCGCTGATCAACGCATGGCCCGCTCCTACCCCTGGCGCTCCCGACTTCGGAGGAATTTCAGAAGCGTTCAACAATCCTTTGCAGACAATTCGGGATGACTTCGGAACGGTGCGGCTGGACCACATTTTCTCCGCCAAGGATTCCCTCAATGCGATTTACACCATCGACGACAGCGCTGACTTCACCCCTACCAGCACGAATCTCTATAGCACCGACGTGGAGAGGCTTCGGGAACAGGTGGGAAGCATCGAGGAGACTCACATTTTCTCCCCATCGCTGCTGAATACGGCCCGGGTCGGCTTCTCGCGCGCCGCATATTTCTTCACCGGCGAACCCACTCCGGGGACTCCCGCCGCCTCGCTACATGGTTTTCTGGCTGGACACCCGCTGGGCGCGTTGGTGGTGGGTGGAAGTGCGGCATCCAATCCGACTGCGCAATTGAGCCTGGCCGGCAGCAACAACGGAAGCAATCTGGATCTCGCTCGAAATCTATTTACCTATGAAGACCGCGTATCGTTCACCAAGGGCCGCCATCAGTTCAACGTTGGAGCGTGGTTCCAGCGGCTCCGGTCTAACGAGAATCTGGCGCTCAGTCAGTACGGCCAGGCAACATTCACGAGTCTGCAAACTCTTCTGCAAGGCACCGTGGGCACTCTTCTGTACGATCCCGCGCCTACCCCGCTCGGATGGCGTTCCTGGTTTGGAGCCTGGTACGCCGAGGATGTGATTCGAGTGAGCGCCAAGCTCACGCTGTCCCTGGGCTTCCGGGACGAATTTACCAACGGGTGGAACGAAGTCCATGGCCGCGCATCCACTTATACTTTCCCGCAGTCGATCATTTCCAGCCAGCCCAGCATCGGAAACTCGGCCTTCACAGTAAACAATGGAAAATTCCTTGCCACAACCGAGGGTAGGATTGGCGTGGAGCCCTTTTAGCGGCAAGCGCGCAACGGTGATTCGTGCTGGGTTCGGCATGTACAACGATCTTCAAGATGCGCTGGGCTACCGGACCGATCAGAACGCGCCGTTTAATCCGGTCTACAGTCTTCCGAACCTCCCGGTTTCTCAACTCCCGATCTCGCCGGGCGCCACGGTTCCGGCGACGGCCAAGCTGGTTCCTGGCGGAGTGCAGCCGGATTTGAAGACTCCCACACTCCTCTCCTGGTCGCTTCGAATCCAGCAGGAACTAACGTCCAACACCGCTTTGACGGTGGGATATGTCGGTTCCCATGGGTATCACGAACTCATCGGTATCGACGCGAACGAGCCTTTTCCGGTTATTTGTCCGGCTGCCCCTTGTCCGGCAGTTTATCCCGGCAGTTTCCCGGCGGGTCTAGCCGGCACGCCCGTTCCCGCGGGGACGTATTACGTTCCGACTGCCATACGGGCCAACCCCGCGATCGCCAACACCTGGACCTATTTTTCGGAAGGCGACAGTTCCTACAACGGGTTGCAGGTGGACTTCAATCACCGCTTCAGCAGAGGCTTCTCATTACGGGGAGCCTACACGTGGTCGAAGACTATTGATGACGGAGATTCGCTGAACGCCACCACCTCAGGCGGTGAGCCGGCGTTGGCGTCGAACCCCTTCAATCTGCGCGCCGACCGGGGGTTGGCGAATTTCGATGTCAGGAATGTCGGTGTGATCAATGCCAGCTACGCCCCACATTTCGGATCTAACAACCGTTTTCTGACCGGCTGGACCATCAACACGATTGTGACCGTACAAGGCGGTTTCCCGTTCACTCCACAACTCAGCTACAACCCTTCGAATAATGGTGACACGCGTAATCCGGTGCGTCCCTTTGTAAACCCGGCGTTCACCGGCTCGGTGATCGAGGGAAGTCCCAACCAATGGTTTAACCCGGCCGCATTTCTGGCTCCGCCGAACAACAGCGGATTCTATGGCGATCTGGGGCGCGACACGTTGACCGGGCCCGGTCTGGCGACGTGGGATCTGTCATTCCTTAAGAACACGTCGATTCGTGAAAAACTCAACCTCCAGTTTCGTGCGGAGCTGTTCAATCTGTTGAACCGGGCCAACTTCAATACGCCGAACGCAATTGTCTTTACCCCGACCGGCGTCTCGCCAACCGCCGGTGTGATCACGAGCACATCGACGACATCGCGTCAGGTTCAATTCGGAATAAAGCTGCTGTGGTAGGAGCTTTCAATATGCAGCGAACCAATATTGTTTTTCACACCGCTCTTCTGATTTGGTCTGGCGCCGCGCTGCTACATGGTCAAGCCAGCCAACCCGCAGCCACACTAACAGTCAGCGGAGATATTCCGGCTCGAATGGTGCTGAAGGCCGAGGATCTCGCGAAGATGCCTCGGGAGACCGTATCGATCCCGGACGCGGACGGGACCAAAGTGGAGTATGAAGGTGTTCCCCTGCGCGAAATCTTGAAGCGCGCGGGTGCGCCGGTGGAGAAAGAGCTACGGGGCAAGGCTCTGGCCAGCTATATTCTTGCCAAAGCACACGATGGCTATCAGGTTGTTTTCACGCTCGCTGAGACGGCGCCAGAGTTCGCGAATGAGCAAATAGTGGTGGCCGACAAGCGCGATGGAAAGCCGCTGTTTGGCTATCAGGGCCCTTTCCGGCTGGTGTGTCCAAACGATAAGGCCGGCGCTCGCTCGGTACGAATGTTGGAGAGCCTTGAATTTGTCCGGCTCCAGAAGTGAAAAGCAGCGGCCATGCTTAAGATCAAGCTGCTGCGGGAATTGCTTCCTGGCGCCGTGCTGCTGATCTCAATCTTCAACTGGAATGCGGTTCCAGCCGAGCAGGATTCGAGCCAAGGCTACTCTTTGAATTTGCCTAAGGGTTTCCCAAAGCCTCCCGTACCGGCCGACAATCCGATGACAGCGGCCAAGGTGGAATTGGGCAGATATCTCTTTTACGATACCCGCTTGTCGGTTAACGGCAAGGCTTCTTGTGCGACCTGCCACAAACAGAAGCTCGCGTTCACGGATGGCAGGGCCGTTAGCGAAGGAGCGACCGGTCAACTGCATTCACGCAGTGCCATGAGCCTGGTGAACGTCGCATACAGCGGCGCGCTCACCTGGAGCAATCCTCAGATGAAGGAGCTCGAGAGCCAGGCCCTGGTTCCGATGTTCGGAGATCATCCAGTGGAGTTGGGCCTGCGGGAAGACGAACCGCTGCCTTCGGCACTTCGCGCCGATACCAAGTACGCGGTTCTCTTCGAAAGAGCGTTTCCCGGCGATAGCGACCGTCTCACGGTGAAGAACGTCACTAAGGCGCTGGCTAGTTTTGAGAGAAGCATTATTTCAGGCCGCTCTTCTTACGATCGTTACCATTACGAGCGCGATGACAACGCCGTGTCGGAATCCGCCAAGCGCGGCGAGATTCTGTTCTTCAACCAGCAGCTTGCGTGTTTCCGCTGCCACGGAGGATTCAACTTCAGCGATGCTACGGTTTCCGAAACCAATGCGGGAAGGACGGTCGAGTTTCACAACACGGGATTGTACAATCTGGCCGGAGCGCTCTCCTATCCGGCTCCGAATGTCGGCACGTTCGAATATACAAAGCAGGCGGCCGACGTCGGCAGGTTCAAGGCTCCCACGCTTCGCAATATCGCGATCACCGCTCCCTACATGCACGACGGAAGCATAGCGACGCTGGAGGGGGTTTTGGATCACTATTCGGCCGGGGGGCGAACGATAAGATCAGGGCCGGCCGCAGGAATCGGTCACGACAATCCCAACAAGGACGCTCTGATTGCCGGGTTTCAACTTTCCCGCCAAGACCGCGCGGATCTTATTGCGTTTCTAGAGACATTGACGGACGAAGCGGTTCTTCATGATCCGAGGTTTGCCAACCCCTGGTAGCCAGGCTCAGTTTTGCTGCGACTGCTTAGCCGCTGCCGCTGCGGTGTCAGATGCCGGCTGCAGGCGCTCAATGCGGACGCGGGCGATGCGGTTGTGATCCATGTCCACAATGGTGAAGCGGCGGCCTCCGTATTCGACAGACTCGCCGGACTTCGGGATGTAGCCTAACTGGAAGAGCAAAAAACCGGCCAGCGTCTCGAAGCCTGCGTCGCCGGGAAGCTCCAGCCCGTACTGTGTGTCCAGGTCGCGGATGGTAGTGGCGCCTTCTACTTCCAGAACCGTCGACTCGGCGGCTTGGCGGGGCCGCTTCACGTCATGCTCGTCGCCGATCTCGCCGAAAATTTGCTCCAGCGCATCTTCCAGCGTAACCAGCCCGACGATTGTGCCGAACTCGTCCACCACCATGGCCATGTGCTTGTGGGTCTTGCGAAATTCGTCGATCAGATCGTTCAGCGGCTTGGTCTCGGGCACCACCAGCGGCTTGCGCAGGACGCGCGAGAGATGAAATGGACGCAAAACGCGATTCCGCTCGGCCGCGATCCGCCGCTCCTCCCAAATCCGCATCATGTCCTTGTAGTGGACGTAGCCGATGATGTGCTCGGGTGCGCCTTCATAGACGGGCAGGCGGGAGTACTGATTTTCCCGCATGCGCCGCATCACCTGATCGAGGCCGGCATCCACGGAGACCGAGATGATGGCGTTGCGCGGCACCATGATTTCGCGCACGTAGTAATTGGGAAGCTCAAGCAGAGCCTGGATGGCGTCTTCCTCGAAGCGATGCAGGTGCCCTTCCAGACGGCTGGAGCTGACGATGAACTTCAATTCTTCGGCGGAGTGGCCGCCGCCGGTATGCAGCCCGCGCAGTCCGATCCAGCGGGAAACTGCAGCGGCCGAGCGGTCCGCGAAATAGACGAAGGGCGCGGAGATGCGATCGAAGACGAGCAGCGCGGGAGCCACCAGAATGGCCAGACGGTCGGCTTTCTCGATGGCCAGGTTCTTCGGCACCACTTCGCCGAACACGACGTGCGCGAAGCTGATCAGCAGGAACGCGACACCGAAACTGACGGCGTGCAGAACGGGATCCAGTCGGGTGGGCATCCAGGGCTGGAAGATCGACAGAAAGAGGGAATAGACGCTGTTTTCGCCCGCCCATCCGAGCCCCAGACTGGCGAGCGTAACGCCGACCTGCGTCACCGACAGCAGGCGCGCCGGGTTGGCCAGAAGATTGAGGGCGGCCTGGGCGCCGACTTGTCCCTCGTCCGCGAGCGCGCGCAGCTGCTCTTGCGAACCGAAACCAGCGCAACTTCGGCGGCGGCAAAGAAGCCGTTCAGCAGCAATACGACGGTCAGAATGATGAACCGAGAGGCATGGTCAGCTCGGGCAGCGGGCGGCCCAGCGATGGTACGGTAGAATCTTCTCAGTGCCTCACGGAAAAGTCCTCAAGTTCATCAACTTGAGCATAGCGGTTTTGCTCGTGTTGGTTCTGGCAGCGACTTACTGGGTGCATATCGGCCGCTGCCGCAGACATCGGGTCAGATTTCGGCGCCGATTTCCGCGCGGGCGACGGTATCGAGAGACGCGCTGGGCGTGCCGCACATCGCCGCCGCGAATTGGGAAGACGCGATCTTTCTGCAAGGCTTTGTGACGGCGCAGGACCGCCTCTGGCAGATGGATGCGCTGCGGCGGCTGGCGGCCGGAGAATTGTCGGAAGTGATCGGCCCGTCGACGCTGGAGGTGGACCGCGAAGCGCGGCGGCTGCGGATGCGGCATATCGCGGAGGAGCAGTATCGGAACGCTGCCGCCGCAGGACCGCGCTGTGATGGCGGCCTACGCGCGCGGAGTGAATTATTTCATCGAGACGCATCGGCGGACGCTTGCCGCTGGAGTTTACGCTGCTGCGCTACGACCCGCGGCCGTGGACGCGTGGTCGACAGTCTTCTTGTGCGGACTGCAGATGTATCGCAATCTGACCACCACGTGGCGGACGGAACTGCAAAAGCAAGCCATGCTGGCCGGCGGGCGATGCCGCCAAGGTCAATTTCCTGTTTTCTTCGCGCGCCGGCTTCGAGTTTCAGCCTGGATCGAACGCCTGGGCGGTTTCCGGCAAACACACGGCCAGCGGCAAGCCGATTCTCGCGAACGATCCGCATCTGGAATTCGGAATCCCTTCCACCTGGTATCAGGTGCATCTGCAAGCGCGCCCGGTCTGGATGTGATCGGCGTTTCGCTGCCGGGCGTTCCGTGCGTGATCATCGGCCACAACCAGCGCATCGCGTGGGGCGTGACGAATCTCGGCTTCGACGTGCAGGATCTGTACCTCGAGAAGATCGATCCGCACACCGGCCGCTATGTTTTTCGCGGCCAGGTGGAGCAGGCGCGGCTCGGAAGCGGAGTGGATTCCGGTGAAGGGCGCGCGGCCCGTGGAATTCCGCCAGTGGGTGACGCGGCATGGTCCGGTGGCGTTCACCGAGGACGGCCGCTATCTGGCGCTGCGCTGGACGGCGGCGGAGCCGGGATCGTTTCAGTTTCCGTTTCTGGACTTGAACCGCGCCCGCAACTGGCAGGAGTTCACGGCAGCGCTACGCGCGGTTTCCAGGCCCGGGGCAGAATTTCGTGTATGCCGACGTGGACGGAAACATCGGCTATCACGCCACCGGCCTGCTGCCCGATCCGCGAAGAAATACGACGGCGATGTTCCGGTGGACGGCAGCTCCGGCGATTTCGAATGGCAGGGCTTTATTCCGTTCGACGAATTGCCCACGTTCTACAATCCGCCGCAGGGCTGGATCGTCACGGCCAATCAGAATCCGTTTCCGGAAAACTATCCGTATCGGGTGCACGGCAACTTCGCAGCGCCATTTCGCGCACGGAGATCCGGGGCCTGCTCACGGCGCGCGATGGCTGGAAGCCGGAGGAGATGGTTACGGTGCAGAAGGACGTGTACTCGGCGTTTTCACATTTCCTGGCGCGCGAGATTGTGGCGGCCTACGACCGCAAGAAGCCGTCCGGCGCGGAAATCCGTGACGCCGTAGCGGCGCTTCGCAACTGGAACGGGCAGATGGAAAAGCAGATGGCGGCGCCGCTGGTGGCCACGCTGGTTTTTCGAGCAGATGCGCAAGAGGATTGGCGAGCGGCGTCGCCCGGTCATGCAGGGCTGTATGAGCTGCAGATGGCGCCGGCGATGGTCGAAGATATCTTGCGAAATCCACAGGGCTGGTTTCGCGACAAGAATGAAACGCTGATGAGCGCGCTGGCAGATGCGATTGCGGACGGGCGGCAGCTCGCAGGGCGGCGACGTGAAGCATTGGGACTACGGAAAATACAACGCGCTTACCATCCGGCATCCGGTGGGGCGCAGTTGCCGCTGCTCGGAACCTATTTCAACATCGGGCCGGTGGAGATGAGCGGCTCTCCGACCACCATCAAGCAGATCAGCGAAGGCCTGGGGCCATCCATGCGGTTTGTCGCGGATTTCTCAAACTGGGACGAATCGCTCAATAACATTACGATGGGAGAATCCGGGCAGATTCTGTCGGGGCATTACAAAGACCAGTGGGAGGCTTATTATTACGGGCGAAGCTTTCCGATGCAATTCCAGCACGTGGATGTAAAGTCTACGCTGGTGGTTGAGGCGAGGTAACAGGGCGCGGCGTCGGCGAACTGCCGCACCGGCCGACACTAGCGCAGTTCGAAGCGGCCGTCGGAGTAGAGATAGTACCGCCGGCCGCGCCAGACGATGGTGTTGCCGAAGAAGCCGGCCAGCCAGAAGCCAAAACTAAGGATATCCTGCAAGATCACCAGATGCCAGCGGGGCCGGGTATGCAAGATCCAGACGATGTGGACCAGGCCGCCAGCGCGCGGAAGGCAGCGGCTACGATCAGCGCCGGCCACCAAGCGGGTATGAAGGCGAACACAATGCTAGCGAGCGGGAGGGGATGAGTGAACAGTTGGCCGATGTAACCGAGCGGCCGCGAGCGGCGGGTGCTGCGGGCCCAGCGCAGGCGGTGGGCGGCATTGCGCGCCAAGGCTCGCTGCCGATGTGGTGTTCGACGATGTTGCGCGATAGAATCACGCCGAATCCGGCCTCAGCGGCAAACTTGCCCATCACGAAATCTTCGGCCAGATAATCCTTGAGCGCAGTGAAGCCGCCGATGCTTGGACAGCGCCGATTTGCGGGCGGCGAATGGTGGGGCCGACGGCGAACTTCACGCCTTCGAGCATGCGCGCCACCAGACAGTCCGGCCAGGAATTCGGTGTTCATCCCCTCGGCTTCGAGATTAGACCAGAGGCTGCGGCCCGCAACGGCGCGATAGGGACAAGTGGCCAGGGCGACTTTCGGATCGGCGAACTCGGCGGCGATGAGATCTGAGGAAGCCCGGCGCGACGCGGATATCGCTATCGCTCATGACCAGCAGATCGTGGCGCGCCGCGGCCAGCATGCGATCCAGACTGAAGACCTTGGCGTTCGGATAAGGCGGTTCGCCGGTGACGATCAGCTGCGATGGAGCAGGCGGGGAACTGCGTCTTGAAGCGCTGGACGACGGAAATGGCGGGATCGTCAGCGTCACGCACCGCGAACAGCAGCTCGAATTCGGGATGGTCCTGCTCGAAGAAAGCTGCGGAGGTTCGTTTCCAGGCCCTCGTCGACGCCGGCCAGCGGCTTCAGCACGCTGATGGGCGCGAAGATCCGGGCCAATCGGGATTTGCTGAACGAGATAATCGCGCGCCGCGATGACCACCAGAACGCAATAAACGATCGAACCGGCCAGCAGGCAAGCCAACGACGATCGCGACGGCCGACACTACTCAGTCCGGGCTTTGGTGTCGATCAGCTTTCTGGATGGCGGCCAGGAACTCGTCCACCGTCTGCGCTCCCTGATCGCCGTGCTTGCGGTTGCGGACCGAAACGCTGTCGTTCTGCGCCTCGCGATCGCCCACCACCAGCATGTACGGGACTCTTCTGCAACTGCGCGTCGCGAATTTTGAGGTTGACCTTTTCCCTGCGGTCGTCCAGATGCGACGCGCAAGCCGGCGGCCTTCAAGCTGCTCGACCACCTTCTGCGCATATTCGACGTGACGGTCCGTGATGGGCAGCACGACCGCCTGCACCGGCGCGAGCCACACCGGAAACGCGCCCGCGTAATGCTCGATCAGGATGCCGAAGAAGCGCTCGATGGAGCCGTACAGCGCGCGATGCACCATCAGCGGCTGATGCTTCTTGCCGTCTTCGGCGATGTATTCGAGATCGAAGCGGCGCGGCAGGGTGAAATCGAACTGCACGGTGGAAAGCTGCCACAGCCGGCCGATGGCGTCCACCAGTTTCACGTCGATCTTCGGCCCGTAGAACGCCGCTTCGTCCGGGCATGACCTTCACCTTCATGTTCAGGCGCTCGGCGGCGCGCTTCAAGCGCATTTTCCGCCAGCTGCCATTGATCCGGCGTGCCGTCGTACTTGCCGCTGGCGCCGCCGTCCCAGGTGGAAAGCTCGGCTTCGTAATCGTCGAAGCCGAAAGTGCTCAGCGTGTCGATGGCGAACTGCAGGCAGCTCACCACTTCGTCTTCGATCTGCTCGGGCGTGCAGAAAATATGCGCGTCGTCCTGCGTGAATCCGCGCACGCGCATCAAGCCGTGCATCACGCCGGATCGCTCGTAGCGATACACCGTGCCCAGTTCGCCCAGACGCACCGGAAGATCGCGATAGCTGTGCAGCTTGTCGCGGTAGATCAGGATGTGGCCGGGGCAGTTCATGGGCTTGAGCTGATACTCGGCGTCGTCCAGCTCCATGGGCTTGAACATGTTGTCGCTATAGAAATTGGCGTGGCCGGAGATCTTCCACAGATCGCGCCGCATGACGTGCGGCGTGTAGACCAGCGAGTAGCCGCGCGCCAGGTATTGATCGCGCATCCAGTCTTCGATGATCTTGCGGATGCGGCCGCCCTTGGGATGGAAGAAGATCAGGCCCGGGCCGGCGAGCTCCTGGATGCTGAACAGATCCAGCTCCTGGCCGAGCTTGCGATGATCGCGCTTCTTGGCTTCTTCCAGGCGCGCGAGGTAGGCGTCCAGATCCTTCTTGTTGAAGAACGCGGTGCCGTAGATGCGCTGCAGCTTGCGGATTGTGCTCGTCGCCTTTCCAGTAAGCGCCGGCGACGGAGAGCAGCTTGAACGCTTTGATGCGCGAGGTGGACGGGCACGTGCGGGCCGCGGCAGAAGTCGATGAAGTGCGGCCCCAGCGTGTATTCGGAGAAGATCTCGTCGGCTCTTTCCTCGATCAGCTCGACGCTTCATCCAGTCGTCGGCGTATTTTTCGAGGCCGTCGTCTTTGCGGCGTCAGCTTGCGCTCGAAGGGCAGGTTCTTCGGCCTGCAGCTCCCACATGCGCGCTTCGATTTTTTCGAGATCCTCGGGAGTGAAGGGCGTCTCGCGCTGAAAGTCGTAATAGAAGCCGGTGTCGGTGGGCGGACCGATGCCGAGCTTGGTTTCCGGAAACAACTCCAGCACCGCGGCCGCCAGCAAGATGCGCGGTCGAGTGCCGGTAGACTTGGAGCGCCTCGGGATTCTTGGAGGTCAGGATCTCGAGCTTGGCGTCGGCTTCGAACGGACGGGTCAGGTCGTATAGCTGTCCGTTGACGCGCGCGACCACGGCGTCGTCGGCCAGACGCGGGCCGATGGATTTCGCGATATCCATCGGCCGGCTGCCGGCGGCACGGTCTTCTGGCTGCCGTCGGGCAGAGTAATGGTAAGGCTTTCACTCATGTAAGTTTCAGGTTAACAAGTTTCGAGTTTCTCGTTTTTGGTTTCGAGCCAGGTGCGTTAAGATCAGGTGGGTTAAGATGAGTTTATGCCTGCCACGACTGAGACGGGTATTTTCGATGAGTCAGCGTTAGTAGCTAGAGCCCGCGAGGGTGACCTGGCGGCCTTCAACGAGCTGGTGAACGGTACTCCCGCAAGATCTACCGCCTGGCCAAACACATCACTCAGAATGATGAGGATGCCGAAGACGTGCTTCAAGAGACGTTTCTGAAGGCCTTCGAGCACCTCGGGGATTTCCAGGGGCAATCTAAGTTTTACACCTGGATTGTGCGGATCGCCGTCAACGAATCCCTCATGAAGCTGCGCAAGCGGAAGTCCGACCGGACGGTTCCGCTCGATGAGCCGCTGGATACGGGCGAAGACACGGTGGTCCGCGAAATCGCGGTTTGGGACGAGAATCCCGAGCAGCAGTACTCCCGGGAAGAACTGGGTAAAATCCTGGACGAAGCGGTAGAGAGCCTGAAACCAGCTTTTCGCACCGTTTTCGTACTGCGAGACATCGAAGAACTGAGCACCGAAGAAACCGCCGAAGCGCTTGGGGATCTCGGTTCCGGCGGTGAAGAGCCGCCTGTTACGCGCGCGTCTGCAGCTTCGTGAGAAGCTGACGCGTTTCTTCAAGCGGAAAGGGGATGACGTCTTTGCTTACCTGTAAGGAGTTCTTGCAGGAGCTGACCGATTACCTGGACGAACCGTGGACGCCGAACTGCGCCGCAAGCTGGAGGTGCACATTACACGAGTGCCCGAACTGCTTCGTGATTCTCGACACCACCCAGAAGACCATCCAGGTGTATAAGGGAATGCAGCCGCAGGACATCCCGCAAGAGGTTCAGGCGCGGCTGATGAAAGCGGTGGAGCGGAAGATGGCCGCCGCGAAAGCCCGGACAGCCGTAAGCACCGAGTTCAGCATCCGGCGCGTTCAGACGTCCGGCGCGCAGACCAGCGGGCGGGTTACGCTGGATGCCGATTCGCGTAGTCGAAGCCCTATGGCGCAGCGGCGTCCGCGAACTTGCTCCACTTGGCTGGAATAGGCGGGAAATTCGACGCAGTACTTCAGCGTGGCCGGTGATAGAGCTGGGGATTCACCGGAAAATCCAGCGAGGCTAGAGCCTCGAGCAAATCCTCCAGGAGCTTGGGTTCGGTTGCAATACTCAGAGAAATCGAGTTCACCCTCCCGCCCAAATAGGGCAGCTTCGGAAGGCAGAAGCACGCCGTCATGCATAGTGATCCTCTCCGGCGACCCGGTCCCACAAATAAAAATCCCCTGGGCGAGTGCCACAGGGGGTTTAGTTTCGTGAAGACCGACTCACCTTTAGCACTTTTTAGCGTGGTTGCAATTAGCCAGCCCCACCTTGCGATAGAGCCTAAATCAATCCACGTTTCGCCCTTAGGATATCATCGGCATTTAAAGAATGCAATAGGAAACTGGTTGGGATTGCGGCCGGAGACGCCGGTATTTGGCAACTTATTGAGAAGGAAGCTGGTTGGAGAGCTGTTCGAAACGCTGGCGCTGGCGGGCGTCAGCATTTGCACGATCCGGTTTTTGCCGGTGGCGCGCACATCTTCTATCTGGGCCTCCAGATCCTCGTGGTATTTGACGAAATCATCCAGAATGGTCTTCAGGCGCTCGGATTGATCGGGCGTAAGGTTCAGTTCCTTCTTGAGCTGTCGTAGGAGAACTCTGCTTCCGTCGCGCCAATAGGTAAACAGTGTTCCGATGCATTCTGTCGTGAAGGCCGGCGCGCATGGTGATGGCCCCCGCCATGGCGCCGGTGAGGAATACCAAAACCAGGGTAGTGAGTATACGTGGATTCTGCCAGGAGGCAGATCGGCCGCAAACATGGGGCTATTCGTGGTAGCTGGCAAGATCCACCAGGACCGCGTTGCGCTGCTGCTGCAAGCTATCCGGAAGCGGGCCCGATTCAGGAGCGATGGTGACGACCGGTGGAGCGGCGAGCTGTATTAGCTTGCTCCCCAGGCTCGGTGGTGACCAGATACGTTCCCAGAAGTACAACTAATGTGGCCGAGGCCACCGCCAGACGGCGTCCGAAGCTGGGTTCAAGAAAGACCGACCAGATGGAGGTCCGGCCTGCTCTTCGATCCGCTCCATCACGCGGGCATAGAAAGCCGGGGCGCGGTTCGATGGCGGAATCGGAGCGAAGCGATCGCAACATTTTCGCCTGCGCTTCAAGCAGACGAAGTTCGCTGGCGCATTCCTCGCACGCTCCCAGGTGCGCGTGAAACTCTTGCGGAACCTGACGGGTGGAACCCTTCAGGTAATCCTCAAGGTTGTCCCTGATTGGCTGATGCATAACTTCTTCCCTCAAAAAAAACCGCTAATCTAAACCCTTACGGATCGAATCGTCCGTTTGCCGTACCTAATACACTGATAAGTTGTATCACATTACACTTTCGTCTGTCCGCTCCCACGAATGCAGCCGCTGCGAAGCTTTCAGCAGCTTCTGGCGGGCGCGAAACAACTTCACTTTGATCGTATTCTCGTTCATGCCGGTCATCTGCGACAGCTCCTCCACCGAATGCCCCTCCACTTCCTTGAGCAGCAGCAGGCTCCGATCCTCGTTCGACAGCTTGTCCAGCAGCTTCATCACCAGGTCTCTTTGCGCCAGCTGCGTATCCACGGCCGGCGCTTGTGACGGTGGCGGTCTCGCTGTTCTGCATGCGCTGGGCGTCCTCTTCGGAAAAATCGCTCTCGTAAACCAGCTTGCGGACGCGCTTCTTGCGCAGGTAGTCGTAGCATTCGTTGACCGTGATCTTGTAGATCCAGGTGAGCAGCGAACTGCGAAAATCGAAGTTCGTGAATCGAGAAATAAATCTTCGCGAAAACCTGCTGGGCGATGTCTTCGGCGTCGTTATGATTGCGGAGGATGCCGTAGATGATGGAGAAGACCTTGGCCTGATAGCGCTCCACGATCTCGCGGAACGCCATCTCATCCCGGGCCTGAACGCGCCGGACCAGGGCCGCTTCTTCAGAATTCCGGTGATCCACTCGGGTCTTGGCCTTGGACTCGCGTGCCGGACGCCGGGAAGGGAAGTGTCGCCAGCAAGACCGCTCATACACCTTGCCAGACGTATCCGAACCGCTTGCGGTTGCAGCCATTTGGGGGCCAAATTCGGCGAATCGGGCCGGCGGTTGCATCCGTGCAGGTTGTCGCATCCTAAGTGGGAGTTTAGCATCTAACAATAGCAGTCACAGGCGAGAGGCATTACTTAAAGGCTTGCCAGGTGGGCTAGCGTTCAGGGGATAATGAACTTCAGGTAGTTTCAGACAACAGGGAGATCTTAACGCATATGGTTCAACTGACCGAAACGGCCGTAAGCAAGGTGAGAGAGATTCTGGGCAGTCCAGGAGCCCAAGCCCGCCGGGCTGCGCATCGCCGTGGTGGGCGGCGGATGCTCCGGCTTCAGCTATTCGATGGCTTTCGAGAACACCCCGAACATGCTGGATAAGACCTACAATTTCGACGGCTTGAAGGTCTTCATCGATCAGGCCAGCCTGCTGTATCTGGATGGCGCCGAAGTGGACTACGTCGAGACGCTGGAAGGCTCGGGCTTCAAGTTCAACAATCCGAACGTGAAGAGCACCTGCGGATGCGGCAGCTCCTTCAGCGTCTAAGTTAGCGACTGCCAAAGGCATTAAACGAATCGGGCGTCGTGAGGATGGCTCTTCCGGCGCTCTTTTCGTTTCTGGCGCGGCAGCGTCATGATTAAGAAACATTCATGAACCTCGACCAGCTCCTGACGGAGCAAGTGAACCCGGCCTCCCAGCGACATCGATACCCTGCCGACGGTCGAGATTCTCGGATCATCAACCAGGAAGATCAGAAGGTTGCGCGGCGCGGTGGCGGCCGAGATCCCGCGAATTGCCGCAGGCGGTGGATCGCGATCGTGGAAGTGGATCCGGACAGGCGGGCGGCTGTTCTACATCGGCGCCGGAACCAGCGGGCGGCTGGGTGTTCTGGATGCCGCCGAATGCCCGCCGACCTTCCATGTCCCGCCGGACTTGGTGCAGGGCATCATCGCGGGCGGGGAAGCGGCGCTGGCCCGGGCGACCGAAGCGACTGAGGACGATCCGGAGGCGGGCAGGCGCGATCTGGCGGCACGGGGATTCAGGGCGAGCGACGCGCTGGTCGGCATCGCGGCCAGCGGGCGCACGCCTTACGTGCTGGGCGCAGTGGCGGCGGCGCGCGAGCTGGGAGCGCTGACCATCGGAATCAGTTGCACGCCGGATTCGGAACTGGCGACGCGCGTGAAAATCGCCATCACGCCGCTGGTGGGTCCGGAAGTGATCGCCGGTTCCACGCGCATGAAAGCCGGCACCGCGACCAAGCTGGTGCTGAATATGATCAGCACGGCGGTGATGATCCGGCTGGGGTACGTGTACGGCAATCTGATGGTGAACGTGCAGCCGAAGAACAGCAAGCTGGCGGACCGCGCCACGGCGGATCATCGCGCGAGGCGGCGGGAGTGAGTTACGAGCGTGCCGGCGAACTGCTGGCCGAAGCGGGCGGCAACGTGAAGGTCGCGATCGTGATGGCGCGGCTGTCGCTGGATCGCGACGCGGCGGAGGCCAGGCTGGCTGCCGCGGGCGGACGGATTGCCGAGGCGATGCAAACGGTTACAGAATAGGCAGGTTGAAGGAAATAATATGGACAAATTCCGGATTCAAGGCGGCGGGCCGCTGGAAGGCGAGATCGCGATCAGCGGCGCGAAAAATTCCGCGCTGCCGGCGCTGGCGGCGTGCCTGCTCACCGAGCGAGCCGGTGAAGCTGCAGCGCATCCCGCCGGTGCGCGACATCGGCACCATGGAGCAGTTGCTGCAGCACGCCGGCGCGCGAGCTGGAAGTCGACGGGCGGCAGCGTGACGGTGCGCGCCGCGAAGCTGGACGCGGCCCGAAGCGCCCTACGACCTGGTGAAGACCATGCGCGCTTCGAGCCTGGTGCTGGGGCCGCTGGTGGCGCGCACCGGACGGGCGCGCGTTTCGATGCCGGGCGGCTGCGCCATCGGCGCGCGGCCCATCAATCTGCACGTTGCGGCGCTGGAGCAACTGGGCGCCGAGATTCACGCAGGCGCACGGCTACGTGGAAGCCGAAGCGCCGCGACGGGCTGAAGGGCGCGCAGGTGCATTTCGACCGCATCACCGTCACCGGAACCGAAGACGTGCTGATGGCGGCGGTGCTGGCCGAAGGCGAGACCGTGATCGAGCAACGCCGCGCGCGAACCGGAGGTGCAGGATCTGGCGGCGCTGCTGAACAAAATGGGCGCGCGCATCGAAGGCGCGGGCACTTCCACCATTCGCGTGCAGGGCGTGAGCCAGTCTGCACGGCGCCGAGCACGCCATCATTCCCGATCGCATCGAAGCCGGCACGTTCCTGATCGCCGGCGCGATCACGCGCGGCGACCTGGTGATCTCCGGCTGCATTCCCGAGCACGTGGACGCGCTGGTCAGCGAAGATGCGGCAGGCCGGCGCGGAGGTCACCGAAGTGCGGCCCGGACGCGCTGCGCGTGCGCGCGACGCGACGACTGCGCGCCACCGACATCACCACCGAAGAATATCCGGGCTTCGCCACCGATCTGCAGGCGCAGTACATGGCGCTGATGACGCTGGCCGAAGGAATCTCGTTCATCACCGAGACGATCTTTGAGAACCGCTTCATGCACACGCAGGAGCTGGCGCGCATGGGCGCGAACATCCGGCTGGAAGGCCGGCAGGCGATTGTGGCCGGGGTGGCAGAGCTGACCGGCGCGCAGGTGATCGCTTCCGACCTGCGCGCCAGCGCGTCGCTGGTGCTGGCGGGGCTGGTGGCGCGCGGCGAAACGGTGGTCGACCGCGTGTATCACATCGACCGGGGCTATGAGAAAATCGAGGAAAAACTGGCGCGCGCGGGCGCGCGGATCGAGCGGGTGAATTGAACATGAGCGCACCAAAGGCACATAATCCGGATTTCTGGCGCTGGTGAATGACGCCAAGACGCGCATTCGCGAGATCGACATCGCCGAGTACCAGCAGCATGGCGCGCGGCGAAGAGCCGCACGTGCTGATCGACATCGCGAGAAGACAGCGAGTGGGCGGCCGGCCACGCGGCCGGCGCGGTGCATTTGGGGAAGGGAATTATCGAGCGCGACATCGAAACCAAGGTGCCCGGCAAGGACACCAAGCTGGTGCTGTATTGCGGCGGCGGATTCCGCTCGGCGCTGGCCGCCGATGCTCTGCAGCAAGATGGGCTACACGCAACGCCATTTCGCTGGACGGCGGATGGCGGGCTTATCAGAACTCCGGCCTGCCGGTGGAAAAGTAGACTCAGGCCGCAAGACCATCCGCATCGCAGAGATAGATGATCGCCGCGAGGGCGCACAGCTCCAGAAACTTTACTGACCCGCGTGAAGGTTACGGATTCATGAATTCGAAGCGCAGGACCATAGCCCAAGGGCGAATGCCGGCGAGCATCAGCCATAGCGGCACGATCGCCGTCCACCGACTTGCATGAACGACGATCAGGATCACATAGAAAAAGATCGGGACGTTGCTGTCCAGCCAGTTCTTGATGCGCATGTAAATCACGAATAGCGCGAACGCGACCATTAAGGCGGTGGTGACGGTGATGGGCGTCAGACTTGAAGTCCCATGCATCAGAATGACCACAGCACGCTGGTGTAGCCGGTGTGAGCCCGGTAATCCAGATCTGTTATAGAACTCGGTCGTTGTAGCCGTAGTATTGATAGCCCATGTTCCATCGGATTTTCTGGTTGATGCGGAATGAGAAGCGGGCCATGGGGGAGAGGAATCGGAGGGGAAAGGTTTGGGCGGCTTGGAACGCAGCCGGCAGCGACGCTGGTCAACCGGTATTACGTTGCTGGGCGAAGGGCATTAGCGTCGGCCGTCGCCGGTATCCTGCGTGTGGCTGTAGCCGACGAATATATCGGCTCGTTTCCTGATGTCGAAGCGGGCAGTCAGATTGCGCGACGTGCAGATTGCTGATGTAGATGGATTGCTGTCCGGTGATGAACTGGCCGCTGGCGAAATAGTCGATGCCGCCGGCCGTGTTCAGATGCAGCTTGGAGTATCCGGCGTCCAGTGAGAACCAGTCTTCGCGGCGTCCAGGAGGCGTCGGCCGAGTAAGTGCGCGCGTGGGAGGCGTAGGTAGAAAGCGAACACGGAGTTGATGTTGTAGTTTTCGCTGCGTCGAGGCCGGGAACAGAACGTTCTTGACCTTGTATTGCACGCGCGCGTCCGACGGCGTGATAGTTTCGGTCGGAGATGGGAGTCAACGGACGGTCGGCCCGGCCGACCTCGCCGTTCAGCAAGATGGACAGCGGCTTGATTGGCTTCAGCCGGATGCCGAAGACTCCGTGAGCGAGTTGATTAGTCTGTTCCGAGGGCGAAGTTGAAGATATTGCCCTGCAACGTTGCTCTGCTCGATGGAACGGATCTGGCGGTCGGAATAGTGGTATCCGCCGAAGAGTCCGAGCCAGCGATCGAGGCCTGGAAATTCAGGTCGGTCTCGTTCGCGATGGTGCGGATTCCCAGAAATTCGAACTGCGAGATAGTTCCAGACTCTGGGTGGCGTTGTCGAACTGCGGCATAGACGGAGTTGCCGTCGATGCGGATGTTGTTTACCGTGGTTTGGTTCGTGATGGTGATTTTGGAAGTTGGGAAAAAAGCTGAGCGTGAGATTGCCGGCCAAGGCCGGACGCTGCGCGTTGCCGGAGGTCATGATCTGGCTGGTCGGCGGCGCCGAAGCGGGCCGTTCCGATGGCGGTCTCGTCGAGCACAAACGCCCGATTGTCCGGCGGTGTAGGTGAAGCGTCCGTTGGCGCTGAAATATTTTCGATCGGTGAACAGGGCCGCCGCGCCAGTAGGGGCTGGTTCCGTGAATCGGCTCGGTGCGCTGGAAAGAAGTTAAGGTGGTTGGGTTGGCTGGGTTGTTGCCCGCGTTTGGGCCAGAGAGATAGTTGGAATCTTCCTTGAAATCCTCCCAGCCGCGCATCCAGTTGACTCGGACGCCGCAGAACTCGAATCTCGTTTCCGACGCGGTACTCGTTGCGGACGCGGCGGACGTTTTCGAACAGGGGAAATTCGTTGCCGCGCGAGTCGAATAACTGGACGGTAGAGATGGCCGGGCCGTTCTGATTGCCGCGCGAGTAACCCAGGAAAAACTTCAAATTGGATTGCGGAAACAGTGTGAGGTCGTGGTCCTGAGTGGTGTATTCGGTGTCGAGCAGGTGCTGGCCGGCGCCGCCATCGGTTACCAGGCCGGGATTGAAATAGTCGTTCAAACGCCAGTGCATGTCGTAGCGGTACAGGCTGTTCTTTTGAGATGCGGAGGGTCGCGTTCTGGTAAGGATCGTTGCCGAGCCCCTGAGTGGTCAGCACGATTTCATCGAAGAACCGGCCATGCCCGTCCTTGGAATTGATGGTGAAGAAGCTGGACAGCAAGCGGATTCCGTCGCCGTAGTTTACCGTGCTGCGATATTGATCGAAGCTGCCGCCGACGGTGCGGAAACGGTAGCCGGTTTCGAAAGAATCGACGATGTTGTAATCGCTCCAATTGTCGCCGCGCGCGGATCCGACCGGTTCAGTGGTGGGGGCGACGGTCGGCTGAGCGAAGCCCAAGCGGGAGCAGCACGGCCGCAGAGAACAGCATGCGCGGGAGGATTCTCATCGCATGAACAAGGGGTCGGCATTGGAGCCGTGCACGCGCACGTGACAGGTGGTGCAGTTCTGATAGCGCGGGTCGGCCATGTTGTGGCTGGGAGTAAGGGTGAGGATGCCGGCGTTCTGGCGGCCGAAACTATCGGCGCCGTTGTGGCATTCCAGGCACAAGCGTAAAGACGACCGGGCGGCGCAGCAGCCGCGAGTTAGTGGACCCGTGCGGATAATGGCAGGTCTCGCAGCCCTCGACGCGAACCGGCTCGTGCTCGTAGACGAAGGGGCCGCGTTTTTCAGAGTGGCACTTCAGGCAGGGCTCTTCATTGGCAAGCACCTGTTCCACCATACGGGGACGGGAGGCCATGCGCCAGGTAGGTGCGAAGGCGCCGTGGGGATTGTGGCAATCCGTGCAGGTCATGAATCCTTCGTTGACGCGGTGCTTGAAGGGCATGGAGAACTGGCCGCGAACGTCGGTGTGGCAGCCATAACAGAGGTCGGTTTGGCGCTTGAGCCAGAAGAAATTTCGGAACCGGCGATTTGTGGATGGAATGGCAATTGGTGCAGACTACGTCGTTCAGCGTGTGGCTGGAGCGGCGGATGTTGGCGCGGCTCAAGGTTTCCGCATGGCAGCGCAGGCAGTTGTCCAGAACCTGTTTGGGCTGGAGTTCGGAGAAAGCGACGATGGTAGCCTTGCCGCCGTGCGCCTCGACGTGCGCTTTGCCGGGACCGTGACAGGCTCTCGCATCCGGTGCGTTCGGGAGCTTCCTTGCCGGACGCGATGCTCTTGTAGTGCGGATTTTTGTAGAAGTTGGCCCAAACGTCGGGGTGGCAACTGCGGCACACGTTGCTACCGACGAAGCCGGAAGCAGTGGGCGGCTGCTGGGGCTGAGCCTCGAGCAACGCGGGCAGCAACAGGATGAGGACGCTGAAACCCCTCAAGGCGTGCACTCTGTACAGTATAGCGGGGCGTGGTTTTGGGCGGGCAAAAAGAAAAACGGCGGCTGTCTTTTTCTGGTTCAAGGGAAGACGCCGCCGTGTCCTGGAGATAGTCAGTTAGAACGTGAAGCTGAGGCCTGCCATCACTACGAAGTCCTGCAGCCAGCCGCCGACTGTGGAGCCTTGCGACGGAGCTATGACGTTCTTAGGGAACGGGCTGAGGAAATCGTGGGCTTCCAGCCGCAACTGGATTCCGGGGCTGAGGCTAATTTTTACGCCTCCACCGACCGAAACCAGGGGTTCCATCTGCGTGGTTTTGGTGAGCAACGCGATGTTAGAAAGCGGCTGGAACTCCTGTTCCTGGCCGGTTCCCGTAAATGCTTTTATACCAGCGCCGGCCGCGACGAAGGGCCGGATATGCGACTCACTGGGAGCGAAATGCAGGACCATGTCATAGTGAATGGCATTGGTCATGGCGCCGAAGCTGACGTTGGTTCCACCGGAGGAGAGTTTGAGATTGGTGTGTTCGTAGTCGTAGCGCAGCTCGCCGCTGATCATTCCGCTGCTGTTGTTACCGAGCCAGGCGCTGACCGCCAAGCCCGGGGAAAGGCCGCCATTGGCGTCGCCGACGGCATTTTTGAAAGTTTGCGAGGTGGAAAAGCTACCGCCTCCCGCCACGCCGACTTCCCAATTTTGAGCGAAGGCTACCGGCGCCACGGCCAGCAGCGTAACAGACGTAATGGAAAGAAAAAGTTTCATAATTTACCCTCTTCTAGTCGACAACGCGCACGGTTAGTGTAGTGGAAGAGCCCTGTTGGCTGATGACCAACGGGACAAATCCAACCGGAACGTTGCTTGGAACTGTGACATTAATCTGATTTACGCCGACCTCGCCAGGAGCGAGGCCGAAATATGCTAGCGGAAGCTGGACGCCTCCGAGTGTGACCGTAGGCTGGTTAATGGCCACTGCCAGGGGACTCGAGGGCGAGGGCATGCCGCTCTGCACGGCCGGAGCAGTCAGTCCGAGGCCGGTGCCATAGATGATCAACGTGTCTTTGCGGTGAACGGGATGCGAATCTGTGATCAACCCTCCATCGTCGTTGCGGATGATGGCGGGCACGGTGCCGTTCTGACCTGGGAGGTTGGCCTGGAAGACGCTAGGAGCTCCAGGCAGGATTTGCAAATTATAGTTGTCGCTGGTTCCGCCGGGAGTCCGGAGGATGAGCGTTACGTTTCCGACGGTTTGAAATGGGATCTGTGCGTTGACCTGGTTAGGAGACACGAACAGGATCGGCATCGGCAGGCCATTCACTGTGAGACAGCTGTCGGCCAGAGCGGTGGGCAGCGGCACATTGGAGGTGGCCATGTTGACGGGGCTGAGCTGATTTCCGAATACAGTGATCAGGCCTCCGGGGGCGATGGTGGTGTTGAAGTCGGCCGCATTCACGACCTTGCTGATCTGGGGTGGGGCGACCGAGGCGTCGTAATTGGGCGCCAGGACGGTAAAGCCGGAGACGGTTAGATTTACGATCGCGCTACGGTCCCAAATTGGCGCGATGGTCCGAGTAAAGGCCTGAGTGGAGCTACCGAGCAGAGGGGCTTCGACGATGGGAGTCGCCAGGCTCACGCTGCTGGTCGGATTGGTAAGATTCAATCGCTGAATGATTCCTGGCGCGGTGCTTTGCGCGCCGGCCGAGGGTGCCGGGGCAGTAGTACGGAAGCCGCCCTGATCGATGAACGCGAACCCGGACGAGTTCCCCGTACCGGACTCAAACTGAAGCACCGGAACCAGGGAGGAATCCAGCAGATTGTTCCCGACCACATACTGGTTGAAATTGGAGGCCGCATAGGAACCTGACAAGGAGCTTAAGTCTTTCCGGGAGACAGTGAACGAGTTGGAGTTGGCGTCATACAGCATGACGCTGCCGTCGGCGGAAGCCATCAGTATGGAGGAGCCGTTGCTGGAGGCGGTCAGCACGGAGTTCAAGGCCACTTTGTTCTGATACACGCCCAGCGTGGGCAGCCGCGTACTGGTGCGGCTAATGAGATCGATTCGATGAATGTTAGGGTCGCCGCCGGAGGCGTTGCGAGTGACCGCCAGAATCGCATTGGAAGAAGCCGCCAAAGACTGGACGTAATCGCCATTGAACATCTGGACCGGCTGGGTAGGTTGGAGGCTATTCAGGTCGAAAACGCTTACATAATGCGAGTTGTCGCAGCCGACCAGCAGATAGTTGCCGTCGAAGGTAGATCGCCATTCCCATCGGCGTATTGCCGGTTCGCAGGGTGGCGATCAATGTATTGTTGATGGAACTAAACACCAGAACCTGATTTTGATCCTGGCGGAGAATGTAGAAGCGCGAGCGGGCCGGATCCGGAAGCAGGTCCACCAGCTTGCCCGGAATGTCGACGAAGGTGCCGCGTTGCGCCGGCGCATGGGAGTTGATCAGCACGCGCACGGCGTTCGGTACGTTGACGGCCTGTCCGGACTGAAGGCTCAGCGATGCAACCACTGTGCCGGTCTGACTGGCGAAGACATTTGGATCGACGCTGACGGTGATGATAGCCGGTGTCACACCGCTGCTTGGACTCACGCTCAAGCCAGCGGTATTGCTGGAGATCGAAAAGGCTGTATTCCCGCCGCCTGGATCGACGATCGTCAAAGTTTGGGTGGCCACGTTGCGATCGCAGAAGTTACCTCGAAAGACCATATCCTGTTGGGTGGCGGTCACCTGATGCGCGCTCGACATGAAGCCAACGGGCAGAACCATGACGCCGCTGTCGGAGATACCGTACAGTGTGTTCCCATCACTCGAAAGTGTGCTCTTGCCCGCGAAATTCTCCGGAAGGTTGATAGTGTTGCGCACCGTCAGGTTGTCGGAGTCGACGATTTGCATGGTCGGGGCTGGCAGCGCTCCCGGCGGAGGCATCTGGGCGTAGATTCGATTGTTGACCGAGTCGATGGCGCTGGTGCCGACGTTCAGGGCGCCGGAAATATTGGCGAATTGCGAAATATTGTAGAAGCGGCGATCTTTGAGCGTCCATCCAGCCGTGAAGTAGGAGCCGTCCTGGCTGACGCTTACCGCTCGCGGACCGAGCGTCGGGGTGGAAACATACAGACTGGAGTTAAGCGTGCGTGAAGTCACGTCGTAGCTGAACAGCAGGGTGTCGCCGAAACCATAGATCTTGGTGCCATCGGCGGAGGCGGAGACGGAGGCGGCCACGATGTTGGTCGGAAAACTAGCGGCCGGCTGGGGCAGCGTCTTGGCGCTGACCCCGGCGATGGTGTCGAGCTCTTGCGTGGTGCCGGAGGCGGGGTCAAGGAGCAGAAAATCGGTGGTGGTGACGACCAATGCCAGGCCGTCGATGCCGAAGGCGACGCCCAGGGGAGGGCTCCCCAAGGAAAAGGTCTGTTTACCGTTGGTCGTGAGGTCGATCACCGTGATCGCGTTGCTCGACGATGCGGGCGGCGCGGCGTTGCCAAAGTTTGCGACCACCAGGTAGTGGTCATCCGGGGAAAGCGCCAGCGCGCTGGGCTGAGCGGCTACATTGATTGATGTCTGGATAGCATTGGTAGCCCAGCGACATCACTTCGACGCGATTGGCGGTAAAGTTCGCGATGTAGAGAACCCCGCGAGGCTCGTCCAGCGCCAAGTCGGAGGCCTGCCCTCCAATGGACACCACCTTACCGAAGGTTGCTCCCCAGGCCGCGGCGGCCAGCGAAGCGGCCAAAGCGATTTCCACCAATAAGACTTGCTCAGCATAACAGTTAACTCCCAGAAAACAAATTTCCAGTTTGTCCAGCCGGAACTGGTATCGAGGCGCGACAACGGGCAGGCCGCGCCTCAGTCTTCACGAACTTGCGCACCAAGCAAGCGCCATGTCATGCCTTTGTGCATGGCGCGGGATGTGCCGGCCCCTGGTACGCTCAGGGTGCTATTCAGCGCCCTTTTTGCGGCGCAATACGATCAACCCCAGAAACAGGACTGCTAGCACCGCGCAAACGATGCGAATCATCGAGCTATCCATCGTTCTTTCTCCTTTCCGGCGAAATGAATTCCGCTACATGTTGTTCATCATCGGGAGCAGCTCCCGGATGATTCGCATAACCACCGGCCCCACCGTAACCACAAATAAGGAGGGCAAAATACAAAAGAAGATCGGGAAAACCAGCTTGACGCCCAGCTTGGCGGCCTTTTCCTCGGCGATCTGGCGCGCTTGGACCCGCATATAATCGGAATGCGCGCGTAAACTTTGCGCCACGCCGGTGCCGAAACGGTCGGCTTGAATCAACACCGCCACCAGCTTTTTGAGGTCCTCCACTGCCGGTGCGGTCGGCCAGGTTCCGCAAGGCCTCGGCCCGGCGCTTGCCGGCTTTCAATTCCAGATTTACGATCGCGAACTCCTCGCTGATCTCCGGATGGGCGTGTTCCAGTTCCTTGGCCACTTGCAGGATGGCCTGATCGAGCCCCAGGCCCGATTCCACGCAGACCACCATCAGGTCGAGAGAATTGGCCAGGCCGCGATGAATCTGCTTCTGGCGGCGCTTGGCGGCCATTCGCACGTATTCGTTCGGGCCGAAAAAGCCGACCGCGATGGAGGCCAGGATGGCGCCGAACTTATTGGTCTGATCGGCCGAGGAGTTGAGCACCGCTGCGCCGACCATGACCGGCAGCAAAACCGCAAAAGCCACCTTAGCGCCGTACAATACCTTCAACGCGTTGGGATTGCGATAGCCGGCGCGGATCAGCCGGCGCTGCATCACAGTGACGTCTTTGGGCGAGGCCGGGACCAAGGCGCCCAGCCGCTTCACCATGTCGTGGAAAACCAGACTGGGGTGCACCGGCGCAGCTTCGTGGCCGTCCAGGGCCGTCCCAGCGACGCGCTCGATGGCTTCCTTGGGCTTAACGTACAGCTTCATTCCCGCAAAGGAGAGTCCGGCCGCGAAGAGCAAGAAGATGAAGAAGCTAAAGAGAATGACCATGACTCAAACCTCGATTTTCACGATCTGCCGGATGATGCCGTAGCCGATCATTTGCAACAGCACAGCCCCGCCCAGCATGAGATTGCCGACGTCGTCCAGGAAGAAGAAGCGTACGTAATCGGGATTGGCGTAGAACATGATCACCGCCACGCCGATTGGAATGCACGTAAGTGCGCCGCCGGTCATCCGGCCGTGCGCGCTGATGGCCCGGATGCGGCCGCGCAGCTTAAAGCGCTCGCGAATCACGTAGGCCAGCTTGTCCAGGATCTCGGCCAGATTTCCACCGGTACGCTTCTGCAGGAGCACCGCTGAGACGAAGAAATGCACGTCCAGCGACGGAACGCGCTTGGCCAGCTTCTGCAGCGCCACATCCAGCGGCAAGCCCAGATTGTGCTCTTCGAAGGTTCGCCGGAATTCGCCCGCGAGCGGTTCCTGGAACTCTCGATGTATCATTTCCAGCGAGACCGAGAAGGCATGTCCGGCGCGCATGGACCGCGCCACGAATTCCAGGCTCTCCGGAAACAGCTCTTCGAAGCGGCGCATTCTAGCGGTGCGCTTGCGCAGCACCATAAGCAAGGGAAAGGAACCCACTGCCAATGCGGGAACGTAAGCAAACCGCCGGAACTGCGAAGGCAACAGCAGCCACGCCAGGGCGCCCCCGGCCACGAATGCGAGCAGACAGGTGTTGACCAGCCGATGCGTGCTCCACTTCATGCCGGCCTGCTCGAGCAGCTCCTGCAGCTTGGCCTGGAGCTGGAAGCGCTTCAGGAATTTCGTGGATAACAGCGCATTGCTGTTCTCGTCGGTTTGAATCAAGGAAGCGTTCTGAGCGGCTGCCTTGGTTTTCTTCGGCTTGTTGGTGCCGAGCAGGCGGCTCTTCAGCCGATCCATGTCGGAGTGGCGAAACGCGTTGGAAAAAAGCCACCAGAGGACCAGTGCGCAGACCCAAACCGCGATGGCAATGATCACAAACATAGCGTTCAGACCTCCACCACCTCATCGAACAGATCGGTGCGAAGCCGGATGCCGGCGGCCAGCAGCTTTTCGTAGAACTTGGGACGGATTCCGGTGGCGGCAAAGCGGCCCACCACGCGGCCATCCGGATTCAAGCCCCGCTTCTCAAAAACGAAAATGTCCTGCAGCGTCACCACGTCGCCTTCCATGCCGGTTACTTCGGTGATGTTGACCACCCGGCGCGAGCCGTCGCTCATGCGCGAGGCCTGCACCAGCAGATGCACCGCGCTGGCGATCTGCTGGCGGATGGAGACCAGCTGCATGTTGGAATTGGCCAGCGACACCATCACTTCCAGGCGCGAGATAGCGTCGCGCGGGCTGTTGGCGTGGACCGTGGTGAGCGAGCCATCGTGACCGGTGTTCATGGCCTGCAGCATGTCCAGGCTTCCTCGCCGCGGACTTCGCCTACCACGATGCGATCGGGCCGCATACGCAAACTGTTCACCAGCAGTTCGCGCTGCCGCACCGCGCCGTTGCCTTCCAGATTAGGGGGGCGCGTTTCCAGGCGCGCCACGTGCGGCTGCTTCAACTGCAATTCGGCGGCGTCTTCGATGGTGACGATGCGTTCTTTCGGCGAAATGAAGGCCGAAAGCGCGTTCAGCAGCGTAGTCTTACCGGCGCCGGTACCTCCGGCGATGATGATGTTCAGGCGGGCCTTGACGGCGCCCTCCGAGCAGCTCCATCATCCCGGGCGTCGTGGCGCGCCGGTCCACCAGATCGGGCGGCATCAGTTTGTCGGTGCTGAAACGGCGGATGGACAGCAGCGGTCCGTCCACCGCCAGCGGCGGAATGATGGCATTCACGCGCGAGCCGTCGCTCAAGCGCGCATCCACCATGGGGGTGGACTCGTCCACGCGGCGTCCTACCTGGGACACGATCTTGTCGATGATCCGCAGCAGGTGCTGGTTGTCGCGGAAGCTTACCGTGGTCAGCTCGAACAAGCCCTTTGCGCTCGATGTAGACCTGCTTGTGGGTGTTGACCAGAATGTCGGAAATGGTGGGGTCTTGCAGCAACGGCTCCAGCGGCCCCAGTCCGAAGACTTCGTCCAGGACTTCGTCGCAGATCTGCTGCTTCTCAAGCGAGCTGAGCAGCGTCGGCTCGGAGTCGATCAGCGAAATCAGCGCCTGGCGCACTTCGCTGCGGACGCGCTGGTTGTCGATGGTGGCCAGCGCTTCCAGGTTGATCTTGTCCACCAGCTTGCGATGGAGCGTGAACTTCAGTTCCTGGTATTCGGGCTTCAGAGCGCCCTTGGACTTGCCGCCGTTCTTCAGCAGGCGCTGCTCCCAGCTGATCTGCGGCGTCGATTTGGTTTCAAGGTTCGGAAACATAGGAAACGTTTACTAAACCGCCGAAGGCACCGCTTTCAAATCGGTCATGGTCGCGCTTTTTCTTGTCGTTGACTCCTCGGCCACAGAGTCGTTCGGCCAGGCTCTCGATCGCCTTGCCGAGTTCGCAATGCCCATCCACCGGCTGGCCCAGAGTCACGGCCCGGTGCAGCGAAAAATAGTCGTTGGGAACGCGCGTATGAACCGCGCAGTTAAACAGTTTTTCGAAGTCCGCTCCGCCGATTTCGTCGCGCCTGTTGATGCGGTTCATCATGATCTGAAACCGTTCCTTGGGAAAACCCAACTGATCGAGCAAATTGACCGCTTTGCGCGCCAGGTGCAGGCTCGGCAGCTCGGAGGTCGAGACCAGGAAGGCCCGGTCGGACTCGGAGATCGGTCATCAAACTCAGCCGTTGAAAAACGACCGGCAGATCGATCACTACCCAGTCGTAGTTCATGCGCGCATATTCCAATACTGCGTGCAGCCGCGCCGCGTCGACCGGCTCCCGCATAGGGCGGCCTCCGGAGCCGGAAGAATATCCACGCCATCCGCGGCGGCCACAAAGGAGGGCCACAACGCGTCATTCAGTTGGTCGGCCGCTTGCGAGCGCATCCAGCAAGGACTTGGTGTGGCTGAGCTTCAAGTAGAAACCGATCATTCCGCCCATCAGATCGAAATCGGCCAGCAAGACGCGCTGCGAAGTGGTCCGCCGCAAAGCGAAGGCGGTCTGGGCGGCCAGCGTCGAAGCGCCTGAGCCGGGCTTGGCGCTGGAGAAAGCGATGATTGCTCCGGGCTCGAGCTCGTTCGGCCGGTTCGGGCTGCAGCAGGCGGCGCAACCGCGCCACGGCCTCGTTCTGGGTATCCGGATCGAAGGGCGCATACAGAAATTCGCTCGCGCCCATTCGCAAGGAGCGCAGAATCGCGTCGGAATCGTTGCGAACATGCAGGCCCACGACGTGCGTCTGGAGGTTCAGCGCGGTCACGCTGCGGATCAGCTCGCAGGCCACATCCAGGTCGCTGACCAGGTCCAGCAAAATCACGTCTGGCTTGGTTTGACGCAGGCGAATTTCGAGCGTCTGCTGCGAAGGATAGGACTTGAACTCAGACAGGATCTGGAAGGCCCGCGTGCGCTCGATGGCGCAGCGAAAACTGGCTGGCCAACTCGCGGTCGGGTATGACCGACAAGGCCGTCAGAACTGGTCCTCGGCTCGTCATCGGATGCTCCTCATCGCCTTCTGCTCCATGGCGTGGCACGTCTTACTTCGACCTCCCGCCGGTCTTCGGTTGAGTTGCAAACGGGTCAGACGTATTGGAAGGAGTAATCAGAAAATCACGCGGCATCGCGGGCGTCGGCTTGGCTTCGCCCGGGCTGCAGCGGCATAGTGATTTCAGGGGTCACCATGACCACCAATTCGGTGTTGTTGCGATCCACTTCCTTGCTCTTGAAGAGATTGCCCAGGATCGGAAGACTGGACAAGCCGGGAATCTTGGTGACGGTCTCCGTTAGACGGTTGTCGATCAAGCCGGCAATCACAAAGCTCTGCCCTTCGCCCAGCTCGATGTTGGTCTCCATTCTTGCGCGGTGGACAGCGCCGGAATCGTGAATCCGTTGAAGGAGACGGCATTGCGCGAAATCGAGCGCCGAAACCTCCGGCTTCACGTGCAGGCGGATCGTTGTTGTTGTCGGTGACGACCGGAGTAAAAGTGAGCCGTATGCCGAATTCGCGGAACTGGATCGTAACCGCGCCGGAATTCGCTCCGCCCTGCAGAACCGGAATCGGAAATTCGCCGCCCACCAGGAAGCTGGCTTCTTTGCCGTTGGTGGTAACCAGATTCGGCTCGGCCAGAATCTGAAGCAGGTTGCGACTCTGCAATGCTTTGATCAGAGCTGCCAGATTGAGATCCGGCCGGAAAGCAAAAATGTTCAGCGCGTCGGAAATGCGTGAAGGTGGAGGCGGTGGCCGCACCACCAGTACCCCCTTGGATTGTGGTTGGGCTGGGAGCTGGGAACTGGCCCGTGGTGACGCGCCCGATGGTGTTGGTGGCGCCAGTGGAAATCAGATTGACTGCCGAACTGCGTGGAAGCCGCCCGATCCAGTTCGGCGAACTTGACCCGCAGCAGTATCTGCTTCTCGACGGCCGGATCAGCGACCTGAGATTGTTGACGACCGTTTTGGCGAAGGGTGTCGCCAGCGCAGTCGCCCGGTCGGCGGCGTCTTTGTTCGTCACGCGGCCGGTGAGCGACAGAGAATCCCGCGAGGATTGAACATGAATATCTTCCTTGGGGAAGGTTTCCTTCAGCAGTTTGCGCAGCGGCTCCAGATTCTGCTCCACCGTGATGTTGTAGAAATTGCGCTGGCCGGTTTTGCTCCAGACCACCAGCGTCACGGTTCCGAAGGATTTGCCGTGCACCAGCACTTCGCGCCCGGTAACCGGGGAAGCGTCCACGATCTCCGGGTTGCTGGTGGAGATTCGAGCGATGTCGGCCGGATAGTCGATGACGATGCTCTTGCCGACCGTCAATCGCACATCCTCCGGGCCGCCCTGGGCGCAAGCGCCAGAGGCCGTTGCCAGAACCAGGAGGCCGGGGCTACGAATACGAAGAACAGTTCTTTTCGACTTTGCATGGTTACCTTCCCCTGGGCGGTTGACGCCCACGACTTCCACGGTCTTCGTGGTTCCGCGAATCACGACGATTTGATCCGGCGGAGGAGGCGGCGGCGGAGGAGCCGCGACCACTGCGACAGGCTGCGCGCGAGGCCGGGGCGGAGGAGGAGCGTCCGCCGGCTTCTTGCGGACGGCGCGAATTCGCCGTACAACTCGCTCATGTCGCGGCCGGGCGTTTTCTCGATGGTCTGATCGCTGCCGTTTCGCAAGACCAACTGGATGCGGCCCTCGGTGTTGGCCAGAGTCAGCGTCTCGGCCTGCTCGGGTGTCGCCAGCAACGTAACCGTGGCAGCCTGAATGGCCTTGCCCGCGCGCGTCCGCCTGCATGGCCGTTCCAGCTGACAGGACCACCATGTTTTGCAGACGAAGTGGTAGTGATGGTTCCGATCGCTAGTTGGGCGGGTGTCCGGTCACCAGGACGTCCACTCGCATCCCGGGCAGCACGAAACCAGAGATGCCGGTGACGTCGTTGACGCGCACCGTCACCGCGCGCATTCCGACCGGAATGATCGGCGCCAGGCCCAAACCGCTGCCGCGCGCCGCCAGTCGTCCTTCGAGCACCGGCTCATCCATCAGAACGTTGCTGATCACCGGGCGGTCGATCACTTCTTCGGCTTTGCTGAAAGCGCCTTTGGGGAAGGCCGCCGGTGGGCACCTTGCCGAGCTTGATGTCGGCCGGCTTTACGGTTGTTCCCACCGACAATGGCCGGGCCGCCAGCACGATGTCCTTCAAGTCGGTTGGCTCCGGCTTCCTTGGGCTGCCGGCGCGCGCCGTCATCTGATAAAAAACGCTCGAAATCACGAGCGCGAACAGCAGACTCACGCCCAATACGGTCAAAAATCTACGATCCATATCCTTCTCTCCTGCACTCCCCTACCAGGAACCGGAATGCAAAATTTCCGCTCATGTTTTTGGGACCAAACTCAGCCAGACTCCGGCCGCGATGGCTGGAGCGTACGGAATGGACTCTCGCCGAGTGCGTGACGTTGAGTCCGAAACAGCGGCTGTCTGGAGCAGAAACCCGGTTCCTTCCATTCCACAATTCCCGAAGCAGACCGCGCGGCGATCACCACGACCGCCATCAGGCCGCCACAACCAGCCGTCCACAACGCGGCTTCGAGTAGCTGTCTGGCTCCCAGCACCGCGCCGAAACCGGCCATCAACTTCACGTCTCCTCCGCCCATGCCGCCGAGCAGATAAAAAATCAAGAAAACCGCAGCCCCCGCCACTGTGCCGAGCAGCGCCGAACCAGCTCCACGCCAGCCGCGCTGTACGGTCTGAAGGATCAGCCCGGCGGCAAAGGCCGAGCACGGAATCCAGTTGGAGATCTGACGCCGTGACAGATCGTCCACGATGGCGGCGATTCCGACTACTCCCGCGATCCAACATTGCGCTGTCACCGGCTGCTTCCTTTTCCGAAATGTTTGGCGCGCGACGGTAGGGCTGACCCTGGCCAGAGACGTCTCGCCGCCGAACCGCTCCGCCTTGAACAACGGGGGCGCCAGAAAACCGGCTCTCAGCGCGAACTCGGCCAAGGCCTGCCCGGATGGCAACCGCCAGTTTCCGGCATCCAGCCATTCCATAGGCATGGGGGTAGGCACACCGGACAGGCCTAGCCTTTCCGCCGCCCGCCGATTGGAACCGTTCAGGTTCAACTTACTTCTCATGCCGGTCGATCTCCTGCTGTATTGATTCGGCAAAATGGGAGGTTTTCATTAGCGTCGGCCAAGGTTTTCTTTAGTACGGTGGATGCTCCGGTGGGGGGTGAATTCACTTAGTCCGATTGGCTTTGTCAACGTAGGCGACGGAACAGTATGGCGTGGCTATCATCTTTGATTACTTGCCATGAGGGGTCCATCTTCAACATCTGAGCGAGCGGCCACTCCACCGGCAACAGAGCCACCGAGAAGCCCTGCCGGTCGAGGATAGCCCGCCAGTCATACGCGCCTTGGAGTAGGTGTAGATACTCGGTACCGAGCGATTCACCGTAGAAGTCGCTCCTGCCGTCGATGAATACTTTCTGGTTCGGATAGAACGAATAGATGATATAGTCGCCCCACTGATCGGTGGTCAGCAGCCGGCCGGTTTCGAGAACCTTAGCTTGCTCATGCACCATGGCAATGGGAAAGGCCTCGCTCGGAAAGTCGTGGGGCCACTTGAGGGGCGCATCTACAAAGACCAGCGCCGCAATGACGACTGCGGGCCAAATACTGGTCCGGCCGAAGTTCGGCGTCAAGTCCTCGCCCAGCTGGTGGAGAATGCTGAGGACCGAGGATTTCTTTCTTCCGGCGGCCACAGTTTTCCAGCCGGCGCTCAGCTCGGAAGCAATCAGGGGAGCCGCAACGGCGGCATAGAGCGGTGCATGCCGCAGGCTGGTGAGGGACGAATGCGCTAGAAACAGCAGCCACAATGCTTCGGTGACGCGCTGCTTCCGCAATAATAATCCGGCCAGAATCAACCCGCCTATCAGCAGGGCCTCATACTGGAACTGGCCTTCGGATCGGAAAGTGGGCGCTTGAAACTCCTGAATGAGGTTCTTGATCCAATCCGACTGCATATATTCGAGAATGTGGACATGCAAAGCGATGCCATAAGGATTCACCAATGTCGCCGCCGAGCAGGCGCCTAAGAGCGCCGCGTATCTGCGGACGGACGGCCAGCGTGGACGCCCCAGCACTGCTTCGATCGCGCTTCCTAGCACCAGCAGCGCCAGGCAGGCGATAAACACCAGGAAGCCACCATGCAAGTTGGCCCAAAGCATGGTCACAGGTACCAGCAGCCAGACCGCGGCAATATTCTTGCGGCGATCCGCTTCCAGCAGCCATAAGCAGACCGGCAGCAATATCAGAGTAAAAAGATGCGGCCGCGCCAGAAAGTGCATCGAAGAGCCGCCCACGGCGAACAAACACACGCAGGCCGCCAGCAATCCGCTGGCGCCTCGCCACACCGCATACCGCAGCAGCACGGTGGCGAAAGCCGCTATCAGGAGTCCCGCGAAAAGCACGATCGCCTTCAGGCCGCCGATCCTGAATAAATATCGCAAACAACACATCGCTCAGCCATTCCCACGCAAACCAGGGCTCTCCGGCCCTGGAAAAAGAAAATAGATCCTGGGTGGGCACCGCATGATGCGCCAGGATGTACTCGCCGGTGCGGATGTGCCAGCCGGTATCGCCGTCCATCAGCAGCGCCTTCCATCCGCTGGCGCCACACACGAACAGCCATGCCAATAAAGCAATGAAGAAGCAATCGGAGAAAGACGGTACCAAGGCCCGGCTCCAGGGGGTGGACGCGATGGGAGCGTGTCCGGCGAGGGATGTCGATATGCGTGCCGGTCGAAGAGATTGAGTCGAGCTTGCCAAGAGATATGCCCTAGAAATTTTTACAAACGCGGGACGTTGGAGCGCCTTTCCATTGATCGGCCGCCCACGTCACCCGCTTTAGCAATCGGAACCAGACGTCAGGACGTAGTGGCGGCTTCTTTGGACTGGGTTTCCGGGCCCGCCAGTTCGCGGCCATGGACCGCTAAAGCCAGCCTGTCCTTCAAGCCCGTCTTCTCAAAGATATGCATCAAGTGAACCTTTACGGTTCCCGCTGTAATATGAAGATTCTCGGCGATTTGTTTGTTCTTCATGCCACGGCAAATCAGCCGGACAACTTCTTTTTCACGGGGCGTGAGCCGCGAGGCTTCCTTGCGCTGGATGAACTGGGTCACATGCTCGGAGTCAACCATCCAGATTTTTCCGGCCCCTACTTCTCGCAGGCACTCCGTCAGCTTGGCGACTGGGAGGGTCTTTCGGAGGATGCCGCGAACGCCCATCTGCAGCGCGCGAAAAGCTTCCATCTCGGGCAGATCCACCACCCACAGCACAACGTGGGAGGGCACGGAGGCGGCTTTGAGACTGGTCACCAGCCTCACGGCGGGCGCCAGACCGGCGCTCAAGTCAACTAACGCGATATCCGGCCGAAGGCTGCTGATGGCGTCGAGGGCATCGGTAATTCTGGAAACCGTACCGACCAGCGCCAAGTCGTCACAGGCCCCCAGCACCCGCTGCAATCCCTCGATTGCCACCGGCTGTGCTTCGCACGCAAATACGGAGATAGACGACACTCAAAGGCCTTTCGATTTTCTATCGTCCGGTATAGGACTGAAAGATAGGTACTAAGGCTTTTCGAGACTTGATAACAGGGTAGCGCCGGCTCCCAAGGACCTGCCCGATAAACAATTCAAAAGAGCTATTGCCGTTTACCCTCTGGCGCGCGATAAATTAGTAAGTGGTGCAATTTCTCACATTCCCGCTTTCGGAAATGCCGAAGTTCACCATCACAGCGGCCATCGACATTCTGGTGGTGGCCATTCTGGTCTATCAGCTTCTTTTGATAATTCGGGGCCGGCGTGCGGTCCATATACTGCTGGGCATCGGAATACTCGTTCTGATTTATTTCGTAGCCATTTGGGCCAAGCTGGAGGTTTTGCGGACCATCCTGGCGACATTGGCTCCCTACACGGCGATTGCGCTGATCGTGATGTTTCAGTCCGAACTGCGGCGCATGTTGGCGCGACTGGGCCGGCGGCCGTTTCTGGGAGTCAGTCAATTGGAGCGGCGCGAACTGACGCAAGAGGTACTTTTAGCGATCGCTCAACTTTCGCAGAGAAGGACCGGCGCGTTGATTGTATTGGAGCGAAAGTTGGGGCTACGAACGTTTGTGGAAAGCGGAGTGAATCTGGATGCGGCAGTTTCGCGCGACCTGCTGTGCTCCATCTTTCATCCGGGGGGCGCGCTGCACGATGGCGCCGTCATCATTCAGGGCGACCGTATCACCGCCGCCGCGTGCTTTCTGCCACTGACCACCAATCCGGTACTGGTCGCCGAATTGGGGACGCGCCACCGGGCCGCACTGGGAATAACCGAAGAATCGGATTGTATGGCCGTGGTAGTCTCCGAAGAGACCGGGCGAATCTCGATTGCGGCATTTTCGGAAATTGAAATCGATGTGTCGCTGGAGCGGGTGGAACAGCTTCTCACCGGACGGCTGGAGCGCAGCGACATGCGGACAGCGGCGGCTTTGACCCATCGGCCCACCGCGGTGGGCGAATCAAGTTTTGACCGGCCATGAAACAATTTTTCACGCACAATGTGGGTTGGAAGCTGCTCTCCCTGCTGATTGCGGTCGCTGTGTGGATTGCGGTGGCGCGGGAGCCCGAACTGGCGACTTCGCTCTCGGTGCCGGTCGAATTCAAGAACATCCCCGAGGATCTGGATATGGGCGCGAACGTGCCGGAGCGCGCGCATCTGGAAGTGCGTGGCCCTTCCGGCCGCCTTTCCCGCGATAACCTGTCCGATGTCGCGCTCATTCTTGACTTAGCCGACGCGCATGCCGGAGAGCGGACCTATACCATCCACCCCTATAACTTTAATCTTCCGTCCGGTGTTATCTTTTATCGAACAATTCCCTCGCAGATCACGTTGACTTTCGACCATATGGCGTCGCAAAACGTAAAGATCTTTCCACGATATTCCAAACCGCCTCAGGCCGGCTATCGCATTCGCGCATATGTACTGGAACCGGAAAATATCCGGATTCGCGGACCGCAGGAACGCGTAAAGAGAATCGACCGCGTGTGGACCGATCCAGTGGACTTGAGCGGCGTTGTGAGCGCGGCCGAATTCCATACCCACGTCAACGTCGGCGACGCGCAGATCCGGCTGGATGTGCCTGCGGCGATCACGTTGAAGGTGACGCTCGAAAGAACCGCGGCGCAGGAATCCCAGTAATGGCGCGCACGCTTTTTGGCACAGATGGGATTCGTGGCGTGGCGGGAGAGTATCCGCTCGACGGGAAGACCGCCAACGCGGTCGGTATAGCGCTGGGCAAATGGGTGCTCCAATCCAATCAGGAAAGGCGAGTCGTGATCGGCATGGATACCCGGGAGTCCGGTCCCTGGATCGCGGCCGAAGTGGCCGGCGGGCTGGCAATCCAGGGCGTGTCGGTGAACTTCGCCGGCATCACCACCACGCCGGGCGTAGCGTACCTCGCCAAGAACGGACCCTTCGCGGCCGGGGTAATGATTTCGGCTTCGCACAATCCGTATCGGGACAACGGCATCAAGCTGATCGGCCACTCCGGCTACAAACTGCCCGACGAGCAGGAAGAGATCCTCGAGACGGAGATCTTCGCGCTTCGCGATGATGCGGAATCCGCGCCGGCGCACGCTGAAGGTCGATACCGGGCTTGGATCGCACGTACATCGATCATCTGGCCTGCCACGCTGCCCCAGGCGGCTGGGCGGGTTGCGGATCGTCGTGCGACTGCGCCAACGGTTCCGCTTCGGCGCTGGCGCCGGAGCTTTTCGAACGCCTGGGTGCCAACGTCCGATCGATCCACTGCTCTCCGGACGGCCGCAACATCAACCTGAATTGCGGATCGCTGCATCTGGACGTTTTGCGAGCGGCTGTGCTTGAGCCGAATCGGCCGATGTGGGCGTCGCTTTCGACGGCGATGCCGATCGGGCGCTGTTTGTCTCGCGATCCGGAAAAATCGTCGATGGCGACGCGGTGCTGCTGGTAACCGCTCGCTATTTGAAAGACCAGGGCGGCTGCGCTGCGGGGAAGGACCACCGGGGTGGTCGCGACGGTGATGTCGAATCTCGGCCTGGAGCGGGCGCTGGCGCTCACATGGAATCCAGCTGATTCGAACGCCGGTGGGCGACAAATACGTTCTGGAAGAAATGCTCCGGAGCGGCGCGGTTCTGGGTGGCGAGCAATCCGGCCATGTGATCTTTCATCAATACGCCACCACCGGCGACGGCATGCTTACCGCCTTGCGCGTATTCGAAGTTATGCGGGCGTCGGGCCAAGGTCTGGATGAGTTGACCAGCGAACTAGAAATTTATCCACAGCGGCTGGTCAACGTCCGGGTGCGGGAGCGGAAGCCGTCGGAGGATCTGCCCGCGGTGAAGGCCGCCATCCGCGCTGCCGAAGATTCCTTCGGCGATCCGGGCCGCGTGCTGGTGCGGTTCTCAGGAACCGAGCCGCTGGCGCGCGTCATGGTGGAAGGTCCCGAACTGGAGCGAGTGGAAAAATTCGCCAACCATATCGCGTCCGAAATCCGGGCCGAGTTGGGAGCCGACTGAATTGGGAGCAGAATAGTAAGGTGCGAACTTTACTGGTGCTCGTGGCCGCCCTGGCGCTGAACGCGCAGACTCCCAAACCCAAGCTTCCTGGCGAGGATTGGGTTCCGCTGTTCAATGGCAAGGATCTCAGCGGGTGGATCAACGTCGGCAACGAAAAGTGGGATGTCGATGCGGGCACGATCCATGGACAGGCCGTGACCAAGGGATACGGCTACCTGCGAACCGAGAAGAATTTCAAGGATTTCCAACTGTCGCTGCGATTCAAGTGCGAAGGCGATGGCAACAGCGGCGTCTTCTTTCATGTCGAGTTCAAACCGGGGACGGCCGACGTGGTGCAAGGGCCGCAGTTTGAAATTGATTGCAACATCGGCCATCACTCCGGTGGCGTTTATGATGTCGGACGCCAGTGGCTGGTATGGCCAGCGCCTGAAAACGAGACGGTTATCCGGCCTGACGACTGGAATGAGTATCTGCTCAAAGTGGAAGGCAACCGGTACGTTGCCCGGCTGAATGCAGTGCAGATGGTGGACTATACCGATCCCAAGCCGTTCGGCGCCGATGGCGGGATCGCGCTGCAGTTGCATTCCGGGGGGCGGGGAAATATGCGGTTCAAAGATATTCTGATCCGGGATTTGTCCAAGCGATAAACCACGTGGAGCCTCGCCTCTTCTACTGCGACCAGTACGCCATCCCGCTCCCGGCCGGCCACAAGTTTCCGATGGCGAAATACCGCATGCTGCGCGATCTGCTTTCAGCCGACGGCTGCTTTCGCTTTGAAGCTGCTCCGTTCGCCGATCCGGCGGTCATCGAACTCGCTCATGAACCTGCTTATGTCCGTGACTTTTTGAACGGAGCGCTGCCGGAAGCTGCGATCCGGCGCATCGGGTTTCCGTGGTCGGAGGGTCTGGTGAAGCGCACCCTGGCCTCGCTGGGAGGAACGTTGAGCGCCGCCTGCGACGCTTTTGAGTCAGGCTGGGGTGGCAATCTGGCCGGAGGAACGCATCACGCCTTTCGTGGAGAAGGCGCCGGCTTTTGCGTGTTCAACGATATCGCCGTGGGCATCCAGTGGCTGCGGTTGAAGGGCCGCATTCAACGCGCCGCGGTGATCGATCTGGACGTGCACCAGGGCGACGGAACGGCCCAGATTTTCGAGGAGGATCAAAGCGTCCTCACCTTTTCTATGCATGCCAAATCCAATTTTCCTTTTCGCAAACAGCGCAGCAAGATTGATATAGAACTCGAAGACGACGCCGGAGACCAGGAATATCTAAGCGCCCTCGAGGGCGTGCTGCCCCGCGTCTTCCAGTTCGAACCAAACGTGGTCTTCTATCAATCGGGCGTGGATCCGCTGGTTTCCGACACGCTTGGCCGGCTGGCGCTTACTGAGACCGGTCTCAAGGAACGGGATGCCCGGGTGATGGCGGCCGCCCGGACCCACTGCACGCCGATCGTCATCACTTTGGGAGGCGGATATTCCCAGCCGATAGAGCTGACCGCCGAAGCTCACGCCAACACATTCCGCGCCGCTTGGGAGATTTTGTCTTGATTACACTCGAGGATATTCGTCACGCCCGCGAGCGCATCAGCGGACGGGTCGCGAGAACGCCGCTGGTACCGAATGCCACATTAAGTGCACGGCTTGGCGCCCAAGTCTACCTGAAACTGGAATTATTTCAAAAAACCGGCTCATTTAAGGTGCGCGGGGCTTTTAATAAGGTGTTCAGTATTCCGGAAAAGCAGCGCGGGCGCGGGCTGGTGGCGGTGAGCGGGGGCAATCATGCACAGGCGGTCGCCTACGTGGGCCGCCAACTGGGACTCCCGGCCGTGATTCTGATGCCGGAAGCTACGCCTCGAAACTATATCGAAGCTACCCGGGGCTATGGCGCCGAGGTGGTCCTGGTGGCAAATGCGGCCCAGGCCTTTGAGAGAATCGCCGGCTACGAAAGTGAAGGCTGGACCTCGATCCATCCCTTCGACGACCCAATGGTAATGGCCGGGCAAGGCACGGTCGGCCTGGAGATCGTCGAAGATGAGCCGGAGGTGACGGATGTGGTAGTGAGTATCGGCGGCGGCGGCTTTATTGGCGGCGTGGCCACCGCGGTGAAGTCGCTGAAGCCGGATGCGCGAATGTGGGGCGTCGAAACGGAAGGCGCGGATGCTATGTCCCAGGCGATCGGCCAGGGCAAGCCGGTTCAGCTTACTGCGATCACCTCCATCGCCCGCACACTGGGCGCTCCGTCCGTCTCTGCCGGAACGCTCGCGCTCGCACAAAAATACCTCGAAAGCGTGACGTTGGTGCCGGATGTGCAAGCTGTCCGGGCGCTTCGGTTTCTGCTGGAGCGGGCCAAGGTTTTGACCGAACCGGCGGCATCCTGTACCTTGGCGGCCGCAGACCGCCTGCGCGATCGGTTTGGACCCGATTCGAGAGTCGTTCTGGTGCTTTGCGGAGGCAATACATCTGTGGATGACCTGTGCAGCTATCCAACGTAAGTTGGTCGCAGGATTGCACATTTGATCAGGTCCAATGAAATTAGAGCCCCTGGGGATCCAATGGATTCAATCGTTTGGCGGGAGGTCAACAGTGGCCCCTCACTATCCCACCATGAAGAATCTACCAGAGCTGTATCCCCCCTTGGAAATTATTACCCGCTTAGGCGATCATGTGCCAGTCACGTTAGATCGCTCCTCCAAGGCCGAGCTTGGTCTTCCCCGAACGGTCGGATCGCCTGGGGGCTCAATACATTGCCTGCCTGAAGTACGCTAGCTTGCCCTTACGGGCTAGCTGAAAAAACGCCAATCTTCTTCAATCGGTCTTCCTTAATCAAGCTTAGAATTTTCGTGCCGCAATAGCAGCGGGAACAGGCTACTCGATATTATCGACGTGCCAGCCGTCGTCGTAGCGCTCGAAAGTCACGTGGACCACTTTGCCCTGTTTGCGGGTGGTAGCGGCGAGCAGGGAACCGGGCGACTCGATGGAATCGAAAGCGTCTTCGAACTCCTGAAAAAGCGTACTGGGCTCAAAAGTCATTCGCACTTCCGCCGATGCGCTGTTCGAGCCAGTGCGTTGGATGGAGACAATCGCGGCCGGCACCCAGCGGCCGGCCACTACGGAAAGATCGGTCACACCGTTAAGGGTGAGCGTATCGCCGGCCGGACCCGGCTCGCAGATGGCCCCGACCGAAGTGGTTTTGCAGTCGATCACGTGAGCATCAATGAGCCGCTGATAGGCGCGCACCAGCTTGGGGTCCTGATTCTCGAAACGAGGCGACGCGCTGATGCTGGTCCGCACCGGGTCGGCCGCTCTTTCCCGCATTAAGTTGATGGCGGTTTCATAATCGAGCGCTACCCCGCCGCAGGCGGTCAGGCAGAGGGCCAGAACCGGAATGGTTAACCAGGAACGCATCGAAACCTCATCCCAACGGATATTTCTATCATAATCGTCGGCCCCCGTTTCCGGAAGAGGAGGCTTAGAGTAAACGGTCATATTACTGGCTCCGGCACGGCCGATAAGCCGTTTAATGGGGAAGGGATTTGCCAATCCGGTCCAAACTCGAAGCTTAGGCTACGCCGGGCTCCTGGTCGGCCTGCTGGCGCTCCGGGTTCTTGCCGGGCAGATCACCTGGGTGGGGAATGCGGAACTCCACACCCTGGTCGAAACCGTGGCCACGCTGCTTGCGCTCGTTATAGGCGCGATGGCTCTAGTGCGCTACTACAGCCAAAAAACGACCTCTTACCTCATTCTGGGAAGCGGTTTTCTGGGGGCGGGCTTGCTGGATGGTTACCATGCGTTGGTCACATCGTCGTTTTGCGCGGAATGCACACGCTCTTCGCTCTCGACTTTAATCCCGTGGACGGGAGGCTTGTCGCGACTGCTTTTGTCCGTATTAATGTGCGCCAGCCTGTTCATCTGGCGAAGCGGGAAGCATGACCGGCGAGAGGAGTGGAGCCGGGAGCGCGAAGTCTACCTGCTGGTGGGCGCTTGGATGCTGGTCAGCTTTGTATTTTTCCTGTTCACCCCTCTGCCCCGACTTTATCTACCGCGCTGGCCGGTTCACAGGCCGGCCGAGTTGATCGCGGGAATCTTCTTCAGCATTGCGGCGGTGGGCTACTGGCGCCAAGGCGAGTGGAGGACGGACGCGTTCAAACACAGTCTGGTTCTGTTCCTGATGGTCGCCGCCATGAGCCAGATGTTTTACCTGCCATTCTCGGCACGGGAATTTGATGTCATGCACACGGCCGCTCACATTCTCAAAATCTTTTCCTACAGCTTGATTTTGACCGGGCTATTCGGCAGCATGTACTCCATTTTCCGCGCCCGGGCTCAGGCGGTCCGCAGTCTGACGCAGGCCAATGAATCGCTGGCAGGGGAGATCGATGAACGGCAACGAGCCGAAGAGGAACTGCAACACTCGCGGGACGATCTGGAGACGCGGGTTGCAGCTCGCACGGCCGATCTGGCTGAGCAAGGCGGCTTAGCGGCGCTGGTGTCGGAGATCGCCATGGTGTTGACGGAAAACGATGCGGTCGAAAGGAACCTGGAGCGTTCCGCGTGGCTCATGGTCCATTTTCTGGATGCAGCTTTTGTCCGCATCTGGACCTTGAACGCGGAAAGCAACGTCCTCGAACTTCAAGCCAGCGCGGGGATGTATACGCATCTGGACGGAGCGCACGCACGCGTACCGCTGGGACAATTCAAGATTGGCCGCATCGCCCAGGAGGGCCAGCCGCATTTGACCAATGACGTCCAGGCCGATGACTGGGTGAGTAACCAGGAGTGGGCGAAGCAGGAAGGGATGATTGCTTTCGCTGGATATCCGCTGATTGCTGGAGATAAAGTGATCGGCGTGGTAGCGGCCTTCGCACGCCATCCGCTTAGCAAGGCCGTTTACCAGACTTTCGGTTCCCTGGCGGGAAGCATTTCGCAGTTCATCGCCCGCAAGAGATCGGAAGCAGAGCTCCATTACAGCGAGGAGCGGGTGCGGCTGCTGCTGGATTCGGCCGCGGAAGGCATCTACGCCATGGATCTTAACGGCAATTGTACTCTCGCCAATCGCGCTGCCGTGCAAATGTTCGGTCTTGAGAGTGCCGGGGAGTTGATCGGTAGGAACGTGCACGACGTATTGCATCACACGCGCGCCGACGGGAGCCCGTATCCGTGGGCCGAATGCCGCATCCATCAGGCCTTCCGAAAGGGGAAAGGAACGCACGTCGACGATGAAGTCCTGTGGCGGGCGGATGGGACCAGTTTTCCGGTCGAGTATTGGTCTCATCCGGTTCACAAGGGCGACGAACTGGTCGGGGCGGTGGTAACGTGCCTGGACATCACCGAGCGCAAGCAAGCTGAAGTCCGGCTGCGCACTTCGGAGGAACGGTTCCGCATCGCGGCCGAGAATGCCGGCGACATGACATTCGAGTGGGACCTTCGGACCGGACAGGTGGAAAGGTTCGGGCTGCTCTCAGCGAAGCTGGGAGATCGCCCGTCGCCCGAGAGCTTCGAAGCTTGGAAAAGCATGGTGCATCCCGATGATCTGGGGCCGATTCTGGCAGGCATCGGGGAGCACATCGAAACGGGCGAACGCTATGTCGCCGATTACCGGGTCATGGGCGAGAGCGGGAGCGTTTATCATTATTCCCTTCGAGGCCAGGCCCTTCGAAACGCGGCTGGCGAAGCCCACAAGTGGATCGGGATAGCATCCGACATCACCCAAGAGAAAGAAGCTGAAGAAGCCATTTCGCAACTAGCGGCGATTGTGCAATGCTCCGAAGACGCCATTATCGGAACCAGCCTGTCGGGCACCATTACCACCTGGAATGGAGGCGCCGAAAGGCTGCTGGGCTATACGGCCGCCGAGGCTCTGGGCTCCTCGCTTGCAACTCTGCTTCCTCGAGCGGATCAGGCCTGGGACATTCTCGATCCCAGCAGCCGCGGAGCAGTAAGCCGGCTGGATGAGATGGTGTTTGTTTGCAAGGGCGGCTTGGAAGTTCCCGTCTCGCTGACCGTTTCGCCCATCCGCAAAACTTCGGGCGAGATTACCGGCGTGGCCACCATCGCACGCGATATCAGCGCACGCAAGAAGGCGGAAATTCAGCTGGCGCACCAGGCCCAGCACGACCATCTGACCGGATTGCCGAATCCTCTGCTGCTGGCCGATCGGCTGACTGCCGCCATCCAACGCGCCATCCGCGGCGGACTAACGATAGCGGTAATTTATGTGGACCTGGATGGATTCAAATTTGTCAATGACACTTTGGGGCACGAGGCCGGCGACGCATTGCTGAAAGATGCCACCGGCCGCCTGCAGGCCTGCCTCCGCGAGCCAGACACGCTGGCCCGCATGGGCGGCGACGAATTTATGGTGGTGATCAACGACGTAAAGGACGAGGGGATCGCGCATGCCATCGCAGAAAGGCTGCGGACCGCGCTGCACCGGCCGTTCCAGGTTGCCGGTCATGAGCTGTATGTGACCGCCAGCATAGGGATTGCCCTCTACCCGCGGGATGGCGCCGACGTCAGCAGCCTGCGCCGTAATGCCGATGCCGCCATGTACGAGGCTAAGCGCAGCGGTAAGGACAGAGTAATGTTCTTCACGCCGGCAATGCGGGATACCTTTCTGGAGCACTTGGAACTGGAGACAGAACTGCGGCACGCGCTCGACCGGGACAACGAACTCACCCTGGTCTACCAGCCGATCTTCAACGCGAACACCGGCAGACAAACGGCGTTCGAGGCGCTGCTGCGTTGGGCCCACCCGGTCCTCGGCTCCATCTCGCCAGGCAAGTTCGTGCCGGTAGCCGAAGAGAGCGGACTGATCTTCCGTTTAGGCGCCTGGGTGCTCAAACAAGCCTGCCGGAAGTGCAGGTTATGGCAGGAACACGGTTTGGTGGGCGTACGAGTGGCGGCTAACGTATCAGCCTTGGAATTCTCGCGTCCAGAGTTCGCAGGTAATGTGCTGCGCGTTCTGGACGAAACAGGATTGCCGGGGAGTTTGCTGGACTTAGAAGTTACCGAGACCACGCTGATGCGCGATATGGACGGATCGATAGGCAAAATGTCTTTGTTGCGGGCGCGCGGCATCCGCATCTCGATCGACGATTTTGGCACCGGCTACTCATCCCTGGGGTATCTGCCCCGGCTGCCGGTTGACATCCTCAAGATCGACCGTAGCTTCGTGACCGACCTGGGAGTGAGCAGTACGGCACAATCGCTCGTGGCAGGGATGATTTCACTCGCTCACAGCATAGGCAAACAAGTGGTAGTGGAGGGCGTGGAGACCAACGACCAGCTGGAAATTCTGCGCAGTATCGGCTGCGATGAGATCCAGGGTTTCCTGCTTGGCCGGCCGGCCGCGCTGCCGGACTGGAATGCGCCCCAACGCGGGGAGGCTGCTCCGGAAACCGAACCAGTGGAAGCTTTGGCTTAACGGACAGAAACGACAAAAGGGACGGTTAGACGCCGTCCCTCGGTCTAATACAGACTGATTGAGTCTAAAATCAACTTACCAGCGTTGCTTGCGACCGCCGCCACCACCACCGCCGCCGGCAAATCCGCGCTCCGTCTTGGGACGCGCTTCGTTGACATTGAGGGTCCGGCCGTCGAGATCGCGGCCGTTGAGGGCGTTGATGGCGGCCGTACCTTCGCTGTCGTTGGTCATCTCGACGAATCCAAAACCGCGGGGTTGCCCGGTGTCGCGATCTCTCACGATGTTCACACGGTCAACGGTTCCATGCGCTTCAAACAGCGAACGGACAGCCTCTTCGGAGGTTCCGAAACTCAGGTTGCCTACAAAAATATTTTTCATTTTTACTCTTCTTTCTGAATTTGCAGAGTAGCTAATCGCGGCAGATTCGAACGAAGGTGTTTGGACCGGACGAAACGAAAGATGCCTAATCGGCGGAACTGTCAAATCACAAAGCAATTATAACATGAGAGTTGGCGTACAATCTCTGTTGTAACGCCCAGGGCTTGTTATGCGTTTAACATTCCAGTAGTCGGGCCAGTAGCCGGGGCGGCTTCGATCCGGTCGGGGTATTTATGCGTCGTGCAGCTTACTTTTTGTCACTCGCCTTAGGCGGAGCGCTTCTGTTTGCCGCGCCTGGAGACGACGACCTCGTTTTCCGAAGTGATGTATCCCTGGTGCGCGTCGACGCCCAAGTAGTCGATTCCAGTAATCGGGCGATTACTCACCTGAATGCGGAGGATTTCAGCCTGCGCGTCAACGGTAAAGTAGTGCCAATTCGCAACTTCGCCAGCGAAAATATGCCAGTGGATGTGCTCTTTCTGTTGGACGTCAGCGCCAGCATGCGGCCGCATGTGCAGCGCATCGCGGATGCGTCCGGTCAAGCCTTGACGGTGCTCGGCAAAGACGATCGCATGGGCATCATGGTCTTCGACCGTTCCACGCGGGTTCGGCTTTCGTTTAACAGCAGCCGCCAGGAAGTGCAGCGCGGGTTCGACCGGCTGCTGCGCGAGGAGCGATTCAACGGCGGCACCGACATCACACGAGCCATGCTGGATGCGGCCGACTACATCCGGCGCGAGGGCCGCCGGGATGCGCGCCGCGCGATCGTCATCCTGACCGACGATGCGACCGAGTTTAACCGAGACGATCAAGGCGTGGGCCGGGCGTTGGCGCGCGCCGACGCTGTGATGTGCGCGTTAATCGCGCCCGATGCGACGGACTACGGCCGCTATCCAGGCGGTGGTGGAGGACAACGCCGCGGAACCTGGGGCAGTGGAGGGGGCGGCATTGGAGGAGGGCTTCCGGGCGTCATCTTCGGTCCGCGCGGCGGAGGGATGGCGGCGGCCGCTATCCGGGCGGCGGAGGAATGGGGGGCGCGCATACGCAATCGGCCGGGACTGCCGAGATCGCCCGCGAATCGGGCGGCGACAGCATGTCGGTCAATGACGCTTCGGCGCTGGAAGAGACCCTGGCGCGGCTGCGGCAGCGGTATACGCTGTACTTCAATTTGCCGGAGGGCGTGCAGCCGGGCGGCGAACGCAATACGGAGGTGGCGTTAACAGCTTCGGCTGGGCGGCGCCACCAGGACGCCGAGGTGCGATATCGCCGCGTCTCGCAGGGCGCGGGTTCGGGCAGCGATGCAGCGCCCATGCGCGTGACTCGCGCTCCAGCCGATAGCGGCTATTCGACCCCCTCGGCGTCTAGCTCCGATACCGACCTCCCGAGCACACGGCGGCGGCGCGTGGCCGTTAACCAGGACGGGTCAGCCATTTCCGTACCCGCTACCGATGACGATTCGCCGGCATCGCCGGCGAAACCAGCCTCAAACAGCTCCCCTAAGCCGGATCCGAACCGGCAACAATAAAAAACGGGGACGCCCGTTGGTCTGGCATTGATTAGTTTCCCTTCTTTGAGTAATTGAGTGAAGGCCCCCAACCCAATCGAGGCTCAGGGATTGGATAGATGCGGATTCAAAGACTGTGCCAGCTCATCGGGGCGCTGGGAGCCGACCACTATAATCCCCCCCTTTTTCAGCTCCAGCTCGACGCCGCGGTTCCCCTGGGCGATAAAGGCCTTGCCTTTGGCCGTGGACCGAATGCCGTAGCCGCCCCAATCGGCAATCGGATGGAAAGTTATGGTTTTGACTGAATTCACCGCCTCCAACGAAATACGGTAGGAGCGCCACAGGCCGCGCATCGCAACCGACACCTGGTTTGATTCCACTTCCGTGACCAGCTTGACGGTGATCAGCCGGACATAGACCAGCCACAGGAAGATCGTCCAGCCGACCATTCCGGTATTCGACATCGGCTGCTTGCCCCAGGGGTGGCCCAGGCCCACTTGCCAGATCGCAAGCAGCAGCATGGCAACCGGAGGAATGGCGGTGAGGATCAGAAGGCGGGGTTGACGAAGGCTTTGTTCTTCGTGAAACAACGGCTTGGTCTGGCCGCTCATATGCTGCTATCGCAGGTTACCGATAGTGTACTGCAGCACCGAATTCTGAGTTTGATAGTCGTACTTGGCGCTGAGGTTCTCGATTTCGGCTTGCGTGAGATTCAATTGCGACTGCGTCAGCTCGACGATGGAAGACAGGCCGAGATTGTAGCGTCCCTGCGCCAGATCGAGGGCGAGAGCGGCCTGGCGCAGGAATTGCGCGGTGACGTCGATGCGCTGGAAGGCGGTGATGGCGCCGGCCCAAGCGACGCGAACGTCGCGCGCGATGCGCTCCTGCTCATCGCGCAGCCGCTGATCGGATTCCATGGCGCGCTGGTGCGCGGCCTCGCGGCGGGCCGAGAACAGATGCCCGTTGAAAACGGGAATGCTTACGTTCGCGGCGACGCCTTCGTATTCGGCCGGAATGGGCGGCGTTGACGGGCGTGTTGATGAATGGAATGGCGCCGCCCACGGCAACCAGCGCTGACGGTGGGCCGGGTAAGATCCTTCTCGGCTTCGAAGAATTTGTAAGCGGCCTCGCGCGAGGAACGCAGGCTGGCGAGTTCGGGCCGGTTGTTCTCGCCTGGGCGACCAGTTCGTCGGGCTTAGCCGGGGGGCCGGGGGGAAGCGGCTCGTCCACGAGCTGATAATTGGCGCTCTGGTCGGAGCCCATTGCGCGGCCCAGTTCGGCGCAGCGCCTGCTGCACGCCTTCCTGGGCGCGAATCAGCAGCAGCTTCGCCTCAGAAACGTTGACGTCGGCGAAGCTGACGTCGAGCTGCGATCTGAGCTTGTTCCTGGCCAGCTCGGTCACCTGATCGCTGAGCGTCTGGCGGGCGGCCACGGTCTGCTCGGCGACCTTCACCACGGCTTGGGCGTGCAGCACGTCGAAGTAGGCGCGATTCACCGCGAGCAGCACGTTGAAGCGGGTGGCCTCGCAGATCTGGGCGCTGGCTTGAGCCTGAAAGCGCGCGCTGGCGACCAGGTTGGGCGTGCGGCCGGAATCGGTGATCGAGCTGATGCACGACGACACCTTGGCCGAAGCGATCGAAGAGCCGCGAGGCGGATAAGTCGCCCGCTCCGATTCGGGAGAGATTGTTGCCCTGCGAGCCGGTGATCTCGCCGCTCACCGATCGGATAGTAGGCGAGAGCGATTGATCACGATCTGCTGATTGGCGAAGCCGACTTCATTCTGCGCGGCTTGGATCTGCGGATGATTCTTGACGGCCAGCGCTTCGGCTTCGTGCGAGGGTAAGTTTCGGGCGGTGTCTGCGCGTTAGCCTGTATCCCGCCGATGACGGCCAGAGTAGCGATGCTAACGATCCTAACTGAGTCTGTGAAGCATTCTGCTTCTTCCTTCCGTAGACCAGCAGATACGCGGCCGGCACGATGAACACAGTCAGAAGCACCGACGAGGTCAGGCCGCCGATGATGGCGCGCGCCATCGGCGTGTACTGCTCGCCGCCGGTGCCGAGCTTCATCGCCATCGGGATCATGCCGATGATGGTGGCGAGCGAAGTCATCAGAATCGGCCGCAGGCGGACGCGGCAGGCGGTGACGACGGCGTCGGCGACCGACAATCCCTGCTCTTCGAGCTTGTGGGCGAAATCGACGATCAGGATGCTGTTGGAATCGGCGATGCCGATCAGCATCAGCACGCCCATCAGCGACATGACGTTCAGCGTGGTGTGGGTGAGCGGCAGGATGATCAGCACGCCGATGAAGCCCATGGGAATCGCCAGCATGATCAGGAACGGATCGATGAAGGAGCGGAACTGCGCGACCAGGATCAGGAACAGCAGAATGAACGAGAGGCCGAAGCCGAGCGCGAAGCTCTTGAAGGACGCTTCCATGCCTTCCACCATGCCGCGCAGGTTCACGCGGATATTGGACGGCAGCTTCGCGTCGGCGATGGTCTGCCGGATCGCGCTGGTGAGCTTGCCCAGGTCTTCGCCCGCCGGCGTGACGTAGATATCCACCACGCGCTGGATCTGGTAGTGATCGATTTCGGTGGGCGACTGGACGTTCTCCAGCTTCACGACCGAATCGAGCGTCGTGGGCTCCTTCAGGTTGGGCGCGCGCAGCGGGATCTGCTTCAGGTCCACCAGGTTGTGGATCGCGGCTTGGCCGTGCTCGGCGTACTGCACGGTGAGGAAATAGTCGTTGCCGGTCTTGTAGTCCACCCAGTAGTTGGGCGCGATCATGGTGTTGGAATTGAGCGCGGTGATGACGTTGTCGACGATCTCTTTCTGGGTCAGGCCGAGCTCGGCGGCGTGGACGCGATCGACATCCAGCCGGATCGCCGGATAGTTCATGTCCTGCGGAATGTAGATCTCGCCGACGCCGGGCAGCTGCCGGATGCGGCCGCGCCAGATCCTGCGCCGTGCTGTAGGTGACGTCCGAGATCGCGGCGTGTTGACCTGCACGTCGATGGGCGCGGGCATGCCCGAATTCAGGATCGCGTCCACCATGGAGCCGCTCTGGAAGAACGCGCGGACGTCGGGAAACTTGGCGGCCAGCTGCGTCGCGCACGCGGTCCATGTAGATCGAGGCTGCTGACGCGATGGTCGTCGTTCAGCGCGGTCTGGATGGTGGCGGTGTATTGTCCGGCGTTGGTGGTGTAGAGCGACGAGAAGTCGTTGACCACGCCGATGTTCGAGACGATCATCTTGAGATCGCGGGGATCGACGATCTGGCGGATCAGGTCCTCGATCTTGGCGACGTACTGGTCGGTGACTTCGATGCGCGTCCCGGTGGGGACCTTGACGTTGATCGTGAACTGCCCGGCGTCGGTCTGCGGGAAGAACGCCAGGCCGAGGAACGGATAGATGCGCCAGGCTGGCGACGAACACGCCCAGCAGCAGCAGCCAACGTCAGCAGCCGGACGCTCGCAGCGCGCGCCGCACCGCATCGTCTCGTAGACGTCGAGCAGGCGGTTGAACATCGCGGTTGAACCAGGCGTTGAAGCGGCCGCCCCAGGAGTGATCCTCGATTACGGCATCGTCGCCGTCGTGTGCGTGATGGACGCCCTTGAGGAACTTGGAACAGAACAGCGGAATCACGGTCATCGCGACGACGAAGGAGGCCAGCAGCGACAGGCAGAACGCCAGCGCCAGGGCCGAGAACAGGAACTTGCTGACGCCGTACAGAAAGCGTCACCGGGAAGAAGTCGACCACGTCCACCAGCGTCGCGGCCAGCACCGCCAGGTTGACCTCGGCCCCGCCCTCGCTCGGCCGCCACCTCCGGCGAGGAGCCCATCTCCAGGTGGCGGTAGATGTTCTCGAGCGAGATGACCGAGTTGTCGATGACGCGCGAGAAGGCCAGCGCCAGGCCGCCGAGAATCATCGTGTTCACCGTGCTGCCCATCATGTACAGGATCACGAACGTGGCCAGCGCGGAGAGCGGAATGGACAGCAGCACCGCGAAGGTGGCGCGCATGCTCCCGAGGAAGATCAGGATCATCAGGCTGGTGAGCACCAGGCCGATGACGCCCTCGTGCAGCACGGTGTTGAGGGCCTCCTTCACGAACACCGACTGGTCGAAGACGATGCTGGTCGTCAACTGCTTGCGGGATGTCGAACAGGTGGCCGATCAGATTGCGGACGTCGTCGACCACCTGATGGTGTTGGTGTCGCCGCCCTGCTTCATGATCGGGATGTAGGCCGACTTCTGGCCGTCGATGCGGACGATGTTGTACTGCAGCTGGCTCGCGTCCTTGGCCTCGCCGACGTCGCCGACCGATGACCCACTGCGTGCCGACGGTCTTGATCGGCATGCTGTTCAGGTCCTCGACCTTCTTGACCAGGCTGTTGGAGTAGACGTAGTAGTCGTTGGGGCCGATCTTGACGTCGCCGGCGGGCAGAATCAGATTGCTGTCGTTGACCGCGTCCACCACGTCCATCACGCTCAGCTGGCGCGACAGCAGCTTGTACGGGTCGACGTAGACCATCGCCTGGCGGTATTTGCCGCCGAACACGCCGCGGAATCTCGGCGCCCTTCACCACCGCGATCTGGTTGCGGATCTGGAACTGGGCGAGGTCGTGAAGCTGCGTTTCGTTCGAGCCCCTCGCCCTTTCACCGTGACCAGGCAGACCGGCAGGCTGGAGGCGTCGAATTTCAGCACCACCGGCGGCAGCGTGCCGGGCGGCAGGCGCTTCAAATCGGCCAGCGCGAGGTTGGAGAGCTGGGTGACGTCGGCATCGGCGTTGGTGCCGGGCTGGAAGAACACCTTGATGATGCTGACGCCCAGCAGCGAGCGCGACTCCATGTGGTCGATGCCGCTGGCGAGCGTGAAGAACCGCTCCAGCGGATTGGTGATGTCGGTCTCGATGTCTTCGGGCGGCATGCCGGAGTAGAACGTCGCGACCACGACCTCGGGCAGATTGATGGCGGGAAACAGATCCACCGGCATGCGCGCCAGGCTGGTGACGCCGATGACGGCCAGCGCCAGGCAGACGACGATGATGAAGTAGGGATTTCGGATCGAAAAGCGCGGCATCGGTGTTATGCTCGCCGCGCTGCGGCCTCCTGCGGTAGACCAGCAGATACGCGGCCGGAACGATGAACACGGTCAGCAGCACCGAAGACGTCAGGCCGCCGATGATGGCGCGCGCCAGCGGCGCGTACTGCTCGCTGCCGGTGCCCAGCTTCAGCGCCATCGGCACCATGCCGATGATGGTGGCGAGCGAAGTCATCAGGATCGGGCCGCAGGCGGACGCGGCAGGAGGTGATCACGGCGTCCTCCACCGACTGGCCTTGCTCTTCCAGGCGGTGCGCGAACTCGACGATCAGGATGCTGTTGGAGGCGGCGATGCCGACCAGCATCAGCACGCCCATCAGCGACATCACGTTCAGCGTGGTGTGGGTCAGCGGCAGCACCACCAGCACGCCGATGAATCCCATGGGATCGCCAGCATGATGAGGAACGGATCCTTGAAGGAACGGAACTGCGCCACCAGGATCAGGAACAGCAGGACCACGGACAGCGACAGGCCGATGGCGAAGCTCTGGAACGACTCCTGCATGCCCTGCACCATGCCGCGCAGATTGATGCGGACGTTGCCGGGAAGTTTCAGCCCGGCGAGCAGTGCGTCGATTTCAGCGGCGACCTTGCCCAGGTCCTCGCCGGAGGGCGTGACGTAGACGTCGGCGACGCGCTGGATCTGGTAATGATCGATCTCGGTGGGCGACTGCACGAAATCGAGGCTGGCGACATTGCCGAGCACGGTAGTGGGCGCGTGGAGCTTGGGATCGGAGGCGCGGCGTGCGGATCCATCGCGATGCTGCGTGGCTTGCGCGGCGCACGTCGACCTCTGATCGGCGGCGGCCGCGCAGCGGAATCTGCTTCAGGTCGACGAAATTGTGAATCGCCGGCTGGGCCGTTCTCGTAATACTGCACGGTCAGGAAATAGTCGTTGCCGGTCTGGTGATCCACCCAGTAGTTCGGCGCGATCATGGTGTTCGAATTGAGCGCGGTGATGACGTTGTCGACGATCTCCTTCTGGGTCAGCCCCAGCTCGGCGGCGTGCACGCGGTCGACCTTCAGCCGGAGCGGCGGGATAGTTCATGTCCTGCGGAACGTAGACCTCGCCGATGCCGGACAGCTTGCGGATGCGCGCGGCCAGATCCTCGGCGACGTCGTAGGTGCGTTTCAAGATCGCGGCTGCTGACCTGGACGTCGATGGGCGCGGGCATGCCCATGTTCAGGATGGCGTCCACCATCGAGCCGCTGGAAAAGAACGTGCGCAGCTCCGGGATAGCTGGCCGGCGATCTCGCGCGCGCATCCGGTCCATGTACTCGAAGCTGCCGGTCTTGTGCGAGTCCTTCAGCTCCACCTGAATGGTGGCGGTGTAGGGTCCGGCGTTGGTGGTGTAGAGCGCGGAGAAGTCCGGCACGATTCCGATGTTGGAGACGATCATCTTGAAGTCGGCCGGATCGACGACCTGCCGGATCAGGTCCTCGATCTTTCGCGACATACTCGTCGGTGACTTCGATGCGCGTGCCGGTGGGGACCTTCAGGTTGATGGTGAACTGGCCGGCGTCGGTCTGCGGGAAGAACGCCACGCCCAGCAGCGGATAAATCGCCAGGCTGGCTACGAACAGGCCCAGCAGACGCACGATCGTGAGCACCGGGCCAGCCGCAGCGCGCGCCGCACCGAGCGCTCGTAGAAATCGAGCATGGCGGTCGAAAGCCCCGGTTGAACCAGCCGTTGAAGTCCACCGGCTCGTCAACCGTCTGTCCTGCGCGCATGCATGGACACGCTCTTGAGGAAACGCGCGCAGAACAGCGGAATGACGGTCATCGCGACGAAATACGAGGCGAACAGCGAGATCACCACCGCCAGCGCCAGCGCCGAGAACAGAAACTTGCTGACGCCGTAGAGAAACGTGACCGGGAAAGAAAACCACCACCGTGGTCAGCGTCGCGGCCAGCACCGCCAGGCTGACTTCGGCGCCGCCCTGCTCGGCCGCCATCTCCGGGCGACGCGCCCATCTCCAGATGACGGTAGATGTTCTCCAGCGAGATCACCGAGTTGTCGATCACGCGCGAGAACGCCAGCGCCAGGCCGCCCAGAATCATGGTGTTGACGGTGCTGCCCGAACAGTGTACAGCACGACGAACGTGGCCAACGCGGAAAGCGGAATGGAGAGAAAGACCGCGACAGTCGCGCGCAGGCTGCCCAGGAAGATCAGAATCATCAGGCTGGTCAGCGCCAGGCCGATCAGCCCTTCGTGCAGCAGCGTGCTGATGGCCTCCTTGACGAAGGCCGATTGGTCGAAGACCACCGCGGTCCTCAGCTGCTTGCGGAATGTCGAACAGCTTGCCGAGCATGTCGCGGATGCCGTTCACCACCTGGATGGTGTTGGTGTCGCCGCCCTGCTTCATGATGGGCAGATAGACGGAGCGCTGGCCGTCCACGCGGACGATGTTGTACTGGATCTGGTTGGCATCCTTGGCCTCGCCGATGTCGCCGACCGAAACCCAGCTCTGGCCCACGGTCTTGATGGGAACGTTGTTCAGCTCCTCGACCTTCTTCACCAGGCTGTTGGAGTAGACGTAGTAGTCGAACGGCCCCATCTTCACGTCGCCGGCCGGCAGAATCAGGTTGTTCTTGTTCACCGCATCGACCACGTCCATCAGGCTCAACTGCCGCGACAGCAGCTTGTACGGATCGACGTAGACCATCGCCTGGCGGTACTTGCCGCCGAACGGCGGCGGAATCTCGGCGCCCTTCACCACCGCAATCTGATTGCGGATGGTGAACTGGCCGATGTCGTGCAGCTGCGTCTGCGTCAGTCCCTGGCCTTTGAGCGTCACCAGGCAGACCGGCAGGCTGGAGGCGTCGAACTTCAGCACCACGGGCGGCAACGTGCCGGGCGGCAGGCGCTTCAGATCGGCCAGCGCCAGGTTGGAAAGCTCGGTGACGTCGGCGTCGGCGTTGGTGCCGGGCTGGAAAATACACCTTGATGATGCTGACGCCCAGCAGCGAGCGCGATTCCATGTGGTCGATGCCGCTGGCCAGCGTGAAGAAGCGCTCCAGCGGATTGGTGATGTCGGTTTCGATGTCCTCGGGCGGCATGCCGGAATAGAACGTCGCCACCACGACTTCCGGCAGATTGATGGACGGGAACAGATCCACCGGCATCCGCGCAAGGCTGGTGACGCCGATCACCATCAGCGCCAGGCAGACGACGACGATGAAGTACGGATTGCGGATGGAGAAGCGGGACATGGCTCGTCCTCGCCTGGTCTACTTCTTGTCTTCCTGGCTCTGGTACTGCACCAACTCGACCACCTTGGGCCGCACCTCCTCGCCGGCCTTCAGACCGCTGCGGTCGCTGACCACCACCATTTCGCCTTCTCTGCAAGCCCGGAGAGCACTTCCGCGTCGTTGGCGGTCTGAATCCCCAGCGTCACCGGACGCTCTCGATCTTGTCGGCGGAGTCGACCACGTACAACGTGGTCTTGTCGCCCTCGTGATCGACCGCCTGCAGCGGCACGGCCAGCGCGTCTGCCTTCTGTTCGAGCGTGATGGTGGCTTCCGCGTACAGGCCGGGAATCAGGACCTGGTTCGGATTGGGCACATCCACTTCGGTGTGCATGGTGCGCGTGTCTTCTTTGACGTCCACCGAGAAACGCGCCACCTTGCCCGGGAAAGTTCGGTTGAGCGACGGCACCATCACGCTGACCGGATCGCCGACACGGATGTAGCGGACGTAGGATTCGGGCACCGGAATCACCAGGCGGAACAGATCGTCCTGGGAGAGCCGCACCAGCGGCATCGCCTGCGTGCTGGAACTGGTGCCGGCCTGCATCAAGCGTGCCCAGATTGGCGTAGCGCTGCGTGACCACGCCGGCGAAGGGCGCGGTGATTTTCGAATAGTCGAACAGCACCTGATCATGCTCGCGCTTGGCCTGCGCCGACGGCAGCTGGCTCTGCGCCGACTGCAGGTTCGATTTGCGCCGCTTCCACCTGCGCTTCGGCGGCCAAATCCTTGCCCTGCGCATCGTCGACTTCCTGCTGCGCCACCAGGCCGGGCTTCGATTTTGCGACGCCGTTCAACCGGTCGAATTGCAGGTGCAACACCTTGTGCTGCGCTTCGACGCGGCTGAGTTCGTGCTCGCGCGTGCGTCATCTGGTCGGACGCGTTCTTGATGGCGGCGTCGTCCTGCTGCAATTGCGACTCGAGCTCCGGGATCTCGAGCACCGCCATCACCTGGCCGGCTTTCACGCGGGTGCCATAATCGACGTTCAGCTTCTTCACATAGCCCGACTCCTTGGCATAGACGTCGATTTCCTGGAACGGAACCAGCTCGGAGGAGAGCTGTGAGGGTTCGGCCCAGTGGTCTTTCGGCCGACCTTGGCGACGCCCACCGAAACACCTTTCGGCGGCCAAGCGGGCATTATTCGCACTGGCCTTTTCGCCGCCGCCGCAGGACGACAGGACGCCGCCACGACGCATGACAGCCAGTCGCCAACAGCAAACGAGATTTTTGAACTCACGGACAGTCCTTCGATACTCGCTTCAATCTGTCGGCAAGTCCCTGCAACGAGAATTGAGGCGGACCGGCAAAACTCGATCAATTCGCGCTTCTCGAGCGCAAGATCCAGCTCGGCTTGTTGCGGGATTTCCGAGACGACTTCCAGAGGAATCGTCTGGACGCCATGACGGTCGCCGTGCAGCAGATCGCCCGGCGCTATCTTCAAACCGCCGATCTCAACCGGCTCGCCGAACTCGATCATGTGCGCGTAGGCGTGAGACACCGCGACGCTGCCGGAAAATAGATGGAAACCCAGCGCCTTTACGGCCGGCAAATCGCGTACGGCGCCGTTGGTGACGTATCCCACGCACTTCAGAGCCAGTGCAATGCTAGCGTGAATCTCGCCCACGAACGCCCCCACCCCGGCATTTGATCGACATCCTGGAGCACAATGACCCGCGGCTCGGGAATGGTCGCGACGTAGCTCCAAAAATCCATGCGGTCGTAGTAGCAGCGGCCCGTCATGGGAGGACTGGAGCTGCGGATTCGTCCGGTTACCGCATAGCCCAGCATCGGCTCGAAGTTCGGAAAGCGGCAGCGCACCGCGCCCGAGATAAAGCCTTCGTTTCGCAGCCTGACGTTGAGCCGTTCGATGGCGTTGGATACCGTGCATGTATCCATGCCGCGGATCTTGTCCAGGTCGGCAAATCGAGTGGCTCAACAACGTACTGCTACCGTCCAACACTATACGCCGTCCCCGTACGCCCGGCGACCAATACCAACCAGTTGGTATTTCGACCCCAAATGTCAGGTAGTTCGCTTTTAGCCGGAGCTTCAATCGGTTAGGCTTGAAATGGAGCCAGGCTTGGGACTTTCGATTGGCAGGACCGAACGGCGAGGTCATGACCGGCTGCTGCTGAGCAGCCGCTTGGCACTGCTGGTCGGGTTCGGCAGCCTGCTGGCGATCATGGCTCTCGCCGGAATAGACGCGCTGAGAGTGCTGCAACGCTTCCGGACTGAAGACGATCGAATCCGCCGCCAGTTCCTGTTCCGAAACCACGTTTTGAACGACATCCGGTCGGAAGTCTACCTTTCCGGAACTTATGTCCGCGATTACTTGCTGGAGCCGGAAACCGAGCGGGCCGAGACGTATCGTGCCAGTCTGGAACAAGTACGAGTGCAGATGGTTGCCGCGCTCGAATCCTACGGGCATCAAATCGCGCCCGAAGAAGTCAAACACTATACCGCTCTGCAGACGGAGTTGGGACAATATTGGGAAATCCTGGCACCGATCTTTCGCTGGGATGCCGCCGAGAGGCGCCGGTTGGGCTATTCCTTTCTGCGGGACGAAGTATTTCCACGGCGTCAGAACATGCTCGCGATCGCGGACCGGATCGCGGAGATTAACGAGCAGCAGTTGAATGCCGCCAACGATCAGGTGGTCGGGCTCCTGGTGGCCTTCCAAACCCGTGTCGCCCTGACACTGGTTGCGGCGCTGGTCCTGGGCTTGGGCATGGCAGCCTTCAGCATGCGCAAGATTCTTAAACTGGAAGAGCAGGCCCGCGGTCGTTACGCGGAAGTAGCAGAGGCCCGCAGCCAGCTTAAAGATCTGTCGGCTCAGCTGGTGCAGGCGCAAGAAACGGAGCGGCGAGCGTTATCCCGGGAGTTGCACGATGAAGTGGGCCAATCTCTTTCGGCGGTGCTGATTGAGTTGCGGAATCTCTCCACCGGATTGGGTATCCGGTCAGAAGAACAATCGCGCAGCGAGGTGGAAATTATTAAGGGTCTGGTGGAAAGCACGGTGCGCGTGGTCCGGAATATGGCGCTGCTGCTGCGCCCTTCCATGCTGGACGATCTTGGGCTGGTGCCGGCGCTGCGCTGGCAAGCGCGCGAAGCCTCCAAACGCACTTCCATGGACGTCAGCGTCGCCGCGGAGCTGCTCTCCGACGACCTTCCGGACGAATACAAAACCTGCATTTACCGCGTCGTGCAGGAGGCGTTGCACAACAGCGCGCGGCATTCTCGCGCCAACGCCGTACGCATTCGCGTGCAACAGGAGCCGGGTCGTTTGACGCTGTCGATTCAGGACGACGGCCAGGGCTTCGATGTCACGCAAACCAAAGGACTGGGATTGCTCGGAATCCAGGAGCGGGTGGCACAGCTGGGCGGCGTTTGCCATGTCCATTCCGAACCCGGCGCCGGCACTGTGCTTACGGTCGAACTGCCTTTCCATGGCGGCGAACAAAATGGAATTACAAGCACGCGTGAAACAGATTCGCATCCTGTTAGCTGACGATCATACCGTGATGCGCCGAGGTTTGCGGCTGCTGCTCGAAAGCCAGCCCGGCTTCAGCGTAGTCGCGGAAGCATCCGATGGCCGGCAGGCAGTGGAGCAGGCCGAGGCGACCAAGCCGGATGTCGTCGTTCTGGATGTCGCCATGCCCAACCTGAGCGGAATTGAAGCGGCGCAGCGCATCGCCTCCGCACTCCCCCACACGGCGATCGTCTTTCTGAGCATGCATTCCGACGAAGGCTACGTCCTCAGAGCGCTCAAAGCGGGCGCGAAAGGCTATCTGCTGAAAGATTCAGCGGAAGGCGACCTGATCGAAGCCATCAAGGCCGTCAGCCAGGGCAAGACCTTCTTTAGCGCGGAGATCAGCAAGAATGCTGGTGGAAGACTACGTGCGCGAGATTCGGACGCGGGGATCGAGGACAGTTACGAGCTGCTGACTTCGCGCGAACGAGAGATTCTTCAACTGTTAGCGGAAGGAAAGTCCAACAAGGATATCGCCGGACCATTGAATCTGAGCCTCTACACGGTGGAGACGCATCGCCGGAATCTGCAGGATAAGCTGAACTTGCACAGTTTCGCGGAGCTGATCTTATACGCGGTGCGGAAGCGAGTTATTTCTTAGGGTTCACGGCGCGCCTGTCGGGCACTATTCCAGTAAGACCAAGCGAACTTCACCGCGCGAAGCACGTCCGGCTCTCGAAGCGGCTTTCGCAAGACATCGTAACCGCCATTGCACACCACCTCGTTCCAGAGATAGTCGTCCGCGACTTTGGAAATGAGCAGAGCGCACGCTCCGGCCGATGACGAGGCGCAGGCCGACAGGGACCCTCTCCAGTCGCCATCCGCCAAGTCGCGGTCGATCAGGATGATTTGCGGTTGGATCTGCTCCGACGCCTGGCGAGCTTCAGCACAGGTTTTGGCGAAGAACACGTCCCATTGCTTCTCGTTGCACAGCTCTTTGATTAGCGATCGATCCTGATCGTCCAACAGGGAGACAATCGTAATGCGCGAGCGAGGCGCTTCGCTCGGCGGGGCTACCGGTGCTGCAAAAAGCGATCGTATTCGCTGCCACATGACAACGCTCCCGGTACCTAAAATGAAACGGGCGCTCCAGGGGGTTTCGATGAGGGAAGGGAGCGCCCGTTTTTTGTACTGGGGATTTAATTAGTCTCAGTGTAGGCCGCTCGGCTCGGATTTGGAATACCAACTGGATGGTAATCTGTTGGGGATGGCGCTGGTAGAAATGGCTTCCGGGCGTAGGCGAATTGCAACTGCAGGAGACGCAACTCCGGCCAGATGCGTCTAAACCGTGGAGGTGCAAAAGAATGACTGGAGTGGGGAAAGCGATTCAGAAGGCAGTCGCGATTCTCTGCGTGCTACTGCTTCCTTTATCTGCAGTTTATGGGCAAGCCCCGGCAGGTTATTACGGTCAAGCGCCGGCCAGCCCTGCTCCCCAGGCGTATCAGAATGCTCAACAATCCGCGCCGTTATGGTCGGCTGAGCAGTTAGATAACCTGGTCGCCCCGGTGGCTCTATATCCCGATCCATTGCTCGGTCAGGTTCTAGCTGCCAGCACATATCCGCTCGAGATCGTCGAAGTGCAGCAGTGGCTTCAGCAGAACCGCAATCTTCAAGGTTCGCAATTGTTGGACGCAGCTAAACGACAGAACTGGGATCCCAGTATCCAGGCGCTGGTGGCATTTCCGGATGCGCTCAATCTGCTTGGGAACGATATTCGATGGACTACCGCGCTGGGGAACGCATTTCTAGCCCAGCCGGCCGATGTAATGAACGCTGTGCAAAGCATGCGTGCCCGAGCGCAGGTCAACGGAAGGCTACAATCAACGCCTCAACAGGTAGTGACCATGGACACCCAGGGCGGCCAAAATGCTATCGAAATCCAGCCGGCCAATCCGCAGGTGATGTACGTGCCGGTATACCAGCCCGAATACGTTTGGGGTCCCCCGGCATGGGGCGCTTACCCCGATCTCTGGTATCCGCCCGGGTTTGGATTTGGACTCGGCTTTGGAACTGGCGTTTTTATCGGCGGCCTTTTCGCGGGTTTGGGTGGTTGGGGCGGTTGGGGCTGGGGACTCGGATGGTTCGGCCGTGGCTTGTTTGTCAACTCCGGATTCTTCAATCGATATGGATTCCGCGGCGGCTTCGGCGGCGGTGGATTCGGCGGTTTTAGCGGTAGGCTGGCTTGGAGTCATGATTCAGGGCATAGAATGGGCGTCTCTTATCCGAATCGGGGTGTAGCCAGCCGATTCGCCTCATCCCGGCAGGCTGCGTCCAATTGGAGAACTTCTCCCGGTTATGGATCACGATCCGCCTCTCAGGGCTACCGGTCGACGGCCCAGAGCTATCATGGGTACAACGCCGCACCGGCTTACCGGAGCGGAGCCTCTTATAATCGATCATTCATGCCGGCATACTCGGCCCGTGGTCAGAATTACTCCGCACCGCGATCCTACTCAGCGCCTCGCCAGAACTTCTCGGCGGCGCGATCTTTTTCGGCTCCGCGATCTTCCGGTGGAGGTTCGCACTTTTCAGGCGGGCATTCCGGGGGTGGCGGGCACTCCGGCGGCGGAGGGCGTTCCGGGGGAGGCCATTCCGGCGGCGGGCATCATCGATAGGGGCCGAGCGGCCGCAATCAATACCATCCTAAGGCGTATATTCCTACCAGACCGGCGCTAGCAACCGGGCGTCTGGGGACTGCATCTACTACGTAGAGGCATAAGAACTTATGATGCGGTCAAGGGTGCAAGCAATTGGAGGCTTCTTCCTGGCTGCGCTGTTATCCAGCCCCGTTTGGGGCTCCATACCCCCGCAACCCGGAACAGTGAATTACATCGAAGGGCAAGCGCAGGTCGGCGCCGTGGCCCTGACCGAACAGTCCGTTGGGTCCACAAAACTGGCGGCGGGCCAATCGATCTCAACGGAAAATGGCAGAACGGAGATTCTGCTTACGCCGGGCATCTTCTTAAGGCTCGATCACAATAGTTCGGTGCGGATGGTTTCGCCCGGCGTGGCGGATACGATCGTGGGCCTGGAGAAGGGTCGCGCGATAGTAGAAGTCACGGATATCCGTAAGGAAAACAACGTTCGAGTTACCGAAAACAGCGCAAATACGCAGCTGTTAAAGACCGGTTTGTATGACTTCGACGCGGATCGCGGTACGATCCGTGTATTCGGCGGCGAGGCGCTGGTTCAAGTTGACGATCGAAACGTCGAGGTGAAGGGCGGTCATGAACTCGCTGTTAACGACGAAAAGCTGAAGGCGCAGAAGTTCGACAAGAAAGCTTCGACCGACGACTTTTACCGGTGGACCAGTCTGCGGTCCTCCTATTTGGCGGAGGCTAACGTGGATGCGGCCCGAAGATACGCGGGTTCGCCAGGATGGTCTTCCGGCGCTTGGGTTGCCAACGGTTGGTACGGGAACGGATGGTATTGGAATCCCTGGTTCGACACTTACACCTTTATCCCGGCTGATGGGATCTTTTACGATCCGTTCGGCTGGGGCTTTTATTCCCCGTGGCTGGCATACGGAGCGCCATACTACGGCTTCGGGTACGGGTATGGTGGGCGCTTCTACCATCATTTTGGACCTGGCTACCACCCGCTCTTCGCCGCTGGAGCCCGCTCAGCGGGGTTTGTGGGGCACGCCTACAACGTTCATAGCGGCGTTGGCGTAGGTGCTTTTGGGTCCGGCAGTCGTCTGGGCGGCGGCACCGGTTCCTATCGGGCTGGTGGCGGCGGCTTTCATAGTTTTGGCGGCGGCGGTGGTTTCCATGGGGGCGGCGGAGGCGGAGGCCGCCGATAGAAGCCGAATGTCTTTTAATGAACGGGCGCATCTATTTCTCACTACGCGGGTTACATGTAAAGCTGGCTCCACGTCTCAATTTACTGGTGTGCTAAATCTGAAGAGAAAGACCAGGTAAACCTAACCCAATGAGAATCTGTGTTTTAGGTGGCGATGGTTACTGTGGCTGGGCCACAGCGCTGTATTTGTCCGCCAAGGGACACGCCGTGGCGGTGGTGGACAATTACATCCGGCGGCAGTGGGATTTCGAACTTGGCGCCCAGACCCTTACGCCCATCCAGCCTCTGACGGACCGGCTGCGAGTTTGGCAGGAACTCACGGGAAAGTCCATCGAACTGTTTACCGGCGACGTGAATGACTATGAATTTCTGGCCGGTGTCATCGAGTGCTTTGAACCTGACGCCGTCGTTCACTTTGCCGAGCAGCGGTCCGCCCCCTATTCGATGATCGACCGCAAGCATGCAGTGTTTACGCAAGTCAACAATGTAGTCGGAACCCTGAACCTGCTCTTCGCCCTCCAGGAGCTTCGGCCCGACTGCCATTTGGTCAAGCTCGGCACCATGGGAGAGTACGGTACGCCCAATATCGACATCGAGGAAGGCTACATCCGTATCGAGCATAATGGCCGGTCGGACGTACTTCCTTATCCCAAACAGCCGGGTTCGTTTTATCACCTTTCCAAGGTGCACGACAGCCACAATCTGATGTTTGCCTGCAAGATCTGGAAGCTCCGGGCAACCGATCTCAACCAGGGCGTGGTGTACGGAACGGTCACCGACGAAGTAGTGCTGGATGAGGCCCTGATCAACCGATTCGATTACGATGACGTCTTTGGAACTGTGTTGAACCGGTTTTGCGTGCAGGCCGCGGCCGGGCATCCTCTGACGGTATATGGAAAGGGGGGGCAGACTCGCGGATTCCTGGATATCCGGGATACGGTTCGATGCATCGAGATTGCCTGCCTCAATCCCGCTAAGCCGGGCGAATGCCGCGTTTTCAACCAGTTTACCGAACAGTTTTCCGTGCTGGAACTCGCGAACATGGTGCAGGCGGCCGCCTGGAAGTTGGGGCTACGCGTTAATATCGAGCATCTTCCGGCGCCGCGCGTCGAATCGGAAGAGCACTATTACAACGCCCAGCATTCCAAACTGGTCGATTTGGGCCTGCAACCGCACTATTTATCCGATTCGCTGCTCGATTCGCTCATGAACATCGCGATCCGGTACCAGGATCGCATCGACAGCGCGCTGTTTCTGCCCCAGGTCAAGTGGCGCACCCCCCGGAACGAGCGCGCGCGGCCGTCTAGGGTGAATGCCGACAGATCCGCCTCACAAGTTGCCTACTGATGGGAGGAAATCGCTGAATTGTGCGGTATTGCGGGCTTCACACATGCCCATCGCGCCGCTCCATCCGGCCGAATCCAGAACGCAGTAGCCGCCATAGTCCATCGCGGTCCGAACCAGCAAGGCGTCTTTGAATCCGAGACGGTGTCGCTGGGCGCCGCCCGCCTAAAGATTATCGACATCGAGGGCGGAGATCAACCCATTGCATCGGAAGACGGCCGCTCGGTTATCGTCTTCAATGGCGAGATTTACAATCACCTGGAGTTGCGCGCTGAACTGGAACTGCGGGGATATCGATTCCACTCCCGCAGCGACACAGAAACGGTTCTAAACGCCTTCCTGGAGTGGGATACCGACTGTTTTGCCCGTTTGCGCGGCATGTTTGCGGTGGCGATCTGGAATGAATCCGAGGGTCGCCTGGTACTGGCGCGCGATCGCATGGGGATCAAACCTTTGTACATTGCTCGCCGCGGCGAGGATCTGTACTTCGGCTCGGAACTGAAGGCGATCCTGGTTCACCCCGAGATCGAGCGCTGGTTGAGCCTCGATGGACTGGATTGCTACCTGTCGTTGAACTACGTGCCCGCGCCATGGACCTTGGTGGAGGGAATCGAGAAATTGCTTCCCGCGCAATGGTTGGAGTGGCGTCGCGGCGCGATCCGAAAAGAGTGCTACTGGAACCTGCCTAGGGGCAGGGAAATGCGCTGGACCCCCCAGACGGCCGAGGCGGAATTGGATCGCCTTTTGAAGCAATCCGTCCGGGAGCATCTGGCGGCCGATGTGCCATTAGGTGTCTGGCTCAGCGGCGGCTTGGACTCGTCCAGCCTGGTGCACTATGCGGCCGAAGCATCGAGCTCGCGGCTGAAGACGTTCTCGATCACGTTTCACGGCCGCAGTTTCGACGAGACGCGTTACGCGCAGCAGGTGGCGGCCGCCTATGGGACCGAACACATCGAACTGGATCTCAACCCGGAGCAGGACCTGCCGGGCGCAATCCACGAACTCGCTTATTATTGCGACGAGCCGAACGCCGATTCGGGCGCTCTGCCGGTGTGGTTTCTCTCCCGGTTGACCAAGGCTAGCGCCACGGTCGCGCTCAGTGGGGAAGGGGCGGACGAGTTGTTCGGCGGATACTTGATGCAGCGCGCCAGTCTGCTGGCACGCGACGCCCGTAGATTGCCGCTCCCGGTGCTTCGGACCCTGCTAACCGCTGCCCAGCGGTGGCCGGTATCGAACGATAAGATCGGTTTCGAATACAAACTGAAAAGGTTCCTGGAAGGTTGCGCGATGCCTGCGGAGCGGTCGCATGTGTATTGGAGCGGAACATTTGACGACCCGCAAAGGCGATCCTTGGTTCAGCCCACGCTGCCACCGGCGCTGGCTTCTGTTCTGAAAGAGCTAGCCGGCGCGGGCGACAATTTGCAGGCCTACCTATGGTTCGATCAGAAATACTTTCTTCCTGATAATATCCTGACAAAAGTGGATCACACCAGCATGGCGCATGCGGTAGAAGTGCGGCCGCCGTTTCTGGATCACCGGATCGTCGAATTTGCCAGTTCACTTCCTGGGAGCCTTAAAATCCGGGGCTCCCGGCAGAAGGTGATCTTAAAGAATCTGATGCGCGGTAAACTTTCTCCGGCGATTCTAGCTCGGAAGAAAATCGGCTTTGACATTCCCGCGCACGACTGGTTCCGCGGCCCTCTACGGCCATTGCTCGAAGAAGCCGTCGGATTCGCGCGGGCCGAACACAGTCACTTCTTCCAGGTTTCCCGAATCGAAGCACACGTCCGCGCCCATCTCGAGCGGCGCGCCAACTTGGGATACCATCTGTGGGGATTGATGATACTGTTCTTTTGGATGAAAAAATGGGGAATCCAGACCAGGGTGCCGTCCAAACCGGCGCGCCAGACGATGGAAAGCCTGTTCACTTTTACCTCATAGTTCTACTGGTGGCTGCCGCGGTTTACGCAGGCTGCATGATTTCGCCGCCCTCGCTGATGGACGACGTAGATGCCGTGCAAGCTCAGATCGCGCGCAACATGCTGACATCCGGCGACTATGTGACTGCTCGGCTGGATGGAATTCCGTATCTCGAAAAGGCGCCGTTGATCTATTGGCTGATCGCCGGATCGTTCAAAATCTTTGGAGCGACGGACTGGGCGGCGCGTGTTCCCATGGTCCTGGCCGCCATCGCATTGGCTTGGCTTACCACCGCTTTTGGCATCTGGGCGTTCGGCAGGCGAGCTGGATTCTACGCGGGTCTGTGCATATCCACCTGCTTCGGTCTCTTTCTGTTCACCCGCATTCTCATCCCGGACGTGATGCTAACCGCCAGCATCGCCCTTTCTCTATGGGCGTTTCTGCGCGCGATCGACGAATCCGAGCGGCGCCCGCGCTGGTGGGCATTTGTGATGGCGGCCAGTTTGGGGACCAGCCTGTTATTCAAAAGTCTGGTGGGAATAGTGTTCCCGGTGGCGGCGGCGCTAATTTATCTGGCTGTCACCAGGCAGATATTTCAAGCCAAAGTATGGAGGTCCTTGCATCCCTGGAGCGGCCTGCTGATCGTACTGCTGATCTCCGCGCCCTGGCACATCCTGGCGACGCTCCGAAATCCTCCTTATTTCGACCTGACGATGCGCAGCGCCCCCGGCGAATACCACGGCTTCCTGTGGTTCTATTTCATCAATGAGCAACTGCTCCGTTTTCTGAACCTGCGGTACCCGCGCGACTATGACACGGTCCCGCGGGTTTACTTCTGGCTGTTCCATTTGCTGTGGCTTTTTCCGTGGAGCGTATACTTCCCAGCGGTTGCGAAACTCAGTTTCAAGCCGAGCGACCGGGCCGGGCAGGCGCGTTTGCTGGCGCTCTGCTGGACCGGCTTTATCCTCGTGTTCTTCACCTTTTCGACCACCCAGGAGTATTACTCGATGCCATGTTATCCGGCTCTCGCGCTGCTATTGGGATCGGCAATGGCATCGGGCGGGAATTGGATCCGATACGGCACGCGCGTGCTTTGCGGGATATTCATCGTTGCGGCGGCGGCCGTGCTCACGTTGTATTTCCTGGCATTACATCTCCCAACACCCGGTGACATTTCGGCGGCGCTTAGCTCTAACCCTGGCGCCTACAAACTATCGCTCGGTCATATGGAGGACCTTACCATCGCGTCCTTCGCCTATCTCAGAGTTCCGCTCCTGGTGGCCGCGCTGGCGTTTCTTCTAGGAGCGACCGGCACTTTTCGCGCCAAAGGCCAGCGTGCCTTCTTGGCCGTGGCCTTGATGGCGATCCTGTTTTTTCAGGCAGCACGCATCGCCATGGCAGCTTTCGATCCCTATCTGTCCTCGCGGCCGCTGGCAGAGACTTTGCTCCACTCGCCACCGGGAAAGCTCATCGTGGATCATCACTATTACACGTTCTCATCGATCTTCTTTTACACCAATCAGTCCGCGCTGCTTCTCAATGGCCGATTCAACAACCTGGTGTACGGCTCCTACGCGCCCGGCGCTCCGAATGTGTTTATCGATGACATGCAATGGACCATGTTATGGCTTAAGCCGGAGCGCTACTATCTCGTAATCACACGCGAAGCGGTCGAACGCCTGAAGAAGCTGCTGGAACCGAAGCTACTCAATATAGTTGCTGAAAGCGGAGGTAAGCTACTCCTGACGAACCACCCGGTAGTCGAGTAGCCTGTAAATATGACAATCGCGGCCGGCGTTTACCTCGCGATCGCGGCCATCCCGTTTATTTACTATTTCATCGCCCTATATAGTAGCTGGCGCTATTTCCAAAAGCCGGTGCCTCGTGAGGATGAGTCATACACTCCGCCCGTTAGCATTCTGAAACCGATTCGAGGTCTCGATCCCGACGCCGCCGAAAACCTGGCCAGTTTCTGCCGTCTGGATTACCCGGAGTTCGAAATAGTTTTCTGCGTCGATTCTGACGATGAAGCGGTCCGGGCAGTTCTGGCCAAACTCATCGCCGATTTTCCGGACTGCCGCATTCGTATCCTGTTCGGTTCAGGCCGTAACGCCACCAACGACAAGGTCGCCAAACTCGCTCGCCTGGTGAGCGACGCGTCCTACGAAGTGGTCGTGATCAGCGATAGCGACGTACGCGTCCGGCCCGATTATCTCCGACGGATCACTGCACCACTGCGCGATCCCAAGGTAGGTGCCGTAACCTGTTTCTACGTTCCAACCGAACTGACCACGTTGACCGACCACTTGCAAACCGTCGGAATGATTTCCGACTTCTACGCCGGCATATTAGTGGCTTGGCAACTAGACGGAGTAAAGTTCGCACTAGGACCTACGATCGCCACCACTCGCGCCCGTTTGGATGGATTTGGCGGCTATCCGGAACTTGAAAATCGTCCGGCAGATGATTTACTCGTGGGTCGCCTCATCGCTGAACAAGGCTATGAAGTGGTTTTGCTCCGCTATTCCATCGAGACGGTTTGTGATTACGCATCCTTCCGCGATTTACTGCATAAACGGCTTCGGTGGATCGTGGTGATGCGGCACATGCGCCCCTGGGGGCATCTCGGTTTACTCCTGACCCAGGGATTACCATGGTCGCTCGGAGCGGTGGCAATTCATCCTTCCATGCCGGTCGGCTTGGGTTACTTAGGCGGCTATATCTTGTTACGAATGGCTATGACCTGGGTCATCGGGGTCCACGGTTTGCGCCAGCCAGGCTTGTGGAAGGACATGCTGCTCATTCCCGTTTGGGACGCGGTAGCGTTCGGGATCTGGGTAACCAGTTTTGGCCGTAACAGCATCCGTTGGCGCGGCGCCGACTATTACATTCGCGATGGCCGGCTGGTTCCGGTAGTTCCGGCGCGAGCCGGCGATTGATGCAGGTTCCAGTGGCCGCATAGGTCTATCCACCCACCAGCACAACGCCGGCTAGCACGGCCAGTGCCCCCGCGGCTCTACGCACGCCGATCCGCTCGTGCAACACAAACTTGGCCAACACAGTCTCCAGGACAAAACTGGATGCCGAGGCCGGGACGGCGAAACTCAGTGGCTCGGTTTGCACCAAGGCCATGAAAGCGAAGAAGGACACCGCGTTGCAGGCCACAGCCAAGATGAGTAGGCGCCGCCGGGCGATTACATACAGCAATCGCGCCAGCCCGCGGGCGTCCACGGATTGCTCGCCGGCACGCTTCATCTCGTGGCTCTGCAGCAGATCGCTCAACACAGTCGCAAACACCATGGCGATCACCAGGACCCATTTCATTGCGGATCCCCCCGGGCCGGGCTGTCGTTCAAGGTAGTGTTACGTGAGGTGGATCCAACCAGGACGGCGCCCGCGAAAATCAGCAGCGTCCCCAGCCAGCGCTGGCGGCTGACGGTTTCATGCAGGAACAGCTTGCCCAGGAACACCGCGATCACGTACCCAACGGCGGTAACGGGAAGTACAAAACTCAAATCTGCCAGGCTGAGCAGCGCCATTCGCGTCAGCAGAGCCAGGATCAGGGCGGCGATTCCCATCGCAACGAAGGGGTTCAACATAGCGCGCAGATAGAGAGCGGGATTCATCGACATTCTCTCTGGCACCTGTTTCATTCCCCAGGCCATCCAGGAATTTCCGGCCGCTTTCAATACCAGAAAGAAGAGAAGAACGAAGTACGTCTTGAGAGCTGCGCCGGAGAAGCGTCTGGGCCCTTCCATTACGCCGCTGGGCCGGGCATTAAGATTCGTCATCCGCCGGCGCGCCGCAGAAGCTTTTCAGCTTCCTGCCGGGGAGGGTCGTCCGGAGTAAGGCTGGCGCGCAGATATTCCTCCAGAAGCCTTCGGGCATGCTCCAGATTTCGTTGGTTTTCGATATTTACTTTGGCTTCCGCAAATGCCACCCGTGCTTGGCCGGGCGCCACTTTTCTGGCTTGATCGAACAGCCGGTCGGCTTCCTGGAGACGGCCGTGTCTGGCGACATAGCGCGCCAAATCCACAATCCTGCCGGCTTCGGTGGGCGCAAGTTCCATGGCGCGGCGCAGATGCGCCTCGGCCGCGGCGTAATCTTTTCTTCGGTCGGCGATTTGAGCCATTTCAAATTCGTATTCCGGGGGCCGCTCCCTAGCGATGGTCTTGGCGCTGGCCTCCGCTTTTTCCAATCCACCGCCCAGAAAACCAGGTGCATTCAGATAGAAATCGAACAGATCGTTCCTGGCCTCGCGATTTTTCGGATCCAGAGCAACTGCTTTTTCAAAACACTGACGAGCTTTAGAGGCATGCATGCCGGCCATAAGCCAGCCGCCGATTTCTGCGCGCCGGCCCCAAGCGCGGCCCAGCCAAAGTTCGCATTCCGAACTCCCTGGGGAGACTGCCAGGGCCTTTTCCAACAGGTCGACGGCCTTCTTATAGTCGCCGAGCATGAAATAATTCTTGCCGCTCAAAAGATAGTTGGCTTGGCCGGGCGAGGGATCTTCCGCCAAAACGCGGAGCGAATCCTCATAGGCCGTGCGCTCGTAGAGTGCGTTCGCCCGGCGCACGACTTCGGGGGTAGCCCGAGCGCTAACAAACAGAAGCAAAAGGCCGAATAGTGTGCGAATAGACGAGATCATTCGTCAGTGGTGTAATTCCAGTGTATCGTGCGATGGGGATACCGTTCCCACACAGCTCATTGGAAATGTTATAGAATCTCAGACACGCTTTAGTGCGAGTCAGTTCAAATGAGGTGAATTGGACATGCGAACCAAGTCGTTGCTCGCAGTACTTTTTCTTACCGGGCTGTCGTTGATAGGACAGACGCTCGGTGATGTTTCAGGACAAGTGGCGGACCCCAGTGGAGCCGGCGTGCCGAACTCCACCGTCACTCTTACTAACACAGCCACCAATGCCGCCCGCACGGCGGAAACGAACGAACAGGGGCTTTACACATTTACATCGGTGCCGCCGGGCACCTACAATCTCAAAGTCGAGCATCCGGGCTTCAAGACAACCACCAGCAACGTCGAAGTCCAGGTGCAGCAATCGGTGCGCCTTGACCTGACACTCCAGGTCGGCCAGGTTTCGGAATCAGTCGAGGTTTCGGCCACTGCGGCTCTATTGCAGGCCGAAAACGCGACTGTCGGCACGGTCGTCGAGACCAAAAGCATCGTTGAACTGCCTCTCAACGGACGCGAGTACTTGAATCTGGTAACACTGTCTCCGAATGTCAGCAACCTTGCACCGCCATCCGGTCAGGCTCAGTCGCGCCAGGGCGCCGATCGTGCCAACCAGTCGATCTCGGCCGGCGGGAACCGCATCGTGTACGACTATTACACGCTCGATGGCGTAGTCAACACCGATCCCAATTTCAACACCTATATCGTTCTCCCCTCCATCGATGCCATCCAGGAATTCAAAGTGCAGACCGGCGTGTATCCCGCGGAATTTGGCCATGAAGCGACGCAGATCAACGTGCTTACCAAGTCCGGCGGCAACGCCTATCACGGTTCGCTTTTCGAGTTCGTTCGTAACAACGACTTCGACGCCCTCCCGTTCCAATTCACCGCCACGAAGCCCGGCGTCTCACCCTTCAAGTGGAACGATTACGGCTTTGAGATCGACGGGCCCATCGTCATTCCGAAGCTTTTCAACGGCCGGAATAAGTTATTCTTCATGGCTAACGACGAGTGGCTGGTGCAGCGGCAGACCGCTCAAGTGGTCTATTCAGTGCCAACACCTCAGATGTTCCAAGGCAACTTCAGCCAACTGGGAAACATCATTTACGATCCGACCACGAAGCAGCCGTATGCCAACAACACCATTCCATCCAACCTCATCAGCCCGATCTCGCAGTCCCTTTTGAAGTACTACAATTCCTCCATGCTTCCGGGCTTGACCAACAACTACGTACAGAACAACGGCTCGCCATTTAACCGCGACGGGTTCGTGCTGCGAATGGACTATGTCGAATCCGCGAAATCGCAATGGACCGGTCGTTATAGCTGGGGCACCGAAGTTCAATCCCAGCAGACCATCAACGTAAGTGGTAGCAAGATCACCACCGGCTATGAACAGTATCTCGGTTCCAACACGCGCATTCTTTCGCCCAATATCGTGAATGAAGCGCGTTTCGGCTACTCGCGGTTCTTCAATGCCCTCACCGCTATCGGAGCGTTCCAGACCAACTACGTTGCCGCGCTGAACCTTCCCAATCTGGCGCCTGGCCCGCCCGTCACCTGGGGCATCCCGAGCGTCGCTTTCAATGGAGATGGTTTCAGCGGCTTCGGGGATAATTCCGATGGCCCTTACCAAAACAGCAACAACACCACTCAGTTTATCGACAACCTCTCCTGGAACAAGGGAAAGCACAGCTTCAAATTCGGCTTTGAATACGATCGCCAGAACTTCAACCAGTTCGGCAATCAATACACTCGCGGCCAATACCAATTCAACGCCAACGCGACCCAAAGCGCGACCCATACCGGCGGCGATGCCTTCGCGGAATTCCTTCTGGGGGATGTCTACCAAGCGACCGTAGCCGTATCCGCTGCTAATGTGCTCTTCCACCGCAATGCCGAAGCTGCCTTCGTCGATGATACCTGGAAGATCACGTCCAAGCTGACGCTTTCCCTGGGCTTGCGGTGGGAGTTGACGCCGCCCTTCACAGACTCGATCAACAACTTGTTTATTGTGAATGTACCTAACAACGACTTTGCTCCGCAGCAGCCGCAATCCCGCTGGCCGTTTTTTGTCAGGCAAGGCAGTTGCTCGGACCCGTATGCTGCAAATCCGGCCATCGCCGTCCGCTGGACCAAGACGCCGGCGGTCTGCAGCAATGGGCTGCTGCCCAACCAGCTCATGGATACACGGTATACGGACTTTGCGCCTCGCGTCGGGATCGCCTATTCGCCCGATTCGAAGACGGTCATTCGCGCCGGCTTCGGCAAGTTCTTCAGCCAGGATAACTCCAATTCCACGTTCTTCGATCTGGCTCGCAATCTGGCTGTACGCAACTCGAACATAGCTGACACTGGGGCAGCGGACTGTCAACTATGGCAACGCCTTTCCTCCAACCACTGGCGCAACGGTGCCGGTCGGGGCGCCTTACGCGTACTCTGTCAACCCACTCCACCACACGGCTTATACCTTGCAGTACATGTTAAACATCCAGCGCCAGTTCGGGGCGAGTTGGGCCGTGGAAGTCGGCTATCTCGGGTCGGTAAGCCACCACATGGCTGGCTTCTGGAATCAAAACCAGGGAGTTCCCTCCACCGTGGGAAATGCCGCCTCGCATCTTCCTTTCGGCGACTATACTTTCATTCAGACAGTCGAAGACATGGGCAACGCTGAATATAACTCGCTCGCCGTGAAGATTAACAAGCGCTTCAGCGGGGGCCTGAGCCTGATCACCGCCTATACGTACGGCGTGGCAATAGACGACACCAGCGGCATTCGCGTGCAGGGTTATGACACGCTGTTTCCGCAGAACAGCGACTGTATCCGATGCGAACGAGGCCCCTCCTCATTTGATATCCGCCATCGCCTGGTGGTGTCGCCCCTCTACGAGCTGCCGGTCGGCAAAGGCAAGCTGCTGAATATCAACAATGCGTTCGCGAACGCTATCATTGGCGGCTGGCAAGCCGGCGGGATCCTGACGCTTCAAGGCGGGGTACCGAATACCCTCACCATCGGCGGCCAGGATAACTCCATCACCCAAACCGGATATGACCGGCCCAACTACGTGAGTGGCCAGAACGTTAGCGCCACGAACCAGACTACCGCCGGGTGGTACAACCCGGCCGCCTTTGTCGAAGCTCCGGCGGGGCAATTCGGCAATGTAGGACGAGACACCGCGCTCTCCCCGGGAATCTTCACCATCAACGCCGAACTACACAAGAATTTCCACATGCCCTACAAAGAGGGTCATCAGCTTCAGTTTCGGGCTGAAGCCTTTAACTTGCTGAACCATCCGAATTTTGGACAACCTCAGCCTAACATTCTGGCTGGCGCGCCATTTCCCGGACAGCCGGTGACCAATGCCCATCAGGGTTTTGGCACCATCAGTGGCTTGGCTTTTGGTATCCCCATGCGCCAGTTGCAACTCGGGCTGAAGTATACGTTCTAAAATACCGTTCCGGCAGGAAGGGGGGCTGTCTCCCTTTCCTCGCCGGCGTCGTGTCGGTTCAGCCTGCAACGCAACTGGGCGGCTGGCCCGGGCCGCCTAAAGTCGGGCACATGGGACTGGCGCACCACCAGTACGGGTCGCGACCATACGCTCATCCGGATTGTTTCCAAGTGGGCGACCGGTCTGTTAACAAACCACCTAATTCGGAGAACAGATTTGTCAGCGCTGTTGAGATTTGGACCTTAAAGATTGGCACAGCCATTTGAGGGCGAGATCGGGATCTGGAGAGAGCGCAGCAGTCTGTTCTGTAAACAATCCTCAGCCCATGACCAAAGTATTCTGAAGCTTTTTCACGAGATCTCCGACTTGGAACGGCTTGCGAATGAAACCGCTGATTTGTGGGGCGTTCATTTCGCCCGCCATCATTTCCTGGCTGTAAGCGCTGGTCAGAATCACTCGTATGTCTGGCCGTAGCTTTGCGGCTTCTGCAACAACCTCGAGACTCGAAGCCCCGGGGATGCTCATGTCCAGCAAGATTACATCAATCCTGTCCAAGTTCGCGCGAAGAAGATTGATTGCGCTAAACCCATCCGCAGCTTCCAGTACCTTAAAGCCGCCCTTGCGAAGCATCTTGCGAACAGCTTGGCGTAAGAGATCTTCATCTTCCACAACGAGAACAGTGACATCAAGGGCTGGACGTGCCAACTCCTCGATGCCGGAGATCGGAGCGCCGGGAGCCCGCGCCGCGGGTGCAGCGCCGGGCAGCAATATCTGAAACGTTGTACCGTTGCCTTGCTCGCTCTTAAGATGAATCGCCCCTCCGAGACCCCGAACAATTCCCTGGACAACCGCGAGCCCAAGCCCGTGTCCGGCCCTCTTAGTTGTAAAGAACGGGTCGAATACCTTAGCCCGCGTTTCGGGTGACATACCGCAACCAGTGTCGGAAACCTCTAGTTGCACGTAATTGCCCTCAGCCAAACGATCGGAGAACCCTTCAAGATTTGGGCCTATTTCCACGGACCTTGTGGTCACGTGGATCACTCCATCTCGGTCTCCGATGGCGTCGGAGGCATTCGTGATGAGGTTCATGACAATTTGCCGAAGTTGCGCGGCATTGGCCCGTACGGCTGGTAGATCTTTGCTAAGGTCTGCGTCCAGCATGGCATGTTTCGACACGGAGACCTTGAACAACTCGACCATGTCCTCGACGATTCGCGAAACATCTACCAGTTCGACGATCGCCGTCTCTTTTCCGGCATAAATCATCAACTCACGGACGATCTCAGAGCCGCGCACCGCCGCGTCCCGGACCGCCTTCAGTTCCGCCTCAGGATTCGACCCATCGGCCAGGTCTGCAAGCCCCAGTTCGGCTTGGGCCAGTATGCCACCCAGAAGGTTGTTGAAATCGTGTGCGATGCCGCTAGCCAGCGTTCCCACGCTCTCCAGTTTCTGCCTGGCGAAGGCTTGCTCGTGGGTGCGCTTGACTTCGGTGATATCTTCAACCATGGCGAGCCCGTATAGTGGCTCGCCGTGGTGATCACGGATAACGGATGCACTTAGGTTGATCCAAATGATTTCACCGGTCTTCTTCACATACCGCTTTTGAATGCAGTAGAAGGGTATCTCGGACTTGAAGAGTTGCTCGGCAAGATCGATGTCAACTCGTAAATCATCCGGGTGCGTTATATCGGTAAAAGTCTTCCGGATGAGTTCCGATTCCGGGTAACCCACCATTTCACAAAGGGAACCGTTTACCTTTAGGAAGCGGTAGTCCTTTCCGACGAGCGCGAGGCCGAGAGGCCCTTCTTCGAACACGCGACGGAAACGCTCTTCGCTTTCTTGAAGCACACGTTGCGCCTCGACGAGAGCGGTAGCTCGTCGCTGCGCCCGCTTGCGCAGAATGAGTAGAGCGCAAATGAGAACCGTCTGCAACACCACAACGGCAATGGTTCCGACTATGCGCCACTTGTATTGTTGCCACACCGTCAGCTCGCGGAATTGAATGACGCTACCCGGCGGTAGAAGGTCTTCCCGAATGTCCCAGCGCTGAAGTTGACGCCAGTCGAACATGGGCGTCTTCGGAGCGTTTTCGATGGGGATGTCTTCGGGACGCTCCCCGTTTGCGACCCGCTGGGCGATCTGCGCCAATTTGGTTGCGTTAGCTTGGATGGTCCACACGTAGCCGCCAGTCATTCCTAAACCGATGTATGAAGGGGACATCCCATACAACGGGACCATCGCCTCACGAGCGATCCGAGAGAAGACATCACCGCTTTCCAGCACATTGCCCTCTCGGTTCAACACTTGCTGCCACACATATAGGGCGATGGAGTTCTTCGGCGAATCTTTCAACTTTTGTGCCAGTTCTTCCACCGAAAGGTCGGTAAGGTAAGTAATGACGACTTTGTCTTTGAAACCCTCTAGCTCAATCCGTGCGGCTGACTCCCTGGACTTATCGTGGTTCAGTGTTCCGCTGATGACGAAGAGTTGCTTCGTTCCCGGATGTAACTTCAAAGCCAGATCTACGGTTTCGCGGAAAGTGTTTGCCGTGACGATTCCGGTGGTGCCAGCCTCTGGCATCTTACGTGCCGGTGCGACTGCCGCGGTAGTGAAAACAATCGGGGTGTGCGGAAAAAGCTCGCCTCGGTACTTGAGAAGGAAATCGAGCGGCGGGTTTGTAAGAGCAATAACAACATCGATTGGGACGCCGGCATACTTCCGCCGCAAATAGTCGCGCAGGATCAGAGCCTGATTTTCTCCCGGGAACTGGTTGGTGTCGAGATATTCGGAATAGTATTCCACGCGTCCAGGCGCAGACGATTCGAGAGCCGCATGTAATTCCTGATCCAGCTTGATATCGTCGCTGTAGCCTCTGTCGTACCAGTGCAGTACCAGCACGCGCTTCGGCGAAGCGGATTGTTGCGCCAGTCCCGCTGATGGTGGCAGCGCAACCAAAACCAGCAGCACCGTTCGGATGAGCTTCGATAATGCGCCCATCAGAGTATTACTTTAATACCAAACTGTACCTGCCGCGATGACCCTAATTCGCCGGTCGGGAATCGAGTGCTGGTGATACGGCCAAAGTTCGGACTGCCGACGACATTTCCCGGCTGGCCGAGATTTGCGTGGTTGAGAACGTCAAAAAACTCGGCCCGGAACTGCACCTGGAGTTTTTCCGCGATTACAGCTGTTCTTCATGATCGAAAAATCCGTGTTGTTGAACGCGGGCCCGGTGACTACGTTGCGGCCGAGGTCACCAAAGCTCGAAACAGCCGTGAACACCGAGGTATCGAACCAATGATCCACACTCCCGATCACCTTGATCGGTCCGGTAACATCCGGCCGAAGCGTGCCGGTGACGCCCGTGACTGTGCTGTTCGTGGTTACGATGTTGACCGGGGCGCCACTCTGCGCCGTGAGGACCATGGCGGCTTGCCAACCCTCGATGAACCACTTTCCGGTGAAGGGCAGGCTGTATAGTACGCCGGCAACGAAGCGTTGGCGGGCATCGAAGTCCGAAAGGCCACGGTCGGCGCGCAAGTTATAGGCGTTCTCGATAACGGCGCCCGTTGAACTGAGTGAGTTATAGTCGAGTGACTTCGACCAAGTGTAGGACGCGTTTATCTGCAAGCCGGTCGCAAGTCTTCTGTTGGCCGAGACCCACAGAGCGTTGTAACTTGAATTCCCAGTGCTTTCCGTCTGCGTGATATTGCCGAGCGGACTGCCCGGCAGGATGCCACTTGATAAGGAGACGGCCGGAAACGGGCGCACACCATCGATCGGCTGGTTAATATTGCGTTGGAGTGTGAGGTGGGTGCCTTTGGAACCAAAATAGCCGGCCATCAGCGCGACCGCGCGGAACAGCTCGCGCTGGACGTTGAAGTTCCACGATTGTAGGTAGGCGTTGTCATAGCCGTGGTCTACCGTCGCAGGCGCAAGCCCGGTGGCCTGAGCCAGATCAATCGCATTGTCCAACCGGATCGGGCCGGCGTAGGCTAGCGGTGTAGCCAGCGGAGGGTTCGCGGCTGTGCCCAGGACTATATAGGGAGTGGGCTGATCTACGAGGATCGCATAGGCCGCCCGCACCGAAGTCTTTCCGTCTTTGAACGGGTCCCACGCAAAGCCGAGCCGCGGCTCAAAATTCCTGTTGTTCTCATGATAGATCTCCTTGCCCATCTGCCCGACGCGCTCGAGCGAGGCATTTGCAGGGTCAAAGACGATGAAGCGGCCGTAGCGCTCGTCGGGCGTCAAGTTCCATTCGTAACGTAAGCCCAGCTCCAGCGTGAGGTTCGGCCGCCACTTGTAATTGGATTGGACAAAGAGGCCCAGCGCTCCTTGCTTGGTGCTGCTGGATTGGTCGCCGAGCGTGACGCTGAACGAATTGGCGTTGTCGGCGAGAAATGCGGCAACGCTGGGGAAGTTGAACAGGCCAGTACCCAGGCGGTGAAAATTGTTGAGCAATTGCCGGAACTCGACTCCCATTTTGAGAGAATGCCGTCCGCACAGGCAGCTGATCGTGTCACCGGCCACAAAAACCGTGCGGCCGCTCCCCGACGGCACAACCGAAGGACCGCCGAAGTTGAGGGCGCCACCGGCAACGCTAATCTGCGGCAATCCTATGGGCTGATTGATACCGCCCCGGATGCCGAAATCGGCGGGGTTGAGCGACGCATTCGGCAGCGTGGCGCTGGAGAGGCGATTCACACCGAGGCGCAGTTCATTGATGCGTCCGCCCGAAGGTATGCGTCTCGTTGAGCGAGAAGAATTGATGCAGCGGTATTATGTTGGTTCCGAAGCCGGGAATGGTGGTTCCCCGTGCCCCCGGCTCCAGGTCCTCGGTGTGGTAAGCGCTGTAATAACCGTGCAGATGGTCGCTCTTGGTGAGAATGTGACTAATATCCATTCCCCATTGATCGCCGTTGACGGGAGCACGCGCCGAACTGATAAAGCGCGGCGTCCCGGAAGAATCAATAAAGTTCGCTCGCGGTATGAATTGGAGGAGGTTTGCGAGCACAGCGTCGCCGGGCGACATGCGCTGTGCGTCGCTGAGCACGACGCTGTTCAGATCGACATCCTGCTCCTGACGCAGGCCTTCATAAGAGAGAAAGAAGAAGGTTCTGCCCCTGATGAGGGGGCCTTCAAGATGGCCGCCAAACTGGTTGCGCTTGAACGGCGGTGGCTCGCTGGAAGTTAAAGTAAAAAAGTTGCGGGCATCGAGCGCATCGTTTCGTAAAAACTCGAACAGTTCACCGTGGAATTCGCTGCCGCCCGAGCGTGTCGCTACATTGATAACGGCTCCCGAGTTTTGCCCATATTCCGCGCTGAGGGTTGAGTTGTCAATCTTAAACTCCTGAACTGTGTCGATTGAGGGTTGGAAATTGATGCCATTCAAAAGAGGGTCGTTGAGTGTGACGCCGTTGACCATGTAATTGACCGTGTCCTCACGGTTGCCGGCGGTGTTGATCGCAAGAGCCCCCAGTCCACGGAACGGGACGGTACTGAATCCAGTCTGCGACGCGGTAACGGACCCTGGAACCAACGCGGCGAGGTCGAGAAAGTAACGCCCATTGAGGGGTATTTCCTGGACGGTGCGACCATCAATCACGTGCCCCACGGAAATTGTGACTTCATCGATGAGAGGTGGTTGAGATTTCACTGTGACTTCGTCCGAAATTTCCCCGACCGCGAGACGCACTTCTAGAACAACGATCCGGGCAACATCCATGGTTAGCGCTTCCGCCGTGTAAAGTCGAAACCCGGGAGCCTTTACTTGCATTCGGTATGTGCCGACCGGCAAAGCCGGGATTTCGTAGATGCCTTCGTTATTCGTGGTCCCGGCTTGCTCAACCAGGGTCGCCGTGTTTCGTAGCAAAATCTCAGCGCCTGGCACGGGCCGATCAGAGGGATCAATCACGGTGCCGGTCAACTTGCTATTGGACTCGGCGTAGGAGAAACCTAGAGCGAAGCCCAGTAGCAACCAGGCACTGATGGCGCGGTAGACGACTTCGCCGCGATCGGCCATGATGAAGTCCTGAAATGATGCAGGCAGCGAGCAAAGTGATGCCAAAAAAGTTTATGCCAAACGGCCTGTTCCTTCGAATGTAATGTAAGGAACAGCTTGGCAACGAACTTTGTCACACCACCTAGCGGGTTTATGATCGCGTAGTCACAGCTGTATATGGATCTCGAACCCTATCTGACCGAGCCGCGAGCTCCTGGCGGCACGGTGATCGCTTTCTAGCGGATCGGCGGCGCAGACATGATCCCGCAGGTCCGCAAGGCAGATCCCGAGGAAGTTGGTGGCCCTGACCGCCAGCTGATCAACTCCCTGTCACGAACGCGTTTATGAGATCGGTTCCAGGCTTAAAATACCAGCTTCGCAGCTAGCTGGAGCTGTCGCGACGAGCCGGAGTCTCCTGGCGGAAAGCGCGTCGCCGAGATCAGGCCGAACGTGGCCGACCCGACCGTTAAGCCGGGGTTATAGAAATTGGCGTGGTTCAAAACGTCGAAGGCGTCGGCGCGAATCTGGAAGTTTATGCTCTCGCGGAACCGCGTGTTCTTTACGAGCGCAAAGTCGAGATTCGAAAAACCGGGGCCAGGAATCGCGTTCCGGCCGAGATTGCCAAAGGTACCGCCCTGCGTAGTCTGATCGAAAAACACGCTGGGGTTATCGATGTAGCCGATGAAGGTAGCGTTGCCGTTGCTGGACGGGATAAATCCGGTTTGGACCGGGCCCTTTATGCTGGGCCGAACGGTGGCAAAGCCGGTCAATGCCCGATTGCTGGTGAGGAAGGTGAGGGGGCTGCCGCTTTGCAGCGTAAGAATCCCAGTCAGCTCCCAACCAGCCTTCAGCCGGTTGCCTTTGAACGGCAGATCGTAAATGCCATTGAATACGAGGCGATTGCGGGCGTCGAAATCGGAGAGGCCGCGATCATTGCGAATATTGTAGCCGTCCTGAATCACCACGCCCTGCACGTTGCGGGAGTTATAGTCGATGGACTTCGACCAGGTATAGGAAGTCTGGAACTCAAACCCCTTCGACATCCGCTTGGTGCCGGTCAGCCAGAGGCCATTATAGGACGAGTTTCCGTCGCTTTCATACACCGTAATGTTGCTGAGCGGCTTGCCGGGAAAGATTGGACTGCTGGAGGAAAGAGCCGCAAAGGGCTTCACTCCGTTGATCGGTTGATTGTAGTTGCGCGCCAGGTTGAGGTCGGTGCCTTTCATGCCGAAATAGCCCGCCATCAGACTCATATTCGACGCTAGTTCTTGCTGGATGTTGAAATTCCAGGATTGCGCGTAGCCATCCTTATAATTGTGCGCGATGGAGGTCGGCGCCACTGACCCGCTCGCCGCCGTAAACGCGTTGGAGAAGTTCACGAAGGGGGTGGCCGTGGTCGGAGTGAAGGAAACCGGGAACGCAAAAGGAGGATTCTGCGCCAGCAGGTTCACCAGGCCAGTGATGGGTTGGTCTGCTTGAATAGCGAAGGCGCTGCGAACCACGGTCTTTCCTTTCCCGAAGACGTCCCAGGCGAACCCGGCCCGCGGTTCGAATCGCATGCTCTGGTTGTAGGCGGTGCTGGGGCCTCCCTTGCCGACATCGACCAACGAATCAGCTACCGGATCGAATACTACAAAGCGGTTAGCGGCCTCGGTGGGAGTGCCGTACCAGTCATAACGCAGCCCCAGTTCGACTGTGAGGTTGTGGGTCAATCGATAATTGTCCTGAACGAATGCGCCGATGGAGTTCACGTAGATGCGGCTGGAACGATTGGACGGATTGGCCGTGAACGCGTTCGCCTGATCGTTGATAAACGCCGTGATGCTGGTGAATCCGAAAGTTCCAGGCGTGTAGCTGAAATTGTTGTTGTTGAGCCGGCGGTAGTCGCCGCCGAATTTGATCGAATGCTTGCCGTGGACCCAGCTCAACGTATCGGATAGCGCCGCCGAATAGTCGCCGCGGCCGGACGGGAAACCATTGATTCCGCCGAAAGCGAATGCCCCGGTCACGGTGATTTGCGGCAAGCCGATAGGCGCGCTCACCCCGCTGCTGATGCCGTAATCGGCGGCATTGAGCGTGTTGGCCGCCACGAACGTGATGTGAATGCGGTTATATCCTAGACGGATCTCATTCACTAGCGAGTTGCTGAACACCTCCGTGTCATTCAGTGTCAGTACCTGGCGGTGCCCCTGGCGCATGTCGCCGTATCCGGTGATGTTGTTGCCCTGCGTGGTGGGCGGCTCCTGCCGCAAATCGTTCTGGTAGGCGTAGTAAGCATTGAAGCGGTTCGATTCGCTGAAGCTATGGCTGACATTAGCCGAGCCCTGATCGATATTGACCGGCGCAGTCGCACTGCTGACGTAAATATTTCCGGGCGAGTTCGCATCGGGAATCAAAGGCAAGAGCTTTTGTATGACGGCGTCACCGGTGGCTTGCGCCTGCGCACGCTGAGCGGGCGACATCACGACTGTCGAAAGTGGAATGCCCTGCAGATGCCGCAGACCTTCATAGCTCAAGTAGAAGAATGTCTTGTCTTTCCTGATTGCCCCGCCTCCGTCACCGCCGAATTGGTTTCGATGGAAGGGCGATTGAGTAATTCCGCTGGGATTAGTGTAATTGCGCGCGTCCAGATCGTTGTTGCGAAGATATTCGTAAAGCTCTCCGTGCCATGCGTTCGTACCGCTGCGCGTAGCGATGTTCACGATGGCGCCTGAGTTGCGCCCGTATTCGGCGCTATAAGTGGAATTGTCCACTTTGAATTCGGCGACGGTGGCAATGGTCGGCTGGAACGTTATCTGGTTGTTGTTCGGGTCGCTCAGGTTGATGCCGTTCATCATGAAATTCACTTCGTCTTCCCGAGCGCCGGCACTGTTGAACGAAAAGAAGCCTTGCCCGCGGAGAGGCGCTGCCAGGCTGGCATTGGCAGGAGGAGTAACCGAACCGGGCGTCAAAAACCCCATATCCAGGAAATGGCGTCCGTTGAGCGGGATCTCCTGGACGGTTCGCTGATCGATCACCGCATTGATGGCGACGGCTTCCTGATTGATCGCTGCCGCAGTCCCAGTGACCTCGATCACTTCGCTGCTCGATGCGACGCGAAGCGCGAAATTCTGGTCGACCGTGCGACCGACTTCCAACGTAATGTTATTTGCGGTGACCGCCTGCATACCGGCCGCGGTGACATTGACGCGATAAACGCCTACCGGCAAGGACGGTACCACGTAAACACCGGCAGAATCGGTCTCCGCGTTGCGTTCCTCTCCGGTAGCCAGATTACGAACGACGATCTTCGCGCCGGGGACTACAGCGCCGGTCGCGTCGGTAATGGTTCCCTGCAGTGTTGCGGTGGATTGCGCAAGCGCGCTGTTGATCGAGACCAAATTGAACCAAAGCAGCAAAAGTGTTCCCACGCTGAGTTGGAATAAACGACGACGGAGTGCCTTTTGAGACATGAACTCTAGACCCTTTCCAGCTGTTAAATTTCGGAGCGACCTTCTAACCTGAGCATCAACGCGGCTCGCCTATTCGACGAGTATTAGTTCGATTTTACACCAGCAGATGCTTAATTGTTGCCTGTCGACCAAGAAAGGCAGCTAAGATGGTCTCTCGCAGGTTACCGGTATCAAAAGACGGCGTCTTCGAAAAACCGTCTAGTCCAGCCCGAACACAAACAAGGCATGTCCGGATGCAATGACCACGTACTGCTTGCCGCCGTTCATGAAGCTTATCGGATTGGCGTCGATATCACCGCCGCCCTCGAATCGCCACAACAGGTCGCCCTTTTGTGCATCGAGCGCAAAGAACGAGGTGCTGTTTGAACCGAACACGAGTCCGCCGGCAGTGGACATCAGCCCGGCGTGAGAAGGCACGTGCAGCTTATACTCCCACCGCAACTGACCGGTGGCGACGTCGAGCGCACGGACAGCGCCATATGGCTCCTCGCCCTTGTAATCGCTTTCGCCGCCGCCATTGAACAGCGCACCCGCCCTATAGTCGGCATCACCCTTGTGATAGATTGCGCCCAACTCCTTGGCGTTGACGTAGTAGAGGCTAGATTTCGGGCTGAAAGTTGAGCTGTACCAGTTGGACCCGCCTCCGAGGCTCGGCCAGATCAGAGTGCCCTCCAAGGTAGGAACCGCCGTTGGCACACGCATGGGACGGCCCGATTCATCGAGGCCCGTCGCCCAGGTCTGCTTCACGTAAGCCCTTCCGGCAATAAACTTGCCAGTGATACGATCGATCGCGTAATAAAAGCCATTACGATTCGCGAGCACAACCATTTTTCGAGGTTGTCCCTGCACCATTCCGTTCGCCAGAATCGGTGTCTGAGTGGAGTCCCAGTCATTTTGATCGTGTGGGGTGTACTGAAAGTGCCACTTCCTGGCGCCGGTGTCGGGATCCAGCGCTATCAAAGAATCCGAATACAGGTTGTCGCCGCCTCGTACGTCGCCATTCCAGTCCGGCCCCGGATTGCCCGTGCCCCAATAGAGCGTGTTGGTATCCGGTTCGTAGACGCCCGTCACCCAGCTTGTGGCCGATCCGGTCTTCCAGCTTTCCCCGTCCCAAGTCTCGTTGCCGGGTTCGCCTTTGGACGGAATGGTGTTAAAGCGCCAGGCGCGCTTACCCGTCTTGGCATCGTAACCATCGATGAATCCGCGCACGCCGTATTCGCCGCCCGCCATTCCGATGATGATCTTGTCCTTCACGGCCAGCGGCGCGCCGGTGCTGGAGTAACCCAGCTTGTAGTCGGCCATAGGGACGTCCCACCGAAGGGTACCCGTGCGCGCATCCAGCGCAATCAGGTGGGCATCCGTACTGCCGTAATACACCGTATTTCCGAGAATAGCTACGCCGCGATTCACTTTCCCGCAGCATAGCCGGAGGTCGCTGGGGATGTCTTTGCGATAACTCCACAACGTGCGGCCCGTGGCGGCATCCAAAGCTTTCACCATGTTCGGCGGCTCGCTGATGAACATCGTGCCATCCACCACGATGGGGGAGGTTTCGAACCCATCCAGCTCGTTTACCTGATGAACCCATGCGACGTGCAGCTTCGCGACGTTGCCGGTGTTGATCTGATCGAGTGGCGAGTAACGCTGTCCGCTGTAGTCGCGCGAATAGGTCAGCCAGTTACCCGGCTCCTTGTCGGCATCCCGGATACGCTCATAGGGAACGTTCACCTGTGCGAGCAGGATGGCAGGTACAAACAGGCCGACAAATTTTCTCATTTCTCCTCCTTCATAGACGCGAGGTACGCTACCAAGTCGGTCAATTCATCGTCGGTCAGTTGGCCTTTGTAGGACGGCATTGGCGACTTGCCTCGCTGCTTGTCGATTTTCGCGACGTCCGATTTCCAGAATGAATAGGAGCGCCCGGAGCCGTCGCGGATCTGGATTGAAAAGGAATCCTCGTTGACGCGGACACCAGTAAGATTTTGACCGTTCTTGGTTACCAGTGTCGTTAATAGATAACCTTCTGGGACGGCCGCCTGTGGATCGACGATCGACTCCCGCAGATAGCCCGCGCTCCGCCTGGAGCCAATGTCAGCGAGATCCGGTCCGGAGACGCCGCCGTCCCCATGAATCGAGTGACAGCTGGCACAGCCGCCTTTGCCCCGGTAGACCTCTGCCCCATGCGCCGAGTTACCAGGCACCGGTTTCAATGACACCCGGCCCATCGATCGCACGAACGCGGCCGTCTGCCTTACCTCATGCTCCGACATTGCACCGGCCCCCGGCATTTCGGTGCCGCGGATGCCTTCCGAAATTACTTTAATGAGTGCGGCGTCGTCCGGCGCGTGAGCCAACTTCGGTTGTGTCAGCAAGGGGCCGCGTCCGCCCTCGCCCTTCGGTCCGTGGCATAGCGCGCAGTGAACCGAGAAGAGCTTCTCACCGGTCGCCAGGTCGGCGCGGGTGTTCGGAAGCTTCACTCTTGTTTCGGTCACTGCTGCCATGCATGCGGCCATGCACACCATGCCCAACATTGCAAACTTCATATCCGATCATCTTATCCCACTTCTTCATTGGCGCGGCGCAGCAAAGCTCTCATATAGGTGATGCTGTAGGTGTCGGCGATGCGGTGGTCTGGATCGTTCACGATGCCGGGGTAATGGTCCGGAATCAGCGAGGCGGTGCATTTCACCCGCCGGAACGCCTTCATCACCTGGTACATATCCATGTAACCATCATCCTGGAATGTTTCGTGAAAGACGCGGCAGCGGAGAGCTGACATTGCGGAAATGCACGCAGAAAATCTTGTTACGCGGGCCGAAGTCATCGATGATGCCGAAGACGTCCTTGCCCATCTGCGATCCGCCTTCCGACCACGTCCCGACGCAAAACGTGTAGCCGAAGTATTTGCTGTTCCCGGCGACATCGTCGGCGCGCTTGTACCCGTCGTAGTTGACGAAGAGCTTTGCCACGCCGTTCATCATTGCCGACGCCGAGGTCGGCGGATCGTCGGGGTGCAGCGCCAGCCGCACGTCGGCCTTCTCGGCCACCGGGAGCACGGCCTTAATGAAGTAGGTGTAGTTCGCCCACATATCGTCGGCCGTGTACACCCGGTCGAACATCTGCTTCTCGACTTCCTTATGAAAGTCGTTGACGTCATATTCGCGGACCTTATAGCCTCGCGGGCGTGGTGATTTCCTGTGGTGGTGTAGGTGTTGCCGGGGTGGAAATCGATTTTCGTGGAGTAAATCCCCAGCCGGCCCAGGCCTTGAATAAATGTCTGGAACTTCTCGATATCCTCGTCGCGGCCAGGCTTGCCGAGCTGAATTTTTTGGGACCGATAATGATCCACGATTCCGCAGTGAATCTTGATACCAAACTGTGCCAACCGGTCCTGCGTGCTCTTTACCATCTCGAAATCGGCATCGATGGGAAACTGCACGTGTACCCACTGCACGCCGATCTGTTTGAGGAAGAGGAAATGATCGTCTTTAGCCCGGGCGCTCACCATGGTGGCGATCTTGGTATTGGCCGGCGCGTATTCGTCCATACGTGCGGCGGGCGCGGCGGCGGCGGGCGGTGCAGTGGAGATCGTTTGAACAGCAGCGGCCGCCAGCGGGAGCTTCAAGAAGTCTCGGCGATAAGTGGATTTCATAAAACACCTCGTGAAATTGCGCTTTCCACGATTCTAGCGCCTAAGGTGTATCGTTGGTGTATGGCTCTTTCGGCAAGGAATCAACTTCAAGGAAAAATCGCAAAGATCACCATGGGAGATATCATGGCTCACGTGGTCGTCAAGCTCGGAAAGTTCACTATCGAGAGCGTAATCACTCGCCAAAGCGCAAAAGAGATGAAGCTGAAAAAGGGCGATAGCGTAGAGGTCGTCATTAAATCCACCGAGGTTATGTTACGGAAGTAAAATCGGCGGACTTCAGTCAGCGGCTAGCGACCCAATCCATCCCATCCGGCCCGGTGCCGGTTGAAATGCGGCTGGTCACCTCAAGAGTCTTCAGGTCAACCACGGCGACGTAGTTATCGTTGGTCGCTGCAACATACGCGCGCAAGCCGTCGGGTGCAATCAGAATACCCGCAATGCTGCGGCCCAGCGTTAAGCGCTTAACCTCTTTTCGCGAGACGACATCGATTACTACTAAACCGCCATTCGTTAAGTCCGAGATCAGAACGCGCTTACCGTCGGGCGTGAACTTTAGTCGATTGGACCGCTTCGCATTCACCGCGAACGTCTGGACAACCTTCTTTGCTGCGATGTCCACGATCGATACTGTTCCATCGCCTGCGTTCGCGGCCCACAACTCTTTGCCATCCGGGGACACATCGAAGCCCTCCACTCCCTGACCTACCGGAACTACGGTCTGCCGCCAGTCTCCACCTGTGCCCGCGTGCTCGAAAATCGACACCGTGCCGGATCCGATATTGGAGGTGAAGATCATATTGCGGTCTTTGCTTAAGGCGACCATGTGGGTGCCGTCCTGGCCCGTGCCGAGGAGCCAGTCGACCCGGTTGCTCGATGGATCGTAGCGTCCGACGGCCTTGCTGCCCTCGGCCGTGAAGTACACTTTTCCATCCACTGAAAACAGCCCGTGCGGCCGCAGCAGAGGTGCCAGATCCACCCTATGAATTTCCTTACGGCTGGCAAGATCGATCACCGAGAGCGTGTGTCCAGGCATGGGTCCCGATCCATAATTCGACGCGACCGCTAGCTTGCCGTCGCTGGTTGCGACCACTTCATGCGGACCTTCGCCTGTGGGCGCGCGCCCAAGAACTTTCTGCGTGGCTGGATCGATGATCGCTACCGAGCCTTCCTTGTTGAGCACCAGCAGCGACTGCGCATGCGCCACGACTGAACCGATCCCGGTCGCCGGCAGAATAGCAAAGAAGGTCAGGATTCGTGTAGTCATAACTTGGTTAAGCACCTAAGCGTTGTTCAGCATAGCATTTGCGTCATCGGCAAGTTCCACCAGTATTGGACGATGGTCGCTGCGATCTTTCCATTCGGCATAGGACCCGACCTCCACGCGCTGCACCCTTGGCGCCCACTCCCGCGGTATGAAGCAATAGTCGATGTGAAACGGACGGTGTTCTTTCCATTGGAAATAGTAAGTGGGCAGCTTCTCTGCTCCCTGAGCCTCGCCATAAAAAGAATGATAGCTGCTCACCAGCCCAAGCTCGGAAAGCATTCGCACCAAGGCGCTATGGTTTAGACCGGCGGCGTGGTTTGAGTCCCAAATGGTGTTGGAGTTCAGGTCACCGGCTAGAACGGTAGGGTATTGAGTGAACAATTTGCGATACCGCTTGATCGCGCGCACTGCCCCCTCGACATACGGGTTGGCTTGGCCGCCCTTAGACCAAACAGCGATAAGCAGGAAGTTGGTTGGTCCGGCTACTTCAACCGGAATCGCGTACCGTGGAATCCCGGGTACTGCGGGAAGGGCGCGAATTCGATACGGCCCGTTGGCGAAGACAGCGATGCCTTGATGCGGGTTGTGTCCAAACCATAAACATTGGTCGGTCTGGCACCTCGGCTTAGCGCACTCCTGAATTACGGCGATGTCCGGCGCCAGCGTATCTAAGAACGATGACTTCTTCAGATACGTACCGCGACAGCAGTTCCAGGTCACCAAGCGCATAATCAGCCTGAGGATGCCCCGGCCACGGGGCGATGAGTTGCGCCCAGACGCTATACGTCGGTCTTGGCCGCGGTATGAGTTACATTAGCTCCGCTTCTCCGGGCTGACGGCGCGGAGGAGTTCGTACCGGCATCATTGCGCCGGCCTGAGGCGGAGCGGCCCGCCTCCCTTGCTGCTTTGATTTGTTCCGGTGTTCTCAGATCCGGTTCGGATAGTTTGACGTGCTCTTTCGCCCGCGCCACCTGCCGCTTGTGCCGTTTTTGTAGTCGCTTGTCCATTCCTCTATTTTACTAAGAGCCCCGGTTTACTAAGAGCCCCGGGTTTACAAAGGGCCCCGGGCTCACCAAAACGCCCGGGGCATTGCTGACTAGTCCGCTTCCTCCACGATGCCGCAGACCATTGCCTCGGTGGTGAGCATGAGAGAGGCAATCGACGCCGCGTTTTGGAGCGCCGTACGAGTTACCTTCGTCGGGTCGATCACCCCGGCCTTTACTAGATCCTCATACTGTTCCGTAGCGGCATTGAACCCGAAATTAGGATCCTTGTGATTCTTGATCTTCTCCGCCACCACCGCGCCCTCGGTACCGCAGTTGTGCACGATTTGCCGGACCGGTTCCTCGCAAGCGCGCCGTACGATATTGACGCCAAACTGCTCGTCGCCCGGCAGAGTCAGCTTTTCCAGTACCATCGCTGCTCTGAGCAGCGCCACGCCGCCGCCCGGCACGATCCCTTCCTCCACCGCCGCGCGAGTGGCATGCATAGCATCCTCCACTCGGGCCTTCTTCTCTTTCATCTCGGTTTCAGTGGCCGCGCCTACTCTGATGATGGCTACGCCGCCGGCCAGCTTCGCCAACCGCTCCTGCAGTTTCTCGCGGTCATAATCTGAAGTGGTTTCTTCCACCTGAGCGCGGAGCTGCTTGATACGGCCTTCGATCTCCTTCTGCGTTCCGCCCCCATCGATGATGGTGGTGTTGTCCTTGTCTACCGTGATTCGCTTAGCGCGGCCCAAGTCCGCCAGTTGGACGCCTTCCAGTTTGATCCCGATCTCCTCCATGATGGCTTTGCCGCCTGTCAGGATGGAGATGTCTTCCAGCATGGCCTTGCGCCGGTCCCCGAAGCCGGGAGCCTTCACGGCGCACACATTCAGCGTGCCACGCAGTTTGTTGACTACCAGCGTTGCCAGCGCTTCGCCTTCCACATCTTCGGAGATCATCAGTAATGGCTTGCCGGCCCGCGCGATCTGCTCCAGCAGAGGCAATATGTCCTTCATGCTTCCGATCTTCTTTTCATGAATCAGTATGTACGGCTCTTCGAGCACGCATTCCATCCGCTCGGGATCGGTCACGAAATAGGGCGAGAGGTAGCCGCGGTCGAACTGCATGCCGTCCACCGTGGCCAGCTCGGTGGTCATGGTTTTCGATTCCTCCACCGTGATCACTCCGTCCTTGCCGACCTTCTTCATCGCCTCGGCGATAATGTTGCCGATCGTGGAGTCGCTATTGGCGGAAATGCTTCCGACTTGCGCTATCATGTCGCCGGAAACCGGCTTGGAGAGCTTCTTGACTTCTTGCACAGCCGCTTCGACGGCCTTATCGATGCCGCGTTTGAGGGCCATTGGGTTGGCGCCGGCGGTCACTGCCTTTACGCCTTCGCGGAAGATCGCCTGAGCCAGAATGGTGGCAGTGGTGGTGCCGTCGCCGGCCACATCCGAAGTCTTGGACGCCACTTCACGCACCATCTGCGCGCCCATGTTTTCGAGCGGGTCCTTCAACTCAATCTCTTTGGCTACCGTTACGCCGTCTTTTGTAATGGTCGGCCCGCCGTACTTTTTCTCGAGGACTACACTGCGGCCGCGTGGGCCGAGAGTCACCTTTACCGCGTCTGCGAGCTGATTGACGCCGCGCAGGATCGCCTGCCTGGAATGATCGCTATAAAGAATCTGTTTTGCCATGAGTGCTCCTTGTGAGTCGAATGTGAACTATTTCTTAGCCGCTTTGGCGGCCGAATCCAGAATGCCGAGAACGTCGTCCTCGCGCATGATGATGTATTCGGTGCTGTTCTGTTGCGTCTCGCTGCCGGAGTACTTCCCAAACAGGATGTGATCGCCCACCTTGACGTCGAGTGCCACCAGTTTGCCATCCTCGAGCCGCTTGCCATGCCCTACGGCCAGGACCTCGCCTTCTTGCGGCTTCTCCTTCGCGGAATCGGGAATGATTATGCCGTGGCGCGTGGTTTCTTGTTCCTCAATCCGCTTCACCACGATGCGGTCGTATAAGGGTCGAATATTCATAATTTTCTATTGCTCCGTTCCGGTCGGTACTTCTTTATGCTCGCGGCGCGAGTATCTGTTGAGCAACCCCATCAGCTTCTCAGCCGACTTGGGTGGCCGCACGCCTTGCGTCACGATGTGGCGGTTTTCCAGTTTCTTGCCATAAAGCGCCTGGTTGTCATCCAGGTCCTGCCGCAGCGTAGCGCCTTCCAGCGCGAGACCGGCGAATAAACCCTGCGATCGCGACCATGAAAGAATTTCGGCGTGCATCTGGGCATCTGTTTGAGCCGTCGCGGTACGTCCGACCGGACCTGCCGCTACTGAGCCTTCAGCACCTAGCGTAAATTTACTAGACAGCAGTTTGTCTTCACCGCGGTCATTCATTACCAGCATGATCAAGTCGGTCTCGGATCCGCCGATCTGGAACCCGACGCTTCCGCCTTCAATGCGAACCGTGCCTGGAGCCGACCATCCGGCGCCGCTCTTATTCCGACACGACATAACGCCCTTGCCATACTTCCCGCCAAATACGAAAGCCGCCGTCTTGAGCCCCGGCACGATCACGATGCAGTGAGCGTTCTCGAGCAGCTCTTGAGGAATGCCTTTATCCGGCGCATCCATAACCTCTGAAAATACCGCTGCAGCTTCGTTCAGACGCTTTACGGGTTCGTTATTCTTGGCGGCCAACGGCGCAAAAGCTAACGGCCCAAGCGCTAGAGTAGTCAGCAAAATCGATTTCATTTTTCACCTCTTCCGTCGACCGAACGCCAACCGTGGCACGGGACGACTGGCCTTTCTAGTGCATGCCTGGCACCAACGTTCAGTGGTGTTGAGCCCATTCGTTGGGTGTCGATCCGCGAGCCGAGTTGTCGGCTAAGAGCGCCTCTCGAAATAACGATATACGGTCAAGTGACCATGGATGGTCACGCCCAAGCCCTTAGTTTTGAGGATTCCGGCGCTTCGCCGTAGGCCACTGTGTTAGGCTTGCGTTTCCATGGCTAATAGCGGATTTGATCTGTTTGCGGCTGCCCGTCAGGAGATGATCGACCGAGGCTTCGATCCCGATTTTCCTCCCGAAGTCAGCCAGCAATTGGCGGCGCTCCAGAACCGGTCGGCATCGACTACAGATGACAATGTGCGCGACCTGCGCTCGCTGCTCTGGTCTTCTATCGATAATGACACTTCTCGCGATTTGGACCAGGCCGAAGCGGCCGAGCGCACCACCGCCGGAATCCGCATTCTTATTGCGATCGCCGATGTCGACACCGACGTGCCGATTGGATCGCCGATCGACAAACATGCCGCTGCGCAGACGACTAGCGTCTACACCGGCATTCGAACCTTTTCGATGCTGCCGGAACAGCTATCGACGAATCTGACTTCGCTGAACCAGGATGCCGACCGGTTAGCCGTAGTGGTAGATTTTGTGGTCGCTCCCGACGGATCGATCACCTCAGACAATATCTACCGCGCGCTGGTGCGCAATCGCGCGCAACTGGCCTACAACGGCGTGGGTGCGTGGTTGGAAGGAAGCTCGGCCGGTCCACCCAAGGTAGCCGCCTCCGCTGATCTCGCTGCGCAGCTCAAGCTGCAGGATGAAGCGGCGCAGATTATGTTCAAAGAACGGCAGCGGCAAGGCGCATTAGACATCGACCGCGTGGAGGCAGAGGCCGTCATTTCCAACGGCCAGGTGCAAGGGATTAATACGCGTAAGAAAAATCGCGCCACCGAATTAATCGAGAACTTCATGGTGGCTGCCAATGGTGTGATGGAGCGCAGGCTCGTGAAGGCCGGAGTGTCATCCATCCGAAGAGTAGTCAGAACGCCGGAACGGTGGGCCCGCATCGTCGAATTGGCTGCGCGCCATGGCGACCGGCTACCGCCTGAACCGGATTCCGGTGCGCTCAATAACTTCCTTCAGAAACGGAAGGCCGTCGATGCGGTCCATTACGCCGACGTCTCACTGGCCGTGATCAAGCTGCTGGGGCCGGGCGAATATGTGCTGTCGCGCCCGGGCGACCAGGATCAGGGGCACTTCGCGTTGGCGGCCCACGATTACACTCATTCGACCGCGCCAAACCGACGCTTCGCTGATACAGTAACCCAGCGGCTGATAAAGTCCGTCCTCTCCAAGCAGCCGCCGCCGTATTCGGACCCGCAACTGGATTCAATCGCGCGCAACTGCACCCTGAAAGAAGATGCCGCACGCAAAGTGGAGCGCGTGATGAGCAAGCGCATTGCAGCCGTGGCGCTCCAGCATCGGATTGGTGATACCTTTGCCGGCGTCGTGACCGGCGTCACGCCCAAGGGTGTTTTCGTCCGCGTATCAAGCCCACCCGCCGAAGGGCTTCTCATCCGTGGCCAGCAGGGGGTGGACGTGGGCGATCAGCTTCAGGTGAAATTGGTGAGCACGGATCCACAGCGAGGATATCTGGATTTCGCCAGATGACCTAGCGGACTTCGACTTTGAAGAGCGTCGTATCCGGATGTGTGTGGCGCCAGCTGAAATATTCCTGTTGCTGGTTGCGCTTCACGCCGTGGAATTCACGATAGTCGCGATGCTGCTCTACCAGATATTGGCGGTAAGCCCGGTCTTCGTTGTTGTTCCAGGTGTGGTAGTCGTGGCCGTTTCGATCGTAATAACGTTTTTCATGGTGGTTGTCTTCGGCTCGCGCTACTACGGGCGCGACCAAAGCGGCGCTCATCACGAGCGCGCTCAAAATCAAATATCGATGCATTGTTTAGAATCCTCATACTCCTGCTATGCACTCTGCTGGCCGCCTCAATAATTAGGGACAGTGCACTCAAATACCGATTTCGCGAATCCTCTTCGACCGCATTTGGTCATGTGACCTCGACCGGTCAGTTCCCGAGCCGGATCGCAGGCGCTGCCAGCCCCGCACGGCGTGGGCACACAAGACGAACGGTGCTGTGGGCCCTTACGGACCTCCGAATGCCTTTGCTGCCGGTAGAAGTACAAGAGGAGAAATGTAAATGAATCGTTTTCAGACATTAGCGACCATATGCGGTTTCGCGTTGACGAGCGTAATGCTCGCACCCAGCGCGCGCGCCGACGACTGGAACCGGAAGAGCGTAATCTCTTTTAGCGCCCCAGTCGAAATTCCAGGGGTTCACTTAGCCGGGTGGGGCGTCTTGCCGGCCGGCACTTATGTTTTCAAGATTCTGGACTCGCGGTCCGACCGTCATATCGTCCAGATCTTTAGCCAGGACGAATTAACGGTTTACGCAACCATCCTGGCCATCCCTAACTTTCGGCTCAAGGCGACCGACAAAACCGTCATGACGTTTAGAGAGAGACCGGCCGGCCAGCCCGAAGCGCTGCGAGCCTGGTTTTATCCCGGCCGCAATTGGGGCGAAGAATTCGTCTATCCAAAAGCCATGGCCATTGAACTCGCCAAAGCTACCAACACGCCTGTGCTCTTTACCGAAGTCGAGATCCCACTCGAAGTGGCCGCACCTATTAAGACCGCCGACGAGCCGGTGGTAGTTCAGTTGAGGGAGGCGCCTATCATGGCCATCAAGCCGACCGGAGAGCAAGTCCAGGTCGCCGAAGTGGTAACTCCCCCACCTGCCGAAGTGGCAGTCGCATCGACGGTAACGGAGCCGGCGCTCCCCGAAACGCTGCCAAAGACTGCTAGTCCGTTCCCCCTCGTCGGGCTGTTCGGATTACTGGCGCTCAGCGTTGCCTTCGCCCTTCATTTCGTAGCACGGCGCGTTTCGTAAACGCGGGTGATTCTGTCAGGCGGCGCGGTCATCCCCAGCGCGCCGCTCGCGGCGGCGGTTCTCGATTCCTACCATCACTGCCGCCTGTGCGCGGTCGTTTGAAGTCAGATCCAGTTGACGTCAGACCGGTTGACATGCAGCGCGCTTTCGTTCCATACTCCCACCCATGGACGCTCCTAAGTCACTCCCCGGTTTGGGCCCGGATCACCCCTCGCGGCGCGACCTTCTGTCGGGAATCGCGGCCCTCGGCGCTGGCGCGTTAATCCCGTGGGCCAGGTCAGCGGCGCAAAGAGCCGGGGATTCTCCTCGCCGAATCGACGTGCACCACCACTTTACTCCCGCTGAGTATCTCGCTTTCACGGCTGCGCATCCCGGTGTTGGTGGATTTGGCCGGGGCGGCGGGCGGGGCCGTGGAGGACCGGGTCTGGGTTCTGCTTTGCCCGGCTGGAAGCTCGAAGAGGATCTGGACGACATGGACAAGAATGGCACCGCCACGGCCATCCTTTCGATCACCACGCCGGGCTTCTGGTTCGGGTCAGTAGAGGAAGTGCGCAAAGTTTCGCGCGCTTGCAACGACGCGGCGGCCAAGCTACGCTCCGATCACCCGGGCCGCTTCGGTAGTTTCGCTTCCATCCCCATGACCGATACCGATGGCGCTCTGCATGAAGCCGAATACTCGCTCGACACCCTGAAGGCGGACGGGATCGGCTTGTACTCGAACTATCGGGACAAATGGCTCGGAGACTCGGCTTTCGATCCTGTTTATCAGGAACTGAACCGCCGCAAAGCCATCGTCTATGTCCATCCCATCGAAGGCGCATGCTGCATGAATCTGGTTAAAGATGTGCCTGATACCGTGATTGAATATGGCGCCGACACAACCCGCACGATCGCCAGCCTGATTTTGAGCGGCTCAACCACGCGCTTTCCGGATATCACCTGGATTTTTTCCCATGCCGGCGGGATGATGCCATTCGTCATCGAACGCTTTGTGTCGGGAACCAAGACGGAAATCGTGCCGGGCATCGTGACCAAGGGGCAAGGCGAGACGCCACCGGCGAATGTACCCAAAGGCGTCCTCTACGAAATCAGAAAAATGTATTTCGACACCGCACAGTCGACCAACCCGGTGGCTATGCGCGCGCTGCGGACCGTGGTCCCGATGTCGCAAATCGTCTACGGCACCGACTATTGGTACCGTAATGCTGCGGAGACGTCACGAGGGCTGCTGACTGATAAAGTATTCACGCCCGAAGAGCTCGTGCCATCAACCGCACTAATGCGGAGCGTATTCTGCCGCGTTACAAGACTTAATTATGTTCGCACCCGGCCCAGCCCTATCCCGACGGAATTTCCTCAACGGCCTCGCCGCCGGCGGTGCCGGAATTTTGTTGGCAGGCAGTCGTTCGAAGGCGCAAACGCCTCCCGCCCAGCCGCGCGTAACCCGGGTGATCAATGTGCATCATCATCTCACCGCGCCGGCGTACGTAAAATTCCTGACTGAGAATAAGGTCCGCGAGTTTCCCAACAAATCGGCAGCCGAGGGGATCGAGGACATGGACAAGGCGGGTATCAACACGGCTCTGTGCTCCATCATCGGACCCGGGATCTGGTTTGGAGATCTTACCGCCACGCGGCGCCTCGCGCGCGAATGCAATGATTACGCCGCCAAGCTGGTGTCCGACTATCCCGGGCGCTTCGGCATTTTCACGATGCTGCCGCTGCCTGACATTGCCGGCAGTCTGCGCGAAATCGAATATGGATTCGATACGCTGAAAGCCGATGGAGTCTACATGTTCACCAACTGGGGAGGAAAGGCCCTGTACGGTGACCAGTATCTGGGCGACCCCGCGCTCGCACCAATTTACGAGGAGTTGAACCGCCGCAAAGCGGTGGTTTATACCCATCCGAAAGATCCCGCCTGCTGCCACGACAGTCTTCCGGGCGTGAATGGCGCCACCATCGAATACCCGATGGATACCACGCGCACGATCATGAGCTTGTTGGCCAACAACACCACCACGAAATATCCGGATGTTAAGTTCATCTTCTCGCACGCCGGCGGCGCGACCACGGGAGTGGTGGGAAGGATCGCCGGAGCGAGCACCACAAATCTCGAAGACGGCGGCGCTATGCGCACCGGCGCTCCCGCTCGTTCCCCGCGTCTGGTAGAACTTCAGAAGTTTTATTACGACACCGCCGGGTCGACTAATCCGGTCACCTTGGGCGCGCTCCGTAAGATGGTTCCGCTTTCCCAGATTTTCTTCGGCACCGATTTCCCGTTCATCAATTCGGCCGACCAGCGCAGGCTATTGCAGCAATGCGGTGTATTCAGCGCGCGGGAACTTGAGACCATCTTCAGCGAGAACGTAGGCACGCTACTACCGAAGTACAAAGCCTGATCGAACTCACGTCCGCTGCGTTACACGTGATGTTACTTTTCCTCCATTTTTTTTCACAAAATGGATTATTTCCTCTTTCCTCATTGCCGCGACTGCCGTATAATGAACCTTCGAAAGAAACAAGGCTACCCGGCGATGCCGATTGGAGAGTTGTCTCCAGTCTGCAACGGAAAGCGATCTTCGGGTCGCCAGCTAGTATTCCGTCCCGCGCCGTCCGACGCATCACCTAGGCTGTTCAAAGTTTGTTCAAAACGCTGTAAGCAAATTTAATCCTCGAGGTCTTTATATCTTATGTTCTCAAGCATTCTTGCGCTATCAGTGTGTTTCCTTTGCTCGTTGGTTGTCGCCTTCATCGGAGTTAAACCCCATCGATGGCTAAGTCGAATTGTTCTCTGTGGATCCCTGGCAGGCTCCATGGCAATTGACGGATTCTGTCAAAACGGGCTCACTGAAAATGGCAGCGCTGTTTTCAACTATCTCAGCGGCCCGAACTTCTGCCTGGCCGAATACGGTTACACAGTTCCGGCGTTCTGCACCGCTCCTGGTGAACTTCCTCTGGGAAGCTTCGCTCCGCCCCCCATCGGCGGTCACTACGTCGACGCTAACTTTGGCGCAACTATCCGGATGCTTACCGACGGAACCACCAACAGTGTTCATCAGTACTCAACACCTTCACCATTTAGCGCCACTGGCAAGTATGTTTTCATTTCCAGGCTGGATGGAAGCAGCCGCATCCTCGAGACAGCCACCGCCCGGACCGTGGCGGACGTAACCGCGATCGTAGATCCTTCCAGCGCCTTATGGAGCCCGCACGATGATGACGTGCTCTATAGCATTGGATGTTATCCATGTTACGGATCACAGTCGCCAGCTCAGATTTACAAATACCAAGTTTCTACCGGCCAGAAGACCACCTTGATCGATTACGCAACCAATGGAAGCGGCTTGACCTACATTGGGTTTGGCGGCACCGGCGATCTGTCGGCGGATAACTGGGCATCCTTCTGGTCCTCCGCTCAACATGAGGTCTGCGCAGTTGATCTAAATCAACTGAAGACTTACTGTGCCGACTATACAGCACCGAATCCGAATAACCGGGTGGGTTGGACTTTTATTGATTACGTCACCATTACCAAGGGAGTGGACATCGACACCAACAAGCGTTACGTGCTTCTGATGGCCCAACCGGCTATGGGAGTCTATTCCGTCAATCTGCAGACCGGCAAGCTTGATTTTGAGTTTCGCGGCCCTGAGTTTCCGGTCGGCATAATGGGAGGAGACAGCGGCCAGCATAATCATGACGGGATTTGCGATCCAGGGGAGGGTTGTTTCAGCAATCCGCACGCCGATGTTTTTCAGGATAACGGCCGCCAGTACATCCTGGTGGATTCCGGGCAGGATGTCCCCACGTGCGAGGACGACTTGGTGAGCCTCCAGATTTCGAAAGGCATCAATATGTTCTTCCCAGTGGCGTCTGGAGGGGGGAGAAAACTTATTTCTACGCTTTTCAAATGCTCGCTCACATGGTCGGATCTTCACTTTGGATGCGCCAAATCCACCAATGCATTTTGCGTTGTCTCCACCGATATTCAGCCGCCCAATCTCCCGACTCAAATACGCGATGGAAAGACACCTTTCCAGGATGAAGTGATTGCCATGCGAGGCAATGGAATCGAGGTGCGGCGTCTGGCGGAGCACCGGAGCGTTCGGACGTCTTATTGGGACACCCCACGCGCCTCCATATCCAACGATGGAAGCACGGTACTGTGGGATTCCAACTTCGGAAACCCCGCTAATCATCGAGTCGTAGTCACGGGAACAGGCTGGGGGACGACACTATCCTGTTCGTACTCATTAAGCAGCACAAGCCTGATTGTGGGCGACGCCGCTTCAGCGGGATCACTGTCGGTCACGCCAAGTTCGACTAGCTGCACGCCGTCCTCCGCCAGTTCGAATGTGGCTTGGGCCTCGATATCGGCGACCAGCAACGCGATCAATTGGACCGTGACTAACAACCCGAGTTCCCAAACGAGGAGTGGCGCCCTGATGATAGCGGGGGAAATCATTCCAATCACGCAGGCTGGTACGCCATGTTCTTATTCGCTCAGCACCTCAACCTTGCTGGTCGGCGCCATTTCGTCAACCGGAACGATCCGTGTCACGCCCACTCCGGCGGATTGCTCGTTGGCTCCCGCGACTTCAGACGTATCTTGGGCATCAGCTTTCACTGCTGGCGCCTCCGTTAATTGGTCAATTGCGCCAAATTCCGGTTCCAAGACACGTTCCGGAAATTTTGTTGTGGACGGTCATAACGTCGCGATTACGCAATCGGGTGCGGCCTGCTCATACGCCCTAGGCATCGACCAGTTTGACTCTGACTGCAACTGCAGCATCCGGAGCGATCACGGCGGTTCCGAGTTCGGCTGACTGCCCGTCTCCGGTAGCGATTTCGAACGCTTCTTGGGTCTCAGCGGCCGTCTGGGGCAGCACTACCTATTGGTCAGTTACCGCCAACACCAGTTCCGTCGCTCGTAGCACGACTCTCACTATCGCTGGAAAAGCCGTCACCATTCAGCAGTCAGCTTCTAAGTGAGTCGGAGACGCACATCGCAAACTCAGGTGAGTGCCTAAAAATAAAACTTCAGCGCGAACTGCAGGATTCGCGGATCGCCGGCCGCTCCGGATATGTTGGATGTCGACGCACCCGCTGTAGAAGTGATCTGACCGAACTGAGAGTTATTCTGAGTCAGATTTGGCGGCGCGAAGTTCGCTCGGTTGATGATATTGAAAGCTTCGGCTCGTAACTCGAGCCGTTTCGCTTCCTTGATTTGGAATATCCGCGAAAGCGCCATGCTGATGTTTAAGCTTCCCGGGCCGAGAACCGAAGCAGCGCCCACGTTGCCGAATGTGCCCAGTGCCGGTACCGCAAACGCGCTCGGATTAATCCATTGCTGTAGCGACTGCTGCGCTGGATATTGGGTGGCGAGGACGACATTAGGCCGCTGATTGGGCTGACCGTTCAGCGCGACGTCGCTGCCCGTCAGCACGCTTAAATAAGTGCCTGACTGTGCGGTCACGATCCCCGAGAGCTTCCAGCCGCTGGCCATAATCCGCACCATTCGATTCGAAAACCGGGGCGACTCCCCCACCCCCGTGAGATTGAAGATGTGGCGCCGGTCCAGACTGTTGCAGTTGCCGCGATCATATCCCAGATTATTCGGGTTCGTGATGTTGGCGGTCGTAATCTCGTATACCTGGTTTTCGCCGATGCAATGCGATAGCGTGTAGTTGGCCTGCATCGTCATGCCTTTGCTCAGCCGCCGCTGTAGGGAAACCAGCAATCCGTTGTAGCTCTGCGTCCCGCCGTCGTAGAGCGAATTGATGATCGAATAAAAGGAGCCCTGCGTCGGATTCAACAGCATCAGCTGGCGGCGCTGATTCGTGTTGGATGGACAGTTGACATTGGTGGCAGTCGCCGCGCAGCTCGACGTGAAGGCCGCGCCCGGGATCACTTGCGCTGGATTGATATCAATGGTGTTCCATACATGCACCACTTCATTCCCAATATAGTTAGCCGACGCCAGCCAGTTCGCGCCGATTTGTCTCTGGGCGCTAAGATTCCACTGATTCATGTAATTCGGCTGCCGGGTTAGCGTGCCGTTCCAATACTGGCCGAAGCGGGTGAAGGTCGCGGTCGATCCTTCCTTGAAAACGAACGGGAATGGATTTCCACCCTGGACGCCGGCATAGGGGTCGGCAAACGGCACACCCGATAGCGAGACCAGCCCGCTCCAAGGCGGCTCATATCCCACATTGTTGTTCCAGAAAATATTGGGAAGGTCGAAAAATATTCCGTAAGCCGCCCGAATCGTCATCCTCCCGTTACCTTGCGGATCCCATACGACTCCCAAACGGGGCGCGAAATTCTTCCAGTTTGTGCCCGAAATTCCATCGGGAACCGTTGACCCGTTGGGCTCTTTATCTCCCGGGAATAGCGTCCCCACTGGTGCGTTCGGGAAGCGAGTGCTGTGAACACCCGCCAAAAACCAATCTTTTTGAAACACGCTCAGGCGCCCGCCTTTAGTGGATGTAGAAAGCAGCGGCTCCCAGCGAAGGCCATAGTTCACGGCCAGGCGAGATGTGACCTTCCAGGAGTCCTGGAAGTAAAGTCCAATGTAGTTCGCGCGAGGCTGGAATACCGAGGTGCTGCCCTGCTGAAACGTGCCCACCGTGCCCACCAGCAAGTCTCCGTACGGAATCCCCGTGGTCGCGCCCGTGAAGATGAATTGGCCGTTCGAGAACCTGGTCGAATAGTCGTTCATCATCCCGCGAATGTAATTGGCTCCGAATCCGAACTGATGCGATCCGTGCACCATGCTCAAATCCTCGTTCAATTGGTACGTAACGGTTGGAAACGATCCTACAAAGATCACGGTTCCGACGCCCGGCAACCCTCCCGCGAAGCTAATCGAGGTTTGGTGAGTGTTTGGAAGCGAATAGATGTTTACGCCCAAATCAGTGGCGGTGATGGCGTCGGGAGTAATCTTCGAAACCATGGTCCGAATCCCGGTGAGACGGAACGAGCTAACTATGTTGGAGCTGATCAGATAGGTGTCGCCGATAACCAGCGACTGATCCTGGCCCTCGGTGCCGGTCGCGGCCGAAAGAAGAATATTGTCCTTGGCAGGTGCCACTGGAATGAGAATATGCGTTCCGTAATACCGCACGAACAGCGAGTGCTTGGTGCTGAGCTGATAGTCCATCTTCGCAATTCCCTGATGCTCGGCTTCATTGTTCAACAGCCCGAATTGATAGCGGCCGCAGGGATCGGAGGTGACTGGGTAAAGTTTCAGCAGGTTCACAGCCGGCGGGCTAAACAAACTGGGAGCCAGTTTGTTGTTGACGAACGGCGCTCGCAAGGTTTTCGCCACGCCTCCGTTACAGGGCGCTGAAGCGAAGGCGCTAAAGTCACCCGTCAGCATCGCCGGCGTTGGTATGGTGACCACGCTGTTGATCGGAGTCGAGCGCTGGATGGTGCCCTGATAGCCGGCGAAGAAGAACAGCTTGTTTTTCTTGATCGGCCCGCCCACCGTTCCGCCAAACTGGTTGCGCTTCAAACGTGTCGCGGACCGGCGCAAAGAAGTTCCTCGCGTTCAAGTCGCCATTGCGAATGAATTCGAACAGGTCGCCGTGAAACTCGTTACTCCCCGACTTGCTGACCGACGTTTACGGCCGCGGCGGAGTGCTGCCCGTACTGCGCCGGCAATGCGCTGGTCTCCACCTTGAACTCCTGGATCGCGTCGGGAAACGGCAGCGGAAGATTCTCGCTGTTCGAGCTATCGTTATGCGTGCCGCCATCCAGTAGAAACGTGATTCCGTCACTCCGTCCGCCGCCCACTGAAATTGTCGCAACGGGATAGTTCTTCCCAGCCGTTTGAGTGTCGCCGTTGATCCCCACCACCGCCGCACCGGCAGTGAATACCAGATCCGTCAGTTGTCTGCCATTCAAAGGCAGATCCACCACGCGCTGCTGATCGACCACGGTTCCGACTCCGGTGCTGCGCGTCTCCACCATAGTTGCATCGGCTTGCACCAGCACCTGCTCGCTGACTGAACCGATCTTCAGGACCGGGTCGATAGTCGGACTGCGGCCACTTGCAGCACGATACCCGACTGGACGTATTTGGTAAAGCCTTCCTTGCTGACCTCCAGTTGATAGGGTCCCACTGGCAGATTCGTCAGCACGTAGCTGCCGTCAGGACCGCTCGTGACGCTGCGCGCCGCGCCGGTGGCCGTTTGGACCGCCTTGACCTCAGCGGCTGGAACAGCCGAACCACTGGAGTCCTGTACAGTACCGCTGATTTGCGACGTGGATACCGCCTGGCCCCGCCCGGGCGTACCCCCCAACCAGATTCCAAGCATCACAGCAGCGAAGGTTTTCACGTGACCCTCCCGGCGGACGAATCGACCAGAGAGAAGTCTACTGCTGTGGCCTCAGACAGTCAATATGGCATGGAATCGCTCGAATCGGCCTTCGGTCACTCTACGCGATTGTAACCCTCGACAAGGCCCTGCCTCCAAGCCATTTCTTTTCTTTTCCTTGACCCCCACCCCCACTGAATGTTATCCTCGCCCAGATTCTGAGTTGCTTGGGAGGCTCCCCGTGCGAACCGTTTTCCATCTTGCTGTCCTTACCCTTTTTACTTGTGCCTTGGCCTGGGCCCAGGGGTCTACCGCGCAAATCCATGGCACTGTTCAAGATACCAGCGGGGCCGCCGTTCCAAGCGCCGAAGTCAAAGCCACCCAAACAGAGACAGGGCTCTCGCGCTCAGTCATGAGCGAGCCCGACGGTGGGTTCGTTTTGACGAATCTGCCACTCGGTCCCTACCGGCTCGAAGTCACCAAGGAAGGCTTCGCCCACGCCAACGAAACCGGAATCGTTCTCCAGGTCGGTAGCGACCCGGCCGTGAACGTCGCGCTCAAACTCGGTGCGGTCAGCGAGCAGGTCAATGTCGAAGCTAACGCGGCTCTAGTCGAAACTCGCAACCTCGGCGTCGGCGAAGTGGTTCAGACCCAGCGCATCGTGGATCTTCCGCTCAACGGCCGGAACGTGACGGATCTCATAGGCTTGGCCGGCGCGTCCGTCCAGACCGGAAGTAATCAAACCCGTTGGTTCAGCGGTCTCCCGGTCATCAGCATCGGCGGCTCCGCGGCGGCGGGCGGCGCCGGCGGATCGTCGCTCTTTGGGACGGAGTACATGCTGGACGGCGCGAATCACCTCAATTTTCTGTCCGGCACCACTATGCCGATCGCCTTTCCCGATGCCGTTCAGGAATTTCGGGCAGAGACCAGCGGCCAATCGGCGCAGCGCGGAGCCGCCACTTCGGTCAGCATCGTAACGAGGTCCGGCACCAATGAGTTTCACGGCAATCTTTTCGAATTCCTCAGGAACGACGGGTTCGGCAGCGCGCGCGAATACTTTTCGCCTGTTTCCAGCAGTCTGAAGCGCAATCAGTTCGGAGGAACGGTCGGCGGTCCCATTAAGAAAGACAAGTTGTTCTTCTTCGGCGGATATCAGGGCACCACCCTGCGCCAGGCACTCCCCAGCACCACGATCGTTCCAACTTCGGCCATGATGAATGGGGACTTCACTGGCTGCGCCGGAACTTTGCGCGGCGGTACCGTGAATAATCTACCCAACCCCAACGCGGTTTTCGTCAATAATAGGATCAATCCCCAGTTCTATACTCCGCAGGCGTTGTTCATCGCTAAGGCTTACCTGAACAACCTGGGCGGGCTGCAACCGGCCCAGTGCGGCTCTCTGACTTACCAGGTACCGACCCATGAAAACGATAATCAGTTTGTCGGCAAAGTGGATTATCAGTTGAGCTCAAAGCAATCCATCTTCATCCGTTCCTTGGACACGCACATCTACTATCCCGCGCCTTTGTTGGGCTGCACGTTTAATCTTTCGACCGAGATTCTGGGCGGAAATTGCCTGTCCTCTAACATTCTGAATTCCACCGGCGCTGGAGAGAATCAACTGGGTCACTCCTATGCCATCGGCGACACATATGTCATCAACAGCACTATGGTGAACTCTTTCCGCATCGCATTTAATCGCACCGCCGCAACGCTGAATAGCGCGAATCTGTTCACTTTATGCGACGCGGGCGTGACCATGTGGTGCGGAGGTACTCCGGGACAGATCGGGACCGCAACCATCGCCGGCGGCTTCGGTTTCGGAACGGGCCTCGGAAATGGCGACTTCTGGAACGGGCAAAGTTTCTCGATCAACGACGATCTGAGTTGGATCAAGGGCACGCATCAGATGACGTTTGGTTTCGGCGGATGGCAGGGCCGCGTGGATGAGTTCAACCACTTCACACCTGCCGGCGCGAACATTCTTTTTACGGGTCAGGCTACCGGCTTGGGGATCTCCGACTTTCTGTTGGGCGATATGAGCAGCTTCCTGCAGGGTCTACCCAACTCCTATTCGTCGCGCCAGAATGATTTCGATCTCTACTTCACCGATACCTGGAAGATAAATTCCCGGCTGACCTTCAATTTCGGCCTCCGCTGGGAGCCCTTTCTGCCACAGTCGATCACCAACGGCCAGATATCGAATTTCAGCCTGGCTCGATTCCTGGCCGGTACCAAAAGCGCCCAGTTTACGAATGCTCCTCCCGGCTTCTACTTTCCTGGCGATCCCGGTTTCCCGGACAAGTCTTCCGCTTATCGGAAGTGGGGCCAGTTCGATCCACGCGGCGGTTTGGCCTGGGACCCCAAGGGCGACGGAAAGATGTCGATCCGAGCATCCTATGCGTTCGGTTATGCCAACGTGCCGGGCATTGCCCATGAGGACGAAGGCGGCTCCAATCCCTGGGGCGGCCGCGTAACGCTCACCAGTCCAGCGGGCGGCCTGGCCAGTCCATGGCAGGCACAGCCGGGCGGGAACCCGTATCCATATGGAGTCACTCCCAACGTGAACTTTACTCCGGGCGGACAGTTCATGACCACGCCTTACAATCTGCCGTCGCCCACCGTTTACTCCTACAATCTATCGATCCAGCGACAAATCGGGTCAAGCTGGATAGCGACGGTCAGCTATATCGGAAGCCGGGTCCAGCATCTTTATATCAACCAGGCCATCAACTTTGGTCAAGTCGTTCCGGGTCCGGTTGTGACCACCGGCTGCGCACCCACGGCAACCAATTGCGATGCGCTCGCCAACGTCCAGGCTCGGCGTGTGCTATCGCTGTTGAATCCGGCCGCCGGTGTCTTCATCGGCAACATGGATACCTGGTATCCCTATGGCACGCAAACTTATAACGGCCTGCTCTCATCTGTCCAGAAGCGCTTCAGCAAGGGGGTTAGCATGAGCGGGAACTGGACCTGGTCGCATTGTATCGGTTATTTCCAGGGCTTTAACTCGAAGCCGGAGGAGACTGCGACCAATCCTTATAACCCGCTGGGTGATCGAGGAAATTGCGATAGCGATCGGCGGCACATTGTGAATTTAACCGCCGTCGCGCAAGCGCCCAAGTTTTCGAATCGCCTGATGGGGACGGTAGTTACCGGCTGGCAGTTGTCGGGCATCTATCGATTCATTTCAGGTGCGCCTATCGCGGTCCAAGACGGTACCGATCAGGAACTGAGCGGTGTCAATCACCAACGGCCGAACCTGGTGAATCCCACCGCTCCATATACCGGCCTAAGCTGCGGCGGCTGTTTCTATTTCAACAAGGCGGCGTTTGCGGCGCAGCCCTTGGGAACCGTAGGCAACCTGGGCTGGAACAGCTTGAATGCCCCAACCTATTGGGATGTGGATCTCGCATTGTCCAGAAGGTTCGTGATCCGCGAGAGGCAGTACCTGGAGCTACGCGCCGACGCGTTCAACATAAGCAATAGTTTCATAGCGGCGTTTCCCGGGACCACTCCGGCGTCGCAGTCGGGTACTGGGTCTCCTATATCCCCGGCAGTACCTGCTTTCGCCGCGCTTAACAGCGCACAGTTCGGTCAGATTCTGGCCGCATTCCCAACCCGGAAGATTCAGTTCGCGCTGAAGTATACATTTTGATATCAATAGGTTGCGGATTTTGGCAGCTCCAGTAAGGCGGCTGGGTCCCAGTACGAACCGCCCACGCGCGTTCGCTTAGCCCGCCCCAGGCTCCCTTGACTTTGTTGGAGTAGGGCGTTACGCTTTGTGAAGTATTTGCATTAGTTTGTCTCGGAGGATGACATGAAAAGGTCCCAGAATTTGCTCTATGCTTCCGTTTTTTTAGCGGCAGCTTCGATGAGCGCCAGTGGCGCTTCCATCAACTTCAGCACGTTCGTCACTAGTTCCGACATCGCTGCGGCGGAAGGCGGTAATACCAGCGCGATCGCCTACAATTATGCCGGAAATAAATTTGTGGGAACTGTGTATTTCAATAACCAGCTTTATTCCACTAACCTCACCGGTGGCAGTGTCACACCTTTCGGTGCGCACCTTCCAGAGGCCTCTAGCTCTGTGGGTGAAGTTGTCGTGGCTGCATCGCTCGGCCAATCCGGCTTTGCCTCCGGCGACGTGTATGCGGGATCGGGAGCCGACGCTAATATTTATCACTTCAGCAACGACGGTTCCTCGCAGAGTTTGTTCACCACGCTGCCCAGCGGATCGGGAGCGGTGCGACAAATATTTTTTGACCCCGGCTCCTCGTTTGGCGGCGATATGCTGGTCACCACGTCCTCCGGGAGAGTCTTCAGAGTCAACTCCACCGGTGTAGCCACCCTGGTGGCCTCCGTCGGCGAGGATACGGAAGGCATGGACATAGCTACCAGCGCTTGGGGAGCTTTCGCCGGCGACCTGCTGGTCGGTTCCGAAGGTAGCGGCACGATTCGCCTCATCAGCCCGTCCGGAACCATCACAGTCGTAGGGTCGGTTGGGCTCTTTCCTGGCGCGGAAACGGTCAGCTTTGTACCGCTGAATCTAAATGGGTCCGATCCTCTTCAGGGCTTTTATGTGGCTAATTTTGCCACGAACGTACAATTCGCCGACGCCAGCAACTTCTCCGGGCTACTCGGGGATGCTGTCGTGACCGACGAGTTCGGGGGCAGTACTCTTTGGGACGTGCATTTCGACGGCACCAATTTCGTAAAGACTCCGTTTACCTTCACCGGCAACCGAGTCAACCAGTTTGAAGATGGAATCTTCGTGGATAAACAACGTGAGGTTATCGGCGGCGGGGTCCCGGAGCCTTCCACCATGTTCCTCGTCGGTTCGGTCCTGATTGGCTTAGGACTGCTGAGACGACAGCTCCGGCAACGCAACATCGCAGCGTAGTAGAAAAAAAAGAGGCAGCAAGGCAGACGGCGGCGAAGCTTAATTCGCCGCTGTTCGCGTTTTAGGCGGCAGCGCAACAACGTGGAACCATAGTTCCTTCACGGCGCGAATCGCGTTGAAGTATTCGTCGTAGCTCGAGGGCTTTACCAGATAGGCGGAGATTTGCGAATCGTATGCTCGCGCGAGATCTTTTTCCGCGCTGCTACTGCTCATCACCACCACCGGAATGCGGCGCAGCTCCTCGTCGGCCCGCATCTCGGCCAACACCTGGAAGCCATCCACTTTGGGCATCCTCAAATCGAGCAGCACCAGATCCGGCTTCGGCGCATCGCCAAACTCGCCCTGGCAACGTAAAAAAGCCAAGGCTTCAGCGCCGTCCCTGGCGACATGGATTTCATTCACAATCTTGGCGTCGCGCAGGGCAACCTTGGTCAGTTCGACGTCGCCGGGGTTATCGTCGACCAGCAATATTTCGACCGGTGTCGGAGTATTTTTCACTTCGTCTCTTAGACGCTCGCCAGCCCGTTTGATCTCACGCTAAAGTTAACTAGGCCTGTAAGTTATTCGTACTTCCCCAGACTTCTCGCGCGCCATTAATATCGTAGCACCATTTGGAGCTTTCTAGCGTCTAATCTTATAGATGGCGCGAAAAGTAAGAGCAAAGATTTCGCCCTCCAGGAAGCTGCAACTCCAGAACGACTACCGTAAAGCGGTGGCTGAACGCCGTAGGCTAACCGATTACCTCAAAGCTGCTGCTGAAATCCTGTCAAAGGATGAGATGGCCCTTCTGTTGGAGTTCGCTCAACTTGCTAAGCGGAAGTGCGACCGGTTGCGCCGGGCGATTCGCGAAAACACGGACCGGCACGCGGCATAACGGGGGCGCGCCCTACCTTCCGGGTACCCGGGCGTGCGCCGCCTCGACCAGCGCGCTCTGCACCGTTTCCAGCAGCACTTCACGACCGAAAGGTTTTGGCAGTACTATCAATCCGGGCACTCCCGCGATGCGCAAGCCCGAAAGAGCAATGATCTTCAAATTGGGGTGCAGGGTTCGAAGCGCCGCCACATTTTCAAGTCCCTGCTGCTCAGGCATAGCCAGATCAGTAATGACCAGATCAACCTTGCGGGCGCGTAATTCCCCGGGGATTTGTCCAGACTCGGAAAGCTGATGCGTATGGTAGGCAGGTCGCTCGAGCAACCTGCACAGCAGTCGTCGAATGGCCGGATCGCGGCTCACAATCAAGATTGAAAACGCTATGGGGATCATCGTTAAGGGATGGTCAGCCAGCGCCCGTAAGGTTAGTGGCGGAGCAGGTTCCTCTGAAACGGATTCAACCCTTACCGGTTCAGCAATTTGGAGTCGGCTGGCATGGCCGGCTGGCATGCGGAAAAAACGGGCCCGGCAAGCTCGGCAGCGATAGGGCGCTAAGCCAAAGCAGGCCAGCAAACTGCCGCCGACGCTATCCCTGCCCGACTGTCGGACATCATTTTGGCCGCATCGAGGGCAGATTCTCGCGCTCATCGCTCGTATCCTAGATCCGGGATTCAGGCGTTTCGTTACTGGCATCGATTTGATTCAGGCCCTGCTACCAAGGCATAATGAGGCACATCCAGGCATCTATGCTCCTCAAGATACAAAACTTAGGGTGGCCTTGTCTCGCCTTGTCCGTTTTTGCCGGCGGACTGACGGCTCAACCGGCCGATCTGGTCCTGCGCAATGGCAAGCTGATCACCATGGAAACCGCTAGTCCCCAGGCCCAGGCGCTGGCAGCTCGAGGCGGCAAGATCCTAGCCATCGGAACGAATCAGCAGATGCAAACCTACGTCGGCGGTTCGACCAAGGTGATCGATCTCGGCGGACGTCTGGCTGTTCCCGGATTCATCGAAGGACATGGGCACTTCATGGGTCTGGGCTCCTCCAAGATGATTTTGAACCTACGGGATGCCAAGAACTGGGACCAGATCGTCGCGATGGTTGCAGCGGCCGCGCGGGAAGCCAAGCCCGGAACGTGGATACTGGGGCGGGGCTGGCATCAAGCCAAATGGGACCCGCCGCCTTCGCCCAACGTGCAAGGATTCCCCATTCACGACCAGTTGAGTAAGGCTTCGCCGCATAATCCAGTGTGGCTGGAGCACGCCAGCGGACATGCCGGCTTTGCCAATGCCGAGGCCATGCGGCTGGCAGGCGTCGACAAGAACACACCCGACCCGCCGGGCGGCCAGATCCTGAAGGATCCGCAACGCAATCCGATAGGGTTGATGAACGAACACGCGCAGGTGCTGGTGGAGCGGGCTCTCGATGCTTATCGATCCCACCGGCCGGCTGGAGAGGCGGAGGCCGAAGCCCACCAGCAGGTAGAGTTGGCGGTGCGTGAATCCCTATCCAAAGGCATTACCACTTTCGAAGACGCCGGTTCTCCGCTCGCGGTCGTGGACCTGTTGAAAACCCTGGCGAATGAAAACAAGCTGGGCCTGCGCGTGTGGATGATGCTCCGCCAGCCCAACGAAGTGCTAGCGCCCAATTTGAAGAAATACTACATGATCGGCGTGGGAAACGATCATCTGACTGTGCGTGCCATTAAGCGCCAGATCGACGGCGCGCTCGGCTCGCGCGGGGCCTGGATGCTGGCGCCCTATGCCGATCTTCCGGCCGATGCGCCCAACCGTTCCGGATTGGCCACCGAAGATCCCAGCGACATCCGAAAGACGGCGGAATTGGCCATCAATAACGGCTTCCAGCTGTGCGTCCATGCCATCGGCGATCGTGGCAATAGGGAGGTTCTGAACCTCTACGAAGCGGTGTTCAAGGAGCATCCGGATAAGACGAGACCTGCGCTGGCGCATCGAGCACGCCCAGCACCTGGATCCGGCCGACATTCCGCGCTTCGGGCAACTGGGAGTGATCGCCGCCATGCAAGGCATTCACTGCACCTCGGATGCACCCTATGTGATTGCGCGGCTCGGAAACAAGCGCGCCGAAGCAGGCGCTTATGTTTGGCAGAAGCTCATGAAATCGGGCGCTGTAGTCGGCAACGGAACTGATACGCCCGTGGAAGATGTCGACCCGATCGCTTCTTTCTACGCCTCGGTCAGCCGGAAACTGAAGGATGGATCGGTTTTCTTCCCTGATCAGCGGATGACCCGGATGGAGGCGCTGAAATCCTACACTCTGAATAACGCGTATGCAGCGTTTGAGGAAAATGTGAAGGGATCGCTGAAAGTCGGTAAACTGGCCGACGTCACGGTGCTTTCAAAAGACATCCTCACGATCCCGGAAGACGACATCCCGGGAGCGAAAGTGGACTATACCATCGTAGGCGGAAAAGTGATGTACCAGCGGAATTAGTCAGGACCGCCTGGCTAGTACACTCGGTCGCGGCGAAGCTCACGCTGCACGTCACGCAGAATCTCGCGGCGGGCGCGCATCTGTTCGCGCAGAATGTCGCGTCTTTCTCTGGCGAAATCGATCCGTGCTCGAGTGGCTTCGCGTGCAGCTTCCCACCGGGCGCGCATTGCCTCCCGTTTAGCCGCCCAGATCTGTTCCCGTGCCGTCTCGCGTGCTTGGCGGGCGGCCTCTCGTGCTTCCAAGGCCCTTTCGCGAAGCTCCGTGCGCATTTGCCACCAATCCGTGTCATCGACTACGTATGCAAAAGCGCCGCCCGCAGCGAGCATGGCAAGGATCAATACACCACCGACGATAGCCTTCATCCGGCCTCCTTACCTGGTTAAAGACGAAGGAAAGTTCATTTTGTTCCGAAAAAATCAGGCGGTGGTCAGAATTTCAGCCAGTTTCGGCAGATCGATGTTGCCACCGGATACAACACAAACCACTTTCCCAGTCCCCGCCCGGCCGGCCAGAGCGCAGGCCACCGGGGTTGCTCCGGCGCCCTCAGCAATGACCCGGTTTCGCTCAGCGATTAACCGTAAAGCCGAGGCCACCTCGTTCACCTGGGCCACCAGGGGCCCGTCGATCAACCGCCGCGCTCTTTCGAACATCTCCGGGAAAACAGACTTGCCGCCCACGCCATCGACGAAGGACCGTTCCGGGGCGATCACTTGCGGCGATCCGGCCTTCCACGAGGCTGAGAGGGGTGCAGCCGTGGCCACCTCGGCAGCGAAGATCTTGCACTTCGGCTGCAGCTCTTTCAGCACCGACGCAATCCCGCAGGTGAGCCCTCCGCCACCCCAAGGGATCACCACGGCGTCAACGTCCGGGAGGTCCTCCAGAATTTCGAGGCCAATGGTTCCGTTCCCGGCCATGACGTTCGGATCGTCAAAAGCATGGATGAACGTGCCTTCGACGCCCGGATAAGCGCGCTCTTCGAAAGCTCGCCACCACTCATCAAACGAGACTTTAAGCACCCGGCCCCCCAGCCGTTCGATGGCCATGATTTTGGTCTGCGGCGCGGTGTCAGGCGCTATCACCGTACACGGAATGCTCAACTCGCGGGCCCGCCAAGCCACGCCCTGGGCCATGTTTCCAGCCGAGGCTGTCACCACGCCGCGCTCCAGTTGCACGGCGGTCATGTGCGCCATCGCGTTCGCCGCCCCGCGGATCTTGAAAGATCCAATGGGCTGCAAATTTTCGAGTTTCAGATAAATTTGAGCCGGGCTGTCGGATATATTCAACCGCACGAGCGGCGTGCGGATAGCGGCTCCGGCTATGGCCTGGCGCGCTTCCAGGACCTGTGCGACGGTCGGACAGCCTGGGTTCACAGGACCGCAGTTTCCTCGATTGCGCGGCCTTCGGCGAAGCGCCGGACATTCAGAGTCTCGGCATCGATGATGTCGGTCTTCGCCATGCAGGATCAAGTCGGCAAGGATGCGCCCTGTAGCGGGCGAGTGCATGACGCCGTGGCCGCTGAATCCGTTGGCGAAGAACAACCCGCCAACTCCGGGCGCCGGGCCGAGAATCGAATGATGATCGGGCGACATTTCGTACATGCCCGCCCAGCAGCGCCGTGGATTCACCGCCAGGTCCGCGAAGCAGGGAACGCGATCGGCGGCGAAGGTCAGGATCTTCTCGATGAAGGCGGGATCGAAATCGGTGCGGAAGCCTGGCTGTTCTTCGCGGTCGGGCCCAGGCCATCAGCAACCCCAGTCCTTCCTGGCGGAAGTGCCAGCCGGTGGACATGTCGATCATCATGGGCAGATGCTCGGGCAGTCCAGGAAAAGGCTCGGTGGGAACCAGCATGCGGCGCAGCGGTTCGACCGGCAATTCCGCGCCGGCCATTCGCGCGACACCGGCGGCCCAGGGCCCGGCAGCGTTCACAACTGTACGGGTGCTGAGACTCGAGCCGTTGGTGGTTTTCACGCCGGCAACGTCGCCGTGCTCCGAGTCGATGCCGGTGACTTCGGTTCCGCGCCACAGCTCGCGCCGTGCTCGATCGCGCGCGCCATGAAGCCGGTCATAACGCTGTTCGGGATCAACGAATCCGTCGGTGGGGCAGAGGCTTCCGCCGATGATGTCGTCGGAGCGAATCTGCGGCAGTACTCTTGCGGATGTCGTCCGGCTGAAGCCAGCTGGACGTTCTTCAAGCCGAGCGCCTGCTGCCGGGCGAAGTTGGTGCGCAGATAGTTCATGTGCCGCTCGTTGGTGGCCATGAACAGGTAGCCGTGCGGCTTGTATCCGGAAGGATGGCCGGTGGCCTCTTCGAATCGGTCGAGGAACGGAATGGAGTACAGGGACATGCGGATGTTGACGTCGGTGGCGAACTGCGCCCGCACGCCGCCCATGCTCTTGCCGGTGGATCCAAGACCTTGGCGCGTCTCGCGTTCGATCACCAGCACGTTCTTGCACGCCCGCTTCAGTCAGATGAAACGCGATGCTGGATCCGACGATTCCCGCACCTATGATGACGACTTCCGCTGACTTAGACATGAAGCTTGATTTTACCCGAGTGAGCCGGTAGTTCATTGCGCTAGCGCGGCGCAACAACGGTGCCGTATCATCGGAAGCGTGAATTATGGCGTCATTCCTACCGACCTGACCGAGCGTCTGGCACTGGCCTTCGGCAAGGTTCCCATTCCGCTGCTCGACTCGTTGTACGGCATCCTGAAAGCCCGGACGTTGATGGCTGGAGTCCGGCTGGGCGTGTTCGAAGCGCTCGGCGCGGGTCCCCGGAAATCCAGCGAGCTGGCACGGCGGCTGAACCTCGATGAACGCTTTCTCGATCTGCTCCTGCGCAATCTTGTACTGGCCGGATATCTCTCCCAGAAAGATCATGGTTTCAAGCTTTCTAAACTGGGACGGCGCACCATGGTTTCCAAAGGCGACATGGAGATGTTCGGCTATATTCTGTGGAACTATGAGCAGTGGGAAATGGTGGCCGGGCTCGACGAAGCCGTACGTTGCGGCCGCGGTCTGGATTTTCACACCACGCTGAAGGACCCCCAGGCGTGGAGCAATTATCAGCGCGGAATGCTGGAGTTGGCCCGGCTGGAGGCTGCTACGGTGGCCCGCAAAGTTCCCGTACCGGCGGGCGCGCGGAGGCTCCTCGATGTGGCTGGCTCGCATGGCTTGTTCGGCGCGGCCATCTGCAGAAAGCATCCGCCCCTGCGGTCAACAGTGCTTGAATTGCCCGAAGCGTTGGCTGGTGCGCGAAGCCTGGCGGTGAACGAGGGAATCGACGATCTCGTCGAGCATCGCGCCGGATGCCTGCTCGATGGCGATTGGGGCGCCGGTTATGATGTCGTTCTACTATTCAACATCCTTCACCATTTTCTGCCGGACCAGATAGCTCGTATCTTACGGAAAGCAGCGTCGGCCTTGGGACCGAAGGGCGTGGTCGCCGTGTGGGAACTGGAATGCCCCCGGCCGAACAGCAAAGTCACAGCCGGCGATGGCGCGGCGCTCTATTTCGCGCTCACTTCTTCGGGAGGCGCATACCATGCCGATGCATACACGGCTTGGCTGCGAGAAGCAGGCTTCAAATCCATCCGTGTGGCCAGAGGCAGGCTGACCCCGGGAAAGATACTCGTGACCGCCGGGGCAAGGTAGTCTTAATTTATGACCAGAACCTTAGCGTGCTTGGTGGGAACCGGCGTATTCATGGCCGCGGCATCGCTGCTCATCGCTCAGGAAGGGCCGCAGCCGCCGAAAATGCTGCTTATCGTGCGCGAAGACGTCAAGGAAGGCAAGAGTGCCGCACACGAAAAATCGGAAAGCGCTTTCATGCGCGCGGCGGCAGCGGCCAAATTCCCGGGCACTATTTTAGGCCTGCAGGCGATCACGGGCGCGTCGCAGGCCTGGTTTCTGGAGCCCTACGACTCATTCGAGTCCCTCGGCAAATCGCGAGCGGCCATGGCAAAGCCAGAACTCGAGTCCCTGGATTCTCTGGACGGCGAATACCGATCCGGGAGCCGCTCCATGATCGCCGTCTACCGGCCCGAGATGAGTTTTCACGGCCGGCAGCTCATGCAGACCTTGCCGAAGATGCGCTACTTCAACGTCATCACGATGCGGGCACGGCCTGATCACGAACAGGATTTCGCCGAGCTGGCCAAGATGGCAGTGGCGGCCTTCGAGCGGTCGATGGACGAACAGCCGATGGCCGTCTACCAGGTGGTTTCCGGTGCGCCGAACGGTACCTATATGTTCTTTGAGCCTTGCGCATCGCTACAAACCCTGGATGCGGCGCCGGAGCGCTCTCACAATATGTTCCAAGCCATGGGAGACGCCGGGGCGAAACGGTTTACGAAGATGGCCGGCGAGTCGATCGCCCAGACCGAGACGCTGCTGTTTTCGATCGATCCGAGAATGAGTTACGTCTCACAGCAGATTATCGCGGGTGATCCAGCTTTCTGGACGCCCAAACACGAGGAGCCCATCGAGGCCGAGAATACCGTCAAACCAGCCCGGAAAAAATCCAAATGAAGAACGATCAAGCGCTGCGCAATCACGTACTGGAATTGCTGAAAGGGGGGCACGCTCACGCCGATTTGAAGAAGGCCGTGGCGGGTCTTCCGGCGGGGCTGCGCGGCAAGAAACCCAAGGGAGCCGAACACACGCCGTGGCAACTCGTGGAGCACATTCGCATAGCCCAGTGGGACATCTTGGAATTCAGCCGCGATCCAAAACATGTTTCGCCCGCATGGCCGGACGGTTATTGGCCGAAGACCGCGGCGCCGCCCAGTGCGGCAGCCTGGAACGCCAGCATCCGAAAAGTGCAGGCGGACCAGAACGCCATGGAAAAGCTGGTGGAGTCTACCAAGGATCTCTTCGCGCCAATTCCGCATGGCACGGGCCAGACGGTGCTGCGGGAAGCGCTCCTGTTGGCCGATCACAATGCTTATCACATCGGCCAACTGGTTCTGCTTCGGCGCTTGCTCGGCGCCTGGAAGGACTAGCTGACGGGGGCCAGACCCGGAAAGACGTCCGAAAAGCGGTGAAGACGCTGCGCGTTTCCTGAGAAATACTACCCGATTTCAGCGAGCGGCTCGTTTTTCGTGATAAGATAGCGGACTTTCCAATATGCGCGCTATCAATGTCCTGGGATTTCTCTGTCTTTCGACTTTTAACATTTGGGGCCAGCCGTACGCGATCAGTACTATCGCAGGAACAAACAGGTTACTGGACGGCGGCAATGCCGCTGCGGCTCCGCTTCGAGAGCCACGTTCGGTTGCCGTTGACTCGGCGGGCAACCTATATATCGCGGACACCGCCGACAACCGCGTCCGAAAGGTGAATTTCTCCGGAGTCATCAGCACCTATGCCGGAACCGGCGTGCCCGGATACTCGGGTGATCGAGGAAAAGCAACAGCGGCGGAGCTGAGCGGGCCAACCGGCGTCGCTGTGGACGGCACCGGGAATGTCTATATCGCTGACCGCGACAATTTCCGCGTCCGGCGGGTCTCCATCGATGGCACCATCAATACCGTCGCCGGCAATGGCACCCCTGGTTTTTCCGGCGATAATGGCCCGGCAATATCGGCCCAAATCACTCCGTTGGCCGTAGCAATCGATCGCAAAGGGAATCTCTTGATCGCCGACGGACCCAATTATCGGATTCGTAAAGTCGATTCGAACGGCATAATCACCACCTTCGCCGGTACGGGGACCTATGGATATTCCGGCGACAATGGAGCGGCCACAAGCGCCCTTATCGGCCTGATAACTAGCTTGGCGGTAGATTCGACGGGCAATGTTTATCTCGCTGATCTTTCCGGCGAAAGAGTACGGAAGATTGACGTCGCCGGTATTGCCACGACCGTGGCTGGAAGCGGAGATTTCGGTTACATCGAAGACGGGCTGGCTGCCACGACCGAAATAATGCTGCCCGCCGGCGTCGCGGTCGATGCATCCGGCAATTTGCTGATATCCGATATCAATTTGAACGTGGTTCGACGAGTAGATGCTTCTACGGGCTTGATCTTCACCATCGCTGGTAACGGAAACCCCGGCTTTCTGGGCGATAGCGGGGCAGCGACCAATGCCGAGATGAATGGCCCCGCGGGCCTCGCAGTGGACGGCAACAATCAAATCTACGTCGCGGATCTTTTAAACCAGCGAATTCGAAAGATTGCAGGAAGTATCATTACCACTTTCGCTGGAACGAGTATCCACGACGGTGGACCGGCCCTCTCGGCGTTCCTCGACCTGCCGGAGGGATTGGCCGTTTCGGGGACGGGCAACTTACTGGTAGCGGATACGGGCGATGCCGTGGCTCGCAAATTTAGCTCCGGAGGTGCGATCAGCAGCGTTGGACAAATTCTGGCGCCTCCGCACGGCGTAGCGGTGGATCAGGGCGGTAATTATTATGTCACCGACGATGAGCCGTTGGTTCTAAAAGTAGCGCCCACGGGTGTCACGTCCATCGTGGCAGGGACATCGCAGGACGGGTACACAGGTGATGGCGGACCTGCCACAGCCGCAATGATCAGCATGCCGACCGGCGTTGCTGTGGACTCTGGAAACAACGTCTATTTCACCGATTACAGCCACGACCGGATTCGTAAAGTCAGCGCTTCCGGCACTATCACGACCATCGCTGGAAACGGACGATTCATCTTCTCCGGTGACAATGGTCCGGCCCTCTCGGCTGGTATGGATCCCTTAGACATCGCTGTAGACAACACCAACAACGTCTATGTAGCCGATCGCCTCAACAATCGAATTCGCAAAATCACGCCCAGTGGAACGATTACTACCGTGGCGGGGACCGGAGTGCCCGGCTATGCAGGCGACGGCGGCCCGGCAACCAACGCGCTTTTGGATTCTCCCACTGGTATCGCCGTGGACAATGCCGGGAACCTCTACATCGCGGACAATGGCAATTCGGTGGTTCGGCGGGTCACCGCGGGTGGATTGATCACAACCATTGCCGGCAATGGAAATTTCTATCCAAGCTCGGGAGACGGCGGTCCAGCGATGTCGGCAGCAGTTGCTCCCTACCGCATCGCTGTTGATAGCGCAGGCTCAGTTTACGTCTCCGATTCGATCAACGATCGTATTCGCAAACTTACCCCGCAGGTGGTTACTCCGGCGAGCCTGACCATCGTGAGCGGCAACAACCAAAGCGGAAGCGCAGGCTCAGCTCTGGCAGCGGCGCTGGTTGTGAAAGTGGCCGATCGCAGCGGGGTGGCCGTTGCTGGCGTAGTCGTGAACTTCACGGTGACGCCGGCGGGATCGGCGACGGTAAGCCCATCGCCGGCCATCACACTGAACGATGGGAGCGTCAGCGCAATGGTAACGCTCGGCACCAACGCCGCGGCAGTGACGGTGACGGCATCAGCCGTTGGGCTTTCGAGTGTTGTCACTTTCTCTCTTACCGCGATATCTGCGACGGCGCCGAGTATCTCTGCCGGCGGAATCGCAAGCGCCGGGCTGAGTACTCCGTCGGTGCAAGCATTGGCGCCCAACGCCATTGCGACTATTTTTGGCGTCCGGTTCGCGCCGGACGGAACCGCTCGGCAGGCCGGTCCGGATGACCTTGTAGATGGCAAGATCCCTACCAATCTGGCCGGCGTATGCGTGGGGTTTGGAAGTAGCCCAACGGGAGCAGTGCGTGCTCCGGTGTTTGCAGTCTATCCCGGACAGATTAATTTTCAGGTACCTGCGCTTCCGGCGGGAGGCTCGACACTCTTCGTGACCACCAGCTGCGACACGCCGCAAGCCCAGTCGAGCAACGCCGTACCGGTAACCGTACAGGCCACGGCGCCCGAGTTCTTTTATTTCGCACACAACGGGAGCGGCCACAATCCGATCGCGGCGATCAATGCGGTCACAGGGGCCTTCGTTGGCGCTTCCGGATTGTTGTCCGGAGTTTCATTCACTCCCGCCAAGCCTGGCGACATCCTTACACTATTCGGCACGGGCTTTGGCGCAACCGATCCGGCTTTCGACACCGGCGTATTGCCGAGCACGTCGGCACAGGTCACGGCTCCTGTGTCGATTTCATTTGGTGGCGTGACCTTGGGCCCATCCGACATTTTCTATGTTGGTGTTTCACAAAACGCGGGGCTGTATCAAGTGAACTTGCGAGTTCCGAACGGACTGACGGACGGCGATCAGCCGCTCGTAATCACCGTGGGCGGCGCATCGTCGCCGGCGGGCGGTTTTATCACCGTGAGCGCCCAGTAAAAGTCTTATTCTTCGCGCAGGATTTCGAGCGGCTTCTGGCCCAGAATGCGGAAAGCTGGCCATCCAGCCGGCTGCGTTGGCGATGAATGCGGTAGCCACCACGGCAAGCAGGCCGGCAAAATCGGAAACGAAACCGGCGAATCCAGCATGCGCTTGAGAAGCAGGTTCGCGAAACCGTCGGCCAGCAGGCGCCCATCGTCCCGGCGACCGCGCCCAGAACCAGAAACTCGACGGAAAATATCCGGCTGACGCGCCAGCGCGTGGCGCCCAGCGTCTTGAGAATCACCACCTCGCGCATACGGCGGAAGCGCGTGCCGGCCACGCTGGACGATAAAATGATCGCGCCCGCCAGGATCGCGAACATCGAGATGAAGCGCACCACCTGTGCGATCTTGTCGACCACGCTTTGGAAGATCTGGAGCACATCGGCCATGTTCACCACTGTGACTGTAGGAAAACGGCGATAGAGCGCCTCCTGCAAGGCCGGAACGGCGGCCGGCTTGGCGCGCAGGCTGCCGTAGTAGATCAGCGGAAAGCCGTCCAGCGCACCGGCGCTGAAGATGAACTCGACCCGGCTGGAAAGATGGATGGAATCGATGGTTTGGATGCATGCCACGCGAGTAGGCACCTCCTTGCCCGCAATGGTCCAGCGCATCGTAGACCCCGGACTCACGCCGAGCACCTTCGCGTCTTCTTCGGAGACGCAAACCTGCGCTCCGGTGTTGGTTGCCGAGGCAGGCCACCAGTGCCCGCGCACAATTCTACGTAGTCGGGCATGCTGGCAGCCGAAGTGACCGGACGCGCCGTGCTGAACCGCCGGCCCCAACCCTTCAGGTTCATATTTTCCACGGAGCGGCCATCCACATCGATCAGCTTTGCCGCGACGGTGCCGATCAACTCCGGCGGACCTTCCAGACCGCGCTGCTGCTTCAAAAGATCGACGACGGCGTCGCGATCCTTGGGCGCGATATCGATCAGAAAGACATTGGGCATGCCGGGCGGCGAGGTGCGGCTCATCTCCGCGATCACGCCGTGCTGCACCAGATAAACCGTCAGCGTGAACATGACGCCGATGCCGAGCGCGACCAGTACCGATCCGGCGTGATTGCCGGGCCGATAAAGATTGGCGATCCCGTGGCGGACGGTGGTGGGCAGCTGGCGGCGGCTGGCGAGTTTCAACCCGCGCAACATCAGCCACGCGATTCCCGAAAGTACAGCCAGGCTGACGACCAAAGCGCCGGCGAAATATTCGCCGGTTTTCCAGATGTCATTCGGCGTGCCGGTGGCGAAGGACATCGCGATTCCGGCGAATCCAATGATGATCGCGATTCCCGCGAGTATTGAGGGCCGCGCGTCTCGAAGCCGCGTTCGCCAGTCCGGCCGGGTCTCGCCCATTTCGCGGCGCAGAATCAGGCTGGGACGGATGCGGCGAATCGAGAGCAGCGGCGGCAGGGTAAAGAGCAACGTCGCCAGTATCGCGATGCCGATGCCTTGCGCGGCGGTGATGAAATCCCAACGCGCCGACGGCTCAATCTCGAAATAGCGGGCGATAAACTGCGGGAAGGCTCGCTGAATGCCGATGCCAAACGCCACGCCCACCAAGCCGCCCGCCAGGCCGAGCGCCACGGTTTGGATCAAATAGATGCGCATCAATTGGCTGGATCGCGCGCCGATGCATTTCATGATCGCGATGGAATCCATGCGCTGCTGGATGTGGGCGTGCATGGCGGTGGCCACGCCGATAGCGCCGATGATTAAGGTGATCAGGCTCACCAGGCTCAGAAACGTGGTGGCGCGGTTCAGGCCGTGGGTGATGATGGGGTGCGACTCGCGATAGTCGGCGATCATCGCATCGGGAAAGCTTTTCTTCAAATCTGTGCGAACCACTTGTATCGAGGGCGTTCCCGTTCCGAGCCGGAACAGGAAACGCTCGGCGGCGCGGCTACCCGGCAGCATCAGGCCCGTTCGCTCCAGACCATCGCGCGTGATCATTACGCGCGGACCTACATTGAGGCTGCCGAGCATGCGGTCGGGCTCATAGGTCACTTGACCGATGATGCGAAACGGCTGGCCGCCCAGCAGCAGGGTATCGCCAACCTTGAGGCTCAAGCGCAGCAGGATGTCGTCGGAAACGGCCACCGTGTCGATCGTTAAGCACTTTGGAAAGGGCCACAGGCGGCGCCAGCCGGATCTCGCCGTAAAACGGATAGACGTTCGGGTCAACGGCTTTCACCGAAACCAACATGGGCGGCTTGGATGCGCTGCTCGACGCCATGGTCAGGGTCTCGGTTATCCAGGTGCGCTGGACGCCCAGTTGAGCGAGGCGATCCATCTCGGCATTCTGGTCGGCCGTGGGCAGCTCGAACACGCGCAAGGATAGATCGGCAGCCATCAGCGTGCGCGCCTGGCTCAACAGCATGTCGTGGAAAGCGCGGCTGAATCCGCGGACGCCGGTTAGCGACCCAACGCCGACCGCGACTGCCAGAATGACGAATCCAAACTTGAACGAAGACGCGCGGGCTTCGCGCCAGGCAATTTTGCAAGCGGTCGACCAGGCGAAGTTCATGCGTTATTCTTCGCTTACTACGAGTCCGTCGCGCAGCACAATTCGGCGCCCGGCCCGGCTGGAGAGTGCGGGATCGTGCGTCACCAGCACCAGGGTTGTTCCTTCGCGCTGGTTCAGCGATATCAGCAGCTCCAGAACATGCTGGCCATTCTGGCTGTCGAGATTGCCGGTGGGCTCGTCGGCCAGCAGAATGGGCGGACGAACCATGAAGGCGCGGGCCAGCGCGACGCGCTGCTGTTCGCCGCCAGAAAGTTGGACGGGATAATGATCGCGGCGATCCAGCAGTCCTACGCTTTCGAGCAGTTCGCGGGCGCGCTGGCGGCCCTCTGAGCCGTTGCCGCCGGTGAGTTCGTAGGGCAACAGGACATTCTCTTCAGCCGTCAATGTCGGCAGCAGATGATAGGACTGAAAGACGAAACCGATTTTCCGGCCGCGCAGCCGCGCCATGTGGTCTTCATCTAGCCCGGTGATGTCTTCGCCATCCAGAATAATCTTTCCGGTGGTCGGCGTATCAAGACCGGCTAACAATCCGAGTAACGTGCTCTTACCGCTGCCCGACGGTCCCATGATGGCAACGAACTCGCCGTGCTGAACGTCAAAATCGATACCACGCAGAATGTCGACCTTATGCGTGGCAGTTTGAATGCTCTTAGTGAGAGCCGAAACCCGTATGACAGGTGTTCGGACCAGATTCTCCTGCAATTCTTTATTATGGCATTGGGTGCTGTACATCTTCTTCTGTTTAGTTCTCGCTCTCAGCCTGACCACGACTGGCTGCGGACCGAAGCCGTCCGAACCGCCGCCCCCGATCAGTGACCGAGACGCGGCGAGGCCCGCTACTAAACCCTCTACAACAATAGATACGCGCCCGGCGATTGTCGCGTTCGGCGATAGTTTGACGGCCGGCTTCGGCGCCGATCCGGGCAACAGCTATCCGGATTTCCTGCAAAAGGAGCTCGATCGCGCCGGACTGCAGTGGCAAGTGATCAACGCCGGCGTGAGCGGCGATACTACTACTGACGGCGTTAACCGGCTGGGTGAGGTGCTGGCACATAAGCCGCGCATCGTGATTGTCGAATTCGGGGGGAACGACGGGTTGCGGGGGTTGCCGGTCGAAACCACTCGAGCCAACCTCGATCAGATGGTCGCAACCCTCCAGAAATCCGGCGCCAAAGTGATTCTGGCGGGTATGACGCTGCCTCCCAACTATGGGCCGGACTATATCCGCACGTTCGAGCAGATCTATCGCGATCTGGCGGCCAAATATAAGCTGACGCGGATCCCGTTCCTGCTGGAAGGCGTGGCGACGATGGCCACCCGAAATCTAATGCAGCGGGATGGGCTGCATCCGACCGGCCCGGGCAACGCTATAGTGGCGCAGACCGTTATGCGGTATTTAAAACCGCTGCTCGACTAGCCCGCCGAAGCCGGACCGGATTTCAAGCGCTTGGCGCGTAACTGGGCTGTCATCAGACGATGACATTTCAAGCAGAGTGTTCGGATGTTTTCAAGATCGCATTCGCCGCCCCCTTCCACCACGGGAACGATATGGTCCGCATCCCAAAGGCTTTTTCTGCCGGCCGATCCCAGACGCAGGCCCCATTCCAGCCTCGCCTTCAGGCTCGCGGCGCCGCGCAATTTCTTCAAATGCTTCCAGGTTGCCAGGCAATCGACGCCGCACTGCGCGCAGATGCCCCGATCGCGTTCCAGTACTTTTTCACGAATGTATCCTGGATCAGTACGCATCCGCCATTCCTCCACGCACCAATCCGAGCAGAATGTAAGCCGGCCCTTTGGGACTTCGAGACTGCACCAGCGGCACAAATTACGGCCATTCGCCCCTTTTGGGAGGCGGTTTCGATCGGCCCACCCGCCCGGCATAGTTCGCGTGGTACTCATGGATCGATTATGGGTTTCGGCCTAGGGGAATTGTCAACGGGATGAGCCGCTCAGGCCTTTTTTTGTTGTTTTTGAAGCTCCTCGGACGGAACAAGAGTACACTGGTAGACATCTAACTTTACGGGAACTTGCAGCGCAGCCCAGATTCGGATATACTCCGCAATTGCACCAACTTCAAGTCTAAGGGTGCTGGGCGCAATGTTGCGGATAGGGTTTCAATTGGCCGAGGTCAACCTAATGACGAGATTCGGGAGGCGGCGAGTGTATTTTCAATCATCAAAGTTTTTCTTCGCGCTTGCATTAACAAGCGCATTGGGACTGGCGCCATTGCGAATGGTGGCCCAGGATCCCGCGCCGGCGGCCGCACAAGGTCCGCAATGGAAAAATCAAGCGGAGTTCGATCTCTTCACCGCGATCACCAAAGAGACAGACCCGAAGGCCAAGCTGGGTAAGATTCAGCAGTGGGAGAAGGACTTCCCCGATACCGCCTTCATGGCGCAGCGGCGGACACTCCTGCTGACGACATACTTTCAGCTGGGCCAGGCCAAACAGGCAGTAGATGTCGCCAAGCAGATCCTCGCGACCAATCCGAACGATTTCAGCGCTCTGTACATTACGGTGACCCTCACCCAGAGCCTGGCCGGTCAGAATCCTACGCCGGACGTTCTGGATCAGGGCGAGAAGGCCGCGACCGCCCTCTTGAACATTAATGACGCGCCGCCGAACCTGACAGCCGACCAGTGGACCGCCCAGAAACCTCAAGTGCAGAATCTAGCGCACACCACGCTGGGCTGGATCGCCTTGCAAAAGAAAAACTGGCAGGCCGCCGAGTCCGAGTTCCAGAAGAGCCTGCAGATCGACCCTAACAACGGGACGATCGACTATCAACTCGCGACGGCCATCTATTCGGAAAAAGATCCGGCCAAAACCCCGACTGCGCTGTTCTATTTTGCCCGTGCCGCCACCTATGAAGGGCAAGGGGCGCTAAATCCGAACGGCCGGCAAACGGTCATGGCTTATGTGCAAAAGGCCTACAAAGGCTATCACGGCAGCGACCAGGGGTTTAACGATCTGGTAGCTTCCGCCAAGGCTAGCCCCACGCCACCCGGCGGACTAGCGATTAAGAGCGCGCTCGACATCGCCAAAGCCGACATGGCCAATGAAGAAGAGTGGACCAAAGCTCACCCCCAGGAAGCCATGTGGAAGGGAATTAAAGAGGCCCTCACCGGCGCTGACGGAGCCAACTATTTCAACTCCAGCATGAAGGACGCCCAGTTGCCTCAGCTCAAAGGGAAAGTTGTAAAGCTGGAACCGGCCACCCGGCCCAAGACCATCCTGCTGGCTATGGCCGACGGCAAATCGGACGGCACTACCGCCGACGCGACCTTGAAGTTTGAGATGGCGCTTCCTGGGACAGTTGAACCCGGCACGGAACTGACCTTCGAAGGTGTGCCGGAAAGCTACACCGCCAGCCCGTTGATGGTAGTCTTCAACGTCGAAAAAGAAAAGCTGCAAGGGTGGACTGGAAAGAACGCCCCACCGGTTCGCCGGCCGGCGGCGACGAAGAAGGCCGCCTCGAAATAACAGCCTTTCACTCTGCGGTAACCTACAAGCAGAAGTGGAGGCGGCACGTGTCATTGCAACCCTTTAGATATTTATCCGCGGTCGTAATCGTGGGAGCGCTTTGTCTTACAGCTCCGGGGCTGCGCGGCCAGGCCACAGCGCCATCATCGCCTGCGCCCCAGAAAAACTGGAAGGATCGCGCCGAATACGATCTATTCGACGCCATCACCAAAGACACCAATCCCAAGACTAAGCTTGAAAAGTTGCAGCAGTGGGTGAAGCAGTATCCTCAAACGGATTATGTCAGTGAGCGAAGAACGCTGCTGCTCACTACTTATTTTCAGCTCGCTATGGCAAAGGAAGCCGTTGAGGTCGCCAAGCAGGTCCTGGCCGATGATCCCAACAACTTCAGTGCTCTGTTCATCACGGTGAGCTTTACCCAGGCCCTGGCCGGCCAGAACCCGACTCCCGACGTACTGGATCAAGGCGAGAAGGCGAGCAAGGCGCTGCTGGGCACGCTGGATAAGGTCCCGCCGAATTTCACCGAAGAGCAGTGGAAAACCCAAAGGCCGCAGATAGAGGCGCTGGCTCACACCACGCTGGGTTGGGTCGCGCTGCAAAAGAAGAGCTGGCCCGCAGCCGAAGCCGAATTCCAGAAAACCCTGCAGCTCAGTCCCAACGACGGCCAGGTGGATTACTACATGGGTACGGCCATCGCTTCAGAAAAAGATCCGGCGAAAATGCCGGTCGCGCTATTCTATTTTGCTCGAGCGGCCACCTACGAAGGTCCAGGCGCGCTCAATCCGACGGGTCGCCAGCAGGTCATGGGTTACGTCCAGCGGGCTTACAAGGGCTTCCACGGCAGCGACGAAGGGTTTAATAATCTGATCGCGTCCGCCAAAGCCTCGGCACTGCCGCCCGCCGACTTCCGAATCAAGAATGCCACCGAAATCGCCGAAGATCAGCAGAAGAAGGCGGCCGAGGATGCAGCCAAGAATCCCGAGCTCGCCCTTTGGAAAAACCTGAAAGCGGAACTCACCGGGCCGGATGGGGCGAACTATTTCAATTCGAGCATGAAGGGTGCACAGGTTCCAATGCTCAAAGGGAAGGTAGTAAAACTGGAACCCGAAACGAAACCCAAGACCATTATCATGGCGCTCGAGGACGGCACTACTCCGGATGCCACGTTGAAGTTCGAGATGGCGCTCCCGGGCAAGGTGGAGCCCGGCACCGAACTATCCTTTGAAGGAGTTCCTCAAAGCTATACGGCCAGCCCCTTCATGGTGGTTTTCGATGTCGAGCCGGACAAGCTGCACGGCTGGACTGGAAAGAATGCTCCGCCTGTACACCGCGCGGCGCCGAAGAAAACCGGGACCAAAAAGCAGTAGCTACATCTTGTAGCGCCCGAGGTCCTCGTCGTTCAGGCTCTCGAGCCAGCGCCGCCATTCTTCGTTGTTGACCTTGTCGGAAGCGGCATTGGAGCGCTGCGAAGTCTTGAGCACGGTCTCATCGACATAGATGGGGCAATCCAGGCGGAGCGCCAGTGCCAGAGCATCGCTCGGCCGTGAATCGACGCTGATCAGGTCGCCATCGCGGTCCAGCCAGATGACCGCATAGAAAGTGTCGTCTTTCAATTCACTGACGACGACCTTGCGAATACCGGTTCCAAGTCCGAGCAGCAGCGTCTTGATAAGATCGTGAGTCATGGGGCGAGGCGTCGAAACCTTTTCGATCTCGAGGGCGATGGCATTGGCCTCGTAGATTCCTACCCAGATCGGCAAGATGGTGCTCCCGCCGATGTCCTTCAGCACCACAATCGGCATGTTGGTGACAGGGTCCATCATCAATCCACGGATTTTCATTTCGACTTCCATACGGTCCCCCTTGTGAATGAACTCAACTGACAGCCTCGCCGGCCAGCGAGTTCGGGCTTGCCCGAGTTACCCGAACGTTCCAGTATCCGCCGGCCAAAGTTTCTCCTTCTTTCGGGCCGGCATGCTCCGGATGAATAAAGTTGAGAATGCGATTTTGAGTGGTCCTGCCGATCCATTGACCCGTGGCCTGATTATAGCCTTCTACGAAGGCCTCTTCGACCGTTCCGACCAGCTCTGAATTCCGCGCCATCTGAATCGAACGCTGCCGCTCTTGAACCACAGCCAGCCGCCGGCTCTTCTCCTCTTCAGCGATATGATCGTCCAGCGCTAAAGCGTGCGTGTTGGGTCGCCGGGAGTACTTGAAGCCGAACAATGAATCGTATTGTACTTCGTCCAGCAGCGCCAGTGTTTGTTCGAAGTCCGCTTCGGTTTCTCCCGGGAATCCGACGATAATATCCGTCGTGATAGAGATGTTCCGCCGCGCCTTTTTCATCCACTCAATCCGACGCATATAATCGTCTCGCGTGTACAGCCGCTGCATGCGGTTGAGTACTTCCGTTGAGCCGGACTGCACCGGCAAGTGGACGTGATTGCACAGAACCGGATTCTCGTCGATGGCGTCCACGATGTCTTTAACGAAATCCCGGGGATGCGAAGTGGTGAAGCGGACGCGCCGGATACCGTCCACTTTGCCGACCGCTCGCAGCATGCGCGCGAAGTCCCAGCCGGCCGGGGAAGGATCGCGATAGCTGTTGACGTTCTGGCCGAGCAGCTGGATTTCCCGATAGCCCATGCGCGCCAACTCGCACGCTTCCTTCAGAACACTTTCACTAGTGCGGCTGCGCTCGGGACCTCGCGTGAAAGGAACCACGCAATAGGCGCAGGATTTATCGCAGCCCTCGATGATGGTGATATAAGCGCGGTGCGGATTGTCGCGGCGAGTGAACGGAGTGTCGAATGCTTCTTCAGTGTCCAGGCTCAGACCCGTTACGTGCCGGTCGCCGGCTTCCAGCTGCACCAACATTTCCGGCAGCTTGGAATAGCTGGCCGAGCCCGCCACCAGGCTCACGAACGGCGCGCGCTCGAAGATCCGCTCACCTTCCTGCTGCGCCACGCAGCCCAGCACGCCGATAACTTTTCCGCGGCCATGGTCTTTCTTGAACTGCTGCAGCCGATGGAAAACTTTTTGCTCCGCCTTGTCGCGAATGCTGCAGGTGTTGTACAGAACCAGGTCGGCCTGCTCGGGCGTCTCCACCTGGCTGTAGCCCTGCGACACCAGCGTGCCGATTACCTTCTCGGAATCGTGCGCATTCATCTGGCACCCAAATGTCTCGATGTAGAAGGTCCGCATGAAGTGGCTTTTCTTTTATTGTATCGGGTTGCGAGGTCGGCCCTGCGTCGTAGCGTTGCTTCGTGTAGACTAGTGTCTTAAGGAGGTGCCGTCTTCAGCAGTAGCAGCCTAACAAAAACTGCCCCGAATGATTTGGCCCCTTCCTTCGCCCGCAAGATCTACACTGGTGTTTTCTCGCTGCTTTTTCCCGATGATTGCCGTATCTGCAAAACACCCCTGCGTGAAGTTTCACGAATTCCCGTCTGCCGGGCTTGCCTTCTAAAGCCTCAGCCGCTGGCCGCCGAATATTTCTGCGTGCAATGCCGGGCTCCGTTCCGCAGCTCCTTCCCCCTGGATGAGCAAGGCCTGTGCGGTTTGTGCCGGCGTGGAGTAACAAGTTTTGACGCCGCGTATTCGTTCGGCTTCTACGAAGACGAGCTTCGAGAACTGATTCATTTATTCAAGTACGGCCGCGTCCAGACCCTGGCGAGTCCTCTAGGACGTCTGCTCGCCGTGGCCCTGCCGCGCGATCAGGAATTCGATCTGATCGTGCCCATGCCGTTGCATTGGCGCAAGCGCTGGCAGAGGGGATTCAACCAAGCGGCGCTGCTGGCTTCCGAGATCGGCCGGCGCACCAATGTCCCCGTGAAGAACGCCGTTCGCCGGATTCGCCCCACCACCACGCAAGCGGGCCTGACCAACTCGAAGCGGCGCCTGAACGTCTCCGGCGCATTCCGAGCCCGCCCGCGGCCGGCGCTCCACGGTCAGCGAGTTCTATTGGTCGACGACGTGATGACTACCGGCGCCACCGCCGCCTCCTGCGCGCGCGCCCTCAAGCTTGCCGGCGCCAAACGTGTGACGTTGCTCACCCTGGCCCGGGTCGACCGCCGCATGCTGCTCGACCAGCCAATTCGTGATTCCAACTTCTCCGGGAGTACCGAAGATGCCCAGTCTTGATCGATTACACAGACCGGTCCTCGTATTAAATGCGAGTTATGAGCCTATCAATATTTGCGCGGCGCGGCGGGCGCTGGTGCTGGTATTGAAGGGCGTCGCGTCGGCGGAGGAGGAATCGCAGGCGCACGTTCATTCGGCGCGTCACTCCATTCGCGTGCCGTCGGTGATCCGGCTGCTCGAGTACCGGCGCATCCCGCATCAGACCCGGGCTCTTTCGCGTAAGAATATTCTGATGCGCGACCGTTATACGTGCCAGTATTGCCATCGGACGCTGCCGTCCTCCGAGCTCACGCTCGATCACGTCATGCCGCGGTCGCGCGCCGGCGAAACCACCTGGGAAAATCTGGTGGCCTGCTGTCATCCCTGCAACAATCGCAAGGGAAGCCGGACGCCGGATGAAGCGAATATGAAGCTTTCCCGCGCTCCTCGGCCCTTCAGCCTGCACACCAGCCGTCACCTGATGCGATTGCTCGCCAAGAGCGACAATCAGTGGCAAAAATATTTGTTCTATTGAGACGCCGGCCGGGACCTTCGGGTCCAGGGAATTAATGCGCTGGCGGCGCCGGCTTGTCGGACTTTTCTTTGGGAGCGCCAGTAGCCTTCACTGGGCTGATGATTACGTGCGCGTTGCGGCCTTCCAGCCGAGGCTGACCCTCTACCAGACCATGCGTGGAAAGATCCTCGGCGAAACGCAGCAGCAGTTTCTTGCCTAGGTCCACGTGCGCGATCTCGCGGCCTCGGAACTGTACCACTGCCTTCACGCGATTGCCTTCCTTCAGAAACCGGATAGCGTGATTCTTCTTGAACTCGTAGTCGTGGTCGTCGGTGTTGGGGCGGAACTTCAGCTCCTTCACCTGGATGACGTGCTGCTTTCGTTTTGCCTCGTGCTGCTTCTTCTTGTTCTCATACTGCCATTGACCATAGTCCATGGCTTTTGCGACCGGCGGCTCGGCGGTAGGCGAGACCAGAATCAGGTCCAACCCCATCTCCTGAGCTTTGCGAACTGCAGCCAAAGTCGGCATGATCTCGACTGTGCCATCAGGAAACACAGCGCGAACTTCACGCACGCGGATGGCCTCGTTTACGTTTTCCCGAACCTTTGGGCGCCTCGGGGGATAGTTTCTGGGGTTCATTCAGAAACTTGAGCGCGCAGATTCAAACGAGTCATATTAGACTCCAGATACAAAGGCATTATATTGATCGTATCAGAATCCCAGGGTACTGGCGGAGGCCGTTTCGCCAATAGCTTACGCCTTGACGACCTGCTGGAAGACTTCCTTGAACTTCGCCATATCCGCATCCGTCCCCAGCGTGACGCGCAGCATTTGATTCAGCGGCGGAAAAGGCCGCCCCACGGCTACGCCGCGATCCTGCATCTCGGTGATGACGCCCCGCACATCGCGCTTTACGTCGATCATCAGGAAGTTGCCGTGCGGCGGAATAAACTTGTATCGATTCGCGTCCAGCCACGTGCAAATATCCGTCCGGATTTTGCCGAATTTCTCCCGGCGCTCCGCCACCAGCGTGGGTGAAGCGAGCGCAACCTTGGCGGCCTGTACACTTGGCACCGGCACGATGTTGTTGCGGTACGGGGACATTTTGCGGATCAAGTCCGGCCGTGCGCACCCGAATCCAATACGTAGACCCGCCATCCCGTAGATCTTTGAGAAGGTCCGAGCGACGATGACATTCTTGCCCTGCTGCACATACGGGATGGAACTCGCCAGATCGGGCGAAGTGGAGTAGTGAATGTAAGCCTCGTCAATCATAGCCACCGTATTGGGGGGAAGATTGGCCACCAGCCACGCGATGTCCGCCTTCTTCGTGATCGACGATGTCGGGTTGTTCGGATTCACGACGTAGATAAAACCGCCGCGCGCCTTCTCGGCCTCCGCTACCATCTTGCGAACGTCGGCCGCCCATTCTGGAGTCATGGGGACTTTCACCACCGGATGCCCCAGCGCAGCCGCTATTTCCACCGGCTGTTCATAAGAAGGCAGCGTAGTAATCAGCGGCAGCGTCGGCGACGTGAACGCATCCACGGCGCAATGCAGAATCTCACTCGACCCGGAACTGGCCAGCACCTGGTCAGCCTGCAAATGTTCAGAAGCCGCCATCTGCGCGGTCAATGATTCGGTGTCTTCGTCGTGATACCGGCCGCCGCGTGAGAGCGCTTTGCTCATGGCGTCGATGGAGATTTGCGGAGGTCCGTCTGGATTCTCGTTCGCATTCAACAGCACCAATGGGCCATGGTCCTTGCCATGGATGCCGGAACGCTGCGCGAAAGCGGCTTCGCCTCCAATGGCGATGCCCGCAGCCACAAGTGATAATCGACGGCCCAGATCGCGGCGAGAAAGCATAGTGTCTCCTTGGTCTAGTAGGATACCGCAGGTTACAACTGGTTCGCTCGTTCTTCCCTAATGGAGATCGGCCGTCGCGGCGCCTGTGATTCGCATCGACTCGTGTTCCTGGACGAAGACCACGGCGCGCAGGTTCTCGCGCTTCCACTCGCGCGGGAGACGCAGAGTATTGGTGATCTGACCGACGTTGGAGCCGTTCGGATCGATTCTGCCGATGATCCCGAAGCTTCGCACCACCGGTGCGTGTCTGAGCCTCCGGCCGGCATTCTCTCCGCGCAGCACCTGCGTCTCAAGCTCGCTTTCGGTTACCGCCAGGTAGACGTCCGCCGCCCGCGGCTTCGGATTCCTTGGATTGGTCACCTGCACGGACAGGTCAACCAGGTCTGGATCCTTGGCATTCGCGGCATTTTTGAGGTCAATCAAGGTCATTTGATTCTGCCTGGCTGTCCCGATCGCTTGGTAGGCGCGGCTACTGTCGTCGCCCACCAATTGCACCTGTCCGTTCACCACCATCTGCGGGGTGTAGAGGTTCTCGGAATGAAAAGCGAGAGCGTAATCGTTTTGCCTGCCGCGATAGTGCGGAGCCGAAAATGGGTCCACCCAACCGAGCTGGTTCCAGTAGTCCACGTGTTCTTCGAGCGCGATGACCCGCGCGCCGGCCACTGGCTGGGACCTCTCCATCCGCGAGAGCAATAGATCGGCTGGAGGGCAGCTGGAGCAGCCTTCGCTGGTGAACAGCTCAACGATAACGGGCACGCGCCGGTCATCGGCCTGCATCGTCAGCGACAGGCTGAACACCGCCAACAGGGCTACTCGCATAGGCTTATTCATATACTACGCATTTGTGGGAAAAAACGTGCAAGCCTAAACGGCCCCCGAGCCGCCGTTCTTAGGAAAACCGACATATTGCACCTCTTCCTCCAGCTCCAGCCCGAACCGCTCCTTTACGCGGGCCTTCAGCTCCCCGATGATCTCGCACAACTCGCGTGCCGTTCCCTGGCCGGCATTGTAGATCAGGTTGGCGTGATAATCCGCTACTTGAATATCGCCGCTCCGCATCCCCTTGGCGCCCACTTCCTCCAGAAAATAGGCGGATGGCGCCTTGCCTTCCCGGATCACGCGCTGCGGAATCTGACTTCGCACCTCCGCCGGCAGTTCGGCCAGGATCAGATTCTTGAAGATGCTGCCGGCGCACTTCATAGTGGGTGGATACTTAGCCAGCCGGATTTGGAAGATGTCGCCGGCGGTTTTTCGCAATTCCTCAGCCGGCGCGGCATCCATCTCCAACTCCACGACAAAGATGATCCAGTCCTTGTGGCGCTTGAAAATGCTCTCGCGGTAGTGAAACTCACATTCAGCTTTGCTCAATGCCCGCACTTGTTGGCCGTCGAAAAATTTGACATGCTGAATCCGCTCTTCGATGGAATGCCCGTACGCCCCCGCATTGCCGTACACCGCCGCGCCCACCGAGCCCGGGATCCCCGTCATGGTCTCCAGACCTTTGAGCCCCAGGTCGACGCAGTGATCCACCAGAGTCTGCAATTCCGCTCCCGCGTGCGCTCGAACATTCGTACCGTGGCTATGAATATGCCGCGCTGTAAACCGCAGCACAATTCCAGGAAAGCCCGAGTCGGCCACGATCAGGTTGGTTCCGTCGCCGATCACGACATGCTCCGCGCCGCTCGACTTTGCCAGCGCGAGAGCCTGCATGAAGCTCGGTTCGTCGGAGGTCTGGACATACACCTCAGCCGGACCGCCGATACCGAAGCGCGTGTACCGGCTCAACAAAGTTCCTTGCGAGATCGCTAAATTGGGAAGGGCCCTTAGACGCTCGATGGTTTCTGTCCGGACGGGCATCTTGTCAAATTATAAAGGAGTACGTTTGTGCCAGCTGGTTTTCCTGGATTTCCTGAGGAGATGCTGAAATTCTTCCGGAGCCTGAGGCGCAACAATCGCCGTGAATGGTTCCAACCTCGCAAGCACCTCTTCGAGCAGCACGCCAAAGAGCCGATGCTTGAACTGGTCGCCGCGCTCAATAGCGAGTTCGCCAAATTTGCGCCCGCGTATGTCACTGATCCCAAGAAAGCGGTCTTTCGAATTTATAGGGATACGCGCTTCGCGGCCGACAAGACTCCCTATAAAACGCATATCGCTGCCTCCTTTGCGCGACGAGGCGGGGAGCGCCTGGCAGCGGGTGGCTTCTACTTCAGCGTTTCCGATGACCAGATCGAGGTAGCCGGCGGAATCTATCATCCCGCGCCAGAGACCATGCTGCTGGTTCGCACTCACATCGCCGAGCATCACCAGGAATTGCGCCGCCTCTTGGCCAATCGTAAGACGCGCCGGCTGCTGGGCGATTTGCAAGGCGATCAGCTTACCCGCGCTCCCAAGGGCTTCGACCCCGCTCATCCCGCCATCGGGCTCATCAAAATGAAAGACTGGATTCTGGACACAACTCTCGAACCGTCCTTGAGCACTACGCCCAAGCTCTACCGCGAAGTCGCCGACCGCTTCCGCGCGATGACGCCATTAATCGAATTCCTGAACCGCCCTTTGTTGGCCAAAAAACCGGCTAGGGATTTACTTGAATATCGTTTTTAACCGAGAACACTCCCGAAACGCCGTTCGCGGCGATGTTCGCCCGATCCTTATCCCCCTCGTTAGCTACAGCGCCCGTCAACGTGACATTCCCGTTCTTGACGAGAATGTGAATGGTCGGCACGGCGCGTAAGCTGTACATATCCAGACCCGGCTGCGAATAGATCGCACGATAGACCGCGCGGCGAATTTGATCGTCGTTGGGAGAAAGTGGCAGAACCTCGATGTTGTTGACCACCCGCTCCACACCTTCGATTTTCTTTACAACGTTCTCGGCGTCCGATTTCAACGTTGGCCGAGTCACCGCGCCAAAAAGTGTCACGGTGTCACCCTCAACTTTGTAAGCCAGATCATCAAACACGCTGTAATAGGGCAGCGTTACCAACTCGTGCCGGACCTCCTTCGTGATCCGGTCCTGGCCTTTTTGCGAACCCCGCCTGTCGCCTGGTCCTTGAGCCTGGACGCCGGCCACTGCCAGAATTCCAAGCAGGCACCCCCATAAAACTTTGGACATTGCATTGCCTCCGCAGGTAAGACGCTGATCTACGAGGAAGTTATACTATTGTCCGATTTCGTACAGGCGGCTATGATCACAATCAGGACGAGTTGGGGCCTCCGTGCGGTGTTGGCTTTTGGGGAAAGGGTCCACACGGAGGCTAGCTGCTACCTACAAACAGACGTGGCAACTGCTGAAAGGGTTGGCCCGGATTGAGAAAAAGGTTGTCTCCGTGCGGGGTTGGTTTGTTGGGGAAAGGGTCGCCGCACGGAGACTTGCGTTGTTGATCGTATAGACGAAAACACCTCGCGCTTAGTTCCCTGGAATTCTTGGACCGATGTTCTGCGCCTCTCCAAAAACGATCCGCAACAATTATGTTTGCGCTACACAAATAAATCACAATATTCGTGTTCTAATCCGCGGCGATGCTCGAGAACGGGAGTAGTCCGTAATGGAACTTTCGTTCTATACCTGTATTTTTGCCCTTTTTGATAGTGTGAGATGCTGTTTCCATAATTGCGGTCAATGCGCTACTAGCGCGATTACTCCGCGAACAAAGGAGAAACTCATGAAGAAGCTCACATTGTCTTTCTGGCTCGCGCTTGCCGCCGCCAGCATCATTGTTGTCCAGAACGCGACCCCCTTGTCTTCTCAGGTGCGCACTGATCTTCCCATTCCCACCTGCCCTCCGGAATGTCCGGATTCCAAGTAAGAGGAAGCCAACCGGTACTGGCAGGAGACCTTTCATTTTCTGCCGGTACCTTCTAATTTATGCGAGTATTCGATCTTCGCGAGGCTTGAAAACGCTCATCCAAATCACAAAGCAAAGAGTCAGGGCCGATGCCAGGTAGTTGTTGACTAGTGTGGGCATCGCCCAGCCCATATCGATCGAGAAGTAGGCCACTGCGTAAATTCCGAAGTAGGCTGCCAGCATTCCCTCGTGCCGGAATAAGCTGCTTCTGGATCCATTGCGGATCGCTATCAAAAATAGCGCCGCGGAGAAGACCAGAAAAAGAGCCAGCACGCTGGAAATGTAACGCTTGGCCAGAAATTCAAACTGAATCATGGCTCGCAATTGAATGACGCTGAATCGGCTGAGCTCCGCCTTTAAAGGAATGGCCGCGAAAACCAGCGCTGTTAAGAGTGCAAAAAACAATAGCGGCTTAGCAGGGCGGACGAGGGCCGAATGCTCCGTCCACATTCGCGCATGTACCTCCAGCGCCACCGCGATTTGCAGCAGCAGCAGCACTGGTTCGGTCCACAGCCAAAAATAGGTGTAAGACAGGGGCAGGCGGGCCCCCATCGCCCCCCGCATGAAGAACATCGCGGCCAGCGAGCCCACCACGGAACATCCCAGGTATAGCGTGAAAATAGGGTAGTTCTTAGACAACCGGGTCCAAACCAGATGGATGCAGAAAAGTAGCTGCACCGCTACTGAACTGTACCAAAACAGGTTGATGGGTCCGGACATGTGTTGGCTTGTAGAGACTGTTAAACGAATCTTCTACGCCGTCAATTGGGAACACAATCCCAGATGCGGAGCCTCGCCTATTTCTTTTTGGTCGGCCCTTTCTTCGCGTTAGGATTGCTGTAATCGGTCTGGATCGTGGCGCCGATCATCTGCAGCATGCCCTTGGCTGCCTCGGCGAACTGGCCGTTCGGCTGCAATTCGAGGTACTTATTCAGCGCCTCTTGCATACCCGCCGGAGCGGTCACCTTACCGTCTGCGCCAGTGGCCAGCTTGGCCGACAGAGCGGTCGCATATTGGAACTGTGCATCGGCGTAGTTCGGATCGGACTCAATGGCCTTCTTGAAGAAGTCCTCCGATGCCGCAGTCTGCCCCGTGTTCACCAGCACCGCGCCCAGGTTGTAATAGTATTTCCCGGCCTGAGTCGGATCGATCTGCGCTGCTTTGGTCAACTCCGCCTTGGCTTCGTCGATCTTCTTCGCCTTGGCCAGCGCCAGCGCGTAATTATTGTGATACGGCGCTTCATCTGGTTTCAGCGTGATCGCCTTCTGGTACGATTCCAGAGCTTGATCCAGGGCAGCCTGCTGCTCCGCGCCCGTCTTGGTGGCGGCGATGGCCACGTACGCATCGGCCAGATTGGCCCAGATCACGTGCTGATTCGGATCCAGCTCACCGCCCTTCTTGAACGCCTCCACAGCGGCGTCATAGTTCTTTTGGTTCAACGCTTCCTTGCCGGCGTTAAAGGCGTCATTCAAAGCCTTGTTCTTCGCCATCGCGGCGGCGTTTTCCTTGGCCTTCTTCTCCAGCGCGTCCTTCTGTTCCTTACTCATCCCGCGCTCTTGTTCTTTAGACACCGCAGCCGGGTCAGTGACCGCCTGCGCCGCCGCGGCCGACTGTTTCAGATCGAAGTTGACCGGTATCGGATCGCCCAGTTTGGTCTGAACGTGCTCCACCTGGTCCTTCTTCTGGTTTTCGATCATGACACTGACCGTGTACCTGCCGATGGGAAGTCCATTGTAGATAAAATGGCCCTTCTTGTCGGTCTTGGCGCCCTTATAGGTGCCCTTCATGTCCTCGCGCTCGATGAGGATCTGAGCGTTTTTGACCATCTCGCCATCGGCGCCCTTGACGTCGCCCTCAATGGCGGTGATCTGCGCCCACGAGGCGCCCGTCGAGAGTAAGAAAGAAAGTGCTAACAATCTGCACCCGCGTGACTTTGCGAGCATGCTGAGACCTCCCCAGAAGTAAATTTCCAAATTTAAGCATACTACGACACGCCTGGTCCGCTCCACTGCCCTTAACCGATTTACTGTCCAAATTTAACGCTGAGGACATACGCCTCTCCGTATGCGATTACACCGGCATCGAGTGTACCCTTGGTAAGCGGGGCGCTAAAGCTGCCAAATCCGCCGGACGTGATTCCCAGGGTTCCATACGCGGTCTCGCCCGCCGCGGTGTCGCTGGAGGGTAGTTGTTGCATAATGCTGCCTGGAACCGTAAATTTCCCCGCCGCCGCCGTTGCCGCGCAATAGAAGCTCTTGTTCCGGGTCTGGGATGGATCCTTCACGTTCACGACACTGGAATTCCCGAAGATCGTAACCACCGACCCGGCTGCCAGGTTTCCCCCGGTCCACTGGATCGTCAGATCGGCCCGGGGAACAGTCGAAAAATTGCCGGCCAGGGGCCAATTCAGGTCGTCCGGAAGCGTGATCTTCGCGCTGAATGCGCCCACATCCCGGCCGCCGTTGCCTGACAGGGTCCAGGCGCCCGGTCCTAAGATTGCCGGGATGAAGGTGCTAAGATACCCGCCTGTATCCTGCCGCAAAACATTGGCGCTGCCACCGGGCCCGCTCATCGTCAGCAGCAGCGGATCAGCCACCAATTCCGTGCCGCCGATCGCCGGGAAATTCGGTATGGCGAATCCACCGGCGGTAATTTGCTGATCGATCACCACGCACGCGTTTAAAGGCGCCGGGTACGAGACGGTGCCAAATGCGGCCGGGATTCGGTTGTACATCTGAAACACGCTGTTTGCGTTTACGTTGGCGAACAGCCCGCCGGCTCCTTCAGCCGATCCGCCGAATTGCGCCACAAACGCGCGCAACACTTGAAACAGCCCGATGTTGACCGTTCCCCCGCTATCCAGCGTAGCCAGGGCGCTTTGGGACAATCCGAGGGGATGCACGCACGTCGAGGCTCCTGCCGGTGCAATGGAGAGCACGATGTCCTCGCTCACTTGGCCGCTGGCCGTCACCGACGCCGGTACATAGCATCCCGTGGGTACGTTCGCCGGAACAACGAAGTTGATCTGATCCTCGCCCGGGAATTGTGGAGCGCGGCCGGCGTACGTCGCCTGGGCGGTGACGCCGCCGATGGTAACGTACACATTCGAACCAACCGGCACAGCTCCGGGAGCGTTGTTGTCAGGCCCGCTGATTCCCCCCAGACCGGTGCCGACAATTACCAGGGTGTCGCCCGGATGGGCGGGCGTCGTTAGCCCCATCATCACCGGGCCAGCTGATCCCGAAAAAACCTGCGCGATCCCCGGACCGTTTCCTCCTGCGTTAGCGGTGAAGAGCCCGAACTGCGTCGCGGACACATTGATCGGGACTGGTTGGCTGGTCTGTCCGTTGTAAGTGACGGTGACGGTTGCCGCCCCGATCGGCGTGTTGGACGGCAGAATTGCGTTTACCTGGTTTGGCCCGGCAAACGTTGGGAACGCATTCACAGTCTGCCCCCCGCTCGATATGGTTACGGAGGTGCCGTTCGCATCCGGCAAACTTGTGCCTAGCGGCAGGCTCGACGGAAACACTGGGTTTGAAGGTCCCAACCCGGTGCCGAAAATTGAAAAGAAAGATCCTTGCGCGACGCTGTTGTTGCCGATCGGACTGCCGTTTGCGCCCAGGGGCGATCCCGCATAGCTGGCTGCGTTCACAATGCCGCCGCTATTGATCGACGGTTGCGCGACTGCTGATACCGTCGCGATTAGAATGAAAAAAAGATACCGCATAGGCACTACTGTAGCGAACGGCTTCGCCATTCGGGCGCTACTCTTCCGCGTGATAAAATGACGCGGCGATGAAAAAGTATCTCCCGTTGGCATCGATCCTTGGTCTCCTGGGCGCAGCCGTGGCTTGGGCTCAGCCCTCCGCCGATCGCGACCTGCTCGCTAAGATTCACAGCGAAGCATTCGACCGTTCCCAGGTCCAGCCGGTCTTCGACATGTTCACCGTGACCATCGGTCCGCGGCTGACCGCCTCGCCCGCTCATAAGCGCGCCGCGGAATGGGCGCGGGATCGCTTGGCGTCCTATGGCCTCGAGAATGCCCACCTGGAACCGTGGCATTTCGGCCGGGGCTGGACCATGGAAAAGCTGACCGTCGAGATGATTGAGCCGCGCTACCTGCCGCTGATCGGCTATGCCGACGGATGGTCGGCATCCACTCCCGGAGAAATTGTCGCCGCGCCCCTGTTCATTGGTGGAAAGTCGCCCGAGCAAATCGAAGGGCTCCGCTCGCAGCTCAAAGGCGCCATTGTCATGACCGATCCGATCATGACCAACTTTGTCCGCAAAGACCGCCCTCAGCCCAGCGATTCCGAATATGTGCCCTTATCCGCGGCCTATGCCACCGGAATCGGCCAACCTCGGCCGACCACACCGTCTCCTGCGCAGCGTATGGCAGTAGCGCTTCGCGAGGCCGGCGCGGGCGTTATCCTGAAACCCAGTCGCGGCGAGCACGGTACCGTCTTCGTTACCGGCCGCGATCTTGGCCCCGGCGCCGTGCCTTCCATCACGCTGAGTGCCGAACAGTACAACATGGTCGCGCTCATGCTGCAGCATAACGTCCCCGTGAAACTGCGCGTCAATGTGCAGTCCCGCTTCTATGATGACGACGCTGGCAATGCGTACAACGTGATCGCGGACCTGCCCGGCTCCGATCCCGCCTTGCGGGACGAAGTGGTCATGCTGGGCGGTCATCTCGATTCCTGGCACACCGGAGTGGGCGCCACCGACAACGCCGACGGAGCTACCACCGTGATGGAGGCCATGCGCATACTCAAAGCCGTCGGTGCGCGCCCGCGCCGCACTATTCGTGTCGCGCTGTGGGGCGGGGAAGAGCAGGGCCTGCTGGGATCGCGCGCCTGGGTCGCGCAACATCTGGCGGGCGAGTCGAACGCCGCCGCTCGCGGCAAGTTCGACGTGTATTTCAACATCGACAACGGTACCGGCCCAATTTACGGCTGGTACATGCAGAACCAGGAAAACATGCGGCCGCTCTTCGATTCCTGGCTGCAGCCGCTGAAGAGCGACGGCGCCAGGAGAAATGTCATCGAGCCCGTCGGTGCGACCGACCATTTGAGCTTCATCGACGCCGGAGTGCCCGGCTTCAACCCCATCCAGGACTACGGGAACTACGACATTCGCACGCACCACACCAACATGGACACCGTTGACCGGGTGAACGTTAACGAGATTCGCGAGGCCGCCGAAGTGATGGCCTGGTTTGCTTACAACTCGGCTATGACCGACCGGAAAATCGACCGGCCTTTGGCGAAGTAGCGCCCGCACTTTGCCGACAGTCGGTTTATTGCACTGCCAGAGTCACGCCCGGCTGGCTCACTCCGCTGCCGACCCGCCAAACCACCGGAACCGCTCCGGAATGAATATTCTCAGGCAATCGAACGTTTACTTGAATCACGCCCGACACCGCACCGCCCGCGGCGCCTGCGTACAACACCGTGGCAGCTTGCCCGTCGATAGTCACTGCCACCGGAAGTACGGGTTTAGGCAAAGCGCCGCCCGTAATAACGCCATCCACCCCCGCCGGATTGGTCTGGCCTGCGCCCGTTCCGTATAGCACCACAATGGAGCCCTGCGCCGCCGCGTTACTAGCCGAGTTGACCGATAGGTCTTCGTTCAGGACCGCGGCCTGACCCATTCCATTGGCGGTTACGGTAAACAGTCCTGGAGCGCTCGCATCCACCGGAATGCTCAACGTTCCCGACGGGACTCCGTTGTGTTCCACCATGACCTGAGTATGCGTCTGGCCCGCGACCGCGTAAGGCACGATCGCGCTCACTTGATCGCTACTGGCGTAGAGCAGCGGCGCCGCCCTGCCGTCAAACAGCACGCGCGTCTGGGCCAGCGTGGTGCTTAAAGAATGCGACGTTGTGAGCTGATACCCGGTCAGACGGCCCGGCCCCAGGTTCGACCCGAAAATAGTAACCACCTCGCCCGGGGCTACGGAGCGGTCGGCAAAACTGGCAGCGTTGACGACGGAATGATTCGCGATGCTGGGCTGGTTCGGAATAGTTATATTATTCGCCAGCAATGTAATGCTGTTGGACAAGCTATTGGCCACCACCAGGTCGGGCTTGCCATCCGCGTTGAAATCCCCCACGCTAATCCAGGCGGGTCCATCGCCGGCCTTGAATTCCACATCGGGCAGGAACACTACGGTGCCGGTCCCCATCAGGATGGATACCGTGTCAGAGCCGGTGTTGGCTACCGCGAGATCGAGGTTTCCGTCGAAATTTAAATCCGCCGCCGCGATGAATCCCGGATTCGGCCCCACGGCGTAACTGAGCGGCGTCTGTAGCGATCCATTCCCATTGCCAATTAATAGCGAGACCGTTCCGTCGCTAACGTTGTTCACCACCGCCACGTCGGTCTTGCCATCGTGATTGAAGTCGCCCAACGCAAGGTACGCCGGAGTCGGGCCGGCAGCATAGTTAAGAGCGCTCCAGAAACTTCCATTGCCGTTGCCTAGCAATATCGAAACGCTGTTCGACAATGAATTGGCTACAGCCAGGTCAGGAATCCCGTCACCATTAAAGTCGCCAACGGCGAGCGAGACCGGGCCCACTCCCACCGCGAAATCCAAGGCTGGCCGAAATGTTGCGGCGCCGGTGCCCAGAAGAATCGAGACGCTGTTGGAAGTCTGATGGGTCACAGCCAGGTCGAGCAGCCCATCGCCGTTGAAATCCCCCACGGCCAGGGAAGACGGACTCGAAGCATCCAGGTCCAGTTGGAAGCGAAAAGTGCCATCCCCGTTTCCTAGCAGCAGCGTTACCGTGCCGGAGCCGAAATTGGCTATCGCCAGATCGAGTATCCCATCGTCATTAAAATCGCCCGTCACAACCGCACGCGGACTTTGCCCGGTCGCTTGGCTCGGAAAGGGCTGGAAGAAAAAACCCTGGCCTAAGCTTTGCAATACAGCGACGCTGGCGGCTCCTCGCTGGGCTACCGCCAAATTGGGCATTCGGCCGCCTCGGAAGTCAGTCATAGCCAAAGACACGGGATTGGCTCCGGTCGGGACTTCGTTCTGAAAAATGAACGACGCCGTCTGCGCCGGTAGAATTGCGCTCATGGCTAACCAGCCAAGAGTGCTAACAATAGAACGCCGCCAGGTGTCCAACACATCGTCCTCCGATTGCGGAACCCCTACTAAACGAACGCCGTTTCCATCTTAGCCAATTCGCCGCGCTACGGCTGATCATTAGAATTGCTAAATATTTACCTTATTTGGAAACGCAAGGCCATCCGCAGGGTTCGTACAATTAGGAGTCCAGCAGTGTAATAATGCCCAGCCGAAGAAATCGATTCATAAAATTTTCCCCTTTCATCCTCGCGATAGCGGCCATCGCCCTCTACGCGCATGAATACGGCCCCGACCCCGGCTATAGTGGTGCGCCCGGCGACAATGCCACCGGCTGCACCGCGTCCGGTTGTCATATCGGAACTCCCAACCGCGCTGGCGGATCGGTCCAGATTGTCGCCTCGGGCGGCACGACGTATGTTCCAGGGCAAACGCAGCAGATCCAAGTCACCGTGACAGATTCATCGGAACGAAAGTACGGATTCGAGCTAAGCGCCCGAGTAGACAGCAGCGCAACCAAAACGTCCGCCGGCACCCTCGCGCCGACCGACGGAAACACGCAAGTAATCAACTGCAAGACCAGCGGAGACACACCATTCAACGGCAGTTGTCCATCCGGCAACACACTCCAGTGGATCGAACACAATCTGACGGGCTATACCAGGAGCGCGGCACCCGCCACCACCTTCAGCTTCAATTGGACTCCGCCTGCCACCGACGTCGGCACGGTTACGTTATACGCGGCAGGGAACGCCGGGCCTGGGATACTTAACGCGAATCTCACCCATACCTACCTCGCGACGCTCCAACTCTCTCCTGCCAGCAGCCCCAACACCCCCACCATCAACTCGGGCGGCGTCGTTGCCGTTGACAGCCTGGTTAACACCATCCAGCCTGGCGAGTGGGTATCGATTTATGGCACTAATCTTGCCTCGGGCAACGCCACCTGGAATGGCAATTTTCCAACATCGCTAGGCGGCACCAGCGTTACGGTAAACAACAAGTCCGCGTATCTGTGGTTCGTAAGCCCAGGGCAGATCAATTTTCAGGCTCCCGATGATACGGCGGCGGGCTTAGTGAACGTGGTGGTAACAACCGGCTCGGGCTCTGCGACAGCAACAGCGACCCTGGCTCAGGCCTCGCCCGCGTTTCTTCTCCTGGATGCCACCCACGTTGCCGCTATCGTAGTCCACCCCAACGGAACCACGGACATCCTGGGACCGACGGGTAGGTCGCTCGGTTACGCTACTGTCGCCGCCAAGGCGGGCGATACCCTGGAACTTTTCGGCATCGGCTTCGGCCCGACCAATCCAGTTGTCCTTTCCGGGCAAGCGTACTCGAGTGCCGCGCCCACTGTTAATCACGTACAGGTTCAAGTGAACGGCGTCAGCATCACGCCTGCATTTGCCGGGCTTACGGGCGCAGGGCTATATCAGCTTAACGTCACCCTGCCGCCGGGCCTCGGCACCGGAGATCAGCCGCTCCTGGCGACCGTCGCCGGCGTTCAGACACAATCCACGGTAGTGGTTGCGCTTCAGTAAACCTACTCGCGGGCGAATCAGAATCCTTGCAGGAACGGATTCCTGGCCCGCTCCCTGCCGATGGTCGTGTTCGGCCCGTGGCCTGGAATCACCGCGGTCGTATCGTCCAGCGGTAGCAGCTTGTCGTGGATCGATCGCAAAATCTGCTCATAGTCTCCCCCCGGCAAATCTGTCCGGCCGATGCTGTCGAGAAATAACGTATCGCCGGCGACGAGCTTGTTCTCCGCCGGAATCCACAGGCTGATGCTGCCCTGCGTATGCCCGGGTGTGTGCAGAACCTGGAACTCGGCCGGGCCCAGCGTCACCTTCTCGCCTTCCCGTGCGTCCACGTCGATTTTGGCGCGCTCCGGCGTCGCCATTCCAAGCCAGGCGGCCTGTATGTCCAGGTGCTCGGAAAGCGCCTGATCATTGGCATTCATGTAGACCGGTGCGCCTGTAGCGGCTTTCAGCTTCTGCGCGCCGCCGATGTGATCGATGTGCGCGTGCGTGATGATGATCGCCTTCACCTTCAGCTGATGCTTGGCCAGAATCGCAAGGATTTTCTCGATCTCATCGCCCGGATCGATCACCACCGCCTCGTGGCTCTGCTCGTCGCCGAAGATCGAGCAGTTGCATTGCAATATACCCACCGGAAGTATCTCGTGAATCATAACTCGTATACTCGAATTATGGACTCACTGTTGCGCGCAGTGCTGGCAGTGTGCATGCGATGGATTCACATTACTTCGGTAGTCACGCTCATCGGCGGCTTTATCTATGCCCGCTTTGCCCTCGCCCCGGCGCTCGCCCAGGTGCCTGAGCCCACCCGCGGCGAAATCGGTGATCGCGCCGTCGCGAATTTCCGCGCTCTCTTATACACCGTCCTGGTCACCATACTTGGTTCCGGGCTCTACAACTACCTCACCAAGCCCAGCTACCCGCCCCACTATCACATGTGGATCGGCATCAAGTTCCTGTTCGTCATGCACATTTTCGCCGTGTCCATCCTCTATACCATTCCGGGCGCCGGCGAACCCAAACGCAGGCGCTGGCTCACTGGCATGGTGATGTCAGGCCTCGTCATCATTGCGATTTCAAACTACCTGCGTTGGATCTCACTCAAATGAAGGGCTACGAAGCGCTCAGAACTTCCGCGGCCTGGCTGGATCTGTCGGCCCGCGGCAAGATCAAGCTCACTGGCGAGGATCGCGCGCGGCTGCTGCACGCCATGACCACCAATCACATCCAGCAGCTTACGCCCGGCACCGGCTGCTATGCATTTTTCCTGAATGACAAGGGCCGCATTCTTTCGGACGCCAATATCCTCTGCCGCCCCGATCATTTCCTGCTGGATCTCGAACCCGAAGCCCGCGAGAAGATTTATCAGCACCTCGACCACTTCATCATCGCCGACGACGTGACGCTTGAAGACGCCACCCCGCAGCTCTCTACCATCGCGCTGGAAGGCCCCCTGGCGGTCGATGTACTTCAGAAGGCCGGCGCCCCCATACCTGCGGCCGATTATTCGACCGTGGACTGGTGTTCACGCGTCGTAGCCCGCCTCAATTCGTCCGGCGGAGTCGGGTTTTTCATCTTCGTGCCCGTGGCTGAGAAGGGCGCGCTTATCGACCAGCTCGAAGCTTCCGGCGCCCTGGCCGCGGATGCCGATTCTTTTCGCGTCGTGCGCCTTGAGCACGGCAAGGCCCGCTATGGCGAAGACATCGGTGAACGTTTCCTCGCTCAAGAAGCCAACCAGCCTCACGCCCTGCACTTCAGCAAGGGCTGTTATCTGGGTCAAGAAATCGTCGAACGTGTTCGATCCCGCGGCCAGATCCATCGCATGCTGATGCCGCTGGTTCTCGACACCGAAACGCCGCCTGAGCCCGGCGCTAAGCTGGAAACCGGCGATGCGGGCGTTGCCGAGATCACTTCCGCTGCTTATTCGCCGGCCTTGAGCAAAGTGGTTGCGCTCGCCTATGTCCGTACCGAGCACGCCCGCCCGCACACCGAAATCAAGCTGGGCGAAACGCGCGGGGAAGTGGTTGCGCCTTCCACCTAACCGGCGCTGCGTACCCGCACACGCCGTCTCCGCCTTTGCGTCCGCACATAATCAGAGACGTGCTCGCCATAATGTTCCAGGAATGATTTTCGATAATCCGTCCCGCGAATAATTCCCCGGCAGTCCGGTGAGCCGCACGAACACGCAAACTCTTCCAGTGCCTCGTTGCAGAACGTCGCGTAATCCATCGTGATCTGCTCGCCCGCAGCGATTTTATGCCGCGCTGTCAGGTTCAAGCCGTCCAGCCACGCGTTTGGATCGCAGGAGTGATTGATGGGTTTCCATTGTTCCGGATCGTCGCTCCAGATCACGTATAACTCATCCGTTACCGGGTACGCATAGCGCGAGAACAGTTCCTGCTGGCCGGCATTCCAGTACTTCATGACATGCGTCTTGCTCACCAGCACATGCGCCTGCTCCTCATAGCGCTCGATCACCTCTCCGGCCTCGATGTGACCCCAGGCGTACATTCCGAAATCGCCCTTCGGATGCCGGTTGATACGCCATTTCTTTAGGTGCTGGCGCTGGCGCTTCAACGCGGTCTGGATGATCTTGTCGATAAAGCCCCGATGCCCGGCTGGATCGTTCAATAGTATGAAGTCCGCGCTCCCGGCATCTTCCGGCGGATAGAACGCCTCGCAGTTTGGATTGATCTCCAGCATGAACAGCTCGCCCTGCTCGTTCATCCGGATATCGCAGCGCCCATAGCCCGAGCCGCCCAGGCCCACGAAGAATCGCCGTGACATATCCATCAGCCGGCAGGCTAAATCGCGATCGTCGCAGGCGATGCACGACATCTTTTCGTAGTCTTTCCACTTCAGATCGAAATGTTTGAACGATTCTCCCTGCGGGAAGCGGAATTCCACCGGCTGATATACGAGCGGGTCAAATTCGTCGTCCGGATTCTCGGCCACCAGCACCGTGAACTCGCGCCCCTCCACGAATTCCTCGATCAATGCGCCCCCGAAAGCTTCGATGGTCTGGGCCGCCTGCTCAGCTAAGCATTCCGGCGTTTCCACTCGCGACTGTTTCGTCATTCCGATGCTGGCGTAGCCATTGGGATGCTTCACAATCAGCGGGAATTCGAGCGAGCTTGCGGCGAATTCCACGTCCTGCGCATTGCTCGCAATGACGTACGCCGGCGTGCCGATGTCCCAGTAATGGCAGACCCGCTTCATCGACTGGCGCGATGGTTCGTAGAACGACGATGTGGCGCCCGTGAACGCCAGCCCCAGCCGCTCCAGCGCCTGTACTACTTCAATGCCCGGACGATCTTCCTCCCAAGCCCCATCGCAAAGGTTCAGGAAGACATCGAAGCCCCGCCGCGAAAGTTCGCGTACCTGCCGCACTGCGGTCGCTTTGTGCAGAAAATGGCGCTCGCATTCGTGGCCGTCCAGATAGCGTATCGGATCTGGTAGAAAATCGAACTGCTTAAACGGAGTTACAGATTGTTCGTAGGAATCGTCCAGTACGCATATCTTCATGACGAATTGGAGTCAGGTGCCCGCAACGCTCGCCCCCAATCTAGTTTCGGACGTTCTGAACTTTGGGAACCGAAAGGTAACCCGCTATCGTGTCCTTCTTGACGTCGTTCACGATCAGTTCGTAGGGCTGCTTGGCCTTCGAGGTCATGAACTGCACCGGCTCATTCGCGGTCCGGTCTTTCTTCTCCGTCGTCTTGTCATCGGCGGTCAGCTCGATGGTATAGCGATTCTTCTTCGGATCGGCGTTCTTCAACAGGATCGAGACATCGCCCACCTTTTGCGGCTGCTTCGCTTTGTGGATCGTGAACTCGACGAAATTCCGTTCGCCCAGCGCGCGCAGTGCCGCCAGTTCCTTTCCATTGGTCGCGATCATCACGCTGTGGCCGTCCAGCTCGCCCGTGGCCCGCTTCAGGTCCGCCACCGTTTTCTCCAATTCACCCTTGGTGGATGTCAGATCGGTCCTTACCGCCGTCACATCATTGCCCACCTGTGAGATCTTGGTGTTGGCCGTGTCAGTCTGCTCTCTCACCTGCGAGATATCGGACTTGAGCTGTTGCTTGTTTTGCTCCTGAGCCGCCTCCAGCTGCGCTCGGGTGTCATCCACTTTCTTGAGCGCCTCTTGCTTGGCTTCGCCCACCATCGCGTTGGCCTGACGGCGCGCCCGCTCCAGCTGCTCGCGTAATTCGTCCACCGTCTTGCGGTTGCTGCGCGTGGTAACGGAAGTGGACTCTTCCAGCTTGTCGATCCTGGCCTGCAGCCCGTCGTTGGTCTTTACAAGATCTTGCCTGGTCTTATCCAGTTGCATGTATAGATACACGCAGGCGCCGATGAGTCCAACCACTGCCACGAAAAGGACGATGACCTTCCACCCGCCTCCGCTGCTCGGCGGCGGCAACACATATTGGGGTGGAGGGGCATATTGTTGAGCGGGATATTGAGGTGGCGGATTATACGGCGGTGGCGCCCCCTGCGGAGGAGCAGACGGCGGAATCGGACCTTGCGGGCTAGGATTCGGGAAAATCGACATAGGGCCTCTTAGACAGTTAGGTTAGCAGGAATTCTAACTTGTTAGAAGAGCGGGGCGTTAATCGCGTTTCAATTTTCTACCAGCCTGGCCTTGGAAGGCCCGAAGTCCAGAGACTCCTGCTTTGGAACCCCCGGCTCAAAACAGCGCCGGCAGCGCGCCTCGTATATCCCCACCGCCCCCACCACAATAAGATCGGTCGATTCCACCAGGCGCTGCGTATGCTTCGCCGGATTCCCACACCGCATGCAGATAGCCAAAGTCTTGGTGATCGATTCGGCCAGTGTCAACAGGTCGGGCATGGGTGGAAACGGCCGCCCCATGTAATCGGTGTCCAGGCCGGCGACGATCACCTGCTTTCCGCTATCGGCCAACTGGGTCGCCACTTCCACCAGTTCCTGCCCTAGAAAATGCGATTCATCGATGCCCACTACCTGTGTCCGCCAGTCCAGTTGAGTCAGAACGTCCGCCACGGTCCTGACCGTCTCCGACTTCATCCGGATCGCGTTGTGCGAGACGATCTCATCATCGGAATAGCGATTGTCAATCACCGGCTTGAACACCTGCACCCGCTTGCGGGCTATCATCGCGCGCCGCAGCCGCCGCATCAGCTCTTCGCTCTTGCCCGAAAACATGGGCCCACAGATGGCTTCAATCCAGCCAATATTACCCGTCACGAAATCCATTCGGTCAGACGCCCACTGCGCGCCGCGGCCGTTCTTTGCGCACCATCATCGTGTCCTGCACCGGCTCGGAATCGCATTCAATCGCGATGGTGGTCACCGGATCGTCCGGCGCCGCCGCCGGCAGTCCTGTGAATCTCGTCCGGAAGCGATCTTGATCGAACGCGACCGCTTTGCCGCTGGCGTGCAGGCGCGCGCTCTTGACTTTCGCTTTCAGTCCACTGATGGCCACATAATCCCCGGGCCAAAAATAGACGTGCATGTACAGCGTATTGCCCTTGCGCGTGTACAGCGCATAAGCGGACCGTTTTACCTGGCAGGGCTCGGCGGTGTAGATGGTATCGCCGTTCTTCTCCATCCATTTTCCGACTGCCGTCAGAATTCGCACCGATTCGTCGGGAATCGACCCGTCCGGCCGCGGGCCGATGTTCAGCAGATAATTGCCGCCGTCGCGTGCGCACGTAATCAGGTTGCGCACCACCGTCTTCGGAGATTTCCAGTCGTCGTCGGCCCGCTGGTAACCCCAGCTTCCGTTCATCGTCATGCACGCTTCCCAAGCCCGGTCAGTGGCCTCAATGCGCTGTTCCGGCGTCGCAAAATCTTCAGGCAATCCGGTGCGATTGTTAAGAATGATCCCGGGCTGCAATTTGCGCACCATGGCGTTCAACTTCGCCGCTTCCCATCCTTCCGGCTTCAGCGGCCAGTTCACGTCGTACCAAAGCACGTCCAGCTTGCCGTAGTTGCGTGCACAGCTCGCGCACTTGGCCGTGGATGTAATCGACGAAGCGCCGCCGCGCCGCTTCGTCTTCCGCGCACCGCGCGCCGTCGGGATGATGCCAATCCATCAGCGAATAGTAAAATCCGACCCGCAATCCCTCCGCCCGCGCCGCGTCTACGAATTCCTTCACCAGGTCGCGGCCGCAGGCCTGTTTCGGCGCGCGAGTAGTTGGTCAGCTTGCTGTCGAACAGGCAGAAGCCTTCGTGATGCTTGGTGGTCATCACCATGTACTTTTGCCCGGCTTGGCGCGCCAGTTTCGCCCAGGCCCGCGCCGCGTTGGGCTTAGGTGTGAAATGCTGCGCCAGTTGCTCGTACTCCGCCACCGGGATCGCTTCGTTCTCCATCACCCATTCATGCCGTCCCACCGCGCTGTAAAGTCCCCAATGGATGAACATTCCGAAGCGTGCCTGGTGCCACCACTTCATCCTTTGTTCGCGATCATCGTCGCTCGATGCAGCCGGCGCCGGTGCCTCCGCCAAAGCCGCTGCAGCGCTCATCAGCGCCAGGTACCGCCTTCTGGATAATTGCTTCCTATCTTTCATAATCAGCCGCATCTTATCATGAGGACGTGGCGATTGGTCACGAGCGCGTCATTGTGCCCGAACTGCTGGACCATGCCAGTCCTGAGGTGGCGCGTGACAATCTTCGCGACCTCGTCCGTATCAACCGCTATTTCGGCGGCCATGCCATCCTGCGGCGCATCATGGCCGAATTTGTCCATTCCCCTGACGATCGCTTCTCTATGCTCGACGTCGGGGCAGCATCTGGTGACATGGGCGCCGTCCTCAGGGGCCGCTATCCCCGCGCCTCCATAACGTCGCTGGATTATAAATGCGTCCACCTCGAAAAAGCCGCGCAGCCCAAGCTGGCAGCCGACGCGTTTCTGCTGCCCTTCCCCCCGCGCAGCTTCGACTTCGTTTTCAGCTCGCTCTTCCTGCATCACTTCACCGATGAGCAGGTAGTTGAGCTCTTCCGCAATTTTCGGACCGTGGCCCGCCGCGCAGTGCTCGCCATCGACCTTGAACGCGGTCCGCTCGCCTACCACTTCATCCCCGCCACCAAATGGCTCTTCGGCTGGCATGATATCTCGCTCTACGATGGCCCGGTCTCGGTGCGCGCCGCGTTCAAGAAACAGGAATTGCTCTCCCTTGCTCTCCGCGCCGGCCTCGATCATGCCCGCGTAAGCGTGCATCGCCCCTGGGCCCGGCTTTCTCTAGTGGCCCCGCTCTAATGCGATAAACTCTCTGGACATGCGTCTACTGCTTTCCTGCGTTTTCGCTTCCGCGCTCGCCATGGCGCAGCCCTCGCCAACGCTGAATGTGTATGTCATCGATGTCGAAGGTGGCAACGCTACCCTATTTGTCTCGCCCTCGCATGAGTCGCTCCTGATCGATACCGGGAATGCCGGAGCCGCCGCGGCGCGCGATGCCGGCCGCATCATGGATGCCATCAAAGACGCTGGACTCCAGCAGATCGATCATCTGATCATCACGCACTGGCATGGCGATCACTTCGGAGGCCTGGCCGAGTTGGCTCCCGAAATCCCCATTCGCGAGTTCATCGATCACGGTCCCAACGCTCAGCCGGGCGAGCTTGCCGACAACTTCCTCCAGAAGACCTATCCTCAGCTCTACGCCAACTCCAGGCACACCGTCGTCAAAGCCGGCGACAAAATTCCTATGGCGGGCCTCGATATCCGCGTGCTGACTTCCGCCGGCCAGACCATCCAGACGCCCTTGCCGGGCGCCGGCAAGCCCAACCCCTTTTGCGCAAATTTCAAGGCCGGCGAAAACAATGCCGAAGATCCTCAATCCGTCGGGATCTACGTTACAGTACGGGAAATTTCGCGCCATCCACTTGGGCGACATTACCAAAAACAAGGAGTTCGAGCTGATGTGCCCCAATAACCGCATCGGCACAGTCGACGTGCTCTTGGGTTTACATCATGGACAGGCCAGCTCCAATTCCGAGGTGCTCGTGCATGCCGTTCATCCTCGGGTCGCCATCATGAACAACGGTACCCGCAAAGGGGGCGAGCCGGAGGTCATGAAGACCGTCCATTCGTCGCCTGGCCTCGAGGATCTCTGGCAGCTTCACTTCTCGATTCTTAGCGGCCAGGAATACACCGTGCCTGGTATGTTCATCGCAAATGCCATCGATGACCAACCGGCTGCGCTTCCCGCCGCGCCTGTCGCTGCCCCGCCGCCCGGTCCTGGTGCGCCGGCGGCGCCCATCCACAACGGCCCCGCCTACTGGATCAAGCTGGTCGCGCAATCGGATGGTTCCTTCACCGTGACCAACGCGCGCAACAACTTCAGCAAGACTTACCGCCCTTAGCACGCGCTGCATCCTGTTACGCTGCATCCGCCCCCACCCACCCTCCGTCGATACCCACCCCTCCCCGGTCACAGCACTCCAACTCCTGTTTTCTCCTTCCATTTCAATAAACTACCCAACCAAATCTGCTCGACCCCTCCATCCCTCCTGCTAGACTTCCATCGCGATGTCCAACCGCGCCGAGCTTATCCTCAACCACGCCCTCCGCCACTCCACGCCTTGCTGTTCCCCCGAGGGTTTCCCTTGCGCCCTCGTTCCCCTTACGCCGTTCGCCCAGGATGTCTTGCCTGTCCACTCCGTCCTGTTTCGCGACTGGCTGGCCGACACCTTCCACCGTGAGCATGAACTCATTCCTTCCCTCGCACAGCTCCGCACCGCCCTGCAACTGTTCGCAGCCAAGGCGCGCCGCAGCGAACTTTCGCACCAGTCCATCGCGTTGCGGGTTTCTCACAGCGGCCAGCCCTTCGATCCGTCCGCTATCCTGGTCGATCTTTGCAATTCGGACGGCGATGCCATCGAGATCACCGCCGCCGGATGGCAGGTCATCTCCACCGCGCGCCAAGCCTTCCGCCGCACCCGCTCCCAACAATCGCTGCCGGCGCCCACCGGGCCCGCCGCCATGCCGCCTTCCTTCTCGGTCTTTCCACCGGCCGCCCTCGCGTGGCTCGTTTCTGCCCTTCGGCCCATCGGTCCTTATCCCATACTCCTGATCAAGGGCCCTGCCGCCAGCGGGAAAACGACGCTCGCCCGCCTGTTGCGCAGCCTCATCGATCCCTCCGCCTCCCTCTTTTGCCCGCGCCCGCGCACGGAACGCGATGTCATGCGCCTGGCCTGGAACAATTACGTTCTGGCCTTCGACGACTGCGCCGATCTCTCGCTTGGCGTACTAGCCGCCTTCCGCCGCCTTTCCTCCGGGGCATCTTTCGAATGCGACCAGTCTGCCTACGGCTCCGATTCGCTCTCCATCCGCCTGCAGCGTCCCATTATCTTGACCGCCTGCGATGATTCCGCTGCCTCCAATGAAGGCGCTCTCGCCAACTACGCCATCACCATCTCCCTGCCGGCCATCGCCGCACCTCAACGCCGCACCGAACGCGAAATGCTCTCTGAGTTCGAATCCGTTCGCCCAACTCTGCTCGCCGCTGCCTGCTCCGCGGTTTCGCTAGCCCTTGCCAACGTCGGCGCTACCAGCCTCGAATTCCCCTCGCGATTCGCGGACGCCTCTCAATGGGCTATTGCCGCCGCGCCTTCGCTGGGAATCGCCGAAGCGCAGATGCGGATCGCTCTCTGCCCCGACCCCTTGGCCCGCGCCGTTGCCGCCTTCGCCCACGAAAAACAGGACTGGGAAGGTTCTCCCACCCAGCTCCTCGATGCTCTTCAAGCAACGCATAGCCCTGATCTACCCGACTCTCCGGACCGTCTGATGCGCCGCCTGCACCAGGCGCCCCTGGCTACTCTCGGCGTTGTCCTCGAAACCTTTCGCACCGCCAAACAACGTCAGATCCGCATGACACTAGCTGCCCGTCCTGGCGTCATTTCCACGCAATGCGCGTGAGCTTTTCCATCGTTCTCAGCAACATCCGAGTTGTTCACCGCACCTGCGTTACGCTGTCATAATAGTTGTCTTGACCCGCATCGCCGTCGCCATCCTTGCTCTGTTGCTGTGCGCCTGCGACCGTCTTCCGGAGACCTACTCGCCGCCCGAACAGCGGCAGCCGCAAACGTTAACGCCTGATCCCTACGCGATGATGGTGGAAATGAACGACCCCGACGCCGCCCAACACATCGTCAAGGATATCTACGAACCGTTCGGCAGCCCCTGGCGCTGGACCGCCAAGCAGCCGACCGTCAAGGTCCTCGTCGATTCCGCCGACTCTGTCAAGCTCAGTGCGGACTTTGCCATCTGGGACGACGGTTTCAAACAAACCGGCCCGCTCGAATTGTCATTCCTGGTCAACGGCCACGTTCTCGACAAAGTGAAATATACAACGCCCGGATATAAGCATTTCGAAAAAGCCGTCCCCGCTGCCTGGCTATCCGCCGATACGGAATCGAACATTTCCGTCGATGTAGACAAGCTCTATGTCTCGCCGCAGGATGGCAAGCAGTTCGGCCTCATTCTGACGCGCATCGGGTTCGTCCGGTAATGCACGCGGCTCTCACTGTCCTGGCCATTCTGTTCGGATGGCTATTCACAGTGGCCACCGCCTGGGCAATTGGCGCCCTCCTGCTTCGCAAACTCTCGCTCGTCTTCTACCGCTCGGAAGAACGCCTCTTCGCGTTTCTCGTGGGGGCCGCTCTCCTCAGCGCGCTGATCTTTGTCCTGTGCGCCGCTCAATTCGCTTGGAAGGCCGTCTTTCTCGTGATCGGCCTGCCGACCATTGCCTATGCGCTGTTTTCAGGCGCTCACCGGTCCAAGGGAAGCTCGTTCCCCCCGCTTCCCGGGCTTTGGCGCTACGCCTTTCTGCTCGCCTTCAGCGTCTTCACGGTTCTCTATTTCTTCAATGCGCTCGCGCCCGAATCCAGCCCCGACGGTATGTCTTACCACCTCGGCGTCGTCGCGAAATATCAGCGGACTCACGGATTCCCGCGCATCACCACCGACATGTACGCCAGTCTCTCGGAAGGCATCGAGCTACTGTTCCTGTGGGCCTTCGAGTATGGCCGCCACTCCGCCGCCGCCCTCGTCCACTTTGCTTTTTTCCTCACTCTGGTATTCCTGATCCTCAGCTACGCTCGAAGAATTGGCCGCCCTGCAGTCGGCGTCGCCGCGGCGCTCTTCACTTATGCTAGTCCTGTCGTCGGGCTCGACGGAACCATCGCCTACATTGACGTCGGTATCACAGCCATCCTCTTCGCGCTGTTCTACCTGCTTCAAATCTGGGACCTCGAGAGAAATCCCAGACTTCTCATCCCCATCGGGATCCTGGCCGGCTACAGCTACGCCGTAAAGTACACCGCCTTTGTCGCCGTACCGTATGCCCTCTGCTTCATTGCCTGGAAATCATGGCGCGCCCACAAGCCGATCCTGCGCCCTCTCGTGGTGGTTTCGATGCTCTCGCTAGCCTTTATCCTGCCCTGGATGGTCAAGAGCTGGATCGAGGTCGCAAATCCTCTTTCGCCCTTTGCGAATCGCATCTTCCCCAACCCGTATGTGCATATCTCGTTCGAAGACACCTACCGCAAATACATGCGGATCTACGCACTGACCAGCTACTGGCAGATCCCCTGGCAAGTCACCGTCCGGGGCGACCTCACCACCGGCCTGATCGGGCCGCTCTTCTTGCTCTCGCCCATCGCTCTTCTGGCCCTGCGTTTCCGCGAAGGCCGCCAATTGCTTCTGGCTGCATCGATTTTCGGGCTGCCATATGTGACCAACGTCGGAACCCGTTTCCTGATTCCCGCGATCCCGTTCGTTTCACTCTCGTTGGCCATGGCCCTGTCCGGCGTCGAGTGGCTCCTGCTCGTTCTGGTGGCCGCTCATCTCGTTCTCAGTTGGCCTGCTGTGGTTCAGCGTTACTGTGCACCCCGGAACCTGGAGAATAGCCAAAGTGTCCCCGCAGGCAAGTCTTCGTATTCAGCCGGAAGATCGGTACCTCAGCAGCCAGCCTGGCTATGTGCAGGCTCGCATGATTGAGACCTACGTTCCCAAAGACGGCAAAGTATTTACATTCAGCCAGCCCGGCGCAGCCTATACTTCCCGCCAGATATTAGTGGGTTATGAGGGCGCCTTCAACGAGCTGCTGCAGGACATCCTATGGACGCCTATGTTCCGCGACTTCCAGCCTACTCGCATCCTCACGTTCCAGTTTCCGCCGCGTCAGCTTCGCAAGCTGCGTATCGTCCAGACGGCCAGCGTGCCTGATGAGGCGCAGTGGTCGGTGTCCGAGTTGCGTGTCTTCTCCGGCGGGCGCGAACTGCCGCGTGATCCCCAGTGGCGCCTTACCGCACACCCCAATCCCTGGGACATCCAGTTAGCCTTCGATAACAGTTCCGTCACTCGTTGGAGGAGCTGGCAGCCGCCCGCAACCCGGCATGTTTCTGGAGATCGACTTCCCTCGCAGCCAACCCGTCGATTCCGTCGTCGTGGAATCGTCCGGCGATAGCGCCGCCAGCCGGATAAAGTTGGACGGGCTCTCTGAAGATGGCAAATGGACCACCATCGCAGCCGCTCCCGTGGAGTCCGCCCGTGCCAGCCGCATCAGTCTCCGTCAGGCCGCCACCGCCGAGTTCAAAGCCAGGGGAGTCCGTTATTTGCTGATCACCGACGACAACATCGGCGCCAATGATTTCCGCTCTTACTCCAAACTGTGGGGATTGAAGACCGTCGCCGAGCAGGGCGCGGCGCGTTTGTATTTCATCGAGTAACCGGCATGCACCAATATTTTCTGGGAGTGGACGGTGGACAATCCAGCACCACCGCTGTCATCGGAGACGAGCGCGGCCGCGTCCTCGGCATGGGCCGTGCCGGACCCTGCAATCATGTCGCTTCATCGGAAGGCGAAAGCTAAGTTTGAAAACGCAATTGAAGGCTGTCTCCAGGCGGCCTGCGTGCAAGCTGGTCTCGATGCGTCCGCCATTCGGTTTGCTTCCGCATTTCTCGGTTTCAGCGGAGGACCGGCCGACAAGGAAACATTGCTGGGCCGGATGATTCGAAGCGATCGGATAGCGGTGACCAATGACGGCTTGATTGCCCTGACCGGAGCGACCGCCGCTCAACCCGGAATGATCGCAATCGCCGGAACTGGTTCCATTGCCTTCGGCCGCAATGCCGCTGGTAAAACGGCGCGAGCCGGAGGTTGGGGCTATATGTTCGGCGATGAAGGCAGCGGCTTCTACATCACCCGCCAGGCCCTCCGTGCGGCGCTTCGCTCGGAAGAAGGCTGGGGGCCTCCCACTCCTTTGCGCTCCATTCTGCTGCGCGAGACTGATGCTTCTGACATCAACCAGTTGCTGCACCGGTTCTACACGCCTGAGTTTCCCCGGCCGCGCATAGCCGCGCTCGCGAAGCTGGTGGATGAAGCTGCCGAAAACGGTGATGCGGCCGCTCAGAATATTCTCAACGAAGCCGCGCAGCAACTGGCTATCCTGATTGCGGCCGTGCGCGGCCAGTTGTTTCAGCCCGGACAGCCCGCCCTGGCCAGCTATGCCGGGGGTGTCTTTCGCAGCCGCCATTCTGCTCGAAAGATTTCGAATGTTGATGGAGATGGCTGACGGCAATCAAGTCGCGGCGCCTGCCTATGGCCCCGCCGCCGGCGCGCTGCTCGAAGCTTATCAGGCCGCCGGTATCCGCTGCTCCGTTATCCAATGTTCCAGAGGAAAAACAATGAGACTGCTTTCCGTAATGCTTGCTGGCCGTTCGCCGCATTTGCCGCCGAGCCGGATTGGCCGCAGGTGGAAAAACATGCGCTCGAATATCTCCAGCAGTACGTTCGCATTCGATCCATCAATCCGCCCGCTGATACAGCCGCTGCGGCTCAGTTTGTCAAAACCGAATTGGAGAAGAACGGCTTGACGCCGAAGCTTTTTCATAGCGGGCCCGGCGGCCAGACCAATCTGGTGGTACGTCTGAAGGGCCGCGATTCCTCGAAAAAGCCCTTGCTGCTCCTGAATCACCTGGATGTCGTGCCGGTCGACGAGAAGGCCTGGAACATCGATCCCTTTGGCGGACTCATCCGCGACGGCTTCATTTGGGGCCGTGGGACGCTCGACATGAAGGGCATCGGCGCCCAGCAACTGACAGCCCTGATCACTTTGCACAACGCCGGTGTCGTGCCGTCGCGCGATATCGTCATGATCTCGACCGCTGACGAAGAGAGCGGCGGTGAGCGGGGCATTCGCTGGATGATCGAAAATCACTATGACGAGATCGACGCCGAGTATGTGCTCGATGAAGGCGGCATGGGATCGCGCGACGGATTGGCGCCGGACAAACTGGTATTCGGCGTATCGGTGGGCGACAAAGTCATAGCGTGGCTTCGCCTGCGCGCCAAAGGCACCGCCGGCCACGGCTCCCAGCCCATCCCCGACAACGCCAATCTGATCCTGCTCGAAGCCATCCGAAAGGCCATGACCCTGCCCGCCGCCGGCAAGCAGAACCCTGTCGTGGAGGAGATGCGCCGCGCCATCGGGCCTCTGGTTGAAAACAAATTCAATTCTGCCATCCAGCGCAACACCATTTCGCTTACCTCGTTGACAGCCGGCGTCGGTTCGCCTCCCCGGCCGAATGTCATTCCATCCACCAGCGAGGCCACGCTCGATTGCCGGCTCCTGCCTGGCGCCAATGCGGACGAATTCATCTCCGACATGAAGGCTCGCATCAACGATCCGCGCGTAACGGTCGAAATTATCAACGTGGCTCCCGACGTCGGTATGAGCCGCAGCGACACGCCGCTATTCGCTTCCATTCGTCAGGCGATTCTGAAACGCAATCCCGGCGCGATTGTCACTCCCATGCTGGTTCCGTTTGGAACCGATTCAGCTTATCTGCAGGCCCGCGGCGTCATCGCTTACGGGCTCACTCCGATGATCCTGGACGCCGCTACCGCCGCCACCATGCACAGCGATCAGGAACGTATCTCCGTAGCTGAATTCCTGAAGGGAATTCACATTTTCTACGACGTGCTAGCATCGGAATTCTAGATGCCTAAAGTCTCCATTCGCGATCTCGATTTGAAGAACAAGACTGTTTTCATCCGGGTCGATTTTAACGTCCCCCTCGCCCCTGGCGGGCAGGAGATTACCAGTGACAAACGCATCCGCGCCTCGCTGCCGACCATTCGCTACGCGCTGGATCACGGCGCCGGCGTGATTCTGGCGAGCCATCTTGGCCGTCCCAAAGGCAAACCGAATCCGGAGATGAGCCTGAAGCCCGCCGCCGCGCGGTTGTCGGAGTTGCTGGGCAGGCCCGTGCAGATGGCGCCCGATTGCGTTGGTCCGGAAGTGGAAAAAATGCGGCCGAAGCCAGGCGAAGTGCTGCTGCTCGAGAACCTGCGATTTCACGCCGAGGAAGAGAAGAACGATCCCGCGTTCTCCAAACAACTGGCTGCCTTGTGCGACGTTTATGTGAACGATGCGTTCGGATCCGCCCATCGCGCGCATGCTTCCACCGTCGGCATGATCCAGTTCGTGTCCGCAAGCAGCCTCGGGCTTGCTGATGGACAAAGAGCTGGAATATCTCGAAAGGCCACCAAGAATCCCGCAGCGGCCGTGCATCGCGATTTTGGGCGGCGCCAAGGTTTCCGACAAAATCGAAGTGATCGAGAACCTGATGAAGTTCGTCGATCAGATTCTGATCGGCGGCGCCATGGCCTATACCTTTATGAAGGCGCAAGCGCAAGCCAGTCGGCAAGTCTTTAGTCGAAGAAGATAAAGTGAGTCTTGCGAAGGATCTGCTGGCGCGAGCCGGCGGCAAGCTGCTGCTGCCGAAAGATCATGTTGTTGCCAGGGAACTGAAGGAAGGCGCTGAAAATCGTGTGGTAACTGAAATTCCCGATGACATGATCGGTGTCGATATTGGACCGGCAACTATTGAGTCTTACGCGGGGGCCATCTCCAAAGCCAAAACCATCATCTGGAACGGGCCGATGGGAGTGTTCGAGAAGCCGCCCTTCGATCGCGGTACTGTCGCCGTCGCCAAGGCCGTGGCGGCTTCAGGCGCCGTCTCAGTCGTTGGCGGCGGCGATTCGGAAAAAGCCGTCAAGTCGGCTGGAGTGGCGGATAAGATCTCGCACATTTCCACCGGCGGCGGCGCGTCACTGGAATTTCTGGCCGGTATCGAACTGCCCGGCGTCGCCGCTCTTCCGGAGAAAACCTAAAACAGAAGGGCGATGCCACAGATCGCAGCTGCTAAAAGCGCCCAACCTGCCAGTAAGGAATGATCGATCAGGAAACCGCCCAGCGCCGGCGCGACGATTGCTGCAATCGAGTTGAGCGACTGCGTTAATCCCAGCACCACTCCTTGTTCGGAGCGGCCGGCTTTTTGCGTAATCAGGCTGGTCAAGACCGGACGAACCACTCCGGTCCCTGACGACGATATTGCGGTCATCACCAGCAGCAGGGGAATGGTATATGTAAAACCGAGCGCTGCTAAGCCAACTAAGCCGCAAAAGAAACCGGCCCGCACCAGCGTCGATTCGCCGAATGTCTTGACGAGCCGGCCGATCAGGCCGCCCTGCAGGATCACGCCCAGCACGCCCAGGTAAGCGTAAACGTAGCCGACTTCTTTCGGCCCGAATGGATGCCCGTGCCACTGAAAACGTCTTTCGGCAAACAGGGGAAAGCCCGACATGAACATCGAGAATGCCAGCGTGAATGCAAAGAACTGCCATAGCCGCGGCGCGAGGTCCGGCTGGCGAAAGTAGCGGGCGTAATTGCCCCAGTCCAGTACCGTGAACTTGCGCGGCGTCGCTGCATCCGCTGCCTGTGGCGTCGAAGACGGCAACAGGAAGTAGGTGGCGAGTATGCTGGTGGCCGAGAGCGCCGCCGCCGCGAAAATCGGGTATTGGTAGCTATATTGCGAAAGGTAGCCCGAGATGCCGGGCCCGATCAGAAACCCCATTCCGAACGCAATCCCGATCAAGGCGAATGATTTTGCGCGCTCCTCGGGCTTAGTGACATCAGAGATATAGGCCTGCGCCAGGGACAGATTGCCGGCTGTCAATCCGTCGATCACACGCGAGAGAAAAATAATCCAGAGCGCATTGGCATAGGCCAGAATCAGGAATCCGATGAAGGTCCCCAGCTGGCTCACTAACAGCAAGGGGCGGCGGCCCATGTGGTCCGACATGCGGCCCAGCATGGGTCCGGCGATCAACTGGCAGAACGCGTAGGTGGAAACCAGCAGGCCAACCACGGATGGCGATGCCCCGAACTTCTCGGCGTAAAAGGGAAGCAGCGGCAGAATAATGGTGAGACCCAGAACGTCGACGGATACAATAAGGAAGATGGGAACCAGCGGAGATTTAAGCAAGCGAAGTCAGTACGATAGTAACAGAAGCTCGCATTTGGATATGGCCGATCAACTTTATCTTTCCTATCAGCTCCGCAATCACACCGAGCTGACCATGCTCCGGCACTTCGAAAAACTCCTGAAACTCTTTCCTTTCTCCCTCCTGGCCAAGCATCCTTCCACTTTCAAAATCATTGCCTTGAATTACACCGAGGCGCCGGTGCTGGAAATCCCTTTTCCTCCCCCTGTGCCCATCGAAGACGTGCTGGCAGCCGCCCAGGATTTTCAGAACTCCGACTCCTGCTACCGGCTGGAAACCTGGTGGGATCTATGGCAGTTCGACCAGCAATGGGAGCTGGCCCCTTCGCGCGTGGCCCTGTGTTGCTTCGCTCCGGAGTTTGAGCGCGAAAACGGCGAACATCTGGCGGTCGAATTTGGTATTGACGCGCACTTTCTGCCCCAACCGGACCTTCCCAACAGCCTGAGAATGATTCAATCCAATATCCAGAGCCTGCTCAAACTGGTTCACGATTTGGATGATGCCCTGCCGGTCGAGACCCGGCTGTTGTGGTCGGAGTCCGGAGACAATTTTTCGGACAAACTGCACCAGGCTTTGTCCACAGCCAACTCGTGACCGTCCGCTGTTATTGACTGGGCTTGTCCTTTTTCAACAACTGGTCGACCGCTTCCGCCAGCATTTTGGGGACGAATGGCTTTTGAAGAAAAGCGACCTGTTGCTCCAGAGCTTTGGGGAGACTGGCGAGATAGAATGGCGATCCACTGCAGATCAGGATAGGCATGTTCGGCCGGATTTCGAGTATGCGGGTCAGCAGCCGGTCGCCGGGCAGATCGGGCATTCCAAGATCCGCGATCACCAGGTCGTAATTTTGTGGCGCGTTTTCAAAGCAGTGCAGAGCGTCTTTGGAAGCGGGGTGGGCTTCCACTTCGTAACCCAACCGCCTCAGATATTTTTCGAGCAGTTGGATGAGGGAGATCTCGTCATCGACGAGTAATATCCGTGCGGCGGCCACGCTTAAAAGATGGCGAGCGGCGTCGTGCCCGGGCTAAACGCCAGCCCCAGTGTCACCCGGCTGGAGTTCTTAAGATAGAAAGAGTTTTGGGTGGTGTAGTGGCGATAGTCATAACGCATTTCCAGGTGTGTGGCACGACCCAATTTATAGGTGCCGCCCGCGCTGGCCTGAAAATTCGTGAGTTGTCCGAGCGTCTGACCGACCGCTGACATGGTTCCATAGCTGGCGCTCAAATTGGCGGCCAGGCGGTGATAGCCGGTGTAAGAATATCCGACGCTGCCCACGTTCTGCTTGGAGGTCAAATAGACTCCATCGCCGGGTGTGACGCCCATTGAGTAACTGACGTTAAGCGCAGAGCGATCGAACCGTCGAATCAGCCGGCCTTCGATCATGGGAGCATAGATCACCCGAAAGTATGTCACAACGGCTACGTTTTGGCCGACAATGGCGGCAATTGCCGGGTCGAGGGCCACCTGGGTCAGTCCGGAGCTTTCCACCCGTATCCCCCCGGCCTGCATACTGAAATCCCACTTTCGGCTCAGCCCGAGAGAGTAGCCCAGCGTGGCGGTTTGCATTCTTGCAAATCCGAATTGCCGTTGAAAATCGAAGTAAGTATATTCGTAGCTCCCTGAGTACGTCTGCCGCTTGGTTATCCGGTAAGCTACGTTGGCGCGCGCGCTATAACCGTTCAAGCCGGCCAGTGCCAGCGAACTCCGCCGGACAATAAAACCTTGGCCGCCGACGCCGAACGACAAACGCGCCGATTTTTGCCAAACCAGGTCCACGCGCGATTGCAAAAAATTCGTCCGGACGTCGAACAATTCGTTGACCGGCACAGCGAACTGATCGGTGTTGGTGAGCGGGGTATACGAGAATGCCCCGTTCGCAAGCGAGGTTGTGCCGGCCGTCTCCTTCAGATCGAGCGTGATGTGCCGTGAAAGCAAATGGCTGTACGCAAGATTTAGGAACTGGTCCGTACCGTTAAAGTAAGTATGATTCGTATAGTACCGGTAAGCGCCGCGGTAATCGACACTTAACTTGTCGTGCACCCAGGTCCTGGAACCGACCACGCCAAAACCGGCCTCGACGCCGTAAGCGCCAAAACCAGGTACGTTTCCTTGCGGATCGACTGCTAACGGTGTGAGTCCGGAGTCATAGACCCCGGTGACGTCGGCGTAAAAGCGGAAGTCAATCAGCTTGCCGCCCCGCTCGCCGATCAGACTCTTGTCCCGGCTAATTATGGAAGGTCCGGCGTAGGTCTGTTCTTCTTGTTGCGCCTGATCCTGATTCTGTTGACCCTGATCCTTCTGATCCGAGTTCTTCTGATCTTGTGCTGGCGGTGGGTTTTGTGCCCATGCGAAAGCAGCCGCCCACAACGCTATGCCGATAATTCTTGGTCTCAACCCCGATGCTCCTGTGCGGATGACAACTACTATTCTGCTACAACCAGCCAGCAGGGTGGCCGACGCGGTGTCTAGCTGCGCTCTTCTATTGTGGCCAATTTCGACGGCCAGCGTGTGAAACGCGTCATTATTAAGGTAATGGGTGAATGAAGCGCACGGCGGGGTTGCCGCCATTCCTGAAAGGAACAGCGGGTTACGCGGCATTTCCCAGGTGAGGAACCAATGAAACGACTCTTTCCGCTGACCGCTGTTTGTATGGCGACCGCCCTGGCCGCCGATATTCCCATCCGGGAAGTGACCCTCTATAAGAGCGGTGTCGGCTATTTCGGGCGCGCCGGCACACTTCGTCCGGGTGAATCCGCGCGGCTGGATTTCAAAGCCTCGGACATGAACGATGTACTAAAGTCTCTTACGCTCGAAGATCGCAATGGCGGCAAGGTCTCAGGTCTGCGCTACGATTCGAGCGAACCGTTGGAGCAGAAACTTGCGGATTTCCCGTTCAAAATCGGCGGGGCAACCGCACTGAGCTTGTTTCTGGATGAGATGAAGGGCGCGCGAGTAGAAATAAGATATGGCACCGAGACGGTGGCCGGCGTAATCGTTAGCGGACGGTTGGTGGCGGCCGACGACAAGCATCCCGAGCGGGAACAAGCGGTCCTGATGCTCGATTCCGGAGAGCTTCGTACGCTCGATCTCGCAGCTGCCGGCTCTATTCGCTTCGCCGACCCCAAGCTGCAAACGCAACTAAAGGACTATTTGACCATCGTCAATCAATCGCGCTCACGGGACAAGCGGAGCATTTATATAGATTCGTCCGACGCCAAGGAGCGGCAGATCGAGGCCAGTTACATGATTCCCACGCCGGTCTGGAAGTCCAGCTACCGGCTGGTTTTCAACGACAAGACAGAGCCTATGCTGGAAGGCTGGGCCATCATCGACAACACCACAGGCGAAGACTGGTCGAACGTGCTGTTGTCGGTAGTGTCGGGGCGTCCGGTATCGTTCATCAGCAAGTTGTATGAGCCGAAATACGTGGCACGGCAGACGGTGGAGTTGCCGGAGGATCGCGCGGCTGCTCCTGTGGTTTACGAAGGTGTGATCGGTGGCCTTGCCGCTGGGACCGGAGCCGCGCCGCCACCGGCCAAGGCGGCTATGCCGCGTATGGCACAGTCTTTTATGGGCGGTGCGGTAAACGGTCGAGACGCCGAGTTGAAGGATGTCATCAGCAATGTCGCAGTGAACGTGGCCGCCGCCGATCTGGGCGAGCTTTTCGAATATCGATTCTCCACTCCCATCACCGTCAAGAAGGACGAATCCGCGATGCTCCCCTTCCTGCAGCAGAAGATCGGATCGCGCAAGCTGCTGATCTATTCGGAGAACTACGGCGAGCATCCCATGAACGCCGCCGAACTGACCAATTCCACTGGTAAAACTCTGGACGGTGGCCCGATCACGGTGTTCGACGCCAACAGTTACGCCGGTGAAGCTCTGATGACGACTCTCAAGACAGGCGACAAACGGCTGATCAGTTATGCGGTCGACCTGGGCACGCGCGTCACAACGCAATTCGATACCAGCCGGAACATTGTGCGCGAAATTCATGTGAATCGCGGAATGTTGACCGCGCGCTCCGCAATGCAGGAGACCAGGACCTATACGGTTCGGAACGTGGATCAGAAGCCCAAGACCCTCATCATCGAGCATACCCAGAGGCCCGAATACAAGCTTCTCAATCAGAAGGCGACCGAGACGACGACCAACGCCTATCGGTTTGAAATAAAGCTGGGGGCCGATGCCACCGAGAAATTTCCGGTGACCGAAGAGCGGGTATACGATAGCACTACGGCCGTTTCCAGTTTGAACCCCGACGTCCTGCTGACGTATGTGCAGAACAAAGCGATCTCGGAGACTGGACGCCGTCAGTTACAGCAAATCCTGGACTTGAAACGACAGATCGCCGATCTCGATAACCAGAGCAGGCAGGTGGACGGCGAAATCAACAATCTGACCCAGGATCAGAACCGCATTCGCCAGAACATGATGAGCTTGAACCAGGTGAGCGGCCAACAGGACCAGGTGCAGAAGTACGCGCGCCAGCTGGCAACGCAAGAGAGCCAGCTAGCCACCTCGCGCGACCATCAGAGCGATCTCAAGAAACAGCGGGCAGCAGCGGAATCGAGCCTGAGCGGTCTAATTGAGAAGTTGGATTTCTAGTCTGATGTTTCTAAATGAAAGCGTGATTGACTATTCCGCGGGTGTTGTGAGTGAGTAGAACGACTACAACAGCCGTCGCACTCACTAGTGCTCTTTTACCGTCCGGCTGCGTCGTGGAGAAATGGACAACGCCAGCCGATGAGCTGAGAGTTCTGCTCGCATATTACGCGCACATCAAACGCTTGGAGCATGAGCTCATCTGAGGAACTCCGGGGTTTTTATACCCTGATTCTACCGATCAGCGTGACTGGAGGTCTTTACGCATCCGTTCGTTCTGGGAGACTAGTCCGCCGACTTTACTTTTTCGCGGACGTTGAACTCTAGCTTCCAGCGTCGGCCGTCGCGCGCCACCGACCAAAGCTGGAGCATGCCGGTTTCGGTCACAACGGTTTCGAGCGTGACGGGGAGGAACTCGCCGGATTTTCCATCGGCGGGGAGGCAAACTTCCACCGGCGAGAGTTCTTCCAGATCGTCGCCTACGTCGTCGAGCATCGCTCCAGCGGCGTCATTTTTGCGGGTGGCCGATTGGAAGAAGCGGAACTCGGCCGGCTCGCCGACTACCAGGCTGAACTCGCGCTCACGCAACTGCGCCGAGCTTCCTTCTTCCATACCAAAAGGCGCCACGGTGAGAGCTTTGAATGGAGCGCGCATTCCAGGAACGGCCGGCATAGCGCTCTCGATCCCGACGTAATAGGTTCGCGGCACCCCGCCTCGAATTCGGACGCCGCGGCCGGTGCGAGCCAATCCGTAATACGCAGCGCCGCGCGCTACGGCCTGCATCAAGTCTTCGCCGACCAGCGGGACGGCCGGCTCCAATCCTTCCTCTTTGAGCCAGCCATTCAAAACTTCCAGAATCCGGCGGCGCACCAGATTCGCCCGCAGCACGCCGCCATTGAACAATACGTGAGTGGGCGCCGCCAAGCCGCTGGCTCCGCGACGCACAGCGCCATGTTCGGATTGCGCGGCCTGCTGGCGGAGGAATCGAGCGAGATGGCGTGTGATGGCCGCATCGGCGGCGTAAGGGAGACCGATTTCGGCTAAGCCAGTCCTGCGACGCTGCGGCATGTCATGACTGGAGACCGATGGCAGAAAACCTTCGCCGAGTATCCGGTCTACATCCTCGCGCAAGAGCTTGGTCTTAATTGTGCCGCCGACCAACCCGGTGCCGCGGCCTAGAATCGTAACCGGATGTTCGCGCTTTTTGTTGTCCTGATCGAGCAGCCGCTCCTTCGCCAGACGGCATTGCTGCCACAGCGCGTTCAACTGCATCATGTCGAGCTTGGTGCCCTGAGCGCTGAGCTGCTGCTCCAGATGGCGAGCGAGCGCGAGATCGACGTTGTCGCCTCCGAGCAGGATGTGTTCACCCACCGCAATGCGCTCGAGCTGCAGCTCGCCGCCTTCTTCCGTTACCGCGACGAGCGTGAAATCTGTGGTGCCGCCGCCGATATCGACCACCAGAATGAGGTCGCCCACTTGCACACGTTCCCGCCAGTCTGGGTGACGCTCAATCCAGGCATAGAAGGCGGCCTGCGGCTCCTCTAGCAACAGAAGATTCTGAAATCCGGCCTGCTCGGCGGCCTTCAATGTCAGCTCGCGAGCGACGGCATCGAACGACGCCGGTACAGTTACAAAAACCTGCTGCTCTATGAAGGGAGCGTCCGGCATCTTCGAATCCCAGGCAGCTCGCATATGTTCCAGGTATCGGCGCGAAGCTTCCAGCGGCGAGATCCTCTGAACACCTTCGGGAGCGGAGTGAGGAAGAATAGGCGCGGTCCGGTCGACCCCGGCATGGGACAACCACGATTTTGCAGATGCCACCAAACGACTGGCGACTTCCGCGCCGCGCTTTTGGGCCAGTGCTCCGACCACGAAGGGCGGCGTATCGTTCCAGGGAAGGGCAGTAGCGCCGGCGGGAAAGTCGGCTGGTCCGGGGATGTACAAGAAGGAAGGCAGGAGGGGCTCATCCCGGATCTCGCCCGGATTTACGAGTTGCGGGATGGCAAGCAAATCAATGGGTTGAACTTCCCGCGGATCACCGCCCGATGGCGCATACGCGACGGCGCAGTTGGTCGTCCCAAGGTCGATACCGATTACATATTTATGAGACAAAGCAGGTGTGGGCAGAAGTTTATTAGCCGACACACTCAGTGTAGCTAAAATGAGCTTTTGCGAATAGCACTGATCGGATACGGTAATGTGGGTCGCGCATTCGGACACTTGTTCGAGCGGCAGCGCGGCGTTTACCCGTTCCGCATTGTGGGCATCCACACTGCGCGCCATGGGACTGCCTATGACGATTCGGGGCTGGGGATGGCGCCTTCTTTTGGCCCGAGAGCAAGCTTCGGTAGATGAATTTCTCGATCGCGCGAAAGCGGAGATCGTGGTGGAGATCACTACGCTCAATCCGGCCACCGGCGAGCCTGCGCTATCGCACATCCGAGCGGCGTTCGCGCGCGGCCGGCATGTAGTCACCGCTAACAAGGGACCCATCGCGCATGCCTATGCTGCGCTACGCGACGAGGCGAAGAAGCGCCGGCCTGGAGTTCCGTTTTGAATCCACTGTTATGGACGGGGTTCCGATCTTTAATTCCGTTCGCAAGAATCTGCCGGGCGTGAAGGTGCTCGGGTTTACGGGCGTGTTGAACTCCACTTCCAAAGTGGTGATCGAGCCGCCATGCGGGAAGGGAAGTCGATGGAGGATGGCATCGAAGCGGCGCGCCGGCTGGGGATAACAGAAGCCGATGCGAGTTATGACATCGACGGATGGGATTCGGCGGCGAAGACCGCTGTGCTGGCCAACGTGCTGATGGACGCGGGTGTGACGCCGCAGGATATCGATCGCCGTGGGATCGGCCGGCTTACTCCGGAACGCGTGCTGAAACTGGCGAAGACCCGCAAGACCGTGTGCCTGGTCAGCCGCGCGCGACCAACCCGCGGGGTCTGCGGCTGCGCGTCCGGGCCGAGGTGATCGACGATACCGATCCGTTGGCGTCGGTCAAAGGCACATCGAATCTGCTGCTGCTGGACACCGACTTGATGGGCACGATCGGGATAATGGGAATCTCGTCGGGCGTCGAGCAGACTGCTTATGGTGTGTTCAGCGACGCGGTGGATATCGCGCAGACAGTTCTGCCCGGCCGCTTCACGCTTGAACCATTCCGCCGGGAAGTCAGCCTTGATGAATTGCTTGGTCCCTTCGCGTCCGGTCAAGCGCAGCCACAAAGGGCCGCCCTCGCGCTCCACTCGCAGGTCGATGTCAAAGAACGGGCAACACAAGCGTTCGCCTCCCACCCATTCGGCCAGCAGCTGATAGACTGCAGCATCGGCGGGAAATTCGAATTCAAAACCATCCGTAACTCGTGGGTGCCTTTCCTCAGCGACCGGAGGGCGGGTCCGAGCTCATCGAAATGGCGCTTCCTTTGCTCGGGACTAAGGGCGGCGCGATCGCAGGCGAAGGGACTGGCTTTCTTTTCCTCAGCCACTGCGCTTATAGCGGCGAGCAGGCCAACGGCCAACAATAGTGCTCTCATCTGTGGGAAGCTCCTTATGTGTACACGGTACGACTTAAAGTCACCTTTAAGTCAAGCGAATGTTTGTAAATATTCTTGTGGAACAGAAGTATAATGGCCCCTATTGGAGCAACTATGCCCTCTCAAGATTGAATCGGCGCGCCTTTTTAGAAAGAGCCGCCGCTGCCGCCGCTTGGGCCTCCGCGCGACCGGCCCACGCAGCCGACGTGTCTGAGCTCAAGCCCATCCAGGCGGAAATCGAGAAGCGTCACGACGAAGCCGTGCATCGGCTGCAGGACTGGATCCATCAGCCCTCTATCGCGGCCGAGAATCGCGGGCATGACGGAAGGCTGCGATCTGCAGATGCGGCTGCTGCGCGACGCCGGGATTCAATCAGGTGACGAAAGTGCCGACCGCCGGCCATCCGGGAGTCTTTGCGACTCTAGACGCCGGTGCGCCGCGAACGTACGGCATCTACTTCATGTACGACGTCAAGCAGGTGGATCCATCCGAGTGGTCCTCGCCGCCATGGGATGCGCGCGCTGGTCGACAAGCCGGGTCTCGGCAAGGTGGTGATCGGCCGCGGAGCGGTGAATACGAAAGGTCCGCAGTCAGCATTCATAGCCGCGCTGCACGCATTCAAAGCGGCCGGGCGCAAGCTGCCGGTGAACCTGGTTTTTGTCGCGGAAGGGGAAGAGGAGATCGGATCGCCGCATTTCCCGCAGATCGTCCAGCGCCCGGAGGTACTGGCTGCGCTGCGCAAATGCGAGGGCGTGTTCATGCCGATGGCCACGCAAGCGCTGGATGGCACCGTCTCGATCAACCTGGGCGCCAAGGGCGTGGTGGAGTTGGAGCTGGTTTCGAGCGGAGAGAAATGGGGCCGCGGTCCAAAGCGGGACGTTCATTCCAGCAACGAAGCGCGCATCGATAGTCCGGCCTGGCATCTGATCCAGGCGCTGGCGACATTGGTTGGGCCCGGACGGCCACACGCCCGCCATCGAGCATTTCGCCGACAAGGTACGGCCGCTCACTCCCACCGAGAAGGCCATGATCCGGGAAGCCGCAAAACGCCAGAGTGAGGCAGTCGCCAAGCAGGAGCTCGGAGTCACGCATTGGGTGCACGATGTGGATTTCCTCGAAGCGCTGGAACTGCTGGTGTCGCGGCCGACGGTGAACATCGAAGGCCTGGTGGGCGGCTATACCGGACCGGGCGGCAAGACCATCCTGCCGCATCGCGCCGTCGCGAAGATCGACATGCGGCTGGTGCCCGACATGACCGCGGCTGGCACGCTGGAGTTATTGAAGGCGCATCTGGCCAAACACGGATTCGGCGATATCGAAGTGAACATGACGGGCGGATATGATCCCACCAGCACGGCCGCCGACGCGGCCATCATCCGCGCGGCGCAGGCCGTGTACAAACGCAATGGCATCGATCCGATGTTGTGGCCGCGGCTAGCCGGCTCCTGGCCGGGATATGTATTCACAGGCGATCCGCTGCGAGCTGCCGGCCGGCCATTTCGGTCTGGGCCACGGCAACGGAGCGCATGCGCCGGACGAATATTACGTGATCGAATCCAAGAATCCGAAGATTCAGGGGCTGGACGGGGCGATCCGATCGCAGGTGGAATATCTAAACGAATTGGCAGCGGTGAGTTAGGCCTGTGATACAATTCCTGTCCGTATGCCGCATATTCTTCGCATTAGCCTGTTAATGGCCATTGCTTGTTCTCTTGCTCCCCTCCAAGCCGCAAGTTTCACGTTTGTGACATTCGATTATCCAGGCTCGACCGAGACCATTCTCCACGGAATCAACAATAGTGGTCAAACGGTTGGCAGTTTCTTCACAGCGACCAGCTACCTGCAAGGGTTCATTCGGAACGCCGACGGCTCTCTGGTCCCCATTGCCTTTCCGTTCCCATCGACGGATAGCCCCGCCAGCAGCATAAACTCGTCGGGTCAAGTTGCGGGCACAACCTTTTATGCCGGCACTTTTGCGGCGCAGGGCTATTTGCGGAGTACAGCCGGCACATACTCGATTGTGGACGACCCGATGAATCCGAGTAATTCCGGCGATTTCGGGATCAATGACAGCGGGGTGATCGTAGGCGGTTATGGGGACCCCGTCAATTCTTTGTTTGAACATGGATTTCTGCGTGACACGGCCGGCAATTTTACGACGATCGACGATCCAAACGGTAACCCAGGCTCCACGACGGTTACGGGCATAAACAATCTCGGAATGATTGTGGGCACTTATTTTGCTGGGGCCGGCTCTCACGGTTTTCTGCGAAGTGCCGCAGGCGTGTTTACGACCATCGACGATCCCAGCGGTAACCCGGGATCCACGACGGTTACGGGCATCAACAATCTCGGAATGATGGTGGGGACATTTCAAGACAGTTTCGGATATCACAGTTTTATACGGAGCGCGGATGGATCGACGTTCCTGACCATCGATTACCCGGGTGGAAGTCGTACGTCGATCTCTGGTATCAATGACAGCGGCGATATCGTGGGCTCATACTACAATGCCTCAACAGCCGGGATGCAGCTCGGTTTCATAGGAACACCAGTGACTATTCCGGAGCCGGCATCCTTCGCACTTTGCCTGGCGTCACTCACCACTTTTGCCTGGGTCAGGCGTCGCGCGTCTAAGCCGGGCGGCCGGCCGCTTGCGCGCTCATCGACGCCATGCGGGCCTGCATCTCACGCGTCAAGTGCGGCACTATGCCCACCATCCGTTCGATCAGCATAAGCTGGCCGCGGTGATGCATCTCGTGCTCCTTGGCGCCCAGGATCATTTCGAAACGGGTCTTGGAGGCGGGCTGCATGCCCGGCGGCATGGCGATATGCTGGCCCAGGAATTCATCGGAGAGGCCGTCGATCCAGCCTGCGAACTTTTCGCCTTCTTCCCGTAGAAAAGCCACGATCTGGGCTTTGCTGCGCGGCGTTTTTTCCTCAGCAATGATCTTCTGCATGAAGCCGGGGAAATCGAAACCTTCCAGCGTGGTGCGGCGCTCCACGCCGTGAATCTGATGGGACATTCTTGGACCCAGGCCGATGTGCACCAGCGTCTGTGCTATCGTCCGAACGTCCGGAGCGGGGCTGAAACCATAGTGTTGTTCGCCGATTTCTTCGGCAATCGTGATCGTATTCTTCCGGACCGTGCGAAAACTGCCGGCCAGATCTTTAGCGCCGTAATAGTTCATAACCTCTATTCTACGCTCTATACTGAATTCATCCGGTTATGAGCTCTCGACTAGCGTTCCCGATTGGTTTCCTTGCCATCGTTATGACTTATCCGCTGATGGGTCAGAGCAAGGGGGGCGCGAAGGCCATTCCACGCACCTCGGACGGTCATCCGGACCTGCAGGGTGTCTGGACCAACGCTACACTGACACCGCTCGAAAGGCCGGCCGACCTGGCCGGGAAGGCGACTCTGACCGACGCCGAAGCCAAAGCCTTTGAGAAGAAGGATCTGCAAAGCAACACTCTCGATAGTGACGTGGAAAGCAACTTTAACAAGGCCACTGGCGGACCTGGAGTGGGCGCCTATAACAATCTTTTTGTCGACCGTGGATCGGAACTGGCCACGGTGGACGGCCTCAAGCGGTCCTCGCTGATAATCGATCCGCCGGATGGCAGGATACCGCCGCTCACGGATGCGGCGCGCCAGCGGAACGCGGGTGCCTTCCGGACTTTCACTCGCTATGACAGCGTGAAAGACCGGCCCCTGAGCGAGCGCTGCATCATCGGCTTCGGTTCGACCTCCGGGCCCCCCATGCTGCCAGTGCTTTACAACAACAATTACGAAATCGTACAGACACCCAACGCGGTGATGATTCTGGTGGAAATGGTACACGACATTCGCGTTATCCGCATTAACGGAACGCATCAGCCGGCCGGCGTCCGCCAATTGCTGGGAGATTCGATCGGCCATTGGGAAGCCGATACGTTAGTGGTGGACACCACCAACTTCACCGACAAGACCAGGTTTCGAGGATCATCGGAGAACCTGCACGTGACCGAGCGCTTCCGGCGCGTGGATTCCCGAACGATCCTCTATCGCGCTACCGTCGATGACCCAGCCACCTTTACCAAGCCATGGACTTTGGAGTATCCGTTTTTGGCCACCGCCGGTCCGGTTTACGAATATGCCTGCCACGAAGGCAATTACGCGATGCCCGACATCCTCGGGGGCGCGCGCAAACTAGAGACCGAGGCTGGTCACAAATAATCCGGGGGCTATGCATTTTATTGTCCGATTTGAGCCTCGGCCAGGTAAAGAAACGGCGTTTCGCGAAGAGCTGCTGCGGGTGGCCGGCCCCACGCGCGCTGAACCTGGTTGTCTAGCGATCCACATATTCGAATCGGTCCGAGAGCCATTTTTGTTCGCGATCCATTCCGAGTGGGCAGACGAAGCGGCGTTCGAATTGCATGCCAGCTTGCCACATACCGTTCGATTCCTGGGAGCCGCGAAGGAGTTGCTAACGCATCCCGTGGAAGGGTTAAGGTCGCGCGAAATCGCCGGAGCGTGATCTTCGGCTGCCAGAAGCGCGTATTCACCGATACCCAGCGTGCGTTCGCCGAAAATGACTTCAGAGCGCCCGGAAAGCGACCTATGATCGATCCTAAGAAAGGAAGATTTTCATGCCGGCAACAGCAATCGGAAAGCCATACAAGGGTCTGGGAATGGAGGGCGCCGTCGCGAAATGGTATGCGACTCATACCAAGAAATCGCTGGAGGATTTTAAGACACTGGCGCAACGTGTCGCCGGACAGATTCCGCCAAAGAGCAGTGTGCTCGAAGTCGCGCCTGGGCCGGGTTACTTTGCCATCGAACTGGCGAAGCTCGGTACCTATCGAGTAACAGGGTTAGACATCAGCGAGACATTTGTGGAGTTGGCGCGAGCGAACGCCGAACAAGAAAACGTAGCGGTTGACTTTCGCAGAGGCAACGCGTCCGCCATGCCGTTCCGGGATGCCAAGTTTGACTTTCTGCTGTGTCGAGCGGCCTTCAAGAACTTTACCGATCCCAGTGGCGCTCTGGAGGAGATGTACCGTGTTCTTAAGCCTGGTGGAAAAGCGCTGATTATCGATCTGCGACGGGATGCTTCGATGGAATCGATCAACCAGGCGGTTGATGCAATGAGTTTCGGGGCCGTGAACGGGATGATTACTAAACTGACGTTTCGTTTCATGCTGCTGAAACGCGCTTACACAAAGAAGGAATTTCAAGAGTTGATTTCGAAGACGAAGTTTAACGGCGCCGAGATACGGGAGGAGCTGATAGGACTGGAAGTAATGCTTTCCAAAGATCGCCCGTAGTAATCGCGCTACACTAGCCAGTGGCGCCGCTCTGGCGCCGAAACCCCAAAGAAGGAGTGTTTCTATTTATGTCAAAGCAAGAAGAAGCCGGTCTAATCCTCAAACTGTACGAACTGCGCCGCGACGATACGATGCGGAAGGCGCGAGAGTGGTATTTCCGGGAGTTTAATCCCCAATCGTTGACGGACTTCAATAACACGATGTTCGGCGAGCACAGCGGTCATTTACGCATGGCCGTAACCTATTGGGACATGGCGGCCGCGTTGGTCAACAACGGAGCCATCAGCCTGGAGCTGTTTAATGACAGCAACGGCGAGCACATCGGGGTCTTTTCGAAAATCGAGCCTCTGCTCGGTGAAATCCGAGCCACTTATGGACCGCAATTCGCGGCCAATTTAGAAAAGTTGATTGATGCCACGCCGGACGGCCGGAAACGAAGCGCCGCTACTCGCGAACGCATGAAGGCCATCAGCGCCCAACTGGCGGAAAGACAGTCGAAGTCCGCACACCAGTAAGCCGGCTAATTTTCTGACATTACCGGGTCAGTGGACTCGGCCGGCGCGCTTCCGCTTAACAGAGCTTTCTTTCGGTTCTTAGCTTCGTACATGTTACGGTCAGCATTTGATAGAAGCGCGTCGGCATCCTGCCCATCGGAGGGAAACTCGGCCAGGCCGATGCTGATGGACATGAGGTTTTCTCCGCACACGTTGTAACCGGCGCGTTGGACAACCCGGGAGAACCGGTCGGCGTGTTGCGCGAAAACATCGGAACGCAGTCCCGGCATAATGAGCACAAATTCATCGCCACCCATACGCGCTACGTAATCGCCTCCGCGGCACACCGACCGCAACCCGCTTGCTACGGCGCGCAAAACATCGTTGCCTTTGGCATGGCCAAACCGATCGTTAATCTGCTTGAAACCATCCAAATCACAAACTACAATCGAAACCTCGGACTTGTCGCGGGCGGCACGGGAAAGCTCGCGTTGCAACTCGATAAAGAGGGAGCGCGCGTTCGGAAGGCCGGTCAAATAGTCGGTAGTGGCGGAGCTTTCGGCGCGGCGATACCGCAAGGCCTGTTCGATGGAGATACCGACCTTTTGGCTGACAGCCTGCAGCACCCGCAGATGCTCGTTGGTGTACATGTCGGGATCGCTGTGATAGACCGTTAGAACGCCGATGCCGCTGGCTTGCCCATCGAGGGGAACCGCCAGCGCCGAATTCAGGTGGCATTGCACTTTCGAATCGCTGCGATAAGAAAGCTCCACCGATGGATTCCCGTTCACGATCGCCTTGTGATTCTGAGCAACCCATCCGGACAGACCGCCGCCCACCGGCAGTTCGGTGGGCTCGAACATTCCACTGCCCTCTCCACTGGCGTGAATGGGGGCTAGTGTATCCCCTCGCCGCATGTAGAAAATGATGGCGTCAAATGGAACTATGAGCCGGAGCCGGTCCGTCACCAGCGCGAGAGTCTCGTTGAGCGATAGAGCGCTTCCGAGGTCAGTAGTCAGCTCTCGAAGGACCTGCTCCTCCAATCGAGCCGAGGCGATCGGCTCGAGAAAACCTTCGCTGTTGGCATCCAGGCCGTTGCGCGTCGCGGCCGCCAGATTTTGCAGACCGGTGGCCGGCGCCAGGCAGCGATCCACCTTTTGGCCGGTGGAAAGCGATGCTTGTCCAACTAATGCGCCTTGCGCGGTCTCATCCAAAGCCAGGTAACAGTGTTCCAGGACTTCCACAATTTTCGGGTCGAAGCTTTTTCCGGATTCCTCGTGGACCTTAGCCATGGCTTCCTGAAGACCGAGGGCCCGGCGATAGGGACGATCCGAAGCGAGTGCGTCCAGGTAATCGACGGCCGAGAGTATTCGCGCGCCGGCCGGTATCGCTTCCCCACACAAGCCATCCGGGTAGCCGGTACCGTCCCATTTCTCGTGGTGCGAACGGATGATCGGCACGGCCGGATAGGGCAACTTCATGCGGCCCACGATTTCCGACCCCACAATGGGGTGGATCTTCATCTTCTCGAACTCTTCGGGGGTGAGCTTGCCGGGTTTGGAGATGATGTGCTCGGGGATGGCCAGCTTTCCGACGTCGTGCAGCAGCGCCGCCGTGCAAAGAGCCTGCAATTCCAATTCATTTAGGCCGAGTTGTTTGCCTACCTCCAGGGCGTAGACCTGCACTCGCCGCAAATGCAGTTCGGTGGTCTGATCTTTAGCCTCGATTGCGACCGCCAGGGCCTCAATGGTGCGCAAGTGGACCGCTGCCATTTCATCGGTATGTTGCTGTTCCCGCTCGCGGGCTTCGTTGTACATCCGATAGCCCCGCTCGATGACGAACAGAATCGGCAGCGCTACCACCGCAGCTGGAACGCCGGTCTCACGGCTGGTGCTGTTAATCATGCAGGCCATGTAGCCGGCGGCCACAAACCAGGGGAGCATGGTATAGAGACGCTTGCGATAGAACGACTTTAGGGACGTCGTCGGATCCCGAAGTATGGCCGAAGCAATAGCGTAATGGAAGAAGAACACCAGCGAGCTGGCCAGGAGGATGGCGGGGAAAATCGGGTTCAGGCGCTGGTCGGGCGCCAGATGGTAGGCATTGAAGGCAGCCGCGATACTAGTTGCCACGCTTCCCATCGTGAATATGAGCTCGCCGAAATTTACCTTGAATTTCGACTGGCGGAGTTCACTGAGCAGCGTGGCTATGCATCCGATGAAAAGAACCTCGGGGAGGGTCAGTTCGACGATTCCGAGCAGGACCAGGAGAAATCCAGTGGGAAAGCCACCGAGATTTATCGGAATCCGCAGATTCAACCAGGATGTGCAAACTGCCGCCGCCAGGTAGAGCAGAAAGAGGGGAATGTTGGGCGGCCGGAACTGAGCGGCATTCAGGAAGAACACCGTGGCGCCCACCAGGGTGATTCCCAGAACGTAAATTCTCGCGTTGCTCCGAAGCTGTTTCATGGAGTCAGAGATTCAACCGTTTAAGGCATCTCATCGTCCAATGCCACGCCAGCGTATAGATGCCGTGCTAAATATTTGTCGAAGAAGAGCTTAGTAGGGCTAAGAAGAAATTGGGATTAGGCGTCGAAAATTCGACAGGAGGACAAACTGTCCCCGGGGAAGTACCTATTCTGTCTCGAAGTGGCGCTTAGCTTGGTGGGTCGTACTACGCTAAACCAGCCGGCATACCCATCCGCTGGCGGCGTCGGAATACCAGAAGACGCCCTTCCACAGGTCCAGCCCGTGAATCTCGGGGTCATCCTTGGTCAACTGGATCTTGGCGAGCGGGCGGCCGTCCTTCGGGTCCAGTTTATAGATGGCGCGATCGATGGTCTCGGCGACCCAGAGATAGCCGTTGTCCCACGCGATTCCGTGGGTACGAATACCGGGGCCCGGAATGCTGCGGATCACCGCGCCCGTGTCCGGTTCGATCAGATGAATCTGTTCGGCGGGCGGCATGACCATCCAGATTTTGCCGTCAACCCATTTAAGACCGTGCGCACCTGAAGGTCGCGTGGGTTTACCGAACTTGGGCATGCCGGCGCCGGGCTCGTCGAAAGCTGCCAGCGTTTTGCCGGTCTGGGGATCGACCTTGAGGGTCTTGAGTCCCCAGGTGGAAGCGATCCATAAGGCACCATTGCCGTAGGTAATTCCGCTGCCATGAATCGACTCGGTCTGGATCTCGGAAATGACGGAGCCGTCCTGCCAGCGCACCTTGAAGACTTTATTGGGGTCTACCTGATCGAGTATCCAAAGACCGTCGGCGGCGGCCTGCAGATCGTTGGGCTGTTTGCCGGGCGCCTTAAAGGCTTTTTCCACACGCTTGGGAAGGACGGGAAGCTTCTGCTTGTCTTCAATCGTGGCCGCTTCGAGCCGCGATAACATTGCCGCCGAGCCGGCCGACGTCAAGAAACGCCGCCGCGAAACATCGTTCATCATGAGGACCTCCCTGGAATTCCGCGCTCTATGCCGGAATCCGTGGAACCACTAAGTGAAACAGCTTCAACGAGCCCCCGTCGGCGGCTTGAATAGTCGCGCTTTCCGAGGGACCGAGATAGACGCCCGCGCCCTTGGCGACGTCGTAACTCTTGTTGTCCAAATTGATCTTGCCCTGGCCTTCCATCAAGTAAATGAGCTGATGCCGGTCGGAGGATTGGGCCTTGAACCGTTCGCCTGACTTGAGCCAGCGCAAGGAGCCGACCACGTTCTTCGGCCCCGCAGAGTGCCCGGTTCATGACCTCGGTCACCTCTCCCTCGGGTGTTTTCTGCTTGGGAAGTTGATTGGTATCGATAAATGTAAGGGCCATGAGATGGTTCGCTTTCTAGCTTTGCACCCACACTTTTCCGTCCACGCGATTCCACACCAGGTCGTCAGGGGTGCCATCCAGGATGGTAGTTTTGAATCGGTTCGGCGCCTGGAATTCGAAATAGAACAGCGGCGATTCGGTAGCTCTCAGGCGATGCTTGTCTTCGGCTGGAATGAAGATCATGTCGCCGGGCCCGACGTTGCGAACGCCTTCGGGCGATTCTACGGTTCCGTGGCCTTCGAAGATGAAATAGAAATGCTCGCAGTTGGCGTGCAGATGATAGGGCGAGGAGGCGCCTTTCTTATAGCGCATGATCCCGGCCAGCATGTCGTCGATATTGGTCAGCTCTTTGTTGACGAAGAAGGTACGCTCGCGGCCCGGCACGGCCGAGATCAGCTTCGGCAACTCGTCCTCATGAAAGATATATGCCATGGGTTGAATTATGTATAGTTCCGATTATGAATGACTGGCGGCCGGGCTTCCCCAAAGTTCGCGGCTAGCGATCCGGGCTCCCTCCGCCATTGCCTCCAACTTCGCCCACATGATGGAGGGATGAACGCGCCGGTTCAGCTGCTCCTGGGCAAAACCGCAATCGGTGCTGGCGATAACGTTCTCACGGCCCACGACGCCGGCGAATCTGAGGATGCGCTCGGCCACCAGCTCAGGATGCTCAACGACGTTGGTTCCATGGCTGACCACGCCAGGCGCAAGCACTTTACCATCCGGCAATTTGACGTCTTTCCAAACCTGCCATTCGTGCTCGTGCCGGGGATTCGCGGCCTCGATCAGGTAAGCGCCGGCGCGGACCTTGAGAATGAGGTCGACGATCTTTCTGAGCGGAACGTCGGTGGTATGGGGTCCTGGCCAACTGCCCCAGCAGACGTGATAACGGACGCGATCTTCGGGGATGCCTTCGAGTGCGTGGTTCAATACTTCGACGTGGCGGGCGAGCCAGCGATAGTAGTCGTCGAAACTGGCGGGCGGGACCATGCGGTCGTAAGTAACCGCGGCGCGGGCGTCGTCCACTTGCAGCAGAATCCCGGATTCGGCGATGGCCCGGTATTCGGTGCGCATGGCCTCGGCCAGAGCGATCACCAGCTCTTCGTCGTTGCGGTAGTACTCGTTCTTCCGGTCCGGGTATGGCGCTGGAAGGGGCGGCCACGGGCAGGAATGCTTCTTCTACCTGGACGCCCTGAGCGCCGGCCTTCAAATTGTCGATGTCGCGCTGGAGTTCCGGGCCGCCGGTGTATTCGATTGGGCCCGACGCAGACGGCATCCTGGACGGTCACTTTCGACCAGGTACGGTCGGCGCCGCGGCCCTCCAGTTCGGCATAGAACTCGGGGAAACGCTGCCGGTCGGCGCCGCGGGCGAAGGTGTCGGCGCCTGCCTGAAAGGGGCGCAGCTCGAAGCCGCTCAGGCGCTTCAGGGCGTAGAGCGACCAACTGGTGGACTTGCCGAATTCGCCGTCGTTGACGATATCGATACCGGCTTTGGACTTGACGGCCGACGACTTCGGCGACCGAGTCTCTCAGGCATTTGTCGTAGTCCGGCTGGTTGGAATCGTTGCCATTTTGGCGGGCTCGCACCAATTCGAGAAGCTGGGGTGGGCGGATCAGGCTGCCGACGTGGGTGGTAAGAATACGGCTGGTACTGCGCTTCATCGTAAACGTTTCGAATTATAGCAGCCGCGGATCGCGCCGATAAGAGCGTCAACGGGCGGGAATCTGATATCTCCCGGGGGCCGGGGAGAAGTGTAAATGAAAAACTGGAAAATAACGTCGCGGATCTGGGGAATACTCACCCTCGCTTTGGTGGTAGGAGTGTTTGCGGGAGGATTCCTGTTCCTGCGCTTGAATACGATTGTAGCGGCGTACGAGAGGCTGTTCGATCAGAACGTACGGGACCAGGACCTTTCACGCGTGATGCAGTTGACGTTCAAGAAGGAAGTTCAGGAATGGAAGGATGTGCTTTTGCGGGGGCGCGATCCGGCAGCTCTCAAAAAGTATAGCGACGGCTTTCACCAGGACGCTCAAGCCGTGCGGGGGATCGGCCAGCGTCTAAAGGGCAGCATTGATGACGAGCAGGCCAGCCGGCTTCTGGATCAGTTCATGCAGGCTCATCAAACGATGCTGGAGAAGTATGATGCCGCCCTGTCAGTTTTTTCTCAGTCCAACGGCGCCGAGCAAGCGGCCGCGGATGCCATGGTGAAAGGTCAGGATCGGATTCCCACCGATCTGATCGATCAAATTGTTACCGCGCTGGCCGCGCAAGCGGGAACGAGGCGCGCAGCCATCACCAACAGTTTGGGGCTTTTCGGGCTGGTATTGTGCATCCTGTTCGCGCTGGTTATCGGTGCATCAGTACTGGTGGTCAGGAGCATTACCACGGTCCTCGGCCGCGCCGTGGAAGAAGTGCGGGAAAGCGCCGAGCAAGTTTCCAGCGCGGCGGCTCAACTGTCCTCCACCGGATCGAGTCTTGCTCAGGGGACGTCGGAACAAGCCGCGTCGCTCGAGGAGACGTCGGCTGCCGCCGAGGAACTGGCTTCTATGACGAGCCGGAACGCAGAGAACTCGAAGACCTCTAACAAACTGATCGCTGTGGTAGATAGCCGAGTAGCGGAGGCGAATCAATCGCTGGGAGAAATGATGAAGGCCATGGAGGGTATCACCTCTTCCAGCAGTAAGATCGCGAAGATAATTAAAGTAATCGATGAGATCGCTTTTCAGACCAACGTGCTGGCTTTGAACGCGGCCGTGGAGGCGGCTCGGGCGGGCGCCGCGGGGCAAGGATTCGCGGTGGTCGCCGACGAAGTTCGAAACTTGGCGCAGCGGAGCGCGCAAGCGGCGAAACAGACCGAGGAACTGATTCAGGAGTCAGTGGTCATGTCGAAAGGCGGGAGCGACACAGTGACCGGAGTCGTCAATGCAATCCATTCGATTACTGAGAGTACGGCCAAGGTGCGCTCTTTGGTGGAGGAAGTAAATCAGGGTGGCCAAGAGCAGGCAAATGGCATCCGGCAGATTGCCAAGGCAGTGGCGGAGATGCAGCGCGTCACCCAGCAATCGGCTGCGGGGGCGCAAGAATCGGCTGCGGCCGGTGAGGAGTTAAGCGCTCAGGCCGAGACGATGAGGGAAATAGTAGTTCGGTTGGGAGTCTTAGTCGACGGCGGCCGGGCGGCGTGAACCGCGGCTCAAATCAATCCATGGGCACGGAGCCCGTATATCTCAGGATGTAGAGACCGCCGGTGAACCGGTCGTTCGCATAGATCAGTCCATTTTCATCTACGATGGCGTGGTTCATCTGGGAAGTGCCGGCGGGATTCTTGGGAGGCGCGGCGGGGATGTAGAAGCCGATCTCCTCGATGTGCGGCGGCGCGTCGGGGACACTGGGCGCGTTAGGGGCTACTCGGAAGATCCGAACTCCTCCGTTGAACCAGCTGGCGACGGTGGTGTTCAGCAATCTCTTATAAGTTGGACCAGGGAAGTTGGGGTGCAGGTTGTGAGCGCCGAAACGGCCGCCTCGCGTGCAGAGCTCACCGTCATTAGCGTGGTAAGGCGCGGTCCCGATCACCATCGGATTCTTTTCGGCGCGAATATCCATTAGCCAAACGAGCTTGGGCGAGTCTTTGCAATTCTCCTGCGTGTCTTCGTCCGATACCAGGGCATAGCCACGGTTTCCGATCGGCTGGAAGGTGTGAGTGAAGCCGGTGTAAGGCGGTCCAAATTTTGCCTGACCGATGACTTTCGGAGTGAAATTCTTGGCGCGGCCGGCTTTGACGTCAGCGAGCCCGGAGATATCCATCACAAACAGGCCGCCTTCGATGTAAGCCATGTAGGCGCGGTCGGGATGATCAGGCCACACCTCCACCTGGTGAGGCCGGTAGCCGCTATCAAATCGGGGATTACGCGCGGGCAGACATTCGGGGAGGCAGGCATCGCCTTTGCGCGTTCCCGGATACCACCAACGGCCGACCTCGCGGGGATGGCGCGGATCGCGCAGATCCACGATCATATAAAACTGGTCGTCGCTTTTGTTGGTGGGGTCGAAGTCGGCTGTGCCGGTAGTGACATGCGCGAACTCGCCATCGACAAACCACAGGCAATGCACGCCACGTGAATTCGGCCCCGAGTAATCGACGAAGGAGAGCTGGAGATCCTGAAGGGTTTTCGCTTTCTGAATCCGCGCGAAGTCGGAGACATCGAGGATCCACATTCCCGCCGTCTTCTGGCCCTGCTTGAGCGTTTGATTCGCAACCGCGAGGACATTGCCGGAAAGGCCCAGCGAGTTGCAGCGCGTGATGCCGGGGGCAGGCGACGGGAACTGAGTGATCATCACCGGATTTTCAGGATGGGTGACGTCGATGATGCTCAGGCAGGTCTTTTGTCCTTCGTGGGCCAGATAGAGCACGCGGCGGCCGTCGGGGAACTGCTGGAGGGCGAGTCCTTCGCCACCGTCGCCATTTCCGTTGAGGTCGTTATGGCCGACCAGGGAGACGTTTTGCGCCTCAGCGGCCGGTTGTGCGTGGGCTGCCATTGCGAACGCAAAGAGCGCGAGGCCGGCGGTGAAATACAAAAACAGGGTATTGACAATGCGTGCCATTCTGCTTACGATAGCACCGCATGGATGTGATCGGCGAGGGTAAGCAGTTCGCGCTCAAGCCAAGCCGGCGCGGGTTCCTGAAAGGTCTTACGATTCTGAGCGTAGGTACCCAGTTGCCCGGGCAATCGCCGGCCGGTAACGCACGGGCAATCGACTGCCATCATCACTTCGTGTCGCCCGCGTACCTGAAGGCCTTAGCCGCGAAAGACGGTCATCACGTGGCCGGTTATACCACTTGGTTCGCGCTCGACCGGTTGAAAGATTACACGGCTGCCAAGGATCTGGAGACGATGGACCGCGAAGGGGTAGCGGCGTCGATGCTGTCGTGCACGACTCCGGGCGTGTGGTTTGGGGATCCGGAAGAGACGCGCGCAATGGCGAGGGAGATGAACGAGTTCGGCGCGCGCATGGTTTCCGATCACAAGGGCCGCTTCGGCTTGTTCGCCCTACTGCCGCTGCCGACGATCGACGATAGCCTGCGCGAGATCGAGTACGCGTTTGGCACGCTTAAAGCGGAGGGCGTTGGCTTGGTCACCAGTTACGGCAATCATTGGCTGGGCGATCGGGCGTTCCGGCCGGTGTTCGATGAGCTGAACCGCAGGAAGGCGGTGGTCTATACGCATCCCATCGATGCGCCGTGCTGCCAGGATTTGATGCCGGGCGTTTCGTCGCCGACGGTGGAGTACAACACGGACACGGCTCGCACTATCTTCAGCCTGCTGGCGACCGGCGCGGCGACTCGTTACGCCGACATACGCTTCATCTTTTCGCACGCCGGCGGTACCATGCCGTCGCTGGTGGAGCGCTTCGGCGTCGGAGCACCGGATACGATTGCCGACAACCTGGCGCGGCCCGCCGAGCCAAATTCCAGGCTCTATCATTTGCGCCGGTTCTATTACGATACGGCGCAGTCCACCAATCCGGTGCAGATGCAGGGACTGAAGACCATCGTGGGAGCGTCGCAGATCGTATTCGGGACCGACTACCCGTTCGTTTCGGCGGCGAAACACCTGCAGGGTTTGCAGAAGTGCGGATTCAGCGCGGAGGAGCTGCGTGGGATTCATCGAGAAAACGCGCTCAAGATTTTGCCGAAGTATGGGACTTAGATTGGTACGTCTGGCAGTCTTCGTTGGTGTGGCTGTTCCCGCGTTCGCCGCCTCCTGTGAAAGCCTGAAGTCGATCTCATTGGAAGATACGACCATTACGCTGGCGGAATCGGTGGCTGCGGGCGGATTCAAATTACCCGCGGGCGCGCAAGGGAATCCCGCTGTCTTTCAGGCTCTGCCGAAATTTTGCAGGGTGGCAGCGACGCTGAGGCCCACCAGCGATTCGGAAATAAAGATTGAGGTCTGGCTTCCGGCCGCCGGCTGGAACGGCAAGTATCAGGGGGTGGGAAACGGCGGTTGGGCGGGCTCGATCAACTATGCCTCATTGGCCCAGGCGCTGCGACGGAGTTATGCGACCAGCTCCACCGATACCGGCCACACGGGGGACGTGAGCAGCGCCAGCTTCGCGCTGGGGCATCCGGAAAAGCTGATCGATTACGCGTATCGATCCGAGCACGAGATGACCCTCAAGGCTAAGTCAATAATTCAAACCTACTACGACAGTTCGCCGCGCTACTCGTATTTTACAGGCTGTTCGGGCGGCGGCAAACAAGGGTTGACGGAAGCGCAGCGCTACCCGGTGGACTATGACGGCATCGTGGCAGGATCGTCGGCGACCAACATGGTGCATCTGCATGCGGCCTGGATCCGGATCGCTCAGGCAGTACACAAGAACGAAGAAAGCTACATCCCGCCCGAGAAATACGCGCTGATCCACAAAGCGGTGCTGGATGCCTGCGACATGCTGGATGGAGTTGCCGACGGGCTGCTGGAAGATCCCACACGCTGCCATTTCGATCCGGGAGCGCTGGCTTGCAAGACTGGCGACGGACCGTCCTGCCTGAGCGCGGCGCAGGTGGAGGCGGCTCGGAAGATCTACTCGCCCACCGTGAATTCCCGGACCAAGAAGGAGATCATGCCAGGGCTGCTGCCAGGCAGCGAGGTAGCGTGGGGCGTGCTGGCGGGCCCGTTGGCCGGAGGGGCTCCCGCGACGCGAGAAAGCTCGGTGGCCGACAATACTTACAAGTACGTCATCTTCAAAGATCCGAAGTGGGATTTCCGGACATTGAATTTCGACAGCGATATCACGCTAGCCGAGAAGGTAGACAACGGTCTGAATCGGGCGATGGATCCGAATCTTAAACCGTTCTTCGCGCGCCAGGGAAAGTTGATCATGTACCACGGGTGGAGCGATCAGGTGGTTCCTCCGCAGAATAGCGTTAACTACTACGAGAGCGTGCTGAAGGCGGTTGGGGTGTCGAAAGCGGACGATTCAATTCGCCTGTTCATGGCGCCGGGGATGACTCACTGCCAGGGCGGTCCCGGGCCGAACACGTTCGATTCCGTCAGCGCAATAGAACAATGGGTGGAGCAGAAGAAAGCTCCGGAGCAAATCTTGGCCGCGCACAGTGCGGACGGCAAGGTAGACCGGACGCGTCCACTATGCCGGTATCCCCAAATCGCCAAATATAAAGGCAGCGGCAGTATCGATGACGCCGCTAGTTTCACCTGCGCGCTACCCTAGTTATAGGAGTTTCAATCTTGCGGTATCAAGCTGTTATTGCCCTGCTGGCGGTGTCTGTGTGCATCGCTCAGACCAGGAACGGTCTCATAAAAAGCGCTCTGGATGGCGACGGGAAGTCGCAATTATCGTTGGGAGAACTATATCTGGCGGAGGAGAATTACATAGAAGCTTTCCGTTTCTATCGAATGGCCGCCGATCAGGGAATGAAGGAAGCCGAATGCGCTCTTGGCAACTTGTACCGGTTCGGGCAGGGGACCGCTCAGGATTATAAAGAAGCGGTGCTGTGGTACAAACTTGCGGCGGCACAAGGGTTTCCCGAGGCTCAGTTCAATTTAGGGGTGATGTACGACAACGGTCTAGGAGTCGCTCAAGATTATGGCGAAGCGGCGCATTGGTATAGAGTAACGGCCGATAAAGGCATGGCGGACGCCGAGTACAATTTAGGACTCATGTACGCCAATGGAAAAGGCGTCCCGCAGAATTACAAAGAAGCGATGCGCTGGTATCGATTGGCCGCCGATCAACGCAATATGCCGGAAGCGGAGTTCAATATCGGAACGATGTTCGACAGCGGCCAAGGCGTGGAACAAGACTACAGCGAGGCGGCCCGCTGGTATAAGATTGCCGCCGATCAGGGGCATGCCGAATCGCAATTTAATCTGGCGCTCATGTACGCCAACGGTCAGGGCGTGGCTCACGACGATCAGCAAGCTTTTCACTGGTTCAAGCTAGCGGCGGAGCAAGGACAGCGCGAAGCGGCGTCGAATGCGGGAGTGATGTACGTGAATGGCACGGGTGTGTCGAAGGATTTTGTGGAGGGTTTGAAGTGGCTGACTGTGGCGGTAAAGGAAGGCGACAGAGACTCCGTGGACGCGCTGGATCAAGTGGCCGCCAGGATGACCGCGGATCAAGTTGAGAAGGCCAAGCAGATGGCGGGAGCGTGGAAACCGTGCCAGGGCAAGGCGGAGTGCGACGCGAGAGTGAAGTAATCGGCGGGATGGGGCCAGGTTATTTATAGGCCGGATTCGACGCTTTGAGCTTCGCCAGTTTTTCTTCGAATTCAACTTCGCGAGCCGCTGACAGGGCGGGGAAGATCTCGCGATTCACGAAGAGTTTATTGTCGGTCTTCAATTTGGCCATGCGCTCCGTGATGGTGCCGGAAGGTTGATTCAGAGTTCCGGACCAGCCGTAGGAACCAGTCTCCAGATAAATATCCACCGGAAGAACCTTGCGGAAAAGCTCGAAGGTATGGCGAACGGACGCCTCGGTGATGTAGGCATTGCGGCTGAGATCGTCGGGATACTCCCAGCAGCAGAATTCGAAGACCCGGAGATTCTTTCCGCCCTCGCGAACGGTATAAAGCCAGCTGGTGGACGAGGGGCTGTGGCCGGGAGCCAAATACGCCGTAACGGTCAGCGGTCCGACTTTGATCACATCCCCGTCGAAGAGCGCGCGGTCCACTTTAACGGGAGGATATTGATTGACGCCGGCAACCACTTGTCCAGCGGGCGCCCCGGCGGGGCCAGGAACAGGAGGAATCGGAGGTCCTGAGGGAAGCGAGCCGCCATGCTCCAGATAGGGAACTTCGGCAAATCCGGCCATAACCGCGGCGCCGGTCTTCTGTTTGAAAGCAGCAGCCCCACCGGATTGATCACCGTGATAATGGTTCAACAGAATGGCCTTGATGTCGCTCACCTTGAAGCCCACGGCTTCAATATTCTTTTCAATCTGGGCAGTGGTGTCGGCGAAACTGGCGCCAAAGAGTATGTGGCCTTGTGGAGAAGTTAGTAAGTAGGATTCTCCGTTGGCGACGCCGACAAAGTAGAGGTTGCCCATTATCTTGAACGGCTCCGCGGGCGCTCGCATGCTGGTGATTTGCTTGCGGACCTCAAGCGACGTGGCGGCGAGCTGCCGGCCTTGTTCGGCCTGTTTGGCCGTAAAGGGCGGCTGAGGCGCTGGAGGCGTTTGTGACCACAGGCTCACACCAGCGAGCAAGCCTAGGACGAGCTTTAAGCGGCTACGCAGTGTGTCGTTACTTGCCTTCAGCCGGCGGATTCGCGGGGCCGACTGGGAGTTTCTTGCCATTTATGGTCAGCTCCTTGCAAAGGCAGACATTCGCAGTGGCCAGCTTGTGCGGATTGCAGGTGATGGTTACCTGATCTCCGGGCTTGATGGATTCCTTGCTCCAGCCGACGTGCATATTCTTCATCATCATCGGAGTGGGGCCGAATTCGGAGCCCCAGTGTTGAAGGTTGCCCTTGTCGTCCTTCACATCGAAATACAGTTGGGGATGGGGATAAGCAAATGCGAACTCTGTCACGACGCCAGTCATGGTCAGGGTCTTGTCTACCTGGTAGGTCACGCTGGTTCCGTGATGGGCGAACAAGGACGCGGCGCCGGTAAGAAGCACCGCAGTTACGATCACTGAGCCAACCAGCTTATTCATGTAAACGCTCCTCGGAATCCTCGCGGCCAGAATTACTCCGAGTTTATCATCGGCATCCGGCTGGGATCAAGCGATGGTCAGCGGGAACCAGGCATCAAAGGGCACGAAAACTCCGAGCTCCCGGGTGTCGGGGGGCGCAGGCCGCAGGACGGCATCGGTCCGGAACGTAATCTCGAACTGTTCCCGGACGGCGGTGGCGGGAATCTTCTCCTGATAGACGTGCTCGCCCGGGTCCGTATAGGTGTGAGGAGGGAGCTCGAAGCCGTTGATGACAGCCGAGAGAGTAACACTTGGCCGGAAGGCGAGAATCACGTCGGGCAGGAGAAAGCGCAGGTATAACTCCGGAGCAGAGCCGGCGAGCAGGGGTCTTCTGACGACGAACGAAAATTGCTGGGCGGTCCATCGGCAAGTGCCTTCTTGCCGATACCAGCCATCGGCCAAGCGAGCGTCCAGATCCAGATTGGTATTGCGGCTCTCGAGTAAGCAGTAAGCCCGCTCGTCGCTCTCGGCATGGACCGGGTCGGAGGCGGCTACAGCTCCTACGGTAGTGAAGTCCACGACCCGCCAACCAGTGCGCTCGAACAAGCGCCTCAATCCGGCGGCGGAGAAAATCCAAAAGTTAGTACAGTCGTCATTGGTTTCCCTATCGCCCACCAGATAGGCGGCTGGGATTTCACTGAGGTCGGTCTTATGGTCGGGTGTAAAGCGTGCGATACGAGTGCTCAGCAGGCAGTACTTGGCGCGTTTAGAGAGCTCCTCCAGCACATAAATCGGATTCTTCAAGTGATACAGTATTCCAAACAGCAGGATCAATCCGTAGGTCTGGCGGGGCAGCACGAACTGACGATCCAGATCGACCTCGCTGATCTCGACGGCCGAATGCAGCGCCGCCTTGAGGGCCCGAACACCCTCCATACCGTTGTAGTTTGTAGACGGGTGATCGATCGCGTGGACCGGCAGGCCCAAGCTTTCGAAGAAATAAGAGAGGCCGCCATCTCCGCATCCGACATCCAGCACCGGATAACCCTCCGTCAGGGCGAGAAGCTTACGGCGCTCGCCGGTCAAGAGGCTGGCGAGAGTGTCGACACTCGAAAAGGTGTGGTACGGATACCAATCCCTTCCGGGGGGCAAAGAACATTTTTCCCGAACCTTGTTCAAACGCCGCTCGAATTCATGAACCGCAGTCACGAGCGCGGTAATGTCCCAGGATCGCGTGTCGTTCGAACGGGCAGTAGTCGTACCTTACAATATAAGACATAGAGCAAGAGCGTCGATTTCCCTGGGTCTGGATTTACACGTTTACGGCGCTCGTGTTGGGCGTGGCAGTGGGAGTGTTTGCGTGGCTTGCGTTCCAATCTCATCGCGAGGCGGGATTAGGCAGAACGGCGAACTCCGCACCTCCGCCGATGCGGCACATTCCGCCCGACAGGATGGCGCTGCTGGCCCGGTTCGAGCCGCCGGAGTACGAGGCCGCCGACAACGCGAAAGTCTCACCGGCGTTCAGGGACGCGATGGAACACTATCGCAGGCACGATTACGCGGGAGCGATCACAGGCCTGCGGGCGATCGAAGAAGCCGAGCCTCAATCTGTCGATGCGCAGTTTTATCTAGCGATCTGTTTGCTGCTCACTAACGACCGATCGGGGGGTATCCGGCTGCTGAGGGAAGTGACTGCTAACAGCCAGACACCGTACCTGGAATCGGCGCGCTTCTATTTGGCGAAAGCCCAGGTAAGTGAAGGCAACCTCGCCGGTGCGGACCTGCAGCTTCGGATAATGATGGAAATGCATGGAAAACTTGAAAAACAGGCCCAGGAATTGCACGCGCAGATAATCCCCAGCCCTTAGCGGATGTAGCCAGTCCACGGCGTACCAGTACTAATTTCTCCGCTCTTTTGAGAGCAAAGGACTGTTCTCCAAAGACAGCCGCGCGACTACTCTGGACGTGGAGAATAAAATGAACAAGTTCATAATCAAGTTCGCAGCCCTGGCAGGCATGATCGCGTCTTCATCCGTATACGCGACTACGATCAATTTTTCGACGGCGTTACCGGCCGGCCATCAAGGCGAGTCCGTCACGGTCGGAGGGGTTACTGCTTCGGCCTGGGTTGTTTCCAAGGCCAACAATGCAGTATGGTCGCTGGACGGCGTAATTCTGAATAATCGGCAGGAAGGGCCCAGCGAATTGGGTCTGGGTGTGTGCTTCGCTTCGAATTGTCCGGCAAGCGGCAATGGAGACGTCAACGAGATTGACAACAACGGGAACACGTTCGACGTGGTCCGCCTCGATTTCGGGGTTTCGACGTTCGTTAAGTCCATCGGGCTGTCCTCGCTCGACAGCGGGCTGAAGGACGGGTTCGCGATTTTCGGCAGTAACACCGCGCTGCCTACGTTGTCGTCCCTGACGGCGATTGTGCAGGGCACAAACACCAGCGCCGGGTCAGTCACGCCGATCATCAATGTCAACCAATCGGACCGGTATTTCTTCGTAACTTCGATGAAGCGCGGAGCCAGCGATTCGGGCTCTGATTTTCTGCTGGCAAGCGTGACCACGGCGCCGGAGCCATATACTTCGGCGATGCTGGGACTGGGCCTTCTGGCAATCGGTTTGACATTGCGCTTGAAGACTTCCAGGGAGCGGAACGAAGTAAGGAAATAACTGAAGTATTAACCTTCCAGGGCCGGGACATCCACAAAGGCGCGTTTTCGCCAGGATTCCAGGCCCTTTTCGGCGAGCTGGACGCCTTTAGCGCCTTCCAGCAGGCTCCATGGGAAGGGCTCATCGGCGACGACGTGCCGCAGAAACAATTCCCACTGACGCTTGAAAGCATTCTCGAACTCGGCCTGCTGCGGCACTTTCTGCCATCCGTCAAAATAATTCAGGGGACTGTCGACGTCGGGATTCCAGACGGGGCGGGGCGTGGCGGAACGGGGTTGAATCCAGCAATGCCGCAATCCGGCCACCGCCGAGCCATGGGTCCCATCCACCTGAATGGTGAGCAGATCATCGCGGCGCACGCGGACGCACCAAGAAGAGTTGAAATGAGCGATTATGCCACCCTCGAGTTCGAACGTCGCATAAGCGGCGTCATCGGCGGTGGCAGCATAAGCCCGGCCGTTTTCGTCCCAACGCTGCGGAATATGGGTGGCCCCCAGGCAGGAGACTGCCTTTACCGGCCCGAAAATATTATCCAGGACATAGCGCCAGTGGCAGAGCATATCCATGATGAGGCCGCCGCCGTCGGCCTGGCGATAATTCCAGGAGGGCCGCTGGGCGGGAATGGTGTCGCCCTCGAAGACCCAGTAACCGAATTCGCCGCGGACTGAAAATATGCGACCGAAGAATCCGAGATCGCGCAGCGTTTTGAGTTTCAACTAGTCCGGGCAGCCAGAGCTTATCCTGCACCACGCCGTGCTTCACTCCTGCCTTCTTCGCGAGTTCGTAAAGTTCGCGAGCGCCTTGCAGGCTATCGGCGCTGGGTTTCTCGCAGTAAATATGTTTGCCCGCGGCAATGGCCTGGCGAACCGCATCGACCCGCCGGTCGGTGGTCTGGGCGTCAAAGTAAATGGAATAGGCGGGATCCTCGAGCGCGACCGCTAGGTCGGTGGTCCAGGGAAGGCCGCCGCTCTCCTGGGCCAACGCTTCGAGCTTGGCGGAATTTCGGCCGACCAGCAAAGGCCGGGGCATTATCGTCACGCTGTCGGAAATCTTTACGCCGCCCTGGGCCATGATCTCGAGGATGGACCGCCGCAGATGCTGGTTCACGCCCATGCGTCCCGTGACGCCGTTCATGATGATACCGATCGAATGAACCGTTTTGGAACTCACGCTGGCTCCTTCACTTATTGCAACACTGCGGCTTCGCGCCCGCTGGGAGTGGTGGAGCTTCGATACCGGCGCGCGGCAACGTGCCATCCAGCTCCTGACGCCAGTGCGCTACATCGCCTGCCGGTCCGTAGCAGTAAAGCATGCGCAGGGGCGACGAGCCGGTGTTGGTCAATTGATGAAATACCCGGGGTGGGATGTAAACAGCCTGGCCGGCCGCCAAGGTAGTCTTCTCATCACCCAAGCACATTTCGCCAGTACCTTCGACAACGAAATAAATTTCTTCCTGTTCCTGATTGTGCCAGGGCACTTGACCGCCATTCGGCTCTAATGTCACATTTCCCATGGAAAAATTGGAGGCCTGGATGGGGCTGGCGCCGCCGACCAGGTTCTGGGTGCGCCGCCGCGCGGGGTAGGTTCGCCCGGCGATCCCGGAAAGATCCGCAATGATCATGAGGTGGGTCCTTCTTGTGAGGTTTTCAAGGCTGCGAAATTTTCAAAGCACCGGACCGATGCGCCAAGGCACGAATTCCTTATGACCGAGCCGTTCACTACAAGTCTTTTCGCCGGAGGCTACGCGGAGCAGCAGGTCGAAGATCTCGCGTCCTATCGCGGCCACGGACGCTTCACCGTCGGCAATGCGGCCTGCATTCACGTCCATGTTGTCCTGCATGCGGCGATAGGTGGAGCTATTACTTGCAATCTTGATCACGGGAATGGTGGGAAAGCCGATCGCGCTGCCCCGGCCGGTGGTGAAAGCGATGAGGTTGACGCCGCCGGCTGCCAGTCCGGTTAACGAGATGGGATCATAGCCCGGCGTGTTCATGAAAACGAATCCAGGCGAAGTGATGGGCTCGGCATAGTCGACGACGTCCATCAATGGGGAGGTGCCTGCCTTAGCGACCGCGCCCAGCGATTTCTCGAGAATATTGGTTAGGCCGCCGGCCTTGTTTCCAGGCGTCGGATTATCGTCGAAGCTGCCGCCGAACCGATTCAGATAAGTTTTGTAGCCGGCGATGAATCCGAGTAGTCTTTCTGCAACATTCCGGTTGCGCGCTCGCCGGACTAACAGATGCTCGGCTCCGAAAATCTCGGTGGTCTCCGCCAGAACGGCGGTTCCGCCGAGAGCGGCCAGTTGATCGCAGCAGACGCCCAATGCCGGATTGGCAGTGATTCCGGAAAAGGAGTCCGATCCGCCACAGTTGAGGCCCAGAACAATTTTGGATGCGGGTGTCTCGACGCGCTGCTCCGCCGCGGCGCGATCCATCATCTTCGCAATCACGGCTCTGGCTGCTTCGACGGTGGCACGAGTACCGCCGCTCGATTGCAGCGTCATGCCTACCAGACGATCGGTACGCGGGGCTTTTCCTTGCCCAGCCGCGTCGCCAAGGTAATGATCGATCTGGTTCACCTCGCAGCCCAGGCCGAGAATAATCGCCGCAGAAACATTGGGGTGGTTGAGCACGCCCGCTAACGTTCGCTGCAACTGCACGGTATCCGGTCCGATCGAGTGGCCGCAGCCTTCGCCGTGCGGGAACGCGGCGACACCGTCTACATTGGGGGGCAACGTTTCGCCGTCGTAACTGGCGGCGATCAGCTCAGCGGTGTGCGCTGCGCAATTGCTGGCGGCCACTACGGCGATATAATTGCGCGTTCCGACGCGTCCGTCCTCTCGCTGGTAGCCGAGAAATGCCGGCGTGTCCTGGGGAGGCCGGGGAGCCGTTATGTCGGAGCCAGGGAACTCGTAGGCAAACGATAGCTCTTCGAATGCGATATTGTGCGTGTGCACGTGGCGGCCCGGCTCAATGCGAACACGAGCGCGTCCGATCAACTGCCCATAGCGAAGAACATTTTCGCCCGCAGCGACGGCAGCAATGGCGATTTTGTGTCCGGCGGGAACCGGATCTTCGACCGTGATGGAGCGGCCGTTGACGCGCACTTCCTGGCCGGGAGAGAGCGGGACGCGCGCGATGGCGATATTGTCGGCGGGATTCAGGTGAATCACGGCGTTCTCGGCGGTCGGCAGTTTAGCAATCTCTAGCAGGCCCATGCTTAGCGCTCCAGAACCGTTTCGGTTATTTGTTCGCCGGTGTGGACGTGGAACTGGCCGCCTTGCGGATGAATCCAGACGCCTTCACCGCTCGCGGGCGGGGGGATATCCTCGACTTTGGCGACAACGATGAACTGACTGGTTTCGACACCTGGGATCAGCTTACCCAGATGCACGTGGACGTGGCATTGCGTCTGGACGGTGGGCGCATTATAGGCGACCGCCCATTGATCGCCGAACAAGGATTTTGCCTGCGCGATTGCGGCAGTCCACAAATCGGCGCGCTGCCGGGTACTCAACAGGTCTATCGATCGCTCATGCGTACCGGGAAGTGCTAGCCATCGATTGGGCTTGGTGGGGTTGGAGTCCTTGAGGAAGAACACCTGGCTGCCGGGGGGCCGCTTTTCCGCTTCGCGGCACAGACTGCATTCGCGCGCTTCGAGAGTTTCCGGTCTGGCTGGATCGCATTTGCAGGTAACGAAATCCGCGCGCAGAACCAGCGCCGCAACCAGCGATGCGAAAATCGGGAACCAGCGCATTCGCAATCATTATACTTAAGACTTGTTTTCCTCAGGTCACAAGCGCTGGGCGCTGCTGGTTTTGGTCAGCGCCGCGACGCTATATTTCCTCTACTTTTTCGGATTGACGCGCACGGGTCTGGTGGGGCCTGATGAGCCAAGATACGCGGCTATCGGTAGAGCGATGGCCGAGAGCGGCGACTGGATCACGCCTCGGCTGTGGGGAGAGCCTTGGTTCGAGAAGCCGGCGCTGTTGTACTGGATGACGGCCGCGGGTTTTAAAGCCGGACTCGATCCGGATCTTGCGCCGAGGCTGCCGGTAGCGCTTGCGAGCGTCGCGTTCCTGATCTATTTCTTCGTGGCGCTGCGGCGCGAATTCGGCGACCGCGCAGGCCTTGTACGCCACGGCTATCTTAGCAACGTCGGCCGGATGGCTGGCCTTCAGTCACGTAGCCGTGACGGATTTGCCGATGTCCGCGGCTTTCGCCGGCGCGATGCTGGTGGTCATGAGCGGACGCGGCCGCATTTTCGCGGGCGCGCTGCTGGGAGCAGCGGTACTCGCTAAAGGACTAGTGCCGCTGGCGCTGTTCCTGCCGGTGTTGTGGTTCTGGCGGAAGCGGGTGGCGGATGTGCTGGTGCTGCTGGCAGTGGCGGGTGTGATCGCGGCGACCGTGGTACGTTCTGGTAACGCTACAGAACGGCGCACCGTTTCTCGAAGACTTTTTCTGGAAGCATCATTTTGCGCGCTTCTTCACCGGCGCGCTTCAGCATGAACGGCCCTTATGGTTCTATGTGCCTGTACTAGTGGCGGGTTTCTTCCCCTGGAGTCCGCTGCTATTGCTCTTGTTCGAAAAGCGAACCTACCAGGACGCTCGCGCGAGGTTCTTGCTGGCTTGGCTGGCTTGGGGTTTCCTTTTCTTTTCGATCTCGCGCAACAAGCTTCCGGGTTATCTGCTGCCGCTGCTCCCGGCCGCAGCGGCGCTCATTGCCATCGCAATGGCAGAAGCTCAGCCTCGCTCCATGAGGATGGTTGGTTTGCTGGGCGCCTCGGCTGCGTTGCTGTCTCTGATCGCCCGTGATTCAAAAGGTATTGCCTGAAGCGCTGATCTCGGGCTTATCGCGCGCGAGCGTCCCATTCGTTCCGACGATCTGGATCCATCGGTAGCGATACTCATCAGCTGCATGTGCGGGTTGCTGGAATGGAGAGGCCGCCGGGGTTGCGCCGTTGCGGCGATTACGATCCTGACGACAGTCGCCGTGGTTCGCCTGATTGCGGGCGTATACCCGGTACTGGATCGGCAGGCATCAGCCCGGGCCCAATGGCGTTCCGGTGCGGATCCAATCACTTGCGTCACAAACGCAAATCGGTCTATCAGATACGGATTGAGCTACTATGCCGGCCGCAGCCTGCCAGATTGTAATTGAGCCGCCAAATATAGTAATCTCTATAGGGATACTAGTATATGGCCACAACTGAAGATGCCATACAAATTGAGAGCCTCCAGCTTCAGACCGAAGCGGAGTACGACGCGACGGTGCGCGCCGATATCGAACTGTTCCGCGCTCACGCCGAGAAGTTCGTAGCCGGCGAAATTACCGACGATCAGTTTCGAGCCCAGCGACTGCGGCGCGGAATTTACGGGCAGCGCCAACCCGGCGTACAAATGATCCGGACCAAAGTTCCCGGCGGCATTTTGACGGCTGCAGCAAATGGATCAACTGGCGCTTATCGCAGACGAGTTCGGAGGCGGCAAAGGTCATCTCACCACGCGGCAGAACATTCAATATCACTTCGTGCCTTTGTTGCGCGTGCCGGCTCTGCTGCATCTGCTCGCCGATGTTCGATTGACGACGCGCGAAGCCTGCTACAACACCGTCCGCAACGTCACCGCTTGCCCATTGAGCGGACTGCTGGAAGAGGAAGCTTTCGACGTACACCCTTACGCGCGCAAGGTAGCATTCGCATTTCTGCACAAAGAACTGACCGACAGTCTTGCCGCGCAAATTCAAAATCGCTTTCTCCGGCTGCAAGGAAGATTGCATGCTGTGCGCGATCCACGATATCGGGCTGCGCGCGGTAATCCGCGACGGCAAACGTGGATTTCGAATGGTGGTAGGAGGCGGCCTCGGTCCCTTGCCGTGCGAAGCGCATTTGCTGGACGAGTTCGTCCCTGAGGAACGCCTGGTCAATCGATGCGAAGCCGTCATTCGCCTATTCAGCAAACACGGCAATCGTCAGAACAAGAACAAGGCGAGATTAAAATTTGTTGTTCGAGAGCGCGGCTTTGATTGGGTGAAGGAACAGATCGAGAAGGAATATCAGGACATCCTAACCAACGGCGGCATTCCGACGCCCGATACGGTACCGGACGGGTTTGGTGGTTTTCAAGCATCACCACCACCGCTGGGAAGCGGCGACCTGTTGCCGGTTCTGGGACCTCCAATGGTCACGCGAATCCAGAATATGAGCGCTGGCTGCAAACCAATATCCGGCAGCAGAAGCAGACCGGCTATGCCATTGTCACGGTGAAAGTCGCACAAGGCAATCTCACAGGCCGACAGATGCGGGGCTTGGCGGAGATTTCCCGAAACGCCGGGCGATGGGCTGATCCGGGTAGCTGTGGATCAGAATCTCGTCCTCGCTTACATCCCGCTACGCCGACTGCCCCAAGTGTACAGGGCATTGGACGAAATTGGACTTGGCCGATGGCGGGCGCACAAGAAATCGACGACGTCACCACATGTCCGGGAGCTTACAGTTGCAATCTTGGGCATCACCAAAGCGATGAATCTGGGCGCGGCGCTGGCAGAAGAGGTCCGCGATCATCCCGATCCCCTGGTGCGGCAAACTTCAAATCAAGATCAGCGGATGCCCGAATTCCTGCGGCCAGCACTGGATCGGCGATCTTGGGCTTCTATGGCAACGCCCGTAAGATCGGCGGGAAGGAAGTGCCCTATTATCAGATGCTGCTAGGCGGGGGGTACGATAATGCGGGCATCATGCGCTTTGGCGTAGCGATACAGAGCATTCCAGCGCGTCTGGCGCCCACAGGCCGTACAGCGAGTGCTAGAGCACTATGTAGCGAACCGGCAGGAAGGGGAAACTTTCCGCGACTACGTACTACGCCACAAAGTGGAGACATTTCGTCTCATGACGAACGATTTGGCCAAGCCGGCCGAGACGTTTCCGGAGATGTATCAGGACTGGGGCGACGAGGTGGGGTATTCCCTTCAGCTTGGCCGCGGAGAATGCGCCAGCTAAGTGTCCGTGGGGCAGGTCCTGCCGTCAAGTGTGTTGGGCGACCCAAAACACCTTGTGCGACCCAACCGATATGTTCTACCCAACCGATGATGTAGCCCGGCTACCGCTCTCTTTGAGGAGCGGGCGCTCTGAGTCTTTGCGGCTTCGATGAAGGCGCCGTTCGCGATAGCGAAGGCCGGGATCGAGATGGACCGGTCCACTAAGATCGGCCATGGCATGCACCGCCAACCCTTCGGCTTCCTTGACGAAATTGAGCATTTTGACGTTCGGCATCGAAGTCCACGAACACGCAGTCTCCGCCGCGCACCTGATCGGTGGCGATCAAGTTCGACATGGGCTGAACCAGAAGCCGCTCGATGGCGCGCTTTAAGATGGCGGGCACCGTACTTCAGGTCGGTACCTTCCTGCAGCAGGAATTCTTTGGCGCCGTCGCTGGCTTTGAACACGAACGATTTCTCCGGGCGCCGTGTTGAAGATCCGCTGCTGAACCATGTTCAACTCGATGTCCAGGATCTTCTTGAGCTCGGGAGATCCGAGCGGCTTGAAGGTGACGATCTTGTCCAGCCGGTTGATGAACTCTGGCGTAAACTTGCGCCGCGCGGCATCAATCCCGCTGCGGCCAATCTTGGCGCTCAGCTTCTCGTCCATTGTTCCATTTTGGCTCTGGCGGGACGTCTCGCCGGCATTGAAGCCCAGCCGGGGATTCATCAAAGCGCTCATCTCGGTGGCGCCCAGGTTGGTGGTCATGAAGATCAAGGCGCGCGAGAAATCGACTTTGCGATTGTCGCCCAGCGTGAGCGTTCCTTTGTCGAGAATGCCCAGCAGCAGGTTCCATAGCGCGTCGCTAGGCCTTTTCGATTTCGTCGAAGAGCACGAAGCTCAGCTTGCATCGTTTCGGTGTGATACTGATTCAGCACTTCCTGGCTCAACAGCGGATGCGTTTCGCGATGTCCCAGGTATCCGGGAGGCGAGCCGATCAGTTTGGCAATTTCATGGCTGTGCTGAAATTCCGCGCAATCGATCTTGATCACCGCGCGAGGATTCTTCACCAGCGCTTCCGCGGTCGCTTCCACGATGCGAGTCTTACCGGAACCGGTGGGGCCGAGGAACAAGAAGTTCCCGATCGGCCGCGACGGGCGGCGTCATCCCCGTCAGATACATTTGGTAGATGTTGACAATCTGCTGGATGGCTTCGTCCTGGCCGACAATCATGCGGCGCAAGTTCGTCTCGAGCGCTTCCGCTTCTCTTCCGGTCCGCGACGGATCTAAAGGAACGTTAACCCGTAACATTTTCTGGGCCCCTTTCAACTACAACTCCCGACTTTTACAGAGCAAATCGCGTGCCATACTGCTCCAAACCTCGCTAAAGCCTCATTTCATAGGCTTTGACGGTCTGACCTCCACCCGGCTCACCAGCGTCCTTTCCGGCATTCTCAACAAGCATGAGTACGATCTCCCCGATATCTTCGGGAGCGATCTTCCAATCCGCTCGACGCGGCAGCCTGGAACCAAATTCCGTATCGACGCTTCCTGGCATCATGTAACTGACTCTCACTTTGTCATATCGATGATCCAGCATCATCGCTTCACTAAATCCGTTCAAACCGAATTTCGACGCATTGTAAGCTGCCCCACCGGCGAAGGCGTTCTTACCCGCCAGGCTACCTATGTTGATGATGTAACCGCCGCCGCGTTGCTTCAGTCTGTGGAAGCGCTTCACGGCAGCAGTAAAAAACTCCCGACAAATTCGTCTCGAGTGTTTTCTGCCAGTCCTCCACGCTCAACTCCGCCGTGCTCTTGAAAACTCCCACGCCGGCGTTGTTCACCAGGATGTCCAGATCTCCGAGCTCGCTGATCGACCAAGCAAACAAAGTCGCCACCTCTGTGTTGCTCCTTACATCGGCAACTTTTCCAACCACTTTACCTTTTGCCTTTTGGTGAGCTGGCTTACTGCGCTTTTCACGGTTTGCTCGCTGCGCCCGCAGATAGCCACGCTCGCGCCCGCGCCGCGCCAGCGCTTCCGCCACCGCGAGTCCTATGCCGCGTGTGCCGCCGGTGACCAGTGCATTTTGTCCTGTCAAGAATGTGTTGTTCATGATTCCATGCTACGCGCCAGCGTGCGCCGAAGCATGCTCTCAGCCGAATCGGTCTCGACGAGCGGCGCGGTATCATGGATGTTTTGGAGGGAGTTTTTTCGATGCAGAATTCCGTCCTGGTGCCGATGGTGGTGGAGCAGACCTCGCGCGGCGAACGCGCTTTCGACATCTACTCGCGCCTGCTGAAAGAAAACATCATTTTTCTGGGAACGCCCATCGACGACAATGTGGCCAACCTGGTCATCGCCCAGATGCTGTTTCTGGCCGCCGAAGATCCCGAGAAGGATATCTCGCTGTACATCAATTCGCCGGGCGGATCGATCACCGCCGGACTCGCGATTCTCGACACGATGAACCTGATCGAGCCGGACATCGTGACCTACTGCGTCGGACAAGCGGCTTCCATGGCCGCGGTGCTGCTGGCTTGCGGAACCAAAGGCAAGCGCTACAGCCTGCCGCACTCGCGCATCCTGATCCACCAGCCTTCCATGAGCGGTCTGGGCGGACAGGCGACCGACATCGACATCTACGCGCGCGAAATTCTGCGCATGCGCGAATCGCTGAATCAGATTCTTGCCAACGCCACCGGCCAGCAGGTGGAAAGCATCGCGCGCGACGTGGATCGCGACTACATTCTCGAGCCGGATCAGGCGCTGGAATACGGCATCATCGACCGCATCATTTCGAACCGCGAGCTGCAACCCGTTCCGACGCGGTAGCCAACCGGTGACCGGCCAGCTCCGCATTTTCGCTGGCGCTTTGTGGGCGTGTAGCGCCTTCGGGCAATTGATCCCGCCTGGCATGGCGGTGCCGCGAACGTCCAAACCACCGGTGATTTTCATCAATGGATTTGAGCTGGTGTGCTCGGGTGAGACATTTTCCAGTACGTTCGGCAGCGCAGATCAAGTGCTCCAAGCCAACGGCGAGGCGAGCCTGTTCTTCGATATCTGCAGCGTTTCCGGTACACCTACGATTGAAGATGTGGGAACCGCATTCGGCAAGTTTCTGGCGGGCCTGCGCTATGTGGACGGGAGCGCCGTGGGTCCAGTGGATGTGGTGGCCCACAGCATGGGCGGCCTGGTGCTGCGCAGCTATCTCAGTGGAAAACAGAACACCTCCGGCACGTACCAACCGCCCGGCCAGACGGAGGTGCGTAAAGTCGTTTTTCTGGCGACGCCGCACTTCGGGACAGGTGTCGCGCTACCCTTCGCGCTGACGCCGCAACTGCGCGAACTGGCTAGCGGGAGCATATTTCTATTCGACCTGGGAACCTGGAATCAAGGCACGGACGATCTGCGCGGCGTGGACGCCATTGCAGCGGTCGGCAACGGCGGCTCCGGTGAGGCAGTCATGGCGGGCTTCGATGATGGCGTGGTTGCGCTGACCAGCGGATCCCTGCAGTTCTATCAAGCAGGCCGGACGCGCGTGCTGCCGTATTGTCACGTGAATGGAGGGGGCTTGGTAAGTCTGGCGGGGCTGTGTTCCTCTAATGCCAAGGGGATCGCCAACATCTCCTCAGCCACGCACGAATCTGCGCTCATGATGGTGTCGTTCTTCAATGGCACCAATGACTGGCAGAGTGTCGGGGTGGCCGCCGAGAACGATCCATTTCTATCGGTGGATGGAGGGCTGATTGTGGAAGCGCGCAACGCGAACGATACGATGCTCAGTCTGTCGTCGCTGAAGGCCACGGCGTCCACCGGGGTATCCAAGCAGTTGAACATTCCTTCGGGCAACGTCGCTTACACGGATCTGTTCCCCGCCGGTCCTCTGACCCTGACATCTGTTTCTTCCTCGCTTACGGTCAGCAATTCGGTTACGCTTCAGGCCGGAGGAGTGCAGCCCTACACAGTTAAACCGGGTCCCCAGATTGCGCGCGTGCTTCCGGCTGCGGCGAATATTTTTCCGTTGAGTCTGGCCCCCGGGATGTTTGTTGCGATTTACGGCGGGGCTTTGGCGGCTCAAACGGCACAGGCGACTGCACTGCCGTTTCCAATGCAGTTGAGCGACGCGCAGGTATTATTCAGCGGCGCACCGATTGCTCTGTCGTACGTGTCGGCCATGCAAATTAACGCTGTGATTCCGGACGACGCCAGCGGCCTGGCCACGCTGGCGGTACATAATGGCGCCGGAAGCCGGACGGTGAACGTATTTGTCGAAGCCGCCGTGCCGGCCATTTTCACTCTGGATGGTTCTGGTACCGGCGCGGCCGCGGCGATTAATGCTTCCAATAACCGGGTGGTAGGGACCAACAATCCGCTGCATGGCGGCGATTACGTCGAGCTTTACGCGACTGGACTTGGCGCTACGACCAACCGCGGCGGCTTGGACTACGCCAATCAGCAGCCGACGGTAACGATCGGCGGCCAGAATTGCCCGGTGACGTATGCGGGCCGCGCGCCCGGCTACATGGGGTTGGATCAGATCAACTGCATTATTCCGCCCGGGCTCGGCGTCGCTGCCTCAGCGGCGGTGGTGGTGACATCCGGCGTTCGCAGCAGCAATGTTGCGACTCTCGCAGTGCAATAAACCGGTCCGGCTGTGCTAGATTGCCCTTGTGGCTTCATTAAGCGGAGCTTTAGCGGACATCACGCTGCCGGATTCTTCAGGCGTCAAGATACGGCTGGGCACACTATGGCAAACGAATCCGGCCGTGATCGTCTTCCTTCGCCACTACGGCTGAATCTTTTGCCGCGAGCATGTCGCGCAGTTGCGCGAACACGAAGCCGAGATCCGAAGTAAAGGCGCCAAAGTGGCTGCGATCGGTTTGGGAGACGCCCGCTACGCAGCCCTGTTCCGTGAAGAGACGGGCATAACCTTTCCGTTATTGATTGACGAAGAACGGCAAGCTTATCACGCGGCGGGTCTGAAGACTGCGAATCTTTTTCACCTGCTGCGCTCCGACAACGCCCAGGCCCGAAAGCGCGCTCAGGGCGGGGGATTCCGGCAGCATAAACTGGGACAGAACCCGTTCCAGCTGGGCGGAAGCTTCGTCTTCGCGCCGGGCAATATAGATCGCTATGCCCACATTAGCAAGACGTTTGGCGACAACGGGTCTATCGAAGAGTTACTGGCCGCGCTGAAATGACACGCGGTCGCTACTTCAAGGAAAACACGGCAGCAGGGGTCTCGACGCCGCCGACGCTGGCCTGAACCGAAACCCCGCCGGTGCCGAGCCCCGACGGAACCGTCAGGTTGATCTGGTAAACTCCGGCCCCGGACAAACCTGCAAACTCCGTCGTGACGCTTACCTTGTTGATCATTAGCGTTACAGGATTGGTGGTTGGCGCTGCTCCGGAAAATGGCTGGCCGGGCGAGGCTGGTGGATTGGTTGGCCCGAATCCACCACCGAAAAGTTCAACCAGGTCGCCTGCCTTGGCAGCGACAGTTGGATAACCGAGTGAAGTTCCGGTCGGCCCGAGAAGATCGTAGGTGCCTCCGCCGTAGGCGCCCGAACCGTCGGATCTCAGGATAATACCGGCTACATGCAGGTCAGCGTCGAGCAAGAAAAATGTAGGGCCAAACAGAGCGAGCGTTACAGTGGAGTCTCCACTTCCAACAGCCGCTGGTGACCACCACCGGCACGGCGCCAGTTGTCGTGTCATTCGGAACTTGCAAGTTAATCTGTGTAGGGCTGACATATGAGAGATAAGCGGCTCTGCCGTCGACGGTCACGCTGGTGCCGCCGAGAGACGTGGGAAAGTCCCCCTTCCAGGTTGCCGTGCCGCCGGCCAGATTCGTTCCGTAAACAGACACCCATTCGCCCGGCTGAACCGTTGCAGGCACGATGCCGCCCGAAGTAATGACCGGGGGGAGGTTCCCCGTTGCCGGGATTTGGATACCGCCACACCCATGGGGTGACACCCACACCCACCGTGGCGACCACAGTGTTGTAACGCTGAGTCGGTCTTCGACGTGTCGATCACGGAGACAGTCTTGGACTGCTCGTTCGCCACGTAAGCGCGAGTTCCATCCGGTGTGATAGCTATTCCCCAGGGGCCGCTCCCCACGCCCACCTTAGCGACCACGGTGTTATAGGCTGTGTCGGCCGCCACGATGTCGACTACCGCGACGGTCGTGCCGCCGAGTATTTGTCACATAGGCGCGGGTTCCATCCGGGGTGATGGCCACCCAGCGGGTAGGTTAAGCCCGACTCACCTTAGAGACCACGGCGTTGCTCGACGTGTCGATCACCGAGACAGCATTGCCGCCGCTATTCGTCACATAGGCACGCGTTCCGTCCGGCGTGATGGCCACCCCCTCCGGGCCAACCCCACGACTGCCGTGGCGACCACAGTGTTGCTCGACGTGTCGATCACCGCGACGGACCGCCATCGGTGATGACCGAGGAGCCGAAGTTCGTCACGTAGGCACGAGTTCCGTCCGGTGTGATGGCCACCCCATAGGGATTGTTGGCAACACTTATCGTGGCAACCACGGTGTTGCTTGACGTCTGGATCACCGAGACCGAGATGAGTTGCTATTCGCGACGTAAGCGCGGGTTCCGTCCGGGGTGATGGCCACCCCGCTGGGGTGGCCCCCACACGCACCGTGGCGACCACGGTGTTGTTCGATGTGGCGACCACCCAGACGTCGGCCGCCGCCGTTCGCCACATAGGCGCGGGTTCCGTCCGGTGTGATGGCCACCCCGTTGGGTTGTCCCCACGCTGATCGTGGTGACTCACTGTGTTGCTCGACGTGTCGATCACCGAGACCGAGTTGGAGGCGAAGTTCGCCACATAGGCGCGGCCTTGGGCATACGCAACCTGGCTTAAACTCAAGAGCGCAACCAGCGCCAGGATGTATTTTTTGATCATCCGATAGTCGCAAGTATACATCCGCTGCCTCCAGACGTTAGTTATTGTAAGGAAATCACGACGCCAGAAAGAGTCTGAACGCCGCCGACGGTGGCCTGCAGCGAAACATCACCAGTACCCAGACCCGATGGAATGTGAGGTTGAGCTGGTAAACACCTGCGCCGGATAAGCCTGCAAACGCCGGTGTCACGCTCAGGTTGTTGATCCGGAGCGTCACCGGATTTGTGGTGGGCGCTGCGCCGGAAAAAGCTTGGCCGGCCAGGCACTGTTGGATTGGTCGGCCCGAATCCAGTGCCGAAAAGCTCCACAATGTCGCCGGCTTTCGCGGCCACGGTTTGATAGCCGAGTGAAGTTCCGGTGGGCCCAACGATGTCATAGGCGCCTCCGCCATAGGCTCCTGAACCATCGGCTCTGAGAATGATGCCGGCCACATGACTGGCGTCGAGCAAGAAGAAGGAAGGTCCAAACTGAGCCAGATTAACTGTGGATGTTGCTCTTCCAGTGCCGGTTGTGACGACTACCGGCACGGCGCCGGTCGCTGCGTCATTGGGAACTTGCAGATTAATCTGTTCGGGGCTGACAAACGAGAGATACGCCGCTTGGCCGCCAATCGTCACGCTGGTGCCGCCGAGGGTCAGTCGGAAAGTCTCCATTCCAGATTGCGGTGCCGCCGGCCAGGTTGGTTCCGTAAATCGACACCCACTCGCCGGGCTCGACCGTTCCGGGGACGATGCCACCCGAAGAGACAGCCGGCAAGAAGCGGCGGCTCGGCGATCGCTGAGAGCTGCTCGCCCGCCAGGTTTAAGAGTTCCTGCGCCGTCATGGCGACGCTGACACCGCTGGTTTCGACCACCTGAGCCGGCGCATTGATTTTGGCCGTCGCGTATTGAATATCCGGCGCATAGACTTGAAGATAATTGAGTGGCGCGGTACCCTGCGCTCCACCAAATGAAGACGCGGCCGTCGTTCCGGCGAAGTAGACATTTAGCACGTTGTATTCCGCTTGTTCGGGCGGGATCAAGTCCTTGGCGGGAACCTGACTGAGCACCGTGAAGCTTGCCAAGTCCGCCTGCGTGACGCCGGGGGCAAGGCAGGCCTGCGGAATGCACGCGACCGGAATGCACGCTTGTACGGCACAACCGGGCGGAATGCTGCATGCGGCGGGCGTGTCCTTGGCGTTGGGAGGAAACGTGCTCGTGCAGCCCTCCTGCAAGGTGAAGTTTGCAAAAGACGTATTGAACTGCGATCCACCCAGAATTTGAGCCGAAGGCGAGGTCGATTGCGAGGTCCTCTGCGATAGTAGTTTCACACTGGCGACATCCAGATTGAACCCCACACGCGAGGCCTCCATCCCGCTCTCCTGGGTGGCTTTTGCGTTAGCGCCGCCCACGCCGGGATCCACGAAGTGGGCCAGGATGGTTGTCTCGGCTGCGCAATCCATGTCAGGAGCACTGGTGCAGTCACTGGCGAAGGCACTGGGGATGGTGAAGGCGCCTCCGGCGAAGTTGGGAAGGCCGTCGCCGGTAGTGGCAACCAGCGTTATGCCGCTGAAGACCTGCCCATACATGTCGATGGCCGCGTTCCATTCATCAATGAACGCCTGATCCGACCTCTGGTACGCCGCCCTGCCGGCGTAGTGGAACGCGAGCAATTGTAGCCACACGCTGTTTGGCGAGAGACCTCCGAACTGGGATTGGGAGAGAGCTGTTCCATTCGGCAAGAGCATCTCGGCTGATGCGGCGGTGGGGCCTGCCACTGCGATGGAGACAAATGCCGGGTTTGAGCCATAGCGCGCGGCGAGCGCTATCAGGAAGGTTCTCCATGAGCTCTTGTAAATGGGGTCCCAAGGCAAGGGAAGCTCCATGCTGTCGCCTGCTTCCACGAAATTTTCGAACGTAACCTTGCTGCAGGTGGTCAGAGGGGCCGGTGTGGGGAACTGAAACAGCGGGTCGCAGGAGGGAAGCTGTTCCAATAGCCATTGCGGTGACTGAAAACCCGCGGACACGATCAGCTGGATGGTCTTCGGGGCCCGGGCCGGATTCCGGGTATTCCAGACCGAAGCTTGAGCGAAGGCGTCGTCTACGTAACTCCAGTCATAAGGATTGGCCGCGCTTGGAGGGTTGGGGTTCAGAGTATCCCAGTGCACCTGAAGGGTCAGCCCGGAGACGGCGAGATTGCCAAGGAGATCCTGGTAAAGGTTGTTGAAAAAACCGTTCAATGCGTCAGGCGTAATCGAGGGGTTCGCTTTGCGCTGCTGGTTGATGTTGTCCTCGATGTTTACCACGGCGTAGATGCCTCGTGGCCTGCGTGGTGTTGTCTGACCCTGGGCGATTAGCGCCGGCGCCAGAGCAAGGAAAATCAGTACGAGAGCGTGCCTTACCGGACCAGCCATCGTTTCCTCCCAGCTAATCCACCTTGTTACTCTATCCTGAATTGCCAACCCAAGATTTATCCGGCGGCTAACAATTCCGCCGCGGTCAAAGCGTACACCTGCGCGCACTGCACGATGCGATCGATGGGAACAAACTCATTTGGGCCATGCGACACGGTCAGCAGTCCGGGCCCATAGGCGAAGGCTGGAATTCCGTGCTGGGCGTAGAAGCGGATTTCGAGCAGCCCCGGGCACATCTCGAACTGGGCGGGCCGGCTGGTCACTTCGGCAATATTGCGCGCCAGAGCTTGTGCCACTGAATTATCTTCCGGTACGCCGGAAGATCGGCCCTCTTGCAGCGTCTCGACTTCGAGGTCGATGCCGATGGCGAGCGCACGGTCCAGCAGGGCGAACAAACGCTGCTTTTCCTGGTCGAAATCCTCTTCGGGGTTGAGACGACGATCGATAGTAAATGAGCAGCGATCCGGTACCACGTTAAAGTTAGATCCACCCTCGGTTCGCCCGCCCAGCATAAGAATCGACCGCCGCGCGGCGTCGGGTGCAATCTGAAAAGCAGTGGCGCGCGTTTCCACTTCAACTTTCAACTCCGACAACCTGTACGCGACTTCCAGCATCCGGTCGAAAGCATTAATGCCCTCATGTTGCCGGCCGACGTGAGCGGCTTTGCCCTTCACCGTGACCCGGAGCGTTATTGCTCCGCGATTCGCATTCCACACGACGCCTCCAGTCGGCTCTGGCGTCAGCATTCCAATGGCGTCCTGTCCCAGGAGGCCGCGCTCCTCCAGATAACGAGAGCCTCGGGGTCCGGCAGTTTCTTCGTCGGGAACAAAGACCAGCCCGATGCGGCCGTCGAGCGGCATTCCGCAATCCTGTAGCGCCCGAGCCGCATAGATCATCGCCGCCAGCCCGCTTTTCATATCCGAGGAACCCCGGCCGAACAGATTCGCGCCCTTCACCACGGGTTCGAACTGCGTTTGGCTTTGGGCGGGCACGACATCGTAATGACCGCTGAAATAAAGGGTCCGGTCTCCCACCCCTGAGAAGCTAAGAACGCAATCGCCTTCGACGCGCGTGTCCGCGAAGCCCAGATCGCCAAGGCGCCGGCAAAGCAATTGGACAGTGTCCGAATATCGATTGCCAGGTGGATTCTCGGTGGGGATGGCGATGAGTTCTCGCGTCAGCTCCAGCATCGCGTCGCGATACCCGGCGACGGCTTGCTTGATCTTCAAATTCATCGGTTAATCTAAATGAGAGTGTCGCATAGCGTTACACGCCGGAACTTTCTGGCAGCGATGGCTGCCGGTTCGGCTCGCACCAAAGCCGCCGATCGCAAGCGAACAGTCCTGTTCATCTGTATGGATGGTTGCGATCCAGCTTACCTGAAACTGAGCGACGTCCCCAATCTAAAAAAGATGATGGCGGCCGGGATGTATCGCGAGGGCCATTGCGTGATGCCGTCGGTCACGAATGTGAACAATACGTGCATCGCGACTGCCTGCTTCCCGAGCGAGCACGGCATTACGGGAAACTACTATTACGATCGGGCGACGGGCAGAGGGACATACATGGAATCGCCCGAGTTTCTGCTGCGGCCGACGATATTCGAGAAGGCCCGTGCAGCGGGATATCGCACCGCTTTCTTGTCGTCCAAAGGAAAGCTGCTGGAGTTGCTTAGAAAAGGGGCCGATATCGCGGCCTCGGCCGAGCAAGCGCGGCCCGAACTGCAACAATTTGCCGGTCCGCAAGCCAATGTTTATTCCGCCGATTTGAACTACTGGACTTTCCGCGCGGCTCGGCACTTGTTCCGCTCGGGCTACAACTTTCTGTACCTGTCCACCACCGATTACATGATGCACACCTATGCCCCGGAGCAGGCTCCATCGCAAGAACACATGCACCAGGTAGACAAGCTGCTGGGCGCGATTGTTGATGATCATGCCGGTATTGAAGTCTACCTGAGCGCCGATCATGCCATGAATGCGAAATCGAAAGCGGTGGACCTAGGCCGTCTACTGGCCAGGGAAGGCGTCGCCGCTGTGGCGGTTCCAATCATTAAGGATCGCTATGTGAAGCACGCCCAAAATCTGGGCGGTTCGTCGTATATCTATGTGAAGAGTTTGAAGGATCTCGACCGTGCTCGGACAGTACTTCGGCAGCATCCGGCCATCGAGCAAGTTCTCACGAACGCAGAGGCGGCCTCGAAATTCATGCTCAAGGCGGACCGCATCGGTGACCTGATGGCGCTAGCCAAGAGGGATTGCGTGTTGGGCGATCTGGACGCGGTGGAGCAGGACGTCCAGGTTCGCTCGCATGGATCACTGCATGAGTTGACGGTGCCGATCCTGTGTTATGGCCGCAAAGTAAATGCCGCCGAGTACGAGTATAACTTCGATATCACCCGCCGTTTCAACTTCGACGCCGATTAAGAATTCTGCGGCCGCACTCTTGAACATCCATACACCGGCACTTTTGCGCTCGTTCGAGAAGGCCCCGCATGAGCGTGATGCGGCTAGATAGAGTTTCGAGTTCGTCGATCTTCTGGCCGCAGAGCTTCTGCATGCGGTGTGATAGAGGCGCTTCGCCGGACTTGCCGAAGAGCTCGCGAATCTCGTCCAGCGTGAATCCGCATTGTTTTGCCCAGTCGAGCAAAGCCAGGCGAGGCAGGATACCTTCGTCATAGCGGCGCTGTCCACCGGAGCGCGTGGCCCGGGGAAGCAGCCCGGCCTTTTCGTAGAAGCGGATAGCCGACGCGTTGAGGCCGGCTTGTTTGGCTACTTCCCCGATGGTCATGGGCCGCTCCCTCAGACCACCATCGCAGCCGGCTGGCGGATCTCCATGCAGCCTTTGCCAGTGGGGAGCATCTTTCCGGGATTTAAGCGGCAGGCGGGATCAAAAAGAGTCTTGAAGCGGCGGATCATATCCAGGCTGTCGTCAGAGAACTGCTCGGCTATCAGTTCCATCTTCTCCATGCCGACTCCGTGCTCGCCGGTGATGGAACCGCCTTGGGCAACGCAGAAGCGCAGAATCTCATCGCCCGCGGCTTTGGCGCGTTCAAGTTCGCCGGGATGGTGCGGATTGAAGAGGATGATGGGATGCATGTTGCCGTCGCCGGCGTGGAAGATATTGCTGATGGTGAGCCCGTGCTTTTCCGAAACATTCTGAATGTGGCGAAGGGTGGGCGCGACCTTGGTGCGGGGAACTACGCCGTCCTGGACATAATAAGACGGGCTAACGCGACCCACGGCCCCGAAGGCGTTCTTGCGGCCTTTCCAGAGCAGCTCGCGCTCTTCAGCCGACCGTGCGATGCGAACTTCCCGGGCGCGGCATTTATTACAGGCGCCTTCGATCTGGCCAGCCTGCTCTTCGACTGCTTCCTTCAAGCCTTCCAGCTCGATCAGGAGCACCGCCGCCGCGTCCATCGGATAACCGGCGTGCGTGGCTTCCTCCACCATGCGCAGCATTACGCCGTCCAGCATCTCGATGGCCGCTGGAGTGATGGCGCGCGCGGTAATCTCGGCCACTGAATCGGCGCAGTCGTCCACTTTGTCATAAATGGCAAGCAGAGTCTTCACCATTTCGGGCTGGCGCATCAGCCGGACGGTAATCTTCGTCGTCAGCGCCATGGTACCCTCCGAGCCGGTCAGCAGGCCGGTAAGATCGTAGCCCGGCAGGTCGGTCGATTTCCCGCCGGTCGTAATGGTGGATCCATCCTCGAGGACGGCCTCGATTCCCAGCACGTGGTTGGTGGTAACGCCGTAGCAAAGCGTGTGCGGGCCGCCTGCGTTTTCCGCGACGTTGCCGCCGATGGTGCAGGCCTTCTGGCTGGATGGGTCAGGGGCGTAGAAATAGCCCTGGCGCTCGACCGCTTGCGTGATTTCCAGATTCACCACGCCGGGTTCGAGGACGGCTCGCTCGTTATCGAGGTCTATTTCGAGCATGCGATTCATACGCGCGAACGAAATTACGATACCGCCGGCGCGCGGAATGGCGCCGCCGCTCAATCCGGTGCCCGCGCCTCGTCCCACAATAGGGAGGTTATTCTCTTTGGAGAGCCGGACGAGGGCAGCGACCTCTTCGGACGAGCGCGGAAAGACCACCAACTCGGGACGTGCTTTATCGACGCTGCCGTCGTACTCGTAGAGCGTCAAGTCTTCGGGGCGGGAGAGATAGCCGCGCGGGCCGAGGAGTTTTTCGAGAGCTGTCAGGATCTCGGGTGAAATCGTGGTTGGCAAGCTGTCCTTAGATTTCAACGGACTCTTCCCATCGATGGACGATGGGCTTGTGAAATAGTGCCTTCATGACGCCGTCGGCATCCACGAAAGCCAGACAACCCTCGGGTTCATGATCCTGGATCGCGTGCAGCGCGCGCACAACCTCGGTCTCGCCGCTTTTGTAGTGGACTATGAATCTCTTTTCAGCGACGATCCTCGTATTTTCGTGCGGCCCGCTTCCGACAGGCGGGCACCAGCCATAGACCCGCAGCATTGTATCTCGATCCAAATGATACGCGGCCACCCGTAAGAAAATTTCGCGCTCATCGGCTGTGGCGTGCAGCTTCCGTTCACGGGTCTCTCTGATCTGCCGCACTGCTTCATTCATCTGGAAAACCCCGGCCATCTTTTCGGCCGGCGTCATCTTCCGCTGCAAATCGATGAACACTTCAAGCGCCTTGGGGTCCGTGTCGGGATACCAATCGGAGGGGCGCGGCATGGCCTACAATAGCGACTTTACGTAGCCCACCAGCTCGGGATCGGTCCAGGGGATCGCTTGCCCATTGCGGTCCGGCAGCCCGGCATATTTGCGGACCACCTTGCCGCTGCGATCGATGATATAGCTCTCCGGAAATTTAGAAGTGCCATACGACGCGCTGATATTCTCCTCAGGGTCACGGGCGGTCTGAAAGGACAATTGAAAGCGCTTGATGAAGTTCTCGTAAAGCTTCTGGTTGCGGTCCACGCTGACGCCTAGAACTACCACGCCGGAGCTGGCCAGCATCTTTTGAAACTCATTCAGCGAGGGCGCTTCCTGAACGCACGGGGCGCACCAGGTGGCCCAAAAATTCACCACCAGCACCTTCCCGCCGAAGTCGCGGGGGGAGATTTGCTTGCCCGTATCGGTGGTAATCGTGAAATTGGGTGCGCGATCCCCCTGCTCGACGATGTGGTCTTGCATCGTGTAAACGATGACGACGGCGAGCGCTATGGTGAGCACGCCGATGCCTATTTTGATTGCTTGATCTACTTTGGAATGAGTCATTTCGAAACCTATTGCGCCTGCCGTTCCTCTTATAATATTAGAGTATCCTAAAGCCGACCTCAAACATCCGATAGATAACAATGCTAATCACGCGCCGAGCTGAATTCTCTGCGTCGCACGTTTGCGGCCAGCCGTCCCTGACGCCTGAGCAGAACCGTGAACTGTACGGCGCGGCCGCAAATAAGAATGGCCATGGGCATAACTACGTGCTGGAAGTGACGCTGGAAGGGGACCCCGACCCCCAGACGGGCATGATCTTCGACCTGAAGACGCTAAAGGAAATCATCCAGAAGAACGTGGTGGAGCCGATGGATCACCGGTTCCTGAACTATGAGGTGCCTCCTTTCGACCGGGTCGTCCCTACCACCGAGAACGTGGCTGCCGAGATCTGGAAGCGTCTGGAACCTCAGTTGAGGGGTGAGCAAGCCAAGTTGAAGAACGTCCGGCTGTATGAGACCGAGGATTTATACGTGGACTACACGGGCGCGGGCGGCGCGAACCTATGACGCGCGTCACACGCCGATATAAGTTCGCCGCTTCCCACCGGCTCAATTCCAGCCAGCTTTCAGAAAAGCAGAACGGCGAGCTGTACGGCAAGTGCAATAACCCTTATGGTCATGGGCACGATTACGTACTGGAAGTGAGCGTTGCGGGGCCGCTCGATCCTGTATCGGGCCAAGTGGTGAATGTGCCGGCTTTAGACCGTTTGGTGCAGGAGCAGATCCTTAGGGACTTCGACCATCGATATTTCAACGCGGACGTGCGGGAGTTCCTGAATGACGTGATCCCGACCTCCGAAAATATCCTGCGCGTGATTGAGGATCGCCTCAGCGTGAACTGGCCGAAGGTCTTCCCGGGCAACGGTCCGCGGCTGGAAGGGATCCGGCTGCAGGAGACCAAGCGCAATCGATTTGAATTGAGGAAGAGTTGAAACGATGAAGCCTAACGAGGCCGTGGTGAAGATGATGCAGCCGAAGGTGGATGAAGAATCCATCTCTTCGATGATGAAGAAGATCCTGGCGAGGATTGGCGAGGACCCCACGCGCGAGGGTTTGGTGCGTACGCCGGACCGGGCGGAGAAGGCTCTCCGATTCCTGACCAGCGGCTATCGTACTGACGTGCAGAGCATCGTCAATGGCGCTTTGTTTAACCAGAAGGTCGACGAGATGGTGGTCGTAAAGGACATCGAGTTCTATAGCATGTGCGAACACCATCTGCTGCCCTTTTTCGGCACCATGCATGTTGCTTATCTTCCGAAGGATAAAGTCATCGGCTTGAGCAAAATCCCGCGCATTGTGGATATGTTCGCGCGCCGGCTGCAGCTTCAAGAGCGGCTCACGCAGGATGTCGCGCAGACGATCCAGGATGTGCTGGAACCGAGGGGAGTGGGCGTAATCTGCGAGGCACGCCATTTTTGCATGATGATGCGGGGCGTCGAAAAACAGCACTCCGGTACCGTAACCAGCGCCATGCTGGGCGCTTTCCGCGAGGGCAAGGAGACGCGCGATGAGTTTCTTTCGCTGGTGTCGCAGAGGAACCACCCGTTCTATTAGAATCAACCTAGATGGTTCAAACCTCTCGCGAGTTCCAAGCCGGACCCGATCCGTTCGGCCGCACCTGGCAAGTACATTTCAATTGGCTGCAGACCGGTATCTCCATTCGGCATGCTGACACAGTAGATGTTAAGTTCTCCGCCGCGCCTGAAGGCGAGCCGTTTGAAGAGCGCGTGATTGCACTCCCGCATCCCACTTTGCTGGCCGTGAGCGCGAGTGTAGGCCATCCGCTTACTGACGCCTGGTGTCTGAAGATCGCCGCACTGCATCTGAAGCACATGATTGAATCGGGCGAAGATTTCGAAAAGACGCTAGTGACGCCGATGCCTGAGGAAATCGACGGCTACGCTCGCCAGTTGCAGGACGCGCCCGCGGCCAAAAGGTAAGTCAGATTGAGCCGGCCGGCAGCGCTGTTCGTGTACGGCACCCTCCGCCGGGGTTCCAAGATCAAAATTGCCCGTCTGTTCCATGCGAATTCCGAATTTCTTGGCACCGGCCGTATGCAAGGGCGCCTGGCGCGTTCGTACCCGCATCGCGGCGTGATCCAGTCGACGAAGGCGGATGAATGGATCTCCGGAGAGATTTTCGAGCTCAAGGATCCGGTCAAGCTCCTGCAGGTGCTGGATGAGTACGAAGGCCCGCAGTACAAACGCACCAGCGTGCCGGTCCAGCTCGACTCGGGCCGGCGCCTCCGAGCGTGGATGTATCTACTTGAGAGCTAATTCAGGAAATACGTCCGATACAGCGTGTCGCGCTGCTTAGGAATGAAGCCGGCATCGCGGATCAGCCGCCGCAGTTGTTCTTCAGTGGCGCGATGGTGCGCTCCCGCGGCCGAAACCACATTCTCCTCGATCATGATGCTACCTACGTCATTGCCGCCGAAGCGAAGCCCCACCTGGCAGGTCTTCAGTCCGGGCGTCACCCAGGACGACTGGATGTTCAGAATATTTTCCAGGTAGATGCGTGAGATCGCCAGAACCTTCAGGTACTCGACACCGGTCGCTTCTTCTTTGACGAACTTACCAAGCGAGGTGTTCTCCCGCTGGAAGGACCAGGGTATGAAGGCGGTGAAGCCGCCGGTCTCTTCTTGAATCTGGCGAACGATGTCGAAGTGGTTCATGCGCTGCTCGATGGTTTCGCCACAGCCGAACATCATGGTCGCGGTGGTGCGCATTCCCAGGGCATGCGCGGTCCGGTGGACGTCGATCCAGTCCTGCGCCGACGATTTGAGCCGGCTGATGCGGCGTCTGACATCGTTATCCAGAATCTCCGCTCCGCCGCCAGGGATCGACTCGAGGCCCGCATCCCGCAGCCGCGCAATAGTATCGCGGAGCGAAAGACCGCTCACCTCGGCGATATTCACAATCTCGGGCGCCGAAAAACAGTGGTTCCAGACCTTGTCGCCGAAGCGCGTTTTGATCGATCGCAGCAGGTCTTCGTACCACTCAATCTTCAATTCCGGATGCAGGCCGCCCTGCATCAGGATGCCGGTGCCGCCCAGGTCGATGGTTTCCTGGATCTTGTCGAAGATCACTTCCTTCGGATGCACGTAACCCTCGGCGTGGCCCATCGGCCGGTAAAACGCGCAAAAGCTGCAGTACTCGGTGCAGAAGTTGGTGTAGTTGATATTGCGATCGACGATGTAGCTGACGATGCCGTGAGGGTGCAGCTTACGACGCACCGCGTCGGCGGCCATTCCGATGCCGATCAAGTCGTCGCTTTGAAAAAGGTCGAGGGCCTCTTGGCGCGTCATCATACAGATAGTTTTTGTACCTCCGCCGGATGGCTTAACTCTGAGGCATATTGTAGAAAAGTCTGGAGACCGGCGTATTCGCGCTCGCCTAGCTCGAAGACGATATTGCGCGTGAGATACTCGCGCACCAGCGCTTCAGAAAGCCTCAATTTCTTATGCCATTCTTGCACGATGTCATCCATGTGCTCGAGGCCGAAGCGTAGTGAATCAGCGAACGGCTTCGGATCCTGGCGGGCGACGCCGGCGCGCGCGGCCCAAACCGCAAACACCATCGGCAGGCCGGTCATTTCGGTCCACTCTTTGCCAAGATCCAGCACATGGAACGGAAGCGTGGCGGGGTCGAGGAGCAGAGCCGTATCGCCGATGATCAGCGCGGCGTCCGCATTCTCCAGCATCTTGCCGATATGCGGAGCGCGCGACCAATGCTGGGGTTCGACGCCGTACTTCCGGGCCAGGATGATCCGGCTGAGAGCCACTGAGGTGCGCGATGTCGAATCGGTGGCGAGGGTGCGAATTTCCAGAAAAGGCACCTTCGAGATCAGTAGAATGCTGCGAACCGGGCCATGGCAAGCCACGCCAGCGCCGCGGATGATATCGAGTTTCTGCCGATTCAGCTCAACCGCGGGGACGATGCCGATGTCGGCGCGCCCGTCCTCCAGACGGTCGGCGCATTCCGCCGGAATCGCAAAAGACAGATCGAACAGCCCGCGCTGTTCTCCATGCTGCATGCCCCACACGAGCGGGACGGTATTTAGATAGCTGACTACGGAGACGCGAGGTTTGGACGAAGGATTCAAAGACTATATTAGCAAGCAGCCGGATAACGTCCGCTAGCCGTTGTAAATGAAAAATGGGTAACGGTCCACCGGAAGCGACGCGCGTTTCACGGCCACGCACCAGGACTGTTCGCCGCGGTTCTCAGTATCGTAGCCGTTCGACTCCAGGAACTTCAGCAGCGGCAGATGAGACGAGTATTCGGTGATAAAGGTCGTGAAAAGCTGCTCTACTTCGAAACCGGCGGCCTTCACGGCTTGGCCTAGCTCATACGCCGTGTATTCACGCATGTGACCAATGTCGGGGGCTTCGCCGTTGACGGGCCTCTTATAGAGAAAGAAGATCTGCGGGTTGTCGTGCCCATCCAGTGTTTTCGCGACGCTGGTAATGCTGCCGACATTGGGCGTAGTGACCAGCAGGTATCCGCCTTCGCGCAGTACGCGCCGCGACTCGAGCAACAAATGCATCGGATCGTAGATCATGTGCTCGATGATCTCGCCGGCCACCACCAGATCGAAATGCCCGTCCGGATAAGGGAAAGAGTCGCGTTCTGCGTCGAAGTGATCGACTTCGCAGGTGAACTCGCCATCGGGGAACGCAACGTGTTTCTTATTCCACCCGGCCGGCTGTTCCGAAGTAAGCGCCGCGGACTTCGCGATAGCCGCACAGCCGCTGCAGCAGAGGCGTAATTTGCATGTAGCAACCGAGCTCCAGCACTCGGCCAGTCTCTGCGGGCGGCGGTATCAGAGCCAGAGTGCGAGCTAGGCGGGGGATGTGCTTCTCCAGATAGGCTTGCGCGGCGGCGTCGGGCATGGGCAACCCGCGCAGCGCTTCCTCGGCCTCTCTCAACCTCGACGCATTGAACGGCTCGGCAGATTTGCCTTCGACGCCGGCAGTGAGGTGATAGTTCAGCTTGCGCAACAGCGTTCGAATAAATCGCAGATGGGCCGGTAAGCTGGGCGTCATCCCAAAGTCTAGCAAGTGAGCATTGTGAACGTTTATAATCGCATGGTCCGCCCGCCATGCTAACCAGCGCTCAAATCGCCACATTCGAACGAATTGACAAGCGTTTCACTGGGCGCGAAATATTCTTCGGATGCTTTTATGGAGTACTAATCGTTTGGATCAACGCCTACATCTGCCACGAGCTGTTTACCAACCAAGCAGCGCATATGAACTCCATGCATGGTTTTTGGGTTGGGCTAGCCAAGCGGGGCGATTACAGTTGGCTTCACTCCAACTGGTGGCCGCTCTGGGACGCGGGAATACCGTTCGAATTTACTTATGCACCGCTGATCCCGATGTTGATTGCGGCCTGGTCGGGCATTGTTGGCGTAACGCACGAGCTGGCCTTGCAGTCTATCTCCGGACTCGTCTACTGCGTCGCTCCGTTGAGCCTCTTTCTGATGGCGTGGATCATGACACGCGCGGCGGGCGCCAGCTTTCTGACGGCCCTCTTCTATTCCCTCGCCTCGCCAACTCAACTCATCGTGCCGGACGCAGAGTTCGCGTGGCGGCACTGGGGCGATGCCCGCCGTCTCTTTCTGGTCGCGGTCTGGGATGACACGCCCCACCTGGCCGCCCTCGCTCTCTTGCCGATGGTGATCTTGTTTCTGATGTTTGCCCTTCAAAAAAGGCGGCCCGGTAACTACTTTATTTTGGTGTTGCTCATCGCGTTGATGACGCTCGCGACAGATTTTGCGCCAGTCGAGGTGATCACGGCGGCGTTGTGCCTGATCGCAGTTTTTCCACGGCGGGACTACGGCCGCAACACAGCGCTCATAATCTCGATCGGTTTGTGCGCGTATGCCATCGTTGCCCCATTTCTCTCGCCATCGATGCTATTGGCTATACGCAGAGCGTCGGCGAATGCCGAAGGCGGATGGAGCGCCGGGGGCGTGACCGCTTTAGCGATCGTGATGCTAGGGTGGGTGCTGCTGTGGCGATTGCTGGAGCGCTGGACATTGGATTGGAGGCTTCGCTTCTTCGCGCTGTTCGCTTACCTTACCAGCAGCGTGCCGGTGATTGCAGCCTATCTGCACCGCCAGTTCTTACCGCAACCTGGCCGTTACAAGATGGAGATGGAGCTGGCCATTGCTCTGGTCCTGGTTTTTGGGCTTCGATCCCTTTTTGAAAAGGCCCCGGCAGCTCTGAAAGTCGCATTGCTCTTCTTGTTTTTAGCGTTGGCAGGTGAGCAAATCGTCAGTCATCGCCAGTTTGCGAAGAACATTCTTCAGTCTGCTGACGTTACTCAATCCATCGAATATCGCACGGCCGTGTGGGCCAGTCGAAACTTGCCGGGTATTCGCATCCTGCTGCCCGGCTCGATCGCGCAATGGGCCGACGATTTTACCGACGTCCGGCAATTCTCCGGAAGCTCTTGGAGTCAAGCCTACAACGACGCTCAACAGCGCGGGCTCGCGGCGATCTACAACGGGGGCGACACCCCGCAGCAGGATGCTCGGGTAGCGCTGGCTTGGCTGCAGGCGTACGGGGTCGGGGCCATCGCTGTGAGCGGGCCGGACAGTCAGGAGTACTGGAAGCCTTTCATTCATCCGGCTAAGTTTGAGGGTCTCCTGCCAACGCTTTGGAAGGACAGCGGCGTGACGATTTACCGAGTGCCGCAACGTACGGTTTCGCTGGCGCACGTCGTAAGTGCAACGGCCATCGTGAGCCGGACCCCGGCCGGTCCTCGCGATATCGACGAGGTCGAGAGATTTGTGGCAGCGCTGGAGGATCCTGCCAGGGCGGGCGCAGATCTTGATTGGGCGGGACCGAACAGGATTCGGATCCGGGCAACCGTCAGCGCGGGCCAGGCGATTTCGGTTCAAGTGTCGTATCATCCGGGCTGGCATGCCACGGCCGGCGGTCGGCCGGTAGAGGTGCGGCGCGATGGCCTCGGCTTGATGTGGCTGCGTCCTGATTGCCGCGGCCTCTGTGAGATTCAGCTCGATTATGACGGAGGCTGGGAGTTGCGGCTATGCCGGTACCTCGGCTTCGCGGCCATCGGCGTCATGCTCGTGGCGCTACTGCGGAGGATTGTTTCGCGAGCTAAGCCCGCAGCCCGGCCTTCTTAGAGAACCGGATCCGATAGTCGTCGTTCACACTTACCCTCCTTTAGCCGAATAGTTCTATGGTGCCGATGTTCTTCCAGACACGCCGGCGATCTTCGTTGCGCTTCAAAGGACCTAAGACAGATGGATCGAAAGACTCTGAGTGTTTTATTGATTGAAGACAGCCCGGACTACGCGAGATTGGTCCAACAGTGGTTATCCTCCGCGGGAGAGGATATCGCTTTCGTCCTGAACTGGACCGATTCGTTGATTGCCGGCCTAGCTCGGCTGGCGCAGGGCGGCATCGACGTAGTGCTGCTCGATCTGGGCCTGCCGGATAGCGATGGAGTGGAGACTTTTCTGGCCACCCGGAGGCACGCTCCCGGCATACCAGTCATTATCCTGAGCGGCGCCGACAGCGAATCGCTGGCTCTGCAGATGATCCAGCATGGCGCCGAAGACTATCTGGACAAAACTGCTTGCAACGCCGAGTTGTTGGTGAAAGCGGTGCGATACGCCGTGATTCGCCGCAAAGTGCTGGTGAACCAAACCACCGGGAACCCAGGCTCAGAAAGGGCACGCGTGATAGGCGTCCTCGGGTCAAAGGGCGGAGTGGGTGCAACGACGGTCGCCTGTAATCTCGCCGCTACTCTGGCGCATGAAACCGGTCAAGATGTACTGTTGGCTGATCTGGACCCCAACTCCGGCTTGATCTCATTTCTGCTGAACTTTGATGCGAAATACTCGATTTTGGATGCGATTAACAATGTAGATCGCCTGGACCGTGCCTGCTGGGACGCGATTGTTGCTCACCGTGGCGGCGGCCTGCAAGTGATCCCTGCCCCCGCCATGCTGCGTGGCGATGAATTGACAACCGAGGGACTCCGCACCGTCTTCAACGTAGTCCGCCCTTTTTACCAGTGGATCGTGATTGATTTTGGACGGTTAAATAGCGTATGGCAGAGCCTGTCGGACGGCATCGATGACGTTCTTGTGATTACGACCACTGCTCTTCCGGCTCTCCATGAAACCAAACGGATGATTGATACCTTGATCGGCGAAGGTACGGATCGGGAGCGGATGCGGCTGGTTGTAAATCAGACCGAAGCAGGCCATTTATTGCCTGGGAGTGAATTGAAGCAGATCTTCGGCGTTCAAGTGTATGCCGTGCTCCCCAATGACAGCCAGGAGTTACACCGGGCCTGTCTTGAAAGGAAATTGGCATCCGATAGCAGTGCTTTTGGCATGGAAGTGGTTACTTTGGCGAGAAAGTTGGCGGGCTTGAAGGAAAAGAAAGTTAAGCGGAGTCTTCTTTCGTTCGTAGGACGGTTTCGTAATACGGCGGAGAGCGTGCCCGTGGCCTAAGAGAATTGAATGCTGGTGGGGAACACATGGACAACCTATTGATCCTGCTTATCCAGGAGAATCCGTCGGATGAGCACATTCGGGGAGCTCTTTCAAACGTTGCGGACCCTTTCCGTGTGCAATCCGTCGAAAACATCCCGATGGCGCTGGCCCGCATTGGCGGAGGTGGCGTGGACCTGGTTATTCTGGACCTGTCGCAGTCCCGGCAACCGGAAATAGAAAGGTTGGATAGTTTTCTCAAGCTGCGGAGCAACGCCCGGCAGTCGCCCATAATTGTCGTCTGCGACTCAGAAGACGATGGTCTGGTCATGCGCGCGGTGAAAGCGGGCGCCACGGATTATTTGGCCAGGACAAAATGTAAAGCCGACCTGGGTGCTCTGGTTCGGTCAGTGATGGGCAGGCGGCGCCGGCAAATCGATCCGCGCCCCCCTTCGGTTGGAGAGCCCCACAAGGCAGGTGTGTTGACAGTCTTCCTAGGAGCCAAGGGTGGAGTTGGTACCACCACCGTGGCGCTGAATGTGGCTTCCGCGCTTGCCCAATGGGGGAAAGTCATTTTGACGGAACCGCGGCCGATGTTTGGAACACTCTCCCAATTTTTTCGGCCGCACCACGTAACGTCCAACATAGCGCGTATGATGCTTGCCGACGTCCACAAGATTACGCCTGTCGAAGTTGAGGCCGGCCTGTGGCCTTACCGCGACATAGAGGGTCTAAGTATACTATTTGGTCCCCAAACGATCGAAGAGTGTCAAGAGTTCGCAGCACAGTCCGCGAATGCGGTTGTCAAGGTTTTGTCGAGGCTGGCTGATTATGTGGTACTGGACCTGCTTCCCTGCCTGTCGGCTGGCAATCGCGCGATCATGCAGGAGGCTGACGCCCTGGTGCTGGTGGTGGAGCGGGACCCGCTATGTATCAAATCGGCTGAGCCCTTTCTGGAGACGATTCGGGCCTGCAAGCCGGCGCCCCGCCTGATCGGGTCGGTGATCGTGAATCGAACGCCTCTGGCGGCTCCCATGAAGCTATCGGAGATTGAAATGCAGCTCGGCATTCCCACACTCGGCGTGATACCTCCGGCAGCAGATCTCTGCATTGCTGCTCAGAAGGCGGGGATGCCTCTGGCCTTATTTGACCCCGACAGCCTGGCGGCGCACAGCCTGGCAAGTTTGGCCAACGCCTTGGTGATGCCGAGCCGCAGGCCGGCGCGAGTCTCCTAGTCCGGGGGGGACTACTGTGGACAACAGCCAGCATTCATACTGACACCGCCGCCGCCGATCTGAAGTTATGCTCGCTCGCCCGAAGATAACTGAAATACAGGCCGATACATTGCCAGTCCAAGTCCGCCCGGGCCTTCCCCCGGAGATGGTGTCCGAGTACGTTCAGCGGTGTCTCACGGCGGTGCCGGCTGCGCGGGCAGCTCTGGATCAACACGACTATGGGCATCTGCGGGTGTTGGGCCACCGCCTAAAAGGAAGCGGTGGGGGCTATGGGATTTACAGATTGACAGAAATCGGGTCCGCGATAGAGGCGGCGGCAGTGCGAGACGACGGGGCCGAACTTCGGCGTCAAGTTGGAGTGCTCGATGAATACCTACACGGGATCGAGATCCTTCCGTAGCAAACTCTCCTCAGGACAAGAACATGGCTGGTACACAAATCCTGGTTGTCGATGACAACGATATGCACTCCAGACTGGTCAGCTTCTTATTGCAGGAAGCGGGTCATTCCGTTCGGATCGCCGAGAGCGCGGAAGTGGCTCGGGATGTCTTGCGATCCTTCTTCCCGGACCTGATCCTTATGGATCTTCAGTTGCCGGGCATGGATGGTCTGGAGCTGACGCGCGTACTGAGGCTCGATCCGCTTCAAGCCACCACGCCCATCGTGGCCCTGACCGCCTATACCGACCCATCCGATCTCGAACGGGCCCGGGCGGCTGGATGCAACGGGAAGATCTCCAAGCCAATCGACATGGGGACCTTCGCACGGCAAGTGGCGCAGTACATCAATCCCACCACTGTCCAGGCCGACGCTCCGTGCGACAACCACGATCTGCTGGCCGAGCTGCGGAATAGTTTCCTGGCGGAGGGGCTGGAGCAGTGCAGCAGGATTCTGGACGATTTCAAGTCGGGTCCGGGATGTGCCGTCGAGGTAATTGAGAGGGTGATGCACCGCTGGGCCGATCTGGCGGAAACCTTGGGTTTTCCTGAAATATCCGATCAGGCTCGCAAGATGGAAGAGTCTCTAAGAGCGGCTAATCCGCAATACCACGAGATTGAGAGGGGCGTCGAAATGGCCCGGCGGAGGTTCAGCACTGCGGGCCGCCGTAGGCCCAAGCTTCCAGTGGACCTGATCAATAGCCTGAATGGCATGCGAATCGGGCTGGCGAATTTTTCGGAGGAGCAAGCGAATCGAATACGCAGCGTAGCACTGCGCGCCAATGTCGACGTTGTAATCGAGCCAATTAAGAGCCCGATGCTCGAGAACGGAAGTGGCTTCAACGCGTGCATCATCAATGAATGCGGGGGTTCCAGTCAAACTGCCCGACAGGGGCTGGAATTATCCGTGCCCTCAATTGTTATTCATTCCCGGGCGTCGCTGCCAGCGCTTTCGAAATTGCCATCACGCGCGTGCGATTTCGTGATCGCGCCTTGGGATGCCGAAGAAATCCTCATCCGGGTGTCTCGACTGATAGGGAAGGGAGCGCCACATCACGCAGGTGCGGACTCCTCCGATCTAAGAAAGAGACGCATTCGCATTCTGATCGCCGACGACGACCCGGACATCGTTGCGATGGTTTCTGAGACGTTGCAGCAACTCGACATGGAGTGCGATGTAGCTCGCAGCGGAAAACAAACACTAGAGGCGGTTCAGCGCCGCCTTCCGGACGCCATCGTTTTGGATGTGAATATGATCGATTTGGATGGCTTCGAGGTCTTAACCAGGCTCCGTCGCAACTTGACGACCAAGCAAATACCGGTTCTCTTGTTAACGGCGCGAGGTCTGAAGAGCGATATCGCACAAGGATTCGAGTTGGGAGCTAACGATTACGTGGTCAAACCATTCCAGCCATTAGATCTGGCCAAGCGGGTGGATAAGATGGTTACCGATCGCCAGCAGCTACGACTCTCGCGGTAAGAGGCCAAATGATATCGCGGCGAGGGCCACTTTTCGCGATCGAAACCGCTAAAACTGCCGTTAAGAACAGTATGTCGCAGCCAAATTGGCCACTTTCTCAAAAATCGGAGGTGCTGGCCCGTCTTGCGGAAGCAGCCAGCCCCATCCTGGGCTGGTGCAAATGGAGAACGCGAAAACCGTCGGCTCTGGTAGTGGATGATGATGCCGACATACCTCCATTGGTGGAACTGGCCCTCGGCCGCTACGCGATTTCCTGCGACAAAATGAACGATGGCGCTAGTGCCATGGCACGGCTGCGCGCCGCCAGTTACGACTTGGTCATCCTGGACCTTGGCATGGCGGGATTCTCCGGATTTGACGTCTTGCAGGCCCTGAAAATGGAAACAAGGCTTCGTGAAATACCGGTCATCGTGCTTACTGGCAACGACACCGAAGAAGCTTTGGCGCGTAGTTTCGGCTACGGAGCCGATGACTTTGTGCTTAAGCCGTTCAAGGCAACCGAGCTGGGGATGCGGGCTTACCGGCTACTATATCCACTGACAGCCAGATAGCCGCCTAGTTCGACACTGCGATCAACGGATTATTCGAGTTTTGTCCGGAGATCATAATCACCACGGGGTGATCCCCGGCGGCCACCCTCGGAACCACAAAATTCGCCTGATATAGCCCGATGGAGCCGGGTGTCAAGCCCATGTAGTTTACGTTAGCTTCAACGCCGCTTACCTTCACCGTGTTTGCTTCCGCGACCGGCGACAAGCCACTGGGCGTAGGAGCACCTGTTACCAGAGGCCCCGCTGCGTTTACGGGTCCCCCACCGGTAAAGTATGCCACTAAGATGTCGCCCACTTTGGCTGGCGAGGTCGGAGAATTCACGCTGCCGTCCTGATTGACGACCACAGCGCGATTATTTCCGTACACAACGATTCCCGGCGTTCCGGTGGCCGGGACAATGACAGCCGCCGCGTTGCTGGTGGAGGCGCCATCCTTCACCACCACCGTCGCAACTCCCGGTGCTATATCCTCAGGCATCTGTGCGTTGATCTGGCTCGCGCTCACGTAAAACAGCGGTGCTAGTTCCCCGTTGACCATTACCGTCGTGGTAAGAAGCGTCGTGGGCAGGGGGACGGAAGAGGCCTGTCCTACGTTGGTCGCCAGATTTGCTCCGAAAATCGAAAAGACACTGCCTGCCGGCGTCTGACTGGGAAGGAAGCTGGCAGCATTCACGACGGCTTGGCCGGGATTCACGGATGCCACGCGCCCGGTTACCGTAAAAACCAACTGCGGATTGGCGGATATCCACAGAAAGTTGCCGGCCGCCACACCAAGAATAGAGACCGACCCGGCATACTTGTTGTTCGACGTATCGGTGAGGGTAAGAGAGCCAAGGCACGCCGGGGTAACCGAATAGGTTCCAGTTGCAGATACCGTGACAGTCGGCATATTCGATGCCTGGGTCCAATTGGCGGTTACATTCCCTTGGCCATCGAACTGCAGCACGCCCGCGATATCGACGACTCCCGTATTAGAAGCGCCGGACAGCGAATTGCCCGTGCCGCTGAAGAGCCAAGCGCCGGACAGTGTGCTGACCGCGCAACCGATTGGCTGCATGTTCCCGCCGCCGCTATAGGCGTAATTGGCATCAGTGCCGACCAGCGTGAAGGACCTGGCCTGTTGAGTGGCCGCATTGATCGAAAACGCAACGACGGTGAACGTAGCCGTATCCCCGCTGGTGATGCTGATCGATCCCTGACAGTTGGATTGGAGAGTATACGTGCCCGAGTAAACCACCTGAGCACCGAAGGTTTGAGATCCATTGACGGTGTTGGACGTCAGGCTGAAAGTGACTTTGCCCTGCCCGTCAAACGACGCTGCGCCGTCGGCCGCCGAAAATCTAGTGGGGATTCCCCCGGGAGCCAATCGCCCGCTGAGATTAAACTCATAGGTCCCGTTCAACGTCGCGGCCGAGCAGGTTGCCCCGGTAGTAGCTTGCGCAGCGGCACCGGATCCATCAAAGACCAATTGAGGACTGGAGACAGCCAGAGCGAAATCGGGGGCGGTCGAATAGATGCTGATAGAGACTGCGTACTTGTTGTTCTGCGAGTCGGTCAGGGTGGCCGATGCTCCGCAAGAGGAATTCACAGTGTACGTTCCAGTGGCCGTGATGTTGGTAGTGGCCAGGTTTGCCACCTGGGTCCAGTTGGCGGTCAGGTTGCCCTGTCCATCAAATTGCAGTACACCCGCTACATCCAAAACGCCACTCACGGACGCGCCGGAAAGGCTGCTCCCATTGGCGTTGAATTCGTGCACACCTGTTAACGTCGACGGGCAGGTGGATGGCTGAGCGTTGCCGGTGCCATTGTAGGCGTAGGTGGCGTCTGAACCGACCAATGCGAATGCCTTTCCCTGGTTATAAGACTCCAGGGTGAACGTAGCGGTGTCTCCGGTGGTAATGCTGATCGATCCCAGGCAGTTGGATTGAAGGCTGTAGGTTCCAGCGTACATCATCGTCGTTCCGAAGCTCTGGCTGGTAGTGACGGTGTTGGCAGTCATCGTCAACGTAACCCTGCTGAGCCCGTCGAAGGCCGCCGTGCCGACTGCCTGGAATAATTTCGAGGTGGCGCCCGTGGAAAGAACCTGGCGCCCATTCAAGCTAACTTCGTAGGTTCCATTGAGATTCGAAGAATTGCAAGTGCCGCTGCCGATGGTGGTTTGTGCAAAGACCGGCGCGGCCGCCAGGCAGAAGAAGGTCGGAAGAATGGTGCGAAGTCGCGTCATCGCTGCGTTAGCCTCCTAAACAATATAGCTGACCAGGGCTGTGGACGCGTGGATCAGTGTGGCCGAGTTTTGGTGACGCTGGTGGCGCCCGCGTGCGAGGTATTCCTGTAGACTTTGCCGCCCTTCATCACGAAGACAACATTACGAACAGCGGTGATGTCCTCGAGCGGATTTCCGCCCACGGCTACCAGGTCAGCCTCCAGGCCAGGGGCGATGCTGCCGATTTGGTCACCGAGCCGGAGGGATTCGGCAGCCATCGATGTTCCGCTGACGATTGCTTCCATGGCGGGTTGGCCGCCGTCGCGGACGCGGTAAACAAACTCCTCGGCGTTCCGGCCATGCGAGCCGGCCACTGCATCGGTGCCGAGAACGATTTTCAAGTGGTGCGCGCGGGCGCGCTTCAAGACGTCGGCCATCATAGGAATACCTTTTTCCATGTAGGCAAACCCTTCCTCGTTGTAGTTGCCGATGCCGAGAAACTTGGCTTTGTTCTCCAGGTAGTTGTGTAGAACCAGGAAATTCGGATCGAAATACGCGCCGTGATCGGCTATAAGCTGCAAGGTCGCATCGTCCAAGAACGCCCCGTGCTCGATAGAGGTACATCCGGCCAGCACCGCGGCGCGCGCACCCCCTGGCGCATGAGCGTGGACTACGGACCGCAGGCCCAGCTTAGTGGCTTCGCCGCAAGCGGCTTGTATTTGCTCATCGGTCATGGTCTGTTTACCGCCATCACGTATGCTGGCGGTGGCGAACAGCTTGATCACATCGGCGCCATCGGCTTTCATCTTGTCGACATAAGTGCGAATCTTATCCGAGTCGCCGGTGTTCTCGGTGACCGCCCGGAGCGAAGTAATGATGCGCGGCCCGGGCAGCACACCGCGATTAATCAAATCGCGCAGGTCTTTATCGACCTCCTGGCCCAAGCTTTGGACGGTGGTGAAGCCGCCCATCAGCGTGGCATATACATTGGCTTCGGCATAGAGCGCCGAGGCCGCCGGAGTTTCGATGCTGCCGCGTCCACCCTGTTCGAGCCGATTCTCACGATTAAAATACCAGCCCGGATGAGTGTGCGTGTCGATCCAGCCAGGCATTACTGTCAGGCCGCTGAGGTCGTAAGTAACGATTCCGCCGGGATCGGCAATTCGCGAAATTTTGCTTCCGTCGATGACTATTTCCTTATTTTTGAGAACGCCACCCTTGCCGTCCAGCAAGGTGGTGGTCTTGATCACGACGGGTTGGGCCATGCAGGCGGAGACTGTGCCGAGCAGCATTGAAAGCGCGAAAGCATTCTTCATAAGGGCTCTGGTAGAGCCGAGTATACAATGCCTGATCGATCGCGGTAATTTCGCGGCGGTTTTTATGGCGTTACGTTGATGGTGGTCGTACGGCGTATAGTGCCGGTGGCATCCAAGGCGCTCGGGATGCCGTCGACGATGATAAAAACACTCACTTGGCCCGGCGGCACGTTGGCTGGAATCTTGGCATTGATCTGCCACAGACCCACGAAACCCGGCGCCAGGCCGGAGAACTGAATGTCGCTGGTGGGCACCTGGAATCCATTTATGAACACGTTGGGAATCTGCGCGGTGATCAGTGTATTTGTGGGCGCGGGCTGTCCATCGGGCGGCATGCCGTTAACTACGCCTTGACCGGTGGCATAAAGGGAAATATATGTGCCGGCCTTGGCTGGATGAGTGCCATCGTTGACTGAATTGTCCTGATTGATTGCGGCGACCTGCCCGGAACCCGTGGCGTTGGCAGTGAATAAGCCAGGCGAGACGGCGTCGATACGAAACACCCAGCTTGCGAGCAACTGGCCGGTTGAAGCTCGAATCACCTGGATCTCCTGGGTGCCTCCGGTCGGAGTGGCGCCGGGCACCTGGAAGTTGATCTGGCTGGGTGAAACATAGAGCAGCGGCGCTGGAATGCCCGCCACGGTGACCTGAACGTCGCCTAAGGTAGTTGGTACGGGAATGCTGCCGTTGATCGACGGTTTGGCTGCCGAAGGTCTTATTTGGAAAGGCAAAGATGCTGGAAAGCATTCCGGGAGCGAAGCGCTGGAAATAATTGGCGGCGTTTCCGGATAGACGCTGTGGCACACCGCCAGCGGAACTGGTGTAGTCAATGGCCGGATAGTAGAACGACACGCGGTTGGTGCTAGCTTCGGCGATCACCGGATTGCTGAATGGATCGACGGAGACAGACACGGGGCCGAAGACCGGGCTAATCACGCCGTTGGAAGCTGGGTTGTTGACCACCGTGGAATATTTGGGATAACGCAGGACCTGGTTGTTATTGGTATCGGCCACCCAGATCTCATCGGTATTCAGGTCCACAAAAACGCTGTAGGGAGTGTTTACCCCAGTGATAGAGAACAGCAAGGGCGGGTTGTCGCCGGCGACGGGGACGTTAGGGAGAATCGCAATCCGGTTATTGGCGCTGTCAGCCACGTATAGCTGGTCGTCGGCATCGATGGAAATGCCGCGCGGAAAATGGAAGGTGGCGGGGTCGCCTGAAATGAAGTCCTTTTGGCCGATAACATTGCTGGCCGGCACGCTGGACTGAAAGTCACCACCCTTGGGCTTGCGGAAGAATAAGCACACGGTTCGCGCCGACATCGGAAACCACCAGGTCGCCCTCGTTGCGTGAACGCCACACCAAACGCGCTGGCCATTGTGGACCGGCTGAGATCCTTGATGGGCTGCCCAAAGAAGCTCTGTTGTCCAAGGACGAGGTTGGCCTGGGGCGGAGTCGCCTGTTGGCGTTTGGGCAAATGGAGCGGGAAAACGAAGTAAACGCGCATTGCAGCCGTCCGCAACGATAAAGATTGCTGTTCGCATCCACCGCCAAGCCTTCCGGGAGAGCACAATCCCTGATTGTTGGCTTGCGTCACATTGTTGGTCGGCCAGTTCACCATCGCCGTGAAGAAATCGGGTTGTCCAATTACCAGATCAGCGGTCGTTCCGGCATTCACTTTGCGGTAGTCCTTGAAGCCGAGTATGCGGTTATTTAAAGGATCTGAGACGTAGAGATGGGGAGGATCCGAATTAGCATCGATCACAGCCGAGCCACCCGATATGAAACCGAATTCGCGACCCTCAATCAGATTGATCGAATTGTATGGGAAATCATCTTGGCCTAAGAGGCGGTTGGCCGTGCCAAAAGCTCCACCCGTCTGTTGGGGAAACACCACGATGCGATTGTTGCCTGCGTCGGCGACGAACATATCGGTGCCGGCAAAAGTGCCTGTGACTGGCTGGTTTAGGGTGGTTGCATCGGGTTTGGCCTGGTCGCGATTCGGCTGGCCGCTGATGAAGTCTGATTGGCCGATCACCACGTTGGCGGGTGGAGAAAAGGCGGTACTTTCGGGCGCCCACTGGTCGAAGGGGGCGTACCCCAAAATTCTCGAGTAGGCGGTATCGGCCACGAAGGGATTGCTGTTGACAAAGAACACGCCTTGCGGAGGATGAGCGCCGTTGCTGTCGACGAAACCTAGGGTGCTGGCGCTAATCAGGGGCGGGGTAGGTTGCGCTTGTGTGGGCGGCACTACGCCCATGACGCGCGAGCCTAGCTGCCCGTTGACAAAGGGGGGAACGTAAACCATCACGCGGTTGGCATCGTCGACGACGAACAATCGTCCCTTCGGGTCGAATGCCAGTCCGGAGGGTTGCAGCAGATAATTCTTCTGGGTTGGATCCGAATGTGGCTGGGAGAGAAACAGTGGTGAAATCGCTGTGCCCTAGGACGCGGTCGGCGGCCGGATCATTGGCGTGCGCCCGGCCCGACCGCGCTGGCGGGATACCGGAGCACGCGATTATTGCCGGGATCGGACACCCAGAGATTGCCCTGCGGGTCGAAGGCGACACCGGCCCGTAAGGACGACCGCCGGGGCCAGCGCGAGGGTCGTTTCGACTGGGTGCGGCCAGCCCTTCGTTCGACTTGATTGCCGCTTGGTTGTCTTTCTGGCCGATGATGAGATCGACGCACAATAAATCGCCGGTTTGCGAAAAGGGAGTCGGATATCGCGAGGATACGGTTGTTTCCGGCATCGATGACGTACACATTGCCGCTCTTATCCACTGCCACGGCCGACCGGCTGAAACAATCCGGTGCTCAGGCTAGAACCGCTGGCGGCAGGGCCTTGCGGCGCCAGTCGAGAGGAGATCACGCTGCCCGATCACTAAGTCCGCGGTTGGGGCGCCTTTGGTGAAGCTGGAGGCATTCTTCCAGGCCAAAACTCGATTGTTCAATGCATCTACAACGTAAATGGCGGGCGGGCTGACGGATGTGTCTAGCGCGATGGCCTTGGGTAGGTCCAACTCCCTGCCTTCCACCAGGTTGAGGGCGGTGGCAGTAAGGAGTCCCTGCTGCTGCAACACCGCTTGCCCGACGATCCGCGATGGCAAACTGATTAAATACTGTCTGCGCCCCCAGAAACGGGGTGGCGCAATGAGCACAGCACTAAATACAATGGATTGAATATGTTTCATCTGATTCTCAAGACCCGGACACGCGCGCGGGAACACGCCCTGTCTATAGATAACATAGATTAACGCAGGGGCGCGGAATAGGACTATCGCTTAGTTAGTTTTTTCAGATGGGAATAGACCAGGGAGATCGGAAGCCCGACCACGTTGAAATAACAGCCTTCGATCCGATCGATAAACTTGGATGCCAGGCCCTGGATGGCATAAGCACCGGCCTTATCCATGGGTTCGCCGCTGGCTGCATAGGCCACTAATTCCTGGTCGGCCATGGCGACGAAGCGGACTTTCGTGACTGCGACGTCGATCACTTTGTCGTCCGTCGTACGCAGGCAGATGCCGGTGATGACCTGGTGTTCCTGGCCGGAAAGTAAGCGAAGCATGCGGAGGGCATCGACCTGGTCAGCCGGCTTCTCGAGGATGTGCTCGTGGATGACGACCGTGGTGTCGGCGGCCAGGACGATTTCACCCGGTGCGATCGGAATCGCAAAGGCTTTTTCTTCGGCCAGGCGCCGCACGTAGTCGATGGGGTTTTCGTCAGGACGACGCTCCTCGGCGATGTTGGGGGGCCTGGTGATGTAAGGGAATGCCGGCAGCTGTCAGGATCTCCTTGCGCCGGGTAGAGTTGGATGCAAGCACCACCATAATTAGGGACAGTACACTCAAATACCTGTTTTCGACCCGCGGAAATTGGGGTTTGAGTATACTGTCCCTAATATTATGCGCGTGGCGGTGCTCGGACGGGGGTTTATGGGGAGGACGCACCTGGAGGCGCTGCGCGGGATTCCGGATATTGCGATAACCGAAGAGCGCGATATAGCCAAGGTGATCGCGGACCCGGGGGTGGAAGCCGTTGACATCTGCCTGCCGACCAATCTGCACGCGCCGGTTGCGCTCGAAGCCTTACAGGCGGGCAAGCAAGTGTTAGTGGAAAAGCCGATGGCGCTGGATGTGGCAGCGTCGTGGCAAATGATCGCGAAAGCGAAAAAGCAGAAGCGCGTGCTGATGGTGGCTCAGGTGCTTCGCTTCTTTCCGGCCTACCGGGCATTACGCGAGGTTCTATCGTCAGGAAGGATCGGCGTACCTCGCGCGGCTATGTTCCGTCGTCGCTGCGGAGCACCTGCCTGGGGCGCATGGCTAACCGATCCCGAGCAGAGCGGCGGCGGAGTATTCGATTTGCTGATTCACGATATGGACTTGTGTCTGCACCTGTTCGGCAAGCCGGAAACAGTGACGGCTAACGGGTATGAGTCGCTCGCGGATGGCGTGGATGTGATCACTGCGGAGCTCCGCTATGACAGCGGGTTAACCGCGGTCATCACAGGCGGATGGCACCACCCAAAGTCGTACCCGTTTTCGATGGAGTACACAGTGGTCGCGGAAAAGGGCACGGTGGAGTATAGTTCCCTAGGGCGCGCGCCAACGCTGTATCGGGGCGATGGCGAAGTCGAAACACTTGCGATGAAGGAGCAGGACGGGTACCGCGCGGAGATCGAATATTTTCTCGATTGCTGCCGAAGCGGGGAGCCCCCCAGCCTGTGCAGGCCTGAGGAATCCGCTGATGCGGTGGCGCTGGCGCTGTGCATCCTCGAAGCACGAAGACGGAAGGGAGCGAGAATTCGGTGCCAACGCTGAGAGACCGCGAGGTGGGAGTAATGTTTTGGGCGGGACGCGACGGCCTGGACGAGATCGCCACCTTGGGAGTGAGATGCGGTCAGCTAGGGATTGCCGGCGATCTGGAATTGCATACCGGCGTTGCGGCCCAGTGGAAAGGGGCGCTGGAGCGAGCCGGATTCGTTCTGGTGACGGTGTTCGCGGCATACCGAGGCGAAGACTATGCCGACATACCGACCGTTCAGCGAACGGTGGGGTTCATCCCGACGCGAAACACGCGACGAGCGGGAACGTCGGACGTATGAGGTGAGCGATCTGGCGGCGGCCATCGGGATAGGCAGCGTGGCGACGCACGTCGGCTTCATTCCTGAAGACACGACGCATCCCGATTACATTGCAGTGAGAGACATGGTGAGACGCGTCGCTGAGCATGCGGCCGGCCACGGGCAGACGTTCGCGCTCGAGACCGGGCAAGAATCGGCGCACGTGCTGCAGCGGTTCCTCAAAGACGTCAACCGGTCAAATGTCGGCATCAATTTTGATCCTGCGAACCTGGTCCTCTACGGGACCGGCGATCCGATAGAAGCATTGAGCACGCTTGGGCCGCTGGTTCTATCAGTTCACGTGAAGGATGGCGATTGGCCGGCTGGGGATCAGGGACAGGCTCTGGGATTGGAACGGCCCTTAGGGCAGGGCACGGTTGGAATTCCGCGCTTCGTACAAAAACTCAAGGACATTGGTTTTCGGGGTCCTCTGAATATCGAGCGAGAAGCGGAGAATCCGGATGCACGCATGACGGACATCCGAAATGCGGTGGTTTATTTGAAGCAGCTAACTACTTCGCCTTAACGCTAACCTTGACTTGAGCGGTGGTCCAGCAGCACTGGAACCCGCGCCCGCCTTCACCGGACCAGTCATTGGCGGCGACCTCGATGATATAGTCACCTGGTTCGCTGAAGGTAGCTGTGGTAGTCGCCTTGCCCATGAAGTTGGCTGGCGGCGGCGCTTTCCATTCGGTCTTCTCAGCCAGCGGTTTGTTCTTGTCGAACGTGACGGCGCCTGGCCCGCGAAATTTGGTCCAGGTCAGGACGGCGGCAGGAGTCTTGGGCGCGTTGAGTGCTCCCACGGGCACCTTGGCGTCGTCGGAAACCCACACGGTGAGCGAAAGCGGTTCGCCGACGGTCGCGGTGAGTGACTTGGCGAAGCCGTGCGGGGGGCCTTGTAAAGTGGACGCACCTTCGTCAAAGCTGATCACAGGCGGCGTGTTATCCTCGGCGTCGACCATGGGCGCGACCACCCATAGCGGATCAATGTCCACGGGAATTGAATTGGTCTTGCCATTGACGGTAATGGACCAAGTAAGCCGCTTGTCACCGAAATCCTTGGGCACCTGTAATAGTGAACACGCCCCATTGCCGGCCTGGCAGGAAATGAGTGGGCTGGCCTTGATCGGGACCGCCGGGTTCGATTTTGTTGTTAGGTCCGACAGGAATTTCCAAGTCCTGTTTGAGATTTCGATTGTAATACCCGATCAGGATATTGGAGGTGCCATCGGGATTCTTATACCAACCTTCGAAGGCGCCGGTAACGCCTTGCCCGGAGTCGTGCTTGGGTTCGAGCGGCAACTGAGGCGCTGCGTAGAGCGCAACGCCGGCAAGGAGGAGGATGGCGGCCCCGCTAGCCGCCACTGTCCAGTGAATTGATTGCATACTACTGCCGGTTAGACGCCGTGGTTGAACGCTGCGGCTTGTGCTTGGCGGCCCATTCCTTATAGTCTTCATCGCTGATGTAGGTTACGTTTACCCAGGCGTGCGCCATCTCATCCACCGTACGATCGCCCCATCCTACCCACTGATTTGGATCCGGATTGTTGCGGTTGGCGGTAGTGTTGTCGTGCCAGGCGGTCACATGGATGATGGTGCCTTTGGGCAGCACCGGGGCTGCGTCGTCTGTGTAGATGTAATTGTTCATCCAGTTGAAATTGAAATGGTCGACGTAGCTGATCATCTGGGTGGTACCGTCGGGCAGGATAGCTTCGAGCGCCATAGCCTTGCCCCGCAGATGCATATGCGGCTGGAAGTTCCCGAGAATGGCCGGAGCTTTCAGAACATGGAAGCCCTGGGTCTCTTTAATAGTGTTGGGAGCAATGTCGAGACGCGTGCCGACATTCGAGGTCGCCTGGAAACCGGTCAAGTAAGTCCGATACTTCGGCTTTTCGTCCTTGGGATAAAGCCATACGGCCAATTCGACGTGATCGCGAATGGTTTCGCCGACCGCATGGTAGTGAATATCCCACCAAATCTTAGCGCCCGGCAGCAGCAGTTTGCCGGTATTCGGACGATAGATATCGCCGGTCTTTCCGACTGCCCATTCCATCAAGACTCCGCCCTGGGCAGCGCCTGGACCGGCGTCGTCATCCGGACCATTTTTCGCCGCAGGGTCGGTATCGTTTTGCATGAGGTGAGCGAGGGCATGGTGGGTGATCTTGCGGCCAGCCGGCGTGCCGGGGCGCATCTCCACCGCTCGCACCCAGCGCGGCTCCGTCAAATTCAAGTCGACAGTTGGCTTCCACCATTGATCCTGACTGACGGCCTGCATCGTGTACGGATCCGACTTGATGATCATGTCCGGAGGGCGACCGAACGTCTTCTCGAGCTGCCACGTGTTTTCGTTGGGAAACTGCTTGGGAGGAGGCATGTCTTTCAGGTCGCCTTGCGGCGCGCCCGCGTCCACCCAGCGCGCAATGGTTTCCACCTGTTCGTCGCTTAGCGAGCGATCGTTTTGGAAATGTTGGACGCCGACGGTTTTGTCCAGATGCCAGGGCGGCATCTGATGCGTCACGACACGTTCCTTGATGGAACGCGCCCAGGGCCGAGTCTCTTCATATGTCACCAGAGACATGGGCGCCATCGAATCCTTGCGATGGCAATCCTGGCATTTCTCCTGGAAGATCGGCACGATGTCCTTGGCGAAGGTCACAGGTTTGTTGGCCACTCCCGCGACAGTGCCCGCGGGCTCGCCAGCTACCGCGAGAACAGAAAGAATGACAATCACACCAATAGCCAGCACGCTCACTCCAATGCTGCGCAACATTAGACGCTGCAACTTGGCATCGATCATAGCCCTCTCCTTATCCTCTGGTACAGAACCTCTAGTTTATGGTACACGAAACCACGCCAAGGTTACACTCCCTACCGACCGGATGGTCGGGTGCGGCCAGCCCCGGTAGGATGCCTACATAGGACTCTTGAGGGCCAGAAAGGCGCCGCCAACACAGAGATTACGCTTCATACGTCCCCCCGACTGCGGGAGCCGTATATCCGATTCGGCCAGCAACGTCCAGCATCTGGGCCGCTTGATCAGGAGGGCTGAATTACCGATTGCTGGCGGCGGTGTGCGTCGGCGCCGGCGCGGCGTCTTCCCGCAAGAATTTCAAGAGCGCGGCGTTGAATACTTCCGGAGCCTGGATGTGCGGGACATGGCCCAAGCCTGGCAGAAGAGCCAATTCCGCACCGGGAATAGTATCAGCGATATGCTTGGCGCGTTCCGGAAAGTCGGGCGTGTCTTTGTCGCCGCCCAGCACCAGCGCCTTCACCTTGATCTTGGCCCAGTCATAGACGACGGGGTCGAGGTAGGGCATCTGCTGGAGGATCGCACGCACCATGGCGAAGCGCGGCCAGTCGCTACTAAGCGTGGGTGTATAGAGGATCCGGATATACTGCTCGTATTCGGGCTTCCAGGAGCCGGGCGTAGGGAAGTACCGGTGGATGGTGGCCGAGTATTGCTGATAAAGCTGATCATGGCTCGCTTCCATGAATCTCTTGTATCCCTCATCGGCGGTGCGCCACGGCTGTTGATACCGCACGTCGGTGAGCCCGATGGGATTGTAGATCACCACGCGCTCCGTTATGTCGGGGTAAGAAGCTGCAAAGCGCGCCGCCAGCATCCCACCCATAGAATGGCCGATGATCACGGCCTTGGTGACACTCAGCGACTCGAGCAACTTGTGGCTGTTGTACGCCATGTCGTTAAAGTTGTACGGGATGATCGGCTTCGAGGACCGGCCGAAACCGATCTGATCGGGCACGATCACACGGAAACCCTCTTTGCGGAGAAGTTCGATCGGCCCAGAGAAGTAAAAGCCACCGAAGTTCATGCCGTGGAACAGGACAGCGGTGCGGCCGTTAGCCTGGCCGGCCGGCGGTACGTCCATGTATGCCATCCGCACATCCTGGCCGTAGAGCGTGAGCGGCAGGAATTGGACGGGGTATGGATAAGGGATCTCTTCGTAAGTAATGCTGCCCGGTTTCACGTCGGTGGGAGCATGAACCATCGCCGTACCTGAATTTCTTTCCTGGGCCAGAAGGGCAGGGGCGGCCGAACAAACGAGGGCAGCAAAAAGGGCGACTATTTTGGGCATCGGCAAGAAGACCTCCGTGCCCCATGATATCGAAGGACGCAGGAGAACGGATGTAACCGTCTACTTCCCACTCTGCAAGTAGACGACAAGGTTCGTCACATCCGCAGGCGAGTAATTTTCCAGTAGCGCGAGATGCCGCTGGCGGGCGACGGCGGTTTGGGTGTCCTCGAGGCGGTCAAGTTTCCAGGATGGCGCGGCGTCTACGAATTTGGGGCGCAGGATTTGGTCCCTGGAGGGTTTGGCCAACGCGCTCGCCGTCGGGTGGCATGAACTGCAGGTCTGATCGAAATATGTTTTTCCCGCTGCAGCGTTCCCCGGACTCGAGTCCTTCGGATCGATGAGCTCCTTGTAGCGACCCTGCTGGCGAGCATAGTGTATCCATCGAACCAGATCGGCGATCTGCTGGTCGCTCAGATCGGAAAACTGAGGCATAGGGGACAGCTTGGCAGTCTGAGGAATCCCGGCACGCAGAAGGGGCCCCATCAGGTTGCCGTTGTCATCGCGACCAACGAGGCGCGAGTGCATCAGGTCGGTGGCTTCGCCGCGCGCCGCCAGATATAGGCCGTGGCAATAACTGCAGCCGAATATTACGTACGTTTCTTTGCTGTGCTGCAGAACGGGGTCTGCCATGGGAGGGCCGATGTAGTTGATATCGTAACCATCTCTTGCTGCAGATTGGGCCATAGCCGAACCTGCGGCTAAGATCGCGGCGTAGAAGACCAGATGAAGCTCTTTGCGATTTGACATGCTACGCGATGGCCCGCTTGCAGTAATCGAACATCAACCGCACCTCTTCGACTTCTGTGCGCAAAGTCCCGTGCTCGAATTCGAGCAGAGCAACGATGGGCCACTGGTTGTCGCGGATCATGCGGAGAATTTCGATAATCGGGGCGTCGCCCTCGCCGAACGGCGTGCTGCGGCCGTTGTTCTTCCTGCGATCGCCCAGATGAACGCCCGACACGCGCTGTGGTGCCGTTCGAGGAACCCGAGGCAATCTCCGTTGCCGGCAGTGAAGTGGCGAACATCCAGCGTCGCTTTGAAGTTGGGTGAAAAGGCCAGGCCTTTCTCCAAACTTGCTTCGGTGCTGAACGCGTCGGGGTCCGACAAATTGTCGTGGTTATGAAGTCCCAGGAACATTGCATGCTTTCCCGGGAACGGAACCAACCGGTGCGCCATTTCCAAACCATAAGAACCCACGCATCCCTTCGCTCCGAGAAGCTTGGCTGCCTCAAAGGTGGCATCGATTTCCGCATCGCTGTAAGTCTCGTTGAAGCCGACATAGTAAGTAAAGACAGTGATACCGGCGTCGTCAAATTCTTTCTTGATTTTGCGGTAGTAATCCGGCAGGCGCGGCCACTCGCCAGTTCCGAAGCTTCTCGCGCGCTTCCTGGGCGATTCACGCCAGGATCATTGAAGCGAGGCTCGCACCAGGTGGCATGCAGTTCCACCATGCCCATGCCATTCTGCACCAGCCGCTGGACGAGGACGGGACGATTCTCGGTGGTCATGGCGAGATCGTGGTAGCAGAAAGGCTGCAGACCCAAACTGCACGCCGTTGATATAAGACCGATTGGCTTGGGCCGTAGGCTGCGCGTTGGAAATTCCCGCCAGGCTGGGAATACCCGCCAAGGCAAGTTTGCCTAAATCGCGTCGTGTCAAATGTCTCCTCCGTCGTTCTAGTAAAGCGTGAATGCGTAGAGCGTGTCGCCCGCGGCGACGCAGCACGTACTGATGGCCATCGAGCATGTAGGTTTCCGGGGCGTTCGACACCTGAGTGCCGAGGTATACATGCCAAAGCGGCTTTCCGTTGGCGGGATCGTAAGCCACCATATTGCCGGCGACATCGCCGGCGAACAGCAACTTGCCCGCGGTGGTGAGAATGCCATTTCCGCCCGCGCCGCCGATGGTTGGATATTCGTGCCTCCAGACGGTCTTGCCGGTCTTATAGTCGATCGCCGCCAAGTAGCTGTTGATGGTGCCCAGAGCCAATTCCTCTTTGCCGCCGAGCCCCATCGCGCCGCGAGGATCGGTTTCAGCCAGATAGTACATGGCGTAGCTCTCGTCCACGGGGACATAGAAGAGACCCGTGTCGGGACTGAATGCCGGCGGCGGCCAGTTGGTCGCGCCGCGATTTGCCGGCGATACCAGCGATCCGGCGATGTGGAAATCCTTGGCGGGGTCGCGAACGGGCTGGCCCTTCGCGTTGACGCCCTTCGCCCAATTCGACGGAGTCGGAGAACTTGCGCGTCACCAGATGCTCGCCTGTCAGGCGATCCAGCGTGAAGTAATAACCATTGCGGCTGGCCGTCAGCACCAGCTTGCGCATGTTGCCGTTGAACTCGGCGTCCACCAGAACCGGGGTCTGCGCGGAATCCCAGTCGTGAGTGTCGTGCGGCGATGTCTGGTAATACCAGACCATCTTTCCGGTATCGACGTTGACCGCGACGATCGAACAGGTGTAAAGATTGTCGCCCTCGCCGCGGGCCTGCGATGTGTAGGCCGGCGACGGATTGCCAGTTCCGAAAATGTAGAGATGCGTTTCGGGATCGTAAGAGCCGGGAACCCACATGTTGCCGCCGCCATGCCGGGCCGCGTCCAGATTCGCCCAGGTCTCCAGGCCGGGGTCGCCCGGCTTCATCGGCACGGCATAAAACTTCCATTGCACCTCGCCGGTCTCGGGATCGAACGATTGCAGAAAGCCCGGCTCATCCAGATCGTTGCCGGTACCCACCAGGATGTGATTGCCGACCACGATCGGAGCGACGGTCGAAAAATACTGCAGGTCGAAATCGGCGATCGGTTTGTGCCAGCGCTCCTTGCCGGTCTTGGCGTCGAGACAAACCAGATAATCGTCGGGCGTCTCCATGTACAGCCAGTTGCCCCACATGCCCAGGCCGCGATTGCCGATGTGCGTGCCGCCGCGAGTCTTCCAGACGTAATGCCAGATCTCGTGCCCGTCGCGCGCATCCATCGCCCAGGCGTTGTCGGGCGTCGAGACATAGAGGATGCCGTTCACCTGCAGAATCGAGGCTTTGATATTGGCGAGCGCTGCCAGCCTCGTCGGTGCCGACGCCGCCCACGATGAGGTTCGGGCCCGGCGCTGCCGCCCTCCCGATCCGGCCGACCGACGCGCGTGCTCCACGCCAGGGTGAGGCTCTTGACGTTGGATTGATTGAGCTGCGTCAGGCGCTGTAACGCTTGCCGGAGTAATCGCCGGAATAGGTGGGCCAAGCATCGGACGTGCCCAGCTGCTTCAGCAAGAGCGCGGGATCGAGGGTCTGTGCCGGCACATGCGCGCGAGTCATCGAGAAGCTCAGTAGATAACTTCTGCAAGCGTGTCATCGTACGGTCACCAGATACGCAGTCACATCGTGGATATCTTTGTCGGAATAAACCCGAAGAAGCTCCTTGTGCGGCTGCAAGGGATCGTGAACTTCGACCTTCGGCGTGTCGCCGTCGCGCCGGAAGGACCGTGTCGTGCCGTCCGCTTGCGTCAGCGTGACGATGAAGTCGTCAATTCGTCCCAGCCTGCCTTCCACCTTCTGTCCGTTATCGAGCGTGACCGTGACGGTGATGGGAATGATCTTGGCCGGCGCGGTGGGTCCAGCTCCGCGGCCGCCCGCAACGACCGGCATCAACCAGGTCTGCTGCAATGTTCGGGCGTCGGAAATCCGCGCTCCGATGCCCTTCAGGTCGCCGTAAGGAGAATGACACGAGGCGCACTTCGATTTGAAATAAGCCTCGCCCGCCTTCGCGTCTCCGACCACGATGCTGGGAGGTCTCTTGCGTCCCGGATCGCGGCTGGAAATTCCATAACTGTGAATGAACGCCGCGATGTCGGATATTTGTTGTGTGCTGAGAGTGAATTTGGGCATGCCGCGATCGGGTCGTCCATTTTGAACTATCGGAGCCAGCAGCTCACCGTTTTGGTCACGAAGCAGTATTTCCGACCGGATTAGATTGGGGCCGCCTTCTTCACCTCCCCGGGCATCCTCCCCGTGGCAGAAACTGCAATTGGTGTCGTAGATGTTCCGGCCTCGCGCCACCACCGCAGGATCAGCCCGGGGCCGCTCCGGAAACTGTGAGACGAAACCTCCCCGGCCTCCGGGGGCACCCGAAGGAGGCTGTGCTCCTAGATTGAACAATGCCCCAATGGCCAGCGCGAACGCGCCAGGTACAGTCGTATTGTACATGATATGCAAGTTTCTCATGACCCGATGTTTATTTGAAGAATACTCCGGCTAAGCTAACACCTGCCGCATGTATTCCATGCACTTCCTGGTTTCCTCGATCGGACTTCCGGCGCCTTTGTACTCGTATTCGACGATGCAATAGATCGGATAGTGCTTTTCTTTCACCAAGGTGAGGACCTGCTTCAAGGGCGTTTCCCCATCGCCCCAAGCCATATTCGGGCCATTGTCTCGTTTGCGGTCCTTCATGTGAAGGTGCGTAATCCGGTCATGATGCTGCTCAATGAAGGCGATCGGGTCCTGATTGCCCGCTACAAAATGACCGACATCGAGATTCGCTTTAAAGTGCCTTGACATGCCGAACAGCCTTTCGAAGCTCTGCGGTGACGCGACCTCATTGGTATCCTCCGCTTTGGCATGGTTATGGAAAGAGAGGTCCATTTTATGTTTTTCGGCGTAAGACACAAGCTTCGGGCCCATGCCGACTGTGGTTTGATTTGTGCCGATGATCCCGACACCGAGCGCATGGGCCTGTTGGAAGATGGCCTCGATTTCTTCATCGGTGAAGTCTTCGGCGAAGGTCATTACATAAGCAAACAGATTAATGCCGGCATCGTCGAACTTCTTTCGGATTTCCTTGAAGCGGCCCAGAGGTGCTGATAGCCGCCATTTACGCACTTCCGCACGGGCCTTCCTATTCTCAGGCGTATCGGGCGGAACCCGTCCGCCTCCGGGGAGCGTGGTCGGCGGCTCGACCATTGGTGAAGTTAACTCGACGTATCCTACGCCACAATCGATGCACGCCTTAACGACCGTGTCGATGTAATCCATTTCAGGTGTCCGAGGAAGACCGCGGAAGCAATAACTGATGGCCCCGATCCGGACGCCGCCGACCGTTGAACTGACTTTCGCAGCAGAAAGCGTCGAAAAGGCCAAGCCGGTTATCGCTACTTTTCCAAAGTGTCGTCTCGAGAGATTCATTGCTTCCCCAGTGCTTTAAGAATTCTACTATCGCTGAAATGCCCACCGATGATGTATATATTATAAATGCTGACGCACAGCCGAAAGTATAACGAACATGCGCAGCATGGCCCGCTCGATGCATCGTGACGATTCGATCTCGTTCATCAGATACCTGCTGCGGCCGGAATCGAAGATGGTGTGGAAGACGAAAGGTTTGGAACGGTTCAACTGATGTCCCAAGGTCTATCTCGACGTCGAGCTATGCAGGGGTTAGCGGGTTTTCTGGCGGGATCGCCACTGCTACGGTCCCAACAGGATCCCTTTCACGATCACAGTCGTGTTCCGTCCCTGGACGAACTGGCTACTTCTTTTGATTTCGAATCGGTGGCCTATGCCAAGCTGCCACGCTACAATTTCGACTACACCGCTTACGGAACGGACGGTGAGTTTACCTTAAGGCGGAACCGCCAGGCTTTCGATTGGGTGGAACTCGTTCCCAAACGGACACTGGACCTGAGTTCTCCCCAGACGGCTACAGAGGTCCTGGGGACGAAGATGGCGTTCCCGATCATGGTTTCCCCGTCATCCGGCCACGCCCTGCTGCATCCGGAAGCCGAAATGGGCACTTATAAAGGCGCGACCGCGGCGTCCAACACGCCCTATATCGTGAGTAACGCGTCGAGTGTCCCTTTCGAAAAGATCGCGCCTGCGGCGAAGGGTCCCTTGTGGTTTCAGCTTTATCCCAAACAGGAGTTGGATGACAACCGGGAGTTGCTGGAGAAAGTTCAGGAAATCGGCGCGCGCGCGATTGTCGTCACCCTCGATCAAGTGGCTGCCGAGCATGAGAGGGCGCTGCATGACCGCAATCTTACTGCAGCCGCAACTGCACGTCCTCCGGCACGTGGGAGCCGAGGAGCGACGCCGCACAATCCTTATCGGCTCATGGAATACCGGCTGTGGTACACGTGGAAGTTTTTTGACCAGATCCGTCCGATGGTCAAGGTACCGATGCTCGCTAAGGGAATTGTGACAGCCGAGGACGCCAAAATGTGTCTCGAGCATGGGCTGGATGGCATTTACATATCCAATCACGGCGGCCGGTCGCTGGATTACACTCCCGCTACTCTCGAAGTATTGCCGGAAATCGTCGATGCGGTGGGAGGAAAGGTCCCCATTCTTTTTGACAGCGGAATTCGTCGTGGTACCGACATACTGAAGGCCCTCGCTCTAGGCGCGAGTGTGGTCTGCTTGGGCCGGGTGCCGCGCTGGGGCTTGGCCGCGTATGGTCCACAAGGGGTCCAGCGTGTTCTTGAAATCATGCAAGCCGAGCTGGTCCAAGCCATGGCCTACACCGGACGCCCGACGCTAGCTTCCGTCGATCACACGCTGGTGAGAACGGATTTTCCATGACCAGACGCAAGGCCGTTGCCAGCTACGCCTCGCTGCTGGGTGGCTCGCGGTTGCTTCAAGGGCAAAAGCTGATCGGGGAAGCGCCCGGGCGGATCGCTCCATTACAGGACCTTGTCAATACGCTCGAATTCGAGAGTATGGCCCAGCGTAAGCTGAACGCCGCGAATTTCAGAGAGATTGCAGGCGGCGACCGAGCGGCTTTCGACCGGATTACGTTCCGGCCGCGCTTGATGGTGGACACGACCAAACTGGATCTGAGTACTGAATTGTTTGGCCAGAGCCTTTTCACCCCTATTCTCATCGGTCCCGTCTCTCAACAGAAGCGATTTCATCCGGAAGGGGAGCTGGCTACAGCACGCGGGGCTTCAGCTGCGAAGACTGTACTCGTAATTGCCGACAGTTCCAGTTATCCGGTCGATGAGATCGCCACTCGTGCAAAGACAACTTTGTGGTATCAGATTTACCTGCAGCCTGACATGAACCAGGTGCTCAGTCGCGTCCAGCAAGCCATCCAGGCTGGATGCAAAGCTGTATGCGTGACGCTAGGGACGGCGGAGGGTAAGGCACCTGCCGCCGGCGTAGATTGGAGCGCGGTGGACCGTCTGCGCCGGAACATCAGCGTGCCAATCTTGCTCAAAGGTGTAATGAGTCCTGAAGAAGCCCAGAAGGCCGCTGGAATTGGCGTACAAGGCATTATAGTTTCCAATTACACCGAGGGCGCCATTACCGGGGTGGCCTCGCCTCTCGAAATGCTTCCCTCCATCGCGGACGCTGCGAGTGGAAAACTGGCCATCCTGATCGATGGCAGCATTCGAAGGGGGAGCGACGTGCTCAAAGCGCTTGCGCTGGGTGCTCAGGCGGTTTTGATCGGCCGTCCGGCGGTTTGGGGATTGGCGGCGTATGGGGCTGAGGGCGTCCAGAGATTAGTGGAGATGTTGCAGACCGAACTCGCGCAAGACATGGCCATGTGCGGCAAGATCAATCTCAAAGCAGTGGATCGGACTCTGGTCAAGATTCACCGCCGATAGTCTTGGGTTCTGCTATCGTTGTCGATTATGCGAGCATTCTCTGGTTCGAAACTCCTGGCAGTGTCGGCGGCCATGGCTCTCTGGGGACAGGCGCCGAGCAACGTTAAAATCGATAGCCCTCAGGCGAGGGTTCTCGTCGTCACCGAGCAACCGCATCACCCCAGCGCCCTGCATGAACATCCGATGGACCGCGTGATGATTTACCTTGGCAGCGGCCAATTGACTCGGACTAGCGCGGACGGAAAGGTGCAAAAGCTGGAGTTCAAGTCCGGCGACGCACGCTGGAGCCCTGCCGAAGGGCCGCATATCTCCGAGTATGCGTCTGACCACCCCTTTCAGATCGTGGAGATTGAACTGAAGAACAAACCCCAAGGTCAGATTGCGATGTCCTCCATAGACCCGCTCAAGGCCGATCCGAAGCATTACTCGCTCGAGTTCGAGAACGACCAGGTAAGGGTGCTGCGCGTCCGTTTCGGACCGCACGAGAAAGGCGTGCTGCACGAGCACAAGCTGAATCACATCGTGGTTTATCTAACCGACCAGGCAAAGGGTAAGGCCGGAGAAGTCCGCTTGGATGAGGCGATGACTCACACTGAAGAAAACCCGCTCGATCATCCGGTCGAAAGGATCGCGATCGACTTGAAATGATGTTGGGAAAGCGCACCCTCGCGGAGCTTTGCGCAGTGCTTGGCATTCTATTCGCGACCCTCGGGCTATTTGTAAGCCTTAGCGCGGCGCAATCAACGACAACCGGCCCGCCGGCGCCGGCCCAGCCGCTGCCATTCAGTCACAAACAACATGTCTCGAATGGTTTGGACTGCAAGGACTGTCACGCCATGCCGGAGCCAGGCGACGAAGCTACGCTGCCGGCTACTTCCAAATGCATGACCTGTCACGTCGCAATCAAGAAAGACAGTCCTGCGATCCAACGCTTGGCCGAATATGACAAGAAGGGTGAACAGGTTCCCTGGAAGCGAGTGTATCGGGTTCCAGAATACGTGTTTTTCAGTCATAAAGTGCATCTAACCCAGGCTAAGGCTACCTGCGATAACTGCCATGGACCGGTTCGCGAGCGGGACGTCATTCGCAAGGAGAAAGAAACCTCGATGGCGGCGTGTATGGACTGTCATCGGACGGCAGGTGCCTCAACTGAGTGCAATTTTTGTCACGATCCCCGGTGATAACACGGAAATTTTGTGTTAGCATCCGATGCTATATCGGTAGAGATAAGGGCGCGTGGCAGAGAACAGCTAGAGAGGAGCGATTATGAGTATCAATCGCAGAGATTTTATCGGCGCGGCTTTGGCCACCGGCATAGCAACGGCGCAACAAGGCGACCCTCCGAGTTCGAAGGGGAAGGACGGCCCACCCACTCACAAGGCCAACGTGGTGAAGGTATTCAAGGGTCCGGACGAACATCCCAATGCATTGGAGGCGACGAAAGACGCGCTTTGGATCGGCGGGCAGGTTAGCGAGATCGCCTACAAGGTCGATTGGAATACGCATAAAGTCTTGCACCAGGTGCAGACCGAATCGCACAACACCAGCGGGATGGCGGTAGGCGGCGGCTACTTATGGATGTCGGCTAACGGAGGCGTGAGCAACCGGCGACCTGCGCGCCCCACCGATTTTCCGTATGACGAAATTGTCCAATGCGATCTGGAGACCGGCAAGACCGTACGAAGATATAGACCACCATGGCCCAGTGGCTCCCACGGGATCGTGTGGGTGGATCAGACTAACAGCCTGTGGGTAACCGCAGTGGGCTTGCGGTGTATTGCGGAGTTGGATACGAAAGATAACTTCCGGATAAAACATTTGATCCCGGTTCAATACAATCGCGTGCACGGAATCGATTGGGACAACGGCGCGTTGTGGATTATGTTCTCGAGCGACTATGTGATTCACAAGATCGATGCGGAGACCGGCAAGGTTTTGGAAGCGGTGACGCTGTCTAAGGAAGATCCGGACCCACATGGAATGTGCATGCACGACGGCCATCTGTATTACTGCGATGCCGGGTTTCCGGTGGGCAGCAATGTGAGTAATGATCCCAACTCCGGTTGGATCTGCCGGATCGACGTGTAAACAGAATCGAAGGGCGGGGCGCACGGCCCGATCAGCAACGAGCGCCCACTTTCCTAATATTAGAAGGTCACTTTCAGCGCAAGCTGTATAATGCGCGGATCGTTCGCCGAAGTGATGGTTCCGAACGTCGAGGAACTTTGCGTGAAGACCGGATAGTTGCTGCCGCCACTCGCCGGGCGTCGTAAAATTCGAATGGTTGAAACGTGTTGAAGAACTCCCCGCGCAACTGCACGCGCCACCGCTCCGTGATGGGGATGTTTTTGAACAGCCCCATGTCCCAGTCAAACAAACCCGGACCGGTGAGGGCTCCCTTACCAACGTTTCCAACCGATCCAGCAGCCGGTTGACCGAAGGCAGCGGGATTAATATAGTTCACGCACGGAGCGGTCTTGCAAGCGACGCCGCCAGTAAGGGTTTCCACCGAGGTAGACGGCACGGTCCTGATTGAGACCGGTCTGCGAAACATCCTTACCTGCGAAAACCGTGAACGCGAGCCCGGTTTCAGCGGTAACGATACCGCTAAGCTCCCAGTTGCCGAGCACGCCTTTAACGAATTTGTTGGTGGTGCGCGGCGCAGGGATATCCCACAAATAAGAGACGACGAAAACGTGTTGCCGGTTGAAATCCGAGGTTCCGTAATCAAGCTGCTTGTTGCCGGAGAGCGTACCACGGAATCGGCAGAGGCCCCGCGCCGCCGGTCGCGCCCGCGCCAGTAGTGCCGCTGGAGGGCGGGACGTTGTCGATCGAATGCTGCCAGGTATAGTTGGCCAGAACCGAGAACGCCGTGCGAGAACCGCTTCTGCATAGTGAACTGCAAAGAATTGTAATGGGAATTTCCGGATTCGTCGAGCAGTTCCATGTTGTTGGAGTACCCCGGGAATAGCACCCGCGCCTGCTCCGATAGAGTGCTGCCGGGAATATAAATAGAGGGGTTCAGGTATTGCTGGAGCGAGAGATGGGTCGAGTGCGATCCCACATACGCCAGCCGGCCGAGCCATTGGCCGCCGAACTGATGCTCCATGGTCAGATTCCAGCTATAGACCACCGGAACCTTAAAGGCCAAATTGCCAGCCAGATTGAACGTGGTGACCGCTACCGGGCCAGGCAGCACGACATTCTTTGGGACCGGGAACTGCAGCCGGGAAAACTGACGCGTACTCAGGCTGGCCGGCCAGTGGATTGCTGAACGGGCCGGGAGGGATTCGTCAGAAGGATCTGCTGGGCAAACGGCGCTTCATCCACCATGTTGTTGTTGAAAATGCCATTGGTGGCAGAATCGTAAAACATACCGGCGCCGCCACGCAGGCTGGTCTTACCGTCGCCGAAAACATCGTAAGCGAAACCGACGCGCGGACCCCAGTCCTTAAAATTGTTGCCGGTTCCGTTGGTGGGGAACCCTGTGTCGCCGCGGAATAATAATCCTGGAGGCGCGTTCGGATAGACGGTGGAATGGATTCCCGCCTGATAATTTGGAATCGAGAAACCCTCTACGCGTCCGTCGACTTCGTGGTACGGGAAATAAGGCTCCCATCGCAAGCCCAGGTTGACCGTCAAGCGCTTCGCGATTTTCCAGTCGTCGTGAATGAAATATCCCGACATCCAGGCGTTGGCATTCTCGAACTGGCCCTGCGCCTGCTGGAACTGGTACAGATCGCCGATTATAAAATCCGCCATGGAGTTACCGGAGGAAAGCGTGTGGTTGGACTGCCCCGTAAACGTGAACAGGCCGGGCGAGTTGAAACCGTTATCGAGTTCCACCTGGCGCCGCTCCAGATCGAAGCCGATAGTAAGGTTGTGATGGCCGACCACCCAGCGGATCTGCATCGTTGCCGATGATGTTATTCCGCGTGAAGCGGGCGAAGGGATTGTCACCGAAGCTGAAGAAGCCGCTGACATTAACAGACTGGACGTCATTGGCCGGAGGCTGATAAGGAATATTCACGCCGAAGGTACGCACGCTCGGAACATTGGTGGCGGGGCCGCGCTGCGACGCGTCACGCAGAAAGCCAACGCGAAATTCGTTCAGCAAGCTGGGGCTGAAAATATGCGTTTCCTGCGCCAGCACGTTCTGGGCGATGATGTTCGAACCGTCGGCGTAGGACAGGATATTCGTCGGAGTGTAGACCGGCTGATTGGTGAACAATTGCCAGTCGTAGCGCACACTGGCGTGATCTTTATCCGAGAAAATGTGATCGAACCGGCCCATCACGTCGTTGAAATTCTGGTGTAATGGCGAGGAGTAAAACACGATTCCACTCGCAGCCGTAGAGGCCGGCAGGTATTTCATCACACCCAGCGACGCCGGATCGAAGCGGCTGATCGGGATCTGGTTATTTGGGAAATGGCAGGCCGGTCGGTCGGGTCGTAAATCGTGGCCTGACGCCGCAAAATTGCCTGCCTCTTCGGCTGGTGTCGGGACAGTTTTGTTCAGACCGTTGGTCACGTCCCGAAGGCTGGTGAACTGGTAGCCGGCGAAGAAGAACGTCTTGTTCTTTTTAACCGGACCGCCGATGGTTCCACCCTCCTGGCCGCGCTTCAGCGGATCGGCAACTTTCGCGAAATAATTTCGCGCGTTCAGATCGCCGTTGCGGATGAACCCGAAAAAGTCACCGTGAATTGCATTGGTGCCGCTCTTGGTGATCACGTTGACTACCGCGCCGGCATTGCCGCCGTATTCAGAGCTGTAATTCGCCGTCTGCACGCTGAATTCCTGAAGCGCGTCCGGGAAAGGGAACGGATTGTTCACGTTGGTGTAGCGATCCACGTTGTCGGCGCCGTCCAGATTGTAGGCGACCATGTTCTGGCGCGCGCCGTTGGTCGTGATCTTCACCGCGCCCGGGAATGTCTTGGTCTGGCCCTGATCCGCTCCGCCGTTGGGAGCAAGCACCGCGCCTGGCACCAGTGTCGCCAAGTTCGCGGCGTTGCGGCCATTCAGAGGCAAGTCAACCATTCGCTGGGAATCCACTACCTCTTTCAGCGTCGAAGTGTAGGTGTCGGTCTGTAGGGCCGTGGCTTCGACCGTCACCGCTTGATTCGCCTGGCCCACCGTCAGCGCGACGTTGACGGTCTCGCTCTGATCGGCGGTCAGCGTAATATTCGACTGCGTGTACTTGTTGAAGCCGGACGCCTCGACAGTGAGAGTGTAGTTCGTAGGCCGAAGTCCGGGAATAACAAATTCGCCCGCAGCGTTTGTAACGGCCTCGCGGGAAGCGCCGGTGCCTGCTTCGACAGCGGTGACTTTTGCGGAGGCTACCAGTGCGCCGGACGGATCGGTTACCGTCCCGACGATGGTGCCGAAACCCTGAGAGAATGCCAGACTGCATAAAACCAAGCAGAATGGCGGCGACGAAGCAATACCTCATTTAGCACCCCTTCACGTTAGCGGTCGAAATGGACAATACGAACCTGGTACTTTGTCCCACCGTTAGCGTTAACTTTTACTACAAACCGGGGGCTAAAGTCAAGCTGCGCCGCCAGTTCCGGGCTTTTGCAGGGCTACCGGACGGTCATCTGACTGGCCCGGACTTCTCAATCTCGCGCAGTTGACTGCGGACGATCTCAGCGTCTGGCGCGTCAGGCAGCGCGTTCAGATACGTCCTCAGCAAACCGGCCGCTTGCTGGTAGTCGCGCTTCTCAGCCAGAATCAGTCCCAGTACATAGCTCGTTCTCGGATTACGCCGGGTGCTGTCGAGTCGTATTGCCTCACGCGCGCTTCTCTCCGCTTGGTCCAGACGTCCAAGATGCAGATTGGCCATTGCATTCAGGTAGTATGCAGAACCGTAATCGGTGGAGTTAAAGTGCAGGACGCGTTCGCTCAAGTCCGCTGCGTCTTGCCACTTCCTTTCTTGCAGCGACGTGATGGCGTTCGCCTGCGTCAACGCAACTTCGGCATCATCATTACGTTGCTGCTGGAGAAAAATATCAGACAGCTGCCGATAGATTTGAGGGTTCAATGGATCCAAAGCGCGGGCCCGGCTGACCGCTTCATAAGCCTTGCCCGGATCTCTTGACCGCAGATACGCGATGGAGAGCAAAAAGTATGCTTGAGAATCGCCGCTGAAACTGGCGCGAGCTGCCTGGTCAATGGAAATGCACTTCACAAGAGCCTGCAGCGCTCTTTGATCGCTGGCCGATGCTTTTTCCATAAGACCTCGTCCTCGCAATTGATCGCCTTCGACAAGATAGTAAAGACCCGCTTGGCGGTAAACATCCCGAGGCCTAAACTGCGGCGGCATGGAGTCGACAATTGCCACGCTTCTTTCCTGCTCTGCTATCACCCGCTCGATGTTCGTATGCGCCGGATCCGATTCGAACAACGAGCTAGCCAGCAATCGATGGAGTTTGTAGCTGTCGGGGCTAACGTGGATGTCGGCGCTGGCGATCGTCAAGTCGGTCTTCCAATCCAGATTCCGGGCCCACGTCCGGACGGCGAATCCGGCTGTAACAAGGCCCAGCACCAGTGCGGGAACAAACTTGAATCTGGGCGCTCGCTCGATGGCGTAGATTGCGACCACCAGGCAGCCGAGCAAGCCGAGGCATGGAAGATAGAGCACACGGTCAGCCATAATCGTCCCGATCGGGAACAACAGGTTGGACGCGGGAACGAAGTTCAGGAAAGCAAAGCATGCCAGGAAAAAGCAGGTGCGATTCCAGCGATAAAGAACAACTACCGTAACCGCGGCCGCAAGCACGACGAAGAACGAGAGCCAATCGCCGGCAGAGCCGTGCGCAAGTGGAATCTGATTGTATGAATAATCAACGGAGAGTTTCGCCGGCCAGATCGCCAGCCACAGATAGCGGGACATTACCTTGATGGCAGTAAGCCGGCCTGTCCACCAGTCTGCTCCGACGATAGGATTGTCGGTAAATGGGAACTCAGCGGGTGGCGATGCGGCCAGCACTGCCGATCGCTGATAGAGCATGAAGGCGATCGGTATTAGTGTGGCCAGGCACCCGTACGCTAGGGCTTGATACTTCCGGCGGTCCTTCCACCACACCAGCTCATAAAGCACAATGAGCGGCAGAATCGCGACTGCGCTCTCTTTTGAAAAAACGCCGATGGTGGTGGCCAGTGCTAAACCGATCAGCCAGGCCGCACGAGCCCATCCAGCAGCTTCGGTGCTCTTTAGGTACATCAGGAAGCCGGAAAGCACCGCCATTCCAGCCAAGAGATCGGCTCTGCCGACGATGTTAGTTACCGATTCGGTTAGGGCCGGATGCACGGCCCATAGCGCGGCAATGAACGCCGCCGGCCAGAATTTCCGCAAAAGACGAAGGGCGAGAGCATAAGCCAGCAAGACATTCGCGAAGTGCAGGATGAGATTAAGGGAGTGATATCCGGCGGGCTGGTCGCCATCCCCGAGGACCGCGTAATTGAAGAGATAAGAGAGCGTGGTGAAAGGACGATACAGACCGGCTTCCCCCGTAGGCCACCAATAGGTGTGCCGAAAAATAAGGGCCACATTCCCAGACGTAAAATCGCGGATGCGAGGATCCAGGAGCAGGCCCTTGTTATCAAGGACGAATCCGGCTTGAAAAGAATTCGAAAACGCCAACAGTGTCAGTGCGGCGAGAGCCAGAGCTACCAGCAGATGGCGCGCTGAAGCCACCGTGGGACGGATAGCTCGGTCAGTTCGAATCTCAGCGTCGCGGCTCTTTACTCTCCGCTTGCGGTTTGGCGCGGATGGTGTGCGGGAGCGGGCCGTAGACCTATTCTTTCGGTTTCACTGCTTCAAAGAGCGTGTCTGTCAGCAGGCTGGGATCTGCGGGCAGTTCTGCTTTTCCAGGAGGAAACCCATTGAACTTGAGCATATAGGCAAGAATATCGGCATTCTGAGCGAGACTGATTTTGCCGGGATCGTCCCGGGGCATGGTTCTTCTCATCTTGTCGAATAAATCCGAGAGCGGCCGGCCGTTCCAATTTCCCTTGAACACGTCACCGGAAAGTGGGGGCAGCGCGCGCTCCAGGCGCTGAGCCCGTTCGGTCTGTCCGTTACCCTCTAAAGCGTCGCCATGACACGTCGCGCACTCCTGCTTATACTGAGCTTCCCCGCGCTTGGCTTGTTGCTCCGTGTACGCGCCCGCCCAGACCGAGGGAGGCGCCTGTGCGTCAGCAGGGGAATAGCAAAGACCAATCAGGATGAGTAAACCGCTTAAGGTTGGGATTGCGATCTTCATGTTTGCGCCCGCCCACTGACGGATTGTATCGCTTTTGAGGAGGGGAGCCAAGTTTTCCTCGTTACCTGTTTGGATCCGGCGGACGCGGAGGATCGAGAGACCCGATGCCATGCTCGAGCCACCTGGGATACCAATGGAACACATTGCCCGTCAAACTGCCGACAAAGAAATCGTTGTTAGGGCCAGCCGCCAGCCAGTGGCCGGGACTTTCCATTGCTCCCAGGATCTTTCCAGTCTGGATGTCAATATGCATGATTCGCCCTGCCAGCGTGTCATAGGTCAAATTCTCGATATTGTCGCGATGCGAGAGAATCCACAAATCGTCTCCGGCTTTCATGACCATCCCCTGGGTAGCGCCCAGATGGGTCCATTGCCGGATGAACTTGCCGTTTGGATCGAAGATCTGAATTCGATTATTCTCACGGTCGCTCACGTAGAGCTGGCCTTTGGAATCCACCACGATGGCGTGAGGGACCTGAAATTCCCCCGGTCCACGCCCCGGCTTACCCCAAGTCATCAAATACTTTCCGGAGGGCGAATACCTCACGACGCGGGAGTTACCATAGCCGTCGGTCACATAAAAATCGCCGTTGAGCGCGAAGCCGATATCCGTTGGCTTGTTAAAGGTCTTCTCGTCAGTCCCAGGTTGGCCCTTGATTCCCAGTGTGAACAGCAGCTTGCCTTCCTTGGTGAACTTAAAGACCTGATGGCTGCCTATGTCGGTAACGAAGACGTTATCGTTCTTGTCGATGCGCAGTCCATGTGGAGTTGTGAAGACGTCTTTCCCCCAGGACCGGAGATACTTGCCCTTCGAATCGAACACAAGCAAGGGATCGGCGTGTTTCCCGCGCTGAAAAACATAAACGTTCCCAGCGGAATCGACCCCCGTTGACGACACCCGGCCGAATTTCCAACCGGCCGGCAGGGTATCTTCGGGTTCTTCGGTGAACTTGATATTAACGCTGTACTTGAGCAACGCACCTTCGTGCGGATACCAGCCCTGTTCTCCCGCCAAAGCTGCTACAGCGCACAACATCACGGCCGAAGTCTTGAGGTTCATGTGTTCGATTCTAGCGCAGACCGATCGCGCAGTTTCATTCTAAAGTTAGCGCTCAAGGGGCCGATTGCAACAGCCACCGAATCTCTGTACCATAACTAGAGAGAAGCCATTGGCGAGATATGGCCCAAAATCCTAGAGGAGCGTGGAAGGTGACATTCCTGAGTCATATTCTCCGTATTTTGTGCTTGCTGGCACTCTTACTTCTGCCCGCATGGTCGCAAGACGCCTCGCCGGATCGCATGGTCGCCGAATGGATGGTCCGTATGGGGGGCAGCGTGGTGCTGGAAGGGCAGCACAAGCCGATCTCCGACCTTGCCGAACTCCCTGCGTCCGATTTCTATATTCATACGCTTAATTTCACTGGCATCACGCAGTGGGCCTTCGCGCTGGAAGACGAGTTAAGACGTCTCCCGCCGCTCAAACACGTGAAAGAAGCGTATATAAACGGGCGCCTTTGGTACGATCAGCCAGTGTCGCTGGTGGAAGCCACGTTGAGCCTTTTTGCCGGGTCGCCCGAGCTTGAGACGCTAGTGCTAAGCCGTCCGGTACAAACTTACATTCCGCTCGATGATACCGTTATCAAGGCACTCCAGCCCCTGCCGAAGCTGCAGGAGTTGCGCCTCCGTCAGACGCGCGTCGCAGGCGCGGCGCTGGCCGCATTCCCGCTCAAGAATCTTGATCTGAACTACGATCGGACTTTCAATGACGCCGGCATGGCCAGTCTGAAGGCGATGACCGGTCTGACCAGGCTGTATCTGCGGGGGACGTCGATTACCGATGCAGGGCTCAAGAACCTTGCGGATCTCACGAATCTTACGGAACTGGATCTCGCGGACATCGGGATTTCCGACAGCGGGCTCTCCGCCTTAACTGGACTAACGCGTTTGCGCCAGCTCAATCTGCAGGCTTCCAACGTTACGGATGCGGGACTGGACGCTCTGATCGGGAATGAGCGGGCTTGAAGAACTGAGTCTGTATCGAACGAAAGTAACCAACGCGGGTCTGGCAAAGCTCGCCAAGCTGAAACAGCTTCGCGCAGTCGATCTCCGATATAGCCGCGCCACCGCCTCTGGCGTTCACGAACTTGTAGCCGCTCTTCCGAATTGCACCGTAAATTTCCAGGCTTCGTCAAATGGAGAAGTGAAGCGCACGACGAGCGCTGATGCAGTCGCTGGAAAAGGGGAACCGGCTATCGCTGAATGGCTGCGCTCGATTGGCGGAACGGTTCAGATGCAGGACGGGCATGTAGCCGGCGTGTCTTTGAAATCCACTTCCATAACCGATCGCGAACTCGAGATTCTATCGAAACTTCCCGCAACTCACCGAGTTGAATCTGCGGAACACCGAAATCAGCGAAGTAGGAGTCGCGCATCTCTCATCGATTCTGTAGTCTGAAGAAGCTTGATCTTAGCTACACGCTGCTGTCGGACAGCGCTCTCGCCCACTTGACGCCATTAGTGAACCTTCAGACTCTCAACTTGGGAAGTACTCAGGTGGAAGGTCCAGGCCTGGCCGCGATCGAAGGTCTGCCGAACCTGCGCGATCTGAATCTTGACAACGCGCCCCTGAAAAATGAAGGTCTGCAACACATCGGGAAGCTCGCTGGGCTGGAAGCGCTGTCGATTCGGTATACCGATGTCACTGACAAAGGCATGCCCGGGCTGGCCGGTCTAAAGAATCTGAAGCGCCTTATTTTGGCGGGAGTGGATATTCGAGACGCGGGATTGAAGAGTCTGGCCGGGCTGGGCCAGATTGAGGACTTGGATCTCAGCTTCTGCCGTTTTACCGAAACCGGCCTGAAAGCTTTGAGCGGTCTGACGAATCTCAAGAGGCTCGGGCTGAACCAAACCAGCGCCGATGACGACTCGATGGAATGGGTGGCGAAGCTTTCGGCGCTGGAGTCGTTAAGTCTGGAATATACGGCTGTAGGCGATGCTGGTTTTGCGAAGCTGGCGGGCCTTACCGCACCTGACTGAATTGCATCTGGATCATGTCGAACATCACGGACGCTTCGCTCAAAGTACTGACCGGCCTGAGCCAAGTTGCGTTACATGGACCTGTATCATACTTCGCTCTCCGAACAGGGTTACGAGAGCCTGAAGAAGGCTCTCCCTGCGTGCGATATCAATTGGAACAAAGATTCCACCAGGCGGGAGCGGAGAACTTAATGCGCTTTGCAGCGAAGCACTTTCTTCGCGGTCACTCTCCTCGGGATGCTGTCCGGGGGCTGGATCGCCCATGCAGCGGAGACCGCCCCAGGCCGACATCGCGCACTCGATTGAAGCTTTGGGCGGCCAAGTGGTTCGCGGTCCGGATGGCAACATCGTCGAAGTATCGTTGGCGCGTACCTGGGCCACCAACAACGATATCGAGCGAGTCGTCGAAATCAAAGGCCTGAAGCGACTGGACCTTTCGTTCACCTATGTTTCCGACGCCGGCATCGAGCGGCTCCAGCATTTGCACGCAACTCGAGGAGCTGACGCTGGACGCCACCGAAGCCATCACCGATGCCGCGGCATCGTATCTTCGGGCGAATAAACATCTGCGCAAGCTGGTGCTGCGCGGAACCGACATCACCGATGTCGGTATGCCCTACCTTGCGGCACTAACCGGCCTGAAATCGCTGGATCTCAGCCACACCATGGTCGGCGATGTGGGTCTTGAGAGCTTGCCCGCGCTGAGCGAGCTGGAAGAGCTGGATCTGGGTGGAACCCGGATCACCGGAATCAACCTCAACTTCCTCAAGCTGCTTCCCAAGCTCAAGAAGCTTAGCTTCAACGGAATCCAGCGGCGCAATGCGGGCGCCTGCTGGACGCCGCTGATCACCGATCTGGATCTGGATACCATCTCGCTGCTGTCGGGTCTCGAGGATCTGAATCTGGGCGTCGGCGTGAGTCTCGGCAGGACCGGGCGTGGCCGTTGGCGCGGGAAACTGCCATGTCACCGGCGGCATTCAGCTCACCGATCTGGGCGTCGCCAAGCTCGCGAAACTGACGAAACTGCGGCGGCTCGATATCAGCGGCGCAAAGATCACTCCGGCGGGATTGAAAGTTCTGAAGAGCCTGCCGCAGCTTGAGCGGCTGAGCTTGTGGAACTGCAAAGCGTTGGATGATTCCGCGGCTCCCGAATTCGCTGCCGCTTCGAAGTTGACCATTCTCGATCTGTCGTATACATCCGCGGGCGACGGGACGCTGAAGAGCCTGGCGGCGCTGCCGAACCTGAAACTCCTCTACCTGACCGACACCAAAGTCACTCCCTGCCGGCGTGGAAGCTTTCCGCAAGCAAAAGCCCGCCAGCTTTCGTGTCCTGGGCCAAGCGGCCCGACGCGATACCACGTCCAGCGAAAGCGCCGAAAGCCAAGCCCAAGCCGACCGAATCAGAAGAGGAGAAGAACCTTGAGCCGGTATATCCGAGTTGGTTTTGTTCGCTTGCCGGCTGGATAGTCGTCTGGTCCGCCGGTTGGGCGCAGAGTCCGCACCGATCCCAGTTTTTTCGCAACCAAGCTTTATCCGGTTCTGGAAGCCGCCCAGTGCCGCCTCTGCCATGCCACCGACGGCGTCGCTTCCGGAACGCGCATTCACTTTCCCGATAAAGGGGCGAGCCAGGATCAGATCGAGTCTTCGGACTCTCGCTGGCGCCGCTTGTAGACCGGGCCGATCCCTCGAATTCCCTGCTCTTCGTCAAACCGACCAACCGCATCAAGCACACCGGCGGCGAGCGGATCAAGCCCGGCTCGGACGAAGAAAAAATCCTGACGTCAATGGATCCAGTATCTGGCGTCGACGTCGGACGAGCTTCGCTGGCAGCCGAGCGCAACGCTTGAATGAATCCGCCGGAGCGGCCGAAGCAGGCCCATCTGGTCCGCCGGCTGACTCACAGCCAATACGACAACACCGTGCGCGATCTGCTCGGCGACTATAGCCGGCCCGCGCATGCACTTCCCGCCCGAGGATTACGTCGACGGTTTCAAGAATCAGTCGCGTTACCAGGGGATGCCTCCGCTGCTGGTCGACGCTTACAGCACCTCCGCCGAGAAGCTTGCACTGAACGCGTTCCGCGCCGGCGACATCAACGGCCTGATCCCCTGCAAAGCCGCTGGCGCCACGGATGTGAAATGCCGCGATCTGTTTGTGCGCTCGTTCGGATTGCGCGCCTTCCGCCGGCCTCTGCGCGACGTGGAGTTTCAAGCGCTACGCCGCGGCCTTCAGCGCGCAGGCGACGCTCGAGCGGCAAGTTCCTGGAAGGCGCCCGAACCGTAGTGGAAGCGATGCTGCAGTCGCCGAATTTCCTGTTCCATCTGGAAGCCGGCCCGGACGGACACTCGGTCGATTACGACATCGCCAGCCGGCTGTCCTACTTGTTGCAGGACACGATGCCGGACAAGACCTCTGCTGGATGCCGCCGCGAAGGGCGAGTTGCGCACCGCGGCCGGACCGCGAAGCCGCCACGCGTCGCCTGCTCGATGATCCGCGCGCGCACCAGTCGCTGGATGAGTTCTTCGATCAATGGCTGCGATTCGATCGCGTGCTGAATTCATCCAAGGAAGAGCGCCGTTTCCCGGAATTCTCGCTCGAGATGGCCGGCATCGATGGTGGAAGAAACCCGGCGCCTGCTCGATCACCTGGTCTGGGACGACCGCAACTTCATGGAGTTGTTGACCGCCGATTACGCGTATCTGTCCTCCGATCTGGCGACGCTCTATAAGCTGCCCGCTCCCGCCGGCCAGTTCGAGTTGGTGCATTTTCCCGCTGGCACACCACCGCGCCGGACTGTTGGGAGAGGCGTCGTTCCTGGCGGCGAACGCGGGGCCGACCGAGACATCGCCCACCGCGCGCGGAATCTTCATCCGGGAACAATTGCTGTGCCAGCACGTGCCGCCTCCGCCGCCGAACGTGGACACCAACCTGCCCGAGGCTACCGAGGACAAGCCGCTCACGCGGCGGCAGCGGATGTCGGCGCACGTGGAGAATCCGCTCTGCGCTTCCTGCCATCGGTTGATGGATCCCATCGGCTTCGGCCTTGAGAGCTTTGACGCGATCGGCCGCTTATCGCGAGCACGAGACGATTCTCATCGAAAGTCCGACCGGCAAGCGCAGAAGCCGACAAGAAAATCGACCTTGACCTCGACACCAAAGGCGAGGTTGCCGGAATTCCGAACTCGGCTTCTCCGACTCCAGCAATTGGGGGCGATTCTGGCCCAAAGCACGGTGTGCCAGGAGTGCATGGTGCGCCAGATGTTCCGCTATGCCTATCGGCCGGTTGGAAACCTCCGCGGATGAGGAAACCATCCATCAGCTTTTCGCGGCTATTTCGGGATTCCGGATTCCACTTCAAAGATCTGTTGATCGGCCTGGTGCAGGTCGCCGGAATTTTTGGCTGGTTTGGAAGATAATCAAAAGGAGGTACCCGTGCCCCGGCGCCGATGATCAGCGAAGGCCTGCGAGTTCGAAAACCGCAGCGAGGAGATAAGAATGCAACTCGATAGACGCAAATTCTTAAGAGGGGTCAGCGTTACCGGCGCCCTGGTAAGAGTCGGACTTCCGCCGCTCGCCGCGATGTTCAACTTCAACGGCACGGCCTACGCCGCGCCCGAGTAAGAAGCAGGGCGTCGACGCCGATCGAATCGCGCTTCCTCATCTGGTTCAACGGAAACGGAATTCCGGAACGCTACTGGATTCCGGAGACAACCGGCGCCGACTACGAGTTGTCGCCCTGTCTCGCGCCGCTGCAGCCGGTGCGGGACTATGTCCATGTCATCAGCGGCATCGACAACGTCGCCGCCCGGCTCAACGGACAGGGCAATGGACACTTCACCGCGCTGTGCGGCCTGATGACCGGCACCGCCTATACGGGACGCGGCGCGAGCGGTCCTTCGATCGACCAGATTCTCGCCGCCAAGATGGGCGCCAAGTCGCGCTTCCACTCCCTGCAGATCGGTGTGGCGCAGGAATCGCACGGCGAGAACGTGCATCGCAACATGAGCTGGGCCGGTTACGATCGCGCGCTGCCGCCGGAAATGATTCCGCAGAACCTGTTTGACCGGCTGTTCGGCGTGAAGGATCAAAGCTGGGTCGGCCGCAAGAAGAGCATTCTCGACCTGGTTCAGGCGGATGTCGCCGAACTCAAGCCCGTTCTCGGTCAGGAGGACCAGCATCGTCTGGACGAGCACCTGACTTCAGTGCGGGATCTGGAACGGGCCATCGCCAGCCTGCCTCCGGATTACGGCAAGAACATCAAGGAACCTGAGGACATCACCGATCTGACGGATTATCCGCGTATCGCGAAGATCCAGTCCGATCTGCTGGTCCAGGCGTTTGCTACCGGGCAGACCCGCGTCGCTTCGTACATGTTGACCAAGTGCCAGAGCCTGACTCGCTTCCCGTGGCTGGGACTGTCCGGCAATCGGCATCATGATTACACGCATAACAATGCCGGCTCGCCCGAGCAACAGCGCATTCTGCGCGACATCACTCGCTGGCACGTCGAGGAGTTCTCCTACTTCCTGCAGCGCATGAAGGCCATCACCGGAGGGCGACGGCAACCTGCTCGATCACACCTGCTTGCGTGTACGTGCACGAGCACGCCGAGGCCAATCCGCACAAGTGCAACGGCCTGGCCATGCTGGTCGCCGGCGGCGGGATCAAGGGCGGCACGCACACCAAGTCGCACAACTCGTTCGGCGACGTCTACCTGACGATCGCGGACGAGGTTCTCAAGGCGCCGATCGGGAAGGAATTCCCGACCGCCGAAGAAAAGATGAGCGAGATCATCTAAGTTCGGCATGCGAACCTGGCTTTGTCTCATTGCTACGGCCGCGCTGACCGCACAAGTACAACAGCCATCGCCGCGTTACTATCCGACGGATCAAGAGAAACACGAGATCTACTCCAGGCTGGCCGACCTGACCGCCTTGACCGGAAAGCTGGAAGGAAATCCGCTTTACCCTGACATCGCGATCTACCAGAAGGCGGGTGACTTCATCCTGGCGCATCCGGAAGAGTTCGTAAAAGCTTCCTTCGTAAAAGATACGCTGGATGTTCTCGACAAGGGCATCGCTCGCGCCAAGGAATTAGCCGTAGGCTCGCCATCCTGGACAAAGAGCAAGGGACGCCTGGTGCGCGCCTACCGCTCAACCGTGGATGGGAGCTTGCAACCGTACGGGCTTATCATCCCTGAAACCTACGCTGGCCAGCCCATTCGCCTGGATATCTGGATGCACGGCACCAACCGCGCGCTCAACGAAGTCGCGTTTATTACTCAGCATGAGACCCCCGAGCCCGTGCCCCCGGGCCAAGCTTACATCCAGGTAGATGTTTATGGCCGCAGCAATGTCTCTTACCGCTGGGCGGGTGAAACCGATGTCTTCGAAGCGATCCGATCAGTCCAGGAGCATTACAATATCGATCCTAAACGGATTGCTCTGCGTGGATTCTCGATGGGCGGCGCCGGCGCCTGGCACCTCGGTCTTCACCATCCCGATGACTGGGCGGTGTTTGAGGCCGGCGCAGGCTACACAGAAACGAAGGTCTACGCGAAGAAGGGTTCGCTGCCGCCCTACCAGGAAGAGGCATTGCATTACTACGACGCTGTCGATTATGCCCTGAATGGCGCCGACGTCCCCTTTGTTGGATATGGCGGCGAGATCGACGCTCAACTGCAAGGATCCAAAAATATTCAGGCGCAACTTCTAAAAGAGGGTGTGAATTTGCCCGACCTGCGGGCTCTGTTTCTGGTTGGACCGAAGACCGGTCACAAATGGGAGCCCGAAACCCACAAGATTTCAGAGCACTTCGTCGAAGAGGCGCTCGCCAAGGGCTTAACTCCGCCCCCGCACATTCGGTTCGTAACATATACGACTCGTTTCAATCGCTGTTTCTGGATCACGGTTGAAGAGTTGCACAGGACTTATGAGCGCGCTGAGGTGGACGCCTCCAGGGAAGCTAATGCGACCAAAGTCACTACCAGGAATGTCGACCGTATTCGGATCGATGGTTCCGGCAGTTTGTCTCTCGATGGGCAGGAATTTCCCGGTCTCGGCGAATTCACGAAGACGAATGGTACCTGGGCTAAGGCTGGTTCGGTCGAGGGTTTATCCAAGCGGCATGCACTACAAGGTCCGATTGACGATGCATTCATGGAATCGTTTTTGTGCGTCCGCCCGACCGGCAGCGGGACTGTCGCGACGCCATATTCGCTTGTAATTCTGGATCAGTTTCAGAAGGACTTTTCCAAGTGGCTGCGAGGGGACCCGCGTGTAAAAGACGACCGCGATATCACGGCATCGGACATCGCGAATAACAACCTGGTTCTGTTTGGCGATCCGTGGAGCAACCAGTTGATTGCGAAAATTATTGCCAAGCTACCGATCCAGTGGACCAAAAAAGAAATCACCCTCGGCGGCCGTACGGTGGATGCCGCCACGCACGCGCCCGCGCTCATTTTCCCTAATCCGCTGAACCCGAGCCGATACGTCGTCATCAATAGCGGCCATACATTTAGCGAGGACGATTGGCGCGGTACGAATGCGAATCTCTATCCGCACTTGGGTGACTACGCCTTGATTAACGTAAATAAAGGCGAGATCGTACACTCCGGTTTCTTTGACGAAAGCTGGAAGTAGTTTCTTATGGAAACTGGCGGTATCGCCGCGCTTTTTGCCCCACTCGTTAGCGGGTCGACGTTGGTAACTGCCGCAGCCCATCTGGCATATCTGCCAGTATGAAAGCCATCACCGCCATGGCAGCGATATTGGCGCGCAGGTCTTCCAGTTTGACTTTGTCAGTTGTATCGGCGCGAGTGTGATGCCAGTCGAAGTAATGAGTGCCGGACGTGCGCACCGCCAAGCCCGGAACACCATCCCGCATCAACGGCGAGATATCGGCGCCGCCGCCACCAGGCTGAATTGAGCCGGCATCGATTCGTTCCAGAAGTCTTCCAATCTCACGCACTCTGGCGAGCATTCCCTGCATGTCGCTTCGCCCGCTTATACCGAAGCCGGCTGGTTTTTCCGCGCCGCCGTCCATCTCAATGGCAGCCACATGGTTCTTGACTTGATCGCCCACCCAGTCCCGATATGCCTCGCCACCCATTCCGCCGTTTTCTTCATTGGTCCAGAACACCACGCGGAGTGTCCGGCGCGGCTGCAAGCCCAGTTTGCGGATCAAATATGCCGCTTCGAGAGCGGTGATGATTCCGGAGCCATCGTCCTGCGCCCCTGCTCCGACATCCCAGGAATCGATATGTCCCCCGATAACGACGATTTCCTCAGGCTTCTCACGCCCCGGAATTTCGCCGATTACGTTGGCTGAATCAGCGTCGGGCAAGGTGCGCGCTTCCATCTCAAGATGCACTGCGACGGTGTTGCCCGCATCCACCAGGCGCTGGATGAGCGCGGCGTCTTCCAGGGTGACGGCTGCGGCCGGAATCTTGGGAATGCCAGGTGCGTATTCGAGCGCTCCAGTGTGTGGCGATTGCAAACTCACTGGCGTAATCGATCGAACCAGCATGGCAACAGCACCGAGCCGGGCGGCACGGGATGCGCCGCCAGTCCGAAAGGTTACGGTTCGTCCATATCCTTCGTAGGGCACGTTGAAAAGGACGATTTTCCCCTCGACGGCTTTGCCCTTCTTGTCCAGCTCTTCAAATGTGGAGACGGGAACAACTTCCGCCGTAATTCCTTTCTTGGGCGTGGCGATGCTTCCTCCGAGACCCAGAATGGTGAGGGGCTTGTTGATAGGTTCAACCAATGACGCGCTCTCATTGCCGCGGACCCAATGAGGCACTTTCACCAGAGGGGTAACTACGTTCACCAATCCGTCTTGCTTCATTTGCGCCGCGGCCCAAGCGATTGCTCTCTCCAGCGACGGAGAGCCGCTGAGCCGGTTTCCTATGCGGTCACAGAGGTAGGACAGCTTGTCCATTCCGCCCGTATCGGCAAGAGCAGCGTCGATCAATTTGCCGGCTGTCTCACGGTATCGGTCAGTCAGGTTTTGGCTTTCCTGTGCGAGAACGGTAGAGGCGAGGACCAACAAAATAAGCAGAGCGCGTTGGGTCATTCATGGACAGAATAGCAGTCTGAGCGGGCGGGCGCGAGAGTCGTGCTGGTTCCCTCGTTACCCGCCCGGTGCGTAGGTTTAAACCGCTAACAAGCGATCGAAGAAGCTGCGATATTTCCGCAAAGCTTGTCTCAAATCTTCGGTAGAGACGTTGTCGCCTTTTGCCCACTCCCGCTCCAGACCACCTCGCTCGTTGGCAAACACTTCAGCCATCCGCTTGATTGTGGATGCCACCAGCTGATCCGCCTTCTCGACCGAACCGCGCGGTTCATCTACGAACTCGGTTTGGACCTGCTCCCACCGTTTCCGGAACTCCCGAGCCTCCTCTTCGGAGAACAGGGACACGGGGCCGTCGGTGCGCGCCCGCTCATTCCCATTTCCGCCCCTCGCGATATCGGCAGTCGTCTTGGCATCTGATTCAGCCACTTGTAATGTTTGTTCCATCATCTCCTCACCTCCTGGTGTTCGACCACATGTTCTTCGAGTAAGTCTTCAAATAGGGCCCGATAATGCACCATAGCGCTGTCGCAAATCTTCTGTGGATGCTTCACCGCGCGAATCGCGGAGCGCAATTTCATGCGCGCTCCGGTAATTCTCAACCACGCGAGGATGATCCACCGAAATGTCCGCCGCCCGGCGTTCGAACTCTCCGACCGGGTATCCGCGCATGCGCATTACTTCGCCCACAAGGTGGTCCGCATTTTCAACCGCAGTGCGCGGGTTATCAACAAAATGCGCCTGCTCCTGCCTCCACGATTGAGCGAAGCGCGTCTGTTCTTCATGGCTAAGCGGACGGATATGGAACTTTTCTACCCGCTTGGCGCGGCTTTCCAGCTCCGTCTCCGCCCGTTTCCTGCCGGACGCTTCGACCATCCGGTCATATTCAGATCCGAACTGGGTTCTCAGCCGTTGGGTGCGTCTTTTGTCGACGAACATCCAAACCGCGAACGCGATGGCAATTACAGCGATGATGATAACAATCGCTAACACAGTGCTCATCTAATAGCCTCCTTACCGCCCCTAGCTGCAGGTTCGATACCAAAGCGGTGCTGAGCTTCGTAATAGGTTTTTGGAGGCGAACAAACGTAGAAATTTCCACGTTACCGAAGGGTGTTATACTAAAACTTCATGCGTTCCGCCCATCACCACCATCATCGGACTGTTTGGCGATCGGCGGCATTCTGATCAACTTTTGAATTGAACAAAAAGCCCGCCGACGATCAGGCGGGCTTTTTTATTGCTATCGAATGAATATGGAACTGGACTTCAGCAAGCTCAACGGCCTGATCACCGCGGTCGTGCAAGACCACCAGACTGGGCGCGTCTTAATGGTCGGCTTCATGAACGACGAGGCTTTTCAGAAAACTGTGGAGACCGGCTACGTTACGTTCTTCAGCCGGTCCCGGAACAAACTATGGCTTAAGGGCGAGACTTCGGGACATCGGCTGGTCGTAAAGGATATTGCGACGGACTGCGATCGCGATGCGCTTTTGATCAAGGCCGAATCGCTCGGGCCGGGCGTGTGTCATGAAGGCTATCGAAGTTGTTTCTTCCGCCGGCTTGAGTCGGGACGGTGGGTAGAATCGGAGCCGCGTTCTTATGACCCTGCAGCCGTTTATGGGGGCAACTCGTGAAATTGAAACTCGGCATTCCAAAGGGGAGCCTGGAGAACGCGACAATCGAGCTGTTCCGCCGGGCGGGATTCAACATTACGACCAGCTCACGCTCCTACTTCCCCGCGATCGACGATCCCGAAATCGAGTGCATGATGATCCGCGCCCAGGAGATGGCGCGGTACGTCGAGGATGGTGTGCTGGATGCCGGCCTCACGGGGCGGGATTGGACCGAGGAAAGCGAAGCCAAAGTGCACGCCGTCGCGGATCTGATATATGCCAAGCAAAGCTTTGGCAAGGTGCGTTGGGTGCTCGCCGTACCGGAATCGTCATCCTTCCAGACCGTCAAGGATCTGGAAGGGAAGATTATCGCGACCGAATTAGTGGCGACTACGAAGCGGTATCTGGCCGCCAACGGTGTATCTGCGAAGGTGGAATTCAGTTGGGGCGCGACCGAGGTGAAGCCGCCGGTGCTGGCCGACGCAATCGTGGAAGTGACCGAAACGGGCTCGTCTCTCCGCGCGAATAAATTGCGCATCATTGAAACGGTGCTGGAATCCAACACGCAGCTTATCGCCAACCTCGGCTCCTGGCGCGAGCCATGGAAACGCCGCAAAATGGAGGATGTGCGGATGCTGCTCGAAGGTGCGATCAACGCCCTCGGCAAGGTCGGGTTGATGCTAAACGTGCGCCGGGAATGTTTGCCCGCCATACTAAATATTCTTCCAGCGTTAAAGAACCCAACTATCTCCACTCTCAGCGACGAGCAATGGGTGGCAGTACACACAATTCTGGACGAATTGACGGTCCGCAATATCATCCCGCGTTTGAAGGAAGCCGGTGGGCAGGGCATCGTGGAATATCCGCTGAATAAGATTGTGATGTGACCTATGCTTAGAATTCTCCCTCTCGATCAGGCCCAGACATTCATTACACGCAAAGCGGTCCGGTTGGCCGAGGCCGAACAAACCGTCGCGCCCATTCTGGATGCCGTGCGAAAACGCGGTGATGAGGCAGTGCTCGAATACGGGCGCAAGTTCGATGGGCTCACGGGCAGCGACCTGACCATTCGCTCGGCTGAGTGGCGCTCGGCGGAATCGAAAATAACGCCCGAATTCATGGACGCGCTCGGCACTGCAGCGAAGAATATTCGCGAGTATGCCCAGCTTCAGCTTCCCCAAGAGACTTGGGTCAGGTTTCCCGACGGCCGCAGGCTGGGCTACGTAATCCGGCCTTTAGAGTCGATGGGCGCCTACATACCTGCGGGGCGCTATCCATTGCCGTCAACTATTCTGATGACCGTGATTCCCGCGCAGGTGGCCGGTGTCAGGACCATATGCGTGACTTCGCCGCGGCCGAGCGCCGAGATTCTGATGACCGCGAAACTGCTGGGAGTCGAGAATGTGTTTCGTGTAGGAGGCGCACAAGCCATCGCCGCCCTGGCATTCGGCACCGCGACCATTCCCAAGGTTGACCGCATTGTCGGGCCGGGAAATATCTACGTTGCGGCTGCCAAGAAGCTGCTGGCCGGCGAAGTCGGGATCGATTTTGTAGCGGGCCCCACTGAAATTGTCATTATTGCCGAAGAAGCTGATCCCCGGCACGTGGCAGCCGATATGCTGGCGCAGGCGGAGCACGATGTAGAAGCTTCCGCAATCTTGCTGACCACGTCCAGGCAATTGGCCGAAGAAGTTGCCCTTGAAGTTGGCCGTCAGTTACTAACCCTTCCGACTGCTCCGGTGGCCTGTGAATCCATCCGGAACAATAGCGCGATTATCATTTGCGAGTCGGTGGACGCGGCAATTGAAGCTTCCAATCGTCTCGCTCCGGAGCATCTGGCCATCTATGACGAGACCCTGCTCCCTAGAATTCAGCACGCTGGTAGCGTCTTTCTGGGTGCCCATAGTCCTGAGGCGGCGGGCGACTACGCTTCGGGTCCTAACCATGTTTTGCCGACATCCGGCGCCGCGCGCGTTCGTGGCGGACTGTCACCGGTCGATTTCGTAAAGGTGATCTCGGTACAGGAACTCACCCCCGAGGGTCTGATCAAACTTGCGCCAGCCATTACTACCCTGGCGCGGGCCGAGGGCCTGGAAGCGCATGCGCGCTCGGTGGAGGTGCGGCTTGTCCGGTAAGAAGATCGATCTCCCGCCTGGAGTGCTCGAGCCACGCGAAGCAGTGCTCCATATGGCGCCGTATTCGCCTCCCACTGCCGGCCGGGCTGACAAACTTCGTCTGGACTTCAACGAGAACACGGTTGGCGCATCGCCGAAGGTGCTCGAATATCTGCGCGAGCACCTCACTGAGGCCGGGCTGGCTATTTATCCCGAATACGGGGAAATTAAGCAGGAGCTGGCCGCATTCTTCGGGGTCGAATCGGACGACTTCATTCTTACCAACGGGACTGACGAAGCCATTCAGGTTCTGATCAATACTTATGTCGACGACGGCCACGAAATATTGCTGCTTAAGCCCTCCTACGCGATGTATCGCTTCTATGCGGAAATGGCGGGTGCAAGTATTCGAGAGGTTTCTTATCGCGCCGAGAAACTGGCCTTTCCGCTGGAAGAACTGATCGCCGCTGTACGCCCCGCCACTCGCGCGATTCTCATCGCGAATCCGAACAATCCCACCGGAACTGGAACCTCTCGCGCCGGCATCGAAAGGATTCTGGAGCATGCCTCCGGCGCCGCTGTCTTAATCGATGAGGCGTATTTCGAATTTTGTGGCGTTACAGCACTGCCGCTGTTGAACGATTACCCAAATCTATTCGTAAGCCGCACGTTTTCGAAGGTTTACGGCATGGCGGCGATGCGCCTGGGATGCTTATTCTCGCAATCTGGTAATGTCGAATTCCTGCACAAAGCACAATCGCCGTACAGCGTGAATACCGTAGCTACGTTGGCTGCTCACGCTGCAATTCAGGACAGAGCTTACATCGAAAAGTACGCTACTGAGGTTTTGGCCGCTCGTGAACTCTTGTACGTGGGTCTGGAACAACTGGGTATTTCCTACTACGAAAGTAAAGCCAACTTCGTGCTGTTTGAAGCGGGCGCCCGTGCGATTCCGGTCCGTGATGAACTCCGTCGCCGCGGCGTATTGATTCGAGATCGCAGCTATGAGATTCCCGGCTGCGTGCGCGTCACCGTGGGTACGCGCGATCAGATCCGCCGCTTTCTCTCCGAACTGGAGCAGATCTGGTGATGGCTGAGTCGCAGGTGTTGGTGTTCGATATGGACGGTGTGTTGGTTGACGTTACTGATTCTTATCGCGAGACCATTGTCCTCACTGTCAACCACTTCGCGGGCCGGACGATTTCGCGCGAAACCATCCAGGACTACAAGAACCAGGGCGGTTGGAACAACGATTGGGCTTTGTCGCAGAAGATCTGCCAGGATCTCGGCGTCGATGTTCCGTTTTCGGAGATCGTTGACTACTTCAACTGGTTGTTTCTAGAGCAAGGAATGATTCATCGGGAACGCTGGCTGCCTCGTAACGGATTGATCGACCGGCTGGGCGAGAAGTTCGAGCTGGCGATCTTCACCGGACGGACTACCCAGGAAGCCGAGATTACGTTAAATCGCGAAGGCTTGCGCGATCGATTTCTGCTGGTCACCGCCAACGATGTAGAGAACGAGAAACCAGCGCCGGATGGGCTGTTAAAGATCGCAGGGCTTCGTCCGTCGAAAAAACTGCTTTACGTGGGCGACACGGTGGATGATGCGCGCTGCGCACGGGCTGCGCAAGTGCCCTTCGTCGGGATCGCGGCTGCGCAGAGTCCACGCCGCGACGAATTGTTAGGGCTGTTTCAAGCTGAAGGCGCGATCCGGGTGCTGAAGGACATCAATGAGATCGGCTAACATCCATCGCGAAACCAAAGAGACCCAGATCCGTGGATCATTTCGGGTAGACGGGCGCGGTAATTACGAAATCTCTACCGGCATTAGGTTTTTCGATCATATGCTCGAGCTGTTCAGCAAACACGGCGGCTTCGATTTGAAAGTGAGCGCCACTGGCGACTTGGATGTCGACCAGCACCATACCGTGGAAGACGTCGGCATCGTGCTCGGCCAGCTTGTCTCGAAGGCGCTGGGGGATCGCAGAGGCATCAACCGCGCGGGTTATTTCGTGATGCCCATGGATGAAACGCTGGCGGTGGTTGCGATCGATCTGAGCGGGCGGCCCGCTCTGGTTTATGACGACAAGGTCAAAGTTAGACTGGTCGGAGATCTGCAAACCGAACTGGTGGAGGACTTCTTCGGCGGGTTTGTAAGCCACGCCGGCGCAAATTTGCACGCCAAAGTCTTGTATGGCCGATCGAGCCATCATAAGATCGAAGCAATCTTCAAGTGCTTTGCGCGAGCATTGCGCTATGCCTGCTCAAAGGATCAGCGTCTGAAGGATCAGCTTCCTTCCACTAAGGGACTGCTATGATCACCATTCTCGATTACGGCGCGGGTAATCTTCGTTCGGTTCAGAATACGCTGGCAGAGATCGGCGTCAGCTACGAACTCGTGCGGGATAGCGCGGGCCTCCAAAGCGCGTCCAAAATCATTCTGCCGGGGGTCGGTCATTTCGGCCAGATGATGCGCGCGCTCGACCAGATGCGAGTTCGAGAAGCGCTGCTGGAGCGAATCCACTCCGGTGTCCCCTTTCTTGGGATCTGTCTAGGCCTGCAGGCGCTCTTTCGGGGTAGCGAGGAAGCTCCGGGGGAGCGCGGCCTGGGTCTATTCGAAGGAACCAGTCGGCGATTTCCGGCCGGGTCCAAGGTGCCTCACATGGGATGGAATGAGGTCCAGCCTCGAGCCGGATCGAAGCTTCTGGCCGGTCTGGCGACGCGCCCATACCTCTATTTCGCGCACAGCTACTACGCTCCCATCAATGACTCCACAGCGGCTGTTTGCAGCTATACGACCGATTACACTGCAGTGCTCGAGTGCGGCAACGTGCATGGCGTGCAATTTCATCCGGAGAAGTCTGGGCCTCTCGGGCTAAAGATCGTCCGTAACTTCACTGAGCTGTAAAACGATGCTGGCCAAGCGAATCATTCCATGCCTGGATGTTACCGGCGGACGCGTTGTCAAAGGCGTGAATTTTGTGGGTCTTCGCGATGCGGGCGATCCTGTGGAGCTGGCGAGCCGGTATAACGATCAAGGCGCCGACGAACTGGTCTTCCTGGATATCACAGCCTCCAGCGACGCACGCGAAATCATGGCGGATGTTGTCGCCCGGACTGCGCGCAAGGTCTTCATCCCTTTAACAGTCGGCGGGGGAATTCGCTCGGTAGCCGACGCACGCAAGATTTTGATGTCGGGCGCCGACAAGGTCAGCGTAAATACCGCAGCTGTTCGAAGGCCCGCTTTGATTACCGAACTGAGTGAAGAATTCGGCGCGCAGGCCGTCGTGCTGGCGATTGATGCTCGCAGTAATGATGCACGCAGGAATGACGCACGCAGGAATGCTGCCAGCCGGAGCCCAAAGCAAAGCTGGAATGTGTTCACGCGCGGTGGCCGGGATGACGAGGGGATCGACGCGGTAGCATGGGCGGTCCAAGGGGCGCAGCTCGGGGCCGGCGAAGTGCTGTTGACATCCATGGATACCGATGGCGTGCAGCAGGGTTTTGATTGTGAATTGACTAGCGCGGTTTCAAATGCTGTCCACATTCCGGTAATTGCCTCGGGAGGAGCAGGCAAGCCGGAGGATTTCGAACGCGTCTTGACCGAAGGCCAAGCCGATGCGGCGCTCGCTGCGTCAATCTTTCATTACGGTACCTATACCGTCAGTGATTTGAAAGCCTTCTTGCACCAGCGTGATGTGCCGGTGAGGCCGGCGCCGTGATCATTCCCTGCATCGACCTGATGGGCGGGAAGGTGGTGCAGCTCGTGCAAGGCCGCCAAAAAGCGCTTGAAGGGGGCACGCCGCTTGAGATGCTGGAGCGATTCGCCGCTTTCCCTCAGATTCAAGTAATCGACCTCGATGCCGCGATGGGACAAGGCTCGAATGATGGTTTAGTCCAACTAATCGCTTCCCGCGCCGCGGCCCGAGTTGGAGGAGGCGTACGTTCCACCGAACGAGCACGCGGGCTGATCGAACAGGGTGCGTTTCGAGTGATCGTCGGCACCGCCGCATTCGACCAAGCTTTGCTCAACCGGATAGCCGATGCGGTTGGCCGGGAACGGTTAGTCATCGCGCTCGACTCAAAAGGCGGAAAAGTCGTCGTCAAAGGCTGGCAGGAAGCTACTGAGTTCACCGCCGAAGAGATGATTCCGCTGCTAGAGCCCAATTGCTCGGGATTCCTGTGCACTTATGTCGACAAAGAAGGCATGCTGCAGGGTACGGATCTGGATTGGTTTCGGCGACTTCGTGCGCGGACGAAGCACGAGTTGACAGCGGCTGGCGGGATCACCACTCTAGAAGAGATTAGCGAGCTTCACAGGCTCGGTATTCACGCCGCGCTGGGCATGGCGATCTATACGGGGCGCTTGAATCTCGCCGAACTCGCAAACTTCGATCGGTGATTGGGCAGGCGGCGTTCTACCATGCGCCTTTGCCGCTGATGAGTGTAGGCAGCGTACGCGCCAGAATCGTCAAATAAATCCGAGGCCTCAGCGATCGTACGAGTTCCAGATCCATAGCGCGGCGCTCCGGAAACTGTATTGCGCTGCGCCCGCCCACTTGCCACAGCCCGGTCAGCCCCGGTTTTACCGACAACAGTAGATCGGCCTGATCACCATAGTGACGGCGGATCTCAGTGCGTGTCAACGGACGAGGTCCCACCAGCGCCATCTCACCCCGTACGACATGCCATAGCTGCGGAAGTTCGTCGATAGAGTGCCGGCGGCAAAAGGCGGCGAACCGGCTGGCGACGCGCGAATCAAAAGGATCCTTGTGGTCCGTGGCGGGCTCGGCCGCGATGCGTTCAATCCAGCGGGCTGCAGCGGGCGCAGGCTCCCGGTCGTCCCACATGGTACGCAGCTTGAGCATCCAGAATGGTGCGCCATTCTTTGCGACACGCAGGTGGGCGACCAGCGGCGAGCGGCGCGAAAAGACCATAACTGCTAGAGCTGAACTCACCAGAACAGGACTTGTGATAGCCAGCAGAAGGAGACCAGCGGCGCGCTCTGCTAGCTCGAGCACGGGAAGGCGCGCGGACTCCCGCGAGGTTTGAATCAGCGGACTATCGATGGGGCCAAGATTTATAGAAGACAAGGAAAGAACGTCCTCTTCGAGTATAGGCAGACACGCTTTTAAAACGAAAGGGATCTACAAATTCTTCGCATTCTTTTTACAACTAGCGGCCCCGCATCGCGTCGGAAATTATCACGTGATTATCCTCCAGAATCGATCCCACCGCGCGCTCCAGGGCTGCGCGGGCCTTGAGATACGCACTCTTGGCCACCACCACCGTGGATCGGGCCTGCGCCAGGTAGCTCTGGTATTGAATGATGAAGAAACTGGTTGACGCGCCTACGTCAAACTTGGCCTGCTCGGCTTCGAGCGACTCCTGTTGCAAGGCCTGGGACTGGAGCGGCGGCCTCATACGACGATCGCGCCCGCCGCATGGCCACTAACGCATCCTCCACCTCCGAGCTGCGCTTGTTTGCGCAACTGCTCGAAGCGGATCTGGGTCTGGCGCAGCTGGATCTCGTCGCGAGCGAAGTCGGCCTGCGCGATTCGATTGCGTAGGGGCAGTTTGAGATTGAGGCCGACGCCATAAGTCGGATATTTGCGCGTGGCGAGCTGCTCCAGCGCGCTGCCGTAACCGCCGACGAACGTCGGGTCGACGCCGGGCGCAAGCGGATTCGGTTGGCCCGCCAAAGCGTTGTTCTGAGCCACGCCTACCAGGTCGATCTCCGGAAGCAGGTCATTGCGCGAGCCCTCCAGGCTGATTTGGGAATTGTCGATCTGTACTCCGGCCTGCTTCAGATCGGGACGATTGGTGAAGGCTTCGCCCAGTAGTCCTGGATGGGCCGATTTCGTCCTTTTCGGGAACATCGATGGAATCGGTCGGAATGATGCGGGCGTTGAGCACGTCGAGATCGTCCGAGCTGCGGCGCGTGATCACGTTCTTGACGATGGCCTCTTGTTCTTCGAGAAGCCCGCTGGAATTGATGAGGTCCTGGCGGATGGAAAACACCTGTGCGTTGGCGCGTGTCAGTTCGATGGGCGCCTGTGTGCCTTCATCCACCCGGGCCTTGGTGTCGGAGTACAGCTTCTCGGCCGAAGCCAGTGTTTCCTCCTTCTACCTTGACGTTCTCGTACAACGCCACCAAATCGGTGTAAAGCCGCACCACGCCGTACACGGTGGCGATGAGCTGCTGCTGGAGCAGTAGGCCGGCGATTTTCTTTTCGTTCTTGGAGATGCGGATGAAGCGCCGATTCACGGCCAACCCGAATCCGCGCAACAAGCGGCTGCGTGACCGTGAATCCGAGATTGGAGCTGGTAGACGGGCTGAAGGTGCGCGCACAGAATTGATTGTTTGCCGCGAGTTGTTGATATCCCACGTTTAATTGTGTGCCGGGACCGAAGCCCTGGATATAGCCCCCATTGGCCATGGTCGTGTCGGTTGCTAGCGCGTTGGCGCCGGCGGTCAGCGGGTTGGTTTGCGGAGTCGTTTGATGGGTCCAATTCAATTGGTAAACCAGTGCGGGATCAAATTGCGGAATCACAGGGCCGTTGGAGAGCGGCGTGGTTCTGGCATCAGTAGATTGTCCTGTGGCTCCGCCAGCACGCCAAGTTCGGAAGGATTGGTGGGCACCGAGCCGCCCGGGATGGTCGGAGCTGCGGCGCTTGTCACCAGTGGACTGGCCGGCCCGCCTACTCCCACCGGCGCTTCGGAAGCGTATAGGTCAGTCCTCGAAGCAATCCGCCGCCTTTTGCTCGCAGCACTTCGGAGTCGCCATTGGTAGACTGTAGCGCTGCAGCTCAATATCCAGATTGTTTTCGATGGCCAGCGCGATGGCATCGGAGAGCGAAAGATACAATATTGCCGGCGCGCAGCAACTGACGGATGCGCGGAGAATTGGCCAGGTCCACGGGTGGAAGGGGATGCTCAACGTAGGTTCGCGTGAACCGATGCCAAATGCAGCAGGGTCGCCGTCAGCTGCGGGAAGAGGCAGTCGGAGAAGGATCAGAAAGATGGCAATGCAGATTTTTGTCATGACTATTTCGATGTTAAAGCGGGAGCACCAATGCCCGCCGCACTACTTGCCCGAGACGGGATGAACCTTCACTCCCTCCTGGACGGAGTCGTTGGGGTTCACGATCACACGCTGGCCGGCTTTCAAGCCGGATAGCACTTCGATGCGCTCGCCCAAGTCGCGGCCGACCGTGACGGGCTGGAAGTGGACCTTGTTATTCGCATCCACCAGCGCCACCAGCGTGCCTGAGGGACGCACCACCAAAGTTTCGCTGGGAATCAACAGAGGCGGATCCTTGCGGGGAAGATTGAGATCCACCTGCGCGTACATTGCCCGGCATTAGCTTGCCATCCGGATTGGGCACCTGCATTTCGACCAGCAGGGTGCGGCTGGACGGATCGAGCGAGTTGGCGGTGCGCGTCACCGGGCCGTTGAACTTTCGGTCGGGAAGGTCAGCCGTGGCGAGGGTCGCCATCTGGCCGACGTGCACTTCGGAGCGCTGGTTTGTGGAACGTTCAAGTAGGTGCGCAACGGATTGGTTTGAGCGATGCGGAAGAGCAGTGTGTTGCCGGTATTGACTAGCGCGCCGACATCGATATTGCGCAGCGTAATGACGCCGGCGAAGGGCGCGCGAACCTGCAAGTAGCTCTGCATTTCCGATCAGCCGCGCGACGTTGGCCTGCATGGCTGCGATGTTTCCCTTGGCTGCCTCCACGGCGTGATCCAGTGCACGCACGTTGGCGGATTGGGCCTGATATTGCGCCTGATACTGATCGTTTTCCTGGCGCGACACTACGCCGCGGTTGACCAGATTGTCCCAACGCGAGGCGGTTACCTTGGCGATCGACTCGTTGGCCTTGCCTTGTTCCAGAGCCGCCGTGGCGCGCTCCAGATCAGCCTGGCTCTGCTGTACCGCGGCGCGCGCCTGCCGACCTGCTGGTCCAGATCCGGGCGCCTCGATTTCCGCCAGCAATTGCCCGGCGGTAACGCGATCGCCAATGTCGACATAACGGCGCTGGACAAATCCTTCGGCGCGCGCCAGAATGGGCGCCTCCGTGACCGCCTGAATATTTCCCGGCAGCACCAGATCGCCCATAAAGCTGCCGCGTGCGGCGGCTACTACGCTTACTTCCGGCAGTGTCTCTTGCTGCACATGCGCTTCCGCCACCAACTGCAATTCCCGGCGATGGCGCGGCATGTACCCTACAAAGAATGCCACCACGAAAATGCCTGCGATCAACAAAAGCAGTCCCATGATGGCGACCCGGCGGGGACGCGGCGGATGCTCCAAGACATGCGTTCGCGGCATGCGCGTGGTCTTTACTCTGCAACCGGCGTTTTAGTTGCTCGATTTCAGCTCGAAGTTCTTCTTCCACGTTCCCCAAGACGGTTCGCCCGGGATTATCTGGTTCGTTACTGCTCGATCGTGTCATCGTAGTTGTCAATACAGTTGCAATTCTAATTCTGCGCAGCCCTTCGCGCTCTTCTTCCTCGATCTGCTTATCATGATCTACGGGCGGCTGCTTACGCAGATACGTGTATACGATTGGCACGACGAACAGAGTCGTTACCGTGGCAAGTAATAGCCCGCCGATTACCGCGCGGCCCAGAGGCGCATTCTGCTCGGCGCCTTCACCGATTCCCAGCGCCATCGGGACCATACCCAGAATCATAGCGGCCGCTGTCATCAGCACCGGCCGCAGCCGCGTGTAACCGGCCGAGAGTGCCGCCGCGCGCACGCCTTTGCCTTCCAAGCGCTCGTCATTGGCGAAAACCACCATCAATATTGCGTTCGCAGTGGCCACGCCGATACACATGATGGCGCCCATCATCGATGGAACGCTGAACGTGGTCTGGGTTACGAACAGCATCCAAAGGATGCCGCTCAGAGCACCTGGCAGAGCGCTCAGGATGATTAGAGGATCCACCCAAGACTGGAAATTGACAGCCATCAATAGATATACCAAAACTACGGCCGCGATGAGACCCAGGCCAAGCCGGTAAAACGAATCGCGCATCGTCTTGGCTTCGCCACGCAGCATCAAAGTCGTCGTCTTCGGCACATGCGTCTGCGCCATGATCTTCTCTACTTGCGACGTGACGCCTCCCAGATCCCGCCGGTCAAGATTGGCATACACGTCGAACACCGGCTGGACATTGTAGTGATTAACGATCTCGGTGGTCAGGCCGTGATCGATAGTCGCCAGGTTCGACAGTAATTGCGTCTGGTAGGGCATGGCGCCAGGATTTCCGTAAGCCATTGACGCTTGGTTGGGCGCAGCGCCGGTGGAGGAATCCGTGGCGTTTGCCGCTCCGGCAGTCGAACCAGCGGTATTGGACACCACCGCGGTTTGCCCGGTCGCGATAGGCGTGCGCATTAGCGCGTCCACGGAGTCAATTTTGTACTGCGGCGTCTGAACCAGGATCTGATAGCTGACCCCGTTCTTCCAGTTGAGCCATTGGTTGGGCGCAACTTGGCCGCTGCCGCTCAAGGAAATCAGCATGCTGTTGGCGACATCGCGCTGTGTCATGCCGAACTGCCCAGCCTTGACGCGATCTACATTCACCCGCAATTCAGGCCCATCCATCACCTGGTGGACGTGCACGTCGGCGGCGCCTGGGATTTGAGCAATCCGTTCCGCCAGTTGTTGAGCGATCTTGTAATTCGGTCCTGCATCGCGGCCGGTTACCTGAACATCGATGGGTGCTGGCAGTCCGAAGTTCAGTATCTGGTTGGTAATGTTGGCGGCTTCAAAAAAGAACACCAGCTCCGGGAACTTTTGGCGCAGATGTTTGCGCAGTCGATCAGTGTAGATCTCGGTAGAGGTGTGCTCCGGCGTCAGGGAAATCAAAATATCGCCGTCGCTGGTTCCTATGGCTGGGCTGTCGCCGAACCCCAGGTTGAACCCACCGTTGGGCAGTCCGATGTTGTCCAGAATCGTCTGGAGCTCATTAGCCGGAATGATCTTTCGGATCTCGTTCTCGATATCGGCGAAAATCATCTCCGTTTTCTCGATGCGCGTTCCGGCTGGCGGCTCGGGCGTGTAAACGGATCTGGCCAGAATCGACGGTAGGAAAGAAATCGCTCCCAATTAGAAATACCAGCCCCAGCGAACCCAGAGCGAACACCATAAATCCGGTCATTACCGTGGCGCGATGGTCGAGCGTCCAGTCGAGCAGACCGGTGTAAGCAGCACGAAAGCGCTCAAAGCGGCGGTTGAACGCGAAATGAACGCGCCAGATGATGCTGTGTCGTTTCCCGTCCGTTTGACCTTCCCCATGCTCTCCACGCCGGTACATGTCCACTTCCTGTTTCAGCAGATAGTGAACCATGGTAGGGATCAGGGTCCGCGACAACATGTAAGACGCCAGCATCGCCAAAACAACGGCCAAAGCGAGTGGCGTGAAAAGATACTTAGCAGCGCCAGTCAGCAACAACACCGGTACAAAAACGATGCAAATGGATAACGTGGAAACGAGCGCCGGAACCGCGATCTGCATGGCGCCATCCAGCACCGCCCGCACCAGTGGCTTCTTCATCGCCAGGTTGCGATGGGTGTTCTCAATTTCCACCGTCGCGTCATCCACCAGAATGCCGACCGCCAGCGCCAGGCCACCGAGTGTCATGACGTTGATCGTCTCGCCCATCAAGTCCAGGATCACGATAGACGTAAGAATGGAAAGCGGAATCGAAATGCATACGATTAGAGTGCTGCGCCAGCTTCCCAGAAACAACAGGATCATCAAGCCGGTCAACACCGCTGCCATGCTGGCTTCCCGCAGAACGCCGTTAATGGAAGCCCGCACAAACAGCGATTGATCGAACAGCTCCCGCACTTTCACCTCGGGTGGGAGACCCGCCAGAATTTTCGGCAGGATTGCTTTCACCTGGTTCACGATGTCAAGCGTTGAAGCCTGGCCGTTGCGCATGATGGTCAGCAGCGCGCCGCGAGTGCCATTGGTCCGTACCACGTTAGTCTGGACCGCGTAGCCGTCTCGCACATTCGCCACGTCTTTCATATAAACGGTGGCACCATTCACGGTCTTCACCGGTAGGTCGTTCATTTCGCGTAGCGCCTCAGGGCTGCTGTTGAGCCTGACCTGGTACTCGCGGTCCCCGATCTTCACATCGCCGGCCGGAAGGATCAAGCTCTGCAGATTGACGGCATTAGAGACGTCGATGGGTGAAAGGTGCTTGGCGTACAACGCATCGGGATCGAGATCCACGACGATCTGCCGCATCTTGCCGCCGTAAGGCAACGGAACCGACGCGCCTTGCACCGTCGCTAACGGCGTGCGGATGAAGTTCTGGCCCAGGTCGAAGAGCTGCTGTTCGCTGACCGTCTTGCTCTCCAGGCCCAATTGCAGGATCGGAACGCTGGAGGCGTCGTACTTCAGGATGCTCGGCGGAAATGTCCCCGGTGGCATGCCGCGAACCGCCGACTGCGACATAGCCGCGATCTGCGCCATCGCCAAGTCAACCCTCGCATGGGGCTGCAAGTAGACTCGAATGACGGCCACACCGGTGTAGGATTGCGATTCGATATGCTCGATGTCGTTCACCGTCGTGGTCATCCCACGCTCGAATCCTGTGACGATACGCTTTTCCATCTCATCAGGGGAGATGCCGCTATAGGACCACACCACGCTAACGACCGGGATATCGATATACGGGAAGATATCGATCGGCATGGTCTTGATGGCCGTAATTCCAAGCAGGAGAATGGCGACCGACATCACAACGAAGGTATAGGGGCGGCGGAGGGCTAATCTTACTATCCACATACGGAACTCAGGCTATATGTTTGTAAAGATGTTTAAAGTCGACCGGAAGTTATTAGCCCTTTAGAGTCATTCCAGGTGGGGCATGGGTATCGGATGGATTCTCGCAAGTGAAAGATCACTTAATAGATTATAAGTGTATGATTCCGCGCTGGATCGCTGCAGTGGCCGCCTGCGTTCGATCTTCTGCGCCCAGCTTGTTCAGGATGCTTTTTACGTGATTCTTCACCGTGTGTTCGGCAATACCCAGCTCGTAGGCGATTTGTTTGTTGCCATAGCCTTTCACTATCAACGCGAGCACTTCCATCTCCCGCGCGCTCAGACCGGCGGGCAGGGAACTCGCCTCCAGCACCGCCGTAACCGAGCCGGCAGATAATTCTCGCCCGAATGAACGGCATGGATGGCGCGAATCAACTCATCGTGCAGCACGTCTTTGGTGAGATAGGCTCGGACGCCGGCTTGCAGCGCGCGACGGATGTCTTCATCGCCGCCGTACGTGCTCAACGCTATGATGCGGGCGTTGGGATATTCAGCCCGGATCGCCGACGTGGCTTCCAGCCGCTCATTCCTGGCATCCGCATGTCCATCAGCGTTATGTCGGGGCTGATGCTTGCGGAATAGCTCCACCGCCTGCAGCGCCGTTCGCCGCTTCGGCCACCACCGTCATATCCGGGCTGCATGTTGATGATGGTCTTGACGCCCACGCGCGCGATCAGATGATCCTCGGCGATCAGGATTCGAATAACTTCAGGCGTGTCTGCCGGCTGGCTCATGAGAACGGTACCGTGACTTCGACTTCCGTGCCTTGGCCCGGCTCGCTGTGCAATTGCAGTTCGCCGCCCAGACGTTCGGCTCGTTCGCGCATGCCGAGCAGGCCGAAATGGCCGCCCACTTCCGAAAAAGCTTCAGTCTGTTCGAAACCCTCGCCGTTGTCGGCCACTCGCATGCTGAGCTTGCCGCTGTCCATTGCGAGCTGAATGCAGACCTCGCTGGCGCGGGCATGCTTCACGGCGTTAGTGACGGCTTCCTGGGCGATTCGCAACAGGTGCTGCTCCATCTCTTCAGGCAGCTTGCGGCCTGGCCCTCGACATCCACGTGGACCTTTACCGGCGAACCCGCAGTCCACTGACGGGCGGCTTCGGAGAGCGCGGCCGGCAGATCCTGGCCTTCCAGCGCCGAGGCGCGCAGGTCCATCACCGATCGCCGCGCTTCAGTCAAGCTGTGCCGCGCCATCTTGCGCGCCAGATCGAGATGCTTGCGCGCCAGATCGACGTGGCCGTTGCAGCGTGAGCGCCACCGCATCGAGTTGCGACGAAATCCCGACGAAGCCCTGCGCCAGCGTGTCGTGAATTTCGCGCGCCAGCCGAGCGCGCTCTTCCAGCACCAGCGCGAAGCGCTGGCGGATCTGGCGCACACGCAGCCGGAAGAGTCCCCAGATGGCCGCCGCGCGCCAGCGCCACGCACAGATAACGGAACCAGGCAGTCTCATAAAAATGCGGCAGCAAATCGAAAGCGAAACGAAGTTTCGCTGGATGGCCCGCCGGGAATGGCGGCTCGCACGACGAAACGGTAATGGCCATGCGGCAGGCTGTTGTAGTTGGTTACGCGCCGCGGACGCCGCGGTCACCCAATCGCGATCCAGCCCTTCCAGACGGTAGGAATAACGAACGCGCTCGGGAGCGCTCAAGTTGATGCCGGTGTAGCGGAACTGCACGCGGCCGTCGCCGGGCGCAAGATGCGCCGGCTTATGTCGAGCGTGATGGATCGGCCATCCACCGTCACCTCGAGCAAATGAACCACGGGCGCGGCGAGGTCTGGGAGGCGTTCGTTCGGGTCCAGCACCGCCAGGCCCCGGCTGGTGGGAAACCACAGGCGCCCATCGCCGTTTGCGTCGCCGCCCCGGCTGGTGGGATAGCCGGGAGCGCATTGCGCGCTGCGCAGTCCGTCCGCCACGCCATAGTTCACGGGTGTGATGGAGCTGATCTTGCCCGGACACGAGATCGCTCAAGTCCTGCTTCCGCAACGCGGCAGATGCCGCGCGTGGTGCTGAGCCACAACGATCCGTGGCCGTCGTCTTCGACGTGCGAAATGTTGTCGCTCAACAGCCCTTCGCTTGGCGGTGACGTGAAGAAATGGCCGTCGCGCAACCCATTCAACCCGCCGCCGAACGTGCCGATCCACAGCGTGCCGTCCGCGCTCTTCGACCAGCGAACGAATCTGATTGCTGGAGAGCCCGTCGGCGGTGGTGTAAAGCCGTGACCTGCCCGTCTCTTGAGGCGCCACAGACCATCGCCGTAGGTGCCGGCCCACAGACTGCCGTCGCGCGTTTCGCACAGCAATGACCACGGCGTCATTCAGCAGCGGGCCGCCGGGAATCACGTTGCGCGCGCGGCCACCTTCGAGCTCGCTCAAGCCCGCCGGAGTAGCCACCCACAGCTTTCCTGCCGCGGTCTTCAAGGAAGTCGAAGGCCAAGTGTCGGTTCAGCGGATCGTCGATGCACCTGATTGACGAAGCGGCCCTCGTGCATCCGGCTGGGGCCTTCGCGCGTCGCGATCAGCAGATCGCCGTCATGGTCTTCCCGGATGGAAAAAATCTCGTTGCTCGGCAGGCCGTCCCGGGTGGTGTAGACCAGCGGCTTGCCGTCTCCAAGTTGCACCAGGCCGCGATCGTGGAAGCCGATCCAGATTCTGCCCCGGCGGTCCTGATACACCGTCGTCGGCTCGTCGCTCGGCAGGCCTTCGGATTCGCCGTACATTAGTGAACATGTCGTCGCGGAAGCGGTTCAACCCGCTGTTCATACCCACCCACAGGTTGCCCTCGGTGTCCTCGTAGATGCAGCGCACCCAATCGCGTTCGCGCGACTGTCGCCACCGGATTGCTCACGAAACGGCCATTCTCCAGCCGCGCCAACCCGCCGTTGGTGCCGGCCCAGAGGTTGCCGTCGCGATCCTCCCAGAGCGAGCGGACGAAGTTGTCCGGCAGGCCGTCCTTGGTGTTGAAACAAGCGCAGTTTGCCGGCGGGAGTGCGCATCAGCAGGCCCGATGGCTGCCCGCCACCCAAAGATTGCCGTGACGATCCTGAGTCAAAGTGGTGACGATGTCGCCAGCCGACTTCGGGAGGGCCGATCACCGAGACGAAGCGGTCGCCTGCCAGCCGCGCCACTCCGGCGAATCCGGCGACGTATACGACTCCGTCGCGGCCGGAATATACCGCGCGCAGCGATTCAATCGGAAGGCCGTTGCGCCGGAGTGTAGTTGGTGAACTTGCCATCCTGGAAACGGCTGAGATAGATCCCTGCCGCCATCCAGAGCGCGCCCGACCGATCTTCCGTGATGGAATTGATGAAGGTGTCGGCGAGGCCATCTTTCTTGGTGTAGGTGGTGAATTTGCGGTCGCGGTAAAGCGTCAGCCCGCCCGCTGTGCCGATCCACAGGCCGCCATCTCGCGCCGCCCATAGCGCGCCGACGCTATTGCTCGGCAGCGCGCCATTTTCTTTGTTGAATACCACGAAATCGTAGCCGTCAAATTGCGCCAGCCCTTCGTCGGTGCCCAGCCATAGGTAGCCGTCCTTGGTTTGGGCGATGGCGCGGATGGTGTCTTGCGGGAGTCCGTGCTCCTGGGTCCAAACGGTGCGCGTATATTGCGTGAGAGCGCGCTTCGGATTGAGCGCCAGCGCCGGGCTAGTGCTGAGGATAAATAAAGCACTGCAAACGGTTAGGGCTATTTTGAAGGAAGGGCCCACATCTTGAGTTTAATAGGTGCAGCTGCCCGAAAGCTGCACCAAGCCCATAACCATACTTTTTTCCAGGCTCCTACCTGCCTGATCGGGTGATGTGCGGCGAGGGCATCAAGCGCCATCCTGAAACCAGAAGGTCTTATGGAAAACCCACTCATTGCTCTATCTATCGAACTGGCGGCCACTGCTGAACGAGCGGGCCGCTCCGTGGTCGCTGTGAACGCGCGCTGGCGCAACTCATCCAGCGGTGTGATCTGGCGAAGCGGCGTAATTGTCGCTGCCGACCACACCATCCGCCGCGAAGAAGAGATTCGCGTAACAATGCCGGATGGTCGCACTGTGGTGGCGGAACTCGCGGGACGCGATCCGGGAACGGATCTAGCCGTATTGAAAGTAGACAGCACCGACGGCCCGGTGGCGCGGGTAGCTGCCGCCGATTCGGTCAAAACCGGCAACCTCGCTCTGGCTATTGGCCGCTCGGAACAGACCGGAGTCAGTGCCGCCATGGGAGTGGTCAGCAATGCTTCGGGGCCCTGGCATACCTGGCGCGGAGGCAAGCTGGACCGTTTCCTGCGTCTCGACATCGGGCTCTATCCGGGAGTTTCGGGCGCAGCCGTAGTGGATGCTGAGGGCAAACTGATAGGCATCGCGACTGCCGGCTTGTCGCGTACCTCGCTGCTGGCGATCCCGGCCGCGACCATCGACCGCGTCACCGACGAACTACTTCGCCAGGGACACATCGCGCATGGATATCTCGGTGTCGGTTTACAACCGATCCCCTTGCCGGAGCATCTGAGAACTAAGCTGAAATTGCCGGCTGGATCGAAGGGAGGCGTCGCTGGATTGATCGTGTTGAGTGTCGAGCCCGATGGGCCCGCGGGGCGGGCCGGAGTCGTAATAGGCGACGTGCTGATTGCCTTGAATGGAACTCCCGTTGCCGGTACCGACGACGTTCAGGAATTTCTATCGGGTGACTTCGTGGGTAAGCCGTTAAACGCGTCCCTAGTGCGCGGCGGTGAACCCAAGGAGCAAACGATCACAGTTGGAGAGCGTCCGCGAAGGAGGGCCTGATGGCCGCCCGGGATTTTGGCGAAGTAGCTGAACGTTTGCGCCGGTCGACAGTGCAAGTGTCGGTGGACCGATCGCGCGGCAGTGGCTCGGGAATCATCTGGACCGCAGACGGTTTAATTATCACGAACGCCCACGTGGCGCGTGCCGATCGGGCAAGAGTGGAGCTTTGGGATGGAAGTGAGTTCGAAGCTGAATTAACCGCGCGAGACGCCCGGCGCGACTTAGCTTCGCTGCGAATTCCCCAGCAGGACTTGCCCGCCTCCATCCCTGGTGATTCCAGCGCGCTTCGCCCCGGGGAATTGGTGCTGGCGGTGGGAAATCCATTGGGCTTCATCGGAGCGCTGACCACCGGCGTAGTGCATGCACTCGGCCCCTTGCGAGGCATCGGGCGTCAACCGTGGGTGCAGGCCGCGGTGCGGCTGGCCCCTGGCAATTCCGGCGGACCGTTGTCCAATGCGCGGGGCCAAGTGATCGGTGTCAACACCATGATCACCGGCGGCCGAGGTTCGAGGAGCGGAGGTTTGGCTCTGGCTGTTCCTAGCAATGCGGTTGTGGAATTTCTCCGCCGCGGGCCCGCACGTCCGGCTCTAGGCATCACCGTGCGGCCGCTAGCGCATGAGGGCCCCGGATCAATCGCCCTGCTGGTGCTCGAGGTCGCATCTCGTAGTCCTGCCGCCGGCGCCTCTATCCTCATCGGTGATCTGCTGCTGGGCGCAAATGGAACGCGGTTTCAAAGTATTGACGATCTTGCCGATGCGATCGATGCCGCGGCCGGCGGAATTCTGAGGTTGCAATTCGCCCGAGGCGACCATCGCAAACAGCGCGAAGTTGTGGTTCGATTCGAAGCGGGGAGTGCGGAGGCGGCGTGACGCGCGTCCTCGTGCTGGCGCCATCGCCGGTAGCCCGGGCCGGGCTCGAATCGCTGCTCCGCGGTAGTCAGTCGGTAGAGGTGGTCGGTAGTGTCGCGAATTGGGCCGATTACGCTGGAGAGGATCCCGATGTCGTCTTGTCCGACTGGGAGAATTCCGACGACCTCTCCATCGAAATCGCCGATGGCGCCCCCGGACCGGCTTGGGTGTTAATGGCCGAAGACCCCGGGTTGTCTGGCGTTGCCGAGGCATTGCGATCCGGCGTCCGCGCAGTCTTGCCCAGGAACGCCACTGCACCACAGATCGTCGCCGCTATAGAAGCTGCGGCTGCCGGTTTGGTCGTACTGCAGCCCGGCGATCTGGATGGACTCCTGGTAAATCCGCAGCCGGCGAGTGTCGCCGAGCCGCTCACGCCGCGCGAAGTAGAAGTGCTCGGCATGCTGGCCGAAGGACACAGCAATAAGAGCATCGCTCATCGATTGGCTATTTCCGAGCACACCGTTAAGTTTCATGTGACATCCATCATGGGGAAGCTGCACGCCGGGAGCCGGACGGAGGCAGTGACCATGGGAATCCGGCGGGGATTGATCATGCTTTAGTTCTTGTTACCCTGGCATCTAATGCTTGGAGTCCAACCGCCCTTCGGACGAAACTATGGCCGCTCGATGGTGATATCGCAGCATGGGATCGCGGCCACCAGCCAGGCGCTCGCTTCCCAGGCCGGCGCACAGACTCTGGCAGAAGGCGGTTCAGCGGCCGACGCTGCCATCGCCGCCAACGCTGTGCTGGGCGTCGTCGAACCCATGATGAACGGTATCGGCGGCGATCTGTTTGTCCTCTACTGGGAAGCTAAAACCGGCACGCTCACTGGATTGAATGCGTCCGGGCCGGCGCCGCGCTCGCTGTCCCCGGAATTTCTGGATCGCCAAGGGATTCACGTCATGGCGGACGCCGGAATCCACACGGTTACCGTGCCTGGAGCCGTTGACGGTTGGGCCAAGATGCACGCGCGATTTGGAAAACTGCCCTGGAAAAGCTTGTTTCGATCAGCTATCGCGTATGCGGAACAAGGCTTCCCGGTTTCAGATATCGTGCAGAGGTTGTGGGAGGCCGCCGCCAGCAGCGGTAAACTGCAGTCGTTGGCGGAGACCGCTCGGGTCTTTCTTCCGAACGGCCACCCGCCACAGCAAGGCGACCTGTTCCGTAATCCGGATCTGGCGCGGGCATACCGTGCGGTAGCCGAAAACGGAGTTGCGGCGTTCTACCAGGGGGACATCGCCGCCGCGATCCTCGCCACTTCGAAAGCGATGGGCGGCCTGATGACCACCGACGACCTGACGTCCTTCGCATCGGAGTGGGTTGAACCGATCCACACGGACTATCGCGGTTGGCGCGTCTTCGAGCTTCCACCTAATGGCCAAGGAATGGCCGCCCTCGAAATGCTGAACATTATGGAGATGACTCCGGCTGATCCAGACGGACCCTCGTCTCCGGGTGAGTTGCACCGGCGTATCGAGGCAATGAAGCTCGCCTATGCCGATGTCTATCGCTACAATGCAGATCCGAGAAAGGCCCGCGTGCCGGTGGCCGAGTTACTTTCCAAGGACTATGCCCGCAAGCGCGCTACGCTGATCGACCCGCAGCGAGCCAATGGGTCTGTTGGTCATGGATGCCCTTCCGGCTGCGACACCATTTACCTCACCGTTGTCGATCGCGAAGGCAATATCGCCAGTTGGATCCAGAGCATCTACACCAGCTTCGGCTCCGGGATAACGGTCCAAGGCATGGGCTTCGCGCTGCAAAATCGCGGAGCCGGCTTCACGCTCGAGCCCGGTCACCCCAACGTCCTCGCAGGCGGAAAGCGGCCCTTCCACACCATCATTCCTGGGTTTATCCGTCACGACGGCCGCCTGATAGGGTTCGGCATTATGGGCGGTGCAAACCAGCCGCTGGCGCACGCTCAGTTTGTTTCGAACGTCGTCGATTACGGCATGAACCTGCAGGAAGCCATGGAAGCCCCAAGATTTTTCAAGGGCAGCGCGGCCGGATACGACGTATCGATTGAATCGCGCATACCAACCAGGACTATCCGCGGTCTGTCCGAGATGGGCCACCTGGTGATCGACCGCCCCGGATACGCGCAAGAGATGGGACGCGGTCAGGCGGTCATGCACGATTCGAATACTGGAACGAATTACGCCGCCTCCGATCCACGGTCTGATGGAGCAGCCACGCCGGAACCGATACCAATTTGAGGGCTTGCAGGGGCTCGCACCATGAACCGGATTCTGACATGATGATTTATTAGATGTTGCTGAGGAGGACAAACAAGTGAGTCGATGGATGCGGCTGGCCGCGGCAGTCACCGCCATGATCATGATCGGAAATTTGCAGTACGCCTGGACCATGTGCGTCCAGCCGATGATGGCCGGAACGGGATGGAAATTATCTGAGGTTCAGTGGGGCTTCACTGTCTTTATCGCGGTAATGACCTGGGCGATGCCGCTTTCCGGCTGGCTCATAGACCGTCTGGGGCCGCGCGCCTTTATGACCGTCGCCGGCCTGCTCTGTGGCGCGGGCTGGGGCTCGCTCGGTTATGCGCATAGTCTGCCGGAATTTTATTTACTGTACGGTATCGCCGGTTTGGGCAATTCGTTCGTTTATTGTTGCTCTACGGCCTTGGGATTGAAATGGTTCCCGGACAAGCGTGGAGTAGCTTCCGGCCTCATCGCCGCCGGTTATGGCTCTGGCGCCGCGTTCTTCAATCCGATTTTCGGATATCTGATCCGCGCCGACGGCTACCGGTCGACATTTGTTCTGACGGGCCTGGTCCTGGGTGTCCTGATTATCTTGGCGGGCCAATTTCTGAAATATCCTCCGATGGGATTTGTGCCCGCTCCGCCGCCTGGCGTTCTGCCGAAGATACGCAGGCAGAACGAGCAATTCAATTCCTGGGAAATGCTGCGGACTCCGCAGTTTTATGTGCTCTACGTGATGATGCTAATGGTCGGTATCGGCGGGCTGATGGCTACTGCGCAAGTGGCTCCGGTAGCCCGGAATTTCAAGATTGGCGCAGCCGCGCTGGCGATCACACTTTCGCTGAATCCTTTGGGGAACGGGTGCAGCCGGTTCTTTTGGGGTTGGATCTCGGATTCGCTGGGACGCGAACGAACCATGGCTATAGCGTTCTTTCTGCAGGCCATATTTCTGGCCAGCGTAGTAACCATCGGACGCTGGGGCAATACCTGGTTCGTGGTAACTATGGCGCTGGTATTCCTGACCTGGGGCGAGCTTTATGTATTGTTTCCGGCTGTGCTCGCCGACATGTTCGGTGCACGCCACGCCGCCTCCAACTACAGCTTCCTTTACAGCACCAAGGGCGTGGCTTCGATTCTCGCCGGCGGGTTGGCCGCGCTGTTGTTCGAGCGGACCGGGTCCTGGGATTACGCGTTCTATGGGAGTGCTGTGCTCGCGCTGCTCGCAGCCTTGGCCGCCGTCGGCCTGCGCGGAATGCCAATGCCCAAGAAGCCCGTGCCCGTGGAATCTGCTGCTCCCGCTGGGCAATACGGGGCCACTGCCGGCAATCAGGCCTGAGCCCTCAGATTACAAATATTGGTATGCCTGCAGCGTCAGGAAGTCAGTCAATTCCTCGCTGAGCATCATCTGCTCGAACAACTGCGCCGCTTGCGGGAAGTTGCTGGAGGCATAACCTGGTCCAAGCTGCGCGCGGAGCCCCTCGAGCACCGAAGCGATCGTCTCACGCACTAATTCGCTCGTCACTTTGCGGCCATCGCTGAGTTGCGCGCCATGATGGAGCCATTGCCATACTTGCGTGCGCGAGATCTCCGCCGTCGCCGCATCTTCCATCAGGTTATAAATTGGTACGCAGCCGTTGCCGCCCAGCCAGGATTGCAGGTACTGAATTCCGACGTCTACATTCAGCCGCAGACCTTTCTCGGTGATCTCGCCTAGCGGAACCGTCAGTAGGTCGGCCGCGGTAATGTGAACGTCCTCGCGCTTTGCCTGTATCTGGTTCGGCGTCTGCATGTGTTCGTCGAAGACCTGTTTGGCGATCGGTACCAATCCCGGGTGCGCCACCCAAGTACCGTCGTGCCCGGCCTTCACCTCGCGTAACTTGTCTTGCCGAACCTTGTCCAGTGCCGATTCATTTGCCGCGGGATCGTTCTTAATCGGAATCTGCGCCGCCATGCCACCCATGGCGTGAATCTCCCTACGATGGCAGGTCTTGATCAACAATTCGACGTAAGCTTTGAGGAAGGCCCGATCCATTGTCACCTGGGAGCGGTCCGGCAGCAGGAACGATTTGTGATTCCGGAATACCTTGATGAAGCTGAAAATGTAGTCCCACCGCCCGCAGTTCAAGCCGGACGAGTGTTCCCGCAGCTCGTACAGGATCTCGTCCATCTCGAACGAGGCCAGTATGGTTTCTATCAGGACAGTGGCGCGGATCGTCCCGCGGGGCACGCCCAGATGTTCCTGAGCGAACAGGAATACGTCGTTCCAGAGCCGCGCCTCCAGATGGCTCTCCATCTTTGGCAAATAAAAATAGGGACCGCTTCCCTTCTTGATCAGGGCCTTGGCGTTGTGGAAGAAGAACAGGCCAAAATCCATGAGCGAGCCCGACATCGGCGCGCCCTCAACCAGCAGGTGCCGCTCCACCAAATGCCAGCCGCGCGGGCGCACCAGCAGCACCGCCGGATTGGGGCCCAGGGCGTACTCTTTTCCCTCCGGGCTCTCGTACCGAATGTCGCCTCGGACGGCGTCCCGAAGATTCGCCTGACCGGAAACAACGTTCTCCCAGGTTGGTGAATTCGAATCCTCGAAATCCGCCATGAACACGTTCGCGCCCGAGTTCAGCGCGTTGATGATCATTTTGCGATCCACCGGGCCCGTGATCTCAACGCGACGGTCCATCAGATCCTTCGGAATCGGCGCGGCCTTCCAGTCGGCCTTGCGAATTGATTCGGTCTCTGGAAGAAAATCCGGGAGCTGGCCGGCATCGATGGCCTGTTGGCGAATCGCTCGCATTTCGAGTAACTCGCGCCGCCGTGGATCAAAACGATGCTGCAGCTCAGCCAGGAAGCGCAGCGCTTCCGGCGTAAGGACGAATTCGGCGTCGGAGTGAGCCGGAGCTTCAATTGAAATTGCGGCTTGAGATCGAGGTGCGGTCATCGTGCCTATGTTGACGCCGCTGAACGGGCTTTGTCAAACCCGCCGCAGGAAGTGTTGATCTATTTCAGCGCCGTCGCTCACATTGCAAATCAACGGGCCATCCACTCAATCTGCGGTTACAGAGCCTGTGGGCCAGTAATGGAAGGCATGGCCATGATTCTAAAGCGCAAAAGGTTAATTTTAGTTCACGTCGTACTGGGTGGTTTGAGCTCTGATTGGTACTAATAGAACCACCCCAAAAGGGTCAATTTTTGGCAGAAGCGTGATAAAATTAACCATCGCCCTCTAGCTCTGTTTAGCAGGACGTCTGACCGCGGTGTGTGATGACTTGGGACTGTTTCGCGGATGATGGGCTCTTGGCTCTAAGTGTGTCTATGATTTATGGCGCACTTCGACGCATTTGCTCGCTTTGCTGTCTGGAGATGATAGATGCCGTTTGAGTGTCCAGTCTGCCAGACTAGCAATCCGGACAGTTCGGCCGCGTGCGGGAAGTGTGCTACACCAAATCCGTTCTTAACCAGCGCCGGCGATTCCATGCAGAGAACGGTAGCAGCGCCGTTTCCAGGCTCGGAGGCTATGAGTGGGGGGCTAACCACGCCGCTCGATTCCGGCGTAGGCTCTCCGGGAGCCGCTGTGGCCGCTTCACGTGCTCGGTCCGCATCTAGCGCAACTTTGTTCCCCGGCGCGACCCTGGCTGGCCGATACGAGATCATCAAGATGCTCGGCGAAGGCGGCATGGGCACAGTCTACAAGGCCAAGGACACCGAGTTGGATCGCTTGGTGGCGTTGAAAGTGATTCGCCCCGAATATGCGAATCATCCGGAGACGATTCGGCGTTTCAAGCAGGAATTGATCCTCGCCCGCCAGGTGACGCATCGCAACGTCATCCGCATCTTTGATCTCGGCATTGCCGACAGCTTCAAATTCATCACCATGGATTATGTCGAGGGTCGCGACCTCAGCAAAATCCTGTCAGATCGGGGCAAATTCTCCGTTAGCGACGCCTGTGAGATGGTCCGCCAGATCTGTTCCGGCCTCGAAGCCGCCCACAGCGAGGGGGTCGTTCATCGCGATCTGAAACCTCAGAACATCATGCTGGATGCCCAGGGGCGCGTCTTTCTGATGGATTTCGGTCTGGCGCGATCGATGGAGCTGGTCGGAATGACACGTACGGGCGCCTTGATCGGCACGCCCACCTACATGTCGCCGGAGCAAGCCCGGGGTGAGAAGGCCGATGCTCGCACCGATATCTTCGCTCTGGGAGTAATCTTTTACGAGTTGCTGACCGGCAAACGGCCCTATAAGGACGAGCCGATGATGGCGACCCTGATCCGGCGCACCAAAGAGCTGGCGACGCCTCCCAGCCAGGTGGATTCTTCTGTTCCGCAATCGATCAGCGACATCGTCATGAAGTGCCTGCAGATCAAGACTGACCTTCGGTATCAAAGTGCCGAGGAGATCCTGCGCGACTTGAATCTTATTTCACCGTCGCAGACTTCAGGAAATCAGTCGGGCTCGATGCAGGGCCCCCATGCCTTTTCCTCCGGCAGCTTCTTCGGACCGAGATACCGTATTGAATCTCTGCTCGGTGAAGGAGGCATGGGCAAGGTCTATAAAGCTCAGGATGGCGAGCTGCGGCGCACCGTCGCCTTGAAATTGGTGCGGCCTGAGCTGGCCAGCGACCCCAGTTCCATGGACCGCCTCAAGCAGGAGATTCTGTTAGCCAGCAAAGTCTCCCATAAAAACATCCTCCGTATTCATGACTTGGGCGACGTCGGCGGCTTGAAGTTCATCTCCATGGCCTACGTGGATGGACGGGATCTTCACCAGATCATCTCCGCGGAAGGTAGACTGCCGCTTCCCCGCGCGATTCGAATTGCGCGTCAACTTTGCCTGGCACTCGAAGCTGCGCATTCCGAAGGCGTGATCCATCGCGACCTGAAACCGCAGAATGTCCTGGTCGATCAGGAAGGTCAGGTCTTCGTGTCCGACTTCGGCCTCGCAAAGTCTTTGGAAGTGCATGCTTCCATGATGACTTCGACCAGCGAAGTAAATGGCACTCCCCGTTATATGTCGCCGGAACAAGTGGAGGCGGGGCCGGTCGACCATCGCAGCGATCTCTACTCTTTGGGGTTGATCTTGTACGAGATGGTCACCGCCGACCTTCCGTTCGAGAGCGACTCAGTCCTGCAGGCCATGTATCAGCGGGTGACGCAGAGCCCCAGGAACCCGAAGACTCTGAATCCCGATCTGCCGGACTACCTGGTCAACATCATTATGCGTTGCCTTGAAAAGGATCCGGCTCAACGCTACCAGCATGCCCGCGAGATTCTGGTGGACCTCGAACGGGCCGATTCCGTATCGCCGGAAGCCAGCGTGCCCGTGCTGCCGGTAGTGGTGGCGGCTCCGCGCTGGAAGAAGCCGATCGTGTGGGCTAGCGCCGCGGTGATCCTGCTGGCGGCTGCTATTTCCGTGGGCGTTCCGAAGTTTCGCCAATCACTGTTTGGCTCCAAGATCGCCTCCAGCAGCGCCACTCCAGGCGGCAAATATGTTGCCATTCTTCCGTTCCGAGTGATAGGAGACGAAGGCTCTCTTCAATTGACGGCTGACGGAATAGTCGACGCGCTCTCGGCTAAACTCTTTCAATTGAAAGACGTCCACTTGGCTTCTCCCGCGGCGGCGGCCAAGGTGAGTGCCAAGGACAAGCCTGACCAGATCGCGCGCTCTTTGGGAGCGAAGCTTCTGGTCCAAGGCAGTCTGCAAGGTAGCGGAGATCGGCTGGCCATCGCGATCAGCCTGGACGAGCCGTCCACTGGGCGCCGGCTTTGGAGTAAAGAATACTCTGGTGTAAAGCAGGATCTTCTAACCCTCCAAGATCAAATTTACGCCGACCTGTTGTCGGGGCTGGAGCTGAAACTTACCAACGAAGAACTGGCCAAGAGCACGATTCATCTCACCGAGAACCTCAGCGCTTACGAAATGTACCTCAAGGGCCAGAGTCTGCTCCATAACGGACAGCGTGATGACGCCACCTTAAAGCAAGCTCTGGAATATTTCGAAGCTGCATCTCAGAAAGATCGCAATTTCGCGAAAGCATACACGGGGCTGGCGGATACGGCTGTCTATTTGTACAACATCAAGAAAGACGCTGAGTGGGCCAGTCGAGCGTTGGAGGCGGCTAGCCGCGCCAAAGCAATCAACAGCAATCTTCCGGAAGTTCATTTTTCTTTAGGTCAGGTTTATAACGTAACCGGAAAAAGTGCGGAAGCCGTGGACGAATTGAAGAAGGCCCTGGAACTGGCTCCCAACTCTGACGACGGCTATCGCCGCCTGGGCCTGGCCTATAAAAGTCTGGGAAAGAAAGCTGAAGCGCTTCAGGCGTTCCAGCACGCGGTCGATGCGAATCCATTTTATTGGTTCAATTACAACACGCTAGGCAACGCATATTTTCAATTTGGCGACAACAACCAAGCTCTGAAATCGTTCCAAAAGGTCACGGAACTTGCTCCCAATCTGCCCAACGGCTGGACCAACGTCGGCAGCGTTCAGCATCAATTGGGGAAGTGGAACGAAAGTGTTGCAGCCTTCAAGAAAGCTCTGGAGCTGCAGCCTTCCGTAGTAGCCTACTCCAACCTTGGCACTTCTTTCTTCTTTCAAGAAAGATACGATGAAGCGCGGGCCAATTTTGAAAAAGCAGTCGACATGAGCCCCCAGCGTAGCGATCTGGTTGGAAATCTGGCGGATTGCTATCGTTGGCTGGGGAACCGCGAGAAGGCCGGTATCACCTATGAGATGGCCATCTCTCTCGCTCTGCGGTCCCTGCAAACCAATCCCAGGGACGCGGAGGCTCTCAGCGAGCTGGCAGTTTTTTATGCCAAGAAAGGCGATACCCAAAAGGGCGTGGACTATATCCGTCGGGCTCGTGAGGTAAACCCTGCCAATGTGAACTTCGTCTACAACGAAGCCCAGATTAATGCGCTTGCAAACCGCATGCCCGAAGCCCTGCAAAGCCTTCGGGATGCTTTGAGCAAAGGCTATTCGGTTCGGGAGGCATTCGCCGATCCTGAGCTTAAGGCCCTCCGCCAGCTTCCGGAATTCCTTCCGATGGTGAAGCAGTTCGAACCCAAAGCCGGATCGTAGCCAGTTATTGAACGGTTCGACGTCGGCGCCACAGCGCCGCTAGAAACAGAAGTCCAGCTCCCAGGGTGAGCGCTGCAGCCGGTTCCGGGGTTGCGGCCGTTGAGAAGGTGCCGTCTAAGGAAGGCGGGTTTCCGTCTACAAACAGGGCTTCGTTCTCCGTCCAACCCTTCAGAGTAATGATGAAGTGACCTTGCGGCGGAATCCCTTCGTGTTCACCGGCTTCCGTGTCCCCAGGAACCTCTGAATCCGCCGGATTTACACCTGAAAACAGATATTCCAGCCCTCCCGTCACCGGGTCGTAATTGGTCTTGCAGCCCAGAAAATATCCACCCGGATCCGCGCACGTGAAGTTCGCCACTTCCGCCGACGTTAGCCCTTTGTTAATCGTCGTTTTGAAGTCGAAGCTAACGACGAAAGCGGGGGTGTCGTCGATGAAATCGAAGCTGCAGGTGGGATTGCCGCACGGCTGCACTGCATTGATGCCGGTACTGATTCCAACGGCATCACCGCCAGTATCAATCAAAATCTGCGGATCCTGTATCAAAGGGCTCGCGGTTAGAGCGATACCAGCCGCGAGAAAAAACGTGGAGCACACAATAGCAAGGCGCATATTGACCTGTAAGGAACATACCACAGACAAACCCGCCCTGGGATCCATCTAAAGTTTGAAAAGTTCCAATGGTACTAACGGTACCGGCGAACTCTTGTACAGCTCCTTAGCGGCTGATACGCTTTGTTCTTATGAATGTAAGCATCATCGGCACCGGATACGTCGGCCTCACAACCGGCACATGCCTCGCTTTCCTCGGGCATAAAGTCACATGTATTGATTCGGACGAAAAGAAGATCGCCTTGCTGCAGGCCGGGCAAACGCCGATTTATGAGCCTTTTCTCACCGAATTGATGGCCGAATCGAGTGAAAACCTTCGATTCACCACCGATTATGCGGGCGCGATACCTGATGCGCGGGTCATCTTTATAGCGGTCGGGACTCCGCCTTCCCCTAACGGAAGTCCGGATTTGCGCTATCTGAGTGCGGCCGCCCGAGGGATCGGCGAGAATTTTGATGGCGATTTCACGGTCGTGGTCAACAAGTCGACCGTACCCATCGGCAGCGGCAATTGGGTTGGATCTCTGATGCGTGAGTCATACGAACAAAAGCGCGGGCGTAAGGCCGGCGGCCGGTTTGCCGTGGCCTCCAACCCGGAATTTTTGCGAGAGGGGACGGCATTGTCGGATAGCCTGTATGCGGACCGCGTGGTAGTTGGTTCCGATGATCCTCGCGCGCTCGAAGCGCTCTACACATTGTACCGGCCGGTCCTGGATCAAACCTTTAACTCGCCTACATACTTGCCGCGCCCGGACGGGCTGGGCGCCGTTCCGCTGATCTCTACCGATCTCGCTTCCGCCGAATTGATCAAGTACGCCGCCAATGCTTTCCTCGCCCTTAAGATCAGCTTCATCAATGAGATTGGCCACCTGGCCGAAAAAGTGGGCGCCGACATCCTGCAAGTGGCCAAGGGAATAGGCCTGGATGCGCGCATCGGCACGCGATTCCTGCAAGCCGGTTTGGGTTGGGGCGGCTCTTGCTTTGGGAAAGATACGGCGGCCCTGGTCGCTACCGCGGCCGAATACGGTCTCAGCATGCCGATCGTCGCGGCAGCCCGCGAAATCAACTTCCGGCAGCGCGAGCGAGTGATCGAAAAATTGCTGGCCGAGCTGAAAATTCTCAAAGGCAGGACCATCGGAATCTTAGGACTCGCGTTCAAACCGAACACTGACGACTTGCGCGACGCACCGGCGGTTGAGATCGCACGAAAATTAATACAGCGCGGATGCAAAGTCAAGGCCCACGATCCCGTAGCGATGGATCGGTTCCGCAGCGAGCACGGCGATCTGGGAGTGATTTGCTGCGATTCGCCGGAGCAAGTGGCCGCCGATAGCGACGCCTTGATCCTCGCTACCGAATGGTCGCTCTATCGCGACCTGATGTGGGAAGAAACTGCCCGGCGGATGCGTTCACCGATCGTGCTGGATACCCGTAACGCCCTCGACCGCGAACGTTTGATCCGGAATGGCTTTCGCTATCTCACCATTGCCGGATTGGACGGAAGCGGCGACGTATTGGCCTCCACCTTCTCGGACCGCGATATGATGGAAGCCGAATCCGCTTGCACAACGGCAGCAACATCGACTCTGCGAGCCTGAGCTCCCCAGCGGCAGAATCGGGCGAATGACCCGCCTCGCCCGGCGACTCGGACTGCTGGACGCCACCATGATCGTCATGGGTGGCATCGTCGGCTCGGGCATTTTCATCAATCCATACCTGGTTGCGCGCCAGTTCCATAGCCCCCTGCTTATTCTGGGAGCGTGGGCGATCGGCGGCTGGATCGCCCTCAGCGGTGGATTCATTTGGGCGGAACTGGCCGCGCGCCGCCCGCAGCTGGGCGGTCAGTACGCATATCTGCGGGAAGCTTATCACCCCTCGGTGGCATTCATTTATGGCTGGGCCTTGCTGTTGGTTATTCAGACCGGCGGAATGGCGGCGGTGGCCGTTACCTTCGCCCGCTATTTCCTGGAAGTGACGCACTTCGCGATCGCCGACCGTGTGATCGCTGTCCTGGTGCTCGTGGTTCTCACCGCAATCAATTGCCTGGGAGTGCGGGCGGGCAGTACCACCCAGAATGTGTTTATGGCGTTGAAAATTTGCGCGATTGCGGCCATCGTGCTATGTGGAATTCTCTTTGGGAAGCACTCGCTTGCTGGGTCTGTCCCGGCACCCGCACCCGTCGAACCTTGGGATTTCCTCAGGGCAGCTGGCGCCGCGTTGACGCCCATCGCCTTCTCTTACGGAGGCTGGCAAACGGCGAGTTTCATGTCGGCCGAACTGCGCGATCCTCGCCGCGATCTCACGCGTGGTCTCCTGATTGGCGTGCTCGGGGTGGTCGCGATTTATCTCTCGATGAATTTTGTCTATCTGCGCGTGCTCGGTGCCGATGGCTTGGCGGCTACCAGTACTCCTGCTTCCACGGCGATGCAGCAGGCGGTAGGCTCGGTGGGGGCCACCTTCACGGCCTTTGCCATTGCCATCTCTACTATTGGGTTTCTCAGCCAGGGAATGCTGACCGCTCCGCGCGTCTATTTCGCAATGGCCGAAGATGGACTGTTCTTTCGGAGCGTGAGCTACGTCTCGTCACGCACGCAGGCCCCAGTGGTTTCGATTGCCTTGCAGGGTTTTCTAGCCAGCGTGATCGCGCTCTCCGGACGCTACGAACAGATCCTAAGCTATGTAACTTCGTCGGATTTCATTTTTTTCGGTCTTACCGCCGCCACGCTGTTCGTTTTTCGCCGGCGCGAAGGCAGCGATGAAAAAGTAGGATATCTGGTACCCGGTCATCCTTGGACCACCGGCCTTTTCGTATTTGCCTGTGCTGCTATCGTGGCCGGTACCGTGTTCAGTCATCCTAAGGAGAGCCTCATCGGGTGGCTGTTGCTCGCGTCCGGGATTCCGGCATATTTGTTTTGGAGGAGAAGGCTTTCGAGATCATGAAGAATCGTGTGATGAGTTCGGTCTACATGCAATGGGCGAAGACGCGGCAGGGCGCTCGCTACAACCTGGCAACCAGCGGCCTAATTACATATCCGCTCTCCGGATTGCCGGCGAAGCTTGAAGACCTCGGTCCTCTGGCAAGAGGGGGCGGCTATGGGTATCCACCGCTGCAGGAGGCCTTGGCCGGGCACTGCGGAGTTTCGGCGGAAAACGTTGTGGCGGCAGATGGCACTTCGATGGCGAATTATCTTGCCATGGCGGCGATTGTGAACCCCGGCGATGAGGTGTTAGTCGAACATCCCACCTACGAACTGCTGCTTGCGGCGCTGGGACACTTGCAGGCTGAGATCACCCGGTTCCCACGCCGGGCCGGCAGCGGCTTTACTCTTGATCCGGTAGAGGTCGAGCGCGCCATCACGCCGCGCACCCGCCTGATCGTCATTACCAATCTTCATAATCCATCCAGCGCTTTCGCCGACGAGGGTAATCTTAGCGCCGTCGGGGAGATCGCCCGCCGGGTGGGCGCTCGGGTGCTGGTGGATGAAGTCTACCTGGATGCCGCCTTCGAAATTGCGCCGCGTTCTGCGTTTCATCTGGGACCGGAGTTTGTGGTCACGAACAGCCTCACGAAAGTTTACGGGCTCAGCGGTCTGCGCTGTGGTTGGGTGCTGGCGGAGCCGGAATTGGCGCGCCGGATGTGGCTGTTAAATGATCTTTTTGGGGTAAACCAAGCCCATCCCGCCGAACGTCTGAGCGTTATCGCCCTACAGAATTTCGAGACGATCCGAAAATGGTCGCGTACACTTCTCGACAGGAACCGGCCCTTGCTCAACCAATTCCTGGCAGGCAGACGGGATCTCGAAGTCCGCCCATTACAGTTCGGAACCGTGGTGTTCCCCAAGCTGCTCATCGGTTCAGTGGACAAATTCTGCGAGCTGTTCCGCGAAAAGTATGACGGCACGGTGGTGCCTGGGTCCTTCTTCGAGATGCCCGATCATTTCCGCTTGGGCATAGGTGGCGAGTCGAATGCTTTGGCCGCCAGCTTGGAGCGGTTGGGCGCAGCGTTAGACGAGTTTCAGCGTATTCACTAACGTTGGATGCGCGCCGATCCACCCTGAGCGAACGCCCGAACTTCTTCAACGGTCGCCATGGTGGTGTCGCCTGGAAAAGTGGTTAAAAGCGCTCCGTGCGCCCAACCCAGCTTGAGCGATTCCTCGGGAGATTCGCCGGCCAGCAGTCCGTAAAAGAATCCTGATGCGAAACCGTCGCCGCCCCCTACGCGGTCATAAATCGGCAGTTCGCAGGCCGGTGAAACATGGGTTTCGCCGTTGACCCACGCCACGGCGGCCCAATGGTGCCGGTTGGTCGAATGAACCTCTCGCAGAGTAGTCGCCACCATCTTGATCTGAGGATGCTGCTTCACCACGCGGTCTATCATTCCGAAAAACGCGCTCGGGTCCAGCTTCGATTTAGCAGCCACCCGGGGACCCGGAACGCCCAGGCCTCTCTGCAAGTCCTCTTCATTTCCTACCAGCACGTCCACGTTCTCCACGATTCGACCGATCACGGATTGCGCGCGATGCTGGCCTCCCGAAATCTTCCATAGCTTTTCGCGGAAATTCAAGTCAAAGGAGATCACCGCGCCCGCCGCTTTGGCTGCCCGCATGCCCTCGATGATCAGCTCAGCTGTGGTTTCTGATAGAGCCGCGAAAATTCCACCGCTGTGGAACCAGCGGACACCGGCGGAGAAGATCGTCGCCCAATCGAAATCGCCGGGCTTCAGCCGCGCCGCTGCTTCGTTCGACCGGTTATAAAAAACCACCGGCGCGCGCACTCCGTGGCCTCGATCGCTGTAAACGGCCGCAATGTTCGGACCGGCGACACCGTCATGCTCGAAACGCTTGTAAAACGGCCGGACCCCCATGGCCCGTACCCGCTCGGAGACCAGGTCGCCGATCGGATAGTTGACCATTGCGGTTGCAATGCCGGTCTGCATCCCAAAACAGTCGGCAAGATTAGCGGCAACGTTAAATTCGCCCCCGCTGACATGAATCTGGCATTCGGTGGCTTTGCGAAAGGGAATGATACCGGGATCCAGGCGATGAACCAGCGCGCCGAGCGAGACCAGGTCCAAAGCCCCGCTTTGAGGAATAGTAAAAGAAGGCATCGTGGAAAGTCTCACGATAGCAAAAGCGATTATCGAGGATTGGCTTCGAGTTGCGGATCGTTCAGAATCAGAATCTCGACCCGCCGGTTTTCGGCGCGGCCGTCCTCGGTGTCGTTCGACGAAATAGGGTTGTAGGAACCATAGCTCTGAATCGAAAGACGGGATTCGTCTATGCCATACTGATCTGCCAGCATCGTGAGGAGGCTCAGGCTCCTGGACGCGGAAAGCTCCCAGTTACTCTTAAACCGCCGATTGTGAATCGGAATGGCATCGGCATGCCCAACCAGCGCGATCTTGTTCTTTACATCGCGAAGCACGGTGGCAATCTGGGACACCATTGGATATGCCTGAGGGCTGATGAAATCGTCCCCTGACGCAAATAGAACCGCTTGCGGAACACTGATGACTAAACCGCGCGGTTCGCGATGCAGATCGAGGCCCTGCAGTTGTAGCCTTTGCTCCGTTAGTTGCAGCGCCGGGTGCGTGACGGTGGGCGTTGGCGGCTCTGCGATGGGCTGAACCGGATGATCCCGCAAGCCCTGCGCCGCCACCGCGACGAACAGGATCAGCAAGACAGTTACGATGTCGGTATAGCTGATCAGCCAGCGGTTGTGAGATCCATTCTCCTCCTGGAGATAGCTTGGTTTACGCAGCATGTTTACGCGGTATCGGACCTGGGCTCTCGCACAAACGAACTCAAACGGACGCGAATCAATGATGGATGCTGGCAGTCCATGATCGCGAGCACTCCTTCGATGATCAGTTCTTGAGTTTCAAAGTTCTCCGCTACTCGCGCTCGGATGCGGTGAGATGCCGGCAGCAACAACAGATTTGCCAGCGCCAGGCCATAAATGGTGGAGACGAACGCGGTCCCAATCCCACTGCCGACGGCTTGAAGATTCGAGAATTGGCGCAGCACTTCAATTAACCCCACGACGGTGCCGATGATTCCGATGGTGGGCGCGAACCCGCCGGCGACCTCCAAGGCCTTGGCATCACTCTCGCCATGACGTTCGTTCATTCTAAGTTGAGTCTCGAGCACAGCCTGCAGTTCGTCGCGGTTTTGGCCATCCACGGCCAGTTGCAGTGCATCCCTGAGGAAGGCGTTTTCTGTCTTTTTGAGAACCGGCTCAAGAGAAACGACTCCGCCCCTTCTCGCGATTCTGGCCAGGGCAATGACCTCCTCAATCAGCGCTCCGCGATCCACCTCGTCGGCCGAGAAAATATCGGCGATGCGGCGTGCCGAATGAACCAGCGAGTGCCTGGGCGTGGTGACCAGGATGACGCCTAATGTTCCACCTAATACGATCATTGCGCCGGTGGGCTGTAGGAAGTAGGCCAGACCGACGTGCGTAGCACAGATTCCGGCGACAATTGCTCCCAGCGCGATGACGATGCCGGTCAGGAGTGAAAGGTCGAGGCCGCCCGGGCGCTGAGGCCGATGAGCAGGTTCTTGCAACGTGAGTGGTCGGCTCAGGGCCGCTTGTGGTGTAGCCAACGCAATGCTCCGGAAAACGGAGAGCATGTCGAAGCCCAAGCGGAAACACTATGCAATCAACACGGGATTATGTCCAAAGATTTGGCAGCGTCATGAAATCGCCACCGAACGACGTATTATTGCCGGCAGACCGAATCAGATTTCCCGATGAAGTTGCCGTTCTTGTCTAAAACGAAAGTGAAAGTGCATCGGGTGAGTGCTGCAGGCGCTTCCGTATGTAGGACAACGGCGGTATCGTGATAACGGCAGCGCAGGAGAATATTCATGCTGCGATAGTCCTTTAAGTTCCAGGTCTGGACGACTTTCGCTCCGGTACGAGCCTCATTATCCGGAGCCAGATCATATTCCCGGCCCTCCTTATCGACGTTGTAGATGGAGACGCGTTCAAAGTCATGTTCTGTCTGTGTGGAAGTGCTTCGCCACCCTTGTATGGGCGCGGCGGTCTCCGTCACCTCCAGCGTGCCTGGACAACTGAGAGAGGACGGGGATTGTCCCAGCAATGCAATCGCGCCCGAAAAGATAAGAAAAACGATTGTGAGTCGTGGCATCTTGTGTTTACTCTACAAGACTGAGCGCGGTGTCCATCTAGAACCCTGCAACCTAGCCGAGGGCTGCCAGGACCGTGCCGCGGCACTCACCCAACCCGATTCGCCGGAACCCGGGCGCCTCACACCACCCCCGCAGGATCACCTCATCGCCATCTTCTAAGAACGCTCGCTCTTCGCCGCTGGGCAGAGTAAGAGGCTCCGATCCCCGCCGCGTGATCTCGAGCAGACATCCGCGGTTTTGCTTCTCCGGCCCTGAAACCGTCCCGCTGCCGATCAAGTCGCCGGGCCGGAGAGAGCAGCCGTTTGAGGCATGCTGCGCCACCATCTGCGCCAGCGTCCAATACATCCTCGAGAAATCGCTTTGGCTGACGCGCACGGGTTCCCGCATCCTAGGCGATCGCAGCCAAACTTCCAAAGTGACGCGGAAGGCCGTGTCGCCGATAGGGGCGAGATGAGGCAATGGCGCCGGATCGCCGGCAGGCCTAGGCTGGGAAGGACATCGAAACGGTTCCAGTGCCTCCACAGTTACCACCCATGGCGAGATCGACGTAGCGAAGTTCTTCGACAGAAATGGGCCAAGAGGCTGCGATTCCCACGTTTGGATGTCGCGTGCCGACCAATCGTTCAGAAGGCACACGCCGACCACGTGCTCTTCCGACTGCGTAATCGGGATTGGTTCGCCCAGCGTGTTCCCTGGTCCCAGGAACGCTCCTAACTCCAGTTCATAATCCAGCAGACGACAAGGCGCATAGACCGGGGGCGAGCCTGGACTGGGCACAATTTGTCCCCTCGGCCTTCGGACTGGCGTTCCACTAACAACCACCGAGGAGGCGCGGCCGTGGTACGCAATGGGTAGCCATTTGTAATTCGGCAATAGCGGATTGTCGGGGCGAAATAGGGTGCCGACATTCGTGGCGTGATCGATTGAGGCGTAGAAGTCGGTGTAGTCGGGAATATCACAGGGCAGCAACAGATCAACGTCAGCTACCGGTGTCAAAAATCGTTCCGCTCCGGTAGAAAACTTCGATAGAAACGCGCTGGCACGCTGACGCAGACCGACACGGAGAGAGCGAGGCAACGCCATCAACGCGTCCATGGACTGGATTTGGAAAGCTGCGCCTACGTCCAATACCATCTCCCCGATTGCAATTCCCAAACGCGTGTAAGCGTGCCCTTTCCGGGCGAAAGTCGCGAAAGGGAGGTTCTGAATTGGAAAATCCGAATCGGGCCGATTGGCGGATTCCACCCAGCTGTGAAGCGCCTGGTCGTGCGTCCCATCAATCATCGCAGCCACCCCAATGCTCTTAGGTCTTCGGTCGGCTCGTCAAACGAACAGGAGCCGAAACTGTGTGCGAAGTCGCGGCGAGCCTCCGCAATCTGCGCAGTTGAGAGACTCCGGCCCCGCCAGGTTAGTGCATCATCGAAGAATTCAAAGCTATCCGGATCGCATTCATGCAGGACGCCGATGACCGCGCTACGGCCGGCGCCATGCCAGGCGAACCCCGCGGCGATGAACACATTTATAAACCCGTGCATGATAGCGTGTGGGCTATCCGCCGCGTAAGTCAACTGATGACTTCCGCGAATGGGATGATGTAGCCCGGCAGTTGCTTTAAAAGGAACACGCCGTTCAGCAGCCTGGTTTAGAAAGTCCGCAATTTCACCGGGCATCGGGACAGCGTCAGCCGTCAAGCCGCCGGTTCGGACCTTTGCGAATCCACCGATGATCTGATCGAGAGGCGCTTCGCAATAGGTTGGCAGCGACAGCTTGTGAGGTAGCTTGGTTTCGAGCGACTCCACTTGCCGCGGCAGCGCACCCGGTTCATTATTTACCAGTAGCGTCATGTGCCAGCTCTCATCCAAGTCAATTTCGTTGACCTGTGTAACCGGTAGAACCAGACGATTCAAGATCCAGTTTTCGGGCGAGGCCAGATACCGCCTGTAATTGGAAAGCGTGACTGGGAGTGAGAGGGCGGCCGGAGGAAAAAGGCCAGCATAGTCGATTAACTTCGTAAGCAGCGCGCGCAAAGACCCGGGTACCAGGCTCATTTTGATTTTATTTTGCCTTTCGCGGCTTGAGTCCGAATTCGACATGCAACCGGATGCTCTCCACCCAGATCGGTCCACGGTCATGGTTGTAGGCCGGGTTGTTGTAATGCTGGAGATCTAAGCTCGTGTAAAATCCAGGGAACAGTTGCGCGCTGTAGTAGCTTTCCCACAGGTACTCGGGAGCGTAGTTGAGCCGGCCATCTCCGATCAAAAAATCGTAGCCGCCGCGTGCGAGATACAAGGCATGCACGCCGGAAAGTCCGCCGGCTGTGAAGGAAGTGGCAACAACATCCTCTTTTCTCTTCCACCTGGCGCCCTTCACTGAGACGCCGCCGCTGGCCAGCCGATCGATGGCCGTAAACGCGAAGTCCTGGGTCTTTCCGTCATTCCAGCCCAGGCGGATGAATGCGCCGACATCCGGGCGAATTTCCTGGTCGAAGCTTATACCGGTCCCGTATTTGAGGGTTCCGGCATGATGAACGGCCGTGATGTCAGGCCTGGCCCCGGTTTCTTGGGCGAGACGAAGTGCAGCGGCATAGCTGCCCGAGTCAGTGTGATTCAAAAAGCCTAATAGACGAACGGCCCCGGGATGCTCTTTTATGGAATAGCGGCGCTCCACTTGGAAGGTATCTCCGCGGTCACGCAGCACACGCCGGTCGAAGGTGCCGCCATTGGCGACTCTCGGCTCTGCTGCGGCGCCATATAGGAAGGACCAATTGCGTGTATGGAACTCATTGACGATGCCCCAGGTATAGCCACGCGTGTCCGCAGGGTAGTCCCACGCTCCGTTGTACATTACGCCCCAAGCCATGAATTGAGTACGGGGGTCGTGAGTATAGTTGTTGTTGTCGAAGAAATCCGTGACCGTGAACCGTCCCACCGATACGGTGAAACGATTCATTGGACGCTCGCCCGCTAATTGGTTCAAGTCGCTTTCAATATGTTCCTTCTCGGATCCGAAGCCAAAATCGTGAGAAAAGTACAGCCGAGCGATGTACGGCTTCGGTGTCGCGGTCTGGATGCGCGGTAATTCGCCATTGGGCGCGTTAGCCAGGCCGTCCACCCTGCTCAGCCCTCGGCCGCCCGCAATCTCAGGGTCGAAATAAAATTGAGTGTTCTGGTCCAGCCGCAGGCCAAAGAACAAAGTTGTCGTCAACGAGACATCGCGCTCCGGATACGGCTGGAAGCTGAACAATCCTTGATAGGGGGAGTCAAATGTGCCGTGACGCTGGCCGATGGAAGTCGCTTGATAGTAGAGATTCCAGCGTTCCGGTGGATCGGCATTGTTAGTGTTGTTGGCCGTGTCGACTGCTTGCCCGGATAACGACGAGCCGGCCATGGCCAGCAACGCGAGATGATATTTGAATGCAACCCTCTTCATTGTCATTTTCCATTGCTGATCCAGTTCGCCAATTACTTCGCCACACTTTGGCCACTCTCGCTTATCGCGGCGGGAAAGCGGTCCGTGGAGCACCGGACACATTCGCTCAATTTCGAGCGTCGGAGCACACGCGGACGCCAGTCGATATTCTCGCGCATATCGGCGACCTGATGGACTGGGCGCTGTCGATAGCCCAAGGGCAGCAACGTTGGCATAGTTCCGCTGCTCTTGCATGGGATGCGGAAATGCAGCGTTGCTTCACTGCTCTTGAAGCACTCGATGCTTACCTCGCTTCCAACAATCTTTTGCACGAACCTGCGGAGAAGCTCTTTCAGGGCCCCATCGCCGATGCGCTCACGCATGTGGGCCAGATAGCAATGCTGCGCCGGCTGGCAGGCGTGCCTGTGCGGGGAGAGAATTACCATCAGGCGCACATCGCCGCCGGACGCGTGGGCGCGGACCAACTCGCACCCGTTCGGGAGTTTGACTGAACCGAGCGCCGCGTGGCGGACAATCAACGCTTGTCCAGTAATTGTTGGACGGTTTTCGGCGACAGAGTATCTGTCTTAGACGGATCGGACTTGTTTTGCTCGGGCACCGACAGCGCCCGCACCTTCTGAAGTTCTCGCAGTTCTAGAAACCACAACGTCAGGATGAACAGCGGGAGTAGACAAAGGGTTAGTGAGACCATCCGTCTCGCCCAGCGGTTACGAAATCGAAAGAAACGCCGCAGGCACTGGCCGCAACGATACGGATTGAGAAGCAAGGTCAACAACACCCAGTCCGTTAGCGAGTGCCGGCGAGACGGGCCAGTTTGCCTAGACCCACACTTCGGGCAACGGTGCGCCTTGCGGGTGGTCTGAGGATTTCGGACACGTTCGGCCGCAGGTGACAAACTGGGGTCCTCAGCGTGTTAGACTCCTCTCCCAGGTCTTGTTTAATAAAAAGAATTTATGAGGTCGCCTGAATTCGGCGATGCGTGTCACCTGGGTTTGTACCTAAATGGTCGCTGTCACCGTTCAGCTAGCGCCGCAGGGGCACTCCGCTGCGCACATCCCGTAGCCTTTGCAGTAATCGTAATTGAATTGAAACCCTTTACCTGCACTGAGTTTCAGGACAGCGTTGTCGGGACAGAAGCCGTAGCAATTGTCGCATTCAAAACAGTTACCACAGGATAGACATCAGCTCATGTTTGGTTCGCCAGTTATAACATCGCCCCGTAGAAAAGCACCGATATTCCGCGCAGCCTTCTTGCGGTGGCCCTCCGTGACGGTAAACAGTTCGTTCGGCCGGCACCATGTCACCGCCGGCGATGATTTTGAGACGGAAATCCCTTTTCATTTGGAATGCATTTTCTCAACGGTGAAGGTAGTGTTCGGTGGCCTGCTGATAATGGACAGCCATTTGAACTGGATCCCTTCCTCGAGAGCTTCTTGGACGACGAGAGTTTGGGTGGCGCCGAAACGCTTGGCTGTGCGCGCAACATCCAGCGCCGTATTGCATCCGGCATAGACCAGCACGCAGCGTCAGAGTATCGGCGGAGAGGCCGGATGGCCCCGAGCCCACTACTGGCATGTGCTTTCCAGTGGGCAGCCCCGCGGTGAATTGCCAGCCGCACCGAATCGTTTTTGGAGCTTCAGATAATCATCCACCGGTTGTGAGCGCCGGGTTTCAAAAAAGCGATGGAGAGCATCCTCGCCACCGAGACCACTCCCTGTCCACTGCGTCTGTGAATCCGATCTGCATTCAGGGATGGGCATGATATTTTGTTGAAAAATAGAGCCTGTGCCGTTAAAACAACCCAGTGTTGGGTGAGATTCCGGAGAGATCCGGTCATTTGAAAAAACGAACCCAACCCCGGGCACAGCGGTCAGGACTTCTCATCGGCGCGGGCGCATTTCCTTGATCCTAATGAAAGGCGCCCGCCTCTGTAAGCTAGTTAATGCACGAAAGGAGTGAATCCGGCGGGTTGATCCGCCACCGGGGCAAACACTTCAATACAGCCGCACACGGAACTGGGCAAATAGATGTGGTTGTTGTTGCTATTCGCCGCAATAACGTGAGAACCCGCTGATACAGGCGCTAAGGAGGTTTGAGTTTGGTTGATCCCGACGTCGACTACGAAGGGAGCCGCACTTCCCCAGTAGACCTGGTTGTCGCCAGCGTTGTAATAAATCTGGTCGCCAGTGATTGCGCCGCCGGATGTCGAATTGAGCGAGACCGCAATGCTGCCGCCGGGCATGTTGAGGATGATGCCGCAGCTCAGCATAAGGCGCCCATTAGGAAGCATCGCCATTCCCGAGATGCTGGGGCAGGACTGAACAAGAACCTGGCTGGTCACGCCGCAGGCCGGGCCCGCCGTTATCGTGCAGGAGCCGACGACCGCGGTCGGATCGATCACATCGACTTCAGAGACACTCCCGTCGATCGGGACGTAAAACCTTTTGGCCGTAGGATCCCAAACGGGCTGTTCCAAACCGGTCGAGTTGGGGTAGTAGATCTTGCCCTGAATCGTCTGCGTGTCGGTGTTGATTACGGTCAAGAAATTCCCGGTGCTCCCGCTGGGCTCGGAAGAATTCCCGATGATAAGGAGGTGATCCTTGGAATCCCATGCCATTTCATCCGCGCGGTTCGTACCGCCCGTATTGATGATGTTGGATATCTCATTCCGGTCCATATTTATAACTTTGATAGTGCTGTTGCCGTCACCCGCCCAAAGTTGGCGTTGCTGAGGGATCGGGAGAACGCCAGTTGGTCCGTTGCAGCAGTGAGTGGCATCGAAGAGGCCTTGAAAACTGCCCAGACCGATCTTGTATAAAAATCTGTCGCTGTGAACGTCGAAGACATCGACGGCGCCTGCTCCCTTGGCCGATCCATCATCGCCGAGGTACATCAAGTCTGATGAGGTGTCCACCCACAGGATGTCAAATTGTTTTAGACCGCCTGGGACCGAAATGGTGCCGATTTGCGTGTAAGGGCCGGCCGGGCCGGGCACCACCGCAAACGCCGGAAACGCGACAGCCAGAAGCACAATTGCAGCAACTACACACATCGAAAACACAAACGCCTTCTGATGCCGCACTGATTTGCGTGCGGCAGTTTTCTCGAAACCAGCTTTGCGAGGGGACTGCTCTTGCTGCCACAACCCGCATTTGAAGTTTTCTCTTTCCATGCCTTTTTCTCCTTGGAAATGATCCCGGCGGGGCTTGGACTTGATCCCAGCCAGCGGCCCCGGTTTTAATTCCGAGGGCGGGTGCCATTATATACCCGAAACGTTGGTACGCGGGTGGTGGTGCGAGACGTGTCGGACCGTACGGCGGGCACCGCCCAGATTATTCGCCCCGCAACGTTTCGACCGGGTCCACCGATGCGGCTCGACGCGCCGGCACAATCGTAGCCGCAAAGGCAAATGCGCTGAGGGCAGCTGCCGAAGCGCCCAAAATTACTGGACTATACCAACTGATCCCGTACAGCCTGCTCCCCAGTAGCCGCCCCATCCCTAACGCAATCGGAATCCCCACCGCCAGTCCGATGGTCACCAGCAGGTAAGCATTCCGCAGCACCATCTTCACCACCAACATCGGATCCGCCCCAAGCGCTACGCGAATCCCAATCTCTTTCGATTTCCGGGCGACCGAGTACGACGTCACCCCATACAATCCCACTGATGCCAGCAGCAGCGCGGTCAGGCCGAACAATGAAGTTAGCCGAACGATCAGGCTTTCTTGACTGAGCTGTCCCGACACCTGCTGGTCAAAACTCTGAATCCGGATTACCGTCAGGTTGGGGTCGACCTCAGCAATGGCTCGCCGGATCTCATGATCGATAGAATCAGCGCGTCCCGCCATCCGCAGCACGATATCGTTCACATACAACGATCGCGCTTCGAAAGCCATCATTCCCGCCTCGCTGTATTGAGTAGTTTGCGGCCGCGGAAGAAAATACATCGGAACTACGGGGCGGCCTGGATCGCCATACTTGGCGTCTTCGGCAACTCCCACGATTTCGAATGCCGTCGTATACACACTCGGACCGAAATGCTTTCCGATCGGGTCTTCGCCCGCAAGAAACCGGCTCGCGAAGGCCTGGTTGATCACCGCGACGTGACGCGCGGATGCCGTGTCCGATTCGAGGATCGTCCGCCCGCTCAGAATTGGTGTCCCGACCGTCTCGAAATATTCGGGCCCAACGCGATTCCAAGAGGTATTGTTCTGCCCATCGACGGCAACCGGCGGCTGCCCCTCTATGGTCACGTCAGTGGACCAGCTTGATCCACTCATGGGGCTGTATAGCGAATAGCTCACGCTTTTGGAGCCCGGTATTTGCGCCATTCGCTCCCGAATGTGCCGATACAGGGCATCGAGTTGATTCGGCTTATAGCCCGCCAGATTCGGATCGATGCGGATCGCCACGCGCCCATCGGGTGCGAAACCAAAGCGCTGATGTTCCAGGTTGCGCAAGCTCTCGGTCAACAAACCAGCCGCGGCCAGAAGCACCAGCGACAAAGCGGCTTGCAAAATCACCAGACTCCTCTGCGGCAGCGATCCGGTGTTTTCGCTGGATCGTCCTGCTCCGCGCAACGCCTCCAGCGGATCGGCGCGATTGGCCATCCAGGCCGGCGCAATCCCGAACAATAGCCCGGTTGCGATCGACACGGCCAGTGCGAACGCCAGCACCGGCAGATCGGGCGTGGGGCTAATCGGTACAGCTGCGGCGCCCACGAACACGGAGCGAAGCAGAGTCTGCGTCCCAGCAAACGCAATCGCCACGCCGGCTGCCCCACCGATTAATCCGAGCAACAGGCTTTCCGTCAACGTCTGGCGAATCAAACGCCAGCGACTGGCGCCGAGCGCCACGCTTACCGACGTCTGCCGCCGCCGGGCGAGTCCGCGCACCAGCATCAGGTTGGCCAGGTTAGCGCAGACGATGAGCAGCACGAAGCCCGAAATTGCCATCAGGAGCTGCAATCCGGTGGAATAGGTGGCGCGCATGACGCCGATGCCGCTCTGGCCCGGCCTTAGGTGCAGTGTCTGTTGGGGAATCTGCGCCGCCTCATTCGGACCCAATTTTCCGGAGCGCGCTGTCAGCCACTGCCGAACCTCCACGAGCATCTGTGCCTCCATCCGATGCACCGGAGCCCCGGGCTTGATTCGTCCCATTACGAACAGCCAGTGCAGATCCGGATTGTTGATCCATGCCAAATGATTCACGGCCGGCTCTGCGTTGATAGGCAGGAAAAAGTCCGGAGGAATGGCGCGCAGTGTGTCTCCAAAGAAATCCGGAGGCGTGGCTCCGATGATGGTCACCGGCGTCCCGTTCATTTGAAATGCTGCGCCCAGCACCGTCGGATCGAGACCGTATTTTTCCTGCCACATGCGGTAGGAGATCATCGCCACTGGCGGCGCGCCCGGCCGGTCGTCCCTTTCATCGATCGGGCGCCCGGCAAACGCGCCCACGCCGAAAGTTGAAAAATAATTGCCGCTCACATATTCCGCCATGTGGGACTCGGCCGCATCAGGGCTCCCGGCTTTGCGCACACCGATCCGGCGCGGGTCGGCCTGAAATGCGACCAGGCTCTCGAACCCGTCAGTGTGGTCGCGAATATATGTGTAAAGCTCGAAGGAGAAAATGTCCCAGTCGCCGGCCATACCGCTGAACATACGATGTACGCCTTCGCCGGCGGTGTACAATTCGCCCGGCCGGGTGACCGGCAGTGCCTTCAGCAGCACGGCATGGATCAACGTGAAGATCGCGGTGGTGGCGCCGATCCCCAGCGCCAACGTCAGCACCGCGGTGAGCGTAAACGCGGGGGAGTGCCGAAGTTGGCGCAGCGAATAACGGACATCCTGCCGCACCTGGTCGAGCCAGGCCCAACGGCTGGCTTCGTAAAATCGTTCTTCCTGAATCATAAGATTTCCCAGGTTGAGATTAGCGATCCGGCGGGCCTCGTCCGGATCATAGCCTTCCTCGCGCAAGCGGTCGATCTCGATCGCGAGATGCGCTCGAAGTTCGTCCGAAAAGTCGTTTAGCCTGCGTCGGCGAGACATAATCAACCTTGGGTATCCGGACCGAGTATGCGCCCGATCGCTGCCGCCAATATCTTCCATTGATTGCTTTCCTCGGCAAGCTGTTTACGGCCTTTGCTAGTGAGCGTATAAAACCGCGCCTTGCGATTGTTGGACGAAACGCCCCATTTCGCGCTAATCCATTCCTTGGCTTCGAGCCGCTGAAGCGCTGGATACAAGGCGCCGTGCTCGACCAGAAGCACATCTTCGGATTGCTGCTGAATCGCGCGCGCGATCCCTTGACCGTGCTGCGGCCCAAAGACCAGTGTCCGAAGAATGAGTAAATCGAGGGTGCCTTGCAGTAAAGCGACTCGGGTAGACATCTGACCCTAGTATATGCCTGCTTGGGTAAGCCGTCAACCCATCGGTAAGACGCGCCTGGATGTGACTTGGCACTATCTGCGGCGCCCCCTCCCGCATGCGCCCTATAACGCATGCATTTGCGTCAAATAGCTCAACTCCAGTGCCGCTCGATGAGAAATACCGCATTTTCGGCCTGAAAACCTTTGGACCCCGATTTGCATTTACACGAATTGTTTTACAACCGCATCTCCATGCGGGATGTGCACTTATCGTGATCGTTGTTCTGTACCGCAGGAGGTAATCACGTGGAACCTTCGGAGCGCTGGCTTACTACCTACGACGTTCTCCAAAAGCACGGAGTCGATCGTCGCTCTTTCCTGAGATTTTGTACACAATCCGCAGCGGCCATCGGTTTGAGCGCCGCTCTGGTCCCCAAGCTTGTAGCGGCTATGGAAACCAAACCACGAATTCCCGTCCTGTGGCTGCATGGATCTGGAGTGCACCTGTTGCAGCGAATCTTTCATTCGCTCTTCCCACCCCATGGCTCAGGATGTTCTCCTTAACATGGTCTCGCTGGATTACGACGATACGCTGCAGGCGGCCGCAGGTTTCCAAGTGGAAGAGATCCGCCGCAAGATCATGAAGGATTACAAGGGCCAGTATCTGCTGGCTGTGGAGGGCAATGCGCCCACCAAAGATGGCGGCGTCTATTGCACGGTCGGCGGCGAGTCCTTCCTGAACATTCTCCAGGAGACTGCCAAGGACGCCAAAGCGATTGTCGCCTGGGGTTCCTGCGCATCGAACGGCTGCGTGCAAGCGGCCAAGCCGAATCCCACCGGCGCGAAACCGATTAAGGACCTAATCAGCGGCAAGGCCGATCATCAATGTTCCCGGGTGCCCGCCGATCGCCGAAGTCATGACCGGAGTGCTCACTTACATCCTTACCTTCGACACGCTGCCGGAGCTGGATCGTCAAGGACGGCCCAAGATGTTTTACGGCCAGCGATTACACGACAAGTGCTATCGGCGCGCATTCTTCGACGCCGGCCAATTTGTCGAAGCCTGGGATGACGAGGGCGCGCGCAAGGGCTGGTGTCTCTATAAGATGGGGTGCCGCGGGCCGACCACCTACAACTCCTGCTCGACCTTCAAGTGGAACTGCGGCACCGGCTGGCCGGTCAACTCCGGACATCCATGCATCGGATGCGCCGAGGAGAATTTCTGGGACAACGGTCCGTTCTACCAACGGTTGTCGAATGTGCTGGTGCCGGGAATCGATTCTACCCCGGATCAGATCGGCAAGACGCTGACAGTCTTGGCGGGCGCGGGTTTGGCAACGCATCTTACTTCGTTGGTGGTGCGCAAACAAATGCAAAAAGCGAAGTCGGAAGAGGCACCAGCCGGCACGCAAGATTCAAGCGGGAAGGAGTGACGCATGTCTAAACGCGTAGTAGTCGATCCAGTAACTCGCATTGAAGGACACCTGCGCGTCGAGGCGATTCTCGACGATCACAATGTCATCAACGACGCGATCTCTTCCGGCACGATGTGGCGCGGGATCGAGGTGATTCTGCAAGGGCGCGACCCGCGCGACGCCTGGGCTTTCTGCGAGCGAATCTGCGGCGTATGCACGACCGTGCACGCGCTGGCTTCGGTGCGCTCGGTGGAGAACGCGGTCGGGATCACGGTCCCGAAGAATGCCGAGATCATTCGCAACATCATGGAGCTGACGCAGTATGTCCAGGATCACGTGATTCACTTCTATCACCTGCATGCTTTGGATTGGGTGGATGTCGTGTCGGCGCTTAAGGCAGATCCGGCCGCGACGGCGGGGCTGGCTCAGAAGGTCTCTCCGAGCTGGCCAACGTCAACGCCGGGATACTATTCCGATACCAAGGCTACGCTGAAGAAATTCGTGGAATCCGGGCAGCTCGGCATTTTCCAGAATGCCTACTGGGGACATCCGGCCTACAAGCTTCCGCCGGAAGCGAACCTGATGGCGGTGGCGCACTACCTGGAAGCGCTGAAGTGGCAGAAGGAAGTTGTCAAGATTCACGCCGTATTTGGAGGCAAGAATCCGCATCCGCATTACCTGGTGGGCGGCGTCGGCGTCGGCAATCAATCTCAACGGCGACAACGCTATCAACATGGAGCGGCTGGAGTTCGTGCACGACCTGATCAAGGACGCGCAGGCGATAGTGGAAGGGCTGTATCTTCCCGATCTGCTGGCCATTGCTTCGTTTTATCCGGAGTGGACCACCTACGGCGGCGGACTGGGCAGCTATATGGCTTACGGCGATATCCCGCAGAACGGCATCAACGATGTGTCGAAGTTCAAGTTCCCGCGGGGCGTTATCCTCAATAAGAATCTGTCAGAAGTTCTGCCGGTTGATCCCGCGGACGCCGCGCAGATCCAGGAACAGATTCCGCATTCCTGGTACAAATATCCGAACGGCAAGACGTCGCTGCATCCCTGGGACGGAGTTACGGACCCGGAGTACACGGGGCCAAAGCCGCCCTACGCGCAGCTGGATGAGAACGGCGGCATATTCGTTCGTAAAAGCTCCGCGCTGGAAGGGGAACGCGGTGGAAGTGGGGCCGTTAGCCAGGATGTTGGTCGGCTTCGCTAGCGGGCGCGACGATTTCAAAGAGGTGGTAACGGATGCATTGGGCCGGCTCAAACTGCAGCCCGCGGCGCTGTTCTCAACGCTCGGCCGCACGGCCGCTCGGGGACTGGAGACCCGGCTGGCCGCCAAGTGGCTGCTGGAAGAATACGATCGCCTCATCGCCAACCTCAAGACCGGCGACTACTGCTACAGCCGATACCAAGTTCTGGGATCCAAAGACCTGGCCGGCCGACTGCAAGGGTTTCGGTGTCGAAGAGGCGCCACGGGGCGCGTTGGGACACTGGATCCACATTAAAGATCAGAAGATCGCGAATTATCAGATTGTGGTGCCGAGTACCTGGAACGCTTCGCCGAAAGACGCTCAAGGGCAGCGTGGAGCTTACGAGTCGGCGCTGCTCGGCACACCTATGGCCGATCCGAAACGGCCGGTGGAGATCCTGCGGACCATCCATTCCTTCGATCCCTGTCTGGCGTGTGCCACTCACGTTACCAGCGCGGAAGGCGAGACGCTGGCTGAGGTCCTCGTTCGTTAGGAGGGTTTATGGCGACCATTCCTCATGCGACTGTTCCTCATACTGACATCGCGCCCGGCGTGCCTCTGTTGGCCGGCCGGAAATACGTATGGGAGTTTCCGGTGCGCCTGTCGCACTGGGTGAACGCCATCGCGATCTGTGTCCTGTTTCTGACAGGGCTCTTCATCGCGAATCCCATCTTGACGCCTGCCGGGGAAGCGTCCAATCACTTCTTCATGGGCAAGATACGGCTGCTGCACTTCGCGTTCGCATACGCCTTGATCCTGGGCGTGCTGATTCGGGTGCATTGGTTCTTCGTCGGAAACAACTATGCCCGGTCCGGATTCCCGTTCTTCTGGCGGCCCTCCTGGTACAAGGCCGTTTTCCAGCAGGTGGTGGATTATGTGCACCTGGAGCGGGGACACATTCATGTCGGCCACAATTCACTGGCCGGAGCTTCTTACGCCGCCTTCTTTGCCATGTGCGGCTTTGAAGGCGTCACTGGCTTCGCGCTCTATGGGGAATCTAACCCAGGTGGGTTTTGGGACAAGCTGGTGGGCTGGTCGATTCCCCTGCTGGGCGGCTCTTTCCGTGTCCACATGTGGCATCACCTGGTGGCTTGGCTGATCGTTGTTTTTGTGATGTTCCACATCTACATCGTGCTGTACGACGTGCAGCTGTATAAGAACGGGCTGGTGGATTCCATCATTGCAGGCCCGAAGTTTGTTGAACCAGGCGACCATGATGCAGACCAGTGGATTAGCTGAGTCGATGGTGGGCGCGCGGGAAGGCGCATCCACGGCCAGGAAAGAAGAATGTTGCACGTGCACCAACTCCTGCCCGTGCAAAGATACCGCGCCGGTCTTGGTGCTGGCGCTCGGCAATCCCCTCATGTCGGACGATGGCGCTGGGCAGGAACTCTTGTCCAGGCTGGCGTCCAACTCCTCCGAATGGGGCGGACAAGTCGAGTTGCTCGATGGCGGCACCCAGGGCCTGGCCCTATTAGGGACCTTCGAAGGGCGAAAGGCTGTTGTTTTTCTGGATGCTGTCCGTTTCGGCGACCAGGCTGGCGCGGTTCATGTGTTGAGCGGCGACGAGGTAAGTCGCATGGGCCGACGGGCCGCAACTACGGCACACGAGGGAAGCGCGCCGCAGATTCTGGCGGCCCTGCAATTGCTTGGAGAAACACCGTCCGAGATTACATTGATCGGCCTGGAGCCTGAGAAGATTCAAACCGGAATCGGCCTGTCGCCCGCGGTCCAAGCCAGTTTAGGAAGGGCTGCCGGTTTGGCGCGGATGGCGGTTACAAGAATCCTCTCTGCGATTTAAGTAGGAGGCAATTATGTGTCTGGCAGTCCCGGGAAAGCTTGTCGAAACCCAGTTGATCGGCGATAGCCGGTTAGGCGTGGTCGAGTTCGGCGGCATCAAGCGCTCGGTCTTTCTGGACTTTGTTCCGGAAGCGCAAAAGGGCGATTACGTCTTGGTGCATGTGGGGTTCGCCATCAGCCGCCTGGACGAGGAAGAAGCCCAGCGCACCTATCAGCTGCTCGAGCGGATCGGGATGCTCGAGACCGAAGATCCCGAGCTCGCCGGGGACCAAGAAGCGCCCGACGCGCTAGCTGCCACCTGAGGGCCCATGCGATACATCGATGAGTACCGTGATCCGAAGATCGCACAGGCGCTGGTAGATCGAATTCACGCCAAAGTCACCCGGCCCTGGGTGTTGATGGAAATCTGCGGCGGTCAAACCCACACATTGATGCGCTATGGCATCGACGAGCTGATCGCTCCCCAGGTGGAACTGGTCCATGGCCCGGGCTGCCCGGTTTGCGTCACTCCGATAGAAATTGTCGACAAGGCCGTCGAGATTGCCTCCCGTAAAGATGTCACGTTCGTCTCCTACGGCGACATGCTGCGCGTTCCGGGCACCAGGAGCGACCTGTTCCGCGTGAAGGCGCAGGGCGGCGATGTGAGAATAGCTTACTCACCTATGGAGGCGGTGAAGATCGCGCGTGCGAATCCATCTAAAAAAGTCGTATTCTTCGGAATCGGATTCGAGACCACCGCGCCCGCCAACGCCATGGCAGTTTGGAAGGCGCGCGAGCTAGGGCTCACCAATTTCTCGGAGCTGGTTTCGCACGTACTGGTACCTCCCGCAATGCGGCTACTGCTGACTTCGCCCGACAACCGCGTGCAGGGATTCATCGCGCCCGGTCATGTATGCACTGTGATGGGCTATTGGGAATACCAGGCGCTGGTGAACGAATTTCACGTTCCCATCGTGGTGGGCGGATTCGAACCTGTGGACTTATTGGAGGCGATCTCGATGCTGGTGGCTGCAGCTAGAAGAAGGCCGCGCCGAGATGGAGAATCAGTACGTACGCACGGTCAGCTATCAAGGCAACCAGCCCGCGCAGCGGGTTATGAAGCAAGTGTTCGAAGTGGCGGACCGCAAGTGGCGCGGCATCGGAAAGATCCCCATGAGCGGCCTGCGGCTGCGTCCTGAATTCGCGGCCTTTGACGCTGAAAAGATTTATGGCGTGGAGGCGCTCGAAGCCGACGAGCCGGCCGAATGTATTAGCGCGCAAGTATTGCAAGGGTTGAAAAAACCGGTCGATTGCCCGGCCTTTGCGACGCGTTGTACGCCCGAACAGCCGCTGGGGGCTCCCATGGTGTCCACCGAGGGAGCCTGCTCGGCCTATTATCAATACCGAAGGCATGCGGCCAGTCTGGTGTGCATCGCATGAGTACTCAAAGCATGACTACGCTAACGCTGAGTTGTCCGGTTCCGATGACTGCGAGGGATCATGTCTCTCTGGGCCACGGCAGTGGAGGAAAGCTATCGGCGGAATTGATGCGCGATATATTCCTGCCGGCGTTCCGCAATTCCACATTGGAGCGGTTGGAGGATCAGGCGGTCTTCGCGGTGAATAATGGCCGCATGGCTTTCACTACGGACTCGTTCGTTGTAAAGCCGTTGTTCTTCCCGGGCGGCGACATAGGCTCGCTGGCGGTGCACGGCACCGTGAACGACCTCGCAATGGGCGGTGCCAGGCCCTTGTTCCTGAGCACGGCGTTCATCATTGAAGAGGGCTTTTCCATGGAATCGCTGCGGCGTATCGCCAATTCGCTTGGCCGCGCTGCCAAAGAATGCGGCGTACAAATAATAACCGGAGACACGAAAGTCGTTGACAAGGGCAGTGGCGACGGAGTTTTTATCAATACGACGGGTCTGGGCGTGGTGACGGAGGGAGTCTATCTCTCCGCGGGTGAGGCCCGTCCGGGCGATGCCGTGATACTCAGTGGTTCCATCGGGGAACACGGCATCGCCATTCTCGCAGAACGGGAAGGCCTGGAGTTCGATAGCCCTATCCAAAGCGATTCGGCGCCCCTCTATACGCTAGTGGCTGATATGCTGGAGACGACGCATGCGATCCGATGCCTGCGGGACCCGACTCGCGGGGGAGTATCGAGTTCCCTGAATGAGATTGCGGCGCAGTCTCAGGTCGGCATTATGCTCGAGGAACAATCAATTTTGATTCGCGAAGAAGTGCGTGGCGCCTGCGAGATGCTCGGGCTCGATCCGTTGTACGTTGCCAATGAAGGCAAATTATTGGCGATCGTAGATCCGAAAGTGGCGGATGAACTGGTGGCTGTCATGCGGAGGAATCCGCTGGGGCGCGATGCCCGGCGGATCGGTACAGTGCGCGGAACTGACGCCGGCTGGGTAACCATGCGCACACTGCTCGGAACCACCCGGATCGTGGATATGCTGTCCGGTGACCAGTTGCCTCGTATTTGTTGAGAGAGAAGGCCATGCACGAGATGGGTATCGCAACCTCGGTCCTGGATGCAGCGCAAAAGGAAGCCGAGCGTCATCCCGGCTCGAAGCTGCTGAAGGTAGGTTTGCGAATCGGGGAATGGTCAGGCGTGGACCCGGACTCGCTTCGATTTTGTTTTGAAGCGCTCGTATTAGGATCCGAGAACCCGCCTTCGCTGGATATAGAGTTCCGCCTCCGCCAGAACCGCTGTCCTGGCTGTGGCACTGTATTTGCTCTAAAGGATTTCCAGATAGACTGCCCAAACTGCGGTGCAATAACCACTGAGCCGGTCAGCGGCAGTGAGCTGGAATTGGCTTACGTGGAATTGGAGGAACCTTGAACCGTATCGAAGTACAGCAAAAGGTCTTGAGTGAAAATGATCGCATAGCGAAGTCGCTCGGCGAACGCGTTCGAGAGCACGGTGTTTACTGTCCGAACCTCATAAGTTCCCCAGGTGCGGGGAAAACCTTACTACTGGAGCGGACACTGGCAATGTTCCCTCCCGACACAGGCGTAGCAGTACTAACTGGCGACATTCAGACTGATAATGACGCTAAACGACTGGCCAAGTATGGGTTTCCCGTTCGACAGATTACCACCGGCGGTTCCTGTCATCTGGATGCAAGCATGGTGCAGCGGGCCCTGGAGGCCGAAGGGTGGGATCTTGCGGCTCTGGATTACTTGTTCATCGAGAATGTTGGCAATCTGGTGTGTCCGTCCAGCTACAACTTAGGAGAGCATGATAAGATCGTCATTCTCAGTGTTACCGAGGGCGAAGACAAGCCGTTGAAGTATCCCGCGACATTTTCGCGGGCCGGGCTGGTGATTATAAATAAGATCGATCTTCTGCCGTACGTTCAGTTCGATATTGCAAAAGCGAAGGAGAATATCCTCAAGGTTCACCCCGGCGCTGAAATTCTGGAAGTCTCGGCAACGACCGGTGCGAACTTGGATGAATGGTATGCGTGGCTTGAACAAAAGCGCGCCGGATGCGCGCGTGACCTGTCCACGGCGGCCGTTAGTTAACAGTTTGTAGCACCCGCGGTGGGGCCGACTCCTCCGGGCCCCACACTCGGTCATAGATGGGTCGGGTTCGGCATTGAACCCGACCTTCTTTTGTAGGCCAAAGCGTTGGTAAATCGACTATTTTCGATCGTTTAGCGCACAGAAACGGGCCGTTCGGTGGGGAAAAGTGGGTCAAAACACCCAAAAAGACTAGTGGAGGCTGAACTTCTTCATCTTATAACGTAGCGTGTCGCGGGTGATGCGCAACAGCCGCGCGGCCTGGGTCTGGTTGCCTCCCGCGCGCTCGAGGGCCTGGATTACCAACCGGCGTTCCTGGTCGGCCAGCGACATGCCGTTATGGTCGCCGTTGGAAGGCACCATCGATTCAGCTCCGACAGCTGCAACTGCGAAGGTGCCAGGTTGATCGCCCCCCCGCAATGAGATCGGAAGACTGGCGGGATGAATATAAGCCGTGTCTTCGAGGATCATGGCGCGTTCAATCGCGTTCCGTAGTTCACGCACATTTCCGGGCCAATCGTGCGCGAGAAGCAGGTTTTCGGCGTCGCGCGAAATCCCTTCGACGTGTCGTTTGAATTTGAGATTGTAGTGATCCATGAAAAACCGCGCCAACGGCATCACGTCCTCTTGGCGCTCGCGAAGAGTCGGCACCACCAGTTGGATGACATTCAAACGGTAGTACAAGTCTTGCCGGAACGCGCCTTCATTCACAGCTTCCCGGAGGTTCTTGTTGGTGGCTGCAACGATGCGAACATCGACATGGATGTCCTTCAGGCCGCCCAAGCGCCGGAAGGTCTGTTCTTCGAGTACACGCAAGAGCTTGGCCTGGAGCGACAACGGCATTTCCCCGATTTCATCGAGAAACAGTGTGCCTTTGTCCGCCAACTCGAGCAGTCCGCGCTTTTGAGCACGCGCGTCGGTGAATGCGCCCTTTTCAAAGCCGAAGAGTTCGCTTTCAAGCAAGGTTTCGGGAATAGCGGCGCAGTTTATTGCCAGAAACGGCTCAGATTGCCGCAGGCTTTGATAATGCAGGGTCTTAGCGATCAGGTCTTTGCCCGTTCCATTCTCGCCCTCGATCAGGATGGAAGTAGCTTCGCTGCTGGCGACGCGACGGACAAAACTGAGCAATTCCAGCATCGCTGGCGATTCGGCTATAATCTGGCGCTTGTCCGGCTCCGCCTCTTCCGTGATGTCCTTTATGGTGGCGACAACACCTTCGAGATCGCCCGCCGGATCGAGTATCTGCACAGTGCGGATCACCACCATGCGTAGCCGGCCATTGGCGAGGTGAATGTTCACAGTTCCGGCAGGCAGGCATGCGGATTCGCCGAGCCCCTGAACCAGGCCGCAGTTAGAATCGCACGCGCTGCAATGAAACAGCTCCTGGCAGTGCTTGCCGATCATCTCTTCGGCGGACATGCCGAACAAGCGTTGAGCGGATTGATTGACTCCGACAATGCGCAGACCTTTGTCGTACACGAAGAGGGCGTCCGACAACTGATCGAAGATAGACTCCAGGATCTCGGGCCGTTGCCACTTTGAAGAGAGAAGGGCCAATTGTGTTCCTGCGAGGGAATGCACTTAATTATAGCTCTATCGGCCGGCTCGCGTTTTTCCGCAACATCTTTTGCGCGCTTTCACCCACCACAGTAGCGCTGGCCAGTGCTCGGAAGATGATAGACCACTTAACACGATGTAAATAAATAGCTTGCTCAGTTATGACAAACGGCGTTCTGATTGCATTGGCTGGTAGCTGAAGACTGAGAAAAGGAGCGAAAGACTATGTTAGCTCTCTGGATTACCTGGTTTGTTCTTACGCTGTTCGTTGTCGGGCTGGCCATCGCGCGAAAGATCGCGGCACGCAATGAGGATGACCTCGTACACCTTGCCGCTGGCGCGGACAATGCAATCTCCCAGCAGGTTGTCGTTGCCAAGAAGCTGGAATGGTTCGATCACTGGGGCAAGACCCTGACCATAGCGGACGGTCTGTTCGCGCTGGTTTTAGTATCGATTATGCTCTATACTGCTTGGCAAAACAGCTTGGCCGTAGTGAATTAAGGCGCTTGGATCGCGGCGCTTAGTGTGTCATCGCGTAAGTGATGTAATTGACACCGATACGGATGCCCAGCGCCGAGTATTTTTCCGGATAACGCGGGTTGTCGGCGTGCTCCCAGGAGTCGCCCAGGTCCATGTTGTGGCAGATGGCCACCATCAGGCGCCCTTTGTCGTCGTAGATTCCCCGCCAGCGAGCCTCGAAGCCGTCCTTCTCCGCCACACGGTGAGTGTAGACGAACTGTTCGCCGGGCACCTGATAACGATCATCAAGATCGAAAATGGTGTGGAAGATCGCGTCGGCATTGTCGATCTCGACAATGGCGCGATCGGGAAACACGCGCTGCATGCTGGCGATAAAAACGGCCCACTCCTGGGTGCCATGGAAGTCGTCGCACATAAAAAAGCCGCCGCGCAACAGGAAGTCACGCATCTTGGCCGCCTGTTGATCGGTGAGGTCCCAATGGCCGACTTCGACACCGTACAACCAGGGCCAGTTGTACACATCGTCGCCCTCATCCAGGTTGATGGGCTGCTCGACGGAACGGGTCTGAATTCTGGTCAGCCGGCGCACGGCTTCAGACAAATGCCGGTCGGACCGTGGGTAGTCGATGGTCCAGTTCGTGCCGCCTTGTTGCCAATATGGGCTGTAAGGCCGGTCACTGAAACGGACTGAAGGGTACATCAAGCGGGCAAACGTCCATTCCCCGGGGACGCGATAGTCAGAGGGAAGCGGAAAATTCTCATACTCCCAGCCCGGATACTCGCGAAACTTCTGGCCGAACGAAAGTGCGCCGCAAAATAAAATGGTGACGGAGAGTCCGCAGAATGCTGCCAGCCGCCGCCGAACCATGCTCGTTGGACGCGCCAAATCGTCTTTCGGTGTACCCATCCCGCTACGTACTTTTAGGATTACATATTTGGCCCTTGCTATTCTTAATGTGTCGGTTCTTTCGGCGGCTTCAGCGCTATGGCAAATCGATGGGGATATCCGGACCTTGGCTTCGGCATAGGGCTGCGCTCGGTACATTACGACCATATCCTGAAGAACAGTCCGACCATCGATTGGTTTGAAGTCCTGTCGGAAAACTACCTGGACACGGGCGGCCGCCCGCTGTACGTGTTGGATCAGGTGGCGGAACGTTATCCGGTGGTTCTACATGGAGTTTCGCTCTCGGTGGGCAGCACCGATCCGATTAATTTCGATTTTCTTGGAAAGCTGAAAGCGTTAGCCAAGCGGATCAAAGCCCACTGGATCTCCGACCATCTTTGTTGGACCGGCGTGACCGGGCTGAACACTCATGATCTGCTGCCGATGCCGTATACGGACCAGGCTTTGCGGCACACCATCGAGCGCGTGAAGATCATCCAGGACTTTCTGGAGCGGCCGATCGCACTCGAGAATGCCTCCACTTATCTGGAGTTTGCGGCGTCGACATGGCGGGAGAGCGAATTTTTGGCGGCGGTCGCCGAGGAAGCTGACTGCGGCATTCTCCTGGACGTCAACAACGTTTACGTCAGCTCGTTTAACCACGGCTTCGATCCGCAAGCAGTACATTGATCGGATTCCGCGCGACCGCGTGACCCAGATGCACCTGGCCGGGCACACCCACAAGGGCACTCATATCCTGGACACGCACAGCGACTACGTCATCGACACGGTTTGGAAGCTTTATCGCTATGCGCACCGCCGGCTGGGCGGTGTGGCGACACTGCTCGAGTGGGACGCGAACATTCCGGAGTTCGATGTGGTGCACGGCGAGGCGCTGAAGGCGCGCAAGTTTCGGGAACAGGAGGATTCAGCAGCGGAAGCACCCGAACCAAGCGAGGTTGCGGCGTATGGCGACTGATCCTAGCCTGGAACGGGTCCAGCGCTGGATGCAGGCCTGCATTCTCCAGCCAGGCACGTGCGAGGAGGCGATCCTGTCCGAGGTGGCGCAGGCGGAGATTCCGGCTGAGGCCGCGCGCGGCATTGTGCTGCCTTCCAAGACTCTTTCGGCGCAGGAACGCCTTAATATTTATCGAGAAATGTATCTGCCGCGGATGGAGGAAGCGCTGGCGATCGACTATCCGGCGTTGAAACATTTCCTGGGCCGGGAAGAATTCATGCGCGTGGTGGCGCGGTACGTGGATGCATATCCATCGCGCAGTTATACTCTGAACCGGCTGGGCGATCATTTGCCTGAATTTCTGGCTGCGCTCGGGCGATTTCCGCGAACAAAGCATTCTGCGTCGATCTGGCGCGGCTGGAATACGCGCTCACGCTGGTGTTCGATGCGGAAGAAACCTCGCTCCTTGAAGCCGAGACGCGGTGCAGGCCGTGCCATTGGACGCTTGGGAGACAGCGCGGCTCAAGCCGATCGAGCCGTTTCGGCTGCTTGCATTCGGCTATCCAGTGAGCCGGTATATCGGCGCCGTCGACGAAGAGAATCCGCTTTCCGCGAGGTGCCGCGAAGAAAAGCTGGGTTGTCGCATATCGCCGCAACTACCAGGTTCATCGCATGGATCTCGCCGAGCCGGCGTATGAGCTGCTTTCCACCCTCGCGTCCGGAAGAACGATGGGCGACGCGATCACCAGTGTCCTGACGCGGAAATGGCGTCCGGCTGTGAAGGAAAGGCAATTATTCGAATGGTTTCGCGACTGGATGGCGGAGGGATTGTTCCAGGCCGTGGCGCTGGCCAATGCCAAAGCTATTGTGTCGCCCTGAGCTCTGGAGGTGATTTATGCGAAACGATAATCTGATCGTTCGCTTCGGTTTTTCGGCCCTGGTTTTGTTCACATCCCTGGCCGCGGCCCAAACCAGCCAGCCCAAGCATGACCCTGATGTTCCTTACGTGCCAACCACAGAGGACGCGGTGAAGGCGATGTTGAAATTGGCGGATGTCAAACAATCCGACGTCGTGTACGACCTTGGCTGTGGCGATGGCCGGATCGTAATCACGGCTGCCAAAGAGTACGGCGCCCACGGGGTAGGAATCGATATTAATCCGGTGCGCATTACGGAAGCGAAGGAAAACGCCAAAAAAGCTGGAGTGGAAAACCTGGTTCGTTTCGAGGAGAACGATCTCTTCGATGCCGATATCCACGAAGCTAGCGTGGTAACGCTATTTCTTTTGAGCAGCGTAAATCTCAAACTCCGCCCCAAACTGCTTAAGGATTTGAAGCCTGGAACAAGGATTGTGTCGAATACGTTTGATATGGGCGACTGGAAGCCCGACAAGGAATTAAGGGTCGGCGATCCGGTGGAGGGGTTTTCGCTTAGCCACAAACTGTTCTTGTGGACAGTTCCGCAGCACAGCGAAAAGTAGAGCGAATGCTGCTAGAGATCAGCGAGAGTTAAATAGCTGGCAGCAAGGTCCGCCCTGCTACGCGTTACAGTAGTCCCGATGGACGATCCGAGCCATGTCGAGGTACTCACGCGAGGCGTAAGCGCATGGAACGAGTGGCGAAAGCAGAAACCCCGAAATATGCTCGGATTTGTCGCAAGCGCGTTTGGTGGAAAACCTCGAACCATCCCGTGGTGGCCTGAACCAGATAAACCCGTCCAACGCTATTCTGACAGGCGCGACCGTGAAGTTCGTTCGAAAATGGGGACCTCTGACGCTTTAGACAAATCAAGTCTCGTCGGATCCGATCCCATCGAAGTATGGAGATACTGGCCAGAAAAGTTCAACGCAGCGTTGGAAGGGTGGATGGTCTGAAAAAAAAGAAGACGGCACGTGGGATATCGCCAAGCCAGCACGGCGGGCGTCGCGCCGCTGGGTTGCACAGGTCACGCTCGGGTATAAGGTTCTGGAGGAAAAAGAGTCGGCGGATTCGAAAAACAGTCGGAGCGAGCAAGGCCAGCATCTTCTCACTGGCTGAGCGGTCTCTCGGCCAAGAGGCCGCCGCATGAAGACCATCGATGGCTATGCATGGCTTGCCACCTGCCGCCGTTTGCGATCGCTGCCCTAAGACGGCATCAGAAAAACCAGGAACGTGAACGTGAATTTGCAGGCCAGGCGTGGAAGGAAAACGGTCTTGTATTCACTTCGACAATCGGGACACGCATCGAACCGACTAATTTGCGGCGGCGTTTCAAAAGCGTCTTGACTTCTGAAGATCGATAGGAAGCGCTTCCATGATCTCCGCCACACCGCGGCGAGTCCGCTCCTCGCGCAAGGCACCAGGCTGCATGAGGAAAAGAAATATTCGGCCATTCACAAAATCGCACTGACCGCGAATCTGTATGGCCACTCGTACACGTCCGTCGTTCGTTCCCGATCTGGAGGAAAGAACTCTGCAGCCCCTAACAATCCCCTTGGACCAAAAGTGAGACCTAGGTCTTAGGTACATTCTCTGTTACCCATGTCTCCGGGCGGCAGTGTTGCAACTTTCGAACGGAACAAGAGTTCGAAGGAAGACGTCGTTCCCGGAACCTTGGGCGGCCACTTCGAAGAGTTCGTTGACGAACCGATTCTGATGCCGGACGTCATGTCCGCTCAGCCACCGTACTTGACCCTTCCGAATTATATTCATCGCCTCATAGCCCTGAATCGTTCGTCCCGCAGCGTGGAATTCACGAAACCCTTGCTTAGCGTTCACTCGTCGTTTGATCGCGCGATGGTCTTGCTCGATGATGTTGTTCAGATACTGAACGGGTCGGTGGCGGCACCGGCTGCGGAGCGTCTCTTCCTTCTTTACGCCTGCGATGGCCGAACCGTAGATCGGCGCCAGATCCGTGTTGATGACGCGGGGTTAAGGATGAGATAGATACTCAACGCGCTGCGAAACAGCCGTTTGGCGGCATCGGCATTGCGCAGTGCCGACAATAGGAAATCGATGGTGGCACCTGCCGAATCGATGGCGCGGTACAGGTAGCACCAACGGCCTTTTGCTCGAAGGTAGGTTTCATCCACCCGCCACGACCGGTTGGTCGGCTTCAGGTGCCGGCGCAGTCGTTGCTCTAATTCGGGGCCGTAACGCTGCACCCATCGCCAGATCGTCGTATGATCGGCTTCCAGACCACGTTCCTCTAGCAGCTCCTCAACATCCCGCAGCGAGAGAGAATATCGAAGATACTAGCAGACCGCACAGAGAATGACCGCCGGCTCGGTCTGTCGCCATTCGAAGATCGTTGGTCGAGTCGCCACGGTCCTTTCAGCCTACCAGCCCGCGACTCTGCGAGTTGCAACGCTACCATATGAACCAAATCCGCATTACATTGTAGAGGTACCCGCCGTGCTGAGGAAGCTTCATCTGAAATGCAACCCAACGGACCGATTTGCGCTTCGTGGAACTTGGCCCGACCGCAGTTTGGTATTGACGGCAGCAAGTTCGCGTCAGTTCGTTGGGGCAGTTTGCCGAACCTGTATCAGTGTCGCCACCGCCAGTCTCACACGAAAGGGCGCTGGTATCGCCGTGCCGCTCTCGCCCCAACATTCAAGGTAGTCCACGACGGGCTTTCAATATCTCCTGACGATTCGGCAATCCCTTTGACCTGATTTGGTCGTAACCGCAAACCTTCTCTCGCACAATTCCGAAAGGCCCTTTTGGGTTTATTAAAGACTTGTAATGTTCACGGCTTCCGTGTAAAATCGACTTTTACTACACAGCCAAGCCCCCCGATTGGCCTCCGCTCTTTGTTCATCGGACTCGAATTGAGGAGGAATAATGCCGCTACGCACCCTCAAGTTGAGAACTTCCACAACAGCAATCCTGAACGGGTACAACCAGCGGACGATGATTACGATCCCGGCGAATGCCCTTGTGACACTCGTGGATGGAAACGCCGAAGGAAACGGATTTGTCAAAGTTCTTTTTGAGGACAAAGTCCTCTCCATGTTCGCGTTTGACCTGCGGACCCTAGGCGAACGAGTGCGGGGACAATCGGCGTAGTTCCCTTCGTTCCGCTCATTTCACGAGAAGCCCCTCCCGGTCGAGGTATCGTGCTAAGAGTGCATTTCCAGGAGCACACCCAACACGAGCAACGATAAAACACTAGCCCCGAGCCATATTACGAACCACTGCAGCTTGGTTGGATACCGGACATGTGATTCCTGCGTGTATCGATGGGGACGCAATGAAGGTGGGAGAAATCGATGACGCAGTAATGAACGCTGGTATGTCACGCTGTCTCCCGACAACAAAAATCATAAGCCAGGTCGTAGAAAAATGGAAGTATCTAAGCGCGTTTTCACGTTGAAAATGTCTTACATCCAGTTCCGTTCGTGCGGCATCCAAATTCGGTCCTCTTTAAAAGGAGAGGACAAGTCGTGCGAACCATATTCAAGTTGAAAACTCGTGGTAGAGCCATTGTGTCTGAGAAGGATTACCGTAACGTGATTTTCATTCCCCCAAATGCCATGGTGACTCTCTTAGGGGGACACATCGATGAGGACCCATTCGTCAAGATTCGCTATGAGGGCAAAGCTCTCATGATGCTCGCCGAAGACCTTCGTAGCGGTGGAGAACTGTGGGGGAAAGTGGCGTAGTTCCGGACAATGTTTGTCCTCCGCTTATTCACGAGATGTCGGCTCGGGTCGAGGTGCGGAAATGAAGACACAAGAATATTTTCAACGTCGTAACATGATGGAGTTTTACAGACCAAAATGCAGGATGAATCGTATGTGCTTGCTGCTGTTCGTCCTCACCTTGCCATTGGGCGCTTCCCCAATCATCAACTCAACTTCAGTCCAGACTACATGTGTATGGATCGGCCCCCTTCCTATCCAACCTGATATCACGCTCAATGCTTCTAGCGGGAGCGGCTCTAGCGCGGAATCATGTCCAGTCAATTACGGTGGGCCATCAACTTCGGCCAGCAGTACCGTTTCAGACGCGGACGCAACGGCAACAGCGCAAATGAGCGGCATCGGAATTGGCAATGGCGAGCCCCAAGCAAATGCCGGGTTTGACGTTTCTGGAGTAGCGCCCAAAAGTGGCTCCTTGCCCCTAGAATTCGTCACCTTTTGGCGCTTGCAAACAGATGACTCGTTCGCTCAAATCAGTGTGACGTTCTATTTCAATGGAGTGCCAATCGGCGGTTTTACTAAGAACCAATCTGGAGCGGGGGATACATTCCTGCAAAAAACCATCAGTAATTTTGTGGAGCCGGTTGTAGCTAGCGAGGCGTATACGTTTAGTGCAGAGGCGGTGACGCAAGTCGGGCCCGACTTTAATAGTGCGCTCTCAACGGTAGAAGTGCAAAGCGCCATACCGGAACCTGACACAATATTTCTTGTCGGCTTCGTGTGCCTGGGGCTTTGCCAATTGCGAGCAAGAGCGATCCGATGGAACCAAAGACGACCGGTAATCGATCCGCGCACCTTCAAGAATCGGTAACCCATCGGCCCTTCCATCGATCACCACAACGGTGTATATTTCCTTACGTCCGAGTGGGAGTTCCCGTCGAGTCGGCAGTTGTTTCAACACTAGGATCACTTCGGCGTGATGGGGACTCTCTCGGGCCAGGCAATGCAACGCCCTGGGTTACTTTTCCTTGCGTGGCGGGACAATCCAGAGAAAGAACTTGTGGCTCACTCCATTCTTGTCGAAGTCGGCGTCATCGTCGAGCGTGAATTCCTTGTCCGGCTTCCAATCGCCCATATTAAACGTGTTCGACACAATCCGCGTGCCCGGGTTTAAGTCTTTGAGGAGCTTAGGGCGAAGTTTCGGATTGACGCTGTTGAGCAGGAACAGTGTAACAACGGTGGCCTCGTGAATGTCGGCGTCGAATAGATCGTTTTCCTCGAACCGCACCAGTTTGTCCACGCCAGCTTTCTTGGCACTTGCCTCCGCTTCCTGGATGCGCTCCGGGTTGATGTCGATTCCAACTCCGTGAGCACCATATTCCTTTGCCGCTGCAATCACGATCCGTCCGTCACCACAGCCAAGGTCATACACGATGTCGGACTTTTTGACGTCCGCCAGCTTCAACATCGCCTTAACCGCCTCTTCAGTGGTCGGAACGTAAGGAACATCGAGTTTGTGTTGGGGTTGGCTGGTCTGGGAAAAGGCGAAGAATGTAAAGAAAACCAGGACCACGAAACTGCGGACGGTCAATTTATGGAAGCGCATAATCTACTTCACAGATCCTAGTCTCGCAGGCCAGCCAGATCCCAGCGCACCAACTATATTCTCAATCTCCGACGAAGGAAAGCTGGTAGCGGTCAATGTGGAATCTTCCTCCAAAGAATCCGCTTATCTGGAATGGCCGGCCACGCGAGATGCGGATGCGTATTCGTGAGATACCCGTGAGCAACTGCCAACGCGTGTTGCTTCGCGGCGGATTCTGACCCGCTCGTCTTGCTGGCCGCGCCGGGTCCAAACGGATCGCTGAGCGTGATGATCCACGGCCCAGCATCATGGTGAATCGTCAACAGCACGGTAGCGTAATGCGCTTGTGATCCGGTCTGTATTGTGGGCATGATGCGAGCGCTGCCGACTCTCGACGCGGGGCAGGCAGTTGGCGGAGTGTCCTTCCCCCGATCCCAAAGGGGTCCGTAAACAGCCTGCTCCCGCGCACTGGAACTATACTCCCAATTTGCGTCGAATGGAAGGGTGTCGCATGCTCCGGTCTGATCTACGTAGTCGCCGATCAACCCTGCGAAGCGTGCCTAAAACGTCTCGCCCTTGTACTCGAACACTATACTCGGGTTCTTCTGAGCCACAATACTATGCCGATGGGAAATCTACAACCTGGTTCGCGGCTTGTTCGTACATCGTGGAGGATCGCACCCTTGGGGGATGACGACCACGTGCGCCGGTGAGCGGAACGCCGGATGGGACACTTCGTGCTGCGGTCGCCGATGAGCATAGCACATGATATCGAAACGACCCATCCACGACGCTGGTGGAACCTAGAAGGCAGTACCGAGAGGATCGGAGGAAACATGTCTGGAGCAAAACCTCTCGGTACCCTTCGAAAGCGTCAGATGCACTCAGTGGCGATTGGATTTACAACTTCGGGTTTCTGGCATGCGCCAGGTATGGTTAGGATCACTCAAGTCTGACGCAGAATGGTGGCTGTGACTCCACACTCCACACTGCCGCGCTATCCGCCGCCACTCTAGTGGTAAAAGTACTAGCCCCACACCACCACTAGAAGCGCCATCAAGATCCCGAGCAGAACGATGGGCAGCAGCATGGTCGGCTCCTTCGACTTGCCAACTCCGTCAACGTACCCTGACTGCTTCTGCGTGGGAACTCTCCCAGATGCGAACCCTATGACGAGCTTCATCGAAAATCTGCTCGTAGTTCGTTTTCCGAACTTTCTCGCTGGTTGAGGGCGTAAGCATGTTCCACAAGGGCGCATATTGCCTGAAGACGCGCAGATAGTTGGATTCGCTGCTGGGAGCGACTTCGTCGGTGCCGAATAGAAAGCGGTCGGGATAGCGTTCCATTAAACCAGCCATGATCTTTGTCGTCTCGGGGCTCGCAACAACGTACTTCGCAACCTCGTCCCAGGAAATATCGAAGTATACATGATGGAAAGCGGTGTCTCCCAGGATCGCTTGCGAGATTCGCGGCGTGTTTCTTGATTGGCCGGACTACCCGGCCAACACCGGTATGCGCCCAGATGATGGTCGTGTTCGGGTGGCGCTTCAAGAGTGCCTTCATCTGATCGAGGTATGCTGGCTCAGACCCTTCCTTGGCGAAAGGAACGTCGATATCGTTGTGAATCAACACGACCAACCCAACTTCGGCGGCGAAGTCGAGGATACGGTCTAGGGCCGGGTCCTGCAGGCTTGCCGACTTCGCCCGCGATCTTTGGGGACACGAACTCTTTGTGAATAGTGAACTCGCCGATGCCGCTGAAGACGCCCGGAAAGGTCTCCAACACTCGGCGAATGTGATCCGCGGCATACATATCGGTAGGATTGAAACCCGTGATCATCGGATCCAGGCGCGCCACGCTGCTGCTCTGGCAGAGACTTGTATGCCATTGCAATCCATGCGTCGGTGAAAGAATAGTAGTAGAGGGAAGCGTCCGAACTCAAGTAATATGTCGGGGCACGATTAGCGTCGACCCGGTAGGACCATTGCTGCTGCAGCGGTATGCCAAAGATCGCGACCCGGCCGACGCGGTTTCCCATCAGCTCCAAAAATCGATGTATGTCTGTGCCTTCCTGGATATAGTTGGTTAAATGGAAATGCGAATCGTTGAATTCGTAGCCGCTTGTTTGAGCGTTGGAAAGCCAAGCCGCATTCAACAGAGCCGCTGCGAGCAAGATCGTATGCGTTCGTTTCATTAAAGAATTTGTTAGTACAGTGTCGTGAAGCCGATGGAGACAACTTGACCCGTGATCTGGCCGATGTAGAAGCCGAACGTGCTACTGACCGGAGAGTGCGAGACGTTGATCAATTGAACATTCAAACGCAGGTTCCGTGTGTTCCACGGATAATAGTTGCTGCCGACAATGAATTCGTGGGGGTGGTGTCCGAATTCACCCAGAACATAGGACGTGGATGCGTAGAGCTCCAATCGGTTCGGTACGATCATGTCAGCCGCCTGAACGTAGAAACCGGTATTTCGAATGTTCTTCACCGGCAAGGGCCCGTCCGCAATGAAATCATCCAGCTTCCTGGCGTAGCCCTCACCCTGGAGCCAGAAACCACGGTACTTCATTCCGGCGGCTGCTGAGACCAATTGATACTTCGTGCGCGTCACCGTCACACCGTTGGCAAGAGCGCCTGTATCAAACACGTTCAAACTATCGGCGAGGCGAAGGGTCGTGTTGCCCGCTGGTTCGCCAATGGGGCTTTGACGCTCTTCTGGGCTGTACGTGTAGGCGAGATTGAAGCGGGTAGCAAGCTTCTTATGGCGCTCATAGTCACCGAAGGCGCCGCGGGGGCCGAACTCGCCGGTCGTCGGAAGCCAAGTGATCGCGAAGCCAGCGGAAAGATCCCGGTCCAGCTTGGTCGCCGGCACATCCAGATTGCTGTTATTATTACCGACCATCCAGCGGTACTGAAGCCTTGGAAGCAAGTCACCTTGCGCGAACACACCTTGCGAGAAGTAGGGCCGGAAGAATTCGTCCGCCATGACGCGGTCGTAAGATTCCCAATACGGGTGGGAACCTTGCAGCGATTGAGTACCAGGATAGGCGTTCCAGCCTGCTCCGAGGGTCAGGTATTTATTGAAGGTGTAATAGAGCGCGCCGCCCACAGCCACCTGATTCGTGTCCTGCACCGTCCACAGGAATGTAGAGTATTGAAACTTCGGAGTAAACAACCAGCCTTGAGAGAACAACATGACCCGATGAAACTGGAAATCGTTGCGGGGTTCGATCGGGATCGGCCGGCCCAAGTGGTCCGTCTCGTTTTGGTTGGGCGGCAATTGGTTGAGATACCGTACAGCCATGTAGCCGCTGAGATTCAGCTCGCCATACTCGCCCTTGCCGACGGTGAATCCCCGGCCTGGATTGAACTCTCCGAAAACAGCAGGATTTCCTCCACTGGCTTCCGGGAGCAAGGTCTTGTCGTCACCGGTGCTCTGGCTCTGGTTGGAAGATTGGCTGCCGGTTGGGTCTGCCGGTGTCCCAGCCGTTCTTGACTGGACCGGAGGCGGCGAAGTCTGAGCCGGTGCAGGGGCCGTCGGATCTTGAATCGCAACGGACTGACGAAGAGAATTGATTTGCTGCATCAGCTCCCGATTCTGCTGCTCTAGTTTGCGATTCTGCTCGATCAACTGATCGATGGCATGCAAAACGTCAGTAGACTTCTCTGTTTTTGCTTGCGCAACGGCGTCAGCGGTTTGAGCGTCGACAAATTGGGAGGCCGGAGCCACCACGAACAGAACGATAACGGCATGCAGAGTCGCGGTCAACGCTGGCCTATTCAAGACGCGTCCCATATAAAGAGCGTTACTGGTTGCGAGTTGCTTGTTCTCCGGCGCGTCTCGGACGGCTCACTTCCAGCCCGACCGAGCCCGGAGAAAATAGGTTGTAATTAAGCTTTTGTGAGACGTACGTGATCACCTTCTGAGCCTTGACGCTGTTACCTTGTTGGTCCAGAGGCGGCGCAAAAACAGCGATCGCACCCTTACCTGGAACGATCGCCAAGATGCCCCCTCCAACACCGCTCTTTGCGGGTAGTCCCACGTGCCAGGCCCAACCACCTGATCCGTCGTAGAGTCCCGCCATTGTCATTGCGGACAGGATAAAAGGAACATTCTTCGCTTTGATTACTTTTTCATGCGTGGCTGGGTTGACACCGTTGTTCGCAAGCGTTGCTCCCATCTCGGCGAGCTGTTGTACATTTACTCCGACAGAACACTGTTTGGTGTAGATGTCGACCGCCTCCAGAGGATCAGAATGGATGCGATCGTATTTCACTAACAACGCCGCAAGCGCTCGATTACCTTGATTCGTTGCCGCCTCCGAGCGGTACACTTCGTCGATCAGTTTCAGTTTCTCGCCGGCGGCCTTGTCGTAGTAAGCCAGTATGCTTTTCCATCTTTCCTCCGCGTTCGAGCCCCCTATGAGTCCGGTTGTTGCGATTGCACCGACATTTACTAGCGCATTTCCTGTGTGTGTGGGCATGTCCACGACGGCGTCAACTGAGTTGAACGGCCGTCCAGTGGGTTCGTTGCCAATTCGATCGAACACCGTGTCCGCTCCAAGCTGTTCGATCGCCAGCGCGAGTGTGAAGACTTTGGAGATTGACTGCATAGAGAAGGAGTAGTTAATGTCACCAACGGTATAAACCTGGTTGTCAGTGGTGACCACAGCGATGCCAAATAGTTTCGGATTAACCTGGGCCAAATAGGGGATGTAGTCGGCATTCTTTCCAGAAGTATCGCCCCTGAACATCGAATACGCAGAGTTTACGGCAGCCTTAAGCTGGGCGGCTTTCGGAGCAACAGGGCTAACGCTTTGTGCCGTTGCCGGAATCGAGAGAAAGCTCGTGAGGAGCGCCGTCCAGGTGAAGGCTTTTGAAAGTACGTTGTTACAGAGCATTGTTTTGACCTCGGTCCTATTCCTTTGGGTATTTGTTGATGTAGTAAGTCACGCTACCTTGAATTCGAGGTGCTATCCACCTAAAGCCGTCCTTTCTTTCCAGAGAGCCGTAAATATACTCGCCGCCGAATAGGAACCTGACAGTTGGTTGGACGATCAGGTTGGCTGTCGCGTAATTGCTGATGTGATAGGTGGTTCCCGGATCACCCACGGGGCTATTGATCTGCGTGTAGCCATAGCTGACGGTAGACCGCAATATCTTAGTCCAGTAGTGCTGATATCCGAACGTGCCGGACCCAGTCGGCGTCGCTACCAGCTTGCCTTTGGCATTAAAGCCAGCGTCGGTTCCTAGGCCGAAGTTGTCGTTGTAGTAGTTAGAAATGCCTTTGCCAAAAACGAGCTGGAACACGATATTGTTCTTGCTCGTCCCCCACGCACCGGAGAGCGAGCCGCCGTAACCGTTCACGTGATTCCTCAGGTCCGGCACCAGCGTGTTCGGTATTACGCCTCCTACGGAGCGCGAGAGGAAGGCGGATTGGAGATGACCGTGCTTGTTTTCATAACGATAAAACGCGACCAGATCGGGCCACAAAGATGACGCGACCGGAGTGCCAAATTGCGTGGCAAATGGAGTGTCTGTACCAGACTTTTCGACCGATACGCCGATTCGGTTCGAATCATTAAGCGGCTGTGTGTAACGGATCATCGGCTGCCGCAGGCCGATGATGCCCGGTGGTCCTTCGAACTCTAGGGTGTCCGGAAATACGTCCGGATCGCTAAAGGCACTCCAGGTCTGACCAACCAGGAGGTTCTTGTACTCGCCGTAGAACTGCCGCATCCGCAACGAAGTGCGATCGTAATTTCCGAGAAAGTCGTACTCCAGGTAAACCTTTACCGTGTCGCCGCTGTCATCCCCCTGGATCGGCTGCCGGAATTCCGTACTGAAGCGCGAAGGCCGCATGGAGACTGTAGCGTTCACGGTGTGGGGCTGAGAACTCGAAGGAAAGCTTGACGGCACGTATCCACCGTAGTAAGTTCCTGCCTGATTCGCGTCAACGAAGAGATCAGTTTTTACGAAACCACCAAACTTGATAAGAGTTCCGGTTCCAGGTAACCGGAAGAATCCTCGCAACGATGGATCGACATCCTCGGCATCGAGGCGCGCAGCACCTTCGGGATCCTGATTTGCAACTTCGCGCGTACGTGTGAGTTCGCCGATGTAAGTCGTCGGCAACTCCGGCAGTGGTACCTTCGCCGCTGGACCGGCTTTCGCACTAGTCGGAGGCAGGGGCGTGTTTTCATTCGCCTCGACGCTCGCTATCTGCTTCTTTAAATCCTGCATCATCTGTTCAAGTTGCTGCAGCTTGATCTTTAGTAGCTGGAGGTCATCGGTCTGGGCGGAAGTGGAGGCTGCGCTGACACACAGCAGGAAAACAAGCGAGACAACGTTGCACTTTCTCATTAAGGTGTCCCTTCGTAGGATGCTGGCCGTATTGCAGGCCTACCGCCGGAACCTTGATGCCCGTTCTGCGCAGGAAGACGTAAAAAAAGGGGCTGCTATCTAAAGTTGCTATCTGAAGCCGAAAATTCAGCGAGGCGTGCAGTCCAGCGTCATGACGATTGGTGAACGGGGGCACTTTACCGAAAACAAGTGTGTGGGAGACTCAGAGGCGGACGGCTGTTTTTGGGATCGATCGTTGTTTCATAGCAGGTCTGGCGGCGAGCACCAGTTTTGCGATGCGATTGACTAGGCTGCGAAGCAGAATATAGGGAACGATTGCCAAGGTCACTGCGGTAATCAGCAGTTCCAGGGTGTAGACTCCTCTGTGAACGATGAGTTGATAGACCACGTCCAGAAACGCGGCGACAAGAAAAACCTTTCCGATATCCTTCCATCCCTGTCGCAGCGATTCGCGTCTGTGGGCCGGGTTAAAGAGAACTGTCCATAGGAAAGGCCCTCGCTCTTCACGCGCGTCCCGGAGCCCGGCTCGAATCGCGAGGATAGTTGCAACAGCCGGTTGTACTATCAGCCGTAGATTCATCGGCCCTGTCAATCGGCCGCCGAGGTTCTGCCATACCCTTGCAAAGATATCGTCCATGAGGCGACTCTTCTCCCGAGAGCGGAGGCCTTTGTACATACCCTGAGGATGTACGCCGCGCGAACCCCTTTCGGATCGCTGCATCTCCGAAGATGCCGCCGGCCGGCCACCAGATGGAAAATACCGTCACACTAATTTCGTTTTGGTTCGGCCGGCTCTAGAACCAACAGGTTATGCGACCTTTCAGTACGGCTGTCAACGCCGGGGACCCGATGCCTTGCGTGGATCTTCGCAGAAGACGGAAAGCACGGGCCGCTCTTTCCGAGAATACCTGCATGTCACGGCTTCACGATCATTGCCAAAGTCAAGCGGGGCAGAGAGCAGGTGATCCGCGAATACGGAGACGCTCGAAAAGACCTGGAGACGGATCCTCGGCAACACCACTACGCTCATGGTCTTTGGCCTGCATCACTTGCTCACCCGAACAGGAGGCCTCCGAGAAAGAGATGGAGGCGGTCCGGCATTTTCTCCGCCGTGAAGGAACTTGTCTCATCGTTGGACCTCATCATGATGTCGGAAGTTCAGCCGATTTGAAGGAGCGCGCCATGGAGTACGCGCATGATGGCGATCCCTGGTTCCGCTCGGCGTGCCGGTCGAAAGCCGTTGTTGCCTCGGGAACGAATCGGCTCGATCCGGTCACCACGATCGATCCGAAGGCCATTTACGTGTTGGCCCGTCAACCGGACTGCCTCTACGACTCGAATGGATAGACTGGATGACGGAAAGGACCGGTCAGGTCAACAGCAACTGATGCAAAGCGACGTGTTCTTTAGGTGCGTTACTCAGCCGACCTGGTAGCCCTCCTCTCTAGGCGACGGTATGGAGGGTATTAGTTGCTTGCGCCGCTGGGTTTGTTGGCTGGGTTGGCGTTGACGATTGAGGCACCATCACAGTCCACATAGTGAGTGCCATGACTAACGACAACGCTATGGACGTGACGGTTGCGTGGCAGCCCTCGCGTGCCACATTTGCAGACTTGTCTCGTTCGCGGCGTCCGGATGCTACAAAAGTCTACGCCCGCGATGAACAGCAACACATCTTCATTCGCAAGGGAATATGTGACCTCTGATGCCCGGTCCTTAGCGCGTTCTCCTCACTAAGGCCGGGTCTCTTTCAGTATTACGTAGGAACCTTATACACTTCGCCGGGCAATTCCAACTGAGGGATAGACGCCCAGGGCCATGGTCCAACAACGCTGAGTTGGTCGACATCTGTACCGCACTGGCATGGCGCGGTTACTTGCACGCGTTGAATCCGGCGAAGTGCAGGCGGTTATCATCGCGAAGCTCACCTTGAAAGTGAAGGATTTGTGCGCGGTGCTGGGGCGGTTAGAGTGGCGCAGCGTAGCCGGTCGGAGACTCCTCAGGCAGAGTCTGGCACTACACGTTATATACTACGCCGACGATCTTTGTTGGATGAAGGCGACGATGTCACGTTCGACGTGGACACGCTGATATGTGGTGCCTTCCTGGCCCACTGGAGGGTCGGTGCCTTGTAGATCAAGAGGGATCGTACTGCAAAGTGGCGTTTACTGCGGCGCGTGTTTTCCATTTTCTGCCTCCATTGGTCTGATGCTTGTACGCCTGGCGGTCGTCCAAGTAAATTACCCAACTGACACGGAGCTAGATTCGCGGTCCGAGCGGGATCGACCTGCAATCTGCGCCATGTGCGAGAGCTCTGCCCCTGCTCGAACCGATCGTCGATGATCCAGAAGCTGAAAAGTGGCGCCAGGAGCTTCTCCGTCAGTGCCGCGACGCAAAGGCACTGGGGGACTTAGAGGCGCCTCTCTGGTTTTGCAACGTAGGAGCGATCAATGGCTGCGACGGTTTGCGTGCCGCAGTTTGCCATCACAAGCCGGAGTTCGCCTTGAAGAATCTCGAGCACCCGTTCGACGCCCGCTTGCCCGAACGCTCCCAATCCCCACAGAAACGGGCGGCCGATTCCCACTGCCTTGGCTCCGAGCGTGAGCGCCTTGAACACGTCCGTTCCCCGACGGACACCGCCGTCCAAAAACACCGGAATTCGACCGCGCACCTCGCTCACAATTTCGGGTAGTGCCTCGATGGTAGATCGTCCTGTTTCTGTAGACCGGCCTCCGTGATTGGAAACCAAAATCCCGTCCATGCCATGCTCGACCGCGAGACGCGCGTCCTCCCATGTATCGATTCCTTTGATAAATAGCTTCAACGGTGTCGCGTTTCGCAACCGGTCGACAAATTCCCAGGTCATGCTGGGATTCTGCAACGTGACACCCGTCATGTTGATGCCGTCGTACATTTTCCGTCCCTTGACCGTCGGACCAAGTCCGCCTTCATGGCACGCTAGGCACGGTCCAAGGTCTTTTGGGAGGGCGCGCAGGTAGGTTTCACTATTTCGGCCCATGGTGTTATCGACGGTGAGGGCGATCACCGGACACCCTGCCGCCTCGACGCGCCGCACAAGTTTTTCGGATGCCTCCCAAGCGCTGGGAGCGTAGAGTTGGTACCACACAGGTCTGCCGTGCGCGGAGTTCACATCCTCGACTGCGGTCGAGGTGGAAGTGGAAAGCATCTGCATCGTCCCAAGCGCTTTGGTGGCGCGCGCTACAGCGAGTTCGCCATCCGGATCAAGAAATCTCCCGCCGGAGGCAGGGCACGTGAATATGGGGCTGTTATACACCATGCCGAACAGGTCCGTCCGCATATCGACCTTGCTCGCATCCCGAAGCCGGCGCGGTCGCAACTGGATGCGCTGAAACCCTTCGCGGTTGGCGCGGAGAGTAGCGTCGTCGTCTACCCCGCTCGCCAGGTACGCCCAGTGGACCGGATCGACCTTGCTGCGCGTGGCTTCCTCAAAATCCATCACGCTGAAAGCCTCTTTCGGATCGGCCATGACGTCGGCGATCTCGGGCGCCCGCTCCGCAAATGCACGGATTCCGCCCAGCGCGGCGACGTAGGGGCTGCCCGCCAGATACTTAAGGAAGGTCCGGCGGTTAGGGTTAGAAAATGATGGACTCTCCATGAGGCTACTTTCGTTGCGCAGCAAGCTCCTTTTCGAGGGCCTGATCCTCACAATAGATATCCCGAAAAAAATGCACCTCACCATTACTCATGACTACAGCAGTCGCGTACATCAGCACGACTTGAATCGGGCGCTGGACCTTGACTGAAATCGATTCCGTCCCTTGCATCGCTTCAACCACCCGATCCCGCGACCAGCCGGGCTGCCTGCGGAGGACCCAGTCCGCCAGGTCTTCCGGCCTTTCCACGCGGATGCAGCCGTGGCTGAGATCGCGGCGCTGCCGATCAAAGAGCCACCGTGCCGACGTGTCGTGCATGTATACGCCGTATTCGTTCGGGAACACGAACTTCACCAGCCCCAGAGTGTTCTTCGGGCCTGGTTTTTGGCGCAACTGAAGTTTTCCCGTGCCCAATTCCGATAGCATGTCGTCCGAAACCCTTCCGTCCCCCGCCACTTCACCCTGCCGGGTGACCATCTCGAAGTGGTTCGCCGAGACCCACGAGCGGTCTTGCTCGATTTCCGGCAGCAGTTCGATGCGTTGGATGCTGGCCGGCACGTTCCAGTACGGTAGGAAGATCACGGTCTCGAGCTGCGAACGAAGAATGGGACTCTTGTGATCGGGAGCCTCACCGACCACGACCTTCATCTCGAGTTCGGAATCGTGTCCTGCGGCGTTGGCCCCACCGAAGGCGCGCAATCGAAATTCCGGCACGTTCAAAACGATCGCCGGCCGGGCAGGATCGTACGGATGACGCCGCCAGCGCTCCAAGGCCAGTTCAAGTTGACGAACTCGGGCGCGGAGCGGTGTGTTCAACTGCTCAAGCGTCGTTGTATCGATGCGGCCGTCCGGCTCGAGCCCATGACGCGATTGAAACTTCCTTAATGCGGTCACCAGCTCGCCTTCGTACGACTCCGAATCCTCGGGAACACTCCCCGGGGGGAGATCTCCTATCCGCGATAGCAGGCGAATGAGACGAGGTGTGTCGGCGTAGTGGTCACCCGGTTCTACGGGTTCCTCGGTAGCCTGTAAGAGTGCTCCGTCGTCCTCGGATGCCAAAACCCGGTATTGGTGCAGTGCACGCAACGTCCTTTCGTATTCGTCCGCAGGAACCGTCAGGGACTGATCGCGCGCCTGCCCCAGACGAAATACAGTACCCGCAAGTGCAAGCAAAATCAAAGTCGTTAGGACGGACTTCGAGCTCATGATCAAAGAGGAGCATCCGGTGTGCAGATCTACAAAGCGCGCCCGGATTTAGTCCTTTCACTCAAGGTTTTTAACATCAGCGCGAGAAAACGTCATCGGAAATTGCGATGCTCCGCAAGGCGCAAGCGACTTCAAATAGGGGGTGTTCGCGCAGACTGGGAACGATGGTGATCACCGCTCCCGATAGCGCCGTTCGCTAAAGCGGGCGCCACCCCTGGACCCGATCCAAACTTTTACCGTTCAGGAGCGGGTTACGCCGTGAACCGCCCGCTTGAACCTGAGCTGGCATCACCCAGCCACGGACTCTTCCAACAGCCGCGTTTCTGTGGCCAACATGTCCATGGTTTGTGGACGTATTCCTGGGCTCCCGGCGATAGCGTTCATTCTTTGTCGGCGTACCGCTGAGTACGTGTAACCGGCAAAAGAAGCATTTGGTTTTTGCATCGCATCCTCATCCGTGGGTAACGGCTTATAGACTCATCTGTGCCACAGCCGTTATACGAACGAGGTACTGTATGAAGTTCGACCGGAAGGCTTCACTCCTCAGATCTGGGCTAGCGATTCTGTGCACAATCATTCTGGTGCCAGGGGGTACGCTGACTTATGCATCGCAATCGGCAGCACCGGCGCCGCCAAATGGTCAGACCATCAAACTTTCGCCCGAGCAACTGGACTCTCTCGTCGCACCCATCGCCCTATATCCAGATCCGTTGCTGGCTCAGGTCCTGGCCGCATCCACATATCCCCTCGAAATCGTGCTTCTCCAGCGATGGCTGGAGACGAATAAGAACCTGAAAGATAAACAGCTCGCGGATGCCGCGGCCAAACAACCTTGGGATCCAAGCGTCCAGGCTCTGGCTCCGCTACCGGAAGTCGTGAAACTACTGGGAGACAACATTCAGTGGACTACTGATCTCGGCAATGTCTTCCTTGCTCAGCAGCCCGACGTGATGGACGCCGTTCAGGGCATGCGCAGGAAAGCACAGGACAAGGGCGCCCTGCATACTACGCAACAGCAAACAGTGGAAACGAGAGTAATTGAAAACCAGAGTGTGGTTGTGATAGAGCCAGCTAATCCGGAAGTCGTGTACGTGCCTTCGTATGAGCCGGCAGCTGTATACGGTCCACCGGTATATCCATATCCGCCTCTCTACTATCCGCCCGGCTACTACGCAGCAGGTGCCGCGCTCGCCTTTGGCGCCGGTGTCCTGATGGGAGCGTGGTGGAGTGGCGGCTATGGCTGGGGTTGCGGTTGGGGTGGCGGCGGTGTTTATGTCAACCACTACAACAGCTTCAATCGCAACACTATCTCCGGCGGCGTCGGTGGTGTGGGTAGACCTGGTGGCGTCGGCGGACTGGGTGGTGTGGGCAGACCCGGTGGCGTGGGTGGTGTCGGCGGTGTAGGAGGTGTGGGTAGGCCCGGTGGCGTGGGTGGTGTCGGCGGTGTAGGAGGTGTGGGTAGGCCCGGTGGCGTGGGTGGTGTCGGCGGTGTAGGAGGTGTGGGTAGGCCCGGCGGCGTGGGTGGCGTCGGCGGTGTAGGAGGTGTGGGTAGGCCCGGCGGCGTTGGTGGCGCAGGTGGTGTCGGCGGGGTTGGTGGTAACCGGCCCTCGACTCTGCCCGCTCAGGGCGGCCTTGGGCAAAACGGACTCAGCAATTGGACGCACAACCCGGTACATCGCGGTGGCACACCTTATCAGGACCGAGCTACGGCAGACAGATTCGGGGGCAGTGCTCGCGGTGATTCGCTTACCCAACGTCAGGCCGGTGCCCGACAACAAATTGCTCGACAGGGTGGAAGGCTCAACAGCAAGCCTGCCGCGAGTGGTCTAGGCAACTTTGGGGGGAATGCAGGCCTCGGCAACCGCGCAGGAGGCGTTGGTGGCGCAAATCGCACCGGGGGTGCCGGTCTGGGTGCGGGCGGAGCCGATCGCATAGGCGGTCGCAATCTTTCGCGCGGTGGTGCAGGTGACCGGAGTGCCTTCGGAGGCGGTTCCAGGGGATTCAATGGATCCAACGCACGCAGCAACAGCAATCGTGGCTTCTCCAGCATGGGATCTCGCGGTGGCAACTTCAGTCGTGGCGGTGGAGGTTTCCGTGGCGGTGGCGGCGGTTTCCGTGGTGGTGGAGGTTCCCGCGGCGGCGGCTTCAGTCGTGGTGGTGGAGGCCGCCGGGGTGGCGGCGGTCGTCGCAGGTAAGGGCTGCGAATCGTAGTTACGAAATCACAGGAGCACGGATATGAAATCGATACTCGCGAACACACACTCTTGGAGACGGGTTTCCATTTTGTGTGCGGTGGCATGCGCATGCGTGTCCGCGCCGGTCCTCTTCTCCGCTCAGCGACCGATGGCGAGAGTTCCGCAGACTCACGTAGCGGCATCTGCAGAGGCCAAGCTCTTCGACACTCCACAACAGGCTGCCGATGCGCTAGTCAGTGCGGCCGAATCGTTCAACGTTGCCGCGCTAACCGAAATCTTCGGTGTGGACGGTGACGACGTCGTCTTCAGTGGTGAATTCGCGCAGGATCGCAAACGTGCTGCTGATTTCACCGCCCAGGCTCACGAAAAGATAAAGGTTTCCGTGGACCGAAAGAGTGGGAATCGCGCATTCGTGCTCGTAGGGAATGAGGACTGGCCTTTCCCCGTACCGCTAGTGAAAAGGGGCGAAAAATGGTTCTTCGACGGCAAGGCGGGCCGGCGGGAACTGCTGTATCGTCGCATCGGCGCGAACGAACTGGATGCGATCGCTATTTGCCGCGGGTACGTGGAAGCGCAAGGTGAATATGCTCTTCAGCGACGCACGGGGTACGATACAAGCCAATATGCTCAGCGGATCGTAAGCACTCCCGGGAAACAGGATGGCTTAGCGTGGCAAGACCCCGACGGCACGTGGGGCGGTCCGATTGGCGAAAACATCGCGCGAGCAATTGAACAGGGCTATACCACTGGCGCGGAGCCATACCATGGGTACTTTTTCAAGATCCTGAAAGGACAAGGCCCGGCGGCGCCGCTCGGGGAAATGGATTTTGTGGTGAAGGGAATCATGATTGGCGGCTTTGCACTTGCCGCCGCACCCGCTGAGTACAAAGTAACGGGTGTCCGGACCTTCCTGGTCGGCCACGGCGGTATCGTTTACGAGAAGGACCTTGGACCCAAGACCTTGGACGAGTTCAAAAAGATGGAACGGTTCAACCCTGATGCATCCTGGATGCCGCTTTCTAAGAAAGAGGACTAGACGAGCGAGCGGACCGTCGTCATACCCTGCCATGAAAGTTCAATCTCCCCGAGGCCGCCGCATTTCAAGAGGGGAAGGGCAGCTTGCGAGACGAGCTTTCGGGGCCGATTCGTACTGCTTCTTGAACGGTGTCGCCAACTCTTGGCTCGTTCCTAATCGCAATGCTACTCCCAGCGCGAAGCGGTATGTCCCGCGGCGGAGTTGCCACTTAACGGAACGTTGCTAAAGAAAAAGGGGCACGACGCAGGGTTTTCATAGCCGTGCCCATTTAGGAGAGAGAGTAGGGACATTTCAAGTGCCGAGGCGCGAACTCTCAAGAAATACGATGGATCTCACAGGACTCGTTGTGTCGGACTCTATCTTTATCGTTCACCGAACGTAAAGATGAATCCAGTAGAGGCGCGTAGTCCGTTCTGGCTGCCACTATTCCCTGTCAGGAGGCTTGGGAAGGTAGTTAGCACATAATCCACTTCAATTGGCCGGAAGGCAAAGCGCTTGGAAATCCTCCAGTCGAGGCCGCCGCCCGTAATCATGGCAAAGCCCGTTTGTGAAGTGCTTACTTTAGCCGTTATCTCGACGCCGGGCCCAGGAAACAGATTATGCGGCGTTACCACGGGAAACTCGGGCGTACCGGGATCAGTCACGGCGCTCACTTGCTTGCTGGCCGACCGCTCCGCTGCGCCGAACAAAATTTGAAAATAGGGAGTGAAGCGTGACGACGAGTGATGTGATACACGCGGTCCAAATAGGAAAAAGGCTGTCCTATTGTCGATATTGACTACACCGATGTTTCCTCTGTTCACCGCGCCAAGGTCGGCCACGAAACTAATCGGTTTCTTAACGTTGTAAATGAACTGGGCGCTACCGCCATCCATTGAAAAGCTACCTATGGACTGGCCCAGTATGTTGTCGCTTTGCAGGTCAGTCCGCATATACGTAAAGCCCAGGAAGGTTTCAAATTTCGGTACATCCTGTGCATTAGCCGCTAACGCGAACGACAGACCCCCTACGATGAGCGTGATGCTCTTCTTCATTTGTAATCTCCTTGGATAGGGAAGTAGACACGTACGAGTCTTTTCTCAATTTCTCGACTCACGGAAAGAACCGGACCAACCCCTACCTGCGGTTGCTGATTGAATCCTAGTAAGGACGCTTTAATTTGTGGGGTGAAATCGCCAGCTGGGTATTCTGACTTACTGTTTCGTGAGTCGCGGCCAGTTCCAAATCACGTTAGGTCCGCTCAGCACAATTCGAAATCAAGACTGATTTGCGTGGCCAATTGCAGGGTCATGTCCCTTGAAGGCGACCACCTGGGCCATTCGGAATGTGCAGAGCACGGTCGTGTACATCGGATCAAGACCAAACGCCGCGAAACTTTGCAGTCAAGGTGATGGAGTGGGAGTAGTGGTGCCATCTTCAAAAGGGTTCATCGTCGTGGTCGTATCTACTTTTGGAGTCGGTCCGATATACCCCGCATCTCGGCAACCACGGCATCCTGAGGCTGAAGGTACGGAGGGGATGTCGTGCCGGTTTCTATAATCACGAAGTGTATGCTCTCGCTGATGTCGGTTGTGTTTACTCAGTGTAGGCTCGTGCTTGAGCTGGATATCTTTCCTTGTCGCCTGGCCGAGGGTATAAATTGAACTGTGTAAACGGCCATCGAAAGGATCACACTAAGGAGACCCGATGGCTATCGACCTCAAACTCATCGACAAGTTACTGGCGGACTACCAGAAGCCAGAAGATATTCTGGAAGAAAACGGTCTGCTGAAGCAGCTGACCAAAGCTCTGCTGGAACGCGCCATGCAAGCGGAGATGACCGAACATCTCGGCTATAAGAAGCACGACCCGGCTGGGAATAACAGTGGCAACTCGCGCAACGGCGGGACCAGCAAGACGTTGAAGGGCGATTTCGGGGAGCTGCCGCTGGAGACGCCGCGCGATCGCAACGGCAGCTACGAACCGAAGATCATCGGCAAGAACCAGACGCGCTTCACCGGCTTCGACGACAAAATCATTTCGATGTACGCGCGGGGCATGAGCACGCGTGAGATCCAGGGACACCTGGAAGAGATCTACAAAGTGGAGGTGAGCCCGACGCTGATTTCTAACGTCACCGAGGCGGTGATGGAGGAGGTCAAGAACTGGCAGAGCCGGCCGTTCGATTCGGTCTATCCGATCGTGTACTTAGACGCGTTGGTGGTGAAGATTCGCGAGACCGGCCACGTGCGCAACAAGGCGATATACGTTGTAATTGGCGTCAACATGCAAGGCAACAAAGAAGTGCTAGGGCTATGGGCGGCTCAGGCAGAGGGAGCAAAGTTTTGGCTGCAGGTGCTGACCGAGCTGAAGAACCGGGGTGTGGCCGATATGTTCATCGCGTGCGTGGATGGGCTGAAGGGGTTTCCCGAATCGATTGCGACGTGTTTCCAGAGGCGCAGGTGCAGTTGTGCATCGTGTACCAGGTGCGAGCATCGCTGAACTATGTTTCGTGGAAACAGCGCAAGGCGGTGGCTGCGGATTTACAGCCGATTTACCGCGCCAGCACGGTGTAGAGGCCGAACAACGGCTAGATGAGTTTGCCACCAAGTGGGATCCAGCGTACCCCACGATCAGCCAGATGTGGCGCCATAACTGGAGCACTTAACCCCATTTTTCGCCTACCCAGCCGACATTCGCAAGGTGATCTACACCACCAACGCGGTGGAGTCGCTGAACATGTCACTGCGGAAAGTCGTCAAAATCCGCGGCTCATTTCCCAACCAGGAAGCCGCTATAAAACTGCTGTACCTGGCTCTGGAGCACATCGCCAAAAAGTTGACCATGCCGGTACAGAACTGCAAGGCTGCTTCGCAGCGTTTCGCGATCCTGCTCGGTGACCGCGTTCCGAAAGCGGAGTTGGCCTAAATCGCCATCGTATGAAGAATCGGAAGAAGAACATCTCTGGAATGGGGCGCTTCCACCAATCCTTGAGATTTATCGCTTTTGCGCCGGATTGCTGCAACTGCAGGCGAGCCCAGCTCGTGCTCCCAATAATCCCGGCCCCTGAGTCGGCGCTCAGGTTGCGTCTCCGCAGAGCCCTACCTTACGCTCAGTTTCGTTCAGTCTATTGTCCTCTACAACTACCTGGGGAATCTGCTCCGAGGCATACCCTCTGGCCTCTATCCAAAGGGAGTACCGGCCCCCGGCGAGGTCTACGATCCGATAGAACCCGTTTGCCTGGGCAGATGCCGTTCCCGCCCCCCCATGCATGATGTTTGACGCTTGAACGGACCCTTGAGCGATTGGTGCGCCTTTCTCATCGAGAACGAAGCCCTCTATCCTTCCCGTCCCACCTACCGGGAATTTCATCGCTTGAAGAATGACGCTACCCAGTATCAGAAGACCGAGCAGCGGATAGTTGAAGCTGCGCATGCTTAACCTTCCCGGCCAGACTTGTATCCAGCCACTCAGCCCACTCCGAAGACGCGGTCTCGGCGAATGTATCGAGTGGCTGGCGAGCCGGATCAAGCGGCGCTGTTCAAAGGGATGACGGTTCTACTGCTGCAGGGGCTTTTTAATCTAAAGGCTACCTGCGCGATTGTAGAACATCATCTAAGTGAGCAACACTGGAGTGCAGCGGCCGATCAGTCTTATCATCAGTTAGACAGTTCGCCGATAATAATCTTCGTTAAACTTCGAACATCATGAGCTTGAAAATGTCTAACAGTGGTGACCTGCTCAGCCTTGAGCCACAACCTGTCAAATCGGTCTAAAAACATCCACTATAACGGGAAATAGCATCCCGAATTGTAAGCAGGGGCTCCGGCGGACCCATTGCGGACTGGAACAGAACAGCCTAATAGGAGGTCAATATGCAACATTCAGACTGGGAATGTTGTTTGTGATGGCACTCACTATGCCGATTGTAATGTTGACCCAATCGTCAATGCCAACCCCAGCCCACAAAACCGCCAGCGACGCAAACAACTGCGCCGGCCACGCAAACCCACCAACCGAATAACCGCCGCAAAGCGAGGGCCTCATTTTGAAGGGGTCTTAACTTTCTGGAGAGAAAAAGGGGCTTTTCTTAGACGGAGGGTGGCATTGAAAAATGGAGAAGAGTCAATTCGCAAGACCCGCAAGAGTCACCCACCCAGCCTGAATGCCGAGGTGGCCGTGGATGCCATCAAGGCGCACAAGACGGCGGCCCAACAGATGTTCCGGGCCCACCCGACCCAGGTCGAGGCTGGAAAAAACAGGCGCTGGCCAGCCTGCCCGACATCTTCGGCAACGGCCGCGAGCAGATACGCCAGCAAGCCGATACAGAGAAGGACGAGCTCCACAAACAGACCGGCCAATTGAAAGTGGAGTTGGACTTTCTCAAAAAACGAGCTGGCCTCATCGACTGAGAACAAGCGCCCATGGATCGATCCCTTCAATCCGCGCCTCGGCATTCAACGGCAGTGCGAACTGCTGGGCCTGCCGCGCTCGACCTACTGCTAACAGACGCGGAGTGCCGTTCTTTTTGTCCAAACCTATCGGAAAGCCGCAAGTAGCACCGAAGCGAGCATGAAGTCGAGGAGCAAATACCGATCCATCGGCGTCGAATGGAGTTGAGCGAGAATCGGACGATGATTTCGTAAGTCACATCCTCGCGGGGCTTAAATTTACAGACGAAGATCGGGCCCGTGCAGCCATCAGGTGCGGCGAGCTGCCCAAGCTCGGGTCAGATAGGTTGTCTCGATTTTCTTGAGACCGGCGGTCTTGCGCTCCACGAATTGTAAAAATCTGTCGAATAGATCCGGCCCAAGTTGTACCCGCAAATCGTTCACCGATCGCCAAGCGCCCAAATATTGCTCAACCGTTTGAGTGGCTGTATGCCGCGCTTCCAGATAAACCACGTCGTCGAAGCCCGGTTTGGACCACAACATGTCGGTAAGCTTCTCTGTAAGGCCGGAGCGTCCCGAGGAAACGCGTTTCACAGTCGGGTTCAGCCTCGTGATTTCCTGTTCGATTTCGACCAGGAGAGGGTTCAGTTCGATCATGCGTGGATTCCAGAGGGCCACGAAACGTCCGCCGGGACGCAATATTCGTTGGAACTCGGTGCAGGCCCTATCGAAGTCGGTCCAATGGAAAGACGAGGCCATTGAGACCAGATCGAAGCCCGGGGGTAGACCGGTTTCCTCGGCAGTGCCGTGGCACCAGACGATTTTATGTTCTGGTCGCGCCAGCATGCCGTACCGCCGCATCTCCTCGCTCGGCTCTACCGCGGTCACAGAACGGAGGCCATGGGCGGCCAGCATCCTGGTCCAAATGCCCGTGCCAGCACCGATATCCACCGCATCTACTTCCGAAGCCGGTCGCCCGATCAGAGAAAGTACCGCTGGAACGATGCTGGGAGCATAGCCGGGCCGATATTGGGAATAGTCACCGGCGAGACTGTCGAAATTGCCGTGTTTGATTGATGTTTCTGTCATTTTGTTAGGTTCCAGGGGAGCTCAGCTCTCGAGGCAAAGCTCGCCATCGCGGATCATTTTTTCGTAGAGTTCCAAGTCGCCCGAGCTGTCAATCTCACCCCATTGCCCCGTTATGCCGACGGTTTTGATCGGGAAGCCCGAATCAAGCAATGTGCGGAGCAGAGTGGTCATATCTATACCCTCGCGAGTCTTTTCATCAACGGCGGCAAGCACAGCCTCAACGGCGCGCCATGCCTCGGGCGTAAATTTGAGCAGCCCCATATACTGCCCCTCGATATCATCGATGTGCGTTGTTCGTCTTCCGATCTCAGTCAGGTTTCCGCGCGCATCAATCCGGAAGCTTTCTGCGTCACTTAGCGGATCGACAAAACGCCGGGTCCACAAGCTTCGCCAACTGGGATCATAGGCCACCACCAAATCACCGGATGAGGCGGTTAGGTCCCGCACGACGTCGCGCCCGAAAAAAATATCGGCATAGCTGACGACCAGAGAATCGGATCGTAACCAGGTTGCCGCGGTCGCAAGCGACATAACCATGTTCGTTTCGGCCCAACGGGGATTTTCGAAATAGGTGGTGTCCTCGATGTCTATCATATTGCCGAGATAACCGCGTACGATCCCGATGGTGGAAATGCCGCCGCCGCGCAGCGCCGCAATCTGTCGCCGGATGAGCGGCCTATTGGCCAGCTCGACCATGCACTTCGGCCGATCCCCGGCCAGAGCGCCCATGCGGCTGCCGCGTCCGGCGGCCAGAATCAAGGCACGCATGGTTCAGGAGTTGGAACGGAATCGAAACATCGTGAAAACAGGGCAATGTCATCCGCGGCAAATGGGTCTAGACGTTCCGGATGCCACATCACGCCGATCATACGACCACCCGTGTGTCTCACAGCCTTGATAACGCCATCGTCGGCAACTGCCCAAGTCGTGAGCGGCGGATAAACCTCCCGGGCTCCAAAATTATGAAAACTATTCACGTCAACGCGCCTGCCATCGATTGAAATACGCTGCCGGGGAGCCACATGGCCCTGAACCTTTTCGAGCCGGGTCCCAAAGCGGTGTTGAATCATTTGCATTCCACGGCAAACGCCCAAAACCGGCAGGCCCCGACGCTCGGCCAGATCCAGAAGCGCCGTCTCTGTTTCGTCGCGTTCCGGAGCATCGCCGCCATAGGCCGTCAAATCGTTGCCCCCGGTAAGAACGATGCCGCTCACGTTCCCGCAGATCCTCAAGGCAGCGTCCACGGAATTGGGAATCGGAACTGGAATCACTCCGCAGCCGAGGAGGAACTTTACCCACACCTGATCGAGGCAGTCGCGACGCGTGCCGTGCGGAGGATCTACTACGACCCGCTGGGTGACGGCAACGGTCTTCATGATATGACCTGAACTTGCTGATTGCCGCAGTCGAGGCAAATCTTGCCGGCCTTTTTCCACTGCTGGAATAGCGTTTCACCGGCTCCGATAACCGCCGGCATGGCTAGCTCGCTGGCGCGGATAGCCATATGAGAATTAACACCGCCGAATTGGGTGACAAACCCGGCAATGCCGCGGCTGAAAATCCAATCGAATCCGGGATCGGCGCTTGGAACAAATAGTATCGTATCTTTGATGTCTTCCGGTGAATCGTCGATGGTGCTCACGGGCGCGGTCACGCTTTGCTTGGTTATGAAATTAGGATGGATCGAAGGAAGGTGGAAAGCAAAGGCATCGTCGGGTGAAGAGATCAGTGGCGGCAGCACGATCTGACGCGTGAGGTTATGGCGCCGTCTGCCTTCCACGACGCTCGCTTTCAGACGCGCCGCCACGCTACCACTCTCGACATAAAGCGAACGGATGTCGGCGATATCGAGGAATGAACAATCCTCGGTCGAAAGCCCGTACTCCGCTCCGATCTGCTTGATCAAGGAGAGAGCATCGCTCAGGCTCCGGGTAAAGATGAACTTGGCGTATTCGCGCCCCTCGATTCCGCCCTTGATAAAGTCAATCAGACTGAGGATGTCGTGTTCTATGCCGTGTTCTTTCAGTAAACGTTCAATTAAACGCAATTGACTGACGGACAACACAAAGCGCGAGGCGGGTGAGTGCTGCGGGCGTCGATTGGACCAATCGAAATACAGATCGGGCGCCTCGTCATAACGCGGGGAGAGAATATCATACGTTCCGGGACGAAGATGCCCGTACTGGCCGAGAAATTCGTCTTTGGCCAAGCGGAAGAAATCCCGGCCGATCTGTGAACCGACCGTTTCGAGATCCGACATGAAGGCCGCATGCCCGGCTTTGTCTAACACCCCCGTCGCCACCAGCGAATTCAGAAACTGATTCGCAATAAAGCCTGCTCGCGCCAATCCGGCAAATGGAAGAGTCCCATAACGCTTGCAATCTTCCAGCAGCCAATACACGCGTGAAATCTTGTCGATGGAAGCGTCTCGGATCTTGGGAAGGCGTGCAACCAACTCATCGATCTTTTCGCGATCGTGACGCCACAAGCCATTCTGATTGTTGATGATCTTGTTGGTCAGGTTGCGCAGCAAACTTGTGATGTCGGCCAGGTCATCTTGTGAAAAGCCGTTCTTCGTCAACGCCGAAAGCCGCTCGGGGAGATCCAGCGTATAGCATGAAAAGATGATCTCGAATTCGACCTTGTCGTGTAGCGTTGGCTGCGCCAATAGGCGCTCAATATAATAGTTGACCAGCCTCTCCGCCAAATCCGGCTTCATGTCGCGGGGTATGAATGAATTGAAGCTGACCCGCACATCTATATATGGCAGCCCGTGAAAGCTCATCAGCAGCGGAAAGCTGCGCAGATTCTTGTATCCGTAATTGTCCCGCTGATAGGCCCAGATCGAATCGGTGATCAGTTCTCGATAAAGGGAGAGGGCTAAAGGCCGCGGCTTCAATCCGATTATTTCGGCGGGATTCCAATCGGGCATCACCCCGAACACCGATCGATTGCCATGCAGGTAGGGATGCGGCCGCGTTAAGAGCGCCACTTTCTGCGCGATCTCCTGGGTGGCCGCCGCGGTCTCTTCGGTATCTGTCACTGCTTGCGTAAGCTGCCGGGGTTGGTAAAGCGCTAGCCGGCGCACCTGCAGAAGATACAGAGTGTGGTTCTTGTCAATTGCGAATTCCACGTCAATGGCATCACAGCCCACCAGGGACTCAAGTTCGCGTAACAGGTCCAGAACGGGCAGCAGGTAGCCTGGAATTCCCTCCTGGCGGGACTTGAGACAGATGAAAGTCTTGAGCTTCTCGGCAGTTCCCGACGTGACCAGGTCGGCACGGCCGGAATGATCGTCGTAATTGATGACGAAATAGGGGCCGCCGCCGTGTGGCTCGCGAGTGATGGCCACCCCGGCCATGGACAGTTCCTGCAACATCGGCTGCACCAGAACCTGATCGTCCTGGCAGTCGTTGCTTGCATATGACGCTATAACGTTCTCAATAGCGGATGCGATGCCTGACGCGGCGTCGACGCCGGATACCGAGGTGAATTTTCCAGCCTTCGACTCAGAGCTGGAATCTTCACTTCTGGCGCTGCTGCGGACGATAAGCGCTCCCGATACCCAGGGAGCTTCGGCGATCTTTTTGAGCACACCCTGAGGATCCCTCTGCCAATCGGCGACGGAAAAGCGAACCTGAGGAAGGATTACCGCACTCCGCAGGACCGGAGCGATACGCTCCAGCGTTTCAGCCTTCGTGCCAAATTGGACCACGTTCGGATCCGCGGACGAGCGCCGGCGTTCCAAGCCGGAGACGCGATCCAGAATCAGCCGCACCGCCTCATCCGCCTCTAGCGAACTGTCATTATCTATTATGAGGTCGGGCGCTTCGGGGAACTCAGCCGGAATATCCAGACCGACAATATTTGTCGCCGACCGGCCATTGGCCAAATAAATTCCTTTAGTGTCGCGGCGCTTGAGTTCCTCCAACGGAACCCGGACGAAAATCTCGTGGTACTGCGGTATATTTTCACGATTCCAGCGTTGCACCTCATGAAACAAAGAAATCGTCGAGCAAACAACATCGAAACCCTGCGCTGCCAACATGCGGCAAAGCATGCCGTTCCTCATCGCGGCGGATCGCCTGTTCTCAGCGCTATAGCCCAAATCAGTCGAAACAACCGAGCGAAGCGTATCTCCATCAAGAAAAATTACCCGGGAGCCTGAATCCCGCAGATCCGCCGACAGTGCACGACCGATGCTGGTCTTTCCTGCAGCAGATAGTCCTGTTATCCAAAATACGCGGCCCTCCGTAATTCCGGCGTTGACCTTGGCCGAAACGTGTTCCGAACGCCTATTTCTAAGGTCCATGAGCTGATACCTGCGGCAACAATGACGATTAGGTTTCATTTTACAATGGCGCGCAAAATCAGAAATGTTATAGAGGTACCAACAGTACTAGGCGGGACGCTAGAACTCTCGTTTGCCAAGCGGTTGGTTTCTGGGGAGCCGTGATTATTTCTGAATCTCGGCCAGGCTGGTCTGGATACTTCTCCGCAAGTCGTTGGAAGGGTTCTTGCTCAATGCGACGGCGAGTTCGTTCTTGGCCTGTTCTTTTTGGCCCTTTTGAGTCAGCGTGAGAGCGTAATGATAACGGAATACCGGGTCGTCAGGAAACCTCTGGACCAGACCATTAAACACCTGGTAAGCACTATCCTTGAGGTTCCTCCTGAGGTAAACCATGCCCAGCGTGTCGGCATAATTCTGATTTGTCGGCGCCTTCCGCAAGGCCTGCTCCTCTAGTTTCTGGGCTTCGTCGGTTGAGCCGCCGGTATCGAGGATTATGTATGCCAGGTTGTTCATGGCGTTGGCATTCTCGGAATCCAATAACAGCAAGCGCCGATAGCTCGCGATGGCTTCTGAGTTGCGTCCAGCCAGACGAAGCGCGTCGGCCAGAGCGCCCTCCACCATTGGATCGTGCGGCGCAAGCACCCGGGCTTCCTGAAAGCTTGCAATCGCTTTGTCCAGGTCACCACTCAGTCTATGGGCAGTGCCCAAGCGCATTTGCAATTGGGTCGACCGGACTCCCAGGATCTGCATCTGTTTGTATTGATCGATCGCCGAGCCATACTTCCCTTGTCGCATTAAGGTCTCGGCCAACATAGAATGAATCGGGACAGTATTCGGCGATTTCGCCAGCTCCATCGTCAACCGTGAAATAGCTTTGTCCGGAAGGCCTTCTGCGATATAGACCTCCACGAGCATGTTCAAAGCCATCAGCTTTTGCTTATCGTAGAGCTGGAGCAGTCGCGTCTCCGCTTGCGGAAGTTTCTTCTCAGCAAGGTCCAGGGACGCCAGCTGAAACTGAACATCGATGTTCTGGGGAGCCTCCGCTGCGAGACTATTCAGCTCTACGCGGGCCTCGCTATAGTTAGTTTGGCCAATGAGAGCAGTCGTCCGGAGCAGCCTGACGCGCTCCAACCTGGGATTTATGGCTAAGGCTGAGTCGAGGTATTGAAGCGCCTGAGAATAATCCTTCTTGCTCAGACTAAGTTCAGCCAATGTAGCGATCGTCGGGAGATGACGGGGCTGCTTCTTAAGCAATTCCTGCAGTTGCGTGCGCGCGCCTTCCGCGTCGTTCTGGACGAGCAAGGCTTGCGCCAGTGAATAACGGAAAGCCACGTTATCCGGGTTGTTTTTCACCAGGTTTTGAAAGTCGGCCACTCCGGCCTGTATCTTTTCCGGCTTACCGGTCTTGATCAAGAGTGAGGCATTTACCGCTTTCGCCTCATCGTCGTTGGGCCGCTCCTTGAGGATTTCACCGATCACACCAGCCGCTTCATCACCCTTCCCTTGTGACAGCCACGAATCGGCGATGCGTTTCAAATAGATCGTCTTGTTCTTGGAATCAGCCTTGATACCCTCTTGGTACTGTTGCAACCCTTCGGCCCAGTCATGAAGACCGGTGTAGAAATCTCCCACCTTGAGATGTGCGTCAGGAAAATCCTTCGGATCGTCCGACAGTGGTTTCAGCACTCCAGCCATTTGGTCGCGTTTTCCACTGGCGGCATAGAAGCCGGCGAGGTCCAGCACGTAATCGATCGAGTGTGGGTTATTATTCACCTTCGTACGGAGCACATTCTCCGCATCGGGGAGCCGGTTTTTAGCACGATAATGGGTAAATAGAGCATCGTAGACCATCCCGGCATCCTTGTGCGCCGCTATCAGCTTGCCGGCGAGTTGTTCGGCTTCGGCATCCCGCCCATCCCGAAAAAGTACCTGGACCCACAAAACGATTACATCTGGCACCATTGGTTTTACCGCGTTTGCCTTGCGGAGGAACTCCTCAGCTTCTTTCAGTTTCGAATCTGACCAAGCCAAATAGCCTTTGATCCGCAAGCCATCGAACGACTGCGGGTCTGAAGCGATGAGTTCATCGGATAACTGGGTTAGTTGGGTGTAGTACGTCTGCGGCCGGCTCTGGTCTCCGATGTAAATCAGTAGCAGAAAATCAGCTAGTGACTCTTTGACATCCGAGCGCCGCGGCAGCAGCCTGTTCGCCGTAACTAGGGCTGGATAGGCCGCGCCGGCGTGGCCGGCTTTCAATTCCGCCGTTGCCAGCCGATAATAGGCCTCGCCAAACTGAGCATCGCCTTGAATGGCTTTTCTGTAATTGAGAATCGCCTCGTCGTTTTTTCCCGCGGCGACCAGCTCATTTCCCTTTTCGAGATAACCCTGCGGACTCCGGCGGCAAGACGCTGTGAGAAGCGCCAACGAGCACAGCACGATGACGGCAACAGCAATTCGTCTCATGTCAACTGATAGCGCAGGCAGGCCTAATAGGAGCCAGCATAGAGTGTTACTTCCATTATTACTCGTGGATTCAATATTTTAACACACGAAAGGTGTTCGGCGCTAACTCGGGTTCCCAGTACACGGGCCCCAGACCGAGACCCCATTGACGCTGCAGATTATCTTTGTTTGGTAGAGAAAACCGAGGCTCGCTACAGTGTTGCGCGAAATACGCATCCCAAAACACAAAAAAAGGGGCGCGAACGCCCCTTTTATTATCACTAGCTTGTTAATTTGACGTTTTAGCTTTGTTGAACCCGGAATCGGCGAGCGGCAAACAGACCCGCCACTAAGCCGATTAAGAGCAATCCGGCGGTCCATTTAGGTTCCGGTGTCTCCGTATTCTGGAAGCTTGCAATGTTGACCGTCGCATTGAAGGCGGAAGTGGGATTGACCACAGGGATATCCAGAGTCACATGAGCGAATGTGAAGTTGGGATTGGTGATGCCAAAGAAGGCGAGCATGGTAGCGTTCTTCGTATCAAGGCCGACACCGCTCGTAGAAGCCTGCGTTGCATTAGCTGAGCTGAAGGATCCGGTGGCTAGAGTCCCGGACGCGATCGTTGTTGTCCCCAATAAATTAGTGAGGGTCCCCACAATCGTCATACTTCCTCCACCTGCAAAGTTATTGGACAAGCCCGCCACAGTGCCGGCCTGCTGTCCAGCTCCAGTCGCAAAATCCAGAGATCCGCAGGTGCCATTGCCAACTAAGTTGCCGCAAGCTATTGCACCCTCTAGAGCGTAGGTTCCATTGTTCAGGGGAGCCCCCGAAACGATCAATTCGCCGAGCGAGATCGCTGTACCTACCAAGGGGTTGGCACCGCCCCCGTAGGACACGGTCCCGAGCATGTTAACGCCCGTGGTGTCTGAAAAAGTTAAGGTCGTACTGGCGCTCATTACAAGCGCCGCCGCTAGTGATACAAGAATGAGTCTAAACGTCATCTTTTACTCCGTCTGATCTCCAAGGATTTGAATTACCTTCCGATTCTACTGTTGAGGCTCTGCCTGTTGCAATAGCTAAAGGCCCTCTTTTAGTACTGGATACAGCGCTTTAGTACTAGTCCATTCGGCGCTTTCCCGCGAGCGGGGGAAAAGTTGCCGATGGGGCCGGAATATTCGCCTCTCTAGCGGCCAGCCAGGAGCCCCCAGACGCCACGCAGGTAACAATTCAACCTGGTCCCGATTCATTCGTTTCCCCCAGCTTCTCTCCGCCTGGAACGCCCGTCTCGAGTGGTTGTTCATTGCGGTGGACCTGTACCAACCTCGGACGGTGTACACATCGCCGAAAAACAACAGATACCAGGAGCAACATGATCTTCAGGCGGACGAGCCCGATTCCGACTAAAGACTTAATTACCCGAGAGATGTTGCCCCTCCGTAAGGCTGGCCAGATTCGGCGATGCAAGATGGCAGAAGCGCCAACGATCTCCGTTTTCATCGGAAAAGGAAGGAGCGATACGACTACGCCGCAACGGACAATTCGATGTCTAAAGATCTTTGGGCAAGGGTACTTCCAATCCTCGAAGTTTTCATAAAACAACGCGAATAGGAGTGCTCGATCCGCCCGCGAAAGATGCCGCGTACGTCGCTGGACCGCCTCCAAACGCGGGCCCGACCAGATTTTGCCTTCGCTTTTGATCACATAGGGAATGCCGTTGAACGTGCTCTCAAGCAAAATCGGCTGATAGGAAAGACCTAGCCAATCGGAGAGATCACGCATGGTTTTGGCGATATCGCAGTGCAGGTCTTCGAAGCGTATTGCCCTCGATCGCCCTTCCATGCCGCCCTGAGGCAGATCCTTGCTGGTCAGAAAATCGAGCACCGAATAAGGCAGTTGGATGTTCTGCTCGGCTAGCGTATCGAGCAAGGCGTGATACGCCCGGTCACACGAAGAGATCGGATCGCGGATTGTGTGGAGGAATTTCGCTTGCGGAAAATCGTCTACCAAATGCTGTGCACTGACATTATCCCAGTCATGCTGGGCATAGACTATCAATGGATTTGAATTCGACGGGCGGCGGCCCAGCGCCAGATTGTAGGCGACATGGACGAAAAGAAAGAAAGCCCGGCGTGACTCCAAGAACTCCGGCGGCCAATCACGATAGAACACGACAATAGCCTCCGCCGCAGCGTAATACTCGGCGGGGGAGATGGCGAAGTCGCCTTCGAAAAACCGGGTGACGTTCGGGTCAAAGGTCGGATAAGCTAATAATTTGTCGCGCAAGGACAACGACCGGTAGCGGTTGAAAAATTCGAAGAGCCTCCAGCCGCAAATTTCAGGAAGCGAGATGACATCTTCATGTCCATCGAAGTAGCTTGCAAGGAGGACCGAACCACTTCTGCCCCAAGCCAAAATTGCCACCACTCTTTGCATCGCGAGCACATCGTAGTGCTTGAGGCACTCGATTTTCTCGGCGATGCCAACCTCCATATCCTTATGCTGCTGTTGGGCGCCACCGAAAGCATCGGCACTCGGCAGATGGTCTTCCGGTTTGAAGGTTAGCTTCGCCGAGTTTTTTCTATCGTTTCCGAACCCGAAAGGCAATGACTGTCGTTCCTCAGCTTGAATCTGTTCATCGCGCATCTGGGCCCGCCGTGCGCAGCGTAGCCAATGCGGAAAGCACGATCGGCGGGAGTTCCCGGTGTGTTGACTCCCGACGTCCGCCAACTTCCGTTTTATTTTACAGGAGGCACAGTCCGGGATTCGGCCTCGACCTCCCGTTGTGACGCGAAGACCTTGCTGTATCGCGTTCGTTTCGAGGCGGATCGTAACAGCCCAGGAGAATTGTAAGCCCTTACTTTGCTGTTGGACGAGAGCTCATACCTACGTGTAGTCTCGGCTCTAAATAGGGTAAAGGAGCGATAGTCAGCACCCGGGCGAAAGGTAATACTTGTTGAGTAAGTACTAGAAGTTCTAGTACTATTGAGGGCTATGTATCGTCGCCAAAAATTTCGATCGATTGCCGCAGCGCTCCCAATCTGCCTAGTTACCATGATCCAAGCTCAAGCCGGATCAATAGCGATAGCGGTTACACCGACATCAGCGTCGTTGAACGCCGGAAAATCCACACGTTTTGTGGCTTCCGTCAGTGGAACTAGTTGGACCGGCGTCCTGTGGTCGGTTGTGCCTCCGATAGGTACCATCGAAGCCGACGGAGTCTATACCGCTCCTCAGAGTATCGGCAGTCCTCAGGCGGTGACGATAATAGCGCGGAGTCTGTTAGATACGACCAAAGTGGCGAGCGCAACGGTGTGGCTGATTTCTAACGTGGGAATCGCGTTAACACCCTCGACGGCTACGATCGCCGCCGGCCAGTCGATGCAGTTTGACGCGTCGATTGTCGGGGCGCTGAATACATCGGTAAGCTGGTCTATTGCGCCCGCGATAGGCACTATCTCGAATGGAGTCTACAAGGCGCCGCCCATGATCGAGACACTACAGACCATCGTGCTCACCGTGGCGAGCCTAGCGGACCCCAGCCGGACGGCTCAGGCTTCGATTACGCTTGCACCGTCGGCACCCACTTCCATCCGCATCACCCCGGCACAGGTTATGCTTAATCCGTCCCAAGCGGAGCAGTTTACCGCGACCGTGCAGGGGGGGACGGCATCAGGCATTCGCTGGTCCATTAACCCCAATGTCGGGACCATCAGCCCGAGCGGTCTGTATGTGGCGCCGGCGACGAAAGCGGAGCAACAGAGCGTCGTCGTTACGGCCTCGATTTCCACAGATCCTACTAAGGCGGCATCGGCGACGATCACGCTGGCCGGACCAACACCTCCGCAGCCACTGCCGCCTATACAGCTACCGGTGGAGGCGGTTGGCCTCGACGGCATGACCGTAACAGTGCCCTTCAACGTGCCATCGGGCTCAAACTTGAGTGGACCGCTGACACTCTCGATGCGGATCCACGGGCTGCGCTATGAAACCCAGGCGAGCGTTCAAGTGAACAGTTCCGGGTGGCACCCGATCAGCGATACGACGGTTACTCTCCTAGGGAATGCCACCGCCTACGGAGGAATCGGGGGCGGGTTCAGCACGCTAAAGATGACGTTGAATCTGCCAACGGGATCGTTGACTCAGGGAACCAATACGATCAGCTTCCGGTTCAACGGAACGGATGGCCGGGTGAGCGGCTTCCGCGTCCTGAACTTCAATTTCCTGGATGGGAACGGTAATTCGTTGCTCCCGGTCGCGGCCTTTGTTTATGAGGATCCCAACACTTGGCAGCCGCCTTCCAGCCAGTCGTCGGATATCGCAGCGGGTAAAACGTTGTGGTACACCGCGGCATTGACTCACCCCACTGCGAACGGGCCAGTTCCCATGCACGCTCACTGCACGGATTGCCATGCGCAGGACGGCCGGGATCTCAAGTATTTCAACTACTCCAACAATTCGATCCGAACTCGGTCGATGTTTCACGGCCTGACGGCGCAGCAGGGCGATCAAATCGCGAGCTATATTCGCACGTTGACGGTGGCGAATCCTGGCCGGCCGTGGAATCCGCCCTATCAACCCGGTCCCGGACTGGATTCGCAGCCGGTGATCAATTGGGCGGCAGGAGCGGGAATCGACGCGGTGTTGGACAACGATCAAGAAATGATGACCGCAATGTTTCCCAATGGCATCCAGAACTCCTTCTTTTCAGCTAATGGAAACTTGAACATCCGAGAGACGCCGGTGGCTTTTCAAATGCCGGATTGGAATCAATGGCTGCCCGGCACGCATCCGATGGACGGATTTCCAACGAACTTTCCAGGCAGCGGATACCAGACGGTTTATGAGACCATCCGCGCGAATTTGAAGGTTGCCGACCCAGTCGCGTATGCCGCTCAGAAGACAAATCTCGACGCGTGGGCCAACGCCTATTTTTCGATCTACAGTACCGTAGGTCCGCCTATCTGGAGCAACCTGTCGAACTGGAATGCCACCACCACGGATGAAATGTACTCGCTGGCGCAATGGGGCATGGTGAAGACTTGGGAGATGATGAATGAGTTTCAGTTAGAAGGTCTTGGCCAGAGTATCTTTGGGTCAACGGCAGCAGATCATCGAGCTTGGTATAGTTCGCAGGCGTTCGGAACATCTCCGCACATGCTCAAGATGAACGGCCAGGGCACTCCCGGCCTGAGGAACGGCAGCCATGCCACCTATACTTATTTAGCCTTTATCTGGTATGACTTGCAGCTCGTTCTAAACAACTCCAACAAGCAGCAGCACGACCATGGTCCGATTGACTGGGGATATTCGTATAGTTTTGTTTGGAGTATGAGTCAGTTTGTAGCTCCACAGGCGGCATTGCACACTATGTGGCTGACCAAGGGTCTACAAATTTCAAATAATGGTTTTGGGCCGCAGCTGGGAACCTTCGGATGGGCCTACGTTTATGTAGACATCGCACAGCTGGTTCTCCCGCAGGACAATCATTTCGAGTGGGCGGGAGTTCCCAATACGACTCGCGTCGCAATTATCAATGGTCTGTTGAGTGGTTATCTGGCTCTCGTGTCTACGTTCACGCCGCAGCAGTTTTATACCGGCAATTGGGCTAGTCCGACCGAAAACGTTGCGACTTTGCAAAATCCCAACGGCGGAGGCTATCAGGACTTTGGATCCGGCATCTGGTTTATGATTCCGCGCTTCAAATTCTTAGGCGTCGATCCAACCCTCCTCGGTCAAGTGGCCGCGTGGGCCCAGACGGTTTGGCCAGCTTCCAACTGGACTGCTGATTTGAACGCCACCTGCACGGCGGCGCAGGTGAACGGCTATATGGCCTGTAGTCAATAATCACAAGTTACGTCGACGGACGAACAAGTTTCTACTTGCATGTTAGAGCGCTGTGTTTCAGCCCTTCCAAAGCAAGACGGCCGGCGCTCAAACCATCTCTAACACGTCGACTCCAATTCAGCACGTTGTTGTGATCTTCCAGGAGAACGTCTCGTTCGATCACTATTTCGCTACTTATCCGAACGCCGCCAATCCTGGCTCAGGGCCGATCTTCGTGCCTCGAAAGGGGGCCCACCCGACTCCAACCGTGAATGGCCTGGCTGGCCCGTTGATGACTCGCAATCCGAACTCTGTTCAGCCATTCCGAATCGATCGCTCGCAGGCCATCCTTTGCGATCAGAGCCACGACTATACCGGCGAACAAAAGGCAATTCGACGGGGGACTGATGGACAAAATTTGTCGGACTCGACGGTACAACACAAACAGGCTGCAATGATCTGGGCTTCGGGAAAGGGCTCGTAACGGGTTACTTTGACGGAAACACTGTCACGGCACTCTGGAATTACGCACAACACTTCGCAATGAATGACAACTTCTTCAGTACTAACTCTGGTCCACCACTCTAGGGCACTTGAACCTCGCTCCGGCCAGGCGAATGGAGCCACCATAGCCCATGACGCGGGAACGGCGGGAGCCGCGTTGTTAAATGGCACGGTAATTAACGACATTCGCCCCGCGTTTGACGATTGTGTGCCTTCCACCGCGAACACCGTGTCGATGTCCGGCCTGAACGTGGGCGATCTGCTGAATCAGAAGGGAATTACGTGGGGCTGGTTCCAGGGCGGCTTCGCTCTCAGTTCGAAACGCGGACGGGACCGCGGTTTGCGCATCGCAGCACGCCCAGTTCAATGGGAGCGCTTCGGTGGCCGATTACATTCCGAATCATAATCCCTTCCAGTTTTATCAATCCACTTCCAATCCTCACCACCTTCCGGCCCTGGCCGTCAATATGATCGGCCAGAAAGATCAGGCCAATCATCAATACGACATCAGCGACTTTTTCAACGCGCTGAGTGCGGGAAATCTACCCGGCGTGACTTTTCTGAAAGCCGCCGTCTATCAGGACGGACATTCCATGTACTCCAATCCGCTCGATGAGCAGACTTTCCTCGTGAACACAATTAACGCGCTCGAAGTATCGCCTTTTTGGGATAGCACGGCCGTGATCATCGACTATGATGACTCCGACGGATGGTATGACCATGTCATGCCGCCAATCGTCAATGGCTCAAGTTCAGCCGCCAATGCGTTGAGCGGGGCGGGGACGTATGGCAACAATATCGCCCCCACGGCACCCATGGGGCGCTGCGGCTACGGTCAGCGCCTGCCTATACTCGTGATCTCGCCCTACGCCAAAGTCAACTACGTGGACCACTCCCTTACAGACCAGACTTCCATCCTTCAATTCATCGAAGACAACTGGAACTTGGGCCGCATCGGAGGATCATCATTCAACGCTCTCGCCGGCTCGCTCATCAATATGCTCGAATTCGAGAATGGCGGCAATGCCCGAAAGCTCTTGCTCGATCCGGATTCTGGCTTGCCGCAATGAGCCTACTGCCAGCCACCGCCGAGAGCTTTGTAGAGTTGCACGACGCTGTCCAGTTCGTTCAACCGGATCTGCGGAGAGCGTCAGCTCGGCCTGAAACAGGTCCCGATCGGCATCCAGCGCATTCAGCAGCGTGTCCACGCCGCCGCGATAGCGGACGTAGGCGAGCCGCGTGCGATCCTGCAGCGCGGCCACCAGCAACTCCTGCTGGACGCGGCTTTCCCGCACTCGCTGATGCGCGATGAGCGCGTTCGAGACTTCGGTAAACGCGGTTTGAATGGTCTTCTCATATTGGATCAGGGCGCTGTCGCGCAGCGCCTCTTACAGCTTCACATTCGATTTGAGGCGTCCGGCGGTGAAGATAGGCTGCGTCAGCTTGCGGCGTGAAATTCCAGACGGCGCTGGGTCCGCTGAACAAGCTCGATAGTTGCGTGCCTTGCCCGCCCAGAAATCCGGTCAGGCTGATCTGCGGAAAGTAAGCCGCCTTCGCGACGCCGATCTCGGCATTGGCGGCGATCAAGGTTTGCTCGGCCGCGCGAATGTCCGGCCGGCGCTCCAGCAGAGCGGAAGGCAAACCGGCGGGCACCTCGGGCGGCATCTCCTGTTCGGTCAAGGCTCCGTCCGCGCACGATCTCGCCGGGATTCTTCCCCAGCAGCAGGCTGATCTGATTCTCGGTCTGCTCGATCTGTTGCTGCAGAGTGGGAATGGTCTCCGACGCGGTGTACACCAGTTGCTCGCCCTGGCGCAGGTCCAGCAGCGTCGCGACGCCTCCGGACTGGCGATTCCTGATGAGGTCCAGAGATTCCTGGCGCGTGGCCAGCGTGCGCTGGGAAATCTCCAGTTGATAGTCCAGCTCGCGCAGGCTGAAGTAGGCTGCCGCCACTTCGCTCACCAGCGTGGTCATTACGGCCTTGCGGTTTTCTTCCGCGCTCCAGCAGATTGGCGCGCGCCGCTTCGGTGGCGCGGCGCAACCGGCCCCAGATGTCCAGCTTCGAACGAGAGCAGGTTGAGCGTGGCTCCCCCGAAGGTCCGATTCTGCGATGGCGCACGAACGATGCGGGCAGCGGGGTCGGTCCATTCCGCGAGAACCGAATCGTGGAAATGTCCGCGCTGGCGCCCACGTTCGGGAATTGATTGGACCGCGTGATTCCGAGATTGGCGCGCGCCGCCTCGACGCGAGCGGCCGCGTCGCGCAAATCGTAGTTCTGCGCCAGCGCCGTCCGCTCCAGTTCCTGCAGCTTCTCGTCCTTGAAAACCTCAAACCATTTGAGGTCGGCCAGCGATGCCGGATCGTCCGCTGGCGATGGAGTCGGCGCGCGAAAGCTAGCTGGGTGTCTGGATCGCGGGCCGGTGATAGTTCGGCCCCACCGTGCAGCCGGTGAGTAGAGCCGCTGCTAAAACCGGCGCGATCGAATGATTTCCGCATCGGTCAGTCCCCCTCCGCCGGTGCCGGCTTGGCGTGGCGCTACGACCGCCGGTGCTTCGCTGGTGGCGCCCGAGACCTTCTCCACCACATAGAAGATCGCCGGGATGAAAAAGATGCCGATCACGCTGGCGGCCAGCATGCCTCCGATCACGGTGGTGCCCATGATCTGGCGGGCGACCGATCCGGCGCCGGACGCCGTCCATAACGGCACGCAGCCCAGAATAAACGCGAACGAAGTCATCAGAATCGGCCGCAACCGGAGCCGGGCTCCTTCGAGCGCGGCGTCGACCAGATTCTTGCCCTTTTCGAACTCGTCCTTGGCGAACTCGACAATCAGAATGGCGTTCTTCGCCGCCAGTCCGATCAGCATCACCAGGCCGATTTGCGAGTACACGTCGCTTTCGATCTGCACCTGGTAAGCCGGCAGGAACATTCCCAGCACCACGCGGCGCAGCCACAGAACCGCGAAGGCGCCGAATACCGCGACCGGCGTGCTCAACAGAACGCTGAACGGCAGCGACCAGCTTTCATACAGCGCCGCCAGGATGAGGAAAACGAACAGCAGCGAGAATCCGAAGATCACCGCCGGCGGCACGCCTTGCTGAGCCTTCTTCTCCTGGAACGACATGGCCGTGTAGTCGTAGCCCATTTCGCGCGGCATGGTTTGATCGAAGACTTCTTCGAGCGCCTTCATGGCCTGCGCGGAGCTGTAGCCCGGCGCGGCGGCGCCGTTGAGCTGAGCGGATCGATACATGTTGTAGCGCATGGTGAATTCCGGGCCGGGACGCGACTCGAATTTCGTCAACGCGGAAAGCGGCACCATTTCCCCCTTGTTATTCCGCACATAGAACTGCCCGACATTTTCGGCCTTGGTGCGATAGTCGCCTTCGGCCTCGATGTAAACCTGCCACTGGCGGCCGAATCGGTTGAAGTAGTTCACAAACAGCCCGCCCATGAAAGCCTGGATGGTCCGGTAGACGTCGCTGATCGCCACTCCCTGCTTGAGAACCTTGTCTTCGTCGACATCGACGAACTGCTGCGGCACGCTGGGAAGAAAAGTCGTGCTCAAGCCGGCGATCTCGGGACGTTTGCGGGCGGCCGCCATGAAGGTGTTCAGGTTGGCCGCCAGGAACGGTACATCCTTGCCGGCCCGGTCCTCCAGAACGAATGTGAATCCGCCGGAGGTGCCTACTCCGGGAATCGCAGGCGGCGAGAAATCGAACGCGACTCCTTCCGGAAGCTTGCTCAGCGCCCCGTTCAGGCGCTGCTTGATGACCTGAAACTGTTCTTCTCGGGACTTGCGATCCTTCCAGTCCTTCAAGGTCACGAAGAAAAAGGCGTTGTAGCTGGTCCGCACCAGGCTGAGCAAGCTGAAGCCGACCACGCGTGGTGGTGTACTGGACGCCCGGCGTTTGAGCCAGGATATTCTCGACTTTCTTGGCAACTTCGTCGGTGCGTTGCAGGGAAGATGCATTGGGAAGTTGGAGATTGACGTAGAAGTAGCCCTGGTCCTCATCGGGCAGGAAGCTGGAAGGCACTTTGCTGCTGAAGAACCCAGCCGCGACGCCGAAGACCACCAACATGACCAGCGCGACGGCGCTCTTGCGGATGAGCGCGCCGGACCACCGCACGTAGCCATCGGTGGCACGTCCAAACATCCGGTTGAACCAGTTGAAGAACTTTCTCAGCAGCCCATGGCTTTCCGTCTTTGGCTTGAGCAGCAGCGCCGCCAGCGCGGGGCTGAGCGTAAGCGCATTGAACGCCGAGAGGATCACGGAAATCGCAATCGTCACGGCGAATTGCTGGTAGAGCCGTCCGGTGATGCCCGGAATGAATGCCGTAGGCACGAACACCGCGGACAGAACCAGCGCGATGCCGATCACCGGGCCCGAGATTTCTTCCATCGCCTTGAAGGCCGCGGCCTTGGGAGCCAGGCCGTCTTCGATGTGACGTTCCACTGCCTCCACCACGACGATGGCATCGTCCACCACCAGGCCGATCGCCAGAACCAGTCCGAACAGCGAGAGCGTATTGATGGAGAAACCGAAGAGCGGGAAAGAAAACGAACGTGCCGACCAGGGAGACCGGGACCGCCAGCAACGGAATCAGCGTGGCGCGCCAGCCTTGCAGGAAGATGTAGACCACCACGATCACCAGCAGGATCGCGATCACCAGCGTTTCGATGATCTCCCTGATTCCCTCCGTGACCGCGCGCGTGGTGTCGAGCGCAATGGCGTAGTCCATGCCTTCGGGAAAGCGTCTTCTTCGCCTCGGCCATCAGCTTGTTCACGCCCTCGGCGGCCTGGACGGCGTTGGAACCGGGCAACTGGTACACCGCGATTACGGCGCTGGGTTTGCCGTTGAAGCGGCCGATGATTCGAGTAATCCTGCGACCCCAGCTCCACGCGCGCCACATCCTTCACCCGCACGATTCCGCCGTCCGGTGTTTCGCGGACCACGATCTGCCCGAACTCCTCCGGCGATGTCCGCCGTCCGCGCGCGCGCACCGAGTACGTATATTCCTGACCCTTGGGAGCGGGCTCGCTGCCCACCTGACCGGCCGGATTCACCGTGTTCTGGGTCTGGATCGCGCTGACGATCTCGGGCACGGTGATGCCGAGCTTGGCCAATTGATCGGGCTTGACCCACAGCCGCATCGCGTATTGGCCGGCGCCGAAAACCTGGACGCTGCCGATGCCCGGCACGCGCGTGAGTTGGTCGTTGAGGTTGATGTAGGCGTAGTTGGCCAGGAACTGCGCGTCGTACGTGCCGTTGGGCGAATTCAGACTGACCAGCATCAGCGGCGCGGTCAGCGTCTTCTGCACTGTGACGCCGATAGCTGTTGACTTCAGCGGGAAGCTGCGATGCGGCCAGCGTCTCGCGGCTTTGGGCCAGGATCAGATCGATGTTCGGATCCGTCTTCACGTCGAAATCCACGATCATTCGCATCTCGCCCTTGGCGGTGGCGTTCAGCGAGTACATGTAGTTCATGTTGTCCACGCCGCTCATCTGCTGCTCGATGGGAGTGGCCACGGACTGCTCGATGGTCTGCGCGTCCGCGCCCGTGTAGACGGCCGAGACCTGGACTTCCGGCGGAGCGATCTGAGGAAACAGGGCGACGGGCAGGCCGGCGATGGTTACTCGCGCCGACGATCACCATCAGGATGGCGATCACCATCGCCACGATGGGACGGCGGATGAAGAACTTGGACATGGCAGTTACTTTCCTGCCGTTTCCGCCGTCGCAGCGTATGGCTTCGGAGTCACCGTCATGCCGGCGCGAACCTTCTGCACGCCCTCGGCCACCACGCGTTCGCCCGGCTTCAATCCTTCGTCGATGATCCATTGGTTGCCAACCCGGTCGCTGGGTTTTACGTTCCGAATGCTGATCTTGTTGTCGCTGTCCACCACGGCCACCTGGTAGGTGCCCTGCAGCTCCGTTACCGCGCGCTGCGGAATCAGCAAGCGCTGCTGCCTTGGTTCGGATCGACGTGCGCACTCGGCCGTATTGACCGGGACGCAGCAGGTTTCTGGGATTCGGGAAATAGGCCCGCTACGCGAATCGCGCCGGTGCCCTGATTGACTTCCCGATCCGCGAAATAGTACGTCCCGACATGTGCGGATAAATGGTCCCGTCGGTCAAGATCAGCTCCAGCCGCAACCCCTTCCTCGCAGCGTCCAGCGTGGCCGGCGTCGCGTAGCGCCGGTGAAAGTCGAGATATTCCTGCTCGCTGGCGGTGAAATAGACCTTGATCGGATCCACTGTCGAAACAGTGGTGACCGCTCCGCTGGCAGGGCTCACCAGAGCGCCCACTTGTTGCTGGGCGACGCCGGCGAGCCCTTCGATGGGCGAGGTAAGCCGGGTGAAGCTGAGATTGAGCTTGGCAGTTTCCACCGTCGCGGTTACCGCCTGAACTGCGGCTTGGCGGCCTGAATCTGTGCGCGAGCCGTTTCTATCTGCGCCTTCGCGAGCCTGCACCTGGGCCTTGGCCGCCACGTTGTTCTGCGTGGCGTTGTCCATATCCTGCTGTGTGATGGCCTGCTGCTTGGCGAGCGGCGCGTACCGGTCCACGTCCAGTTGGGTTCTGACCTGATTCGCCTCCACAACGGCCAGCTGTGCTTCAGCCTGAGTGAGTTGCGCCTTGGCTTGCGCCAACTGCCCGTTGGCCTGCGCCAGTTGGCCTTCCCCCTGATCGACCACCGCTTGGAACGGCCGCGGATCGATCTCGAACAGTAGCTGCCCCTTTTGCACGAACGAGCCTTCCGTATAGTCCTGCTTCAGAAGATAACCGGACACCTGCGCCTTGATGTCCGCATTGACGAATCCGTCCAGCGTACCGATCCACTCGGTATAAATCGGCACGTCTTTCTGCTCGACTTGCACCACCTCAACTACAGGTGGCTCACCGGGGTTCGATGCCTGTGTGCTCTTCGAGCAGCCAGCCACGAAGGTCAAGCTTAGGGCAGCCAGACAAATCGTTATCCATCTAACAAGCAGTGTTCCCAACACAGGCACGCTCCTCTCTGACCTGATATACCAAGCGCCATTACGCTATCTGATGACATGGCCATTAAAATGGACTCATTAAGGCTGATTTCGTGAAACCAGTGGAATTGAGTGACTACCCTTGTCAGCTCCTGTTGCCCGTCCTGCGGCGGCGGCCGCTCATCAGATAGACTGAAGCGCGGGGTTCGAGCAGTGGATCTTCCGAAGGTCCGATCCCATCCACGCGGGGGATGGGGTCGAATATGATGTGCTTCTGTTCGGCGTCATTATCCGGTACGACACCGGTGATCTCCACCGTGCCGAAGTCGGTTTGGGGTCGTTCTTTCGGCCAACGCACCGTGGAATCGTTGGTAACATCTCCGCTGGCGGCCACTTGGACCGCGATCCGCATTTTCACGGGGCCCTTCGCCAGTCTTTGCTTGATCTCGTCGAATAGAAAATTCGGCCCAGCTTTAGCTTCGGCTGCAGCTCCCATGTACTCGTTTGGGCCGTCGGGCTGAATGCGATAACGGCCGTGGCTGGTCACGCCTTCGCTGCTTGTAAATCGGTACGCGTTTATCGCGTAGAAAGACTCTTTGGCAAAGCTGGCGGGCATAGGCTTCGGGATCTGGACGAACCCGAGCGCCGCCGGATGCGCCGACAGGAATTTCTCAATCGGCGTCGGCTTGGCCGCGTCCGGAGGACTTGCCACTACGGCTCGAAGAAATTCCAAGAACTCTTCGACAGTGCGAACGGGGAAGGCATCCACCGAATGGCCGATGATGTCGGTGTGAACGTGCTCGGCCAGATGAAACCGGATCGCGATGCCGCGCGGGCTGGCATTCGGATCGTTATCGGGTATGGTCGGGATCCCTGCGAAATCAGAAAATCGAACGGTCACCGGAGTCGAGCTCCGCTGAAGATGCGGCGCCTTCGTAAGCCGAGCCCCTTCAGGCGCAGGCATAAATGTCCCGGCCAGAAGAATCCCTTTGGCATGCGCTGGGCGAAATCCTGGTTGCGGCCCGTTTAAGGTATCGAAGACTTGAAGAACTTCCTTGGCGACTTCGGCATGTGGATCTGCTTTGGTGGTTAGTCCCATACAGCGATTATGAGCGAATCACTGGGCAAAATCATCCCGGATCGAGTCGCCATCGACACTTAACAGGACTGTAATGAATCTGTAATGGAGCGGATGTAGCATCAAATGCAGCCCACGATGACAACCAACACTCTAGAAAGATCAATGCGCGGACTCTCCCTGCGATTTGCTGTGGTTCCGCTGTTTGCTCTCTTATTCGTTGCCGCTGCCTCCGCCCAAAACGGCAGCGCATATTTCCAGCCCGGCAATCTTGTGGTCAGTCGCAGCCTCTATGACAACAATCCCAACAACATCACGGTCGGCGCCACTCTGCCTCCCAACTGCACCAGTGGTTGCGGAGCCGCCGTCAATGATGGTAGCTACCCTTTTGTGTTCAACAACGATCTCGTCGATGCCAGTTTCGGTATCACATCCAAGATATTCCTCGACCAGATCACGCCCTCGGGAACACTCCTCACGTCGCTGGAGGTGCCGAATAGTTCGCAGAATGGAGTCCCGCCGACCAAAGACCAGATGGTCACCAGCTTCTCTTCTAAATCGGAATTGGCGTTGAATCTCTCCACCGATCGCACCAGCCTGACTTTTATGGGCTATCTTGCCCCGATCGACGCCATTGACGTATCCAATTCCAACACTCCGGCGGTCGTTGATCCGACCAATCCTGTAGGCGAGAGTGATTACCGGGCCGTGGCCCAAGTGGATCAGCACGGAAAGTTCCGCTTCACGATTACCAACGCGTACAGTGGAAACAACGGCCGAGCGGCCATTCTGAATAATTCCAACGGTGCAAATGTTCTCTATGCGGCCGGCAATGCCGGCAACGGGGGCAATCCTCAGCCGGATGGCATCATTGTGGGAGCAGGCGCGCAGATCCTGATCCCGGAGGTCAAAGCGATGGTCGCGCAAGCCCCCGGACTTCCCACACCCGTGGCGAGTTTTAATATCACGCAGCTGGGCGACGCCGCCGATAAGATCGGGAAAGACACCAACTTCCGTGGCCTGACAATTTTCGACAACGTCCTTTATTACACCAAGGGCAGCGGCGGAAACGGCGTCAACACGGTTTACTTCGTCGATACCACCGGAACCGTTTGCACCAATACCAATGGCGTCGGCCTGCCGGCGACGTCCGCAAATCTTCCCACAGCCTCCCTCGCTTACGATCCGGCGGTGCTGCAAACGTTGGGCCTCGACCCCAATAACATGTGCATCCTCAAGGGGTTTCCCACTGCGCTGAAAACCAAGACTTCCTTTCCCTTCGGCCTCTGGTTTGCTGATGCCAACACTCTCTACCTTGCCGACGAAGGCAACGGCGACAACACTTATTCCGCTGCGGCGGGAGAGTACACCAAGGCCGCCGCCCAAAAAACGGCTGGACTTCAAAAGTGGACCTTCGACGTCAACCTGGGCGAGTGGAAGCTGGCCTATACCCTGCAAGCCGGTTTGGCGCTCGGAGTACCGTACACGATCGCGAACTACCCCGTTGGCAACAATCCCGCCACGGGACTTCCTTGGGCGCCCGCCACTGACGGCCTGCGCAACATCACTGGCCGCGTGAACGGGGACGGCACCGTCACCGTCTGGGGCATAACATCCACTGTGAGTGGGAACGGTGATCAAGGCGCTGATCCTAACCAATTGGTCGCAATTACGGATGTTCTAGCGAACGTGAGTGGCGCCGGAGAGAGCTTCACAATAGTGCGCTCCGCTGGTTACGGCGAAGTTCTGCGCGGCGTTTCATTCACACCCGGAACAGGCGTAACGAAATAGAAATTACCTCATCGATATCGATTACGCACCACCACTTTGTCATCTTCTGCGTGCATCTTTCATTCGGCTAGATGGTGTTTGCCATAATGAAAGTAATCCGCGCCCATGTCTCAAGCCACCAATACGTTTGTGGAACAGAACCGGACCCGCCTGCTCGAAGAGCTCAAGGATTTTCTTCGCATTCCCAGCATCAGCACTCTGCCCGAACACAAATCGGACGTCCAACGAGCTGCCCAATTCGTCGCCGATAGCCTGAAAGGCACCGGCATCGAGAATGTCGAGATTATCCCCACCGCCGGCAATCCGCTGGTCTACGGCGACTGGCTCCACGCCCCCGGCAAGCCGACCGTGCTTTGCTATGGACATTACGACGTCCAGCCGCCCGACCCGCTGGAGCTCTGGCAGAGCCCGCCCTTTGAACCAGCCGTACGCGACGGCAATATCTACGCCCGCGGATCGGCTGACGACAAGGGCCAGATGTACATGCATATCAAAGCCGTCGAGGCCTTGCGCGCCGTCAATGGCACGCTGCCGGTAAATCTGAAATTCCTGATCGAAGGCGAGGAGGAGGTCGGCGGCGCTTCCATCGCCAGCTTTGTCGCGCAGAACCCGGCCAGGCTCAAGGCCGATGTAGCCCTCGTTTCAGACACGGCCCTTTATGCCGAAGGCCTTCCGACCCTCTGTATCGGCTTGCGCGGCCTGGTCTACATGGAAGTGGAAGCCATCGGCCCGGCGCGCGATCTGCATTCCGGGCTTTACGGCGGCGCCGCCCCCAACCCCGTTTTCGGTCTGATCGAGCTACTCTCCAAGTGCAAAGACCCGCAGGGGAACATCCGGGTTCCGGGTATGTATGACGACGTCACTCCGCCGGCAGAGGCCGAAATCGATAGCTGGAGGCTGTTGCCGTTCCGAGAAGCTGACTTTCTAAAGAACGAAGTCGGCTCCACGGCTCTAACCGGCGAGTCCGGCCGTTCAGTCCTGGAGCGAATTTGGGCCAGGCCCACCTTCGAGGTGCACGGCATCGCCGGCGGATTCACTGGCGCCGGCGCGAAGACCGTGATTCCCTCCAAAGCCACTGCTAAAGTGAGCTTTCGGTTGGTCCCCAACCAGAATCCGGACAAGATACTGGCTTCGTTTCGCGAATTCTTGCAGAGCAATGCCCCGGCCGGCATTCGTATCGACCTTCGAGTGCTCAGCGCCAGTCCGGCTGTAATGGTGGATCCGAAGCATCCCGCCATTCAAACCGCCGCCCGGGCGTTCAGTGAAATGCTGGGCCAGCCGACCGTATTTACGCGCAGCGGCGGCTCGATTCCGGTCGTGGGCGATTTTGCCAACCACCTGCACATCCCTTCTATCCTCATGGGCTTTGGCCTTCCCGACGATGGCCTGCATTCGCCCAATGAAAAATATCGACTGGAAAATTACTATCAGGGTATCATGACGATCGCGCACTTTTTTGAGGAGTTTGGCCGATAGACGACTAAGGTTTCCCTTGGCAGCGAAAACTCAGAATCCGGTCCCGGCCGAAAGCGTGGTTCGGTCGGCGGGAATCGTCTCCATCGCCGTGGCCATGTCGCGCCTCACCGGGCTTGGTGCGCGAGATGGTGATGGCGCGGCTATTCGGCGCTGGCTTCGTTTATGACGCCTTCCTGCTGGGCTTCCGCATTCCCAACCTGACGCGCGACCTGTTCGCCGAAGGCGCGCTTTCTTCCGCTTTTGTTCCCATTTTCACGCAGACCCTGGCGCAAAAAGGAAGCAAAGAAGCAGCTGTTCTGTCGAATCTGGTCGGCACGCGCCCTGATCCTCCTGGTGGGTTCGTTTTGCATTCTGGGGGTGATCTTCAGCCCTGCCCTGGTCGACTCTGCTGGCCGAAGGCTTTCACCAGGTGCCCGGAAAGTTCGAACTGGCCGTGCAGGATGACGCGGATCATGTTCCCGTTCCTGCTGCTGGTGGCTCTGGCCGCGCAGGCCATGGGAGTGCTTAACGCCTGCAACCGCTTCGCCGTGCCCGCTCTGGCCTCCACGTTCTTCAACATCGGCTCGGTGGTGTTCGGCTTGACCTTGGGCTATTGGCTGGGACCGATGCTGGGAATCGAGCCGATCACCGGCATGGCGATCGGCGTGGTGCTGGGCGGCGCGCTGCAACTTGCCTGGCAGATTCCATCGCTTGCGCTCGGAGGGCTTCGGTTTTCATCCTGCCTTCGACTGGAGCCATCCCGGGCTCCGGCACGATCATCCGGCTGATGGGCCCGGCCATCCTCGGCAACGCCGCGGTGCAGATCAACGTGATGGTGAACACCAATTTCGCTTCTCGCATTCCGGGCAACGGTCCGGTGAGCTGGCTGGGATACGCGTTCCGCTTCATGCAGCTTCCGCTGGGGCTGTTCGGCGTGGCCATCGCGTCGGCAACGCTGCCCTCCATTTCGCGAAGCGCGGGCGCCGGCAATTTCGACGAATTCCGCCGCACGCTTTCGAAATCGCTCGGCATGGTGTTTCTGCTGACCTTGCCGTCGTCCATCGGGCTGATCGTTCTGGGCAACACGATGATCGGCGCCATCTATCAGGGCGGCAAATTTCACGCCTTCGACACGCAGCAGACCGCGCTGGCGCTCTCCTGCTACGCGGTCGGACTGGCCGGATATTCCGCGCTGAAGGTGCTGAATCCGGCGTTTTATGCGCTGCACGACGCGCGCACGCCGATGATCGTCAGCCTGATTTCGATCGCGGTCAACTATGCCACCGCATCGATGCTGCTGCGCGGCACGGGCCTGGGGCATGCGGGTCTGGCGCTTTCCACTTCCGCGGTAGCGATCTTCGGCGCGGTGGCACTGTTCGCCATCCTGCGAAAGCGCATCGGCGGCATCAACGGCAGAGCGCTTCTCAATAGCATCTGGAAGATCACGCTAGGCTCTGCCGTCATGGGCGGCGCGGTGTGGGTCTCCAGCCACGGGGTTCAACAATGGCTGGGCGTGCACGCTTGGCCCGTCTGGTGGATCTGGCGATTTCGATCCCTTTCGGCCTGGTCATCTTTTATGGCGCTTGCCGTCTGTTGCGCGTGTCTGAACTCGATCTTGCAACCAGGGCTCTGGCGGGCCCGATCATGCGAAGGTTGCAGCGCTAAAGTCTGGCGGTCACGAACTATTCAAATATTGCCCGCAGCTGCATCCCCAACATAATGTATGTCGTTCGGGGCGCGTCGAGTGTTCCGTAACCTCGGCGATGTCTGGTCGTGTTCAAGAGATGGTAAGATTTGTAGAGATGACCGAAGAGATAGAACAGGTCACCCGCCTCCAGTCTCTTGATTTGAGAATCGGTGAACTGGAGCGGGAAATAGCCACACTACCTAAACACATCGCTCAGATCGAAAAAGCATTAGATTCCCACCTGCGCAGGTTGGAAGCCGATCGCGCGGCGCTGGCCGGCAACCAAAAGGAACGCAAAGGGCTGGAAGACGACAACAAGGTGGAGAGCCAGAAAATCTCCAAATTGAGGGACCAGATGCTGGGGGCGAAGACCAACGAGCAATATCGCGCCTTTCAACATGAAATCACTTTTTGCGAAGAGGCCATCCGCAAGTCGGAAGACCGGACTCTGGATCTCATGGCTGAAGCCGAGCCGTTGGACGCCAACGTAAAGAAGGCTGAAGCCGCGCTCAAGGAAGAGAAGCAACAAGTCGAGGCGGAAAAGGCTCGAGCTCGAGAACGTACCGCCGTCGATCAAAAGCAGCACGAGCAATTATTAGCGGAACGCAAGGTCCTGGTCAGCGCGCTAAAGCCACAAACCATCTCCGCGTACGAGCGGATTAGAAAAAAATGGCACGGAGTTGCCGTGGCGGAAGCTGCCGGAGGGCGCTGCTCGGCGTGTCATATGGTATTGCGCCCGCAGTTCTTTCAAGACCTGCGGCATAGCGACCAGGTGATGTTTTGCGAAAGCTGCGGCCGTATCCTGTACTACAATCCGCCGGTCAGCTTCGAGCATGATCTGGCGGCTCAGCCCCATCAATAAATTGCAGCTCCGGTGATGTTCGCCGGATCTACTGCGCTAACATGCTTGTCATGGCCCGCCTCCTGATCGCTCTCCTGCTTTTCTCGCTGATTTTGCCTGCCCAGACCATCATCCGCCTGGGCACCATCATCCCCAAAGACTCCCCCTGGGATGCGATTCTCCTGAAGATGGGTGAGGAGTGGAAGAAGGCGTCGGGCGGCAAGATCGAACTGAAGATTTATCCAGGCGGGCGAGCAGGGCGACGAACCGGAGATGGTCCAGAAGCTTCGGATCAAAAAGCTGCAGGCCGTGGCACTCTCCGGCGCCGGACTGAGCGGAATCGACGCAGCGGTTTCAGCGCTTCAGATTCCCATGATGCTTAACTCCTACGAAGAGCTGGATTATGTTCGCGACCATATTGCGGATCGCCTGGAAAAAGGTCTCGCGCAGCGCGGCTTCATCGTCCTCAACTGGGGCGACGCAGGTTGGGTTCATTTTTTCACCAAACAGCCGGCAGTCCATCCCGACGAGATTCGCAAGCTGAAGTTGTGCGTGCTGCAGGGGGACAACAGCACTTTCGAGCTTTACAAAATCAATGGATTTCGGCCGGTGTCGCTGGCGGCCACCGACATTCTTACCGGCCTGCAGACCGGGCTGATCGATGCTTTTCAGTCGCCTCCGCTAGTGGCGCTGAGCAATCAATGGTTCGGCGGCGCGAAGAACATGCTGGATATCCAGTTCGCGCAGCTGGTGGGCGCGACGGTGATCTCGAAAGATGTTTGGGACAAGATCCCGGCGCCGTGCAAAAGGAAATGATGCAATCGGCGCGCACCGCGGGCGTCTCGTTGCGGGAAGAGATCCGCAAAGCCGAAGCCTCTTCCATTCCGCTGATGCAGCAGTTTGGCCTGAATGTCGTGCATGCCGATCCCAAAGCGGTAGCCGAATGGCGCCAGCTCTCCGAAGCCATCTGGCCGAAGCTGCGAGGCACGCATGGTGCCGGCCGACCTGTTCGATGAAGTGAAGCGCCTGCGGGACGAATATCGCAAGGCGCATCCCGGGCTCAAGCGCCGCGGGCATGCCGTGAGCGTCACAACGCCGCCGCCTGAAAACGCCGCGCCCGCTACGCCACTGCAGATTTTCGAAGATTCGTTTTCGATCCTGGCCCTGTCGCTGATGACCGTGCTGCCGGTGATCGAAATGGTGTCGCGCCAATTCCGCTGGCCGGGTATTCCAGGATCGGCCGTGGTGGTGCAGCAGCTCACTTTGTGGATCGGCATGCTGGGCGGCATGCTGGCATCGCGCTCCGATCGTCTGCTTGGGACTTTCTTCCAGTGCCATGCTGCCGGATTCCTGGCGCGCCCCGGCCAAAATCCTTTCAGGCGCAGCGCTGGCCGCAGTTTCCACCTGCCTGGCCTGGGCCAGTTGGGTGTTCGTAAAACTGAACGCGAATCCGGCAGCGAACTGCTTCCTCGGCGTGCCGAAGTGGACGGCGCTCGCCATCATGTTGGTGGGTTTCGCCGTAATCGCATTGCGCGCGGTGTGGCATGCCAGTCCCGGTTGGAAAGGCCGCCTGCTGGCGGCGCTGGGCTGGCCATTCCGGCATCTACTCGGCTTTGTGATTCCCGTGGGCACGCCCGGCATCCTGGCTCTGTCCTCGACGATGCTCTTCGTCGTCAGTATCCTGGGACTTCCGATCTTCGCGGTCTTCGGCGGACTCGCGTTGTTGCTCTTCTGGAACAGCGGCACGCCCGCGGCATCGGTCCCAGTGGAGATGTACCGGCTGGTCGCATCGCCCTTGCTGCCCTCGATTCCGCTGTTTACGCTGGCCGGCTATTTCATGGTGCAAGGCGGCGCCACCAAACGGCTGCTGCGAGTCTTCACGGCGCTCTTTAGCTGGATTCCCGGCGGCCTTGCGCTCGCCACGGTGGCAATCTGCACGATCTTCACCTTCGCCGGATCGGGACTCACGATTCTTTCGCTCGGCGGACTCCTGGTGCCGATGCTGGTGAAGACCCGCTACCCGGAAAACTTTTCCATTGGATTGCTGACCGCCTCCGGATCGTTGGGTCTGCTGTTTCCAACCAGCGTTCCCGCCATCTTATACTGCGTATATTCCCAAACGCCTCTGCCTCAGCTATTCACTGGCGCGCTTCTGCCCGAGCTGCTGATGGTCGCCTGCGTCGCCTCCGTCGGCATTTACATGGGCTTGAAGCACAACGCAGTGCGCGAGCCTTTCGTGCCGCGCGAAGCAGCGTACCGCCATCTGGAGCGCCAAATGGGAACTGATGCTGCCGGTGATCATGATCGTAGGGCTGTTCGGCGGCTTTGGGACGCTGACCGAAGCCGCGGCGCTCACCGCCTTCTGCGCCTTCGTGGTGGAAGTCTTCATCTATCGCGATCTGAAGTTGACCCGCGATTATCGGGAAGTTTTCGTCGAGTGCGCCACGATTGTCGGAGGCATCCTGCTGATCATGGGCGTCGCGCTGGGCTTCACCAATTATTTGATCGACGCCGAAGTCCCCTCGCAAACTGATCGATTGGGTGCGGACCCACGTCCAATCGAAGTACGTGTTTCTGCTTCTGCTCAATGGCGCTACTGCTGGTGGTGGGCGCACTGATGGACATCTTCGCCGCCATTCTGGTGGTGGTGCCGCTCATCAAGCCCTTGGCTGCCGTCTACGCGATCGACCCGGTGCAGATGGGCGTGATCTTCATCGCCAACCTGGAGCTCGGTTATCTGCATCCCCCGGTCGGCATCAATCTGTTTCTGTCCGCTTACCGCTTCAAGAAGCCTATGGGCACCATTATCTGGGCCACGCTGCCATTCCTTTTATTTTGATGGGCAGCGTTCTGCTGATCACTTACGTGCCCTGGCTGACCACCGCTCCTTTGCGTTGGTTGGGCAAGTAAAAGCTCGTATCGAGTCTCTCTTCCGAGCGTTCATGAATCTGTAATTGTGCTAAGATCCGTTTTTGGCACCCACCACGGAGTGAGAATCAAGTGAAAGCATACGAAGGCTCGGACGTCAGAAATGTTGCTCTGATTGGACATGGACATAGCGGTAAGACCACCCTCACGGCCGGTCTGCTTTACACCGCGGGCGCAACCAATCGGCTGACACGCGTAGACGAAGGCAACACCGTCACCGACTTTGACGACGACGAAATCCAGCGCAAGCTTTCGATTTCCACCGCCGTGGCTTTTGCCGAATGGGCGAAGAAAAAGATCAACCTGATCGACACGCCCGGCTTCAACATCTTTATCAACGATACGAAGGCCTCCATGATTGCGGCCGACGGCGTTCTGGTGATAGTGGATGGCGTGGCCGGCGTCGAAGTTCAAACCGAGAAAGTTTGGGGCTTCGCCGACGAGTTCCAGCTGCCACGAGCCATTGTGATCGACAAACTGGACCGGGAGCGCTCCGATTTCGACCGCGCACTGGCTAGCGTCCAAGGCATTTTTGGACGCATGGCCGTTCCCATTCATCTGCCGCTAGGCTCGGAGAAGGACTTCAAGGGCGTCATCGATCTGATTCGGATGAAGGCCTACACCTACAGCAACGATGGCGACGGCAAAGGCAAGGAAAGCGAGATTCCGGCTGATCGCGCGGACGCGGCCGATAAGGCGCACGAGACCCTGGTCGAAATGGTGGCTGAGGGCAACGATGCTTTTATGGAGGAATTCTTCGACAAGGGCACGCTGCCGGTCGAACACATTCAGGAAGGGTTGCGGCAAGCCATCCGGGAACGCCGCATTTATCCGGTGCTGTGCGCCTCCGGCTTGCGAAACATCGGATCGGATCTTCTGCTGAACTTCATCATCGAGAACTTTCCGGCACCTACAGAGCACGAACCGCTTTCCGGAAAGATTAATGATAAGGACGCCACGCGCGCCATCAAGGACAGTGAACCGGTATCCGCCTTCGTCTTCAAAACAGTGGCCGATCCGTTTGCGGGCCGAGTTACTTACTTCAAAGTAATGTCGGGAGTGGTGAAGAACGACGCCAACCTGGTGAATGCCCGCACCGGCGGCGGCGAACGCCTGGCCCACATCGGCGCTCTCGAGGGGAAGACCATGCCGCCCGTGACGGAGTTGAGGGCCGGCGATATCGGCGCGGTTGCGAAATTGAAAGACACGCTTACCGGTGACACCTTGGGCGATAAAGCATCGCTCATCAGTTATCCGCCGGTGCATTTGCCGGAACCATCCATCGCGTTTGCGATTTCGGCCAAGAGCCGGCAGGATGAAGACCGGCTGGGCCATGCCGTCGCCAGGATATTGGAAGAGGACCAGTCGCTGCGCTTTTACCGCGATCCGCAGACCAAGGAATTCCTGCTTGCCGGAAGCGGCCAGCAGCATGTGGAAGTTATCGTAAGCCGCCTCAAAAAGCGGTACGGCGTGGATGTCGAATTGAAGGCTCCCAAGATTCCATACCGCGAAACGATCCGCGGCAAGGCTGAGGTACAGGGCCGCCACAAGAAGCAGACCGGCGGCCACGGCCAGTTCGGCGACTGCTGGATTCGCCTGGAACCGCTGCCGCGCGGCGGGAAGTTCGAGTTCGCCAACGAAGTGTTCGGCGGAGCGATCCCGCGCAACTTCATTCCGGCGGTGGAGAAGGGAATCGTCGAGGCTGCCGCGAACGGTTTTCTGGCTGGGTTTCCGGTGGTCGATTTCAAAGTCACGGTCTACGATGGGTCATATCACGATGTCGATTCGTCGGAAATGGCGTTCAAACTGGCTGCGAGGAAGGCATTCAAAGCCGGCATGCTCCAGGCCAAGCCGACGCTGCTGGAGCCGGTAATGAACGTCGAGGTGCAGGCGCCGGTGGAATACGCGGGCGACCTGATGGGTGATCTTAACGGCCGGCGCGGCCGCATTCAGGGCATGGACACCAAGGGAAGCACGCAGATTATCAAGGCTCAAGTTCCGATGTCCGACATGCTCAGCTACCAGAACGATCTGATTTCGATGACCCAGGGCCGCGCTTCGTTCCAGATGGAGTTTTCGCACTACGATTACGTCCCCTCGCTGCAGGCCGATAAAATCATAGCCGCCGCCAAGGCCGCCAAGACCGGCGAAGAAGAGGAAGAAGAATAAGGGGACTTCAGCTCCGCCGCTTCTTGCGCGCGCGCTCTGGCTCGACCAGCGAGAATTGCAGTTTATGTTCCAGGGGATCGACCCGATCCAGCAGCACCCGCACCGTATCGCCGATTGAAAATTCCCGCCGCGTGCGCTGGCCGATGAGCTTACGGGTGTTCTCGTTGAACATGTAACGATCGCCTGGTAGTGTGTCGATCGGAACCAGCCCTTCCACAAACAGATTCTCGAGTTCCACAAAGAATCCGAAGCGCGTGGTGCTGATAATCAGGCCATTGAACTGGTCGCCTACGCGGCCCTCCATGAACTTGGCCTTTTTCCACTCCACCAGTTCTCGCTCGGCGTCGGCGGCGCGCCGTTCGGTTTCTGAACAGTCGTCGGCGATGCGGCTCAGCGTATCAAGCCCGAGAATGTTGCGCTTCCCGTCGAACAGAGCGCCGAGGATGCGGTGGACGACCAAATCCGGGTAACGCCGAATGGGCGACGTAAAATGCGTGTAGCTGGTGGCGGCCAGCGCGAAATGACCGCGGTTCTCGGCACTGTAGCGCGCCTGCTTGAGCGACCGCAGCATCAGGTAGGTAAGGATGCGCTCCTCGGGCTTTCCTTCAATCTTAGCGATCAATTTTTGATAATTGCGCGAAGTGACGGCCATGTCATCACCGGCGATTTCGATATCTTTACGCACGCGGCGGCCATCCCGGCCACGCTGGGTCATGCGGAATCGTTTCACGGGCAAGGCGCCGATGCCGAGCGAATAGCCGAAATGGGCGGCGATTTCTTCGAACTCCAGCACGCGCTTGGGGTCCGGCTTTTCGTGGATGCGGAACAACGACGGTATGTCCGCCTGCTCCAGATGCGAGGCCACGGCTTCGTTGGCCGCCAGCATGAACTCCTCGATCAGGCGGTGGGCGATGTTACGCGGGCTGCGCTTGACGCCGGCCATCTCGCCGAACTCGTCAAACTCGATGAGCGGCTCGGGCATGTCGAAGTCAATAGCGCCGCGCTGAACGCGTTTACGGTTCAGGATGAGCGCCAGTTCGCGCATCAGCTCGAAGCGGCCGATGAGAGGCTGGTAGCGCTGCCGCAGCGCCGCATCGCCTTCGAGCAGCGCGTGAACATCGGTATAAGTCATGCGCTCTACGCTGCGGATGACGCCGCGGCCAAACTCCTGCCCGACGACGTCTCCGCGATGATCGATCTCAAGCAGGACGGAAAGCACCAGCCGGTCGACGCCGGGTTTTAGCGAGCAGATTTCAGTGGATAGCTCGAGCGGCAGCATGGGCACGGCGCGGTCGGGAAAATAAACGCTGGTGCCGCGCAGCAGGGCCTCTTCGTCGATGGGCGAGCCGGGCGTAACGTAGTGGCTGACGTCGGCGATGTGGACGTGCAAGGCATAGTTCCCATTGGCCAGCCGATCCACCCACACGGCGTCGTCGAAATCGCGAGCGGTCTCGCCATCGATGGTGACGATGTCCATCTCGCGGTAGTCCTGACGTCCAGATAATTCCTCGGTGCTGATGACGTTCGAAACTCTTTGAGCCTGCAGGAGCACCTGAGGCGGAAACTGGTGCGGGATGTGATGCTTCCTGATAACGATCTCGACGTCCACGCCGAAATCGTCCGGATGGCCGAGCACTTCGATGACCCTGCCGACAGCATGGTCGCCGTCTTCCGGAAATTCGAGAACCTCGACATTGACGATCATGCCGTTGAGATCATCTGGACCGCTGACGGCAATGGGCGCGACTCCGACGCGGTCGCGAGTGCCGGATTTGGGTGGAATCTCCAAGCCTTCGGGAATGTCGATCCATTGATGAATACGCTCGTCATGCGGGATGACGTAAGATCCACGCTTGCGTACCCGAAATTCGCCGACTACGGTGGGATGGGCACGCCGCAGGATTTTGACGATCTCACCGTCGGCGCGGCCGTCGTTCTCGATACGCGCGACATGAACCACGACACGATCGCCATGCATGGCGGTTTGAGCGGAGTCGCGCGGAATATAGACATCGCCGCGCAGCCCTTCCACAGGATGATCGGGTTTGACGAATCCATATCCGTCGCGGTGCATGTTCAGGCGTCCAGCCACGTACTCGCGGCTCAAGCGCGTAAGCACGAAATGCCCGGACTTCACCTCCACCAGGTCGCCTTGATCTTCCAGGCGGTCTAGAGCGGCATCCAACTCGGCGCGGGAAGCGCCGCGAGTTCCAAGCTCGCGGACGAGCTGCTTGAAGGTGGCGCGGGCGTGGGGCAGGCGGGCGATGTGGTCGAGGATGGCGGCGTCGGTCACGCCCCAATTATAAGGGGCCGCAGTTGGCCTGGATCGTACTGTTGGAGGTGTAGCGAGCCCAGGCCGGTCCCTCGAGCTTCGGTTCGAACAACTCCGGGTGCAAAATCTCGGCCAGGATCTGGAGCGACTCGACTACCCGCGGCCCGGGCCGGTTCATATATTGATTCCCATCGGTCAGGTAGACTTGCCCGTTGCGCACCGCCCGGAGCTTCGTCCAACCCGGCCGCCCGGTCAGCCAATACATCTCCTGGCGGGTGCGGGCCAAGTCAAAGCCACAAGGCATGGTGATAATCACGTCGGGATCGGACGCCTGGAGATCTTCCCAAGTCATCCAGGGTGAATGCAGCCCCGCTTCGCCGAACAGATTCTCCGCGGCGGCCAGATCAACCAACTCCGGAACCCAATTTCCGGCTGCCATCAAAGGTTCGTTCCATTCGATGCAGGCCACTCGTGGGCGGCTGGCCGCGCGGCCGGCTGTGGTCGAGATTTCTTTCATCCTCGCGCTCAGGTTTTCGACCACCTGATCGCCACGCTCCGGAACGCCGCACGCTAACGCGACCGAACGAATATCGTGCCAGATGTCAGCCAGGGCATTTGACTCCAAAGAGACCAGCTTAGGGCGGCTCGAGATCCAACCGGTCAGAGCGCGCTCAACATCATCCAGACTCACGGCGCAGACCCGGCATTGGGTCTGGGTGACTATATGGGTGGGCTGCAGCTGTTCGAGAACGTCTTCAAACACCTCGTAAACGGAGAGCGCATTTACAATTTGATTCTTCACGCGCTGGTCAATCTCGGCGCTGGTGCCTTCGGTTGGAAAGCTGGGACGCGTGCAGACGGGAAGACTGCGGATCTGGTCGGGGTAATCGCACTCATGGGAACGTCCCACCTGCTGGTGGGTGAGCCCAAGCGCGTGGACGATCTCGGTGGCGCTCGCAATTAGCGAGACGATACGAGGCATGCTTCTAGCGTAACCGGTTAGAACTCACTGTGACGAAATATTGGCGAAGTGGCAGGAATCTGGCAGGGCGTGTCAGCCCGTGGACAGTCCCGATGGCCCTGGGGGGCGATCAGGAAAGTCTCAAGGAGCAGGTCGGGAGGGATTCTCTGTAGGGAATAAAAGAAGAAAGTCTTGGTGGAGGCTATCTAGCAGATCTGAGAGAGGAACGACCTTGGCTCCTTGAGCTTTGCATGATTTCCATTCGCCCTTACCTATTGCAACCCCCGTGCCAAAGTTTAAGGTGTTGATTTCCAATCCTGCTGTCCTGAAGCCGGCAGAATTATTTACCAGATCGGAACGCGTGCCATGCAAAACCGGCACTCGCCCTGCCAGTCAGGGACCGAAGTGGCCGAGCGTGAGGAGCCAGGTTAGGAAGAGGTCAGGTTAGCGCCGATGTTATAGTGACGTTGTGACACCGGAGTTGGATCCCATTCTAAGCGCTTTCTATGAAACCGGCGCCTATCTCAAAGGCCATTTTCGGTTGACCAGCGGCTTGCACAGCCCCGAGTACCTACAGTGCGCCTTGGTGCTGCAATATCCCAGGCACGCCGAGCATTTCGGGCGTCTGATGGCAGCGGAATTCCGCCGTCTGGAGCCGGCTCTGAATGCCGGCGTGGTGGCTGCTCCGGCGATCGGTGGATTGATCATCGGGCACGAAGTGGCGCGGGCGTTGAGCGCGCGATTCGTATTCACGGAGCGGGATGCTGGCGGAAAGATGGTTCTGCGGCGGGGCTTTTCGATCGAACCAGGCGAAGTAGCGGTGGTGGTGGAGGACGTAGTCACTACTGGTGGCAGCTCAAGAGAAGTGATCGATATTCTCAGGGATGCTGGCGCCCGCGTGATCGGCGCCGGTTCGATCATCGACCGCAGCGGAGGCGCAGCCGATCTCGGTGTTCCGCGAGTTGCCCTGAAGACTATGAAGGTGATGAGCTATCCTCCGGATGACTGTCCCCTGTGCCGCGTGGGCAGTCCGGTGGTGAAGCCGGGTTCCCGGCCCGTCCATGCGACGAATTAGGATCCAGGTCTGCTACGACGGTACGGACTATCACGGCTGGCAAGTACAACCGGGTTTAGCGACGATCCAAGGAACCTTGGAACAGGTCTTCGGCGAGATCGAAGGCCGCGCAGTGCAAGTGGCCGGGTCGGGCAGGACCGACGCCGGGGTTCACGCTATTGGGCAGGTGGCCGCGTTGTCGATGGAGAACCCGATACCTGTGGAAAACTTGCGGAAGGCGGCGAACCGGTTGCTGCCAGGCGATATTCGCGTGACCCGGGTGGAAGAAGCCGCGCTCGATTTCCATCCGCGCTTCCAAGCCAAAGCGAAGACCTACGAGTACAGGGTCTTCCGCGGCGAAATCTGCACTCCTTTCGACCGCCGCTATGTATATCATCATCCGTATACTTTGAATCTGGAGGAGATGGTGCGGTTAGCGCCGCTGCTTGAAGGCGAGCACGATTTTACGGCCTTCGCGGCAACCGACGAGCGGGATGAATTGGGAGCTTCGAAGGTACGCACGATTTTTTGTTCGAAGCTGGCGCAGGACGGCGAGCGCCTGGTCTATCGCGTCACCGGCAACGGGTTTCTGAAGCACATGGTGCGGAATGTGATGGGCGTGCTGATCGAAGCTGGAAAGGGCAATGTGGATCGTGCCAGTTTGCTCGAGCGGCTGCAGCCTGGATGTACGATTCCGCCGGGCCCGACTGCTCCGGCCCGAGGATTGTTTCTGGTCTCGGTTGAGTACTGATTACTTCGTCGACGTGACTTCTTCCGCCTTGGGCAAAGCTTTGCGAGGCAGCATGTCTGGCCGTGTGGCAGCGTCGTAAACGACAGACGCAATCACGGCGGCAGCCTGCATCAGGTCGCCAGGGATGGCATGGTCATAGGTATCCATGCTGGAGTGATGCGTGACGGACATGTAATCGAGCGGGTCCTGGATGAACTGGAAGCCGGGCAAGCCGACGGCGTCGTAAGACAGATGATCGGTACCGCTGGTGTTACGGATGGTGATGGTGGTTACGCCGAGGTCGCGGAAGGGTTCGAGCCATTGTTCGAAGAGCGGGCGCATGGCATCGTTGCCCTGCAGGTAAACGCCGCGGATCTTGCCACTGCCGTTATCGAGATTGAAATAGCCCGACAACTTGGCATGGGCGGTGGTGAGCTTCATGGTTTTGGGATCGCCGAAGTGCTCTTTAATGTAAGCCTTCGAGCCGAGCAATCCCTCTTCTTCGCCGCTCCAGAGCGCGATGCGGACGGTGCGGTCCATTTTCAGATCGAGCGCCTTCAGAATGCGAACCACTTCCATCATGACGGCGCTTCCGGCAGCGTTGTCGGTGGCCCCCGTGCCGGTGTGCCAGGAATCGAAGTGCGCGCCGACCATGACGATTTCATCCCTCTTGCTTCCGCCTGGAATTTCGGCGCTCAGGTTATAGGCGTCTACCGCGTTATCGGAAATGCGCGCCTTCAGATTCACTTGCATCTCGACTTTGATTTTGGTGTCGAGCAGCCGGACGAGGCGATTGTATTGCTCGGAAGTGACGACGAAGGTGGGCGGCGCAACCGGATTCTTGGGGTCATACGACCCGGCGGCTTCGGCGAAGTCGATACCGTCGCGGGCTCGCCGGTCGTCTTGAACTACTGCGAGCACGCCTTCGTCCAGCAGAAACTTAGTGCGCTTAACCGACAACGCTTCGCGCCGATGACGCAGCTCGTCCTGCACCGAAGGGGGGATGCTGGCGAAAAATCGAAGACGGGCGTCGAGTTCCTCGGGCGGGTCGAGGTTGGCGGGATCGATCTTCATCTTTTCGACGGGAGTTGGCGCGGTTTCGAGCTCTCGTAGTTCGGCATCGGTGTAGCGTTGGAGCTCGGGCTTGGACTCGGCATCGGCGATGTTGTGCACGGGCTCCGAAATCAGCACCAGCTTACCGTGCAGCTTGCCTTTGTATTTCTGGATGTATTGTTCGAGATTCCGTTCACCTCGGCCCACGGCCTGGGTATTGGCGAGCGGGGCAAAGATCGGCTCGCCATTGACAGGGCCATTCGTGCTCGACGACCAAGCGAGTGGAGCGGCCGCCAGCAGGGAATAGCGCGGCGAGATCAGCTCCAGCGCATATTTTTCGAGGGTCCAGCTACGGCCGAAGGGTCCCCATTTTTCGAGGTGGCTGTTCTCGAGGCCGTATTCCTGGAGCCGCTTGATGGCCCAGTCGGCGGCTTCCTTGAATTCGGGCGAGGCGGTGAGGCGGGGCCCATAGACATCGGTGAGGTAGTGGAGATGCTCCATTACTTTGGAATGTTCAAAGGCCTCGGTCTTGATTTTGTTGACGGTCGCGAGGTCGACTTGATCAGCGGCGATTATGGGAAGGACGGAGGCGAGAGCGATGACGAAGCAGCGCATACACACATTATCCCACCGCATCGCGGAAATTATTACATTGGCGGGTCTCATTAGGCAGCGGGTCGCTGCAAGTACGAATGCGTTTTCGATCACACTCATGGAGATGCCGCGTTGGGAGAGTTGCAGGGCCACCACTCGGTCCGGACAACCCCCATCGCACCCGGCGTTTTGCGATACGGTCCAGAACTTGACGAATAAATTCTTCCTGGCTGCGGCCGTCGTCCATGAGCGTGCTCTCAACCTTGCAGATCGCGCAGCGACGGACCGTCGATCGTTATCGTGTGGCAGTAGTGTCGCAGACGACTTAGTAGCGCCTCCACTATTGGCAGGGCGCACAAAAAGTTCGGCCATTCATCATATGCGAGATTCGTGGTGATGATGGTGGAATGCTGACGGTAGCGCTCTTCCATCAGCTTCAAAAGATGCTCGCCTGCTCTGGTTTCAGATTTAAATACCCTAGCTCGTCAATCGGCAGAGGGCTCCGGCGGGATGCTCCTGTATTTGGCCTGGCGCTTCCGACCGGCTGGGGAGCAAGGCCGCGCCGAACGGAACATTCGTCACAGACCTGTGCCGGAGGGAGGTGTACGATGAATCGAACACTTATCCACCGCAGCAGTCTGATCCTTGCGATCGTGCCTTCGCGATCCTACACTCACCGGTGCACCTGGGGCTCGATTTGCGCGGCGGCGCCAGCTTCATTGTCCGCGGGAAAGTGGATGACATGCCCATCGTTCAACGATGCGAGGTTGTGGAACAAACATGCCAAATCCTCGAGCGCCGGATTGAGCATCGGGTTGGCTCGGTAGAACTGAGTCCTGCCTAACGCTATGACCCTATCTGGAGTGATTCCGCGCAGGAGAACCACGGCGTGACGTGAACTTGAGCGCCGTATCACTTCGGATAGAGCCGTTCGAAAGAAGCAGCCCGCGTTTGCGGCGGCCGCGGCAGCCTGTGAGTATTACATCGACTCTGGAGGTGTGGACGTGCGGCTTGGAGTGGCCCTGATATATCGAATGTAGAGGTCGGCCGGGTACTGACTGTAGGCCAAGACGTTGGAGCTTGAAACTTGGTTCGACGCGGTAACGTGAGAAGATAGCGCTGAAAGGATTTAGAGCTATGGACAGACGCGAAACACTTAGGGCTATTGTCGGCAGCGCGGCCGGCGCGGCTGTGGGCCTCGGTTCGGTGCGGAAGGCATTTGCTCAAGCTCCGGCGACCGCAAGCCAGCCGGCTGCAGCGGCCCGTGACCGCGCCCGCAGCGGCGGCGTACCAGCACTAAAAATTACCGACATAAAGGTGATCATCACTAAGCTTGGCGGCACAAACATGATCAACGCCAAGGTCTATACGAGCGAGCCGGGGCTCTATGGCATCGGCTGCGGAACACACGCAGAGCGTCCGACCATTGTGGCGAATACGATCGAGCAATATTTAAAGCCCATGTTAATCGGCCGTAATGCAGACGAAATCGAGAAGCTCTGGCAAGAAGTGTGGGTCGCGCCTTATTGGCGCGCCAGTGTAGATGCCAACAACGCGATGGCGGCGATCGATGGTGCGCTTTGGGACATCATGGGCAAACGCTGTGGCGTGCCGGTCTATGCGCTTTTAGGCGGTAAGGTTCGCAGCGGTTTGCGAATGCTGGCGGACATCCAGGCACGCACGCCGCAGGCGATGGAAGACCAGATTCGCAAAATGATGGCGGATGGCTACGATCATTTCCGCATTTATCTGGGAGGTGGCGCGCCGGCTCGAGCGCCTGGAGCACCGCAAGCCTCGGCCGGAGGCCGCCAAGTACATGGCAATGACACGATCTACATCAAGCAGCTATGTGATGCATTTGAATATATCCGAAAGAATATTAGTTGGGAGATCGAAATCGGCCACGACGTGCATGAACGGCCAACCCCGCGCGGCGCGATCATGCTGGCGAAGGCGGTAGAGCCCTATCGTCCATTCTTTATCGAGGATCTCTTCGCGCCGGAAGATGTGAGCTGGTACAAGATCGTGCGCGAACAAAGCTCGATCGGCATTGCGATGGGAGAGCTGTTTGTCAATCAGAACGAATGGCTGCCGCTCGTTTCCAACCGCTATATTGACTTCATCCGCATGCACATATCAGCGGCCGGTGGGCTAAACTTGGCGCGCAAGGCTGCGTATACCTGCGAATTTTTCGGAGTTCAGACGGCTTGGCACGGCCCGCCGAATGTATCGCCGGTAGGCCATGCCGTCAACATGCATTTGGATTTGGCCATCTACAATTTCGGAATCTGCGAGGGGCGCGCTTTCAGTGAACAGTTGCAGGAGCTTTTTCCTGGCTGTCCGGAAATCCGCAACGGCATTCGCTATTCGAATGACAAGCCAGGCTTGGGCATCGATATCGACGAGAAGGTGGCTGCCAAATATCCGCCCAACGGGGATTTCGGCTCGGAACGCGGCGCGCAGGATCCCGAAGGCGGACCGCGACGCCCATGAGGTTTATTACTACAGGCCTAAAAGGCCGCGCCACTTCCGCATCAACTGATGGTTGTCGACGGTGTGGGCTCTCGCTCTTTTAAGGCTTCGTGAGAACGTATTTTGTGAGTTTCTGAGCCCCGACCTCCCCTCCGTAGATATTCCGCTTCGTATCCGCCGCTATGCCTTCGGCGCCGCTGGTCGTCGACATCGCGAATGCAGGGTTGTTGGGGTAGTGATCGTCGCTTTCCGGAGTCGGTAAGGTATCAGGAATGAACGCCATGACCTTACCATTCTTACCGTTTTTCACCTTGCCCACGCGGATGCCGCGCTTAAAGCCCGGATTGTTTTTGGCGTTCGACTGCGAATCGGCTACAAAAATGTTGTCTTTGGCGTCGATGAAAATACCGCTAGGCGCGCCGTACTGCTTCCATTCTTCGATGTAGTTGCCGTTCTGATCGAAGATTTGAATCCGGTTATTATTGCGGTCACCCACAAACAAGCGTCCTTTGGAATCAAAGGCCAGCGCATGAGGAGTGTCAAATTCGCCCGGGCCACTGCCTTTCTTTCCCCAAGTCTTGATAAACTTTCCGTCGCTCGAAAATTTGACAATACGGGCATTGGTGTCTCCGCCATGTCCGTCAGCGACGAAGATGTCGCCATTCGGCGCCACAATTACGTCAGACGGGCTGTTAAAGGCGTCGTTACCGGAACCGGCCACACCGGCCTTACCGAGCGTTAGCAAGACCTTGCCGTCCTGGTTCAATTTGAATACCTGGAAGCCCTTCCCGTCTCTAATCGCTTGGTCGACGAGCCAAATATTTCCATCCTTATCAACGCACATGCCATGTGGCGTGACGAACATTCCGCCGCCGAAATTCTTCAGCAGCTTGCCAGAAGGATCGAATTCGAAAATTGGATCCAATGTACTGCCGCCGCAGGTAGCGGCGCCACATCGATCGGCGACCCAAATGTTCCCGGTCTTGCGGTCGATATCGATCGCGCTAGCCGATCCCAGTTTTCTGCCGGTCGGGAGCTGAGCCCATTGATCGAGGGGGCGATAGGGGTTCGGCTGGCTATACAAGCCGCCGCCGGATAGAAGGATGAGGCACAACGTCGTGATTTTCATGGAAGTTCCAAAATCGTTTGTATCACATCTCTTCGCTGTACCGGGGATGGCTATGCGATACTCAGTGGCATGAAAAATGTAGCCTTGCTGCTCATTTTTTCGTGCGCTTCCATCGCTCAGAATTACAAGGCCGAGCAGGCCTCCGACCACGGTGTTCCCGTCGTCCACCTTATCGACGCGTCCCACGGCGTGGAGGTCTCGATTCTGCCTTCGGTTGGAAATCGCGCCTACGAGATGAAAGTACACGGGAAGAATATCCTGTACTTTCCAATTACCGACCTTTCTCAAGCGCAGAAGGCGCCTGGGCTAAATGGTATTCCCTTCCTGGCTCCCTGGGCGAACCGGTTGGGCGAACCGGCATTCTGGGCGAACGCGAAGAAATATCCATTCAACCTGACTCTTGGCAACGTCCGCAGCCCTATCCCTATTCATGGTTTGCTCACAGGTTCGAATTTATGGCACGTGACGGAGGCAGCGGCCGATGCGAAGTCGGCGCATGTTACCAGCAAACTAGAGTTCTGGAAATATCCTGACCTGATGGCCCAATGGCCCTTCGCTCACGAATATGAGATGACGTACCGGCTTGCCGACGGCGTCCTCCAGGTCCAGGTGACCGTGACGAACCTCAGCGCGGAATCGATGCCGATTTCCCTCGGATATCACCCGTATTATCGTATTCCCGACGTTTCACGCGATGAGTGGACCGTGCATCTGGGGGCACGAAAGACGATAGTCACTGACAATCGGCTGGTCGCCACGGGTGAATTCAAACCGAACGAACTGCCCGATCCGCTTCCGCTGAAATCCAACAATCTGGATACTGGATTCACCGATCTGGAGCGCGATGCGGATGGCCGAGCTCACCTCTGGATCGAGTCCGGTGGGAAGAAATTAGAAGTGATGCTCGGCCCCAATTTTCCGGTGGCTTTGATCTGGGACCCGCCCGCGCCGGCGGGGGAGACTCGTGACTTCGTCTGTATCGAGCCGATGGCAGGGCTTACCAATGCGGTGAACTTGAACCATGAAGGGAAATACCCGAACCTGCAAATTGTTCCCCCGGGTGGCAAATGGACGGAAAGTTTCTGGATCCGAGCCAGCGGGATTTAGCAGTTTCGAAAGACTATTTCGTTGAGTCCGGCAGTGCGAAGCTATAGAGTACGCTTCCCGCGGATATTGCCACGAATTGCTTTCCGTCGACCGCGTAGCTCATGGGGGATGCAGCGATCCTGCTGCCGGTCTGGAAGCGCCACAGCGAGCGCACCCGACTTGAGTTTAAGGCGATTAGATTTCCATCCCCTGCACCGGCGAAAACGACGCCGCCGCCAGTGGCCAGCACTCCGCCACCTAACGAGGCTTGTGAGATTTTATAGCGCCATTTCACATCGCCTGTTTCGCTGTCCAACGCCATGATGCCAGCGCGTCTCTACTGCTCCGGGGATTCGCATGCCTCGGCCTCCCCAGTACTCCTTCCCACTTTCATACTCCTCAAACTGGCGAATATATCGTTGACCGGATTCCGTGAAAACCAGATACATCCAGCCGCTGGCGGGATCGTAGGATGGCGATCTCCAGTTGTTTCCGCCGCCGCCGGAGGGGTAAACCACTGCGCCTTCCGGGCTCGCTTCCGTCCCGGGAATAATCTTGGGCCGGCCATTTTCGTCGAACCCGTCGTTCCAGGTTTGATGCACGAATGGCTTACCCAAAAGAAATTTGCCGTTGGTTCGATCAAGCACGTAAAACATCCCATTGCGGTCGGCTTGCAAAAGCAATTTCCGCTTTTCTCCGTGAAAGACGCGGTCGACCAGCAAGACGTCCTCCGTCGCGTCCCAGTCATGGCTATCGTTCGGAGTGAACTGATAATGCCATTTGCGCTGGCCCGTGGCTGGATCGAGGGCCACCACGGAGCAAGAGAACAAATTATCGCCCTTGCGAATCTCGGCATCGCTATCGGGGCCAGGATTGCCGATCGGCCAATAAAGCACGTCCAAATCCGGATCGTAGCTTCCAGTGAGCCAACCGGGAGCGCCGCCTCGCTTCCAGCTATCGCCCTAACCAGGTATCGTGACCGAATTCGCCCGGACCCGGAACGGTATTGAATCTCCACAAACGCTTTCCGGTGGCGGGATCGTAGGCGTCCACATATCCGGGGATACCAAACTCGCCGCCCGTGATCCCGATGATGATCTTGTCTTTAATCGCGAGCGGCGCCGACGTGAAGCTATATCCCTTCATCGTGTCGTCCACCTGGACTTCCCACAGCGGCAGCCCGGTCCTCGCGTCGAGCGCGATTAGCGCGGCATCCAGAGTGCCGAAGAAAACGCGATTTCCAAGGACCGCCACGCCGCGATTGAACGGATTGATCTCGTAAGGATTGACGGCTTTCTGCTGGCGTTGATATCTCCAGATCTGCAGTCCCGTCCGGGCATCGAGCGCGACAACCGTGCCCGGCGAGCCGGTGGTATACATGATGCCGTCGACCACCACGGGAGTCGCTTCGAGACTCGACTGGCCGGGCAACTGCGCAGCCCATTTCGCCTGCAATTGACCGGCGTTGGATGCATTGATCTGTTGCAGCGATGAATAAGTGCCGTCCCTTGGTAGTCGCCCCAGTAGGTAAGCCAGTTTTGAGGCTCCGCGGCGGAGTTTCGAATCCGCTCATAGCTCAGCCCGCCGGCAATGTCCACTTGGATGGTCTTGGCCAGGTCCCGGCCGTTCAGAGTCTTCAGATAAGCCACGATATTTTCGATCTCAGGCGGGGAGAGCCGCTTGCCAAAATCATCCGGCATAAGCGAATTAAATTCGTAGCGCTCTTCGAGGATGTGGGCCTTATCGAGGAGCAAAAGCCGTTGCCGGCAGTATCCGTCATTTGGAGCGAGTAGGTGTCTTCCAACCGGCGAGCGCCGCGGATCTCACGGCCGTCATCGGTTCTAACCACCACGACGTTCGGTCCGCGGCGGCCGCGCGACCTTGGGTTCATATCCGTATTCGGATCCAGGATCTTTGCTCGCAGCAGTTGCGCCGCTGTCTTGCCCGCCGCTGAGAGATCGGGACCCAGTAGTCCGCCTTTTGCATTTACGGCGTGGCAGGAGCCGCAAGCCGCCTTGCCGTAAAACAGCTTTTCGCCTTCTGAGGGATTGCCAGAGACTACTTCACTGCTCGTAGCCGTACTCCCGTTCAAGCTCCGGATGTAGCTGATTAATTGCCAAACCTGATCGTCGGTCAGTTTCTGGAAAGCCGGCATCTCCGAGCCGGCGATGCCCGTGCGGATATTCCGGAACAGATCGCCATCCTCACTTCCGTGAGAAAAGTTGCTGGTTGTAAGCGCCGGTCCTCGATCGCCGCGTCCTTCGCCGCCATGGCAAGCCTGGCATGCCTGCCCGTAAAGTCTCTGTCCGGCAGCTACCGCAACCGAACTTCCGGCCAGCGGATTAGTCGCATGCGTGGCAACATGGTCCTGAGCAACCACACATCCAGCGCTGAAACCAAGCGAGACTAAGCAGAACCTTCCGATTCCAAGCGACATTTGGCCCACCATTCTAATGAAAGCCCAGGCTCTCAGCAGAGACGATTCTACCGTATCGAGAATGGATCGAGGCTCTTATTGGGCTCAGTTAGACCTGAGAACGCCTTTATTGCGGGCTCCCCGGGGCCTTCCCTGGAACCTCCTCCGGTGCTTGGAAAACGTGCGAATTGGCATACCCGACGATGGCAATCCTGGTCGCCATTCCTTCGCCAGCGAAACGTATACGATGCCAGGTCAGAACTGGCGCATAGACGATGTCTCCCTGGTCGGCAACGAAAGTTGGAACCGACCCGATCTTGAACTCCATCCGGCCTTCCAAAATGAACCAGAACTCGGGCCCGGTGACGTGCAGGTGCCCTTTATCTTCTTCTCTCGCCGGAGGCTCTTTCCTGGGATCGCCGCGGATAATGTTGGCGATGCCATGCGGATCGTTGATGAACTGATTGGGATTCTCTTTGGGCGCCGGGTGTCCGGCCATAACCTGGTTGTAGTCGATGAAGGGAACATTCGCCTTGTCGTACTTTCCTTTGATGTTGGCAACCCTAGTCATGACATACTTAACGCCCGGTGCAGGCGCTGGCGTCTCATCGACGGGATACATCGTGTTCGCATTTGCGATGGTCACTTCGAACCGCAGTGATGGTTTGTCTCCCACCGTCTCCATGCTATAGACGTTGCGGTGTGGAACCTGAACAAGGAATCCCTTTGACGCGATAAACGGCTCCTGCCCTTCGATCGTGAAGCGGATTTGTCCGTCCTGAACGATCCACCAGGCGCGATTGTCCTGATGAAATCGCCTCGGCGTCTTGCCCCCAGGCGCCATGCAGATGTATTCGCCCCGGAAAAGGTTATCACTCACGACCGTTTCGGTCCAGTTTTGCTCGCTCGAATGCCTCGCGCGCAGTTCGGAGAGTCTGGTGACTGGTTTATTGGGCGAGATCCACGGATTTGGCTGAAGAGGCTGTGGTGCCCACACCAGAATCTGGTTTTGGGCGCATATTTCGGTCTGCAATCCGGGCAGCACCGAAAGCAGTCCCAAAGCAGCCGTAACACACGCTACTCGTTTTAGTGATCGCATTGTGAATAACTCCGGACTAACGGTGGCCGGCATCGACCGCTCCTAAAATGGCAGGTTCAGCTTCGTCACGTCAAGCTCGAACCGGCCGCCTCTCTGAAGGGGTTCGGTTTCAGAGCACTCTCTACCGTTGAAACAGCCGCAAATTCGTGCTTTCCAGTCGGTTAGCATCCGAAACGCTGGCGAAACTCGTCGGTTGATCGGACGAGTCCCGTTGTGGATGTACTTAGACCGTTCTCCCGATATCCAGCTGCTTTCCAGGAACCCGGTCGTAACGGTCAGGAATAACCACGCTCGACGTTCCATTTCGCTTTCGACATAATAGCCTGAAGGGCATGACGAAAGAACGCAAGATCCACGTCGCGAGTATCACAGTAATCTTGCTGGGGTTTGGAATCGCGGTCGGTGCGAAGAACAACTGGTCCCTGACGCGCGCGCAGAAATCGCCACCCGCTCCGCAGGACACCATTTACCGTATGCTGGACGCCGCGCGCACGGGGAATGTGGCATCGTACTTGGCCAGCTATACGGGTGCTATGCAGGAATCTTTGCGCGTGGCTGTCCGCGAATCAACGGCGAAAGGCTTTGCCAAGTACCTGCAGGAATCGAATGCCGCGGTGAAGGGCATTGCCGTGGGTGAGCCTCAGGAACTTAGCGATGGCGTGGTCAACTTGCGAGTGGAGTACGTGTTTCAGGACCGAAATGAGGCGCAGAACCTACGGCTCGAGAGAATGAATGGTGAATGGAAAATTGCCAGCGTCAATGGAACTGAGCGGGTGAAGACCCTGGTGCCGTACGGGACACCGGTTAAGTGAGCAAGAAAAAGCAACTTCATGTTCAGAAGAGGTGTTCTTAATCCATGCGATTGCGATACAAAGTCGCCCTACTGCTTGCGCTTACAGCGGCCGCTCTCTTTGTCGGCAAGCGTCTTTTCTACCCCCGCGTCTCCCTGCACGCCGCTACTACCACAGTCGGGCCAGCGCAATCGTACCTGCTGATTCTAGGCGTTGGCGATACGGCGGGAACCAACTGGGATGGCTCGATTAGCGTTACTGGAGCTAGCATCCAGATCCTGCGTGGATGGCGATTCACGCCAGCCGATTCCATATCAGGGACGACAAGTTGGAAGCTGAGTACCCGCGCCACGCCCGCATTGACACCGCCCGGGCCGGTGCAGGAAAACGGATTGATCGTTAAGGTTTCCGCCCCGACGGGTACGGCTACTTTCAATGTGACGACCACGCAAGGCAACTTTAGCTTCTCTTCGCAAGATTTTCCGTTCGGTGTCAGCAAGACGTTTTTAGGCGGCCGCGCACTGGTCGAGCAAACGGGTGCGCAGTTTCAATTGACGTCCTCTATTGAGGAAGAAGATTTCCCGACCATGGCTCAGTCTGGCGACGACATCTACCTGGTCTACACCGAGTTCGTACATGGCGACCGAACTCTTGCGGTAGGCCAAGGCACGACACAGCCCATCACCGATTTTTCGTTCCTTGCACGCCCACCTGGCGGTGACCAAGTGCTTCTGATGCACTATTCGGTATCGCAGCGCACTTGGACCGGACCATTTGCCGTCACGAGCACCGGCGAAGATATCATGCGCAGTGCAGTAGCCGTAGACGGGCAAGGACGCGCCTGGATCATCTATTCCGATCAGCGCTCCGGCAATTTCGACCTGTATGCTCGCAGCGCCCGCGCCGATGGGAGCATGTCTCCGGAAATCCGTCTGACCAGCGACCCCGGCACGGATATTTTCCCGGTCGCCACCACCGACGCGTCAGGCCGCGTGTGGGTGGCATGGCAAGCATTCCGCAACAACAATCTCGAGGTGTTGACCACCGCGCAGATCGGCGACACATTCGCCCCCGAAGCGATTGTCTCCACGTCGCCCGCCAGCGATTGGGATCCGGCCATCGCCGCAGCGCCCGATGGAGAAATCGCAATTTCCTGGGACACCTACGACAAAGGCGATTACGACGTCTACCTCCGCCGGGTGCATTTCACCGACCAGATCGGTATGGATGATCCGATTCCGATCGCCGCGACCGTGAACTTCGAGGCCCGCAGTTCGTTGGCCTACGATGCTCAGAACCGCTTGTGGATCGCTTATGAGGTTGCCGGCACAAGATGGGGCAAGGACTTCGGGTCGTACGACACCACGGGCCTGCCTCTTTACTCGAGCCACACCATTCAAGTGCGATGCCTGATTGGAAACGATCTTTACACGACGACGAATGATGTAGCAACCGCACTGCCAGGCACGCCGGCGTCGCACTTGTTTCTGCCTACAACACGGGGACCTTTTCCCACGCAACCCGATCCCACTTTGGTGCAAAAGCGGCTGCCGAATGACAACATAGGACCGCCCACGGGGCCTAAGAACAGCTTCCCACGCCTCGCCACGGATTCCGAAGGCACCGTTTACCTCGCGTTCCGGCAGATAGCGGGCAATGGGCTTTCTTCGAGTCACTCTACCGGCGGGCTTTCGGTAGGTTCGATCTGGGTCGGCGAGATGGTCTATTTCGACGGCGCGCAATGGCATGGACCCGGGGTGCTGGGTTATACGGACGCAGTCAGCGATAATCGTCCGTCGATCGTTGCACTCGGACCAGGGCATCTGCTGATCGCCCATTCCTCCGACCATCGGTTGAGTCCGCTCTCCGCTGGGACGCCGCAAGCGGATGGCGTCAGCTCGGACATTTTCCAGTCGGAATTGACCATCACCAGGACGCAGCAGTCTCCGCAATTGCAAAAAATCGGACAGGTCACTCCCGACCCGCCGGATCCTGCGGCTGCAGCTGAAGCTGCGACTGCCAGACTCTCACAAAGCTACCGGCCCACGGTGAATGGTCAGCAGTATCAATTGGTGCGGGGCGATTTTCACCGCCACACCGAGATTTCCTTTGACGGCCGCAACGACGGACCCTTGATCGACGCTTACCGGTACACGATCGACGCGGCCTCGCTCGGCTGGGCTGGTTGCTGCGATCACGATAACGGCGATAGTCGCGAATACACCTGGTGGCTCATTCAGAAATTTACGGATGCCTATTTGCTCGGATCCAAGTTTGTTCCGATGTTTTACTACGAGCGCAGCGTCAATTTTCCTGAAGGGCACCGTAACGTGCTGTTCGCACAACGTGGCATTCGCCCGCTGCCTCGGCTGCCGTTGTCGCCAGTAACGCCGTTGCTGCCAGCTCCGGATACGAACATGCTGTACTCCTATCTGCATTTCTTCGGTGGCATCACAGCGCCACATACCAGCGCGACCGACCAGGGGACGGATTGGCGCAACAACGACCCGCAGTGGAACCCTTTGTCGAAATCTATCAGGGCTCCGTCAGAACTACGAGTTGCCCGGCGCGCCAAGATCCAACACACCTACCGACTCGCCCAAAGGGTACGAGGCCGCGGGGTATGTGTCGAACGCGTTGGGCAAAGGCTACCAGCTGGCGTTCGAAGCATCCAGCGATCACGTCTCCACGCACATTTCCTTTACCAACATCTGGGTAACCTCACCTACTCGTTCAGGCATCATGGACGCGATGAAGAAACGCCGGATGTATGGTTCCACCGACAACATTCTGGCGGACTTCCGCAGCGGCATGCACTTTATGGGAGAGACTTTAATGCCACCAGCCCACCGGTGTTCACGGTTCGATTGTGGGGCACAGCGCCGTTCCAGAATGTGGTGGTCATCAAAGATGACAACATCGTCTATTCGACAAGCGGGGATCGGGTGGTCTCGTTCAGTTGGCAGGACCAGACTGCGACAAAAGGCAAATCCAGCTACTATTATGTCCGCGGGCTACAAACGGATGGGCAGTTGGTCTGGGTGAGTCCCATGTGGGTGACCCTGCAATGAGGCTAATTCTCACCTTGCTATCCGTCATCGTTGCGCTCAACGCGCAGACGGTTGCCCTTCATCCTTTGCACGTCTCATCGGCCGGCACTATCGTCGATGATTCCGGCAATCCCGCTAAGCTGCGCGGGCTCAATCGCAGCGCCACCGGATCCGGTAATGCCGACGCCATCGCTACCGACGCGGATTACGCTGCCCAAAACCAGTTGCTTTCAATGAACATGGTGCGAGTTTTCGTCAACGCGGCTTGGTGGACGAACAACGTGCAGGTCCCGATCGCCAACCTGAAATACCAGGACTATATCGACCTGCTGATTCAACGCGCCAAGAAGTACGGCAACTATGTTCTGATTCTCAAAGCCGGCCAGTTTCCCGACCCTCCCTGCGGCGCGAACGGCCTAAATTGCCCCGCGACCAATCAGGGCGACTTGAATTGCCAGGCGAACGCGGCGGTCTGCGCGGCCCAGTCGACGACCGGCGCCAACATCGATACGGCCTTCGCGTTTTGGGGCGCATTCGCCGAGAGATATGCGGCCGACCCGGCGATCCTCTATGACACTTGGGAGGACATGCATGACATCGACAGCAACACCTGGAGCGATGGTCAGAACCAATTGATCGCCGCCATCCGCACATACAGTCCGCAGTCGCTCATCTTCGTGGAAGACAACGAAAACGCATTCGAATCGATCGTGCAGGGCTCGTTGCCGGACCTGGCCTGGTCGAACATCGTGTGGAATTTTCACCTTTATAACGGGCCGGGCGGGACTTGTACCAAGCCGACATCGGCACGCTATGCTAACTGGCCACAGAACTTCGACCCTCTGGTAAGTTATGCTCATCAATACGGCCATGCCGTCGCCATCACGGAATGGGGCGGATGCAACGACAGCGAACCGTATCACACCAACATTACGTCGTATGCCGCGGCCCATGCCGTCGCGCTCAGCTATTTCGACAGCAGCAATCTAATCACACCATCGGGCGCGAGCTATCAACTTACGGCGACCGGCGCGAAGGTAGCGCAGGTTTACGCGGCGATCGCAGCCGGCGCCCCGGGCCCCGTGATTAGCGTGTCTTCCGCGAACGGAGCGCCCACGCTTGCGGCTGAAGCCATCGCCTCAGCGTATGGAGCGAATCTTGCAACGGTGACTCAACCCGCGAGCGTGGTGCCCTTGCCCACCAACATCGGAGGCACCGCCGTAACGGTCAACGACGCCAATGGAATATCGCGCCCAGCCGAATTGTTCTACGTATCTCCCACGCAAGTAAACTACCAGGTGCCTCCGGGCGTGGCATCCGGCAACGCTACTGTTATGGTGTCGATCAACGGAACTCCGATGGCCACAGGGAGTCTGCCTATTGCAGCCGTGGCGCCGGGGCTGTACACGGCCAATGCCACTGGACAGGGAGTCGCGGCTGCGATCGTTGTAACCATTCATGCCGATGGGACCAGCGCTTTTGCCTACACGTTTCAATGCCCTGCAGGGAACTGCGTGGCGCTTCCGATCGATCTGGGATTAGATACCGACCAGGTAGTGCTCGAGCTTTTCGGGACCGGCATTCGAGGTCATAGCGGGACGGTCACCTGCAAGATCGGATCGGCCGCGCTCACGGCGTCCTACGCAGGCACGCAAGGCGGCTATGTCGGCCTGGACCAAGTGAACATCCTGCTTCCGAAATCTCTCCGCGGCAGTGGCGCCATTACCGTTGCACTCATGGTGGATGGACAAGCCGCGAATGCGGTGAACCTGAGTTTCAAATAACCATGAATGAGGAACGCCAGGAACGAATCCGCTATTACTCCTTTGCCGCGTTTGTCGGCCTGCTGCTCCTATTGAACTGGTTGGGTATCTTCAAGACACTTTTTGGGCTCGATACCGCCATACTTATTACCCTGCTGGCTGGATACAAGACCTTTTACAATTCCATCTCAGCGCTGATGGAACGGCGCATCTCCGCCGATATCGCACTGTGCATCGCGGTCATCGCCGCGCTCTCAGTCGGTCAATACCTTGCCGCGGCTGAGGCAATGTTTATCGTTCTTGTGGGCGAGGGGCTGGAAACCTATGCCAGCGGACGAACTGCGGCGGCAATCCATCGCTTCGTGGAACAGATGCCGCACCGTGCGCGCTTGATTCGTAACGGGCAGGAACAGGAGGTCGAGGCTGCATCGCTGCTGGCCGGAGACCTCATCGTGGTCCGCGCGGGAGAAAGGCTCTCGGCGGATGGCGAAATCGTTTCTGGCTTTTCGGCGATCAATGAAAGCTCCATCACAGGCGAGCCGCTGCCGCGTGAGAAGGGTCCCGGCCACGAAGTATTTTCGGGGTCGTTGAACGGCTGCGGAATGCTTCAGATAAGGGTGAGCCGTGCCGGTGGAGACACCACCTTGGCACGAGTAGTGCAGTTGGTTCGCGAGGCGCAGGAAAAGCGAGCTCCGGTCGAAAGGCTGGCAGATCAAGTTGCCCAATACTTCCTTCCCGCTCTGCTATTGGCCGGCACCCTTACGTTTTACTTCACGCGCGACTGGATGCGTACAGTTTCCGTGCTCATCGTGGCCTGTCCTTGCGCCCTGATCCTGGCAACTCCAACCGCGATGGTCGCAGCCATCGGAGGTCTCGCACGGCGAGGGATTCTTGTGCGAGGGGCGGCCGTATTACAGCGAGCAGCCAAAGTCGACACGGTTGTCTTCGACAAGACTGGTACGATCACCGAGGGGCGTTTTGAAATCGTCCGCGTGATCGCTCTGGACCGAACGAGGGAGGAGCTTCTGGCCATGGCGGCTGCTGTGGAGCGGGCTTCTGATCATCCCTTGGCGCAAGTGATCGTCGAGGAGGCGCAACTTCGCTGTCTCAATGTCCCAACGCCTGAGAATGCCCAGGTCGAGGCCGGGCGGGGAGTGACAGCGAGAGTAAACGGCGTGCGCTGGCGCGTGGGAAATGCCGCCTTTGTAACTCAAGGTGGCACACCGCCTCTCAGCGAATTGCTCAACCAAGCGGATTCCCTGGGTGCAACCACTGTATGGGTTGCCGAAGACGATCGGCTGGCTGGCGTGATCCTGCTGCGGGACCGGGTGCGGGATGGTGTGGAAGCTTGTGTTCGCGGTCTGCGAGAGATCGAGATCAACCGCGTCGTGATGCTCACCGGAGACCGGCCGCGAGCTGCCACGGCAATCGCACACGAAGCCGGCATTGCGGAAGTGGAAGCCGATCTTCTTCCCGAGCAAAAGCTTTCTCGCATTCACGAAATGGTCTCCCAGGGCCGGACGGTTGGAATGGTGGGCGACGGCATAAACGACGCGCCCGCGCTAGCCGCGGCGAATGTGGGTGTTGCTGTTGCAGGTGCCAGCGCCATTACGGCGGAGGCTGCCGACGTGGTCTATCTGCCGCGTTCGCTCGAGGGACTCCCAGAGCTGTTCTTGACCAGCCGCCGCGCGCTTGCCACAGCGTGGCAGAACATTATCTTGTTCGCCGGCGTAGTGAATCTTGCAGCGGTGCTGCTGGCCGCCTCCGGCAGACTGGGGCCGGTCGGCGCAGCCCTCACGCATCAGCTCTCGTCGTTCCTGGTAATGATGAATTCGTTGCGTCTGCTTCGCTTCGAAGGCTCCGGCCACGGATTGTTGGCAAAGCTGGCTTCGGCTGCGAAGCTGCCACAGGCGTGGAACCATCTTCGCGACATCGCTGGCCGAATCGATCCAGGCGCTGTCTTCCGGTGGATTTCCGATCACCCGCGCCAACTAATTAAGCCGGGCGTGACTGTCCTGTTGGTCGGCGTTATGGTGAATGGCATCTACATCATTCCGCCTTACGAAGTCGGAATTGTTCAGCGATTTGGTCGGCAGCTATGGCCGCATGACGGTCCAGGCATTCACTACAAGCTGCCGTGGCCCATCGATCAGCTTACTCGCGTGCAAGATCGGCGAATCCGTGTCGTGGAAATCGGCTTCCGTACCAACGCTGGCAAGTTCGATTCTGAACCCGCCGCGTACGAGTGGAACGTGCAGCACCGCTCGGGGCGATTCCAGCGCCAACCCGAGGAGTCGCTCATGCTGACTGGCGATCAGAACATGATTGAGCTAAATGCCACCATCCACTACGATCTCGCCCGGCCCGATGAATTTGTTTTCGGCCAGTTGGATGGCGCAACCACGATACGTGTTGCCGCCGAATCAACGATTCAATCTGTCGTGACCGGCGCCCCGCTCGACGATGTACTCACCACCGGACGGTCGTCGATCGAACAACGCATCAAAAACGGATTGCAGGCGCGCGTGGACAGCTATCGTTCCGGGATCCACGTCCTTTCGGTGCGCCTGGAGGATGTGCATCCATCACTTGAAGTAGTGGATGCCTTCCGCGATGTTTCCGGCGCGTTCGAGGAAAAGAACCGGGTTGTCAACGAAGCCGAAGGATACCGTAATGAGCAAGTGGCGTTAGCCCGCGGCAATGCCAAAGCCAGCCTGGCGGCGGCCAATGGCTACACGGTGGAGCGCATCCATCGCGCCGAGGGCGATGCGGAGCGGTTCACACAGAGAGAAGCCGCATCTCGTTCAGCGCCCGGCCCGACACAGACACGCTTGTACCTGGAGACTGTTGAGCAAGTTCTAGCCGGCAAGAAGAAGCTGATTGTGGACAGCACCAAAGCGCGCCGGCAACTATTTCTGCTGGAAGACGGCGCGGAGATCGGCGGCACGGCGCTGAATCCCGTGTTCTCCGAAAGGCCATCTCCAAAACCTCCTAAGGAGTGATCCTGATATGAGCTCATATTCAAAATATATTTTCCCGGCGCTCGCGTTGGCTGTGATCATTTTGGGCTACCGGACATTGTTTCCTGTCACGGAGACCGAGTTCGTGCTCGTAACGCAATTCGGACGGCCTCTGTATGCCGTGACTGAAGCCGGTCTGCACGTTAAGTGGGCCTTCCAGAGCGCCACTAATTTCGACCGCAGGTTACGCATCTACAATCCGCGTCCATCCGAATTTCTCACTCGTGACAAGAAGAACATCGTAGTGGACAGTTACGTGGCTTGGAAGATACAAGACCCGAATCGCTTCCTGCAGAGCGTGGGTGATCCCGTCGCCGCGGAGATGCGACTGCATGACATCGTGTGGTCGGGTCTATCGGCGGTGCTCGGAGCGCACGATCTGGAATCGTTCGTCTCCACGGCAGCCAAGCCGCAGACCGCCGAAATCATGGATCAGCTGACCGGACTCACTGATCGCGCGGCGCTTGCAGAGTACGGGGTCAACGTAGTCGACGTACGCATCAAACGCCTCAATCTGCCCGAACAGAACAAGCAAAGCGTCTATGCGCGGATGAGAGCCGAACGAGAGCGCATAGCGCGCCAATACCGGGCGGAAGGCGAGGAGCAGGCTCTTGGTATTCGAGCGGATGCCGACCGTCAAAAGGCCGAGCTCCTTTCGCTCGCTTACAAAGAAGCCGAAACCGTCCGAGGGCGCGGCGACGCGGAGTCCACTCGCGTCTACGGACAGGCTTATTCGAAGAACCCCACATTCTATAAGCTGCTGCGCACGCTCGAGGCTTACAAGAAGGTACTCGATGATAAGACGACGGCCATTCTGAGTTCGGATTCTGAATTGCTGCGAGTCCTGACGCGCGGTGAAGCAGGAGCGAAGTGAGCACTACCCCAACACGAACGAGAACGCCAGTGTCGCCATTGACTCCCGTCAACTTCGAGGAGCCCATGGCTCATGAGGCACTTGGCGAACTACGGCGGCCACACTATACCCGACGTGCTGCCGGTGGACTCCTACTACTTTGGATTTCGTCAGGAATCTTTTTTGTACCAACCGATCAGCAAGCAGTGGTTACTCGTTTCGGCGCAGTAGTTGAACCGCGGGTTGCTCCCGGAATCCATTATGCGCTGCCATGGCCGGTCGATCGTGTCTTTAAACTGAAGGTCCAGCAACTACAGCGCCAGGTTATCGGTGGTGAGACGGCAGATCTGGTGCTTGGCCGCACGCAGCCCTTAGTTTCGCAATTCCTTACCGGCGATCAAAACATTATCAATATGAGGACCGTAGTACAGTACTCGGTCGGTGTACCCGCCGATTATCTTTTTCACTCGGCGGATGTAGCACAAACCACTGCGGCCGTTGTAGAAGCGGAACTGGCACGGCGGATCGCAAGAGCGGACGTGGACGCCATTCTCACTACCGACAGGCTGGCGATCCAGGATTCGGTGCTTGGGGCGGCGCAGCAACGTCTCAACGGCTACGGCGCTGGTGTGAAGCTCTCCACGGTGAACATCGAAAGCGTAACCGCTCCGCCCGAAGCAGCCGCTGCTTTTCGCGATGTCGCGAGTGCCAAAGCCGACACTGCGCGCATCATCAGCCAGGCTCAGAGCTACGCCAACGATCTGCTACCGCGCGCCAGGGGTGAGGCGCAACAGACGCTGGAGAACGCGGAAGCTTATCGAAGTTCCAGGATAAATGAGTCAATGGGCGACGCCACCCGTTTTTCAGCTTTGGCCGCCGAGTACGCCAAAGCGCCTCAGGTGACCGGACAAAGGCTCTACATTGAGACCTTGGAACAGGTACTGCCCAAGATTCGCAAGGTCATCGTTGAGCCTAATGGGACTCTCGACTTATCGATCATCCGGAAGGATTCAGATCGATGAAGAACGGAGCACGATAATTTGCTCGCCACGCGGAAGTACGAGTACCTCTCGATGCGACTGGCGGGGTCCTAAATCCTACGACGACAATTTGAATTCAGCTCGCACAGCCTGGGTGAACGGGCATGCACTTGAAGTACTTCTCGGCGCCGACGACATCCCGGGCGACTGGCCGAACGATTTGGATACGTCAACACCATGCTTCGGGTCCGGACTTTAGGTTTCCGCGCGGGGATGCACGGTTAGATATGACCCTCTCTATGCCTTCAGCAAGAAGGGAGACAGCAAGTCATCATCATCTCGAATGCGCATCCGTCTTTCGCCGTGAACCCACCGGGATCGACAACCACCGAGCCCTTCGCCCCGGGAGCACTCTACGATATCCAGATCGACACCAACGGCGATGCAGTCGCCGATCTCAACTATAGTTGTGCAGTCCTCGTCATCTGCAGATGGGATGCAAACCGCAACGGTGCGCCGGATTCCATGGTGCGCGAGCAACCGGCTCCGCTGCGGAGGGAGAAGAGATCATGAAGGACGCGTCGGTCTCAGTCGGGCGGGATGCCTTGGTGACGCGAGCCAGGGACCGCCGTGTTTTCTTTGGTTGGCGCAGCGATCCATTTGTTTTCGACCAACGGCTTGTTCAACAACATGAGGTTCACAGGCGGAGAGTTTCTTCACCGACAAAGACGTTTGCGGCATTGTGCTTGAGCTCCCTACTCGGCCTTCGGAAGCAGGGACGTGGACTGTGGGCCCGCACCGTTGAGAAGACTGGAGGAAGCTGGATCCAAGGCCGACCGCGGTGGACGACACTTACAGGCCGTTTTTCTGCCGGGAGACTCAAGGGAGGCGAACCTCAGCGGCCAGCCCGGGGCCGGGAGACGCAATCGCGATCGCGAGAAAGTTGTTGCCAGACATTCTTTCCTATGAACCTCACCGCCCTACGTCCTTTCCTGACAATGGCCGGACATTTCGCGTTGATGTTGTCGACGTCCTCTTCCCCATATACCGTTGCCGGACTCCGACCTCGACGCATTTGGACTCGCGACCAGGATCGCGCCGGAGTGGGATGTTTGCCTTGCCTCGATCATGCTGCCGGCCAGGCCTCAATGTCCCAGGGCCTTCACAAACCCGACGATGTCGAACAGCGCTTTGGGGTATTACGTCGGGCAAGCCGGGCCTTAGCGATCCGAGGGAGGAGAATGGCGAATGCCACACGCAGACATGAGTGGCTTCTTGTCCATCATTGCGTTTGGCTTCTTCCTCGGTATGCGACACGCAACCGAGGCTAATCATGTGATTGCTTTCACGAGCGTACCCTTGTAGATGTCGCTTAGCCCGAATGATCATCGCCTAGTAACCCGAACATATGTGTTTTTTAATCAGGAAAGGAAGGAGGCGGTGCTTCACACGCAGGAGATACAGGTCGAGTTCTGTCGCCCCCACCACAAACCAAGCATTTGAACCTGGAAACAGGCGCTCACGTTCCGATCGACCTCCTAAATTCTCGCAAACGGCGCCGATTCTGGCAGGTATTCTCAATCAGCACCGTCTAAGGCCGCCGGAGAGACTGTCAAAAACGGAATCGCACGGTGATCTGAAGTACGCGCGGACCACCGATCTGAAACTCTGGAGCGATGCCGCTGTGCGGTGTGCCGCTTCCCAGCATGAGATTCAGCATGGACGTGGACTGACCGAATAGCGGGCTACTAAGAAACCGGACAGGATCGCCAAACTGCGCGTGATTAGTCACATTGAAGGCTTCCAGGCGAAACCCGACCACAGAATCTTCTCGCACCGCAAATTCCCGGCTGACTGACAAATCGATCTGCCCCAGCTCGAAACCGCGGATAGAATCACGGCCGAGATTGCCCTGCTGCGTTCCCGGAGCAGCCGAGAATGCTGCTGGATTGAGCCTCCGCTTGCCCGGGGCGCTGGCGTCATCCAACCAGACGGGCACCCCAGGAACGAGATCGGGTCGCTGGAAGTCGTCGAACCCCAATCCGAGGAGATTCTCGGATGCCAGGACGTCGATCGGGAATCCCGAGCGCGCCGAAAGGAAGGTCGACAACGTCCAGTTTCGTGTAAAACTCTGGAGCGAGGATCGCCCGCTGAGACCGGGTGCCCGCCACGTAATCCCGGCCGAAAAATTGTGGCGTACGTCGAAAGCGGATGGCCCCCGGTCACTGGCGCCCGTGCGCTGGGGCAAGTAGATCCCGGAGTCCCAAGATCCGTTGTCGATGGAGTGCGACCAGGTATACGAGGCTAGTCCTTGCAATCCCAACGACAGCTTACGGCGATACTGCAATTCCAGCGCGTTGAAATCCGCCAGACCGTTGTTGGTTGCAATGGGAGCAACAGCAACCTGTGAATCGGGCGAAAGCTCAGCTTCACGACGAAGCAGATGCCGGCCGGCGGAGCCGATATAGGATGCCGAAACGACGTCCGTACTTTCGAAAGCGTGCTCCAGCGATGCATTCCATTCTCTGGTGTAAGGCAATTTGAGACCGGGCGCGTAGCCATAGCCCGAATTCAGCGCGTTCCCCGACGGCGCAGCCGCGCCGGGGAAAAGAGTCGCGAATTGCCAACGATTGTACGGAAATGCGTTGATAGGATCCGTTGCGACGCCGAACTCGGCATCGTAAAAAATGCCCCAACCGGCTCTCATTACCGTCGCCCGACCGATGCCATAGGCGATTCCGGCTCGCGGCGCAAACTGGGTATAGCGTGTCGGCCAAACTGTCACCAGGTTTGCCAGTCCGGTAGCACCGCCCGCCGCGACAGTGGGCGCCGGTCCCGCAAATTGGTACGACGGCGCGGGCGTCAGGTCCCAGCGCACGCCGTACGTCACGGTCAATCGCGGAGTCAATCGCCACGTGTCCTGCGCAAATGCGGCAAGACTCTCGACCAGGCTGGAACCTTGTTCGGCCTGTGACGAACTCAGCGTCAAGGGACGGTTCTGTAGCACATCGGAAAGACTCTCGTAAAATCCTGCGATGCTCGATGCGATCCGATCCCGCGCCGGCGAGAGCCGGTGGTAGTCGATACCGAACCGCACTGCGTGGCCGCCTTTGTTCCAGGCCACGGTCTCGATAGCGCTCCACTGGTTCTGATGGCTGCGGCTGCCCTCCCCGGATAAAATTTGGCCGACGCCGCCCAGCGCAAACCCGTAGAGGTTCGTGCCGGGCGCAGCCGGCCCGGGGAAGAAGCTGCTGAGATCAAACGGCACTGAGCCACCCGCTCCGGTCGCGGCCCAACGAGACGCGACACTGGTCCGCGTGAAGTTAAGCCGGAGGTCGCTAGTGACATTGGGGCTCGAAAGGGCCGTGGCTCCGAAAGTAAAGCTATCGTAGTCGAATTGGGAATGATCCACTTGCGAAAATCCGGACTCCGTACTGGACGGCGTCTTCTGATAGTGCCCGAAAACGCTGATCCGCGACGTGAGCGCGTGGTCGATTCGCAGACTGCCCAGGTCGAGCCGGGATGGCAATCCTGCATTCGCGACAAACCCCGAAAGACCTCCGCCGAGGGCCGGGCCGTTAGGGATCGGAAAGCCCGCCAGCACGGACTGTAGCGTGGCCGGTGCAGCCTGGCGGCTGGCGAGCGACGGTACCGCTGAGCGCCAGGTGTAAGGTTCGGTGAAACGTAGGCCTTCATAGGAAATGAAAAAGAACGTACGGTCTCTCCGCACAGCGCCGCCGAGTGTTGCGCCCCAGTTGTTCAAGCCCGCCGGCGCCGATGCCATACCTGACGCGTTGGCGAACCAATTGTTCGCATCGAAGGCTTCGTTGCGGCCTGTGTAAAATGCCGAGCCATGGAGTTCGTTGGTTCCTGATCTGGTGGTGACGCCAACGTTGGCGCCCGGCGCCCAGCCGAACTCCGGCGCGAAGCTCGACGTCTGCACCCGAACCTCTTCGATACCTTCGGTCGACGATAGCGTTTGCGCGCTGCCGAAGGCGGTCATCGCCGGTAGCGTCCCGCCCGAGAATTGCGCCGGAGTTGCGCTGCCGCTCACTCCCGTATTGGCGCTCACGCCGTCCACCGCGAAGTAGTTGGCATTGGGCCGCTGTCCGTTCGCGCTGAATTGACCCGCTTCCCCGAGCGTGGCGGGAGTGGTTATAACGCCTGGAGCCAGACTAACGATGCTCAACAATCCCCGCCCATTCATCGGCAGGCTATCGAGTAACTGTCGATCAGCAAGCACTCCGACCGAGACGTCCGCGGCGCTGATGAGCGGGAGCGTACCTTCGATTGTCATCACCTCGCGCATGCCGCCGACCTGCATAGCGAAATCGACATGAGCGCTTTCAGCTGGGTGCAGGCGCACGTTCAGACGGGCGATGGTCTGGAAGCCCGGCCTGCGCACCGTGATCTTATACACTCCCGCGGGCAATGCAGCGATCACGTACTCGCCATTTTCATCGGAACGAGCGGAGCGCCGGATCCCTGTATCTTCATTGACCGCTGTAACGGAGGTCTCCATCAGGATTGCATCCGAAGCGTCTCGTATCACGCCCCAAACTTGCGCGCGCTCCTCGGCGTTTAATGAAATAGTGGCAACCAAAGCCAGAAGCGGATAGCGCAACATTACTGGCTCACTCTTTGGTACGACGCCAACTGCGATCGCAAACGACTCAGCACGCCGGCCAGTTTTTCAAATCCGGTATCCTGGCCAGCTTCAGGTCCGGCCAGAGCTGCATTCAGAGAGTCATCGAACTGTTGCGCAATCGCGAACAGCGCTTCCGCCGAAGTCTGCCAGTTCGACGCAGATTCCGGAACCGTCGCTGCCGGATCTTGCGGGACCACCGGTTTGAGAATCCTTTGCAGATCGGCAACGCGCTGCGATAGCGCCGTCGAATGGTCATTACGGAGCGACATGAGCACGTCCTGATCCGTGGACGCTAGACCACGCTCGACATCCGCGGGAAATGCCCGCGCCAACGCCCTCAAAGCATGCAGGTGTGCCATCATCATGTCACTTGCATCAAGAGCACGATTAGTAAAATCTTCAGCGGACTCGCGCCCACCCAGCAGCGCTTGCAGCCGGGATTGCATAGGAGCCGTAATCGCGCCACTTTTGCCCGCCGGAGTGTCACTGGAACGCGGACTCGCCTTCGCTTCGTCGAAATGCACTTCCACGCTCGGAATTTGCGATAAGGACGACCGAAGCTGCTCTTGCCGAAATGCTGTCAACCCAGTCGCGATCACCAGTAGATGGTCGCCGCTTTGGCGAATCTCAATAGGCTCGCCGAGGTCCGCCCCAATCCGATGCAGGGCTGAGAATACTTCTAACTTCTGCCCCGTGCCTGAGCGAGCATTGCGAGGCTCGGTCGCACGTATGGGAGTGCGCGCAGTTCCAGGTCCGGACTTCGTCGGCGTTTCCGCGATTTCATTTCCGCTCGTCTGGGGTATGTCGCTGATTTCGACGGTTTCGCTCGTGAACTCGAGCATCTCCCGGAGAGGCCGCAGGTCCCGTGCGCGCAGCGTGAGCGTCGCTGTACGTAAGGTGCTCGCCGAAGTCGAGGTTTTTAAAACGTACACGCTGACGCCCGTGCTGTCATCACGGTCTATCGTCTCAACCTGATCGCGTTTCGCCGTCAACTGGTCATGCCAGGCCGCATAGGATTGCGCGCTGAGAGGATCCTCCCAGCTGAAAGGCGCGCCGTCGAACATCTGCTTCAGGTCTGCCGTTTCCGCGCCGGTTCCGGATGTCTTCACCGAAGCCGGGCGCAGCAACGTGCGCCGATGAGTCTTGATCTGGATCAGCCGGTGCGGTTCTAGGCTGGATTGAGCAACCACTGCTTTCCGGAGCAATTCTGCGGCGCTCACCGCGGGCGGCCGATCCAGGCGCCTGACCAGGACAAACGCAAGAATGGCACATGCCGCAACGGTCACCCAATAGGCCGGCCGGAAACGGAATAACTTCGCTGGTCGTAAGGCCGGCAACAGCCGCGGCCCTACAAGCGACCGATCCAATTCCTCGAATTTCGGCCTCAGATCGTTCCAGGACGCTGGTGGCGGAGGCAGCGACGGTTTTAGCGCACTCTCCCGATACCGGACGTATTCGACAATGGCTATCTCAAACTCTTCCCTGCGGGTCCGGCATTTCCAGCACGCTTCCAAGTGCGACTGTAACGCCGACAACTCGCCGTCCGGCAGTTCACCATCGAGTAATCGCAGCAGGTCGTCATCCTGCAAATGTTGTATCTCTCGATCACTCATAAACGGCATTCCTGAGTCGTGTGACGGCCCGCTTGAGAAACTCTGAAACCGTCGATACTGTAACTCCGAGCGTGTCCGCAATCTCCTGATAGCGCAGACCCTCCGCCCGCAAGTAGAGACACTGGCGTTGTTGCGGGGACAAAGTTTCCACCGCGCCGTGCATTCGTTGTAACTTCTCGCGTTCCATGAGACCGCTCTCGGGATTCGGGGCTTGGTCTTGCAGTGTAGCTTCGAGTTCCGGCGCGAACTGTCGCAGAGCGCTCTCGCGGATCCGCAGCGTCAGGCCCAGGTTGTGGGCCACGCGGAATACCCAGGCGCGCTGGTTCAAGATCGGCTCCTCCGGTTTGCGCAATGCCAGATATAAGCGTAGAAATACTTCCTGCGTTGCATCTTGCGCTTGCGAGGAGTGAAGCCCGAGTGTCAACAGATAGCGATACACATCGTCGCGCCAATCGAGAAAGGCTTGAGAAACTTGCTCGTGTAGATCCGCAGCCGCGGCTGGGCGCGGTCCGGCAGGGCATTCGCTCAAACGCATCCATCCTCTTAGCCTATTGTCTCGTTTGGCACGCCCCAGAAAGTGGCAGCCACCGCCACTTGATTGGGCCGCGCCTCGTCCTTCTATGCGACTCCGCGCCTGGTCAGTCCGGCGCCACCCTCCCGGGCCTGCTTCTTCGTCTCAAAGACTGGAGACAACACTCTTTTCCGACACTGAAGACGAAAATATTTACTTTTTCGCACCCATCGTGGGCCGTCGTAAAAATCGCACCGCACCAGTCTTAGAGGCAGCAAGGAGCGTCATTTTCGTGAAATATCTACTCGTTACGACAGTTTTTTGTGCTTTAACAGCGACGGCTGCGAGCCCCGCGCCTCAAGCCCGGACGCCAGCGCTAATGGAACGCGTGAAGCCCTACCTGGACTCAGCCCGAGCCGCCGGCAGCGGGTTTGTCAGTGTGTCATCCGCTAGCTTGATGCCGAATCTGGCGCCGGGTTCCCTCGCAACGGCTCTTGGAGACAATCTCGCGCCAAGAACGGAAATCGGTACAGCGCCCTATCCCACCAGTCTCGGTGGCATCAGCGTGACCGTGGTGGATAGCTCCGGCGCACAGCGCCTGGCGCAGCTGATCTACGTTTCGCCCAGCCAGATCAACTATCTTGTGCCCACCGGTACCGCGACCGGGATGGCGACCATGAACATTACGGACTTAGCGGGAAATGTTCAGACCGGCACGTCGCAGATTCAGGCGGTAGCTCCTGGCTTGTTTACGGCCAACGAGGACGGAAAGGGCGTGGTGGCCGCGACTGCGTTCCGGCTGGTCGATCTACAAATTCCAGGACCGGTCCGAGTCTTTCAATGTCTCGATGCGCCGGGGAACTGCGTAAGCGTACCTATCGATACAGGCCTGGACGCCCCCGTCTCCGTAACCCTATATACGACCGGTCTGCGCGGACGGTCGAGCGATTCGGCATTGACTGTCACCATCGGCTGGCAATATATTCCAGTTCGCTCCATCTATTCCCTCGACGATTCCTACCCGTCGGCCGGCATCGATCAGGTCCTGGTGGGGCTGCCGTTATCGCTGCGTGGAAGTGGCGAGGTGAATGTGATCATCTCGGTGGACGGGACGACATCGAACCATGGCACAATCAACATCCAGTAATCTTAGAATCGCCAATCTCGCCCTAGCGTTCGTGCTACCGGCGGCATCCTGGGCACAGATACCCGCGCGCCCCGCATCCATCACGGCCGTGGGAAGTGCGACCGTCTCTGTCAGTCCAAATCTGGCCCGGGTGGACATCAGTGTTGTTACCCAAGCGGCCACCGCGCAGGATGCCACGGTGGCTAATGCCACGCAAGCCACCGCCGTTATCAGTAGCCTCCAGAGCTTCGTCAGCTCGAGTTCCAACATCAAAACCGTGAGTTACTACTTATCGCCTGTATACAACAATCCGCCACCCGGGCAGAGCGCCAGCATCGTCGGATATATGGTCACGAATACCGTAGAAGTCACTCTGACCGATCTAACGCAGGTCGGCAAGGTGATTGATACAGCAATTCAGAGTGGGGCCAATCGTGTGCAAGGTGTCTCATTTGATCTGCAGGATCGCAACGCGGTTGTTGCACAGGCGTTGAAGACCGCCGCCGGTCTTGCTAGATCACAAGCTGACGCAATCGCTTCCGGCCTCAACGTCCATACCGGTACGGTCCTTCACGCGAGCCAGGAGGTGAATACCGCGACACCCTTGCTCGGTGCAGCCCCGGCTGCCGTCGCTACTACGCCCGTCGAAACTGGCCTGGTTGTCGTGCAGGCGTCCGTAACGCTCGAAGTTGCCATCACTCCCTAATAGCCGTTTGCGCAGGGGCGCATCCTCGCCACGAGGCTTTACGAGAACCTGCACCGCCGGTCTGTAGAAAGAACGCCGCAGGGATGGAAGCGCGAGTGGACTTCAGTCGAATCGCTCGAGGCCCTTGGCCTTCCAAACTTTGTTTGACTCGGGCCGCAGTAAGTATTTCATGAATGCAAGCGCATCATCTTTATGCATCGCTCTAGCCGAAACGGCAACCGACATGTCGATCCAAGCCGCGAGGTCGCGCGGGAGCGGAGCAACCAGCTCGATCTGTTTATAAGGAAGGATCTCGCAGATGGCCTGCAGGGCCATGTCGCCTTCGCCGCGTACCAACGCCTGCCCGCCCTCCCCCTGCGTGCTGACGGGACTGTTGACGCCCGTAAACTCCGGCCGCTTGATTACCTTGTCCTCGATCACCTTCGCTACCATGCTGCCGCCAGCGGGGTTCGAACGCATGACAGCTTTGGCGCCGTGCAGCGTGGTTGCCAGTTTTTCGACGGTAGAGATGTCGGGATGCTGCGCGCCGGCTCGTACTGCAAGGCCCATTTCTGAACGGCCAAGAGGGGCGAAACTACCGGGGACGATCCCGCGGTCAAGCGACAGCGTGCTCATCAGTTCGAAGGGCAGCGCGATCACGTCAGCAGGGGGATTGGCGCTTTTTACGCCATTGACGATAGCGCCCATGCCAACCAGGCTCACGGCGACCTTCTTCCCGGTCTCTTTGGTGTAGGCTGCGGCGAGATCCAAAAGTCCGGCGTTAAAGACGACCCCCGGAACTAGTACTCGAATATCGGCGGCGGCATATTGGGCGGGAGTCGCCCGGCCCTCCGGCAGCCCAGCTCCTCCGGCGGCCCCGGCAGGTTCTTGGGCGGCCATGTATCCAGACATCAACAACGTGATCGCTAAAGCGGATAAATCAAGGCGGCGCATGTTCGTCCTTTCAGTTTATACATCAGTTATCGGGGATCGTGACAGAAATCGCAAGCTACAGGGGCGTTGTTCGACCGATGACACTCTATGCAATCACTCATGGCTACCCCGACCTCCTTGCGCATCACGTCGCGCTCTCGGACTGGCCCATGACAAGTCTCGCAATTGACTTTCGCAGCGAGATGCTCTTTATGGCTGAAGTCCACATAATCCGGAAGATGGTAAATACGAACCCAGGGTACCGGTTTGCCATCTTTTTGAAACTGAGAAAGTCTTTGAACCAGGGGGCTATCTGTTTTGACAGAGCGATGGCAAGTCATGCATTTGTCGGTTGCCGGAAGCCCCATGTTGTTGCCGGGCTCGGGCATTTCGTGACAGTTCTTGCATTCCAGGCCCAAAGCCAAATGTTTCTTGTGGCTGTAAGGAATCGGTTGTTCCGGAGCTGGGGGCATATACTTCGTGGCAGGAGGCGGCGTTTGAGCGGTTGCACAAACGGCTACAAGCACGAGCGTCAAAAATCGCCAGCCCATTGGTGTTCTATGGCTCGAAAAGGGACGATGCCCGGATTAGCCGGTCATCTCGAACCCGTAGTTCCCAAGCCTACAGGATGCCAACGTAAAATTCCAGTTACAGCGGAGAAGCATTTCTTAAGAAAAGCGGTAGCAACATTATAGAAAGGCCGTGAGAAGCCACCAATGCCAGGGGACGCGCTCCATTTCTGGGCTAGTGAAGGCTGTCACCTAGTAAAATTCCTTGCCGCGACCCGCTAAAGCATCCATCCAGAGAGGGTGCTCACAAGTTCCTTCTAAATTTCTTACGAATTGCTCGTCTGCGGTAAGGGAGTTTCGGGGTCGGTTCATTCTACGCTATTGATGCGGTGAGTGTTAGTTATAACTTTGCGTCAGGAAGGCATGTCCGGCAAATGAAGAGCAACGGCAAGACCAAGAATCGTTTCAACTGGCGGCACGCGGTAGTGGTGAGCGTCCTCGGACTGAGTTTTCTGACAGCGAGCGCGCCGCTGCAGGCTGCTCCTGATCAAGCTACGCAGGTTATTGAATTTAATCGTGATATCCGTCCTATACTCTCGGATAAATGCTATACGTGCCATGGACCGGACAGCGCCAAAAGGCTCTCCAAATTGCGTTTTGACACCGAAGAAGGCGCCAAACAGGACCTCGGGAAGGGCCGATTCGCCGTTATTGGTGGTGATTCAGCAAAGAGTTCGCTCATCACACGCATTACCTCGACGAATTCGGCCACGCGGATGCCCCTTGGCCGTGAACCACTCAGCCCGAAGGAAATTGAGCTTCTGCGGCAATGGGTGGACCAAGGGGCCAAATGGCAGAAGCATTGGTCTTTGATCACCCCGACGCGGCCGCCGCTCCCGGCTGTCCACAACGAAAGCTGGGCAAAGAATGACATCGATAGATTCGTGCTGGCGCGCTTGGAACGGGAAGGCCTCAATCCGTCGCCCGAGGCCGACCGGGCGACCCTAATCCGACGCGTGTCACTCGATTTGACCGGACTGCCCCCATCCCCGACAGAAGTTGATGCATTCCTGGCAGACCAATCGCCCAACGCCTACGAAAAGGTTATAGACCGCCTGCTGGCTTCGCCTCGCTACGGCGAACGGATGGCGACACCCTGGCTCGACGGAGCCCGGTACGCCGACACCAGCGGCTACCAGTCTGATGGCGAGCGATTCATGTGGCGTTGGCGCGATTGGGTGATAGGTGCGTTTAATCGCAACCTGCCGTTCGATCAGTTCACCATCCAACAGATCGCCGGCGATATGCTTCCGAACGCCACGCTGGATCAGAAAATCGCCAGCGGTTTCAACCGCAATCAGCGAGGTAATTCGGAAGGCGGGATCATTCCCGAAGAGTATGCGGTCGAGTATGTCGTTGACCGCGTCAATACGACTTCGGCCGTTTGGCTCGGGCTAACGGTGGGCTGTGCACGGTGCCACGATCACAAATACGATCCCATTAAGCAGAAAGAGTTTTATCAGCTCTTTTCCTACTTCAACAACGTACCCGAGAAAGGCGTAGCCAGCAAACTGGGCAATTCTCCGCCATTTATCCAGGCTCCACTTCCAGAACAGCAGGCCAAGCTGCAAGAGATGAAAAACAGAGTGGCGGCAGCGGAAAAGAGCTTCAGAGATCTGCAACCGGCATTATTGAAAGCACAACAAACCTGGGAGGTCTCTCTGGGCAAGGCCGCGCCGATTGACTGGTCGATTGACCAGAACTTATTGGCTCACCTTCCACTGGATGGAAATTTGGAGAGCCGCTTCTCACCGCGTGCGACCAAGGCCGGCGCATCTGAAATGCGACAAGGCAGCGGCTATGTAACCGACCCCAATGCCGCCAAGGGCGCCAAGTTACCGGTGGTAGTTTTCCGTGACGGTGAGCCTCAGTTTGCCCCCGGGCACGTAGGGCAGGCGGCCAGCTTCGATGGAAAGCGTTACATTGATGCGGGTGCCATAGCCGGCTTCGGATCCGGCACGGACAAGTTCAGTTTGGCGGCTTGGGTGTATCCTACAGCTGCGAATGGTGCCATTGTGACTCGTGCGGTCGAACAACCTGAAGCTAGAGGCTTCGCCCTTTACTTAGTAGAAGGAAAGCTTCAGGTTCAGATGGGTCATCGCTGGTCAGCCGACGCTGCGCGGGTGGAGACCGAGAAGGGCGTGGAGCTTAACCATTGGTTTCACGTGACGCTAACTTACGACGGAACGCGCGAAGCGGAAGGCATCAAGGTTTACGTGAATGGCCAGGAGCAGAAGGTCAAAGTTCTGCTGGACGCGCTAAACAATGCTTATCGTGCCACCGAACCGCTGCGGATTGGCGCCGTGGGAGCAGTACCCCAGAATCGTTTTCAAGGGTCTATCGGAGACGTCCGGTTGTACAGTGTGGCCCTGTCCGCGGATGAGGCAGCGATACTGGCAGATCCGACGCCGATCAATCAGATTGCTGCGCTCCCGATCGAGAAGAGAAGTAAGCCGCAGACAGATAAGATTGGCCTCTACTTCCTGGGACACGAGGCTCCCGCTGAAATTCAGCAGGCTTGGCGCCAGATGGGAGAGACGCGCGAACAGTTGAACAAGTTTGAAGAGACCATCCCGACGGTAATGGTGATGGAAGAAATGAAGGTTCCGCGCGAAAGCCACCTTTTGATCCGTGGAGCCTACGATCAACCGGGAGAGAAGGTCACGCCGGGCGTCCCTTCGGTTCTGCCGCCTATGCCTGAGGGAATGCCCAACAACCGGCTAGGTCTCGCGAAATGGCTGGTGGATCCTGCCAATCCGCTGACAGCTCGTGTCACCGTAAATCGGTTCTGGGCTATGTATTTCGGCACAGGGTTGGTGAAAACGGTTGAAGATTTCGGCTCACAAGGAGAGTGGCCATCGCATCCGGAGCTGCTGGATTGGCTGGCAACGGAATTTGTTCGAACCGGTTGGGACATGAAAGCGATGCAAAAGCTCATCGTGAGCAGCGCCACCTACCGGCAATCGTCGCGATTTAACCCCGAGCTGATTCAGAAAGATCCAGAAAACCGGTTGCTGGCGCGGGGCCCACGGGTGCGTCTGTCAGCCGAAACAGTGCGAGACGAGCTTCTGGCAATTTCCGGCCTATTAGTAGACAAGGTTGGTGGTCCCTCTGTTAAGCCTTATCAGCCGGCAGGAGTTTGGCAAGACGTCGCCGGTGGAGCGGACTACCAACAGGATCACGGTGATAATCTTTATCGCCGCAGCCTCTATACCTTTTGGAAGAGAACCGCTCCTCCGCCATCGATGATGATCTTCGACGCCGCGGGGCGCGAAACCTGCACAGTATCGGAGAGCCGCACGAACACTCCCCTGCAAGCACTGGATCTAATGAATGACGTTGCCTATATGGAGGCGTCGCGAATGTTGGCCGAGCGGGCCATGACCACTGCCGGGCCACAGGCCGCTGATCGGATCGCTTTTGCATTCCGGGCGTCCGCCGCCAGGCGGCCATCGACGAAAGAGACCCAAGTGCTATTGGAAAATCTGAAATATTACCGCGATCGGTATCAGACTGATCGGGACTCCGCGGTAAAGCTACTAAATCAGGGAGAGCATCCCCGTAACGAGAAACTCGACCAAAGCGAACTGGCGGCCTACACCATGGTGGCTAGCTTGATTCTTAACCTGGACGAGATCGTTACGAAACAATAGTTGTTGGAACTCCAAAAATTTGGAAAGGTGTGGCAATGGATCCGCGATTTGAAAATCTGCGAAACATGACTCGACGCCATTTCTTCGGAACTGCAGTAGGAACGGCGGCCTTGGCCACGCTGCTCAACGCCGATCTACGCGGCGCAGAGAGTGGCGCCGAGGCCACGGGCGGGTTACCCGGACTGCCGCACTTTCCTCCGAAGGCTAAGCGGATCATTTATCTCTTCCAATCCGGCGGACCTTCGCAGTTGGAGTTATTCGATTACAAGCCGCGCCTTTCCGATTTGACAGGAAGCGAGTTGCCTGAATCGATTCGGCAAGGCCAGCGGCTGACCAGCATGACATCGGCCCAGGCCAGCTTCCCTGTTATACAGTCGATTTTCAAGTTCGCTCAACATGGTAAGTCCGGAGCTTGGGTGAGCGAGTTGCTGCCACATACGGCTGGGGTGGTTGACGATCTCTGCTTCATCAAGTCGATGCACACCGATGCTATCAATCACGATCCGGGTGTGACGTTTCTGCAGACAGGTTCTCAGCTGGCCGGCCGGCCCAGCCTGGGATCGTGGGTTGCCTATGGCTTGGGAAGCGAGAATAAGGATATTCCAGCGTTTGTGGTCTTGTTATCTGCCGGAACGGGTCCGGGCGATCAGCCGCTAGCCGACCGGATGTGGGGCAGCGGATTTCTGCCGACCAAGTATCAGGGCGTAAAATTTCGCTCGTCCGGCGATCCGGTTCTCTATTTGTCAAATCCTCCGGGTGTGAGCGGATCGGACCGCCGCCGATTTTTGGATGATCTTGACAAACTAAATCAAGCTTCACTGGAACAAGTGGGCGATCCAGAGATTTCAACGCGCATTTCTCAGTATGAGATGGCCTACCGGATGCAGGCTTCCGTTCCCGAACTTGCTGACCTTTCCAAAGAGCCCGATTCTGTTTTTGAAAAATACGGCCCGGATTCGAGAAAACCTGGCACTTTCGCCGCGCAATGCCTGCTGGCTCGCCGTCTGGTGGAGCGCGGTGTAAGGTTTGTTCAGCTCTATCACCGCGGTTGGGATCAGCACAACCTGTTGCCGAAGCAGCTTCCCAATCAGTGCCGGGATACCGACCAAGCTTGTGCGGCCCTTATTCAGGACTTAAAAGAACGCGGTTTGCTGGAAGACACATTGGTGATATGGGGAGGCGAATTTGGCCGTACCGTATATTGCCAGGGCAAGCTGGTTCCGGACAATTACGGACGCGACCATCATCCGAAATGCTTCACGATGTGGATGGCCGGCGGCGGTGTCAAACCGGGCATTACCTACGGCGAGACCGACGATTATAGCTATAACGTGGCGCGCGACCCGGTTCACGTTCACGATCTAAACGCCACAATTCTTCATTCCCTGGGTGTCGATCACACTCGTTTGACTTTCAAGTTTCAGGGCCGCCATTTCCGTTTGACCGATGTGTCGGGCAGGGTGGTCAAGGAAATTCTCGTATAAGCGATCGCTGTCAGGCTATCAGAAAGGCTATTTGCAAATGATGAATCATGTTTCCCGGCGAAACTTCATCGCAGCTGGTATTGCGGCTCCGGCTATTCTTCGCGGTCAGGACAAATCCGGCACAAAGCTTCCAGTGATCGGGAGCGGTGAATACATGTACGAGGTCCATCACGATTGGGGCGAGCTTCCTTCCAAGATCAAATACGGCAAGACGCATGGAGTTTGCCGCGACTCGCAGGGCCACACCTACGTTCACCATACCGTACACAAAACGAGTCAAAGCCCCGACGCCATGGTGGTCTTCGATGAAAAAGGAAAGTTCGTCAAGTCCTGGGGCGCCGAGTACCGTGAGGGGGCGCATGGGCTTCACATCCGGAAGGAGGGCAGCACCGAGTACCTGTACCTTTGTGACATCCACAGGCATGTTGTGGAAAAGACCACATTGAACGGCGAAGTCGTCTTCAGCATAGGTTATCCGGACCAATCGGAAGCGTACAACAAAAGCAAGATCCCGTATACCCCAACCAATCTTGCCGTGGCGCCCAACGGCGACCTGTATGTCGCGGACGGTTACGGGTCGAGCTACGTCAATCAGTACAACAGCAAGGGTGAATATATCCGGACCTTCGGCGGCTTGGGCGCCGAGCCCGGTCAGCTTAACAACCCTCACGGGATCTGGATGGACACGCGCGGTCCGGAACCAGTCGTCATCGTTGCTGACCGACGAAACTACCGTTTACAGACATTCACTTTGGCCGGAAAACATATCGCGTTCATTCCGGGTTTGCGATACCCCTCGCATTTCCATATGCGCGGCGAACTATTGCTGGTGCCCGAACTCGAGGCTCGCGTCAGCATCTTAAACGGCAAGAATCAGATCGTCGCTCATTTCGGACAGGGCCCGGACAATTTTAGAGAAGTAAGACTTCTGGAACGTGATGCCTTCATTCCGGGGCAATTCGTGGCGCCGCACTCGGCGTGTTTTGACGACGACGGGAATATCTTCGTGGTCGAGTGGGTGGAAGTCGGGCGCGTGACCAAGCTTCGCAAACTGGCGTAGACCAAGGAGATCATGATGGCAAGTAATCGCGGCGTTGCGTATGTTGGACCGGGCAAGGTCGAAGTCCGGTCGATAGATTTTCCGAAGCTGGAGACCCCTGCTGGAAGAAAAGCCGAGCACGGGGTCATTCTCAAAGTTGTCACCACCAATATCTGTGGATCGGACCAGCACATGGTCCGCGGCCGTACCACGGCACCCGCCGGTCTCATTTTGGGCCACGAAATAACGGGGGAGATTATCGAGAAGGGAAGTGACGTCGAATTCCTCAAAGTGGGAGATCTGGTTACGGTACCCTTCAACATTGCGTGCGGCAGATGCCGAAACTGCAGGGAAGGAAGAACGGGAATCTGCCTGAACGTGAACCCGGCCCGGCCTGGGGCGGCATACGGCTATGTAGACATGGGCGGATGGGTAGGCGGGCAGGCGGAATATGTCCTGGTGCCCTATGCCGATTTCAATCTGATCAAATTCCCGGACAAAGCGAAGGCGCTAGCTAAGATTAAAGACTTGACGCTGCTGTCGGACATATTTCCGACCGGCTACCATGGAGCCGTGACCGCCGGCGTCTCGACGGGATCCATCGTTTATGTGGCGGGCGCGGGACCGGTGGGCTTAGCCTCGGCAGCTTCGTGCCACTTGCTTGGCGCGGCAGTCGTGATGGTCGGCGACCTCATTCCAGAACGGCTGGAGCAGGCGCGAAGTTTCGGTTGCGAGACGATCGACCTCAGGAAGGACGCTTCGTTGGCCGACCAGATTGCCCAGATCGTGGGTACCCCGGAAGTAGACTGTGCGGTGGATTGCGTGGGATTCGAAGCTCACGGTGAAGGGAAGGATGCCGCAGTCGAAAGGCCCGCAACGGTCCTCAACTCCATTATGACTATCACGCGGGCAGGCGGTTCGCTAGGTATCCCGGGTCTTTACGTGACGGATGATCCCGGCGGTGTGGATGCCAATGCCGAGACTGGCACCTTAGGCGTTCGTATCGGGCTAGGTTGGGCCAAGTCTCATTCGCTTCATACCGGCCAGTGCCCCGTGCTCAAGTACAATCGCCAACTCATGCAGGCGATCCTCTATGACAAGGTCCAGATCGCGAAAGCGGTTAACGCAACTATCATTTCGCTGGATGCCGCGCCGAAAGGCTACCAGGATTTCGACCAGGGCGCTGCTAAGAAGTTCATCATCGATCCGCATGGTATGGCCGCGAAGGCGGTGGCGTAGTATTTTGTTCGCGGATCTTGCTGGTTCCTTCGAAATTCCTTAGGACTTGCTGCCGATTTTCAAAGGATTCGACCGGCCTCCTCCTGTAACCTAGTTCGAAACCTGACCCAAGGAGGGCCGCGTGCGCCTTTGCATTCTTGCTACCGCTTTTCTACTTGTAGTAGTTGCTTTTACTCAACCCGCAGCCGGGCAGACCTTTGGAGTGATCACCGGGGAAGTCCACGACACCAGCGGCGCCGTGATAGCCGGAGCGGCGGTCGTAGTGACCAATGAGGCGACCGGCGCCACAAGAAACACTACCGCAAATGAAGTCGGCACTTACAGTTTTCCTTCACTTCCGCCAGGCGTCTATGATCTTAAGGTTTCAACGGCGGGCTTTCAAACGGTCACGCGGAATAATGTCGAGCTTCAGGTACAGCAGACTGCTCGTGTCGACTTCACACTGGAACTGGGCCAGCAAACGCAGGTAGTCGAGGTCACCGGAGGAGCCCCGCTAGTGACCACCGAAGACGCCACTATCGGTACGGTTATTGAGAACCGACGGATTGTTGAGTTGCCCCTGAATGGCCGCAATTTCCTATCGCTGGTGAGTTTAGCACCGAATGTCACGTCAGGATTCGGGGCCACGACCTCGGCCATTCCGGGGCAAGTTGGGGACCGCGCCAACCTCACGGCTATCTCCGTAGGAGGGCAGCGTCCGATGTTTAACCATTTCACGCTGGATGGCTTGGAGAACACATTTGTGGAAGGAAACACCTACGAGGTTCTGCCTTCGATTGACGCCCTTCAGGAATTCAAGGTCCAGACGGGGATTTATCCGGCAGAGTTCGGCCGCGAAGTCACACAGATCAACGTTTCCACAAAAGCCGGCGGCAACGAATACCACGGAACCTTGTTCGAGTTCTTGCGCAACGATGTGCTGGACGCGAAAATCTATGCATTTGGATCCAGCCGGCCGGACAAGGAGCCCTTCAAGTGGAACCAGTTCGGCTTTACACTAGGCGGCCCACTAAGCATTCCGAAACTCTTCAACGGGAAGAACCGATTGTTCTTCATGGCCAATTATGAGGCCTTTCGGGAACGACAGGCAATTCAAAACGTCGCAACGGTTCCGACCGCTGCCATGCGCGGCGGCAACTTCAGCGCACCCGGGATCCCAACCATCTATGATCCTCTCACCCGTGTTGCTCAAGCGAACGGAACTATTACGGCGTCGCCTTTCGCGGGCAACATTATTCCCGCGAACCGGATCGCTAGCACTTCAACCAAGTTGTTGCAATTTCTCCCTCTGCCGAATCAGCCGGGCAGCGCCTTGGCATCGGACTATCAGGCCGGAGCTCTGGCGGTGATTAACAGAGATCAGTTCAACTTGCGGACGGATTTTGTGGAGAATAGCCGGTCTAGTTGGTTTGGGCGTTATAGTTGGGGCAACGAGTCGCAATTCGGACCGGGACTATTTCCCTTAATAGGACAAACGGTCATCGATGACCCATGGCAAGCACTGATTTCGAACACCCGGGTGTTCTCGCCGTCGCTGGTGAATGAAGCCCGCTTTGGCGTCGTCGAGTTCGCCAACAACACTCTGCCGGAAACGGCTTACAAAGTGAATGGAGTGGGCCAACTGGCGATTCCGGGATTAGCACCGTCGACGGATCCGGCGGGTTGGGGCATACCGAATATAACCGTCACTGGAATATCCTCTTTCGGTTCGCCTTCGTCGATTGTCTCCCTTCTGTACAGCACTACGTTCCAGTGGGTGGATAACGTGACCTGGATCCACAGAAACCATTCCATTCGTTTCGGCGCGGAGATTCGCAGAGATCGGTTTAATCCGACCGGGCAACAGTTCGGCGCCGGCGGATTCACTTTTGGTGGCCAAGCGACTCAGAACCCGGCGATCTCCTCATCAGCGGGCTATGGAACTGCTGATTTAATGCTGGGCGACATGAGCTTGGCTCGCCAGGGGGTAAAGCCGTTCTTTGGCCAATTCCGCGCTACCAGCCAGGCCTATTATATTGACGATAGTTGGAAAGTACGGCCTAATCTAACCATTACGTTGGGATTGCGGTACGAGTTTACGCCGCCTTACTATGACAAGTCCCAGAATTTTGCGAACGTTCTAATTCCTTTCTGGGACGATGGCGCGGGGCCGATCGCGGACCAGAGCTTGCATCCCACCTTGGTCCGCATCGGAAGCGGCAGCTTTTATCAAGGGCTATCGATTCAGTATCCGTCTAATGTCCAAGTCGCGCGAAACGGAAGTCTGGGTCGCGATGGCATTTTCCCGGATTACAAAGATTGGGCGCCCCGGTTAGGAATTGCATGGAGCAAGGGAAAATGGACCGTACGTACCGGTGCCGGTGTCTTTTATTCACAAGATGCCACGTCTACGACTGTCGATGTCGCTCGCAATACATCGGGCACGCAGGTTGTACAGGCGAATGCGAGCACCATCAATTTGAACTGGAGTGATCCTTATCTTAATGGCGGAAATACCAGCCAAAACCTGATTAACATGCCCCAGTATCTGGCAACCGATCCGCGCCGGCTCACGCCGCGAACGGTGCAGTTCATGGCTAACATTCAACGAGAGATCATGAAGGATACCGTACTGGAGATTGGCTATCTTGGAGCGCTCGGGCGAAGGCTGGAACAGTATCGTGCCATCAACGCGGCGTCTCCCAGTCCGACTGGCACGCAGGCTTCCAGGGTCAACTTTCCTGAGCTGGCCGTGATATATCTGGTGGACGCCGTGGGAAAGAGCGACTATGACGCGTTATCCGCCAAGCTGCAGCGGCGGTTCAGCGGTGGTCTCACGTATCTCGCCAGCTATACCTGGTCGAAATCGATCGATACGGGGAGCGGCATCCGTACGCCCGCCGGCGACACGCAAGAAGCGCAAAACGACGCTTGCATTCAGTGTGACCGCGCCCTCTCGGCTTTCAACGCGGCCCATCGGTTCGTTACCTCGACGCTCTATGAGTTGCCGTTCGGCAAAGGCCGGCGCTTTCTGGATCGTGGCGGCGTGACGAATGCAGTTCTCGGCAATTGGCAACTGAGCGCTATACTGACGTTACAGACGGGCTTCCCCTTAAACATCGTAGACGGCAAGAATCAAACTAACGATTTCATCACGTCGATTGACCGGCCCAACGCTACTGGACAGACGCTCGCGCTCCCTCGCGGTCAACAGGACCCACAGAAATTCTTCAACACCGCCGCCGTTGCGCTGGAGCCTTTCGGTACTTTCGGCAATTTAGGCCGGAATGTTTTAATAGGTCCCGGCATCATCAATCTGGATTTTTCGGCCACGAAGAGTATCCCGATCCTGGAAAGCCGCAGGCTGGAGTTCCGTTTTGAGTCTTTCAACGCGGCTAACCATCCGAACTGGGGGACCCCTGACGTTACAGTGCTCGACGCCGCTTTCGGTAAGATTACTTCAACGCGTACTCCTATGCGACAACTGCAGGGCAGCTTGAAATTCTATTTTTAAGAGAAGCGGAGGGTCTAATGAGCAGCGCAAACAAAGGTAGGCGATGGGCGGAGTTAGCAATATTGGCAGGCATTGCGGCTCTAGTGCTGGCCGACCAAGCTAGAACCGCCCCAAAAGCAGGTGCGCCGGGCCGGGCCGTACTTTACGCCGCAGCAGAAAAAGAGCTTCTTCAGTTTGACGTCGATATGAACACAGCGGCTCTGACCCAACGGGGCTCGGTCACGCTGCCGGAGAACATTCAAGAAGCGTGGCTGCACCCTTCCCGTAAATTTCTATACGTCACCTGGAGCAATATGGGCCCTACTGTTGCACCCGGCCAGAAGAGCCCGCATGGCGTTACCGCTTTCCGGATCGACCCGGCGACGGGAGCTTTGCATCCTCACGGTGAGCCGATCTCTTTGCCCCAACGCGCGGTCTTCATGTCCAGTGATATCGATGGGACGCACATCATCGTTGCTCACAATGAGCCAAGCGCGGTGACCGTTCATAGCATCAGTCCTGATGGAACTCTCGGCCCCGTGGTGCCGCAAGGAAAGCTGGATGTAGGGGTTTACGCGCACCAGGTACGAGTAGATCCATCGAACCAAGCCGTGATAGTAGTAACGCGCGGGAACGGGCCGACTCCCACCAAGCCGGAAGACCCTGGCGCCATCAAAGTTTTCAGTTATAAGAACGGAGTGCTCACTAATCGCCAGTCGATCGCACCCGGCGGCGGTTACAATTTTCAGGTCCGCCATCTGGATTTTCACCCCTCGGGGAAGTGGGACTTCGTAACACTGGAGCGGCAGAACAAGCTTTTTGTCTTTAAAAGATCGCGGGACGGCTCGCTCGGCGAAAGTCCACTGTTCATGAAGGACCCCTTCGCTGAGCCTCCCAATGGCCGGAGAGGCCAGGCGGTGAGTAGCATCCACGTTCATCCCAACGGCCGCTTCGTTTATGTAGCGAATCGCGCCGGAGGAATGGTCGATTTTCAAGGCCAGAAGGTCTTTGCCGGCGGCGAAAACAGCATCGCGGTTTTTTCGATTAACCAGGAGACCGGCGAGCCGACGCTGATTCAGAATGCTGACACGCGCGGTTTCGGCCCGCGTACGTTCTCCCTGGATCGAAGCGGCAAGATCCTGGTCGTGGCAAACCAATCGGCAGTACCGGTGCGCGCCGGCAAAGGAGTGAGCGTCGTACCGGCTGGCTTATCGGTATTCAAGGTGAACGACGACGGAAAGCTCGATTTCGTTCACAAGTACGACCTCCCAACCAGCAGTTGTTTTGGACTGGTTTTGTATCGTTGCCCTGAAAGGCTTACACCGTCACGAATCTATGAGATTGCAAACGTACACCGCTCCAATGATGTATTGCGTACTGGCGGCATTCATCGCCACTCAGCACCTTTCCGCCCAGGACACGAATCCTCAAAAGTCGCGGCTGGTGTGGGCCGCCAAGCCAGTGCCGCCTACCACGTACGAGCGCGCCCAACCGCCTGATCTGGCGTCTGTCCGAGATTCTGGCCGCGCACCAGGGCCAGGCGAGCTGGCGGCTGCCGGTGGTCAAGACCCGAGACTTCGAAGCCGACTGGATTTCGATGGCGCCGGGCGAAAAAACCAAGACGGTGTTCTACGCTGATGATCGGGTATTCTGGGTCGTTGAATCTGGGCAGATGCGCGTAAACATTGAAGGGCAGTCACCGTTCGTCGCCACCAAAGGATTTCTGGTTCAGGCCGCTCCGCGACTTGCCTACAGCATGGAAACCGTGGGCAGTGAACCAGTATTGCGGTTTGAAGTGCGGCCGGCGGGGGAGATGCCGAGCTATCCGATCACTGAGACCCCGACACCGGTGAAAGGCTGGACCTTCATTCAATCGCGCATCACCGATACCGGCAGCTACGATCAATACAATAAACCGTTTCTCGATTTCGAAAAAAACGTCGTTCAGGCCAATGCCGGCAGCAGTGACTTTGTGTGGGATGGCCACACCGCGGCGCACGTTATTCGAGGGAAGGGCATTGCGACACCGCCGGACACTAACTTGGGGCACTTTCACGAGAACATGGTCGAGTTGTGGATTGTTCTCGAAGGCCAGCTGGACTTTCTAATCGAAGGAGAGCCGATCGTTATCGGTACCGTGGGCGACGTGGTTCAAGCGCCGAATGAACGGTGGCATCGCGCGACCTCTCGCGGCGCCGGAAAGGCCACGCGTCTGGCCATCACGCCGCGCAACAAGGAAGGCCAAGTGCACTATTGGCAGCCGGACGCGCAAATGGGTGCGCAATGAGTTTCTGCCGGCCAGCTCAGTGGGCCGGTAGTTTCATGAACTGATCGGGAGTCAGAGCCTGGCGGGTAAAACGAGCTTCGCGAACCGACCCTTTGAAATAGTCGACTTTATTGATCCGGACACCTACTGAGGAATGCCCCGGGCCTTCCGGCTCGAAATGAATCGCGGCCTTGCCTTGCAACTCGCCATTTACGTAACTTCTGAATTCTTGTCCATCGTAGACCATGGCGACATGGTGCCACACGTCCAGCGGGTGGAGGATATTGCGATACATCAGAGCCTTGCTTACGGCGGTCGTGTGGACGAACGCGTCCAAACACCATTGGTCGCCAATCACTCGGATTTCGAAAAGGAAGCGTGTGTCGGTATCCGCTCCTGTTTTTGGATCTTGTTCAGCCAGATGAAACCAACGTTGCTCGGGTTTTCCGCCACGCTCGGGGCGAAAAATCGCTTCAAAGGTGAAGGTCTCTAATCCAGCCAGCGGATGTTCGGGGATGAAAATCGCATCGTCAACGCCGTTGAACTGAAGGGCCTTTCCCAACGGTGTCTTTATAACGTGCGGGTGGCCCAGCACGGTCGTGGGGTGGCCGCCGATCTTGTCGACGTGATCGAATATCCAAACTTCTGGATGGCCGGGCCGGGCGGGGCCGGCGCTGGTCAGGAGCGCTAGGGAAGCGAGAGCAATGGCGTTCAATGCCGCGCGGTTCAACAAATGGTTAACCCCACCACTTTTCGTCTTTGGCCAAGTGGGCGCTCACGACGTCCTGGTTCAGTTGGATATTGAGTCCGGGTTTGTTGGGGAGCTCGATAAAGCCACCTTTAATGTAAGGGCCGTCCAGGACCAGCACTTGATCCATCCAGCCCCCTTGGCCGGTGACGGTTTCACATGTTATGTAATCCCGGATGGACGCTGCCCACTGAATTGTAGAATAGGTGAACACTTGGCTGCCCGTGTTGTGCGAGCACATCGGCAGACCGAATACCTCGGCCATTGCCGCAATCCGTTTGGTCTCAAGAAAGCCACCCGTGTTTCGCAGATCCGGGTTCACGATATCGCAGCCCTGGTTGATTATGAAATCCTTGAAGCCTTCCCGACGCTCGAGGTTTTCCCCCGTGCATATCGGTACGTTGGAGGAGGCCACCAGCCTATGCCAGGAATCTGAATACTGTACAACGAGCGGGTCCTCGAGCCACAAGGGTTTGATCGCTTCGACAGCTTGAGACAATTGAATGGCGGTTCGCAGATCGTATTCCCAGTGATTATGGACCATGATGTCGTGGTCAAAGCCAATCTCTTCGCGGCAGTTTTCGTAAGCCTGGCGGATTTGGATAAGCTCCTTGGTCGAAAGAATCCTGTTATTCAAATCGCGTCCATCGTCCGACTTCGGGTTGGTGTGATGAAAGCCAAACTTGTGCGCGGTGAATCCGGCAGGGTCGGCTTTTATTTTCTGCGCCCACTCCCGGCAGGATGTCTTGTCCAGCATGTTACGGGGGGCTTCGTGATCATATACTCGTACCCGTTCGCGAAACTTGCCTCCCAGTAGAGTCGTCGCGGGCACCTTTAGCGCTTTGCCGGCAAGGTCCCAGAGGGCCATTTCAATGCCGCTCACCGCTCGCATCAAGGAATGCGCCGAGCCATCCGTCCGCATGCCCGCAAGGCCCGGGCTCTGGTCCATCAACGTGTAGATGACGTCAATGGCCAACGGATCTTTGCCAATGAGCCAAGGCTTTAATGCGAGGATTTGTTCTTTAACGCCTACACCAGGACTACCATATGCCTCGCCAATCCCAAACAGGCCATCGTCGGAAACGATTTTGACGAAGGTGTAAGTACGAGGACCCTGCATGACCATGGTCTGAACGTCGCGGATCTTGAGATGTCCAGCGTCCGCCGCGGCAAGCTTTTGATAATTGACGAGGAAAGGAGCAGCCGCAGTTCCCATAAAAGCCCGTCTGGATAAGTTGCGCGGTTTTTCGGCGGTCATAGGTCTTCTCCCGTTGGCTTTCTCACAACGTTCATTTCCCTGAAGCTGGAGTGCCTAGCCGGCTCAAGAACGCCAGCAAATCCTGAAACTCGTCCGGTGCAAGACGCTTGTCGTAGTCGGTGGGCATCAGACTTTTCGGCTCGTAAATTACTTCGCGGAGCTGATCACGTGCGAACAAATGGAGAGCGTTGTCAGATCCCAGGATCTGCAAAGTATAATCATCTTCATTCTTCAGAATCCCGGATATCGTCTTGCCATCCCGCGTCACAACGCGAACTGATTTGTAGGTAGCCAGAGGCGTAAGGGTTGGATCGTGGGCACCGCCGTCAAATACGTGATGATTTTCGTCCTTGCTCAGCGCGCTACGAATAGCGCTCAGTTGCCGTAGGCTTGCCACATTGGACAAGTCGGGTCCCAGCAAGCCGCCCTTGCCATGGAGCATATGGCAATTGCTGCATTCCGCTTTGCCCCAAAAAATTTGTTCTCCATGGGAGACATCGCCCTTAGCCGGCGCATCAATCGCGGTGGCCCGCAGGCTGGTGATATACGCCGCGATTTTCCACGCAACGGTTTCGGGCAGCCCGGATGGCGGCATTAAGCTATTGGGTACACCTTTCTCGATCGCATCGAACAGCTCGCGGTCAGAGGTTCGCAGGTAGCGACGGCCGGATGCGGCCAACGCCGGCGCGCGGTCGCCGCTGGCGCCATCGTATCCGTGGCAGGACGTGCACGAACGATTGAAGACATCCCGGCCTTCGGTTATGGCTTCCTCGTTGCCACGGAATGGATTTTCCGGAGCAGCCTTGGCTGGACCGCGCTGGGCGTATACCGGCAGGGCACAAACTAACGCGGCGAATATGACCATTATTGCTAGTCCGAAGCGGGTTGTTTCCAGAGCTGTAGATCTCATGAGCTAGCGGCTGGGAAGGCCAAAGGCGACCACGTTTGAGCCCGACACGATCGCGATATATTCATTTCCCTGAAAGCCATAGGCCATAGGCGATGCAGTGATCACGTCGCCAGTATTGAAGTGCCATAAATCCTTACCGGTGCGTGCATCGTGCGCGGTTAAGTAACCCTGAAGGCCTGCGGCAAACACGAGACCGCCCGCCGACGAAAGTAAGCCCGGGCCATAGTATTTGCCACCAATCTGTTTTTTCTCCCAAACCAGTTTTCCGGTCGTTAGATCAAGCGCGCGCAAATATAGTTGCCACTGCTCCTGTTCGGCGGGACTGGCCATATAGCCTGTTCCTGAGCCCACTCCACCTGAGGGAGCGGTTCCTTCGGCTTTGTAGTTGACGCCACAGCCTTCCTGCGCCATGACGTAAAAAAGCTGAGTTTCGGGGTTAAAGGCGGGCGACGGCCAATTGGTCGCGCCGGAAGTAGAAGGGCAAACTTTGTTGCCTTGCACAGTCGGCTCTACTCCCGGCACGACAATCGGGCGGCCGTCTTCCGTCAAACCGCTCGCCCAATTCAGTAATTTCACAAACGGAGCCGCATGCAGGAACTTACCATTCGTACGGTCCAGCACATAGTAGTAACCGTTGCGATTCGCCTGCACGAGCAGCTTGCGCGGCTGCCCTTTAAAGGTTGCATCGACTAGTACGGGAATCTCCACCGCATCCCAATCGTGAGTATCGTGCGGGGTAAATTGAAAATACCATTTGAGCTTGCCGGTATCGGCGTCCAGCGCAACCATGCAATCGGTGTAGAGGTTATCGCCTTTACGGCGGTCGCCGTCGAAATCAGGTGCAGGCTGACCGGTGCCCCAATAGATCAAATTCAAGTCCGGGTCGTAGCCGCCAGTCAGCCACGTCGGCCCGCCGCCGAGTTTCCAAGAGTCGCCACTCCACGTCTCGCTGCCGGTCTCACCTGGTTTCGGAATCGCGTGCCAGCGCCAAGCGAAAGCTCCCGTTTTAGCTTCATAGGCATCCACAAAACCGCCGCTTGGGCTGTTCACGCCGACGATGACTTTACCTCGTGCGACCAGCGGCGCCCCGCCCTGATAGCGCAGCGCTTCCCCGGGCATTTTAGTTTCCCAAATGACGCTGCCCGTACGAGTATCCAGGGCCATCAGCGTGGCATCGGTCGTTCCAAAGAAGATTTTGTTGTCGTAGATCGCTAGACCCCGATTCTTGCCGCGAGCGGCTACGGGACGCTGGTATTCCCAGATTAAACGGCCCGATCCGCCATCCAGGGCGCGGACGGCATTCGACTGGGCGATATACATTACACCGTCAGCCACTATTGGAACATCCTCCAACTGGCCCGGCCCTGGCATGTGATATATCCACTTGGCCGTCATGGATTGGACGTTGCCCGTATCTATCTGCTTGAGCGACGTGTGTCGCCGGCCGTCATAGGATCCTGAATAGCTTAGCCAGTTATTCGAGTCGGCTTTCGAAAGATCCTGATCTGTGATCTGCGCCCGGCCGGTTAACGCAGCAAGGAGGAGCAATGAACAGAGCCGAAGTGAAGTCAGTGTCCGACGGTGACCGCGCATGGAGCTTTCCCAGCAATCATAGTACAGGTTCCCAATTTAGCCCGACCGCCCCGGAAACTCCTTTAGAACGCGAGAGGAATTCGTGAGAAACATCAAAGGAAGTTATAGGCTCCTCTCTACAGTGACATTAGCATCGGCGACATAAGCAGAGGAGAGGATGAGATGATCGCCCGTTGATCATTTCCGGGTGAATGTCGCCCGATCGTTGACTTCGTAGAAGGTTGATGTTATTCTGCCAACTACATCCGGAGTGCGCCTATTACACCCGAGGTCCACGTAGCCTACCAATTTGGCCCCTATTTGCTAGATAGCGCCAAGCGAGTACTGACCAAAGACGGCAAGAGCGTGGCACTCGCGCCAAAGACATTTGACCTGTTACTCCTGTTCATCGAGAGCCAGGGTCGAGTCCTGACCAGGTCCGCCTTGATAAGTGCGCTCTGGCCCGACACGTTCGTGGAAGAGGCCAATTTGTCTTTCCAGATCTCCACGCTGCGAAAAGCGTTGGGTGCTGGAGGGATGGAGTGGATCGAAACCGTTCCCAAGTACGGATACCGATTTACAGGCCCCATAACTGAGATAGGACGAGTCGCGATACCGGAAGGTCCGGCGCTGGACGAACGCCGACCGACCGCTGAAGAAGTGAAGGCTGAAGCACGAACCGTGGTCGAGAACGAACAGGTGTTTCTGGTTCCATCAGACCGTCCGCTCGTCTTGCGCAGTCTGTTTTGGCCAATATTAGCTGGAGTAGCTACGCTGGCTGCGCTGATCCTCGCGGTCGTGCATTTCCGGACGGTGACACCCAAGGAACGAACGGTCCGATTCCTTATCTCTCCCCCGGATGCGGTAAAGTACGTCTCTTCCAACATCTCTCCGGATGGCAAATGGTTGGCTCTGATCGCCCTGGGGCCAGACGGCGGAAGGCAATTATTTGTGCGCTCGCTCGGGTCGCTGAAAGCAGAGCCACTGGCAGGCACTGAGTTGGCGGATTCGACTTTCTGGTCGCCCGACAGCCGCTTTATCGGATTTTTTGCCAACGGCAAACTCAAAACCACCAGCCTGAGCGGACCACCCAAGACGATTTGTGATGCTCCCGGCGGTGGTGCGGCCGGATCCTGGAGCCGGAATGGCTTGATCCTTTTTCAAACCCGGGCGCATCCCCAGTTATATCGCGTAGCTGCGACGGAAGGGGTCGCCGTACCGGCCACAGTTCTGGACGCGGCGCACCAGGAAACAGCTCACTACGCGCCACAATTTCTTCCCGATGGCCGTCACTTCATTTACTTTGTCCGCAGCCTGAAAGCCGAGCATACGGGCCTCTATGTCGGCTCGCTGGATTCCAAAGAGAGCCACCGTCTGCTGGATTCGAACGGCAACTCCATTTATGCCGAATCGTCGAGCGGAAAAGGATATCTGCTTTTCACGTCGGGCACTACTCTGATGGGACAAGTCTTTGATGCGTCGAAGTTGCAAACGGAGGGTGAGCCATTTCAGGTAGTACAGCAGCTTCAGATAACGCTTGCCTCGGGCCTGAATCGCGGGAATTTTTCGGCATCTCGAAATGGCGTGCTGATCTATCGCACGGCCACTGACACACCCTCCTCTGAATTGGTCTGGTTTGATCGCCGCGGTAAACGGCTCAGTTCGGTCGGAGATCCGGCCGATTACTCGAATCCATCGCTCTCTCCGGATGAGAAGAAACTCGCCGTTTCTCGCGAAGACCCCAAGACGGAAACCAGGGACTTATGGCTCTTCAATCTCGAGCACGGTACCTCATCGCGCCTAACTTTCGACCCTACCGACGAAACTTGTCCGAGTTGGGCGCCCGACAGCACCCGGATTGCATATTGTGCCTCCAATAAGGGCGCGTTCGATATTTACCAAAAGGTCATTACGAGCATTTCAAAGCCCGAGCTTCTGCTGGAATCGAATGAAAACAAGGTCGTGCAGGGTTGGTCTTCCGACGGCCGGTTCATCGTGTTCACAACCACGGGTGGCGGCACTTGGACGCTGTCTCTAGATGGCTCCCGCCACTTGCGGGCGAGACTAGGGGAAGGCAGACTTCAAAGGTCTTCCGACGTCGAGATTTCTCCTGATCAACAGTGGATCGCCTACCAGTTCGATGGACCGATTCGATCCGAAGTTTATGTTGAGAGGCTCACTCCCCCGGGGGGCGAGTGGCAGGTTTCGACCTCTGGGGGCATCGAGCCCCATTGGAGGCGGGACGGGAAGGAACTTTTCTTCATTTCAGAGAACAAGCTCATGGCAGTGGATGTCAGCACTGGCTCGAAGGTGTTCGAAGCTGCGACCCCTAGGCCGTTGTTCGAACTAAGATTGGACACGGTGACCCGTCGAAGCCGCTATCAGGTAGCCGCTAACGGGCAAAAGTTTCTAATCAACTCCCGTCTCGAGTCGCCATCGCCCGTTACGGTAGTACTGAATTGGGCTGTAGACCTGCAACTTTAAGACAGCCTGAGCGATTAGAACCGCCGTTCTTCGGAGTCAGAACAACGGACGCCCCTAACAAGTTTCTTACACTTTCCTTAGGACTTGCTCTATAGTTCCAAGGGAATTCGCCGGTCGCTTGGCCTTACTCTCAAGAACGCAAACTCCACGTCCAGAGTCGGAGTGTCCTTCAGGGAGGTTTTACTGATGAAGTCTAAGTTGACGAACAGGTATGCTTTGTTCATTTTAGGAGCACTACTGGCTGTCCCTCTGTTCGGCCAGACGGTGGGTGAGATTACGGGTGAGGTAACTGATCCAAGCGGTGCAATCCTGGTAGGGGCCTCTGTCACGGCTACCAACCCGCTAACAGGAGCGACCCGGCAGACCTTGACGAACAGCGCCGGCAATTACAGCTTTCCAGCCCTCCAGCCGGGCGGCTACACTCTGAAGGTTGAAATGCAAGGCTTCGCGGCGGAAGTGCAGAACAATGTCGAACTGCAAGTACAGCAGGTTGCCCGTATCGATTTCCATCTCAGATTAGGCGATACAACGCAAACGGTCGAGGTGTCCGGAGGTGCGGCGCTTCTCACTACCGAAAATGCCACTGTCGGTACGGTAATCGAGAACCAAAGAATCGTCGACCTGCCGCTGAATGGCCGGAATTTCATCCAGCTGGTCTCTCTTAGCCCTAACGTTAGTTCGGGCTTCAATAACGGCGCAACCCCGACGGCTCGATTGGGCGGTGACCGCGCCACCCAGGCGGTTGCGATCGCTGGTCAACGCCGTGAGTTCACCAACTATACGCTCGATGGAATATCTAACACGGATGTGAACTTCGACAGTTATATTCTGCTGCCCTCCATCGATCTCATTCAGGAATTCAAGGTGCAGACCGGAGTGTACAGCGCCGAGTTCGGCCGCGAGACGAACCAGGTGAATGTTTCCACGAAGAGTGGAACCAATAATTACCACGGGACACTGTTTGAGTTCCTCAGAAACAGCGCCCTGGATGCCCGCCCATTCGCTTTTACGGCGGTTGCACCGGCGCACTCGCCTTTCAAGTGGAACCAGTTCGGCTTCACCCTGGGAGGTCCGATCTCCATTCCGAAGCTTTTCAACGGTAAAGACCGGCTGTTTTTTGCATCGAACTACGAGGGCTTCCGCGAGCGGCAACAGGTTCAATCCGTTATCACGACTGTTCCGGCCGCCATGCGCAACGGAGATTTTTCGCAGCTCTTACCTGCCACCAAGATAACCGATCCGCTGACGGGCGCTCCTTTTCCAGGAAATATGATTCCAACCACGCGGCTGGACCACGCTGCCCAGGTGTTGCTGCAATACGACCCGCTGCCCAACGTTCCAGGCACCACGCTATCGAACAACTATCTGAACGTCACGCATAACCTCACTGACAAAGATCAATTCACCCAGCGCGTCGATTTCATCGAAAGCGCAAAGTCCAGCTGGTTCGGCCGATATAGTTGGCAGAATGAAAACATTCTCACACCGGCGATCTCCGAGGCAGGCTCGCACCTCACTGTGCAGGTCTCGCAATTCGTGCTCTCCAACACGCGCGTAATCTCGCCAACGATGGTAAATGAAGCGCGCGTCGGGTACAACGGCTTTCACAATCAGAACGCGACCTTTTTGGCCAATACGCTCGATGTGGATGCACAAGCAGGCTTAGGACTCTTAAATCCAGTACCGGCCTTTGCCTGGGGAGTTCCAAACACAGGGATTAGTAACGGGTACACTTCTTTCGGAGATAACATCGAGGGCCCTTACAACAACAACGACGAGACCTTCCAGGGTATAGACACTCTCTCTTGGACTCACGGATCGCACTCACTCAAGTTCGGCGCCGAAATTCGTCGCGATCGCTTTAATCAAACTGGAAATACATATATCCGGGGGGCTACGACAACTCAAAATCAAGCTACCGGCTATGGGCCAGCGGACTTCGATCTCGGATACATAAATGCGCTGAGCTTGGCCCCGGGCGGGGCGGCGGTTGCGCAACTCCGAAGTACCAGCCAAGCCTATTTTGTCGACGATAGCTGGAAGATCCGTCCCAACCTCACGGTTGACGTGGGCTTGCGCTACGAATACTTTGAGCCCTGGCAAAGCAAGAACAATGGCCTGATGAACGTCTATGAGCCCTGTTACGACACCGAGCCGCAAGCTCCCGCGAATTGCCATCCAACGCTGGTTCGCGTGGGTACCGGCAGCGACTTCTACGCAGGTGCTTCGATCCGCTTTGATCCCGCCATTAAAGTAGCCGTAAACAACGGCCTCCTTGGAGCCGGACGATCGTTGGTCCAGCCGGATCGCAATAACTTTGCGCCTCGATTGGGATTCGCCTGGAGCCCAACATCCAAGTGGACGGTTCGTGTCGGGGCCGGATATTTCTTCGTGCAGGATCAGGGCAATGCCCTATTCGAACTCTCGCGGAATATCGCCGGTCGCGTGCAATCGAATGCCAATACTGCAACCCACAACCTGACGTTCGAAAACCCGATTGCCAACACGGGAGTGTGTGGTCCATTGCCGCCGGGTATCGCTTGTGTTACGACACCCCAGTTCGCGGCCAACGACGTCCACCAACGCACCGGCTACGTGTTGGAATACCTGGCCAATGTCCAGCGCGAGCTCAGTAAATCCACAGTACTCGAGATCGGTTACATAGGGTCTGAAGGACACAAACTGGGCCGCTATGTCAATTTCAACGTACCGGTTCCGTCCACTGTGGGCACCGTTCTCTCGCGCACTCCGTACCCTGAACTGGCCCAGATACTCCAAACCACGTATATCGTCAATTCCAACTACGACAGTCTGACCGCGAAGCTCACGCGTCGTTTGTCGGGCGGCCTGACGCTGCTCTCCGGATTTACCTATTCCAAGTCCCTGGACGACGGCAGCGCTCTGCGAGGCCCCAGTTCCCTGGCACAGAACGCTCTTTGTATCTCTTGCGAATATAGTCTGTCAGATTTCAATCAGAAATTCCGCTTTGTAACCTCCGCGCTGTATGAGATTCCGCTTGGCAAGGGCCACAATCTGTTCAACCACGGGATCGGTAATGCGGTCTTGGGCGGGTGGCAACTGGGCGGTATCGGAACCGTGGCGAGTGGATTCCCGTTGAACTTTGCTATTGGCGTCGATCGCTCCAACACCGCTGTGGCCGGTTCCGGTGGCACTCGCCCGAACGCGACCGGAGTTTCGATCATCGCTCCAAACCCGACCACGGCCCAATGGTTCAACCTGGCGGCTCTCTCCGAGCCTGCTTTAGGCACATGGGGCAATATGGGACACAACGTCGGTACTGGTCCTGGAATTTTCACCATCGATGGGTCCCTGATGAAGAGATTCGTGTTTACTGAGGGCAGATACCTGCAGTTCCGCTTCGAGGCATTCAATGCACTGAACCATGCGAACTATGGTGATCCCAATCTGACCATGACGAGCAATCAGATTAACCCGGCGACAGGTGTGGCAATTCCTGGTACCGGCAGCTTTGGAACGATCACTTCTACCCGTCTGGATATGCGGGAACTGCAAGGCAGCCTCAAATTTGTCTTCTAGTTTTTGGCATCGATTGAAAAGGAGGTCTTATGGGGAAACTCGAAGACCGATGGCTTGCTAGCCCGACGCGGAGGGCTGCGCTGCGATCCTTAGTGACCAGCTTTGTGGCTGGTTCGCCATTGTTGCGGGGCCAGCAAGACCCGTATCGGGATCATAGCCGGGTTCCGGCCATGGAGGAATTGGTCAACGCATTTGATTTCGAAGCAGTCGCCTTCGCAAAGCTCCCGCGGGATGCCTACGACTATACAGCCTTGGGCGTCGAGGACGAATTCACTCTGCGCCGCAATCGGCAAGCCTTCGAATGGGTAGAGCTAATTCCCAAGGGAATGGTGGATGCCAACTCGGTAGTGACCGCGACCGAAGTATTGGGGACGCAGATGGCTTTTCCGATCATGATCGCGCCGACAGCCAGCCACCTCAGTCTGCATCCGGAAGGCGAAATGGGTACGCACAAGGGCGCGACCGCGGCATCGAACACACCCTACATCATCAGCAACAACGCCAGCTTCCCCGTCGACAAAATCGCTAAGGCCGCTACCGGTCCGCTCTGGTTCCAGCTTTATCCGAAGGAGACACTGGAAGACAATCGCGAATTAATCGAAATTGCGCAGGACAACGGCTGTAAGGCCATTGTCTTGACCTACGATGGGGCGGCAGGTAACTCCACTACTGGTCCACGGGAGCGGGCGCTGCATGACCGGCACCTGGGGTCGAACCGGCTGGAGCAGGATGCCAGCAACGGCGGAGATAAGACACGTGCAGCGCAAGGCCGTCGGCCGCCACGCGCTCGCAAGTACGGTCTCGCGGGTAGCGGCATCGGGCTGGACTGGAAATGGGTAGACTCTGTGCGCGCCGTTACGAAGGTGCCTTTTCTGACCAAGGGTATTCTTACGGGCGAGGATGCTGCGGCGTGTGTGGAACACGGTGTGAATGGAATCGTCGTCTCAAATCACGGTGGTCGGGCTATGGACTACGGTCCTGCGACGCTGGAGGTCCTGGCCGAAGTTGTAGATGGGACGAGGGGACGCATTCCGGTATTGGTGGATGGCGGCTTCCGGCGAGGCACTGACGTCTTGAAGGCGTTGGCGCTGGGCGCGAAGGCAGTGTGCCTGGGCCGGGTTCCGCGCTGGGGGCTGGCGGCTTACGGAGCCGCTGGATCGCAATGCATCCTTGAAATTGTGCAGGGCGAACTGGTCATGGCAATGGCGGCAACCGGCCGTCCCACGCTGGCCTCAATCGACCGGACTCTGGTGAGGGCGGATTTTTAATGGGCGCCAAGTATACACGGCGGACTGCCTTGGCTGCCCTCGGAATGTGGCAAGCGGCATCGCCGCTGCTCAACGGTCAGGAAACACGCTGGCCCCGGTCGGTCGGCGAGCCGCCGGGCCGGATCGCTCCACTCGACGAGCTGCTAAATACGTTTGAGGTTGAGGCGATGGCGGAGCGTAAACTATCGAGCGCCGTTTTCTCGGCGATCGCCGGCGGGGACAGGAACGCTTTCGACCATCTTATATTCCGGCCGCGGCGCTATATCAACGCGGAAGAAGTAGACTTAACGACCACTTTGTTCGGGGACACGATGTACACTCCGATTCTGGTCGGCCCCGCATCCCAGCAGCAGCGTTTTCATCCGGAAGGCGAACTGGCAACGGTGCGCGGCGCTTCGGCGGTGAAAACGTCGGTAGTGATCAGCGATCGCTCCAGCCAACCTATCGAGAAAATCGCCGGCGAAGCCAAAGTCAGCACCTGGTACCAGATTTTTCCCCAGGCTGACATGGCCCCGGTTTTGAGTAATGTGCAACGTGCGGTGAAGGCTGGCTGCAAAGTGGTGATTCTCTCAGTGGGTGCGATTCGCGATCCGGGCGCTGCCAGCGTGACGCCCACTCCCGCTAGCATTGCGGCGAATGGAAGTCCCCTTCCGACTTGGGCGCTGGTGGACCAGGTGCGTCAAGCGGCCAAAGTGCCGGTGGTTCTGAAGGGCATTATGAGCCCCGACGAGGCTGTTGCGGCCGCGGGCAAGGGTGTGGATGGCGTGATTGTCTCCAACTACGGCGCGCAGATTTCGGAGGGTGTGGCAGCACCGATTCAAGTTCTTCCCTCCATCGTAGACGCGGTTGGCGGCAAGATTCCGGTGCTGGTCGACGGCAGTTTCCGGCGTGGTAGCGATGTCGTCAAAGCGCTAGCCTACGGAGCACGCGGTGTGCTCGTCGTTCGGCCGGCGTTGTGGGGCTTGGCCGCTTACGGCAGCGAGGGCGTGCAGGCAGCCCTGCAAATGATTCAGAGCGAGACCGCCCGCACCATGGGATTGTGTGGCAAACCCAAATTGGCAATGTTAGACCGCACCATGGTCAGGTTCTCTAAGCACTAACGGGGAAGGAAAATCATGAGATCAGCACGAAGAGAATTTATCGGAGCAAGCTTAGGGCTGGGGCTCGCCGCCGCTCAGACGGCACCCTCCAAACTGCCACGCGGCGCGGATCGCCCCAAACCTCCCGCTCCAGCAGAGCGGAAAGCGAAGGTGACCAGACTTTTCAAATCGCCGGACGGTTTCCCGAATGCCCTCGACTCCGCGCCGGAAGGTATCTGGATTGGCGACCAAGTGACGGATCGCGCGGCTCTCGTCGATTTGAATGGCAAAGTGCTTCATACGGTCCAGACCGAATCTCATAACACCAGCGGCATGGGAGTAGGCGGCGGATACATTTGGATGGCGGCGAATGGCAAGCCGGAAGCTAATCGTCCCGTCAAGATCGATCGGGCGAACAATGAAGTCGTGCAGTGCGACATGCAGGGCAAGACGGTAAGCCGGCATGAAGTTCCCCTCGGAGGAGGCGGCATACACGACGTTAAGTTCGTCGACGGGAAGCTGTGGATCATGTCTACGCGACTGAATGGGATTATCCAGACCGATCCTAAGACCTTCGAGCCGCTTTACATGATGCCGGTTACACGGAATCGGCCGCACGGTTTGGCGGCGGATAACGGAGCAATGTGGTGCGTCTTTGGTGACGATGACGAACCTTCCATCTGCAAATTGGATGTGAAGACCGGACGGACGGTCGAGATCCTGCAGCTTTCCAAGAATGATCCTGACCCGCACGGGCTGTGTATGCACGGCGGAGTCTTATATTATTGCGACGCGGGATTGCATCCCGGCTGGGTGGATGGCACGAGCAAATGGTCAGGCTGGGTGTGCCGAGTCGATTTCGTGTAGCCGGAATCGGCGAATTGCCGGCAAAGGAACATCCAAATGAACCGCAGAGATTTTGTGGGAGCAGCGTTGGGAGCAGGCGGAATGGCCTCGTCTCAGGGGCTATTGTCCGGTGCAGAAGCTACGGCGGGGGTGCCCGCGCGCACGGCCAAGGTTACGAAATTGTTCAAGTCGCCCGATTTGCATCCGAACGATCTGGAAGCTGCCAATGACGGGCTATGGATCGGGGATCAAGTCTCGGAGCGCGTATTGAGGGTCGATTGGAAGACCGGCAAGATGTTGCGCGAGATCCAGACTGAGGCGCATAACACCACCGGCGTTGCCATTGGTGCGGGCTACCTTTGGGTATCCTGCAACGGCGGGGTCAGCAATCGGCGACCGGCGCGCCCGACTGACAAGCCCTATGGCGAGATTCTGCAGGCTGATCTGAAAACCGGTAAGACCGTTAAATTGCATCCCTTGCCGTGGGACGATGGCGTGCACGGGATTACGTTCTCGGAAAAGACGCAGACGCTCTGGGTAGTGGCATTGAGCATTGGTGCAATCGTGGAAATCGATCCGAAGGACTTTCGTATATTGCATCTACTTCCTGTAAAAGGCGATCGTCCCCACGGACTCGATTGGGACAACGGAGCGATCTGGGTCGTGATAGCGACGGATCGCGAAATTCAGAAGCTAGATGCCAAGACCGGCAAAGTTCTCGAAGTGCTGAAAATCGCAAAAGAATACCCCGACCCGCATGGGCTGTGTCTGCATGAAGGCCGCTTGTACTACTGTGACGCCGGCCTGACGATGACTAGCCCAGGTGCCGCCCCCGGTTATGTATGCAGAATCGACCTGGGGTAAGAGATCCCGAGGGCCAGGCCTATGCCGTCCGCGCAATTCTTAGCCGCCGAGGTCCATCTCGCTACCGCAACTGTTCGACGCGTCACCAGAAGGCTCGCCATACCTCCCACCAGGCCGGAGAAGAAGCCGGTGGGGCAGGGCCTGGCCATCGACGATCATGCTTACGCCGCCGCCCGAAATCCACGCTGCGATATGACGTCGAGTGGATGCAGCTTCACACGCAGGAGATCACAGGTACTTTACTGCCCCTTTGGCCCGATCTGCATCACCCTCAGCCGCTGTGCCTGGGCACATTCATCAGTGACAGTGAAGTAACGCGCGACCGCGTCTTTGCCGATTTCATAAGGATGCGGCTCGCCCGGCTTGCGCAAGGCCAGCAATTTGATCTTAGTGGTCGCGTAGTCAAACTCGGAATGGTTCGTCATGAGGATCGTCGCGTTGGCTGCCTTTGCGGCTGCGGCCATTTTCTCCTGCGACCGAATATAGATGTCGAAGTTCGGTACGGTGCTCGGAAAGTTAAACGCCGTGCCGCCCGCATAGGCCACATAGAGTGTTTGTCCCCGGTCCTTCACCGGGAAAATCATCGACAGAGTCCCCGGAGTGTGGCCCGGCGTCGTCACAATGGTCACCGAAGTATCGCCCAGCGTGATCTTTTGTCCGTCATCAGCGACTATATCGCGCTTAGGTTTACCTTCCGGATAACCGTTGACCGACTTCTCAATCGAGTCCCAATCTGGCCCTCCCATAACGATGTGTGATTTGAACCGATCCTGCATCAGTTTGGCTCCGCCAACATGATCGCCGTGAGCGTGGGTGATGATTACGTATTTCACCTGGGCGGGAGCCAGGCCCAGCTTCTTTAAGCCACCGACGATCTCTTCCTCCGAGTTGTAGGTGAACAGCGTATCTATCAAGATGATGCCGTCGCTGGTCGTGAGAGCCCAGGAAGAATGGATTTTCGAACCTACGAAATAGAGGTTATCGAAGACCTTCGCCGGTTCGGTGAACCAGGTTTCACGGGCCGGCGGTTTGCCGGGCGCGACGTCGCGAATGCCGCTGGTAAACGGAGGGGCGACGCACAGACGCGCCAATGTACCTGTGAAATCAAATCCGGCAGCGTTGCGAGCGGCGGTCAGATGATTATCGATTTCGTTCTGGGCAGTTTGGGCAAAAGCGCAGCTCGAAATCACAACGAGGATATAAACCTTCATTGCCGGAGTTTACCGGATGGTTTACAGAACGTCAATGACGAGCGCCCCCGCCATCGAGTCACTTAGGCAGGACGTTCCCATACTTGGGAAGAATCACATCTTGCGTAAACTTGTCGTGGTCTCGCATGGCCTGCACGATGCCTTTCACATCCGCGGCTTTTAGGGTCGCGTCGATCATCGCCACTCCTTCTCTGGCCCATTGCGCCCGCTGCTCGGCGGTGATCGGCTTGGCCACCCCGCCATGTTCTCCCGGATCGCCGAAGTACGCTCCGATGGCTCACTTCCTGGGCCCAGCGCCTGGAGCTTATTCAAGCTAGGATCGCTCGGGTGCTCTGGAACAACCTGGGTGACATTGAGAGGAATGTCGTCTAGCCGGCCGACCACAGAATAGGCGCCGAACAGAACCTTAGTAAAATCCGCGTGCGCTTTGCGCATCAGGCTTCCCAGTTCGATGTAGAGGATTGGATCCTTGGTTTCGTCGAAGAATTCACGGACCAGCGGGCTAAGGGTTTGGGGCGAAGGTCCGTGCGAAGTTAGATAGATTTGCCGCCGAAATCCCTGTCGAAGGAGCGATCGAGCGATAGCCTTTAAGTAGGACAAGCCATCGGACGGCGTGATGTAAACGGTTCCCTTCGCCACCACCGTCCCGCCCGGAAAGAAGTACGAGAGATTAGGAAGAACCAACCCATCGGCCTCCTCGGCCATCTTTCGAGCGAATGCCAGCGGCCCGACATACTCACAATCCGTCGGAAATCCTCCGTGCACTTCTACGTTGCCGACTGGAATAAAGATAACATCGTTCCGCTTTAGATACTCTTTGATCTCCGTGTTCGTCAAACTGGTTAAATCGCGCGACCGCATCTGGGTGCTTGGCACCAGGACACAAGCGCAATGCCGATGCTGCAAAGCGTAAGTCGCGCGAAGCGAGCGCCGAACGTGGCGAAAACTCTATCCATTGTAGGTCTCCTGAATCTGATCTATGCGGTCGGCATGTCGGCCCAGAATTTGCGGATTTCGCTGCGCGGATCGTTCTCGACACGTACTTCCTTGTCGAAAATCATTGTGGCGCGCGTGGTCGCATCATAAGCGGGCCAATTCGGGATCTTCGAGTTGTTGGGATTGGCGTTCTTCGCCATCGTAACCCAAGTAGTCGCGAAGCGCGACCACAGTGCTCTCTCTTCTTCCGAGCCCGTGCCGCCCACGCCGTCGCGATAGTTATTGAACGTCGCCGAAACATCGGTGCCGTGGACGGCGCCAAACTTGCCTCCGAAACCGGCGCTCGGCGAAAGCCCACAGATACATGTACGCGGGAGCCTTGCCCTGCGCCGCTTTGCGTTCGGCCTGCAAGAGTCGCGCTGCGGCGGCGCCGTTGAGTCGGTGGCGATCTGCGCCTGAATGAGGAAGGGCGACTTGTTCGGATAACGGTTGCGATACATCGCTAGTATCGCCTCCGCCTTCGCCCCGTATCGCTGGTTCATCATCGTGCGCAGACCTTCTTCGGTGAGATCGAAGTTGGTCAGACGGAGCGCCGCGTCTTCGAGCGTATTCGAAATGATCATCGGTACGTCGGCCGATTCCGGTGGCGCGGAAGGATCGAACGGATGGTGCGGCAGAATGCTCGCCATCCACCACCGGCGTGAATGCCGCGCCCGCGCCGAGCGAAGTCTGCGCTTCCAGAATCTGCTGCCACGGCACCTTCTGGATATCGGCGATGCTGCCTTTGGAAATTCCGAGCTTCGCGAGCAGCAGTTCAGCCGATTTCGTCGCCTTGCTCGCGCGTGGCTGACCGGATGGTCGACCCGCTCTGAATGCCCGCGCTGTGGAACATGCCTTTCGCGGACGGAATCGCCAACATAGTCGACGTCTTGGCGCCGCCGCCGGATTGCCCGAAGATCATGACCTTGGACGGATCTCCGCCGAAGTTCTCGATGTTGTCGCGGACCCATTCGAGCGAAGCGACCAGGTCCATCATCCCGACGACGCCGGCGTGTGCGAATTCGGGCGGCGCGCCCAGATCGGCCAGATGCAGATAGCCGAAACTGGCCAGCCTGTGATTCACGTTGACCACCACTACATCCGCCAGACGCGACAGTTGGGTGCCGTCGTACTGCGGCCCGTTGCCGGAACCGGTAGCGAATCCGCCGCCATGGAATGAAACGAGCACGGCGCGTTTGCCGCCGTCTTTAACAGCCGGAGTCCAGACATTGAGCGTAAGGACGTCCTCGCCCATGCCGGTGCCGTAGTGCAGGTCCCACTGGATCAATTGCCCGTAGTCGCTGGCAGGAGAGGCGATAGTTTGCGGAGAGATCTGGCCATAGGCCAAGCATTCGCGCACGCCGGTCCATGCGGTGGGCTTCTTTGGCGGCATGTAGCGGTTCTTTCCGCTGGTCGGCGCGCCATAAGGGATGCCTTTGAACTCCTTGATTCCGGCGTTGGCCATGCCCTGGACTTGGCCGTATTGCGTATCGGCGGTGAAGAACAATTCGCTGCTGCGGGTTGTGCCGGTAGCGCGCTCAGCCTGCCGCGATTGCGCCCAGCTCTTGTTGGCCAATGCGTACCCTGCTCCGAGGGCCGTCAGAAACGAACGTCGATTTGTCATCTCAGCATCCTTTTATTTCGAACCTTTGCTCATGCTAGCTCTTTACTCTTGAGTTCTGCGGCAGTCATCGTATCCATCGTGTGAATCACTTTGGCAAAGACCTCGATCTCCGCATGTAGCCGCTCGGGGCTGAGCTTCTCGATGCAGCCGTCGGCAGGACCGGCCAGCAAGTAGTTCGGCTGTGGAATATAGCCGATGGTCGGCACTCCCGCACGCGAAAGGCTGCCGCCCTCGCCCAGCCAGCCGCCATGCACAGGGTTGACCACTGCAGTCTTGGGGTCACCGCTGCCTTGGAGCGCCTCAACCAGGATACGACCGGTGGACGCGTAATCCGTGATGGCGACCGCCCACTCATTCTCTCCGGTCGGCGTGTAGTGCATGGAGGCATCGTCCGCCCATTCCTTGCAACCCAGGTGTTCGATCGTCAGCGCGGCCACGGCCTTCTTGATCAGATCGGGATATTTCTGGATTATGCCTCGCATGGAGGGCACCCAAGGGTCGGCGAAGTGGCCGGTTGTCAGCGGAAAGACTAGGGTACGCTTCAGTTCGCTCTTAGGCAGCTTCGAGAAGTACTTGGCCAGTGCCAAAATGCCGATGCCGCCGTTCTCTTCAGTGGCGTTCGGGCCGTCGGTGTGTGTATTGACGAGAATGATCTCGTTGGAGTTCATTCCAGGAAGCGTGGCGATTAACGTATCGGTTGGCGTGTCGGGGTGGATGTCGGCTTCGAGCACGACGGTGGCCTTGGCGCCGCTTCCGGCCAGGCTCTTCAGTTTCACGCCGGTCTCACGGCCGACATACAAGCCCGGAATGCCTTGCAAAGGACGTGAAAACGGGGTGTATTGGTCGGCGGCGTTTGCATCGGACACATCCGTCCATGCGAGGATGACGCCCAGCGCCCCGGCCTTCTGGAATTGCGTGAGATCGTTGACCGCGCCGCGGGCGGGCTTGTATTCAGATGGAAAATGCGCGTCGGTCGGATAAATGCCCCAAGGATGGTACATGTCGGAAAACTTGCGCGCATTCGTAGCAAAGTCGATCAGGGCCACTTTGCCTTGCAGGCCATCGAGTTTGAACGACGGAGCGTGTCCGGCATATACCAGTTCACCAGTCGCTCCCACAGCGGGAGTTTGTCCGGAGTATGGGAAGTACGAAGTGACCGGCGCCTTGAAGCTCGTCCCCGAGGCCGGCGTCACGGTAATCTCCCAGCGGCGCGCGTCCCAGCGCGGCAAGGTGTAATGTTCGCGCGCCACGTCCAGGCCGAATTCTTTGAGATGTGAGGCCAGGAACTCGATGAACTTGGTATGCGCCTGGTTGCCCGTATACTTGGGGCCGAGCTTGGCCATCCAGACCTGCCAATCCCACACTTCTTTTTGGGATGGAAGCAAATCAAGACGGTAGCCTTCTGCTTTGGCCCTCGGAGCAAGTACACTCAGCGTTGAAGCCGACAGTGCGGTTTGGACGAAGTGACGACGGGAAACCGACATGCTTTAACCTATTTCGGCATTTCCGGAGTTCGAAGATCCTTCAAATCGAGAGCATTAGTATCGACGATGACTTTCGCATAGGTGCGAGTAACTGCGGCGAGGCCGGTGTAAGAAATCGTCTCAGGCGTCTCCCGGTCCGAATGCCAAACGAATCCGCTGTTGATAATCTCCACCGCGGGCGCGAGGTGGTAGTAGCGCCCGATCTCGCCCGGAGGCGACGGGACGGATTGCGGAAAGCTGGGTACGCCGAAAGCATCCATCGCTTTGACGACAATATCGGTCAGCCGGGGTCCTGTTCCGTAATAACGGTACGCGGCGGGAGCGTTCGACAACTGGCCCGAAGTGGGAGCTGTGTCCATGCCTCCGGTGTGCTCGGCATTGAACAAGACCGCGGTTTTCGCGAAGACCTCGGGATGCTGTAATAACCACGCGCCGCTCTCGGCCCCGTTGTCATGGTGGCCGTTAGTCCCGAGGAAGATGATCGTCCGTCTGCGTTGCTCTTTGGGAACTTTGGCGAAATATTCGGCCATGCCGATCAAGGTGGCGACCCCCGCCGCGTTATCGTTGGCGCCCTCAAACCAGCCGTCGCGGTGTGCCACCACGATGTCGTTTTCGTCGGTCATGCCCGGGAGCGATCCCCAGATCATTGCGCTCTTGAGATTCGCGACGCGCTTTACGTCCAGCGTCACCTTCACGCGCGCTTCGCCAGCACCCGCCTGCGCAATGAAATCGCGCAGCGCCAGACCGTCTTTCTGCCCTAACGAAAAAGTAGGAACCGGGCTGTTTACCGGGTAGAACTGCGTCTTCTCGTTGCCCGGCAATCCTTGGATGACGAAGATCGCCGCGGCGCCGCGATCACCGATGCGTTTGATGGCGTTGTCGGCGATGGGAGCGTGACGCGATGCCAGGTCGGTGCTGTAAAAGAATACCGCCTTGCCCTTGACGTCGCGTGAAAATGCGAGATCCGCGTCGCTGCCAAGTCCGACATACACCGCGTCTAGGTTCAGGCCCTCCGGTGCGGTGCCTACGGCCAGGTACGTCGGCTGCGCAGTGCCGAGTTCGAGCGTCTTTCCGTTGGCGGACGCCACCACGCTCCAGGATTGCGGCATCCACTGCGGCGGTAGGTCGAGCGTCTGCTCGTGAACGTCACTAAGGCCTATCGCCCGGAACTTGGCCAGCATCCACTGCGCGTTCTCCGCGTCCGCTTCTGTTCCGGTGATCCGCCCCCAAAACTGATGGCCCGCGTCGCGGTAGCGGCGCGAGATGGCGCACAGTTCATCGACATACTGTTTGAGATGTTGGCCGTCGATGGCGGCGTATTGCTGCTCGGATGAAGCCAGCCGCCAGCCGACCTCCGAATCGCGCATATGAGCGGGCTCGGTAGGCCGTGGGACCCGTGCGCCGGGTGTCTGAGCGCGCCCGGAACATGCCAGCACGACAACCGTTGCGGCGATCGCAGAAAGATTCTTCTTCACCACTTGGAATCTCCTTCCTTCCGCTCTAATTACTATCGCAGATCGAGTTTACTCGTGGCGCAAGCTTGGAAGGAGGGAACAGTGGTCGCGCAGGTGCGGCTTCGCACCTATGTTAGTGGCACAATCAAAAGAAGCGGGCGTAGTCTACATGCCCGCTATTCAATTACCGCTGAGCCCGCAATGCATTGCCGGTCTGGGGGACAGCCGGATGCCAGCCGTCGGCGAGATTGAATTCAGTCATGGTGCGGGCCACTTCTGGGGTCGTTTCACCCAGGTCCTTTTGGTAGACCACACCATCCTTGCCAACGATGAACGTCATGATTCCCGAGTTCCTGTATTCGGAAGGGTAGGCCATTATCGCGAAACCGCTCGTCATTTTTCCATTCACCAGATCACTTGGCCTGACGAGGATTCGATAGTAGTAACCGTCGAAAAGCGGAGGCTGATCGCCAGTATTGGAAGCAACTACTTTCGCGAAGTCGCCCAGCACGGCGAGAGGGCTTGGACTTTCCGTAGCGGGCCAAAACAATCCATTCTGTGTGCCGGGGTCGCTAACGAACTTCTGCGCATATTGCTTCACCTTTGCGCCGTCGTGAGTTTGGCTGAAGTATTGCTTTTGTGAGTCAGCCGTGGCCTCGCAGGCGGCGATCGCGCGCAATTCGTTCTGGCCGATTCGGCGCGCCAATATCTCGTCCTTGCCGGCCGCAGTGTCGAAATACCATTGACCCGACGGATTCTGGCCTAAAGGAACTGGGAAGGCATAATTATCCGCCCCTACGTAGAGTGTTTGTCCGCCCGCCTTGATCTTTCCCCAGCGATTCATTTGCGTGTACGCGGTAACGAAACCTTGCAGCCGGGCCTTATCCTGTGCGTCATCCCCGGTTAAGAGAACCTCCGCTCCATCCGGGCCGAAGATCTCCAGCAAAGCAGTCCGATCGCCGGACTGAGCGGCGGCCAGAAATGCAGTACCAGCCTCAGCAGGCGATGCGAAGGTCTTTTGAACGGATTTCGGCGCGGGAGCCCTAGCCGGCGTCACCGGCTTGCTGCATGAGATTAACGTCATGAGCAGTGCGAAGATCACAATGTTGCATTTCGAAGCCGATTGCGACATAAATATCCTTTCCATACTGGCCGGTTAACGTCTAAAACCACCGCCGCGAAAACCACCGCCTCCGAAGCCGCCGAAGCCGCCGCCAAACCGTCCGCCGCCGAATCCGCCGGCGCGCATGCTACCCCAGCCACGAAAGCTGTCGGCCCGCGACGACCAGCCTCCAAAGCCACCGGCGCGATCACCGAAGCCACCGAAAGCATTCGATCTTCCGAATGCACTGTCGTCATGTGCCCAAGAATCCGAGTGCGCGGCATCGATGTTCCGGCCTTCTTCCCGGTCGACATTATTTACCCGGTTCGTGCTCCCTCTATAGTTGTTGACAGTGGTCTTGTTGTAGGCGTTGTGATAGCCGTAACCGCCGCCGTAGCCGTGGTTGTAGTAACCACCGTGCCAGGCGGCATTTCCATAGAAGTTGCTGTGGTTATACACCACCGCGCCACCATGCCAGTTGCAATTCCAGGAATTCCATCCCCATCCACAACAGCCACCGCCTGCTAAAGCACCAACGGCAATTCCAGCGCCGAACCCGATTACGCCCGCAGCTGCAACATCCGCCGCGGTGTATCCGGGGGTCACGTAGGGAATGCCATAGATTACTGCTGGATTATATTCCGGGACATACACAATCTGCGGATTGGCTGGTGCTATGACGATTGTCTGCGGCGTTTGTTGTACGACCGTTATTTGAGAACTGGACTTGAGATTGCCCGCAGCCTTGGCTTTAGCGCGCAAATTCTGAATGGCCTGCATTACCTCCGACGGCTGGTTGTGATAAGCCTCTCCCAGGGATGAAGTCCATGTGAGATTCTTCGCCAGATTGTCGAGGACGGCCGGAAACTCGGTAAGCGCCTTGACGCTCGAACTCCACGATTGTTTGTCAACAGCCAGCATGAGTGATTTTCCCGTAAGGTTATGATCTTGGCGGAGCCAGTAATCCGCTATCGCGACCTGATCGGGAAACGTAGCGGCGGTCAGTACCTGGGCGACAAGCGCGTCGGGGTAAAGGGCGATCGGAGCCACCAGGGCCTCTAGTTCGCCTGCACTCATCAGTGCACTATCCGTTGCGCCGCCAGCGCCGGTTTCGGGAACTGACTCCGGGTTTCGATATCCGTAGGATGAGGCCGTGATTACTACGAAACTCAGCCCCACCGCCAGAACTTGCCTAATGCCTTGCAGCAGTGACATTTGATTACTCCTTGCCGTCGAGAGCACTCTCTCCTGTGTCACACGATGCCCGAAGGGGGCGTTCAAAAGCTTTTTTTGTGGCGGCGATTTCACCCCAAATATTAGCGCTGCAGCATCGGAGTTTGATCAGAATACCGAAAGAGCTCTAAGCCGACCTTGCGCGAACTAGAAGCCGATGGAAATCGAAATAGCAAAAATCGATGAAGACGCGATGATCAAACTGTCCGGAAGACTCGACATGAACACTTCGCCGGATCTTCGCAAAGCGGCGCTCAAACTCTACTCCAAGGATAAATGTAAGAATCTCGGGATGGACTTCGCCCACGTTTCTTACATCGACACCGCCGGGCTCGCCACACTCGTTGAGATTCTGGTGATGGCGAAAGAACGGTGTGCGCAGCTCACTCTGTCCTGTCTGAACGAGAACGTACGCTATCTCCTCGATGTCAACGGCCTGACGCGATTTTTCAAGATTACTGGTTCGGTGCGAGAGGAATTGCACGTGTGACCAGGGCGGCGCCCGTAGCCGGAGTAGAAGAGATAGGCCGTTCCAGCCTCGGCGCGGTCGAGTACGTCGGCGCCTTGGCTATTCAGTGCTGGAAATCGCTGCTTGGAATTCGAGCTATCAATCCATTTGTCCTGCATCCGTTACGGTGGAGGAACGCCATGGATGAAATGTTGGCGGCGGGACTTGGCGCCGTACCCATCGTGGCGCTAGTGGCATTCTGCTTAGGATTGATTCTGGCTTTTCAGGGTGGCTCGGGTCTGCGCAAAATCGGTGCGCTCGAGCTAGTGATCCAGCTCGTTGCCATCGGCGTGACGCGAGAAGCCGGACCGCTGATCACCGCTATAACAGTCAGCGGGCGGTCAGGCTCGGCCTTCTCAGCCGAGATAGGCGCAATGGTCTTCACCGAGGAGGTTGGTGTTCTGAAAACCATGGCGCTGGATCCCATTCAGGTGCTGGTATCTCCAAAATTTCTTGCGCTGCTGGTGGTCATGCCATGCCTGACTGTGATCGCCGACCTGGCCGGCATACTCGCCGGCGGATGGTTTGTATACAGCACGATCGGAATGAGCTTATCGGTGTACCTGCGCGCCGCGCTCGATTCCCTGTACCTGCGTGATATTTTGAGCGGCTTGATCAAGAGTATGGTCTTTGCGACCCTGATCACTCAAGTGGGTTGCCTCCAGGGCTTTCGGGTCAAGCGCAGCCCGGAGGATGTAGGGCGGGCTACAACTTCTGCGGTGGTGAGGGCCATCTTCCTGGTAATCGTGGCCGATTTGCTGTTTACCGCGCTTTTTTACGAGGTGTGGCGATGATGCCGGACGAAAAAGTGATAGCGGTCCGGGATTTGGTCGTCAAGTACGATGACCGCACTATCCTCGATCACATAAATCTCGACATCAGAAGGGGCGAAGTCCTGGTGCTGCTGGGCGAGAGCGGTTCGGGAAAGAGCACGCTTCTGCGGCACGTGCTCGGTTTAGAAAAACCCTCATCCGGGGACATCGCGGTCAAGGGTGTGGACATTGTCCATTGCTCGGAAGAGGAGCTCAATGAGGTCCGCCGGTCCATGGGAGTTTCGTTCCAGGACGCGGCGCTCTTCGGTTCGATGACTGTTGCGGAGAACGTGGCCTTTCCACTCTTGGAGCGCACCCGGCTCGCCGACTCCACCATCCGTGAAGTCGTGTTACTGAAACTGTCTCAGGTCGGATTGCTCCATTTCGGCTCGTTCTACCCTTCCGAGCTCTCCGGCGGAATGTTGAAGCGCGCCTCGGTAGCGCGGGCGACGGCCCTGGATCCGGAAATTCTACTTTTCGACGAGCCTTCCGCGGGCCTCGATCCGATCACCGCGGCCGGCATTGATGAACTCGTGCTTTATCTGAAGAATGCCTTGCAGATGACGGTACTGGTGGTTACTCATGAGCTGCAGAGCGCATTGAAGATCGCCGATCGGCTGGCCTTTCTCAAGGATAGAAAGCTGGTCGCGTTCGGCTCCCAGGATTCCATCGCGCGGAGCTCCGATCCATGGGTGCGCCAGTTCCTCGATCGTGTTCCGGACAGGACATCTGAGGACCAGAAAGAGCTCCTGCAGCAACTCGCGGAAAGATTAGGTGTGCAATGTCCAGAGAACTGAAAGTAGGATCATTCGTTCTAGCATCGGCGCTCATTTTTCTGGGCACTATCTTGTACGTGGCAAACGTCCAGTTGCGTGGCGTCCGCATTCCCTACAAAACATACTTCAAGTATGCCGGAGGAGTCGATCCCGGCTCCGCGGTGCGGTTCGGTGGAATGAAGGCCGGTACGATAACCGCCGTCCACCCTTGGCGTGAAGACCCGACCAAGATCGAAGTTCTGATAGAACTCAAGGAAGGCGTCCCCGTAAACGCAGATTCCGCGGCGACACTCACGTCCCTCAGCCCCCTGGGCGATAAGTATTTGGAAATCACCACCGGCACCAGCAAGGCGCGGCGCCTGCCTCCCGGGGCAACCATACCGTCCGCGGAGCCTGTTTCGTTGGATGATCTTGCCAAACAGGTGAGCGCGATAATACCCACCGTTCAATCCACGTTGCAGGATGTGCGGAAAGACATCGACCAGCTTACGGGCGATGCTGGGCTCGTTCTTGCCAATGTCCAATCCATAACAGGCCCGCAGAATCAGCGGAATATCGCCTTACTGTTGGCCAACGCGCGCCAGTTGCTCGATAAAGAGTCCCCCCGTATCGATGGCGTGCTGCAGAACCTCGAGCGCGCCTCCTTGCAGGCCAGTGGTGCTTTGAACCAGGTACAAACGGCGGCGCGAACCGCTAACGATACCTTCGCCAATGCAAGTCGAACAATTGACGACATACGCGATCCTGTCAAGAAGAGTATTGCGGAGCTGCAGTCGACGATGACCGACGCGCGCCGTCTGATTGCGGACTTGAACACGGTCGTCTCGGTGGATAATCGACACAACATCGATGAAACGCTCGAGAATTTCCGTGCGGCTTCGGAGAACCTGCGTGAGTTAACGGCGTCAGTGAAGCAACGGCCTTGGGCGCTGATACGTGGGAAACCTGCCCCTGACCGCCCCGTTCCCGTCGTTACTGGAGCACCATGACTATGCGCATTTCCTGGGTTTTCATGTTTGCTGGACTGTTGGTCGGATGCGGGAGTGTTCATGGGCCCGTGACGAAGTATTACAAGCTCGAGATCCCCCCGGCTCCCGCGCCTGCCGGCCCTTCCGCGCCGGTTCCCCTCCGCGTTGAGCCTTTCCGAGCCAATAATTTGGTGCGGCAAGATCGGATTGTCTACCGCCCTTCGCCCGTGGAGGTCGGTTTCTATGAATACCACCGCTGGGCCGTACCTCCCAGCGACACCGTAACCAAGGCGCTAGCAGACCAACTCACGAACCGACACGTCTTCCAGTCCGTCGAAGTCTCGGATGGCGGGGAAAAGCCGGATTATGTTCTAAGAGGAAGCATTGAGCAGCTCCAGGAAGTGGACTACAAAGGCGCCGTCAAAGTCCAGGTATCGATTTCGGCTGAATTAGAAGATCCGGTGCGACGTGAAAAAATCTGGTCCAGTACCGCGTCTTCCGAGTGTCTCGTCAACAAGAGTGATGTGCAAGCGGTCGTGGCGGCAATGGGTCAGGCGTCACAGCAAAGTATTGCGCGATTGGTGACGGACGTAGCGAAATTTGTACAGGTCAATCGTCTTACCGCGGCGTCCTCTGCGGCGACTCCACCGCGCTGATCTGCACAAGCTGCAAGCGTGTTTCAGCTGATCGCTTGCTTGTATGCGTGCGTCCCTCGCTGGATGGCCTCAGCGACACCTTGCCTATGTTTTACGATCCCATCGATGGCGCTTACTACAGCATTGCGCGCAGTCTCGCCACAGTCTTTGGCATAAGCGGCCCCATTGCTGGCGGACTCGGAGATCCGCGCGCGTGTTCTCCTTCCGGAGTAAGGCGCAAACAGCAGTGCTGTTGCCGCTCCCATGCCCATGCCAACCAGAAAACCATAAACATTTGTTCTTTCCATGTCAAGATCCTTTCTTTTTGTCGAGATCTACCGCACCCGCCCGATCCGGCCATCTGAGCCAAAAGCCGCACCCTCAGGCCGTCCGCACGCTCCGCAGCTCGACACCCAGTATGATTTCGAACACGCCTAAGATCAGCGCGTATCCAGCGATCACCCAAACCAACGCAAGAGCCCCCACGGCAGGCCGCACCATGAGCATTAGGGCGAAAAGCACCGACAATACGCCGCTCAGCGCGAGCCAGACCTCCCCCGAAATCTCTTTCCGCAGGCGGATGGCTGCCGCGATTCGGAGGAATCCGGTTGCCATGGCCCAGATCGAAATGAAGAAGACGAGCACCGCCGCCGAGAGTGCCGGAGAGCGCAGAGTCACAACGCCGGCCCACACTCCCACAATGCCCTCCAGCGCCAGCAACCATCGATCCTCGCGACGCCGGCCGCCTCCCAACGCTGTTAGCAGAGAGAAGACGCCGTCCACCAACGCATAGGAACCAAACAGCAGCACCAGCGTGGCCACCGTCACACCGGGCCACGCGAATGCGAGCACACCGAAAGTAATCGCTATGATGCCTCGCAAGAGCACGGCCCACCAGCGTGCCGCGAAAAGCCTGGCAATCTCCGGGGCAGAATCCTCATTTAACATAAGAACCTCCCTGCCAACCAGGATGCGACCCGGCCAGGGGAGATGGAAAAAGGAGCCTGGAGAACCGTTTCGGGAATGGGTCAGCTACGCGGAGTAAGCTAGTCGTTCCGCCCGGATGCATCCAGTCCAGCGAGTTTCGAGTTCCGGAGCCAGGAAAGATCGGGATAATAGGCCAACACTAAAGTGCCGCCCTGAACGGCTTCGATGAGGCGGCGCGAGATCTCCGGACGCACTGCCGGGCAGCCCCAGCTTCGTCCGATTCGCCCTTTGTTTTTTGCAATCACGTCGCTGATATACGCAGCCGCATGGATCACGATTGCGCGCTCCATACTGTTATCGTTGACACCCTTCTCCAGTCCCTGAAGCCGCAGCGACAAACCGTGCTTCCCGATGTAAGTGTCGCCTGTGAGGAATGCTCCGAGGCTGGTCATGAGGCTGTCGGGCGCGTTCGAAAACCTCACTGCTTGATTATCGCCGCTGTTCTTCCCATGGGCCGTCAGTTCTTCGAACAGGACACGCGTGTGGACCAGATCGAAAACCCATAGGCGCCGCTCGGTAGAGGGTTTCGTGTAGTCAATGATGGTGAGTATATCCGTGCGAACCTTCGTGCCGGTGGCCTGCAAGCGCTTCAATGCCGTCAAGCCCGCTTCCAGTGCTGGCGGGGAAAGTCGGGGTGCCACTTTCAGCAGAGCGAGCAACCGCGAGTCGGAAGACTGGACCGGCGCCGATGCGGCGAAAAGGGGAACCGTAATCGTAATCAGGAAAGAAAAGCTAATAGCCGAGGCAAATTTCTTAAGAAACCACACGCCGCAGGCTCCTGTGACACACTTTGGTGAGGACTTTTGAGTTCTAGTGAGCGAACTTTCATATTACCACGCGCGGCAGAAGAAGCTTGCGCGCCTGGGCCGTTTCTTGGGGTGAAACTTTATCTTCGCGTTGCGATTTGTTCCGCGGGCAACGATACGCTGCGTGCCCACCATTGCGGTTGCAGCCACGGCTGCGGCGAAGTGAAGTCGTAGCTGCCCACCAGTATTACCAGTGTCCCGGGCTGGGTCATTTCGTGGGTGCCTGCTGCAAGCGTCCACCCGTCGCCCCATTGGTAAAGCCATTTGGCATCCACTTCGAGCATGCGGACGCAGCCGTGGCTCGCGGGCTTGCCCGGCAGCGCATATTGATGGAGCGCAAGCCCGCGGCCGCTGGCAAAATTGAAATACCACTGCATGACCCAGGTCGGGTTTTCACTGCTCACATGTACTCGAGCGCGCCAGTTCAGGTGATAGGTGCCTGAAGGCGTCCTGTGCTGGCCGCTTCCTGAACTCACTGGCCCCCATCGAACCAGCCTGCCGAATTCGTAGGCGCCAAACACCTGCGCCGCCAGGTCTACCGCGATGGCCTTCTTCTCCTGCGATAACTGCGGTACAACCTGAGGCATGGGGCTGTAGAGGAGTTCGTCAGCATCCCACCGGTCCGGGATCAGGATGAGCCGGAGATGAGCCAGGTGGGCGGAGTCGGCGTGGTTTAGCTTCGCGAGTAGCGCGATCTGATCAGGGCTGAATCGGGAGAGAGGCGCTGACCGCTCCAGTTTGTAGGCAATCGTCTGTGCCGGGGACCAGGCGTCGGCCATGCCGAACACAATCGCTGCCGTTCGAACCAGACTGCCAAACGCGTGTTTCCGCTGCGGCAACACTCACCTCCCGATCACCCAAGCGGATCTGCGGGGGATGCTCGGCACCCTTCTCCCCGCCGGTGAAAGGCGCCTCCATCAGGAAAGATGCGGCGATGAATGAGTTGCCCTACAACAGGACGCTACATGGAGTGAAGAGGAGGGCCTACCGTCGCGCAGATGCACGAGTTCGTCCGCCATCGGATTGCAGGATCAGGTTGGGAGGTTTCGGCGCCGGAGCGATCGGCGGCCTCGTTGCGAAGTAGTCATCGTGGTCCAATTGCCGGTAGATGGCGCCGGCAATACCCGCCGCCTGAGCCCCAATCGCAGGGCGTCCGCCCGTCAACAATACCACCACCACTAACTTCCTGCTGCTGGCATCGTTGAACGATCCGAACCAGCCCAAATGCGTGTGGTCTTCGCTGCAAGTACCTGTTTTACCGGCGATCGCCTCCTCCTGGCGAGCCTTGCGTGCGGTGCCGAATTCCACCGCCTCCCGAAGGCCGGGCGTGATGCCGGAAACAAGACGCTGCATATCTAGTTGCCGCTTGATCCGAGGGCTGAAGTGAGCCATCTCCTCAGGGGTCCGGGGATACCGAAGGAAGTAAAGCGTTCCCCCATTCGCAATTGCGCTCATTAGCGCCGCCAGCTGGAGTGGGGTTTGTTGGATCTCCTCGCCGAAGCTGGCGAGCATGCCGACACCCCCATTACTTGGGGGCGCAGATGGAAAACGGCCGGGCTCCTCTCCTGAGATACCCAACCCGGCCTTCTCGCCATACCCGAACTGATGTGCATAGTAGCTGACCTTTTCGAATCCGAGCTTCTCGCCAAGGGTCGCGAAGAAGTAATTGTTGGAGTGCGCCAGAGCGTGAGTCAAATCCATGCGTCTGCCGTTTAACTGGACTCTGGACCGCGGCTCAATCAGTTTCTCGCCCAGAGCGGCCAACGCCACAGAAACCTTTATGGTGGAGCAGGGTTGAAAACCCCTCCCTAACGCCATCTTCTGATTCACAATCGAGAGAATTCTGCCATCCGAAGGATCGACCACGACCACCGACCCGTTATATGGCCCAAGCGCCTCTACAGCAGCGTGCCGGACATCCAGGTCTTCGCCGTCGGCATTGTCTCCACTGGTCGAGTTTGCATAAGTCGGTTCCGTCCATGGGCCCCCGCGGATCGTACCCAGCGGCGATGGTGTTGAGCGCGCGGCGACCCGATGGATCTTCCCCGTCCGCCGCCCTTTTTTCGCGGTGCTTGCGCTAGACGGGAAACCGACAAAAAGCGAAAGAACTAAGACCTGTGCGGATTTCCAAAAAATGGGAGAAATGAGAACTCTCGTCATAAGACATCTGAGCCCGCGAGCCGCGAACTCTAGTCTCAGATGAGATCTGGTCCATAAGAGATGTGAAACCTTACGGCACCTTTAACCTCCCCGCTCTGCCGGTCAAATCATGAACAAACGAGCCTTTGTCGCAAGTTCCGGGCTCAATTGGTCATGGCCTGATAGACTATCGTGCGCGTTTGCCGCCAGATCACATTGAGCATGGCTTGCGGAGTCTGGGCCATCAGTACCGCCACCAGCTTGGTCTGCGGATCGACCCAGAACAGCGTGCCGGTAATTCCGCCCCAGGAAAAGTCGCCGACGGAACCGGGCATCGGATTGCGGCCGGCATCCACGCGAACGGCGAAGCCCAGGCCGAAGCTGGTGCCCATTTCTGGAACCGGACCAAAAGACCCGATCGCGAGCGCAACCGGCGTGTGGCGCTCCACCGTGGCCGGCAGTTGGTCCGACGTCATCAGCGCGATCGTCTTCGGCGCCAGAATGCGAACGCCATCCGAGTTCCCCGCCATTGAGCAGCATCTGGGAGAAGCGCGCGTAATCGCCCGCGGTGGATAACATGCCGCCGCCACCGGAAAATATATTGGGCTTCTGCGTTGCGCTTTCGAAAGGCGGCATTGGCTGGACCATCCGGCTTCGCAAGGCGGGACAACGCCGCAGGCTTCACCCAGAAGCCAGTGTCGTTCATCTTCAGCGGACCAGTGATGCGCTCTCGCACAAAGCTATCGAGGTCCATGCCGCTCACCACTTCCACCACGCGGCCCAGGACATCGGTCGAAACGCTGTATTCCCAGAATTCGCCGGGCTGGTGGAGCAGCGGCATGCCGGCGATGGTCTTCACCATCTCTTCCAGAGATTTGGCGGTGAAAATGTTCGCCTTACGATACATCTGGTCGACCGGCGAGTTCCCGAATAAACCGTAGGTCAAGCCCGACGTGTGACGCATCAGGTCCTGTACGGTCATCGGACGCTTCGGCGCGGCCCCCTCCGCGCCAACTTTGACGTCTTTGAACTCCGGAAGGTACTGCGCGACGGGCGCACCCACGTCGAGCTTGTTTTCCTCTGCCAGGATCATCGCGGCCACCGTGGTGATCGGCTTCGACATGGAAGCGATTCGGAAGATCGAGTCCTTTTTCATGGGCGTCTGCGCGGCGCGGTCCTGATAGCCTACGGCATCGTAGAAGGCGACCTTGCCGTTGCGCGCCATCAGCAGCACTGCGCCGGGCAAGCGCTTAGCCTCGACGTCCGCCTTAAGAACTTCCCTGGTCGTTTCGAGGCGTTTGGAAGAGAATCCCGACATCCTCCGGGTGTGTTGCCATCGGGAGAGGTTGAGCGAACGAGGCCGCGCAACATAGGAGTACGGCAACAAGAAGAGCTGGTATCGGTTTCGAGCGAGGCATGGGACCAGTCTAGCGCGAGTTCGGCGGCCGGGAGCCCGCTGGCAGCGGGTTTTACCCGAGCTATCGCCTGATACTTGTGTCCTTGGCGCTGCGGATCGCAAAGTCCGCCGCCCGATAGGCTAAAGCTTGAATCGTGGCCGTCGGTTGTTGCCGCCCCGACGTGACAAAGCTGCTTCCGTCCACAATCCACAAGTTGGGAACGTCGTGCGCGCGGTTGTTTGGATTTACAACGGATTGTTTCGGGTCGTCGCCCATCCGGCAGGTGCCCATCAAATGACGGGATGGCATTTGGTCTTGCAACGAGATGCCCGTCGCCCAGATTTTCTTCGCGCCGGCCGCTTCCAGAATTTCCACCTGTTTTGTGAGCACCCATTTCATGGTCGCGACATCATCGGGATGAAAGTCGAATGTAACCCGCATCGCGGGCAGCCCCCAGGAGTCCTTGGCAACCGGGTCTAGCGAGATATTGTTTCGCATTTGCGGTAAGGAGCTGGTGTGAGCCAGCAGCCCCATCGTGTGAGTGAAATACGTCCCTAGCATCTTCTTATATTCGGCGCCCCATTTCGGCGCGTCCGGCGGCATTCCGTGTAGAGCGAAACTGGCCGGATAGTAATCGAAGCGCGCGTCTATTCCGCCGCCCCCGTAGAATCCACGCTTAGGGTCCGCGCGATAATAGTCGTGGATCACGCGCGTAACCTGAATGCCTTTGTACTCGTTGAAGGGATGCTCGAACGAGCCGCTCGCGAACCCGCCGTTGTCCCACATCAGATACTTTCCCACTAGACCGCTGGAATTAGCCAACTTCTCGGGAAACAGCTTCGATTTCGAGAGCAGCAGTAACCGCGCTGTTTCAACCCCGTTAGCGCATAGCACCACAGCCTTAGCTCGCTGGAAGACTTCACGTCGATTCGTGTCGAAATAAATGGCGCCTGTCGTGCGTCCGTGCGCGTCGGTCTCGATCTTGCGCACGTATGAATTCGGACGGATCTCGCAACGGCCGGTCTTCTCGGCAACCGGAATCACCGAAACCAGAGTGCTCGACTTCGCGCGCATTTCGCACCCAAATGCATTCGCAGAAACCGCAGTGCACGCACGCGCCGCGCCCCTGATATGGTTGCGACAGAATAGCCACCGGAGCCGGATACGGATGGAGCCCAAGCTTTCTCGCCGCGCGGTCAAAAAGTACGCCCGATGACTTCACCGGCATCGGCGGCAGCGGATAAGGTTTCGAGCGCGGCCCTTCGAATGGATTGGCGCCGCCTACACCGGAAATACCGAGCTCGTACTCCGCCTTCGTGTAATACGGTTCAAGATCCGCGTATTTAATGGGCCAATCGGCCAGCCCCGCTTCCGGCACTTCGCCAAACTGGCTGCGCTCTTCGAAATCGCTTTCATGAAAACGCCAGTAATTGGCCGTAAAGTGGACACTGCCGCCGCCGACCTGCCGTCCCTACTCGATGGCTTTGACTGGTTTGGCCACCTCCGATTCCGACTTTCGATATGTGACCGTTTGAACTTTCGGATCGTTGGTAAGACCAGGTTGATAGGTGTACTTGATCTCGTCGTGCGTGTAATCTTTCTCGGTCAAATAAGGACCTTGCTCCAAAACCACCACCCGAAACCCGGCTGTCGACAACTCCTTCGCCACTACTCCGCCGGCGGCGCCCGCGCCGATTACAAGGAAATCCACGGAGTCGGAAGGCCGAAAGCTAGCACCGCTCATTGGCTGCCGTCCTGCCCGCCGCCGTCGTAGTAGCCGAAGGGCGGCTGGTACGCCATCCGATCTTCAAAGCCAATCAGTTTCCAGCCCACGTGATCGCGATTGCCGCCGTAGCTGGAATTGCCGAGGAAGCCGTATAGCGTGTGCGTGCGGAACCTCGGAACATTTTCTTCACGCTTTTGCTGCACTTGAACCAAGCCCGCGCGATAAGCTCCGCTTAGATCTGCGTCAAAAGTAGACAGCGCGCGATCAATGAAATAGATGACGCCGGCCTCGCGAGCGCCGGACCATCGGTGGATGGAATGATCTGCGACGTGATCGCATCGATCTCCGCTGCGGTCGCTGAATCGCCGGGTGGATTGCACGAGTCATCTTAACACCTGTGTTTCTATCACTGAATCTTTTGATCGGGGCTGGCATCAATTAGACCGTGAATGAGTTCGATGGAATGGAGGAATTGTGAAAAAACTTACCAATAAAGTCGCAGTTGTCACAGGCGCCTCGAAGGGTATAGGTGCTGGAATCGCCAAGAGCCTGGCGTCAGAGGGCGCAGCCGTGGTGGTTAACTACGCTTCCAGCAAGAACGATGCCGACCACGTCGTGGCTGAGATTAAAGCGCAGGGTGGCAACGCGGTGGCGGTCCAAGGCGATGTGTCGAAAGGGTCCGACGTGCGGCACCTCTTTGCTGAGACGAAGCGCGCCTTCGGAAAGCTCGATGTGTTGGTGAACAATGCGGGCGTCTACCAGTTTGCGCCGCTCGCCGAAATCACGGAAGAGCAGTTTCACAGGCAGTTCAATACCAACGTGCTGGGAGTCATTCTGGCGAGCCAGGAAGCAGTAAAACTATTCGGACCCCAAGGCGGAAGCATCATCAATATCGGCTCCACCGCGAGCACCCTGACTCCGCCGTCTACGGCGGTCTACACGGCCACCAAGGGTGCCGTGGATGCGGTAACGCACGTGCTCGCCAAGGAACTGGGCCCGAAGAAGATCCGCGTCAACTCGATCAATCCCGGCATGGTGGAAACAGAGGGAGTGCACGCGGCTGGGATCATCGGGAGCGATTTTCAGAAACAGGCCGAGGCGCAGACGCCGCTGGGCCGCATTGCGAAGCCCGAGGACATTGCTCCTATCGCAGTCTTTCTGGCATCGGAAGATTCAGGCTGGCTGACCGGCGAAACTGTGGTCGCCTCCGGCGGACTGCGGTGAGCTACGACTCCCGGCGAAAATCCCTAGGCATCCTTCGACGGGTCCAGCGGCGTTGTAAAGCGGTGCGAGATAAATCCCATGCCGGGCGGCGATGGCCTCGATCTCCTCGACGCGCCGGGAGTGATGAACCCTCTTCCTTGGAGAAGGCTTCGAAGCGGCCCTCCAGAGCCAGAGCCATTCCTTCGAGCAGACATCCATGGACCACATCGGGGAACGGATGGCGATTCAGGATTCCGTGAAAATCCGGAGTGAAGCTCAATCCGCCGGTGATCTGTCCCAGACCTCCGAAGAAGATTTTTGCGCCCGGCATATCCGCGCCGGGAGACAGGTTCTTCGGATAGCCAGCGTCGCAAACGATGGCGCCGGGCGCGATGCGGCCCAACAGCAGCGACGGAGACGCCAGACTGGCCGCGCAGATCACCACGTCCGCCTCGGCGGAGAATCGCTGAGATCGGTCGCGATCTCCACCTCAATGGCTCCGACTGCGGCCCCCAACTCCACGGCGAGTTTGCTTAGCCGCTGCAGATTGCGTGCGCTGAGCAGCACGCGTTCACCAAAGGCGCCAGGCAACGGGCGCAGCCGGAACCCACGTCGCCTGTCGCTCCCACGATGAGCAGCGTCGATCTTCGGATGTCCCGGCCCTCCAGCGCGCACATCTTCCGCATGCCTTGCACGATGAACCCGACGGTCAGCGTATTGCCCGTGGTGAATACCGTATCGTGCCTTTCCGGAAGCTGATCTAAGTCGCCCTCGATCAGAATGGAACTGAATCCGCCCAGACTCACGATCTTGGCTCCGGCCTTGATCGCGCAGGCCGCCGCCGCTCGAACGCGGGCCAGGTTGTCGTGCGTGCAGGCGGCATCCAGACGGTCGGGAGGAATGAAGGAGTCGATATAGACGCCGCGCGCCTTCGGGCCCAGGATCGATCCGGCCTCGACATGGCAGACCGTTCTGGGCGGAATCCAGGGAAGAATGTCCTTGATTTCGTCGTCGGGAGAGGCGTATGCTCCGGTCCGCGCAGGACGGCGAGTACTTCCGCGGCCGCTCTCCAACTCTCCAGATGCCCGATCAGCGCGAAATCGACTTGGTTAGTGGGCGGCCCTTGCCGTGGCTACACTGGCAACTGAGTGACCCATGCCAGTGTTACCTCGCCGGGCAGCCCCAGCATGTCCAGCGTCTTCAGGTACTGGCGCAGCGACGCTCCGCGCAGCTCGGCCGCGCTCAAGCTGATTTCGGGCAGTGAGGGTTTCACACAGCTCTCGTGGCACACTTCGCAATGTCCGTCCTTGCATTCCTTCGCCAGCATCTCCGCCAGCGTGGTCATCACATCCAGATGCAGCCGGTGCACTTTGTCGTCGAAGCGCTGCGGATCCAAGGCTCGCTCCGCTCTGAGGATCGCCAGCGCGTGATCGATGTGTTCTTCTTCCTCGGCGGCGATGGAGGCAAAGGTCTTGCCCAGACTCCCCGGCGCCACTTTCCCGACGCGTGCATAGCTGGCGACGGCGAATGATTCCAGCATGATCTCCTGGACGATCAGGCAGCCGATAAAATCGCGCTCGGTGATGCATCGCAGGAATGCCTCGCGCAGCCGTTTCCAGTGCTTGGCTTCGACGTTATTAGCGACATCCACTCCAATCTTGCGGCCCTCGGCGGCGAACCGCGGCGGCATGCCCCCGTTCACCCTGCGCGTGTTCCAATGCATCGGCTACTTCTGCGGGATCGTCGCATATCTCCGATAAGGAGGTATAGTTCATCGCGGCGATCAGCTCGCCGGTTATGGCCTGTGCCAGGACGTCCTGCCAAATAAGAACACTGGGCGCAAGCGTCGGTCCGCCGCGTTGGGAAAGAGACGTACACTCAATCCCTAGTCCGCCGTTTACACCGATAACGGTTTCCATGCGTCCTCCTGAACTCTTGCCGCCGAGACTTACTTATCTCGTTCAAATATCGATACGCAGGCCAGGCGGAGCGGTTCCATATTTTTGTCGGGTCGAGATCTGACTATCCGTCAAGCCACTTTTCGGCGAGCCTGACAGGATCGCTCGATAGGTCTATAGGTGCGCTTTCGCGCTCACTGCCCTCGTCAATGAAAACTGCCAGGACGCCGGCTGGCGTTGGCCGCAGTTCTAGCTTTTTGGTGCCGGCTTCCAGACGCAGCGTTGACTCTACCCAGACTGGTCGGACCAGGAGGCGCCGGCTGTGACCTATGCTTCGACATGCAGTCAGGAGACCGTCTTTGAAAGGTCCGTTGCGCAGGGCCTCGGCATATGGTGCGATTTCCAGTGCCAACGATCGGGTGGCCTCTCGAGCCGCGGCTTCCCGCGCCAGTGTTTCAGGGTCTCTTTCGTCCCGCGATTCGAGCGCCTTGAGATTGCTTTCTAAATTGTCCAGGAAGCTCATTCTTGTCCTAGGATAGCGAGGTCCGGCATGGCTGCCAGCTTGATATTGATCGGTAGAAAACCAGCTGAAACGGCCGTCGCGCGGACTTTGTGGCGCGTGCGCAAGTCCGAAATATCCGTTCTGTCGAGAACCTCCGTGCCTCCGACATTGAGGAAGTACATGACCGAGTGGCTGCTTGAATTGTGCTGAAGACCTAATAAATGACCGAATTCGTGGACAGCGGTTGCGTACATCTCATCGCGGTTTAATGTTTTTACCGCTTCCGGATTCACCACGATCATCCCGCGAAAGAAACCCAGTTCGGTAAGTTGCGATCGGGCTACCGTGCCTGTACTGAGAATGTCTGGGCCGCCATTGACAATCCTTACGGCGCAGGCGTTGATGTTTGGTTCTTCATGAAAATTCGCGGCCAGGATGGTATTCCAGAAAATGAGCGCGTGCCGAAATTCATCCGCCCAAGGCTCAGTCGCGTCGACTTTGACGCCGATATCACCGAGGGCAACGGTTCTCAAATCATCATACTTCGCGCAAGGTGCATCCGCGCTAGTCCAGTTCGAGTGAGGAGTCTCGTGCGCGCCAGCATTGGCCGGCCATGCGCAACTGATCCACATTGCCAAGACACCGGTAACAAAGCGTTTGCCCGCTACGCGTGTTGCTATACGGCGATCATTCATTGGCATTTCACCAACCCCGGCTGCGCCGAAATGCTTCGGCGAACCGCTACTAAGACTGATCGGCTCTACTGACCCCGCCCGATAGCGCTGCTGAGCTATGTATACTGACCGTAGCCGGGACGAGGTAATTGAAGCCTGGTTCTAAGGATGGATCATGGTACCGTACACGAGACGTGAATGGGGAAAGCTGGCACTGGCCGGTTGGCCAGGCGCCGCTGCATTGTTGGAACTCCGTCCGGCGCTAGCCGGACCCTCAAAGCCGAGTTCCACTTGGGCAGGCGTCCAGGTCGGAATGAACGTGCCGTACAATTTTGGCACCCGCACGACGATGAACGCCGAGGATGTTCTCGAGAAATGCAGCCAGCTCGGCGTAGGCACCGTCGAGTTGAGGTCCCAGCCGATTGAAAAATCGCTAGGATTGCCGGCCAATCTTGTATTAGGTCCGGCTCCTGCCGATTACGAGGCGGCTCGCGCTCGCGCCGGTTCTGTTCCCGGTGTCACGAAAGGCGGCGGCGCTGCAGCGAATCCTGGGGCCGCGAGGGATGGCGGATCGGCCGGCACTCCCGGCCAGGGAGGTCCGCCGCAGACGCCCGAACAACTGGCCGCCTACAAAGCGGCTGCCGACGAGTTGCGCAAGTGGCGCTTGTCGCTCCCCATGAGCAAGGCCAAGGATCTTCGCAAGGAATACGAAGATGCCGGCGTAGCCATCGAAATTGTGAAGTTCGACGGGCTCGCTACCCTGTCCGACGAAGAACTCGACTATTCCTGTACACTCGCCAAGGCCCTGGGGGCTCGCGCTATTTCCGGCGAATTGTCCATACCTGCGTTCAAGCGCCTCGGGCAGGCTGCCGACAGGAACAAGATGTTCGTCGGCCTGCACGGCCATGTCGCGGTTACCCCGGCCATTTGGGAGCAAGCTTTTGGTTACGGCAAGTACATGGGCGCCAATGTCGATATTGGCCATTTCATCGCAGGCAACAACACCTCGCCCCTGCCGTTCATCAAGCAGTATCACGAGCGCGTTACGCACATTCACGTGAAGGACCGGAAGATGCATGACGGGCCGAACGTGGCTTTCGGACAGGGTGACACGCCGATTAAAGAGATCCTGCAAGCCATCCGCGACAACAAATGGCGCATCCCGGCCATCATCGAATTCGAAATCCCTCTCCCGCCTGGGACCGATCGCACACCCGAACTCTTGAAGTGCATGGATTACTGCAAGCAGTGCCTTTTGGGCTAGTTCATTTGGATTAGCAAACTTATGATAAATTCCTGAGGAGGAAGAATATGACGAGAACAATTTTTGGAGCGATCAGTCTGAGCGTGGCTGCCTTTGCGGCGCTAGTCGTGTTCGAGCGCTCTGCGCCCGCTGCTGACAGCATGCCCGGTCCCACCTACATGGACAGCCAGCGCGTGCTCGATAACTTCGATAAGAAGAACGCGAATCCGCTGATTCCCGGGGATGCCTACAACGTACAGACCAACAAACGCACCGCCAACGGAAACATCGAGATCCATGAGAAGGAAACCGACATTTTCTATGTCATCGACGGAAGCGCGACCATCATCGTCGGCGGAACGGCCGTCGAATCCCGCCAAACGCGCCCCGGTCAGCTGACCGCCAAAGATATTCAGGGCGGCGAATCGCACGACCTGAAAAAGGGTGACGTTCTGGTGATACCGGCCGGAACGCCGCATTGGTTCAAGCAGGTCAACGGATCGATCAGCTACCTGACCGTAAAATCGATCAAACCTTAGGAACGAAGATGAAAATCGACACACAAAAACTGGCAAAGTACGCGTTTCTGGCCGTATTAGTGGCCAGTGCACCGGCTATCGCGCAAGAAGGATCGCCGGGAAAACTCTATAACACCGCCAAGCAAAAGCTTCTGGATGGCAAACAGATCTTTAGTGTGACGATTTCTAAGCCGGACGTCGCCGCCTACTGCGAAGCGGCCAAGCATTACGATTACACCTGGTTTGAGATGCAGCACAGCACTCTTACCTGGGCCGACATCGAGAAAATGGTCGCAGCCTGCCCGCACGTGGCCGCGACACCGATGGTCCGCATCCAGGATGAGCTCGAAAGCTCCATCCAACATGCCACCGACATTGGACTGCTCGGAATCATCATGCCCACGGTCGACACGGTTGAGAAGGCCCAAGCCGCCGTCCGCTACGCCAAGTATCCCCCCGAAGGCCGCCGCAGCATGGGCGCTGGCCAGGCAGCCAGAATCTGGGCCGGCGAGGGCCGGGACGCCACCATGCAATACCGCACTACCGTCAACGAGAACATGCTGGTGATTGTGATGATCGAAACGCCGGTTGGCGTCGCCAATGCTTCCAAGATCGCGAGTGTCCCGGGCGTCGATGGTGTGCTGGTGGCCAACACGGACCTAGGAAATTTCTCCGGTTGGTTCGATCACAATTCCGCGCCCTACCAAGGCATGGTCAAACTGATCCACGATGCCACTCTGCATGCCGGTAAATTCCTCGGCGCGACTGATCCGTCCTACGCTAAAGGACGTCCCGACAGCGCCGATTTCCGGATTCTCCAAAACGGACCGGCCAGTGATGGCTGGGTGAATCCGAACCGCCCCGGTGGTCGCGGCACTCAATAATTCTCTGGCGCCCACTTGAGGTGTCGATCGGCCTGCCGCTTCGTCCAGGATTTTTTGGCATCATAGGTATTCCTACATTCGTTGACATCGACATTGACTGAGGAGTTGAGATCGGTATGTGGCTGAGAATTTCTTTGCCGGGATTTAGTCCCGGCGGCATTTCTATGGGCGCAGGGGGTGCAGAATCCCGCGCTGACGGGAGAAGCGGTGCGCAGGCAAGGACATCGCGGAGACCAACCCTTTTAATACGGAAGCGGATATCCAGCAGGGCGCGGCGCTCTTCCAGCTTCATTGCTCCTATTGCCACGGCTCTCATGGAGAGGGCGGCCGCGGAGCCGACCTGACGGCCGGAGTCTATAAACAGGGCGGCAAAGATCCGGAACTGTTCAAGACCATTCGCACCGGAATTCCTGGCACCGAGATGCCGGCCGTGCGCGTGAGTGATGACGAAGTCTGGAAGCTGGTCGGTTGGGTGAAGCGGCTGGGCTCGCAGGGTCTTGCGGAAAAGGCCCCGGGCGATGCCGTCGCCGGCAAGACCATTTACGCCAAGAGCGGCTGCGCGGGATGTCATCGCATCGGCACGGACGGCTCGGATTTGGGGCCGGACCTCACCGACATCGGGCGGCGGCGCGGCTTGGCCTTTCTCGACGGAGTCGATCGTTAAGCCGGATGCGTTCGTGCCGAATAACTATCGCGCGGTGCAATTGGAAATGAAATCCGGGTCCAATCGTTTCCGGCATCCGGCTGAATGAAGACGACCTTTCCGTGCAGGTTCGCGACGTGAGCGGGCAACCCGCGCTCCTTACATGAAAGAAAATATTAAGGAAGTGCGCCGCGACAAGCCGTCGCTGATGCCCTCCTATGAAACCCGCGCTCAGCAAGAAGGAATCTTGGCGACCTGGTGGCTTACTTGAATTCCCTGAAGGGGGCGCAATGAGGACGAAAATGACAGTAAGTGGAGCGTTCGGCTCGGAGCCGCAGTATTCGCAGCGGCAGTGGCCTTTACCTTGAAGGGGCAGGCCCCGCCATGCAAGGTCCCGTGACCTTCGATCGGCTGCTCAAGGCCGCCGACGAGCCCGGCAACTGGCTCATGTATTCGCACAACTACAATAGCTGGCGCTACAGCAGCCTGGATCAGATCAATGCGCAGACCGTGAAGAATCTCCACGTCAAGTGGATTTTCCAGGGCCGGCACGTGGAGAAATTCGAGACCACGCCGCTGGTGGCCAACGGCGATCATGTATCTCACGCGTCCCGAGAACGCCATCTACGCGCTGGATGCCGCCACCGGCCGCCAGTTGTGGAGCTACGAATACCGCAATCCGGCGCGCACCTATCAACTGCTGCGGCAAAGTGAATCGCGGCCTGGCGATGCTGGGCAATACGCTGTTCATGAATACGCTCGACATGCACGTAGTCGCCGTCGACGCCCGATCCGGCCACGAAATCTGGAAGACCGAGATGGGCGACTACACCGCGGCCGGCGGCTATGCGGCTCCCGGCGCGCCGCTGGTCGTCGAAAGATAAACTGATCGTCGGCATGGCCGGCGGCGAGCACGGCGTCAACGGATTCCTGGACGCCTACGACACCAAGACCGGCAAGCGCCTGTGGCGCTTCAACACCATTCCGCAGCCCGGCGAGCCGAACTTCGGAACCTGGGCCGGCGATTCCTGGAAGACCGGCGGCGTCACCACCTGGAACAATGGCTCCTACGATCCCGGAAACCAACACGCTGTTCTGGGGCACCAGCAATCCCTGGCCGGATTACAACGACGACTACCCGCCTGGGCGACAACCTTTATTCATGCTCGGTGCTGGCGCTCGATCCCGACACCGGGAAGCTGAAGTGGTTCTACCAATTCACGCCGCACGATTTGCACGATTGGGATTCGACGCAGATCCCGATCCTGCTCGATACCGAGTTTCGCGGCAAAATGACGAAAGACCCTGGCTTGGGCCAATCGCAATGGATTTTATTATCTTGCTCGATCGCACCAACGGAAAATTCCTGACCGCCAAAGCCTTCGTCAAGCAGACCTGGAACAACGGCTTCGACGATAACGGCCGTCCGGAAGTGATTCCCGGCAATGAGCCGACGCCCGAAGGCAACGATCATACCTGGCCGGGCGTCGATGGCGGCGCGAATTGGATGTCGCACAGCTACAGCCCGCTCACCAAGTGGCTCTACGTGTTTGCGCGCGAGGAACACCGCATGTTCTCGAAGAACGCGGTTCCGCATCCCGACCACCGATGAGCCGGACCGGCCGCTCGCCCGCGGAGCCCTGCCCAACGCCGGCGCCTACGATCCTGCGCTCGGCGGCGCCAAAACCCAGCAAACTTCGGTGCGCCGGAAGAAAGCTGGGGCAAGGTCATCGCGATCGATCCCGGCACCGGAACTATCAAGTGGGAACACCAGGTCCTCACTCCTCCGTGGGGCGGCGTGATGGCGACCGGCGGGAACCTGGTCTTCGGCGGCACGCTCGAAGGCGTGATTTTCGCTCTGAATGCCACCACCGGCGATCGGCTGTGGACTTTCTCCGCCAACGGGCCCGTCTTCGCCTCGCCGATCAGCTATCTGGCCAATGGAAAGCAGATGGTGTCGATTCCAGCCGGCGACTTGATCGTCACTTTCGGTCTCGATTAACAGCCGGGTGTCTAACAGCAGGGTGTCCCGACCGACCCGAACCGGAATGGTTGCGGCGCTGGTTTGCCGCGCTGATTTGCTCGCTCCCGCTTGGTAGCGCAGACCGATGCGCCCGAAACTAGCCGGTCATGCCGCGGCCGGTGAAGCCATTATTCGACGGCAAGGGTGGGTGCGGCGCTTGCCATTCCATCGGAGATCGCGGCGCCAGCCTGGGCCCGGATCTGGGCGATATCGGAATTCATCGCGCACGCCGAAATCGCTGCGCCTCGCGCTGACTCGATCCCGACGCCGAAATCTTCAAAGAGTATTACACCGTCGTCGTTGAAACCAAGGGCGGTGAAACCATCCGAGGATTGGCGCTGAATGAGGACGATCTGTCCATTCAGATCCGCGATATCAACGGCAACCCTCGATCGTTTCTAAAGGACGATCTCAAGAGCACCCACCGGGAGCAGCGCTCGCTCATGCCATCCTATGCATCCCGGCTTTCCGGCGCAGGAAATCGACGACGTCGTGGCTTACCTTCGCACTCTGAAAGGGCCTCCGCTCGCTGCCGGCGCCAAGCACCCGCGCCAACCCAACCATCCCTTATTCCGATGTCAGCTTTCTCAACCGGATCGGCCGCGATGCCGAAGAGCGTCCCGATTCTCTGGTGAACGCGCTGGAGATCCCAGCGGGCGCCATCGGTAGCGGAGATCGGGTCCGGCACCGGCTATTTCACCTGGCGCCTGGCGGAAAAAGTCGGACCCGAGGGCAAGGTCTTCGCCGTCGACGTGCAGCAGACGATGCTGGATCTCACCGCCCAGACCGTAAAGAAGCATCAGCTTTCCAATGTCCAGTTGGTCTTGGGCGCGGACAACGACCCGCATCTGCCGCCCGCATCGCTGGATCTGGTTTTTATCGCCAACGCCTATCACGAATTTTCCGAACCCGGAAGCCATGCATCACTGCCATAATCGATCCTTGAAGCCGGACGGGCGGCTGGTCATGATTGAGTTTTCCGAAGGCCACCCCTTCGGGCCCAAGGACAAAGCCGAGCGGATGACCATCGACCAAATCCGCGCTGAAATCGAGCCGCTGGGATTTGTGCTGGATCGCCTGATGGACTTGTTGCCCATTCAGCACGGCCTCATTTTCACCAAGCGCCCCTGAGTGGCGCCCGTTCTGCTGTTTCACCTTGAACCTGTAAATTGCGTGATAATTTGAATCGATAACCAGGAACCCCATGCAATCCAATAAACAGCCCGGCCTCAGCCGCTGGTGGCGTGTAGTAGGCGCGCTCTCGATGAATCTTGCTCTCGGGACCCTTTACGCCTGGAGTGTATTCGTCGCCCCGTTAGAAGCACAATTCGGGTGGAAGCGTGCCGACACATCCATGGTGTTCACTATCGCGGTCACCGTCTTCGCGCTTTCGTTTGTCGTGGCGGGCCGTATTCAGGACAAAATCGGTCCGCTCTATTGCTCTCTGGCCGGCGGCATCCTGGTCAGCTTGGGTTTCTATTTATGCGCCTACACCACCAGCTTGACGTTTCTGTTCATCTGCTTTGGTGTAATCGGAGGATTGGGCAACGGGTTTGGTTATGCGACGCCGATACCTGTAATCGCCAAGTGGTTCCCCGATAAACGTGGCTTGGCGATCGGCTTGGCCGTGGGAGGCTACGGCGCGGGTTCAGCGATTTTTGGCCCCCTGGCACAGCTAGAGCTGATCCCTCACTACGGGCTTCCGGCTACTTTCCGTATCCTCGGGGCAATCTTCCTGGTCATGACCGTGATCGGCGCCCTCTTGCTGAAAAATCCGCCGGCCGGATACCAAAGTCCGAGCCTCGTTCAAACCGCGTCGCCGCAGCACTTGGCTACTTCTCACGAATTCACTCCACAGGAAACGTTGCGTACGCCGACCTTCTACCTGATGTGGGTAGGTTATGCATTGGGCTGCTCGGCCGGTCTCATGGTCATCAGCCAGTTAGTGCCATTCGCCAAGAGCGTGGGCGTGGCCGCCGCGGCACTGTCCACCATGACGCTGGTAGTGGGTGCAATCGGAAATACGTCCGGCCGCATTCTTTCGGGGTGGCTCTCAGACCGGATCGGACGCATTAACGTCCTGCGCGTCATGATCGGCATTTCTATGATCGCCATGCCGGCGCTGTATGCGGTGGGGAGCGATGTTGCCGGACTTTATCTGGCGGTCTTTGTAGTTTATTGGTGCTACGGCACCCAGATTTCCGTAAACGGCGCGGCTGCCTCGGATTTTTGGGGAACCAAAAACGCAGGCACTAACTACGGCATGCTGTTCACCGCCTGGGGCGTCGCCGGCATCATTGGGCCGCGCATAGGCGGCGTTCTGTACGACCAGTATCACAACTATAAAGCCGCCTTTTATGCCGCGGCCGCGCTGGCCGCGATCGCGTTGTTATGCGAGTTGTTGGCGAAGCGGCCTTTGGCTGTTCCGGTGTATACGTCCAGCAGCCCGGCAGTCGCGAGCAATGCCTCGGTTGGCTCCTCTTGAGAGCCTGCCGCTTAGAGTAGCTTTCCCAAGACTCCCAATACGTCCGTCGTGGTTCGCACCAACAGCGTCACCACCACTAGCTGCCAGAGCATCACCGTCGCTATTACGGCAAAGGCGAACCCTGATACCAGGGCCGGAATCGATTTGTGTTTCATGACATGTCTCCTTTTGAGTGCGTCGTTTGCGCCCAACGGCCGCAAGCGGATTTATTCCGCGTCCCTTAAAACGCCCAGTTCGTAGTCGAAATACTCAATCGTCAGGTTGGCGATGCCGAACATACGCGCCTCCGTCACCGAATGGTTCGATTGCGCTAGCCACAGGTCGCCGTTCTTAGCGAAGGTCTGAACGAAATTGACTTTCTTTGCCCAGAACGACACGTTATGGGCCGGACTGCCTTCGATCTGCACCACCGCAAAGTCATTCGCGTCCACCCAGATGCGGCCGCGTGTCAAATACTTGGTTTGGGCTTTCGGTTCCAGCTCGAGCACATATGCTTCACGGCCCCCGATGGTTTCCTCGCCGGCCATTCGAAACGAATAATTGTCGCGCGTGATCCGCGAGTTTTCCCGCTCGGCCGGTCGCGATGCGTCCACCTCGGCTTCCAGCAGCCTGTGAAACACGTGGCTGCGAACTCCCCGGTCGCCGCTCTCGGAAACGATCTCGTATCGTTTTTCGCCGTCCGACTGACGAGTCCACCGCACCAGCATTTCAGCGGACCGGGTCTTGTTTTCGAGAGTGTACTTGCACATCACAGAATATCCGCGCATCTGAGACTGACGCGCACGATCTTGGTGAACCAATTTCGTGACCACTTCGTCCGGGTCGGAAAACTCTCCCGCGATAGCGCTGAGCGCGGTGGCAAGAACTACTGTGATGGTCTTCATGGCGAAAGCTCCTCTCGCTTTCGCCATGCGCATTCCCCCCGCTCCAGGGGTAATCTGCCAGAATTTTTTCCAGTCTTCGTTGCCCCTTTCCGGATTCGATTTCGCATGTCCGGTTGAGAACGAAATAAGCGCTCTCAAGAAAAGGGGACACCACAATGAAATACGTTTATCTGAATACGACCAGGACACTCGCGAACAATATGACCCGTATCCTCATGCTCTCTTTGCTCGCCACTCCCGTACTTGTCCGTGCTCAACATAACCGCTTCCAGATCAATACTCCGGCGCCGGCTCCCAGCCGTCCTGCGCCCATGGTCAACAGGCCGGAACCGAGGAAAGCGACGCCGGAACCTAGGGTGAACAGGCCAGAACCGAGGGAGACCAGGCCGGAGCCGAGGGAGACCCGACCCGCTGCACCGGAAAGAAGGCCAGAGGTAGAAGCGCCCAAGCCGGCGCCCCGAGTCCACACTCCGGAACCACCTGTGAGCCGGTTATCGTATTCTCCTGCAGCATCGAATATCGACTCTCGCACCAGGGCCACTGCTGTGCACGACCAACCTCGAGCGGCCACCGTGAGTCGTGAGCCGCAAAGCGGTCGCGTAGTCGAAAGCAGGCGCTCTGACGGAACCCGTCTGGTTTCAGCAGGAAGGAGCCGCGGGTTTGTCGAACGCCCAATTGCTGCCCGTCCCGGGTATGTCGGCCGCACTTACGTGGCCGGTGGACGGTCTTATGTGCGGGTTTATCGTGCCGCTTCCTTCCGAGGGTTTGCCTACTATCGCTATGTGCCGGCTGTATACTTCCGCCCGGTTTTTTACCAGTGGGTCTATAATCCCTGGCCGGCGCCTATCTATTTCGCATGGGGTTGGGGCGCGGCGCCCTGGTACGGATACTACGGAGCTTATTTCGCCCCGGCGCCGGTCTATGGCACACCCGCCTTGTGGCTGACCGATTACATCCTGGCAGAGAACTTGAAGCTCGCCTATGAGAGGCAGATGGAGAGCGGGGAACTGCCTCCGCCTGACGGCCAGACCGTCGCGCTCTCTCCTGAAATTAAGCAAGTGATTGCCGAGGAAGTGAGACAGCAGCTTGCGGCCGAGCAGGTGGCCGCGAGTACCGATAACGAGAAGAATTCATTTCAAGCGGCATCCGGCGAAGTCGCGCCCCCGGCGCTCGATCCTACCCAGCGGGTCTTTGTGGTTTCCACCGAGCTGGATCTGCCAGGCGTTGGAGGTCAAGCGTGCGCTCTAACCCCGGGTGACATAATCCTCCGTTCGACGGATGCGATCGGTGCGGACGGCAAGGTCGGCGTGAGCGTCCTGAGCAGTAAGCCTGGTGACTGCGCGATTAACGCCTCCAGCTCAATCGACGTAACGGCGCTGCAGGAAATGCATAATCAGTTCCGTGAGCAGATCGATTCCGGGCTCACCCTTCTGGCAGCCAACCAAGGCAAGAACGGTCTGCCCAAGGGCCCTGCCGCCAAACCTCACTCCGCCACCGAAAGCTGGGCGAAGGCCGATGGAAACGCAGCCTCTGCCCTGATGCACCAGCAGGCCGACCCTGAGGCACAATAGCGTGGCCCTGGCGGCGTTCATGAAAGCCGGAGGGTTTTTTCAAAAAGGCCCTCCGGCTAACTTACTCAAATCAATTGAATGATATACTTGCTCAATTCCGGTAAATTAGCAATGTGCCGAACACGGTCGCTGCGGTACGTTTCTTCCGTGCTGGTCCTCTTTGCGCTGCCGCTCCTAGCCCAAGCGCAACGCGGCGTGCTTCTGCCGTCTGACGCTCCCTCCGCCCATGATCGTCTGGCGCTCGTCATCGGTAATAGCGATTATGCAACCTCCTCTTTGAAGAATCCCATTAACGATGCCAGGGCGATGAGCCGCCGCCTAAGTGAACTCGGTTTTTCAGTTGACTTACAGATCAATTCTGATCACCGCCGCTTTGATCAGGCTCTGGACGGCTTCGTCCAACGCATTACGCCCGGCAGCGTCGCCCTGTTTTACTACGCCGGACACGGAGCGCAGTTCGATGGCGAGAACTTCCTGTTCCCGACCGACTTCAAAAGCCAGCGCGAGAGCGATGTCAAATACGACGCTGAATCGGCTGACCAGATTGAATCCCGCCTCGAACACTCTCCCGCTGCTGTCCGCATTCTCATCTTCGATGCCTGCCGCAATAACCCCTTCGGCACGCAAAGCCGATCTCTCCGCGCCGGGCTGGCAGCCATGAATCCCGCCCGTGGCACCTTCGTCGCGTTTGCTACAGCCCCCGGCAGTGTTGCTGCCGACGAAGGTCCCGGAGATAACGGACTCTTCACTTACTACCTTCTGAAAGGCCTCGCCCGCCCGGGCCTCAATATCACTGAACTTCTCGACTGGGTTCGCGAGCAGGTGGACACCGCGTCGCATGGCAGACAAACCCCGTGGAGTCTGTCGGCGCTGGTCGGCCGTTTCCAGTTTGTACCCGACGAAGGCTCCGCCGGAACCACGGCATCCATTGCCGAACCCCCGCCCGCCCGTCTTCCCGATCAGAAACAGGTGGTGGTGCTGCCTTTCCGAAACGTCGGCAACCTGCCCGCTAATCAGGCCCTCTGTGATGGATTGCATGAAGTGCTCACCAGCATGCTGACCACTCTGGATGCGCCCGGCGGCAGGCTGCATGTCGTACCTGCCACGGAGGTCTTGAGACAGCAAGTTACGAGTGTTGAGGATGCCCGCCGGCAATTTGGCGTCAACCTGGTCCTGACGGGCAGCGTGCAGCGGGTTTCCGAACAATTGTGGATTACCACCAACCTGGTCGATGTTCCCAGCGAACGTCAACTGCAGTCGCGAACTCTGAAATACGACGCCGCGGAGCTTGCCACGGTTCACGAGAAGGTCATGAATGAGATGGCCCGCATGCTTCAGTTTGAGGCCCAGCCGCGCGGCGCTTCCGCTCGCGCGGGTACCACCGTGCCCGAGGCCAACCTGCAGTACCTGCAAGCCAGCGGGCTGCTTTATCGACAGGATAAAGGCAGCAATCTCGATATGGCGATCGAGCATCTGGAGGCCGCCATGCGCCTCGATCCGGCCTTCGGTGACGCCGGAATCGCCCTGTGTATCGCCTACCAACGCAAGTACATGGGCACTGGAAACGCCGTCTGGTTGGAACGCGCTCGAAGTACCGCGGAGCGGATCTCATCGCTCGCTTCCAAAATCGCGGCCGCGCAGGTGGCTATCGGAATGGTGAATGCGGCCGCCCGGCAGCACACCGACGCCATAAGTCGATTCGAGGCTGCCATTCGCCTCGATCCCCGAGACTCAGCTGCCTATCGCGAGCTGGCCGTCAGCTATGTGGCTCTTGGCCGCATCGATGAAGCCGAGGCTACTCTCCGCCGTGCGGTCGAAATCAATCCCAACGATTGGCTCAACCTCACTAACCTGGCGTCTTTCTGCCGTGACCACCAACGCTACAGGGAAGCCCAGTCCTGGTTTGAGCAAGTGCGCGTGCTCACGCCCGACAGCCCGCTGGTTTACCGGAATCTAGGCGCAGTCCGTGCCGAGTTGGGGGATTACGACAACGCAGTTAAAGATTTTGATCAATCGGTATCGCTCCAGCCGACTGCCCCTGCTTACTCGAATCTGGGGACGGCTTATATTCTGCTGCATCGCTATCTGGAAGCGATTCCGGTGCTGGAACGAGCCATTCGCATCGCTAATAATAATTACGGCAAGCTGTTTCTGCTCTGGATGAACCTGGGCGACGCCTATCGCTGGTCGCCGGCCACCACGGACCGGGACCGGGCGCCCGAGGCTTACCGCAAGGCCATTGCCGGCCTCGACCAGCTGGTGCAGGACGGATCTCGCGACGCCCAGCTCTATGCCTACGTCGCGGCCTGCCGCGCCAAGATCCAGAATCGCGATCTGGCGCGCGCCCAAATTACAAAGGCGCTGGAGTTGGCTCCTTCCGACGCCAGCGTACGGTATTATGCGGCCCTGGTAGCAGAACTGGCCGGTGGACGCGAAGAAGCACTAGCCCAGATCCGCATCGCCCTGGAGCACGGCTATAGCGTCTCCAGGATTCAGGACGACCCCGAATTCAAGCAATTGGTAGCGGACGCACGCTATAGCGAAATAGTGCGTAAATTCAAATCCCAATGACAAAGAGGAGAAACATGACGAAGCGCACTCCTTCCAAAGCACTGTTGTTCGTCTTCGCGGCATCGTGCCCTTCCAGCGGTTGGGGGCGCCCCGGATCACACGATTGTGGTTTCGGCACTAAATGGACAATGTGCAACTATGATCACACTAACGGCAAAGGGCTGAAGGGATTTATCTTCGTTAAGAACAAACATTAAGTCCAATGGTCATGTAAGACCGATGCGGGGTCGACCTGCGGAATTATTATTGACTTTGGCAGCGGCAAGTTCCATGCAATAGTCCAGCATTCCTCGGTTCAACTGCCGCAACTACTGTTACGTGCGACATTAACTACGACATGCATCAATCGGGAGGTAAAAGTCACACGCGGAATGTCCTGTTTCCTATACGTCACGAAGTTTACTACAAAGACGGTAGCCAGATTTCACTTCTGATGACCCCGAGTTTATCGTTGACGACAGCAAGCTCTTGTACTTACGAGCGTCACAACTGGCGTGTTCTCCGTTATCGCGCTCTTTGCGCTTGGCGCTGCATTTTTCGTCGGCTACCGTCGGGGGAAAAATCAGACTCTCCCGCCTGCTCCCTTAGCCCTGTAATTACGCATGAAGTGTCGATAACGAGGACAAATATGACAATGCGGCTCTCTTCCAAAGCACTATTGTTCGCCTTCGTGGCGGTATCCTGCCCAGCGGTTTGGGCGGCACCAGATCACGACTATCGTGATCTCCGTCAAGGGCAGTCAGTTGTAATTTGATCACAAAGCGGGCACAGGAGCCGCTGGATTCGCGTGCGTCAAAGATGGGCACACGGTCCAGTGGTCATGTGGAGGAGCCTGCGCTCAGATCGAGATAAAGTTTACCTCTAAATATAAACCGTGCAAGGGCAACACCGATCCCTCTAAGGTGCGAAGCCATTCTGCGATGCCATCAGCACAAGCAACGCTGAGAAATGTGTCAAGGCAGTACAGTATAAGTCATGTTTGCCTACACAGCCACGCTCTTTCGACAAGGATGGCAAACAATTCGACGCCACCGAAGACCCGGAATTCATCGTTGACGATAATGGGATCGACGTCAAAACCATGGCCTTCGGCGGCGTAGGCGGAGCCGGCCTTTTTGGCGCAGGTTTCTTCTTATACCGCCGGTACCGGCTCGCCGGCGCTAACGCTCGGGCAACTCCTAGTCCACTTACCGCCGCGATACGCGTACCCCCTGTTAACTGAAATTGCGCATGTACCGATGAATGCATAGCGTCTTGTGGCGGCGTCTCCGCTCCTCCGACGCTATAATCTCAGGAGGTAATTATGCCCGATAGCTTGGATTCGGCCTCTGCTGAGAGCCTGCTTGTCGAAACGTTTCGCGGACGCCAGGAATCGCCTGAGGAATTGTTCACTCTGGTCTATCAGGAGTTGCGCCAGGTCGCGCGCGCCTATATGCGCAGAGAGCGGCCCGACCACACCTTGCAGGCTACCGCCCTCGTCAACGAAGCTTATGTGAAGCTTTTTTACGGCGAGCCGTTTCAGTGGCAAAATCGAAAGCACCTGTTCTGTACGGTCGCGCGTAGCATGCGCCGAGTGCTGGTCGATCACAGCCGCAAACACCGCGCCGAACGCCACGGCGGTCTGCAGCGCAAGGTCGCCTTCGACGACCAGGGACCGGCCTTCATCCAGGACCTGCCCCAACTTTTGGCTATCGACGAAGCCCTCGAGCGTCTGGCGAAACTCAATGCCCGCCAGGCTCAAGTCGTCGAATTGCATTTCTTCGCCGGCCTGACCGAGTCCGAAACAGCGGAAATCTTGGATGTGTCCCTGAAGACCATCAAGAACGACTGGCGCTTCGCCAAAGCTTGGCTTAAGACGGAAATGGGGAGTGATGCCAATGACCCCGGAACGCCACGCGAAGATCCAGGCAATCTTTGAAGCCGTCATCGACCTCCCCGTGTCGCAGCGCCAGCGATACCTGGATGAAATGTGTCTGGCCGACGCCGACCTGCGCGCGCGTGTGGAACGCCTGCTCAAAGCTACCGACGAACAGGAGACGCTCAGCGGCGACCCCGGCCACCACGCCGCATTTGTAAAGGAGTGTCCCACCTGTTCCCGATGCTTTGAAGGTTCCACCCAAACTTGCTCCCAGGATGGAACCCGCCTCGAACCCCGCTTTCAGGGGCGGTTGCTGATCCACGGAAAGTACCTGATCGAGCGGACCCTCGGTCACGGAGGCATGGGAGCCGTTTATATGGTCAAGCATCTTGGATTGGACAAGAAGTTTGCCCTCAAGCTGATCCGATCGAACGGCGCTATACCGAAACATTTTCGCGAGAGTTTTGAAACGGAGGCTCGCGCCCTCGGTCGGTTGAAGCACCCCAATATTGTGGACGTGACCGACTATGGCGTCGACCCGAACGGCGGAGGGCAGCCATACCTTGTCATGGAATACCTGGATGGCCAGACGCTGCGCGAGGTACTAAAAGGCCGGCATACATTGCCCCTTCCGGAAGCTCTGGATATTTTCCGCGTGGCCGCGGCGGCTTTGGACTTCGCCCACCAGCAGAATATTGTGCATGGTGACTGGAAGCCTTCCAATCTGTTTCTCGCCAGGCAAGCGGAGTCAACTGTCCAGGTCAAAGTCGTCGACTTCGGTCTAGCGCGGCTGATGCCGCCGCCTGACCAGGACACCCGGCCGGAGCCAATCATAAAGCCTGTGGCGCGTAAGCATGTCGAACTGCACGCACAGATCCGGGGAACTGTTCCCTATATGGCCCCGGAGTTATTTCAAGGCCAGGCGGCATCTGCCTCCAGCGATCGATTCGCGTTCGGCGCCGCAGTGTATGAAACCCTGACCGGGGCGCTTCCTTATGGCGAACATCTTTCGACCATCCTCGAGAACTTCTCCCGCCCGCCCAAAGCTCCGTCCGCGCACAATCCCAAGCTGCCCAAAGAGCTCGATCAGCCAATTTTGGCCTTACTGAGCCCGCATGCAAGCGATCGGCCGGCCACGGCGTCGAGTGCCGTGCAGGCCCTGGAAGAGGCGTGGCTCCTGGCACAGCAGAGAGAATGGCGGACCGAAGAATCGCCGCGGAGGTTGGTCTTGGCGATCGTCGCTACTCTACTGGTCCTCTTGTTTGCCGGCTTCGCGGCGAAACTCCGTATTTCGCAAGTGCTCGAAGGGCGAGTTTGGGACGCCCGCTTGGCGACCCTTCCCAAGCATTCACCGGACCCGCGGCTTCTGGTCGTGACGGTAGACGACGCTACCATTACCGCCGATACTCGGCCGCTCGCCGACACAGCCTGGGCCGATGAATTCGGCCGGAACCTGGATCGAATGTTGACTAGCGGCGCACGCGGCGTGGCAGTCGATCTTCTGCTCCCCTCCGCTTGGAGCCAGTCGACGGAATTCGCTCGCGCCATAGGACGGAGCGCGGACCGTCTGGTCCTGGCCCTTTTTTCGGCGCCATCGGGAAGTGTCATCGGCGCCGAATGCGTGGGCCCGTTGGTCGCGAACGTGTTGGGGTCGGAACGATATCGCACTCTGTTCGGTTTTGTGAACCTCCAGGAGGATGAAGATCGTATCATTCGTCGCGCGCGCGCGGCCTATGCCGACCGCAGCGGCGGAGATCGTGCCTCCCTGGCCGGCCGCTTAGCTGCCATCTCGGATCGAATCCGGCATGTTCCAACCGAATCCCCCATTTGGATCGACTACTCCGTTCGCCTCGACGACATCCCCAAAATTTCCTGGAAAGACCTGACCGGCCGCTTGGATGCCGCGCCGGATCTTGTTCGAGACAAACTTGTCATTGTCGGAGCAGACTACGAGGGCTCTGGGGACGTCACCCGCGTCCCCCAGTTCGTGAGTTCGAATCTCGTGCCCGGAGTCTTAGTGCAAGCCCTTATTGTGAATACCATCGTCGCCGGACTCACTTTCCGATCGTTCGGCTTGGCGGCTTGCCTGGCTGTGGCGGGAGTCTTTTGCTTTCTGATTTTCGCGTTGGCGCTGCGTTTTCCACATCGTTTCGGATGGCTGTCGCTGGGGACGGCATTCGCGCTTTGCCTTTACGTCTTGTTTGCGTTCGCCATCTCCCACCTGTTTCATGCCATGGTTACAGTAGTGGCGCCATTTTTCGCCATCCTGGTGAGCCTCCTGGTAGCCTGGGGCTTGAAGTCGTACCTGCGGCCCTATCCTATGCCGAAACGCGTTATAACGTCCGCACCCGGCCCTTTGGGCTTTCTTCGCCGAAAAGCGCTATACGCTGCGGCGCTCTTGATACTCATCCCCATGCAGGCTGCGGACTGCTGCAAAGGCTCCATCGCCGTGATTGCTTCGCTATCGGGCCAAGCCAGTGTTCGCGACGGGGCGACTCAGAAGCATGCAGCCGTGTCGAGCCTGGACTGGCTCCTGCCCGGCGCGACACTGGAGCTTGCGGCCGCCTCCAACGCCACCGTGATTCTGCTGAATGGCCGCCGCTATGAACTCGGAGCTGGAGCAAGGGTTACCGTCACGGCGGATGGTTTGACCGGCGCCAGCGGTCCGGTCAACGAGCTGGAGCGGTTGCCCCCCATCCCCAAAGCCACCCCTATCGCCGATCGCACGGCAAGAACATCGGGAGCCGTTCGTGTCCGAGGCGATGCAGCCCCCATAAGACTCATGTATCCGCGCGACGGGATGGCCGCTTTAGCGGACCGGCTCAATCTAAGCTTTGCCGCCATTCCGGAAGCCACCATCTACCGTATCGAGCTCATGGAAGCGGACGGAAGCCCATTGGACAGCATTCAAACCGCGGCCACTCATGTGGAGATTCCGGCCGGAACTGTCCAAGCCGGTGCGATGTATTCCTGGCATGTCAGTGCTATGGGACGGCTGGGCGTCGTCGGGGAAGGCCAGGCAACCTTTGAAACCATTAGCGACCAGGACGCCCGAGAGCGGGCGGCGTTGACCGAGGCCTTGTCCAGGTCGCCCAAGGACGCGACCGTGTTGGCGCTTTTAGCCGATGTAGACCGGCGTCTGGGATTGTTGGAAGAGGCCCGCCAAGGGTGGAACGCCGCTCTGAGCCTACGGCCGGGCGATTCCGCCATTCTGCATGCCTTGGAAGATCTGAAAGCTACCCTAGCTGACGATAAATAGCATCGAATTGCACTAATTGTTACCCCTTTTTGTCGTGTTTTTCGCACTCCCAGGTGAAGGCAAGCTTAGGAGGCAACATGAACAAAACATTGATCTACACGACCATTTTGGCGTTTTTCTCCGGTATAGCGGGTTACGCCCAGGAAAGCCGCCAAGTGATGGAATTGAAACGAGATACCGAGTCGAGGACGGTCTTGGAGCACGGCCGAAAAGGCTCGCCCACCCGCCGCCCCCCGAAAACTTTTGGGGGGCGGCCGGTGTGGCCGGCGGCCGCCGCGGCGAAGATGGGCGGGGCGAAGCAGGGTGATCCGGGCGCGGCGGCGCCGCGGACAGAGCCGACCACGTCGATTGACATAAAATCGGCTCGCTTTGCGCTGCTGGAGACGAGCGCCGCCGCGACCAACCGGCGGGCAAAAGGCAACACAATTGACTATTCCGATCCCCTGGCTCAGATGATTGTCCCAACGGATGGATCGACCCTGTATCCCACTCAATCCTTTACTTGGAGCGCCGGCAACGGCGTGGAGGATTACTTTCTCGAAATCGGCAGCTGCTTTGAGTGCAACGACCTGTTAAGCGAGAACGAAGGGCAGAATCTCTCCCGCGCCGTGCCGCTTCCGTTAGACGGCCGGGCCATATTTGTTACCTTGTTCTCGTTAATCGACGGGAACTGGTACTACATCGACTATCAATACCTGGCGTCCCAAGGGGGTAACGCGTTTCCGGCGGCGATGACCTTCCCGGCGAACGGCTCGACCTTGAACTCTCCCCAATTGTTCACTTGGGACGGAGGCTACGGCGCGAACGATTTCTACCTGCAGATCGGGAGCTGCCAGGGCTGCAACGACATTCTGGATGAGGATGAGGGGCAGAACCTGTCCCGGACGATCGGCTTACCGACCGACGGGCGTACGGTTTTTGCGCGCCTGTTTTCTGCGATTCAAGGCACCTGGTGGTATTACGATTACCAATATCGGGCACCTGTTGCTCCGGTGGGACAGCATGTCCGCGTCAACATCGTCAACAATCTCGCCTACGCCGTGAATGTATCGATTAATGGCACGGTAGTAGGAAGCTGCCCGGCTTTCACCACGGCGGGAACGGACGTAAACGTTTCGACGCTGACGGTTTCCTTCACGGTACTGCAACCGACTCTAAATGGGCGGACGCTGGGCGATCCGATGAGCGGGATCTTCTCAACTTATAGCAACCCATCGGGCACTTACAACTTCACGGTTGGCAACCACATCGGCAACACCGATTATTTCCTGCCACTGGTTACAAACCGTACTTCCTCGGCTCTCGAAATTGAAGTTAATGGCGGTTTGCAGGCGGAGAATCGATGCAACTGTACAGCTCCGGCCGGGTCAACTCGGGTCGCGACTGGTTACTATCTCTGGTATTCCAACAGTAATGTCAGGTTGTACCAGAGCAACGCTAACTATAACGGCCGGTACATATTTTTCGGAGTCGATTCCAATGGCGCCGGTACTCCGTTCACGTCCATGGTCACGGGATTGGACGCCGAAATAGAGCTGTTAGTCACGCAAGCGCCGTAAATAACCGCAGAAGTTGAGGGCAGGTCTCGAGCTCGCGTAAAGCGCGAGCTCGAATCTGCTTTAATATGCTTGATCGAACAGATCGCTACGGAGAATTTGCGATGAGGATTCCAGGGCTGCGGCTTCCGATTCTCGCGTTTTTACTGGCCACCCCTCTCATCCCGGCGCAGGCGGAAGTTCGCCGCGCGCTGCTGGTTGGAATCGACCAGTATTTGCAGCCTGCCGACTCGGCCGGGCTACCAGTTATCCTCCAGGAATCGAGAGCGACTGAAGGCGATTCAAGGCAAGCCCTCGCGCCGCGCTCTGGGAAAGCTGGATGGAGCCTTCAACGACGCCACGGCGATGAAGGAAATATTGATCCAGCGCTTCGGCTTCGAGGAACGCAACATTATTGTCCTGCCGAATCGAGATCAAGAAGCCTCCGCGGATAATATCCTACAGCTTCTCCAGAGTCATCTCATCGACCAAGCCAAACCGGGCGACGTGAGTTTCTTCTTTTACGCCGGCCACGGTTCCCGCATTCGGAATCGCGCCGCTCAAAACCAAAACATCAGCGGACTGGATTCGACCATCGTGCCGGCCGATGCGCTGTTTGGAGTTCCGGATATTCGCAGCAAGGAACTGGCACGGATTTATGTTCAAGCTCCCAAAAAAGGCGTAAGCCTTACAGTGATCGAAGATAGCTGCTACAGCGGCGGAACTTTCCGAGGTATGACGGCGCGAAAGGTTCGGGCCGAAGGGCCGGATATGGGGGTCTCGGTGGATGAGACACTTTCCGTTTCACTGCCCGAAGATCAAGGCGTTCTGATAATTTCGGCAGCCCAGGATGATGAGCCCGCGATGGAACTTCCCGAGACCGATTTGGGAGGAGCGCACGGGGCGTTCTCCTGGGCATTGCTGCACGTGCTCGGGTCCGCGCCGCCGGGCGAAAGCGTGGAGCGGACATTCCAGCGGGTTCGGGCGCTCATGCAAACCAGCGTGTCTTTTCAAGAGCCGGTGCTGCTCGCGAAACAAGGACGGAGCCAGCGCGGTCTTTTCGGCCAAAGCCGCGATCTCGCGCCAAGCCGTCACGGTCGCCGCCGGCCGCGTTACCGGCCCGGTAGTCAAGTTGAATGGCGGGCTCGCCATGAATCTGCGGGAAGGCTGTGAACTAAAGCGTGTCGCGCCGGCGGGGCCGCCAGTAGAGCTGCGAATTACTAAAGTGAATGGATTAGCTTCATCCGAGGCAGTCATCTCCGATAAGACGGGCGAGGCATCTCCGGTCCATGTGGGAGATCTTTTTGAGTTAACGAAGTGGGTTGCGCCGGATCGGGAACAGCTGCGAGTTTTTGTCGGTCCGCGGCACCGAGGGCGGAAATTCAAAAGGCTCTGACAGTGCTCGCCGCTTTGCGCAGCCATGCCACAGCGGACTGGATCATGGATCCAGCGGACCAGACACACACCCATACGCTGAGCTGGGACGGGGACCGATCCAGATGGGCATGGAAGGACAATCGTGCTGACGCCCAACCCATTTGGTTGGAGACACTATCGGCGGAAGCCCTCGGGCCATTGGTGGCTAAAGCGCCGGCCAAGCCGCGCATTCTTGTGTGGATTCCGGCGCCCGCCGAACTCGCTGAAAGCCTACGTTTCGGCGGCAATATAGCTACGGTGCAGTCACCGGCTCTGGCCGATTACGTTCTGGCGGGACGGCCGTGCGATCCGGCCCGGCAGCAATGCGCTGAGTATGCCTGGATGCTTCCGGATGTCCCGCGAGGTGCGGAAAACATCGATCGGCCTATACGCACCGACTGGGTAACGGTGGATAGCGATGTGAGCGCTGCGAGCCAGTCGCTAAAGGATGCGGCTCTGGGGCTTGCGAGAATTCTGGGCTGGCTGCGTTTGAGCTCGCCCGAGGCCGACGATTCGTGGCCGTACCATCTGGCTTTTCAAAATGCAAAGACGAAGGACATGCTGGCCTCGAGTGACGTGAAGGGCGGCGACTGCTACAAGCTACTGCTCAAAGCGTCGCCCGGCGATGTCGAGCGCGAGGCGCACCTGCGACGGGTTTATGTCTTCGCGGTGGATAGTTTCGGCCGAGCGACGCTACTATTTGGTGACAATCTCGCGAACGAATTCCCACGCTTTGATGCCGCCAGCGCGGCTGTTCCGGAAACGATCGCGCTTTCGAACCGCGATTGTGACTTCCAAATCGGCGAGCCATATGGGACGGACAATTATTTCCTGCTGGCGAGCGCGACGCCGATCGATAATCCCCAAACGGTGTTCAATTTCGATGGGGTGAGGGCACGGGGCGGGTCGCCGGCAAGCAACAATCCCTTGGCTGTGCTTCTTGAAAACGCAGGGATGGGCAAGCGGGGATCGGTAGCGAATATCCCAGTGAACTGGTCGATACAGCACTTGCGGTTAGTAAGCGGCCCGCCGGGAGGCGCAAAGTGATGACCTCCGAGCAAACCTTTAAGAAAGGGCGCTATTCTCGTCATAGGATTCCGGTGGTAACTGACGTGTTAGCAGCCTCGGCGAAAGTATGGTCAGGGGTGCGCTTAGGGATTTTACTAATCGGCTTCAATTGCGTGGGCGTCTGGCAACTGGTTGCCCAACCGGTCATCGCGCAGCAGCAATCATCAGGATCGGACCGCGGAGTCCGGGCAAATTCGGGCGGAAGCTCCGGCTCGCAACGAGGAATGGCGACAGCGCAAGGATTATGCGCTGCTCTTTGCGACGAACGAGTACGACAGCTGGGAGCCGCTAGTAAATCCGATTCCCGACGCCGAGGCCATCGGAGCGGAGCTAAAGGATAACTATGGCTTCGAAACTGAGGTCTTGCACAATCCGACGCGGGAACGTATTGTTTTCAAGCTGCGGGAATACGCCCAAAAGAAGTTTGACGACTCCGATCAGCTTTTCATCTTTTTCGCCGGCCACGGCCTCTTCGATGACGTATTCGGGCAAGGATTTATCGTTGCCAGGGATTCCCGGAAGGACGATGAGACGCGCGGCACCTATGAATCCTATGACGACCTCAGGTCCATCATCAATTCGATCCGCGCCAAGCATATCCTGCTGGTGATGGATGCGTGCTATTCGGGCACTTTTGACCGCCGTCTTCAGGAGGCAGGGTCGCGCGGAACAGAGACTTATAGCAACCTGACCTTTCCTGAGCTGTTCGCACGAAAGGTCAAACTTCCAACGCGGAAATACTTGACCTCCGGAGGCAAGGATTACGTTCCAGACGGCCTGCCGGGACATCACTCTCCCTTCGCGAGTCATTTCCTGGAGGAATTGCGAACCTACGGCCGCAGCCAAGGGTATCTCACGTTCACCAACCTGCTGACGGCAGTGGAGCGCACTAATCCGGAGCCTCACTGGGGCGAATGGGGGAGCAACGAGCCAGGCAGCGATTTCTTTTTTGCTTCCAAGCAACTTTCGGCGAAGTTAACGAATCCAGGCCTGCGCGTTCCAGAACCTACCGCCGAGGAGCTAAGCGGCGCCACTCGCGGCAACGGGGCCATGCCGGGCAGACCGGCCATTGCGGTGATGGGCTTTCGAAATCTTTCAGGGAAATCCGAGGACGCCTGGATATCGACGGCCCTTTCGGAATGGCTGACTACGGAGTTGGCGGCGGGGGAGACAATCCGCGCCATAGCGGGCGAGAATGTCGCGAGGATGAAGCTCGACATTGGCTTGCAGGACTCCTCCGGGTATGCGAAGGACACACTTAGCCGCATTTACAAAAGCCTGGGATCTGAATATGTCGTAAGCGGGTCGTACACAGTGGCCGGCAGACCGCTAGAAGGCACGATTCGTGTCGACTTACGACTCCAAAATGCTTCCAGTGGAGAAATGATTTCGGAAACATTAACGGGATCGCAAGCCGACTTAGCGGAGCTTGTAACTCGGGCAGGGCTGCAGCTGCGCGGCAAGCTGGGAATAGAAGCTCCATCCCACGAACAGACCCAAGCGGCTAAGGCTGCCTTGCCATCCAAACCGGGAACTTCCAAATTGTATGCGGACGGTATTCAAAAACTAAGAGCTTACGATCTGCTGGCGGCTAAGGATCTCTTGCAGAGGGCGGTGGAAGACGACCCCGGTTCAGCTTTGACTCATCTGGCCCTGGCTAGAGCATGGTCTGAACTAGGTTACGACAGCAATGCGAAATCAGAAGCCGCCAACGCCACGGATCGCGCCCGAAATCTCTCGCAGCAAAATCAGCGGGTAATTGAAGGCAGCTACCTCAGGCTGAACGCCCGGTGGGATGGGGCTATCCAGATCTACCAATCGCTGTGGACGGTGTTTCCCGACGAAATCGACTATGCGCTGGAATTGGCGCGAGTCCAGACCGAAGCCGGGAAGGGAAAGGATGCACTGGCCACTATTGCGGAGTTACGGCAACGCTCGCCGCAGGCTGTCGATGATCCTCGGGTTGACCTGCAGGAAGCGATCGCCGCTTCGTCGATTTCGGATTTCAAGCGGGGACAGGCGGCTGCTGCAAAAGGCGCGGAAAAGGCCACCAAGCAAGGCGCGCGATTGTTGGCTGCTCAGGCATATTGGCAAGATTGCAGCGGGCTACTGGCGCTGGGGGATCAGAAAGGCGCCGAAGCTGCCTGCGAACATGCCACGCAGGCGTCGGATCTGGGAGCCGGAAGACAGGTTAAGGCGCGCAGCTTGACCGTCCTCGCCAGCATCATGAAGGCTCAAGGCAAGAACACGGAAGCCCTGGAGCTGCGGCAAGAAGCCTTGGACATCGCCACCAAGATCGGATCCCGCAAGGACATGGTCGGCGCGCTGATGAACCTGGCGATTCTGCAGGCCTCACAAGGGCAATTGGACCAAGCCCAAAAAGGTTATGACGAAGCACTAGTAATTGCCCGGGAGATTGATGACAAGCAACAACTGGTGAAGCTGGAGTTGAATGCCGCCGCGCTGCACTACAATCGGGGCGACTATGCCGGGGCTCGGCACATGTACGAGCAATCGAACGAGGCTGCCAAAGTCATAGGCGACCAAGGCAACGTGGCTAAATCGGCCAAAAATATCGCATTCCTCAATTATCAGCTCGGGGATCTTTCGAATGCGGAGAAGAGCGCGCGCGAGGCCATGGCGGTGGCTCAAAGCGCCGGGCTCAAAAATGTGTTTGCTTCGTCAATGAGCATGCTGGGCGACATACTAATGGCTAGAGGTGATTTGAAAGGGGCGGGGAAGTCTTACCAGGAAGCTCTGGACCTGTTCACGTCATTTAATGACCGCGGAAGCATAGCCGAGAGCCGGATGGCGTTGGCACGGGTTTTGCTTGAAGAGAGCGATCCCGGGAAGGCCGAGACATTGGCACGGCAGGCGGCCGAAGAATTTCAGAGCGAAAGGGTTCCGGACGATGAGGCGGCGGCGAGGGACATTCTGGCTCGCGCTTTGCTGGTGCAAGGCAAGCCCACGGAGGCAGCCGAACAGTTAACTATTTCGAAGAAACTGTCTTTTGAAGACCAAGCGATCAGTTCATCCCTAGCGGTTACGCAAGCGAGACTAAGCGCGGCAACGGGAGATCTTTCCACAGCCAGGCAGGTCTTAGAGACCAGTCTGGCGGCAGCGTCTCGAATGAAACTCACCGGCGCGGTGCTGGAAATTAGACTAGCCCAGGCCGAAATCGAATCTCGCGTAGACCAAGCGCTAGCGCAGACACGCCTGCAGGGCGTCGAGCGCGACGCCAAGAATAGTGGTTATCTGCTGATCGCGGCTAAAGCAGCCCGGTTACAGCAGGCTCGCTAGACGGCGGCGCAAAGCGATTAGCGTCAACAATCCTGAAGCGAGCAGGAGCCAGGAACCGGGTTCCGGTACGCCGCTCACCAGCGCAAGCTGTGCATGAACCAATGATGGAGCCAGGGATTGATCCTCGACACCAAAAAATACAAATCCGTTCCCATTTCCCGGCCCCGTGAACGTTACGGTCTGAGCCCCCGATGTATCCGGGCTGTTCGTGACGCCGAAGTTGCCTGGGTTGGGGCCACACTGCTCTTCACTCGTGCCTTTACATGTAACCGCGCCATAACCCCACTGATTGCCGTTGTCCAGAATAAAGGGTGTATCGCCTGTTAAGGTGAGCTTGAAATTGCTGATATTCAGCGCGTTCTCAATGATATTGAAATTGAACACCTCTGCTCCCTCTATATTGGAAGCCATGAACGTCTGTTCTAACAGAGCTGCTCCAACACCACATGTTGGCTTCGTTCCACTCGTCGGTGCGAGAGGGGCGCCGCTCGCATCCAAACATGTCCACTGGGAGTTTAGAGAGATGGAGCCGTAACTCGAATCGTCGGTATCAAGCCTATTCGCATTAGCCAGGCCTGCAACTAACAAGGCCAAAGAAAACAACTGGACAAATTTCAATGCTCGCACGGGGTCCTCCGGGAAAACAGTATAACATCACGGCGTTGTAAAGCAAGAAACTCGCCTAATAATTGAACGTACTGGAAGTTCTACAACCGGGAGAAACCCCAGTAGTTGGTAGCGCGTTGTACAACGCCGCGGAATCTGAGCACTTATACTTAAAAGACATCGTTAGCCCGGGAAGAATTTTATGTTGAGCGACCCATCGAAGAAGTACAGGCCCTTTCCGCAGATTGAACTGGGCGATCGTCAATGGCCGTCGCGGGTCATTGAAAAACCACCGTTATGGTGCAGCGTGGATCTGCGCGATGGCAACCAGGCTTTGATCGAGCCCATGGATGCGGCCCGCAAAACCCGCATGTTCCTCAAGCTGGTTGAGATCGGATTCAAGGAAATCGAGATCGGGTTTCCCTCGGCATCGCAAACCGATTTCGATTTCTGCCGCGATCTGATCGAGCGCAGACCTCATCCCGCGGGACGTAACGGTCCAGGTGCTGGTGCAGGCGCGCGATCCTCTCATCGAGCGCACGTTCGAAGCCGTGCAAGGGATCCGCCGCGCCATCGTTCACCTTTATAATTCCACCTCCACTGCTGCAGCGCCGCGTCGTCTTCGGGTTGGATCGCGCGGGCATCAAAGACATCGCCGTCAACGGCGCGCGCAGCGTGCGTCAATGCGCCGCGCAGTATCCGGAAACCGAATGGGTGTTCGAGTATTCTCCGGAAAGCTTCACCGGCACGGAGCTGGACTACGCGGTCGAAGTCTGCGAGGCGGTGATGGACGTGTGGGGCGCCACGCCCGAACGCAAAGTCATCATCAATCTTGCCCGCTACCGTCGAGATGTCCACGCCGAACATCTACGCGGATCAGATCGAATGGTTCAGCCGCCACACATCCAAGCGCGAGTCGATGATCTTGAGCCTTCACCCGCACAATGACCGCGGCACCGCTGTCGCGGCGACCGAACTCGCGCTGCTCGCCGGCGCCGATCGCGTGGAAGGCACGCTGTTCGGAAATGGCGAACGCACCGGCAACGTCGATATCGTTACGCTGGCGATCAACATGTACTCGCAGGGCCTGCACCCCGGCCTCGATTTCTCGCGCATCAATGACGTGATCGAGTGCGCGGAGTTCTGCACTCAGCTGCCCGTGCATCCGCGCCATCCCTACGCGGGCGACTCTGGTGTTCACGGCGTTCTCGGGCTCGCATCAGGACGCCATCAAGAAGGGATTCGCGGCGCAGAAGCCGGGCGAGCCGCTGGGCGATTCCCTACTTGCCCATCGATCCGAAGGATCTCGGCCGCAGCTACGAGCCGATCATTCGCGTCAACAGCCAGTCGGGCAAAGGCGGCGTCTCGTTCCTGCTGGAGCGCGATTACGGCATCAAGATGCCGCGCAAAACTGCAGATCGAGTTCAGCCGCGTGATTCAGCAGATCACGGACGCGACGGGCCGCGAGATCACCTCCGCCGAAATCTGGCGGGCGTTCAAAGCGGAATATCATCGACCAGGTATCGCCGCTGGCCATTCTCGAACATTCCGAGCACTCCGCCGGCGAGAGCGGGAAACTGACGGCGACCGTGAGCGACGGCGCGGCGGAGCACGCGATCTTCGGCGAAGGCAACGGCCCGATCGATGCTTTTGTTCACGCACTGAACAAGCACTTCGATCTCGCGATTCGCGAATTCTGGATTACGACGAACACGCGGTTGGAAGCGGCGCGGATGCAGCCGCCGTTTGCTTCGTGGAACTGCGCGCCGCCGAGAGCGACGCCGTGATGGGCGCCGGGATGCATCGCAACATTCTGACTGCTTCGCTGAATGCGATCACGAGTGCCCTGAATCGCGCGGTCCGCGATCAGATAATCGGTACTGCCGAAGGGCCACGTTCAGACCGGAACCGTTTCCGCTTAGACGTTCAGGCGGTGACTGTCTTCGGCTTTTTTACGTCGATCCCGGCGCCGTGCTCGATATAGTTGACGATAGCGGAGTGGTCGAGATCGCCTTTGCCGTCGTTCATGAGTGTGATCAACATCTGCTGCACCATGCTGGTCAGGGGTAAGGGCACATTCATCGATTCTCCGGCCGCCAGCGCGTTGCGAAGATCTTTCTGATGGAGCCGGATCCGGAATCCGGGCTTGAAATTCCGGCCAATCACCATGGGAGCTTTGGCATTGAGTACCGTGCTGCCGGCTAAGCCTCCCTTGACGGCATTGAAAACCACCTCGGGATCGAGCCCCGCCCGAGTGGCGAGTACGAGCGCCTCGCCCATGGCGGCGATGTTGCACGCCACCATGATCTGGTTCGCGAGTTTGGTGACGTTGCCGGCGCCTACGGGTCCGGTCAGCAGTACGCTGGAACCCATCTTTTCCAGGATAGGTTTGACTCTTTCGAACACCTTGGCGTCTCCACCTACCATGATTGCCAGCGTGCCGTCGATGGCTTTGGGCTCCCCACCGCTAACCGGCGCATCCAGGAACTCGACGCCCTTGGCGGCGCAGGCTGCTCCTACTTTTTGCGAAACAGTGGGACTGATGGAACTCATGTCCACTACGATGCAGCCCTTGCGCGCACCCTCCAGAACGCCACCCGGGCCGAGCATGGCGGCTTCAACGTCGGGACCGTCAGGCAACATGGTGACCACGATTTCCGACTTCGAAGCTACGTCCGAGCTTGAATCGCCGCGCGCGGCGCCGCTTGCCGCAACGTCGTCCACCGAAGCACGGACAATATCGTGCACGATAAGCTGGTGTCCCGCTTTGAGTAAGTTCTTCGCCATAGGGCGACCCATGATTCCAAGACCTATGAATCCGATAACAGACATTCGCTGCCTCCAGGTAGTTTCGAAAGTGATTATATGTCAGCCGCAGTGACCGGGTTATAAGCGCTAGAATCAGGATCGCTATGCGGCCGATCGGCTTACTTCTGCTCTGTGCCAGTATCTCACTTGCGCAATCATTGCAGGGCGTTATCGATGTTCATGCGCATGTCGATCCCGAAACAATTCCCCGCTCGATTGATGCCATCACGTTGGCCCGGCTGGCTCAGCAGGAAGGCATGCGAGCGGTGGTTTTCAAAAACCACTTCTTCCCGACCACTGGCATTGCCTTTCTAGTCCACAGGGAGGTTCCGGGAATCGAAGTATTTGGTGGAATTGCTCTCAATCGGCAGGTGGGCGGCATGAATCCCGCGGCAGTGGAACAGATGGTCGAACTGCCTGGGCGGTTCGGGCGTATCGTGTGGATGCCAACCATGGACTCCGAGTCAGGCGTCCGGCGCTCATCCAATCCCAACCGGCCATTCGTGCCGATCGCCAGGAATGGGCAGCTTCTTCCGGAGACTAAGGAAGTGCTCGCGATTATCGCGCGTGAAGATATCGCTCTGGCAACAGGTCATATCTCGCCGGAGGAGAGTCTGATGCTGATCCGGGAGGCCCGCGCCATGGGCATCCACCGCATTATTGTCACTCATCCGACGCAGGGCATTGACATGAACGTCGCACAGCAGAAAGAGGCCGCCGGCATGGGAGCATTCCTGGAGTATTGCTACGTGGGGACGCTGCCATTTTCCGGAGCCAGCCAGAAGACGATGGCGTTCTACGCACAGAACATGAAGGAGATCGGACCTGCGCATGTCATCATGTCCACGGACCTGGGCAACGCGGTCAACCCCGTGCACACCGCCGGCATGAGGAGTTATATTCAGGCGCTTCTCAAAGAAGGCATGACGCAAGACGAGATCGATCTTATGGCTCGCAAGAACCCGGCTTATTTGCTGGGCTTGAAATAATCCTAGTTCAGGGTGGCGGCGACGACTGCGCGGATTACGCCATCGCTCTTGCTCAGGATGTACAACTCGCCGTGGTCGTCCGTCAGGAAATGAATATCGGACCGGCCGCCCGATATGCGAGCCCGGCCCGGCAAAGTCTCGGCCTTACCTCCGCGCGCATGATAGGCTACGGCCGTCACCGGCGCCATGGAGCCGTAGAGTTCCTTGCTGCCGTGGTTGTCCCACAGAACTTTCACCGAATGCAATGGGGCCATGGTCCTGGGATCGCCGTCATCGGCAGCGAGCATGTCTTTGAAATCGGTGTACCAGATGTTGCCGGTGGTAATGTCGCCGAAAATGTACTTGCCGCGCAAGGCCGGCAGCGCCTTGCCCGAATAAACGTAGCCACTGGAAATAGCGTCGCCGCCATCTTTGACGTGACCGTATTGGATGACCGGATAGGTGGGAAGAACCATCCCATTCGTAGCGGTATCGGAGATCTGCATGGGGATGTGATCGTCGGACGGCAATGGGCCGGTCTTGTTGTTGGGATATAGCAGTTCGTTGCCCTCGCGCAGGGAGTAGCCGTAATTCGCTCCCTTGTGGATGATGTCCACTGTCTCCCAGGTTTGCAGTCCTACCACGTGAGCAAGCAGCGTGACCTTAGCGCGGTCATCGGGGTCGACGTACCAGGTCAGACGGTTAGGGTTGCGCAGCCCGTACGCCCAGATCTCCTTACGGGCGCCTTCCACTTTCACGAATGGATTATCGTTGGGGATGCGATAGCGGCCGTTTTCGCTGAGCGTGCTGGAGCTGGTATGTTCGCTCGGATCGGGGATGATCCGCCAGATTTTTCCGATTAGCAGATCAAGGCGCTGCGGACCGAGCCGCAATATCGGGTCGTGCTCTTCGCCGGTGCGGCTGTCGCCGCAGCCGACATACATGACGCGCCAGTCGGGATCACCGGGGCGGGCCGCGGGATTGAAGCTCATTTCGCCCAAGGGGTGACTGTAGGTATTGAGCTGCAACCGCAGTACCTCGCGGGCGGTGCCTTCAAAGGTAGAATTCGAGGTGTTCGTGTCCGTCCACTCGATGATCACTCCTTCGCTACGGTGCGAAGGCGGCGTGACGATGGCCGGACTGGTTGTATAACCGTCTAATTTCAGGCCGGGGAAATTCGTGTTATCCGGCATGATCGAGCCGGGCAGGGATGGGTCTTCCAGGTGAATGGTGTAGAACTTGCCGTTATGCGCGTAGTCGGGATCGAAGAGGAAGTTGACGAACCCATTGGCCTGGCCATTTTCAAACCGGAACTTGTGGAACAGGCCGCCGTGGCCCTCGCGACCGTTGAAGTTGAGATAAGTGGTGACTTTCTTCGTTTCCTTGTTCAGCATGTACAGCGGGCCGTTCAAATCGTTCACGAAGAAGCGCTTTTCGCCGCGGCCCGGTTCGTCGCGCAAATAATTGATGCGAGCGAGCAGGCTGGCGACGTTGTCGCTGGAGTTTTCGGCCGAGCCTGTTATCGGGAAGGTCGCGTAATCCTTGATCTCCAAGGTAAGCTGCTGGGCCGAAGCAGCCGCTGCACATAGAAGGCACGCAGCCAAAAGCCCGCCGTTGCTCCCTTTGCTCATGACCTGGTTCATAAAGTCGCACCGTCCACAGAGGATCAATGGTATCAATTCGAATGGGCCGGCGAAGCTAACGATTGATGCCGGCACGCTACCCTTAGGTTAAGAAGCCCATGCCGTTCCCGAAGAAACCCGAAGTGATGAGTCCGGCCGGACATTGGCCGCAGCTCCACGCGGCGATCGAAGCTGGCGCGGATGCCTGCTATTTCGGCCTCAAACACTTCAGCGCCCGCGCGAAGGTTGGCTTTGAACTTAGCGAACTGCCGGAAGCGATGCGAACGCTGCACCGCCGGGGCGTGCGGGGTTATCTGACGTTCAACACGCTGGTCTTCGAACACGAACTGGCCGAAGCCGCGCGCGTCGATCGGTTGCATTGCCGAAGCCGGTGTCGACGCACTCATCGTGCAGGATATCGGCGTGCTCAAACTGGCGCGTCAGATCGCTCCCGATCTGGAACTTCACGCCTCCACGCAGACCAGCATTACCAGCGCGGAAGGCGTCGAGTTCGCGCTGAGCGCAAGGGGCCGACCGCGTCACATTGGCTCGCGAATTATCTTTGGAGGAAGTGGCGGCAATTTACGCCAAGACCAAGGCCGATCTCGAAATCTTCGTGCATGGCGCCTTATGCGTGGCCTACTCCGGCCAATGCTTTTCGTCCGAAGCGTGGGGCGGACGCAGCGCCAATCGCGGCCAATGCGCGCAGGCCTGCCGGCTGCCGTACGAAATGCTGGTCGACGGCGAACGGAAGCCGCTAGCCGACGCGCGCTATCTTCTCTCTCCCGGCGACCTGTCGGCGTTGCAGCATCTGCCGCAGATCATTGCAACCGGGGTGAGATGCCTGAAAATTGAGGGCCGCTACAAGGGCGCCGATTACGTCGCATTGACCACGCGAGCTTATCGCCAGGCCGTCGATGACGCGTGGGCGGGCCGCGAGTTGTCTGTCACGCCGCGCCAGGAGTTGGAACTCGAGCAGGTCTACTCGCGCGGCCTCGGGCCGTATTTCATCTCCGGCGTGAACCATCAGAAGGTGGTGAAGGGCCGCAGCCCTCGCCATCGCGGTGTGCATATCGGCACGGTCACCGCTGTTCATGATACGAGCGTGTACGTGCAGCCTGCCGCGGCGCACGAAATTGCTCCGCTGAAAGCGGGCGATGGCGTGGTGTTCGATGCGGCCGATTGGCGAAGCCCGCAGGAAGACGAAGAAGGCGGCCGTGTTTATCACGCGGCGCCACAGCTGGATGGCACGCTGGAGCTGAGCTTCGCCAATAACGCTGTGAATTTCCGCCGGATTCGCGCCGGCGATCTGGTGTGGCGCACGCACGACCCTGAACTGGATCGGGCAGCACGTCCATTCCTTGACCCGGCGGCGCCGGTCTCAAAGCAGCCGCTCACAGTGCACGTCGACCGCCGGAGCGAACCAGCCGCTGCATACTCGCTGGACGTTACCGAGTGGGCTTGCCGTCACGGTGGAATCGCCCACTGCGCTGAGCGCCGCGCAGAATCGCGGGCTCACGGAAGAGACGCTGAAAGAACAACTCGGCAGACTCGGCAACACGCCGTATGAACTCGCTGGACTGAGCGCTGAAATCAGCGGCTCCGTGTTCGCGCCCGTGTCGCTGTTGAATCGAATGCGGCGTGAGGCGGTCGAAAAGCTCGAGGAGCTCCAATCGCGTCCCGCTAACGCGAGTTGATTCATCCCACGCCCGATCTTCGGCGCGAAAAGCGCGCCAGCCTGGGGCGGCCGCACGCTCAACTCCACGTGCTGGTCCGCAATCCGGAACAGATGGAAGCCGCAATCGCCGCCAAGCCCGATAGCATCACTTTGGACTATTTGGATCTTTACGGGCTGCGCCCTTCCGTGCAACGCGTGAAGGCAGCTGGTGTGCAGGTTCGAGTAGCCAGCCCGCGCATTCTGAAACCTGGTGAGAGCCGCATCGTGGATTTTCTGGTCAGTCTGCAATGCCCGATTCTCATTCGCAGCACCGGCATTCTCCATACTCTCAAAGGAGACCGCCGGCCAACCATTGATCGGCGATTTCAGCCTCAATACCGCCAACACGCTGACTGCCGAAGCGTATCTTGAATTGGGTCTGGCGCGACTCACCCCGACGCACGATCTAAACGCAGCGCAGATCTCCGCATTAGCCGCGAACCATCGGCCCGGAGCGGATGGAAGCCATCGCCTATCAACATCTGCCGGTCTTCCACACCGAGCATTGCGTCTTCTGCCGATTCCTTTCCAGCGGCACGACGTATCGCGATTGCGGCCGGCCATGCGAACAACATCGGGTCGCCCTGCGAGATCCACAAGGCCGCGCGCATCCTGTAATCGCCGACGTTGGCTGCCGGAATACGGTCTTCGGCGCGGAGGCGCAGGAGGCAAGCGCGCACATGGATTCATGGCGCGAGGCGGGTATTCGCCACTTTCGTCTGGAATTCGTGCACGAATCGGCGGACGAGGTTCAACACGTCACGGCGGCGTTCCAGGCTTTTCTCGCCGGGCAGAATCAACGCGCGGCCAACTGGGCGCCGAACTAAAGCGACATGCTCCCGCGGGAGTCACGGAAGGAAGCCTGTTCGTGGCCGCAGGATTTCGAGCGTTTCCCCATCCTGCAATAGATGGCGGACTATCACAAAGCTGGATTGCTGCATTTGAAAGACGGGCGCGTTCTGCTCTGCCGCAAGAAGCACACCACTTCGCTGCTGATTCTGCCTGGCGGCACGCTGGAACAAGGGGAGACTGCGGAGGAATGCCTGAGGCGCGAGTGCCGTGAAGAGTTGGGCGAAGTGGAAGTCTCCAACCTTCATTACCTGGGCGATTACGAAAGCCCTGCTGCCGGACAAGAAGGCAAGACCGTAAAGATCGAACTGTACGCGGGCGAGTTGGAAGGTACGCCTGCCGCGCACTCTGAAATACAAGACCTGGTCTGGTTCGGTCCGCGGGATGACGCAGCGCTGCTCGCGCCCAGCCTTCGCAACGTCATCTTTCCCGACCTGCGCCGGCGTGGCTCTGCATAGCGCCCGCGTCATACTAGTAGATTGTCGGAATCACTGACCCCACCGCCGCGGGAGGCGTGGGCGCAATGGATTTCTCCGGAAACGCTGCTATCCCAGGTTTACAACACCGCGCCTTTTCTCAAGGCTCGTGTGCCGGCGCCGGAGCCGGGCAGGCTGATCGAAATGGGCGGAACGCCGGATGGGTTCCTCCGCGTCCTGGCAAGCTGGGAGAATATTCGCCGGCCCGATCTCCACCACGCCGAGCAGCTGCAGGACTATTTCGCTCTTTGCCTGTCCTGTCATCATGCCACCGTCGCCACGTTCGTGCCCACCGATGTCGACACGAAAATCCGCGGCATGGCGTGGCGTGAAACGTCCGATCCTGAAGTGCTGAAGCCCATGCTGCGCTTTGCACTCGGCGCCCGCGGGCTGGACGGAGGAGGGAATCTCAACACGTTCGGTTCGCGGCGTCAGCGGCCACAACGGCGAACACTGGAGCGCCATCGCGGGCGGGTTGGGCCGCATGCTGGAACTCGGCGAGCACGGCATCGGCGGAAGAAGCGCAGGCGGCCATCGAAGCTGAAATCGATCGGGAACAAGCCGTTTTCGATCAGGTAGCCGCCGAACGCGACGGCGAACTCGACTTGCTGCGTCTGGCGATGACGCTGGCCCACAATCGCGGCGACCTCACGCAGGGCATGGGCTTCTGGAAGAAGACGCCTGTAACGCTGCCGCTGATGGAGCATCTTCTCGACGCGAGGCCGCTTCGATCTGGCAGTTCGCATGTACCAGGACACGGGGCTTTCGGCCGAGGGCCACCGGCACTATCCGCTCCGCCCAGTGAAGGCGCTACGGCGCTCGCCGGCCACACTGCTGCCGCTGTGCCCTTTTCTGGACGATTGGGGCGCGGTCGTCGCCAAGCTGGAGGAGAATGACGAAGTGCTGGCCGCGCTGGTGACCGGCTGCCAAAAATTAAAAGGACAGCAGGGTTACTACCGCGCCATTGCCGGCATGTACGCGGCATCGTCCAGGCGCTTTCGACCGTGCTGCTTCGCGCATGCCTAACGCTACCCAACGCCTGCTCCGCGCCGCCGAAATGCGCAAGCTGATCAACGTCCCACGCGTCTCCTTCGAATCCATGATGCGGAAGCGGGCGCGTGCGTCGCTTGCTAAGCTGCGCGGCTAGATCCAAGCGGAGGGGCTATTCCCCTCTAAGCATTAACACCCCCTGGAAATAAGGGACCTGGAGGCCATAAGTCCCATCCATCCGTGCCGATCAACTGTTAATGGGGCAACTTGGCAAGTTTGTCCGCTTCTGCTTTGGCTTAGAAGCGCTCAGCCTGATCGCGGCGGTGCCCATCTTTCTGATCGCGGCCTTCAAACTAAGCCTGAAGTTGGGGTGGCGGCAGGCGTCGCCGTCATTATTCCTGCTGACCGAACTGCTGGCTCTCGGAGCGCTGGCGCTGAATGTGGTGCCGGCCATCGCCTGGTGGACTCTGAAGCGGGGCAACCGTCAGGCGCGATATTGGGCGCTGGCGGCGAGCGTCGTGAATCTGCTGCCCCTGAGAGCAGCCATGCACCCGCTGATGTTCTTCTCCAAATTCGCTCATCTGCGTGTGGGATTAGTGGGCGCGTTGATCGGGGTGGCAGGGTTGATCGCATTCGCACGTCCCCAGAGTACATTGGCACTCGCCGATGCAAGTAAGCCGGAGCCGCAGCGCCTGCCCGGGGATGGCACCAGTAAACTTGCCGAACGGGCGGCCGCCGTGATGGCGCTGGGCTGGCTGTTTCTTTGCATGCACTGGTGGAAAAGCTGGGCACGCGCTGAACATCTCCAGGAATCGGAATTCCTGATCTGGGCAGGTCAACTGCAGATTGCGATCTTGATGTGTGTTGCGGTCCATGAATTTGGACACGTTGTAGCGGGCTGGGCCTCCGATATGAAGCTTCGGAGTTTGGAAATTGGACCATTCCGCCTGGCTCATAAGAGAGGTAAGTGGAAGTTCGAGCTGGTAGCGAGTCTGGGAGGGATGACGGGCATGGCTCCGACGCGCCTGACGAATGTTCGAGGCCGCGCCGCATTCTTTGCTCTGGGGGGCCCGGTGGCATCGCTGGTGCTGGCAGGCGTAAGCTGCCTCGCCGCGCTCACAACTAAAGGTCACGCGTGGGAATCATCCTGGCCGGTGCTTAGCATGATGGCAAGCATTGCTTCCGTGGACTTTCTGGTCAATCTAATTCCACAGAAACCGGAAGCGCATTATTCCGACGGCGCGCGCATTTATCAACTGGTGACTAACGGTCCTTGGGCGCATGTGGAGCAGGCCTTCTCGATGGTGGCATCCACTCTGGTGACAGCGCGGCGGCCGCGGGATTACGACTTGGACGTGTTTCGGGCAGCGGGCAATTTCCTGACCCAGGGGGATCGTGCCATGCTGCTGCGCTTGTTCGCATGCATACATCATCTGGATTCAGGCCGGATACCAGAAGCGCTGGAAAGTCTGGAAGAAGCCGAAAAGCTATACGAAAACGCCACGCTGCAGAGCGGGGCCGGTATTTGCGCCGAATTCGTGTTCATTAACTCCGTCTATAAGCGAGATCGTACGGCCGCGGAACTCTGGTGGCAACGGTTGCAGGCGCATCGCCGCATCGACCGCGACGCCGAATACTGGCAGGCCCACGCTGGGCTCCTGTGGCTTCAGGGACAGCATGAACAAGCGCGGCAAGCTTATGAGCGTGGTTATGCGCTGGCGCTCGAACTGCCTGCTGCCGGGGCGTATGACTATACCCGTTCGAGATTCGACGCATTGGATAGTGCGCTAAATGAGGCACCGGACAATAAGCCGCTGGCCGATATGCTGGCAGCGATCAGCTCCGATCAAGCGGCGGCCGAGGCGCAGGTCAGCGATCCTGTTTCTTGACCGCACTCTTCTTACGGCTGCGCTGGGCAGGGAAGCTATGTTGATGCATTTCCAGCCATACTTTGCCGCCCCGGAAAGCGACTCCTTCGGTCTCCAGCCGCAAGCGCTGCTCCAGTCCGTTCTCGCCCGGCAGCATGATCTTTCCACCGGCGCCCACTACCCGATGCCAGGGCAGCCCGCGCGCTCCACGTAACGCCCACACCACTTGCCGGGCGCGTCCTGGAAAGCCGGCGGCCCGCGCTACGTCCCCATAAGTGGCAACCTTCCCTTTCGGAATGGCTCGAATGGTATCGCGGATGATGCTGAGCAAGGCCCACCTATTGCGCGCGGTACCAAGCGAGTGTGCGGCGCAGCCCCTGCTCAAGCGTGAACTGCGGATCGTGACCGAGATCGCGCCGCGCCGCGGTTGTATCGGCTTGAGAGTCCCGCACATCGCCTTCGCGCGGAGCCGCATAGACAGGCTTCAATGAAATGCCTTCGATCTTCTGCAGCAGATCCCAGACATGGTTGAGGGAGTAGCGGTTGCCATTGCCGGCGTTGTACATCTTGCCGCCCACACCTTCGGCTCGCGAGGCCTTTAGGCAAAGCCCGGCGACATCTTCTACGTAGGTGAAGTCGCGGGTCTGTTCGCCATCGCCGAAAAGAGTCGGGTGCTTTTTTTCAATGAGAGCGCGCATGAAGAGTGAAAGGACCCCCGAATAGGGGCTCGAGGGGTCCTGTCGCTCACCATAGACATTGAAGAAGCGCAGGGCGACCGTCTCCAGACCGAAGCAGCTGGAAAAAACACTGGCGTAATATTCGCCCATCAGTTTCTGGACCGCATAAGGCGATTTCGGCCGCGGCAGCATAATCTCCACTTTTGGCAGGACCTCGGTGTCGCCATAGGCCGACGAAGAAGCGGCATATACTACGCGCCGAACCTTAGCTTCCGCACAGGCTCGAAGGACATTGAAGGTACCGTCGATGTTGACTTCATGCGAAGGGGCCGGCTCACGAATCGAGCGCGGCACCGACGGAATGGCCGCCAGGTGGAAGAGAACATCCGCGCCGGCGATAGCTTTCGAGGTGGCGGCATAATCGCGGATGTCGGCCTCATCGAAGCGAATCCGTGAACGAACTTCTTCCAGGTTGCGGGCGTGGCCGGTTAGAAAGTTATCGATTACCCGGACCTGGGCCCCCGGCTGGGTCAGGAGCTGCCGCACCAGCGTGGACCCGATAAATCCAGCGCCGCCGGTGACGACGAATTGTGTCATGCGGCTACTCGCTCTACTTCTCTTTCGATGAACCGCAGCGAATCGGAAGCAATAATATCGGCGCCGGGCGTAAAGTCGAAAGCCTCCAGCGATACCCAATGCCGGTAGCCCCGTCGCTGCAAAACCTCGAACAAAGGTTTGAAATCATAAACTCCTGTACCGGGATGCCTACCATCCATTTCGTTAATGTGCACGTGCCGGATCAGGTCGAAATAACGATCAACCAAGGTGGCGTGCGCCTCCTTTTCATCGATAGCGTTATGAGTATCAAACATGGTTCGGACCGCCGGGCTATTCATCTGGTTCACAACGGTGACCGCTTCGGCCAGGGTTGTTATTACGTCGCACTGGCCGGCCGGTAGCGCCTCCACCAGAATTGTCACGCCCCGTTCCAGGGCATGTGGAGCTACGCTCGCGAGGCCGTCCACGTAGTTCCTGGTGGCTTCTTCCGGGCTGATTCCGCCTATCGTGCCGCGCTGTTTGGGCGATCCGAAAACCATGACGCCATTCTCGCCAAAGTCAGCGCACAGATCGATGAGGTCAGAGACGTGCCGCCAGCTTCGCTCTCGAATAGCGCGATCCGGCGTCGTGACGTGTAGCCCCGGAGGCGAAGCCATCAGCCAATGCAGTCCGACGAACTCGAGTCCTTCCCCGCGGATCGTGTCGCGGTGACGCCGGCGTTCATCGGGTGAAATATCCGAGGGCCGGTCGGCCAGCGTGAAGGGAGCGATCTCGATTCCGGTATACCCGATGTGACGAATGCTATGGCATACCTCGGCGAGCGGCCGCTTGTCGTAAGCCTCATTGCATATGGCGTGTCGAAACTGATACGGGGAGGTCACGTGATCTATTCCTTGGTGGCCACTGCTACCAGCGAGAGTCCGTGCCACGGCAACAAGCCGTCGATCCGCCGCCAGATCCAAACCGTCTTGTCGAATATCTTGAGTGTCACTTTGCTGATGCGGCTGCGGCGCAGCAGCTTTCCATAGAGCCACCAAGCGGGCGTGGAGATCTTATTGAGATCGATCATGCGCTGCACTTTGAATCCATGCTTTTCGAGCATCGCGCTTAGCTCCGGCCGGCTGAACCGGCGCAGGTGTCCCAGTGTTTTATCAAGGCTTCCAAACAAGCCGGGGCCTTGCGGCGCCAGCAGGACGATCGATCCTCCAGTCTTCAATATCCGGTTAGCCGACTCGATCAGCGCTCCCGGATCGGCTGCATACTCGAGCACGTTGACACACAGGACGGTGTCGAACGGGCCACTCGCCTGGTCGAAATCTTCGGGCCTCTCCGGATCGAGCTTCCGCACCGAAACGTTAGGGGTTCGAAGGAAGCGGTTATGGAGCGAGTGGAGATAGAGCGGATCTTTCTCGGTGGCGGCATAGTGCAGCCTGCGGCCCATCAGGCGCCCGGCCAAATTCCCGATTCCGGCGCCGAGCTCCAATATTGTGTCGCCCAAAAAGGGCCGCAGCACATCCGCCAGCCAGCTCAAGTATTGCGGCGTGCCGGTCAGGTTGTTAAGAAACGCGCGCCCGTACGGTTCCACATACAGATCGTCGATGATCCAGAAGCGGAGGATCACACCCAGCGCCTTGACGCCGTCCTTCCACCCGATCTTTTTGCCTTCTTCGTAAGTACGGCCGTGGTAGCTGATGGGTACTTCATAAATCCGGAGCTTACGCTTGGCCGACTTCATGGTGATTTCGGGTTCGAAACCAAAACGGTTCGAGCGGATAGGGATGCTCTTGAGCAGGTCGGTACGAAAGACTTTGTAACACGTCTCCATATCGGTGAGCTTCAGATTGCAGAACATATTGGAGAGCAGTGTCAGCCCTTTGTTGATCATCGAATGCCAGAACGGCAGCACGCGCGTCTGTTCTCCGGCCAGATAACGGGAGCCGAAGACGGCGTCGGCGTGTCCATCCAGCAGTGGGCGCAAAAGCCTGGGATATTCGGCGGGATCATATTCGAGATCAGCATCCTGAACGATGCAAAAGTCGCCTTGCGCCGCCTGGATGGCGGTTCGGACCGCGGCGCCCTTGCCCTCGTTCACCTTCTTACGAATCAGCCGTATGCCCGGTTCCCGGGCGGCCAACCGATCCAGGATTTCAGAAGTGCCATCGGTAGAGCAGTCATCGACGATGATCAACTCCCGATCCATGTTCTCCGGAAGGTGTGTGGCGAGCACTTGCGCGAGGCTGCGCTCCACCATCGTGCGCTCGTTATAAACGGGAATTAGAATCGAGAGCAGCAATCCCCAGTATAGGGGTGGTGCAGGCGCAAAAAAAGGCCGCCTCGGAAGGCGGCCAAGATTTTTCAAGAAAAGTAACTGAAAAAAGTGAGCTTACCGCCGCGTGGGAGTGGCGTGCGTGGGGTCCTCTTCGAACTGCTGCGTCTTCACCCATTCGTCGGCTTGCTTTTGGGCTTCATCTCGTGTGATACCGTAGCGCTCCTGGATGCGGCCGACCAATTGATCCTTCTTGCCGGCGACTTGTTCAAAATCACTGTCCGTGAGCTTGCCCCACTTTTCGCGGGCCTTACCCTTGAGTTGCTTCCAGTTGCCTTCTACTCTGTCCCAATTCATGATTCACACTCCTTCGCTAAAACTCCCGCAAGACATATGCCACAGCTAAAGTATTGATGGTCCTAAGCTACCTCTCTGTAACGCTGCAAAATCTACTGGCATAACTGCCAGTTCGTGATCGGGCTAGGAAAAAGGCATGGCCTCGTGATACCACTAAAGATTGGACGCTATCTTCGAGACCAGCCTGCCCGGCATCGAGCGGCATGCCCGAGGCAAGGTTCGCGATGTGTATGCCGCCGGCGAATATCTGGTGATTGTCGCCACAGACCGGTTGTCGGCGTTCGATTACATCCTACCCACGCCCATTCCGGACAAGGGAAAGGTGTTGACGCAGCTGACGCTGTTCTGGCTGGATCTGCTCAAGGACCTGCTGCCCAACCATTTCGTTTCGGCGGACGTCTCGGACTATCCGGCGCAGTTTCACGCGTATCGGGAGCAGTTGGAGGGACGGTCGATGCTGGTGCGCCGGGCCAGAATGATCGAGGTAGAATGCGTGGCCCGCGGCTATGTCTCGGGCTCAGGCTGGAAGGATTATAAGCGAGACGGACAAATCTGCGGCATTCCGCTACCGGCCGGCTTACGCGAATCCGATAGACTGCCCGAGCCGATCTTTACGCCCGCCACCAAGGCACAATCCGGGCACGACGAGAACATATCTTTTGAAGCGGCCTCCAGCGTCATCGGCCACGAACTAGCCGGGCGGTTGAGGACGTTGACGCTGCAGATCTACCGCCGGGCTGCCGAATATGCCGAAACCCGAGGCGTGATCATCGCCGATACGAAGTTCGAATTTGGCTTTATCGGTGATCAGTTGACGCTGGCCGATGAGGTGCTCACTCCGGATTCTTCGCGTTTTTGGCCCCGGGAAAAATATCAGCCGGGAGGACCCCAACCCTCTTTTGATAAGCAGTACGTGCGGGATTACCTTGAATCGATTCACTGGAATAAGCAACCTCCAGCGCCCGCGCTCCCACCCGACGTTATCCAACGAACCAGCGAGAAATACCGCGAGGCCTATCGTGCCCTGACCGGGAAGGCGCTGTGAACTGGATCGACCTTCTGCTGGTGCTGGTGATCGCGTTCTCCGTCCTGTCGGGCTTCGTGGCGGGCTTCGCGCGGGTGGGCGTCGGGTTTATCGCTACCATTCTGGCCATCTTGTTCGGCTTCTGGTGCTACGGAATCGTCGCGGCGTATTTTCTGGATTACGTCAGCTCCCGTGCGATTGCGAATTTGATCGGTTTCTTCATGATCTTCATCGCGATTTCATTGCTAGGGGCTATCGTGGGCCGTTTGCTCGCCAAGTTCTTCAAGTGGGTTGGACTTTCCTGGTTCGACCGTATGCTGGGGGGTGCCTTCGGAGTGGTGCGCGGCGTGATTATCGCAGTGGCGCTGGTTACTGTCCTGATGGCCTTTGCGCCATCGCCTCCACCTCGCTCGGTGGTCGATTCCAAGCTCATGCCTTATCTGGCCGGCGCGTCTGATTTTTTCGCCGCAATGACACCGCATGAGATCAAAGACGCTTTTCGGGATGCCCGGGAGAAAGCTGAAAAGGCCTGGTCGGAACACTCGCGCCGCGAATCGGGGGGATTGCGCCGAGAATGAATTTATTGATTTTCGACCTGGACGGCACGCTCATCGACTCCAAGATCGACCTGGTTCATTCGGTGAACGCCGCACGCGAGCTGATGAAGCTGCCGCCGATTTCCGAGGAACTGGTTTCGTCGTACGTAGGCAATGGCGCTCCGGTCCTGATGCGGCGAGCACTGGGACCTGAGGCGAGCGAGGCCGATGTTCAGCGGTCGCTCGAATACTTCCTCGGCTATTATCGCGAGCATATGCTGGACAATACGCGGCTGTATCCAGGTGTGCGGGCAGCGTTGGATAGGCTGCGAGACGCCGGAACGAACATGGCGGTACTCACCAACAAGCCGGTCCGTTTCAGCCGGGAACTGGTTAATGGACTGGGATTGAGCGGCCACTTCTTCCAGGTATATGGAGGCAATAGTTTCGAGCAAAAGAAGCCGGATCCGATCGGAATCGAGACACTGCTGAAGGAGAGCGGTATCGCGCGGGAACGAAGCATCATGGTGGGCGATAGCGGCGTGGATATCAGAACCGCGCGGAACGCCAATATACGGGCCTGCGGCGTCACGTACGGATTTCAACCGGAAGGCTTCGCGGAAGACCCGCCTGACCTGGTGGTGGACGACATGAACGAGCTAGCGGACTACGTTTTGGCTGAACTGCGCTAGCGCTTCGACTTTGTTCCAGGCGGCTCCGGTGTCGATGGAATGAGCAGCCTGACGCATTCCCGCGCGGAGATCGGTGGCCAGGCCCGCAGCCAATAGAGCTGCCGCCGCATTGACCAGCACGATGTCGCGCCGCCGTCCAGACTCGCCCTGCAGAACAGCTATGGCGATCTCTCGATTCCGGGCGCGGTCGCCACCGCTCAAATCGGCGGCATTTGCATGCGAGACACCGAAATCCGAGGGACTCCACGACTGCGGATTGACTTGGCGGCCGGTGACTTCGAATACGATTGTGGAACCGGTAGTGGTCACCTCATCCAAGCCGTCGGAGCCGTGAACGATAAACGCGCGTTCGGGCTCTAGTCCAGCCAGGGCATGCGCCATCAATTCTGCTGCCTGCGGGGAAGGCGCGCCGATTAGCTGCCGGGTCGCGCCGGCAGGATTCGTGAGCGGACCCAGCAGGTTGAACACGGTCCGCATCTTTAACTCCAAGCGGGCCGGCTGCGCATATTTCATAGCAGGGTGCAGCGCGGGGGCGAACAGAAACCCGATACCGACTTCGCGAATCGCGCGTCCGATCTCCTGCGGTGAAATGGACAGGCTGATCCCCAGAGCCTCCAGAACGTCCGCGCTGCCACATTGACTGGATAGCGATCGGTTGCCGTGTTTGGCAACCCGTACGCCCGCGCCCGCCACCACGAAGGCCGTGATGGTGGAGATATTGAAGGTGGGCGGTCCTTCGGCGGCGCCGGTGCCACAGGTATCGAGCAATGGCTCGGAATCGACCGCGGCGTTTACGCGGGCCACTTTCTCGCGCATCGCTCGCGCAAAGCCCAGCAGTTCGTCGGATGTTTCGCCCTTGGTCCGCAGAGCGGCTAAGAAGGCCGCGATCTGCGCCGTGCTGGCTTCGCCGCTGAGCACGGCCAGCATAGCTTCACGCGCGTCTTCAGGGGAAAGATTCTCGCGGGCCGCGACCCGGTGCAGGTAGGGCAACAACATTAAGGGCTTTGCTGGTGAGTTTAGCACGCGCGGGCTGCGGCTTCGCCCGCCCAGACAAGCGGCGGCGAGTGTTAGCGAGCGCTAGCGAAAGTGTTGCAGGCCGAAATCTGGCCGGAATCCAAGCCGGTTTGAAACCACTGGTCGCGCTGCTGGGAAGATCCGTGGGTAAAGGTTTCGGGACTGACGCGGCCGGTGGCCATTTTCTGCAATCGATCGTCGCCTACCGCCGCCGCTGCCCTTAGCCCGTCTTTAATATCAGACGGGTGGACGAAATTTCGCTGCTCGGTGGTCTTCGCCCATATGCCGGCAAAACAGTCCGCTTGCAACTCCAAGCGCACGGATAAGGGATTCGCCTGCGAGGGATTGCTGTCGCGCATGTGCTGTACCTTGCCCTCGATTCCAAGCAGCTTTTGAACGTGATGTCCAATCTCATGCGCGATCACGTAAGCCTGCGCGAATTCTCCTGGAGCGCCGAACTGGTTCTGCAATTGATCAAAGAAGCCCAAGTCGAGATAAACCTTTTCATCTTCAGGGCAATAGAACGGTCCAGTAGCACTATCCGCCTGCCCACAAGCAGCGCTGGTCGAATCCCGGAAGAGCACCATTTTGGCGTGCCGATACTGCCGGTTGGCTTGAGCCGGGAGTAAATTCTGCCAGGTGGCCTGCACATCGTCGAGGATAAAAGATACGAATTTAACCTCTTTGTCTTGCGCATCCCCTGAGACCGGGCCGGACGAAACCGCTGGGCGATCCGGCGCGGAACTGCCCCCCAGGAAAAGGGTAAACAGGTTGCGATGAAACACCAGGCTGAGGATTCCGAGCAGGATAATTCCCCCGATGCTGAAGTGGGGCAAGCCAAAGCCGGAGAAGCCTCCGCCACCGCCGCTCTCATTTCGGCGATCTTCAATGTCATTACTTACGCCGCCCGGAGTCCATTCCATGCCGGCAATGTTGCAATCGAGGGTCCAATGCGGCTTAAAGCACGCGGGTCCATGAAAGGCTAACCTGATTTTGTGAAGAAGGAAGAAGCTGTTGAGGTGCTCTCGGTGGACGGCCACGAAGTCCGTGTTACGCACCCGGAAAAACTGTATTTTTCGAAACAGACGAAAGTGTCGAAATTAGACCTGGTCAGTTACTACCTATCGATTGCGCCGGGCGCTCTGGCAGGGATCGAGGATCGTCCGATCGTGTTGAAACGTTTCGTGAACGGCGCCGAGAGCGAGGCCTTTTATCAGAAGCGCGCCCCCACCGAGCGCCCACCCTGGCTGAGAACCGTAACGCTATCATTTCCTTCGGGACGCACCGCCGAGGAGGTAGTTGTGGATGATGCGGCCGGACTAGCGTGGATCGTCAATCTGGGCTGCATCGAGCTGCACCCGCACCCGGTGCGGTCAGCCGATCTCGAACATCCGGATGAACTGCGCGTCGATCTCGACCCCGGTCCCGGCGTGGATTGGACGAACGTGCGCACGGTCGCCCTGGAGGTGAAAACGCTACTCGAAGAGGTGGGGCTACACGGCTGGCCAAAAACCAGCGGATCCCGTGGAATGCACATAAATGTACGAATCCAGCCGCGCTGGACGTTCAGCGAAGTACGCCGCGCCGCAGTGGCGCTGTCCCGTGCCGTGGAGCGCCGCGCGCCGGCCCTGGCTAGTTCGAAATGGTGGAAGGAGGAGCGCCATGGCGTATTTTTGGACTACAACCAGAACGCAAAGGATCGAACAACATGCTCGGCTTACTCGGTTCGCCCGGTACCGGATGCGCGAGTCTCGACGCCGCTGAGCTGGGATGAGGTTCCCGACTGCGAGCCATCCGACTTTACGATTCTCACCGTGCCGCGGCGCTTCCAGGAGATCGGCGATCCACACGCGGGAATGAATGCCGCGGCGGGGTCTCTGGACCAATTGTTAGAACTCGCAGCCCGAGATGAAGCCGCGGGCATGGCCGACGCACCCTGGCCTCCGCACTTTCGCAAGATGGAAGGTGAGGCGCCGCGGGTGGCGCCTTCGCGCACCAAGTCCTCTGGCACTAAGACACCGACCAGGCAGCCGCGGACGAAAATGCCGCTGCTGGTAGTGGCCAACTCCCCCGATAAGGAAGCCGCGCTAGCGGGGCTGGAAAGATGGAAGGCCAAATATCCGGAGGCGGCCGGATTGCTCGCCATTGATGACGTGTTGGTGGACTCGATGCGCGGCCGGTCATCCACCTGGACGCGTATCCGCGTGAACCTGCGGCACGTACCGGAAGCTGTGCGGCCGCAGCAGGAGACACCCGATCCGGATGACGACCCGACGCGGGCATGGCGTGAACAGCGGGCCAAGCGATAAAAAAGAGAGTCTCTTGCTGCATTCGCGCCATCGACGGATAAGGGCACTAAATCCCGATGAATGTAATGCCCAACGGGAGGCGCATCCGTGGATTCAAGATCAAATGAATGCTTAGGCAGTCGAGCCATATCGAATCGAGCCTCATCCAGGCGCCGCTTCCTTCGCAATACAACCGTGGGAATGCTTGCTGTAGGAGCGCGTCTTAGCACGGAGTTCGCGCTGCCATTTTTCGCTTCAGCTCAGAACCCGTCGACCCCCGACGCCGCGCTGCAGGAGTTGATGGCCGGTAATCATCGCTTTACGTCCGGTCTTCTCACTGCCCACGAGCATGACCTTGCCATTCTGAAGGAACACACCGTCGAGAAGCAAGAGCCGTTCGCCACGGTACTTTCTTGCGCGGATTCCCGCGTGCCGATAGAGTTGATTTTCGATCAAAGTATTGGACATATTTTTGTTACCCGCATCGCCGGGAACATTCTTACGCCGGAAATTATTGCCAGTATCGAATATGGGGCCGTGGTGCTTGGCAGCAAGGTGATCCTGATTATGGGTCATGGAGGATGCGGCGCGGTGAAGGCGTCGATTCAAGCCAAGCCGGTCCCGGGACAAATCAGCGCGCTGTATCAGCATATCCAGCCTGCGGTCGATCTAGCCGGTCCGACGCTCGAAGCGGCGATCAAGGCGAATGCGAAGATTCAAGCGGATCTTTTGCGGAAGACATCGACCGTAGTGTCGAGGCCTCATGAACGAGAACAAGCTGAAGGTGATGGCAGGATATTACGATCTCGCTAGCGGCGTTGTAACGTTGTTGGAGTAGCTATCCGGCCAGATCATGAGCCAGTATTATCGACCACTGGCAAAAATTGCGGCTAGTTCCTGCGGCGGGACGACCTCGAGCTGGGCATAGGTGCAGTCGCTCGGCTTCTTGTCCGTGCGCCACCTCCGAAAATGCGCCATGTGGCGGAAACGATCGCCCTGCATGTGCTCATAAGCTACTTCTATCACCAGCTCGGGCCGGAGCGGCTCCCAGGACAAGTCTTTGCCTTGGCTCCAACGGCTTTGTCCGCCCGGCATGCGATGCCCGGCTTCACCGTCCGCGGGCACAGCTCGGCCCACTGCTTCCAGGGGTGCTGGGCGAGCGCGTCCTCGCGATAAGGCGCGAGGAAATCCACCAGCTCACGGCGCTTCTCGGCGGTGAAGCTGGCGCAGACGCCGACGTGCTGCAGGGAGCCTGAATCGTCAAAAAGACCAAGCAGCAGAGAGCCGATAGCGGTTCGCTCGCTCTTCTTATACCAGCGAAATCCGGCCACCACACAGTCGCAATCGCGCTCATGTTTGACTTTTAGCATCACCCGCTTGTTCGGCTCGTAAATACCAGAGACAGGCTTAGCGATGACGCCGTCGAGGCCGGCGCCTTCGAAGCGGCGAAACCAATCCGACGCCACACTCGATTCGCGCGTGGCGGGCGTCAGATGAATGGGAGGCTGTGCCGATGAGAGCAAGGCTTCCAGCTCCTGTCGCCGCTTTTCGAAGGGCTCACCCCGCAAATCGCGATGGCCCTCCGAGAGCAGATCGAAGAACACAATGGATGCCGGGATTTGCTTGGATAGAAGCTTCACTCGCGACGCAGCTGGATGAAGACGCAGCTGCAGTGAGTCAAAGTCGAGCCCGCCAGCCTGTGCGATGACGATCTCGCCGTCGAGCACGCAGCGCGGCGGCAACTGGAGCCGCAATGTATCGACCAGTTCGGGAAAATACCGGTTAAGCGGCTTTTCATCGCGGCTCTGGATCTCGATTTCCTCCCGGTCCCGGAAGACCAAAGCGCGAAACCCATCCCACTTGGGCTCGAAAATCCACTCTCCGGCGGAGGGCAGATCGTCGACACGTTTGGCGAGCATCGGAAGTAGCGGCGGATTGACCGGGAGATCCAAGCATCCTCTTATACCGTATAATTAGATGGCCGCGCTCTAAGCCGGAGCGCCCCTGAAGTAAATCATGTTCGATAACCTATCCGACAAACTGCAGCGCGTTTTCAAGAACCTGCGCGGCGAAGGGAAGCTGACGCCCGAAAACATGGAGGCGGCGCTACGCGAAATCCGGGTGGCGCTGCTGGAGGCCGACGTCCATTTCCGGGTGGTCAAGCAGTTCATCGAGAACATCAAGCAGAAGGCCATGGGCGAAGAAGTACTAAGCGCGTTGTCCCCTACCCAGCATGTGGTCAAGATTGTCCGCGACGAGTTGATCAAGACTCTGGGCAGCCATCAATCCAAACTGCGGATGGCTAATGAGGCGCCGAGCGCGATCATGATCGTAGGTTTGCAAGGTTCGGGTAAAACCACTACTACCGGAAAACTGGCGCGCTGGCTTTCGAAGAACGGGCACAGCCCGTTGATGGTCTCGGTGGACGTATATCGTCCCGCCGCGCGGCAACAGTTGAGCGTCATTGCCCGGGATATCAAGCTCCCGATCTACGAAGGAACACCGGAAGAAACGAAACCAGCTGAGCTGGCGCGCTCAGCCCGCCGGGACGCCACGCAGACCGGACGCGATGTTTTGCTGGTGGATACAGCGGGCCGGCTGCACATTGATGATCAGCTGATGCAAGAGCTGCAAGAGCTGAAAGAACAATTGTCACCCGCGGAGATCCTGTTCGTAGCCGACGCGATGACCGGCCAGGACGCAGTCAAATCGGCCGACGAGTTTCACAAACGGCTGGGCATCACCGGGGTAATCCTCACCAAGATGGACGGCGACGCTCGCGGCGGCGCGGCGCTGTCGATTCGCTCCATCACCAATCAGCCGCTCAAGTTCGTCGGCGTCGGCGAGAAATTCGACGCACTCGAGCCGTTTTATCCGGAACGGGTAGCCCAGAGGATTCTCGGCATGGGCGACATGCTTTCGCTTATTGAGAAGGTGGAAGAGAATATCGACCAGAAGCAGGCCGAGGAGATGCAGCGCAAGCTCCTCGACGACGAATTCACGCTGGACGATTTCCGCAACCAGCTACGCCAGATCCGCAAGCTCGGGCCCCTGGAATCGATTCTGGGCATGATGCCTAACCTGGGGCCGATCAAGCAGCTGAAAGACGTTAAAGTCGACGAAAATGAGCTGACGCGCGTGGTGGCCATTATCGACTCGATGACGCCCAGAGAGCGCTCCAACCACATGATCATCAACGGCGCGCGGCGGCGGCGCATCGCCAAGGGCAGCGGGACTACGGTCCAGGAAGTCAATAACCTGCTGAAACAGTACGCCCAGGCACGCAAGATGATGAAGAGCCTCAGCGGGGGTGCGGGACTTTTGGGCAAGCGCCTCGGCAAATTCAAGCTGCCAATGTTACAGTAGAAGAGAATGCTAATGATTCGACTGGCGCGATTCGGCGCCAAAAAGAAGCCATCCTATCGCGTGGTGGTGATTGATAAAGAGCGCGCCCGGAATAGCCGGTCGGTAGAGGTAGTGGGTTTCTACAATCCCATCAGCCAGCCGCCCGTGGTTAGCCTGAAGCACGAACGCATCGACTATTGGGTGAAGAGCGGCGCGCAGCCGTCGGAAACGGTAACACGCCTGCTGAAGAACAATCCTGCACCCGCTCCAGCTCCGGTCCCCGCCTAAGGGACTTAGCGCGCGATCGACAGCGCCCACGTAAACGTCACGCAAGCGGTGGCGAACACGAACGCTAGCACAGCCAGTTGGATCGGAGGTGAGCCCGAAAATCGGCCGTGGAGCCTTGACAGCGTAAGTCAAGGGTGGCGGCGGGATTTTCGGACTGGCACGGATACGCTTGCGATGCAAAGCGTTTAACTGGCCGAAGGCCAACGCCAGGAATACCAGATACGCCCCAATCAAGTACGTGGTGAAGCCTGAAAGCAGTGGATCGTCAACGATCGCTTTGTATAAGAACACGCCCGAGACTGTCATCATCAGGATGGCCGCGAAGAGAGCGTATTCAAGCATCGCTTCCGCTCTTCGTCTTGGCGCGCTCGAGTCCATGTCCTTACGAATAATCGGCGGAATACCTTGCGACGCGACATAAGGCGAACTGCTGAGCAGGTTTAATTACTGAGAGTTACCCAGGACGGCAGTTTGCCGCCGAAGGTCTTCTCGATCGCCGCGTAAAGGGCCAGCACGGGGTTGCCGGAGCCCTGGAACGCGTCCAGCAGCTTGGCCGGTTCGCCGCTATTGGTAGATCGTACGCGTTCCAGCATGGAGTGCGCCTGCATGAACCATTCCACCGGGCTTTGCTGCTGCAGGTTGGAGTTGCTGATGAAGTCCACGTAAGCCTGAAGCATTTTGTCGCGCTGGGCTCCCGGCGGGATTAGCTCCATCAGAGCTTGGAACACGATGCACTTCTGATGATAGAAATCAGCTTCGGATTTTTCCTGGGTCGGAGACCAATCGGCCAGTTCACTGAGAAAATCAGAGAGCTGCTGCTGCCATTCGCGCGCGGAGCGGTCGGCATCAGAAAGCGGTTTACCATCGGAACCAAAGCGCAGCTTGTTGGCATCCTGCAGCAGCCGCTGGGCTTCTGTCGATTGCCAGTAGCGCTCAAGCTTTGGAGTACTGCCGGTCCGGGGTGGGTCGGGGGCGCCGGCAGCCAGAACCGAGGCGCCCAGGTCATCCTTACAGGCTGTCCCCTTCTGGCGGAACTTGTCGAAGGAGGCTTGGATCTCGGGTGTAACCATCTGGCTGAGATCGCTGAGCGAGGCGCTGAGAGACCGATCGTCAACCTGGACTCCTTCCAAGAGTCCGTTGAACCGATTCATGAGAATCTCACGCTGGGCCGCGGTAACGTTGGCAGTTCTAATCATCCGGACGAGCGGAGCCAACTGTACCGGCGATGTCGCCTGCCCCAGGTAGTCGAGCAAGAAAGTAACGTGCTCCTCTTTGTCGCGCTCTTTCTGGCTGAAGGCGGCGTTGGCGACCGCTCCCAAGGACTGGTAGAAATCCGAGAGATCGTAGACCAGCGCGTCATCGCACGTTAGCGGGGTAAGCGTGGGCCGCGGTATGTTCTGAAACAGTTCGCGTGCCTTACCGGCATCCAGTGCTAGAAGATCACGCACGGCCCGGCCCTCTAACGAGAGCGCGTCAAGTTTCAGATCGTAGGCCTGGCTGAGATTCCCAGAGCGAGTGTCAGTCGTACTACCGGGCACTCCGCGCATGCGCACTGGAAATTTGGCGCTGGTGGCCAGTTGGAAAGCCTGCTCCGCCAGAGTGAGCCGGGCGTTGCGATCGGGGATTTTACCCGACTCGACGACCCGTAGCAACGCGTCGGAGGCGAACTCCGGTGGCGCGGAATGCGCTAACTCGACGATCGATTGATAAGGTTCCGGCAGTTGCGGCGTTTGGGCGAGCAGCCCCGTAGCCAGGAGCAATATGCAGGATTGTCGCATGGCTTAGAAGTTCACGATAGACGCGAAGGACACGGCCTCCAGGCTGGCTCCGCCCACCAGCGCGCCATCGATTTCAGGCTGGGCCATCAGGCCGCGGACATTGTCGGGCTTGACGCTGCCGCCGTAAAGAATCCGGCAAGCTGCGGCCGCATCCGCTCCGAACGCCTTGCGGACCTGGTTGCGGATACAACGATGTGCATCGGCAGCGATTTCGGGCGTAGCCACTTTGCCGGTGCCGATGGCCCAAACCGGTTCGTAGGCGATGACGATTTGCGAGAACTGTTCAGGAGTGAGGTGCGGCGATCCCACCCATACATTGGGTTTCGAGCACCTCATGCGTCTTGTCGGCTTCGCGTTCGTGAACCCTCTCGCCGACGCAATAGATCGGGCGTCAAGCCGCTCTCGAGCGCGGCGAGGATCTTCTTGTTGCGCGATTCTTCGGTTTCGCCGAAATATTGGCGGCGTTCGCTGTGCGCGACGATCACCCACTTGATCCGGTCGCTCTCAGCATCCCAGGCGAGATTTCGCCGGTGATAGGCTCCTTCCTTCGCCCAGTACAGGTTTTGGCCGCCGATCTGGATGTGGGTGCCACTACAGGCCTCGACAGCCGCCGCCAGATCGACGAAGGGCGGGCAGATCACGATGTCACAATGACTCGAATTCGCCACCAGCGGCCTAAATTTCTCGAAGAACGCGGCGGTCTCACTGGGCGTCTTGTACATCTTCCAGTTGCCGGCCATGATGGGGCGTCGCATAAGGCTGTGGGTGGTAGATGTGGGATAAGCGATTCGCAGAAAGCTGGTTCCTTGGGAAATTTGAGTGCCGAAATTTTGGGCGACGGTTTGGCCGATGTCGGAAAGCGTGGACCGCAAGCCCAGACTCGATCCTTCCTGCTTGCGGGGGCGATAGGCCAGCAGCGGAACATACTCGCGGCTATGGTCGGTGGAGGGCGTAGTGGGATCGCAACCATGATCGGCGGTCATGATCAGGAGATCGTCGGGCTGAGAGCTTGCGATAAAGCGACGGAAGCCAGGCGTCGAATTCCTCCAGCGCCCTGGCGTAGCCTTCGACGTCGTTGCGATGGCCGTAAAGCTGATCGAAATCGACCAGGTTGACGAAAAGCAAGCCTTGGCCGAACTCGTCGAGCGCGGCCAGCGTCTTCGCCATCCCGTCGGTGTTGCTCTTGGTCTTTTCGTGTTCCCGAATGCCGCGTCCCAGAAAACACGTCGAAGATCTTGCCGACGCTGAAGACCTCAACGTTTTTGGCTTCGAGTTGATCGAGCAGCATGCCTTTGGGAGGAGGAACGGCGTAATCCTTGCGGTTGGGCGTGCGCGTAAAGGCTCCGGGCTGCCCGATGAAAGGCCGTGCGATGACGCGCCCCACTTCGTAGGGCCCTCGCAACATGTCTCGCGCGGTTTCGCAGATCTTGTAGAGCTCCCACAGCGGGATCACTTCTTCGTGCGCGGCCACCTGAAACACGCTGTCGGCGGAGGTGTAGACGATCGGCTTGCCAGTGCGCATATGCTCCTCGCCCAGCTGCTTGATGATCTCGGTTCCCGAAGCGGCGCAGTTGCCGAGCGTGCCGCGACCGATCCGGCGCTCGAACTCCTGCATGATTTCGGGCGGGAACCCGTGCGGATAGAGCGGAAACGGCTTGGCCAGATGAATCCCGACCATTTCCCAATGGCCGGTGGTGGTGTCTTTGCCAGGCGACGCGAGCGCGCATTGTCCGAAAGCCGCGGCTGGGTGATCCGCCGGACCGACGTGCGCCAGCGGCTTGAGATTTCCCAGCCCGAGCTGCGCGAGGTTCGGCAGATGCAGTGTGCGTGTGCGGGCGATGTTGCCGAGCGTGTCGCTGCCTGCATCGCCATAGGCCGCGGCATCCGGCATCTCGCCGATGCCGACGCTGTCCAGCACGATCCAGGTGACGCGGCGGAACGATTGCTGGCGCTCATTGCTGAAGGGCTCCGCTCATTGACTGATGGCCTTCTTGACCGGCATCTGCTCGGCAGTCCTAAGGCTTCGTTCACGCGGTCGGTACAGCATGTCGACGAAGCGCTCAGGAAGATAGCCGATCATGCGGGTGAACACCTCGCCCTTCTTGCCCAAGATGATGGTGGTGGGAATGGACGAAACCTGCAGCAGGCTCTGCAGGCCATCTTCGAAATAGACTTTCTGCTCCACTTGATTTGCGTTCAAGGAACGGCTTCACCAGGCTGTGATCCTCGTCGGTGTCGACGGCAAGAAACACCACGTCGTCGGCGTCCTTGAATTCGCGCTTTCACCTGCTTCGTAGAGCGGATGCTGCGCGCGGCAGGGGCGCACCAGGTGGCCCAGAAATCGATCACCATGACTTTGCCGAGCAACGAAGAAAGCTGCAGTTTGTCGCCCTCCAGACCCGACAACGTGAAACTGCATCGGATCCTTGATCTGCGCATTTGGATCGTACTTGCCGCAACTCGGCGCGCCGCGCGGCCAGCTTGTCCGGAGGTGTTGTCGTAGGTCTTTGAGAATCAAATCGCCGAGGCCGGCTTCCGAGCCATGCAGCTTGCGATACAGCTCGGCTCATGCGGATCGCGATCGTTGCGCCATCCGAGATCGGCGGAATGCAAGCCGCGCGATGGTGAACGCTTCCGCCAGTATCTGGAGCGCCTCTGCGTCCTTGCCGGCGGCGGAGAGCCAGCGCGCCGCTTCTCGCGCGGCTTCGACGCTGGGGAAAATGGTATAGCTGGACTGGCCAGCTGAATGGCTTCCTCGGTTGTGGCCGAGCAACCCTGGGCACGGGCCTGGAGCAACAAGGCTCGCGCGCGGCCGCGGTCAAAATCTTCCTTGCGCTTTACTACCTCGCGCCCGCCGCCGGGTTCGAACTTGTCGTTCTTGTAGGTGGCCTGAATCAAGTTCTCGCAGATGACGCGCGTGCTCCAGCGCGCGTTCGGCGTTGCGCTTGGTCGCCTTGTGCAGCTCGGCGGTCGCCACGTGCTCCAGCAACTGCACGTCGTCCGGCTCGCGCGCGAGACACTCTCGCCGAACTCAATCATCCGCCGGTCGTCGTTCAGATCGATCGCGGTCTTCACCAGCGCGCGTTCCAGCTCGGCTCTTCGCGGCGAATTCGGATACTGCTTCAGATGATTTTCGATGGCGCGCACGAATTCGATCGGGACTGTTGCCGGCTTCGCCAGGCTCGCTTGCAAGCTTTCCTGTTCGCCTTCGAGAGAGTTTGCGCATGTAGCGACTGCGCGCCGCGGCAGAGCCAGGATAGACGCGAACGACGTTCTCACTGGCTCGTCTTCTCCTGGGGGCGGCTTGCGAATGGCGTCGGCAATAGCCGGCGGCCCGCTCGCGCGAGATGTGCAGATAGCTCTCGTTCTTGGCGATGCGGTCCAGCAGCGGCAGAAACTGCTCGGGCGCCACCAGACGGTTGTGCTCCCAGGTGATCTGCATTTGGAGCAGCACTTCGTTGACGCCCAGCTTTTCGTAATGCGCGGTGCGGTCGAGATTCGACAAAGTGCCGTTCGGTTTCGGTGATGCGCTCGAACCAGTCCAGCAGCGCCTGCGCAGTTCGCGTCCTGCGAGTAGTTGAATTGGATCTCGTGCTGCTCGGCGCCGTCTTCGAAGCGAAAAGTCTTGGTGCCCAGGTTGGCGACTTTCAGCCCGGATTCGAGGGGACGCTGGAAGTGGTCCAGCTTTTCGGCCAGGTCGAAAATTTCCTGCGCTGTCGGCGTCGCGCCAGCTGAATCTTGATCGGGTTGTCGTCGTCCTTGGCTTCCTGATAAGTCACCTGGCCGTCGCGCTCCACTGTGATGGCGACGTATTCGGGCACGCTGCCTTTGAAAATACTTGGAGTAGAGCAGCCGCGGCGCGGCGCTCAGCGAGTGCCGCGAAAGCAACAGCAGCGATGGCGATGCGTCTTCATCGCGCCGCCCTCATGCGGAGCGCGGTGGATGCGTGCGGTGGCGTGGCAGATGGCCACCGCGATCGCGTCGCAAGCATCTTCGGATTCGATCTGCGTCTCGAAGCGCCAGCAGGGAATGCACCATCAGTCTTCACTTGCTGCTTTTCGGCGCGGCCGTAACCCACCACGCTGGTCTTGATCTCGAGCGGCGAGTATTCGCCCACCGAAAGTCCGGCTTCGGCGATGGTCAGCAGCACAACGCCGCGCGCGTGCGACAGCTTCAGCGCGGTCTTGACGTTCTGCGCGTAGAAAACTTCTTCCACCGCGGCCGACTCCGGCGTGTGCGCCTGAATCACCTCGCGCAGCCCTTGCGCGATGACGAGAAGCCGGACTTCCAGCGGCTCTTTCGGGCTGGTGTGAATGGAGCCGGCGGCGATCATGCGATGCGAACGGCCGTCGCTTTCGATCAGGCCGTAGCCGGTGTGTTCGGTGCCACAGTCAATCAGATGCCCAGAATGCCGCATGCGCAGGCTCTTAAGCCATGGCCTCCAGTTCTTTTTCGTCGACGTCGAAGTTGGAGTAAACATTCTGGACGTCGTCGTGCTCTTCCAGCGCTTCGCTGAGCCGCAGCATCGCCGGGGCGTTCTTGCCTTCCAGCTTGATCAGATTCTTCGGGAACCATGCGCGATTTCGGCGGACACGGTCGCGATTCCGGCCTTCTGGATGGCCTCCAGCACGGCTTCGTGCGCTTCGGGGGCGGAGATCACTTCCCAACTGTCGCCGTCGTCGCGCATGTCTTCGGCGCCGGCATCCAGCGCGATGCTCATCAGCTGATCTTCGCCGGCCTTGTCCTTTTCGATGATGATCTGGCCCTTGCGCTCGAACATCCAGGCGACGCTGCCCTGTTCGCCCAGGTTGCCGCCGTTCTTGGAGAACATGTGCCGGATTTCGCTGACGGTGCGATTGCGATTGTCGGTGGCCACCATCACCAGCACCGCCGCGCCGCCCGGCCCGTAACCTTCGAACATGATTTCGTCGATCTGGCCGCCTTCCAGTTCGCCGGTGCCGCGCATGATGGCGCGCTTGATGTTGTCGGCGGGCATGCTGGCCGCTTTGGCGGCGGTGATGGCGGTGCGGAGACGGGGATTCATGTCCGGATCGCCGCCGCCGGCGCGGGCGGCAATCATGATCTCTTTGATGATGCGGGTAAACGCTTTCCCGCGCTTGGCGTCGGTGGCGGCCTTTTTGTGCTTGATGGTCGCCCATTTTGAATGTCCTGACATGGTGAATCCTCTAAGTCAGGAAGAGCCTGATAGCATTAGGATATCACTAGGGGACGGTGGCGCCGACTGTACCCGGCGGCGCTGTGGGAAATTGGGGTTTGAGCGTGCTGTCCCTAATTTTATGTGTAGACTAGCTTACTGATCGCGTTGTCGTGGGCGGGGCTTTGCGGCCAGAACCTGGATCAGAGAATCCGGCAGCCACGCGCAGATTTTCATGGCACCGTGAGCCTGTATGCCAAGAATCTGGACACCGGCGAGAGCTACGGACTGCGCGAGAACGAGCGCGTTCGTACGGCCAGCACCATCAAGCTGGCGATCATGGTCACGGTGTTCGATGCGGTGGCGCACGGGCGAGCGAAATGGACCGACGAACTCATGCTGCATGACGAGCGACAAAGTAGAAGGCACCGGGGTTGTGCGCGAGTTTTCCGACGGCCTGCATTTCCGATTCGCGACCTGGTACACCTGATGATCGTGGTGAGCGACAACACTGCCACCAATCTGTTGCTGGACCGCTTCACGGCCGAGGCGGTCAACGCGGAAATGGACCGCCTTGGGTTGAAGGATACGCGCTGCCTGCGTAAGATCCTGAATGGCGGGAAAGCGCCGACCGGCGTAAGCCAGGCTGGACGGCTGGCGGAGAATCAGCGCTTCGGCTTGGGAGTGAGCACGCCGCGAGAAATGGCAGGCCTGATGGAGAAGATGGAACAGGACGAACTGGTTAATCCGGCCGCGTCGCGGGAAATGATCGCTATCCTGAAACGGCAGCAGGACAACAGCGGCATTGGGCGCAGGACCGGCGATCTTGTGGTGGCCGATAAGACGGGCTCGCTGGATCATCTGCGCAGCGACGTGGGAATCGTCTATTCACCGGGCGGGCGCATCGCGATCGCAATCACGGTCGACGATTTACCGGATGTGAATTACTCGCCCGATAACGCCGGCAGCATTTTCATTTCACAACTAACCGGCCTGCTGCTGGATGGCCTGGCGAAGCATGAAAACCAACGCGACTCGCATCCTCGATAGCTTGGGCATCGCTTATGAACTTCGGGAGTATGCAGTGGACCCAGATGACCTGAGTGCGGAGACGGTTGCCGCCAAGATCGGGCTGCCGGTTGAACAGGTTTTCAAAACCCTTGTGGTGCGGGGCGATCGCGGCGGTGTTTACCTGGCTGTGGTTGCAGGGAACAACGAAGTGGATGGGAAAGCGCTCGCTCGGCTGACTGGAGACCGCAAGGTGGATTTGGTCCACCTCAAAGAAGTCCAGCAGCTCACCGGGTACATTCGTGGTGGCGTCACGGCGTTGGGAGCCAAGCGGGACTATCCGGTCTATGCCGATGAAACGATCGAGCTATTCGACGTGATCTCGGTTTCCGCTGGCGTCCGTGGTACCCAGGTCCTTCTTGCTCCCGGCGATTACCTTCGCGCGGTGAACGGCAAAGTGGGGGCCATGAGTCGCGAGAAGTGACATCGTTGTTTCATCTGCGTGAAGTATTTCACGCTAGCGCCTTTCAGAAAGTTTTCCTTGACGCGACTGCTCGTTTGGGGTATAACGTCTCTTTCCCCCGATTGATGATTACGCTCGTTGCGTGTTGATCAATTTTCTGAGTGTACGGAAGGAATTCCGAAAAATGGCTGCTGCACAAGCTGTTCTGGTTGAGACTGACTCCTTTTTGGAAACGATCACATCTTTAGAGACGATTCCATCCAGATCGTCGTCGGACGAACTGGTGTGTGATCTGATTCACGATCTCCGCCAGCCGCTCAGTTCCATTGAGGCCATCGCGTATTATTTGGAAATGACTTTGCCGCCGGAACAGATTCAGGCTCGACTGTACATGCGACGTCTTCAGCAGTTGGTGGACCAGACCAGCGTGGTTCTTGGAGATGCCGCAGCCTGTATGCGCAAAAAGATGGCCGGCGCGGTTTAGTTTCAACTTCTCTTCATTTCACGCAATTGCTTTTCGATCTCTGCCACTTCCTGGCGTAGCTCCGGGAGGCGCGCCAGATTCGCCAGTTGCTGTAAATGGTCCTTTAGCGGCCGGGCCGGCGTTCCCCAGACCACTTGTCCCTTGCGAACGATCTTGGACGTAAGAATTCCGCATCCGGAACCAAGCACGGCTCCCGATTCGATGCGGGCTTTGTCGCCTATGCCCACCTGTCCGCCGATGATCGCGTAATCTTCCACTACAACTCCGCCAGACAATCCAGTCTGAGCGGCGATCAGCACGTGCCGCCCAATCCGGCAATTGTGCGCGATATGGACCATGTTGTCGAGCTTGGAGCCATCGGCGATCTGGGTCACGCCTAACGCGGCACGGTCCACACAGGAATGGGCGCCGATCTCGACGTCGTTGCCTATCTCGACGCGTCCTATCTGCGGAAATTTCTCGTAATGATCACCTTGCCTGACGAAGCCGAAGCCGTCCGCGCCGAGCACCACGCCAGAGTGCAGCACTGCGCGATCGCCTACCGTGACGCTGCTGTAAATCGTGACGTTGGCATGCAAGGTGCAGTCTGCCCCGATCTGCACGCGGTCCCCGATAGCGCAGCCCGGGCCGATGCTGGACCTCTCACCGATACGTGCGCCTGCCCCGATAGTCGTGTGCGGCCCAATGGCTGCTGAAGGCGCGATCTCGGCACCGGCTGCGATTACAGCAGTTGGATGGACGCCGGCTTGGACCTCGGGCCGCGGATAGAGAAGCTCTATCGCGCGTGCACAGGCAGCGCGAGGGTCAGCGACACGGATCAGTGTTCGTCCTCCGGGGAAATCGGCTGTGACCAAAAGGCAACCCGCGCTGGAGAGGCCCGCCATAGCGGCGGCCTTGCGGTTTCCGACGAACGCAAGCTCGCCAGGTCCTGCCGATTCGAGCGGCGCCACGCCGTTAATCTCGAGGTTGCCGTCGCCTTCCCATGGCGCTTTCAATTCGCCCGCAATTTCGGTGACTAGCAATCTCGACCTCCCGTCCCCCTGTATGATACAAACTTATGCCGGTTGATCCGTCCGCTGTAGTGGCGCCCACGGCGCGCGTTCATCCAAGCGCGCAAATCGGGCCCCAAACGATGATCGGCGAGTTTGCGATCGTCGATGAAGACGTCGTCATCGGCGCGCACTGCCGGCTGGAGCCCTACGTTTACGTGAAGCGCTGGACCACGCTTGGCGAGCGCAACGAGATCTCGGCCGGAACGGTGCTCGGAACCGATCCGCTCGACAAGAACTTCAACGGCGAGCGCAGCTATCTACGCATCGGAAACGGCAACATCATTCGTGAGCATTACACCATTTCACGCGGCACCCAGCGGGAAAGCGTTACCGACAATCGGCGATGGGAACTACATCATGACTTCGGGTCACATCGCGCACAATTGCAAGATCGGCAACAATTGCGTGATCGCGAGTTGCGCGCTGGTGGCCGGACACGTCGAGGTGGAGGACCAGGCGTTCATCTCAGGCGGCGTCGTGATTCACCAGTTCTCGAAGATCGGGAAGCTCGCCATGATCGGCGGCAATTCCCGGGTCAATAGCGATGTGCCGCCGTTCTTTCTCTATTCCGACTTCAACGTAGCGCCCAAGGGCCTGAACGTGGTCGGCCTGCGGCGAGCAGGCTTCTCGAAGGCGCAGATCGACGCGCTGAAGACTGCCTATCGAATCCTATACCGGTCGGGCCTTAAGCTCGAAGAAGCATTGAGCCGTATCGAAGCGGAGCTGGACACCGAACACACGCAGCATCTGGCTGCCTTCATCCGTTCCAGCAAGCGCGGCATCTGTCGAGGATGATACTCTCACAAGCTGGCGCACGTGACTCAAACTGACCTCCCGCGCAAACTCGGCCTGCTGGATTCCCTGGCGATCGTAGTGGGGATCGTCATCGGGGGTGGGATCTTTCTAGTCCCGAACCTGGTGGCGCGCAATCTGGGCTCGGAGACTTCCATCCTCGGAGTTTGGCTTTTCGCCGGCGTCGCATCGTTCTTCGGAGCGTTGGCGTGCGCCGAACTCGGCGCCGCGCTGCCGTCCACCGGCGGCCAATATGTTTATTTGCGGGAAGCATATGGGCCGCTGGGAGGGTTCCTCTACGGCTGGACGATGTTCATGGTGGCCCGTACCGCGCAGGTTTCCTGGATGGCAGTGACGTTTTCGTTGTACATCTCCTATTTCGTTCCTTTGACGCCGGTCGCCTCCAAGCTCCTGGGCATCGCCGCCATTGTGGTTCTCGCAGCCATCAACTATCGCGGCGTTTCAGGCGGCGCTTTGGTTCAGAAGAGTTTCACGTTTGCCAAAGTCGTGGGGCTGCTGATTATCATCGGCGGGGCATTCTTCCTAGGGCATAATGCGGGCACGGAAACAGCGGCGGCCATGCCTCGCTTTTCACTAAGCCATTTCGGTATCGCGTTGATCGCTTGTCTGCTGGCCTATGACGGCTGGGTCCAGGTCACTTTTGTAGCGGGGGAGATTCGAAATCCAAAGCGGAATATCCTGCGGGCGCTGGCGCTTGGAGTGGGAATCTGCGTCGCCATTTACATGCTCGCGAACCTGGCATACCTGCACATCATGTCCGTATCAGAGATCGCGGCCAGTGATCATGTGGGCGCCTCGGCTGCCGAGCGCATCCTGGGACCGGCGGGCGGCACGCTGGTAGCGGTGATCATTTTGCTCTCCATCATTGGGACTATCAACGGCTGCTTCTTAACCAGCCCTCGAATTTATTTCGCTCAGGCGCGCGATGGTCTGTTCTTCTCGAAGTTCGGAGAAATTCATCCACGCTTTTCAACTCCTGCTTTTTCGATCGTCGCGCAGGCCATCTGGGCCGTAATTCTGGTGCTGAGCGGCACTTACGAAACGTTGCTGGATTATGCGATGTTCGCGCTTTGGATTTCTTACGCGCTCATGGTAGCCGGAATGATGATCTTGAGGCGAAAGCAACCGCAGTTGGAACGGCCCTATCGCATGTGGGGCTATCCGGTGACCCCGCTGCTATTTTTGGCGGTGGCGGTGTGGTTCTTAGGAAATACCCTGATCGAAAAGCCGGGACCGTCCGTGGCCGGGCTGCTGTTGATCGCATCCGGAGTGCCGGTCTACTTCGTCTGGCGCAAATCGAGCCGCCGGGCCGCTGAAGCCGGACTTGCTGAAGAAAGGGGCAGGCGGGGCCTGATCAGATGGTCCCGCCTGTCCGTTACGCCTCGGAGGAGGGGCGTAATTTGCATCAAATGGATAGTGCCGCTGCCTGGATTTTCTTCTCAGGGAAATGTTTTTATCTTATGAACTGGCTATCGGTGCACCCGAGGCTCCTAGGAAAGCCGCCTGGCACCGGCCGCCGGCCGTACCATGTGAAAGGTCGGGTCGATGCCAAACTTCGCCAAGTACGCAAGGCCTAGCGCCTTGGTGAATTGATCCACGCACCCTGGGTCGACTAGATTTACCGTGCAGCCGCCGAAGCCGCCTCCGATCATGCGCGCGCCAAAAGTCCCCGGAATCGTGAGAGCGGTATCGACTAAGAACTCCAGCTCCGCGCAGCTTACCTCGTAATCGTGCTGTAAGCTTCGATGCGATGCCACCAGCAACCGCCCCATCCCGGGGAGATCGCCCCTTCGGCTACAAGCCACGAAATCCATAACGCGCTGATTCTCGGTGATCACGTGTCGCGCGCGTCGCCGGACGATAGGGTCGTGAATCAATTCCAGCGAATCCGGCGTTGCATCGCGTAGGCACCCGATTTCGCGCGCCGCTGCAGCACACTCCTCTACGCGTTGCCGATAACCCGATTTCGTCAACTCATGTTTGACCATCGAATTAACGGCCAGGATCGCCGCCTCACCGGGCAGCTCCACCGGCTCGCTGACCAAGCTACGGCAGTCGATCAACACTGCAGCATTATCGCGGCCGAAGACCGAGATATATTGATCCATGATTCCCGATGGCAAGCCAATGAAGTCGTTCTCCGACCGCTGGCATAGCTCAGCGAGTTCGAGACTGGGCAGATCGCCGCTCCACCCCAGCGCCAGCGCAGTTGCGACTTCCAGCGCCGCGGACGAACTCAACCCTGATCCCAGGGGCAGTGTGCTGTAGAGCAGAAGATCCCAGCCTCGGCCCAGTTGCAATTGCCGCGCTACGCCAACGACGTAATCACTCCAGTCTCCGGACGGGCGCAGTTGGCTGAGCTGATCGACGGGCCACTGCCGGGCTTGCTTCAAGTTTTCGGAATAAACGCGCAGCAATCCATCCCGATTGGGCGCCGACGCTCCGTAGCACGCCAGATCGATCGCTATTGGCAGAACCAGGCCCGAATTGTAATCGGTATGTTCGCCTATCAGATTGACTCGGCCCGGAGCGCTGGCAACATCGGGTGTGCGCCGATACCGGGTTTCGAAAGCTTCAATTACGAGCTGCGCCGGGCTAGCCACAGCATCACGCCTCCGAAGGCGAGCATCGAAATGCCGCAATAAAGATTCACATTGGCGAATTCCAGAGGCGCCCGATATCCGGCCGTCAGCCCGGTCATCCCTACCAGTAGCCCGACGAGCGTAAAGAAAATGCCAATTGGAATGCGGAGATCCGACATATCACCAGAAGATCAGATTCAATATGACCAGCGCCACGATCACTATGACAGCCAGCGGCGCGGGTCGTTTGTACCATGGCAAATTGCCATCGTGTGGGATGTCGGTAAGCCCGTAAACCAGATTGTGCAGATCGGTAGCAGGCTTGGGAGCTGACGCGAAACTTACCAGGATCGTAACCAAAAAGCAGGCCGACCACGCGAAAATCGCGATCCAGAAGTTCTGCGCCATCGTCGATGGAAAAGTATGTACCACGGTCCCCAGCCAGCCGCCTTTATTCTCGGCAACGGTCAGTCCGTGGGTCGCGGCCGCCGCCGCCGTTCCAGCTAGTAGACCGCTAAACGCGCCGTGCCCCGTGGCCCTCACCCAAAACATCCCCAGCAAAAATGTCGCAAAAAGCGGAGCGTTCACAAATCCAAAAACCAGCTGGAGAAAATCCATGATGTTATTGAAATGCGTGGCCAGATAGGCTGTGGCGATGGAGAGCCCGACGCCTACCACCGTGGTCACGCGGCCCACCCAAAGGTAGTGAGAATCGGGCGCGTTCTTGTTGATATGGCCTTGGTAGAGATCGTAGGTCCAGACGGTGTTGAACGCCGTGACGTTGCCTGCCATACCCGACATGAACGAGGCCATGAGCGCCGTAAGGCCGACGCCCAGCATGCCTGATGGATAAAACTGAGCCATCAACGTCGTCAGAGCCTGATCGTAGTCCAAGCCGCCGCCGGCCTTGGCGGGGATCGAGTAGCCCACCGCCATCTGCGAAAGCGCCAGCGCCGCGATTCCAGGCACGATCACGATGAAGGGCATGATCATTTTCGGAAACGCCGCGATCAGCGGTGTGCGCCGGGCTGCCGACATCGAGTCCGCTGCCATGGCGCGCTGGACGACCAGGAAATCGGTGCACCAGTAGCCGAAGGAAAGGACGAAACCCAATCCGGCGACCAAGCCGAACGCCTCCACGCCCATCGGATTGTTCGCAGCATCGCCGACATAGGTCCAGGTGTGCGTCATCACCGGCGGCAGCCGTGACGCCATGCCGGTCCATCCCCCGGCTTTGTGCACGGCCAGCATCGCGAGCGGCGCGAAACCGAGAACAATCAGGAAGAACTGCAGCACCTCGTTATAAATCGCGCTGGTAAGGCCGCCGAGGAATGTGTAAACCAGAACGATAGCGGCCGAAAGCAGGACCGAGGCGGTAAAGCTCCATCCCAGCACCAGTTCGAACAGCAGCCCGAGCGCGTACATCGAGATTCCCGACGAGAAGATGGTCATCACGGCGAAGGTGATGGCGTTCAGTGCCCGTGTTTTCTCGTCGAAGCGCAGCTTGAGGTATTCGGGAACGCTACGGGCCCGGCTGCCGTAATAGAACGGCATCATGAAAACGCCGACGAAAAGCATGGCGGGTACCGCGCCAATCCAGTAAAAATGCGCGGTCATGATGCCGTACTTGGCGCCCGATGCGCACATGCCGATCACTTCCTGCGCGCCTAGATTGGCCGCGATGAATGCCAGGCTCGTGATCCATACCGGAACCGAGCGGCCTGAGGTTAAGAAGTCTGCGCTGGTGGAGACCTTCCGCTTGACCAGCCATCCGATGCCGAGCACGAAGGCGAAGTACAGCGACAGGATCAGATAGTCAACGGGGGCGAGCTTCAATCCACCGAAAGTCTAGCATACGCACCGCCGCTTTCCGATGTGTGCGATGATTGCTCCTTACTCGTCAGATGCTCGTTTACGCCGTTACCATTTTCCTTAGCGCCTTTCTGTTATTCGAAGTGCAGCCCATGATCGGCAAGATCATCCTGCCTTGGTTTGGAGGGGCTGCCGCCGTTTGGAGCACATGCCTGCTGTTCTTTCAAGCCGCCCTCCTGGCCGGATATCTCTATGCCCACTGCTCCACGCGATATCTGAAGCCGCGGCATCAGGCCATCCTCCACATCGGCTTAATGGCCGTCAGCCTGGCTCTGCTTCCCATCATCCCTTCAGCTACCTGGAAGCCCGTTCAAGCCGGCGATCCATCCCTAAGAATTCTTCTGCTGTTGACAGCCACCATCGGCTTGCCTTACGTGCTGCTATCCACCACCAGCCCTCTGTTACAGGCCTGGTATGTTGCGGCGAAACCTGGCGCGATTCCGTATCGCCTTTTCGCTCTGTCCAACCTCGGGTCGCTGCTGGCCCTGTTTACTTTTCCGGCGCTGGTGGAACCCCTGCTGGCGACGCGCACGCAGGCGGTGAGTTGGTCCTTTGTCTACGCAGTGTTCGTAGCGCTGTGCGCCGGGGTGGCATGGATTACGCTCCGAGCCGCGCCTTCGAAATTTGATCCGGACAAAGTCGAACCCATCCCGCTGGCTGAAGCGACTTTGTCACATCCCGCTGCATCGGAGCCGCCGGCACCTAATTGGCTGCTGCACGTGCTGTGGGCTGCCTTGGCGGCCTGTGCATCGGTGCTCCTGCTGGCGATCACCAATCATTTGAGCCAGAATGTCGCACCCATTCCGTTTCTTTGGGTGGTCACCTTAGGGATTTACCTCCTCACCTTCATCATTTGTTTCGAGCGCGAGAAGCTCTACTACCGCCCCGTGTTCCTGCCACTGTTGGCCATAGCCTTAGGGGCTGCCAGCTTTGCCATCTACTATGACGAGGGTAACGCCAACCTCAGGTGGTCCATTCCCGTTTTCGTCGCGGCGCTGTTTGTCAGCTGCATGGTCTGTCACGGCGAGCTGGTGCGCCTCAAACCGGATCCACGGCATCTTACGAATTTCTATCTCATGGTCTCGGTCGGAGGCGCGCTCGGTGGATTGTTCGTCGCCGTCGCGGCTCCGCATCTGTTTCACAGCTACGCCGAATTGCCATTGGCGCTGCTGTTGTGTCCGGCCCTGGTGATCGTGGTTTTGTGGATTGCACCCGGCTGGTCGTCCGAGCAAGGAGTGCAGATCGTTCGCGCCATGATGATCGTCCTCACCTTCGCGCTGGTAGGATACCTGGGCTATCAGAAACGCCTGGAAGATCGACGCTACCTGCTCTCTGTCCGCAATTATTACGGAGTGCTCCGCGTGTACGATTCTCCCGATGCTGACGAGCGCACGCCCGCCCGCAAGCTGATTCACGGCACCATCAATCACGGCTCACAGCTCTTGGATGCGAAGGCGCGCCGTACTCCCACCAGCTACTACGGGCCGAAATCGGGGATGGGCCGGGCTATACGATATTTCGAAAGTAAAGGGCCGGTCCGCGTCGGCTCCATCGGACTGGGCGCAGGTGTGACGGCCAGCTACTGCCGCCCGGGCGATTTCTTTCGGATTTATGAGATCAACCCGCTCGATTTTCAGATTGCTACCAGCTGGTTCACATTCTTCAACGATTGCCAGGGCGATCATCAGGTCCTGATGGGAGACGCACGCTTAACCATGGAGCGGCAGCCCCCGCAGAATTACGACGTGATCTCCGTGGACGCCTTCACCAGCGACGCGATCCCGGTTCACCTGCTGACGCGCGAATGCTTCGAGGTCTACTTCCGGCAGCTGAAGCCGGGCGGAATTCTGGCCGTGCACGTCTCCAACCGCTTTCTGAATCTGGTGCCGGTGGTGGCTAGAAACGCCCGCGATTTTGGGAAAACAGCGGTGCTGGTGGATGATGATGGCGAAGACGAAGACTACCTGTCCTCTAGCGATTGGGTGCTGGTATCAGGCGACGCCGCGGTGTTTACCCAAAGCTTTTTCAAAGCTCACGGCATCGAGACCGCGCAATTGCGCCCCAGTCTGCGGCCCTGGACTGACGACTACAGCAATCTCTTTCAAATCCTCAAGTAATTTGAGTCCGCAGTCGGTAAATAAACCCACTCTCGGTTATTACGAAATAATCGCGCGAAGGAGTCCCGTTGACACCCATACTGTTCCATGATAATTTTCTCTGAACTGAGGAAGTATTTTCTGAAAGGGGTTTTCATGAGTAAATCCATTCAGGCCGCCATGCTGCTGCTCTTCTTCGGAGGTGCACTGTTTGGCCAGAGCGAATCGGCATCCATCGTCGGAACCGTTACCGACTCCAGCGGCGCGGCGCTACCGGGCGTGGCCATCAGTATCCGCAACACTCAAACCAACGGCGCGTTTAACGTGCAAAGCGCACCCGACGGCAACTACACCTCGCCCCCATTGCAGCCCGGGTCGTATGCGGTGACGGTCGAGGCCCAGGGTTTCAGCAAAATGGTTCAGAACCTCAATCTGGACATCGACCAGCATGCCCGCCTGGATTTTTCGCTCAAGCCCGGTCAGCTCAGCGAATCGGTCACGGTGGAGGCCAATGCCGCCATGCTGGACACCCAAAGCTCGGCGCTGGGCAATGTCCGAACTTCGCAGGCTATAAATGATCTTCCGCTGAATGGCCGCGACTTTGTGGTGCTCACGTATCTGTCACCCGGCACCAGTAGCAGCGGCAGCGGCTATACCATGTCGCGGGGCGCGAGCAATCAATTGGGGTTGCAGGGCGTCTCGGTGAACGGCATCCGGAATGGCGACAATACTTACTATTTCGACGGCATTCATGCCCAGGACAACGAATATGCCGCGATGATTCTTCTTCCGCCGCAAGACGCCATCCAGGAATTCAAGATGCAGAGCAGCGGGCGCGACGCTACTACCGGCCGCACCGGCGGCGCATTGGTGAACCTGGTGACTAAGTCGGGCGGCAACGCCTTTCATGGAACCGCCTTCGAGTTCTTCCGAAACTCCGATCTCGATGCGAGAAACTATTTCGATCCACCGCAGATTCCCGCGTTTCACCAAAATCAGTTCGGCGGGAGCCTGGGCGGGCGAATCGTCCGTGACAAGACATTTTTCTTCATCGACATCCAGAAGGCGTTTACGATCCAAGGGCAATCTTTCCTGCAAACTGTGCCGACGGATCTGGAGCGCGGCGGAAATTTCTCTCAGCTCAGCACCGTGATCTACAACCCCTTTACGGCGACCTCACAGAGCGGCGTCGTCACCCGAACGCCGTTTACGGGCAACATAATTCCTTCCAGTTTTTTCAATTCGATCGGCGCCGCGATCGTGAATCTGTTCCCGCATCCGAATCTGCCCGGCTTGGCTAACAATTTCTCATACACTCCTCCGCGCATCTTGTCTCCGATACAGGGCGACGTTCGCAGCGATCATCGCTTTTCCGACAGCGACCAGATTTTTGGCCGCTATAGCAACTCCAGTTCAGGCAACATCGTCAATCCTGGATATTTTCCCCAATACGCCGGCGGCCCGATTTTCCCGGGCAATTACTCCAGCACCGGCAATCAGATCGTACTCGGCTACACCCACGTGTTTTCCCCGAATCTACTTTCTGAGTTCCGCGCCGGATATTCTCGCCTGGACAACCTGGGTGTGAACTTCAATCAGGGCTCTAATTTCATGGACCAGATCGGTATCCCGGGAATCGATGGCTATGGATATAACTGGCAGGCAGTGGGAGTCTTTGCGATTACCGGAGTCGATCAGGTGGGCGGCACCGGCAACATTCCTTTTGTGAAAGCCACTAACAATTACCAATACGGCTACCATCTGACCTGGATTCACGACCGGCACACCGTCAAGTGGGGGTATGACCTGTTCCGCCGCGGTATGAATACGGTTCAGATGGGATCGCCCTCGGGGAACTTTTCCTTCACCGGACAATTCACCCAAAATCCCGCCAAGCCCGCTGGCACAGGCGCTGGATTAGCGGATGCGCTGCTCGGGCTGGACGCTTCAGCGAGCCTCTCAGTATGGCAAGAGACCGGAACCCGGCGGTGGGAGCACGGCTTCTACATCCAGGACGACTATCGGGTGACCAATAAGCTGACGCTCAACATCGGGCTGCGCTATGAGATCGCCACGCCCTGGACCGAGATACACAACCGCTTGGCGAATCTGGTGCCGGCGCTCGGCAACGTCTTCCCCGTAGCATCGCCTCAGATTCCCCAAAACACGATGTACGATACGAACTACGCGGATTTTGGCCCGCGCATCGGCATCTCGTATCAGGTGACGCCCAAGACCGTCGTTCGCGCCAGCTTTGGTTATTTCTACGACTTCACTAGTGAAAGCGTGAATTCCCTGGGCAATAACAACGCCCCGTTTGCCGGCAATCTTCTGATTGCGAACAACACCAGCGCCACCGATCTGGTGAATGGCATTACTCCACTCTCCCGCGGATTTCTGCCGTACCAACCGATTGGACAATTCCTTACGGCTGGGTCCAGCGTCTCGTATTTCCCGCGAAACGATCCGGACATGACCATCCAGCAGCGCAATGTCTCCGTCCAGCAGCAATTGACGTCCGACACCGTGCTGACCGTCGCCTATGTGGGCACTCGCGGCGAGCACTTGACCATTTACCCCAACATCAATCAGCCGGTGCCCGGAGTAGGCGCGGCCAATCCCCGGCGCTTGTTCCCACAGTTCGGAACCATCACCGCCATCTATCACGGCTCCGATTCCTATTACAATGCGCTCCAGGTTACGGCGGAACGGCGCTTCTCGCATGGTCTCGCATTCCTGGCCTCCTACGCCTGGGGCCATTCCGTCGACATCATTAGCACTACTGCCGGCGGAGGCGTACAGAATCCGCTTTGTATGGCGTGCGACCGGGGTGCGTCGGATTACGACATCCGCCATAACCTGACCCTGAGCTGGAGCTATGAGCTACCCGTCGGCAAGGGCAAAGCTTTCGGCAAGAATTGGAACGGAGCGGCTAATGCGCTGCTGGGCGGCTGGAAGCTGAACAGCATCGATTCGTTTTATAGCGGCTCGCCATTTTCTATCGTCTCGGGAACGAATACGTTGGGTGCGGGAGCGGGAACGCAGCGGGCCGACCTGGTCGGCGATTGGCACGTGCCTAACCCAGGACCCAGCGAATGGTTCAATCCGGCCGCTTTCGCCACCCCGGCTACTTACCACTACGGCAATTCCGGACGCAACATTGTGGTTGGGCCCGGGACCCGGCAAGTAGATCTTTCGCTCTTCAAGACCATCCCGCTCCTGAAGGAATCGCAGCGCTTGGAATTCCGAGCCGAGGTTTTCAACCTGTTCAATACACCGCAATTCGATAATCCCAACGAATCCGGTGCTACTGCCACCTCGGCCACCATTGGAATCCCCTCGGCCGGTACGCTAAATTACGCTGGCAACCCGGCCTTTTTCCAGCGAACCTCGCGCGAGATTCAACTGGCGTTGAAGCTCTATTTCTAGCGTTTCGAAGACCTCCCATCAGGTCCATGTTGACAAGCGCAACATACAGGTGCATAATGTTGCTAGTGGCAACATAAGCGAACGAGGTGACGCATGCCAAACCAAACGACCGGTATCGCCTATAAGCAAGCTGCGCTCGAAGATTCGTGGGACGCCATTGTCATTGGCTCCGGGATAGGCGGGCTAGCCGTCGCTGCGCTGCTCGCCAAACATGCGCACAAACGCGTGCTGGTTTTGGAACGGCACTACACCGCCGGAGGATTTACTCACGCCTTCCATCGCCCCGGATATGAGTGGGATGTGGGCGTACATTACATAGGCCAAGTGCAAAATCCGACGTCCCCGGTCCGTGCCGCTTTCGACCATCTCACTGAGGGACGCTTGGATTGGAATCCGATGCCGGATGTCTACGATGAGATACGTATTGCAGATCGAGTTTACCAACTCCGGAGCGGCGCCCGGCATTTCCGCGATGGACTGCTGGAGAGGTTCCCGTCTGAAGCCCGTGCCATCGATCGCTACCTAACCGCGGTGCGGGCGTCGGTGAAAGCGAGCAGTCTGTTTTTTGCCGAGAAGGCGATCCCGCGGGTGATGGCCCGGCTGGCGGGCTCCTTGATGCGCGCTCCGTTCTTGCGTTGGTCGAACCGCACCACAGCCGAAGTCCTCGGCGAGATCACGACCAATCGCGAGCTCATCGGCGTTCTGACAGGGCAGTGGGGCGATTATGGATTGCCTCCGGCGCAAAGCAGCTTCGCCGCCCATGCCGCGATCGTCGAGCATTACTTGAACGGTGCTAGCTATCCCGTAGGTGGCGCGTCGCGGATGGCCGCCTCCATTGCCCCCGTTATCGAACGAACCGGCGGAAAGATCGTCGTCAGCGCTGAGGTAGACCAGATCATCCTCGACAAATCCGGGCGCGCCGTCGGCGTCCGCATGTCCGGTGGTCGCGAATTCCGCGCGCAGACGGTCGTGAGCGATGCTGGGGCTATGAATACTTTCGAGCGCCTGCTGCCCGCCGATACCACCGGCTGCCACGCGATCGCCGCTGAAATTAGCGCCGTCGGCCGCTCCATGTCCTACGTGAGCCTGTACGCCGGCTTGGACAAAAGTGCCGCCGATCTAGGCTTTTCTGGCACCAACATCTGGGCCTACCCAACGCCCGATCACGATTCTAACGTCGCGCGCTATTATGCCGACCCGGCCGCGCCCTTTCCGGTGCTCTTCATTTCGTTTCCATCATCGAAGGATCCTGATTTTGAAGCCAGGCACCCGGGCCACTCGACCGTTGAGGTCATTACCATGGCGCCCTATGAGTGGTTCTCCCAGTGGCAGGACACGCGCTGGAAACGCCGCGGCTCTGATTATGACGATCTGAAAAGCCGCTTCACTGAGCGCTTGCTCGCCGGACTGGAACAGCACGTGCCCGCAGCGCGCGGACACATTCAGCATGCCGAAATATCAACCCCGTTGTCGACGCGCCATTTCAGCAACCATCAAGCCGGAGAAGCTTACGGCTTAAGAGCGACAACGGCCCGCTTCCGTCTGCGAACGTTGTCCGCCCAGACACCCGTACCGAATCTGTTCCTGACGGGCCAGGATGTGGCGCTGCTGGGCGTAACGGGCGCAATGTTCGGTGGCATCGTCGCCGCTTCAGCGATCCTCGGCCGCAATCTCGTAGGGAAGGTCACCAAACCAGCCGCGGCCCCGTCCGCCGCCAACGCCGCCTGAGATCGGCCGACCGCTCGCGCTACAATAAGTAACTCATGCCGCAACTGCTGGCCGGCAAGACCGCGCTCGTCCTCGGTGTGGCCAATAAGTGGAGCCTGGCTTACGCGATCGCCCAGGCCTTTTCGCGCGAAGGCGCCAAGCTTATCCTCACTTATCAGGGCGACCGCCAGAAACAGACAGTCGAAGAACTGGCCGCCGAAGTAAAAGCGTATGAAACCCTGCCCTGCGACGTTACCCAGGACGCCCAACTAGACGCCTTAACAAATGAACTGAGGAGCCGGGGAACTGTCTTGAACTCCGTGGTACACAGCATCGCCTTCGCCAATCGCGAGGATCTGAGCCGCCCGTTTCTGGAAACTTCCCGTGCGGGCTTCGCGCTGGCCCAGGACGTAAGTGCCTATTCGCTTCGTCGCCGTCGCCCGAGCCGCTGCGCCCGTTATGGCCCCCAAAGACCAGGGCGGAGGCAGTATCCTGACGTTAACGTACCTCGGTTCCACCCGGGTCGTCGAAAATTATAACGTCATGGGGGTTGCCAAAGCATCCTTGGAAGCTGCCGTGCGGTACCTGGCTAACGATCTCGGACCGTCTAACGTACGTGTGAATGCGATTTCCGCCGGAGCGGTCAAGACTACGTCCGCTCGCGGGATTCGCGATTTTTCGAAAATGCTGGAAGGCGCGGCCCAGATGGCGCCTTTGCGGCGAAATACGGATCCGGCCGAAGTTGCTGATACGGCGGTATTTTTAGCCAGTGATTTAGGCCGCGGTGTCACCGGGAATATCGTTTACGTCGACGCCGGCATGCAAATTATGGGATTTTCCCGATCGGAATCATGTTGAGCGAAGCGGGCCCGATTGGCCAGGTTTCCCAAATTGACATCGGCCCGATTGAATTTTTATCATGTGATTTCAACCAGCTGTTTGAAACTGCCTTTTGGAGAGACAGCTTCGAGCAGTTATCGCAGTTCCTCCGAGTCTAACTATGATTACGGTTCAAGGCCTCACGAAGAGATACGCCCGTACTGTTGCGGTCGATCATATCTCGTTTGAAGTTCAGAAAGGGCAGATCGTCGGCTTCCTCGGCCCTAACGGCGCCGGAAAAACCACGACCATGCGTATCCTGACCTGTTTTCTTCCTCCCACGCGAAGGCAGCGCCAACGTCGCTGGCTTTGACGTGCTCGAACAGCCCATGGAAGTGAAGAAACGCATCGGGTATCTGCCGGAAACGCCGCCGCTATATCCCGAAATGGAGGTGCGAGAATACCTGACTTTCGTCGGAAAGCTCAAGGGTATGTCGGGCCAGTCCCTGGCCGCTCGAGTGAACGAAGTTGGCGAGCGTTGTGCTGTCGCCGACGTGCAGTCCAAGCTGATTGGCAAGCTTTCCAAAGGCTATCGCCAGCGCGTGGGTCTGGCGCAGGCCATCATCCACAATCCTGATGTCCTGATTCTGGACGAGCCCACCGCCGGTCTCGATCCCAAGCAGATCAATGAAACGCGCGAGCTCATCCGCGGCCTGGCCGGCGATCACACCATCATCCTCAGCACCCACATCCTGCCGGAAGTCGAGCAGACCTGCGAGCAGGTGCTCATCATCAACAAGGGCAAGCTGGTGGCGACGGATTCGGTGCACAACCTGCAGAACCGCGCGCGCGGCGCTGAGTCGGTATTGCTGGAAGTGGAAGGCCGCGACGGCGCCCTCGATCCCAAGGCCATCCAGAGCCGGCTGGAGAGAATCGCGGGCGTGAGCCGTGTGCGTCTTCAAAGAGGTCCGGCAATAATCGATCTTCGTTTGAGGTGGAAAGCCTGAAAGACCGTGTCATCCGCGGCGATCTCGCGCGCGCCGTGGTGGAATCCGGCTGGAACCTTAACGAGCTGCGGCCCACCGCCATGAGCCTGGAAGAAATCTTCCTGCAGTTGACCGGAACCGAGCATGCCGCCGGGCCCCGAGCCGCCGGTCGAAGCCGTCGCCCAAGGAGAGGAACGATGAGAAACATCTGGATTATTTGTCAGAAAGAACTGAACAGTTACTTTACTTCGCCGGTAGCCTATTTGTTGCTGACCATGTTCGCGCTGATCTTCGGGTTCTTCTTCTGGAACTCGGTCGGCTATTTCAACATGATGGGGCTGGAATCGCAAATGCGCGGCCAAGCCTTCCCCATGAGCGTGAACGAGTATGTGATCCGTCCGCTGCTGTCCAACGTCAGCGTCATCGGACTGTTCTTCATTCCCATGATCACCATGCGCCTGTTTGCCGAAGAGAAACGCATGGGAACCATTGAGCTGCTGGCCACTTCGCCCATTCGCGACATGGAAGTAATCATTGGAAAATGGCTGGCGGCCTTGATTCTGTACGCCGTGATGATGTTGTTCACGGCCATCAATTTCGCGTTCCTGTTCAAGTACGGCAATCCGGATTGGAAGCCGCTGGCGATCGGATATCTGGGCCTGTTGCTGCAGGCCGGCGGTCTCCTGGCGGTGGGCACGTTCATCTCCACGCTCACCAAGAATCAGATCATCGCCGGCGCCGCCACATTCGGCGTGTGTCTGATGCTCTGGGTGCTCGAATGGGTAGCCGGCTATGAGACCGCGACCTGGGCTAAGGTGCTCGCCTATTTTTCGGTCATCAGTCATTTCGAATCTTTTGCCAAAGGCGTCGTCGATACCAAGGACGCCGTGTATTATGTGTCGCTGATTTTCCTGGGGCTGTTTCTTACATCCCGCTCCATGGAATCGCTGCGATGGAGGACCTAAGTGAATACCGAGTGGGTTAAAACCAGACAAACCAAGTACGCCGCTTACGCTGACCACTTACATCCTCGTGATCCTGGCGGTGCTGATCGTGGCCAATTTCCTGGCCAATCGCTACAATAAGTCGCTCGACGCCACGTCCAATAAGCGCTTCAGCTTTCCGACCAGACCAAAAAGGTCGTCGGTGACTTGAAGCAGGACATGACCATCCAGTATTTCGACCGCCCTAGCGGTATGCAGGCCGGCAAAGATCTGTTGGATCGCTATGCGAACCTGTCGCCCAAAGTGCATGTGCAGTATATCGATCTGCTGAAGCAGCCGCAATTGGCGCGTGCCGCCAACGTCAGTCGCGAAGGTCGAAGCAATGGTCGAGATCGGGGCCAAGAAAGAAGAAGCCAAGACTTTTGACGAAGAGGGCGTCACCGGCGCGGTGGTCCGGGCCTTGAAGGGCGGCGAACGCAACCGTCTGCGTGGTCGGCGGCAGCGGCGAGCATCGCGTGGATGATACCACCGCTGATGGACTTTCCGAATTCCAGACCGCCGTTCAAAAGGACAACTACAAAGCCAAGAGCATCAACCTGCTGGAGAAGGCTGAGGTTCCGTCTGACTGCACCGTGCTGGTGGTTGCCGGACCTACCGGCGACTATATCCAGGCCGAGGTCGATGCCATCAAGAAGTACGTCGAAAACGGCGGCCGCGCGCTGTTCCTGCTCGACCCGCCTCTGAAGCTCGGCCGCAAGGAGATCAGCGATAACAAGGCGCTGGTCGACTTACTCGCAAGCTGGGGCGTGACGCCGGATAAGGATCTGCTTCTGGATGAAAACCCTGTTTCGCAGTTAGTGGGTCTGGATGCAACCGTGCCGCTGGTCACCACCTACGAATCGCACCCGATCGTAAGTGAGCTCGCGGGCACTGCCACGGGCTTTCCCGATCTCCCGGTCGCTCGATACGAAGAACACCGACAAGACCTCGGTTACCAAGCTATTTTCCACATCGGCCAACAGTTTCGCGACCACCAACCTCAATTCGCCGGAGATCCGTATCGATCCCAATAAAGACAAGAAAGGGCCGTTCGCGCTGGCTGCCGCGGTCACCTACAATACCGGAAAACCGAACAATCAGGGCCGCTTCATTGTGGTTGGAAGTTCGCGCTGGATGTCCAATTCGTTCCTGCGCTTCAACGGGAATCGGAACCTGATGTTGAACATGATGAACTGGCTGTCTTCCGATGAGGATCTGATTTCGATTCGCCCGAAAGAGCAGGAAGATCGCCGCATCAGCTTGACGCGTGCTCAATTCTCTTACGCTGCGGAGCGTGAGCCAGTTCCTGCTGCCGCTCATCGTGGTGATCAGCGGCGTGATGGTGTGGTGGCGTAGGAGATAGCAGAAATGCGTTTACGTGGTTTGATGGTCGCCGCCGTGGTTCTGGCAGCGCTGGCCGCCGGCCTCTATTTTTCGAATAAACAGAAGTCAGCCGAAGCGGCCAAGCCTCCAGCCGACGCTTCTCCTAAGATTCTGGCACTGAGCGAGAACGACATCAGCCAAGGTCGACCTTAAGAAGAGGGATGCCCCTGAAACCGTTCTCGAGAGAAACAACGCCGGCAAATGGCAGTTGACCGCTCCCAACAAATTCCTGGCCGATCAGGATACCGCCGGCCAGTTGGTGACCTCAGCGTCCAGCGTAGCCTCCGATCGCGTCGTGGAAGATAAAGCCTCCGACGTCTCGGGCTACGGCCTGAAATCGCCCAGCTTGGAAGTGGACTCACCACCAAGAGCCGGCAAGACCAGCAAGCTCAAAATCGGCGACGACACGCCCACCAACAGCGGCGCCTACGCCATGCTGGAAGGCGATCCGCGCGTCTTCACTGTCGCCAGCTTCGTAAAGACCGGCCTCGACAAATCCGTCAACGATCTTCGCGACAAGCGTTTGCTCACTTTCGATCAGGACAAGCTCAGCCGCGTCGAACTGACCGCCAAGAAGCAAGACATCGAGTTCGGACGCGACAAGGACCAGTGGCAGATCGTCAAGCCCAAGCCGCTTGCGCGCTGACGGGCTGCAAGTGGAAGAACTGATCCGAAAACTGAAAGACGCCAAGATGGATCTCGCGGTCTCCGACGACGACGCCAAGAAGGCTGCTTCCGCCTTTGCTTCCGGAACCCCGGTGGCTACCGTGAAAGCGACCGACGCCTCCGGCACCCAGCAGCTCGAGGTTCGCAAGAGCAAGGACGACTACTACGCCAAATCGAGCGCCGTGGAGGGCGTGCACAAAGTCACGGCCGACCTCGCCACTGGGCTCGACAAGGGGCTGGATGATTTCCGCAATAAGAAGCTGTTCGATTTCGGCTTCAATGATCCTAACAAGATCGAGATGCATGACAACGGGAAAACGTTACTCCTTCCAAAAGACCGGCGAGGATTGGTCTTCGAACGGCAAGAAGCTGGATTCCACCAGCGTGCAGTCGCTGCTCGACAAGCTGCGCGACTTCTCTGCCAGTAAGTTTGTCGACTTCACCGCCGTCGCCACGCCGTCCATCGATCTTACGGTTACTTCCAACGACGGCAAGCGCGTCGAAAAAGTACTAATCTCAAAGCAGGGTAGCGACTACATTGCCAGGCGCGAGAATGAGCCGTCGCTCTATGGGCTGGATGCGAAAACTGTGGACGACCTTTCCAAAGCGGCATCGGACGTAAAAGAAGCGCCGCCTCCGGCCAAGAAGAAGTAAATGCGGGCCTGAGCCTGCTCTTCCATGACCGGACTCCTCACCGACCTTTATCAACTCACCATGGCGGCCGGTTATTTCGAGTCCGGTAAAGCCGGCGAAGTCGCCACTTTCGAGCTGTTCTTCCGGCACCTGCCGCGCTACCGCAACTTCGTCCTGGCCGCTGGTTTGGAACAGGTTGTCGATTATCTTAAAAACCTGCACTTCGAAGAAGAAGAGATTCGCTACCTGCGATCTCTCCCGCAGTTCCAGCGCGTCTCGCCGGCCTTCTTCGACGCCTTGCGCGGTTTGCGCTTCAACGGCGATCTGTTTGCGATGGCGGAAGGCACGCCCATTTTCGCCGGCGAACCGTTTCTAACAGTGCGGGCGCCGCTGATCGAAGCGCAAATCGCGGAGACTTATCTGTTGGCCACGGTCGGCTTCCAATCGCTGATCGCGACCAAGGCCGCGCGCATGGTCGAAGTTGCCGGAGGCCGCGCCGTGGTGGATTTTGGCACTCGCCGCGCGCATTCCCCGGAAGCTGGTGTTCTGGCTGGGCGCGCATCTTACATCGGTGGCTGCGTCGGTACCAGCAATACCGAAACCGGTTTCCGCTACGGCATCCCTGTATTCGGAACAGCGGCGCATTCCTGGATACAGGCCTTCGAAACGGAGCGCGAAGCCTACCAGCGTCTCCAGAATCTGCTGGGCGATGCCACCGTGTACCTGATCGACACCTACAATACCGTGCAAGGCGCGAAGCTGGCGGCCTCTTTAGGAAGGCCATTGTGGGGAGTGCGTCTGGATAGCGGCAATCTGGTGGAGCTTTCCCGATCGGTTCGAAAGATTCTCGATGACGCCGGACTGCAGGATGTCAAGATCATGGCTACTAGCGATCTGAACGAATACAAGATCCTTGAATTTGCGGCTGCTCGCGCGCCCATCGATGCTTTTGGCGTGGGGACCGATCTGGCCACTTCCACCGATTCGCCCAACCTCGGCGTGGTCTACAAGCTGGTGGAATTAGACGGGCGCGTAACCGCCAAGTTCAGCGAGGACAAACACACCCTGCCGGGCGCGAAGCAGGTGTTTCGATTTGACGGCCACGACGTGATTGCCTGCTCGTGGGAATGCCTCGGTTGCGGCCAAGATGAGCCTCAAGCGCGTGCCCTGCTTCGTCCCGTGATGCTGGAAGGCGAACTGATCGAGCCGCTGCCGGATGCCCGCGCCGCTCGGCATACCGCCGCTGAATCGATAAAGCGTCTGCCCACCGCCATTCGCAGCCTGTTCGACACCGATCAGCATTATCGCGTGGAGCACAGCCCGGAGCTGGTGGCGTTGTACGAGAAAGCACAGAATGAAAACAGTCTTCTTCGACATCGATACGCAGATTGACTTCCTCTATCCCGCCGGCGCGCTGTACGTGCCGGGCGCGGAACGTATCGTGCCGGTTATTGCGGAGCTGAACCGCCGCGCTCCTCTGCTCATCTCCACCATGGACGCCCACACCGAAGATGACCCGGAGTTTCAGATCTATCCACATCACTGCGTTGCAGGTACCACGGGCCAGCAGAAGCCGGCCGTCACTATGCGGGAGAAATCGGCTGTCATTCCGGCTCGGAGCGAAGGCGTCCAGCAGTTAATTCTCGAAAAGCAGAAGCTGGACTGCTTCACTAACCCGAATCTCAGGCCGCTGCTCGCCGAACTCAACGCGGATCGCTATGTCGTGTACGGCGTCGTCACCGAGATCTGCGTTCGCTTCGCAGTCTTCGGGTTGCTCAAAACAGGGAAGCGCGTGGAACTGGTGACGGATGCCGTGCAGGCGCTCGATGAAGCTGCCGCAAAGCAGCTGATCGCCGACTTCACCGCAGAGGGCGGGCGTCTAACTTTATCGCACACTATCTTGAGTCAGGGAGCTTAATTACTGGAGCTCGAACGATGAGTACAACAAGCCTAATGGCTACCTTCGCGGCTCATACCGCATCGCCACCGCCCCCGAGCCGAACTCCAGCCGGCTCACGAGCCTCAAGTCGACATGCTTCGATAGCCCCGCGAACAACGTCGGCCCGTGGCCCGCTAGCCTGGGCTGCACCACGAACTCGTACTCATCGATCAATCCCAGCTCCGCCAACGCCAGCGGAAGCTTCACGCCTCCCACGAGCAGTCCCTTACCCGACTCCCGCTTGAGCTGCTCAACGGCATTCCCTAGATCCCCGCGCACGAGCTCCGCGTTCCAATCGACCCGGTCCAGGGTGCTCGACACGACGTACTTCCTTGCCGCGTCGATCGTCCGGGCGAAGGGTTCCATCCAATCGGGCCTCGCTCCTCGCTGCGCCGGCGGCCGGAACGCTGCCTCCATCATTTCGTAAGTCACCCGGCCAAAGAGAAGGGCATCGGCCTGGTCGAGGTTCTCCACCGCGTGACGATGCAAGTCTTCATCCGCGGATATTGCACGATGATCGCAGCACCCGTCCAATGTGACATTGATGGAATACCGAAGGGGTCGCATTACGCAAGAGTACCGCGGATGGAGGCACGCGCTTGCTTTCCTCAATAGTCGAGGTTAGTCTAAGAAAAACGTGGAACGGGCGGTACCCATTCTCCCAGCCGACGACTTGGCAGTTGCGAAGGCTTTCTACGTCGATGGGCTGGGCTTTAGAGTGGCATTTGAGGTGTCCGGGGACGGTCGGTCGGGACTACTCGGCCTTGAGCGCGGGACAATTCAATTGACTCTCGACAGTCCGATGAAGGGTCATGGCCGAGATGTCAGCGTATCTCCATGTGGATGACAGCCGATGCGTATTACCGTGAGTGGAGCACAAGGGTCACCGTCCTGCGAGCACCGCGAGACGAGGAGTGGGGCGCACGAACGTTCGACCTGCTCGACCCGTTCGGCAACACCCTCTTCGTCATGGGACCAGTTAACGGGAAGATAGCTCGGAACTGACATGACCCAACTTCCCAATCCCGACTTCGCCCAATGTGTCACCGCCAGTTTCAACAGGCAAAACGCCATGCATCTGATTCGGGCCACCTTGCAGGCTGTGGAATACGGGCGCACTGAAATCCATGTGCCGCACTGGGATGGTATCGAGCAGCAGCATGGCTTCGTGCACGGAGGTGTGGTGGGGATGATTGCTGATTCCGCCGCGGGTTATGCGGCAATGAGCATTGTGGCCGCCACTGCTTCCGTACTGACCGTCGAATACAAGATGAACCTGGTTGCGCCTGCGGATGGCGCGAAGCTAATTGCCCGAGGACAGGTTGTCCGACCGGGCAGGACATTGATCGTGACCAAGGCAGAAGTATTCGCCGTCAAAGAGGGCAAGGAAACTCTGTGTGCCCTCATGCAGCAGACCATTATGGTTATGTACGGAAAGACAGAAAAATAGCCGCTCTCAATTCAATCCAGAGGCAGAACCATCCGTACTCACGCGTGCCATTCCACGCCCCCGTTACTTTGCCGATACCCCACTCGCCCCTGCCGCTGCATGTACTCCAGGTGAGCCAATACTTCGAAGACCGCGAAATGATGATTAATCGGTGACAGCGGCCTGCGCCACAAGTCTCCCACCATGCTATGCACGCTGCGCGGCGATTTCCGCAGCAGGTTGAAGATCTCGTCGCACCTTTGGCCATGATGGCCAATCGTCTCCGCCACCCACGCGCGATGTCCGGAGAAAGGCTCGCCGTGGCCGGGAAAGATCAAATCCACCTCCAAGGCTGCCAGGCGGTCCAGCGATTCCAGAAATTCCGCCAACATGTCGCGCCCTGGATGCCACGCGATATTGGGCGTGATCCCCGGCAGGATTTGATCGCCTGAGAAAAGCAGCCTCCGCTCGGGCGAATGCAGGCAAACATGACCGGGAGAATGCCCCGATGTCCAGCAGACTACCAGCCGTCCGATCGCGGTCCCGAACTCTTCGCCTCCCACCAGCAGTTGGTCCGGGGTCAGATCATGGAAATTCTTCCGGATATGAAAGAAGTGCGACTCCATCTGCGCTTCCAGGGCCTTGGGCACCGCGGCTTGACGATAAGCTTCCACCAGCCAAGGCAGCCGCTGCCCGCCTTCTCGGACCATCTTGAGGTGCTCTGCTTCCGCCTCGTGCATCGCCAGTTCGGCGCCCGTTAGTTCCAGCAGCCGCGCCGACATTCCCATGTGATCCGGGATGCATGTGCGTGAGCAGGATCTTGCGGATGTCGCTCCACGGGATTCCGCGCCGCTCGAGCGCGGCACCGCAAGCGTCTCAAACGCGCGATCCGTCTCCATGCCGCAGTCGATCAGCAGCCAGCCCTCGTCCAGCTCAACCAGGTAGACGTTCACCGATTCCAGCTCGAAGGGCAGCGGAAGAGCCAGCGATAAAACCCCGGGATAAACTTCGCGGAATTCAGCCAATCTACACCGCGTCGCTGGCGTGGTAAGAACTTCGCACCAGCGGCCCGGATTCAACGTGCGAGAATCCCATTTCGTAGCCTAGTCGTTTGAACTCGTCAAATTCGCCTTGCGGAACGTAGCGAATGATGGGCAAATGCTTCTGCGATGGGCGCAAATATTGGCCCAGCGTCAAAATGTCCACGCCGTGCGCGCGAAGATCCCGCATCACCTGCAATGCTTCATCGTTGTTCTCGCCTAAGCCCAGCATCAGTCCCGACTTTGTGGGCGAGAACGGACGCACTCGCTTGGCATAGGCCAGCATGTCGAGCGAACGCTCGTAGCGGGCGCCTAAACGCACCTGCTTGTACAACCGCGGCACCGTCTCGATGTTGTGATTCAGCACATCGGGATGCGCATTCATGACGATTTCCAAGGCCGCGTGCGATCCCTGGAAATCCGGCACCAGGACCTCGACTTTGCAACCGGGAATCCGCTCGCGAATCGCCTGGATCGTGAGTGCGAACAGCTCCGCGCCGCCATCTTTGCGATCATCGCGGTTCACGCTCGTCACCACCGCGTATTTCAAGCCCAGGATTTTGCAGGCTTCGGCAACGCGCCGCGGCTCATCGTAATCCACCGCCAGAGGCGCGCCTTTTTGCACCGCGCAGAATCCGCAGCGCCGGGTGCAAACGTTGCCCAGAATCATGAACGTGGCCGTCCGGCGGTTCCAGCACTCGCCCACATTCGGACAGGCGGCGCTTTCGCACACTGTGTGCAGCTTCAGCTCGCCTACCAGCCTCTTCAGCTCGCGATAGTTCTCCCCGGCGGGAGCCGGAGCACGAAGCCAGACGGGCCTTTCCAGTTTCGGACTAATAGAGACCAACACCATCTCTATTCTATCGTTTGCGCGCTTCTGCCAGCCGATTTTCAAGAATCAGGCTCTGGTCGAAGTTCTTCCACCAGGGATCGCGCGCCGCCGCCATTTCAACCGCTCGCTTCGGGACCAGCCCGATAACCTCGATTCCCGCGACTTGCACGCCCATTCGCTCCGCCTCCGCGCGCACCGCGTTATACACCTGATCGAGTCCCGTCCGTTCGAAATTGGTTAAATTCATCGAAACCTGTGCCAGCCCGCGGCTGGCGAGGCTCACGCCCATTGCCTTGACGGAAGCGAGTCCACCCGACGATGCGCGAATCTTGCGGGCGATAGATCGCGCCACGCCGGCATCGCCCGTTTCCAGATTAATGTTGAAGGCGATCAGCAGGTTTCGCGCTCCGATCACGCACGCTCCCGCGGTCGGATGCAGCTCAGGACCGCCCAGATCCGGCACCAGTTTCGAACTTTCGAACCCGCCCCGGCGGCAGTTTTCCAGAGGCGCCCGATCAGGACTGCTGGCGGCAGCTTCGTAAAAATAGACCGGCACTCCCAGCCGTTCCCACACTGCGGCGCCGGTCCGATGCGCAATCTCGACACAATCGGCCAGCGTTGCACCCGCCAACGGGACAAAAGGGACAACATCGGCCGCTCCAATCCGGGGATGCACGCCTTTGTGCCGGCGAAGGTCAATCCGTTCCACCGCCTTTGCGATGCCGCGTAGCGCGCCCTCGGCGACCGCGTCCGGCTCTCCGGCAAAGGTGATCACTGCGCGGTTGTGATCCCCATCCATTTCCGCTCGAAGCATCAACACACCCGGAGCGGATGCGATCGCATCTTCGATGGCGCGGACCGCCGCCCGGTCATATCCTTCGGAAAAGTTCGGAACGCACTCGATCAACTCAAGATGATATACCCTTGACAGATATACTTGGATCGAGTATAGTCACATACGATATAGATTATGCTGCCGCTGCCCTCTGCAGTCTTCCATATCCTGATTGCGCTGGCCGATCGCGACCGCCACGGCTACTCCATCATGCAGGATGTTTCCGCCCGAACTGACGGCAAAGTCCAGCTCAGCCCTGGAACGCTCTACAGCTCCATCCGCCGCATGTTGGAGCAGGGCTTGATCGAAGAACTGGCCGAAAGTCCCGGACCCGTCGAGTACCGACGAGCGGAGACGCTACTACCGGCTCACGCGTATCGGAAAGCGTGTGGCGGCGGCCGAAGTGGAGCGTTTGACCGCTTTATTGCAACAAGCGCGCGCCACCGGGCTGGTCCCGGGCGCCTGAATCGCCAAAATATGCGCGCAAAATCGCTCTATAAAGCGCTTCTTTACTGCTATCCGGCAGCTTTTCGGCACGAGTATGGCACCCAAATGCTCAGTATTTTTACCGAACAACTGGGCGAAGTCGGCGAACCAGGCCGGGCCGGGGCTGTGGGTAAACGCCGCGTTGGACGCGTTGACCATCGCCCCGCAGGAGCATTGGCACGTGATTCTACAGGACTTACGCTACGCTTTGCGAGGCATGGCTGCGAAGCCGGGCTTCTCCGGCCGTCGCGATTCTGTCGCTGGCGCTCGGCATCGGAGCAAATACCGCCATTTTCAGCCTCTGGAATGGCGTTTTGCATGCCTCGCTGCCCGGTGTTCACCAACCCGAGCAACTGGTCATGCTTTCAAATCCGGACGAAGCCGGAATGTGGCGCGGCACGCCAGCGGCGACCGGGATTGGCTCACTTACTCTGAATTCGAGCAACTGCGCGATCACGCCGAGCTTTCGCTGGACTGATGGCATCGCAGAGCTCCCTGGATCGCTGGCAAATCCGCTCCAAGGCGGCGAATGGGAGGAAACGCAGGGACGGATGGTTTCAGGCGGCTACTTTCAGGTGCTGGGGGTCAGTCCGTCGCTCGGCCGGGGATTCACAGCCGCGGATGATCGCTCCGAGGCGCATTCCACGGTTATCAGTTACAACTATTGGCAGCGCCGATTCGGCGGCCGTCCGGACGTTTTAGGCAAGACCCTGGTCCTGCGGAATGCCGTGCTGACTATTATCGGCGTCGCGCCGGCCGGCTTTATCGGAGAAACGATCGGCCAGGAGCCGGATTTTTGGCTGCCGCTGCGCATGCAGCCCCTTGAATCCCCGGCCAGGATTGGCTGCATGATACGCCTCCCGCGAAGGCGATGTGGCTGCATGTATTCGGCCGGCTGAAACCCGGAGTCACGCCGAGGCAGGCCGAAGCCCAGGCGAATGCGATCTTTCGAGCTGGTTTGGAATCCTTCTACGGCTCGATTTCGTCGCGAGAACGCCGGCGCGAGTATATGGATCAGCGTCTCAAAGGTCCGGCCGGGGGAGCGGGAGCCTCGGAGACGCGCCACGATTTCTCCGACATCGCTTACCGCGCTGCTGGCGGCGGTGGGTTTGCTGCTGCTGATCGCGTGCGCGAATCTGGCCAACCTACTGCTGGCGCGCGGCGCGACGCGCACACCCGAGATCGCGCTGCGGCTATCGCTCGGCGCGAGCCGCGGCCGGATGATCCGGCAATTGGTCACGGAGAGCCTGACCCTGGCGGCTATCGGGCGGCCTGGCAGGTCTGGCGGCAGCGTGGCTTTTTCACGGCGCGCTGGCGCGGATGATGGCGCAATCCGATCGTGGATTTCCACATGAGTTTCGGTTGGATCCCGCTGGTCCTGGCTTTCGCGCTGGCTTCGACCATTGCCGCAGCGCTGTTATTTGGCGTCCTTCCGGCTTGGCAGGTCACCCGAAACGGCGCCGGCGCAAGCCTGAAGGAACAGAGCCGCAGCGCCACTGGATCCGTTGCGCGGACGCGTTCCGGCCGATTATTGGTCAGCGTGCAATTGGCGCTGTCCTTACCTTTGCTGGTAGGGGCCGGTCTGCTGACACGGACTATTACAACTTGCAACGCGTGGACCTGGGGTTTCCGGCGGAACGGCTGCTGCTGGTGCGATATCGATCCGCGCGAGGCAGGCTACGATGCGGCGCGGCGCAGCCGTCTGGCTGGCGAGTTGCGGCGGGAGATCCAGAAGATTCCGGGCGTTCAAGCTGTGAGTTTTTCACAGCTGGGTTTGTTCAGCGGGGGAACTCGGTTTCAGGCATGGATGTGGAAGGCTACGCGCCAAAGGAAGACATCGATCGGCATTCGGCCATGGATGCGGTGGGTCCGGGCTATTTTTCGACGTTGGGCGTGCCCCTGATACAAGGGCGCGATCTTCAGGAGAGCCATCGGGCCGGCGCCCCCAATGTAGCGGTGATCAACCAGGCTTTCGCCCAGCGGTACTTCGACGGGCGGAACCCCATCGGAATGCGTATTACCGCGATTGATGAAGCCAAGCAGACGAGCTACCAGGTAGTGGGAGTGGCGAAGAACGCGCGGACTCAAAAGCCGCTTCGATCCGCGGTCGCGGCGCGTTTCTTTGTGCCGGCGGAGCAATCTTTGTCCTCGGTAAGCAGTCCGATCTTCCTGATTCGCACGGCGAAAGGAGCGCCGTCATTGCAGGCCGCTGTGCGGCAGACGATTCAGCGCGTTGACGCCGCATTGCCGATCATCCGCGCGGTATCGATTGAAGAGCAAATGGCTCCGTTGACGGCGCAGGATCGTACGACGGCCCAACTTGTGGCAGTTTTCGGATGCGTTGCGCTGACGCTGGCTGCCATCGGTTTGTACGGGGTCCTGTCCTATGGCATCGCGCGCCGGAAGGGTGAAATCGCGATCCGCATCGCGGTCGGAGCCCGGCCCGGCAGGGTCATCTCGATGATCCTTAGCGAGACGCTAGGATTGGTGATCATCGGTTTGGGAGCCGGCGCAGGCTTAGCTTATGGCGCTTCGCGCCTGATCAACAGCCAGCTATACGGCGTCGCTCCCCACGATCCCTTGACCCTGGCCTTGGCGGTGGCGCTGCTGTTAGTGGTTGCGTTTAGCGCGGCCTATCTTCCGGCGCGGAGGGCGTCGCGGCTGGATCCGATGGTGGCATTGCGCCAAGAATAGTTTTCTAACAATCCGCCGATCGACCGATAAGCCTTATCAGTCGAATGTTCGACGAAGCACTCCAAGCCAGTCTCATCTCGAATTTTTCCTCGCCGCTCGAACAGCTGAGCGAGTCGAATATTATCGGAATCACTTTCTCGCGCCAGGACGGACAAATCATTGCAGCCAACGACGAATTCCTGCGGATAGTCGGATATACCCGCGAGGATGTAGAAGCCGGTCTATTGAACTGGACCGGCCTGACCCCTCCGGAATGGGCGGCAACCGATCAGCAGGCAACCGCCAACTTCGCAGCCGGCGGGAAGATGTCCAGGTTTGAACAAGAGTACCTGCATAAAGATGGAACTCGAGTACCGGTATTGGTGGGAGTCGTTGCGCTGCACGGGGCGGGCCCGGAGTGGTTGGCGTTCATCGTTGACATCAGCCAGCGCGCCATCGGGCAGCTGGCAGGCCGCATCGCGCATGATTTCAATAATCTGCTAACAGTGATCCTGGGCTACAGCGCCTTGCTGGAAGAGAAGTTATCTGAAGACCCGCTACTGAAGAACGTGGTGGAGGTACGCAAAGCCGGCGAGCGCGCGGCGCTGCTCACACAACAGCTGCTGGCATTCAGCCGCCAACAAGTTTTGCGTCCCCGTGTGGTTGCGATTAACCAGCTGATCGAAGGTATGGAAGCGGTGTTGCGGCGGATCATTGGCGAGGATATTGATCTAGCCGGGTCGCTCGATCCGGAGGCAGGAAACATCAAAGCCGATCCGGGTCAGATCGAACAGGTGCTTATGAATCTTTCGATCAATGCGCGCGACGCCATGTTGAGCGGCGGCCATCTGCTGATCGAGACTAAGCGCCAGTATGTGGACGGCTCTGATGCAGCGCTCCGCTCCCTGCCGCCCGGCTTCTATTTGGCGCTGGCGGTGACCGACACGGGTTGCGGCATGGATGCTGAGACTAAGAGACGGATTTTCGAGCCTTTCTTCACTACCAAGGATCCCGGTGTCGGCACCGGTCTGGGACTATCGACTGTGCTTGGAATCATCAATCAGAGCGGAGGATCGATTTCGGTTCATAGCGAGCTGGGAGTGGGGACGACATTCAGGGCCTATCTTCCGCTAGTGGAAGAGGCGGCGACGGCTATCGAGCCGGGCTTGCTCAATCCCGCTCCTTCTGGCGGGGAAACCATCTTAGTAGTGGAGGATGATGCGAGCATCCGTTCTCTGGCTGCCGGCGTTCTGCGGGGGCACGGCTATGAAGTGCTCGAAGCCGGACACGCTGCAGAAGCCATCGCCGCCTGTGAGCTGTGCCCGCCGGTGAGTCTCTTACTAACCGACGTTTTGATAAACGGCATGAGTGGCAATGAGCTGGCCCACTTGCTCCTGCCTTCCCATCCTGGTTTGCAGGTGCTGTACATGTCCGGCTACACCGAGATGGATGTCGTTCAGAGAGGCATCGTGCAGCCCGGCGCAAAGTTTCTGCAAAAGCCTTTTCGTCCCGGAGAGCTGCTTAGGAGGGTAGGCGAAATGCTGTCGCAGCGCGCCCGCTCGTCCAAGATCCTGGTTGTGGACGATGATATCCAGGTGCGTTCATTTATAGCGGCATTGCTCCAGGGGGAAGGCTATATTGTCATCGACGCGTCCGACGGCAAGGAAGCCCAGACGCGATGCGAGCAAGGTGAAATCGACCTTATGATTACGGATCTGGTTATGCCCGAACAGGAAGGCCTGGAAACGATCCATGCCATTCGGCATCGCTGGCCCAAGATTCCAATTATCGCGGTCTCAGGCGCCTTTGGAGGAAGCTACCTCGGGTTGGCAAAGAAGTTGGGAGCCGAGGCAGTCATTCGCAAGCCGTTTGAACCCGACGACCTGCTCAACGAAGTCCGCCGTCTTTGCCAGCTGTCACGCGACGCGCGCGTCTCCTGCTAGGTTGGATCAGTGGCAACCAGCCATGTATTGCCCATCTTGATCGCCGGCGGCTGGATCGGTGGAGCGAGCCCCGCAGCTTCGTACTCACAAGTAATCTTTACGCTGCTCTTGGACCGGAGGGGAAGGGTGCAAGAGCTCGAAGGCTAGAAATTCACCATTTCCAACTGCGAGAACCCGCAATCGCTAAAGATCCGTGATGGGGGCGAAGATCGCGTAACAGTACAATACGTCGTGCTCGTCTCACGGAACACCTGAAAAGTGCTGGACGTATACTACGCCCAGTCCTTGCGCTTGATGCAGAGTAGAGAATTGATTCGTCGATACGCCTTTTGGAATAAGCAGCAACGCGTAGTTAGTACCAAGCCCGCGTTGCATAAATGTCGGCGGTACCAATATTTGTAGGTCTATCATTTCGTCCCGAATTTCATAGAGGGAGCTCTTATAAGGATCGTTGGCTTCGAGTGGATCGACGCCCTCATATTTGAAGGCCACGCCTGCTAACTGGAAAGCCGATTTCTTGGAGATGAAGTATTTTCCGAAAGTTTTTATGGACAAGTACGACCGTCCGTCCTGGAGACGTGACTCCGGCCCCCAATAGCCCATGTACAACGGCTCTGGCGAACCTTCCCAACGGGAAGCAATACTCCTTTCGTGATAACCGATGCCTACAAATACTAGCAGCACCAAGCCCAGCGTTGGCCAATATTGTCTAAGTCCAAAGGCGCGGACCGGTTCGGATGACATCGGCTTCTGCCCGGCCTGCGCCGCAAAAATGCCGTTTTGATACTTGAATATTTGGTTCTGCTGCCAAGCAAGATAGATAGTTATGATTCCTGTCGCTATGCCCGTCCAATCGCTGATGCTCATCTTTTTCGGTCCAGGGGTTGAAGTACCTCTGAAGGATAGCGCAAGCCGTGGTTAGGCAATCATGTTGTTACCCAAGTGCACCGCAAAAGAGGGGGCAGATTGGGGAGTACGCAAATGATCTATGCCGCCTGATAAAGTCAATTGAGTAGTCTGTCTGCTATTAAGGCGCGGTTCGAATTGTTGACGGGATAGCACCGCGATTTATGATTTGTTGCAAAGTGAGAGCAGAATGCTTCGCCAGCTTCGACTGCAAAACTTTCGTTGCTTCCGTGATCACACGATTCTATTTGAGTCGAATACTGTTGTCGTTGGCAAGAACAACGCAGGCAAATCATCTGTCATAGAGGCTTTGCGACTAGTTGCTGCTGTTGTAAATCGAAAAGGAGCAGCATTCGTCCCATCTCCGAGATGGCTGGATCTACCCCGATTCAGGCTTGGCATCGCCCCAGGGATCTCAGAACTCGGATTGAATCTCAGTGCGGTCTTTCATCGCTATGGCGAGCCTCCGGCCGTGATAACGGCAACCTTTGCCGGTGGTGCCGCGATCTCGGTATACGTGGGACGGGAGGAGACGATTTACGCTACCGTGCAGGAACGTGACGATTGGATTACCACGTTCAAGAAATTTGATGCGCTAAAGCTCCCATGGATACACGTTCTTCCGCAAATCGGTCCTCTATTGACGGAAGAATATCGTCTTACGGATGAGCGTATAAGAGGATACTTGAATTCGCGCCTGTCATCACGACACTTTCGGAACCAGATAGTTCGGCTCGAAACTGAATTCGGAAATTTCAAGCGACTCGCCGAAGAGACATGGCCGGGACTTAATATTGAGCCCATTCAACAGCAACCCACGAAGCATGGATCTCTCCTATCCTTGAACGTTCGGGATGGCGATTTCGTCGCAGAAGTCGGCTGGATGGGTCACGGGCTTCAAATGTGGTTGCAGACCGTCTGGTTTTTGTCGCGTACACCAACTAACTCCACCGTTGTACTGGACGAGCCAGATGTGTATATGCACCCTGATCTGCAACGCAAGTTGTTCAGATTAACTCGATCCCGGTTTAGGCAATGCCTTATCGCAACCCACTCGGTCGAGATAATGGCGGAATCAGATCCGGGCAACATTCTGATCATTGACAAGAAGGAGAAACGGTCCCGATACGCGAACAACGAGCCTGGCGTGCAATTGTTGATCGACCAAATAGGTGGTATTCACAACGTTCACTTGGCGCGCCTCTGGAGCGCCCGCAAATTTCTGCTCGTTGAAGGCAAGGACCTGAGTCTCCTAAGGCAATTTCATCTGATCTTGCATCCCGAAGCGGAACTCCCACTCGATGCTCTTCCAGCGCTCGCGATCGGTGGTTGGCACGGCTGGGCGTATGCTGTAGGTTCATCAATGACACTGAAAAACGCGGTAGGTGACAGGATCACCTCGTATTGCATCCTTGACTCGGACTTCCACAGCGATGGCGAGATTTCCGCTCGGTATGAAGATGCGGATCGTCGGGGGGTAAATTTGCACATTTGGGCCAGGAAGGAAATCGAGAACTACCTACTGCAGCCTCGAGCAATCCGGCGAGTGCTCGCGTCGCGCATCAAGGACCGTGAGGTGCCTAGTGAGGTGGAATTGCGCGACAAAATCTACGAAATCTGTGACAATGAACGCCAAACTGTCGAAGACGGAATCGCTTCATCACTAGCGCAAGAGAACCGGAAACTTGACATCACGACCGTCAACAAAACGGCCCGAAAGCGCGTTGAAGAGATCTGGCAGGTCGAAAGCAACCGCTCGATGGTAGTGCCCGGCAAGGATATTCTTGCGAAGCTGTCTCAATGGACCCAGCAGGAGTTCGGTACAAGTTTTGGTGCACCAGCGATTGCTCGGCAAATGACCGCGTTGGATATACCCGACGAAATGCTCGTCGTGGTAAGAGCCATAGAGGAAGGCTCGAGTTTCATGACCTATGCGGAGCGCCAGACACGATGTGTCTTGCCCACTCACTCCTGAGATCCACCCGATTCCCGCGTTGCCTTCCACAAAGAAGGGGACTTCTGTTCGCCTAACAAACAGACACCGCCGGGAAACTTCATAAACAGTCAACTCCAGCGAGCCTGGGCAGTCCGGTTCTTCTTCGTTAGCGTGATGTGTACTCACTCATCGCGATCTCCGCTTCAATGGACGCGTTTAGACGTGCGGCATCAGTTTTGCGCTCTCAACGCGCGCCTCCTGCTAGCCTGGATCAGTGGCAACCAGCCAAGTATGGCCCATCCTGATCGCCGGCGGCGGGATCGGCGGTCTCACCGCGGCGCTCAGCTTGAGCCGGCACGGGTACCGCGTGTGCCTGATCGAGCAGGCTCGCGAGTTTAAGGAAATCGGAGCCGGCATTCAACTGGGTCCCAACGTTTTCAAGATGTTCGAGCGGCTCGGCATCACGAATCAGGTCAGCAGCCGGGCGGTGTTTCCCGAGAGCTTGCTGGTGATGGATAGCATCACCGGGGAAGAAGTGACGCGCATCCCGCTGGGGGAGAAATTTCTCGGCAGGTTTCGCTATCCCTACGCTCTCATTCATCGGGCCGATATTCATTCGGTCCTGCTCGAAGCTTGCCGCAGTTCGCCGCTGATCACGCTGCTGACCTCGCAGAAGGTAGTGGGCTTGGAGGATCTAGCAAACCATGTGGTGGCTCACACTGAAGGCGGCGACAAGTACGAAGGCGCGGCGTTAATCGGCGCCGATGGTCTGTGGTCGGCCATCCGGGCGAAGGTAGTGGGCGATGGAGCGCCGCGGGTATCGGGACACATTGCTTATCGAGCGGTTCTCGCCACCGAAGAAGTGCCTCCCCACTTGCGAATTCCTTCGATGACGCTATGGGCCGGGCCTCGAAACCACCTGGTTCACTACCCGCTGCGGGGCGGCGAGCTTTTCAATCTGGTGGCGGTATTCCATAGCGACCGGTATCGCGAGGGTTGGGATTCCACGGGCGATCCCGACGAGCTCAAGAAGCGGTTTCGGGATGTGGTACCGGATGTCCAGACCATGCTCGGAAAAATTGAATCCTGGCGGATGTGGGTTTTGTGCGACCGCGAGCCGGTCAGGAATTGGAGTAAAGGCCGGGTCACATTGCTGGGCGACGCGGCGCATCCAACATTACAATATCTGGCGCAAGGCGCGTGCATGGCCATCGAAGACGCCGTAGTATTGGCCGAGGAAATGGACCGGGCCGCGGGCGACCCCGTGCGGGCCTTTGAGGCTTATCAGGACCGGCGCTACCTGCGCACCGGGCGCGTACAGTTGACGGCTAGACTGTACGGTGAATTCTTTCACGCCTCGGGAGCCAGCCGCGAGATCCGAAACCAGTTTCTGCGGGAGCGCACACCCGAAGAAGCGCGGGAAAGCGTGGGTTGGTTGTATGACGGCATCTAAGCCGCTCCCTTCGAAGGGCGGCAAGCGGCCGCTCAAGACTCTGGAGCGCGTGCTTTCGAAGGCCGGCCTGGGCTCGAGAACTGACGCGCGCAAATGGATTGGCGCCAAGCGCGTCCAGGTGAATGGCAAAGTGATTGAAACGCCGGACCATTGGGTGGATTTGGAGCGCGACAATGTCACCCTGGACGGCAAGCCAGTGCGGGCCTCGAAACGAATCTACCTATTGCTTTACAAGCCCAAGGGGTACATCACCACTTACAAAGATCCAGAAGGACGCCCGACGGTTTACGATCTGATTCAGGACGCCGGACAATGGGTGGTCCCGGTGGGGCGGCTGGATCAGGATACCAGCGGACTTCTGATACTTACCAACGATACCCGCTTTGCCGAGCAGGTTACGAACCCGGACTACAAGATTCCAAAGACCTATTTAGTAAAGACATCGACGCCTCTCGACGATAAGCAGATCGAGCAGCTGCAGCGCGGCGTAGTTCTTAACGACGGGCCAACGCAGCCGGCAATTGTAAAGCGCATCCGCGATTCGGGCAAGTATTCGTTCATCGAAATCAGCATTCGCGAGGGCCGCAACCGGCAGGTGCGCCGGATGATCGAAGCGATCGGAAGCAAGGTGCTGAAGCTGGTCCGGACCGAAATCGGAGGGGTGTCTATCGGCGACCTGCCTGTCGGCCGATATCGAGAATTGAGCCCGGGCGAAGTCCGACAGCTGGCCCCGGTTAGCAAGAGAGCCGTCCGCACCGGCGGGCTACACTGATTACAGAGAAATGAAGCAAATCATTCGAAAGGGGATTAAAGACATCATCGTCGATGATGTACCGGATCCCGTCGTATCGCCGCATCACGTGCTGATCCGCCCGGTTTATTCCTTGATCAGCAGCGGTACTGAGACGGCCAGCATCCACCGGGAAGGGCTTCTCAAAGAAGTGGCCGACAATCCCTCCCACATTCGCAAGGTGCTGGCGGCGATGGAGAGCAACGGTCCGGTTGCGACCGTGCGGGAGGTGCTCGCTAAGTTCAGTGAATACGCACCGCTGGGCTACTCAGGCGCCGGAATTCTGGTTGAAAAGCATGCGACAGTGAACGATCTCGAAATCGGCCAGCGCGTCGCTTATGGCGGCGAAGGCACCGGTCACGGCGAGACGATTCTTACCGGCCGGAACCTGGTGGCGCGGGTGCCGGATGCAGTCTCGTTCGAGCACGCTTGTTTCGCCACGCTGGGTAGCATTGCGATGAACGCGGTGCGCATCTCCGGCGTGGGGTTGGGGGACCGGGTGGCGGTCATCGGCCTGGGGCTGGTGGGCCAATTGGTGGCGCAACTGGCGCGCTTACAGGGAGCGGTGGTGATCGCAACCGACCTCAAGCCGGAGCGGCTGGATCTAGCGGCCCAGTTGGGCGCGCATTTTCCTATCGCCGGTGGAACAGCGCTGACGCAAGAAGTGGGCGCCGTGACCGACGGCAAGGGCGCGGATTGCGTCATTGTGGCCGCGGCTGCCAAATCCGCCGGGCCTTGCCAGCAGGCGCTGGCCATCTGCAGAGACCGCGGCCGCATCGTAGTGGTGGGCGCGGTGGAAATGAGCTTTCCCTGGAACGACATGTACCTCAAGGAAATTCAGCTCTTCATGTCGCGCGCCTACGGCCCAGGCAGCTACGATCCGGCCTACGAAAAAGAGGGCCACGATTACCCGTTCGGCTACGTGCGCTGGACCGAGAACCGCAATATGGAGGAGTTTCTTCGATTGGCGGGCGCTGGCCAGGTTCAATTGCAGCCCCTGATCACCCACCAGTTTGCGCTCGATGAGGGACCGAAGGCCTACGACACGATCATGGACCCGGCCTCGAAGAGCCTGGCTGTGCTGCTGCGCTACGACAGCGCCGGCGAAACCAGCCCGGCCGAGGGATTCCGCCCGGTGCGGGTCGTCAGCATCGCCAGCCATCCGGTGGACAAGGACAAGCTGGGTGTTGCGCTGCTGGGGTCGGGAAATCTGGCGCGCTGGGCTCATTTGCCCAATCTGAAGAAGTATCCACATGCGGCACTGCGAGCGGTGCATTCGGCTAGCGGCGCGCGCGGCAAGAGCATGGGAATGCGATTTGGGGCGGCCCGTTGTACCACCGAATACAACGAGATTTATCAGGACCCCGAGATCGATGTGGTGATCATCGTCAGCCGGAATCAACATCATGCGCCGCAGGCACTGGCCGCTCTCGAAGCCGGCAAGCACGTCTTCGTCGAGAAGCCGATGGCGCTTACCGAAGAGGAATGCCGTCAGTTATACCGCGCCGTCCAGGAATCCGGAAAGCAGCTGACTGTGGGTTTCAACCGCCGCTTCGCTCCCTTGTATGTGCCGTTGAAGGAGCATCTGGCGCGACGGAGTTCGCCGGCGGTGATCAGTTGCCGCGTAAATTCGCCGGGCATTTCGGGAACCTATTGGATGGCCGATCCCGCTATCGGCGGGGCCATTTTGGGAGAGGCCTGCCACTTTGTCGATCTGATGTACTGGATGCTCGATGCCGAACCCGTCAGTGTATCCGCCTATTCGCTGCCTACCGGCAAGAGCGAGCCAGTGGGGGAGAATAATCTGGTCGCGAGCTTTCGCTTCGCGGACGGATCCATCGGCAACCTCACTTACTGCACGGTTGGGAGCAAGACTTCCGGCGGCGAGCGTGTGGAAGTCTTCACGGAAGGGCTGGGTATGGCCAGCGAAAACTTCAAGAATCTCACTGTCCAGGCGGGGATGCGGCGTTCGCGGAGCATGATGTTCGCCGAAAAAGGCTACCAAGCACAACTGCATGGCTTCCTGGACGGGATTCGGCAGGGGAAACCACCGGCGGTAACGGTTCGGGACGGGGCGCGCGCGACGCTGGGTTGCTTGCGCATGCTGGAATCCGCCAAGGATGGAACGCCGCGCGATATTGGGCTGGACGCGCTTCTGAGCTGATGGGCGCAAGCGCGGAAAAGCCGATCCGGGTGCTGCTCATCGCTCCGTCGATGGACATTCTGGGCGGCCAGGCAGTGCAAGCCGAACGTCTACTTACACGATTGGGCCAGGAGTCATCGCTTCGGATGGGCTTCCTTGGAATCACCCCCAAGCTTCCGGGTCCGCTGCGGCTGCTGCAGAAGATCAAATATGTTCGCACGCTGGCGGCCTTCCTGGTATACAACTCGAAGCTGTTCTGGCGGACGCCGGGTTACGACATCCTGCACATCTTCTCGGCGGGGCTGTGGTCCTACACGCTGTGGACGATTCCAGCGCTGCTGGCATCGAAACTGTACGGCAAGAAGTCGTTGGTGAACTATCGTGATGGTCAGTGCGAGCAGCACCTGCGGGAATTTCGGACCGCGGCGCCGACCCTTCGCATGGCGGATATGCTGGTGGCGCCCTCCGGGTTCCTGGTGGATGTGTTCGCGCGGCATAGTCTTAAGGCGCGCTCCATTTTCAACATCATGGATTTCAGCCGCTTCAAATTTCGCCAGAGGGGCAAGCTGAAGCCGGTGTTGATGACCAATCGCATTCTGGAGCCGTTGTACAACGTCGAGTGCATTCTGCGGGCATTCGCGCTGATCCAAGAGCGCCATCCTGATGCCAGCCTGACCATCGCGCACGATGGGCCCAGCCGGCCAGGGCTCGAGAAGATGGCCGGCGAACTGAAGCTGCGCGACACGCGATTCATCGGCCGGGTACCGCACGACCGAGTGCCGGGATTGTACGAATCCGCGGAGCTATATCTGACCACTCCGAATATCGACTGCATGCCGGGTTCGATCCTGGAATGCTTTGCCTCGGGAGTGCCAGTGGTGGCGACCAACACGGGCGGAATCCCGTACATCGCCGAAAACGAGCGAACCGCGCTACTGGTGGATATCAATGATCACCAAGCGCTGGCTGAGCGCGTATTTCGCCTGCTCGATGATGAAGAACTGGTGGCGCGTCTGACGACTTCGGCCCGCGAGGAGGTTAACCGCTACGAGTGGTCTTGCGTGCGCGATCAGTGGGTAGCGGCTTATCGCGAACTGCGCGATTCCAAGGGTTCGCCGTAGGTCTGGGTGACAGCCTCGGCGTGGCGCAGCCATGATTCCAGAACGTAAATGTACCAGATCTGATTCGGAACCTGCCCGCTTTCGGCAGTCTCGCGAAGGCAGCGTGCTACAGCGTCCGCTTTGATCCAGCCCTGCGCTTCCAGCCGCGATTTCGAAAGCACATCCAACATGGGCTGCTTCCATTTGCCGGCTAACCAACGATTCACGGGGATTCCGAAGCCGCGCTTCTTTCCGGTCGCGACACGCGGGCCCAGGTGCCGCGCCGCCAATGCCCGCAGAACCGCTTTCAAGTTTCCGTTTTGAAGGCGCAAGGAGTAAGGCAGTGACTGTGCGAAATTCCAAAGCTCCTGGTCGAGAAACGGCGAGCGCGCTTCCAGTGCAAAATACATGGCGCCGCCGTCCACCTTAGTCAGGTACTCGCCTGTAAACCTGGTATCCCGGTCATAGTTGAGAAAATCTCTCAGAAGATGGCGCGCGGATTCATTGGAGGGCGGGATGGAATGCTGAGCGATATCACAATCCGCCAGGCGCGGCCCGAGCAAGCCATTCCGCTGGTAATAATGCAGCCCATCGTGCACGCGCGTTACGGCGCCAAGTCCGCCGGTGGCGTAATCGAGGAAGTGGGCGGCACGCTGCAGGGAGAAGGGCAGAGGGCTGCGGTGGCCGTTCGACTTCCAGAGTCCGGCCAGGAACGAGGGCAAGCGGCGCGCCAGGCGCTGCGCCAGGTAAAAGTTTTTATGCTCGGGATATCCGAGAAAGCAATCATCGCCTCCGTCTCCAGTGAGCAGGACGGTTGCGGAGGGGCGGATCGCGCGGGAAACGCGGATCATTCCCAGGGCTGAGGCACAGGCGAAGGGCTCGCCATAAGCGTCCCCCAACTCGTTCAAGTCGGGCCAGTCGTCCGGGGACAAATTGATGGTGGAATGCTGGATGCCAAGCTCGCGGGCGGTGGCGGCGGCGTCGGCGGATTCGTCATATGGGTCGCCCGGCGTTCCGATTGTGAAGGCTCGAATATCGCCGCCCAGTTTGGCGATGGCCCAGCAAACCAGGCTGGAATCGACGCCACCGGAGAGCAAAGCTCCCACCGGAACGTCGGCCTTGAGACGCAGCTTGACGGCGTCCAGAAAGATGCTCTCGGCTTGGTCTACTGCTTCGTCGAACGAAATCTGGCCGTCCGGGCGGGCTTCGGCGGGCTGCCAGTAAGTGCGCCGGCTCTCGCGGCCATTGGAGAATTCGATAATCGTGGCGGCCGGCACTTTGTGGACATTCTCATACACCGTTCGGCTGTCGGTGATGAAACCGAATTCCAGAAATTCCGCGATGGAGCCGGCATCGATTCCACCCGCCAATCCGCTGGATGCTACCGCGCGAACCGTGGACGCGAACGCCACGCGCTTGCCGTCGGAGGCATAAATCAGCGGCTTCACGCCTAACCGGTCGCGGATCAAGGTCAGTTTTTCCGTGCGGTTGTCCCAGATGCCGATGGCAAACATGCCGCGCATTTTGGACACGAGACGATCGACGCCCCAGGCATCGTAGCCGTGTACGATCACCTCGGTATCGGTCTGGCTCAGGAAACGGTAGCCGAGGTGTTCGAGCTCGGTCCGCAAGTCGGGAAAATTGTAGATGGCGCCGTTGAACACCACGCCTAAAGAACGGTCAGGCGAGAGCATGGGCTGGATGCCCGCATCGCTCAAGTCGAAAATGGATAAACGGCGATGGCCTAGCACCGCTTTCGGCCACTTCTGCATACCGGAAGCATCCGGGCCACGGCGGGCAAGGCAATCGGTCATAGCGGCTACGATGGGCTGGGCGCGGTCGGAGGAATCGCCGATATAGCCCGCAATGCCGCACATACGACCATGATAAGTGATTCCCGCCTGGGCCCTACCGCGCGCCTTCGATCAACCCGGCAAAGATATCGCCCATTCGCTCGGCCGAGGCACGGATGGAAAAGCGCTCATGCAGCATGCGCTCTCCGGCGGTACGCAGGCGCTGGCGCAATGGCTCGTTCTCGATCAAAGTTCGAAGAGCGGCGGCGAGACCGGGGGCATCGCGCGCTTCAAACAAGAGCCCAGTCTCACCGTCGCGGACCAGTTCGGGATTGCCACCGACATTGGAGGCTACGGCGCAGCAGCCGCAGGCCATCGCTTCCATTAATGAGTTGGAAAATGCCTCGGATAAAGAGGGCAGCACGAAGATATCGATGGCGCGCAGCCAATCGGCCACGTGATTCGTGGCGGGCGCTAATACACAGTCATCCCAGACGCCCAGCGCCCGAGCTTCGGCTTCGAGCGGCTGCCGCATCGGTCCGCTGCCAACGATCGCGAGCTTTAATCCGGGTTGCAAGTTTCGAATTGCCGCGAAAGCTTTCAAGAGCGTTGACAGACCTTTCTCGGGTCGAAGGGCGCACACGACGCCGATCACGAGAGTGCCGGGCGGCAACTCTTCCGGACGTGGACTGGATCCTGCCTGGAATTGCTCCAGATCGATGCCGTTGTAGCAAAGCTGAATCTGGCCGGCTGGAACGTTCTCGTCCTGCTCGAGATGCCGTGTGAGAAATTCACAATTCACGACGATCCCATCCACCCAGCGATCGGTTCTGCGAATCAGCTTGAGGTAATTACTGGGGATCAGTTCCCGATGGCAGCGGGCACTGGACAGGACGATCGCAGGGGTGAAGAAATGCGCGACGGGGACGGCGAATACGGTCAGAGGGTAATCGTAAGTGAGCACCAGCCGGATTTTATGGCGCCGGATGTAGCTGGCCAACTGCCAAGCGCCCGAAACAACCCCGGGGGAGACGAAAGAATACACCGGAAAATGAGCGATCGGGACGCCGGCGGCCTGGAGTTCTTTGCCGCGCAAGCCTTCGGGGCGAAAACATCCGACGTGGGGCTCGAATCGGGAACGGTCCAGTGCTTTAGCGACCTCGGTCATCTGCCGCTCGCTGCCACCGAGATCCAGTTCGCGAGCCATGAGCAACACCGGCCAAGCCATTAGAGACGGGTCCCGGAACGGATCAGGATACGCTCCAACAAATCGTGCAAACGCGTATGCGGAGGGCGAAGGAGCCGTCCGAGCCCTAACCAGTGGCGTCGGAAGACGGGCTTGAGCTGGCTGAATGTATCGAAGCCTTCCAGGCCGTGATAGCGACCCATTCCGCTCGCTCCGACTCCCCCGAAGGGAAGATCCTCGGCCGCGACGTGGAGCAGGGTATCGTTGATGCACACGCCTCCGGATACGGTGTGGGTGAGCACGCGGTCGATCACGCGGCGGTCGCGGGCGAACAGGTATAACACTAGCGGGCGAGGCCGATCGTTGATATAGGCGATGGCGTCATCGAGCGACCGGTAGGTTTTCACCGGCAGGATCGGGCCGAAGATCTCCTCGCGCATCACGCGCAGATCATCGGGAGGATTGATCAATATGGCGGGTGTGAGCCGGCGCCCGCCCTGGGCCGGTGGGCCGATCGAAATCGATTCCACGCCGCGCGCGCGAGCCTCATCCAGATAGCCGCACAGGCGCTGATGATGCTTGTCGCTGATGATCGAGGTGTAATCGGCGTCGGGATAATAACGCTGAGCGGCCTGATGGAGCGCGTCCACGAACTTGTGAAGCGACTCGGAGTGAATGAGTACGTAATCGGGAGCAATGCAGGTTTGGCCCGAGTTGAGCAGCTTTCCGTAGACGATATCCGAAGCTGCACGGGTCAAGTTGGCGCCGGGAGCGATGATCACGGGTGACTTCCCGCCCAACTCCAATGTGACCGGCGTGAGGTTTTCGGCCGCCGCGCGCATCACCTGGCGTCCTACGGCAGTCGCGCCGGTGAACAGCAGATGATCGAAAGGCAGGGAAGCAAAGGCGTGCCCGACGGCGGCATCGCCTGTGATGGCCGCGACGAAATCGGGGGGGAAGGCCTCCGAAAGCAGGCGCGCCAGCAGGGCCGAGGTCTCAGGCGTATACTCCGATAACTTGAGCATCACGCGATTGCCTGCGGCGAGGGCGCCTGCCAGGGGAGCCATAGAAAGGAAGACGGGATAATTCCACGGAACGATGATGCCCACCACTCCGAGCGGCTGCGGCATCACCCACGCGCTGGCGGGCTGCAGCGGCCAGCCGACTGGCCTGGGGCGGGGCGCCATCCATCCATGAACGTGACCGCGGGCGTGCCGGATGGCATTCACGGCGACGTATATTTCCGAAAAAAGAACTTCGTCGCGCGCGCGTCCGCCGAAATCATGGTCGATAGCCGATGCGAGTTCGTCTTTTCGGGCGAGAATGGCGCTGAGCAGGCGCTTGAGATTGGTTCGCCGCTCAGTGGCGGATGGATAAGCGGCGCCAGAGAAAGCCGCCCGCTGGCGAGAGAAAATCTTCTCGCCGCTCATATCGCCCGAGCAGTGGATCCCATCGGTAGTCACCACAGGTGATAGTAACCATCGCGGCGGGCCAGTTCAACGGGGAGTCCAAAAAGTTGGGTGAGGCGCTCGGCTGTCAGTAGATGCTGTTTATCCCCATCGGCGAAGATGCGGCCGTTCTGAAGGAGGATTACGCGATCGATCTCAGGAATAATGTCCGGAAGATGGTGCGTGACCAGCAGGATTCCGGTGCCTGCCTGGGCCAGTTTTCGGACAAACTCGCGCAGCTCCAGCGTGGCGTGCAAATCGAGACTATTGCTCGGCTCATCCAGCAGCAAAGCCAGAGGATCGTGCACCAGGGCGCGTCCAATTAAGATACGCCGCGCTTCCCCGGATGAAACTTCGTCCATAAAGCGATCGGCCAGGTGCGAGACCTCGAGGAGATCGAGTATCTGCCGGGCCTTGTCCCGCATAGCGGGAGTGACATGGTGATAGGGTTGCAGACCGATGCTGCTAAAAAAGCCGGACAAGACCGCTTCGACGCCGGTGATATCGCGCGTACAGGTGCTCATCAAGTCGTTCGAAACAACTCCCAGTAGCGGGCGAAGCTCGAAGACATTCCAGGAGTCGCGGCCAAAGATCGTCAGGGAAGAATCCGGGCGGGCCAGCGGATAGCACTCGCGCGTGATGGTTTTGATCAGCGTTGATTTGCCGGAGCCGTTGGGTCCCAGGATGGCGACGTGCTCGCCGGCTCGAATGCGCAGCGTAATGTCATCGAGCACGGTCTTTTGACCGCGCATCACGGAGATGTGCTGGAAATCGAGCAGGGCGGGTGATTCCTGGGTATGGGGAATTGCGGCGGACTGTTCAAGCATGAGTTGTTAAAAGCCGGTCGATTGACAGAGCTCCCGATCCCTTTATGAGAATTGTCAATCCCAGCGCGATGGCCAGGATGTGGTATTCGATTCCTTCACCCTTCTGTGAACCGGACCAATTCGCGAACAAGCCAAACTGCCAGTGGACTGTTGCGACGGCGACCAGCATGTTGCAGATGATCCCAAAGGCGGCGATACGCCCGAGCAATCCGAGGATGAGCCCGAGGCCGCCACAAAACTCGGCCGCGATGGCGAGAAAGGCGAAGGGCGCCGGAATTCCCATCTGGTGGGTGAAAAAATCCATGGTTCCGCTGAAGCCGGAGCCGCCAAACCAGCCCAGCACTTTTTGGGAGCCGTGGGCGAAGAAGACGATGCCAAGCGCCAAACGGCAAAGCGTCAGAACAAAGTCGTTATGGGTTTGGACGATTTTTCGAAACATGACGGTTAGATACTACAATAAACGGAAAAGGATCATCTCATGAATTGCCGCTGGCTGCTGGTGTTGCCCCTGATTGTCCCGATATGGAGTCCACGCGCGGCGTTCGCCGCGAGCTGCGAAGGCTTGGCCAGCCTGGCGCTGCCCAATACAACCATAACGCTGGCGAAGTCGATGCCGGCCGGTACACTTACGCCACCGAGCGGCCGCGCCATCGACGATCTGCCCGCTTTCTGTGAGGTACACGGAATCCTGAAGCCGACCGACGTCTCTGTGATTCACTTCGAGGTCTGGCTGCCGGCGACGAATTGGAACGGGAGGCTGGAAGGCGTCGGCAACGGCGGACTCGCCGGCACGATCAGCTTTGGCCCCATGGCAACGGCGCTACGCAATCGATTCGCTACGGCGAGCACCGATACGGGGCACACGGCGGAGGAATCCAGGGCTTGGCTCCAGAACAACGAGCGGCTGATTGATTACAGCTACCGCAGCCTGCATCTGACGACAGTCGCCGCGAAGTCGATCATCAACGCTTACTACGGCAAGGCGGCTGAATATTCCTATTATTTGGGCTGTTCCACGGGGGGCAAGCAGGGATTGATGGAAGCGCAGCGTTTTCCGGCGGATTACGACGGAATCGTGGCCGGCGACGCCGCCAACTTCTGGACGCATCAAATGATGAGCGAGGTTTGGAACGGCGTGGTGACGGGCACGCCTGAGACCAATCTGCCGCAGGAAAAGCTAGCGCTCATTCAAAACGCGGTGATGTCCGCATGTGACGCACTGGATGGCGCGGTGGATGGGCTGGTCAGCGACCCTATGCGATGCCATTTCGATCCGAAGAAGTTGCAATGCAAAGGCGACGATGCATCCAGTTGCCTCACGGCCCAACAGGTAGGCGCGCTGCAGAAGATTTATGACGGGCCCGTGAATCCACGAACAGGTCAGAAACTCTACCCGGGCCTTTATCCAGGCGGGGAATTGGGCTGGGGCAAGGCGGGCGGCCAGATGGTGATCAATCGGACGGCTACTTCCGGTGTCAGCTCGAACGATTTCTGGAGCTATGCTTTGCTCCATAGTCCGCAGTGGCAGTTTCGGAGTTTCGATTTTGACCGCGATATAACAATCGCCGATGAGAAGCTGGCGCCAATCACAAACGCCACCGATCCGAATCTGGAGGAATTCCGCAAGCTGGGTCACAAGCTGCTCTATTATCATGGCGCGGCCGATCCGCTGATTCCGGCACAGAACGGCATCGATTATTACGAGACCGTGGTGACGGCGGAGCAGGGCCTGGAGCGGACCCAGGGATTCTTTCGCGCCTTCCTGGTGCCGGGTCTGTATCACTGTGCAGGTGGACCGGGTGCGACAGCTTTCGGAGGCTCTCTGCCGCCGCCGTCTTCTCAAATGGACGCCGATCATGACGTGGTAAGCGCGGTCGCGCTGTGGGTGGAAAAAGGGGTGGCTCCGGACAAGATCGTGGCCACCAAGTACGTTGACAACAGTCCCGCAAAGGGGATTGCCTTCCAGCGTCCGTTGTGCGCGTATCCGCAGGTGGCGCGCTACAAGGGGTCGGGTGACATGAACGATGCCGCGAGCTTCCAATGCGTGAAACCGTGATCCGTGATAGATTTCAGGAATGAACCCAGAACAAGCGACCTTTCTTCTCAATGAGATCTATCTCCCCCAGATTCGCAATGAACACAAAACCACGCGCCGTGTGATCGAAGCTATACCGGCCGATAACAGCAGCTGGAAGCCCGATCCGACCTCGAAGAGTGCACTGGAACTGGCCTGGCATATTGCGTCGAGCGAATGTTTTTTTCTCAATGGAATTTCGCTTGGAAAGTACGAACGAACGGGCGACGGCTCCAAGCCGGCTTCCATCCAGACCCCCGCGGATCTGGTGAAGTGGTATGACGAAAATCATGCCAAGGCCGTGTCTAAGCTGGGGCAAGTCAGCGGCGACAGTCTGGCAGCGCCGATCGACTTTTTCGGCATGTTCACATTTCCGGCCGTCGCTTATGCGGGGTTTACGTGCAGCCACTCCATTCATCATCGCGGCCAGCTATCCAGCTACCTGCGGCCCATGGGCGGCAAGGTACCGAGCATTTACGGGCCCAGCGCGGACGAAGGATTGCCCTCGCGCGCTACCGCATAGGCCGGGTCCGGCTTGTTGTAACAAACCGCACGACTCGCCCGTGATATAACCAGTGTAGAAATTACTGGAGGTGGGTCGTGCACCCAACGCGTAGAAGCTTCCTGAAGGCCGGCACGGGCGCCGTCGTCGCCTCCGTTCTGGGGTTCGACGTAAGAACAGCCTACGCTCAGTCTAAAGAGCTGAAAATTGCCCGAACCACTGAAACGCGCTCGACTTGTCCATATTGTTCGGTGAGCTGCGGCGTCATCATACACACGATCGGCGACAAGGCCAAGAATGTAACCGCGCAGGTGGTTCATGTGGAAGGCGACCCCGACCATCCCATCAATCGGGGAACGTTATGTCCCAAAGGTTCGTCGCTGATGCAGGACATCCTGAACGATCGGCGTCTGCTGAAGCCGCAGGTGCGTCGGCCCGGTTCGGATCATTGGGAAGACATCGCATGGGACCAGGCCTTCGAGGAGATTGGCCGCCACATCAAGAAGACTCGCGACGAGACTTTCATCGGCACCGATGCGCAAGGCCGAGCGCTGAACCACACCGAGGGCATCGCCTGGAATGGCGGCTGCACCGACACCAACGAGTTCAATTACCTGGCAGTCAAGACCATGCGCAGCCTGGGCGTGGTGTACCTCGAAAATCAGGCCAGGGTTTGACACGGCCCAACGGTCTCCAGTTTGGGGCCCACATTTGGACGCGGCGCCATGACGAATGGCTGGATCGACATCAAGAATACCGACATGATGTTGATCATGGGCGGCAATCCAGCCGAGAACCATCCCTGCGGTTTTAAATGGGCCATCGAAGCGAAACGTCAGCGCAATGCCAAAATGATCGTCGTAGATCCGAGGTTTACGCGAACGGCGGCGGTCTCCGATCTGCATTTGCAGATTCGCGCCGGCTCGGACATTGCCTTCCTGGGCGGAATGATTCACTACGCGCTCGAAAACCAGCGGATCGCCAAAGAGTATGTATTGAACGAAACCAACGCCGCATTTCTCATCCACCAGGATTTCAAAGTTGCGGACGATGGAGTTTTTTCGGGGTTCAACGCGGCCAATCAAACCTATGACAAGTCCACCTGGGATTACCAGGCGCCGGGCAATCCGGCCCCCAGCCCATCGGCATCAGGTTCGGGAGGTGGAGCGGGCCAGGTAAGCGGCCACGGCGCCGCAAGACCCGGGACAGCGGATGCAAAGCCTCCTTCGCTGCCGCCTGAGACTGCGTACGATTTGACGCTGCAGCATCCGAACTGCGTATATCAGCTATTGCGGAAGCATTACTCCCGCTACACGCCGGAAATGGTGGAGCGAATCACCGGAATTCCGAAGGACCAGTTCTTGAAGGCGGCCGATCTATTCACGTCGATCCGCAAAGATGGCGACATGAAGCAGGTGGGCACGATCATCTATGCGGTCGGCTGGACGCAGCACAGTTTTGGTTCGCAGATCATCCGCACGGCGGCGATGCTGCAGTTGCTGCTCGGCAATGTAGGACGGGCGGGCGGCGGCGTTAACGCTTTGCGCGGGCACTCCAATATCCAGGGCGCCACAGATGTCGCCGGGATCTTCGACAATTTGCCCGGGTATCTGAAAGTACCCATCCCTGCCGACCAGGATTTTGCGGCATGGATGGCGCGCATTACGCCCAAACCTTCCAAGCCCAAGGAATGGGATTCGTGGAACTACTGGTCTAACACTCCCAAATTCGCGGTTTCCTTTATGAAGGCGATATATGGCGACGCTGCGAAAAAAGAGAATGATTGGGCGTACGCGTATTTGCCCAAAGTCGATCGTGAATACTCCTGGGCGCACATTTGGGACGACATGTACGCCGGGCAAAGTCAAGGGCCTGCTTGCGTTCGGAATGAATGGCGTTGCGATCGGTCCAAATTCGCAGAAGAACATCGACGCGCTTAAGAAAGCCGACTGGCTGGTGGTCTGCGAAATTTATCCGGATGAGACCAGCAGTTTCTGGCAATCGCCGGGCATCTCCGCCGACGATATGAAGAACATCAAGACCGAGGTATATCGGCTGCCGGGCGCTGGATTCGCGGAGAAAGACGGGACGTTCGTCAACTCGGCGCGTTGGCTGCAATGGAAGTGGGCCGCCGTACCGCCTCCTGGCGACGCGAAGCTCGATCAGGAAATTCTAGCGCGGATTTTCCTGAAGGTTCGCGCGCTTTATCAGAAGGAAGGCGGGAAGTTTCCCGACCCGATTCTCAATCTGGCATGGAATTATACGGATCCGAACAATCCGTCGCTATCGGAAGTAGCCCGCGAGTTGAATGGCCGGGCGATTGGCGACGTTACCGATCCCGCGACACAGCAGGTCATCAAAGCCGGCCAGCAGTTGCCCGGGTTTGCGTTCCTGCGCGATGACGGCTCGACATCCAGCGGCAACTGGCTCTGGTGCGGCTCCTGGACTGAAGCCGGAGCGTTGATCCAGCGGCGCGGCACGGAGGACCCGTCCGGCCTGGGCATTTATCCCAACTGGGCGTGGTCGTGGCCGATGAACCGGCGGGTGATGTACAACCGCGCTTCCTGCGATGCTAACGGCAAGCCTTGGGATCAGGATCGCCGTCAAGTGTGGTGGAACGAGGCTCAGAAACGGTGGGTCGGAAACGATGTGCCGGATTTCAAGGTCGACTCGGCACCCAAGGATCACATGGGCGCTTTCATCATGAATCCGGAGGGCGTGGGGCGGTTGTTTGTACCGCTCGCCGGCATGGCGGACGGGCCGTTCCCGGAACACTACGAACCCTTTGAGAGCCCCATTCCTAATCCGCTGCATCCGAAGCATTCCAACAATCCGGTGGTGAAGAAGTACACGTCCGACATGGACAAATACGGGACCGCTGAGCAGGGGTTCACCATCGTCTGCACGACCTATCGACTGACCGAGCATTATCACTACTGGACCAAGAACAATCCGATGAACGTGCAACTGGTGCCCGAAATGTTTGTCGAGATTCCAGTGGAATTGGCCGGCGACCTTGGGATCAAGGGTGGGGACAACGTGAAAGTCACCAGTGCGCGCGGCGCCTATATCGCTAAGGCCATGGTGACGCGGCGGATTCGGCCAATGACCATCGACGGCAAGAAGGTTTACCAGATCGGCATTGCCCATTCATCAAGGATTCCGGGGCATTCAGGAAGATGCGGGGAAGAACTCCGCGCACGGTGGCGAATCTGCTCTCTCCAACCGTGACCGATCCCAACGCCTATACGCCGGAATTCAAAGGGTTCCTCGTGAAGCTGGAGAAAGCGTGACGCGAGGGCGATGAGCAACGGACCGCTGGAAATCAAGGCCATCTCCGGACACGCCGGACCGGTGCCCGGCCGCGATACATCGCGCGACTATGGCGTTTGCAAGGTCATCGACGTCACTACCTGCATCGGCTGCAAGGCTTGTGAGGTAGCGTGTCTGGAATGGAATGGCTATCCGTTCCGCGAGACGGTCTTCGACAACACCTACCAGACCATGCCGGATCTGGCGTGGAACTACTACAACCTGATCCGGTTTAACGAACACGTCGATGAAGACGGCACATTCAGTTGGCTGATGCGGAAGGACGGCTGCATGCATTGCGCCGATCCGGGCTGCCTGCGCGCTTGCCCGGCCGATGGCGCGATCGTGCAGTACGCCAACGGTATCGTCGATTTCAATCAAGACCACTGCATCGGATGCCAGTATTGCGTAACTGGCTGCCCGTTCAATATCCCGAAGTTCAATTCCGAGACCAAGAAGGTCCACAAGTGTACGCTTTGCTCGGATCGTGTAGGCGCGGGACTGGAACCCGCCTGCATCAAGGCCTGTCCGACGGGCTGCCTGCACTTCGGCAGCAAGGACGATATGAAGGACCTGGCCGAGCGACGCGTGGCGCAACTGCACGAGCACACTTCGCACAAGAACGCAGGCGTGTACGATCCACCCGGTGTGGGCGGCACGCATGTCATTTATGTCCTGCACGACATCAATCATCCAGAACGATATGGAGGCTTGCCGAAGGATCCGCATGTACCGCTGCTGGTGCGGATCTGGAAGGGTCCGCTGAAGTGGCTCGGCAATCTGGCGATCGCGGCGGGAATCGTGGGGGCGGCCGCGCACTATCTCCGGTTCGGCCCAAAAAAGATTGAGCCAGAAGCGACCTTGCCGGTGACTAAGAAGGAAGAGCCGAAATGAGCCAGACCGCCACAGCTACTCACTACGTTCGGCCCGATTCGATCCTGCGCTACACGTTCCGGGAGCGTGTGATGCATTGGGTTACAGCGTTGGTGTACACCTATTGCCTCGCGACTGGATTAGCATTTTATACGCCCTACCTGTTCTGGATCGCTGTGGTTTTAGGCGGAGGGCCGACGTCGAGGTTCTGGCATCCCATCGTCGGACTCGGTTTTGTAGCTGCCGCTATCTGGATGCATTCGGTCTGGCGCCGCGACATGGACTTCACCGAAACCGACCATCGCTGGCTCAGCCGGGTGAACGACTATGCGACAAATCAGCGATGAACTTCTTCCACTGCAGGAGCGCTTTAACGCCGGACAGAAGCTGTTTTACTGGCTGATGTTCTACGGAGCGATCCTCTTGCTGCTGTCCGGGATCTTCCTGTGGTTCCCGGAGTACATTCCGTTCCCGGCGGCCTGGGCCCGGGGCGTAATGATTCTGATTCACGAGATCGCGGCGTTGTTGACTATCGGTGGATTCATCATGCACCTCTACATGGGTTTATTTCTGGTCCCGGGAAGCATGACGGCCATGACAGAGGGATACGTGTCGCGGGCTTGGGCCAGGACGCATCATCGGCTGTGGTATATCCGGGTGACCGGGGGCGATTCACCGCGGAAAAATGAGATCGAGCCTGGATGACCGGATCGAGCGGGCTAATGAGCTCGCCGGAATTTACCCGGCTGCGTCGGCTCTGCTGACTTTTTACTCCGCCCTGGCGCATTTGCAGAAGCAAGTCTTCGATGACGTCAGATCCAAAGAGCAAACCGATGTCCGCGCGTTGGCGCGCTACTTCTCGCGTTTGACCGATTTGGTTCGCCGGTCGGGTCCGGAGACTCTAGCCGATTCCGCGCCAAAACTCACCGAAGACCTGCTGGTCGAACACTGGCAAGGAATTGCGGCGCCCGATCCCGCGGCGCGTTTCTTCGCTCGCGTCCTGTTGCAGCCGTATGCCGAGTACCTCGCTTCCCGCGCTGACCTTCGTGTGGAGGGTACGCCGGCCACTTGCCCGTTTTGCAACGCTCGGCCGTCGGTGGCGGTGCTACGCGGTGAGGGCGATGGAGGCAAGCGGTCGTTGCTCTGCTCGATGTGCGCGACAGAATGGCTATATCGTCGCGTAGTTTGTCCGAGCTGCGGAGAAGAAAATAAGGATAAGCTTCCCATCTACGTTGCTGCCGAGTTGGATTACATGCGCGTGGATGCGTGCGACACATGCCATATCTATTTGAAGTCAGTAGATCTCACCAAGAACGGACGCGCCCTGCCTGTTGTGGATGAAATTGCCACCGTAGTCCTGGATATCTGGGCCGAAGAGCACGGTTATTCGAAGCTGGAGCCGAATCTGCTTGGAATGTAGATCAGCCCCGGCCGACGTACGGCATTTTAGTCGCCATTACCGTCATGAATTGTACATTGGCATCCAATGGAAGATTCGCCATGTAGACGATGGCGTCGGCGACATGCGCGACATTCATCCTGGGCTCAACCATGGTAGATCCGTTCGCTTGTCGAACACCTCCAGCCATGCGATCACTCATTTCGGTGACCGCGTTTCCGATGTCGATCTGGCTGCATGCGATGTCGTGCTCACGTCCATCCAGCGAAATGCACTTAGTCAGGCCGCTGATGGCATGCTTGGTGGCGGTGTAAGGGGCTGAGTTGGGCCGCGGAACATAGGCCGAGAGCGATCCGTTGTTGATAATACGCCCGCCCCTCGGCTGCTGCGCTTTCATGAGCCGGATAGCCTCCTGCGCGCACAAAAACGCCCCCGTAAGATTGATATTGACGACCTCGGTCCAACGTTCGTAGCTAAGATCTTCGAGCGGAATTCCTGGCGCGTTGATGCCGGCATTGTTGAACAGGACATCCAACCGGCCGAAGGTGGTTTTGGTGGTCGCGAAGAGTGCGTGCACCTGCTCGGGCTGGCTGACGTCGGTCGGAACAGCCAGTAACTTACCGTGGGACGTTCCGCAGAGGGCGGCGGTCTCATTCAGCTGTTCGAGACGGCGGCCGGCCAGTACGACGGAATATCCAGCGGCGTGCAATGCCAGGCTCGCTGCTCTACCAATTCCACTGCTTGCACCGGTCACCAGCGCTATCTTACCGTGAGACTCCATCTGTACCTATTTTAAACAGGTGTAGTAGTACAGGATATGGATCGATTGGCGTTCCCTTCCACCAATGCTTTCCAGGACCCAGCTGGAAAATGGTGAAGTGCAAGTGCGGCGCGGACGGACTGGCATTTCCGGTTGAGCCGACAAATGCGATCACTTGTCCGCGGGAGACGTGCATGCCTTCGCGAAGATTGGGCGCGTAGCGGTCGAGATGGGCGTAGTAATAACAGAACTCGCCCGCTTCATCGAACAGATAAATCGTATTGCCGCCCGGCTTGCTTAGAAAGAGTTTGGCGATCGTACCTTCCACGACGGCGTGAACCGGCGTGCCGCGAGGCTCCATGATATCGATGGCCTCATGTGGCCCCTGCCCCCGCGTCTGATCGAAGGTATCGTGCAATTCTTCGAGCGTAAGGCCAATGATGGGGGGCGCCGTGATCGTCGGAGCGACTGTTACAGAGGTAGCCAGAAGTAGAGACAACAGGTGCGCCGCCACAAGTCACTCCACCAGCACGGCCGGGGTGCCGACCTTCACCATCTTGGACAGTTCCTCGGCGTCCCAATTCGTCAGACGGATACACCCGTGCGATTCAGTGTGGCCGATCCTGCTAGGCTCCGGGCTGCCGTGAATCCCAAAGTGTTCTTTGGACAAACCGATCCAAGCGACACCCACAGGATTATTCGGTCCGGGTGCAATTTTAGCCTTGGCATCTTTTGTCTTGGCGTCCCAAAACAGAGCAGGATTGTAGTGGAACCAGGGGTAATGCTCGACTTCGGTGATCTTCCAATCGCCGATCGGCAAGGGATCGTGGTCGCTCCCCATAGTGGCCGGATACTCCGCGAGCAGTGTCCCGTCGGCGCCGTAGGCGGATACCGTGCGATTTTTCTTAGAAACGACCACTTTTTCGGCAGCCATGACATATTCTCGGCCCACGTTCGGGACCGTAATTTCCTCGCCCGCCTTCGACAAGCTCTTTCCGGGATTCAGCTTCGCCAAAAGAACCGGGCTAACGTGAAATCGCTCGCCCAGTTTTTCCTGCGCCGATTGATATCCGAGACTCTTCAGTTTGGCCTGCGCCATCATCTCGGTCGGAATCTTTTCGAACGGACCAGCGACGTCATCCCGGGTAATCGTGTATGGCACGGCTGCTTGCGCCGTGTCGGAGTCCAACGAGTTCCAGGTTTCGTCGTCTATAACACCGCTCGAATTCAGCATGCGAGCGGCTTGATACGAGACGATTGCCACTTGTAAGTTATCGCCCCAGCGCCCGTCGATTTCGCCTGGAGAGAAGTGCGCGCGATCCAATAGAATCTGAGCGCGAACCACAGCTGAACCGGCGCTATCCGGGCTCACCAACTCGCGGTTCTGGCTATCGTTGACGGATGCGACATCGTAGGCTGGCGGCTTGGCGCGGGGCGCCACCCGATTGGTTCTATTTACAGGCCTCGGAGCCGCCGACACGAGTCCAACGACGACTAACGCAGCAAGATATTTCATGGTTCTCAATACTCGCGGACTACTTTCTTGTGCGTCTTCCGGTCGTAGATGAAGCCTGCTGTGCCTCCAGCGATCGCGCCGATACCCGCGCCGGTTGGACCGCCCGCCAAGGCGCCAATACCAGCGCCTGCCGCCGCGCTTCCACCGACAATGGCTACAGACTTCGCCTTGCTCCTGCGCCGCACCACATAACGTGGCCTGGAAGAAGCCGCATAATAGCGTTGCCGCCGGAGATAGCGCTTGCGTCTCTGTGTCATGACCGGCGTATAGGTCGCCTCGGTGGAACTGTTTGCGACCGCATACCTGTATTGAACAGGTTCAGCGGCTGCACTGGGCGTCACCATACCGGGAACGAAACAGGTCATCAAACCGACGAACCCGAATAATATTCTTTTGTTAATGCTCACGCGCTCACCCCGGTCACAGCAGGAGCAGTTCTTCTTCCAATGCGCATGCTGCTGAAAAGCGACAACTTGGGTTCGGCGGCCTTATCTGACCAGGAGTTTTTTACTGGCGCGACAGCGTAGAATAAAACTGTTAGCACGGAGGTGAGATGGCAATTGGCAACAACGGCGAAGCATGGCCGGAGTTACCGCTCGAAGCTTGGCAAGAAACCTACGACACCCTGCACATGTGGACGCAGATTGTGGGAAAAGTACGCAAAACGCTAACCCCTTTGATGAATCACTGGTGGAATGTCACCTTGTTTGTCACTGCACGGGGGTTGACGACGTCGCCCATACCATACCTCGATAGAACCTTCGAGCTAGAATTCGATTTTATCGACCACAAATTGGATGTTCGAACCTGCGAAGGCATTACGAAACGACTGGATTTGGCCCCACGAACAGTCGCAGATTTCTATAACGATCTGATGGGTACCCTGTCCTCTCTCGGTATAGATGTAAAGATTCATGCCACGCCGGACGAGGTAGCGAGTCCCATTGCCTTTGCCGAGGATCGTTCGCACAAATCTTACGACGCTGCGTATGCTCACAAGTTTTGGCGGATCCTGGTTTCGGTCGATGCCGTCTTTAAAGAGTTCCGGAGCAGGTTCATTGGAAAATGCAGCCCCGTTCAGTTTTTCTGGGGCAGCTTCGATCTGGCGGTGACGCGATTTTCCGGACGCCGCGCGCCGGAGCGGCCGGGGGCGGATGCGATGACACGAGAAGCGTACTCGCACGAAGTCAGCAGCGCGGGCTTCTGGCCCGGTGGTGGAGAGATAAAAGGTCCGGCGTTTTATTCGTACATGGCTCCGGAACCGCCCGGTTTGAAGACGCACCCGGTGTTGCCGGCGAAGGCCTTCTACCATCCCGGCATGTCGGAGTTCTTTCTGATGCATGACGATGTCCGGCGCGCCGAATCACCGCGCGGTATGTTGCTGGAATTTATGCAGAGCACGTACGAGGCTGGCGCAAAGCTGGCCAATTGGGATCGCGCCGCAGTGGAGCGAGCGCCTAGCAACGCAGGTGGAGTAGGGGGGTAAAATGTCGAATCAATGTACACATTTGGATCAGATCAAGGTCAAGCTCACGAAAAGACGCGTCTGCGAGGAGTGCGTGAAGCTCGGTGATTCATGGGTACACTTGCGGTTGTGCCTGACATGCGGCCGCGTCGGATGTTGCGACTCGTCGAAGAACAAACATGCTACCAAGCACTTTCATAGCGTCGGGCATCCGCTGATCCGGTCGATCGAACCCGGGGAGCGATGGATGTGGTGCTACATAGATGAGATCGAGGCCGGTGAGATCAAAGAATGAGAGAGGTCATAGTTCAGGGCGAGGCGAGCGGGTTCGCTCAACAGATTCTGGCGGGCGGGCACGCATTGACGGCCGATGAGCCAATTGATTCCGGCGGCACCGACATCGGACCCCCACCATACGATCTATTGCTCGCGGCTCTGGGCGCCTGCACATCGATGACGGTAGGGATGTACGCACGCCGCAAAAGCTGGCCGCTCGAAAGCGTGACGGTCCGGCTGCGTCACTCCCGCATTCACGCGGAAGACTGCGCAAGCTGCGAGAGCGAAGACGGAATGCTGGACCGGATTGAGCGTGACTTGCAGTTTATCGGCGCCCTCAACGACGAACAGCGAGCCAAGCTGCTGGAAATCTCAAACAAGTGTCCGGTGCACCGGACACTTTCCTCCGAGATCGACATCCAGACCCGGCTGGTCCAGTAGCGCCGGGGGTTCGAGGCCGGCCATTGCGCGGAATCTCGATGGACTCACGCCCATGTACCGCTTAAACAGAAACGAAAGATGGCTTTGGTCGGAAAAACCGCAGATTAAGGCGATTTCGGCTAACGGTGTTTGTGAATGTGCCAGTAGATGGGAGGCGTGTTGGACCCGTCGTCTGCGGATCAAATCACCAATTGTGCAGCCGTTATACTTATGAAACTGGCGTGAAAGATGGACATAGTGCACGCCCACCTCGGCTGCGATGACAGCCAGGCTCAGACGCTCGAGAAATCTGGACTCCACAATATCAGTCGCTCGCTGAAGCCAGCGCGGGACCGGCATAGAGCCGGACTTAACTTCCGACCGCGCGAATTCGGCCAAGAGCTCCAGGACCAGCCCTTCGATGGCGACGGCGGAGCCTCTGTCTTCCCGGGAGAACTCCGCATAGAGGCGATTCGCGAGCCAGGTAGCAGTGAGTCCGTTGATATGGGCTGGATTTTGCGGTACAACCGAATGCCGGTCCAGCCCGCGGAGTGCGGCGGGGTCGGTGCCGACGTGCAAGCAGCGCAGCTTCGAATCGATCCTGTTCTCGTGCAGCTCGCCGCTGGGAAGGAATCGGACAGATCCGGAACGGCAGGTTATGACGCCGTTGGAATAGCGCTCCTCGAACGCGCCTTCGATAACAAAGGTGATGTAGGTGAGCGCATGCGCGTGTTTCGGCAATACCATGGCGCTGGGATACAGATGCTCGCTAAGCGTAAAGAGGCCGATGGTGCGCGACCGTAGATTTTCACCAAACGCGTCACAAGGACCACGGCTGGTTGGCTCTGCGAAGGGACGCGAGCGTAAGGAACTCTCAGATTTGCTACTGTTTTCGGACGCAGTGCAGGGAGTCACTTGATTCCTCTGAAAATCCATCTTCGGCCCAAGGCCCAGCAGAGTGGTTGCTAAGTTGTAAATCTTTGGTAAAAAGCTCATTTCTACCTGCGGAGGCAGGCGATTACGGGGAACGACGGGCGCCGCTCGCGCTAGGATTTGAATAAGCCTCCGCATGTCCACCATCTTGGTTATCGATGACGACGAAAGCCTGCGCGATACGATTGGCATCATGCTGGAGCAGGAGGGGTTTAATCCGGTTCTCATAGCGGACGGCAAAGCCGGGTTTGAGCGCGCGCTGTCTCTCAAGCCGGACTTGATGATCGTAGACCTTCGGTTGCCGGGCATGAGCGGCGTGGACATCTGCAAGCAGCTACGGGCGGCCGGTCTCAAAACACCGATAATGGTCCTCAGCGCGGTGGGCGAAGAGGTGGATAAAGTGCTTCTGCTGGAGATCGGAGCCGACGATTACATCGTCAAGCCGTTCGGCGCCCGCGAACTGCTGGCACGCATCCGGGCGGTGCTGCGGCGAACCTCGCCAGAAGCTCGCAAGGTGGCGCAGTTCGGCAGTATCGCGGTGGACTTCGAGCGTCGCGTGGTAAGCAAGCGCGGCGATCCACTGAAGCTAACTCCAGCCGAATATAACCTGCTAAGTTATTTCCTGCAGAATCCCGATCGCCCTTTGACGCGCGATATGATTCTTAACTCGGTGTGGGGTTATGAATCCTTTCCGAATACGCGTACAGTGGACGCCCATGTGGTCAGGCTGCGCCAGAAGTTGGAGGCCGACCCGAACTCGCCGCGTCATTTTCTTACGGTTCACGGCGTGGGGTATCGGTTTATGCCGTGAATTTGGCGGCACTGCTGTGCTCCGGGCGCACAATTGATGCATTTATGTCACCCGTCCCGTGCGGGAGAAACTGGAGCAGGTTTTCCATCATGGCTTGCGACTCAATCCGGCATTTGCGGCCAAGGCACGTCTTGTCATTTGTTTGGCTGTGCGGCGCAGCTATTATGTTCGGTCAGGATACTGCTGACCTACGACAAGTTCTAGCCAGGCTAGATCGCTTGGAGAACGATAATCGGGCACTGACCGAGGAAATACGCGCGTTGCGCCGGGAGCTGGCGGTGTTACACGGACCGGCGGGCGCAGTGGCAGAGGCTGGGCCCGGAGCATCGGATGGCCACTCGAACGATGGCCCGCAAGCCGACGACGAGCGCCAAGCCGTGCAGCAGAGCCGCGTGGAAGAATTGGCTCAGACCAAAGTGGAGTCTTCCCAAAAATTTCCGGTCCGGCTGACCGGGATGGCTTTGTTTAACGCTTATACGAACGGGCGGTACAACAACCAAGCGGACAACCCGGCCATCGCCTCCCTCGCCCCCGGGGACGCCACGGGAGGAGGCACACTGCGGCAGAGCACGCTGGGCCTCTTGTTCAATGGCCCAATGACGATTGGTGGGGGCAAAGTCAGCGGGTCCTTATACATGGACTTTTTTGGCGGGTCGACCGCCTCTCTGAATCATCTGGTCCGTCTGAGGACTGCATCGATCGACATCGCTTGGACGAACACCACACTCTCCTTCGCTCAGGAGAAACCGATCATTTCGCCACGCGATCCGGATTCCCTGGCACAGGTCGGGATTTCGCCCTTGACCGGCGCCGGAAATCTATGGCTCTGGCAGCCTCAAATAAGGCTGGAGCAACGTGTTCGGTGGGGTAGTCAAAGCGGTCTGGTAGCCCAGGCGGGCGTGTTCCAGACCAGTCTTTTGAACGGCGGGACAGACCCAAATTCCTACGCTTCTCCCCAGCCTGGCCAGCAGGCGGAAGACTCCGGACCGGGCGGGGAAGGCCGCTTGGAGTATTGGCGCAGGTGGAGCGAAACCGGGCGGCTGGAGATCGCCGGGGGATTCCATGTGAATCGCAATCACGTCGCGCGTTTCTCGCTGCCGGCCAACGTGTATTCCGTGGATTGGTTTTTTCGCCCGTTTTCAAAAGTTGAATTTTCAGGCATGTTCTACCATGGCAGGAATGTTGCCGTTCTGGGTGGACTGCAGCAAGGTTTCGCGGTCATCCATGGAAGATGGATCGCGGTACCCAGCACGGGAGGTTGGGCGCAGCTGCGCTTTCCGATCACACCACGGTTGGCATTCGACGTTTATGGCGGTCAACAGGCTGACATGAATTCGGATCTTTTACCCGGCTTTATCGCTAAGAATCAGGGTTACTTTGGTAACGTAATGTATCGGCTGGCGCCCAATGTGGTTGTCAGCCTGGAAGGTGGTCAAATCAGGACCACGTATTATCAGGTTGGCAACCGCCTGAACGACCACTATGATCTCGCGATCGCGTATTTGTTTTAAGATCGGCGTGCCTCTCTGGCTAGGTGCCGCGGTACTTGCCGTCTTCCTGCCGGTGTATGGCACTGGTGTGGGCGTGACTGTGAGCGGCCATGTGCAGCTGGTCTTTTCAAATGACCCCAGTGTGCGGAAGCACCAGGATTATTCAGGCGTAGTGGTTTGGCTCGAACCGCTTGCCGGGCTACCGGTTTTGCGAGACAAGCCGGCGCGCGCGGTCATGATCCAGAAGGACAAGACCTTTTCTCCGCATGTTCTTCCGATTGTGATCGGGGCTACGGTGGACTTTCCCAATTATGACCCAATTTTCCACAATGCCTTCTCGAACTACAATGGCCAGATTTTTGATATCGGGCTTTACCCGCCGGGCACAACGCGCTCCATCATATTCAAGCGCGAGGGCGTAGTACGGGTCTTTTGTAATATTCACCCCACCATGAGCGCTGTGATCGTGGTGTTGGCATCTCCCTATTTCTGCGTCTCCAACAAAAGTGGTGACTTGCAAATGACTGGTGTTCCAGCCGGCTCTTACCGCATGCGTGTCTTTCACGAAAGAGCTACGGAGCAGATGCTGGCTGACCTGACTAAGACGGTAGAAGTGTCAGCCGACCGCATTCAGCTTCCGCAGATTTCAGTCTCTGAGAGCGGCTACCTTCAACTTCCGCATCAGAACAAGTACGGAAAAGAATATCCTCCCGACGCCGAGCCGGGCACGTATCCAGGAAAAAAGCCGTGACATTTTCGCGACTATCTCTACTATGGAAGATCCTGATCCCCACCTCGCTGGTGATGACCCTAGTGTTCGCCGTAACGGGATGGTTGGTGCAGCGAAGCGTCGTAAACACGACTTATGCCAGCGTTGAACAGGAGGCCAAAGCCAGCTTCCAGGCCTATGACTCTCTCTGGAAAGCACGGGCTACTCTGCTGGCATCGGTGAGCGAGATCCTCAGCACCATGCCGTATGTAAGAGCAGCTTTCGGGACCGGAGATCAGGCTACGATTCGGGATACGGCAGGCGAACTATGGTCCCGAGTGTCGCCGGAAGACGCATTTTTCCTGGTGTCCGATGCGCAGGGCAGGGAACTGGTGAGTCTTGGCGCGCCCGCTTCTTTTGTTCCTAACGACGACTTGCCAATGGTGAGAGTGGCCCGCGCGCAGTTTCCCAAACAAGCCTCCGGCTTCGTGCAAAAAGGCGATCAATTGTTCCAAGTGGTGGTAACGCCGGTTTACGTGCAGTCGGCCGGCGGCTCGGCGCTGCTGGACGTGTTGGTGGCTGGTTACCGGGTGGACGACGGAGTGGCACAGCGGCTGAAAGAATCGACGGGCGGAAGTGAATACGTATTTGTGACAGGGGATTCGATTATCACGTCCACTTTGTCTGCCGAGGCTCGGCGCGCCATAGGGCCGCAATTGCTTAAGAATCTCAACGCGCCTCAGATTGCGGACTACCTCAAGCTGTCCAGGCCGCTGCCTGACGTGGGGGGCCAAGCAGCAGTGGGACAACTGTTCATTCTGCGGTCGCTGGCAGGCGCGCGGGAGCACTTGGCGGCCCTGAGGCGGCAAATGATCGCGCTTTGGCTGCTGGCTCTGACGGCCGGACTGGCGGTTAACTATCTGGTTGCGCGCAAAATCATGCAACCGGTAGCCGAACTCGATCGCGCCGCGGCCGAAATTGCGAAACAGAACTACGATTACAACATTGATGTTACGAGTCAGGACGAATTGGGCCGCCTGGCGGAGACGTTTCAGAGCATGTGCGCTTCCATTCAGCGGGCGCGCGAGGAGCTTATCCGGCAGGAGCGGATTGACACCATCGGCCAGCTCTCAGTTTCAATTGTGCACGACCTTCGGAACCCACTGGCTGCGATCTATGCAGGCGCTGAAATGCTAGTCGATAGCAATTTGCCGGAGGAACAGACACGCCGCTTGGCCCGAAATATTTATCGCGCCTCGCGCGGGATTCAGGATATGCTTCAACAACTCTTGAATGTGGCTCGCGGTAAATCGGATGCCAGTGAAATGTGCAGCCTCCGCGAAGTGATAGAAGCCGCGTGGGCGACGGTGGCGGCGACGGCGGAGGCCCGTAAGATCGAGCTCGAAATGGGAGTATCCGATCACGTCGAGTGTCCGATGGAACGCGCACGTATCGAGCGTGTATTTTCAAATCTATTCGAAAACGCTCTCGACGCTATGCGATCGGGGGGCAAGGTTTTGATCCAATCGCAAACCGATCACGACAATGTTCTGGTGCGCGTGAACGACACCGGACCGGGCATCAGTGCGGCTGTGCGGGCGCGCCTGTTCCAGCCCTTCGTTACAGCGGGAAAGAAGAACGGCCTGGGGCTAGGACTGGCTTTGTCGCGACAGACACTGCTCGACCACGGGGGCGATATCTGGCTGGAACGGGACGGGCCCGGTGCGCGATTCTGTTTGCGCCTGCCCAAAGAACGATCGGCGCTGTCCCATGACGGGAGTAAGGTCAATGGGGGCGGAGCGGTTGCTGAGCCGCGCGCTTGAACAAGTGGCATTCGCGGGCAATTTCCCACTCCTCTTGCGCGCGGATCACGAGCACCCGCAGACTTGAGTCCGATGCGGAAATTTCCTGATCGGCGCTAACTTGATTGTTTCTGGCTGCATCCAGCTTTAGGCCGAGAAATCCTAGGTGGGCACATACTCGTCCCCGAAGCCGAACAGAGTTCTCGCCCACGCCGCCTGTAAAGATGATGGCATCCGCGCCGCCGAGCACGGCTAGCATGGCGCCGAGTTCGCGAATCAGGCGATGGATGTACACATCAAAGGCGAGTTGAGCCTGGCTATTGCCCTGGTCGATTGCGGCCTCAATCTCACGCATATCGCCTGAAATGCCCGACACGCCTAGCAATCCGGACTTTTGGTTGAGAATCTTGTCGAGATCGGCCGCAGTAGCGCCGCGGTGCCGAATCAAATAGACCAGGATGCCGGGATCGATCGAACCGCTACGCGTCCCCATCATGAGGCCTTCCAGCGGCGTAAAACCCATGGTTGTGTCCACGCTCTTTCCGCCGCGCACGGCGGCTAATGAGGCACCGTTGCCGAGGTGGCAGACGACCAGCCGCAGCGAGTCCGAATTCGTGTTCAGCAGTTCAGCCGCGCGCCGCGAAGCGTATTGATGGTTGATCCCGTGGAATCCATAACGCCGAATGCCTTGCTGCAGCCATGCGTACGGCCCGGGGTAAACATAAGCGTCGGGAGCCAAAGTGGAGTGGAATCCGGTGTCGAAGACAGCTATCTGAAGAACACCGCGTCCCAGGAATTCATCCACGGCCTGGACGGCTTCCAGTTCAAACCGGTTGTGCGCGGGAGCGAACTCTATTTCCTTGGCTATGGCGGCCCGCACTTCACTGGTCAATTGCGTCGTCTCACGGTAATGTGGGCCGCCGTGAACAATGCGATGACCGACTATATCGATTGAGGAGGGAAGGGCCTTCAACACGGGCTCCAAGACGGCGGCAACCGCGGATCGCTGATCCCAATCGACCCGTTTTTCCCATACAGGCTTGGGCGGCGCCGTCGGTAAAGGCCCGTCCGGCAGGTCATCGAGCCGGCACTTGAAACTGCTTGACCCGCCGTTAATTACCAGGATTTTCATGACGCGGGCCAATGCCAGTCGCGGATTTGCGGCATATCCTCGCCGTGCTCGTTTATATAGAGCTTGTGCTCGATCAGCTGGTTGCGCAGCCATTGCTTCTCGTGTCCGGAGACGCCGTGAAGGCGAGGAACACGGTCGAGCACATCACCTGCCAGGTGGAACCGGTCTAGATCGTTTAACACCGTCATATCGAAGGGGGTGGTAGTGGTTCCCTCTTCCTTGTAACCGCGCACATGCAGATTGTCGTGGTTGGTACGCCGGTAGGTGAGGCGATGAATGAGCCACGGATAGCCGTGGAAAGCGAACACAATCGGCGTTTTAGCGGTGAAAATAGCATCGAAATCGCGATCCGAGAGCCCGTGCGGGTGTTCGCTGGCGGGCTGCAGGGTCATCAGATCGACCACGTTGACTACCCGGATCTTAAGATCAGACACACGCTGGCGCAGCAGATCCACCGCGGCTAAAGTCTCCAGCGTCGGTATGTCGCCACAGCAGGCCATCACTACGTCGGGCTCTCCGCCCTGATCGTTGCTGGCCCATTCCCAGATTCCAATGCCGGCGGTACAATGCCGGACCGCCGCCTCCATATCCAGGTACTGCAGGGCGGGCTGTTTTCCGGCCACGATTACGTTGACGTAGTGCCTGCTGCGCAGACAATGATCGGCAACGGACAGGAGACAATTGGTGTCCGGCGGCAAGTATACGCGCACGATGTCCGCCTTCTTGTTGACGACATGGTCAATGAATCCAGGATCCTGATGACTGAAGCCGTTATGATCCTGACGCCAGACGTGCGAAGTGAGCAAGTAGTTCAACGAAGCTATGGGGCGGCGCCAGGGAATTTCACGCGAGGCTTTCAGCCACTTGGCGTGTTGATTGAACATCGAGTCCACAATGTGAATGAAGGCTTCGTAGCAAGAGAAGAAGCCATGCCGGCCGGTCAACAGATAACCTTCCAGCCAGCCTTGGCACATGTGCTCGCTCAAAACTTCCAGGACCCGTCCATCGGGCGATACATGATCGTCGGTTGGCAGAACAGTCGCCGTTGACAGACGATTGGTTACTTCGAAGAGGGCCTCCAGACGGTTCGAGCTGGTTTCGTCCGGTCCGAACACTCGAAAATTGCGCGACTCGAGATTCATTTTCATGATGTCGCGCAGCATTTTTCCAAGGACGCGGGTGGCTTCGGCTACGACAACTCCGGGCTTCGACACTTCAACGGCGTATTGGCGAAAGTCGGGCAGCCGGAGATCCTTGAGCAGCAATCCGCCGTTGGCGTTAGGATTGGCGCCCATGCGCCGCTCTCCTTTGGGTGCCAACTCGGCCAGTTCTGGAATGAGCGCGCCTTTCTCGTCGAAGAGCTCGTCGGGCTTATAGCTCTTCATCCAGTCTTCGAGCATCTTCAAGTGGCCGGGCTTGGTACCTATGTCGCTAAGCGGGACCTGGTGGGCGCGGAAGGTGCCTTCCACCTGCACGCCATCCACAACCTTGGGGCCGGTCCATCCTTTGGGCGACTCGAGGACGATCATGGGCCATTCCGGACGCCGCGAGAATCCTTTGGTCCGCGCCTCGTTCTGGATGGCCCGAATGTCGTTCAAGACAGTTTCGAAAGCCGCAGCCATGGACTGATGCATGATCTCCGGCTCGTGCCCAGACACGAAATAGGTCCGATAGCCATAGCCTCGCAGCAGCTTGGACAATTCGTCCTTGGGGATGCGGGCCAGGACGGTAGGGCCGGCGATCTTATAGCCATTCAGGTGCAGAATGGGTATCACGGCGCCATCGCGGACAGGGTTGAGGAATTTGTTGGAATGCCAACTGGTTGCGAGCGGCCCTGTCTCCGCTTCGCCATCTCCGATGACACAACATGCAATGAGGTCGGGGTTGTCAAAAACGGCTCCGTAAGCATGCAGCAGGGAGTAACCCAGCTCACCTCCCTCGTTGATGGATCCGGGCGTCTCAGGAGCAGCATGACTTGGAATACCTCCTGGGAAGGAAAATTGCTTGAAGAGCCGCTTCATTCCCTCCGCATCGCGGGCGATGTTAGGGAATAATTCGCTGTACGTGCCTTCTAAATAGGTATTGGCGACCATCCCGGGGCCGCCGTGGCCCGGCCCGCAAATGTAAATCATGTTCAGGTCATATTTCTTGATTACGCGATTGCAGTGCGCATAGACGAAATTGAGCCCGGGTGTGGTGCCCCAGTGCCCGAGGAGGCGCGGCTTAACATGCTCCAGCCGCAGCGGTTCGGTGAGCAGGGGATTGTCGTAGAGATAAATCTGTCCGACGGAGAGGTAGTTGGCGGCATGCCAATAGGCATTGATCTTCCGCAGTTCATCGGCGGACAGGGGGTTCTGCAAAAGACTGGCATCTTCGCTAGTAACGGTTGATTGCACGCGTGGCTCCTGAGCGGATTCGCTCCTTCTTATGATGACTCTTCCGAGGCGCGAACGCGCCCGCGCCGGTCACTTTTTTATCACTCATTTTGCAGGAAACTTTGCGTGGCCCATTGCGTCAATCAGGACGGAATCTCAGGAGACGCCCAATTTCCAAGTTCCACAAATTCGCGACCGAAATTAGATTATTTGGTCTCGCGTCCGGCCAGCTTACACTGCGACATCAATCCGGGTTTTTAACCCGCCTTCAGGAGCCAACCAATGCCATCTGACGCGCCCTACGGCCGTAGTACGCAACATGAACCCGCGGTCAAAGAAGTTCATATCTTATGGATTACAGCAGGCTTGAGCTGCGATGGAGATTCCGTTTCGATTACGGCAGCTATGCAGCCAAGCATAGAAGATGTCGTGCTGGGAGCCATCCCGGGTCTTCCCAAAGTCCACTTACATAATCCAGTACTGGCTTATGAAGTGGGCGACTACTTCATGAAGTATTGGTACATGGCGGAAAAAGGGCAGCTGGATCCCTTCGTCCTGGTAATCGAGGGCTCGATTCCAAACGAACGAATCAAGCGGGAAGGGTATTGGGCGGCGCTGGGTACGAATCCCCAGACAGGACAGCCGATCACGACCTGCGAATGGATCGATCGCCTGGCGCCAAAGGCTTGGGGCGTGATAGGGGCGGGTACATGCGCGACCTATGGCGGAATTCACGCCATGCAAGGGAATCCCACCGGAGCAATGGGATTGGCGGACTATCTGGGATGGAACTGGAAGTCCAAAGCCGGGCTGCCTATCGTCAATGTTCCCGGCTGCCCCGTACAGCCTGACAACTTCACGGAGACTTTGCTTTATCTTCTTTATCAGGCCGCCGGTCTGGCGCCGATGATTCCGTTGGACGAGCAGTTGCGGCCGAAATGGCTTTTCGGTCAGACCGTGCACCACGGTTGTGATCGAGCGGGCTATTACGAGGAAGGCGTCTTTACCAGAGAATACGGAACGCCAGAATGCCTGGTGAAGATCGGGTGTTGGGGGCCGGTCGTGGATTGCAACGTCACAAAGCGGGGCTGGATGGCCGGCATCGGGGGCTGTCCCAATGTTGGCGGTATCTGCATCGGATGCACCATGCCTGGCTTTCCGGACAAGTTCATGCCCTTTATGGACGAGCCGCCTGGAGCGAGGCTTTCTTCTACTGCTGTAGAAATTTATGGCACGGCTATAAGAGCTTTGCGTTCAGTAACGCACCATACGGTCAACAAGGAACCAAAGTGGCGGCATACTGGTCAGAAACTGACCACGGGTTATCGGCCGACAACTTACTAACTCAGGAGCAAAGAAATGAGCACACTAACACAAGCCCCGGCCGAAACGACTGAAAAAAAGAGACACCTGGTGGAGATGAACTGGGATCCGATCACTCGCATCGTCGGCAGCCTGGGGATTTACACCAAGATCGATTTTGCCAATCACCAGGTGGCGGAATGCTACAGCACCTCCTCGATCTTTCGCGGCTACAGCATCTTTATGAAGGGGAAAGATCCCCGCGACGCTCATTTTATTACCAGCCGCATTTGCGGTATCTGCGGCGACAACCATGCCACCTGCGCCACCTATGCGCAAAACATGGCGTTCGGAGTGCGGCCGCCGGATTTAGGCGAGTGGATCGTCAATCTGGGAGAAGCGGCCGAATACATGTTCGACCACAACATCTTTCAGGACAACCTGGTCGGCGTCGATTTTTGCGAGCAGATGATGAAAGAAACGAATCCGGGCGTGCTAGCCAAGGCCTGGAACACTCCCGCTCCTCACTCCAACGACCACGGCTATCGCACCATTGGGGACATCATGCGGTCGCTAAACCCCTTCACGGGAGAGTTTTACCGCGAGGCTTTGCAGATGAGCCGTCTTACGCGCGAGATGTTCTGCTTGATGGAAGGCCGGCACGTGCACCCCTCCACCATCTATCCGGGCGGCGTCGGAACTGTTCCGTCCGTCCAGCTCTTTACAGACTATTTGACGCGGCTGATGAAGTACGTGGAGTACATGAAGAAGGTGGTGCCGCTGCACGACGATTTGTTTGATTTCTTTTATGACGCGCTGCCCGGCTACGAAAAGGTCGGACAGCGCCGCGTCTTATTGGGCTGCTGGGGATCGTTCCAAGATCCTGAGGCATGTGATTACACGTATCGCCACATGTCTGAGTGGGGCCGGAAGATGTACGTAACACCCGGCATCGTCGTGGATGGCCAGCTAGTGACGACCGATCTAGTGGACATAAACCTGGGAATTCGCATTCTGTTGGGCAGTTCCTATTACAAAGATTGGCAAGAAGAGCACACTTTCGTAAAAACGGATCCGCTAGGGAATCCTGTAGATCAGCGCCATCCGTGGAATCAGACGACCACGCCGAAGCCCCAAAACCGCGATTTTAAAGAGAAATATACGTGGGTGATGTCGCCCCGCTGGTACGACAAGCGTACGGGTGATTACCTGGCTCTCGACACAGGCGGGGGGCCCATAGCCCGTTTGTGGACCACTGCGCTGGCGGGTTTAGTGGACTTCGGGTACGTTAAAGCAACCGGCCATAGCGTCAAGATGTATCTGCCTAGGACGGTGTCGAAACCGGAGGTCGAATTCGAGTGGAAGATTCCAAAGTGGAGCAATGCCATCGAGCGTGACCGCGCCCGGACTTACTTCCAGGCCTACGCGGCTGCCGCTGCATTATATTTCGCAGAACGAGCGATGAAAGACCTGCACGCCGGCAAGACTAAGACCTGGCGCGAGTTCAAGGTGCCGCAAGACGCGATCGGATGCGGGTTCCATGAAGCGGTGCGAGGCGTTCTCTCGCATCATGTGGTGATTCGCGACGGTAAAATCGCGAACTACCATCCCTATCCTCCGACACCGTGGAATGCCAGCCCTCGCGATTCTTATGGCACGCCCGGGCCTTATGAAGATGCCGTGCAGAACACGCCCATCTTCGAAGAAAACGGTCCTGAGAATTTCAAAGGCATCGATATTATGAGAGCGGTTCGCAGCTTCGATCCCTGCCTGCCCTGCGGAGTGCACATGTACCTGGGGAATGGTAGAGTGCTGGAGACGCGTCATTCTCCGATGTTCGGCGTCCAGGCTAAACCGTGAAAAGCGAGCAGATCGAAGCATTGGTGCAAAAGGTTCAGGCTTGGCCTGACGCAGCCGCGCGCGAGACGACGCTGGAACTGGTGCAAGCGATCCTCGACCTACACGCGGGCGCTTTGGATCGGATGATGGAGATTATCGCCGCGGCGGAAGGCGGCCCGGCCATTATCGAGGCCCTGGCAACCGATGCGCGCGCTAGTGGCATTCTCCTGCTGCACGACATGCATCCTTTGGATCTGGAGACACGGGTCTCGCGCGCGCTGGATAGTCCCATGTTTAGCTCAGGCGGCGCGAGTGTGGAGCTGATCGGCTTACAGGACGGCATCATTCGGGTTCGAGTCGAGGGCGGCGCCGGCCTAAAGCAAAGCGTAGAGAAGGCTCTGTGGGAAGCTGCGCCCGAAGCGGTCGAAGTACTGGTGGAAGGCGGTCCGGGTCGAGTTTCGAACAACTTCGTGCCGCTGGAAGCGCTCCTCACCGGTTGACTATGGTGAACGTCCCATCCGCAGGCTCCAAGAATGTAGTGAGTGTGCTACGAGGGCTGGCTCGCAAGCAGCGGCCGAATGAGGTGTGCGAGCTTTGTGGCGCGGCGGTGGCACACGAGCATTCGCATGTGCTTCAGTCATCAAATGGGCGAATTCTATGCGCCTGCGAAGCGTGCGCCATCCTGTTCAGCCATCGCAGCGATTCAGGGAAGTTCGTTCGGATCCCCCGCTCGGCCATTCGTCTGGATAATTTCCAACTTTCCGACGCGGCCTGGAGCGCGCTGCTACTGCCTATCGATCTGGCGTTTTTCCTGAACAGCACGCCGGCCGGAAGAGTGACTGCGTATTATCCAAGTCCGGCGGGAAGCACCGAATCACTGCTGAATCTGGATGCATGGGCCGAGCTTGCCCGTAGCAATCCAGCCTTGGAACGAATGTCACCGGATGTGGAAGCCTTACTGGTAAATCGAGCCCGAGGACGCCGCGACTATTTCATCGCGCCGATAGACCAATGCTACAAACTAACCGGAATCATACGGAAGCATTGGCGCGGACTGTCGGGCGGCGATGAAGTCTGGCAGCAAATTGAGCAGTTCTTTGAGGGACTTCGCGAACGGACGCGTGAACCAGAAGAGGCTAAGCATGCCGGATCTTAGCTTCACAATCGAGGGCGCTGAAGCAGTTCCATATTCGAGCACCCCCCTTCTAGCGCTGAAGTTGAGGGTTAAGAGTGCAGACCCGAGAGAGCCGATCCGCGCCGTTATGTTGCAGTGCCAGATTCAAATCGAGGCGACGCGCCGGCATTATGCGCCTTCAGAACAAGCGGACTTGCTGGATCTCTTCGGCACGCCCGACCGATGGAATCAAACACTGCGAAGCACGCTCTGGACTCACGCTCACGCGAACGTGGGACCATTCAGCGGTGAAACCACAGTCGACCTACCGGTGCCGTGTACTTTCGACTTCAATATTGCGGCAACTAAATATTTCAACGCGCTCGAAGGTGGCGAAGTACCTCTCTGCCTGCTGTTCAGCGGGACTATCTTTTACGACGATCCCGCGCGCGGCTTGCAGATAGCGCAGATTCCGTGGAGTAAAGAGGCGCGCTTTCGCCTGCCGGTGCAAGTGTGGAAGGGCGTGATGGAGATGTACTATCCGAATATTGCCTGGCTCAATCTTCGGCGCGACGTCTTCGACCGCCTGCATGAGTTCAAGATGCAGCGGGGGCTCCCGACCTGGGAACAAGCCATGGAGCGTTTGCTTGCGGAAGCGGAGGATAAGGTGTTGTCATGAGCGCCAGTCGAGTCAAGCAGGTGGCCGATGCGATCCTCTATGAAGGCTACGCGCTGTATCCTTATCGGGCCTCCAACGTGAAGAACCGGCAGCGCTGGACTTTCGGCGGCTTGTATCCGGCCGTGTATGCGCCGCGCACCGGAGACAGGTCGAGCTTTCAGACGCAAGTGCTGATTGCATCCTCGGACGATCCGGTGGTGGACGTAACTGTGCGATTCTTGCACCTGGTCAATGAAGAGAGGGCTGGACAGAGCTGGCAAACGGGTATTGAGCGAGAGGTTTTGGCATCTAACGCCGTGTCGACTCAGCGCTTCACCTTTCCGGGCTGGCAGGGAGGCGACGACGGGGCGCTGCAACGGCAAGAGCGATTGGACGGCGTTATTGAAATACTGAGCGAGTTAACTGAGGAAGGCGTTCAAAGGTTGACTCTCCGTGTCACGAACACCACGGAGTTGCCGGAGTGGAACGATTTGTCGCGCGATCAGGCATCTTTGTACGCGCTGGTATCAGCCCACGCGGTCCTACGAGTGAAGGGCGGGGAGTTCATCTCGTTAACTGATCCACGGGATCAGTTTCGCCAAGCTGCTGACGGATGTGATAACCAGGGCGTCTGGCCGGTCCTGGGGGGCGAACCGGGCACACGCGAATGCATGTTGGTGTCGCCGATCATCCTTTCCGATTACCCGCAGGTGGCGCCGGAAAGCCCTGGCGATCTTTTCGACGGCGCTGAGATAGACGAGATTCTCACATTGCGCATCTTGACCATGACCGACGGCGAAAAAGAGGAAATGCGGCAGATGGACGAGCGTACCCGTCGGATTCTGGAGAGGAGCGAAAACCTCTCTTCGTGTCGACTGATGCAGCTGCACGGGACCTTGCGAAATCCCCATGCTCTCGGGGACGGTCGCGAGAGTAAAGGATGAAAGACTGGAATCCGATGGAGCAGAAGCCTGCTGTCGACAGCGTGCGGGTTTTCGGCGTGGAGCTGAAGCGAGGCGATCGAGTGCGCCTTTGGCCCAAAAAGTCGGCCGATATCATGGATATTGCGCTGGCCGGGCAAGTAGCCGAGATTGAAGCGATCGAGGTTGACTACGACGATCAGGTTCATCTTGCCGTAATTCTCGACAATGATCCGGGGCGAGATCTGGGCGCCATGCGACAGCCTGGTCATAGGTTCTTCTTTTCTCCGGAAGAAGTGGAACCTCTGGCGCTGGATAGGGAGCTGGAGCAATGAGCGGGCGAATTCTCGTCGCCGGCATTGGAAACATTTTTCTAGGCGACGACGCCTTCGGGTGTGAAGTGATCCAGCGGATCCAGCGTCGTGGGCTGCCGGAGTTCGTGCGCGTGGAGGACTTCGGAATTCGCGGCTTTGATCTGGCTTACGCATTGATGGACGATTACGAAGCGGTGATTCTGGTGGACGCGACGCCACGGGGGGAGCAGCCTGGAACGCTGTACACGATCGAGCCTGATTTAAGCGCACTGGATGATGCCGGGCCGGCGGAAATGATAGTGGAAACGCATGGCATGAATCCAATGAAAGTGCTGGCGATGGTGAAGGCTTTGGGGGGCGAGCCGAAGCGGATTCTTCTGATCGGCTGCGAACCGGCGCCGGCGGATCCGGACGAGGAACAGGAACACATGGGCTTAAGCGAACCCGTGGAAGGCGCCATCGACGAGGCGGTACGAATGGTCGAATCACTCATTGCAAAGATTACAGGCGATCAAGCTGCGATTCTAGCCGGTTGATCGAGAAAGGAGAGACAATGACCGGGGGGAATTTTCTAAAAGCTTTGTTTTATACCGCCGCGACAGTGGCAGTAATCCTGCTGCTGCCGGACATGAAGCGCTACATCAGAATCAGCACGATGTAAGCTGTTGCTGCTGAGTTCGGCGTGTGCAGAACGAACGATAACGCCAGTAGTTGGCCAGCGATATACTTGTTACCGACGGCGCACCAGAAAAGGTAAATCAGAGCATGTGCCTTGCAATTCCGGGAAAAATCGTCGCTTTCCACGAGCGTGACGGCGTGAAGATGGGGAAGATCGACTACGGCGGGATCACCCGCGACGCTTGTTTGGAATACGTCGGCGACGCGTCCCTGGGCGATTATGTAATGGTGCACGTTGGCTTCGCCATCAGCAAGGTGGACGAAGAGGAAGCAGCGCGTACCTACAAATACCTCGCTGAAATGGATCAGTTGACTGAGATTGAAGCGCCGGAGCCACAGATCTCAGGCGAGGAGCTGAAGACATGAAGTATGTCGACGAATACCGCGATCACGCGGTCGCGCAAAAACTGGTCGCGGAAATAAAGAATACCGTCACGCGCCCGTGGGTAATCATGGAAGTCTGCGGCGGGCAGACGCATTCCATCGTGAAGTACGGCATCGACTACTTGCTTCCTAAGGAAGTCGAACTGGTGCACGGTCCCGGGTGCCCGGTCTGCGTTACGCCGCTCGATATGATTGATCGCGCGCATTCCATCGCCCGCCAGAACGGAGTCATCTTTTGCTCGTATGGGGACATGCTGCGGGTACCGGGATCGTTCGGCGATCTCTTCCAGGTGAAGGCTGAGGGCGGGGATGTCCGAATCGTCTATTCGCCGCTGGACTGCCTCCGTATTGCTAAAGCCAACCCGGATAAGAAGGTGGTGTTTTTTGCAATCGGCTTCGAAACGACCGCGCCGGCGAACGCGATGGCGGTATGGCAAGCGAGGGCGCAGAATATTCGCAATTTCTCGGTATTGGTTTCGCACGTAATGGTGCCTCCTTCGCTCACCGGAATTCTGCAGTCGCCCTTTAATCGCGTGCAGGCGTTCCTCGGGCCAGGCCATGTTTGCGCAGTGATGGGCTATCGCGAATATGAACCGATCTCATTGCGCTACAAGGTTCCGATTGTCATTACTGGATTCGAGCCGCTCGACCTGCTGGAAGGGACGCTGATGGTGGTTCGCCAGCTGGAACAACGGCGGGCAGAGATTGAGAATCAATACGCGCGCGCGGTGGAACGGATAGGCAATGAGCCTGCCCAGAAGATGATCTTTCGCGTATTCAGTATCGCCGACCGGGCCTGGCGCGGAATCGGCATCATTCCCAAGAGCGGCTACAAGCTGAGCTACGAGTTCCGCGATTTCGATGCCGAGCGAATCTTCGAAGTAGCCAATATTCAATCTAAGGAGCCGGAGATTTGTATAAGCGGCCAGGTCCTTAGAGGACTCAAGAAGCCGCCGGACTGTCCGGCATTCGGCGCCGAGTGCACACCTCAGACACCGCTCGGGGCGACGATGGTTTCGGCTGAAGGCGCCTGCGCCGCTTACTATAACTACGGCCGGCATATGGTAGCGGTCGAATCGTTACAGGCGAGGGCCTGATTATGGCTGTCGAAACTCCCGCGCCGCCGAGGCTCTCGTCGGCTCAATTCAGGGAGGCCGTCCTTCGTAAATGCCGCGAGAGCGCCGAGATGAAGGAGAAATTCTTCGAAGCCAATGCCGGTGTGGTAGAGCAGGTATGTACACGATTGGCCGGTGCTTTATCCAGCGGGCATAAGTTATTCGTGATGGGAAATGGCGGCAGCGCGTGCGATGCCATGCATGTAGCGGTCGAGTTTGTTCATCCGATAATCGAGAAGCGGCGCGCATTCCCGGCTTACGCCCTTACTAATGACACTGTTTTGCTCACTGCGATCAGCAATGACAGCGATTTCTCGCAATGTTACGCGGAGCAATTGCGGCTCTTCGGCCAGCCCGGGGACGCTGTGCTAGGGATCTCCACCAGCGGTATGTCCACCAATGTAAATTATGCTTTGCAAGCGGCGCGCGACAACGGAATGCTGACCATCGGTTTCGCCGGAAAGGATGGCGGCCGCACCAAAGATATCGCCGAGTACTGTCTTACCGTGCCTTCCTTCAGCATTCATCGCATCCAGGAAGTTCATACCACTCTGCTGCATGTTCTGTGGGACATGGTCCACGTGCTGCTGGGCGAGGAAGACATCATCTGATGGAAACAGCATTCGCACTCTCTTGTCCGCTGCCGATCAGCCAGCATAAGACCATCGTGCTCGGGCATGGCAGTGGAGGGCGACTGACCGCGCAACTGGTTCGCGAGTTCTTCCTGCCGGCTTTCGATAATCCCGCTCTGCGAAAATTGGATGATCAGGCAGTACTCGATCTCGGAACGTCCCGAATCGCTCTTACAACCGATTCCTTTGTCGTCACGCCTTTGTTCTTTCCAGGGGGCGACATCGGGCGGTTGGCGGTGAACGGCACGGTAAACGATCTGGCGATGAGCGGCGCTCGACCGCTGTACCTGACAGCCGCATTCATCATGGAAGAGGGACTGCCGCTTGAGGAGTTGGCGCGCATCACCCAATCCATGGCCGCAGGAGCCGCCGAAGCCGGGGTTTGTATCGTGACGGGAGACACAAAGGTGGTCAATCGCGGCTCGGCCGACAAGCTCTTCATCACTACTGCGGGCGTTGGCTTGGTACCGGATGGCGTTTCGATATCCGCGTCGAACGCAAAACCAGGCGACGTGATTATCATAAGCGGCAACATCGGCGATCACGGAATGGCCGTCTGGTCGAAGCGTGAAGGATTGGAGTTCGAAGGCGCAATACTGTCAGACACTGCACCGCTGAATCATTTGGTCGATAAGATGACCCAAGCGGGCGAGGTACATGTCTTGCGCGATCCCACTCGTGGCGGGCTTGCGACTTCTCTTTGTGAGATTGCGGTATCGTCCTCGGTGGGCATCGAAATCGACGCCAATTCGGTTCCGGTGAAGGAGGATGTGAAGGCGGCGTGCGAAACTCTGGGCATGGATCCCCTCTTCGTAGCGAACGAAGGCAAGCTCGTTGCCATGGTGGAGGCCTCATCGGCGGAGGCGGTACTCCGGGCGATGCGCTCAGCGCGGTACGGGCGTGACGCTTGTGTCATCGGTACGGTTGTGGCGGCTCATCCAAAGATGGCGGTACTCCGGACCGAAATCGGCGGATCGCGCGTATTGGATTTACCGTTCGTGGAGCAGCTGCCCCGCATCTGCTAATAGGGATTCCAGTTCCCCCGTTCGCGACGCCGAGATCAAGTTGTTACCATAAAATTCCTGCATGTTAAACCGAACCATCATTTCCCTCCTATGGTCAATGGCGTTGCTCGCACAACCTGCCGCGCAGTTAGTCCCCTCGCCGGCGCCATCGCCTGAAGAGATCACACGCAGGCAGCTGGCTTACACTCTGGCTCACTACACCAAATACGAGTTCAAGATTCCGATGCGCGATGGCGTCCGGCTGTTCGCTGCGGTGTATGTTCCCAAGGACCAGAGCCAACCTTACCCGGTGATCATGACGCGGACGCCCTACAATGTCGGCCCCTACGGGATCGACAACTACCGCGCTCAGCTCGGCCCTTCTGAAGCGGCCGAGAAAGAGGGATTCATTTTCGTTTACGAAGACGTTCGCGGACGCTACATGTCAGAAGGCACTTTCGTCGATGTCCGCCCGCACAAAATTCACTATGACGGTCCCAAGGATACGGACGAGAGCACTGACACCTACGACACCATCGAGTGGCTGGTGAAAAACGTTCCCAACAACAACGGGCGGGTCGGCATCTGGGGCATTTCTTATCCGGGTTTTTTCGCAGCTCACAGCCTCATGGACTCGCATCCCGCGCTGAAAGCTGTATCTCCCCAAGCTCCCATGGGCGATGTCGGCAATGGAGACGACGCTTATCATAATGGCGCGTTCCACCTGGGCGCGAATTTCAGTTTTTACACCGGCTTCGTGCCCCGCAAGCCCGACCCCGAGCGCCCGCAGCCAACCCTTCGATTCGAGCCCGGCACCATGGACGCATACGACTTTTTTCTGCGCATGGGCCCGCTCTCGAATGCTAACGAGAAGTATCTGAAACATCAAAACCAGTATTGGGATGACATTATTCTCCACACTTCCTACGACGAGTATTGGCAGTCGCGGGCCCAAGCACCCCATATGAAGAACGTGAAACCTGCCGTAATGTGGGTTGGGGGTTGGTTTGATGCGGAGGATCTGGCGGGCCCCTTGAAGTTATTTAACTCGCTGGAGAAAAATGGGCCTATCGCGCCGGACACGCTGGTCATGGGGCCTTGGCGGCATGGAGGTTGGGCGCGCGACAAGGGCGACACGCTGGGCAATCTAAAGTTCACCGCGCCGACCTCGGAGTATTTCCAGGAGAACATCGAACTGGCCTTCTTCGTTGAAAACCTGAAGGGCAAAGGGAATGGCCTAAAAGCCTCGGCTGGCGCCAGCGTACCGAAAGCCTACTTGTTCGAGACTGGGCGCAATGAGTGGCATCGCTTCGATTCATGGCCTCCCAAAAACGGGACAGCACGCACATTATATTTCGACGCGGCCGGGAAATTGTCGCTGGCAGCTCCATCGGCCAGCGGTTTCGACGAGTATCTGAGCGATCCGAACAGGCCCGTGCCGTCGATCGGCGAAATAGCGCCTGGAATGGGGATGCCCGTCGACTATATGACGTTTGATCAGCGGTTCGCATCCGCGAGGCCGGATGTACTCACCTACGAAACCGAACCCCTCGAACAGGACGTGACCATTGCCGGACCAATCACGCCGGTGCTGCACGTCTCAACTACCGGCACGGATTCAGATTTCGTGGTCAAGCTGGTGGACGTTTATCCGAACGATTATCCGGATCCCGATCCAAATCCAAAAGGCGTGCACATGGGCGGCTATCAGCAGATGGTGCGCGGTGAGCCTTTCCGGGGTAAGTTTCGCAACAGCTCTTCGAAGCCCGAGCCGTTTACACCCGGCAAGCCCGAAAAGATCGAGTTCTGGATGCCGGATATACTGCATACCTTCCGGACCGGACATCGGATTATGGTGCAGATTCAAAGCTCCTGGTTCCCGTTGGTGGATCGAAACCCACAGCAGTTCCTTGATATTCCGAATGCCCGTCCTTCCGATTTCCAGAAGGCGACCGAACGGGTCTATCGCGGTGGGGCGGACGGCTCGCAGATCCGGGTTCTGGTGCTGGAGTAAAGTCGATAGTGCTTCCTGAGCCCTGGTTGCGTGGTCTCCCTGACGGGCCGATACTTACGGCGCCAATCCTTTACGCTATTCAACAGGCCCGCGAGGATCTGGCCCGGTACACCGAATCGCTCACATCGGAACAGATCTGGGCCAAGCCATACGGCTTAGGGTCGGTCGGGTTTCATATACGCCACATTGCCGGGAGCACCGATCGTTTGATGACATATCTCCAAGGCAGGCAGCTCAGTACGTCGGATCTGAGCGAACTCGAAATGGAAGCGGTGCCGGGCGCTACACGGAACGAGTTGCTCGCGACTTTGGAAGCGGCCTTTGAGCGTGCTGAAAAGGTCGTGCGAGCTCTCGATCCCGCGAGCCTGGCCGAGCCGCGAGAAGTGGGGCGGAAGCGGCTGCCCACGACCGTGATCGGACTATTGACTCACATCGCGGAACACACCCAGCGGCACGTTGGCCAAGCCATCAGCGCCGCTAAACTGGCCCGCGCGATGGGTTAACGGACGTCACTCCGCAAAGTGAGATCCTGGAACGAATTTGTCTCCGGCGTCCAACGCACGATGTGGATCAATGCCTCGCTCCTCGCGCTGTTTGCCTTATCGATGCGCTTCAGATCCTCGACACGATGAACGAACGTCTCATTGATCTTTTCAATGAAATCACCCGAACGGAGTTTCGCGCGCGTGCCGAGCGATTCCGGTTGGATGGCGCTCACCAGGAAGCCAAAATCTCCAGTCAGACCGAGGCGCCGATCCTCGCCGGGCAGGAACGTCACCTTGATTCTCGTCCGCCGGTACTGGCCTTCTTGCAACCGAAAAAGAGGAATCTCTACTCCCTCGCCTGGAGCGTCCCGCAAACGCGCCGGTAGCGGACCGGGCTCTGCCAGAATGTCCCCGATACGCAATCCGATTCGCGACCCGACGGACCCCTGCGGGACTACCGTTACGCGATAGCCGATCTCGCCCGAAATCCAAGACGTCGGATCCGCGGATCCGTACTGGCAGAAGAGCGCAGTGGCCAAAACGAAAGCCGAAGCGTGTCGTCGCACCGCAACATTGTCCGAGAGTTCACCGCGGAAGTCAATTGAAAAATGACGGAACTCAGCGATCGAACCAGCGGTACGTATTCCGGCCTGGTGCGTCCATGAAGAATACAGCGAGGCTGACTATGGAAGAACTTTGCGCCAGACAATGGCTTCTGGCTTTCACATTGATCGCAGGGGCCGGATTGCGTGCAGACCAGTTCCGCTTAGACGACCCGTCGCTGTTCGATCTTGAAAATGTTCGGGCGGAAAGCGCTACGCACAACGGTAAAGTCGGCCTAAAAATGACCGAAGTAAAGCCCGGGCCCGGCGGGACGGCAGTTCTGAAGGGCCTCGAATTTCGCGATGGCGAGATTGACCTGGAAGTCTCGGGAGCGCCATCGAAGAGCGCTGACCCCAGCGCGCGCGGCTTCATAGGAATCATCTTTCGCATCCAACCGGATGGCCAGCACGCTGAAAGCTTTTATTTGCGACCGAGTAACGGCAGGGCAGACGACCAGTTACGCCGCAACCATGCGGTTCAGTACGTTTCGCCTCCGGAGTGGACTTGGCAAAGGCTGCGGAAGGAAACACCGGGACAATACGAATCTTACGCGGACATGCAATCCGGCGCATGGACGCGGATGCGGATCGTAGTTCACGGCAAGGAGGCCGAACTCTACGTAGGAGGAGCCGCACAACCGTGCCTGATCGTGAAAGACCTAAAGCTGGGAGAAAGCCAAGGCGGTGTCGCGCTTTGGGTCGGCCCGGAAACCGAAGGCTATTTCCGGGATGTCCGTTTCACACGCACGGGACGATAAAAGCGCGCTTAGTTCCCTGCGCGAATCTTGACGACAAAATTCTTGAAGTCACTGACTTGCTCAAACCAGTGCGGTACACCGTTGGGAATGACGATCACATCCCCCTTCACTAAGTGATGCGTCTCCCCGCCGGCGATGCTCTTTCCGCGAGGCTCCTCTGGATTGTCCTTCTTGTCGCCGTTCACCTGACCGCCAGTGATAAAGGTTGCCGAGCCGCCGGTGACATACATTATGTCGGTATATTGCGCGTGCGTCTCGACCTCTCCGGGCTTCACTCGGTGGCCGGTGCGAACGTCATACGCCTTCCGGTCCAGCAGGACGGTTGACACTGGGCCGGCGTATCCGGCCGCCACTTTCTGCTTGTCGATGTGAACGGCTTCCGAAGGCGTCTCGGCCATACGGGGTTTGACCACGTAGTAGTTCACAAGCTTATCCACCTGTTTAAACCAATGCGGGGTGCCGGCTTGGATTACCAAAACATCCCCGGGCACCAGTTGATTTGTAGCTCCTCCAGTGATGCTCTTGCCCCGAATCTCGCCCGGCGCGGTGGTTTTGCCGTCAACCACCGTTCCGCCTGTGACCACTGTGGCGGAGCCCTCCACGACGTACATGATGTCTCCATACTGAGCATGCACTTCCACTTGGCCAGTGTCTGTACGGTGACTAGTCAAAATCTGGTAAGCGCCATTGTTCAGCAGCGTACCTCCCTTGGCAAATCCCGCAGCCATTTTCTCGTGATCGATAAGAACCACGGCTGAGGACGGTTCGTCGGCCGCGCTTACCGAAACAATCATGACTGATAACGTCGCAATGAGCATCCAGATTCGCATGCTTTTCCTCTCCCCAAAGCTTACCACTCGGCCTGGCAGCGTATTCGAGGAAGCGTCAGGTGTGTTGGCTTCGTCCCGAATAGTGATAGGCGAAACAGAACCGGCAGAGCGATGGCTTGAACAAGGTTCCTTGCGAAAGCAGCGATGGAACCCAATCCCACCGAGCCGGTTGTTTAACATGCTCCACGCGTCGGCAATTGGCGCACATGCTAACGATTCCGTCGGCATCGATATGCTCCCCCAGCCGTGTCGTCGTCGACTCCTCGTGTGCCTCTTCGCGGATCAGGGTGTTAATCAAGGAATGCCATTGGATGCCATTGGTAAAATACAACATGTTAAGCCAGCCATAAACGACTTCCGGATTAAAGTGCATCGGTCAACTGCGGACTCTCGGTCAGCTCGGTGAGGGCTGCTCGCAATCGTTCGGCGAGGTCCACATCGACGTTTCGAATCTCATGGAGAAGACCATCCATTACGACCCGGAAAGCCCGCAGCAGTTCCAGGGCTTCCAGTTTCCGGACTAGAGAGCTTTCCAGTTGAGTCGTCAGTTCGTTCGGCAACTGATCTATGCCACGGCCGTGGACAGTAGGAAGGCCGTGGCGAACGCAGGCCAACGCCAGTGTCTGGTCGCGCATGGCACTGATCATGTATTCGGTTTGCCATAGCTTTTGCCTGGCAATGCAGCTTCGAGCGTGAAGCGCGTATAGCCATGCATGGCCGACGATTTCCAAAGGTAGTGGTGGAAGAGCATCAAGCGGTTCATTCGCCCTACCAAACATGAGGCGGAACGTGGGTGCCAAGGCTCGGAATTCCGAGCCGGAGACGAAGGCCAGATCAACCTGGAGAGTGCTGGGGAGGAGAAATACCCTATAGATCCAAGCGCCCGCCCTCACGTCCAGATGGTGCAAAGCCGAATGCTGATCGTACATGCGCGCCGTCCAATCGGATAGGACGTGTGGAAGTTGGGCAGCATCGACGACGCCAAAAGCGAGATCAATATCGGACCACCGGTCTTCACGATCGGCTGCGGCCGAACCCGTTACCGCAGCGCCACTGATGCGGCTGTCGCGGGCTGCGTGCTCAAGCAGGTGGGAGCGCAATTGAGTACGTTCTTCGGGTGTAAACATGGGGCGGCCTTAGATCCTGCCAATGTCTTCCAGTCTATTGCACTTCACGCTCCCGGCACATTCTGCAACAATAAGATCCTTGAGGAGATAGACAAAGAATGGAAAAACGAACTGTGGTTGGCTTGACGATAGTGATGGCGGTAACGGGTGCGCTCCTGGCGCAAAACACGGCCGTTAAGCGGACAGTAGTGACAAGAGGGGACGTTTCGGTTCCCGGCCGTGAGGCTGTGATTACCAATGTCGAGATTACGCCGGGTGGCTCCGCTGGCCGGCACACCCATCCAGGCGATGAGATCAGTTACGTTTTGGCGGGCCAGGGCGAGATCCTGATGGAGGGAAAGCCGCCGCTAAAGATCAAGCCTGGTGACGGTTTTATCATTCCCGGTGGAACTAAGCACGATGCGCACAATACTGGCACTGAAACGCTCCGGCTGGTGGGCGTATACGTGATCGAGAAGGGCAAGCCTCTCGCTACGCCGGCGCCCTAAGCGGAATCACCGTCTGACTCTACGCCACTCATTTCGCCGCTGCCATCGAGTCCACTTGGATTGTTTTGGTCTTGGAGTCCAGCGTGCCCACGACGGTTACTTTTTGTGCCGCGAATTTTTCCGGGCTTTTCTGGTCGCTCAAAGTGTAAACGTTCTTGCCGTCATAGAGGACGTATGTGGCGTCATGTTCTTTAATGCACGCCATCGTGCACTCAGCGTTTGTCGGCCCCATTTGCATTTTGGAATGATCGGCTTTGATGCACATGCTGTCCGTGATGGTACCTGTGAAAGTCTGCTTGCTCTGCGCCTGCGCCAGCGCCGCGATAGTAAGAAGTTTCAAGATCAAACGCTTCATCGTTAATCCTTTCTCCTAATTTCGTTCTATTCGACCTACAGGGTAGATGAGTTTAGTAACATCAACCTCATGAAGCTATTTGCCTGGCTGGGCCTCGCGGGAGGCATCTGCATTGTGGCAGCCCTTTTGCTTCATGCGGCCAAGACTGACGGAATGAACGTTATCACCGGGCCGAAGGCGTTCACCAATACGGCTTCTCTCAGCCCCGGTTTGGCCCGCAAGATCACGCCGCAGGACCTTCCATCACCGGATCCTCCTCCCATGCTGCCACGTCTCTCGATGTATGCGCATCTGGCCGTGGATTATGCGAGACCTGGCAAGCGGCCTGAGAACGCCATCCCAAAGGCCCCGGCCGGTTTCAAGGTTGATCTGTATGTCGCCAGCGGCTTCAGGACCCCGCGCCAGTTGCGCCGAGCTCCCAACGGCGATATCTTCATGGCGGATACCGGCGCCGGAACAGTTCGGATCTTCCGCGGCGTCACAGCCGACGGCAAGCCAAAGGAATCTTCGTTGTACGCCAGCCTTCCGGCAGCATTTGGCATAAACTTCTATCCGCCGGGACCGAATCCACAATGGGTCTATGTAACCGACAGCAGTACGCTGGTGCGATACGCCTACAAGAACGGCGATCTCAAGGCTACCGGAGAGCCCGAGAAGCTCATCACGGATATTCCCTCAAACGGTGGACATTCGACCCGCGATATTGTCTTCTCCAAAGACGGCAAGAGTCTCTTTCTGGCGGTAGGATCCGGCTCTAACAATAGTGACGATGCGGGCGAATTCCACCGAGCCAACATTCTAGAGTACTCGCCCGAAGGCAAGTTTGTCGGCATCTTTGCTTCGGGCATTCGAAATCCGGTGGGCCTTGCGATTAATCCTGAGACGGGCGAACTGTGGACCTCCGTCAACGAGCGCGATAACCTGGGGGACAACCTGGTTCCCGACTATGTGACACATGTCGCGCGGGGCGGATTTTATGGCTGGCCTTGGTTCTACATGGGCGGCAATCAGGACCCGGCCCACGCCGGCAAACATCCCGAGCTGAAGGACAAGGTGATCGTTCCCGACGTCCTGATTCAGGCCCATAGCGCTTCGCTCGGCATGGTCTTCTACGACGGCAATATGTTTCCAGCAGAGTATACTGGCGATGCGTTCGCTGCCGAGCACGGATCGTGGAATCACTCTCAGGGCTCAGGCCGCGAAGTTATCCGGGTTCCGATTGTGAAAGGGCGGGCTACGGGGGTCTATGAGGACTTCCTCACTGGATTCACTACCGATAGAACAGCTTGGGGCAGGCCTGTCGGTGTCGCTGTAGCAGCAGATGGGTCGTTGCTCGTAACCGACGACGGCGCTCGGGTGATCTGGCGCGTGAGTTACGCAGCCAGGTAAGCGCGCGGAGATATCCCGCCTCGGCGATCCAGGGGTTATTGGATCGTGACTACCTGTATCGTCGCGAGATCGGGCGCCAAGCCCCCGAAATCAACTTGTCCGCCCGCCACCGAGCCCGGTGTCAGCGAGGTCCCCAGCAAACTATTGGCGGCCGCCAGCGCCTGAACCGAAAGTTGGTCAGAGGCGGACGCCGGCAGAAATGCGAGCGCAGCCTGCGGAATCGTGTAAGTCCCCAAACTTTCTGGTCGAAGCCTCCATATTGTCCGGCGGGTTCTGATGCCGAACTCTGTTGAAGATCCTTCTACTGTCTACAAGGAATTAGAGCATATCTAAAACTCCTCCGGACCCGGAGCGGAGAAGTAAGCGTCCGGCGCTGCCCCGAGGCGCCCTATCATGCCGCACCAGAATTGGCTTCTTTACGGCGCGTTGGCGCGCACCGCGCGAGGATGACCTTCCAGCCGTTCGGAACCGTCGCGGCCTCCTGGACAATGCTGGCGATCTCGCCGGCATCCACGCGTTCCTCCGCGAGGCGCACCGCGCGGCCGAACTCTTCGGCCAGCGCCAATCGCTCGGCAGGGCGCTTCCCGCGCTCGAACACGCGCGCGTAGGCTTCGCATGCGTACGCGAAGGTCTCCCGCTTCCGGTACTCGATGTCGAGCAACCACTGCTTGGTTCGCGTCTCACGCAGGCCTACCGTGGCACGCTTGCAGTTGTGGAATACGTGCGCCACCTCGTGGACGATGAAGTCAGCGAATGGGTCGTCCTCAGCGAAGTACTCTGGAGAAATGTAACAGGTGATTTCTTCGCTCAGCCCGACAAGGCGGGGTGCGTCCTTCGCAAGCAGCTCCGCACCAAGGCTTGCCAGGTACAGGTTCGCCAGGGTCCACGCCGAGTTGTCGAAACTGCACGCCTGTAGGAGCCTTTTGATGTTGGCACGCGTGACAACGACGACGGATTGCTCAAGCGTTGCGAGCACTGCGTCCTGCTCGGCACGCGGGAACAAGCCGCGCACCATCGGCTCGATCTTCGCGCGTGTGAGCGCGACGGTGTCGGTCTCGGGCAAGGGATCGTGTGCCAATCCCTTAGTCAACCGTCGGACTGCTCCGACCAGTGCACCACGAAGGTCGTCGTGGGCACGGTTCGCACGCTCCAGGAAGTTGCCGGACCAGGCCGAGTACAGTGGATCGCTTTCGCCGGTGAGAAGGTATCGTCCGACCTCTTTGGCGATGGGTGGGCTCTCAATCACGTCGGTACTTTGGCACCACACGGGTCCACGTTCCTGCAGGCGGGAGGTACGCTGTCCACAATCGGCGCTTAGAGGAGATCACGCTGAATGTTCATGGTCACTGGGCTTTGAATTCAGGATTCTCCGGCACCGCTGCTCCATCTTTGCGCGGGTCCGATGCACCGAAGTGGACACCGCCGGCGATGCTCATCACAGCCTGTCCGCCGCCCATTCCTCCGGAATACTGCCCTACGCTCTTTATGACGTGCCCCATCGATTGGAGCTCCTTGATCACGGCGGGCGAGACGCGCGTTTCCATATTCAGGTCGCAACCATCAAACGTGCCCTTGGTGAACCGGGCCGCTTCCAATGCTCCTTGAATGTTCATCCCGTAATCCACAACATTGGAAACAAATTGGGCGTGAGCCTGAGACTGGTTCCAGCCTCCCATGATCCCGAATGCAATATTCGTATCGCCTTTCTGCAGGAACGCGGGAATAATGGTGTGCAGCGGACGCTTGTGTGGCTTCAACGCGTTCGGATGTCCGCGTTCGAGCGAAAACAGCCCACCGCGGTTCTGTAGCGCGAAGCCGGTTCCGGCGGCCACAACTCCGGAGCCGAAGCCGCCGAAGTTACTCTGAATCAGCGAAACCATATTTCCATCGCGATCGATTGCCGACATGTAAATGGTGTCAGCCCCAGGCAGTTGCGCCACCCACGCAAGCTTCTGAGGCGTTACCGAGCAGGTCGCGTGCGCGGTATCGATCAACTGGGAGCGTGCCGACGCGGCCTCTTTGGAAAGCAGCCTGGCCACCGGCACCTGGCTGTATTTGGGATCGCCGACGTATTTTAGGAGATCGGAATAGGCAAGTTTCTTCGCCTCGATCATCACATGCAGCGCTTTAGCGCTGTTGTGCCCGTACTCGGCCAGCGGGAATCGTTCCATGATGTTGAGCATCGAAAGCGCCGCGATACCTTGGCCGTTGGGTGGCAGTTCCGTCACAGTCCAGCCGCGGTAGGTGGTCGAAATCGGTTCCACCCACTCGGGATGGAAGTCGGCCAGATCAGCGGGCGTCCATTCGACGCCGTCTTCTTGGGCCTCGCGGATGAGCGCCTCCGCGGTGGGTCCTTTGTAAAAACCATCACGGCCATGGGCTGCTATCAGGCGCAGCGAACCCGCAAGATCGCGGTTACGGAATATCTCGCCGACCTTGGGTGCACGGCCGTCCGGCAGATAAGTGTCCTTCGAGGCCTTAGTGGCCGACAACTTCTTGGTCGAGCCCTGCCATCCGGCCCCAATGATCTCGGTAACAGGGAATCCATTTTCCGCGTAGTAGATGGCGGGCGTGAGGATGCGATCGAGTGGCATGGTCCCGAACCTGGTCCGCAACATCTCCCAACCGGCCACGGCGCCGGGAACCGTTACCGAGTAGATACCCTGCATCGGCATCTTATCGATGTGGCGGCGGGCGAGGGCCTCGATCGTTAGACCGGTAGGCGCCCAGCCGCTCGCGTTGAGCCCGTACAACTTGCCGGTTTTGGCCTCGTAAACGATGGCAAAAAGGTCGCCGCCAATGCCGTCCGACATCGGTTCGACTACGCCAAGCACGGCATTGGCAGCAATAGCGGCGTCGATCGCGTTACCGCCCATTTCGAGAATTCGCGCGCCGGCGGCGCTAGCCAAGGTCTGGCTGGTGGCAACAATCCCAAACTTTGTCTCGACCATGGAGCGCGCCTGCCACCGGCCTGGCCCGCCTTCTTCCTGGGCAAAAAGCGGGGGTTGCGCAGCCGCGGCCAGGGCTAGCAACAGCATCAGGAGGTATGAAGAGAAGCACCGGTTCGTCGTCATTGTTGGAGTTCCACCTTTGTATCAAAAAAGGAGCTTCATGGACAACCTAGAGCTGGGGCGATGTGCCCAAATCGCCGGCGGCAAGTCGCGTTCCACCCGTGATAGAACCGAAAGTTGAGGATCCGTCCGTGTGATTTCTTCCAGCGGGGCACATTTACGTGCTGGCCAAGAAAGGCTCAAAATATATGGCGTTACTGCATACACTAGAGAGGCCAGCCAGGTGTTTTCCAGTTTGAGCCATCCGAGGCGGGCCACCCAACTTACTACCGCGGGCGCGGTCAGGGAACGAAGTCCGGCGATTACGCCAATCAAGAATGCCTGCACGTATGGTGGGCGGCATGATCCTACTTCACCAACAAGAAGCCGCAGTGACCTTCGATTGACCCTGATAGTTCAAACTTCTGGCGAGGCAGGCACCCTAACACAGAGTTTCGGCCGGCTCGTGTCGCGCGCCGATTACGGTTTTCATCCAACCAGGAACTTCCTATTCTTTCTTCTTCAGAGCCCCGTCGTTTTCTTGGGATGAATGTGCGAATCTCATCTGCCATGCCCAAAAGTTTTTCCCCCTGCTCGCGATGGAGTGTGACCGGAAAACGTCCTAGCCCGTATACGAAAGTGCACCTTTCTCGCTCACTTTCAAGGACATTTGCCCGCGTGCTGGTCTTTGCAACGCTTGGTTCTCAGCGCGGAGCCGGGCGATTTCCGCTTTCAGTTCGTCTTCCGTTCGGTGATAGCACACCGCGACGAGGAGCGGAGGAGAGTTCTACGCCGGTTTGGAAGAACAATACGACCGAAGGGTTACACTATCGCGAGCGAAACACCCTCCGCACTCGCGATCCGATCGTAAACGGAGATTCCGCCACCACGAAATCTAAGATCTTCCGCCAGAACCGTTCGAGTCCTGTTCGAATTTCCGATCATGACAAAGAGTTTAGCGGATTGATTTGCAGCTGTAAGAGGATACTTCCTCGAATCAGAGCGGTTGATTACGAATGATTCGGGCCGCTCACCGGCCTGTCGATGATATGCTCATCCTCATGATTCCGATCCGGGTTGTTGTTCTTGCGATTTCGGCGCTTTCCGTTGGAAGCACGGCGTGGGGGCAACCGAGTTGTGAAAGCCTGGCCTCATTGAAGCTGCCGTCCATTACGGTTACGTCCGCGGTTTCGGTGGCAGCGGGTCCGTTCACGGTGCCGGGCGGGCGCGGGAACAATGCGATTCAGGCGCCGGCGTTCTGCCGTGTTGCGGCAACGATCGAGAAGGAAGTTCGGATCGAGTTGTGGATGCCCAAGACATGGAACCACAAGCTGGTGGCGGTTGGCAACGGCGGGCTGGCCGGTTCGATCAGTTATGCCGCGATGGTAAAGCCGCTTTTGCAGGGTTATGCGGCGAGCAGCACGGACACCGGTCATCAGGCCTCCAGCACGACCGACGGCGATTGGGCGCTGGGACATTATGACCGGATCGTGAACTTCGCGGACCGCGCGACGCATCTGATGGCCGAAGCCGACAAGGTGATCCTTAGCCAGTATTATGCGGCCCAACCGGAGCACGCATACTTCACCGGCTGCTCGCAGGGCGGGCATGAAGCGATGATCGAGGCGCAGCGGTACCCGAACGACTTCGACGGCATCGTAGCCGGCGACCCGGCGAATAACTGGACCCACCACTACATCGGCGGCCATTTGTGGACCGCACTGGCAGTGGACGGCGACGGCTATATGACCGACGACAAGGTGAAGATTCTGGCCGACGCCGTCAATGCGAAGTGCGATGCGCTCGATGGCGTGCGAGATGGCGTGTTGAACGACCCGCGGCGCTGCAAGTTCAACCCGGAGACGCTGCTCTGCCAGAGTTCGGATACGTCGAAGTGCCTGACGGCGGCGCAGGTGGCGGCTGTGCAGAAGATCTGGTCGGGACTGCGGACGCCTGACGGGCAGCAGATTTATCCCGGGCTGGTGCCGGGCGGCGAAGCGGGAGGCTGGACGACCTACATTACGGGCACTGGTCCGGGGACGGGACGGCACGCGATGCTGAGCGCGCCGTTTTTCCGATTCTTCGTGTTCGACGATCCAGCGTGGGACATACACAGCTTTCGGTTCGTCGCGAAAGACGGGTTCGACAGCGACATCGATCTAACAGACACGAAGCTCGAGGCGTTGTTCAATGCAGTGGACCCCGACCTGAGTCGGTTCCGGAGTCGCGGCGGGAAGCTGATCCACTATCACGGATGGAACGACCCCGATATCTCGCCGCTCAACAGCGTCAACTACTATGAGAGCGTGGTGAGGGCGCAGGGGGGCGAAACGCACGGCTTGGCCAACACCCAGGCGTTCTACCGCTTGTTCATGGTGCCGGGTATGTGGCACTGCGCAGGCGGACCGGGACCGACCACATTCGACATGCTCGAGCCACTAAACGAGTGGGTGGAAAAAGGGACGGCGCCGGAACGGCTGATTGCTTCTCGCCAGGCGAACGGTCAGCAGCAGCGCACTCGGCCGCTGTGCCCCTATCCAAAGGAGGCGCAGTGGAAAGGGCACGGGAAGCACGGATCAAGCGGCAAACTTCGTCTGCGGCCTGCCGAAGCCGTAATCCCAGAGAACGATCTGGATCGAGAAGTTGAACACCGAGCAACTCGAGTTGCTCCGCGCGTATCCCACGCCGGGCTCCGCAGCGCGCGCACACTGGAGACCGTGGAACATGAAGGAGGATCGATGGACACCTCCACATTGAACGCGGCAGGCCGACTGGCGGTTGCGGCCCTCTCGCTTCGCCGTGGCAGCTATCACGAAGCCCGTAAGATAGGCACGCTCTGAACACTTGGAACGTCATCCACTGCTACCATCTTCCTGCTGGCCGGCGTAACGCTCTTCTCAATCGCCCTGGCAAGCGGCCAATCTGTGTGCGCTCCAAAGAACTGGACCACTGCCGACGATCATCGCGACATGATGCAGCAACTTGGCATCAAGGCACTTCGTCCCGGTCCCAGCGGAAATGTAGCGGCTCCTAATCACGCCAACTACGATGAGTCCGCCGCTAACCCATTTCCCGACTACCCTGAGATTCTCAAGCTAAAGGATGGCCGCCTCGTTACAACCCCAAAGATGTGGTGGAGCGAGCGCCGGCCTGAAATCATCGGAGATTTCGAGCGCGAAGTGCTAGGCCACGTCCACCGACCGCGCCAAGAATCAACTGGATGATTAGTAAGACGGTCAGCGACAAGGTCGGCCCATATCCCGTCTTCGCCAAGGAAATCACTGGACACGCGGACAGCACGGAGTGCCCGGAAATCAGTGTCGATATCCGGATGGTTCTGCCGTTTGGCGCTGCATATTGCGCACGCTCATGCCCGCGATCTCGGCCGCCTCGATCCAAGTCAGTTTCTTGGCCATCGCTTTTAAAATCACCTCTTGTAGTTTCATCATCCGCTCCGTTTCTCGGGCGGGTATGCTTACCTGGCTCGGTTCCACCTTGCCAGCTTCTCCCATCCCGGTCTGGACCGGACAACTAGCGTGCTAATTACACCGGACAACTAACGTGCTAACGACAGAGACAAGACTGCCCCTGTTGCAGCAAAGTGAGAAGTTCCTCCTCCCGCAAAATGAAAAGTTCCTCTTGACACCGGCAAGATGGCCGGATGGAAGAGGAGAAGCTGTTGCTCACGCAGCGAGATCGAGATCGATTGAAGGTTTTGCACGAAGTGCGGAAGGGCCACCTGACACAGCGCCAGGCCAGCGCGCAACTGAAGCTGACCGATCGCTGGATTCGGAAGCTGCTGCTGCGGATGAAGGAGCGCGGAGATCGAGCGGTGGTGCACGGTCTGCGGGGGCGGGCCTCGACGCGGCGAATCCAAGCCAAGGTGGAGAAGCGAGTTGTAGAGCTAGTAGGGCGCGAGTACGCCGATTTTGGGCCGACGCTGGCCAGCGAGTATTTGCAGCAGCACCACGGGATCGCGGTGAGCCGGGAGACGCTGCGGAAATGGATGATGCGTGCCGGGCTTTGGAAGAGGAAAAAGCAACGGCTGCAAGAGATCCACATTTGGCGAAAACGGCGGAGTTGCTTCGGAGAGCTGGTGCAGTGGGACACCAGCGAGCACAACTGGCTGGAGGGGCGCGGCCCAAAGATTTACCTGATCGCCATGGTCGACGACGCTACCAGCCGGGGGATGGCGCGCTTTGCGCAGCACGATTCGACGGCCGAGAACATGCGGCTACTGTGGGCTTGGTTGGAGCGATATGGACGGATGGTGGAAGCTTACACGGATCGGGCCGGGCTGTTTGAAACCAACCGCCCGAACCAGCGGGATGAGGAGCGACAGGGAAAGCTGCCGGAAACACAGATCGGGCGTGCGTTGAGAGAACTGGGCATCGGTTGGATCGCGGCGCGCTCCCCCCAAGCCAAGGGACGCATCGAGCGATTTTTCGAAACCGCACAGGACCGACTGGTGAAAGGCTTGCGAAAGGCGGGGGTGCGCAGTCTTGAAGCCGCCAATCAATATCTCGAGCAACACTATTTGAAACTGTGGAACGAGCGGTTCACAGTGACTCCGGCTGGTGATGTGGATGCCCACCGGCCACTCGGCAAACAGCATCGCTTAGCCTCCAGCCTCAGTCACGTGGAGACGCGCGTCATCGGGCACGATTATACGCTGCGTTATGGCGGGCAGCTATATCAAGTGGCGCGCGAGCACATCCAGCCGCGGCTGCGCGGCCAATCGGTTCGAGTGGAGCAGCATCTGGATGGCCGATTACTAGTGAGCACCGCCGAAGGGGAACTAAGAGTGCGCCCCTGTGAGCAACCCGAGCCGATTGCCACACCACCGATCGTTCGACCCAAGCCGGCGCCGGCACCTCCTACCGGAGGCCGACGGCGCTGGATGTATGGCTTCCGGCTGGACGATCGCCCAGCAAAACCGGAGATCGTGGATGTCGATGCCGAGGGCGAGGAGGAAGGTTGCGGTCGTCCATAAGGAAAGCCGGGCAAAAACGGCCCGGCATCTTCGCGTTTCTGATTGCAAAGCCTCCGCTCCAGAATCTCACCGAAGCAATGGGTGTTTTTAAATGCAAAACCCGGGCTTCGGAAGCGGAGGCCTCCCCCTCCGCAAAAGGCATCCTGTACAGGAAAGCCCTCCGCACGGTTTCCGACCGTTGAAGGAGGGCTTCTGCCGATTGCTTGCGGAGCCGACTCCGTCGCCTCGGCTTTGCATCTCCGCTCGGGCGCGACCCCTCGCGGACGCGCTCAGATTATCATGACGTTGAGAGCCGGCCGGTCAAAAGAGGAACTTTTCATTTTGCACAAAACCGGAACTTATCACTTTGCGCTGACAGAGACAAGACTGCCCCTTGACTTCTGTCTCCCAGAGCACTAAAGTGTTGGCACCCATCTGACTACACGGTGGGAGTGTATGGGAAGTCAGAGAACCTTCAAGCCGTTCTACGGAACGAGCCTGATCTCGCGAGATTTCGGGCAATTCGTGGTGACGGAACGCCAGTATCCCGGCGGCTGTACTACACCGGTTCACGCTCATGAACGTCCGTTGTTCTGTGTCGTTCTGGATGGCGCCTACGAGGAACAACATTGTAATAAGACGTTACTTTGCACCCAAACGACAACTCTGTTCCACGCAGCCGAGGAAGAGCACCTCGAACGGTTCTCCGAGTCCGGGGCGCGCTCGCTGATTGTAGAGGTCGAACCCGCCTGGATTGACCGTGTTCGGGAAATATCGCAAGTCGGCATACACAACTCGGCAGTTCAGGACAGCGGAACACTTCGCCCCATGGGATCTCGGTTATACCGGGAATTCTTAACCGGCGATCCAGCGGCGCGATTAATCATCGAAGGTCTGCTATTCGAAATGACCGGCGAGTTCTTCCGGGCGGAACGCCGGCGCGAGACCCGACGACCCGGATGGCTGGCCCTGGCTGTCGAAATGATTCAAGGTAATTTTCCCCGAAGGTTGACGCTGGCCGACATCGCCAACGAAGTTGGAGTACACCCCGTCCACTTGGCCCAATCGTTCCGGCGCTTTCATGGATGTACTGTCGGCGACTACGTTCGACGGGTCCGAATCGACTATGCATGTCAGGAGTTGGTTCGCTCCGATGCGCCGTTCATCGACTTGGCAATCGCCGCCGGCTTTGCCGATCAGAGTCATTTCACCCGTACCTTCAAACGAACAGTCGGTATCCTGCCGTCGCAATACCGCTCGAATGCAAGGGGAAACCCTCGACGCGCCGGAAGCAAAAAAAGCTAAGGCCACCACATTCCAGCGAAGGGCACGTCGGCCTAAGCTCATTCCACAGTCCCTAAGCCCAATCTAGACGGTAATGGCGCGATCGCTATAGCATCGACAAGCGTTCCGCATCGAGAGGAGCGGTGTCATTTCAGGGGGCAAGAGATGAGACGAAGAACGTTCTTAAGTATTAGTGCGGCAGTTCCCGCTTTGGCCGCTCCGGTAGACATTGCATCCATCAAATCGCGCGGGGCGAAGAAGGTGGAGATCGCATATAAATCAATTCACTCGAAACCCAATGGGTTACAGGCGACACCGGAAGGAATGTGGCAGTTGGATGAGAGCAAGGACAATTTCGTATCCCTGGTGAATGTAGCGGACGGAAAGTTGATCCGCGAATTCCAGGCGATTGGCGCCAATGGTCCGAGCGGGCTAACCGTAGATGGCAACAACGTCATGTGGATTAACTCCAGTGACAACAGTATGATTTTCGCTTGCAACCATCAAGAGGGGAAGGTCACAGCCAAGTATTGGGCCCCCGGCGCGGGCAGGACATACCGGATGAAGGGGGACGCACGCCCGGCTCAGAGTCCATTACCTCCGGCATTTCCGGAGCCCGCGGCCGCGACAAAAGCCGGTCCACCGGCGGCCCGCGCGAATACTTTGCCTTATGGACAACTGCCGCTCGACGCCACCTCAGGTGCTGGGGGACTCGGCGGGCAGGGTATGGAGCATCGCGACGGGCTGCTGTACATCTCTACCATCGCTTCGCGGCGACTATATACACTAGATCCGAAAACCTGGGAAGTGCAGGCCATGTGGCAATTGACTGGCAACCGGTCGCACGGGGTCGGCTGGGAAGATGACACGCTGTGGGTGGCAGACACCAACTTGCGAGCATTCTTCAGGCACGACAGGAAAACCGGTAACATCGTTGAGAAGATCCAACTGACCGAGAAGGATCCGGTGATCCATGGGGTGACCGTACACGATGGCTACCTGTGGTATTGCGATGTCCAGGGATATATTTGCAACTTCAAATTATGATCTCCTTTGGAGGTGACTGAATGACTCGTGGCTCGTGGCTGGTTATTTCTTTAATTGCGTTCGCCTGTTTTTCGTGGGCGCAGTTCAGCAGCGGATTTCAGGGGACGGTCATAGATCGAAGCGGAGCCGTTGTGCCCGGCGTGGTAATCCGCGTAACGAACATAGATACAGGTGTAACCAGGGAAGTGACATCGTCGGAAAGCGGCGTTTACGTCGTTCCGAGCCTCAACCCTGGCAATTACTCGATCCAGGCCATCAAAGACGGGTTTGTAACCGCCAAGCAAGACTCATTAGTTCTTGAGCCAGACCTCATTCGCAAAGTAGATTTCAGCCTCAGTTTGGGCAATGTTCGCGAGATTGTGAACGTGACAGGTCAAGCGACCCTGCTCGAAACCGAAACTGCGCACGTGGTTGACACCATGAACCAGGCTACGCTGTCCCAACTCCCCGTTGTCAATAACAGTGTCTTTAACCTGATGGCGTTGGAACCGGGCGTCACGGGCCGCAGCCTGAGCGTAGACAACATAAGCGGCCGAAGCACGGCGACGGTGAACTTCGCAGGCGCCCGGGTGGATTCCAACTCCTACAGCGTGGACGGCATGTCGGTGAACTCGATCTCTCGCGGGGGCGCCGCCGAGATCGCGCCTAACGTTGAATCCGTCGAGCAAGTCTCGGTTCAGTTATCGGATGCCAACTCCGAGGACGGGCGGAATCAGGGTGCGCATGTCAATATCATCACCAAAGCCGGCACCAACCAATTCCACGGAAGCGTATGGGACTACTATTCCAGCAACGATCTGGACGCCCGGAACTTCTTCGCGACGAAAATAAACCCCTTAGTCCGTAATCAATTTGGCTTCACCGCTGGCGGTCCGATTATCAAGAACCGTACTTTCTTCTTCACCTCCTATGAGGGAATCCGCCAAGCCACCTCGACCCCTCTTTCCTCTACGGTGGAAACCCAGGCGTTCGCGAACTGGATCATCCAGAACCGGCCAAACTCGATCGCGGCCACCCTGATGAAGCAGTTCCCGCCTGCAGCCTACGCCACCACTAATCTAAAAGACATCGGCACGCCGTTGTCGGGAGTTGCGCCTTGCGGTGGATGCGCGGCCGCTAATCAATTCAGCTCCACGCCGCTCGGAATTCCGGAGTATGGAACCGCCATCTGGAACGATCCCAATCACTCCACGTCCGACGGATATTCGCTGCGCGTGGATCACGAGTTGAGGCCTGGAAAGGACCGCATTTATGGATACTATTACCAGTTTGCCGGCGTATCGAAGACTCCGCCCCTTCGCAGCTTCGAAAGAGACAACCCCGAGGTCGGCCACGATGCTCACCTGAACGAGACTCACATTTTCTCTCCGAATATTTTGAACGAGTTCTCCGCTGGAATGGTGCGGTACATCGGGACCTATACCACGCCCTTGAATGCCTGGGTCTCTCCGATTAGCATTGGCGGCGGTTTCGCCACCACCAATTTTCAGGACACCAACCCGTACCCGGGCGGCTGGTTCGCCACCGAATACATGTTGAAAGATTCGGTATCGATTGTCCACGGGCGCCATACCATTAAGACCGGTGTCGAACGCCGCCGTGCAGATAATAACCTGAAGCATACGGCGAGCTATATACCCAATTACACCTTCACAAACATACTCACTTTTGCCAACGATACCGCGCTTTCCGAGAGCCGGACTGTTAATCCCCAAACGGGCCAGCCTACTATTACCTACGCGTCACAGCGCATCACGGAGTACGGAGCTTTTCTTCAGGATGAATGGAAGTTGCGGAGTGACCTCACCGTTAACGTCGGTCTCCGCTGGGAGTACTTCGGCCCGTACACGGATGCAAAAGACAGGCTCTCCAATTTCATTTATGGCCCGGGCTCGACCCTGGCACAGCAAATTGCGAGCGGCAGTACGCAAAGCGTTCAGCAGAGCTGGAATCCGAACTACCTGAACTTCGCGCCCAGGCTCGGTCTGGCGTGGGACATCGGCGGAAAGGGCAACAATGTCATTCGGGCAGGTTATGGGCTTGGCTACGATCGTCTGGCGACCGTCTACCCTGCCAATTACCGCAACAACCCGCCGCTGATCGGGCTCATCACCGCCGGCACGCAGTATGGCACGACCTTTACTTATGGTTTGGGTAATCCCACCGCTGCAGCCAGCCAATACAACCCCCAGGGACTCGGCTATCCTATTGATCCAGCCTTTGCGGCAGGGCTTAACAGTCAGAATGGAATCGTCGGCGAGAAGGTAGCTGTGTACGGCGTGAACCAACAGTTGCCGCAGCCCTACACCCAGAATTGGTTCGTCGGGTACCAGCGTGCCCTTCCTTTCCACATCGTAGTGGAGGGAAATTATCTGGGTTCGAAAGGTACTAATCTGGTGCAAATTTCCAACATAAATCAGTTTGACGGAGATCTACTGAACGGGGGCGTCATACACGGCTTTAATTCGAGCTTCTCGAACATCAATATGGCCGCAACGAACGGAACCTCCACTTATCACGGCCTCACGGTGAGTGCGCGCAAAGCTTACGCGCGTGGCCTTACTGTTCAGGGCGCCTATACCTGGAGCAAAGCGATTGACGAATCGGAAGCAGAACAGAGTTTAACGTACTTCCAGAACGTGAACAACCAAAACCTGGATCGCGGGCAGGCGAGTTTCAACGTACCGCAGCGGCTGAGCCTCAACGGCTTCTACCAGATTCCGTTCCTGCGCACCTGCGGCTCCTGGTACTGCGCTGCTTTCGGGTCGTGGGACCTTTCCGCATTCGGCATCTTCGAAAAGGGATTCCCGCTGGATATTTATACTAGCGCCACCTTCCCCGGCAAAGGTGTAATTCCTACCATCACCAATAGTGGGGAATGGCAAGCGAACGGCACCCCTTATGCCCGACCCAATGCCCCGACGACTTCGGTCCAGACAACCGGCTTCAGTGAGGCGCAGTTCCTTACCGGCATCGTCCCCGCATCAGTATTCAGCGTGCCTATGCTTGGTACGGATGGTAATCTGGGGCGGAATGTTTTCCAGGGCCCGGGCTTCGAGCGTGTAGATATGTCTTTGACCAAGTTAATCCCCATTAAAGAACGCTTCAAGCTAAGATTTCGATTGGAGATTAACAATACGCTGAACCATACGAACCTGACTCCGCCGAGTTTAACTAGCGGAAGCGGCGGCTATGGATTTGACCTGAGTAGCGCCTCCTTCGGCAAGATAACCACTGCGGCAATTTCCCGGCAGATGCAGGCCAGTTTGATGCTGAAGTTTTGATTCGCTGAGTTGCATTTAGAGATCAGGCCTTGGTACGCAATGCATTTCTGCTTTTGGCTCCCCTGAGCCTCGCGGCCCATCCTTGCGAGCCTTGTCATGCAAAGGAGGTGGCAGCCTATTCGCGTTCCAACATGGCGCGGTCGCTGCGGCGGCCAGCGAAAGAGCCGGAAGGGACGTTCCAAACCGCAGCTTCCGGCACTCGGTTTACCGTTAGATCCGGGAGCAAAGGCACTTGGCAGCACATGGAGCGCGACGGAGAAGCGGCGGAATATCCGGTCGCGTATGTCATAGGATCAGGAAGCCACGCGTCCGGATATCTGATTCAAGTGAATGACCACCTCTTTCAGTCTCCGATCTGTTATTACCCGGGCCGCCACGGATACGATCTAGCCCCGGGGTACGAACGGGTATCGGAACCAGATTTCACGAGAGCAGTGGGCGAGGAGTGCGTGCTCTGCCATTCCGGGCGGCCGCAGTATGTTCCCGGCACCAAGAATCAATACAAGCGGCCGGTTTTCCTGGAAATCGGAATTTCGTGCGAGCGCTGCCACGGTGCAGCCGACGAGCACTTGCGGCGGCCGGTGCCAGGTTCCATCATCAACCCGGCCAAGCTGCTCCCGGCAGCCCGCGATAGTATCTGCGAGCAATGCCATCTGACGGGAATAACTCAGCGCATCTTGAATCCGGGCAAAGAATTCGATGACTTCCATCCCGGCGAGCGGCTGGAAGATGTTTTCACGGTCTATACCCGCGCGGGTGCTCGAGCCTTCCAGGTGATCAGCCACTCGGAGCAATTGGCACTGAGCGCGTGCGCCCGTAACAGCCAGGGCAGGTTGTGGTGCGGAACTTGTCACGATCCGCATCCCCATTCGGTATCAACGTCCCAAACCTATAATGCCCAGTGCGAAATGTGTCATCGGGGTAAGCTCGAGAAATCGCATCCGGCGGATGCCAATTGCGTCAGCTGCCACATGACCCGCCGGCCCGCGCAGGATGGCGGCCATACGGTATTCACGGATCACCGGATTACCAGAAGGCCTGAGCCGGACGAGCCGGTTTCACAATCCGCGGATCTAAAGGCCTGGCGCGAACCAGAGCCGGCTTTGCAAACTCGTAATCTTGCGCTGGCCTACGTCAATGCCGGCCTATCCAGCCATACGCCCACGGAGATCGTGCGCGGCTACCGAATGCTGACTGAGGTGCAGCGAGCAGCGCCCGATGATATCGGTGTACTGAACGGAATCGGAAGGGCACTGCTGGCCGGGGGACAACCCCAGGAAGCGCTGAAGGCTTTCGAGTTGGTACTGCAACTGAAGCCGAATATGGCGACGAACGAAGAGAATGTCGGACTCGCCTTTCTAGCCTCCGGCCATATGGAGAAGGCCGCCTCGCATCTGAAGCGGGCCGTGCAATTAGATCCGCTCCTGCTATCGCCAGCGACGGCGCTCGAAGAGGTCTATAGAAAGCAGGGGAATAACGAGGCGGCGGATGCGGTGGCGGATCGAATGCGGCGCGCCATGTTGAATTTGCCTAATAAGTCGGGCCAGTAAACGCGAAAGGAATCAACTAAATTGCCTAAGCCGTTGAAGCCTGTTCCCGTCATGATGAAACAACACTTCTGCATCGTCACAATCGCTCTGACGTTTCCGTTATTGACCACCGCCCAGGGTACCGTGGCGCACGATTGGCTCACCTGGGGCGGAGCACCTGATCGCTCCGGCTGGTCGCAGGCTGAAACCGACATCTCCCCTGAGAGCGTTTCCAAGCTGGGGCTGAAGTGGACGCTACAACTGGATATCGTTCCGCGGTCTGAAGTCCTGTCAACCAGCACCGCTCCCTTGGTTGTTACGGACGTTCAAACACCGCAAGGATCGAAAGATCTGGTGTTCGTGGTGGCCAATGACGATACTATCTACGCCATCGACGCAGCCGCGGGCAGCATCGTCTGGAAGAAGCAATTTCACAATCCGCTGAAACCGAAAGCGGAGGCGACCTATCTGTGCCCCAACACGCAAAACGCGACTCCGGTGATCGATAAGCAAAAGGGCATCGTCTATGCACTCACCAGCGATGGGAAGCTCAGGGGTTTAAGCATATTGAATGGCGAGGAGCTGATACCTGCCACCGATTTCGCTCCTCCGTTTGCGCGAACTTGGAGCCTCAATCTGATCAACGGCGTCATCTATACGCCGATCACGCGCGGTTGCGGCGGGGCTGTCTCCAATTTGGCAGCCATGGATCTCACGCAGCCGGATCGTCCGCAGGCGCATTACTACACCAGCGTCGGAAGGCCCGCTGGGGCGTGGGGACGTGGCGGCCTGATCCTCGGCCCGAAGGGCGTCTACGCTCAGACTTCCGACGGTCCCTATGATCCGGCGGCAGGCAAGTTCGGCAACACCCTGCTGGCACTAAATCTCAAGGATCTCCGGTTGCTGGACTCCTTCACTCCCGCGAATTCCGATTACCTCAACAAGAGAGATCTTGATCTAGGTTCCGCGAGCCCGATCATCTTCAATTTCAAGAAATGGCAGCTGGTCGCTACATCGTCGAAGGAGGCCCAGATCTTTCTACTCGATGCCAACTCGCTGGGTGGCGCCGACCACCGGACTCCCTTATTCAGCGCACGTTATGGCAATGACGAAGATCGGCTGTGGGGTCGCGGCGTGTGGGGTTCCATGGCAACCTGGGAAGATTCGCAGGGCCAGCGCTGGCTGGCGGTTCCTATGTGGGGACCTCCCTCAAAAGAGGCGCCGGAGTTTCAGTACTCGTATGGGCCGGCCGGCGAAGGAAGCATCATGGCCTTCCGGATCCAAGTCCAAAATGAGAAACCGGCCTTGATCCCCGTGTGGATGTCCCGCGATATGCACGTGCCAGACCCGCCGGTTATCGCCAATGGCGTCCTCTTCGCGATATCTACCGGAGAAAACACCAGGCAGGGAGGCTACTTTCCCGCGGATGTTCGCGCTAAAGCGGTCAGCCACACCATTCTTTACGCATTTGATGCCGCCACGGGGAAGGAGCTCTACTCTAGTGGCGATCTAATCGACAGCTGGTCGCACTTCAGCGGGCTGGCGGTCTCAAAGGGACGAATCTACTTCTGCACCTGGGATGGCCGAGTGTACGCTTTCGGAGTGAAATAAGCTACTCCAACACGGATCGAGTTCCCGGAAGAAACTCGACCAGGCTGCGGTCGAAGGAAGCGAGGTTCGGGATGCCCGACTGGGCCATGGCGACCATCATTTCGCCATGCAGCATTTCGATGACTCTCTGTACGCCGACTTGGCCGAATGCCGCTAGTCCCCAATAGTAAGGGCGTCCGATCAAGACCGCCTTAGCTCCCAGCGACATCGCCTTCACAATGTCGCTACCGCGGCGGATGCCGCCGTCCATCAAGACGGGAATCCGGCCGTTGACCGCCTGAACTACTTCCGGTAGTGCGTAAAGCGTGGGAATGCATCCGTCCAGAGTACGGCCGCCGTGGTTCGAGACGATAACCGCTTGCGCGCCGTTCTGTACCGCCAGACGAGCATCCTCGGCTGTACGATTCCTTTCACCGCAATCGGCAGCTTGGTCGCGGCGTGCAGCCAGTCGAGAACCTTCCAGGTCATTCCAGGCACAAATGGCTGAATCATACCGGCGACCGTCGGGATTTTCCTTTCGTTCGACACATTTGGATTAGCCGGAACGCCTGAATTCGACCAGGCGTAATCGAAGTTATTACGGACTTCACGATCGCGTGGAGCGGTATAAGGATAATCGGTGGTGATCGTAAGGGCCGAAGCGCCAGCGTCTTCCGCGCGCTTTGCAAAGGCCTGCGCAGCCGCCTGTTCAGAGAATCCGAGCGAGGCCGCCCACCACATCGGAGCTTCCTGAGATCCTTGCATTTTTGCAAGCCACTCGGCTGGTCCCGGCATGCAGATCGCTTTCGAGTGGGCGGCGGCTTGGACGGCAAGGCGCTGGCCGTCTGCATACACCAGGTTTTGATGGCCTCCGGGACCTAACAGGATCGGGAAGTCTAATTTCTTTCCTAATAACTCCAGGGAAGTATCGATCTTGCTGACATCGACACCGACCCGCCGCCGAATCTGGACATGGAGGAATGCTTCGCGATTCGCTTGTAACGTCAACTCACCGGCGCTACCGCCCGCGATGTAGTCGTAGGCCATCGGCGGAATCTTCTGCCTGGCTATATCCTCCATTTCATTCACATTGACGGCAGCCATGACGTCGTCGCTATAGGAAGGCGGATAAATACGCTGAGGCCGAGGCGGTCGCGCGGCGTCGGGGCTCTGCGCAAGTAAAGGCGAACCCGCCGTTATCGCGGCAAGCTGCAGCGCCGACCTTCGCGTCCAGCGACGACTCTTGACCAAACCAGCATCATCCCCATTTACGGCCATATTGGTTCTCCTAATGACTTTCCTCGATCACGCACGGGTTGGTGGCTCCCAGGCGCGGCACGCCAAGCTGGAATTGATCGCGGCAAGATTGGGTACGCCCGCCAAACCCATCGCCACCACCAGTTCCGCGCGCAAGATATCGATTACTCTTTGTACGCCCTCTTTCCCGAAAGCTGATAAGCCCCAGCAATAGGGTCTGCCGATCAGAACTGCTTTCGCGCCCAGAGCCAACGCCTTCAAGATGTCGTCGCCGCGGCGGACGCCGCCGTCCATGAGAACCGGAACTCGGCCATTCACTGCTTTCACCACCGCCGGCAGCGCGTCCAAGGTAGCGATTACGCCATCATCGGCCCGCCCGCCGTGATTGGAGACGACAATCGCCTGCGCGCCGGCCTGGATTACCCGCTCTGCGTCATCGGGCCGCAGGATGCCTTTGACGCATATCGGTACCTTTGCTGCGGAGCGGAGCCAGTTTATGGTTTCAAACGTCATGCTCGGTGTTGAAGGCACCAGCATTCCATCCAAGGCGGGGTTGCGCGATTCCAACTTCACGCCATTTGGAGGCGGCCCAGGCTGATGATAGCCCCAATCATAGTGGTTGCGGATATAGCGATCGCGGTTGGGCGTGTATTCGTAATCCATGGTGAGGATGATGCCGGCGCAACCTGCATCCTCGGAGCGGTGCGCGAAATTCGCGGCAACCTGCTGAGTTCCGAGCCCGACCGAATTCGACCACCAGACCGGTGCGCTGTTGGAGGCCTGCAGCTTTTTCATCCAGGGCCCGGTCGCGGCTACGCAATAAAGCGCCTTGCTGGCGAAGGCGCCCTCGGCCGCAACCTGGTCTGCGTCGGGATTGTCGATGTCCTTGCCGCCGGTTGGGTCCAGCAGAATCGGATAATCCAGTTTCTGGCCGAGAATCTCCAGTGAAGTGTCGATCTTGCTGACATCCACCATGGCGCGGCGGCGAAGCCAGATACGGCTGTAAGCGGCCCGGTTAGCGCGCATCGTGACTTCGTCTTCCACGCCCGTCGCGATGTAGTCGTAGCCCCATTTTGAGAGCTTGGTCTTAGCGATCGCCTCGAACTCGAGAACATTCGCCGGGCCCATGACGCCATCGGAGTATTTGGGCGGATAAGTAATCCTGGATTGCTCTGAGGCTCGCGCCTGAAACAATACCGGCGAGCCGCCGCCGAGATTCCGAAGCAAGCCTCGGCGGGTTACAACACCTTTAGCATCCATAATTCAACCTTTTCCTACCAAAGAACCTTCAGTGCCAACTGGATATTAAATGGCTCGCCCACGCCAATGCCGGGAGCGCCGGAGCCTCCGGTCGTGCTCGAAATCTTTCCGAAAGAACTGCTGCCGACGGTGGTGCTGGGATTGCCGAAGTTGGTGCGGTCGAACACATTGAACATATCCAAATGAAGTTGAGCGCGCAGCCTCTCCTTGATCGGAATGTTCTTGATGATCGACAGATCGACGGAGCCGAAGCCTGGGCCGAAGATCATGCCGCGGCCTATTGTTCCATAGGTTCCCGCCGGAGGAGCAGCGAACGCCGCGGGGTTCAGGTATTGGACGGACGCGCCATTGACGGACGAAATCGGGGTCGTCACATACGGATTGCCGCCGATATAATTTGCGTATAGGGTGCCTTCCCCGGTCCCCGTATTATCCGTCGCCTTGGGGGTTAGCGGAGCACCGGTATGAAACACCATCACGCTGCTCGCCTCCCAGCCGTAAGTTAGCCACCTCGGGCCAAATTTCGCACCCGGAATCTCGTAGACCAGGTAGCCATTGAACTGCAGGGCGCGATCGTTGTCCGAGTTGCCGTAGTTTCCTTTGAGGTTAAAGTTGTTCTGCGGCAGCGTGCCCGAGTTTGACGTCATGTCATCCAGATTGTGGCTCCAGGTGAAGTTGAACTTAGTGAGCAATCCGTGCCAACTTGTCGTCCTGACCTGAGCCTGCAGCGAATTATAGTTGGCGTCACCATTGCTCTGGACCTGGTTGATAACTCCAAAATTCGGAAATTGCGAGAAATACGGGCGGCTCGCCTGGGCTTTCGTGAATCCGGAAGGCAAGAGGGTTGTACCGCTGCCAAGCGCCGCCTGATTGATGTCCTGGAGCGTGATCAGGTGCCTGGATTCCATGCCCACATAGCCGACCTGGACGATGATACTCTGGCCCAGGCTCTTCTCCACATTCAGGTTAAAGCCCAAGACCTCGGCGGGACGAAGATTCAGATTAGACCCGAACAGGTTGATTACAGTGGTTCCGGTCGCGCTGGGTACGCTCGGGAAAATGAGCTGATTCGGGACGATCGTGTAGGCATTTTTCTGCACCAGATACACGGGCTGCGTGCCGGCGGGATTGCCATTCACTCCGATAGGTCCTCCGTTGGACGCTCCGTAGCTGGCAAGGCTGTTTGAGTTATTCAGGAAGGGCAGTACCGACACTGTGTCGGTGTAGAGGCCGACTCCGCCGCGAATCACGAAGTCGCCGCGGTTGGTGGGCTGGAACGCGAAACCTCCGCGCGGAAGGAAGTTTTTCCAGTATTGCGGATAAAGATTGGGGATCGTCTGTCCAGCGACTGCGAGACCCCCGGGTACCGCCGGATCGAATTCTGTAAGATCCTTGGCGTTATCATGCAGCGGGCCCACGTATTCATATCGCAAGCCATAGTTGATGTTCAGCTTTCGCGTTACTTGCCAGCTATCGTGCTGCGAAGAAATTGAAGCCGTTCAACGTCACAAACCGCTCGGGGTTGCCTACCGCCAGGTTCGACTGATAGACATCACCCGCCAGAAAATCGGCGAGCGAGAGAATGTTGGTGTCAACGCCGGTCAGGCTCTTCCATGGGCCTTGCGAGCCGTTGAATGTAAACGACCCTCGTTCGCCGGCGTGATAAAAACCATCTATAAGGCCCTGGTTCCACCCCCCACCAAAACGGAATTGGTGCGCTCCCTTGATGTAGGAAATCGTATCCGTAACAGAATTGGCGACGGTGTCGCGACCGACCTTCGGCGTGGACCCGATGGGATCGAAACCGCTGATGTGAGATAAACGGAGACCCCGACAAGTTGGGACTGGTAACGCCCGTATTCAGCCCCAGGGCGGGCGGGTTGAAACTGCTGTTCGCGTCATGTTTCTTCAGGTCGAAGTAATTGGAACCAAACAGAAGCTGATTGGTCAGGTGAGGATTGACGAGGGTATTCAGGTTCGCGTTGTAGTTCTGTGAGTGAACCGGCGTCTCCGCATAATAATAGGGCAGGGCGTCGCCAATAGAGCCGAGCTGAAAGCTGTAGGCGTCGAACGCACGCAGCGACAGTCTGAACTTCTCATTGAAATTGTGATCGATCTTGACTAAACCATTGTGGCTATAACCTGGTTGCGGCGCGTCGCCGAGATAGTTATTGGCTGTACCGTTCCCGGTCAAGGCATAGGCCGGCCAAAGATTATTCAGCAGATTTGTAGAAACCGGATTCACCGCGACACCATACTGCTTGCAGTAAGGCCAGCGCCTCATTCTGATACGCCACAGATGGCTCAGTAGTGAGGGCAGACGCGCTCAGAACGTACTTTTGCGCTTCATAAGTGGCGAAGAAGAACGTCTTGTCCTTCTTGATCGGACCGCCCAGCGAAGCGCCGTAGTTCCGATTGCGCACCTCGGGCGTAGCCTTACCGGGCGCCAGGAAGACAGGCCTCGCTTCCAAAGCCTCGTTGCGTTCGTAGTCGTAAGCAGTACCGTGCACTTGGTTCGTCCCTGACTTGATGATCAGGTTCACCGTGCCGCCCGGGCTCCGCCCCATCTCCGCATTGCCCTGCGTCACCAGATTGAATTCCTCGATGGAATCCAGCGGCATAACGACGGCGGCGATGGAACTTACGCCGGTCTGATTAGTGGCGGGGAAATTCCACCAGGGATCATTGTCGTCCGTGCCTTCCATCTGCCAGTTGATCTGGTTTTGCCGCATTCCGTTCAAGGAGCCGACTCAATCCGTTTGAGGAATTCCCGGCCCATCCAGGCACCGTTCCGATCATCTGAGTGAAGTCCCGCGCATTCATCGGAAGGTCTTGAACGGCCACGGTCGGCACAGCGCTATCGAGCGTCGTGTTGGTGGTCTCCAACGCCAGCGCCGCGGCCGACACTTCCACCGATGTTGCTGTCGAGGCAACGCCAGGCTTGACAGGCAAGTTGTAGACTTGGCCGGCTGTTACGCGAACACCACTTAACCTTGATAGTCGAAAATCCGCTTTGAGTGACCGCTATCGTGTAATTGCCAAGCGGCAAATCCTGAAAGGAGAATTCACCCGCGGTCGAAGCGGTCGTGGTATAAACCTGTGCCGTTTCCTCGTTCGTGGCTTTCACTTCGGCACCGGCTACGATGGCTCCGGTCTGATCGGTGACGATGCCGTTGATTCCGCCACGGAAATTCTGAGCGATGCCTAACCGCACCATACTGAGGAAAACCAACACAAGCGAGACCGTACGCATACATCATTCGCAACCCCCTAACTGATCGAAAATCTCAGATCTGCGGATCGCTCGCAATGGCGGATCTCGCAAACGATGTAATAACCTCTACGGGGCGGCGACCAATGATCTGTGTCGCTATGATGAAGGAAGAAGTCCGACGCTGTCAAGGGTTTTCGGACTTCTAACCATCTCGCCCTAATCCCAGTCATCCCACCCTAATCCTGATCTTGTGTTTCTGACTTCATGGCCTTTCCCTGACGCTAAAACGCGCGAATCGCCCGAACCCTACGGGGAAAATCTTTATCGTCGCCGTGCTGGCGGCCAAGATCGGCGAAATCGATGTGAACCGCCATGTCGGCGGTTTGCTGGGACGATGCCCAGTACTCGAAATTATCGGCAACGCCAGCATCTCGAAAATCACCGGCTCCTTTGGCCTTTAGGTTGGTGTACATGAGAGCGAGTTCGTCTCTTGATGGCAAGAACCACCCACGCACTCCGTTCAGATTTAAGTTGGCGCACAAATCAGCAGCAGTGTCCGCGTCTGGGCACGCGGCCAGCATGTCGGCGGTATTCTGCTTTCCAGCCCCCACGGCAGTGCCGCGAGCGCCCGCGATCTCCTTGCGGAAACAGCCCCATTTCGCCCCTGCGCTCTGATCGTAAGGGAGCCGCTTCCAGATACCGCCAGCCATCGGTGGCATAGTTCGGATTGTCGAAGAATATCAAGCCGCCCGCTGGGCCGGTGTCGCCGATGGCATATTCGGCTTTCGACAACCAGACGCTCATCTCACCTGCTCCGCGATTGGCCCACAAATAATACGGTATTAGTTTGACAGTCTGTGGTGCGGCGGATGGGTTAGTGATTTTCGTGGCTTGCGTATGCAATGACGGTGACGCCGCCATATAGCTTTTCGTCGAACGAAGGCCTCAGTTCAGCCTTGGCATCGAACAACAGATCGAGCACGTGGCCGTCTGCGGCATCGGGCCATTCGGCACAGTAAACGATCGGCCCTCTCTCGATGGCCATCCTTCCGTGATTCTCTTTCACCCTTGGATCGGCGATTACTCTCCTGACTTCGAATGGAAACTCGATCTGCACGACATCTCCGGTTTTCCAATTCCTGTCGAGAGAAATGTATCCTGACTTTGTCGATCGGTAGCGGGAATAGCGTTGCCGTTAATCGATACGCGGGTCTGCTTGCTCCACTTTGTCCATGTACGAATACAGATCTCCGGGCGCGGGCTGATTCCTGGCCCAGCCGGGAACACGTAATTTGATGTTCGCTTTGACATCCTCTTTGGCTGAAACTGTCGATCGTGGATGTTCCTCCCCAGGGCATCTTGCTTTCTACCGATAGTGATAGCTCTCTGTTATTTACCTTGAAAGATGCATCGCTCGAAACGTAGAGATTGACGTAAATCGCCTCGCGACTGTCCTGCGCATAAATAAATCCAGGCATGGATGCCAGGAACCTAACCAGGTTGGGAGGGCAACATTCGAGAGAAGCCCGTTCCCAGCGATTGTCCCGTCCATCGCCCGCGCTGGCCAGTCGATTTACATAAAAGAAGTGATCGCCGGAAACGGAGACTCCATCAATGGCGTTGTTGTACATGCCCCGTTCCATGACATCGATGTATTTGCTATCTCCGGTTGCCATGAACAGACGGTGATTCAAGGTCATGTACATCAACACCGCGCACGTCTCCGAATAGGCGGATATATTCGGCAGCGAGTAAGGCAGCTCCAAATCCTTCGTTGCCGGTACTGCCCGACGCCGCCGGTGATGTACATTTTCCGGGCTACGGCATCCTGCCACATCCGCTGAGCGGTGTCGAAATACTCTTTGATCCCGGTCAACACGCCAACATCGCACAGAGAAACCATCAAAGAGACGCAATTCACCGCATGACCGACCGCTTCGCTCTGTTCGAGCACGGGCTTATACGACTGATTGTGGCGGCTTCGATTTACCGAATTCGGCAAGCCCGCGTATATCCAGATAGTGCTTCGCCAGATCCAGGTGCTTCTTGTCATGGGTCACTCGATACAGTTGGACGCAGTTGATTGCGTCCCGTTCACCTCCGGAGAATGGCGGATTGCGGACCCGGAAATCCTCATACAGAGCGTCGGCGGACTTGATGGCTATATCGATCAAATCCCTCTTCCCGGTTGCGTTGTAATATGCCGCGGCGATTTCAAAATCGTGGTTGCCGCGACCGGGGTCTGCTTCATCATTTCGATGGAAGCATCCACCTGTGCCTGTAGTTTCGCGTCCGGATGGGTTTGGAGCGAGAGGATGGCGGCTTCCAGAACGCCGCCACCGAAGCGCTTTCGAGATCCCGATTCGGTGAGCTTCTGGACTTCGAAAGGAATGGTCACTTCGGCGTTCGTTGTGATCTTGGGCTTCCAGAAGGCGTCTCTGATCTTCACCTCGGAATAACGCTTCGGTTGGATCGGATAGTCCGGGATTGGTGTGTACTTGCTTCCGGCAAGCGTGACCTCGGAGCCGGCGGGCTTGGTCTTGGATGCGGCCGCGTTGGCCTCGCTGCCTTCTGCGGCATAGGCGAGCAGGCCAGCCGCCTGGGCGGTCTTCAGGAAATCTCGACGACGCACTTTGTTATCCATGGCATCCCTCAGCGGAGCTTGACAGCTGTTCTTGGCCTCTGTCAGCTTTTTAAAATCGTATCACAATTGCTTCTTGCAATACCTTTGAAACTTAGCTATAGTCCAGACTATATGTCAAGTGCCTACTCATCCCGAAAGAGCAGGCCCGGCGCTCAAGCGCTGACGGTATCCAGGCCGGAGTTGTTGGCTAACGGCTCCGACGGTCAATTTCGGGCCTTCGTCCATGGCATGCTTGCATTCGCCGCACGGTTGGAGGCGGTTCGTGATGGCTTTGCCGCTCTGCTCAGCTTGACGGGGATTCAGTACACGATTCTGATCTCGATCAGCCATCTCCATACCGACGGAGACGTAACCGTAGGAGCGATCGCGGAGCATCTGCACCTGAGTGGCGCTTTCGTCACAACTGAGACCGGTAAACTTCTTCGCCTTGGCCTGATCTCTAAAGTGCAGGACTTGAACGACCGCAGGCGTGTGTTTTTGGGTGTCACATCACGAGGCCGGGAACTGCTTTCCAATCTGGCCCCGGTGCAAATCGCGGTCAATGATGTACTTTTCGACTTTCTGAACGCGGAACAGTTCCGTGCGCTCGTTCCGAGGATCGACCGCATGGTGGCGTGCGGCGATCGTGCCCTCGCGTTATTAGACTATCTTTCCAAGGACTCTGCTGCGCCCGCAACAAAAACGAAGCGAAGGGCCAGGCCATGACGTTTACGGAACGAACGCTTCGAAACACACTCGGAATGTTCCCCACCGGCGTTGCGGTGGTCACCGCTCGAGGGGCTGAAGGAACGCTCCAGGGAGTCACGATTAATTCGTTCAATTCGGTTTCTCTCGACCCGCCCTTAGTGTTATTCAGCTTGTCGCGCAAGCTCTTACAGCCTGGATGTCTTTCTCGCAGCCGACGCCTTCGCCATCAATTTTCTGCAGGAGGATCAGCAGGATCTTTCGGTTCGGTTTAATAAAGCTCTCTCGAATAAGTGGGAGCAAGTCACTTACAGACCCGGCGTCACCGGGGCGCCAGTGATACTGCCTGCATTAGCCGTTCTGGAATGCCGTCCCTACGCCCAGTACGACGGAGGCGATCACGTGATAGTCGTAGGGCGAGTCGAACATGTCGAGTGTCAGGATTGTAAACCGCCGCTCGTATACTTCCGTGGCAGCTACCACAAGTTAAATTCCACGACGCAGGATAGCAACCAGGAGATTGGCGCGCTGTTTTCCGGTTGGTGAAAAAGGGAGTCTACATGAGAACAGGCCAAACGCACTTAGAATCTTTGCGCGACGGAAGACAGGTCTATATCGAGGGGGAGCAGGTGAACGACGTCACCTCGCATCCCGCATTCCGCAACGCGGTGGCGTCGGCGGCTCACCTTTACGATTACCAGCACGACCCTCAAAATCGGGAAAAGATGACGTTCCGGTCGCCCGCGACCGATGCAGCAGTCAGCCGCGCCTGGCAGCTGCCCGCCAGTTATGCCGACTTAGTTCAGAGACGCGAAGCCCTTACAGCGTGGGCCGAGACCCACGTCGGATTTCATGGGCCGCTCACCCGACCATGTAGCCTCCTGCATTTCCGGCATGTACATGGGCATCGATGTCTTTGAGTCCTTCGATCCCAAACGTGCCGCGGCTGTGCGCGGCTATTACGAATATGCCCGCGATCAATGACCTGTTCCTGACCTATGTGATCATCAATCCCCAGCCGATCGCGCCAAGAATCCGCATCAGCAGACCGACGCTCTTTTGACAGCGCACCTCTGTGATCAGGACTCTCGGGGGATCACGGTAAAAGGCGCGAAAATGCTCGGCACCAGCGCCATAATGGCGAATGAAGTGTTTGTCACTTGCATTCAACCGCTCATGCCGGGCGACGAATCCTACGCGCTCTCTTTTGTGGTTCCGATGAATGCCAAGGGCCTCAAACTGTTATCCCGAAAATCCTACGAACTGGCTGCCGAATCGCGCTTCGATTATCCACTGGCGAACCAGTTTGATGAAAATGACGCCGTGCTTTATTTCGACGAAGTCCAGGTTCCCTGGGAGCGTGTCTTTATCGCGGGAAACGTGGCTATGTGTCAGAAGCAGTTCTATATGACGCCGGCGCACGTTTATCAGAATTATCAGGCTCAGATTCGGCTGGAGGTGAAGCTTCGATTTCTGGCTGGAGTTGGCCGGATGATCGCCACTGCCAACGGAATCGAAAACATGCCGCAGGTGCGCGAGATCCTCGGTCAGCTGGCCGCCGAAGCCGCCATGGTGGACGGGCTGGTTCATGCCATGGAAGTTAAGGGATCGCAGCAGGGCAGCTATTTCGTTCCCGACGCCAACACACTCTACGCCGCTCAGGTTTTGACTCAGCAGCTTTATCCCAAAGTGATTCAAACCCTCCGCGAGCTCGCCGGCGGCAGTCTGATCATGCTGCCCTCCAGCATTCGGGACCTCATCGATCCGGAAATCGCGGACTACTCTCTCCGTGTGCAGCGCTCGCCGACGCTGGACCCGGAGCAGCGCGTCAAGTTTTTCAAAATGGCTTGGGATGCCGTGGGCTCCGAGTTCGCTTCCCGTCACACGCAATATGAGATGTTCTATTCGGGTGCCGGCATTTGTGACTAAGGGCCATTCGAACCGCACTTATGATTGGGATCGGGCGACCGGCATGGTAACCCGGCTGCTGGACGGCTACAACCTGGAGGACGAGAAACGGAAATGGCTATCAACAAACAGCACCAAGAATTTCACTTACTCGACATGACGCAGGGATGGGTAACTCCGGTTGGTTATCCGAGCGGGATCGAGCAGAAGATACTATCCGGAGAACTCGATGAACAGGCCAGGCGCGGAAGCCGCACGCGCTTCTTGCGCTTTCAACCCGGCGTTTTCACTACCAAGCCCTTTATCCATGAGTATTGGGAAGAGGTTTACCTCGTCTCCGGCGACCTCGTTGTTGGCAATGATGAGCATGGGCAGAACGGCACCAGCTTCCAACCGAATACTTACGCCTGCCGTCCCCCCGGCGTACACCATGGACCATTCAAATCGGAAAAGGGTTGTCTGTTACTGGAGATTCACTATTACGATCCGGTCTGAGTTAGCCGGCGACGGGAAGACTACGTATCTCATAACCGTGGGCCAAACGGCGTTTCCGCACTGGATCTTCTAACTCGAAATCAAATCGATCCGCGGATTGGATGCCGCCAATCGCCGGCAACGTGCCACCGAACATGGCGGTCCCTCGTCGAGTGCCACCTCGTCCCGGCCGTAGCCCGCAATCAAGTCCCTCGGATGCAGCATCGAGGCAACGCTGCCCTCCTGATAAAGCCGGCGAGTTCCGTCTTTGACTCATCCAGGAGCGCAACACCAGACTGTCCCAGTGGTCGCTCACCTCACTGAACAGCCAAACCTCCCGAGCAACCGGCTTATCGCACATCTGTTTGGAAACCGTAATATTGTACGTTTCCACCTTGCGGTCGGTATGGTCGGAGCCGACGCCTATCCAAAGAGCGCCGCCGGTCTGCAGCATCACAAACTCTACTTCTCCGCTGCTATCGTTCCCGGTGGCTTCGATCGAGTCGGACGTCGTTACGCGCGCAGCCGAAACGCGGTAATAAACGGGAGTTGTGGGCGGACGACGAACCCCGAGAAGCTCTAATTCAGCCATGTGCTTCTCCTGTGCAACGCGGTCGCGGCCGGTCCACCCGGCGAGGATAACCTGGCGCACACAGCCCGGAAGAATGATCTCAGGTGCCATTGTATTTGTTCCGAATGAAACTGTTAGTGTACGTCAGTGGACGTCTAGTTCACGCGCCACTCGATTATGCCGAATTCACGCCAGTCGATATCACTACTCAGGAACATCGCACCGGGAGGGCCGATCTCGCCGGCCTTGTAATGCCTGGTTTGCGGCTCTACCTCCAGACGCATGGCAGTAGTGGTGACGGCAGGAAATTTAACGCTGTTGAACTTGTCTTTATCGACGGAGTAAGTAGCGGAATGGGTTTCCAGTCGGCGCCATCCTTATATAGGACGTGCCAGGATGCCGGCAGCTTGCAGAAGCGCTTGTCGTCTACGAAATAGACTGACGAAGCCGAAATCGTTGTGGGCTGCTGGAAATCGTATTCCACGTAGGCCTGTTGGCCGACCGGTGGACGCATGCGGAAGTAGCGGTGAGATTCGTCGGCCGAGCTGAGGGGATCGATGCCGTCATACACCGCGGAGATGTCATCGTTCTGGTCATTGTAGCCGGTCCACTTTTTTTCGACGCCGCCTGAGGATTTGACCTGCTCAACATTGGCCGGGAGTTGGATTGGAAGGGCAGTGGCCTTCTCCGCGCCGCGCGGGAGCCAGACCGCCATTTCGCCCATGCCGCGATTGGCCCAAGCGTAATAAGGGATAGCGACCAAGTCGTGAGACTCAGTCACCGAGCCGCCATCTTTGCTGCGCACGACCGCTGGGACTTTACCCGTAATCACCTCCACGCCGTTGAGTATGTCCGGTCGGAATTCGGCGCCGAAGTTGCGTGCTGTCAGGTACTACGAGATTGAGCGCGTGGCCGCCGTTGTCGGGCCATTCTGCGCAGTAGACCAGTGGGCCGCGTTCGAGAGCGACCATGCCGGCATCGTCTTTGACTCGCGAATCGGCCAGGATCCGGCGTACCGGCATCGGCATCGAAAGTTCGATCGAATCACCCGATTTCCACTCACGCCGAATCTTAGCGTAGCCATTGGCCATGTGGGATTGACGACGCGGCCATTGACCTTGAGTGTTAACGGGGCGCGGCTGGTGTCAAAAAAGCGGTAGAGGTCGCCGGCCATCACCTGATTCCCGGTCCAACCGGGAATGCGGACGTAAACAGTAAAGTCTCGGGGTTGGTCGGGATCAACATGGATCTTGACGTCGCCATCCCAGGGATAGCGGGTTTGTTGCTCCAGGCGCACGCGCTTGCCACCCATGCTGACGTGGGCGTCGGAGCCAATGAACAAGTTCACGAACAGCTCATCGTCATTGTAGGCGTAGATGTACTTTCCGAGCGACGCGATCAATCGAACTACGTTGGGCGGACAGCAGGGAGTATCGATCCAGTCAAAACGCTCATAGTTGCCGTACGACATGAGCGGATTTTGGTAGAAGAAACGGTTGCCTTTCAGCGAGACCCCGTCCAGGAAGCCGTTGTATAAGACCCGCTCCATGAGGTCGGCGTAGCGGGCGTCCCGGTGCAACAGAAACATCCGTTGGTTCCAGACGAAATTGCCATAGGACGCGCAGGTCTCGCTCCAGCCGCTGAGATTGGGCAACTCATAAGGTTGCCCGTATTGCTCGTGAAACCGGATGGAGCCAATGCTGCCGGTCACGTATGTTTTGCGGTAGACGGCATCTTGCCAGATGCTATCGATGGCGCGGTTGTAATCGGAGCCGCCGGTGAGCGAAGCGACATCGGTGAAGGGAATGTAGAGATAAGTGGCGCGGACGGCATGGCCTTCGGCCTCACGTTGTTGGATCACCGGTTTGTCATCTTGCGCGTAGGTGCGGTCCAGGGCATATTCACCGTTGCGGGGATAGTCGTCTTTGCCCCGCTCATCCAGGAAGAACTGCGCGAGTCTCGCATAGCGGGGATCGCCGGTCTCTCCGTACATGGCCAGCAGGCCGATTTTCATCCCTTCGTGGCCGGAGATGTAACTCTTCTTGCCGGGACCGTAGCCGGCATCGAGCGCGTCGAATGCCTTGATCGCCGCGTCGAGCATTCGGCGATTGCCAGTGGCGTGATAGTATGCCACCGCCGCTTCATAGAAATATCCGGATATGCGGATGGGGTCACGCATACGGCGCTCGGCGGCGGCAATTTCGTTGTCCACCATTTTTTCAAGGGTCTGCGCAAGTTCGGGATCCCGCGACTTCGCCACCATGTAGGATGCAGCTTCGATGAGCCGGGGATTGTCGTAGCTGCGATCTCCGAATTTCTCAAAGAGGTGACGAATAGAAACTGTGCGATTGATGTCAATCTTGGGCGCCCAGAATTTATCGGTGATATTGACGTCAGTGAGCGGCACGGGTTGGAGCGTGTAAATCGGTTTCCCGATCTGCGCCGCAAAGACTGCCAGAGAGAGGCCTGCCAGGACGAGAGAGAGTATAAGCTTCATAGGCATCGAACAGACTTTTGGAACACGGTTCGACTTAAGTATAGACCCAGCCGCAGCCCAGCCGCCTTCGCAGCAGATCAAATAGCAAGGACC
>CAVYKR010000022.1:0-192949 GCA_963769205.1 Bryobacterales bacterium | reverse complement strand
TGGCCGAGGGCGGCTACATCGGGCGCAGCCGAGCCGGTGGTGCTGATCGGCGAATGCGATCCTGCGACATTCTGCACCTCCTTGCTACGTTACTGACATCTAAGGGCATTCATTAGTCGGTTTCAGGCCGACGGACCGTCATCCTTCGACTTCAACCTCCAGTATCTTCCCGAATTTCAGCAAACATCGGCATGGATGGCCCGAGATCGACGCCAGGTTCCGTGGACGGCGCTTGGCGCGGGCGACTTCCTGCGAGACATCCACAGACTCGATCGCCTCTATCGGAATCTCCCAGGGCGCCCACGGCACGACTTGGGTAGCCGGTATTTTGTTCGATTCGATCAGCCGGCGTATGACCTTGTGGCTGATGCCCAGCCGCTCGGAAGCCTGCTCCAGGGTGACGGTCTGACGTGGCACTCGGGCAGCGTTATAGACGGGCAACTCATGATAGCTACGGACCGAGCGGACACGGCCTTCATTCCAGGTGTTACCTGTTCCGGTCTTCAGCCCCAGCCGATTTAGGGTCGCAGCGATCTGGTCATCAGGAAACCGGCTGGACATCCGGCGCAGGACTTCTATCGTTTCCAGATTTGTGCAACGGCTGTGCCTGCCGGTGAGGTTCTTCTTCATGCGAAGCTCCGAGTGCCGGCCTCCGGTCCAGTGAATCAGCAACACGATCTCACTGGCGGTGTCATCCACATCGGCGATGATCTCTTCGATCAGAATCCGGACGATCCTCTGCTTCAGGCGCATGTCTGTTGCCGGCGAGTTCCACACGGCAGGCAGGTCTTGCGCCAAGCTGCAGAGCGTCTCTTTATCGGGAATCCGACTGGCATTGGCCGGTAGTTCGTTGTCGCGCAATCGCTGTTCCACCTCTCCTACGGTAGAGAGAGCGGCATTCCAACGCGCCTCCAGTTCCCCTGCGACCAGGCGGTTATCCGGATCGACGGCTTCATATCGCCGAGCTGCAAGGCGCGCTTCATAACGCGCTTGCTCCAGTTCCAATGACAGCGCGCGATGCCGTTGGCTTTGTTGTTCAGCAGCACGAGCCGCGACTTCCAATGCTGCCTCGATGGCGTTGCCTTCCACCGCTTTGAGGATCTCTGCCGCGACAGCTCGATCCGGTTTCAATCCGCCGAACGAGATGCACCAGTCCGTTCCGTGATTGATCTGCGCCCCGCGGCAATGATACCGGGGCACCTCTCCGTGCGTGCCGCTGTAGGCTACATGGAGCATCCTCCCACACCGCCGACAGCGCAGCAGCCCGGCTAATAAACTCCGGCCTCCACGACCGGCCTTCGGTTCCATGCGCGATTTCATATGCGCGTTATCGGAAAGCATCGTCTGGTTGCGTTCGAACTGCTCCCAAGAAATGTAACCGGGATGATGGTCGCGAATCAAGACCATCCATGTATCGCGCGACTTGAAATGCCCCTCGCTCTTGCGAGCTCGTCCAGCGATGACCTTGGTTCGGGACTCCGTTTTGCCGAAGGCATACGCACCCGCGTACATCGGATTCCTGAGCATGTGCCAGATCGTGTTGTAGACCGGCAGTTTCCAGACGACGTCATGCCCCGGCGTCTCCAGAACCAACGCGGGCAGATTCGTGTTCTCACCCCGAAACCACAGGAGGACTTGACGGGCGCTGCCCAACTCCACCATCTTGGTGAAGACTAGATGCACTGCTTCTTGCACACGACGGTCGGGATCAATCTCGACTTTGCCGTTGGGAGCCCATCGAAAACCGACTGGCAATCGGAACTGGAGTTCCCCGCGGCGTGCTTTCTGGCGAATCGCTTCCAATGATCGTTGGCGCAGCAAGTTCAGCTCGAACTCGCTCATCGTTCCTTTGAGTCCCAGCAAGAGCCGATCATTGAGGATGCCCGGATCGTAGACGCCATCCGGATCGATCACGATGGCGCGCACCAAGCCGCAGAGTTCGATGAGATGATGCCAGTCACGGCCGTTACGGGCCAGGCGGGAAGCCTCAATGCAAAGCACGGCTCCCACCTCTCCCGTGCAGACTTCCGCAACCAGATGCTGGAACCCAGGGCGCTCCACATGGCCGGACCCAGAGCGTCCAAGATCCTCGTCAATTATCTCGACCTGCTGGAAGCCAAGTTGGCGAGCGTGGTCAGCCAAGCCATATTGGCGGCGCTGGCTTTCCTGGTTGTGAATCACCTGTCCAGGCGATGACTGACGAATATAGACGATGGCGCGCCGCTTCAAATGGTCCGCCGATATTTTTGGATTCATGCGTCCTCTCCCAAATCCGGCTCGGCCGGTGCAGTGGCCGCATTTAACAGCAGGTCGGCCAGTGCGATTGCGAGCTCCCGTTGTTTGTCGTTAGGTAACATCATCGGTTTGCTGTCACAAAACAAAAGGTTCATCTGTGTCTCTCCCGGTTTTTTCCTTGGTATCATTCGTGCCCTCCCGTCGCATCTCTTTCAGTGATGCGTTACCGCGTTGAGAGTTCGAATGCAAGCTGTCCAGCAATTTCCGAAGTTCGGCGAGTGCGGCCGCGGAGGTCAGAGCAGGCCCAACGGTAAAGTGGGGACTCTTCGTGGGGTCGGCAATCCACGACGGGAACCCGCCGATGGTGCCGTCAGGCAACTCGCAGAAAATGTACTCACCTTTGGGAAGCTTCGCCCGCCGTTCCACGCGCAGGCTCTGACCGTGTAGTGGGTGAAACGGGTAATGAATCTTGATGACCTCTGGACCATGGGCACTATGTTTCTGGCTCGGGCGGAACCGGCAAAAGTCATTTGGCAACCGGACTTTGCCTCGCCGCGTGCCGGCAGAAAAGGCGTGTACGATTCACGACCGCGGCTGCGCTGGTCAACGAGTTAGTGGAAGCCAAACAAAACAACCAGGTGCGGCGCTTGATGGCGCGCTGGCAGAAGTACGAACTGATCGCGCTCGATGAAGTCGGCTACGTGCCGCTGGCCGACATCGGCGCGGAGTTTCTGTTTCAGGTAATCGCCGAGCGGGCCGAGAGAGCGGCTCTGATCGTGACCACGAATCTGCCATTCTCGGAATGGACGACTGTGTTTCCGAACCCGCGCTTGTGCAAAGCTCTGCTGGATCGGGTGACTGACCGGGCCCATATCGTCGAGACGGGAACCGAATCGTTCCGTTTCCGCCGGACAATGGAAAGGAGGAAGAAAAAACCTGAGACCTCCTAGCCGCCGCCTCCAGATGTGGCGAAAAGCTCAATTGGTTTGAGTTTTTAAGGCATGCGCAAATCTATCAATCCGATGTTCGGTCTTAAGATCCGGGGCGAGGCCGGTTCAGGCTTCGCCCCGAGTCCCATCGTCTCGATGAGTTTGCGCCAGCTATTCCTTGGCGAGTTGCACTCCTGCATTGCTCGCCTCCGCTTCGCCGGTCGTTCCATCTTCAGACCGGGGACGGTTATCTGTCAACTTCTTTTTACGAATGTGGAGAATCACGCCTGGACTTGGATGGCCCAGCCAAGGCAAACTATTAACATCTCAGGTGGGCCAAATTAGATGATCGAAGTGGGCCACGCCGGATGAGCGAACTCAGCTGTGCAAGGAAACCACGCCGGAGGAGTTCTAAGTGCAATTCCGGGATTGGATTCTGCTGTGCGGAAGTAAAAAACGTCCTTTGGGGACCTATCCGGCTACGTGGCTCGTTGACATAGCTATCAATGTCCGCAATGTCCGCCTAAGTGATCTCTTATGATTTTGCCTTGTGAGGAGTAGAGACTGGAGAGTAAAGGACAGGACTATCTATCTATAAACCTTGAACACCACACCAAGGCTAAGTAGCAGGTATCTACGAGGCGCGGACATTTGGGACATGGATAGGTATGTCAGCCTTTAAAATGAAACTCGTCGACTTCGGCGCCGAGCTTCAAAAGATCTACGACAGTGAAATCAACGTGATATCGTGACTACGACAACCACGCGTTGTTGTATTTTCTCCTGATGATGGCGAGGATGGCCGCGAGGCCGCCGCCAACGAGCCCCGCTGTTGAAGGTTCGGGCGTTTCCGGACCCGGTACATCCTCGGAGAACCCAACAATCTGGACGAGATCATTAATCCCGGTTGCTTCACTCCCTGGTGAATTAGGTATGCCAATAGTGGTAAAGACACCGGCGGTATCGAGAAAGCCACGGGTCACGAACTCGTTATTTACCGGAAGATCAGATCTACCTACAATCTGCCCGGCATTGTTGATCCCAAACGGATGAAGAATCGCACCTCCAGGCCCGATGATTGTCGTAAAGATACCTGCGCTATATATCAAGCCTCCCTGATTTCCGAAGCCGACAATCTGCCCAGGATCATTGATACCGGCAAAGCTGGTGAAGTCGCTACCGGGGGGAAAAGCGAGGATAACGAAACTGCCTGCGTTATCCAAGAAGCCATGTACCCCACGCCCATCATTCAAGCTCAAGCTTCCCACAATCTGTCCAGCGTTATTGATGTCGAAGTCAGAGAAGCTGGTCTCGAACGGAGCGCCGGGAGTGTTGATTTTCGTGACGACTCCAGAACTATCCAGGAAGAACTGGCCACTATTGGTGGCGGACTGAAAGGTTCCAACGATCTCTCCTGAATCGTTGATGCCAGTCGCGAAGGTGTTGGAGGCCCCTGGGACGTCGATCACGGTGACGGCCCCATTACGATACAAGAACCCGTGATCGTGGGAATCACTGCCGGAAAAAGTTCCAACAATCTCTCCGTTATTGTTAATATCGCCAGGAAAAGTGTCGACCGCTCCAGGTACTTGGAGGATAGTGTAAACACCTCCGCTATACAGAAAACCGCAGTCAAACGGTGTACCATCGAATGGGCCTTGGCACAACTGAGTTGCTTGGATGGCCGATATTGAGCCCAGGAGTAGGAACCATACCAAGGCTTTCGTTTGAATACGGCAGGCAGGGGTTTCTTTCGCCACCCGTCGACGCAACCAGCGAAGCGAGCGGCGGTTCTCGAGTTCGACCGATGACAAGATCATGGTAGCCTCCGGAGCGAAAAGTCAAAAGCAGGCAGACGGCGCGTGATACAGACGCTCGGGGAGCCGACACTGTTTCAGAATCGAGGTCCAACTACGGCGTCAAGTATTCGAAAGCCACTCGGCAATAGTGAGGCCGTAAACTGACTGAGCACGTGGTGACTTATTTTGGTGAACTTGGCGGGGCTCGAACCCATAGCGGTAGCTGAAAAAATGGAAGTTATTGATTGTTACAAAAGCGCAGAAACCTTAGAATCGGTGGTTCCGCAGAGCCGGGGTACCCGGAGGGCACACGGGCCGAGGATTTCGCGATGACGCTCACGTCGACCCACAAATTTTGATTCCCGCGAACTTGGACGAAACCACCTGAGAACCGGAGCCCGGAGATGCGTCCGTGAAGGACGAGGTGGTCGTGTATGTCCGCCCCGACATTGTGGTGGACTGTGAAGGTGGCGCCAACCAAGATTCATCTAGGTTCCTGCTTGTAACTTTCACAAAATAAATGAAATATCTAATTACGAGATTACCCAGGGGGTATGGGGAAGTAATGTGATTTCAACCACTTACGGCGACCCTGGGGGGCATCCGCGCGCGAGAAACCTAGTTTAAAAGTGACGATATTTCGGCACCACTTTATGAATGAAGCCCAAAAGGGGCTTGGGAGGGGCGACGAAGTTTCCTTGATACTGACAACAAAATAAAGGAGAAAGCAATAGGTAAGCAACACTAATAGAATCAACCACTTACAAAATCCCGTTATGATCCATTTGAGCGCCTAAACCATAATGGAATCAAAGGCTGTTCCTGCCAACGTACGCACGTTGTCAATTGTTTTCAATAACTTAGAGTTGCACGTACAACACCTGAGCCGGTATACTTGAGACGTGATCGACGATAAAACATTCAAGAGCGTTCTAGCCCTCGCCAAAAGCAGCCTTCCGTTTGTCCCTGCGGATTCGGTCTATGACGATCTCTACAGCGCCGCAGGTGCGGCTATTGCTGAACACCTAGGGAAGGGTGGCAAGGCCGATAAACTCCTGCTCGTCCGTGTTGCTCAGTGCGAGATGATCGACGAACTACGCAGGAACAAAAAAAGGTATCGGCATGAAGCCTCTGGCGTAGACGTTACGAATAAGTCCGACTGGGCGGCCGACTGGAAAGAAGCCACGGAATTGTTGTTGCCTCTGCCCCAACCGCGGAAGAAAGTGAAGAAAGCTCTGCTCCTGGACGCCCGGTTTCCAGGAATCAGAAGAAAGCCAACAAAAAGCGAGCCTAGCGCCCAGGACTATGAGGTCTGGAACTTGTCGGTCTATGAGAAAATGCCTCCGGACGAAATCGCCCAACGTCTCGGAATCAACCACACGACCGTACTAAAGAGCTTACGTCGGATAGAAGAAGAGGTGCAGGACAGGGACATAATGGAATTGAAGTTCAAGGAACTGACTCCAGATGAGATCGCTAAACTTCTCGGAATCAGTCTCACGGTCGTAAAAAAGTGCATCCGTGAGTTTGAAGCCGAGGAGCGGCGGGATCAGAGTCGTGAGATGGAAGCGCGGCTCATCGAGTTGGCTTCTCAGGGTCTGACCCAGGAGCAGATAGCGGAGGAACTACACATAAGCCAGGCCGCTGTTTGCAAGCGAATCAAACAAATCAAGGCAGCGGAACGGGAATGGAAGGAATGGATCTCAAAAACCCCAGACAGCCTCAGAATGGCCTGACAAGCAAGTTATAAAACCCCTGCGATTTACAGCGCGGAGAGGGAACATGAGCATTTCGACAAGGAGGTTATAAAAGGCCATCGATATATTCAGTAGAGGGGGAAAAAGAACATGGAATCTGTGAATATACTATCTGAACCCCGCACAGGGACGCGATAGGCCGCCACTGCGCTGAGCGCAGAGGCTCTGTTCGGCATTCCCGCCGTCAAAGCTACCCTGAACCGGCAGTTTGCGCATGTGACGACTTCACGCTCCTAAATCTGATGGGAACCCGTATGGCGAGGGTCTTCGGCGGCGAACCTCACGAGGTTATGCACCATCTGGAAGGACACCGCGAGGTTATAAAACAGTAGCGATATACTTACTAGAGAGAGAAGAACGCCGCACGGGCCACATTTAGGGCTTGATGCGATTTTTTTGTTGCCCCGCTGACACAGCGAGCCGACGGTGGAGCAAAATTTAAGTTTAAGTGACCGCACATTGCTCCCCTCGGCAATCGATATTAGGGCGTGCAAACAGAAACGCCCCAGTTCTCTACCGACGGTGGCTTGTGCGGTATTAATGATCGCACCTGTACTAGCGGTCCTGATGGCCTGCAAGAAGAGTTGAGTACGGTGGCTCCGCAACCAGCGTTCCCGCTAGGTTCAGCAAAGAGCACCACATTTCCGGGCAGTGTAAAGCAAGCCCCACGTTCCAGCACCACTAAACAACCGTCGTGAAAGTGCCCTTCTGTTGGCTTCGAATATCATAGATCAATTCACGAATAGGATTCTAGCTCGTTCCTCATGCCCCATTTCACCGGCTCCAATTCCGTACCTTTCGAGTTTTCAAACTGTAGTTGAGCCGTACACTTAACCCTGATACCAGTGAGGCTCGCAACGACAACGATCGTTCCGTACGGTAGCTTCCAAGCAGGGTTCTTCAGATCGGGAAAGAGATAGCTGTCGTTGTTTACGCCATAGCAATCGTCCTTTGTCTTGTCCTTGAACGCAATGTCGAGGGACCGTTTCTGGCCGATGGGGAAGTCGACAGCAAGAATGTTAATGATGTCCTGGCTTTCGTCCCTTTGACTTGGTTGAGGTGAATCCGACCACCTACCGTCCAGTTCGAACAGCCGATCACCCGAAGCCGAGTAAAACTTCAACGTGGCTCTAACCTGTTTGGCGACCGATTCTTCTTCGGGGTCCAAGGGATCGTTGACGATTCTGAACCTGATGACAGACCAATCCGGCCCCTGGAATGTTGCTACGCCTGTGTTGCTCGTGACTGTCACTGTCGCTCGAAAGGTGCCTTTTTCAAGGGCGTCCGGAACCGGAAGCAACCTTGGATATCCGGAGAACTCCCGGCTAAGCTTTCGCCGGTCACGGTACTCTTTTCGCCACGCTCTGAACGTCGCCACCAGGCACGTGAGGACCAAGACTACTAGCTTTACGGAACTGGGGACCGCCTTGGTTGAAAGGTCCCAAGCTTGAAGCACGGCTATGATTGCGCCACCAGTCAATACGACCACCCATTCGTGCAGGAGAGCGATCAGGAATGTCGAAATGTCTCGCAGCATCGTCACAGGATAGCACCGGTCCGCTCACGATTTATCTGAGTCGTTACAAGTGAACCTTGACGTCTAATTCTCAGCTTTGCTCACTGGCCAGCGTTCGGCATTCCTTTTCGGCCTGAACGTTTCCGGGTGGCTCATAGGACGCCGGGGCGCTAACAAGTTTTTCCGTTTTGCTGCGCTCCACCACAGGCGCGGTCAGAATTAAACCATGCAACCTTTGAAAAGGAAAAAACCAAAGTGATTACTCAAGCCCAAGCTGCGCGTATGCTCAGCGATTTCGAGAACTAAGTTCAGCGCGTATGCCGCCACTCCAAGTTCGGGCTTTGATCGAGACTGAGGATGGTATCAAGAATGGGCTCAAATCGATGTCCCATATCAATCGCCAACATCAGGTAGCGCGTGGGTTCCTGTTTTTTTCAACACAGGAACCGCAAGGGCAATGGCCGTGTACGGATTGAAAGTGACTGTGATCGACGCAGCTCAGGAGCAGAGCTTCTAATCGATATTCGCTCGGTGTCCCTTTAGAAGACCGAGTAAGCAACACTGGCGGTTCTCCCCGCTGGCGCAGCCTTTGACCCCTCTTAGGCTGCTTTTAACGGGAGTTCCACGACCGTGGAGCTCCGGAATTTTCTCCCTAGGACATAAATCCCACATGACAAACCCCGAAAGGCTAGGACCTTCCGCTGAGAAGCATTACAGAGTATCCGACTTGGCGCTACTGTGGAGTGTTCACCCGAAGACCGTCTTGCGGCTGTTCGCGAAAGAGCCTGGCGTCTTGCGTCTGCCAGGGAAGCGGAGCGTGATCTTAATTCCGGCGAGCGTTGCGGCGCGGGTTCATGAGCGTCTCAGCCAGGATACCCTCAAGGCGCTGCTTCCGGCTGGCCACCCACTTAAGGTAATACGCTTCCGTGACCTTCACAGACGAGTGCCCAAGAAGGCGTGACACGTCCTCGATGGGAATGCCGGCAAGAATGGCGCGAATGGCAAACGTATCGCGGAGACGGTGTGGCCGGCAGTCCGGAACGCCCGCGTTCTTCCCGATGATCTGCATGGTGCGATGGACCGCGATTCTGTTGTCGTCCCCATTGGTACCGTAGAACGGTCCCTTCGCGGTGATCCACTCGCACTTGTCGATACGGCGCTTGAGTGTATCCGGCAGGTAGGCTTCGAGCGTCTTCAGCGTCTTGGCACGAAGTTGCTTCTGCGGCGTGTAGGTGTAGATCCATAGTTGCTTGCCGCGTGCCAGGAATCGAGGGTCAAAAGCAATGGCATCACCCACACGCATACCCGTGGTCAGCATCAGTTCGAGCAGCACGGCCGTGGTTCTTTGCTTGGCACAGTACCCACCTGTGTTGCCACCAAGGTTGCCTGTCCGCGCCTCTTTCAGGATCGCGGCGACTTCCACGTCTGTGTACGGCTCCTTCTGCACGATCACGGAGCGCACGGGTCGGACACGCTCGAAGAGATTGGAGATGATCCACTCACGCCGGTACGCATCCCGCAGGAAGGCACGGACCTTGGTGAAGTACATCTGGTGTGAACTGCTTTTGTTACCCGGAAGGTTTGTCTTGAAGTGCTCTAGATGATCCACGGTGATTTCGCGCATGCGCAGGACGCGACGGTCTTCGAGGAAAGCACGCAACAGTCCGAGAATGTACCTGTAGTGATCGGCGGTTTCGCTGTCTAGTTCCGCTTGCCTAGAGAGGATGTACTCTTCGATGCATGCTGCGATGGCTGGCCCGTGCTGTTCCGTGGGTGTTTCTAAGAGTGAACGCCGGAACGCTTCGGCAGCGGCAGTATCGCGCGTGCCTGTGCTTTGCCGTGGGATGATCTCGCCAGTGGGCGTACGGCCTTCGATCCAGATCGGGCAGGCGCATTCAAACCAGAACCGACGCTTTGTAAGCGGCAGCTTGGTTTTATGAACGGCGCAGTCTTGCGAGTGACGCTTGTAGAGGACGATGCCCTGGCGGGCTTGCATGCCTCACATCGTACGAATATTAGTACAAAGAGTCAATAGTCTAAAAATACATTCGTATAATCAATAGATTGCGCAGTCGTCTACTTTTCTACCACGAAATTGCCGACGAACAAGGCGTCGATCCCGGACGAGTAAAAGCTTCGAACGGCATCGCGCGGCGTACAAACCAACGGATCGCCGAAGAGGTTGAAGCTGGTGTTGTAGAGCACGGGAAGTCCGGTGGCCTTTCCGGCGGCGTGAAGCAATTGGTGGTAGAGGGGGTTGTCGTCCTGAAACACAGTGTGGACTCGAACCGCATCGTCACCCATTACAGCGCCCTCAAAAGTCTTGCGATACTTGCGGTGCACGCGCCCGACCGTGGCAAGATACCGCGCATTCGGTCCAGTTTCGAAATACTCCCCGGCCACTTCGGCGGGCACCGACGCGGCGAATTTCCGGAAGGGCTCGCGGTGCTTGATGAAGAGGTTTAGATTTTCAGTGGAATAAGGGTTGAGCGGCGACGCCAGGATGCTGCGATTGCCGAGGGCGCGGGGCCCGAACTCCATGCGGCCCTGCATCCAGGCGATAATCTTTTCGCCATTGAGATCGCGAACCGCGCAGTCGATCAGCTCGCCGGTGGTCAGCAGGTAGCGGAAACGCAATTTGCAGTTTTCAAGGACCTGCTTGATCTCTTCGCCATCGTAGGCGGGCCCTAAGCAAAGGTCGTTTAGCGACGCGCGCTGCTTCTCGCCCAGGACGCCATTCCAGGCGTAAAACACCGCGCCGAGCGCCGTACCGGTGTTGCCGGCGGCAGGCTGCACGAAGACATTCTTTCGATCGCTCGAGCGCGCTGACGAGCAGCACATTCAGCGCCAGTCCACCGGCCAGACAAAGCTTTTCACCGGGCCCTGCCATACGAAGAACGACGCGTTCGATGGCGCGCTGAAGCCCGGCCGCCAGAGGCGCTTGTATCTCCCTGGGAATCGCGGCCCCTTCCTCCAGGCCAATCTGCTTGTAAAACTTTTCGCTAAAACCGCCCTGGCTCAGACGGTTGGAGTCGAAGTAGGCGCGATTTAGAACCGGCCACTCCGAGTTTCCGAGAATCTGCTCGAAGAGCGGCTCGTATGCGCCGCCGCCATCGGCGGTCGAAAGCCACTGTACCTTGTGCTCGTCGAGGCCGGCTCCGAATCCCAGAAGCTCGGTTACACGGCCGTAGAGGTCGCCAAGCGAGTCCGGATAATAGAGATCCTTTTCCAGTTGGAGCTGGTTGCCGGAGGCGTGCCAGCGCGCAGCCGAGCGGAAATCGCCATCGCGGTCCAGAGTGAGCACCGTGGCGTCGTTGAACGGCGATGGATAGTAGGCCGAAGCGGCATGCGCGGTGTGGTGTTCTACCATCAGCACCTGCGCGTTGGGAAACTGCGACCGTAAAGCCAGATGAATGTTCTGCGCAAAAGGCCGCACCAGAGCGACACAGTTAACGTCGGCGGGCGTGGCCTTCGCAAGCTGCAGCGCCAGTGCGATCGCTTCGTCAGGCAGTGAACCGGACGCAGGCCGGCGGGCGACCTTCTCCTGTTCCACGGCCGCCATCAGTTTGCCGTCTCTCAGGACGGCGCAGGCGGGATCGCTCATGATCCCACCGAGTCCAAGAATGATCATTTCGATTTCTTTTCGATCTTCGCCCAGGTATCTCGCAAGGCCACGGTTCGATTGAACACCAGTTTCCGCGGCGTGGTGTCAGGATCGACGGAGAAGTAACCCAGGCGTTCGAACTGGTAGCGTTCGCCGGGCTGGGCGCCATGCAGGCTCGGTTCCAGCTTGCCGGCGCTCACGATCTCGAGCGAATTCGGGTTTAGATTCGCGGTAAAGTCCTGGCCTTCGGCCACGTCGTTGGGATCCTCTTTCGTGAACAGATTGTCGTAAATGCGAACCTCGGCATCGATGGCATGTTGGGCCGATACCCAGTGAATGGTGCCTTTGACCTTCCGCCCGTCCGGAGTGTTTCCCCCGCGCGTAGCCGGATCGTAGGTGCAGTGGACTTCAGTCACCTGTCCGCTCGAATCTTTAGCCACACTGGTGCAGGTGACCAGATAAGCGTACCGGAGGCGCACCTCGCGACCGGGCGACAAACGAAAATACTGCTTGGGCGGGTCCTCACGAAAATCGTCCTGCTCGATGTAAATCACTCGGGAGAAGGGTACCTGACGAGAGCCCTGGGTGGCGTCCTCAGGATTGTTGACCGCTTCCATCTGCTCAACCTGACCTTCGGGGTAGTTGTCGATCACTACACGCAAGGGCCGCAATACAGCCATCACGCGGCGAGCCCGGCGGTTCAGGTCTTCACGCAGGAAATATTCGAGCAGGCCCAGTTCAGTTGAGCCGTTGGTCTTGGACACACCCACGCGCCGGCAGAAATTGCGAATTGCTTCAGAAGTGTAGCCGCGGCGGCGAAGCCCGGAGATCGTGGGCATGCGCGGGTCGTCCCAGCCGCTGACCAGACGCTGCTGGACCAATTGAAGCAATTTGCGCTTGCTTAGGAGCGTGTAAGTGAGGTTGAGCCGATCGAACTCGATCTGCTGCGGATGGTAGATACCCAACTGTTCGACGTACCAATCGTAGAGCGGGCGATGATCCTCGAACTCGAGCGTGCAGATCGAATGGGTGATGCCCTCAATGGAGTCGGACTGGCCGTGCGCGAAGTCATACATCGGATAGATGCACCATTTATTGCCGGTGCGATGATGCTCGGCGTGCAGAATACGATACATCACCGGATCGCGCAGGTTCAGATTCGCGGCCGCCATGTCGATCTTAGCGCGCAGCGTTCGGGCGCCATCCGGAAATTCTCCGGCCTTCATGCGGGCAAACAAATCCAGATTCTCGTCCACGGACCGGTTGCGGTAGGGACTCTCCTGGCCAGGCTCGGTCAGCGTGCCGCGCTGCTTGCGAATTTCATCCGCCGACAGATCGCAGACATAGGCCTTGCCGGCTTTCACTAACTGGACCGCCCAGTCGTAAAGCTGATCGAAATAGTCGGAGGCGTAGAACATCCGACCGCCCCAATCTCCGCCCAGCCAGCGCGCGTCTTCGATAATGGAGTCGACATATTCGGTCTCTTCCTTGGAGGGATTGGTATCGTCGAAGCGCAAGTTGCATTGGCCGCCGAACTCGGCCGCGAGACCAAAGTTCAGATTGATCGACTTAGCGTGACCGATGTGGAGGTAGCCGTTCGGCTCCGGTGGAAACCGGGTATGCACGCGCCCCCCGTACTTGTTGGTCTTCAAGTCGTCGAGGATGGTTTCGCGAATGAAGTTGGAAGGAGCCGCGCCGACTTCAGCGGCGGGTGTGGCGGTAACCTCTGGTTCGTTCTTCGTGGTGTTCATAGTAGAGCTTTATTTAAGCGATTGAATGGCCTGGCCGATGCGTTTGAGCGATGTCTCGCGGCCGAGCACTTCCAGGGTCTCAAATAACGGCGGCGCATTCTTTCTTCCACAAACGGCGACGCGAATGGGCTGGAACATTTGTCCGGCCTTGATCTTAAGGGCCGCTGCTCCCGCCCGCAAGGCTGAGTCCAGAGCGTCGTGACGGAAGTCGACGTCTTTAAGGATTTCCGTCGCTTTTTGCAACACTGCCAGCGCCAGCGCCCGATCGCCCTTCTGCGGGATCAGCTCCGCGGCGTCGTATGGCGGCAGCTGGTCCATGAAGAAGAAGTCGGCCGCCGTTACGGCGTCGCGCAAGAGTTTGATGCGCTCCTGGATCAGAGGAGCAACTTGCAGCATCTTGCCCGCGTCGGCGTGAAACCCGGCGGCCTGCACCACGGGCAGCAGCATCGCGGCTAATTTCTCGACCGTCATGGTTCGGATCAGCTCAGCATTTAACCAGACAGCCTTGGAGTCGAACGGATCGGCTTCGGTGAAATTCACGACGGCATTGCTGTGATTTATGCCTTCGAACGAGAAGGCGTCCACCAGCTCCTGGCGCGACATCTGCTCTCGATTGTCTTTAGGCGACCATCCGAGCAGGCATAGAAAATTTACGAAAGCATGTGGAAGGAAGCCCGCATCGCGATAGGTGGTGACGCTGACCACGGGTCCGTGCTTGCGCTTGGAGAGCTTCGAACCGTCGGGAGCGATCAAGAGAGGCAGATGGGCGAATTCCGGCGGTGCAGCGCCCGCGGCTTCAAAGATCAGCACATGCTTGAATGTGTTGGTCAGATGGTCCTGACCGCGGATAATATGGCTGATGCGGAGGTCGATGTCGTCGGCGCAGGAGGCCATGTGGTAAGTAGGAATACCGTTGCTGCGAAGCAGCGCGAAGTCCTCGATATCAGCCGTGGATTTCGACTGATGGCCGTATACGTTGTCGTGAAACTCGACGCAGCGCGGCGTGTCCCTCGGCACCCGAAAGCGCAGCACGAAAGGCTCACCGGCATCGGCGCGCCGCTGGCTTTCTTCCGGCGACAGCTCCCGCATGCCGGCGTTAAACAGCCATGGCGCTCCGGCGTGGGGCTTTCCTTCGGTGTCGATCGAGGCTGGCGTGAAGTCGCGATACGCCAGCCCTCGCTCGAAGATCTTCCAGGCCAGCTGCTGATGCTGGGCCAACCGGTCAGACTGGCGGTATTCCTCGTCCCAGCCGAGATCGAGCCATTTCAGGCCGTCGAAGATGGAATCGAGCGATGCCTGAGTGTTGCGGTCGACATCGGTGTCGTCGATGCGCAGGATCATCGCGCCGCCGGTATGGCGCGCGTAGAGCCAATTGAAAATGAAAGTCCGCGCGCTTCCGATATGAAGGAAACCAGTGGGCGAGGGTGCAAAGCGGACGCGTGGAGCCATGAAATTTCAGGATACAGGAGGCGATGGGGGGGCCGCAGAAACTTGATGAAACAATTCCACTAACTCGGGGATCGATAACTGTTCGGCGCGTTTGGCAGTGGCCGGAATAGAATCAAGCAACGCCCGGTCATACGGGCCGATCAGGTTGTTTCGAATCTTCTTCCGCTTCTGGCGAAAACAACGGCTGGCGAAAGCCATAAATGCGCGGTGGTTGAGGGCAGGGAAGTCGTTGCGGGGTATCAATTGAACGACCGCTGAATCAACTTTGGGCGGCGGACGAAACGCGGCTGCGGGAACGGGTAGTACCAGCTCGGGCGCGCTCAGGAGCTGTGTCTGGAGGCTGAGAAATCCATAGTCGCGAGTGCCGGGACTGGCGACCAGCCGCAGGGCCACCTCCTTCTGCACCAAAAATACCGCCCGATTGAGCTGAGTTCCCAGCGACAGCGTTTTTTCAATGATCGGCGAGGTGATGTAATACGGCAGATTTCCGGCCACGGTCACTGGGCCCCATTGGGCCAGATCCATCTTCAGCACGTCAGCGGGGATGAGGGTCAGCCGAGGCTCGTCGTGGAATTTGGCCTGCAAGTAGTGAATCAGTACAGGGTCGATTTCAATGGCGATGACACGGCCGGCCCGGCCAAGAAGATGCGAGGTAAGCGCGCCTCTTCCCGGACCGATTTCGATGACGGTGTTGGCTGCGTCGTCAGGCGCGGCCTCCGGGCAGGCTAGCTGTGCGATGCGCTCCAGCACGCTCGGGCGCGCGAGAAAATGTTGCCCGAGACGGCGACCCAACTATCCTTTTACTTCGACGTGGCTGGAATTATGGAATGAAATCCGGACCGTGCCGGCAATCGGTCTTCCGAAAGCAGTGGCAGGCCAGAATTCCGTGAACAGCAGGTTGTTCTCGATTCGCCGGCGGAGTTGTTCTGTTTGGCCGGGTGCGCTGACGATCGAATAGTTAACGATCCGGCCCTGATCGTCGATTTTCAGGTCCACGATGGCATCTGCCTCGGCAAAAGCGATGGGGGCCATGTACTTCAACGAGGGCTCGGTAGTGAGCATGGTGGGAACGTCCAGCAGAGCATCGGCCTTGCTAATGGCGAAAGTTGAAGTGAAGGTGGGGACCAGAGCGCTGAACAACACCAGCGCCGCGCATAATCCCCCGGCTAAAGGCAGCGCCAGCGGGCGCATTAGATTCGACAGAACTAATTGGGAGCGGTCCCGCAGGCGTGTCCAAGCGCTAGCCCCGTTCGCCGTCTGATTAAGCACTTGCGACGCGGCCACGCGCAAGCGTACTGTCAGATCGGACGGCGGAATTCGGCGGGGAAGAGAACGCAAGGCCTCGCGAATCCGCTGATAGCGTTCCGACTCGCGGGCGCAAATCTGGCATTCCTGCATGTGTTGCCTCATTTCCAGGCGTTCTTCCGGCGACAAGGCGTTATCGGCGTAAGCCGATGCTTTGCGTCTGACTGTCAAGCACTCCATACTATTCCGTCAACGGTTGGGAGGCCCAGGACATATTCGCCTCCAACTCCAACCGGCCTTCCAAAACTTTTCGCAGACCCTCGCGTCCTCGCAGGATGCGCGACTTCACGGTTCCCAAGGATATCTCCAGCACCGCGGCGATCTCTTCGTAACTCAGATCTTCGATGTCTCGTAATACCACTGCGGCGCGAAATTTCGGATTCAGTTTCTCCAGCGCCTGTTCCACCAGAGCGCGCGTCTCGTGGTCGGCTGCCTGATCGAACGGCGTCGGCGCGGGATCGGCTACGCTGTCGGCATAACCTGCGAGCCCGTCTTCACGCCCTAAGGCAACCTCCTGCCGCTGATGCCTGGAGAACCACCGCCGGTGGTTGTAAGCCTCATTCACGGCAATCCGGTAGATCCAGGTTTTCAGACTACTATTGCCCCGGAACGACCCGATGTTGCGAAATACTTTCAGAAAGACCTCCTGCACTATATCGGCGGCATCGGAAGGATCATTCAGCAGACGGCAGACCAGATTGTAGACCGGCTGCTGGTAGCGCTGGATCAGGATCTCGAAGGCTTCCTCAGCGCCTTGACAAAGCGCGTTGACGAGTGCGTTCTCCTCCGGTGCGGAGATCAGGTACGCGTCCAGCTGTAGACCAACGGTCGTGTCCGCCATGGCCCTCTACCTAACTAAATTGTAGCCTCAAAACCTCTGAGGCCGAGAGCATCTCTTGTGGAATTAGACACCGGGTTCTGTTCATAAGTTCCTGTTCGCTGATTTCTTGTTGGGAATGTGGGTGTTACGGCTCCCTGCACCCTCATTTTCAGTTTGGATCCGGGACCTTCGGCACTGTATATGTCTTCTTCAGTGCCTCTTGATATTCTCCAAAAAGCGCCTTGATGCCTTCGAACTCGCGTTTCACGACCGCGCGATAATCCGCATGGGTCGCGAAATCAAATAGGATCGCCGCCATCGACTCTGCCCGACGACAAATCCCTGATGGCCCACGTCAGTCAATGCATCGGCTTCCATTTCGTAGGTATGGTTGGCAAAGTTGGACGAGTAGGCGGCAAAACCAAGCCCCGGAATGTCGCTGGAGACGCTGCCGGTCTCTTCGTACCCTTGCGGCTTTCCAGGTTCCTCGGCTATTTTCTTCGCTCCATACATCTTCATGTATGCAAATCCGACCTCGCCTAGCGTCGCCACGGATATTCCATCGCGATTCTGTCCGTAGTTATCGATCTTAACCTTGGTCCCAGTCGACAACGCCGCCGCTTTGGCCGCATCGTCCACGAACTTGCGCACTTGCTCCAGATAAATCGCGTCCGGATAGCGAATGTAGAAATCGGCCGCTGTGCGATCTGGCACTACGTTCGGCGCGGCGCCACCCTCTGTGATCACGCCCTGGATTCTCGCTTCCGGCCGTATGTTGCTCCGGACGCTGTCGATATTCTCAAACAGGTGAATTACCGCTTCCAGCGCGTTGCGCCCGGCCCAGGCGGTCAGTTGATGCGCCGGCGCGCCGCTGAATGTGTATTTCACGCCGTCAATGTTCATGCAGCATGTTCCGAACCCCGGAGCTGGCCGCGAGGTGGCGCTGGTCGAATGGCTGCGAACAATTACGTCCGTGCCGTCGAACACATGCGCATGGTGCATCACGGTCTTGGCATTGGGCGGCATCATTTCTTCACCCGGGGTACCGAACACGGTGATGCTCCCCGGCGATTTGGTGCGCGCCAGCCATTCGGCGATGGCAACCGCTGCGGCGATCCCGACCGGTCCCTGCGCGCTGTGTTGATCGCCGTGAAAGGCCCGCATAGTTCCGCGCAATGCGTCGTACTCGACGATCACGCCCAGATTCGGGCGGTCCGTTATTGCCCTTGTAGCGCGCCACGAAAGCGGTCTCGAGCCCGCCCGAGCCCATCTTGACGTCAAAACCGTGTTGCTCCAGGTAAGCCTTCAACTTCTGTACCGAGCGCTTTTCGACAAATCCGACTTCCGGATTCCTGGTGATGTCGTCGGCCAGCGCCAGCAGCTCTTTATCCATCAGCTCCTTGGCCCGCGCCACGACCTGCTCCCGAGCCGGATTCGGAGCGGTGAGGCGCGTTACCGTACCGGGAACATCCAGCGATTTTTCGAGGGTCGCCATTTTGTGCAGGACCTCGTGGGCGGCTTCGCGCTCCGTAGGAGTTTCCTGCGCCCACAGCGGCCAAGCGGCCAGCATCAGAATCGGGAGAGAGTTCCGTCGCATCTTGGGGATCTTAGCATGCTGCGGCGATCAGTGCCTGATGAAAAAACCCTGGTGCTGCTCGAGCGGCGCTTCCGACTCATCCACGCCGCGAACCTCGGCCCAGCGCGGGCCCTTCCACAGCATCCCTGCCAGTTCGGATAACTGTCCGGAATCGCCGGCCGCGTAGACTTCGACATCGCCGTCATCTCGATTGCGAACCCACCCGGTTAATCCCAGCCCGTTGGCCGCGCGCTCGACGAAGTACCGGAATCCCACGCCCTGCACGCGCCCCCGCACGCGATAAAGTTTGGCTGCTTTCTGCGCGCTCAAGGCCGCTTTATGAGAGGATAAACTACGATCTTTCGAAACGACACCGGTCCGCGATCGCCCTGCAGCAGGATCGGCCCCGGATCACCCTCATTGGTGTCCAAAGCAATATCGGTGGGACCATCAATGTTTTGACGGTCGATCGCTCGTGTGCCGTTCAGAAAAACAGTCACCTGCCGGCCCACCAACCGAACGGAGAGTGTTTGCCAGTCGCCGGCCAGGCGGGCGGCGTTCAAGATCGGTGCAATGCGGCCAAGGATGGCTCCGCTGCTTTTATTCGATGGGGGCCGGTCCGGGTCGTCGGCCAGCTGGATCTCGTACCTTCCGCGCAGCGCGACGCCACTATTACTTCGCGGACCCAGCCTAAAGTCGACGTCCAGAGCGAAGTTCATAAACTTCTTCTCTGAGACGAGATTTGTGTTGCCAATCCCGTTGGTCAGGATACCGTCCTTCACCGTCCAGCCCAGAGTCCGGACGGAACCGACCGTTTGCCAGCCGGTCAGATCGTGGCCGTCGAATAGCACTACCGCATCGCCCTTCTTCCACAGCAACGGGTCGTCTTTATCGGGGAGTTGCGCCGCTCGCACTCCGGTCCACTCCAGGTAGGAAGAAGGATCGCCCTCAATCTCGAATGTCCCCTTTAGTTTCCCGTCCTCGAAGCGCGCCCAATAAAGGCCCATTTCCAGGCCACGTTCGCGGCGATAACGGTTCTGCAGCGCAAAACGCAGTTCACCGTCGGAGATGGAAAGCTTAGGGATCTCGTCTACTTGTCCCACCGGGGCGCCTACGAATTTTCCCCTTAAAACGCTCGTCCCGGCGCCCGACACCTCCAGCCACCAACCGCGCGGAGAGGATAAGCCGTTAACGCTGATATCCCAGCGGCCGTTGAATTGGTCGTCAGTGGTAGCAGCCCAGCAGCTAAGTGCGCAAGCTACGAGAAGAACGACTCGCACTGGGCCTACTTTACCAAACTTGACACAGCATTGTCGCCGATTGCAGCTTATTGTGATTCAGTAGTGGTAATCTGATTGCCCAAAGCCTGGGAGATGACTTGTAAGCCGTTTGTCACCGTGATTCCGCTGGTTGGAACCCATGCGTTGCTGGCCGAAACGACCAGACTAAGGTGGGTGGGGCTGAGCACTGTGATGGACTTTACAAAAGCATCGCTAGTGCCAAAACCGACTGTAGCAGCGCCGGTGAAATTTGTGTTAGCGCCGACAATATCCACCACCGTAGTCCCGACCGGGGGAATCCAGTTGGGCGTGACGGTAAGCGAAGGAGTCCCAGCCGGATCGTACGTGTAAGTGGGCGGCGTGGTCTGTATGAACGACGAACTCTGCCCATCCGAATTGAGCGCCACGACGTTAGCCGTGTACCCGCCGGAAGCAGGGGGCGGCGTAACAAGCAGGGAGCCATCGGATTGGACCCCTTCTATCATGCCTGGCTGTCCATCAAAGAAAATTCTGCTGTCAGACTGGAAACCGGACCCGTAAATCGCAACAGCTCGATTACCGTTGGCATCGAACGTTGGGATTGTGAAATTGATCCAAGGCGGCGCATTCACCACGGCGATGAATCCGGAAGGAAGGACGTACATATCGTTGGGCGTGGAGAACAGCAGATGCTTGGGCCCGGGTCCCGCGCCTAAACTCAGCAACGCGTCCACGGCGATATAGGGCGTGGGCGGAGGATAGGGACGCAATGCGCTGATTTGAGCGACACCTCCCAGAGTGCTGACGCTAAGCCCCGGGGTCACGGTATTGTTGGCCTGCAACAATCCAGAGCCGCTCGCTGCCAGGGGCATGGGAGTCTGGGAACCTAAAGTAATCGGGGCAGCCGTAACTGACACATTGCTCTGAGTGAATCCATAGCTGCGTACTGAAGACACCGCCTGGAAGCTTCGAGACGCGACGTTGAAATTGACGCCGAAGGAAACATTAGCCGCCGAGACGTAGACCGTTTGCGCCTGCGTCCAGTCTCGCGTACCATTGCCGCCATTGAAGAATTGCGTTCCGAAGGCGGTGTAGTTGGGCTGTATGGGATTACCATTCGAATCGGACGGAAGGACAATGTTGTCCGGCGTTACTTCCACTCCGGCTATCGGGGGTGGTAACGGGTGAACATAGACGTAGTAGTAAATTCCCGCCGGAATGCCATTGATCTGATAACTCCCGTCCGGATTCGTGAGAGTACTGATCGCCGGACCGCTGGGGGAAATAGCAACCACCGACGCCAGATTTACTCCATTTCCATTCAGCGTTACCGTCCCATTGATGCTGCCGACAGTCGCCAGGTAGCCAGCCGCGGGATAAAGCAAGGAGATGCCTGCTATGTCATCCGCCCCTAGCGGCGTTGCCCGGCTGGAAGTGCTGGTGGTCTGGGTCGCCATCACGCTGGAGGTCAAAGTATGCTGCAAACCGAGTGTATGACCCAGTTCATGGACCAACGTCACAAAGAACAGCTCCGAATAGCTGGCCCGCTGGTCCGAACGGATCAAACTGAAATCTCCATGCAAAATAAGCTTCGACCGCACAATCGGAATGAAGGTGTTGCCATTGGCGTCAAGACCGAAGCCGGCGGTAGTCATGGGCCCACCCAAGGCCACGATCCCCGGCGGAATATCGTCGGAGAACAGAACATCGATCCCGGGAGCCGTCTCAGTAGTCCCGGCCGTGAACAATCCTCCGTAACCCAGTTTGATCTGGGCTGTGCTGACACCGTTCCAGACATCCGCCGCCGCGCGGATCTCGCTCACGATCCCCTGGTAGCTATCGCCGGGCACGGTATTCACCGGACCCTGGTTGGAAATGAAGTAGGGAACGGTATTGTTGTTCAATGCGTTCAGCTGGAATTTCTTAACAATCGGATTATAAGGGCCTGATGAAGTATTAAAGGAAACGTAGAAGTAGTAGGCAGACGCGCTGGCCGCCAGCCAGAATAGAGTCACCACCAATGCCGCTAAGCGAACCAGCCCCGCCCGTCTCACTTCGCGCCTCCGGCGGTCTTCTGAATCAGGCTGCGCAGATCGCTCAAAAGCATCTGCATCGCCGAATCGGTCACCGGCTGTCCAGCGTTGTTTACCATTCGCTCGCCGGACGCTTCGCGCATCACCATCAACTGCCCGCTGGAGTTCGTACTTACAACAAAAAGCCCCTGGGAAAGGCCGATGATCTGGGTCAGGCCAGAATTGCTGGTCCACAGAAAGAAGACATAATCCTGTCCTGGCGTTAAATTCGGCGCTCCTGCGAAGGTCTGCTGGTACCGGTTCGCAGCGCCGCCCGGGACTGCTACATCAAACTGGCTGGCGGAATGTCCCTTGAGTGTTTCGCTAACCTGCACATTGTAGTGCGTATAAATGATCGAGCCTTTATAAGAGGGCGTGGTCTGCTGGGCCTTGCCATGAACGATGGCGGTGGAAAGCCGGATCATATCATCCAAGCTGAGCTGCTGAAGTGTCGAACCAGGTAATGGGGCGAGCACAGCCGCCAAACACCCGAGCATAAACACTTTTTGCATCGCTTTAACTCTAAGCTAGCAACTAGCTCGCCAACCTATCTTGTTGAAAAGACAAACTGCTCGAGCGCTAGAGAACGACCTTCTGTATCCGTTCGACACAACCGCCGCCCAACAATAGGGCGGGTGCTCGCCTAGGTGTTGCCTCGCACTACTAAGAGAGGGGCTTTTACTTTGTGACGTACTGCATTAATTGTAGTCCCGAAAATGATGTCTTTCAAGCCCTTATGGCCATGGGCGCCCATTACTACCAGATCCGGCTTCAGCTCCTCAGCATAGCGTACGATCTCGTCCTTCGGGTCTCGAGAGTGGCGAACCACAGCCTCCACGGGCACCTGTTGGTTCTCCAATTCGCGGGCGATTTCCGCAAGATATTCGTCGTCCGGCCTCCACCTCGGCAGTGGAAGACAACGGCCCATAAACCTGACTGGTCACGCCCTCTTCCACATGCAGAAGGTATAGCTTGGCATGGTGCTGCTTGGCTATCGCGCTGGCATGAGCGATGGCCTCGCGATCACGGCTAGTATGATCGAGTGGGACCAGGATCTTCTGGTATAGCGGGAATCGGCAAATTCGAAGCCACCGCCTTCGGAAGTTCGATCGGGGCACGCCCGAACCTGCGAATCCAGCGCGGGAGCACCGGCTGTAAAATCACCCAGAGCCAGCAATATCACCAGGCCAGTGAGGATCAGGGCTAAACCAAACTCCAGCCATCCACGCCATCGGCCCGCGCCAGCTACCCAATCCCCTACAGTCGATCGCCACCAACCATATGTTCAGCACCAGGATCAACGCCGCCGTCGCCCAAGCCAGTACACGCAACCAGAGCGCGATTCGCGAACTCCCCCATCCGTTCGCGGCTGCTGGTGAAATGGATCAATGGAATCACTGCGAACGGCAGCTGCATGTTAAGATCACCTGGCTCAGAATCAACAAGCCGATAGGTGCCCTGCTCACCCGCCAGATAAACCGTGAAGGCTGCCGGGATGATCGCCAGCGTGCGCGTGATCAACCGCCGCAGCCACGGCCGCATGCGAAAGTTGCAGGAAGCCCTCCATCACGATCTGACCAGCCATCGTGCCGGTCAGCGTCGAGGACTGCCCCGAGCACAACAGCGCCACGCCAAACAGCACGCTGGCCATGGTGGTCCCGAGCAGGGGCGCCAGCAGCTGGTTGGCTTGCTGGATTTCAGTCACCACGATGCCGCGCTTGAAAAACACCATGGCCGCCAGCACCAGGATCGCCGCGTTCACCAGCAGCGCTCCGTTCAGCGCGATGGTGGAATCGATCAGGTTGAATCGGCAGGCTGCGCGCTTTTCAGTCTCGCTTGCGCCCGATGCGCCGCGTCTGCACCAGCGCCGAATGCAGATAAAGATTGTGCGGCATCACCGTCGCGCCCAGGATGCCGATCGCGATATACAGATTTTGCCGGTTCAGATGCGGCACCAGGCCGCGCGCCATCTCGCGTCAAACACCGGCCAGCCGGCCCAGAAAATCTCGACCGCGAAACAGCCCGCGATGACGGCGATCAGAGCGAGCACGAATGCTCTCGATCACCCGGATGCCCAGCCGCGTGAACCATAGCAACAGCAAAGTATCGGCGGCGGTGAGCCAGCACTCCAATCAAGAGCGGAATGTGAAACAGCAGGTTCAGCGCGATGGCCGCGCCCAGCACTTCCGCCAGATCGCAAGCCGCGATGGCGATTTCGCAAAGCAACCAGAGCGCATAGGAGACGGCCCGCGGATAAGTCTCGCGGCAGGCTTGCGCCAGGTCGCGCTGCGCTTACGATCCCCAGCCGCGCGCTCAGCGTCTGGAGCAGAATCGCCATCAGGTTCGACAGCACCAGCACCCACAGCAGCTGGTAGCCGAACCGCGCGCCGCCTTCCAGATCGGTGGCCCAATTGCCCGGATCCATATAGCCGACGCTGACCAAATAGGCCGGGCCGGCGAAGGCGAACATGCGCCGCCACAAGCGACAGCTGGGCCGTATCGACGTGACGAGTGTACCTCGGGCAGGGAAGCGTTGACTGTGGTTGCGCGAATCAACTTAACTGTAGTTTACTCGGCTTTTGCCGCACTGTACAAGAGCGCGGTCGTTTACAATCACTGCTGGTGGTTTTCAACCAGCTCGCAGGGTTCGGCAAATCCAGTTTAATTCGCTGTTTAAAACACGTTAGCGAATGGTCTATCGATTGCCTCTTAGTGACGCTTGGAAGTGAAGTCGGCTGCTATGAAACGTATTCTTCGAGCACTGGCGCTGCACGATCTGGCGCGGCAGCATTGTTGCTTGCACAGATCAGCCCGGTCCCCCTCCGCCCGAGGTCCGGACTCCGCCGACGCAGCCCGACGGCGCAATACGAACCTGGGCGGGCAGTAGCGCGCATCAGTGTGATCAATGGAGAAGTTTCGGTGCGCCGCGGGGATTCGGGCGAGGTGGTGGCAGCCGCTATCAATGCGCCGGTCATGGCCGACGACCGCCATCCTTACAGGTTCCTCTTCACGCGCCGAAGTGCAGTTCGACTGCCGCCAACTTGCTCCGCGTCGGCCCGAATTCGGAAGTGCGATTCGCTGGCATGGATATGAAGAATTTCCAGATACAGGTGGCGGCCGGCACGGTGACTGCTGCGCGTGCTGCGCCCCAGTCAAGCGCAAGTGGAAGTGGACACGCCCAGCGTGGCGTGCATGCGCTGCGGCAGGGCGCTTATCGAATCGACGGTTCACGAAGACGGCACTTCGGAAATCACGGTTCGCTCCGGGCGAGGCCGAGATTTTCAGCCCGCGCGGCAGTGAGCGGCTGGGCGCGGGACAGACCATGAATGCCCGCGGTCCGGCGCGCCGACCCTGAGTTTCAAGTGTGCAGGCGCGATCCCGTCGGACAGCTGGGATCGCTGGAACGAAGACCGGGATCGCTATCTCGAAAGCTCGCGCAGCTACCAGCATGTCAGCCCCGACATTAACGGCGCCGAGGATCTGGATCAAAACGGCCGCTGGACGAACGATCCCGACGTACGGCCAGGTGTGGGCACCCACCGTGCTGCCCGGCTGGGCGCCCTACCAGAATGGCCGCTGGGTTTGGGAAGACTATCTATGGCTGGACCTGGGTGAGCTACGATCCGTGGGGCTGGGCGCCGTATCACTACGGGCGCTGGTTCTATGGCCCGGTGGGCTGGGCCTGGTCTCCGGGCCCGATTTATGGGCGTCACTACTGGTCGCCTGCTTACGTGGGCTTCTTTGGATTCGGTGGCGTCGGAGTGGGTGTAGGCTTTGGCTTTGGGAACGTCGGCTGGGTGCCGCTCGCGCCGTTTGAAGTGTTCCATCCCTGGTGGGGCCGGGGGTTCTATGGCGGCTATCGCAGTGGGTTCTTCGGCAATCACACTACCATCGTCAACAACGTGAATGTCATAAATACGTACCGCAATGCCCGCGTCGCCGGCGGGGTCACGGGCGTCAATACGGCTCAGTTCGGCCGCGGCGGCAGGTACGCGGCGGTAAACGGTAGCCAGCTTCAGGGCGCTGGAATGGTGCGCGGCGTTCTGCCTGTATCGCCGGACCGGAGCAGTTTGCGGATGTCGGATCGTTCAGCAGCAGGAAATTTCAGACAGAGCAGCGTGCAGAGCTTTGCCGGTCGCAGCCAGACGTCGAGTGTCGCGCGCGTGCCGTTCGAGCAGCAACAGCGGGGCATGCAGCAAATTTCTCGCTCGAACTTCAGCCTTCCAAATCGCGGCGGCATGACGTCGCCGGGAGGTGGTGCTTCGGCTCCCGCAGCCGCCACACATGGTTGGGGCCGCTTTGGCGAAGCCATTCATAGCTCCGGGGCGAATGCAGGTTCGCCCGCGAATGGATCGAGCCAAAATGGATCCAATCAAATTGGATCCAACCCAGGCGGCGGGCCGAACACCGTGGGCCGCTTCGAAAACAACCGGGCTGCCACGCCCGCCAGCAACAATTTCTCTCAAGGACAGCGCTCTTTTGCTCCCGCCGGCAGCGGTCAGGCGGTACGCATTAGTCCACCGATGGTGCAACAACGCGCGCCCGGTTCGCAGGCTCCGAGCTTTCAGGCGCCACGCAATGCATCGCCGAGTTATCAAGCTCCTCGCAGCGCTCCCAATTATCAAGCGCCTCGCAGTGCGCCAAATAATGCAGGCGGCGGCCGTAGCAGCGGCGGTGGCGGAGGCAGCCGGTCTAGCGGCAGTGGCGGCAGCGGTCACGGAAGCCACCGGTAAGTCCCAAACAATTTCTTCCCTCGGCCCGGACAGCGCCTCCCAGCGATCCGGGCCTTCTTTTTTCTGTAGGGTCAGGCCAGTGTAGCTTGGTTGGTTGCGGCGCAGCCATGGTGGTGGTTTTCAGCCGTGGGAGGAAGCCGCGATTCCGGGCGTTTACAATCATTTGCAAATGGCACGAGCGTTGCTTCTACAAAGGCATGCAATTCTCGAAACCAGCACTTCTCATGGCTTTGCTTTCACCGCTGCTGCTGTCTCCTGCATTCGCCCAACGCGGCGGTGGCCATGGAGGAAGTGGAGGCGGGGGACACGCCTCGGGAGCGGTTGGAGGCGGGGGAGGATCCCGCGGCGGATTTTCCGGCGGTGGTTCCTTCCGTGGTGGGAGCTTCCGAGGTGGTTATTACGGAGGCCGCGGCTACTTCTACGGGGGCCGCTATTGGGGCCCAAGCATCTATTTCGGTGTGGGCGGCTGGGGCTACCCCTACTACCCGTATTATCCGTACTATTCGGGTTATCCAGCTTACGGGTACGATCCGAATAACTATGGCGACGATCCTTACGCCTACGGCGGCGGCGGTTCGTATTCCACTTCAACTGCGCCTGTGACCATGCCGCAGAACTACGGCTATGACCAGGGGCAAGCGCCGCAACAACCGCCTGAGACGCAACAGCAGTCGGCTCCGGGAAACGTCCAGGATCAGGGGCAAAATTTCTACTTGATCGCGTTTAGTGATCACTCCATCCAGGCAGCGACGGCTTACAAGGTGCAAGGCGACCGGATCCATTGGATCACTCGCGACGGCCGGGAGCAGCAAGCCCCGCTTTCGAGCGTGGACATCCGGTTTAGCCAGCAGATCAATCGGGATCGGCACGTGAATTTCCAGATCCCGTAAACCAGAAAGTTTACATAATATATGTTATCGGAAGTTATAGGGGTGGTATAGTCGTTTTCAGTGGTCGGAGACTGTTAGGATTGAATTAATGAAGACCATCCGCAGTCGTTCCAACAAAGACATCGGCGACATCATTGAGCAGGACTGGGAAATTACAGCCAAGAGAGTAATCGCTGAGCCGTCTCCGGGTGGTAACAGGCAAGTTCCCCGTTTTGGAATCTATGAATACGAAGTGAAGCCAATCGTCCGTCTAGCGGAAGCCAAGCCGGCGCGCGCGAAGCGGCAGAATGAGCCGAGCGTTGGCGGGACCCGACGAGAGGCCTCGTCTGTTCCTTTGACAGTGCGCAGAACCTCTTAACCATCCAGACCTGTTAGGCAATCAGCTCCGTACAGTTTGGTGCTCAAGGTTATCGAACCTTTTGTCGATAAGAGCCGTGAGGACCATCGTGATCTCGCTGCGCAAAACCGTTAGCAAAATGGACGACTTAGAGGCGTTCAAACGCACCGCATTAGAGACTTACGCGCTCTCGATCGGCGCGATGGGCGAACATGCGGTCGAGGTCGAAGCCGAACTGGCCGCTCACTTTCGCTCCCGAATCCAAGCCGTACGAGATCAGGTCAAACGTGACATTAACGCTCAACAGTTGGTCGAGATACAGTCGTCCGTCAACGCAGAACTCCGCCAATATAACGACCAAGCGCTACCGCTCCTGAAGAGACTGAGAAGTGACGTTAAGGCTGCTGCCCGGGCCATGGAAGCTTTCGCCGGAAGCTTTGCCGCTAGTAGTATGGACCTGGATGGCGAAGTTAAACGCGACTTGCAGCGGCTCGATAAGGCCGCGCGCTCCGATGACCTCAGCGAAATTCGAGACGTCATTCGTGCTGCTTCCTCAAGTATCGCTTCCAGCGTTGAGCGCCTGCGGGAGAGCAACCAATTGGCCATCGTTCAATTGAAGGATGAGATTCGCCTGCTACACCAGGAGCTCAAAACCGGCCAAACTCCGGTTCAAGCGAAGTTCCCTGCCTCCGCCGACCAGCAGGAAGCGCTCGGACAAATCGACAGTCTGGTCCGGCAAAAGACTCCGTTTTCTCTGATGCTACTGGCCGTCAAGAACCTGGTTGGGCTCCGAAGCTGTTATTCCAAGGCTGAAATGGAGAAGGCACTCTCGTCTTTGCAGAGCCGGCTTCAGAGCGCTCTTCCGTCTGGCTCTCAATCCAGCCGTTGGGCCGAAGCGCAGTTCCTGGCTATCTTGACCGTGGATCCGACTAAGGCCATGGTTCTCTCGCGCGATTTGAGCAAGAAGCTTTCGGGAAGTTACGCCGGCCAAGATGGCGCCTCCGCGAAGGTCGCTTTGGAGGTGACCTCCGGCGTCATCGATTGGAAAGCTCAGGGAGATCCGACTCTGCTGCCTCGCCGCTTGGAACAGCTGTCAGATACCTTGTCGAAACTCTAGTCAGGCCTCATAACGCCGGCCTGGATGGTGACGATTGATCTGGCTGGAACCGGTATCGACGGCCGGACCATTGTGGTCATTCAAGCTGAACGTTCGGCCGATGATTGGCTGCTCTGCGAAGTCGAGCAGAACCAGTTTCGCGGTCAAGGCGATTCTCAAAAGCTGCTCGTCATCCTCGAAATCTTCCAGCGCTGGGCTAGTGGAGCTGCCACGCTAAAATAGGCGCTTGGGCACAAAATTCACTCGTCAGCAACTGCTCGATCGACGTTTGGAATGGAAGCGCACCGGTAAAACGGTGGTCTTCACCAACGGCTGCTACGACATTCTGCATCCCGGCCACATCCGCCTGCTCGAAAGCGCGCGGTCGCTGGGCGACATTCTGATCCTCGCTCTGAACACGGACGCCAGCGTGCAGCGGCTGAAAGGTCCCACCCGGCCCCTCGTTTCCGAGAATGAACGAGGAGAACTGGCAGCCGCCCTTGCAGGCTGTCGACGCGGTCACGTTCTTCGACGAAGACACACCACGCGAGCTGATCGCCGCTGTACTGCCGGACATCTTGATCAAAGGCGCCGACTGGGCGCACTTCATCGCCGGCCGAGAAGAGGTGGAAGCGGCCGGTGGCAAGGTGCTGGCTCTGCCGCTCGAACCCGGCTATTCCACTACTGGAATTTTGGACGAGTGCTGACGCGGCGCAAAGACCTGTCTCTAACGCCCCCCTCGTGACCCATCCCGCCATCCGCGATCTGTTTCAGTCGCTCAGCCGCGACCCCGCCTTTCAGGAAGCGGTCAGCCGGCTCATCGCGCAATCCCTCGGCGCACCTTTCGCTTTCCGGCCTCACCACCACCGCCAAAGCGCTGTATCTGGTGCTGCTGTGGCAGGCTGACCGAGCGCAATCTGATGGTCGTTGTGGACGGCAACAAAGAGGCCGAGACGTCTGGCGGAGCTGGTGGACACGTTCTTCGATCTTCTGGTCACGTCCGATCTTCCGCGGCCGCAAACCATTCCGGCCTTCGACGTTCTGCCCTCGCAGCGCCTGTCGCCGCATAGCGAGATCAGCGAGCAGCGGGCCGTCGGGCTGTGGCGGCTGGCCTCGCGCAAGACGACCATCACCATCACGCCGGTGGCGTCGGCGCTGCTGCGCACCGAGTCCGCGGAATTCTACCGGCAGCTCGCGCTCACGCTGCGCAGTGGGCGAAGAGATCCCGCTCGAAGATCTGCTCGCGCATCTGGAAAGCATCGGCTACGAGAAGCGCGATCCGGTGGAGATGGTGGGCGAGTATTCGTTGCGCGGCGGCATCCTGGATATTTTCCCGGCCGAAGCTTCCAAGCCCATCCGCATCGAGCTGTTCGGCGACCTGATCGAATCCATCCGCCGATTCGATGTGGAGACGCAGCGCTCGGTGATGAAGATCGCGGAAACAACGCTGCTGCCGCTGGCCGAATATCCGAAATCGCGCGAGCTGTTGCGCGAACTCTGCCGAGCACGTCGACGTGCCCAGCCCCGGCGATCCGTTTCCGGGCTGGGAATTCCTGGTGCCGCTGGTGCGCCCGCGCACGCAGTCGCTGTTTTCGCTCGCTGAAAACCCGCTGGTCGTCCTGGATGAGCCGGAGCAGATCGCCGCCGCGGCCGACCGGCTGTGGAAGCGGCTGGACGAACCCGACCGGCCATTTCCCTGCCCGCCGGAGCAGAATTTCTACACTTGGCCCGAGCTTCAGGCCGCAGCTGGAGACGAAAGCCGAGCTGGCGCTGCGCGAGCTGGAGCTTGAGTCGATCCAGCCACGCGACCTGCGCGGCGGACAGCTCCACTCCCGTCCCTCGCTCGCCTTCCACGGCAACATCCAGGCCGCCATCGCCGAAGCGCGCAATCTGGTGGAGCAGGGCTATCGCGTGGTTTTCTTCGCGCAATCCACCGGCGAGCTGGAGCGCCTGGCCGACATTTTCCAGGAATACTCGGTTCCGTTCCAACTGGGCCTCGATCCGGCCGACGCCACGCGGCCCTATCTGGCCGAGCGATCCTACGTCGCCGGCGCAGCCGCCAGCACGCTTCTGGTGAAAGGACTGGTGCGGCGCGGCGTCGTGTTTCCGGACGCGCGCATCGCGGTGTTCGGCTCCGAAGACCTGTTCGACTCCTCCGATCTGATCGCCAAGCCCGGCCCCACCAAGTCGCAACTCGCCGCCTTCACCGCCGACATGGCCGATCTGAAACCCGGCGATTACGTGGTGCACGTAACGCACGGCATCGGCAGATTCCTGGGCACGCGCGAGATCGCGCAAGGCGAGAACAAGGGCGACTTCATGCTGCTCGAATACGCCGGCGACGCCAAGCTCTATGTGCCGCTCACGCGCCTGGATCTGATCCAGAAATATCGCGGCGCGGGCGAAGGCGCAGCGCCGGCGCTGGACCGGCTGGGCGGCGCGACCTGGGAGCGCACCAAATCGCGCGTCAAAGCCAAAATGCGCGACATGGCCGACGAGCTGTTGAAGCTGTACGCGCAGCGCCGCATGGCCGAAGGCTTCGCGTTTTCGCCCGACAGCAACTGGCAGCGCGAGTTCGAAGACGCCTTCGAATTCACCGAGACCAAGGACCAGCTCGGCGGCCATCAAGCAGATCAAGAAAGACATGGAGAGCGCGCATCCCATGGACCGCCTGCTGTGCGGCGACGTGGGCTACGGCAAAACCGAAGTGGCCATGCGCGCGGCGTTCAAAGCGCTGGGCGACGGCAAACAGGTGGCGGTGCTCGCGCCCACCACCGTGCTCGCCTATCAGCACTTCGAAACCTTCAAGCGCCGCTTCGCGCCGTTTCCCGGTGCGCATCGAAATGCTCAGCCGCTTTCGCGACAAGAAGGAGATCGAGGCAGTGCTGGCCGGACTGGCCGAAGGCAAAGTGGACATCGTGATCGGAACGCATCGCCTGCTTTCGCAAGACGTCCAGTTCCACGATCTCGGCCTGCTGGTGGTGGACGAAGAACAGCGCTTCGGCGTGCGCCACAAGGAGCGCATCAAGCAGCTCAAGCACAACGTGGACGTGCTCACCATGAGCGCCACGCCGATCCCGCGCACGCTGCACATGTCGCTGCTGGGATTGCGCGACATGTCGGTGATCGAGACGCCGCCCAAGGATCGCCTGGCGATCCACACCGTGGTGGCGCACTTCGATCCGGAGCTGATCCGCACCGCCATCGAACAGGAGATCAGCCGCGGCGGCCAGGTCTATTTCATCCACAATCGCGTGGACAGCATCTTCATCGCGCGCCGCCGTCCATTCAGGAACTGATGCCCAATGTGCCGCATCGGCGTCGGGCACGGGCAGATGGGCGAAGCGGAGCTGGAGAAGGCGCTGCTCGGCTTCATGCGGCACGAGTTACGATGTGTTCGTGTGCACCACCATCGCCGAAAACGGCCTCGACATTCCGCTCGCCAACACCATGATCATCGAGAATGCCGAGCGCTACGGGCTTGTCGGAGCTGTACCAGCTGCGCGGCCGCGTGGGCCGGTCGAATCGGCGCGCGTATGCGTATCTGCTGGTTCCCGCCGACACGGAGCTGAGCGAGATCGCGCGCAAGCGGCTGGCCGCGCTGAAGGAATTCAGCGACCTGGGCGCGGGGTTCAAGATCGCGGCGCTCGATCTGGAGTTGCGCGGCGCCGGCAACATTCTGGGCGGCGAACAGCACGGGCACATCGGCGCGGTCGGCTTCGACATGTACGTCCGGCTGCTGGAGGAGACGGTGCACGAGTTGAAAGGCGAAGAAGTGCCGCTCGAAGTCCACTCCACTCTCAATCTGGGCCTCGACATTCGCATTCCGTCCGAGTACATCGCCGACGAGCACCAGCGCCTGCGCGCCTACAAGCGCATCGCCGACGCTGCGATGCCGAAGAAGCCGCGGCGAGCTGCTGGCCGAGCTGGAAGACCGCTACGGTCCGGCGCCCGAAGCGGTGCGCAGCCTGCTGAAATTCTCGGTGCTGAAGAGCGCCGCGCAGAAGCTCGGCATCGAAGCCATCGACCGGCGGCAGGGCGCGCTGAACGTCAAGTTCCACAAGGAAGCGCGCATCGATCCGAAGCGGCTGATGAGCCTGGTCACGCGAACCGAAGGCGCGCAATTCACGCCGGCCGGAGTGCTGCGCCTGCCGCTGGATGGCGCGGCAGACGCCGCCAAAGTACTGGATCTGCTCGAAGCGCAGCTGAAGCAGTTGCAGCCATAGCGGCTGTTACAATCAACATGAGATGCGCTCGCCGTCCCCGCCCGCTGGGTCGCGATCACGATCTTCGTTTTCTCCTCGGTCCTGAATTATCTGGACCGCCAGGTGCTCGCCACCATGGCCGACATCTGGCGGACGCAGCCACGAATTTCCGTTCACCTACGACGACTACGGCCTGCTGCTGTCCGTATTTCTCCATCGCCTACGCGCTGAGCGCGCTGTTCGTCGGCTGGTTCATCGATCGCGTCGGTTTGAATCGCGGCGCCAGCTATCGCGGTCGCGGTCTGGGCCATCGCCAGCTTCGGCACGGGCATGTCGCACAGCGTTCACGAACTGCTGTTCTGGCGAGCCCTGCTGGGAGCGGCGGAAGCCAGCGGCGTCGCCGCCGTCGGCAAAGCCGTCGGCATGTATCTGCTGCCTAAGGAACGCGCCGTCGGGCACGGCCATGAGCCAACTGGGCTTGAGCCTGGGCGCGGGACTCGCGCCGCGCTTCGCCGTCTACTTCGCCTATCACTACTCCTGGCACTGGACGTTCTACGCCGTCGGCATCTTGAGCCTGGCTTGGATTCCGGTTTGGCTCGTCACGGCGCGCCTCATTCCGCCTACGGTCGGCCGTAACCGCGGTCGCAGAGCCGGCATTCTTTCAGCCTGCTCAAGGATCCCAAGCTCTGGGCGCTGATCGTCGCCAACGCTCTGGCATGACGGTCTACAGCCTGTGGACCAACTGGCCGCCCGACTTACTTGTGCGCATGCATCATCTGACTCCGCCGCAAGCCGCCAATTACACCTGGATCGTTCCGATCTGCGGCTACTTCGGCGCGATGCTGGGCGGCTGCATCTCGTGGCGCTTGATCCAGCGCTGGCAAGTCGCCGGTGGCGGCCCGCAAGCGCGCGTGCCTTCTGTCCGCATTCTTCCTGCTCGGCACCATGGCCATCCCGCTGCTGCCCACCCCGGCGCTCGCCACGGCCGGAATGTCATTCAGCTTCTTCTGGGTTTGCGCCTGGAGCACCAATCACTACACGCTGCCCATCGACATCTACGGCGCCGACCGCGCGGCCTTCGGTGTCGGGGCATTGGTTTTCGCCTACGGACTATGCAGTCTATTGTTTCGCGGCCCGTGGCCCAGATCATCGAACATTACGGCTTCCAGCCGATTTGTTTTGTTTTCTCGCTACTACCGATTGCCAGTTACTTGCTGGTGCATATGCTGATTCGGGACGACGCCGGTGTGGAGATGCCGGAGGTCGTGGAGGCCCCGGTCTAATAGAAGCGGCCCAGCCACTCGGCTACGACCGCAGGTTTTTCCTGGCCCTCGATGTCAACTGTCACTAGCCAGGTGACCTCGTTCTCGGTCACTTTTTGAGCAGTGAAACGCGCGCGAATTTTGGACTCTGCCGGTACCGGGGAAACGAAGCGCAGCCGGTTGAAACCGTAATTAATCCGCATTTTAAAATCGCCTTGTACATTCATCGCCTGCTGCGACAATTGGGGGAGCAGCGACACGGTCAGAAAGCCATGCGCGATGGTCGAGCCGAAAGGCGTCTCGCGTTTGGCGCGTTCGGGATCGACGTGGATCCACTGATGGTCGCCGGTTGCGTCGGCAAAGCGGTCAATCATCTCCTGCGTGATCTTTATCCAATCGCTGACGCCTACTTCCTGGCCAGTTAGCGATTTCAGTTCTTCAATTCCCTTCACCACTCGCGGAGTTGACATCTCTCTCTTATAGCTGACTGCGCAGGGTTGTGGCGGGATCGGTTCTGGCAGCGCGCCGGGCAGGTATGTAACTCGCCAGCGCAACCGTCAAGAAAATGACCACTGACACGGCCGCAAAGGTAAGCGCATCGGTAGGAGTTACGCCGTACAGAAGGGTCGTCATCAGACGGGTGCATGCCAGCGCTGATGCAATTCCCAACGCCGCGCCTATGGATGCAAGTTTTACTCCATTTCCGAGGACGAGCCGAAGCACCTGCTGTTGGCTGGCGCCCAGAGCCATCCGGATTCCAATCTCATTGGTCCGCTGCGCAACGGAGGAAGCCATCACACCGTAAACACCCAGCGTAGCGAGTAGCAACGCCAGTCCGGCGAAGACACCGAGCAGCAGCATCTGGAATCGCGGACGTGAAAAATCTATTGCCCGTACTTCATCGAATGTTTTTACGGAAGAAACCGGCGAATCTTTCAGGACCTCGTTCACCCGGCGGGTAATCTGCGGGGCCAGTCCATGCGGATCGATCACAGTCCGAGCCAATAAGCAGGTAAAAGGCAGCGTGTTCTGCATCTGCGGTACATACATCTCCGTACTAAGATCCGATTCATGGCCGACGTGCTGGACATCGGCAACTACGCCGATGATTTCCCGCGGGATCGGCATGCCGAGACCTCGACCGCGAAACCGCCGGGAAGCACAAATGATTCGCTTGCCGATTGGATTTTCATTGGGCCAGAACCGCCGCGCCATAGTTTCGCTGATGATCACGACGTCCGGCCCACCGTAGCGGTCGCGTTCCGTGAACTCGCGGCCCCGGAGCAGCGGGAGGCCAAGGGTCGGGAAATAGGAAGGGCTTATGCTGGTATATCCAGCGGCAAGAATTTCGCCCACTTTTTCGGCCCGGCCCTCAATGGTGAATGCCCGTCCTTGATTCCATTCGCCCGCGGGAAGATTAGTTGCGGTAGCCGCCGAAGCGATTCCAGGAACAGAGCGGACGCGTTCGAGCGCACGTTCGAAATCCGCCGAGACTTGTTGCTCGCCGGCGTATTGCTCTTCCGGAACGCTAAAGTTCATCGTCAGAAGATTGCCAGTCGGAAATCCGGTGCGAGCAGCTTGAAGAGCCGCGAAACTTCGAATCATCAGACCCGCTCCGATCAGCAGTGTCATCGAAAGAACAATTTCCCCGACTACCAGGACGGCGCGGGTGCGGTGGCCGCGCTTCCCCTCTGAGGCGCCTCTGCCCCCTTCCTTTAGCGCTTCGTACACTTGGAGCCTGGAAATGCGGGCGGCAGGTGCAAGTCCGAACAGAAGTCCGGTGAACAGTGAAGCGATCAAGGCAAAGAGAAGCACGCTCCAATCGATGGCGACTTCGTGCAGTCGCGGGATACCTGCGGGATTCAGTGCGATCAATGCTGCAATACTCCAATCGGCCAGAAGAATGCCCAGCAGGCCGCCGGCTATAGCCAGTAACAAGCTCTCGGATAAAAGACGGCGAACGATATCCGGCCGTCCAGCCCCGAGCGCGGAGCGGATCGCAAATTCCTTATGCCGGCTCGCGGCTCGAACGAGCAGGAGGTTGGCGACATTGGCGCAGGCAATGAGCAGGACGAAGGCGGCTGCTCCCAAAAGCAGTAGCAGTGGAAGACGAACTTCGCCGGTTAATTCATCGCGTAGCGGGACGACGGATGCTCCCCAGCCTTGATTGGTCTTCGGATATTCGAGCGCGAGCTGTCGCGCGATGCCCGACAATTCTGCGAGAGCTTGCTCCACGGTGACGTGCGGTTTGAGGCGCGCCACGGCGACGAGGTAATAGTAGCTGCGGTTGGTTCGATTCGAATCCAGCGCGAGGGGAGTCCACAGCTCAGACTCATCGCTCCAAAAGTGAAACCCGGGTGGCATCACGCCCACGACGGTGAAACTCTGTTGGTTCATCGTGATCGTTTTGCCGATCAAGCCGGGGTCGCCCGCAAAGCGCAGCCTCCAAAGCTGATCGCTCAAGATTACAACCCGGTCCGCGCCAAGCTTCTCTTCCTCAGGCAAGAATCCTCTGCCAAGCGCCGGAGTGACGCCAAGGGTCGAGAAGAACGCGCTCGACACCTGCAGGCCGAAGGCTTTCTGCGGCCGGTCGCCGGCTGTGAAGTTGAATGAGGTCTCGGTCAATCCGGCCATCTGGTCAAAGGAACGATTGCGATCACGCCAGTCCTGAAAGTCCGCCGCCGAAATATTGTTCACTCCGCCAGATGGCGGGTTCTGCCACAAGATCATCAGGCGGCTGGGATCTTTATAGGGAAGCGGCCGGAGCAAGACCGTATTCACGAGGCTGAAGATGGCCGTGTTGGCGCCGATGCCAAGCGCCAGCGCCGCAATTGACGCGCAAGTGAAGCCAGGGCTTTTCAATAACGAGCGTATAGTCTCGCGGATCATTGCAGTTGCTTTAACTCCTCTTGCGCGGCTGATACGGACCAGTTGTGCCAGGGCGGCTCATGTTCGGTGATCTTCTTGAACGATGCTGTCGCTTCCCGGAAGCGGCGCGCCTTCAACAGATACAGGCCGTAATAAAACCAGGCCGGCGGCAGAGAGGGATGCTGGAGTAGCACGGCGGTGGCGCAGGGTTCCGTTTGCGGAAGATGCAGCTGGGCTAGCAGGCCGAGCAGCGTCAGATCGTCGGAGGATTCAATCTCTGGAAATTTCACGAAAGCCTCTCTTATGACGGATGCACTTTCGTCGCGGTGGCCATTGTGAAAGGCAATCAGGGCGCGGTTTTCGAGTTCATCGCGCTCGAATGCATCGGCGGCGCGACTGGAAAATGCGACGTGCCTGAAAAATGCGAGCGCAATGGGCGACCTGGCGACGTTACCATCCAGCAAACGAGGGGCGTCGCTAATCACGGCCGAATCAGACAGGATTATCAGGGTCAGCCGGCGATCGGGAATTCTCAGGAACAAGCTGCCGGCCGAGGGACCCTGTCCATAATGCCAAACGACCCGTTCGTTCAAATAAGTCTGGCTGAACCAGCCCAAGCCATAAGGCAGCATGGTCCCGCGGGTCGATCGGGTAGGTGTAAACATAGCCGCTTTACTTTTCGCGGAGACGAGCCGGTCGCCATCCAGGGCAGTTGCGTATTTGGCAAGATCGTCGACGGTTGACAAGACGCCGCCGGCGGCACGTGTGTCCGGCGGAGCTGTGGTTTGGCTCATATGCAGTGGCTGAAAGATGCGGTCTGTGAGTTGTGCAGAGAACGATTTCCCAGCGGCTCTCTCGACGACCGAGGTCAGCGAATTAAAGATGTCGCTGTTGTATAAGTACTCTGCTCCCGGGACACCGTCGGCGGTATGCGAGAGGACTTGCCGCAGCTTCGCATCGAGCGACAGGCGGCCTTGTTCCATCAGCTGCATGACGAGTACGGCAGTCATGGTCTTAGTCACTGACGCGATAGGATACCGGCTGGTTCCGGTGTCGTTATGCCAGACGATCTGCCCGGAATCGACGATGGCGGCGGAGAGTTGGCCCACGGCAAGCTCGTCGCGAATACGAGTAAGTTCCTGAGCGAAGAGCAGTGGGTTCAACGCTTGTACCCGATCTTGCGGAGCAGTCCATGCCGCCACTCGATGTCTGGGGCAGCTTCGACACCTTTCGGAGACGCGCCGTCGATGATGCCGAGCACTCCCCTGCCCTGCTCCGTTTGAGCGACGATCACCTCCACCGGATTCGCAGTAGCGCAGAAGATGGTGCAGACTTCGGGCGTCTCGAGAATCCGGTTCTTGATGTTGATGGGAAAACCACCGCGCAGCGCCACCACGAAGAGATGCCCCGCGCCGATAACGGTTGCGTTTTTGGTGGCAATTGCCTTAAGGTCGTCGTCATTGCCGTCAACACGCGTCAGGCAGGCACCCGATGCCTCGTTGAATGCGATGCCGAACTTCATCTGCGGCACGGTATTCACGATTGCTTCGTAAATGTCTTCGACGGTCTTGATGAAGTGGCTGTGGCCGACGATGATATTCCCATCCGTGGGGATTTCGAGGCGGACTGCGTGCAGGTCCATGTTGTTTATTAAGCCATAGATTCGAGAGGGGCGATGCTGAGAAACGGTCTCAGTAACCTGATATGTTGAGGCGTGACGAATTCACTTCCGTTCGCAAACCTGCTGGGCATTGAAATAAGAGAGGCATCGCCTGACAAAGTTACGGCTGAAATGATGGTGCGGGACGAGCTGTGTACACGGCCGGCTGTTCTGCATGGGGGCGCCATCATGTCGCTGGGAGACACCCTGGGGGCGGTGGCTACAATGCTCAACCTTCCGGAGGGAGGCGGAACTACCACCATCGAAAGCAAGACGAATTTTTTGGGGCCTGCGCCCAGCGGCGCGAGCGTGGTGGCCGAGTGCACGCCGATCCACCGCGGCAAGGGAACCATGGTTTGGCAGACCAGAATATCAACGAAAGAGGGACGGCTAGTCGCCATCGTTACGCAGACTCAACTCGTGCTTTGAGCACGATCGCCATTGCAGCGCTATCCTGATAGACACCTATGAAACGGCTCGCATTGCTAGCGCTGGTCACCTGCCTCGGCATGTACGCCGCCGATGCGCATATGAGCACTGAAGAACGCAGCAAGGTTTTACACTGGCTGGAAGAATCGCGGCAGGAGTTCGCAGCCTCGATTGACGGCGTTAGCGAAGAACAGTGGAAGTGGAAGCCCGCGCCGGAACGCTGGTCGGTGGGCGAGACGGCGGAGCACATCGTGCTGGCCGAGGCACTTCTGTTCGATAGCGTAAAGAATGCGATGGCTTCGCCCGCTAATCCTGCGTGGGAAGAACAGACCAAGGGTAAGACGGAGTTTATCGTACAAGTGATGGCGCCACGCCTGGGGAAAGCGCAGGCACCGGAGCCGATTGTTCCCAGAAACGGGCTCACGCTCGCGCAAGTGAAAGAGAGATTCGCGCAGCAGCGAGCGGAGATTGAGAAGTTCGCCGCCGACACCAATCTAGCCTTAAAGGAACACACGGTGGTTCATCCTTTCCCCGTCTTTGGCACGCTGAACGCCTATCAGTGGCTCATCTACATACCGCTTCACACCGAGCGGCATGACAAGCAGATTGCCGAGGTGAAGGCTACGGCGGGATATCCGAAGTAACGACGGGCTCTCAATTGAAACAGGTCATCATCGCAGCCGACGTTCCGGCAACAGGTGAATTCAAGGTCGCAGCCGGGGCAATCGTTACGCCTTCGGCGCGCGACTTGGCACGTGATCGTGGAGTTAAGATTATCGAGGTGCCCGCCGATCAGGTCGACACCTCTTCCCCGCCCGAGAAGACCATCGCAATCGGTTCGGACCACGGTGGTTTTGCGCTCAAGGAAAAGCTCAAGCCGATCTTCGAAGAATTCGGCATGCGCATCAAAGACGTAGGCGTGCACGAAGAAAAACCGGCCGACTATCCCGACATCGCGCGCCAGGTGGCCGAGATCGTGGCTCGCGGGGAGGCAACACGCGGCGTCATTCTGGATGGCGCGGGCATCGGCTCAGCCATCGTGGCCAACAAGTTTCCCGGCATCCGGGCGGCGCTATGTTATGATAAGGCTTCAGCGCGAAACAGTCGGGAACACAATGATTCCAATGTACTTACCTTAGGCGGGCGACTGTTGACGACCACCCAGGCTGAAGAAGTCCTGCGGGTTTGGCTCACCACGCCGTTCGCAGCAGGACGGCACGCCGCGCGGGTTCAGAAGATCACCGAAATCGAGAAGGCCACAAAGAATTGGACGCCGCGGAGCTAGATCAATTAGTCGCTCAGATTGGCGAGGAGATCCTTGCGCGGACGGGGCGGACTGCCGGGCTTCCGCGCCGGGAAGGCCTCAACATTCCAGACCTGGTATGTCCCGGATGCACCCAACGCTGCCCGCAGACTTGCGAGCGGAAGGCTAAGGAGATCGTGAAGGCGGGCGCCAGCCGGTTATCGGCGAGCGATACTCTGACCGCGATCGACCCAAGCATCGCCGGTCTGATCGACCATACCTTGCTGCGCCCGGAAGCCACGCGCGAAGACATTCTCAAAGTTTGCCGCGAGGCTCGCAAATACAGTTTTGCCAGCGTGTGTATCAATCCCTACTGGGTACCGCTGGTGGCGGCGCAGCTGGCTGGGTCGCCCGTGAAGGTCTGCACCGTGATCGGCTTCCCCCTGGGCGCGACATCGACGGAAGCGAAAGTCGCTGAAACAGAAGCAGCTTTGCGGGTGGGCGCGCAAGAGATCGACATGGTGGAGAATGTCGGCGCGCTGCGCGGCGGCGATCATGACGCGGTGAAAGCGGACATCGCGGCGGTGGTGGAGGTAACGCACGAGGCGGGCGCGATCGTGAAAGTGATTCTCGAAACGGCGCTGCTGGACGACAATCAAAAAGTGATGGCGTGCATGCTGGCTAAGATGGCGAAGGCCGATTTCGTGAAGACTTCCACCGGATTCGGACCGTCCGGGCGCAACCGCGCACGATGTCGAGCTCATGCGCCTGGCGGTGGGTCCGGAAATGGGCGTGAAAGCGTCGGGCGGAATTCGCACGCTGGACGATGTGAAGAAGATGGCTGCCGCCGGAGCCACACGCATCGGAGCCAGCGCGAGCGTCAAGATCGTGGAAGCTACCACCGGTGCTCCCCAGGACGCGGCTTCCGGATATTAGGGATGGCCACGCCCGCGCGAAAATCAACCGTCCGATTCCAGGAGCGCGCCGAGCTGCTCGACTTTTTGCTGGAGGTGTCGGCCGCGACGTCGGAGAGCCTGGACCTGGACCGTATCATGGCCAATGTCGCGGAGATCGTCAAGGAAGTAATTCCCTACGATCTTTTTGCGATTCTTCTTTATAGCGAGCTGCAGCGCGGCTTAAGCATTCGCTATTCAATCGGCCATCGCGAGGAAATCGTACGCAGCCTGGTGCTCCCCCTGGGCGAGGGTATAACCGGAGCGGCGGCCGCCACGCGCCAACCTATCCTGGTGTCTGATGTTCGCAACGACCCGCGGTACCTGACGGCCTTGGATGCTGTTCAGAGCGAACTGGCTGTCCCGATGCTGGCGCGCGGCAAGCTGGTGGGCGTGATCGATCTGCAATCCACGCGGCTCAATGCGTATCGTGAACAGGATCGGTCGCTGCTGCAATTGATTGCTACGCGCGTGGCCGTGTCGATGGACAACGCCCGCCTATACCGGCGTGTGGACCGGCAAAACCGCACGCTGAAAACGCTGTCGAATCTGTCGCAGGAGTTCAGCTCGATCCTGGACCTGGACGAGTTGCTGGGCAAAATCGCGAAGACTATTCACGCGCTGGTAGCGTTCGACGCCTTCAGTATCTTGCTGTTGGATGCTGAGCGCAAGGTTCTCACGCATAGGTTCAGCGAGCGCTACGACAAGCGCGTGGATCTGGACAATATTCCCTTGGGCAAGGGTCTCACCGGAGCGGCGGCTGAGTCGCGCGAGATCGTGCGCGTAACCGACACAGCGGCGGATCCGCGCTACATCGCATCGCATCCGGAAATCCGTTCTGAAATCGCCGTGCCCTTGGTGGTGCAGGACCGCGTCGTGGGCGTGATGGACCTGGAAAGCGAACGCATGGGCTTCTTCACCGAAGAGCATTCGCGCCTGCTGGCGACTGCTGGCGCCACAGATTGCGAGTTCGGTTGAAAACGCGCGCCTCTATGAAGAAATCGCGCAGCGCGAACAGCGCATGGAGCAGGACATGAAGGCCGCTCGAAATGTGCAATCGGTGCTGCTTTTGCGCGAGGCGCCGGATATTGAGGGCCTGGACATAGCCATCCGCCTGCGCGCCGCACGAGAAATCACCGGCGATGTCTACGACATATTCGAGCACGGCGCCGATTACACGGTCTTCACCTTCGGCGATGTCAGCGGCAAGGGCGCGGCGGCGGCGCTTGTACGGCGCCATGGTCAGCGGCCTGCTCCGCACGCTCGCACATCGGCGGCGGCAGTCCGGCCGACCTTCTTAAGTCTGTTGAACAAAGTGCTGCGCGAGCGGATCGTGGAAGCCCAATACGTCACGCTGATGGTGGTGGTTTGGGAGCGCGCCAAACAGAGATTCGTCATGGCCAACGCGGGCGCCGAGCCGCCGATGATGTGCCGCCACGGCGAGATCCTCAAGCCGAGGGTGGAAGGCGTTCCCGCCGGACTGCTCGATAACCGCGAGTACGATGAGGAGTTGATCGTTGGAAGTCGAGCCCGGCGACTTGATTGTGCTTTATTCGGACGGCATCACCGATCAACCGAATCCCAAGGAAGAAGAATATGGACGGGGCCGCCTGACCCGGGCGCTGCGGCGGCTGTGCGGCAAGTACTCCGGAAGCTAGTCGCGGACCCAGATTCTGGCCGATCTGGACGAATTCGCCGACGGCCGCCCACGTTCGACGACCAGACTTTGATCGTGCTGAAAGTGCGCTGATGGAGTATCGCGATCACAGACGCTGTATTTGGAAAATGTGCCGCTGGCCGATATCGCGCGGCGCGAAGGCACGCCGTGCTATGTTTACTCGCGCGCCACGATCCTGGAGCGCTTCCACGCCTACCAGCGAGGCCTTCGGCGATGTGCCACATCAGGTTTGCTACGCCGTGAAGGCCAACAGCAATCTGGCGATTTTGAAGCTGCTGGCCGAAGCGGGCGCGGGATTTGATATCGTCTCCGGCGGCGAGCTGTTCCGCGTGTTGAAGGCCGGCGCGGATCCCGCGAGCCGTGATTTTTTCCGGCGTCGGCAAGACCGCCGCAGGAGCTCGATTACGCGCTCGAGCATCAGATTCGCAGCTTCAATTGCGAATCCGAGCCGGAGCTGGCACTGATCGATTCGCTGGCTGCCCGCCGCGGCATCCAGGCGCGCGTGGCGCTGCGCGTGAATCCGGATGTGGACGCAGCCACTCATCCCTATATTTCCACGGGCCTGCGGCAACACAAGTTCGGCATCGATATCGCGGAAGCGGAGGCGGTCTACGAGCGAGCGCGGGCGCTCCGCAACCTGGTGCTGGAAGGCGTGAGCTGCCACATCGGCTCGCAAATTCTCGACATTGCACCCATGCTGGAAGTGTTCGACAAAATGATCGCGCTGGTGGAGCGGTTGCGCGCTCGCGGCACTGCCGATTCGTACGCTGGATCTGGGCGGCGGCTTGGGGTGCGCCTATAAACCGGGAGACAGTGCGCCGTCCATTCGCGAATTCATCCAGGCCATGTGCGCAGCGCGTGGCCGGGCATGGGCTTGAGATCCTGATCGAGCCGGGCCGGTCCATCGTGGCCGAAGCCGGCGTGCTGCTGACGCGCGTGCTGTATCGCAAGACCAACGGCGACCGGCGAATTCGTGATCGTGGACGCGGCCATGAACGACCTGATCCGCCCCGCGCTCTATCATTCGCATCACGAGATCGTCCCGCTGCGCGAGAATCAGGCGGGCACGATCACGGCCGATGTGGTGGGTCCGGTATGCGAAATCGGGCGATTTTCTGGCGCGCGATCGCGAAATCGCTAACGTCATGCCCGGCGACCTTCTGGCCGTCTGCACTGCCGGCGCCTACGGATTCGTGGCAGCTTCCAACTACAATGCCCGCCCGCGCGCCCCTGAGATTCTGGTGGAAGGCGCGAAATACCGGGTGATCCGCAAGCGCGAAACTTATGAAGACCTGATCCGCGGCGAATCAATTGATGAGAGGTTACAATCGTAGTATGCGCCTTGCTCTCATCGCCGCATTGTCTCTGTCTCTGCATTGCCCGCGCAGGAAAAGCCCAAATCCGCGCTGGACAAGACACAAATGGAAGCCTATGTCCGGCATCTGCTCGCGGTGATTCCCGAAGTGCAAGTCAAAATCGACGATCCGAAGCCGTCGCCGGTCCGACCTGCTCCAGGTGGACGTTCACTTCAGCTACAACGGCCGCTCGCAGGACGAAACGTTCTACGTCACCAAGGACGGCAAGGACCATCATCCGCGGCATGGTCTACGACGTCGGGCAAAACCCGTTCAAGGACGATCTCGACAAGCTGAAGACCGACCTCTCGCCCAGCTTCGGCACCGCCGGCGCGCCTGTAGTACTGGTGGTGTTCAGCGATTTCGAATGCCCCAATTGCAAGGAAGAAGCAGAAGACCCTGCGGCAAAACCTGCCCAGCCACTTTTCCCAAGGCAGGTGCGCGTCTATTTCAAGGATTTTCCGCTGGAGCAGATTCATCCCTGGGCCAAAGCTGCCGCCATCGCGGGACGCTGCGTCTTCCGCCAGAGTCCGGCAGAGTTCTGGAAGTATCACGATTGGATTTACGAGCACCAGAGCGAAATCACCGTGACAATCTGAAAGACCAGGTGCTGGGATTTGCGCAAGACCGCCAAGGATCTGGACGGCATGCAGCTTGGGCCGCTGCATGGACACCAAGGCCACGGAGGCGGAAGTGAACGCGTCCATCGCCGAGGCAAGAGCGCTGCATGTGGACGCCACGCCCACCATGTTCCTCAACGGCCGCCGGCTGGTGGGCAACTATCCATGGCCGAATCTGGAGCAAATCATCAATGGCGAGCTGAATTATCAGAAGACCGCTCAGAATGCCGGCGAGAAGTGCTGCGAAATCAAGATTCCCTCCCCTTTGAACAAATAAAATGCGCAAGTCCACAGTTCTCGTCCGCGCTGGCTTGATGGTCCTGGCGGGTAGCCTGTTTGCCGCCGAGCTGAGCCCGCACCGAATATATCGGCTACGTCAAATACCTGGCATCGGAGGATATGCGCGGACGCGCCACCGGATCGCCCGAGCTGGAAAAAGCCGCTGGCGTTCATTCGCGATCAGTTCCGGTCCATGCACCTGAAGCCGCTCTTCGGGCGACAGCTACTATCAGGACTTTGAAGTCACCACCAGCGCCAAGCTGGGCGAGCAGAACCAGGTGAACTACACCTGAACCGGCGAGAAGAAGGCGCTGAAGTTTCAGCAGGATTTCGTGCCGCTGAATCTGTCCTCCGCCGGCAAAGTTTCTGGCGAAGTGGTATTCGCCGGATACGGAATCACGGCTCCCGAGTACAACTACGACGACTACGCAGGCCTAGACGTGAAAGACAAGATCGTGCTGGTGCTGCGGCACGAGCCTCAGGAGTTCGACGACAAGAGCGTTTTTGAAGGCAAAGTCTACACCGCGCACTCGCAGATTTTCAGCAAGGCCGCCAACGCCAAGATGCATGGCGCCAAAGCGCTGCTGATGGTAAACGACGTCGCGGCGCATCCCGGACGACGCCGACGAACTGGAAAAATTCGGCACCACGGCCGGGCCCGCCAATGGCGGGATCGAATTCGTGCAGGTGAAGGCCGACGTGGCCGACGAGTGGCTCGAGTCGGCTGGGCAAGAACTCTGGCGGCGATCGAGGCCGGCATCGACAAGGACCTGCATCCGCAATCCTTCGCCTTCCCGGCCTCGCTGCGGCTGGACATGGACATCGATATCCGCCGCGAAGTGAAGACGGTCCACAATGTGGGCGCTTATTTTCCGGGCGAGATCCGAGAATACGTGATCATCGGCGCGCACTACGATCATCTCGGGTTTGGGCGAGCAGTTTTCGCTGGCGCCATCCCTGGCCGGAACCGTGCATCCCGGCGCCGACGACAACGCTTCCGGAACCGCGGGAGTGATCGAACTGGCGCACTGGTTCTCCCATGAGCCGAAACATAAGCGCGGCATTCTGTTTCTCACCTTCGCGGGCGAAGAACTGGGCCTGCTCGGGTCCAGCTACTACGTGAACCATCCGGTTCTGCCGCTCGACAACGCCGTCGCCATGATCAACATGGACATGATCGGCCGCATCCGCGACCGCAAAGTCTATGTCGGCGGCGTCGGCACCGGCACCACCTTCGCCGACGCTGATCAAGCAGGTGGCGACCGCGGCACGACTTTCGAGGCCGACGCCACCGAGCGCGGCGGCTACGGATCCAGCGATCACACTTCCTTCACCACCAAGCAAGTGCCGGTGCTCTTCTTTTTCTCCGGACTGCACGCCGACTATCACAAGCCCAGCGACACCTGGGACAAGATCGACGCTCCCGATGCGGTCGGCACTGCTGGATATGGTTGCCGACGTGATGGATCACCTGACGGACGGAACGCCGAGGCCGCAGTTTGTACGCGTCGCCGATTCGGAAAATCCGCACGGCGAGGTGGCGTCGCACTCCTCCGGTACCGTGTCCGGCTATGGCCCGGACTTTGGCAGCATCCCTGACTTTCACCGAGATCCCTAACGGCGTGCGCTTTGCCGATGTCCGGCCTGGATCGCCGGCCGCTAAGGCCGGACTCAAGGCTGGCGACATCCTGATCGAGTTCGACGGCAAGAAAATCCAGAACTTATACGACTTTACGTACGCGCTTACGGGCCAAAAGGCCTGGCCAAGAAGTACTTGTGAAGGTACTCCGCGGGGACCAAACGATTGAAGCCAAGGTACTACTGACCGAACGGAAGTAAGGCCGCATACTGGGTCCAGATATGGCTCCCAGAATGATCCTTTGGAACCGCGACCGGGCTAGAAGACCGGCCCTCCTACACCTTGCCCCCACTGATTTTGCACCCCTTTGCGGATGCCGCTGGCCCCAATAAGCTGGTGGAAAGTTCGCGCGCCAGCCTCAAGCTGCAGGGCTTATTGCCCGCCGGAGAATCTTCCCAGGAAGACCTGGATCGTACACTTCTTGAAGGCCGTTATTCGGAGCTTCGGATGCTGTTCTACGTGGGCAAAGACTTGGCCCGATGGATCGAGCAATGCGTGGAGTTTGTCAACCGGAAGCGTGACGAAATAGACGCCGGTATCACTCATCAAAGTTTCGCGACCCTGTTGGTTCAGGATGCTCCGGCCAGCGTGCAAGCCAAATTGCGGAAGTGGGGCGTCGGGGATTACAGGGCGATCTTCAGCCGCGCACTCGGCCTGCAATGCTTGTTCGCCGACGCCCCAGGACGCGAGGTCTTATCGGACGACTTCGTGCGTAACTATTATCGCTATGCCGATCAGATGTTCGCGATGAAGCAAGGTGAGGCTGAATTCAGCTTGATTGCTTCGCGCGACTTCAAGTTTGAGCTCTACTCGTCGGGTGAGTATTCGCGGATGTTGGAACGGTTCTGGGAAGAATAGACTTCCCTAGTATCGGTGCGGCATAAACTGGATTCCCTCTGTTTCCAGTTCCTGTTGTTCTTTTTCGAGCGCGGCTTTGCGGGGATACGGCCCTACTACCAGGCGATGGAGATTTTCGCTAGGGCCGGGCGCGATCCGCGGGTGAATCCCCTTGGCCTCCAGGATCGTTAGGTACTCATTAGTCGACTTCGGGCCCATGGTCGCCAACTGCAGATAAAGGTCGCCGGATTGCGGTTCGACCGTGTCCCAGTTTGTAGGCGGAGCAATGGGCGCCGCTTCGGGCTTAGCCGCTGGGGCAGACACCGGTTCCGCAACGGGACCGACCTCAGTTGGTTTGGCGATCAAAGGGGCTGAGGAGACGGGTTGGGCGATCGCTATCGGTTGAACCTTCTCGGCGGCGACGATACGTCCACCGACGTACCACCCAGCGACTACAAGGCCGAAAGTTATGGTGGCCGCGAATCCGACAAATACACGTTTGGCCTGCTTTTTGGCTGGATCGGCGGAGCTTTCCGGCTGGGGCTGAAGCTCTTCGTTAATTGTTTCCATACTGGACATAAAGCATCTCCTGTACGACCAAGTAGGTCAGACGCCTTAGTGATCGGCATAAACCCTTCGAAACATAAGCCTTCCGAAGGCGGTCCCTTCCACTCTGCGCCTGTTACGATGTGGACGTGGCGGCAACGACCGGGCGTCTGATCGGTAGCTTGACCGTCGACTCCTTGCGCGAACACATCGCCGGGGCGAAAGATCCGATAGCCGGAGGGGTTACGGTCGCGGCCTCTTCGGCGGCTCTCGGAATGGCGCTGCTAGCACTTACGCTGAGAGTGGCATCCCGGAGGAAGAGCTTCTCAGGCGATCGTGCGCGGCTTACGAAATTGCTGTCGGCGGCCCAGCGGGAATCGGCCAAATTGATCCAGTTCGCCGGCCGGGACATGACCGTCTACCAGCAATATCGCGATAGTCTCAAACGCAAGCGGGGCGTCGGCCAAACGCTGCGGAAGATTGTCGAGAGTCCGATGGCCGCAGCAGGCTCGGCTGCCCGAGGAGTGGATATCTGCGCGGAAGCGGTCGTCCTGGTGCCCTGGTCGGTTGTATCGGATCTCGGAGCGGCGGCGACGTTGCTGGCGGGAGCTGTGAGGGCCATCCTGCTCACCGTGGACGTGAATCTGCGGCAGCTTCCGTCCGCAAATAAGCTTCGCCGGGACGCTGGAAAGACACGCCGGACATTAGAAGCCCGATCGTCGCGGCAACTGCAGCGGGTCTTGAAAAAAGTCGCGGTATTGATCGCGAGCGGTTAAAAGCGCTGCCAATTCACTACAAACACCGAAACGCTGCGATTTCCGTTGCGTAGCACCAGGCGCTTCCAGTTATTCGAAGCAGCGGGAGGCTCGACCAGGCTGATTTCGGCGACCCTCTTTGGATCCCAATCGTAAACCACGACATTCCAACCGTTCCAAGCGCCTGGCGGTTGACTGCCCGCCGACTGGTCCGGATCTTTGGAGTAAACCGCTATGCCGCCGTCCACCAGTTCCGCCGGCTGAAGGCTGACCTTCACGGGAACTCCCGGTAAGCTTCCACTAACGACGCCCGCAGAGGGTCCCGCGGACGTAATGGAGAGCACGGCGTTCTTGCGAAGCGCTCCAGTCCAGATGAGACGGCCGGAGCGCAACTGCGGAGGACCCGCCAGACTGGCCGGGGCCGTCAACAAGGCCCCGAGAGGCAAGCTGGTCGCCGACGGAATAGCTGGGGGTGAAGTCCGGACATCAGGAAGATCGGGCAGATTCAGGGGCGCGACCTCCACGGTTGGCCTCGCTGCTTGAACCGCTGGTAATTGAAATGTCTTCGCCGGCTTCCTCGTTTCGGTAGGCCGTGTTTCAACAATGTGCGGCACGGTTGGTTCCGGCAGAACTTCAGGAACGGGTGCTGAAATTTGCGGGCCAACTGTCGGTGTCGTGGAGGCGGGCGGCGAACCGGCAGTAGCCAGCGTGTCTGGGGGAGCGGGCACATGGTGCTGTGGATTGATGAAATAAAGAACTGATTCGGACAACAGAGCGTTGGCGTGCATCAATTTCAAACGTACTTCGATATTGTCCGAGTGCGGCACATAGAGGACGCCGCCGCTATCTAAATCATTTCTGGTGACAGGGATCGCGACCGGGCCCTTTTGACCGTCGCGGATTTCGAGCGTGGCGCGGGAGGCGCTGCGGATCGCCTTCTGAGCCGGGTCCCATTCGATTCGAAGATTCGCGCCCAGGTCGCTCACATGCATTGGCACCGAAATCGTTCGCACACCTCGTGCACGCACCCATAGACCCCCGATAGATACGAACAAGAGTAGAAGAGTGAGCGAAACGGCCATGTTCCATTGGCTTAGCCGCCAATGCCGCTTTACCTTGGCCAGTAAAGGTTTTACTTTGACCACTAGAGAAAGTAGGCGCTGAAGCGGATGAATTTGGCCGTTTACGGGATCCGGGCTGGGAGCTGGGGTCGCAATAGCGACCGAATCGGGCATCGCGGCGGGCGCAGCCGCCGGCGCAGAGGTGGCCGGCACGGGATGCTCCATGTGTGACAGCTGGACTTCATGAGCGCAAACGAACGACCGGTCAACCGATCCCCGGATGAAGAAGCCCGCGCGGGAAGGTCCAAATTTCGCGGGCATCACGACGACCACCAACTGCCAGGGCCCGGATGTGAGCCGGTCAAGAATTTTGGAATCAGTTTCCGCTACCGCAAAGCCGCTCCGCGAATGCGACACATACAGCCCGACAGGCTGGAGCGCACCCAGTTTGCCACTGGCCAACGTGGTATCCAAGGCCTTCTCGTCGGCTGTAGAAAGGATGAATAGAGGTCCAAGCTTGTGCTCACACTCAATGGGGAGTGAGCCCAGGATTTCGATCGATCGGTCCGATCGTCTGCCAAGAAGTATGCCGCCAATTTCCAGACCGCCGTGAGACAGCCGGCTGCGACCTTCCCCGGCCTCCTGCCGGATCGTCTCTAGAACAGAGCTGGTACATACGACCTCCGCATCGAGCGGAGCGTACCGCCAATTCAGGCGGTCAGTAATAGGTGATCGACATTGGGCAGCGGCACTCGCTTGCATAGCTCTTCAGCACCTCCGACAGCACGAAGAACGCTATTGTATATGATGCACCATAGTGCAATGCGTTACACTGGCCGGTCGAACTAGGAAACATTCCAGGCTTTTTCCATAGTACCGCGCGTGTTTGGGAAAAAGCGTCTCGGCTCAAACCTGACACCAACGGCTCCTGAAAAGTCATCCCTCAGATCGCGGCAGGACCGCAAATCTTCGATTCGTGGTGGGGTCGGAAGCGGCGGCGCGGTCGCGCAGTGGTTGCAACTGCGCCCTCAGAATGCGGACGAACTCCTGACTGGAGGGTGCTGCGGCCGGAGGGTTACCTGCCATGCCACCTTCTATCCAAGCGCTTACAGCACGTTCGTCGGCAGTGGGCTGAGTTGCCTTCAATCCCAGTGTGGTTAACACGGAACCAAGCCAGGCATACATGGCGCGCATACGTGGACGCATGCTCAGGCCTCCGTGATCGGCCCCGCGCACCAGGTGATATTCGTGCGATATATCCAAATCCCATAGCACGCGGTGCAGGAATTCAGCACCGTCATGCGCGTTCAAGAAATCCGCATCGCCGGCATCGATATAAATAGCTAGATTGGTCTCACGAATGATGTCCGCACTAGCGCGAACTCGGTTGACGGGATTATTTGCCTCAAAAAGCGCCGGATCGCGAGTGGGACCGACCAACTGCGGCGGCCCGCCCGCCAAGTGATACAGCCGGTTTCGTGCGCCGATCTCAGAATCGTGAGAGCCCGGCTCAAGCATAGGCTGCATGGCCGCCACGATTCCAAATTGATGGGGACGCGCGAAGGCCGTTTTGAGCGCACCGTAACCGCCAATGGAGATTCCGGTGATGGCGGTCGAAGATCGATCGGTGGCGACTTTGTAAGTTGCGCGCAGGTGCGGAACAAACTCATCCGCCAGAAAAGAGTCCCATCGAATGTTACCGAGGGAATCCTCCAGGTAGTAAGTCATGCCGGGGCTCGGTGTAGCGACAACCATCGGAGGGACCGCGCCTTCAGCCCACCAGGTGTCGAAAAGAGGCTGGCAATCCACCAGATTTTGGCAGCTGCCCCCACCGCCCATCAACATCAGACAAAGAGGCACCGGTTCGGATTCGTTATACAAGGGCGGTGTGATGACGGCATACGGCACCGCTTCCGGCAGATGTTTTCCGAGTAACTCATGCAACTCGATATTTGATTGCAAGCTGCTTCGTCTCCTGCAATCGAATATAGCGAATAGGCTGGGGATCATCCCAGGCTCTAAGCTGGTTAAGAACAACATCGGTACTGGGCATGAAAAGCATGGGCGCGGGCGTTATCCTCGAAAGCAAAACCGTCACGCCTATCGAATGTCTACATTACGCGATGAACCTCCCGACCTCGGTGGTAATCACTGGAATGGACAAGATGGAAGTGCTCGAACAGGCAATACAAGCGGCGCGAACATTTCGTCGCCTGAGCAAAGATGAGGTCGCCACGCTGCTTGCCAAGACCGCTAATGCTGCTGCGTTCGGCAAGTTCGAGCTTTTCAAGACTACCTCGCACCACGACAGTACGGCGCAAAATCCCAAGTGACTGGGAAAGGATCCGGCTGAGGCGGGGGCCGGCCAAAATGGTGGGATGACACCAGACGGTTGTGTCGTCTTCAGCGTCTTAATGCAAATGCCTCTTATAAACGAAGTTGACGCTGAAAAAGCCGTTCTGATCTCGCATCGCCACCGCGGACCACTGTGGATTAAGCGCCCACTCGACCCGAATTATCTGAGTATTGGACGCGTTCAGCGGGGTCACGTAGGTAAAGGTTAAATTACTGGCGATCTGCTGCTGCAGGGTGAGCTGCGCGGTGGGCAGCTCCGACCCGCTGGTGAAGGTGGGGTCGATCTTCAACTGGCTTACCCCGAACACCCTCTGCAGTTGGCTCGCAACCGGGTCCGCGAGCGCTTTGCCCACTAAAGCCGATTCGCCCATTTGTTGGAAAGTTTGCGCCGGCTGTGACGGCTGATTCGCCAGCAGCGTAGGATCCGACGTCGGTGTTGTTCCCGCAGCCAGGAGGGCGATGATTTCCTGAAACTGAAGAGGTGGATCGGAAGTATAGCTGAATTTCATGTTTTCCAGCGGGCCGGTCACCCGCAGTACTACGTCTACGCCCTTCGCGGTCGTTTCCAGGCTCAGGTCTAGAATCGGTTCGATCCGGACCGGATTATAGAACGCGATACTACCGCTATTGACGGTATAAGTTGCGCCGAAGAATATGAGCTGCCCCTCCGTGATGGTGATTCGCCCCAGCACGCCGGGATTGCTCGCAATGCCGCGAATACGCAGGTCGGCGTCGGCTTGCAGGCTCTCCGCCAGGGATGTCTGTATCGCCGTGGCATCGGTGCTTCGAACCTGGATGTCGAGTTTCATATTATCGAGCAGAGACGACGGGGCAGCGGCTCCTTGCACAGGCGGTGCGGCACGTGTCAGCACCGAGCCGAGATCCGTTCGAGGCGCATAAGTCACTCGGTCGATAGTAATGGCGCCCGACAGAACACTGCTGTCGCTCGTTCCCGCCAAGCGTAGGTTCGCATTCGCGCACCACGCTCACGCCTTGTTGGAGCCGGACACGCACGGCCGACGCATCAGCCCGCAGGCCGAAGCGCAGCGTATCACTCAGCGTGGCGAAACCGTCTACCGTCACCTTGCCGCCACCCGATTCGGCTGTCACATTGCGAACCAGCGCGCTGTTGCCGCTGAAAGTCACGACGCCATTGGCGTTGGAGATCCCATTAGGCAAGCCCGCGTGGTTGAACGAGGCGCTCTTCAATTCCAAAGTACCGTTCGCCAGCGGCTTCGTCGGCGATCCTCGGACGGTGGCGGCAAGCACGACTGATCCGGACGACGTGATGTCCTGGCTGAAATTCTGGAGCATCGCGAGATTCATATTCCCGTTGACGGTTACGTTCATGGCTTGGTCCTTCAAAGACAGAGTGCCTTTAGCCTGGATGTCAGTCTGCGGTCCCGTCATATGGGCGCTATCGATTCGTATCGTATTGCGATCCAGAGTGGCCGAGATGGGCCCCTGATTCTGGAAGACGACTTGATGTGTGGTGCCGGCCCCGGCGAGCGGAATGTTGTTCAATTGGAGCCGCGTAATTTGGAGCGAGCCGGTCAGTTGATCGGGTTTAAGGACGGCACCCCGCACTGAAACTTGACCATCTGCAACCGCTTCGACCTTGGGCGGCTCGCCGTTGTTAAGACCCAGCAGGTCTTGAAGCCGCGTCCAGGCGACATTACTGAAAGCCAACTGCGCGTCGATGGGGTAATCTCCGTTTAGCTGGGTGTTGCCGCTACCGTGGATACTCGCATTTGCCAGGTTCGAGTCCAGCGAAAAATTCAATTTGCCTCCCGCGGTGTTAGCGGTGAACGTCGCATCTCCTAAGTTTTTACCTTGCGCCGTCAGGCCGCTGGCCTTGATGTTTGCATCGAGGTCGCGCATCACGACCTCGGGTGAGTTCTGATAATCCACGGGTTGACGGATCTCGGCGGCCCCGTTGCCCGCAATCTGCAATATGCCTCCTAGGCCAGGCCGCTGCTGCTGCACGTGTTTTATGCGAGCCAGGTCGATGCGGCCGCTGTTCACGTGAAACTGCAGGTTCCCCGTCTCGAGATTTCCGGAGGGATGATCGTAGCGCGCTGTCAGATCGATCTGCGACGGCCCCGCCGCGACTTGAAGCTGTTGTACGTCGATGCTGCCGGCCAGGTAACTCAGCCGCGCGCGAACGTGATCCAGCGGCTCATCATATATGACTGCGCTCGCCAGATCCACTTCAGCGCTGCCCTGAGGATTGTCCAGCGTGCCCATGAAATGAACTGTTCCGGACAGACTGCCCCGCGCCGGAATGTCGGTGCGCCGCATCACCTGAAGCGCTCGCTCCACCGGAAGATTCCGGATGCTCGCGTCCGCATTGGTCATATAACCCTGCGCGAGCTGCGTATTGCCATTCAGCCGGATATTCGAGCCGGCAAAGTCGGAGGTGAGTTGATAACTTACGGCCGTGCCACTGGTCCTTGCGGTTGCACTGAGATCCCCATAACTCTCGCCCTCTAACCGCAAACCACGGGCGGATGCATCGCCATTCACGTTCGTGATCAGAAACTCAGTATGCTCCCTGGCTCCGCTCTTCACTTCCATCAAATTGCCGGTCACGTCGGCGTTCAACTTAAGCATGCCGGCAGTGTCAGGCCTCTGCTTCTGAACGTTGTGGATCTGAGCGAGATCCACCTGATTGCTCTCGACGCGCGCGTGTACCCTGCCCGTTGTGAAACTATCGCGCGGGTGCTGAAATTCGGCGTTCAGGTTGACACGTGCCGCACCGGCTTCGAGAGTTGCATTCGTGACGGTGACCAGCTGGTCAGCCAGAGTCACCTGCGCGTGAATGCGATCGTATGGCTCGCCGTAGATCGCGCCATTCATCACCATCAGATCCGCCGACCCGCGGGGATTGCCGATCGTTCCGCTTAGGTGCAGTGTCGCGCCCAGCATGCCGGAGTAATCGGTGCTGCTCTGACCGGCCAGTGCAAGCATGTCGGCGAGATCCCCATTACGAATTGAGGCCTCGGCGGCGACCGGCTGATTGGAAAGAGCCTCCCAGTCTTTGAGACCAGCGGTTCCGGAGAACTGGGCCTGCATCGGGCCGCGCTTTAGAACGCCGTTCCGAATAGACGCGCCAGTGCTGGATATGGCCGCGTCGGCGTCCAGTTGGTCGAAACGCCGGCCTTCTACACTAAACCGGTTGGCAGCCAAATGACCGGTAATGTGGGGCGAGGTCAGCATGCCCGTGACCGCGCCCGTAAAGCTGGCCTGCCCGCCGTCCAAAATAGCCGGAGGCTTGGAGTTCATGGACGTGGCCGCCAGGAGATCGCCCACGTCGCTGCTCGTAAGAGCGATGTTCAACTGCTTGTTCACCGCGCCATTCAACGTCAGACGTGTGTGCGGCAGCGCGAGGTAGGAATTCTCGACGCGTATATCTTCGGTGGCACCGTTGTAAACGGCGTTCAGCCGGCCGGACATAGGAACACCGTGCTTGCCGGGGGCAATCGACAGTCGTGCGGTAGCGGTAAGGCCCGATCTTCCCGGCGTTTTCAAGTCTCCCGCGGCTTCAATCGGTCCCGAGATGGCAGCCGAATAGGGGAACTGCTTCAATCCGGCGGCGCGAGCAGTCGCGGCGAGATCGAGGCTCTTCAGGTTTCCGTCGACACGGTAGCGTGCTAAATCCTGGAGTGACGCATTGCCTTCGAATTGGCCGCCAAACGCTGCCAGCCGGAGACCGTTCAAGTTGAGGTTGTGCGGATCAAGGGCCAGGGCTGAATACAAGTTAACGTTGGTGATCCGCTGCCCGCCCTGTTGAAAGGAGACGCCCGTTGCCTGGATATTGCCGTTGACCTGATAGTTGTTGCCGGAATCGAGCTTGGCTTGACCGTTGAAAACGACAGTCCCTTCCGGGCGCGCGGTCGATTTCGTCAGCCGCCCCAGTTCACCCAGCGCCAACCGGCTCTTAAACTCGAGGGCGCCCGTCCCCAGGGCATTCTTCAGTGCGCCCGATGCTTCCAGATCTGAATGCCCGATGCTCAACCGTAACCCGTTTACCTGAATACTGTTGCTCGTCAAGACTGCGTTGCCATCCAGGTCGACCGCGGAAGGAAGGTTCTTCAAGTCCGTCGCAATCGGCAGATCCCCGGCGTTCTTCAGATCAGCCAGAGCGATCCGTCCGTTGATGTGCGCGGAAATCTTCGGATCGCGCATGCTCTCGACTGACCCGTTGATCACTAACGACGACAGCGCGGTACTGATCCTGGCGTCGTGAAAATCGACGCGATCGCGCTCCAGCGCCACCGGCAGCGTGATCGTGAAATCCACCGGCGTGTTTCGGCCGGATGCAACGTATAGGGGCTGGAACGACAGTTGACCCCGGTAACCTTGCTTAATCGAGTTGTACAATAGCTCGGCCTTCAGATCCTTGCCCCGAATATTTATCTCCTGCTTGGCAGCTGCGACTGTCAGAAGACCGTTGGCCAGCTCGAAATGATCAACCGCCAGGTTCACAACCGTTTCGAGCGGAGTCTCGCTCGATGTCGATTTGTTCTTCGGGTTAGGAATATTGGTGCGCCCATCTGGGAATACCATCACATTGGCCGACGGACGCTCGATGCCAAGATAAGCAATATTCAGGATGTGATGAATACTCGTGAAAAGCCGGATATCGATCTGTACGCGTTGTGCGCTTAGAAACGGAGACATCCCAGCAGGCTCGCTACCGTGGATTACGAAGCCGGTTACGACCGCTCGCATTTGCCGCCAGTCGAAGGCGAAAGAACCGACCTCCACTTTTCCGCCCGTGCTTTCTTCGGTGGAAGCGATGATCTTTCGCTTCACGTACGAGCGAAACCAGTCGGTTTGAACCACTAATACGGCAGCCACTATCGCCACTGCCAAAAGAGCCACTACCCCAATCGATATGTTGGTGATGATCTTCGCGGGTCTGCTCATTGAAACGCGTCCTGCCTATACTCGATGCGATCACGCCTGCGGGATTCCTCCAGCCATTGCGTGAAATTCTCGTTTATCCGTTGCCCCTCCAGCAGGCTGCGAATCTTCGGATCGACCTCTTCAAAGCTCTTGGCCTGCGGGTACAGCCGGCGCAGCTCGGCTAGATGCTGATCATAGTAAGCGCGCACTTCTTCGTCACTGACGATGACGGCGGGGCGAAAGCGCTGGTCGATAAAACGCAAGACCGTCAGTTGCCATAGCAATTGAGCCAGCAACTGATCTTCCGTGATACCGTACCGCTGCAAGGCTGCGCGCATACTCGCATCCGATCCACCGAAGCGATCCCGCCGCAGATTGTTCATTAGTGCAGTCCCGTCGCTGTCAGGCGGCCGCCTATAGTTGCCAGTGACGATCTCCTGGCGAATGATCTCCTGATCAATCAACCGTTCCGCCGACTGCCGCTTGGCCTGCCCATCGACACTAATAGGCTGGCGGTTGAGAAAGGCCGTGACTCGCAAATCCAGGTCGATGTCGCTGGTCTTGATCACATGCTTACCAACGACAACGACCATGCGGTCCAGCACCACCATGGCACTACAAATGCTCGCGATCATCAGCACTGGAAACAGCCGCCGCATCAAAAGGTCTGCCCAATCGAAAAGAAGAATTGAAAATGGCTGATGTTTTGCTGGACCGGCTGGCAAAAGCTGGGCAGCGCCGACGCCGGCAAGCTGGGATTGCACTGCAATAGCTGCACCGGTGTTCCGTTGAAGCCGACGAACGACGGAGGATTAATACTATAAGCCAGGTCGCCGCGAATAGGGCCGATCGGGGTCTTGTACCGGAGACCGAACCCTACCGCATGCACCGCGTAGTCGAAATCCTGAAGGTTTTTCTGGTGAAACCGGAACGACATGTTTGTCACCGAGCTGTAGACGTTTCCCATGTCGTGGAACAAGACGCCCTGGATATTGTCGCCGATGAACGGAAACCGCAGCTCTACATTATTGAAGAACAGGGCATTTCCGCCCAACGGAAAACCTGTAGGCGCTGAGGTCGGTCCGCCGGGAACAAGCGCCGCGCCTGTATCGCGTGGGCCGGCCTCGTTATAAGGGAAAGCTCGCAGGGAGTCCGCGCCGCCTCCAAAGAAGCGCTCCGGCAGAGGCACGGATTCTTGATCACCCACGCCCGCAGGCGCAGAAAACGGACGGATCACGCCGAATTGCGTCTGCCGGGCCAGAACGACGTTTCGAGTCAGTTTGTAATAAGTCGCGTTGCGCAACAACGCCCGTGCAAAACTGCGCTCGGAGCCGAGGAACCTGCCGGTCACGCCGATCTCTACCGTATTGTAAATGCCATGATGAGGGTCGGCTGGATTGTCTCGGCGGTCTTGAACGAAATTGGCCGACAGGATTCCCAGGCGGACAGGTTGTACTAGCTGGGGAACCAGTAAAACCGGGATCACTACATCGCTTACACTTACCCGGCGATAGGAAAACCGGAAGAGTCCTGTGAGACTTCGTGAGAACTTTTGCGTAAGCTGCACCGACCCTTCTACGCGCTTGGACGCGAAGGTTCGGATGTCCAACGATTGTGCAAAGAGCGCGGCATAAGTCATGTTCCGGCCCTCGGTATTCAGAAAGCGGGGCTGCAAGTAACTAAGCGAAACGAGCTTCTCAAGAGAGGAGTAGCTGCCCCGCAGCGAGACGGTGTGCCCCATCCCAAGGAAATTCAGGCGTGTCAGCGTAGCCGTGAACTGGGGGCTGAATCCCGGAGTGCCGGCCGGAGCTGAGAGATCCGTAGTGCTGGGCGTACCAAAGCGCGCCACCTGTGCGCCGACTCCCAGGGAAAGATCGTAGCGATTAGCCTCTTCGAAATTGTAGAGCACGTACTTGTGGTCCGTTTGGCCGTCCGGATTCTCGATAGCTGTGTCTACTCGTGCAAAAATCCCCAAGTCGTAGAACGTCTTCTGGATCTCCGTCTGTTCGATGGGCGAAAGTGGATCTCCAGGCTTCAGCTTGATCTGCTTCTCCACTACGCTGGGGCGGGTGGTGTGCAGCCCCGACGTCAACACCTTGCGAACGTATTGCCGGTCACCCTCGGTAACCGTATAGATAACGTTCACGTGATGAGGCTGCCCGTTCACCTGCCAAGACGTGCTGAGATTCGCGGCGGGAAAGCCATGCGAATAGTAGTAAGTGAGCAAGGTATCGCGATCGCTGGCCAGATTCACTTCGGCGAACGGCTGTCCTGCGAGCGATGAAAGTTGTGGGCGCAGTTGATCGGCATTTAACTGGCTGACCCCCAGTAGGGCCAGGCTGTCAACGAACCACTGCGGACCTTCCTCAATCTTCACTGTTACGGCGATATCGCCCTCGTTGTTGCGATAATCGCGCTCGACAACGGAAGCGACCTTCACATCGCGAAAGCCATTGGCGCGATACAAATCCGCAATATTCTCTTCATCCTTTCGTCGAAATGCCTCGCTGTAGCGTCCATGCCGCATCCGGAGCGAAGCCGGCTGCATAAACATACGTTCCCGGATGGCATCTTCATCGAAATACTTGTTGCCGCTGACAGCAACGTGGACCAGCCGGTAGCGCTGTCCCCGCGAGATTATGTATTCAATGGTCTCCACATCGTTCTGTGGTGGAAGCACTCGAAAGTCGACGTCTACGTCGTAATAACCTTGGCTCTGAAGATAGTCATGGATGTTGCGCTTCCCTTCCACCAGCAGATCGTTGTCTACGGTGTTCTCCTGGAAAACCGGCACATATCGTTTAAGCACGCGTTTCGACATCTTCGCTTCCACGGCTGTTACAACCACTTTCGGACCCGTGTTCACAGTCAGGTGCGGGTGCACGCGCCGGCGCTGGGCGTCGAAGTCGAGCTTCTTTAGCTCTACGCGCGCGGTCAGACGATCCTGCTTTTGATATTTCGAGAGTAGGCCATGTACTCCCTTCCGGGTCTTGGCATCGCTCACCTGACGCCACCAGTGTATGATCGGAATGCGCCAACCGGTGACACGCAGAATCGTGTCGTTCGATAGCTTTGTATCGCCTTCAACCGTCGGCATTCCGTATTTCGCCCGTTTGCCATCCTGAACGTAGAGGGTGACGAAAACTTCTTGTACGTTGCCGGTCCGCTCCAGCGAAGACGTGACCTGTGCCTCATACAGACCATTTGCTTCCATCAATCGCTTGATGTTCTCGATGCCGCGCGCGACATCGTCTTCATGAAAAGGACTCCCCAACGACAATTGCGCGGTAGTTCCTACTTGTCCACGATTAGGAGGAGACCCGACGTCACCCTGCACGGACACGCCCCCGACGAACCAGGCGTTCTTGGTGACGAAACGAATCGCCACTCCATCACTAGCCGCTTCTGCCTCAACTGCGATGTCGTCGAATCGTCCGGTGGCGAACAACCCGTCAATGGCCTGAGCTACCTCGGACAGCCGCAATGGCTGACCGATTTTCAGCGGTTGCGCCTTTGCTAAGTCGGCGGGATCGAGCGGTTGAACCTCTGAGAACTGGATATCGACGATACGTTTTCCTTCGAATTGAGCAACTTGTGCGTCAGCAAGATCACAAAGAGAGGAGAGCGTGGCCAGAAACACCCATATCCGCAGCACTACTACATTCACTCATATTGGACACCGTAGACGTAGCTTAGTTACGCGGAGTTAACGAAGAAGTAACGTCGTTGGATGGCGCGGGTGACCCGTCCGGCGCCAGCACGATCGGGTCCGGTGGCGGCGGCGTGCCCGGTTGAAGTGTGCGGGAAAAGTGAGATCCAAACTTCCTCGCATAGACTTTGGTGAACTCCGCCCCGAGAAAAAATAGCTGTGCCGAATAATAGACCCAGACTAAAACTGTGACCAACGACCCCGCTGCTCCATAAGCCGACGCTACTCCCACCTTGCCGAGATACAGCGCTAACAGTTGCTTACCGATCACGAAGATTAGGGCGCTGAAACAAGCGCCCACGATAACATCGCTCCACTTCAGGAGCACATCCGGAACGAACTTGTAGATGGCCGCGAAAACCAGAGCAATAGCGACAAACGACGCCACAAAAGTGACCAGGTGCAAGACCGATTCCGGGACTGACAATACCGATTCAAAGTGCCGCCCCATCGCTGCGATCCAGGCACTCCAGATCAGAGAGACCACCAGAACAAAGCCCGCGCCGAAGACCAGCAGCAAAGATAAGAATCGCTCCTTCATGAAGTCGGAGACGCGGGAGGAGAAGTTGCCGCTCTTCGCCGGCACCTGCCAGATGATATTGAGTGCTTCATGCAGTTCGACAGCTACCGAAGAAGCGCCGAACACTAAGGTCAACAGGCTGAGAAGCGCCGCCACTAGCCCGGCTTGTGGTTTGTAGGCTCCCCGAACCAATTCCTGAATCGCCTGCGCTCCAACCGGACCCACCAGGTCTCGAATTTCCCAGGCAAATTCCCCTTCCGCCGCTTTTTGGCCGAAAACAGCCGCGCCCACTGCCACAATCACCACCACCAGCGGCGCCAGCGAGAGTAGCGTGAAGAACGCCAGCGAAGCACCCAGCCGTTGAGCATTATCATTGTTCCATTCATTGAAGGCCGCTTCGATTACACCGCCCATCTCTTTGGGGCGCAAGCTTGAAAACAGCTTCAAGTGGTGCAGGACCTCGTGACTGGTTGCTGGCCCGGCGTCTTTCGATGTCTCAGCCATACTGGCGACCCTGGGTCTACGAGTGAGACGTCACGTTACCGGAAATATTTCTCGTACCATTTGATGGAGCGATCGATCGCGTCGACCACGTGCTTGGGCTCCCGGACCCCGTGCCCTTCGCGCGGATATCGGACCATCACGGCATCCACGCCCACGTCTCGGAGCGCGATGTAATATTGCTCGGCCTCCGCAATCGGCACATCGTTATCGTTCTCGCCGTGCACCAGCATCGTCGGCGTATGCACGTTGGCCACATGCTTCAGCGCCGACCGCTCCCACAGCACATCCATCAAATTGCCCTGGTGCGGAAACGCGCCCCACTCCATCTGCTCGTACTGGTTGTAGTACGTCATGTAGTTGTAGCTGATCAGATTTGCTGATGCCGGCCGTCGGAATCGCAGCCTTGAACATGTTGGTCTGCGTGATCAGCCACGCGCTCAACTGGCCGCCATAGCTGGTGCCTTCGATCCCCAGCCGGTCGCGATCGATCCACAGATTCCGGCGCATCGCCGCGCTGACGCCGTACAGCACATCCTGCGCTTCGTTGCCGTTCTGATCGGCGAAACACCGCATCGGTGAACGCCTGCCCATAGCCGGTCGAGCCCGCGATAGTTCACCATCAGCGTCGCCCAGCCGTGCGATGCGTACACCTGATTCTTGAAATTGAACGCCGGCCCCTGCTGGCCGTGCGGGCCGCCGTGAATATTGACAATCAGCGGATATTTCCGATCGGCGCGGAAATCAGCCGGGTAGGTGAGAAACGCTTCCACCGTCCACTTGATTGTCGTTGCTGATGAAGGTGAACGACTCCACCTGTTCGACGGTCTTGCCGCTCAGCGCTTCGCGATTCAAATCGGTCAGCTTCTTGGCGGCGCCGCTTCGCCGGTCTTCAGATACAGCTCCGCCAGATCCCCCGGGCGTCGTGAACGCGTATGCAATCTGCTCTCCGTGCGCCGACCAGGAACCCGACGCTGCCGCGGTCGCTCACCACCGCCACTGGTCGCGCCACCTGAGACCGCCGCGTCGGTACAGATGCACTTCGCCGTCGCTCCTGAACCGTGAACAAGACCGACCTCCGTCGCTCGACCAGCCCGCGCTCGCCTTGCCGGTTATCGATCGCACCGGTAAGCTCGCGCCGGTTCTTTCCATCGGCGTCCATCACCCAGACGTGCGTATCCTCCATGGTGGTCTCCAGATCGGTAAGCCCGCGCTTGGTGGCTTCGTAGACGATCGTCTTCCCATCCGGCGACCAGTGCGGCCGGTACTCAGCGCTTTCGGTTGCGGTCAGCCGGCGGGTCTCGCCTGTGGCCGCGTCGAGCGTAAGAAGATCGTAATTGAAAAACTGATCTTCATTCGGCTCGCGATTGGAAATGAACGCGATCTCTTTTCCGTCCGGCGACCAATCGATCGGAGTGCTCGTAGTGCGTGCCGGTGGTAAGCTGCCGCGATGTGCCGTGCGCCACGTCGGCGATGAAAATGTGCAGTCGCTTGTTGTCGTTGAAATGCGTATTGCCTTCGCCCGCCGTTGGCTTGTAGAGATAGCGCGTGATCACGATCGGGTCGCCGGTGGCGTCGGCCGTTTCCGGCCCAGGCTGGGAGGAAACATAGGCGATCTGTTTCTGTCCGGCGACCACGCGATCTCTTTGCCCGTAGTTGGCAGTGGAGCTGTTGGTCCCGTCCAGGGGCCCCAGAAATTTCTTTCCGCTCCCATCCGCACGCGCGACGACCAGCCCCGATTTTCCGCCCAGCCTGCCTGAATAGGCGATCCACTTCCCGTCCGGCGACCATTCCGGATTGCCCGGAAGGCTCATCGCCGGCGCTCAGGCAAATCGACTTTCGGTCTGCCAGCGTCATGATCCAAAGCTGGCCGAACGGCCGCTCCGGCACGTCGTTGCGCGTGATGGTGTAAGCAATGCGTGAGCCGTCAGGGGAGAACTGAACCGTGCCGACCGATCGAAGTTTCAACAGATCAACCGATTGAAATCCAGCCGAAAAGCAGGTCACGGCACATCCAGCCAGCAAGAAAAGTCGGGTGTACATGGGAGCCAACATAGCAAATGCCGCTGCATCGCGGCGAGGCGCCGCCGATTGCGTTAATCTGCTTCTGGATGAGCTCAGCCTTCATTTGTGTGACGTGCGGCGCGCAATACTCTCCCTCGGCCGAACCGCCGCCAGCGTGCCCGATCTGCCAGGACTCCCGGCAGTTCGTGGGCCTGGACGGGCAACAGTGGTCTACCCCTAACGAGCTCGCTCAGAAGCACCACAACACGATCACTCAGGAAGAGCCACGGCTCTGCTCCATCCACACCGCGCCCCATTTCGCCATCGGCCAGCGAGCGTTTCTTCTTCAGACCTCACAGGGCAACATTCTGTGGGATTGCATAGCCCTTCTCGATCAGCCAACCATCGACGCCGTCCGCGGCCTGGGTGGCATAGCAGCAATCGCGATCTCACATCCGCACTATTACACGACCATGGTCGATTGGAGCCTCGCATTCGATAACGCGCCGATTCATCTTCATTCGGCCGACCGCGGCTGGGTGACCCGCCCGCACAGCAACATTCAGTATTGGTCCGGCGAAAGCCATCACCTGCTGGATGATCTGGTGCTCATTCATACGCCCGGCCATTTCGACGGATTCCAGGTTCTCCATTGGCCTGGTGGAGCGGACGGAAGAGGCGTTCTATTGTCAGGAGATCAGCCGCAGGTGTGCATGGATACACGCTGGGTCTCGTTCATGTACAGCTATCCGAACTACGTACCATTGGGGGCCAAGGCGGTCGGTCAGATTTTAGCCCGGCTCGAGCCGTACAATTTCGACCGAATCTACGGAGCGTTTCCGAAGAGAACGGTCGTCACTGATGCGAAAGCAGCAGTCCAGCGCTCAGCCGAGCGTTTTGTTAGAGCGATTGCGGGGTCAGCGTAAAGCAGCCAGGGCATACGTGGCATCGTATTTCTTATAAAAGCGTAGGACGCGCGTGACGTACGTGCGTGTCTCGCGAAAAGGCGGGACACCGCGAAAGCGTTCGACTGCCCCTGGACCGGCATTATAGGCTGCAATGGCTCGCCGCATCTGATCCCTCTTGTGGGCGTAACGCTGCATCAGCCAGCTCAAGTAGTGCGTTCCTGCATCGATATTTTGTTCGGGCACGGAAGGATCGGCTCCGAACTCACGGGCCGTCTCTGGCATCAGCTGCATCAATCCGACGGCGCCTTTCGGCGAAATCGCAGTCTCCGCGAAGCCCGATTCTGCCGCAATGATGCTCTTCACAAATGCCGGGTTTACCTGATGCTTGTGTGCCGCGGCCGCTATTACATCATTCAATGTGAATTTGGGAGGGGGTATATGAATACAGGTGAGTGCCGGGCGCAAAACCTCGGTCTTCAGCATGTCGAAAACGTGCGCCGCGATCACGCACAAAGAGAATAGGAGAACAAAGGTCAGGAATTTCAATAGGATACACCTGAGGGTTTTTTTGAAGACACCCACCAGACGCGGCCAGCTCGGTCGATAGGTACGAACTGCTAACGGTTAGCCGGTTACGCGGAGGGCGTGACATGCAGGCACTCACCTCGTAGTGCTCTTACTTGCCTTGCAAATTGGCGATCGAAGCCTTCAGCAGGTAGTTATAAACCGCAGCTGCACGCCATCGATTACGCAGTCGCAAGCATAGTCCACCAGCGGGGCAGCAGTCTTCACTGCGTAAGCCGCTCGCTGGCGTGCCTGGTGGTAATTTGTGCAGAGCGTGCCCATCCCTGTAGTCGGTAACCGATGTGCCATCTGCCATCGTTACCGACGTTTGCTGAGTAGAGGCGTCTCTTGACATGGCGATCTACATGGCGCGATACTATGACTAGTCAGACTGGTCATATAGCTATGCCGAAAACGCTAAAGACACCGAACCGAATCCTCCAAGCTCACTCCACCACCGCTCCAACCGGCGGACACGATTGGCAGCTTCAAACGGCCAAAGCCAAGTTTAGCGAAGTGTTCCGTCTGGCACGAACAACAGGGCCGCAGCGAATCACCAAACAAGGCAAAGAGGGTGTCGTCATGATTTCCGATGAACAATATGATCGCCTGACGGCCAAGTCGCGTCAGCCGAAAAGCATCGTTCAGTTTTTCAGAGAATCGCCGCTTGTTGCCGTCGATCTCGATTTGGAGCGGGACGAGGACCCGGGTCGCGACACAGAACTATGAGCGGATTCCTGCTCGATACCAATTGCATTTCTGAGTTGGTTCGCCCCAAGCCGGAGCCGCGCGTCGTGGAGTGGATGGAATCCACTAACGAAAGCTTGCTTTTTCTAAGCGTATTGACACTCGGCAAAATCCGGAAAGGGGTTGCTGGACTCGCTCAGGGCAAACGTAGAACACAACTGGAAACGTGGCTCGAAGTCGATCTACAAGCTCGCTTTTCCGGTAGGGTCGTTCCGATTGATTCCGCGATTGCCGATCGTTGGGGGTTGCTCGCGTGGGAAGCGAAACATAAAGGCAAAACTCTGTCAGTCATCGACGGCCTGCTCGCCGCTACCGCGCTGCACTACAATTTGACGGTCGTCTCCCGCAACGCCGCCGATTTCACGAATACGCAGGTTCAGGTTTTGAATCCGTGGCAGGTTTAAAAATGTCAGGGCGAGAGGCTGATCCACTAACCGTCGGGCTAGCGGAATTATCTGATTGATTCACCCAGGATCCATAAAACAAGGTAATTCGTTGAAAATGCGTGAACAAGATACTAGGAAGGTCGCGTGCACCATACGGGGCAGAAGGAGACATCCCATGAGAACCAAACGGTTTCTTGGTCAACTCGTAATGATCGCGGCTTTGGCTGTAATGACTGCCGGTGTTATGCCTGCACCAACGGCTGTGGAATACCCGAAGGGTGTGAGCATGCCGAACATCCACACGTATGGCGAGCAGTCCTCTGCCGGCAACTCGTTCGCCCTGATGTGGATTTGGTTGCAAAGTTTCGCTCTCACAATTCTGTGAGGACAACGATCACCCTGTTCGCGGGCTCCGGGTCAACGACTGCCATACCGTCAAACAAAGAGACTAGCCGATCCCCGCCAAGGGGAAGCTGGTCTTTTTGTTTTAGATAACTCGTGGATTGGTGCGGATGAGAGGACTTGAACCTCCACTCCCTTGCGAGAACTAGAACCTGAATCCGAACCAGGGCACCCTCGTTCGTCCCGATAGATGCTAACTGGTCGAAAACAAACGAAACCGTAGGTTGCTAGATCCTGGCAGATTCGGGGTCGTAAGGCACAATAAGGCACAGTCGGACCGGATGTGTTGCAAAGCTTGATTAGTAAGGTCTGATAGGCTTGGGAAGCCATGCGCCATAGGCGACCGGCGCTGTTCAAAGGACGACATTTCGAAGAGATCCTTGTGTGTGTCCGTTGGTATCTTCGGTACGCGCTCAGCTATCGCGATTTAGAAGAGCTCATGGCCGAACGGAATCCGCGCGTAGATCATGTAACGATTTGGCGCTGGGTCCAGCACTACGCACCGGAACTGGCCAAGCGCTGTCGCCGAGAGCTTCGTCGCACCAACGCCTCCTGGCGAATGGACGAGACTTCTCAGCGGGTGGCCGGAGAATGGACCTATTGATATCGCGCGGTCGATTCCCAGGGAAACACCATCGATTTCTTGCCCCCGCCGAACCGGGATGCTGCCGCAGCTAAATGGTTCTTCCGGAAAGCCTCGCGGGCTTCCGGCCATCCTCACCCACGAGTCACCAATGTCGACGGAAACCCGGCGTATCCTAGTCATTGGCGAACTCAAGCTGAATCGTGAGCTGGGCCTCAGATGCAGTGTCGGCCCGTACTGTACTTGAACAACATCTGGAGCGGGATCAATCGCTCCATCAAACGGCGAGTTCGAGCCGGCCAAGGATACCGATCCTTTGCGAGCGCGTGGAGGACGATCCAAGGAATCGAAACCGTACAAATGATTCGGAAAGGTCAGGTATGGCGGTGCCGAAAGGAGCCATTGTTGAGCAGGTCCTATTCGTAGAAGGTCTCTTCGGGTTGCAAGCCGCCGTGTGATGGATAGCGACCCTGGATCTTGCTCGCGCCTATTTTCAAGTTTGCAACACATCCGTTTGGGGGGATTTGTGAACGTCTGCAAGAAGCCGAGGCACCGACTCCGGCCAGCGGCCATGCTCCGTATTGCTCCCCAAGGTGGAGTCTTACTTTTCAGCGCCAGATAAGTTGAATTTGAGGCACATTGCCGAAGACGCGTATTCGATCAGTACGTTTTCCTCCATCTAACGAAGGTGAGGTCAATGCAATAGAAAAGTACGTTTGCAGCTGTAACGATGTCACCTCCACCTGGCCTCGACCAGAGAATTCATCCGCGATATTCGTTTACTACTTCAGCCCCATGCGGACCATCAGCATTTCAAAGCGGGGGTGGCTTCGGAGCGGGTCCAAGCGCGAATCCAAGGGGGCATGAACGGTCAGCCAGGAGGAACGCGCTTCCTCCGCACGATCCAGCCAATCCAGAGCCGCTTCGGTTCTCCCCAGCGCGACGCATGTCAGCGCCAGCACAAATGGCTCGAAATATCCCCCTTCCCATAGCCGTTGTCCTTCTGAGAGGATGACAAGGGCTTCCTCGACGCGCCCCGTAATTCCCATCAAGTGTCCGGTGAATGCACGGAATACCGGGTTGCCACCAAAGTCAGGTCCCATCTGCGTGAACGCCGCTTGCGCGGCCTCGTATTGGCCAAGCCTTTCCATAGAGGCGGCCAGCCACAGCCAAGCGAAGGGGTATTGGTGGTCGAGTTCCAGCAACTGGCGGGACTGCGCCGCGGCGCGCTCGTACTGACGCGCCAGCAGAAAGCACCATGCCGCGTGATGCTGAAGACTGAGTGAGAGCGGCTCTATTTCGAGCGACCGAAGCTGCGCTGCGATAGCCTCATCGGGACGCCCTTGCGCCACCAGCACCAGGGCTCGGCGATCGTGTACCAGGGCGCTGCTCGGATCGGCCTGCACCGCTCTTTCCATCTCGGCGTTGGCTTCGGCCCAGTCGTGGTTCAGCCAGCCGTGCACCATGGCCAGAGCGGCGCGCCCGGGTCCGAAATCCGGATCGATCGCAACGGCGCGGGACGCGGCCGCGAACGCCCTCTCCAAATATTGTTTCGGCGCCGCGGCGTTGAAGAACGTAAGGACGATCAGGGCTTCGGCCAGCCCGTGGTAGGGCAGCGCGTACTCTGGATCAGCTTTAATGGCGCACTCAAAGTAGTCGAGCGCCTTAGCCAGGCTGGCACCGGTTCTCTGATGCCACTGGTGCAGCCCCTGCAGGTAAAAAGCGTAGGCTTGGGAATCGCCGGTACGCTTCGGGTGCCTTTCTCCACTCCTCACCCGCGGCCTCAGTGTGGCTGTGATCTGCGAGACGATCTTTTCTTCAAAAGTGAGAACATCCGTCGCTTTACCCTGAAACCGTTCACCCCAGATTTGGGTTTCGGAGGCCGTGTCCACCAGCTCCGCCTGCACTCTGAGCGTTTCGCCGCGTTGGAGTACGTGGCCCGTCAACAACGCGGAGACGCCCAGCTCCCGGCCCAATTTCCCCAGGTCGATATTCTTGCCCTTGTAGCGGAACACTCGGCTTCTTGCGATGACACGCAGACCCGGCAGACGAGCGAATGAGTTGATCAGACTTTCGGTGATCCCGTCGCTGAGGAAGTCCGTGTCAGGACTGCCGCTAGTGTTCTGAAAGGGCAGGACGGCCAAGGAATCGATGAGGGACTCCTGAGCCAGCGCCCCACCGGGCAACGGGATTCCCGAAAGGGTCGATCGCAGCGAAGATGCCAGGAAACGGGCCGATTGGCATCGCTGTTCGGGTGCCTTCTCCAGGCACCGAGCCATCAAGCGATGCAAGTCGGATGGAATAACTACGGTTAAGGGCGCGAATTCGTCGCGCAAGATCGCCGCCAGCGTCTCGGCCTGAGTGGGCCGCTGAAACGGAGGGTATCCCGCAAGCATTTCGTAGAGGACGCAACCCAGGGAAAAGATATCGCTCGCGGCGCCGGCCGGTTCGCCTCGCGCCCGTTCGGGGGACATGTACCCAACCGTCCCCGCCACCATTCCCACTTTCGTAATCGCGTGCACTCTTTCTTTCGTTCCAATATTCGAGGGCATCGAACGCGCCAAACCGAAATCGAGAATGACCGTCCGGCCCGGGGAACCGTCAGGCGGCTGGGTCAGAAAGATGTTTTCCGGCTTGAGGTCCAAATGGACGATCCTTTGGAAATGGGTGGCGGACAGGCCCTCCGCGACGGCCGCGGCGATTTCGGCCGCCGCGCGCCAATCGGGCGCCGAGCGCCGGAGACGATCGCGCAGCGTCTCGCCCTCCAACAGTTCGGTGACCGTGTAGCTAAGGCCCTGGTGCTCCCCGAAATCGTAAACGCGAAGCAGATTGGGATGCGAAAGCGCCGCGATCATGCGTGCTTCGCGATGGAAGCGGGCCAGAGCCTGCGGGTCCCCGGTCATCTCCCAAGGCAGTATTTTGATCGCGACTTCTCTGCCCACATGCGGATCGGCGGCGCGATAGACTTCGCCCATCCCGCCGGCGCCCAACAATCCAACCAGTTCGTACCGTCCGAATCTCGTACCGGCTAGCTTTATGGCAACGGCGCCGTGCTCGCTGGGCCGATCCTCGCTGGGCCGATCCTCAGGGGACGAGCTCTCCCTGGCAAGTTCTTTAGCCGCCAAGTCCATCGCCCGAGCTTCGAGAAAGCCGGCCCCTTCCTCGTCCTGCGCAAGTAGCGATTCCACTTCGCGCCGCAGTTCCTCATCCCCCACGCACGCTTGATCGAGAAAGCCGGGCTGTTGGGCCGTGTCCCGCTCCCGAGCGTCGTGATACAACTGCTCGATCTGGCGCCAACGCTCAGGCCCCATTCGATTCCCCTTGGTTCAGCTCGCGCCGCAGCCAGCTCTTGGCCAGCTTCCAATCGCGCATCACGGTGTCTTTCGAAACCTTCAGCACCTCGGCGGTTTCCTCCACGCTCAGACCGCCGAAAAAGCGAAGTTCCACGATTTGGCCCTTGCGCTGGTCCAGAGCCGAAAGGTCTTTCAGCGCGTCGTCCAGGGCAACCAGGTCCGTGCTGCGCCCCGGCGCCACAACCAGGGCCTCGTCCAGTTCCAGCGCTGGTATCCCCATGCCGCGTTTCCGAGCGCGGCGGGACCGCGCCCGATCCACCAAGATCCGCCGCATCACTTGCGCACACACGGCAAAGAAATGGGCGCGGTTCTGCCAGTTAGCTTGCGGAGAATCGACCAGCCTTAGATAAGCCTCGCTCACCAGAGCGGTCACCTGAAGTGTGTGGCCCGGCTGCTCCCTCGCCATGTAGCGTCGCGCCAGCCTGTGCAACTCGCTGTATACCAGCGGCACAAGCTTTTCGAGCGCGCTTTCTTCGCCGCCGCTCCATGCCTGTAGTAATTGAGTTACTTGCTGTGGCGACGCGTCCATCGGGACCACCAGTCTGTCGATCCGGCATACATGAAGCTAACACGTTAGGTCCGCCGTTACCAGATGCACGGCCTGCCCCTGTCGCGCCGCGAAAAAAGATTTCTTCCACGTGCGAGTTTTTGCGCGCGCTTTGCGCTTGAGATGGTGCGGGCAGCCAAAGGTTGACTGCGACGATGAGAGGAACAAAGGAGAAAAACAAATGAAATCACTCAATCTAATGAACCTGACGATCGTAGGGGCCGTGTTGTTTATCGGCCTACCATTGTTGGCAGAGGACCGACGTTGCTCAAACGCAGGTGTGGCAGGGTCCTGGAGCTACGTTGAAACCGGAAACGTCTACCCTGCGGGAGCGGCCGTCCCATTTTCCGCCGTCGCCAGCTACACCCTCGACGACTCTGGAAATCTATCGGGATCTGCCGTGAGCAGCTCCGGCGGCACGGTTTCCAGCGTCACCCTCCAGGGAACTGGAACCGTGAATTCGGACTGCACCAGCATGTTAACGGTCGGAGTCTACTCGCAGGGAAACTTTGTTCGCACCGTGACATTCGCAATCGTCTATGTCAACCGCGGTTCCGAGGGCCTCGGGCTGGTTACATCGCTCGTCCTAGCCAATGGCACCACTGTGCCGGCAGTGCTCACCATTGACGCGAAAAAGGTCAACACGAACGACTAAAAGACTGCATACCGATTTCAAATCCAGTTCCATGCATTGAGCCGATCGGGCCAGGAGCATAACGTCCATGCGATGGAGAGCACCTTTGACACAACCTACCTTGAAGTTCGCTGCAAGTGTTCATGAGTCGAGTTACCCGGCGCTCATTCGATACTAGCTTCGTCGTGCAGATACCGTGGTACATCAGCCTGCCGTGTGTAGTGGCCCTCGGCTTCGGCGTCCTTTATTGGGGAGCCAGTCGCGCCCCATACTACCCCTCAAATCTCCTAAGGGATTCTGGGTTGTGCAGGGTGACTGGGGGCCGAAGATGTATGGCTGACGGCAGGCGATGGAACCGGTCTTCATGGGTTGGTGGATTGACGTTCCAGGGCAGGAGCTGGGGACGCTTTAGCGGGCAGGTCGATCGGCTGGGGATCGCTTGAAATTGAGAGCCCTTTTCAATCGGTGGCGTGTTCGTCGGAGCCCAAAACCCAGATAAACGATTGAATGTCGATCATGTCGCGCGGCCGCAAGTCGGCCAGGTCATGACGAATCGTCTTTGCAAAGTCTCTGGTTGTCATAACAGCCGGGATTTGCATTTACGTTCTCAGCGTAGCTTTATTCGCAGGTTTAACCACCGCCCTCCAGTGGACAGTCCGATAAATGGCCGAGAGCGGTGGCTACCCGCAAATGCCCTCCAAGGAAACCAGATGAGCGTACAGTCGCTATTTGGTACTTGTGAGCCTCGCGGGCTAGAAGGGGCGTTCTGGGGTACCTACCGATGAGGCCGGATAACGCTTCCGTAGGTCTAGCGTCTTCAGCTTTGAGTCCAACCTTTTCGAAGCGTTCAATGAATTCGTCGTCGTTTAGAATTTAGTAGGTTCACGGGCACACCACCCGTTTGGAATGTATTCGATCCGTCGGCCAGTACCGCAGCGTTTCTATCGAGCGCTCACCGGTCCAGCGACGTCTGTCAGTTTCGCCGGCTGCTCCATCGCGCCATCCCCCGCCGAGTCCCACGCGGCGAATCGCACCCATTTCTTGCCCGTCGTGTCGAACGGAATCTCGAACCGATGCGAGCCGAACGGCGGCAGATCGGTAGCCGAAATCACTTGGCGTCCCGTTTTTTGGCCGTCACCCCACACGATCTCCACCATTTCGAGCGGAAACGTCCATTCGACCTTAGCGACTACGGCGCTCCGTTCGCCTGATCCTTCGATCGAATAGTCTGAAATCAGAACCTCGCCCGAGGTGACGAAATATTCGCCCTTTTTCATCGCATTGATGATCGGACCCCATTCGCCTGGCGGAGGCAGACGGTCAAGCTTCACGTAATTCACCGGATTGTTGGCGTAAACATCGTCACCATACGACTCGCCGTAAATTTCCGAAATGGCCTGAATGTATTTCGCCGGCGTGGCGCGGTTGGCGAGCCAATTGTTCATATCGTCCCACAGCGGCAGGCAGCGATATTCACACAATCGCTGCTCCGAACCGTCGAGGCCCATGCCCCAACGGAACCCGAAGCCGCGATAATTTTCATCATTGAAGTGCGCCGTGTCCTTGATCGCGGTGGGAAACCCGGTCGAGCCTTTCGACTCCGGATGCGGCATGTAAATCAGCAAATTTTCGCGATGCGTCATTTCCGTCATGTCGGCGACGGTGCCCAGATGATAAACGTGTCCGTACTTCGGGTCGTTTTCGACTAAACTCTGGCCGGGTGCGCGTCCCTGCCCCCAGTAAACCGGATGCGAGATCAACAGATCGGAGTGCCCGCCGAGATCCCGTGCAATCGCCCCTCGCAAAATTTCGGTATTCGGCATCACGACGAAAGTTTTGTCCGATTGGAGCCGGGCCACGTCGTAATAAATCGCCTGGCTGCGAAACGGATCCGGGCGGCCGCGCCCGGCGCGCGTATCCGGCTTTGGTTCCTCCGGCGGAAAATGAAGATCCGACCGTTTGACTCCGGTATATGCCAGCGCTTCATCGAGGATCAACTCCGGCGTCGCGCCAAGAGCGCGCGTCCACTGCATCCATCGCGGATTATCGACGTTGCCGGCGCGCTCCGTTCCCCGTTCTGTTTCTGCCGCAACTTCCGATGCTGCTCCCGCTCCTCCATCGATCGGCGCGACGATATTGATTCCGGTGGCGCGAAGAACCTCTAGATCCGGAATTTTCGCCTGCGGGCCCCCCGCCGCCTGCACCTTTCCCACCAGGCCCATATGGAAATGCGTCGCCATCACCTGAAATCCCGCCAGCGCCTGAAAATGATCGTCGCGCGTGAACGCTGCAGCCTGTTCGGCGACGTCGTCCGCGCCAAGCCCGGCGTAAAGATAAATCGGCATACGCTGCTCCGTACCCGGACGCGCGCTACGCAGCGCGAAATTCTGGCGGCGATCCTCTGTGCCCGGAAGATTAGCTTCTTTTTCCGCCTGGCGCACCCCGAAGGAAAAGGACGATTCGCTGTCCTGGCGATACCAGTTGTAACCGAGGTTATAACTCGTTTCCCGCGCCCAGAAAAAATTGTGCGGCGGCGGAAACGCCGCAATCGCGCCGTTCGCCAACTGGGCGATCACCACCCGATTGTTCGACGTCACTGTGATCGGCCCGTTCTGGGGCGGCCCTCCGAAGCGGAATTCCTGCGCGTGACCGGCCGGATCGCGCCATGCAATTCGCGACTGCGGCGCGATCGCGGCTCCTTCCACGCCCGCATCGTACTTGTAGGCGACTGACGGCTCGTGCGTTACCCCGATCACTTCCATGCGGATCAGGTTCGATCCGCGATAAATCGTGAACTGCAACCGTCCCTCAAAAACGCCAAGCTGCACGCCCGGAAAAGAAACCTCAAGGCGCGCGCCATTCGTCTTTATCGAACAGCTCTGGGCGCGATAACTCGCCATCGCGCGCTTGATTTCATCCGGACTGCGAGGCAGTCCCGGCTGATTGAGCACGCCTCTCTGCGGCGGAGTGCAGTCGTTATGCGCCGGTTCCGCCGCCGGGAACGTTCAGCGGCGCATCCCAGAACGCCTCCCATTTGTACTTCTCTAAAATTTCCGGCGTAATCTTCACTCCGATTCCGGCCAGCGGATCTAATTGCTGATTGGTAATGCGCCGCAGACCGGAGACCAAGCGAAACTCCGGCGTGGCGTGCGTCAGCAGCGCGATCCATGATCCGCCGCGCGCCTTGAGGGCCAGTTCCTCGATGACCGGCACGCCGTTCTCAATTGCAAAACGCAGCCGCAGCGGCTGATTGTGCGTCCCATTCCAGGCGACCGTCAGATCGTTTCCCGTCGCCGTCGCGGTAAGCCCCGCGAGGGCCTTATAACCGGCCAAGTCGCATTGGAGTGGGTCGGCCTCGACCACCAGCGCCAGCATAACCCCCGCGAACAACGCCACTTTCATCTTAATCCTCCCGCCCGAACCATTGACACTAACAGTATTATTTGACCATTTCACGAGCACAGTCTATAAAGACATTTCAGGCCGAAAATGCTCGCGTGGACTCAGTCCGTCAATCAGAGCGGTTCACCGACCGGGTACGTTTTGCCAAATGACACCAGGCAACCGATAACTCCGATAGTGATAGATAGAGGGCTACATTATGCTTCCGCATTGTATTCGTCTGATCGCTCTGTAGCTCTAGATGGTAGGAATTGGTATAGAATTACTCAAGTTGCCAAGTCTCTGCGAATGCGTCGGCGTGGACGCGGAGATGGGTGAGTGCCAAAAGGAGAAGACAAAGATGCGCGGAGTTACTTTCTTAAAATATCTCGGTCTCGTGCTTCTGGTGGCGGTCCAACCCACATTTGCTCAATTGTCGCCGTCAGCAGCCTGGGCCACCCACGCCCTTAATGAGTACCAGGTATTCCCGAACCTCACCTATGTGATCGCCAGCAATTATGAAGCGAAGCTGGACATTTATAAACGAAGAGATACGACTGGTCCTCAACCCACGCTGATCTTTATCCATGGCGGGGGATGGGTGCAGGGCTCCAAAGAACAATCCTTAATGTCTCTCATGCCGTGGTTTGAGATGGGATGGAATGTAGTAAATGTGGAATACAGGCTAGGACGCGTGGCGTTGGCGCCCGCCGCTGTCGAAGATTGCCTTTGCGCATTACGCTATGTAGCGGCGCAAGCAAAGACCTACGACTTGGATACGAATCGCCTGGTGCTGAGCGGCGAATCCGCAGGTGGACATCTTGCTCTTACCACCGGTATGATTCCGGAAAGCGCTGGTCTGGACCGCCAATGCCCAGGAGCTCCTTTACCGAAGGTGGCAGCCATTATCGACTGGTACGGTATCACCGACGTCGCCGATCTGCTGGACGGTCCCAACCGCAAGGCATACGCTGTTCAGTGGATGGCCAGCCTGCCCAACCGGGAAGAGATCGCCCGCCGACTTTCGCCGCTCACCTATGTGAGGCCGGGGCTTCCGCCCGTGCTTGCCATTCAAGGTGATGCCGATCCGACTGTTCCCTACCAGCACTCCGTCCGTTTGATCGAAGCGCTCTCGAAGGCGGATGTCCCAAACCAGTTGTTGACGATTCCGGGAGGCAAGCACGGTGGCTTTAGCCGCGAAGAGCGAACCAGAATCTATGCCACCATACGCGAGTTCCTCGCGAAGAGTGGGCTTGGCGGCGGTACATAGGCTTTTGCGACAATTGCGACACTAATGTTGCAGGCGTAGTATGCAGCGGATAGCTACCGATAAGGTTGCTTGACGGTCTGCAGGAACGGGCGGCGTCGATCACGTCGTAGCCCAAATGGATTAAACCTAACGTCCAGCTTATCCATAGTACGCGCCGCCTCGCTTCCTCCTCAAAAATTCTTTTTGGCGCGCCACTTGGGAATCATCCGGATGCTCTCTCTCCCATCGATCAAGCCAACTATTACAGTCGTGAGTTCGGCCCAACATGTCGAGACAAATCACTATTGTGCGGAACATCGAAGCGTTAACCGGTGCGCAGTTGTCACAGGAACGGGCACCCGTGCATGTAACAAACGCGACTTTGAGCATGAACCCAGAGTGCCGATCGCTACCGAGTGAGTCCGCGAAGAACGGCGATGGTAGTTGATGGACGAAGTCGTGGCAAGGCCCGTGGCTATCGCCGCGCAGCCCACCGTCCTGCTAACGGCGCCAACGGATCAGCGATGGATTGAATCCGCGGCAACAGAACCGAATCCTGGCTCTTCAAAGACGCCAAGGGCATCAGCCCATTGTCGAGAATGAATTCCGCGTCACGCTCGGTGAGCAGAACCTCGGCGCAAGGTTTGGCGACGGGTTCCCCTTCGTTCTTGTAAACATGCAGCGGCAATCCGGTGATTTGTCCCCCGGCCGGGCGCAGGTTCCAACCCTCGTCGCGAAATGCCTCTGCAAGGCGGCAGGCACATGCAAACGCTGGGTTGCCCCACAAGTAGTGTGCATGGACGCTCTGCGGCATTTCCTCGAAGGCAAACGATTCCACTTTGGAAGTGTCTCTGCCATATGGCAAGCGCAGCAAGAAACGGGGCAAGGCAAGACCGATCCAGTGGGCCTCCGCCGACTTTCGCAACGCTGTCCAATCCGGTCCCAACTCCGCCTCAGATGGTGGTTGGCCCTCGGCCAGGAACGGCGCGCCGGTGGCTGCCGCGATGCGCCCCAGGGTCCGCAAGCCGTCTACATCCTCCGTGCTCTGTCCAAACGCAAAGTTTCCCACTATCAACGCCCACGGCTCGCGTGATGCCGCCAGGCATTCGACAAAGCCCTGGGGATCTTCCTGCAATTCCCGCAGCGTGGCATCCAGCAGGAAGATTCTCAACTCGCTATCCGGATCGAGGCGCCGCACCAGCATTTGGACCGCTCGCCATGCGGCTTCGACGGCTTGAAACTCCGGCTCGTGGAGAATCGCTCGCATCTGCTCGCCTGCTATCGCGTCCACGCGCGCCGACCACTGCTGCTTGCCGGGGTCGGATTTCTCCAGATGCGGCGCCACTGCATTCTCTATGAAGTCCGCGAGTGTATCGCGCGCACGAGGCCGCACGGGCGTGGATGCTTCTTCCGCCTCCATCATTTGGTCGAGAAGACCACGGCCGGGCTTAAGCTCAAGGGGTTCGCCGGGCGGGCCGGCAGGCTTGGAGGCCGGGGACGGCTCTCGCGGTGGTTGGGCGCGCGCGCCTTCGAGCTTGCGAAAGGGCTCCGCAGTACGGTAAATGAGGTCCGGGCTAAAGTCATCGAGTTCCAGGAAGCGCAGCGTCATTTGATCCAGGTTGAGCGCCACCCCCATCTGCGCCATGGTGTCGTCTACACTGTCGCAATCTACACGCAGGGGATGACGGCCGGAAAGGGGCGCGTGCAGTGTCCGGTTGGCACGGCCACTGAAATCACCAACGACGAGAAGCTGGAAAGGTGTTTCGGATCCGGGGACTTCGTGGGCGGGTCTCTCCCCGGCCATCACATCGAGATGGACGGAACTCCTTGAGAAGCGCTCAGCCATTGGGTTTTACCGCCATTACCGATCTTAGTAGGTTTGGCGGCGAACAGGGCCCCTCAACTCCAATCGTTGCCACTGTTCCACTTTGCCATACGGTCGAGCGCCTCATTCCTTAGCATCAAGTTCGGCATCGTTTTGTTTGCGCAAAAGAGAACGAGGCCCGCCGAATTGCCTCGTCGTCCACACTTCTCTATTGACGAAAGCTCTTACCTAATGTGTAGAGAAGAGCCCTGCGACGCGATCACGTTGATGAGAACCACCCAAGCCGCGGGTCCCCTGGCGACGAGTGGAGTACCGCGATGAGTTGCCCTTCATTCACGCATGATCTGTCGCCCTCGGAGAGCGGCCCAACAGTGAAGGTCACCAGAAGCCCTCGGATAGCGCGGCTTCACCTTTTTGTGCTCGTAGCCAGTTGCCTTTCAAACCAGTTTGCCCGGTAAACGCTACGGCGTGTTCCGGGCCCTATCTAAGCAGCCATGTCGCAACCGGTATGACCGTATTGCTCAGGTTGTGGCCGAACACACATGGCCAGACGCCTTCCGTTCGCTCACTTATCCAGGGGGCGTAGAGTCGAGCTTGTGACGTCGAGCAAGGCAGCGGGCTACGAGGTCATCAACTGCTCAGAGACTTTGAGAAACCGTTTCACCTCAGCGGAATTGTTAAAGAATGCCGGCGCGACGCGGATTCGCATCATGGCCGTTTCATTCTCGTTGGCTTCGTTGCCCTGTAGGCTCACCTTGATGCGCTCGGCATCGAGCAGCTTTTGAATTTCGCGCGGTGCTTTCTTGGTGTAGAAGCTCACAATTGAGGAGTGATTGCCTTCCGGTGTGAAGACCATGAACCCGCGATCGGCAAGACCCTTTCGAAGCTGTTGCGTCAGGCTCTGTGACTGGGCCCCGATCTTGTCCAAACCGATCCGTTTCAAATAGGCGAGCGCTGCGGCAAGCTCGTACAACTGGCCGAAGGCAAGACTCGAGAACTCGAACTTCTTCGCCGTTCGATAGTGCTGATACTCGAAGTTCGGTAGACTCTTTTCGACGATCCAGCCCACGTTCGCCGGGTGAATCCGATCGAGCAACTCGCGCCGCACATAGAACGGCGCCACGCCGAATCCTGCCATCAGCCATTTGTACGTACCCGTGGTAAAGAAATCCACCCCGATGGCACGGACGTTCACCGGGGCTGTTCCGATGAACTGTACTGCGTCGGCATAGAGGTAGGCGCCATGAGAGTGTGCCAGATCTGCCAACCCTTTCATGTCGTGCCGATGACCGCTTGTGTTGGAGACCCAGGCTACCGAAATGATCCGCGTACGCTTGTCGACCAGCTTCGCAAAATCCTCCACTGTACCGGCTCCATTTCGGTTCCTTACTACTCGCATCTCGACGCCATGAGTCTTTTCCAGCCGCCGATAGATCACGGGTGTTGAAGGATAGGCGATATCGTCGAACACCACGTTGTCCCCGGGCTTGAAATCCATTGAATTCACGACGAGGTTCTCACCTTCCGAGGTCGAGTACAGAAAGCCAATCTCGTCGGCTCCCGCGCCCACCATCTCAGCGAACAGGTTACGCGCCTCGTCTGTTTTGGCCTCCATCTGTCCAACGCTATAGGGCCGACGTGCGCGGGTCTCGGTCCACTCACGAGCGGCGTCTACAACCACCTGCGAGATCAAACCGATATACGCAGTATTGAGGTACGTGTAATCCCCCGTGGCCGGAAAATCCTTTCGCACACCCAGTGGGTCATCGTCGCTCACACGGGCCGGAGGAGCAGGGGCCGCCACGGATGAAAAGGTGGCGATCATGCCCGACGCGCTGACAAATCCTCTACGGCTGATCTGCTTCTTCATAAAATTCAGTCTACCTAGCCCCTACCCTACATCGCCGGTATCGAAATCGGCATCTCCAGGCGCGAGCTGCGTATCCGAACCTGCAGAATGGGCGTGGGCTGAAAGATCTTGGGCGCGTAAGGCTATGCAGTGGTGTGCAATGATCATTCTGCGTTGGGCCCAGAATCCTGTATCCCGGAAACCTGCATTTGCAAACTGTCAGGCCGAGCACAAAGACCTCACTAGTGTCGCTTCGACTCGGTAATGAGCCTGGCAACTGTCGAGTCGGGAGAAACGGGCTCGAAAAATACTAAGTGCCTCCGGTTAATAATCATACGGTCTGGGGCGTGCCATTCTTGGCCGCGTTTGATCAGCACGTTGCTCACTTCCTTGCTCTGTGGATTGGTGCGACTTTGAACGTAATAAACCTCTCGAAGTACTACGTAATCTGCCGTGTTCTGGACGATTTTCCCGAAGAACGACGAGCCGTTATCCAACAGCACCGCCTGATATTCGGTCTCGACCAATCTAGGAGTCTTTACGACAAAAAAGTAGAACGCAACGCCAAAAACGAGCGAAACTGCCAGCAAAGCGAAGAGTGAGATTTTCCAAACCCTGGACGTATCCGACCTTACTCTCTTCTGGCTCGGGGTCACTTTACTTTCGATAGCACTGTCCATACAACTTCTCCTGTAACGTAACGTTAGGTTCAATTTGAACTTTGTCGCTCTGCGGCTGAAACCCGAACACGTGACAACTCATCAAACTCGAATCCCGATAGAGCAAACCTCCTGCTACACGTGCCGGCTCAGTACAACATTGTTGCTACAAGGCCCTGGGGTCTCCCACTCCGATGCTCGCCGACTATTCCCCCACCAGCACTCCCGATCAACTATGGTATATCCGACTCTGGCCGCAATCAACGATACAGAGCGTTCTGCGAATGGCTACGTCTGGGTGCGGTCGATCAAGCCGTGAAGACGAGAATCGACAGTTTTAAGAACGGACTCACGGCCACGACGGGAGAATTGGCAAGCTGCCTGGGCTACCATAACCATGCATTATTCGCTATTGAGACGGAAACCCGAATGATTCTAGCTCAGTGTTGAAAACTTGCTCCAGAGCCCGAAAATCATTTGCGAAACGCCGGGCTGTTCCCATGCTACAATCGCGTGGGCGGAGGTGACGCCATGCGGTTTCTTACTCCGGTCTTAGCGACAATCTGCTTTTTGGAATTCAGTTGGGTTGTCAGGGCCGACCAATTGGTTTGGACCGGTCCGCAGAGCGGTGGCTTATTCAATGATCCCGCATCGTGGACCAGCCTTTCCGGAGCTACCGGGGTGTTTCCAGGATCGGGCGATTTTGTCTCTTTCGACAACTTGCGCGTGTCCTATTCTCCGGCAGTTGTGGTGGTCCCCACCGGATTTTCATTCGGCGTTCAAAACCTCTTCGTGTCGGGCCTAAGCACCTTCATGCAGCTGAATGGTACGTCGAATTCCGTGGCCGGGCCCGTTTTGGTGCAAGCAGGTGTTTCTGGTGGCGACAATCCGGTTTCGCTCGTTCTCTCCGGTAGCGGCGGAGTACAGGCCGGCGGAAACGGACTTATTGGCACCGATGGCGGCGTTACCTCGACGCTTCTGGTCACCAACCATGCCTCGTTCGGGGCGAACACAATTCAGATTGGTGGCAACTCGACAAACGGAGTCCTCTCGGGGAACATGGGCGCAACCCTGAACGCGAGCGCGGTTCAGGCAGGATTTAACAGTGTCGGCGCATTGATGCTGGATTCGGGGACAACACTCAATGTGAACGGCTTTGGCGGCGGGCTGACCTTGGGCGCGTTCGGGGGTACCGGCGTGGCCAACGTGAACATAAACTCAAATGTGAACCTGACCAACGGGCCGCTAACCGTTGGCGGCCAGTCCGGCACCGGCTCGCTGAACGTCGAGGGGGCGAACTTCTTCCTTTTCGGATCTCCTTCGACGGTGAACGCCAACGACCAGCCAATCATCATCGGTTCGCCCACGGGAACCGGTACCGTCACAGTAGGCATGCTGGGCGTCCTCGAAACCACTGGCCCCCTGACAATCGGTTCGGGAGGATCAAGCAACGGAAAGCTCATGGTCAGTGGCGTCGCGCCAACCTCGTTCAGTCTGAACGGAACCGTTTCGTCAGGTGCTCTAGTGGTGGGCGCGAACGGCGGGACCGGAGCACTGGGCGTGCAATCGTTTGGAACAGTTACAGCCTCGAGTTTGATGCTCGGCGAGTCCGGCGGCAACGGAACTCTGGTAGCCACGGGCGCCGGTTCACAAATCACTGTGAATGGCGACGTTGAGATCGGACAGGGCAACGGCAGCGTCGGCTTTGTCGGAATCAACGCAGATTCCACTGGCACAGCCAATCTCAGCACGACCGGTGCCATTGGCATTGGATCCGTCGCGGGGGCCCAGGGGGCTCTAAGTGTCACCGGCTCGGTCAATTCGAATGGATTTGTCGTGGGCGACGGTGGGATGGGCGGAATTCAAATCACCGGTAATGGCTCGGTCACCGCCTCCGGAATAAGTTTTATCGGGGCTTTGGGAGGGAACGGGACCCTCATTCTCAAGGACCACGGTCTCTTTTTTTCCGTTGACACCAGCGCCGATAGCCTCGTACTCGGAACGTTGTCTGGTAACGGCTCAATGCAACTCTCTGGGAACTCGACGGTCTTCGTACTGGGAACCTTGACTGCCGGCACTGCGAGCGGTACCGGGGCTGTGCAAATCCTCGATTCCGCCCTGGTTGCTGCCCCGAATATTCGCGTGGGCGATGGAGGAACCGGCATAATTACGATCAGCGGCGGTGGTCTTGTGGGTGGTTCACCGAACCTGAATGCGTCAACTCAATTGGTGCTCGGAGCTAATGGCGGCCATGGCACGTTGACAGCGAACGACGCCTCTCGGATTATCGCCGGAGATATCCTGGTTGCAGTCGACAAGGGTTCGACGGGTGCTCTTTCGCTCCAGAGCGACACCGTTTTGAACGCTTCGGGAAAACTGACGGTAGGCAGCACGATTAGCGGAGGCGGTACGGCATCTGTATCAGTCGACCACGCCACCCTGTCGGTTGGGAGCGCTGCAATCGGGCAGGGCGGCGATCTTGGTCTGCTGGTCGTCAATGACCGTGGTAAGTTTAGCAGCGTTGGAAATCTGACTATCGGCAGCAATGGACAAATGGTTTCGAGCGACGCCGGCACGTTAGTTTCCGTCGCCGGGACCCTAACCGTCTCGGGGCCGGTTGCCGCCGTACCCGTCAAAAACTCAAACCTTCTGCTAGTTTCCAATGGAGCGGAAGTGGACGCCGGTTCCATCAACATCGGAACCGGCGGAGGCACGGGTACCGTGGAGGTGTCTGGCGCAGGATCGCTTTTGAAATCGGCGGGCACCACAGATATAGGAAGCGCTGGTGGCGCGGGCATTTTGTTCCTAACTATGGGTGGAAAACTGGTCAGCGCAGGCAATGTAACGGTCCATTCCGGTGGTTTGCTCCATGGCGCGGGCGCGGTTACTGGCAACGTGGTGAACGCGGGCGGGACGGTGCAACCGGGAAGTTCACCGGGCACGCTGACGCTCAACGGAGACTACACGCAGACGGACGGCACGCTCAAGTTCGAAATCTTCGGACCGAACCCGGGCGATGTGGACCATTTGGCGATCACAGGGAACGCCGATTTCCTCGGTGGGTTCATCGATCTCTCTTTCTTTTACACACCAATTTGTTGTACGACGTTTGACTTGATTTCGATCGCGGGCTCTGGAGATTTCTCGGGTCTGAAGGGGATTGAGGTCACGGGTCTATCGCAGTTCAGTTTCGTTACAAACTTCACCGATGGCGTGTTCAGCGTGACTGAGACGGCGGAGCCTAGTACTTGGGCATTGTTGGGTTTTGGTCTAATTGCGATTTTTGGAGCACGGCGATCTCGGCGCCCAGGAGTAAATTCGTACCTGTAGTTCGCCAAAAGTACTCTGGCGGGACACAAAAGGACGCCTAGGCGGGCGAGCTTTTTCTAATGTGCCACGAGGAGGTGAGGGGCGCGGGATAAGTCTGGGTACCGTTTAAAGGTTTTCACTAGAACCGAACTCGTTTGTTCGGCATTTTGCGCGAGCAGCACGGCAATGACTGCCATTCCTCTCAAAGAGATCGCTGAAGAAGACGCACAGGAAGCCATGAAGCGTTTCGGAGCGCGACGGACATCGAGCGTGATACCATGGTCGCGGTCAAAGATCCAAGCGGGATAATGAAGCAATAATTTGAACCAAACAAATTTAATTACAAGGAGGAGAAATGCGGAATACCCGAACATGGATAATTACAGGCTCCGGGTTGTGGAGCGTCGCCCTTTGTCAACTATTGCTCATTGGCACCCTGGCGATTGCTACTGGTCCGAGCGCGAGGGCGGACGTCATATACGACTACACTGGGAACACGATGACCGGCTTTGTCGGTGGCGGAGTCGTTTCCTGCTGTGCCATATCGGCTTCGTTCGATTTCTCGTCCCCGCTCCCGTTGGTGAACGATCCGACCTACAGCACGCCGGAGACTCCAAGCTCATGGACCGTCTCCATCGCTACGGAATTTACTTTTACCAGCACCACACCGGGTGCCAGCCTTTTATTTGATCTAGGGTCCACTGCGGTAGGGGGCCAACCCGAATTAGCCAAGTGGACAGCGGTTTTCAACCCAAATCCTCAGTTTGAATCGAATTTCATTGAAAGTAACGGCGCAACCGGGGACGTCTTTCAACAAACCACCACACTTCCCTCACTAATCACATTTTCCACGCCTGATTATGGGGTCTGGAGCACGGTATCATCGGTTCCCGAACCCGCCGCTGTGCTTCTCCTGGTCACCGGCTTATTGGGTTTGGTGGGAGTTGTGCGGTACCGCAAATTGGCGAAAACACCGTAGAACAGGCCAGAAAAGCACCGGTCGTAATCTTCCGGCGACGGACCCAGCGGAGGTAGCGCGCGCCATGCAACTCTCTGCTCATCGTGCTGCGCCTGCTGTTCGCCGAGCTGAATTTCGTCCGGAATTCGATCTTTTTGTTAAGCCAGATTCCAGCGCCGGAAAAAGACTTCGACTGAAAGAGTACCGGGGCCCAGTTTAAAACCGGCCGAGGATTCCATCGCACCAGTGCCTCCTCGGGACGTGCGGCGGTCGAATGCGGCTGGATCTGCGTCTTACCCAGTGGCGCCTGTGCGATCTCGCTAACCTGAGCGACGACGAATCCGCTTAGGGGCAACAGCAGAACTTCCCGGCGCGTCATTGGAAGTTCGCCAGCGGTAACACTGGCACGAACGCCTGCTTTATAGGGATATTCGGGAGCGCACGTGAGTTGATCGGCCCGTGCGACTCCGTGGGTTCTACGACCGTAATGTAGACCGGTTGCTCTAATATCACGGACCGCTTACCGGTGGTCTTCATGACCAGCTGCAGGCTGCCGGGCTTCACAAACGAAGGGATGGAAACTCAATTACATCGTCCTTCTGGTCCAGCACTTTCACCTTCATGTCGAAGGTATGGTCCGAAAGATAGACTTCGTCTACCTTTTCCTTCCCAAGATGAGCACCATGGGCACGTACAACGTCCCCGATTTTTCCGGTATTAGATTCCACAGCCCTCATTTGTGGAGCTTGCGCGGCCAACAGTCTGACGAACCCGAAATAGAGTAGTCTCGCTGAAAACATCAGAACGTGTCGAGAGGATTCAGATGAACCCGAACACCACGATCGCAGAATTACTTATGCAATTCGGGCCAGCGGATACGGCGCATGCTGAGGTAGGCATCCACCGCCGACGCCCTGAAGCAGGCCCTTGCTGTCTATCCGGTCGACGCCCCCTAGCGCGAACGGTTCGAGGACCTCGAGCGGAGGTTGCACGGGTTGGTCAAGGGATTCGATGCAGCTGTCGATGCTGCCGTCCAAACAATGTCACGTCATCAGCCGGCAAGGGAACTGGTCTACCATGCCGGCGACTTCCTGTTCCTGAAAGGGACCCGCTCTAGGCTCCCAAGCTGCACATGACGCTCCGCATCAGGCGACTGCCAAGTTCCCGGAAACACTGGCTCCAGTCGAACAGTCTTTCGGCGTCGTGACCCTCGCATTCAATGATCCACCTGACATCAACCGCCAGCAGAATATCGTGTTCGCCACCGACTATCAGCGATATTGGGTCTCGTTGTTCACCCAACCGCTTCTGGTTGCGGACGCATCTTCCGCGGCTGGCGTGGCGAAAGGCGTCGTTGAGAACCGCGTCATTCTCAGCGAAGTTTCGGGGGACTATATCGCAACAATCGAACTGTTCGATGAGACCACCAAGAGCAGCACGAAGACTAACATAGAGTTCGCCATCGTACCGTCAGGTGCTCGGTTGGCACAGGGGTAAAATGGCGCTCCTGGCGGGCAGTCGAGTCTCTACTGGCTTACTACATCCAGCACCTGTTTAAAAGTTACAAGGGGTAAAAAGTCGCTCGCGCGAGTTTCGTGAAGCATTTTCCGCTGCGCTCATAGTGGCGCAACCTCGGCGACATAGCGCCCCAGCGCGGTGCAGAGCAAGTCTCGTGGCCGCAAGGCATCGCCTCGGTCTCGGCCGCCTGCGCGGCAACGCCGACGCGATGTCACTCGGCACCGCGGAGTACGACGGCTGCAGCGTTACCCCGCGCGGTACGGAGGGAGTCGCGCGATTAGCTGCGGATGAGTTTTGTAGACCGTTCTTGTCACGCCTTCTGGCACGACCAAACCCGCCCCGGTTCTAGAGCAGCCGACTTGACCGTTTGGCAACGTCATCGCTTTCTTCCGGAGCTGTCCTGTAATTGCTTCAGACGCTGCTTTGCAGTGGCGTTGCCGAGGTCGGCGGACTTCTGATACCAGTCGCGAGCAGCTGCGGAGTCCTTCGACAGGCCAATTCCGTCGTCGTACATTGCCGCAAGCATTAACATCCCGCCGGGATCGTTCGCGTCCGCTGCTTTTCGGCAGAGATCCGCCGCTTTTGCATAGTCCTTAGGCAGGCCACCTCGGCCCTCCAAATAAAACACTGCCAGGTTAACCATCGCTTGGGGTAAGTTCGCGTCAGCGGCTTTGCGATACCAAATCGCAGCTTCAGAGTCATTCTGCGCGAGGCCCCCCTGGCCTTGCTCATTCATGAAACCGAGGTTGGTCATCGCCACTGTATTTCCGGCCGCTGCGGCCCGCTTGAAGTAAGGAAGCGCTTCGGTGTACTGCTGGCGGTTGTAGAACTCGTTTGCTTTCCGAAGGTCGGCGCCACCCGCCATTCCTAAGTCACGCAGTACGGGAATGTGAGCGCGAAACGACCATACCCCAATTAGCACGAGAATCCCGACCCAGCCCCAAGCCGAAACTAGACTCCTTAGCAAACTGCGCTTCGGTTTGGCGGCCGAAGCAGTTGACCCGCCCGGCGATGCGAGTTCCGGTTCCGCCGGGGGATCCAACTGGCTAGTTAGATAGCCCCCCCTTTCGATCAAGAACGCGCGCACCGGTTCGACATAATCCAGAGGAAGATGCGCGCCGCTGGCTACGATCACCCCTTTACCCGAGCCGTCAAACGTGATCACAGCACCCGGTCCGGGGTCGTTGGGGAGTCCGTAGCCAAAGGTCGCCAAGTTCTCCGCGAAAGTCTGCCAAGTCACAGGGGAGACGCCCCTCAGGCGCGCAACAAGCTTGTAGAATACGCGAGAGGACAGGTTGGCGGTGCTGGAAGGACGCGTTAGGATGAATAACTTCTGCTGCATCCCTTCGCGGCGCAGGTATTCGAATTCCCAGCGCATGTTGTCCGAACTGGCGATTTCGGCCACGATACAGGACGATCGCTTAGCAATCCGGTCGAGATAATCCTTCCAGTCCGCGTCCGTTGCATAGGTTCGAACAGCGCCCTCGGGCGGTGTATAGTCTTCCGGATTGCCGAGGGCGAACAACGGCCCGACGCGGGCCTTCAGTGCGCCGTTGAAATACTCTTCGAATCGAATGCCAACCATCGGATCGGAATTCAAAGCCGTATCATTGCCGAGTGATTCCCCGAGGTTCATAGCGAATCGCTGGAGACCTCTCGCGTATGCGCCATAACGCGACTTCGGGCCGCTGACGAAGAAGTCCGACTCCTGGCTGAACGGGCGAAGGTACAGCACCGGCGGTCGAGGATCAGTCCGTGTGATTTCTTCCAGCGATGCAGGCCCACTGATATGCCGGCCCAGAAAGATGAGGTATCCACCAAACGCACTGGCGAAAACCAGCAGCTTTAGTGAATCCGATACAACCGAGTCTGGTGCCTTGCCCATCGTAGACCAAACGAACGAGAAAACACAGATTAGGACTCCAAGAGAGATCAAGGCCTTCCCCGTTGTGGCGAACGGGAAGCGCGGACGTCGCTGGCCGAAAACGCGTAAGTTACGCCGGGGTAGAAAGCGAACGAGAAGCCCAGTTGTCGCCGCTGAGCCGAGGACCGGAACCCAGCAAATTACGAAGAAAGCGAGGACGCCCCTTTCCTGTGGAGGCAATCTCCCGCTCAAGATATAAGCTTCCGCGATGCCTGCCACAATTCCCACTAACAAGACGAGGAGAGCGGCAGGAGGACGATAACCTTTGCGGCGGGTTCGCAGATAGCCCGCAACCAGGAGTGCGGGAATCAAACCGGCGAACAGAAGGATGCTGACCACATACACGAGGACATCCATCTGAATCTCCCTCAGATCGATTGTAGCGGGGTGAAATCTCAAGGAGGTGAACGGCTCGCCACATCTGAACCGTTTCTGAACCACAATTCCGCCACAGACACGCCTGCTGCGGGCCTCGCCGGCGCGATTCCCGTATGACAACCGGCGGCAGCAGCGGTCCCGGCGCGGTGCGGTTCAAAGTCCGGCGGCACATCCGCTCGTAAGGGCATTATCTGGCAACTTGCCGTAGACTTCCCTTATGGTCCGGCGTCATAGTGAAGCCGAAATCTTCGATTTCATCACCGGAGATTTCCGGTCTGCATGGAACGACTCGCAGAGGTCCTTGAGGCTGTTGCTGGTCATCGCGGCAACTTCATGTTTGCGCTTCAAGCGATGATCTCCCTGGAGTGGGTATGCCGACTCTGTTCGAATGACGCCAATGCTCTGCAGGACTTCTCCAAAGCGTTGCAACAGATCGAGCCTAGATATTTCACTCAACTGGATGACGGCGTACCGTCCCCTGGCCGGGATTTCAGCCTTCCAGGCATCGGCCCTGACCCATTGAAGAACTTGCTGAGCGCACTTTGGGACCTGATCCGGAACGGGAATGCTCTCGAATATCAAGACATCTTCGAGACGCTGACCGATGGCAAACATTGGACACTCGGACTGCTCGGTGTAAAAAACAAGTGCTCCTTGGCTGCGTTCTCCAAGGAGCGCACTTCCCTGCGCAACCTGCCGTACTGCCTCGACCAGGCTGGAGATCTGACACTCACCGTACATCCGGGCGCTTTGTTCCTCGATATCTCCGCGGCAGTCCGGAATGCCAACCTGTTGAACCGAGGACTCGTGCTTAAGCCTCTTGTTCGGCCCCGCGGCGGAAAAAGTTATCAATTTGACTCGACCCAGCTCGAACGTGCTCTACAAAAAGGAGCCTCTCGAAGCTCTGACATTGCTTTGGCAGGCGCTATGAGCTATTCAAGCGCTGACACACTTTGACGGTTTGCCGCCTCGCCGATGTGCTTTCTCCTATGCCTATTGACTTCGCCAGCGCCGATCTCCACCTTCTCGCGCGCCTGCGTGAGTTTCGGAGCTCGCGTTGCAATGTGTTGCCGCTCGCCACCCGCCTGGCGCGGCCTCGCCGGGTGTCTTCGCTAAGCCGGCCTGGCGCGGGCCTCGCCGGCGCGATCCCGAATAGAATGATGGTGGAGGCGCTTGCCAGCGCGGGGTCGGTCACGGAAAGCGACAAAGCTAGAATTGATTTGCTAGACCTTTCGGCCGGTGGTTCACGTTTCATGGGGATGGTAGATAGTACGACTCTGCAAGTTCTGCTGGTGGTGTTTGTCGCCACCGTGATCCGATCGACTTTTGGCTTTGGCGAAGCGCTGATTGCCGTCCCGCTACTCGCCCTCACTATTCCGATCGAGATTGTCGCGCCCGTCGCCGTTCTTCTATCCATCACAATTGCCGCCATCGTCATCGTGCAAGATTGGCGGAAGATCCATCTGAGCAGCACGGGCTGGTTGCTAGCTCCTACTTTTCCCGGTATTCCTTTGGGTATTATGCTGCTGACGAGCATCCACCAGCACCTCGTCAAGGGCGTGTTGGCTATCGTTATCGTGGCGTTTTCGGGCTACGCTCTTGTGGGCAGCAAACCTCCTGAGCTCCGCAACGACAGTCGCATGTGGCTTCTGGGCTGTGGGTTCCTGGCCGGTGTGCTCGGCGGAGCGTACGGTATGAACGGGCCTCCGCTGGTTATCTACGGGGCGATGCGGCGTTGGTCTCCGCAACACTTCCGGGCAACTCTGCAAGGATATTTCCTGCCCGCGAGCGTCGTTGCAATGGTCGGATACTGGGTCGCGGGGCTATGGGTCCCGGCCGTATCGCATTATTACCTGATGTCCCTGCCGGGTGCCCTTCCCGCGATATTTCTCGGCCGCTTTGTCAATCAACGTATGCGGGGAGATTCCTTTCTCGCCTACGTTCACGGTGGACTGGTGTGCGTCGGTGTGGTCTTGCTGATTCAGGCGATCCGCAGGGAATAAACATCGATGTGCCGATCCGGCCCCAAGCATCGAAGGCGGTGCTTCGAACTCGGCCTCAAGGCCGCCTCGCCGGAGCGATCCCCGACAGCAACGCCGGTACGACGGCAAGCGGTGGGCGACGCAGTTGCGGAGCGAGGCTCGCTATCGCCTCGGTACCGGCCGCCTGGCGCGGCCCGCCGGCGTGATCCTGCATAGCGCCGCGAGCTTAGAAGCGGTCGCGTGCGCCGATCCACCGCGAAGCTCGCGCTCTCAGGTGCGGATAGTTGTCACAAATAGCAGGTCAAGGCCTAGTTTCCCCACGCAGGCCACGCGCCACGTTTAAAGCGAGCAGGCTCAGAACCGTTACCGCAGCGGCCAGCATCCAACGCTCTGGGCCATGCCCATGTCGCCACAACTCGATCGTCATGATCCAACCGGCCAGGACCAGCAGAGCCAGAGACATTCCGCGATGGAAGCGGCCGATGGCGGAGCTTAGCCACGGGTCCATGGAAACCGAGAGCTCACGTCCAGTATCGGAATCCGTGCAAAGGCTCTTGATCGGACATCCGTTGCAGGTATGGGCGGGCGCCCGATAGCGAATCACGCGCAGTTGGTGGTCGATTTCGGCTCTTTCGAGGCGCGCGCCGTGGGGACATTCCCAGTGATCGGCTTGCTTATGAAATCGAAAGCCGCCGGTGTGATATTGGCCGGCACGCCGCTGAGAATGGCGTCCCATCCACTCGAGACCAGCCGCGATTACCAACAGCAGCAAGGCATAGCCGGTGGCTAGCCAGGCTTCCGGGTCGAAGTACTCCGGCATTTAGCTGCTCGCTCACTTCGGCGAAAAGAACTGCGTCCTGCGGTTCAGCCGGTGGAAGTGAGGGACCGTGTGGCGGATCGCCAGCCAGCATAGATAGAGAACCGGCAGCACGCCTCCCGCGATGAACACAACGTCGCCCGGCAGCCGCAGCCATTCGAGAAACGCGTTCGTGCCGTTGGTCAGTGAACTTCAGGCTGCGCGCTTCGAAATAACCATGATTCACCGATTCGTATAACTGCAATAGTCCCAGCGGAAACAACGTGGCGAAAACCATCCAGGCCAATCCCACGTTGAGCGACCAGAAGCTGACTTTCGCGGCCCGGTCCGACCAGCGCTGTTCCGGAATCAAATAGCGAATGCAGAACAACGCCAGGCCAACAGCCAGCATCCCGTAAACGCCCATCATGGCCGCATGCCCGTGGTTCAAAGTCAGTGCGGTTCCAATCTCGTAATAAGACACCACCGGAAGGTTGATCAAGAATCCAAAAACGCCGGCTCCGAGAAAGTTCCAGAAACCGACCGAGACCAGAAACATCACCGCCCAGTAATGCGGGAACGGGGTGCGAGACTTGGCTTGCTGTTGCGCGCCGAGCTGCAGGAAGCTCCAAGCCTCCACGGTCAGGAAGGTGAGCGGAATCACCTCGGCGGCCGAGAAAAATGCTCCCAGTGCGAGGTGTTCCGCCGGTGTTCCGGAAAAGTAAAGGTGATGCATGGTGCCGATCACGCCGCCGGCCGAGTAGAGCACAATATCGAGGTAGACCACGGTCAAGGCCACGCGTTCCGCCACCACTCCCAGCAGAACGAAAATACAGGCCACCATGATGGTGGTGAACAGCTCCAGGAAATCCTCCACCCACAGATGCACTACCCAAAAGCGCCAGAAATCGGTGGTGGTGAAATGGTTCTCCGGTTGGGCCAGCAGTCCCACGGCATAGAAGGCCGGGATGGCCAGAGCGGAGAACAAGAACAGCCACGGCAGATTTCCTTTGTGCTCGGTCCGCAAGCGGGCGCGCATGGCCAGATACAGCATCAACACCCAGAAAGACAGACCCAGAGTAAGCAGAATCTGCCAGAAGCGGCCAAGATCCAGATACTCGAATCCCTGGTCGCCAAACCAGCTCCAACCGCGGTGGATTAAGCCGTGAATTCCGGCGAACTCGCCTCCCAGGCTGCCGAAGACGACCAACGCGAGCGCGGATAAGCAGGGCAATCGCGAGCCCCTTCTGAATCTTAGGCTCGCGGCCTCCGAGCATCGGCGCGAGGAAGATACCGGCGGCCAGAAAAGAAGTGGCAACCCAGAAGATCGCCAGTTGCAGATGCCATGTGCGCGCGAGATTGAACGGCAGAATCTGAGCCAGATCGAGGCCAAAAAAGTTCGACACCTCCGCGCGGTAATGCTGCGAAGCCGCGCCGACCAGGGTCTGGAGCAGGAACAGAGCGGCCATGACAAAGAAGAACCAGCCGCACACGCGCTGGGCGGGAGTCAAGGCCACCGCTCCAGGCGCGCGAAAGGTCAGCGTCTTACGCTCCCGCCCATGCCATCCCAGAAAGTTCCATCTGCCAAACGCCGCGAACAGACAGACCGATGCCGCCCAGCAGCGCGATCAGCGACAGAACACTCCACATCACCGCATTCGCCGTAACCCGATTTCCAACCAGCGGCTCCGGCGGCCAATTGTTGGTATACGAATAGTCGGTGCCGGGCCGGAGGGTGCGAAGCTACCCATGCCGACCACGCGAAAAACGCGGTCAATTGGCGGGTCTCACGGCGATCGCTGATGGCCCCTGGCCGGAGCCCGGATCGCGTGGAGGGATCGCTGAAGACCGAATGATAGTATTCCTCGAGTTGGACAAACGCCGTTGACTGGGCCGCAGTAAAGTGAGAGTGTCGCTCGGCGCGTCGTAACGATTGGTCTTGAATTCCTCCACAGTCTGAGCGTTCGCGCTATCGGATTTTTGGCCGCCGTGAATTTCGTACACGCTGGTTGCGGAACGGCGCAGATAGTCGGCGGTGTAATCGGGACCAAGATATGCGCCGTGGCCGAAGATCGAACCGTATTCCATGAGGCCGTTGCGCAGAAAAACTTGCTGGCCGTCCAGAATGTCGTCGTGAGTGAAGAGCGTATTTCCGTCTTGGTCCATAACTCGCGCGGGGATCGGCGCTTCACCGGAGTAAGTCCGGTACGCGAGCAATCCGAGTACGAAGAAGCCGAATACTACGACCAAGACTACGGCCTGAATCCAGGTCTTTGAAACCAGCAGATCTCGTTTTCGCAACTCTGCCACGGGTTCCTTTCGAGAGCCTGCGATCCCCCGCCCAGGGATCGGGTGCGCGAAACAAGCTTCTGAGCCTTGCTGCGTCTGTAACTATATACGATTCTTGTAAGAGGTAGCGGGCGGCCCGTGCGTTTGCCGGGTTCTCTCCCGTTTCTGGCGTTCCATGTGCGCTTGAGGGAGGAACGAGTTTGCTAAGCGTGTTATCGTCGTCGCCCTGCGGAGCGCGTGGCAAAGTGGAGGCGACGATATTCGCACGGAGAGCGGAGCATAGAAGCGGGTAGCGGCGCGGGTGGGAAGCGATTCTGCAAATTCCTCTGGAACGATTTGGGACGATCTAAGGGGTAAAACTTCGCTCGAACTCGTGTTCTGCGAGTTGTCTGCGCCTCGGCGGCGGCGCGGCGCCAGGGCAGTGCGGAGCGAGTCTCACTCGCCGATGCCGTGCACGGGGTGCACGCACACCCACGCGTAAAGGCGTTATGCAGCAAGTGAATCGGCGAGCGCTCGACGGTTCAGTAAAAAACGCTGGGCGGCAGGATCAACCGTACGGAACAGCCGCTTCGAGGCGCCGGCCAGTGTCCGCAGGCTAGCGATTTCTCGGTCATGTGGGTGCTTCCGAATTGTCGACCAACCCGGTTACGGTCGGCGACCGGAGCCGGGCTGGTAGTAGCTCGCCTAAGGCCCGGTTGTTCATGGCACCGAAAACGCGTTCGGAGCCTCGCCCCTGAGCCAGTTCTCCCACATTCGCGCGAAAGCGGTCTCAAGTTCCCGGACAGCCCGCTCGCCGTCGAACAGCTCGGAACCTGAGCGCGCTCGTGCCAGTCTCCGCCGGATGTCGGATAACAGATCAGCCTCGCGCACCAGCCGGTTGGCCAGACGTTCGTACTCTTCGATCGAATGGGTGACGAAGTCGGGCAACCCGGCTGCGAGGAGCATCGCTCCCGCGGTTCTACCGGCAAATGTCTCGCCGGCGCAGGTCACTACCGGCAAACCGGCCAGCAGCGCGTGATACGCGGTCCCGACCGCATTGTAAGGAAGTGTGTCGAGGAACAGATCCGCGTGCCGGTGGCGGGCGAGATAGTCAGCCATCGGCTCGCGCGGGGCGAAGACGAGCCGATCCGGGTTGATGCCGCGTTGCGCCCCCTCGCGCCGCAGATTATCCTGGATGGCACCGTCGGCAACCCCGAGCCAGAGAACGCTTTGCGGGTTGGCCCGCAGCAAACGCATCCAGACGTTGAACATTGGCGGCGTAATCTTGTAGCTGGTGTTGAAGCAACAGAATACGAAGGCATCTTCAGGTAGCCCGTAAGTGGGCCGTTTCCGCGCGTCCTGGGCCATCTCCCAGCGGATCTCACCCGGCCACCAGCCGCCCGTCAAATGAACGATCTTCTCCGAGTAGAACCGTTGTTGCGAGGACGGCGCAATGAACGGGTCCACGATGATGTAATCGATGAACTCGGCGCCCATCGTGCCGAGAAAGCCCAGAAAATTGACCTGGATCGGCGCGGGCCGTGAGACCAGGATTCGCGGTCGACCGAGCTGCGTGTATCCCGTCAAATCGATCAACACGTGGACCGCGTCGGTATTGATATGCCGCGCGGCCTCGTCGTTGCCGACGGCGTGCAGGTCGATGAAGCGGTCGAAAGCAGCCTCGAGCCTCCGGCGCAGCGCGCTGCGATCGTCCGGGCCATATGAGTACCCCAAGATTTCGAACCGCGTCCGGTCGTGCCGTTCGATCGTCTCGGCAATTGCATACGCAACCGGGTGGTCGCGGAAGTCCGCCGAGAGATAACCGAGGCGGATTCTGCGCGGCGAGCACGATCGATCATGGATGAAGCCGGGGGACTGTCCTTGCGCGATTCTCTTGCTCCATTGCTGCGCGCAGAGAAGCTGCTCGGCCGGCGTCGATTGTTGCGCCTGCAGGTTATACGGTGGAACTAAACCGGGATGCCGGCACATCAGGTTCAGCACCTGTGCTGCATCGGCTTCGCGCTGGCGCCAATCACAAAGCTCCCCGTTCAGATGCGTGACCTGGACCAGCGCCTCAGGATAATCGGGCTTGAGTTCGAGCGCGCGCCTTAAAGCAGCGATCGCGTCAACCGTATGCCCGGATTGGGCGAGTGCACTGCCGAGATTTTGGTGAACCTCGGCCAGACCGGAATTGAGCGACAGCGCCTGTTCATAGTGCTGGACCGCTTCTGCCGTGCGCCCTTGTTCCTGCAGGGTGATCGCAAGGTTATTGTGCACTTCGGGCCAGTCCGGCTTCAGCCGCAGTGCCTGTTCGTAATGCGAGATGGCTGGCTCCAGTCTCCCTTCCTCGCGCAGTGCATTGCCGAGATTATTGTGTGCTTCGGCGAGTTCCGGCTTCAATACCAATGCCCGCTCGCACGCTGCAACTGCCTCGCTCAGGTGCCCCATCCGCCGCAGTGCTTCGCCCAAATTGTTATGAGCTTCGGCTAGATCTGGATTGATGGCAAGCGCGCGCTGGTAGCTTGCCGACGCATCGGATACCGCCCCTTGGCACAACATCGCGGTCCCCAAGGCGACTTGGATCCAGGCATCGTCGGGTGCAAGCGCTACCGCGCGCCGGTAGTGCTCAATCGCCTCCGCCACCTCGCCTATCCCGGCCAGCGTTCGGGCAAGATCTGCCTGCGTAGCAGCATCGAGAGGGCGCAACCGTGCCGCGCGGCGATAGCAGATCGCGGCCCCTACCGGATCGCCCCGCTGCTCCAGCAATCGGCCGAGCTGCCGGTCCGCGATACGGCTGTTGGGATCGAGCGCGATTGCCCGGCGAAAGAGCGCCAGTGCTTCCTCCGCGTGGCCCCGCTGATGGCAGAGCACCGCAAGCCCCTGGATCGCATCCACGTTGTCCGGGTGCCTGTCCAAAATCGCACGGTAGAGAGACTCCGCCTCGGTCAAGCGCCCGGCGCGGTAATGCTCGGCTGCTGTTGAAACAGCCGATCGGTTCTTTCTCGACATGTGAGCCCTGGCTTGCGCCGCACCTGGCCGACCCGATCCGCGCGCTAAGGCCCGTACTTGAGCTGGCCCACCAACGATGCCTTCAGCGAAGCATTGTTGGTTCCCGTGCCGGGGAGGCCTGAGGGGTTATTCATATTCACGCTGCCGATACCGTCGGCGTCCGCGACCGTGCCGGTAGAGGCCCCATCTGAAACATAGCTGCCGGTGAACACCAGTCGAGTCGTGTCACTGCCCACTTGACAAGCCTGCCCCACAATATCCAGAACCAAGGTCGAGGACGCGTCCACAGTGATCGACATCACTCCGCTCCCGGGATAGCATGCGCCAGGACCGTTGTCGCCGCGCACGCCTTTAGTAACTGGGTGCTTGTAGTCGATCGTTTCGGTCAGGGTGAACGGCAGATTCGGCGCTGGGTCAGTCTGCGTCGAAGTTGCAGGATCGTTCTTGATCGTGGTTCCGGTGCCTGTCCCCGCGCCGCCGGCCGATGAGATCACAAGCTCACATACATGATCGAGATCGCACACCTGGGAATCCGGTCGCTTCGCATCGCTGAGCGTGCCGAATGCCCACGCTTCGATGACCGCGCCTCCCGTTCTCGGCAAGTGGAGGCAAGCGTCAGGCTTCACCAGTTGCGCATCGGACGTTGCGGCCCGCGAATCGGCGCATTGTCCGAGTGTGGGAAGTGGAAGCGGAAGACATACTGCGCCAGCCATCATTGCAGGCGCCAGAACCCGGCCAACGCGACGTCGAGTTCCGACAACCGGCCGCTGCTGCGGCGAATTCCACCACCGTTTCATATTATTCCCTCCTCTTGTCTAAACGCATTTTCATGTTTGAGAATTGTATTACGACGTCGGTTCGTTGTCAAAGTACGGAGTTGACATGTCAGCGCAAAGTAAAGCGCACCCATGCCAAAACGATCCTACGGCTGCCGGATCTCGACATTGCGAAGGCGGCAGTCATCAATAGTCTTTCCTGCCCCGATGCGCTGCGAGGCTATCGTCATGCGATCGACGAATTCGTTGGGTGGTACTGCTCTGAGCCGCGGTTGTCGTTCAGCAAGACTGTGCTGGTCCGGTATCGAATGCACCTGGAATCTCGGCAAACTCGCACCAGGTTCGATCAACCTGCGCCTCGGTGCGGTGCACCGCCTTGCGTACGAAGCGGCCGACCGCGGGCTTCTCAGCGCGGATTTGGCGGCCGCACTCTTGCCCGGCCAAGATTACAAAAAGTAGCCAGAGCAAGTTCAAAAGAAAGTTTTGTCTGACAGAATCGCCGAATCCTGTAGGCTCGTGGAGCAAGAGCCATGTTTCCTAAGAATCTTGCCACCTTCTGAAAAACTATTCCTCCCACCTCCCATTCTCAACGCCACAACCGACTGAATGCGCTCGCCGAGGCATTAGCAGCCAAACGGCTATCACTACATACGGCCACCCAAGATGCGGTCGATCTGCCGAAGATGGTTCAAGTCGTGTGCCGCTTCCAGGCGGACGAACTCCTCGACCGTTTGCCGTCCGCGTACCTCGTGGACCCCATAGCATTCCACCCACCGTGCGCTCGGGACCGACTCCAACAGTCGCAGGTTGATCTCGCGCAGCGCCCGAAAGACCCCTGCCGAAAGGCTCGCATCTTGCTGCCCGTAACCCAAGCGCTCCGCCCATGCCGCCTCATCCCACCACGTTAAGGCCACGCCCGGATTCGCCAGCATGTTTCGCAATCGCCACCCCATTGCCAGCTCCGCGTCCGCCAAGTGCGCTACGACGGGGTGGCTTGTTGGACACCGATGGGCTCCTCATCGCCAAGATAGCTTAGGACTCGAGTTCGGTATGCTTCGAACGTCTCTGCCATTGGTCCTCTCGGTAGCATGGCGGTTTTTATCGGACATACCGGCGGCCATATAGTTTCTTGTTACTCATGGCGCAGCGCAACGAGCGGATCCATCCGGCTCGCTCTTCGTGCGGGAATGAAACTCGCCATCAGGGCGACGCCAGCGAGCAGTAACGTCAGTGCAACAAAGGTAACCGGGTCCGTAGGCTTGATCTCGAAAAGCATGGTCTGCAGGAATCTCGTCAACATCACAGATCCAAACAGCCCTGCTCCTACACCGGCTACGACGATAAGGGCGCATTCGCCCAAGACGATTCTCAGAATGTCGCTGCGCTGCGCGCCCAGCGCCATGCGAAGTCCGATTTCGCCGGTGCGCTGGCTTAGTGTATAAGCCACCACTCCGTAGATTCCAACGCACGCTAAAAGAAAGGCAACGATCGCGAAGATCCGAAGCGGGTGATAAACCACTTGGCGACCAGCGGGTCGAAATCCGCAAGTATTGGCGCAAAACGAGCGGACTCAATTTGTGGCTGGGGATTCACTTGTCTTTATTTTAAACCCGTCCGCGATTTTAAGCCGGGTGGGCGATGGATGCGGTCAAGCACCGGCCGCATAACGCTCGACGGAGGCAGAACGGGCCTGGGAAAGGCGATCGCGGCGCTGGATGAAGTTCTCGATCGCGCCACTCGAAAAAACAAAGCCATCCTGGGCGGGATTGTAGGGAAGCTGATCATTTTCCTGGTGCATTTCGAGGAGGTCGGCGGCCTGGTCCAAGGCGTCCTCCTCAGTTTTTCGGCGTTCGGCCTGGGCCCGCTGAAGCTGAACCAGAGTGCGCTCGAACAGGCGGGCGATGCGCTGGCAATACATGCCGATATTCGAGAAGGCGTGGACGTTATCGCGAAAGGCTCCGGCCATGGCGAGGGCGTCGTCGGCCTCTGGATGGTTGGCGTGGAGATTGTTTTCGTGGTCCGCGATGCCGATGGAAAGAAGATTGGTCTCGATGGCGGCGACGCGGTTCAGCCGCCAGGAGCAGTCACAAAGCGACTGGACAAAGTGCTCTTCAAGGGCGCCGACGGGCCGGAATTGCTCCAGGAATCGCTGGGCATGGCGCTGGTAGGCGGACAGATCCTCGGAAGGGAGGACGACGGTCTGGCCGGTGAGACCGTGGCGGAGGGCGTTGAGCCGAACGCGCTGTTTGCCGGCGCCGGTGCGGGGGCCAGTGGATTTTTCAGAGTTGGCGCGGTTGATGGCGGAGCGATCGGCATCGCGGTCGGGGCCGTGGGCGCGGAGCGAGGCGTTCGGAATATCAGACATGGGGAATTCTCCTGACTCCGAGTTAACACCCGAGGCGGAGAGTGGAAACAGGTAGAAGCCAGGAAGTTATTGAAGGGATGGTAAAGAAGATTGAATGAGATTGGTGACTGGCGCGTTGGATGGGGAGTATTCAGGACTAATTTCATGGAACGGGCTTCACGGGATCTAGGTTCAGGCTCCCGCGGCCGGGACTCTGTACGAGCTTCTGACCATTCGGACGGAACCGTCGGCATTTGTCCGAGTAGGCGGTTTTACAACCAGTGACGCCCTACCGTTTACGTTAGACCACAAGGGAGGAGTAATCGTCTACAAAGCGTTTCTTAGGAACCTCTGACCCAGACCTGAACAGAGTCTCCAATCGAATCGGGGATGCCCTGAACTCCGCATGTAGCACTCAGGATATCGGAATAGTATCCGGGACCTCACCAGGTCGGCGAGTGTCGAATTCAGCCCGAAATAGTCTGCTAAGGGGCGCTACTTCGCGCCAAGAATGGACACGATGGCATAGTTGCCTTCATGACAAGCGTATTCGTAGAGCGGTCCGGGCACGGAGCTAAACGCCAGTTCAATGGACCAGGGCTTCGTCCACGTGGAGGGATCTTCCATGGTGGCCCGATATTCAATGGTCTTCTCACTTACACGCGTGAAGCGCTCGGTGACCTTCAGATTCATTGAGGAACCCCGGTAGTGTGTCTGGTCGTTGAAGTTCGTCGTTTCGACAACCAGTGTGTCGCCTTCCCAGTGTCCAATGGAGTCGCCGAACCACTGGCGGACATTCGGGGGCTGGTGTTTCGCGTTCATGTGGACAATGCGGGCGTCGTGAACCATTTCCACCTCGATCAGAATCGAATCGGCGGATTGCACGATCTCCATGTTGTTGTTGTAGAGGGCGGGCACCAGGGGTACGGAGGGAGTGTTGCCGACGAGACAGCGGGTGTCGTTAGAAAGGCTCTTGTAGTCGCCGGGGATATAGCTGCGGCGCCGCGGTCGATCGCGTGCTTCCGGGACGAGCGGAGGAACGTGGCCGTCAGGCGGATCGACAACCATCGAAGTCCGTTTCTGACCGCCGATGCGCGCCAGTTCAGATCCATTGTCGTAGAAGAGGACGTTGTAGGCGCCGCCTTGGATTGTAGACCGGGCGACCGCCGTCAATCGTCGACCCTTCCTGCCCAGCGCTGGTTTTCTCTGGCTTCCCACTTGCGGGCTTCGTCATCGGAGATGGTCGCTCTTCCTCCAAAGACGGCGGGACGCTCGAAGGGCGTGCGAGTGGCGTTCGACCAGATGCCCGAGAGATCGGGATGCCTGTCTGCGGCGCGGGGGATTACGCCTGCTTTGGGAGCTGGCGCGGGAGCAAGGGCGCTCTGCGCCGAAACGGACGCGACCGCCAAAAGGAAAACAACGCTGGATTTGATCAGGCTGCGGAGTTTCATGGTCTATCCTCAGCTAGCGATTATATAGCGACGCGACGTGCTCTAGCCGGGCCCGGAGATCAGATCGTGGGAAGTCATCGCACGATCAATCGCTTCGTGACGAGGTTGGTTATTCGCAAAGGTCGGCGAGAAGTGGCCTACTCGGACATATGGTTTCGACCCACACCGAAGACTGTGGACGGTTGACGCGCCACTCGGAGAAAAGGCTGTGTGTTCACGCAGCAACTGGCTGGCTGGGCAAACTGATCATGCAATTGCAAGTTGAGGGCTTGTCGGCTCCCACCAGCGCGGTCCCTGCTTTCGCCGAGGGGCCGACGATACTCCTGGAGCGGGCGACTCCGGCAACTACCCCTAACCTTAATACTCGTCGCTGTGCAAGGGCATCGGCCCCGAAAGTGCTACGTTTCGGACGAAGTCGGAGAGCGCGAAAATCGAGGCTCGGTCACGTGGCACCTCGGCGGTCTCCCTTCTGCTGCGGTGGCAAACTCTCGACCTCTGGGGCCTTCTCCTTTTGGCATGGCGGTTTTTATCGGACATAACGACGGCCATATCAGTTTCTTCTATTCGTGGCGCAGGGCAACGAGCGGATCCATCCGGCTCGCTCTTCGTGCGGGAATGAAACTCGCTGTCAGGGCGACGCCGCCGAGCAGTATCGTCAGTGCAGTAAAGGTTATCGGGTCCGTAGGCTTGATCTCGAAAAGCATGGTCTGCAGGAATCTCGTCAACATCACAGATCCAAACAGCCCTGCTCCGACACCAGCTACGACGATAAGGGCGCATTCGCCCAAGACGATTCTCAGAATGTCGCTGCGCTGCGCGCCCAGCGCCATACGAAGTCCGATTTCGCCGGTGCGCTGGCTGAGTGTATAAGCCACCACTCCGTAGATTCCAACGCACGCTAAAAGAAACGCAACGATCGCGAAAATCCCCAGGATTTCGAGAGCAAACCGCCGCGCGGATAGATTCTTCGCCACGACGTCGTCCATGGTCTGGATGCCAAACACTGGAATGGACTGATCCACCGCTTGTACTTCGCGGCGAATTGCTTCGCTAAGAGCACCGGGGTCCGCGGCCGTCCGAAGATAAACAACGGAATTATAGGCTGGAGCCTGGGGCTCGGAGAGATAGATATGAGGCGAGCCGGCCGCATCGAAGCCGTCGGACCTTATGTCACCGACGACGCCGACTATGGTGAGGTTTCCCGCGCTAGCCTGCGCCTGTCGCGATGTCAATTGGATATGCTGACCGACCGGATCGCTGTCTTTCCAGTATTGGCGCTCCAACGCCTCGTTGATGACCGCGACCTGCTGCCCGGTTGAGTTGTCATTCTCGGTGAATACTCGCCCTTTTAGCAGCGGGGTCTTCAGGACATCGAAGTATCCTGAGCTTACGCTCGCCACCTCGGCAACCGGCACACGCTCAGATTCTGCCGCACGCCCCTCGATCACGAATGAACTTTTATTCTTCCGCGAACTGCTCATCGGTAGACTTTCACCGTTACCGACGGCGACCTGCTCCACGCCGGGCAGCAGGCATACCCGGCGCACAACCTCCCGATAATAGGCCGCGCGCTTCTCAATCGTGCGGTACACGTCCTGTGCCGGATCATTCGGGAAAGGCAGCCATATTTTTGCGGTTATGATTTGATGCGGTTCGAAGCCTGGACGCACTTCCAGCAGATGCCAGAAGCTTCGCAAGAGCAGGCCAGCCCCGATGAGAAGCACGAGGGACAGCGCGATTTCCCCCGCAACGAGGATGCGCGAGATGTTTTTCTGATGTTTGCTTGATCCCGAACCACGGCTGCCCTCCCGAAGGCTGACGATCTGGTTGGGACGTACGGTCAGTAGCGCCGGCAACAGGCCGAAGACAAGTCCTGTCAGAATCGAGATCAGGAATGCAAACAGCAAAACCCCCAAACTCAGGCCGATCTCGTCTAATCTTGGAAGATCGGCCGGGGCGAGTCTCAGCAGCGATGCTTTCATGACAGCCAGGGCACACATAGCGGCTCCGCCCGAGATCAATGACAGCAGGAGGTTTTCAGCAAGCAATTGGCCGATCAACCGCCCCCTACCGGCGCCGAGGGCTCGTCTCACCGCTATCTCGCGTTGACGACCGGCCGAACGTGCCAGCAGCAGGTTCGCAAGATTAACGCAGGCTATCAACAGAACGAAACCGACCGCCGCAAACAGCACGAACAACTCTGTCCGCATGCTGCCGACCAGGTCTTCCTGCAGGGAAACCAGCCGTAATCCCCAGGCCGCGGGCGCCGGATAGTCGGTGGGATATTGACGGCTCAATTGCGCCGAAAAGCTATTTAAGCGTGCTTGAGCCTGGGCGATCGAAAGGCCAGAGCGTAACCGCCCTATCGCTCCCGGAATCATTCTTCGAGATCTCTGCGCGAGGCACGAGAAACGGCGGCGCATTAAACCCTGCCGCGGTCCACACCTCGACGTCGCCTGCAAGTGACCGGCCCGGATGCCTGAAATCCGCAGGCATAACCCCGATGATCGTATAGAGGTCACCGTCGAGGCGGATTCTCTTCCCAATCGCGTTAGGGTCACCGCCGAACGTTCGCCGCCAGTAACCGTCACTGAGCACGGCTCCTTCAATGAATCCCGGCCGCTCATCGTTGGCGGTGTAAACGCGGCCCACCTGGGGCCGCGCCGCCAGCATCGTGAAATAATTGGTGCTCGTCACGAGGACCTCGATGCGCTCCGGCTTTTCACCACCTGTAAGATTTGCATCGGTGGGCCATATCGCCGAGATGTCCTGAAACACATCGGACCTGTCGCGCAGATCCCATAACTCCGGCGCCGAAAGCGCCAACATCGCGGCTGTTCGAGCCACGCAAGTCGTCAAAAACCCGGACAAGCTGCTCAGGGTGCGGATACGGTAACGGGTTGAGCAGGACGGCTTGCACAACGGTAAACACCGCCACATTCGCCCCGATTCCGAGCGCCAAGGTCAGAATCGCCGCCAGCGCGAATCCAGGGCTGCGGCGCAACTTGCGTGCCGCGTAGCGACAATCGGTTCGCAGGTTCTCCATCCAGCCAAGGCCGTCCATCACCCGCTCCCCGGACTCACGTCTTTTGTCGGTCATATGGAGATCGCTACGTCTCCTTTCATCGTGCAGTACAGATGCAGAGTAGCTGAATTTATGACCGGTACAGTTGATCGGCGGTGACGCTGATACGCTGCAAATCAGGTCTCCCGCTCGCATAGGCGACCCAGAGTCAAAAGCGCCCGATCGTGACTTTTCGTCCAGACGTGTCCGCAATTTATGCGAATGTAGTTCTTGTATCGGCCGGTGGCGGAAAAGAGGACGCCCGGCAAAATGCTGATGCGCTCCAGCAATGCGGCCCGATGCAGTTTAAGAGCATTGACATTCCGGGGCAGTTCAATCCATAACATGTAACCGCCCGCAGGCCGGCTGATGCGCGTTCCGGCCGGAAAATAGCGGGCGATGGCCTGACGCACGCTTTCCAGTCTGGCAAGCGAGTGTCGCGCGCAACCGCCTCACGTGGCGGTCGTAGCTGCCCGACTCCAGAAACTCCGCCACCACCAACTGCGGCAAGGAGGGGGCGGCCACGCTGGTTAGCAGCTTTAGCCGCTCCACCTCGGCGCGGAACCGCCCTGCCAGAACCCAGCCGACGCGATATCCGGGCGACAAGATTTTGGAAAAGGATGAACAGAGCAGCACGAGACCTTTACGGTCAAAGGATTTCGCCGTCAAAGGCCGCGGGCTCTCATAGGCGAGGTCCCCGTACAGATCGTCCTCGATGACGGCGACGTTCAACCGGCCGGTCAAATCCACCAGGTCGCGCTTATGCCGGTCCGGCAAGACATAGCCAAGCGGATTGTGGCAGTTGGTCATGGTAATACACGCCTTGATTTTGTGCTTGCGGATGGCGCGCTCCAGGTGCCCTAAATCCATCCCTTGTTGAGGGTGCGTGGGAATCTCGATGGTCTTCATGTTGAGGGATCGCGACGCACCCCAAGATGCCGAAGTAAAGAGGGCTTTCGACGGCGATAACGTCACCGGGCTTTGCCACCGCGCGAAGACTCAAATTGATCGCTTCCAGGGCCCCGGCGGTGACGATGACATCTTGCGGCGCGACCTCGCAGCGGATGGTCAGCGAACGCCTGGCAATTTGCCGGCGGAGAGCCTCGACGCCCGGCGGAAAGTCGTAATTCGCACTGTGCGACGGCCGTCTGCGCAGAATTCCGCGCAGGATTAAATTCAGCCTGCGGTTCGGAAACAGCTCCGCACTTGCGCATCCGGCGCCGAACGGAACGAATGCCGGATCGCTGGCTGATCGGATGACCTCTTCCAACACAGCATTGCTTCCCATTGCGGCCGGTTGACTTTGGATCGACTCGGCCTGCGGCTCCGGGATCAGTTTTGCAAAAGGCGTGCGAATGTAGAAACCCGATTGAGGCCGGGCTTCCAGATACCCGCGATTTTCCAACCACAGATACGCCTGCAACGCAGTCGAGAGACTCACGCCCTGTTCTTTGCTGAGCGTTCTGAGTGAGGGTACGCGATCTCCAGGACGAAGAACGCCATTGGCAACCTGGTGGGTAAAGCGTTCGGCGATGCGCACGTACAGCGGGACTTTGCTTTGAGCCAGTTTTCGCATACCTCTTGAACGTAGCAGATCTAAAGAATACAACTGTTATGGTACGACCGCTCGTATTCTGATACTGTACATGGCGGCCGTGAAAACGTAGGCTGGTGTCAGGGGGTTTCATGTCCGTATACGAGAGAATCGCTTGGTTGGGGATCAAGCTGCCTGAAGTCACACCACCCGTCGCAGCTTTCGTCCCCTTCGTGCGTAGCGGCAATCAGATCTTCCTGTCCGGCCATATCGCCAAGAAGGACGGCAAACCCTGGGTGGGACAGCTGGGCGCAGATCTCACCACGGAGCTCGGAACAATAGCTGCGCGCGGTATAGCAATCGACTTGATGGCGACGCTAAATCTGGCTGTCGGCGACCTCAACAAAATCAGGCAAATCGTCAAGTTGATGGTCTTGGTCAACAGCGCGCCGACATTCACTGAGCAGCATCTGGTAGCCAACGGTGCTTCGGAGCTACTCGCTGAAGTCTTTGGAGCCAACGGCAAGCATGCCCGGAGCGCCTTCGGAGTTGCTCAAGTGCCCTTTGGCTCCTGTGTGGAAATCGACCTTATCGCGGAGGTTCACTCGTAATGGCGCTCAAGAAGTCCCACGCATACACCGTTGTCGACGTTTTTACGACGGAGCCTTTGGCTGGAAATCCGCTGGCCGTTTTCCCCGACGCGTCGGAGTTTGATGCCGTGACCATGCAGAGGATCGCGAGAGAGCTCAACTTGGCGGAAACCGCTTTCGTCCTCCCGGCCACGCGCCACGACTGTGCAGCCCGCGTGCGCATATTTACCCCCGCAAGGGAAATGGCATTCGCCGGACATCCCACCGTCGGTACCGCATTTGTGCTGGTGCATAAGGGCATGGTGCCGAGCGACAGCGCAGAGTTCATGCTCGAAGAGGAGGTGGGTCCGGTTGCCATAAGAATCGAGGGAGGAGAACATCGTCTCATTTGCTTGCGGACGCCGCCGATTCACGAAGGGAGGTGCTTCGACGGCCATCTGTGCGCCAGAGCGCTGGGCCTGAAGCAAGAGGATCTTCTTCCGCTCAAACCGCAACTGCTGAGCGCCGGCAATCCGACGTTACTGATCGCGGTGAAAGATAAAGCCGCAGTTGATCGAGCATCGCTCGATTTGACTGGCTTAAGACTTCTAAAGGGCGACACGAACGAACTCTTCTGCGTCTTCTTGTTTGCCACAACACCCGATGGCGCCTATGCGCGGATGTTCGCTCCTGATTACGGAGTTCCAGAAGATCCGGCCACTGGAAGTTCCACAGGTCCTCTGGCTGTCTTCATGATTCGGCACGGTCTGCTATCGAGCTCGGCGGGCACGCGTTTTGTCAGCGAACAGGGAACAAGAATGGGACGCCGTAGCCTTCTACACGTAGAACTACGCGGGGAGAACGGAACTGACGGAATCTATGTCGGAGGTCATGTCACACCGATTATTGAAGCGGTGATGACTCTACCTTCGCGGTGTTAAGAGGCTCACGTCATGACCCACGCGGATCTCATCTCGACAGTAGGACGAACTCCGCTGGTCGAACTATGGCGCTTGGCTAGGGTCTGCCAGGCCGCGTACTGGCGAAAGTGGAAATGCGAAATCCCTGCGCGGATGTAAAGGATCGCGTTGCAGTTGCGCTTGTCCAAGATGCCGAATCGCGAGGTCTGCTGAAACCCGGAATGACAATCGTTGAGGCAACGGGCGGAAACACGGGCATAAGATTAGCTTTCGTCCCCGCAATTCGAGGCTATAGACTCATCCTGACCATGCCTGAGACTATGTCGGTAGAAAGAGTGGCGCTGCTCAGGCAGTTAGGAGCGGAAGTCGTGCTCACACTCCCGGAATTCTCATGATCGACGCCGTTGCGCAAGCTCAGGAGATCGCGAACGAACTCCCCGGCGCCGTCATCCTCGATCAATTCAGAAATCCCGCTAACCCGCAGATTCATAGACGGTGGCGTCCGAATCATCGGCGTGGAGCCCGCCAACGCTGCCATCCTTTCTGGCGGCCCGGTGGGGAATCACCAGATTCCAGGAATCGGCGTCGGATTCGTCCCGGAAGTCTTGAACCGTTCAATTCTCGATGAAGTGATCGCCGTAACAGATGAACATACCTTCTCATGTGCACGCCGTCTTGCACGCGAAGAAGGAATCATCGCCGGCGTTGCATCCGGAGCGGCAGTCCACGCGGCTCTTGTCATAACCGCAGGGCAAGACGACGCCGGGAAGATCATCGTGGTGATTCTAGCCGACACGGGAGAAAGGTATATCACCACGAGCTTGTTTTCCGCAGGAGTGGAGCAGCCTCAGCGATGAACCCGCCCGGAAGGATTCGGCGCAACTAACATGGATTCATGAGCGCCCTTTTCCTCGAAGAATGTTTTGCCGTACTGACGCGGACTCCTGCGACGTTCGATGCTATGCTGCGCGGCCTCCCGGAACAGTGGACCACAGCCACCGAAGGGCCTGGCACGTGGAGTCCGTACGTGGTTATCGGTCATCTGATTCACGGGGAGAAAACGGATTGGGTGGCGCGAGTGATGATCATCCTGGAGCATGGCCCCGATCAACCCTTTGAGCCCTTCGATCGAGACGCGCAGTTCCGCGATAGCCAAGGCAAACCGATCTCTGCATTGCTGGACGAATTTGCCAAGCGGCGCGCCGACAATCTCGTGCAGCTTCGAAATCTGGATTTGCAGCCAGCCCAATTGGAATTGGTGGGTACCCATCCCGCGTTGGGTCGAGTAACGCTGCGGCAACTCATGGCGACATGGACCGCGCACGATCTTGCGCATATCCTGCAGGTCAGCCGGGTTATGGCGAAGCGTTATAAGCAGGAAATGGGTCCCTGGGCGGAGTACCTTTCTGTAATGAGATAAACGCCCGATCCTTAGCGAGTGAACCACCTTACGCCTCGCAATCAGCGAAGGAAATGAGCCTCCATTGAGTCGGCGTCCTGAGAACGGCGTCAGGGGTAGTTGCGGCAAATTGAAGCGCAACGGAGCTTCCCGGTACATCCGCGGCAGCTCCGGCAGCCGCTCGGGAGTTCTATTCAGAGAGTCCGCAGACATGCGATAAACCGCTGACGCTCCGCAGCGGGGAAGCTTGAGACCGAACTCATGGCCTTTGATAGCGCCTTGCCGCTTTTGCGGAGGAGTAAATCCATGCGGCACGTGGGTCTCGCTCAGCCGGTCGGGGTCGAAGATCTCCTTCAGACTGGCGACGGAGCCGTCATGGAGATAGTGATGGATTTCCGACTGCAGGACTTGGAGTTTTGGGATTCCGTCGGGTTCCGAGGCACTGCCGGGACACCAGGCTGAGTTCAATTCAGCTTGATTGAGCCAACTGCCGTGCTTCGGCGTGTAATGCACCTTCAGGCGGTCATAGACCTAGCTTCCGCCAGCTTTGTCGCTTCGAGTCGTCAGCTGCGCTATTTCTTCATGGTTTCGCCTGCGTAGAAAAATCGTTCGCGGATTATCTTGCCGTCCCGCCACTCCTGATAAGCAATTTCATCTCTGCGAAGCTCGCGTCCCTGGCGGTCGATGAAGTGATACACCCAATGGATGGCGGCGCGATCTCCCTCGACGATCAACGAATCGGCGCGGTTGACGCGTATTTCCTGGAGCGAGTCCAATACTCGCCGCTCGTTTTCGAGCAACGCGGCCAAGCCCCGTCGCGGCGGCTGATTGTTTTCCTGCATGGTCGCATCCGGGGCGTAAAACTCCTCGATCGCTTCTAGAAACTTGCCCTGCTCGGCCATCGCGATCAGCCTTTCCACTCGATCACGCGTCGATTGCATAGGCACTGCCCTGCCCTCAGTTTGAACCGCCGTTCCGCTGTTGTCGCGGCTGATACAAATGATTGCCCGCCGGATAGGGCGTCATGGCGAGCCGGCATGACATTCCTTCGCCGGAAGGTTCGGGGAGATGCCACCTTTTCGCTGGGGCATAGACGACATCGCCTGTGGATGCCACAAATGGATCGAGCCCTTCGATGGCGAAGGATTGCTGGCCGCGCATGATGATCCAAATCTCGGCGAAATCCGTATGATAGTGTCCCAAATCGCCCGGCTTGTGTTTCACGTCCGCGGCGTATCCACAGATGATATTGGCGTGAGCCCGGTTCTTTCGAACAGCAAGATCACTCCATGATCGGCGTCCTGGATGTTCCTTCTGCAACTCGTCGATCTTGAAGAAGACCCGGTCGGATTTTCCGTCACTGGGCACTTCGTCAGGATTGTTGCCGGTCGATAAAGTCACGGGGGTGTATTCCATTCCTTTCTCGGGTTGTTCCGGCTTCGATTCATAAACGGTGGTCGTATCCGGAAGCGTCACCTGAAAGCGGATGGCGGGCTCGGTTCCGATCACTTGCAATGAATGCAGGTGCCGCTCAGGCGCCAAGACGAGGTCGCCCGGTGCGGCTTCCAAGGTCTGGAATTTTCCAGGCGGGTCTTCAATCTCGAATCGAATCCTGCCTTCCTGTACCACCCAATATTCCGGCGCGTCGGAATGCAGATGACGCGGGATTTTCGTGCCCGGCGCAGCCGAAATTACTTCCGCGCGGTTGTTCTTGTCGTACACCACAAGTTCGCTCCAATTCGCCTGCCCTTTGTGTTTGGCCTTCAAATCTGCCAGACGCACCAGCGGCTGCATGGGAGCGACATAGGGCATGGGCTGAATGGGCTTGGGAGCATAGAATATCTTGGACGGCTCAGTCTGCGCAGCCAATACAGATGCCGTCAATAGCGCCAGAAAGCAAACAGGGTTCATAGTTGATAACCAGGTCCATGATATAACGCCGGCGGACTAGGACGGGCTCTTGCCAAGCTTACTAATTCCGGATGAGGATCGCCAAGCCGGCGCAGGTTTTCACACCCTTTTCCTCGAGAATCTGGAGCGTGCGCTCCGGAAACGTCAAGCTGTGCTCAAAGGCTTTGGTGAAGGATTGAATTACCTGGACCACATGCCCGGAGCCGAACTCCGCCTTGTGAAAGCCGGCCAGACCGACCAAAACGGTCTCGATAATGGCGTAGTGAACCATCATCCTCAGGCACTGGTCACGGATGGAGGTGGCAATGTGATGCACACTCAGCCCGCGGTTGCTCTCCTGCGGACCGAGCGGAAACAGGGTCCGGTGGACATAATTCACCAGGTAATGCTCCAGCATGTGCTCGTGCTGGTTCATGAAGGGTGCGTAGTGCTGCTGATGGACTGACCCAAAATTCCGTGCGATATCATCCATGCTGGATTGCGCGGTCCAATCGATACCTTGCATGAACTCCTGGTAGCAGGCAAGAAATCTGGGAGGGGTAAAGTCGGATCCGATGCGCGCAACGATCAATTCCAGAATCAGCTCCAGTTGGGCCACTGGCTGGGCGCAATGATTTTCCAGTGCCTGGTCAAAAAGATTGCGATTCGCCGCGTCACGATATGCTTCCACGATCTCGATGGTCTGTAGATGCCGCCCCTCCAAGGCCATGGCATGCAGCTCATCGCAGAACGAACCCAGAACCACCAGCCGTTTCCACAGAGGATAGGCGCGGTATTGCAGAAGCCAGATAGCCAAGCCGCGAATTTCACGAAAATACTGATACGGCTTACCCGACGTTCCGCTGGATGTAGTCAGCATGGACAGGTGTCCAAGACGTCCAACGTTTGGGCGGCCTTCGTCTTCATCGAACTCCATGGGACTGGGATCGAGCAACACCAGCCGAGCCGCTTCCGGACAAGACAAATCGAGCGATCGTTCGAGAACGTCGTCCACAACGTTCATGACGCGCGGATACGACGCGCACATGATCGACAAGTATTCTTCACCCAGCTTTTTCTGAATGGAGCACAGGCCTTCGGAAAGAAACGGGCAACCGGGTCCCGACAACGTGATCCTGGCATAATTGTCGTCACTGTTGCCGGTGGTGTTGATTGTCACTAATTCATGGAGCCGCGAACCTAACTCCGCATCATCACAGGCTTGGTAGGTTTGGTACGTACGTTTATCGATGTTGACGATCCAACCAATGCAGCAGGTGTCCTCGCATTCGGCGCCGATGCAACGAAAGGCGTGATAGGAGTGCGGTTGGAGCCGTTTAACCGGCTGAAGCACTGATTGAGGATAACAGAAACGTCCGGCCGCGAAGTTGCTCGGCCGGCATAGTCTAACACTGCGCCTCTTATTGGAGTACAATTTCGGCGAGGTGTAGCAATGCAGGACTCAAAACGATCGCGCCGGCAACTGCTGCGTATGGGCGCAGCTTTAAGCGGGGCTCTCGTAGCTAAACACGAGAGCGCGCTGGGTGCAGAGACACCCGGCCAACTAGGCATTCCGCTTGGCCCCTACGGCGAACGGTCTCCGTTCGAGAAGGCCGTCCGCTGGCGGCGAGATACTAAGACACCGGAGGCGGGCTCCAGCTTCACGCCACTGGCTGACTCGGTCGGCACGTTAACACCTTCGTCGCTGCACTACGAGCGGCATCACGCCGGAATACCCACCATCGATCCAGCCCATCATCGACTGGTTATCCACGGACTGGTTAACCGGCCTTTGTCTTTAACCGTGGCCGAGATCCGTCGCCTGCCATCTGTATCCAGAACACTGGTGCTTGAATGCGGCGGCAATAGCGGATCGGAATGGGCGGACAAGAACGGGCCCGACGTCCAACGCAGCTACGGCCTGGCAAGTTGCAGCGAGTGGACGGGGATTCCTCTATCGCTCCTGCTCAACGAAGCCGGTGTTCAGCCCGGCGCAGCGTGGGTAATCGCGGAGGGAGCGGACGCCTGCCGCATGGAGCGTAGCATCCCGATAGCCAAAGCGATGGACAACATCTTGCTGGCATATGGGCAAAACGGCGAAGCGCTTCGTCCCGCGCAAGGATATCCTCTGCGTTTGATCATTCCCGGATGGGAGGGTAACGCGAATGTGAAATGGCTTCACAGCCTGAAGCTAACCGATCAGGCGTACATGGCTCGGGACGAAACCTCGAAGTATACCGACCTGATGCCGGACGGTACGGCGCGGATATTTACGTATCAAATGGAGGCGAAGTCGGTGATCACGTTTCCGTCCGGCGGGCAGTCGCTGGCCGGTCCAGGGCTCTATGAATTGACAGGCCTGGCTTGGTCGGGGCGCGGGCGGATCGAACAGGTCGACATTACAACCGACGGTGGACGAAGCTGGGTGAAGGCGCAACTGCAGGAGCCACGTCTTCCCATCGCGTTTACACGCTTTCGGCTGCCCTGGCGTTTTGATAAGCGTGAGGCGGTGATCGCATCGCGCGCCGTCGACGAAACCGGATACGTACAGCCCACCCGCGAAGCCCTAATCGCCGCCCGCGGAATGAATTCGACTTATCACTTTAACGGGATCAAGTTTTGGAAAGTGCAAGCCGACGGGACGGTGACCAATGTCGAAACTTAGCGTATTGATGTTGGCGGGTGCGATCATACTGGCTGGTCAGTCGCCAAAATACGGAGTGGGACAAGCGGCAACGGAGGAGCAGATCCGCGGCTTGGGTACGGCGATCAGCCCCAATGGCGCCGGGTTGCCGGAGGGCTCTGGAACGGCCGCCGCAGGGCGCGAGGTTTTCGCCGCCCGCTGTACCAAGTGCCACGGCGAAAAGGCGGAAGGAGATGTAGGGCCGGCGCTGGTGGGCGGAAAAGGTACGTTGAACACGGCGAAGCCGCTCAAGACGGTAGGAAGTTATTGGCCGTATGCGACGACGGTGTGGGATTACGTCAATCGGGCCATGCCCTTCGATCAGCCCGGTCTTCTGAAACCACCGGAAGTATACGCTGTGGTGGCTTACATTCTAAACCTCAACGGTATCATCGGAAACGATCAGGTCATGGATGCCAAGAGCCTTCCGAAGGTAAAGATGCCGAATCGTGATGGCTTCGTTGGGGATCCACGGCCGGATGTGGGCAAGAAGGCCAAGGGCCAGTAGTTCGAGGAGAGCATGGCCGACTCAGAACAGCCTCCTTTCGATCGTCGCGGTTTTTTGAAAGGCGCAGCGGCCGGGGCAGCCGCATTCGTGTCAAAGCCCACCGTTGCCGCAGCACAGCAGATCCGCGCCGCGGCTCCCGTTGGAAATGGGGACGAAGCGGCCGCCCCACCGCCCACGGTAGAGGCACGCTCTGTTGATCGTCCAGGGTCCGACTTCATGGTCGATGTGCTGAAGTCGCTGGGCTTCGAGTACGCCTGCGCGAATCCCGGCTCATCGTTCGCCGGCCTGCATGAATCGCTCATCAACTACAGCCCCAATAAAGGCCCGGAGTTCATCACCTGCATGCATGAGGAGTCTTCGGTGGCCATGGCGCACGGCTATGCCAAGATCGAAGGCAAGCCGCTGCTAGCGCTGGCGCATGGGACGGTCGGGTTACAGCATGCCACGATGGCGATCTACAACGCCTGGTGCGACCGTGTGCCGGCGGTTATCATTCTGGGCAACAGCCTGGACGCCACCGAACGGGGCGGCGAGATCGGCTGGCTGCATAGCGTACAGGACGCTGCCTCCATGGTCCGCGATTTCACGAAGTGGGACGATACACCGGTTTCCCTGCCCCACTTCGCCGAATCCGCCGTGCGCGCTTACAAGATCGCAATGACTCCACCCATGGCGCCGGTGGTTTTAGTGGCGGACACCGAACTCCAGGAGAAGGGCATTCCGGCCGGACTCGATCTGCGCATTCCGAAACTATCGCTGTCCACGCCTCCGTCAGGCGATTCGGGGGCCGTTGCCGAAGCAGCCAAGCTTCTGGTTGCCGCCGAAAACCCGCTGATCGTGGCCGGACGCGCAGCGCGCACGCCAGAAGGATTGAAACTGTTGATCGAGCTCGCAGAAACTCTGCAGGCCGGCGTTGTCGATCAATACCTACGGATGAATTTCCCGTCTCGACATCCTCTTAATCAAAGCCTGCGCACGCGCGATGGCAGAACGACGAGCCCCGCAGTGTTCACGAACGCGGATGTGATTCTGGGCCTGGAAGTCAGTGACTTTTACGACACCCTGCGCCCGGTGAGGCAAAAAAAGACGGTGAAGTTGATCAGCATCAACGGTGGCGACGTCTACATCAAAAGCAATTATCAGAACTTCCAGCGCTATACCGAAGTGGATCTGTCGATCGCTGCCGATGCCGAGGCTACGCTGCCCGCGTTGATCGAGGCCTGTAAGCGCTTGATTACCGATGATCGCAAGCGAGCGTTCCAGGCACGCGGCGCCAAACTCGCGGAAGCCAGCCGACAGGCGCTCGAGGATACCCGCGTAGCGGCTTCATATGGCTGGGACGCGAGCCCGATCACTACCGCGCGCGTCACCGCGGAGCTGGGCGCGAAGATCAAGAACGAAGACTGGTCGCTGGTTTCCGAAGCGCTTTTCTTCAGCAATTGGCCGCTGCGGCTGTGGGACGTGAATAAGCACTATCAGTATATTGGCGGCAAGGGCGGGGCCGGAATCGGCTACGGTGCGCCGGCCGCGTTGGGTGCGGCGCTCGCCAACAAGAAGCACGGAAGGCTGACGGTAAGCATTCAGACCGACGGCGACCTCTGTTACGCGCCTGGAATTCTCTGGACAGCCGCGCATCACCGCATTCCACTGCTCAGCATTATGCACAACAATCGCGCGTATCACCAGGAGATCATGGGCGTTCAGAGCCTGGCCGCCCGGCGCAATCGGGGCATCGACCGCGCGTACATCGGCACCACCATTAACGACCCGAACATCGATTTCGCGAAACTGGCCCAGGGCTTTGGCATACACGCCGAAGGACCGATATCCGATCCTAAAGATCTGGGACCAGCTATTGCTCGCGCTATCGATATAGTGAAGCGCGGTGAACCGGCGTTGGTGGATGTGGTCACGCAGCCCCGCTAAGTTTTCGTCATCGGAGCAAGCACAATGAAAATGAATTCGAATACGATCTTCATCACCGGCGGAGGATCCGGAATCGGCCAAGGCCTGGCCGAGGCGTTCCACAAGCTCGGCAACCAGGTGATCGTGGGCGGCCGTCGCGAGCAGGCTCTCAAGAAGCTCTGCGGAGCTCATGCGGGAATGCGTTATTACGTGCTGGATGTAACGGATCCGTCGTCGATTCGGAGCGTGGCCGGAAAGGTCGTCTCAGATTTCCCAAGCCTAAATTGCGTGGTTAATAATGCCGGGGTGCAGAAATACGTCGATTTTTCGGACGGCAAGCAGATGGATGATGCGGCGCTGCTTGCGGAGATAAATACCAATGTCGTGGGGTTGATCCGGGTGAGCGCCGCGTTTATCCCACACCTGCGGAAGCAGGATCAGGCAATGCTTATGAATGTTTCGTCCGGCTTGGCCTTCGTTCCTCTGGCTCGTTTTCCTGTGTATTGCGCAACTAAGGCAGCGGTACATTCATTTTCGGTCTCGCTCCGACAACAGCTCAAAGAATCCGGGGTGAAGGTGCTCGAGTTGATTCCTCCTTATGTCGAAACTGAACTGGGCGGGGGCTCGAAGACCCGGCCGAGCGGGGCTCCCATTCCTATGCCGCTCGATCAATTCATCAGCGAAACCATGCAGGAGCTCTCTGGAGACTCAGAGGAAATCGCGATTGGCCCGGCCAAGAATCTGGTGGCTGCCACCGCACCCGATTCCTTTAAGAAAGCCTTCGCCGGCATGAACCGGTAGGCCGTCATGATGAGACACTTTCGGGTAGTCGCGTTGGGCCTTTACAGCATCGCTGGATGGATCGCAGCGGCGAACGCACAAATCCGCGCAGGAGCCGACAGCGGCTTCGGAACGTTCCAGGAAGTGTGTATGAAGTGTCACGGCAAGGCTAATATGCCGAATGCGCCGGCTCCAGCCGCGATGCGAGAGTTCTCTCCGGAAAAGCTTTATCAGACCCTCACCACCGCTCCCCCTAATGTTCATGCGGCCCTGAGTCTGACCGACGAGCAGAAGCGCCGTGCCGCAGAAGCGATCGCCTACCGGCTCATTGGGACCGCGGAATCGGGCGAGGCCAAGCTAATGCCAAACCAGTGCGCGAACAATCCCCCGCTCCCAAATCCATCGGCAGGTCCGGGGTGGAATGGTTGGGGCGCAGACGGCGCCAACACGAGATTTCAGCCCCCCATGGCAGCCGGTATTACGCCCGATCAAGTCCCGCGATTGAAACTCAAATGGGCGTTTGGATTTCCGGGCGGCGCGTCGGCTTATGGACAACCAACACTGGTCTCGGGCCGCGTTTTTGTCGGAGCAGATACCGGGCACATTTACTCGCTAGATGCGGCCACTGGCTGCGTCTACTGGTCGTTCCGCACCAAAGCCAGCGTCCGGAATGCTATGACGATCGGCCCAGTGTCGGGGCACGGATCTTCGAAATATGCCGTGTTCTTCGGAGATTTAAAGTCCAACGTTTATGGACTGGACGCGCAAAACGGCGAATTGTTATGGACCGCGCATGTCGAGGAGAATTATACGGCGCGCATCACTGCCGCCCCGGCGCTCCACAATGGCCGCTTGTACGTTCCCATGTCGAAGTGGGAAGCCAACGCTGCCAGAACCTTGGATTACCCTTGCTGCACGGTGCGCGGCAGCATCGTTGCGCTGGACGCCAATACGGGCCGGCAAATTTGGAAACATTACACCATTGAGGAGGAGCCGAAGCCGGTCAGAAAGAATTCCATCGGCACGGAGTTATGGGCGCCGGCCGGTGCTTCGGTATGGAACACCCCCACGGTGGACGCCAAGCGCCGCGCGATTTATTTCGGCACGGGCGATGCCTCCACTGAGCCCGCGGCCAAGACCACCGATGCCGTCATGGCAATGGATATGGATACGGGCAAGATTCTGTGGTCGTATCAATCGCTGGCGAACGATGTTTATATTCTCGGGTGTACTGGTCCTACGAGAACAGAGAATTGTCCGTCGGTGGTAGGGCCCGATCTGGACATCGGAAGCTCAGCGATCTTGAAGACCCTCGAAGGCGGCAAGCGTGTGTTGTTGGGAGCAACTAAAGGCGGTGAGGTATTCGGTTTGGACCCGGATCACAATGGCGCGCTGCTGTGGAAGGTGAACGTCGCACCCAATCCTGGAAGCGGAATTGTTTGGGGCGGCGCGGCGGATGACAAGACCGCCTACTTCGGATTGAGCGGGGGTGGAGTGGCGGCGGTGAAACTCGCATCGGGAGAGAGGATCTGGTTCAATTCACTCCAGTCGAAATCCGGTGGCGGCAATCGAAACGGCAACCAGGCCGCCGCAACGGCGATCAATGGAGTAGTCTTCATTGGCGGACGCGATGGCATGCTACATGCACTTTCCAGCGGGGATGGCCACATTCTATGGGAATTCGATTCGGCCCGAGACTTCGAGACCGTCAATAAGGTGCCTGCGCACGGCGGGTCTATCGTTGCGCCAGGAGTTACGATTGCCGGTGGAATGATGTTCGTCGGATCCGGTTATTTCGTCTTCGGAGATAAGCCGGGAAATGTGCTGCTGGCGTTTTCGCCGCAATAACGAAAGGCTCGCTCTTGATTTTTAATTTCCGACTTCGATCTTGATTTCCGTGCCGTCGGCCGACAGGATCTTGGTGATCCGGAGCGTACGCACTCCACTTTGGGCGCGATAACCCGTGATGGTAACTTCGTTTCCGGGCTCCAGGGTAGTTGCGGTCCAACCCTTCGAAGCCAGGCGCACCGCGCTGGTTAGTTCGCCTTGCCACGATTGAACTTGACCCTGGTCATCCTTCACGTCAAAATCCACAACGCTATGTGGACTAACAAAGTGGAAGTCCGTTACCGTTCCTTTGAAAGTGACCGGCGTCTTCGCTTCAAACGCCGCCCATCCGTGGTGTCCATGAGCCAAACCAGGCATCCAGAACAGGCTCGCCGCTACGGCGAATATCGTCAACCACGTGCTTTTCATTTCTTTCCTCCTGCCGGTCCATCGTCGATCCACCGGTCGAGCTCTCGAACGTATTGTCTTCCCTCGAACGTATAAGTCGGAATTGTGACCACAAGGAACCCCTTGCCAACCAACGGCTTTCCGTTCTTACCTCTTTCGTCCTTGGCGGTGGCGATTATCCAAAGGTCGTAGTTATTATTGGCGCTATCGGCGGCAGGCGTAAAGAAACCAGTGGGGCTCACTTTGCCGACAAAATCCGTGCTTTTGCCCTCGATTGCGTAAAAGATCTCCATCGACCAAACCACATCCACCGGTCCCAGTTCCACATCGTCCGCGGTATGGGCTCGGCCGTCAGCGCCCCGATAATATCCTATGGCCTCGAACTGCTGATAGCCTCGGGAGTGCCTCTGATCTCCGAATGCAGCGAGTGCCGAGTCAGGCGTCACTTTGACATAGTCGACACGGTCGTAGATCGCAATTGCATTCGGTAGCATGGAATGCTGAAGAGCCACATCGCGGCGACCGAGCGGTGCGTCGGCGGCTACGTCCACTTCGGCGACCACTTCGCCGGCCGTGCGGGAGACAATGCGGCGCACTGTCACGCCTGGCCCGAACGCAAGATCACCCGGGCTCACTTGCGGTGGAACATTATCCGCTATCAGGCGAATGCGGTTGGTTTGGGAGCCCGCTTTCAGGGACGATCGATCCACTGCCAACAGTGTCGGAGCAGAAGAGCGCCGCTCCAGCTGCACGTCGATCCCGAACTCCTGATACTGGCCCCAGAACCAGCGACCTTCGGCTTTGGATTGATCCGGCGAGATCCACATCACTTCGCGTACTTCACTCGAAAGATCGTCCGGCGTTGAATTCGCGGGAGCACCATTACCCTTGGAGCGTCCACGCCACGCGTAGCCTGCATAAACCACGCCACGCCCCGAACGGGCAATCTCCGATCCATCCCTAACGGATGTCAGATGTACGTTCGTGTTGAACTCGTCGTCGCCGGCGGGGTCGGCCGTCAGCGTCATTTCACCGTAGTACTTGCCACGCCCTGGCACATAGGCACTGACCAGCCAGCGCCCAGTCAGGTTCGCCGTTGGCGTGCGACCGCTCCAGGCCGTCCACTCGGGCGTGTGAAGCGGGGCGGCCGTCGCCAGAAAAGCTAAAGCTTCCTCGCTTGGTGGAGCCTTATACCGGGTTGCATGGGTCTCTCCGAGTTGCTTCCAATCGTCGAGCGAGCGGCGCCACGAAAGCGAGCGAGAGAGAGCGTGACACTTGGAACAGGCACCACGTATACTCTCGCTGGCCATCTTGGTTTCATCGTGAATCCGGCGCTCGGCGTCGTACATCACAGTCTTAGCTTCTTCCGGCGCCAGTCCATGAGACGTACTGAGATATTTGACTATCGACCGCGCCTCGGCTGGCGTAAGACTTACGCCGTTGCCGAGAATCATCTGCTTCAGCACTTGTTGCCAACCTTCCGGCGTGGTGCGCTCCCAGGAAACACGCTCCATATTTCCACGCTGGTCGCTGGCGTGACAGCTTCCGCACTTGGCTCGCACCAACGGATCAGTGACAGGGATGCCTTCTTCAGCCAGTGCGCCGGCTCGGCTCGCGAAGAAGCAGGCGAATAAGCCCAGTATCAATACAAGTCGGGGAGACACGAACACGGGCCGATCTTACGCCTTGGCCTGCTTAGAGCCGTCGATGATCTGCGGAATCAGCTCGCCCGCGACGTCGGTCAACCGCATGTTGCGGCCGTTGAAATAATACGTCAATCGTTTGTGGTCCATCCCCAGCAAGTGAAGCAGCGTAGCGTGAATGTCATGGTTGGTGACGGGCTGCTCTTCCGCCTTGTAGCCGACTTCGTCGCTGGTGCCGATCTGACTGGCCGCCCTGAATTCCCGCCCCGGTCATGAAAACCGTCATGGCTCCCGGATTGTGATCGCGGCCGACGCCGCGCTGCGAGATTGGCATGCGCCCGAACTCGCTGTGCCACAGCACCGCTGTCTCATCCAACAAACCGCGGCGCTTCAGATCGGTGATCAAGCCCGGTGATCGGCTTGTCTACTTCCTTGGCGTGCAGCTGATGGTTGCTGACGATATTGGCGTGGGCATCCCAGGTGTCTTCGATGCTGACGTACGCGCCGCTGATCACCTGCACGAAACGAACGCCGCGCTCCACCAGGCGGCGGGCCAGCAAGCACTGCCTGCCGTATGGCGCGGTAACCGGATCGTCCAAGCCGTACAGCTGCTTCGTCTCGTCGCTCTCTCTAGAGATGTCCACGGCTTCCGGCGCGCAGGCCTGCATGCGGTAGGCCAGCTCATAGGAGGCGATTCGGGCGGAAAGCTCCGAAATTCCGGGATACTTCTCGTCGAAGTTCGCATTCAGCTTCGCCATCTGATCCAGCCGCGCGCGCTCCTGGTCGGCGGTCATGTAGCCGCTCGGCGCCGAAAGGTCGAGGATGGGATCGCCCTTGGAACGGAACACCGTGCCCTTGATACGCCGCCGGCAAGAAGCCCGCCTGCCAGTTCGGCGGACCGGCGTAGGGACCGCCCTTTTGATCCAGCATGACCACGAAGCCCGGCAGGTTCTGGTTCTCGGTGCCCAGACCGTAGGTGACCCACGCGCCGACGCTCGGATAGCCCATCTGGATGGAGCCGGTGTTCCACTCGTAGTGCGAAATCACGTGGTCGTTCGAGAGGCCTTGGCAGGAGTGAATGAATGCCAGGTCATCCACCATGGTCGCGATATTCGGGAAGATTTCCGAGACCCACGCGCCCGATTGTCCGTATTGCTTGAAGCTGAAGGGGCTCTGCATCAGCGGCCCGGGATAGCCTTGCCGGACCTTGATCTCGCCGTGGCCTTCCATCGGCATCCGGTTGTATTTTTCCAGCGCCGGCTTGTATTGGAAGGTGTCGACGTGGCTGACGCCGCCGCTCATGAACAGCGAGATCACCGATTTCGCGCGCGGCTTGAAGTGCGGCGGCTTGGGCAGCAGAAGCGAATCGCTGCCGCCGGCAGAGCCGCATGCACGATGCGGGTGCGAGGGCGCCGATCCGCCGCCAGCAGATCGTCCTGGCTCAGCAGATCGAGCAGGGCCAGGCCGCCGATCCCCATGCCGGCTTCCATCCAGAATTTCCGGCGCGAGATGAACTCTCGCTTCCGGCCGTGATCGCTGCTGCTCCAATAATATCGCTCATCGGATTTCCTCCCGCTTACTGGATGTAAGCAAACTCGTTCAGGTTCAGCGTCACGTGAGCCAGATCGGTCAGCGCCGCCAGAGCCGCTTTGTCCTCGCCGGCGCCCGTACCGCTGGCCATTTCATGGTCGCGCTGCTTCTTCAGGAACGCCAGGTTGCTCTCGAGTTCTTTCTGGACTCGGCTCGCGGCTGAAGGCGATGCGGTACATCGCCTTCACCTGCTCCGCCGGATTATCGCCGGCTTCCTTCCAGACTCGCTGGGCGAAGTGATCGGCCTGAATCAGCATGAATTCGTTATTCAGCATCGTCAGCGCCTGAGTCGGAACGGTGCTGACAGCACGCCGCTCGCAGGTGGTGTTCAGATCGGGCACATCGTAAACCTCGAACATCGGGTACTTGAGGCCGCGCTTGACGTAGGCGTAAACGCTGCGTCTCCAGGTGTCCGGCCCTTCCTTCGTAAGCTCCCAACGTCCGCGCGGCTGATCCGCGCGCACCGACACGCGGAATGGACGGGAAGAAGGCCGGGCCGCCGGCCTGCAGATTCAGGTCGCCGCTGGCGTCCAGCATCGCATCGCGGATGATCTCCGCTTCCATGCGGTGGACCGGGAATCTCCACAGGTAAACGTTGGTCGGATCCTTCTCCAGATCGGTCGGCTGATAGAACGCCGACGCCATCTTGTAAGTTTCCGAGGTCATGATCAGCCGCTGCATCTGCTTGATGCTCCAGCCCTGGCGCACGAACTCGGTAGCCAGCCAGTCGAGCAGTTCCGGATTCGACGGCAGCGTCGCCCATCTTTCCGAAGTTGCCCGGCGTGGCGACGATGCCGCGGCCAAAATGCCAGCCCCAGATCCGATTGACCATCACGCGCGCGGTCAGCGGATTGTCGCTGGAAGCGATCGCTTCGGCCAGGGCGCGGCGGCGTCCGCTGGTGACATAATCGGGCCGGTTCGGCGGATCGACTGCAGGCGGCGGCGTTCCTTTGATTCAACACCGAGAGGAAGCCGGGCTGAACCGGGAACGTGCTTTCGTTGGATTTGATGTCGTCGCCGGCGGCCGCGAAATACAGCGGCGGCACTTCGTATTTTTGGCCCGGCTGCAGGAACGTAGCAGCACTTCACGTCGTAGGTCGGACGCCCGGTGCCGGGGATGGTCGAGTCGCCCAAGGCCGTCGGGCGTCAGCCGGTAATCGCCGTCGCGAACGCCGTCGGCGACCGGCAGCGGATCCGGCAGCCGTTCCTCGATCGCTTCGATCTTGGCTCTGCAGGGCCTGCGCGCTTCGCTTCGTCCTCGGGACTCAGCTTTAAACCGCGGCCCTTATACTGTCTGTCGGCCGAACCACCGAAAACCTGGTTGGCCTTGGCCTGCGCCTTGGATTTCGCGGTGGCGTTCAGATCCGCCATGATCATGTCCGGATTCGCGTCCTCCGGACTGATCAGAACCTGTGCCACCAGAAGCTTTTGGCCGGGCGTTCGCTTGTCTTCCGGCGTCTTGATGGCGATTTGAATGTCTTCGGGGAACTTCTTCAGCGCGTCCTGAATCTGCTGTTCGCGCTGCTTGTCGCGGTACGGCTTTTCGATCCGCGCGATCTCCTGCTGCAGCGGCGTGATCTGCCTTCCAGCTCCTTCTTGATCCGCTCGTACTCGTCGACCTTCTCCTTGGGCGCCAGCGGATGGTCGTAATCGACATAGCCCCAGAACGCCGCCACCGACCGGTAGTAATCCATGCGCGTGATCGGATCGAACTTGTGGTCGTGGCAGCGCGCGCAATTCACCGACAGTCCCATGAAGCCCTGGAAGGTGGTGCGGACCATGTCGTCCATGTAGTCGTAGCGATAAGACGGATAATTCTTCTCGCGGAACCGGACGCGCGGGCCGATGCGATAAAACGTGGTCGCGGTCAGGCTGTCGTAGGTCGGATGGTCGAGCTCATCGCCGGCCAGTTGCTCGATGATGAACTGGTTGTACGGCTTGTCTTCATTGAAGGCCTTGATCACGTAATCGCGATAACGCCAGGCGTTCTCCACAGTGATGTCGAACTCGAAGCCGGAGCTGTCGGCGTAGCGGGCCACGTCCAGCCAGTTGCGCCCCCAGCGCTCGCCGTAATGCGGCGAGGCCAGCAGCCGGTCGACCAGCTTCTCGTAGGCTTCGGCGACGGATCCTTGACGAATTCCTCCACTTCGGCCGGCGGCGGAAGCAGACCCATCAGATCCAGATATGCGCGGCGGATCAGCGTTCTTCGGTCGGCTTCGGGCGCAGGTTCGAGACCTTTTTTCGTCAGCATGTCGCGAACGAAGGCGTCGATCGGATTGCGGCTCCAGCGCTGCGTCGCGTTATCTGCGGAGCCGTGATGGCGAACCGGCTTCTGAAACGCCCACCATTGCCGATCCTTGTCGGTGAACTGCTTTTCTTTATACCCGCTGGCAGAAGTAGACGGCGGAGCCGGTGCCGGCGCGGATGTCGGCGTTGAAGTCCATTGCGCGCCCTGATCGATCCAATCCTTCACGAGAGCGATTTCTTTTGCGCTCAATGCCGGAACCGGAGGCATCGGCATTAGTGGCTGTTGCTGGCCGGTGATTCGTTTGTAGAGCGCACTCGCAGTTGCGTTGCCTGGAACCACGGACGGGCCTTTTTCGCCTCCTTTCAGCATGCCTTCGCGGGTGCGCAAATCCAGCTTGGACATCTGGATCGCTTCCCCGTGACACTGGAAACACCGTTCGAGGATCGGAAGGACTTGTTTGTCGGTGACTTGAGGCTTCTGCGCGGCCAGTTGAATGCTTAAAATTACTGCGGCGGCCAAACTACCAAAGAGTGCGGAATTGCGCCTCCGGAACTGCGCTTTCGTTCGAGGCAGCATCGTACCCTCCTGCTCAGGTAGACTTCCTCTAATTGTACTCTTTCAAGGCTTTGCGTTTGCGGACGAACTCCTCAGACCGAACGTGAACATCGAATGACCAGCGGCGACCGAGACATACTGCATGCCATCCACGGTATAGGTGATTGGCGCAGCCGCCACTTGGGAACCGAGGTACTTCTTCCACAGTTCCTTGCCGGTCTTGGCATCTAGCGCGAAGAAATATCCCTCTCGATTACCGGAGAACAACAGATCGCTGGCAGTAGTTAGAATCCCGGCGTCGCTGACATCGCGCATCTTGTAATCCCATACTTTTTCTCCGGTGACGGGATTCAAGGCGCGCACTACGCCGTAGCCCCATTCCGTCCCCCATTTGATGAATGGTTCGCGGCGGAGGGAAGGAATCGGGCCCCGGGCGCCGCCGCCGGTGAATGATTTGCCAGCTTCGTATTCCTGGTCCCATGTGAAATAGCTGGTGTGATAGTCTTCCCAGGCTGTGACGTAGAACAGACCGGTGTGAGGACTGAATGACGGTGCGTACCAGTTCGTGCCACCTTGTACTCCCGGCCATACATCCGTTCCGCCAAGACTGGGGCTCTTTCCCTCGGCTTTGATGGGCTTTCCATATTCGTCAATTCCAACCGCCCAGGTCTGCTTCACGAATGCCTTCCCTTGGAGGAATTGGCCGTCGGTGCGGTCGAGCGTATAAAAGAAACCATTTCGGTTTCCCCACAGCATCGTCTTGCGCGGCTTCCCTTTCCAGGTAAGATCAGCAAGCACAGGAACCTGTACTGAATCGAAGTCCCATTCATCGTTGGGCGTAAATTGGTAATACCATTTGAGCTTTCCGGTGTCGGCGTCAAGGGCGACAACACAATCGGCATAAAGATTCGCACCCTTCCGAACCGCTGGATTCCAATCGGGTCCCGGATTGCCGATTCCCCAATAGATCAGGTTGGCCACTGGGTCATAAGATCCAGTGACCCAGACCGAGCCGCCGCCAGTCTTCCAGGAATCTCCCGGCCAAGTCTCATTGCCTGGCTCTCCAGGGTGAGGAATGGTGTTGAACCTCCACACTTCTTGACCGGTCTTCGCATCGTAAGCGGCGAGGAAGCCAGCGATACCGCGCTCGCCCCCCGCGGGCCCTATGATGACCTTGTCCTTGACTATTAGAGGCGCTACTGTCACGGCATATCCTTGCGTGTAGTCCGCGACTTTGGTCTCCCATTTCTTACGCCCTGTCGATGCGTCGATAGCTACCAGGTGGGCATCCAGCGTGCCGAGGAATAATGTGTTGTCCAGAATCGCCACGCCGCGGTTGATATTTCCGCAGCACACGTAGGTGGTCTCGGGCATGGGGTGGTCGTAGATCCAGTAGGGCCGCCCCGTGCGCGTGTCGATCGCAACCACGGTGTTGGGCGGTTCGCTAACGTACATCACACCGTCCACCACCAGCGGCGTAGCTTCGAACTTCTCGAGCGACTGCGCTTGGGAAACCCACTTCAGATCGAGGGTGCCGACGTTGGCCGCAGTGATCTGGTCCAGTCCGCTATGGTGCGTGCTTCCGAGGTTTCCATTGTAGGTCAGCCAGTTCTGCGGCTCGCGCTGAGCCTTCACCAGGCGGTCGAAGGTTACTTGAGCCGGAGCCGTCCCGCAAATAACACCTAACGCGATAACAGCCGCAAAAACACTTCTCATTTCGCCTCCGCCTCGGAATTTGTTTGTGCCCGCAGGGTCGCCAAATATGCGACTAAATCTTCCAGATCGCCGCCGCTTATCTTCCCCTTGAAGGATGGCATGGGGGAAGCGCGGACGATCTCGGAGCTTGCTAAATCGGATTTCCACACGGAACGCAAGTGTCCAGACTGCTCGCGGATTTGAAATGAAGTCATGTCCTCGTTGAGACGGACACCGGTGACGGTCTGACCGGCTTTCGTCTTTGCACGGAGCGACCAATAGTCCGCTGCAACGTCAGCGTCCGGCTCGAGAATCGCGCTTTCCAACTGAGACAGCGACCGCCTGGATCCGATCTCGCTCAAATCCGGCCCCACAAAACCGCCCGCGTTCCCGATGGTGTGGCAATGGCCGCAGCCATTCGCGTTGAAAACCTGCACGCCTTTTGTGGCATCACCCTTGGCATGCTCGGCCGCTTTCCCAATATTCACTGCTCGCAGGTAGGCAATCAGCTGCCAGACTTCGCGGCCGCCCAAGGTAAACGCAGTCATGGCCGTCCCAGGAATACCCTTGGTGATCACGCGAAACAGAGCTTCGTCCGATCCGCCATTTTTGAAATTCCCCGTAGACAAACTGGGTCCGACGACGCCACCACTAGCCTCGGGGCCGTGGCAGGCGGCGCATTGAGATCGAAACGAACGCGCGCCGGCCGCTTCGTCTTCGGGCGTTGAAAACGGACGGTCAGGAGTGCTTCCATGCTGGGCGTACAGCGTCGCAAGCACTGGAAGTAGCAATAGCACGGTGAGGCGAAATCTCATAAGTCACCGACTACACTAACACAGTGATGCGTACACTACGCGCCAATCGCGGCGGTCGTGAAATTCAAAATATCTTCATGGCGCCTGGCGACTTCTCGTAGCGGTTCATAGTCTCCCGCAAGCTGGCAAAGCTGCGGAATTGTGAGGCAGGCCAGCTGATTCGAGTTCTGATCGCAAAGACAGTCAAGGGATACTTGAAGAGCTTCCCGGAATCGCTTCAGCCTGGTCAGAAGCAGGACAAGGATTTGCGCCGGTGCCGTATCGTCCGCGGCGGTAATCTTGTTGCGGAAGTGTGCGACCGCGGCATCGATATCGCAACCCACCAGGGCCTTCAGAAAAACCGCATGATCGCGGTAAAAATCATCGAACGGCGGGTTGGTGCGGTATTGAAAGTTGGAGGAGAGGTGAGTGCCGTAATCGCACAACTCGATTGCCAGCTTCACGGCTTCGACGTCGGTGAAATCGAGTGCCAACGGAACGATTGCCGTAAGATGCGCGGTATCCACGTAATAGTCCATGTCACCGAATAGCCAGTCCCGACCGCTGATAAGCTCGGTTGCGCTGTTGCCATCCGGCGGCTGGCCTTCAGTGCGGGAGATTGCATGCTTCAGATTGCTTACGAGTTCGCTGTGTAGCGTCCGAAGCAAGAGAACCGCGCATTCTTGACGGCTCTTCGGATCGGGATACTGCTCGAAGAAAGTGATCGCGCGGCAAATCCCATGATGCTTGAGCAGCAGCTCGAAGCCCTTCCGCGGATGAATATTCTGCCCGAAGGCGATTTCAATGATCCCATCCAGTTGATCATGCGAGTCGATTTTCTCGATAGCGGCCACAACCGGCTCCGGTTCACCGATCGCTCGAAAATAGGGCCAAGCTCGCGGGATATCCCCGGTGGCAAGAAACAATGAGCCGGCTTCCCGGGCCGCTTCTCTCATCGCCTCCTCGTAGGGCTTTCGCTGTTCTTCGGGCAGATCATCAAGCGCAGCACTCAAAACCAGCGGGAGCCCAAGACGATGACGCGCCTGCAGAAGCCGCGCTTCGAACAACAGCGCATAATTCTTCTCCTTCTGCGCGATCGTTACCAGCAAGGCAAGCGCGGATTGTGCCCCGCCCTGCCGCGCCGCCTGCTCGATGAGATCGAATGCCTCGCTGTTCATAACTGCCTCATCGCCTACATCATGCTATCAGGAGTGCTAACCTGACTTGCGGCGTGATATCACCCGTTTCACTAGTTATCGCGGGGCTCCTTTCTGTTCTTCCGCTTGCTTGCGCGGACGCCTCGGCTGTCGGGTTAACTGAAAACGGAACGGTGATCGAGGCGGCTTCGGTACCGGCTCGCTCTATAACCCTCCCAACCGTGCTGCTGATCGGCGGCTTGACGGGCCCCGACGAATCTGTCGCCATCGTAAGACGAGAACTCCAAACCTTCGAGGGCATCCAGCCGCGGCGCCGCCGTTTCCGGCTACTAACTATCGCTCTCGCAAATCCCGACCGCTCCAATCTTGCTTTTCCCCCGGTGGGAATTGCATACCGGGACAATCCGGTCTCACATGCGCTGTGGCGATGGATCGCGATCCAGGCGCCCGACCTGGTGATGATTGCCGGGAATCAGGACTTCGGTCTAGCGAACGCGCTTTCTCAAAATAGCGTGGCCGGAATAGGCCGAATTCCCGCGCGCCTCGTGCATGCCAAGCCGGGCATTCTTAAAACAGTGAAAGACCCGCCGCTGTCCGAGGCCCACCAGGAAATCGAACGGCGTCTGAGCCGGACGCACGGCCAGCTTGCCCAGCAATTGGCTCAGTATTATGGACACGATTTCGATCAGGCTGCTTACATCCAGGCGATAGCACTGATTGGGCAACTCCGGCTCGGACATCAGGCTGACGTAGAGCGGCTGGTATCCCCATTCGTAGACGGATCCAAGGACAGTCTGGCAAAACCGACTTCGCCCACCCTCGCCGGCCATCTTGTGTTCGCCGAGTTAGCGGATCGCACGCACGACCCGCGCTACGTTCAGCTGGTGCGAAGAACCGCGGATCTCGGGCTTACGGCATCGGGCGAACTGAAGGATTCGATGCCCCTGAATGAAGAAATGAGCGACTCGGTATTCATGGCCTGCCCCATTCTGGCGAGCGCCGGGAAGCTGACCGGCGAATCAAAATACTTTGATATGGCCGCGCGCCATCTTGCATTCATGCAGAAACTTTGCCTCCGCCCGGACGGTCTGTATCGTCATTCACCGCTGAGTGAAGCGGCTTGGGGACGCGGGAATGCTTTTCCTGCGCTGGGTCTGGCTTTGACCCTCTCCGACTTTCCAAGCGAGCATCCAGCTTACGGAGGGATGGTGCGAGCTTTCCAGGCGCATCTGGCGGCGCTCACGCCATTTCAGGACGCGAACGGAATGTGGCGCGAGATAATCGATCAGCCGGGTTCGTATTCAGAATACTCGGCCACCGCTATGATCGCAGCTGCGATGTTGATAGGCATCCGGCATGCTTGGCTGGAATCGGCTGTGTATCGCCCGCGAGTCGAGCGAGCCTGGCGAGCTATCCTCGCACGCACCGGCGCCGGCGGGCAATTGATGGACGTCTGCGAATCGACCGGAAAACAGAAATCCGCAAAGGACTACCTGCATCGCGCCGCCGTCCTGGATCGTGACCCGCGCGGCGGGGCTATGGCCTTGTTCCTGGCGACCGAATACGATTCTCGATAGAATCTCCCAGAGGCCCTCTCTATGAACCGTAGACAACTTGTGACCACCATCGCCGCCCTGCCGGCCGTCTCGCTGCTCCGCAGCCAATCCGAGCCAAAGTTTCATTTGCGCGCCGGCTTGGTCGCATATTCTTATCGGAAACAGTTTGAATCGAAGTCCTTGAACTATGTCGATTTGATCGAAAGGATTGCGGGCTGGGGTCTTGACGGACTCGATTGCACCGTCTACTGGTTTCCAGATACTTCGAATGAGTACCTGGCATCGCTCCGAAAGGCGGCTTATAAGAACGGCGTCCAGATTTATAACGCCGGAGTTCGAGTCCGTTTAGCGCAGCCCACGCCTGCCCTGCAAGCTGCGGAATTCGAGAATCTAAAGAAATGGGTGGACGTGGCGGAACGCATAGGCGCCAGCCATATGCGAGTTTTCGGCGGAGCTGTACCGAAGGGCGCCACCGAGCAACAGGCCATCGCGTGGTGCGTGGAGGTATTGAAACGCGGGGCCGAATACGCCGGCAGCCGAGGGATCATATTGGGACTCGAAGACGATGCCGGGCTGACCGTCGATGCTGCACCGACGATTGAGATCGTGAAACAAACCGCATCTCCCTGGGCTGGCATTAATGCCGACTCGGGGAATTTCCGCGCCAACGGATATTCCCAATTCGCTATGGTGCTCCCCTACGCCACCAGCTTCCACCTGAAGCGAGATATCACGACAGCAGACGGAAAACCTGAGAGAGCGGACTGGAGCCGCCTGCTCACCATGATCGGGAATTCTCATTACAAGGGCTATGTCGGATTTGAGTACGAAGACACCAATGCCGACACCGACATCCCGCCCTTGGCGGCGGAATTGCGGAACATTGTCCGCCGATTGTCTGCTTAGTTCTCAGCGCTGAGCCCAATATCGGTCGCGGGCCTGCACTACTAGCCCCTTTTGTTTCGTGGCTAACTGAATGCTCCTAAATTCCGAAACCCGCACAGGCTCGTCCGATACATAACCCAAACTGTATTGGCTGCGTAGCTCATCCTGAATAATGTCGAAGATCTGATCGATGGTTTGCCTCTTCGACACCTCAAAAAAGCCTCCACCGGTCTCTTTCGACATCCGCATCAGCCCTTTCTTGCCATCCGGGCCTCCAAAACCATAGGCGCGCGGATCGGAGAACAAGATCGAGTACACCAATGTATCGGCGCGCTGGGCTGCTTCGATGGCTGTGGCAACCGTAGCATCACTGCCGAAATCCACGCCGTCGGTCAGGACAATCACGGCCTTGCGATTTCGCTGGCTCTTCATGATGTCTTGAGACGCTTGGACGACAGCGTCAAAAAGCAAAGTTCCACCACCCCTCTGCATCTCCAATTCTTTCCGGCTAGGGGTATCCACCATCGTTAGCGCATCCTGCAGCTTTTGGCGTGAGAACGTGAGCCGTTGCCGCAGTTGAATTGCAAAATCAAACTGCATTATGAACGCCTGGTCGACGTTGTCCCTGAGCACTTGATCCAGGAAGTGGAAACTGGCGGAGCGTTCGGCGTCCAGCACCCGCTCCTGGCTCAGGCTGGTATCCACCATTAGCCCGACCGTCAGAGCCAGACCGGATTCTTTGGAGAAATAGCGGATGGCTTGAGGGTGCCCGTTTTCCGCCAACGCGAAGTCGTCTTTGGATAAGTTTCGAATGATCTCTCCGTTCTTCGCGCGAACGTTCGCCAACACATTTACAACTTTGACGTCGGTGGAAAAGGTGGCATCGTCCGACTGCCAGGCCGGAAGGGGCACGGCCAGGAACAAGACCGCCGGAACAACAAGCAGCGTATGCCAGAGAGAGCTATCGTCCGTCGAATGGTGATACATCGGCAGCTCCGTCCAGTGATCTCATTTCCCCGGAGCCTGGCGCTCCTCTTTCCGCGCGCCGCCCAAAATGTCTACGATCGCATAGTTGCCTTCGTGGCAGGCGTATTCATAGATCGGGCCTTTGGTGGCGCGTAAAGGGTATTCGAGAGTCCAACTCTTCGAAAACGTCGTCGGATCATCGATTGTGGCCCGGTACAACAGTGTGTTCGCGTCGATGCGCCGGAATCGCTCGATGACGTGCAGGTTCTTCGATGATCCCCGGAAGTTCACCTGCTCGCTGAAATTTGTAGTATCCACCACCAGCGTATCGCCTTCCCAATGCCCGACCGAGTCCCCCATCCACTTCCGAATATTCTCCGGAACGTGACTTCCATTCATGCGGATTATTCGCACATCGTGGATCATCTCTACCAGGATCATGACCGTATCAGGCGTCTGCACGATCTGATAGTTGTTGTTGTACAGCACGGGCAACATGGGAGGTCCGGAGCTGGAGCCAAAACTCATCAGGCAACGCTCCGACAACGGCCGGTTTTTGGCCGAGTCCGTGCTGCCGCGACTCATCGACCTCAATCGCTCACGCGCCTCGGGCGTCAGCGGGGGAACGCGGCCATCCGGAGGATCGATGACCAGCGAAGTCCGCTTCACTCCGTCCACGCGCGCCAGTTCTGAGCCGCGATCGATAAAAAGAGCGTTATAGCCGCCGGTCTCGCCTGAGCCTGCTCTCCGATGGAATTCCCCTTCCGACTTCCCGTCGCCAGCTTTCAGCTCGTCTTCCTGCTGTTTTTGATAGACAGCCGCCTCAGCGTCAGAGACCGTCAATTTCCCTGCAAAAGAGGCCGGGCGCTCCAATGGCGTCAGGGTCGCGTTGGTCCAGATACCGTCCAGGTTGGGCTGAGGGGCTCCCGTCTTCGAGCTGGTTTGACCAGGTAGCAAGGCGGCCATCATCGCCAACGTGCAAAGTGAATAAAACACATACGGACAATTGCTCATGGACAGGTTCACCATCCTCATTTTCTTCGAGGATCTCACAAAATGCGCGCGCTAATATATTTAGAGAGTGCGCCTCGTTTCCACGTTACTGCTCTGTGCCCTCTCAACCTACGGCCAGGTCAGCGTTCTTACCTACCATAATGACCTCGCGCGAACCGGTCAGAATCTCAACGAGACCATTCTCACTCCCTCCACTTTGAGATCGCGCCAGTTCGGGCAGCTCTTCACTGAAGCGGTGGACGGCCAAATCTACGCCCAACCCTTGTACCTGCCTGGGGTCAATATTCCGGGAAAAGGAGTATATAACGTCGTTTTTGTAGCAACCGAGCACGATAGTGTCTACGCGTTTGATGCCGACGGCAATTCTCCCGGGCCGCTATGGCATGTAAACTTCACCAATCCCACACTCGGGATAACTTCTGCATCAGCCGATGACCTGCAATGCGTCGCGATAGCACCTGAGGTTGGCATCACCGGCACTCCAGTAATTGACGCAGCGACGGGAACGTTGTACGTGGTGGCGATGACACTCGAATACTACGCCGATAATTATGTTCAGCGGCTCCACGCTCTCGACCTCACAACCGGCGCCGAAAGACCGGGCAGCCCGGTCGAAATCCAAGCATCCACTCCCGGTACCGGCGACGGCAACACGACGGTTAAGTTCAAGCCCGGCTTGTATAAGCAACGGCCAGGATTACTATTGCTTAACGGGGTGGTATATACCGCCTGGTCGTCGCACTGCGACTCCGGCCGCTATCACGGCTGGCTGATCGGCTACGACGCAAAGACGCTTCAGCAAGTGTCGCTATACGTCGATACGCCCAATTGGGACGCAGGCTCTTTTTGGCAGAGCGGCGCCGCACCAGCCGCGGATGCCGACGGCAACATCTATGTCGCCGCTGGCAATGGCACTTTCGATACTAATCTCGGCGGATCCGATCTGGCCGAGAGCATCATCAAACTCTCTGCCGCGAAAGGTCTTTCCGTGGCCGACTACTTTACGCCTTTCAACTCGACTCTGCTTAGTGAAAAGGAGTTGGATCTTGGATCTAGCGGCGTGTTGTTGCTGCCTGACGGTGCCGGAAGTCCCGCGCATCCGCATTTGGCGGTGACTGGAAGCAAAGAAGGCCAAATTTATGTGGTCGATCGCGACAATATGGGTCATTTTCAAGCCGGCAGCGATAGCCAGATCGTTCAATCCCTGGGGTCCGCCGTTGGACCGCTCTTCGGTATCCCCGTTTACTTCAACGGCACCGTTTATTTCTCCGGCGCCGGAGATCGGCTAAAAGCGTTCTCGATTGCCGATGGTCTCCTATCCGCACAACCGGTATCCCAAACCTCGGTCGCCTTTGCGTTTCCCGGCACTGTGCCGAGCATCTCGGCGAATGGTTCGGTTGGAGGGATAGTTTGGTTGATCGATTCGACCGGAGAGTTGCGCGCGTTCGACGCCGTCAATCTCGTTAACGAGCTATGGCACGCGAACATTGGGGGGTACATTAAGTTTTCAACTCCAACCATAGCAAACGGCAGGGTTTATGTCGGTACGACGACTAGCCTGGTGGTCTTCGGATTAGGGAACGAGCGCCGGAAGCGTTTGGCCCAAGGTAACCCAAAACACAGGGCATCACTTCGGGCTGGCAGCGGGCTTTCTGTCCCTTAGGGATTGGATCGACTCCAACCGTAGGTAGCCTGCTGCGGCCCGGACCCGTACGGCTTCTTTCTTGTCTTCGAGTAGCGGCGTAAGAAACGACGCTAGGGCCGGATCGTTCCGCAATGCAATCGCGTGCACCGCGGCCGCTCGCACCGATCCGTCTTTATCGGCCAGCGCATCCTCCAGCGCGTGTACGACCTCCGGGTCCTTGTCCATGCCTAGCATCAGCGCCGTCGCCGCACGCCCTGAAACGCTGGGGTCGGAAAGGATGCCTTGCACCGACGAAATGCCTGCTCCCAGTCCGGGCACCGGAGCGAAGCTGGCACCCTCCCGTAATGCAAACATAAACATCGTCTTGGGCGTATGGAGCATCCTGAGAGCTTGGCGTTTCTGTTTGGTGATGAAGCCGGATGATGTCTTTTCATCGCCGTAGAGAACCGAGATCAGGGCTTCTCGGCCCTGGGGATCCTTGAGCGTCCAGAGCGCTTTCGCGGCGGCAAAGCTCACCTCCGGAACATCGCTGTCCAGCGCTTTCCGCAAATCCGGTACCGTGCGTCTACTTTTCAAATCCACCAGACTCGTGATGGTTGCCAGTTTTACGTCGAGGTCTTTGTCGTTCAGCATTGCTTCGAGCTGAGAAAGATAAGGCTCTCGTACGCTCACCAGGCCTAGCGCTTCGACCGCCTGCTTGCGGGTGTCCGGATTCTTATCTTTCAATGAATCCTCGAGAAAGCCGAGAGCTCGATCATGGTTGGATACGGGTGTCTGGCCGAAACCGATCCCGAGAAAAAGAACGGCGGCAACGATAAACAGAGTTCGCATGGATCCTCCACTCAATGGGCGCACCGCTTCCATCATAAATTGTTCTGGTGTTTTTGAACCGAATCGAATCCGGGTCCGGGGTTCAGCCTCGACGCGGCCCGAGAAGGAGGACCTGACGTTCTGGAACTATCGTTGGCTAAGTGAATGAAGCGGTAGGAGCTTCCCGTCGCACATTTCGTATTCCGTATTGGTCGCCGCGTGCACCACTTTAACAACATAGCCTTCGGCGATCAGCCCGGCATAGACCGCTTCGGCGCTTCCTAGATCAGTAGCAAGGTAAAGGGTGCCGGGAACATCGATCGATCGCCACAGGTAAAGGCAGAACTCGTCGCGCAGGGCGGGGGTAGCCACGTTCTATCATCGACCAGACCCACATCGAACTTTAGCGGATTATAAGGACCCATCCAACGCGCCCCCGTGCTACATTTGAGCTTTCACCCTGATTCTGCATGTCTGTTCAGATCCTATTGCAGGGCAAGATCTTGGGAACCGAGGCGTTTCTACTCGCCGCCGAACCCGAGGAGCCTCTTTTCGTTGGCCGGTTGCGCTGGCTGAACCTGCTGAGCGAGGTTCTTCCCCGCGCTTTAATCGCCGAATTAGGACTCTCCAAAATGTTGCTGGGGTCGAGTGGCGGCGAGCAGTTCCTGGTGGTGCTCCCGCAGGAAGTGCGTCCCCAGGCTGAGCAATTCCTGACAGATGCTCGGACCCAAATTCGGGAATTGAGCGGTCGGCATCTGGATTTGCACTGGGCCATCACCGAAAATCTAGGCGACTGGACGGTTGTGCGCAAGCGCCTAAACGAACAGTTCCAGCAGGAGCATGACACGCCGTTAGCGGCCACTGGTTTTCCCTATAGCGACGATGCCGCAACTGGGGACCCGGCATACTTTGAGGATCTGGGGCGATCTCTTCGGGACGCTACTTCGGTGGGATGGTCGCCCGAATCACCGGCCAAAATGAACGCCGGCAAAGGCAAGCATAGCTGGAGCATCGGAACGGCGCCCGATTCGGTTCCGCTCGCGCGCCATACCGCTCTCACAGATGATGGCCGGGACTCCGCTTCGGCTGCCGTGTTAGCCTCGCGTGCCGAAGGTCGGCCGGTGTGGGGCGTCCTGCGCGGCGATGTGGACAGCTTTGCTATTCGAATCCGCAGGGTTCACACCATCGAAGAGCACGTCCAGATTTCGGTCTTGTACAAACAGTTTTTTGCCGGCGAAGTGGAGGTGCTCTGTTCCCTTCCCGAATTCTGGCGTAAAGTAAACCTGTTGCACACCGGAGGCGACGATTTCGCGGTGTACGGCGCTTGGGACACATTGATCGGGTTCGCCCGCGAATTGCAGCGCCTTTTTCAGCGATTTACCGAGGAGCATCTCAAGGATTTTCCAGGACCGGAGGGAAAGACTATTACCATGGCTCTGGCGCTTGCGCCCGACCTGGACAGTACCCTGGGATCGGTTTACGAGCGTGCCGGAGATAAGCTGGAGGTCGCTAAATCTTCGGATAAGGACTGCTTTGCCCTGCTAGGCCGTACACTGGAATGGAAGCAGCTCTCGGATGCATCAGACTTAAGGGATGAGTTGACTGCCATGGTCCGGCAGTTCGGCATTGCGCCGCAGTATATACGAGATCTATGCGGCATTTACCGGGAGACCAAGCGCGCGCCCGGCGCTAAGCGGCCCGAACGGCCGTGGCGCTTTCATCGGCGGCTCTATCGGATTCTGGGCAGTTCGCGCTCGCGCAATTTTCAGAAGGCGCGGGCCAGTTTGATCGCTGACCTGGTGGGGAAGAATCCCGTCAACCTGAAGTTGCGCCCTTCCGGACGCGTAGCGCTAGAATGGGCGAGACTGTCAACAGAAGGGCAAGCCGAAAGTTTAAGCGAAGAACGAGGTTTGGATGGCTGAAACGCAGCAACAACCGCAGCAGGAACCGCGGGGCCGAGAGGGCAATCGCGAAGGCCGTGGCCCGGGGGCGGCAGCGACCGCATGGCGGACGGGAAGGCGGTGGCCGCGGCGATGACCGGCGCCCGGATCGCGGTGATCGCGGCGGCGACCGTGGACGCTTCGAAGGTCCACCCGAAATCGATCTGGACAAACTGATGTCGGACCCGTTGTATCTCGACAACCAGGCCCACAGCGTAGTCAGCCGCATGCGCGACATGGATTCGGGAACCAGGAGCCAGTTGCGTCGCCTCTACAACGCCGTGCGCCGAGCCGTGCGTGCGCCGGAAAACGAGCGTCAACAGCAGTTCGTAATGCTGCGCGCGCGGCTGGCATACACCATAGCGCGGCACTCATTGCGGAGCCTGGATTCGCTGGAGCGGCTGCTATTGCAGGTCACTCGCAAGAATGAGGCGCGCGGGTACGAACGTTTCCGCGACTTGTTCGAGGCGATAGTCGCCTACAACGAGTAGCCATATCCGCAAACCAGAAACTAAGAACCAGAAACCAGTAACGAGAAACCAGGGACTGTTTAGAATGAGCTCGCACACAGCGCAAACGGAACTGAAGCTGATCGGAAAGTTGATACTTGAGGGAGATATCACCTGCCAGACCGGATTACATATCGGAGCCGGCAAAGGTTCACTTGAAATCGGAGGAGCCGACAACCCCGTGGTGAAGGATGCCTTCGGTCTGCCCTACATTCCGGGCAGTTCCCTGCGTGGCAAGCTGCGGTCGATGTTGGAGCAATCCTCCGGCATGGCGGCGCCTAGCGAGCTGGTTTATGTGTCGAAGCGCAAAGGCCAGGAGGTGCGAATTCATCAGAGCGACCGCCCGGATGATGAAATTTGCTTGCTGTTCGGCCGCAACCCCGGCCGCATGGAGCGCGTGGGAGGAGAAACGTTGGAATCGAACGCCGCCACTCCGGCGCGCCTCACCGTCTATGATGCTCCTCTGATCACCGAAAGCATTACTCCCCAGATGCGCGAGAACATGGACGACGAGCTGACCGAGGTCAAGAGCGAGAACGCTATCGACCGCATCACCTCGCAAGCCAATCCGCGCACACTGGAACGCGTTCCGGCCGGGGCGCGCTTCCATTTTCGACTGGTGATGGACGTGCTTTGCCCGGAAGACCGGGAGTTGCTGCCGCGCCTGGCGGAGGGTTTGCGGCTGCTCGAAGACGACAGCTTGGGTGGCGGCGGATCACGCGGAAGCGGGCGCGTGGCGCTCTCAAATCTGAAGCTGACCTGGCGCGGCCGGAGCTTCTATGCTTCCGGTGCAGCCGAACAAGAGCTGCTCAGCGCGGCCGATCTAGCCGGCTTGCAGTCGCTTGTGACAAACGCCGATTTTGCCGAGAAGCTCGCCGAATAGCAATGACACCGGCGGGTTTCACAACCGACGTTTCCACAAGCAACGTTGCTACTACCAGCTATGCGGTACGCTTTCGCCCTGCGGGGCCATGGCGCTTCGGCCCCGACTCCGGCGCGCGCGACCGCGTGGATCTGATTTGCCACAGCGATACCGTTTTTTCGGCCCTTTGCGCGGCGATGTCGCAATTGGGCCTTCGAGAAGAATGGCTGCAGGCCACTGCCCGAAGCGAAGGGCCGCCGGCCGTTCGATTCAGCTCCTTTTATCCGTTTCAAGGCGACACTCTGCTGATCGTGCCGCCGCGCAGCCTCTGGCCGCCGGCCGAATCCACCAAAGTTCGCTACAAAGCTGCCCGGTTTGTTCCCCTTTCGGTAGTGGAAGCGCTTTTGGCCGACAAAGCAATCGATGAAGATCGCTGGGCAGTGGATGGAGAGAGCGAATGCCTGGTGCCGCACGATCGCTCCGGCGGTCCGTTTCGAATTGCGCTGCGCTCGAATGCCGCCGTGGATCGGCTGGCAACCGGGAATACAGCCGGACACGAAACCGCGTGCCTGGAATTTGCCCGTGACGCAGGCCTGTGGACCGTGGTCCAATTCAGTGACGACGATGCAGCCGCCCAGTGGGACGGCGCCTGTGCACAGCGCACTCCTGTTGTTGGCCGACTCAGGCTTCGGCGGCGAGAGATCGCGCGGCTGGGGTCGCTCGGGGGCCCCGGAGTGGGAGCCCTGGAGCCTGCCGACAGTGGCGACGCTCGGCGAGGGCGCCGAATGGGCCTACTGGCTGCTATCGCTTTATACTCCATCTGAGAAGGATTCAGTGGACTGGAAACGAGGCAGCTACTCCACCGTTTCGCGCAGCGGACGCATCGAGAGCCCGGAGCGCTGGGGCGAGCCAAAGGCTTCAAGTCTGATGATCGCTGAGGGATCGGTGCTGCTGGCCTCCAGCGAGCTGCGTGGCGCTGCGCGAGATCTCGCTCCGGCGGGCTTTCCCCATCCGGTATATCGCGCGGGATTTGCTGTCGCCGTGCCAATTCCTTGGAGAGCCGCGGCATGAACTACCGGGTGACGTGCCTTACACCCACTCTGGTCGGCGACGGACAGAGGTTGGCACCCATCGATTACATGGTCTGGAAGGATCATGTCAACGTCCTCGACCAAAGGCGGATCTTTCGGCTGCTCGCCAAGGGGCCACGGCTCGAAGGCTATCTGAGCCAGTTGAAAAAGGCCGACAAACTCGATTTTGGATCCTGGGGAGGCTTCGCGCAAAATTATGCGGGCCGACGCATCCCCTTCGAACATGCCGGATCGGCGCAATACTGGGAAAGAGCCAGAGCCGAGCACCTTTTCATCCCTACCTTCAGCACTGGGCCCAGTGGCCCCTACCTTCCCGGCACCGCCATCAAAGGCGCGCTGCGAACCGGCGTGGTGCACGGGCGGATGAGCGACCGCTCGTTGCAGGACCTTTCGTCGCGCAGTGCTTCGGAAGGGCGGATGCCTCGTCGCCCGGCCATCTCCGTGGAAGACACCGCGCTTGGCTCGGCCGGCTCCGATTCCATGCGTCTGATGTCCGCCTCCGACTCGAACACGATTCCGGAGAACTCCTTCAAGATCTATCTGCTGCGCGTCTCGACCCTGGCCTCTCGCGGCCCGGGGAAATTCGAACTGGGTGGAAACAAAGCCCGCCGGTTCCGTTAAACGGCCCGAAGACAGTACGCCTACATTCGCGGAAATGGCTGTCCCCGGCACCACCTTCGAAGGCGGTTGGCACGAGAACAACTTCCTGGCACAGCCTGAAATCGCCAAAGCGCTGCGCAAGCGGGATCGTTTCGATATTTCGGCGATGTTTGGCCTGGTGAATGCCTACACCGAGCAGTTGCTTCACCTGCAAAAGCAATACGCGGATTGGACCGGCCTCGGCCTCTTAAAATCCACCATCGAGCAGTTGCAAGCACGGCTCAACGAAGTTCGTGGCGCTGATCGGGGTTGCGTCTTCCCGCTGGGTTGGGGCGCCGGTTTCCTTTCTAAAACCGCATTTCTCAATACGCAGGACGAAACCTACCGCCAGATTCTCAAACAGGTAGGATTTTATGCCCGTGCTATCCAATCCGGCCTGCCATTCCCGAAGACCCGAAGGATCGTCTTCCTGGCAGGTCAGCCGGCGACCCTGGCCGGATTCGTCCACTTCGAAGTCGGCGCGCTGAGCCAGAACCCCTGGTACCTGGAGTGCTTTCCTTTAGTGCCGATCATAGTAATAGTGCAATTTTCGCGTGCTAAGATGCGTTAGGGACAGAAGAAAGGCGCGACACCAACCTATTTCTCTATGTACAACGCCTATTTTGGGTTCTCGGAGACGCCCTTCAACCTGAGTCCCGATCCGGCCTTTTTGTATCGTAGCGAGCAGCACGAAGAGGCGTTAGCTAACCTGATTTACGGCGTCCAGAGCCGCAAGGGCTTCATCGTTCTGACGGGAGAAGTGGGCACCGGCAAGACCACCATGCTGGAATGCCTGCGCGATTTTTTGGACTCGCAGTACATCGAGTTTGCGTTCCTTTTCAATTCGCGCATCACGTCGGACCAGTTCTTCGAAATGATCGCTTACGATCTGGACCTGCGCTGCCAGCGAACCTCTAAGACCGAAGTTCTATTCGCCCTCAATTCGGTGCTTCTCAATCAGGCCGAGCAGGGCCGCACCACGGTTTTGATCATCGACGAAGCGCATAATCTGGAGTGGGAAGTTCTGGAAGAGGTCCGCTTGCTGGGGAATCTCGAAAACCGGCGCGGCAAGCTGCTTCAGATCATCCTGGCGGGCCAACCTGAATTAGATCGCAAGCTGGAAGCGCCCAACCTTCGCCAGTTGAAGCAAAGGATCGTGCTGCGTTGCAACCTTGCGCCCTTCACTCCAAGGACACGGCTCAGTACATCAACACTCGCCTGGAAAAAGCAGGAATGACCGGCCAAACGGTATTTACGCCGGAAATCATGACCGAAATTCATGTGCGGGCACAGGGAATCCCGCGTCTGATCAATGCCATATGCGACAATGTCCTGCTAACCTGCTTCGCCATGGAGAGCAGGGTCGTAACGGTCGAGATGCTGGATGAGGTCAGCAAGGACATGCGGCTGGAATGGCCGGGGCGGCGTCCTCGCGGAGAACGCACCCGTTACAACCTGGAAACTTACGAAGAGCCTTCGTTCCGGCGTGGCGGCGAGTAGTTTTCATCCGTCAATCATTACCGTCCATCCGATTTTTTGACCTTTCATCAGCCAGCGCCAGCCCAGTCGTCTTCATCCGCTTATCCTGTGAACGAAAGGATTTCCTATGAAAACGAAACTTGCTGCACTGGTTTTGCTGGGCGGCGCGGGCCTCCTGGTCGCCCAGGATCGATTCGACTTCAAAGTCCGCAACTATTTCTTTGCCGGATTTGCCGGCGACGCGGCGTCGCTCGAGAAAGGCATGAAGATTTGCGAGGATTCGATGGCCGCCGATCCTAAGAATGCCGAAGCGCTGGTTTGGCATGGAGCCGGTCTTTTTTATGCATCCGGCCAGGCTTTTCAAAAGCAAGATATGCAGAAGGGCGGCGAGTTGTGGACGCGCGGGCTTAAGGAAATGGACGACGCCGTTGCAATGGCGCCCGATCAATTAGGCGTCGTTATTCCTCGCGGCGCGGTGCTCCTCACGGCCTCCAAGTATGTTCCTAGCCCGAAATGGCGCGCCCGCTGATTGAAAGAGGCGTCGCTGATTTCGAGAAAACTTACCAGGCGCAGGCTCCTGACTTGGACAAAATGGGAACACACCCACGCGGGGAGCTGATGATCGGGCTCGCCGATGGGTACAATCGGCTCGGTAATCAGGAAAAAGCGCAGGAGTGGTTCGAGCGGATCCAGAAGAGCATGCCCGGCACGCCTTACGAGAAGTCAGCCAGCATGTGGCTCGAAACGAAGTCGCTGGCTCCAGCTCAATCCGGCTGCCTTGGCTGTCATACGGGCAAGTAAGATGAGTGTAGCCGCGGGGCGATCTATGATCCGTTGGAAACATGTTTTCGGTGTCGTCATCATCGACACCGCGGTCGCCCTCATCCAGCCGGTGATGCTGATGGCTATGCTGCCAGGCGTAACGTGGCGGCAATTCATCGTTAACTTCGGCTTTTCCTTCGTTTATGCTCACTGTATCGGCAGCCTGGCATTTGCAATCATTCCGCGCATCTGGGTCGCTTCGTGCGACGTATCGACACCAGCCCGATGGTCTATGCGGGTGGTGGCAAGTTTCGCGGTGAGTATCCTAGGCTGCATGATCGCGGGATTAATCTTTGTGATGCTGGGTTGGATCCCCTTGCGAGTGTACTGGGAGCAATTCCTCGGAAGCCTCCGAATGGCAACTCTTTTGACCATAGTTACCGGAAGCGTGTTTGCGATGTTTGAGACCATGCGTGCACGGCTGCAACAAACCACCCTCGAACTTCGCACTAAGGAACTGGAACGGGAACGCGCGCTCAAGCTGGCGACTGAGGCGCAATTCGCTTCGCTCGAATCACGCATTCACCCGCATTTCCTGTTCAACACGCTCAATTCCATCTCCGCGCTGATTCCGGAAGACCCTCAGCGCGCCGAGCGGCTGGTGGAGCAGATGGCGGCCCTGCTGCGCTTTTCCCTCGATGCCAGTCAATCCGGCCTGGTGCCGCTCGAGCGCGAGCTGAAGATTGTGGCGGATTATCTGGAAATCGAGCGTGCCCGCTTTGGCGACCGTTTGCGTTATAACATCGACATATCTTCCGATGCCAAGGACGCTAGAGTTCCGCCTCTGGCTATTCAGACGCTAGTGGAAAACAGCATCAAGTACGCCGTCGCGCCATCTCGTGCTGGAGGCGACATACGGATTGACGCGGTGCGTCACAACGGCCTGCTCCAGGTGGAGATATCCGATGATGGCCCGTCCTTCACTCTGGAATCAGCGCCCGCCGGTCACGGCCTTGATAATCTAAGAGGCCGCTTAGCGAATGTCTTCGGCCAGCAGGCTGCTCTGACTGTGGAGCGCCGCGAAAATCGGAACAGCGTGCGGCTGGCGGTTCCGCAGAGCGCCAATAGTCATGAAAGCTTTCCTGGTTGACGATGAATCTCTCGCTCTGAAGCGCCTGCAGAGGATGCTGGCCGTAACGGGCCGCGTTGAGATCGCAGGCACCAGCACCGATCCCGTGGAAGCCATTGAGGAGATTCTTAGAACCAAGCCGGACGTCCTGTTCCTCGACATCGAAATGCCCGGTATGACGGGCTTCCAGATGCTCTCGAAGCTCGATCCCCAGCCGCTGATTGTCTTCACGACCGCCTACGATCAGTACGCGCTCGCAGCGTTCGGCGTGAACTCGGTGGATTACTTACTAAAGCCCATCGAAGCGCCGCAGCTTGCCAGAGCGTTGGACAAGCTGGACCGCATGCAGGGCGGCACGGAGCCGCGGCCCGAGATCCAGCAATTACTGGACCGGATCACCGCTCTGGCTGCCGGCGCCGTAGCGCAGCCCGCTTATCCCGACCGCATCGCATCGCGCACAGGTGAGCGCGTCGAGCTTATTGAATTAGCACGGGTGACACACTTCTTCGCCCGCGACAAGCTGACATATGCAGCCACCGCGGCGAAAAACTACGTCGTCGACCATACCATCCAGGAACTGGAGCAAAGGGTTGACCCTCGCAAATTCGTTCGTATTCATCGCGCTGTTCTATTGAATCTCGATTATGTGCATGAGTTGAATACCTGGTTTGCCGGACGGATGATAGTGCGCCTCAAAGATGAAAAGCACACTGAGCTGACCGTGTCTCGTGATCGCGTCCGGCCGCTGAAAGAGCGCCTGGGCCTTTAGCTGGACCCGACAATGATAGATTGTTAGGCCAGAATCGCATATCTCACAAAAGGAGAGCGCTCATGATGAAGACAATCACCGGAGTTTTGGCTCTGCTGTTGGCGCGATTCGTAATCGTGTTGGCAAGTTGAGGGGTAACGCCGATTGTTGACATGTGGAGCAGGTCATTGATAGATCCTGCCTGTCGCCGCACTGCTTGGGCAGCCCTATGGGGCACGGCTCGGGACGTCGGTTCCCGTCATGTCGTCTCGTTATCCCGAGTCGAGGCAAGCAAGAAGCCGCCGAAGGAGTGCCGGAGGTGCCCCGTTTTTTTCCTAGCTCCGCTTTCACCGCGCTACACGCGTTGAGCATGCAAGACCAGAAGGAGATTAGCGGACCGCGTCCCCCGACATGCTTGCTCCTTTGAAACTGCATTACCTACGTTGGGTACTGTTCGACATCGGCACAGATACATACTTCATGTATCAGGGCATCTTCGACATCGATTTCGACAAGTACACGGACGATGCGGTCGCTCTATTCACGAAGTACGGCGTGAGCACGGTCTTCGAAAATCTCGAGGGGTTCCCGGGGGACTGGAAGACCAACGTCCCGGCCTTCATCAAATTCGTCCGTGAGGGGCCCAACGGAGGAGCAACACAACACGCGCCCAAACCGGGTCACGGACCACGCGTGCCTTGGCCTGGTAATTCAGCGGAAGACTTGATCCTTGGCGAAGCCCCCATTTTCCGGTAACCCACATAACGCGGACAACGTCCATCGGTGGCACTTTGTGGAACGAAGTTTCAATATCCTGAGTGGATCTCGCCTCCTTCATAGTAGGTGGAATTGTCCCGACAATGCATCTCACGACAACAGGAAGCATCACAGACAACGTGGATAGTGGCCTCGTCGGACGCATTGCTGCCGGAACAAAGGAGCCTGACCTAATAGGAGGCCGAATGAAGCCTTAAAAACAACCTTACTTCTTGTGACGGCACTGGCCGTCACTACTACGATGGCGCCGCAAGCGTCATCGCAAACACAACCACCAGCGCGGCAACCACCGCCAGCCGAGGAGCAACACAGCACCCACCCGGTGGCTAAAGGTACGGCAGCTGGTGACCCATTTGGAGCCGTCGCGAACGCCACTCGAAGGGGCGGGTGTCGTATACACTGGCAGTGCGAATCGCTCCGGCAGTGCGCATCGCTCCGGCAGCGCGAATACCAGGCCAAGCCCCATAAAACCGGGAAGTCTAGAAGGCAGGACGAGTAGATTGTGTTGCAACCTCCGCATGCTCGCCTGGTACCATCGCTTCTCGCGAAATGCCCGCGTGCGTGAGGATTTTCGGGTAGCGGCGATGGGTGTTGTCAACTTAGACTGTTCGGATCGAGTTTGGGGAGGATTGGCGCCGGCGAATTCGAAACCGCCAGGCCGCCGTTACGCTTCGCCAGACCTCGAAGGCGCGATCACTTAAGAGTCGGTAATGAGTCGGTTGCAGCAAATGTCGCGCGACGCAAAATAGATTCCGGACGACACCGTGGAGCGACAGAAGGCCCCGAGCTTGCCAAGCGATTGAATCGGCGCATTTGTCGTTCTCTCATCCGGGTGGGCTGATGCGGATCTCGAACCCGATTGTCGGCATATTCTTGGGTATTGTGGGTGACACCAGGCAGGATCGTTCGACTACGCCCTTTGTGTTGTTATTACAACCAAAGGCGCCTTCCTCGTGACCAGGCTTCGACGACGGATGCTGGAGGATTTCCAGATTCGTCATCACTCGCCTAGGACTGTCAGGGTTCACCTGCAAGTCATGGTAAGCACGTCCGGCGAAGTCTTGGTCTAGTAAACCGTAAAGGAGCGTCAATATGAATGCGATGAAGACGACCTTACTGCTTGGTTTGCTGAGTGGACTTCTGATTATCGGTGGTGGCGCAATTGCGGGTGAGCGGGGCCTGGCCTACGGGTTGATTGTGGCATTGGCGATGAACTTCTTTAGTTACTTCTTTTCGGAAAAGATGGCGCTGATGTCGGCCCGGGCACAGCGGATCAGTGTGACGGAGTATCCGGAGATCTACGCCCGACTGCAGCCCATTGTCGGGACCTTGGCTCAACGCATGGGGATTCCAATGCCTAAGCTTTGGGTGACGCCGGACTTATCGCCCAACGCTTTCGCCACCGGACGAAACCCGACACACGCCTCGGTGGCTGTAACAAACGGAATCCTGCAACTGATGAAAGACGACGAACTGGCCGCGGTGCTGGCCCACGAACTAGGGCATGTCAAGAATAGAGATATCCTCATCAGTTCGATTGCGACGACCCTGGCCTCCGCCATTACTTATCTTGCACGGATGGCGATGTGGCTCGGTGGTGGGCGCAGAGAAACTGGTCGGCGGGACCGCAGCCCGATCGGCGGCTTGCTGATGATCTTTTTAGCGCCGATTGCAGCAGCGTTGATACGAATGGCGATTTCCAGAACCCGCGAGTTCAGTGCGGATGCGACATCTGCCCGCATATTGGGCACCGCGCAGCCAATGATCAGGGCGTTGGAGAAGCTCGACTCAGTTGGAAGGCAGATCCCGCTCGAAGCTTCGCCTTCGATGTCTCACATGTACATCATGCAGCCATTCTCTGGAACAGCACTCTTCAAACTGTTCTCAACGCACCCTCCCACTGAGGAAAGGATTGCCGCGCTGCAGGCTTTGGGAAGACAGCGATGGGACGCAACAATCGCAGCCTAGCTTGGACGCAGCAGCGTGCCCGAGAGAGTACCCAGTGGGAGGCCACGGCCACATTTGAAGTTTTCGCGCGTTAAGTCGCCCAATCATATTGGCAGGTAGTCGACGATGGCATCTGGCTCGTCAGCTTCATGGATTCCTAAAATGCTGGTTCACGATGGAGGATCTGAAGCTCAGAACACCGTGCTCGGGACCAGCCATGCCGAATACGTATGCAGGACCACACATCCGAATCAGGCATTCAACCATGTCCGCAATGCACCAACAAGCAAAACACCTCTGCACGGGCGCAACCCGCTAAAACCGGCTTGTCCAATTGCAAAGCCGACTGGGTCGACCGTTCGGTGGAGTTGCAGTCTATGCGGGGGGGAATTCTTGGACCATTGAAACGCTGTGCGTCAAATCTCAATTCAGGCACTACTTCTGCATTCCTCCGGTCAATTGCCTTGCACGCAACGACCTGTAAAGGGGCACAGTGTAGTGCCTCAAGCGGTATCCGATGAGAATCACCTACGGATCCCAACTTGGACAAGTTCAACCCACTCGCGTGGACCTGGATATGGGGAATGCGGCATCGTCGGCAGACTATTGCTGTAACAGTTGCCCTGCGTTTGCGTAGTAGACAGAAACGTTTCGAGGGACAGAACAGCGCGCCGAAAGGCATTTCAAAGCTTTCGTCATGCGTATCTCCTATGATGATTTGTCTACTCCGAGGTTCTGAGCCTCGGGTTTTGGCTTGCCATGCCCCTTGCGACCGATGAGCCGCCGGAGCTGGAGCGAAGCCATGCGAGCGTAGCGGAGGCGTAGGCGGCGGTGTTCGGGATCATGCCGTCGCAGCCTCTGCCAGTACAAAGTTGGGGAAGTCTTCGAACACCCATTTGTTCTTCAGCGTCCGATAGATAATTCCCAGAAATTTACGGGCCAGCGCGATGATCGCTTTTCCAACGCCCCGGCTCTTTTTCTTCTCGTAATAGTTCTTCAGATAGGGGCTGTAACGCTGAGCGATCAGGGCGCATTGTACGAGTGTGGTCCGGCCCAGCTTGGTGCCGCGTTTAGTGATACGGCCGGAGTGTTCGCTCTCGTTCGAGTTGCTTACACGAGGAACGATCCCGAAGTAAGCCGCCAGCTTGCCCTCATCGGCGAAGTCTCGAATGTTGCCGATGATCGACAGCAGAATGCCGGCGCTAAGCCCGCCGATCCCCTTGATGCTGGTCAGATTCTTGTGCCCGTCCAGCTTCTGGCTTTCCGGGCGAATCGTATCTTCCAACTTGGCGATACTCTGGTTCAGGCTGCGAATCTGATCGACGATGATTTCCAGTTCCAGGTTAACCAACGGTTCGAAGTGCATTTCCAAAACCGCCTTGAGTCCCTTTTCGCTTCCCAGCGATTCCTTGTTGAGGTTGACACCGTGCGCCGAGCAGATGTTATTCACTTTGTTCTTCAGTGCCGTGCGCAGCTTCACCATCGTGTCGCGCGTCTGGGTGAGCGATGCGATCTGGGCTTGCGTTTTGTCTTTCATGCGTACCTCCGGCAACAGATCCTTGGCCAGGTATAGCGCCAGGTTCCGGGCATCATTGGGGTCCGTCTTCTTCACCGAATGCGTGATCACCTTGAACTGGTTGGGGTTCACGGCCACGATTCGTTCTACGTACGGCGCCACCGCATCGTGGAACAGCCGCGTGTTTCCCGTCACCTCCACCGCCACCTCGTCGGTGCGCCGCAGTTTGGCTGTGAACTTCGTCATGTCCTCCAGCTTCCATTGCTTCAAGTACTCTCTTCCGTTTTCCAATCGTAGACACGCTGTAAAGCAGTTCCGGTGTAGATCAATTCCGATGTAACGTTTGGCTTCCATATCTTCTCCTCGTTTTGCAAACGTTGAGAACCAAGCGGAGTAGACTTTCGCTTTCTGGCGGTCACCATTCTCCTATCCAAGGTCCAGTTCGGCCTTACGGTGGCGCTCCGGCTCACAGGTCTGACTAATCTCCTTTACGAGGTCGCTAAGCGCCTCAAACAAACGGTCCAGCCTGTGCCCTGTCTACTCCAAAAGGTCTCCCTCTGGAGCCTACCGCCGATGAGAGCGTGGTTAATTCATACCATCTCCTTTATTCGAGACCTGATGGCTTCGAAACTTGCCTTGCGCGCCGGGAGGAAATCGTTTTGAAACGATGTGAGCCGGTAGCGAAAATAGGCTCTCGCGGGCGGGTTAGGCGGAAAAGCGGCAACGAAACCAGACGATCCCAGATTGGTGTCCCGTGGCAAGCACTTGTCGCGCCATGCTTTATGCGCCCGGAGTTTCTAGTACGAATGGAACCTTGCCACCCGGCATAGCGTATGATTTCGAAAGGAGACTGCGTGACCTCCAGATTATTTCGGCCCGACTGTCGAAAACGGCCAGCGTCGAACGACATCACTCTGTGGAGTCGAAAGAAGGGAGAGCGTCATGACTGGGATGAGCACAGAACAATTGGATTTACGCGAAGCAGTCGGAATCTTTTGGCGTGATTTGAAGTACGCGGTTCGCTCACTCGCCGGAGCCAAGGGGCTTACGATCACCGTGATCCTTACGCTGGCGCTTGGAATCGGAGCCAACGCCGCTATCTTCACGCTGGTCCGCGGGATTTTGCTGAGGCCATTGGTGAATCGCGACGAAAACAGGCTGATTTACATTCGGCAGAGCGCGCCGGGCTTGGGCACGGAGAATGCCGTATTTTCCGTGCCGGAGATGCAGGACCTGCGGCAGCGGATTAAATCGTTAAGCGCGATCGGCGATTTCTCCACCATCGGCTTCACCCTGAATGGGCTGGGCGAGCCTCGCGAGGTGCAAGCGGGTGTTGTCGGCGGTACGTATTTCGACGTGATGGGCCTGCATCCGGTGCTGGGGCGGCTGATCGACATGCGAGATGACGGCCCGAACGCCGCCGGCGTCGTGGTTCTGACATATCGCTTCTGGAACAGCGTGCTGAACAGAGACCCCTCGGTGCTCGGAAAAGTTGTCAGGCTCGGATCATTTGGATCAAGTACAGCGACGGTGGTAGGAGTGCTGGAACCATCGATCCCGTATCCGGCCGAAACCGAGATCATTGCCAACGTTGTCACTAGCCCGCACCACCTGTCGGCGACGATGGTGACAGGCCGGATCCATCGCATGACCGAGCTGTTTGGCCGGCTGGCTCCCGGTGCGACACTCGAACAGGCCCGCGCCGAGCTGAAAGCGGCGCACGGCGTCATCCTGAAAGAGCATCCCGAGTCGTATCCCGAGAAGGCGGACTTCCGCATCAATGCAGTGCTTCTGCGCGACCAGATTACCTCCAAAGCCAGAACCGTGCTCTGGGTGCTGCTGGCCGCATCAGGTCTGATCTTCGTCATCGCCTGCTCCAACGTGGCCAATCTGATTTTGGCGCGGACGATTCGGCGCGAAGGCGAGCTGGCCGTTCGGGCTGCGCTCGGTGCGAGCACCGCCGCGCTGCGGCTCGTGCTTCTCGCGGAAAGCCTCCTGTTATGCGGCGCGGGAGCGGCACTAGGTGTGCTGAGCGCGCGGCCCATGGTGGCGATCCTGGCGCGGTACGCGTCCCGTTTCTCAGTCCGCGCGCTGGATCTGACGGTTGACTCCAGCATGTTATGGGTAGGCGCCGGACTTGCCGTAGTCGCTGCGGCGCTACTGGCGTTCGTGCCGCGCCTGCCATCGGGCGACCGGACCAACGGAATCAGCCTTTCCAATGGCAGTGTCCGGATGACCAGCGGTTCCTCGCGGCGTCTGCGTGCCTTCGCGATTACCCAGATCGCTGCCTCCTTTGTCCTGCTGGCCGGGGCCACCATGCTGCTTAAGACGCTGCTGGCGCTTCAGGCAGTCGACACCGGCTTGGACACGCGCCGGGTGCTCTCGATCAACGTGCCAGTGATGTCGTACGGGCGAACAGATGGCCAGGTGGTGGATTTCTACAAAGAAGCCATGCGGCGCGTCCATCAGTTGCCGGGCGTTGACGGCGTCGCTCTTGGGATGCTTACGCCCTGGCGCGAGGGTGGGTCGTTCGGCCCCGGCTTCCAATTCGCAGCTGAGGGTCACGTTCGCGGAAATGGAGAAGACGATCCGCGCGGCCAATATCGCATCGTATCACCCGGATTTTTCGCTTCGCTCGGTGTATCGATGATCGCGGGACGCGATTTCAACGATCTCGATCGCACAGGCAGCGATCCGGTCGTGATCATAAGTCAAACCGTGGCGCAGCGAATGTTCGGCGACCGCGACCCGCTCAACCGGCATGTCACCCTAACCGACCCCGTGCTCAACTTCATCGGCATGAAGCCGGCGCCGATGCGCGTCATCGGAATCGCCAAGGATATCGACGACGAGCATTTGGTTCCACGCCCAACCATGACTCTGTATACACCGTTCGGCCAGGGACCGCTGTTTTCCGGGCGTCTCTTCGTCCACGTTCGATCGGATCCGTATGCTCTGATCACGCCAATCACGCGGACCATCCGCAATCTCTCGGCGGACCAGCCGGTGGAGCGCGCTTCGACGCTGGAAGACGTCCGCGCCGAGGTGTTGACGCCGGACCGGTTGAACACCATTGTGTTCGGCGGGTTCGCAATGGTTGCGCTGCTAATTGCAGTGGTCGGTGTGGCGGGCGTACTAGCATTTTCGGTGAGTGCGCGGACGCGCGAATTCGGCATCCGGCTGGCGGTCGGATCGCAGCCGCGGCATCTGCTGGCGCGCGTAGTTGGGGAGGGGACGGTAATTACGGCTGTGGGGATAGGCGCCGGATTGGCGTGCGGTCTCGCGCTACAACAACTGGCCGGCAGTTATTTCGGGAACGTAAAGATGCCAGGGGCTTGGGTCGTGGCTGGGGCGGCGGGCATCTTGCTGGCAGCGGCCGTGGTCGCGTCCGCATGGCCGGCGATGCGAGCCGCGCGCGTGGATGTGATTCAAGCGCTGCGGGCGGACTAGCCCCGTGCACGGCCGTTACTTACCGTAGCGCAGTTTTCAAGCCGGGCGAGCCGATCCACATCGACGTACAGGCGCCAACTGGAGAGTGAGCCTATGATCTATCCAATGTGGAAGGTTCATTAGCGCGACGAGGACCGTGGACAACGTACGCTGCTGAAGCTTCTCTCTGGCAGGTCGTCGCCGGGTTGCCCGACAGGGCTGCGGGCCGCCAAGGATCGAGTTGTTATCGTCGGCGCCGGTATCCGTGCAAGGTTACCGAAATTTCGATCGCTGGAGATCGTGTGCGTGGTGTGCATACAAATAATGGGCCGATTGCGGCGGATCTACTACTGCCGGCTTCAGGCGTCAATACGCCGCGGTTGGCAAAGATGGTGGAAGTCAACGTGTCGCTGAAAGAATCAGCTGGATTACTGGCACCTACCACGCCGCAGCCGCGCCTGCCAGTGATGAGTTTGGCATGAAGTTGCTTCGCTATGCCGAAAGGTTTCTCGATCGGTTGAAGGGCGCTCACCTTGAGAATGTGACTCTGGGTCATCGCGTGTTGCCTCACGATGGCCATCCTGTCGTCGGTTCGCATCCCCGATATACGGCCAGAATCGCCCCCTTCGCGTCGCTCGCTTCAAGTTCCGGTCCACCACTTTCACCGGTGTATCGTCAGTCCCACCACCTTCGTGCTCAGCGTAACTGCGCCAATTGCCGCATCCAGCCGGCCATGGTCTGGTCCGGAATCTCCACGCCGAAGCGGCTAAAGATCTTCGCTTGCCGGTGTACGGGCAAGTGGTCGGCTATTTTGCTGACGATCACCTGCGCCAGTAGGATGCACCTGCCACTCTCTTCTCCATGGGCAGCGGCGGTCGGAGCAAGGGGCCGGGCCGCTGGCTAAAGAGGTAAGCCAAACGGAGGTCTTCGCGTGGATGTGCTGCCCTCAATTCCCCGGCGGCTGGTCGGTCTGGAAATAATGGACCTGGCCTTCCTTGAGCGCGGCGTCATCGCCATGCGGATGCTTTTGCCGGTGTTGGGGCAGCTGGTGGCACGGTGCCAACGTTCCTCATTGGCATTGATCAGGTCGCCATATTCGCCATGCACTACGCCCTCGCCGGAGATCAGCGCACAGACATTGCCGTACACATCGAGCCACACTTCCTGCATATTCTCGTGGAAATGGCCCCAGCTGGTGGAGGGCGGCAGTTCCGTGATGTTATTCGCGATGTTCAAGTTGGAGGAGGTATGGCCGTCATAGAGAAAGCGCTCCCCCTTACGGTCCGACGCGCCATACTCGTCAACATTGAAGAACGGCATGTTGAATGAGTCATAGCCGCCGGTCGAGGTGATCTTGGCCTTGACGTACTTCTAGCCCGGAACGGCGTCGGCGTTTCGCTTTCCGGATAGGAAGGTACCTGCCCGGCGGGCATGTGCGATAAAACACCACCGGCTCTGTGCCGACGGTCTCCATGCAATAGGACAGGCGCGGCGCCACGTTGAACACCCAGCCCTTGGACAAGATCTTGGGCTCCTGGCCGTCGATGGTGATCTTGAACTGGCCGCTATAGACCCAGCCGAAGACGCGGTCGTCGGCATAGAACATGCATTTAGTCTTGTCGCCCGGCGCCATCTGGACATAACGCCCGTCGAAATCGCGGTTCAGAAGCACTTTCTCTTCCCATCGCGCCTGGCCCTGATGTGCCTTGAGAATATCGGCGATATGCCAGATCGGCTTGTTGAGGTCCGGTGTAAGGCGTTTCCGGTGTCTTCTGCGCCGCCCAGACGATGCGGGTCGGACCACCGGCTCGCCGCCAGCCTGAGACCACCAATTCGCCTGGGGCGCCTGCGCCGCGTGCCGCGGCCGGGGCGGGCGCGGATGATTGGGACCAGGCGGAACCGCACGCCAGGATCAGTCCAACCGCAATCAAAACTGTCTTCGTGGATTTCATAGTTCCTCCCCCATCACGTTTGTTCCGGACACCTTTCGTTACCCAAACTTTTCATTATGCAGTTCTGTCTGGGCCAATTCCTTTATCTGGTTATCTGGACAGATTTATTATCCTCCAAAAGACTCACGGGTCTTAATGGTGAAAATGAATCATCACTAGCTTTCCCCTGGAGTCTCTGACGGCTAAGGCCTGCGCTGAGTTTGTTGGCTTCGCGGTCGAGTATCATCGGGTCTCCGTGCCGTAGGTTTGTGTACTTCAGGCACGTCCGATTCGCGAGCGAGAAGGCCGCTGGGGAACTGAGCTTTTCGGGGATTACCATTTTGACCAGAACCTGATCTACTCGAACCATGGCTTTGTTGGAGCACCGGCCGGCGACGCAAACACCGCGAATGGAATGTTCAAGCACATTGTTTCGTGTTCGCCGCACTAAATCCGGCGGCGGCGATGCCGGACTCCTACATCCCGCGCAGATTCTATGGGCGGTGCTCGGCGCAGGGAATTGTATTCGTCCGCAAATCTCTTGCGGAGCTAACGCTGTCGCAGACGTCCGGAGGAATGCCGTAGTGGTGAGACAACCCCGCGGATAAAACTGTACTGGGCGGGGCCTCGGTGTATTCTAACGTCCGTCGATGAACGACTTCTGTCCGAAACGGTGATCGATGCGTGTAGTCCGGTAGTTTTTGAGATCGAAGCATGTGTAAGAATCTCACGGTAGTTGGCCGCTGAGAAGACACAAGTATTTCCGAAAGTCGTTTGCGAATAAAAGAAATCCTGAATCTTGAGCGATACCGGGTTGAGCTCGGAAACTGGAATCATATTCCTGCAAAGGGCTTCCCAATAGTCGGATCTTCTATTACGGTGCCGGCAATAACACCGAGAAGTTTCCAGTGCGCCAGGAACCCCGCCGTACTGAGGGATTCAGCAACTGTTGCGTAACGTTGCCGTGAGAAGTCTCGTAAGAAGGGCAAAGAATGTTCTATTGTGGCCGTCATAGAGGTGTGGAATGACGACTGGTTCGCCGATAGAGCCGCCGCGCCGGTGCTATGCCCTACCCTCGCTCGGGTGAGAACGGATCGCGGGCGCGGAACATGGGAAGTGGACATAGTAATCAAATACGCTGCCTGCAGCTGATTCGGGCCGCCCTTGGATACTACGTGACTTCGCCCGCCGGCACAGCCTCCGCCATATTGTTGACCATCTCGACTCGGGATTCCGAAAAGTTCTCGATATAAGTCGTTAACGGAGATATCTGCGGTCCATTGCTAGCCGTTGTACTCACTCCACGGAAATATCGGACTGATTGCGCCGGCTGTCCGGATAGCTGCAGGTAGCGGTTCTCGGTACTAGCAGTGGCAACATCCGGCGACTGCTATAAGTATGAATTAAGACTTCGCGAGTTCAAAGGCAATGCTTCCATATCGGAAGCAGTTCCTGTCAGGCTGCTGCGCGAAGTTTCGGTTTCGATTCAGCGTCGCGCCACATTTGCTCTCGACCGACGTCGCCACCTGTCCAATCTGTATGGCTACGTCCAGGCGACGGACATCGCGCGATACCAGCTCGACGCCCTTCACCCCAGCGTCCTTGAAACCGACCGAGGTGATCGTAAAGTCGTAAGTGCCGGCCTGGAGATCGGCTAGCGTATACACTCCGGCTTCATTAGCCAGGGCCTCATATTTGTAGCCGCTTTCCGGTTGCACTGCCTCGACATGTGATCCGAGAATCGGAACAGGCCGGACGAGTCGGTCACCGTTCCGGTAATAATGGCGAATGTGGTTTGCGCGTTGACGGCTGCCGGTAAGAAACTTATTACCAAGGCTTGACGCATAAAACTAAATTCCTGGAAACGGCCACACCTGTTCGATGGTCTTACTGAGCATCCACTGCCGGTCGTCGGCGTTGAGGAACTTCATCTCGTCCCGTACGACGCGCAGAGCTTTGTCATAGGTGGAATAGCCTTCGATGATCGGCCAGTCGGTGGCCCACATAAGGCGCTGCGGCCCATAAGCCTGATGCAAACGCTTCACATGTTCCTGCGCATCGAACCAAGGGTAGGGCTGCTTTGAAATCGACCATGTGTGCGATACCTTGACGAATACTTTGGGATAGCGGCGTAGCGCGATCAGCTTCTCGAGGTCGGCTGGACGATCGACCGGGCAATCGGCCATATGGTCGATCACGACCGTCAGCTCCGGCAGTTTTTCCAGCAGCGCCGCGACGTCGGGCATACGCGTGATCGGCGCCAGCATAGTCATCGGGACTTTCAGGTCGGAACAGCGCTTCCAGAGTGGCGGCATGAGCGGGCCGCGGAACCAATCGCCTGAGGCGTCCCCGGCGGGGCTCAAACGGACGCCTCGGAATCCTTGCTCCGCCAGCTGAGACAGATGATCAGGGGCGCCGGGATTAAGCGGATCGACACGGCACACACCTTGGAATGTTCCGGGATAGCGCTTCAAGACATCGCTCAAGTAGCGGTTGTCGTATTTGTAGTGGATCACTTGGATGATGACGGTTTTGGAAACGCCATTGGCTTTCATCAGGTCGAGCAACATTTCCGGAGTGGCTTCGCGATCCGGAACGTGAGCGCCCTCGGCAAAGGGATACTTTGCGTCGTGCCTCCAGACGTGCACATGTGGGTCGATAATGCGGTACTTGCCCTGCTGGAATGGCGCCAGCGCCGCGCCCTGCAGGAATGAACGGCGCGACAGATCAGGCATACACGCGGTCTAGGTTATCGACGACATAGCTCCGGCAGCGCTCGTAGCTGGCCCTCGGGCCCTCTCGCGCGATGTCCAGATCAACTACAAGCCAGCCTTTGAACGCGATCGATTTCAACACGCGGTGGCAGGCCGGGAAGTCAATCTCGCCGTCGCCTAGATCGAAAATGCTGTTGCGGTCGAATGCGTCGGGCTTTGCCGTGGCCAGCCGCTTTGCGTCTTTGTAGTCGGCCATCATCAGCCGATGCTTGTGTTTTTCGAGCGTTTTTGCGACATCGCAGCCGGCGAGATGAAGATGCGCGGTGTCAGGCGAAAAGTAGAACAGCTTAGGATCGGTCATGGCCATGCAGCGATCGATCTCGTCGGGGTTCTGCACCATCTCGGCCATGTGGTTGTGCAGGCCGGCAAAAAAGCCCATCTCACGCGCGGCCACGCCGATAGCGTTGAAGCAATCGCACATGGCTTTGAACGACGCCTCTCCGGTCAGATTGCTGCGGTTCGGAGGAAAAACAACCAGATGGTTGGCGTCGAATTCCTTGAGGAAGGTCATGGCGGTTTTGGCATTAGCGACCACTTCGCTTTGCCTCGCGGGATCGTGCGCCGGCCCGTTGAACGAGATGGTGATAATTTGGCACCCGCGCTTCGATGCCTCCTTTTGCATTTGGGCGGCGGTGATGTCGTAAGTCTTGAGGATTTGAGGAAACTGAGTCAGACGAATGCCGATAAATCCGGTGTCCTTCATGACGTCGAGGATGTCGGTAAACGGAACGCGGGGAAAGTAGTTCCAAAGATTTGACCCCAGCGCCCATTTCACGTTCTGGTTTTTCGGCAGGCGACTGGCGGCGCGAGCGAGTGCGGCAGTGAGACAGGTAAGAGCCTGGCGGCGAGTCATCCAACCCATGTGATTATCATACGAATTCTGTTTGACGGGTTGCTCCCGGTAGTTTCGAAAAACTGGCTCTGCGGTCATCCGGAAACGCCTCTGAACGGCGCAAGGGATTGCCCTGAGAGTCAACCAGCGCTTTATTACTGGACATCGCACCAAAGCGTATCGAAAGGGTTTCCTCTCGGTGCTTAAGTCCAGTTTTGGAGTCACCATCTAGCCAACGAATGGGTTGTAGGCGCGACCAAAGCCTTTGAAATGCTTTTCGGAACGCCACCGCGGTATTCCAATGATCAGTGACCGGCCCGCGAACCGGCGGGACTGGAACGGGCCAATTTGACCCGCGAAGTCTTTCAAGGCCCGCACGACCGTTCCCGATCAAATCCCTAGCTGCTGCGCGATCGCTCTGATGCTCATGCCTCGCTGGCGCAATCGGAAAGCCTCCTCGCGGTCGAATATTTTCTTCGGACGACCAACCGGCCGTCCAGATCTCGTTCCGTGTTCGCGGGCCTAATCCAGATCCGCTACCACTCGCTCCCGGATCACGGATCTTTCCAGCTCGGCCATAGCAGGAATTATGGTGAAAAGGGCTTGGCTTTTCCCATCGGCGTGCTGGTGTCGAGCACTTCCTGGTGGCTGATGAACTCAATTCCCAGCGTGCGGAACTGTTCTAGCGCCATTACCAACTGCTTCACCCTGCGGGCGAATCTATCAACCGCCAAACCACAACCACGCCGAACATCCCAGGTCGCGCGTCGGCCGTCAGAGCCGGCAGCCCTGGCCATGATTCCTTAGCCCGGCTCATGCGGCCTGAGTACACCAGATGGAGTTCCCAGCCGCACCTTGCCAGCAGGCTGACAAGCGGCTCTACCTGCGCTTCAGGGTTTTGGAGATACGCTGAAACATCACCAAACTTCTTCTTGCTTGTCGTTGAGCATCGAACTTAAATCGCAGTTCGCATGTCACACCCATTTCCCGCGCGCGGATGACTGTGAGGATCGCAGACTAGTCCGTCGCGCTCCAAAACTTGAGACGAAGTTCGGCGAGCCGATTTTGTTTTTGGAACAGGATGGAGCCAGAGTTGAGGGTTGGGGTGGTTGTAGGTGATTGGAAATATGGTGGCCAGGGACGGAATCGGTACCCTACCGCCGCTGATCCTACGTAACTTATTGTTCTTTCGGCTCCCCAGATCGTCCAGATCAGCAATCCTGCGGCACAAATCTAGCACAAATTTGAATAGCGGCTGATTTCCACCTCTTGCCTAGGAAAAAAGAAAGACGCTGTCGGCGCGGCGCCCTGAGGTTTAGTTTGAAATCATACACTACCGGTGTCGCCGCAGCTACAACCGAAATCAGGTCCGCCCTTTACACGCGGGTATCAACGAAAGACAAAGGTCAGGAAACGGCCAACCAAGCCAACCAGCTGAGAGAATTTTGCAAAACTCAAGGCTGGATGATCGTTTGCGAGTACAAAGGTCACGATTCCGGCAGCAAAGCCGACCGCACTCGGTTTCAAGGCATGATGTCTGACGCCGCTCCGCGCCGCTTCGATGTCCTAGTTTTCTGGGCGGCCGACCGGCTCACGCGAGAGGGTGCACTGGAAACGTTGCAGTACCCTAACAGGCTCAGCAGCTACGGCGTTGGGTTCCGTTCCTTCACCGAACCGTACCTTGACTCTTGCGGAATCTTCAAGATGCTATCATCGCGATCCTTGGGACCATCGCAAAACAAGAAAGCATTAGGATATCGGAGCGGGTCCGAGCAGGGCTAGATCGCGCCAGATCAGGAAGGCACTAAAAGTGGGAATCCGGATAGTGGTGGGTGAGTAATGACGAATCTGGAGATCCTCCAGCATCCGTTGTCGAAGTAGGGTCACAACGAAGGCTCCTTTCGTTGTGACCACAGCACAAACAGCGCTCGGCCTGCCGGAGGCTTAGTTCAATGTTGCATATCAGGGGAGGCTAGAACGGGATCGGGGAGCCGCCGGACCATTATGGAAAGTCAGATCCGTGAGCCGTTAGCTGCGCCAGGACGGCGAGCTGAACCGTTTGACTGGTGGCTGTGTCGAATGTAAACGTCAAAGGCAACGCCGTTCCTGCTGGCAGAGAATTAGGCAGTTGCAAGTTGATTTGCACGACGCCAAGACGGGTCGGTGACAAACCTGACCAAAGCACATCCGCAGCCACGCCCCCTAAAACGATCGAGGGTGTGATTACCGTGATTGAGAGAGGAGAGACAGGCGGTGCAGTACCGGTGGGCGGGTGGTCCACAAAACCGCCCACACCGGTGAGAAATGCCATCAGAATCTCGCCCGCCACCGCTGGATGGCCGGGATCAACAAAAGAATTGTCGAGGTGCTGGATCAGCGGATAGACGTTATTGTCCACACCTGTATAGGTAAGAATACCTGGAGCATACTCGACTATTGGGACTTGGGCGGGGGCGCTCGAAACGCCATCTCGAATCACAACAATAGGTACGGGGTTTCCGGCCTGAACTTCGAAAGGAACTTGAAAATTTACCTGCCCAGGCGATGAATAAAGGAGCGGTGCAGCTATACCGTCAACGGTCACCTGCACGCCGCTGAGTGAATTGGGGAATGGTGAATCGCTGGCGCTCGCGGTGGCAGTCGACAGATTGCTTCCGAACAAGGATGCCAGTCCCCCGGGAGCCAAACCAGGTTGGAAGCTCCCTCCATTTACAACCCGGCCGGAAGTGATTTGTGGCGGAAGGTCTTGCGGCTGTAGGATTTCAATCGCATTTATGGCCGCATAGGCGACGACCGCATCGAACTGAACGGCTACTTGCCCGTTCTGAACTTGAATGGGGAGAGCCTTGTCCATGGCGGTAAACCTCCCCGCGGCAGCGAGGACATCCAGATTCGACAATACTTGCACGCCGTTCAGAATCACATTTAGAACGCGCCCACCGACTGCCACGGTTGGATCAAGTTCGGCAAACTTCAGATTCACAAAATAGGCCCCATTTGCGAGGGGGAAGTTGTAGGAAAAAGACGTCCCGTATCTCTCTGTCTGATACAAGGCCGCTGTATCGGTTCCGTTGATGTCATTTTTCGTGGCGAATCCGTCGCCGCCGGTGAAAAAACCGTCGGGATGCCAAATTCGTCCTTGGGCATCCATAAGTCCGATCCCGCCGGCTTGCACGCGAATCGGTGTGGGCAAAGGACCAGTCTTGGGCAACGGCGGGATCACTGGGGCAACGAGCCCGACAATTGCTGAACATGATTTGGCGGGATCGCTGACGCTTGTACAATTCAAAGTTATCAGTCTCGAGGAACTGATTACAGCGGGGGCGGAATACAGCCCAGTCGCGGATATTGAGCCATTTCCTGTTGCCGGGCTGATCGACCACGTCACGCTAGCGTCTGCGAGTCCTCCCACGAAGGAGCCGAATTGCTGCGCACGGGCTGCTTTGAGGGCTACTGCCGTTGGCGAGACACATACTAATGGCCCAGATGGGGAGTTGGCGAGGAATCGATTTAGAATGTTTCGGGTGATTTGCTGCACGGCGGCACTTGACAACGCCGGACGGGCCGTCACGGGATTCCGGTAATCATCCAGACCCCAAGACCATTGCATCGAACCGGTCGACACAACGATGGCCCCGCTGGGTGCGGTATAGCTCACCATGTCGGAGTGGTCCAGGTCCCGATTCTGCAACCCCGGTGTGCCGGCAGGGGGAATCGGAGATCGGGCAATGATCTGCAAACCTGGGATGCTGGGACTATCAAACACACCGTTGGCTTCAAAACCGACAAGAGAATTTAGAACCGCTCCGTTATTAAGACCCGTGCCTGCCACGCACCAATGCGTGGCATCCGTTATGATCATGTCCGTACTGAGCGTGAACGCGCACGTCATATTGCCAAGCAATGTTTGCTCCGGCGGTTTCAGATCGTTGGTCCGCCATAGTTTCGACAGCAGCTGGCCCGTAGGCGGGTCATTATCCGCCGCCATTGGATCCGCGGTGTCGGCCATGCTTTTATAACAAGTCATCGTCCCATAGGGATTACCATTACTGTCGGGCTCGAAGCGAACCTGCCAATAGCAGGTGTTCGATGAAAAAAAACCCAGATTCACCCCTCGATCGCGGGCGACTTCGACGTTTTGCCGCATTTCCCATGACCAATACTCGTCGTGTCCAACCGATAGGAAACACTTGTGGCTGAGCAGAAGATTAGGACTCGCATGCACGTCTATATTCGTGCAATAGCTTACGTCGTACCCCTCCTTTTCGATCCATCTCACCATGTTGTACTCCCAGCCACAGGGTGGCGTATCCCCTGATGGGTGGAAATTCGTAAGATATTCGGCTGCGCCTACCCCGGAAAGAGAGTCCGCATTGAGACCGTATGTATACGGGCGATTGAATGACACCTTCGTAGCTGCTACAGCGTCAGCCCCAGCGTAAAACGATTTAAAGAAATCGCCGCGCCCTGGCCATTCATTGTAGGCCTGGTACGTTGTAAAACTCACTTGAAACAGCACATCCGAGTTACGAGCGTCGTCGCGAACCACGAAGATAATATAACTTTGCCGGCCGCTCGCCAGAGCTGTCAGCTTGGCTAAATAAACGCCACTTACCCAGGAGCTCGGAATCGCCAGGGCGATAGGATTGGTCCACCGGCACTCGATAAGTCCTGTCGCCGGATCGGCAGTAGGCATCGGCTGTTGTACGCTGGGCGAAGTGATTGAGTTTTGGCCCTGCCAGCTCATTTGGCGACCGCCAGCTCCTCCATACCAGCCAGTGCGAAAAATCTCAAGTCTGTAGGTTGGATCGGCTGTGTTCACAAAGAAACTGATTTGTTGACCAGCGGCAACGCTAGTAAGTGATGCATATCCTTCAATTTCGCGATATGCGGGAAATGTGAGTTTCCAGTCCGACGTGCCCGGTAGACTGTTTTCGATTTGAATCGCGTTTGGCATTATTTTGGATTTCGCCCAATAGCGATGGTCCCTAAGGGCTTTTGGATGATGACGTGGACCAGAATGCGCAGGCCTGTGGCTGCGAAGATGATTGAAAACGGCAGCGCGACATAACCGGCGGGGCCATTGACCACACACCGATCTAAGCCTTTACAAGCCCGGATGCGCTCTCGGCCATTCGCGAAAATTATTTCCAACGTAGGCCATTATAGCGGTAGTGTCGCAAGTTTCGGAACGGAACAAGAGTTCGAAGAGAAGACGTCGTTCCCCAGAACCTAGGCGGCCCACATCGAAGAGCTCGTTGATGAACCGATTCTGACGCTGGACGTCATGCCCGCTCAGCCACCGCACTTGACCCTTCCGAATTATGTTCGTCGCCTCATAGCCCTGAATCGTTCGTCGCGCAGCCCGGAATTCACGAAACCCTTGCTTAGCGTTCACTCGCCGTTTGATCGCGCGATGGTCTTGCTTGATGATGTCGTTCAGATACTGGACGGGTCGGTGGCGGCACCTACTGCGGAGCGTCCCCTCCCTATTTATGTCGGCGATGGCCGAGCCGTAAATCGGCGCCAGATCCGTGTTATGCCGGGGGTTGAGGATGGGAAAGATCGCTCAACGCGCTGCGGAACAGACGTTTGGCGGCATCGGCATCGCGCAGTGCCGACAATAGAAAATCGATGGTGGCACCGGACGAATCGATCGCCCGGTACAGGTAGCACCAGCCTCCTTTTACCCGAAGGTAGGTTTCATCGGCCCGCCACGACTTGTTCGTCGGCTTCAGGTGCCGGCGCAGTCGTTGCTCCAATTCGGGGCCGTAACGCTGCACCCATCGCCTGACCGTCGTATGATCGGCTTCCAAACCGCGTTCTTCCAGCAGCTCCTCCACATCCCGCAGAGAGAGAGAATATCGAAGATACCGGCGGACCGCACAGAGAGTGAGCGCCGGTTCTGTTTGCCGCCACTTGAAGATCGTCGGTGCGTTGCCATTTTCACGATTCTTTCACGTTGTCAGCATCCGCCTGTGGAAGTTGCGACACATCTGTTGAATCTCAGTACGCTCACTTGATTCTGAGCGACGCGGGAGTTCTTTCTTTATGCGCCATTTGCTCTGTAGGTTCCATGCAGCACTCTTTTTGAGCAAGAGTCAAACAAATGCTGTGGATTACGGCTCAAAGAGAACTCGTATGCCGCAACGTTGCGGCCAATCCCTCAATTCAGATCGGGCGTTTGTTCTCCGCCGAACAGGAGGTCAAGGTGGATCCGAACGACACATTTCGTGCAGTGAACTACTCGTAACGAACTTAGCGTTTCGCGGTGTTAAGATCAGCATGGAAGCGTTCGACAAAGGCACGAGGGAGCATTAGCCGGATTGGTTGTTCCTGTGATGTGGTGAACTTTCGAAGCATTGAAGTCACTTTCGCGTCTCCGGAATAATCAAGCACAATCCGGAATCCGAGTCGATCGGTAGAGCCGGAATCGATGATCGCGGCAGCATGGCGTTCTGGCTCTCTCCTCGCTCCCAGCAAGGCGAAATTTCCACTGCCATCAACCCGACGATCGCGAGCAGTCGTAACATCTTCTGCTATTTTCGCTGGTACGAAGCTTGGATGTATCCGGTGGCTGAGACGGCCGACCCAAGTCGATCTGATATCGGAGAGGATTTTAAGCAATTGTGCCATGACCTGAAACACCCGCTTGAACGCCCACGCCAAAGAAAGATGGGCGAGCCTGATGTGTTCAGGCCTGACATTCAAGAGTCGCACTCCGTAGTATCTGAACGGCCACCCGTGCATTTAACAGACGCGACTTTGAAAAAATGAACCCAGAGTGCCGGCGCAACCACCCGCAGTTCTGGCGCCGCTTCACGACCGGATCAAGCCGACAGCAGCACGTAATTTCCGCTACCGGCCAGGTCGTGAGCCCCGCCTTTTGGACAGACGCTTCCTGAATTTCCCGCATAGTATAACCCCGGGCAGTTGTGGCACCAGCGCCAATTATCCTGCCCCGGCGCGTTGGGTGTGTTTAGAACCAGCTTGTAATTCCCGCTTCGGTTCTGGTTGTGTGTTGCGCCCGCGGGACAAACGCTTCCAGCATTCCCTGCGAAGTACAGTCCCTGACACTTATCGCACCAGCGCCAGTTGTCCTGCCCCGGTGCTGCTGGTGTGTTGACCACCAGTTGGTAGTCTCCGCTGCCGGTCATGTCATGACTGTCACCCGCGGGACAAATGCCTCCGGAATTAGCAGCGAAGTACAAACCCTGACACTTGTGGCACCAGCGCCAGTTGTCTTGGGTAGTCGCCGGCGGAGCCACGACCTGGATGTCAACAGAAGTGGCAGTATTGGCCGCCAGCGCTGGAACTTGGCGCCACGCGTCGACGCCTGCGAAAGTTCCCAGGTGACAGACGGCCATGTAGCGCCGCGCTCCGGTAGTGCCCTACAGCTGATCAGGCTCGAAGATCGAACGGCTTTGGCCGGAGAGGATGGGCGTCGCGACGATTTCCCCGCCAGCGTCCTGGACCTCCGTCTGCTGTGCGAGCGGCCGGCCCGCGATGTACAGCGCGAGCGGAGGCGACGCGGATGGGCCGTAGTTTGTAGCCGCAAATCCCAGTTGCAGCGTATCTCCCACGTTGGCAGGCCCCGGAGAAGAGGATGTTAGGCCCTGGCTGAGTCCAATGGCTACGGGCGGCCGCAAGAACGTGTAATTCTCGCAAAGGAAGCCCTGCAATGGACCGCGGGCTGGTGACGGGCAGCCACCCGTGGTGTGATAACCAATGCCAGTCATTCCCCCAACCAACCCCTGGGATGAACAAAGCCCGTGGTCGAGCCACGACCAGTTTGCCCCGTCCCAGTTAGCAAGCCACACGTGGGCGTCGGCGCCCCGCACAATCGTCCGCGCGACGCAGTTTTCCGAATTCGTCAAGAGCATCGGCGATTTCTCCACTGACGGCAACAAAATACTCGTGCCACCTGCGCTCACCCAGCCTATGGCGGCCGACGATGTCGCCAGTGAAGTTGGCAGAGTCGTATTGGGCTCGCCCCTGAATGGCACCGTTGAAATAGCAGGGCCGGAACGGTTCCGTCTGGATGAACTCATACGACTGGATTTAGCTGCACGCAAGGATCCGCGCGAAGTGATCACTGCCCCGCAAGGGCGTTACTACGGTATCAAGGTGACCGAGAACGCTCTAATTCCCGGCGATGCCGCGCGACTCGGCGAAAGACGTTTTGAAGACTGGCTCAGTCAGGTTACAAAGCAGATCCCGAATCCGCATCTGCAGCCGGCGTAAGTACAGTGGAGGCACAGTTATGAAGAGCCAAGATGCATGATGTTACTGGCATCTCTGATTGCCAGCACCCTGATCGCGCAGGACGCTCAGGTCACACCGCTCATGTCGAAAGATCTTGCAGACTTTCCCGGAAAGGAAGGTCTGATGATCACTCTGGTGTATCCTCCTGGCTCTTCGGATCCGGTTCATCGTCACAACGCACATGCATTTGTTTTATGTGCTGGAAGGCTCCGTTGTGATGCAGGTGAAAGGCGGGAAAGAAATCACGCTCATGCCAGGCCAGAGTTTTTATGAAGGGCCCAACGATATTCATACCGTTGACCGGAACGCAAGCACCACGAAACCAGCGAAGTTCATCGTGGTCCTGCTTAAGGACAAGGGGGCGCTTGTGCTGCCACCAGTAAACCCGACATCAGCGAGCGTTTCTGCTTCACCAAAGCTCAATTCAGGAAAAAAGTAATGGCCACAATTAGAGTCGGGGACAGCACAACGATGTACTACAAAGATTGGGGAGAGGGCCCTTTCAGTAGATTAGGTGGGATCTAACTTTACGCCCGGTATCCGCCGTTAATGGCTCGCATCAGGCTGATCTGCCGAATTTCCTTGAGCGACGTCTGGCCGCGCCGACTGGAGCACAACAACGAGTCGCTCGATACGCTGCCACGTGACAAAAAAGGGCTTACCTGACCCAATCCGTAGATGCACAGTTGCGTTGGGACGGGAAAGCCATTTCTTTAGCACTGCCTGCCAGTTCGTCACCCCGTCCAGTGGCTGCGCGGCGGTAGCCGCCGTGGCCACCGCCGTCCCGGAGTCAGATAAAAGCGATTACTGGGTGGCGGACGAAGATTAAGAGATGCAAGGGTTCGTCGGGCTGATCCAAATGGAAGACTTTGCCGGTCTCGCCAGTGCCTCTTGAATATGCTCATTTGGGAGGTTGCGACTTGAAGTTATAAGTGCCGTCCCACAGGTAATTTGGCCCGCCCGTCGGCGACACATCGACGCGGGCACGGAACCCGGTGAACGGCCCAACCCCGTCCAAGAACGTGCACAGTCCGCGACCGGTACCCCAGCGAGTGTACAGCAGCCGGTCGCCCAATCACTGGTCCAGGCGCGGAGGATGACGTTACTGTCCAGCATGCCTGTGGAAATACCAAACTGCTGGTCATAGTAGACCCTAGTGCCAACCGTGATCTCCGGGAGGTCGCCGATACCGAAGGCGCTCCTGTGCTCAGTGAGAGAATCAAGCCTAGCGCGAGGGCGAAGGCAAAGATTGTGGTCATAAACTTTGAATCTCATGGTTGTGTCCTTTCGTGTGATCTGGAATCAGGCCATAAGTGCCAACGGGCCTAGCAATGCCCGGATGGTAACTTCTGGATGACCGCACGGTGACCTGCGAAGTTGATTGAAATTCTTGGATTTGCCGGGCACCAGTCGGTACAAATGCCGCGCGTTCTCGACCCTCAGTTGTTGCGATCCGGCTGGCTCGCGACCAACTTTTCTACATCGACGCATCCTAAACACATGTCCTTCGAAGTATCACAGTGATCTCCTTATCTTGTTGTATATTTTCCGCACGCCACAGCAAGGTCGGCAAACTCCGCCAGGCCTCGGCGCACAAACTACTCGCGAATCACACTTTCGTGTATTGGGAACAAGACGTCAAGGATCCTTGTGGTGGTTCTTTGGTTACCGCTCAAGTTACTGAACCCAATACACCTCATGCCGTCAGTTACCGCGCTGCTGCGCTCCTTAAGGCTCGAAGCGTGATAGACCTGATCTTCTACAAGGCTTGGTTTTGATGCATGCGTCAGCCAGTTCAAGACATCCTCGGAGCCGGTCACACTGTTTATTGCACCGCATCCGATGGAGCATCAGGTCGCGATTGAGGGCCTCGATATCGCATTGTTCATTGACGGCAGCACTGACTCGATCAGCCTACCTCTGAAGTAAGAAAGTCGGGCCTCGCGTCCAGCCCTCCGCGCATTCAAACATCGGCCATGGTTAGGGGGCGAGGAGACTTACCATCAATGTCTGTGAACCCGTAGCCCACCGCAACGCTAGCGGCCACTAGCACGGTTCCGGTGTGCCGCATGACATCGGGATCTGCTGCAAGCGCCGCCACGGCACGCCCAATGAACTCGGGGGATTCTGAATTGGTGAGGTCCAGCCAGGCTGCCGCCTCCACAACCTTTTCTGTCCTCACCAATCCCGGATATAACGATACTACCGTGACTCCATGTGGCCGTAATTCAAATGCCATATCTGCGGTCATCTTGTCCGTCGCGGCTTTCGATACCCCGTAGGCGACATTCGCGATATGCTTCTGAGCCGCCCAGAAGGAGATATTAACGATCAGCCCCCGCTTGCTGACGACCATGGACTTCGCAGCGAGCTGGCTTGCGTGGTAGTGAGCGCGCAGGCCGGCGCTGAACATCGCGTCCCACCGCCAGAGCGGCTGCTCCCAGAACGGCTTAGTCCAGGTGAATGTCCCGTCTTCAACCATCCGTTCGTACCCGCCCCAAACATTGTTGACGAGAATGTCGACCTTCCCAGCTTCCCTCGCGATCCGCTCGAACGATGCCGTCACCTCTGCATCCACCCGATGGTCGCACCGAATACCCTTAATCCGCTCGTCGTTAACTACACCATCGTGCGCCGACCGGCCGGTCGCGAACACCCTCGCCCCGTATTGAGCGAGCACTCTCGCGATCCCGCGGCCAACGCCCAAGGTTCCCCCGGTGACAACAGCGACTTTGCCCTCCAGACTTCTCATTGTTTGCCATCTTCTCATGTCGTTCATTGAGGTGTCACCCGAAGCCGAACTGGTCTGATTAACGATCGGCGCTTAGCGTTTACGAATCGCACTCAGTTCTCCCGGCGCAATGGCAATCGGACGAAAAACAGCCTAAATGGGGTCTGGCCGAATCGAACCAGAGGGAGAGGCACAACCTACCGATAAGGCCGGATAACGAGACGCAAGTGAAAGGGGCGACTAGATCAGGTGAGCCGGCACGTTTTGCTATTGACTCGTCCGCTTCATAGCGAACGGAAAGCTCTGGCCTGCCTGCGTCACCATTCCTTCGATGGCGCTCAGGTCTTCAGCGATCTTGCCTTCGAAACGGCTGCCAAACACCTTCCACTCGATTGCCAGCGAAGAACCGTTGCGCTCGACGCTGCTCGACTCGGCGTCTTTAATGTACTGAGAAGGCAAGTCCATGGCTACGATGAGACCGTCTTCGGTGTTTTTTATATGGAATAGATATTCCTGCTCCTGGCCGGTGGTGTTCAACGTTCCGCTCCAATCGCCGTCTAGGTCGGTCGCTTTCACCCGCTTGTGTTCTACTTTCGCGACTGTGCCTCGATGAAAGGTCAAAGGCGCTGATCCGGCTTCGGCCGCAATCGTTCCCTCGATAGACGTCACGGCGGTATCCACCTTGCCTTCGTAGGTGAAGTGAAACAGGTTCGACTTGAAAGCCAGCCTGGAGTCCGCGACGTTTACTGAATCAAGCGGAGCTCCGGCAACTCCCTGCTCCACGCTATCCAGCGTGGCCTTGAGACGGTTGTCTGCCTTGCTGATATGCAAAGCGATGCGCCGTTCCCCGGCCGGCAACACGAGAGTTCCCAGCCAGTCGCCGGTAACGTCCTGAGCCGGCGCGAGCGACAGAACCCCAGGAACAAACGGAAGAAACCGAAGCACTTTAAACATAACGATCTCCTTGTGAATTCATTCCGCACGTAGCGACATTACGGGATCCGCCCGCATTGCGCGCCATACCGGCAGAAGACTCGCCAGCATCGACACAGCCAACAAGACCGCTGCCATCCCCGCAATGGTTAGCGGATCGAAGGCACTCACTCCGAACAACTGGTTCTGAATCACCCTAGCAAAGGAAATGGAGCCGATGATTCCGATTCCCACGCCGAGCACCGCAAGCCTCAACCCTTGACCCACCACGAGCTTTGTTACGACCTTTCGTTCTGCCCCAAGAGCCATGCGAATTCCGATCTCCCGCCGCCGCTGCGTCACCGAATAGGAGATCACGCCATACAGACCAAGCGCGGTCAAGAACAGCGCAGTACCGGCGAAGAATCCTAGCAGCCGCACACCGAATCGCCGTGGCGCCAGCGAGTTCGCAACCGAATCCTCCATGCTGAGGAACGAATGCACTGCTTGGAGCGGATCTGCCTCGCGCACTGCCTCGCGAATCGCCGTTGCCATGTTAGCCACGTCGCCTTGTGTCTTCACTAGGACCGCAGCGAACGGCGTAGGCCGCTGAAACATGTCGAAATAGTACACGCCCTTGCCGCTGTCCGTCGCAAGGTCGGAGTGCATCACGTGCCCAACGATCCCGACGATTCTGTACGTGCCACCCTTCCAAATGATGTGGCTACCCACTGGATCTGTACCGGGCCAATATTCGCGCGCCAGATTCTCGTCGATCACGGTCACGAGTTCGCCGCCTGGGCGATCCTCCTGCGAAAAGTCCCGCCCGCGTCTTAGCGGAATCCCTAGTGTTCGGAAGTATCCCGGCGTCACCAGCCGCTCGTCGCCGAAGGGGAGCGGCTCAACAGGCCTCATCACGCGACCTTCGATCTGGAATACATCCGAATTGTTCAGTCCGCTGAATGGCGGAGGCGTTCCCAAAGCCGCTGTGGCAACCCCTTGAGTATCTTTCAGCCGCGCCAGCACGGCGCGAGAAAAGATGGACTGTTCACGCTCGCTCGGATAGCTTTTTGGGGGAAGCGTAAACACCGCGGTCATAACGCCTCGCGGCTCGAACCCCGGATTCACTCCAAGCAGCAGCACAAAACTTCTGAACAAGAGACCGCCCGCCACCAACAGCATCAAAGCCAGGGCTGTTTCCACAACCACCAGCGCCGACCGCATTCTCTGGCGTCCTCGGCCAGCTGTCGAACCGCGATCATCGCACGTGAGAGTGCCGTTCGGGCCGATACGAGAGATCTGCCAGGCTGGTGCCAATCCGAAAAGTAGCGCTGAAGTTAACGCCGTCATCGCGCAAAAGAGCGTTACACGATGATCCATCCGCTGCTCGATTCCGGCCGCCACGTCCGATGGCGACATCATAAGGAGCAGATTCACGCCGTAATCAGCCAGCAATAGTCCGGCCAGGCCTCCCGCGATTGCGAGCAGCAGGCTCTCCGTCAATAGCGAGCGCAGCATTTGGCCACGGCGTGCGCCCAAAGCCGCCCGCACCGCGAACTCATGATCGCGCGCCGAGCCTCGCGCCAGTAGCAAACCCGCGACGTTCGAGCACACGATCAGCAGCACGAGCACCACAGCCCCCAGCAACACCAGGAGCGGTGTTCTCGTGTCGCCGGCGACAGTGTCCCTGAAAGGAATAGCCGACAGGCTCCAGCCGTAGTTCCGGGCGATGGCGCCTTCGGCCCCACCCGCGCTGCGAACTCTCTCGGTCAAGATGCCCATCCATTCCTTGGCTTGGCGAAAAGACACATCCTGCCTGGTACGTGCTACTCCAGTGAAACTCTCTGTGCCGAAGCGCGCCGCTGGGCCGAATGCTTTCGATGGTAAACCGGCTGGCGCCCAAAGATCCACATTGCGAGGCCATCGAAATTCCGGCGGCATCACGCCAATAACCCGTCGCGGCGCTTGATTCAAGTCGATGCTGCGGCCAATTATCGCCGGATCGGCGCCGAACAACCGCGTCCATGCACCGTGCGAAAGCACCACCACTCCATTCGCATTCGGTTGGTCCTCGTCTTTGCGAAAAGTGCGGCCCAGGTACGGTTTGGCGCCGAATACGTCGAACCATTCTGATGTTACGATGGCTCCCCGCAATCTCTGCGGATCTCCACCGGTGGTGTAATTTACGTCGGCCGGCGACATCAGAGCCGCGTGTTCAAATACCTCCGGGCTGTCCTGCAGATCCGCCAGAGTCTGCGGCGAAACGATTGGGAATCGGGAATTGAGGTTCCGGTATATTGTCTGAACGGCGATGACGCGCTCCGGGTTCCGGATGCCCGGCGGGGTAAGCAGAACCTTGTCTACCAGGCTGAAGACGGCCGTGATCGCGCCGATCCCCAAAGCGAGCGTGAGCACCACTACAAAAGTGAAGCCAGGACTATGGCGAAGACCCCGCAGGGCAAACCGCAAATCCCAAAACAGCGCCTCCATCCACGGTAGTCCCCGCTGGTCCCGACAGAGTTCCTTGACACCTTCCGTGCTGCCGAACTTCAGCCGTGCCGCTCGCCGAGCTTCTTCGGGAGCCATTCCGGCGCGCAGGTTGTCCTCAACCTGCATCTCAATGTGAGAGGCGATCTCATCAGCCAGTTCACCCTCGGTGCGGTGGGCGGCCAATGTGCCCACGAACCGACGCCATCCGCGGCGCAGCAGTTTCATACAGATTCCTTAGCCATTTCGGAAAATCGCGCCACAATGTCGTTTGCCCGCTGCCATTCATGTTCCTGCGCCACTAATTCTTTCTTGCCTGTGCGCGTTATCCGATAGAACTTGGCCTTACGATTGTTCTCTGATACACCCCACTCGGATCTGATCGAGTCTTCCTGCTCCAGCTTCAGCAAAACCGGATAAAGGGTTCCGTGATTGATCGCAAGCACGTTGTTGCTGGTCTGCTCGATGCGCCTCGCGATGCCGTAGCCGTGCTGCGGGCCGAGCACATCCAGTGTCTTCAGAACCATCAGCGAGAGCGTTCCCTGCCAAACGTCAGTTTTGTCTTTCATATTGGCTTCCCATAGAAAGCTTATCACGACTCCTATGGGAACACAATAGGACCGTTCAACCCGGCCCCAAACCGAAACGCCAACGGAGAAGGCAGTTTGTTTCAACGCGGACAAGTTTGGTCTTGGAAGATTCGTTGGAATGGTGAACGGATGGTCTTCTCTACAGGAAAGCGGCTCAAGTCAGAGGCTGTTGAATGGCGGAATAACAAACTGATCGAGCTACGAACTGGCGAGGCTCCGGCTAGCACGCGGCATAAGACCGGCGTGGCTGTCAACGAGATCCTAGACGATTATCTGGCGTACCTCCAATTCAAGGGCCGCAGATCGGCCGCAATCGTAGCGGCCGTGCTTAAAGCGAGAATCCGACCCGTCTTCGACTCGCGGCTAGCGTCTTCAATCACTACGTCTGATGCGACAGAGTATCGCCGGAAACTTCAGGCGCAGGGGATAAAAGATACAACGACTAATCGCCATATGGCGTCCTTCCATGCGGCGCTAGTTCATGCCCATCGTCGGCAGACTCCACGAAAACTGGACTCGGTTCCATATTTCGAGATGGCCGATGAGTCGAACAACATTAGGACAGGGTTCATTGAGCGTGACGGCTACCTTAAAATACGCGAGGCACTTCCTGATTCGCTCAAGCCCTGAATTCGTCTGCGGGTATCATGTCTCGACGCGCAAGGGCGAGCTTTTGAAAATCAAATGGCCAATGGTCGATCTCGAAGAAGGCCTTATCGAGCTTGAACCAAGGAACACAAAGAACCGAGAGGGCCGTTACCTTCCAATCTATGGTGACATGGCGGCCGTCCTTAGGAAGCAAAAACAGCTCCGAGACGCCGAGTATCCGGATGCGGAGTTCGTATTCTTCTGGCATCGGAAAGACGTCACGATTGGGCACGGCGGCGCGCGGACTATTCCAGGCGCGCCGTTGAAGAAGTTTTATAAGTCTTGGGACGATGCTGTAACGCGGGTGGGATTCCCTGACTTCCTTTTCCATGACCTTCGCCGCTCAGCGCAGCGGAATATGCGCAAAGCAGGAATCGATCAATCAATCCGAAAGAAGATCAGCGGCCATAAAACGGACTTAATGGAGCGCCGATATAACATCCTCCACGTGTCCGATATCAAAGCGGCCGGAAAGCAAATTGAGCAATGGGCGCTTCAGGCCAAATGATTGGGGTACAGTTTGGGGTACAGTCGCGTAAGACGTCACGTGAGCAAAGCAGGTAAGCTAACTTGAAACCGTTGTTAAAATTGGTGCGGATGAGAGGACTTGAACCTCCACTCCCTTGCGAGAACTAGAACCTGAATCTAGCGCGTCTGCCAATTCCGCCACATCCGCACTGGGTGGGCCGTTTCTATTGTCCGAGACTGTGCCGCCGACTGTCAACCTTCGAGCTCGCGGCCGGCGTCGTTTTCTTGCGCGCTCGTAATGCCAGAATGAGCTGCATCACTCGTAGTTCAATCTGGTCCCGCACTTCGCGAAAAATCTCTTCGCTCTCTCCGATCGGATCGCGGATTTCCCAACGTTCCACCGGAGCGGCAGGTTTTGCAGGCAGTTCCATGCCCGACAAATTAATGACGAGGTCGGCGCTTCTCACCGCGGTTTTAAAATCCTTGGGATACAAATCTCCCACATCGATATTCTTTTCGAGCATTACCTTGTGCGTCAAAGGCGCGACGATCATGGCCGGCGCCAGCCCGGCGCTCTGTGCCCGAAGCACGTCGGAACCATAGGTGCGCGCAAAACCTTCCGCCATCGGGCTGCGGCACGAATTCCCGATACATACAAACAAGACCCGAGTATGCGGCACTTATTCCTATTTTAGCCGAGCGAACGTCGGAATGATCCCCGGCCAGTACTAGACCTTATCCAGAAACATTTGGTGAATGCGCGAATCATCGGTCAGCTCAGGGTGGAAGGTCGCCACCAGATGACGGCCCTGCTCTACCAGTACCGGATCGCCCTGGTACTTGGCCAGCACTTTGGCCTGATCCCCAACCCGCCGAATGATAGGGGCGCGAATGAACACGGCCTCTAAATCACCCTCCAGCCCTTCTGGTTTCAGCCGGGCGATCCGGCTGTCGAGCTGCCGTCCATAAGCATTCCGTTCCACATCGATATCCATCAGCCCCAGTGAGCGTTGCGGCGGATTCAGTACTTCAGAGGCTAACAGAATCGCTCCTGCGCAAGTGCCGAAAATGGAACGACGCGCGCCGAACTCGCGCAGAGGCTCGAGCATCTTCTCTTGTTCGAGAAGCTTCCACATGGTCGTACTCTCGCCCCCCGGAATCACCAGGCCGTCCAGTCCATCCAGATCGGCGGCGGAGCGCACTTCCACCGGCACCGCACCGGCGCGCTCCAGGGCTTTCTCGTGTCTTTCGAAATCGCCCTGCAGCGCCAGTACGCCAATCTTCTTCTTCGCGCCTTGAGCCACTACCAGCCTCGGGTTTGCAGCAGCTCCGATTCGGGCAGCTTGGCGATATCGATGCCGAACATCGCGACACCCAGGTCTTCGCTGGCTTCCAGTAACTTGGCGGGATCGTTAAAGTACGTGGCGGCCTTCACAATTGCGCGCGCCCGCGCTTCCGGATCGGACGACTTGAAGATTCCCGATCCGACGAATACCGCTTCGGCGCCCAGCTGCATCACCAGCGCGGCGTCGGCCGGAGTGGAAATGCCGCCTGCTGAGAAGTTCGGAACCGGCAGCTTGCCATTCTCGGCCACCCACTGCACCAACTCCAGCGGCGCTTGCAGCTTCTTCGACTCCGCCACCAGTTCTTCGGGGCCCAGCACCGTGAGTTGCTTCATCTCTTTGACGATGGTTCGAATGTGCCGCACCGCCTCGACGATATTTCCTGAGCCGGCCTCTCCCTTGGTGCGAATCATGGCTGCGCCTTCCGCAATCCGCCGCAGCGCTTCACCCAGGTTGCGCGCGCCGCAAACGAACGGCACTTTGTAGTTGCGTTTGTCGATGTGATGCTCTTCGTCAGCCGGCGTCAGCACCTCGCTCTCGTCGATGTAGTCCACTTCCAGCGCTTCCAGAATGCGGGCTTCCATGAAATGGCCGATGCGCGCCTTGGCCATCACCGGAATGCTGACCTGGTGCATAATCTCGCGGATCTTGCTGATCGGGGCCATGCGCGCGACACCGCCCTCCTTGCGAATATCAGCCGGTACGCGCTCCAGAGCCATGACCGCTGCTGCCCCGGCCTTTTCAGCGATGACCGCCTGCTCGGCGTTCGTCACATCCATGATCACGCCGCCTTTCAACATTTCGGCCAGGCCGACTTTCAGGCGGAAGTTGTCGTCGAGGTACATGTATTCTCCTTAGACCATTGCGGGAGCTTCGATGAGCGGTGAATGTGCGCGCATGCGCTCCAGTTCGTTTTGAAATATACGACCGAGAATCGATACCCCGGATCGGATCTGATCCGGAGTCATCCCGGCAAAACTAATGCGTAAACTGTTTGGCTCCGGGTGCGAGACCGCGAAGTACTTGCCCGGCAGATAGGTGACGCCTTCGCGTTCGGCGCGCGGCAGCAGCTCCCCGGCATCCAGGCCTCCCGGCAAGCGGACCCACAGGCTCATTCCACCCCTCGGCCGCGTGAAAGTTGTTCCCCGGGGAAGGAATCTCTCGCACGCCCCCAGCACGGCGTGTAGACGCTCGCGCCCGGCGGTGAGCATACGCTGGCGATGCTGCTCCAACCGTCCCGATTCGGCGAAGCGCAGCAGCACCGCTTGCGATAACTGGTCGGTGTGCAGATCGCTCCATTGCTTCGCCTCGGTCAGTTTCTCGATCAGCGGACGCGGGCCGATCACCCAGCCGACGCGCAGGCCCGGAAACGCCAGTTTCGAAAAGCTGCGCAGCAGAACCGTATCGCCGGTTTCATCCAGGCGTTTCAGCGGCGCGATTGAATCGCCTTCATAAGCCAGCGGCCCATAGATGTCGTTTTCGACAGCGATGACGCCGGCCGGCTGGGTGATCCGCAGTAATGCTTTGCGGGATGCCAGCGGAAGCGTGGCGCCGGTCGGGTTCTGAAAGTTCGGAGTGACGACCAACAGCCGCGGCCGTTCGCGGGCAATGATCCGGTCCAGGGCCTCGAGATCGATACCGTGGTCGCCAACCGGGACGCCGATCAGCCGCGCGCCGCCTCGCTCGAACGCATGCCTCACGCCCGGATAGACCGGGTCTTCGAGCAATACCGTCTCGCCATTTCGGACTAGCGTACGTTGCAGCAGATCGACGGTCTGTTGGCAACCGCTGGTGATCAATATGTCGTCCGAGTCGCGAGCGACGCCCTCGGCTCGGGAGAGTTCGAGGAGATAGCGGCGCAGCGGCGCATAGCCGGAAGGAGACCCGAGCTGCAGGATGGTCTGCGCCTCGGCGCTCTCGATCACCTCCGAGCAGCTGGATCGGAACTCCTCCAAAGGAAACAGCAGCTCCGAAGGGCGGGAACTGGAGAAACTGGCAAGGGGCGTTGACGCGGGCGCCGCCGGGGACGGGGCCGCTAGCTCTAGCATGTCAGGCCAGTTCAATTGGGTTCGTTTTGTCGGATTGTCCGCCACGAAGCTTCCCCGCCCGACATGACCCGTAATCAAGCCCTCGGTTTCGAGAAGTTCATAGGCGGCCGAGACGGTGGTCCGGTTCAGGCCAAGTTGGCCAGCCAATTCTCGAGTGGCTGGTAGGCGGTCACCCTTGGCGAGTTGACGAGATTCAATTAACTCTTTTATTTTAAGGTACAACTGCCGATAGAGAGGGGAGTTCGAGTTAGTTTCCAGCGCGCTGATCGGCAGCATTTTGGTACGCCATCGAGCATACCATATTGGCTGACTTGGCTGCAAGATTGTGGGCCAATCGAATATTGGCCCACTCAGACTACTGCTTAGTGGTGATGCCCTCCGTTTACGGCCCGCCCACTCGTCTCAGCGCCGGGTTCGACCACCCTATCGGCGATCTCCAAAGCATCCTTCCCCACCTCGGCGGATGCAGCTGAGGAAGAGCGCGCCGCTGGTTTTGCATCGTTGACTACGCCACGGGTTTCGCTACTGTTCCCTGCCGTCGAGGGAAGCTGCACCCGTATAATGTTCATCATTCCTAGATCCTCATGACCCAGAATGTGGCAATGGAAGACAAAGTCGCCGATGTCCTTCCCCCGGAAATCGATGAGGACCGTGACGCTGGGATACGGATGATTGGGATTTCCGTCCCAGTAAGGAACCTGGATCATGTCCAGGTACTGCCCCGTAACCGCCGGAGACTGCACCGATCCATTGATCTCGAAGTTGTTCTGCGACTGCACTAGAAAGTGAAGCTGATGGAAATGAAATTCGTGGTTTTCACCGGCCCGATTTTCGATGATCCATTGCTCGACCGTTCCCTGAGTCGCCACAATGTCAGGTGGAAGGTTCGGATCGAAGATGTGCTCTGGCTTTCCCACCACCGCCATGAAGAATTTGTTGGGAGTGCAACCCATGCTCAAGGGCGCGCAGTTTTCGTCGAAGTAGACAACCCGGTGGGCAGCGACCGGCGCGCTTGCAAGACCAGCGAAGCGTTGTGAGCTGATACTCACGCTCTTGAACGCTGGAACTATCCCGTCACTGCCGACAGATGGGGCATCGTCGACCAGCTGAATTGTCGCCAGAGGCCGCTGGGGATCGTCGTCCCCGAGCGGACCCGTATTGATCCCCTGTGTGATGAGCTGAGCAAGCTTCACCGAACGAGGCGGCGCCGAAACGATAAACTCCACACGCGCAGCTGGCGCTAGCACGAAATCCTTTACCGGAATCATTCCGCCTGGCTGCACTCCGTCCTGGGAATTCACAGCGACGCCGTCAATAGCCACCACCTGCATAACCTGGGGACGTCCGTCGAACATATATTGGAGGTCCAGGATCGTATCGGAAGAGGAATTGGAAACCCGGAAGAATTCCCGATCCCCAGCTTCCATCTGTAGGATCGCCGGAACGAAGTTGTTGGAGTTCGGATTGGTGGGTGACGTGATCGGAACGTAGTTCAACGTAACGTCCCAGGAAGGAACGTTGCCTTGGGGAGGTGGATTACCCGGCACGTTCTGATCTCGAACCATCAAGATTCGCTGGCGTAGTCCGCTGACAGCCGGCTGCACGTTTTGCATGCCTTCGACCACAATCGCCCCGGCCGCGCCACCCTGTAGCGCATGCTCGGCAATCCCGTGGACATGCGGGTGGTACCAATAAAGTCCGGGCGGCTCGTTCCCCGGAAAAGCCACGTTGTACTGAAACGTGTTCCCCGGATTGATAATGGTCTTGATTACTTCGTCCTGATGACAGGTTGGTGAGACGTTCGTACCGTGGTAATGGATATTCAGCGACGAGCTGTTCATCGACGAAGCGCCGCAGTTCGGAGCATTCACATCCATCGATCCGGTTCCACGGGGAAGATTGTTAGTCACGGTAATGGCCAGAACATCACCTGGATTCACATGCAGAGTCGGGTTTTGGAGACCGTCCGGAGTCATGAAACAGAACAGTTCCCGACCGGCCGAGTCGAAGGTGTGTTGATAAGAGAACCGAACCGACAAGACGCCATTCGAGCTGAATAGCGATGGTGGATTCCCGACCACCGAACCGGCCGCGGGACGGGGACAAGGGTTAGAGACCGGGGGCACCGGCTGGGTTGAAGTTGTTTGCGCGGCACCGGGTTGAAGTGCGACGGCTAGAAGCGACAGCGTGGTTGTTACGACGAATAAGCAGAAACGTTGCACGTTAATCCTCCTTTTGTTATGGTCCGGACCTTTCGGTCTGTTAGCACGAGTTACATACAGGAGGAAAGTCTAGCAGATCGCCACTGTCCAGATTAAGAATACTTCAACAATTTTTGATGTATTTAGCGCCCGGGCAAGGGCGCATTCTTGAGGAAAAACATGAAATAAAATGCCGTATCTATATGTATCTAGAGCCTATCTTTCTCTACTGTTAGTAAGACCAGCGACAGCCATAGCAGATCGGCCAGCAGCAGGTGGACAAGCTGCATCCAGACTGGAGCCAGCAGGGTGAGGTTCAGCGCTCCTGCCCCGATCTGCACCATGGCTAACACCATCACGGCCAGGGCTATTTGCGTGGCCAGCGGCCGTGGCTTGGAGCGCAGGGTCGACACTGCTATGTAGACGAAGTATCCCGCGGCCGTTACGGCCAGCACCGGGTGCAGAACACGCAGCCGTAGAAGAAAGCTGGAAGCCGTCGATATATCCTGCCGCATGCCCTCGGCCAGCGATTTGACAGGAAAGAGAGTGTCGCCCAAAGCGGCTATGGCTCCCGTGACGCTGACCACCACAGCCACCGGTAGTGCCGCTAAGACGCGAGATGAACGGGGCGCGGCATCGCGTGCTGCCTCGGGCACTGCTTCTCGCGAATACCAGGCCGTCAAACCTAGGGCCGCCAGCAGGAACTGCGTATTCACCAAGTGCAGCGACAAATAAAAAGCCCGCCCAACAGATGCATTGGACGCGACGAATTCAAAGAGCACCAGCCCGGCCCCCAGCAGCGCTTCTGCGAAAAGAAAAACAACCGACAGCAGCGCGTAGCGTCGTACGGGATGGTTGGGCGGAAAGCGGCGCACGCTCCAGACCGCCAGCCAGCCGGTAGCGAGCAGCGAAACTGCGCTGGTCATCCGGTGCGTGAATTCGATGACCGTTTCCAGGCGTGGCGCCCGTGGGACGACGTCGCCATTGCACAGCGGCCAGTGATTTCCGCAGCCGGCCCCCGAACCGCTGGCGCGCACGTAAGCTCCCCATAACACCACAAGAAGGTTCCAGGCCAGGACGCCCCAGGCATAGCGCGTGAAAGTGGCCGTGCGGCCTTTGGCCGGAGACTCGAGAATTGCTGGCACGCTCCTTAAATGTAACAAGCTTTAATAAACCAGCTTTGATAAACCGGCTCTGGTAAACTTGGTTCTCTAGGTCAGATGCATTTCCGTCGTACCGCTCCGCTGTTCGTTGTGCTGGCCGCTCTTCTTGCCGCAGACCTGCCCGCTCAGAAGAAGAAACCGGCTTCCGACGACGAAGGCTATATCCCGGTCGTCGCGCCGGAGACCAAACAAAAGAAGAAGAAGGAGGACACTCAGACCCTTCCTCCTCCCAAGGAACTCCCAGGCGCCGTTATAGCCGAAACCGACCGCCTGGCATTTGGTGCTTCGCCCCTGATCGGAAAAGGTTTGCTTTCCCAGCAGACGCGAGAAGCCTTGAAGGCCCTGCTCAGAACCAATCACGGGACCATCGTCAAACTGCGGGCGTTCGTGGCCGGATCGGGCGATCTGCGGCGCGTAGGCGAACTGGTAGCTGAGACATTTACCGAAAAACATTTACCCCTTCCGGTCCTCAGCGTGGTGCAGGTGGGCGCGCTCCCCCTGGAAGGCGCTCAAGTGGTGCTGGAGAGCGTCGAAGTGGATAAGAAGGTGGTGAATCCGAACGGAATTGCGTTCCTTGCCGGCCAGAACGCGCCCAGCGTTGCAGAGTCGCTTGCCAGATTGAAGATCGCCCTTGACGGCGGTGGGATGCACCCCGAAGATGCGCTGCGCGTGACTTGTTTTGTCAGTTCGCTCGACGAGCAGCGAGATGCCCGCCAATTGATGACGGCAGCTTTTCCTGGCGCGGTATTGAACTACATCCAGATGCAGCGTGAGGCGGTGACGCCGGCGGCGGAGTGCGAAGCCGTGGCCCGGCTCCGAGCTGCTAACCCGGAAACGGTAAGCTTCCTCAATCCAGGCGGCCTCGACAAGTCGCCGAACTATTCGCAATTGGCGCTGGTCAAGAGTTCCAAGCTGGTGATCACCGGGACTCAGCTTGCTTTCGGGAGTCAGGAGGGAGATATCAAGCTGGCGTTCGAGCGGCTGCGGCGGGTGCTTAGTTCTTTCAACGCCCGGTTCGATCAGGTGGTGATGTCGCACACCTACGTTACGTCCAGCCAGATCATCCCGCGAGTGCGCACCGTGCGAGCCAATTATTACAACAGCGCGACGCCGCCAGCGAGCACTTTGCTTTCCTTCCAGGGGCTTCCATCGCTCGACGCCTCGTTCGGCGTGGACGTCATAGCGGCCACCGATTCGCCCAGCGCCCAACGCTGATGGCCGGTCCCGCTACCGTCCGCAGAGCCGCTGTCGGATTGCGGGCGCATTCTGGTTGGGCTGCGCTGGTCGCCTTGGTGGGTTCGCCTGAATCACCTTACGTTTTGATCCGGCGGCGGATCGTGACGGCAGACCCGGCAATTCGAGGATCCAAGCAGCCGTTCCACGCTGCGGAACCTTTGCAGTTGAAGGATGCCGAGGCGCTGATTGAGAAGTGCACCGTAAGCACGCGGAACCTGTCGCGCGAAGCCCTGCAGCGGACGAGCGCTGATTTGCGCGGAAAAGGCTTCGAGCTGGCCGGCTGCGGCGTGATTCTCGGTTCGGGCCGTTCTCTGCCGGCGCTGGAAGCCATCCTGGCATCGCACGCGCTGCTTCACACCGCTGAAGGAGAGTTCTATCGCCAGGCGCTGGTCGAAGCCGGCCGCCATTGTGGATTGCCTGTTGTCGGTGTGAAGGAGCGTGAGGCCTACGAAAAGGGAGCGGCGCAGATGCGCATTTCCATCGATGATCTGAAGAGCCGCGTAGCAGGCCTAGGCCGCGGCATCGGGCCCCCGTGGACGCAGGACCAGAAGTATGCTGCTCTGGTAGCATGGCTGGCCTTAGCGGGAGAATAGTTCTCGCGACGTTTCTGCTTCTGGCGCCGTCCGGCGTTGAAGCGGGCTTTATGAAAGTCTGGCAGCTGCAGGAAATGGCGGCAGCGCCAGTGCTCGTGGTAGGCCGCGTCATCAACGTTCAGAAGGTAGAACGCGTTCCCGAATCGCTGGCATGGAAGGTCGAAACCTGGTCGATGACGGCTGAACTTGAAGTGCTGCGTTCCTACACCTCTTCAGGAGAACCTTTCACGGCGGATCGGATTCAATTGCATTTCCTGGCTTACGGCCCGAGCGTCAAACAGTTCACGAACGGCTATCCGCCACCGCTTCCCAATATCGAATCGGGCCGCGTGCTGATTTTTCCCCTGAAAGAGAACAAGAATCCAGCGTCGGACTTGTGGCAGCTCACCGCCGATTCCGGCGTGGATGTGACGATCCCTGTGCGTGCCGAGATGACGGATCCGGCCCCGTCGCCCGTCACTGCGCGCAGTTTTCTCGATCGCGAAATCGCCAATGCACTGGGCCGGGGAACAGCCCGGGAAGTCACTGCCGTAGCCGAGTATCTGGCGGGTCAATCCGAGGATCTGACCGGCGAACTGATGCCGCTGCTGGAACCTGCTATCGGCGAAGATCGCGAGCGTTGGGCAGAGGTAGCTGCTGATGTCATGGCCGCACAGGGCATTCCCAGGCCGAGCGTCGCCGATCTTCTCGCGGCGAAAGCCAAACTGAAGGACTGGCCCGGCCGTCAAAGCTTCTTCCTGGCGCAAGCTACGCTGCAAAAACTCAAGGCATCTCCTGCCACCGATGCGCTCTTGATTAGAATGTGGATCGAAGAAGCGCCCCTGCACGCTTGGGGCTCGGCCAATTCCCTGCTGGAGTTTGGCGACGATCCCATAACAACGGAGACACTGCGCCAGGCGCTGCGGGCCGACCTTGCCGGCTCATCCTATATCGCCTGGACGCTCGCGCGCAACGGACACCAGGCAACTTTGAGGGATGCGCTGGACCGGGCGCTGAAGGTCGCCGATCAGCCTGCCAGCGATAACAACGATCTCCAGGGAGCGGCCGCGCTGCTGCGCGATTACGGAAGCGATCAGGAGCTCAAGCAGCTCGCCGGCCTGGTCAGCAAGTACCAAACCGCAGACGAGAAATTCTATAACCTCCTGTGGCAATTTGCGACCGAAGACGGAAAACCTCGTGAAGCGCGCGTGCTTGCCGTGGTACTACGCGATCGACGCCTCGACTCCGGCGAAATGCGGTATTGCGACTTCGCCGTCGGCGCACTCGAAAAGGCCGTCGGCCAGCACTTTAGCTCACGTGGTACGACGTTGAAAGAGCGCGATGACGCTGTATCTCGGGCGCTGGACTGGCTCAAGACGCAGGGAATTTTGGACTGACGATCCGCTTAGGATAAAATTAAAGCTCGCGCTAATCCTATGCTTCGCAAAGCTACTGTCTCTCTTCTTCTGCTCGCAGCCGGCCAACTCGCCCTGGCTCATGGCGTAACGGGAAGCGACGCCGACTTCCTCAAGACTGTATCCGGCCCGCATATCGGACCGTTTCTTTACCTGGGTGCCAAGCACATGGTCACCGGCTACGATCATCTGCTGTTTCTGTTCGGTGTGATCTTCTTCCTCTACCGCCTGCGTGACGTCGCGATCTACGTAACCTGCTTCGCTGCCGGCCATAGTATTACGCTACTCGCTGGAGTGCTCAGCGGCGTGCACGTTAACCCCTATCTGGTGGATGCGTTGATCGGCTTTTCGGTGGTCTATAAGGCCTTCGACAATCTGAATGGATTCCCCACACTCTTTGGTTGGGAACCGAACCCGAAAGCTGCTGTCTTTATCTTCGGGCTCATCCACGGCTTTGGGCTCGCCACCAAACTGCAGGACTTCGCATTGTCCTCCAGAGGCCTGATCATCAACATGATCTCTTTCAATGTAGGTGTGGAACTCGGACAAATCATCGCCTTGACCGTTATCCTGGCGTTCATGGTTGTTTATCGCCGTACCAGCGGATTCACTCGCAATGCGGTGCTCGCCAACGTCGTATTGATGACCGCGGGCTTCGTGCTGGCCGGATATCAGATCGCCGGCTACGTCCTGGGGCCATCCGCATGACCCTTAGTATGCCCGGGCCGAGCGGCCTGTTAATTCGCACCGGAATTGCCGCCGCAGTGGGCGCCTTCATCGTTTTTTGCGTCGTGCTTCCGGCCGAATATCGGAAGGACCCGACCGGGTTTGGACGGCTCACAGGCCTGCTCGATCTCAGCACGCCGCGCGTAACGAAGCAGGATGCTCCGGCAGCCGCTCCAACAACGGCGGCGATGGCGCAGTCAGACCTACCCACCCGGAACGCGTGGTTTTTCCCGACTGTCTACAAAACCGATACCATCCGGATCCCCATCGGAGGCGATGGCGAGGTGGAGTACAAGATCAAGATGAAGGCCGGACAAGCGCTGGTCTATAGCTGGCAATCCGATAGCGGGAATGTCTACTACGATTTTCACGGCGAGCCGCTCAACAATCCCAAGGCCTCTCAGACCTATAAGAAGGACGAGGAACTCACCAGCGCCAACGGAGCTTTCGTCGCGCCCTTCGACGGCATCCACGGCTGGTATTGGCTCAATCTGACCGCCAAGCCCATCAAGATTACTCTCAAGATCAGTGGATTTTATGAATCGCACGATTACGTGAAATAATAACGGCGCCGCCATCGAGGAGAGCGAATGCTCGCACTCCTTGAGCTTTCCAAAAACTCTTCCGGCATCCTATTCTTCGCGTTGGACCTGCATCGGGATGGCAAGCCGCCCCGGTGATCTGGCAACGCCAACGGCGCATAATAAGATTGATGCTCGATTGGACTACTTGCAGCGCGGTAGAACGAGATCCAAGGAAACTTAGGAACACGCCTTCACCGCTGCGATATGCTCTGCCTGGCCACCAAGTTGAGACGGCCTATGAAAGAGGCTGGGCCTCGCTCACCAACGGTGAACGGCTCGCGTCTGCCGAGGCAGCTGGTTTCGATTAGCTGATTACAACCGATCAAGGAATCCGATACCAACAGAATCTATCCGACCGCCGGCTAGCATTGCTTGCCCTAAGTACCAATGACTGGACTCGGATTCGGTCATCTAAGACTTTGGTCGCTGATGCGGTCGCTTCCATCCAGGTCGGACAATACATGGAGGTCGAGATTCCCGCTTCCTGATCACGGTAGCAAGCGGTAATCCCGATCGAAATACAACAGCGGCCGCCCGCCCGGCGATTCAACGTGCATGACTTCACCCAGGAAAATGGCATGGTCGCCGGCTTCAATAATGGACGAAAGCCGGCATTCGATATTGGCGATGCATCCGCGCAGCAGTGGAGCGCCAGTCACATTGATATACCATTCGACACCTTCGAAGCGGCCCTCCGGCTTAACGGCGAAAGTCACCGACAGGTCGCGCTGGGATTCGTTCAAGACATTTACGGCGAAGTTCGAGCAAGCCCGAAAATGCGAAAGAAAGTTGAAAGCGTAGTCGATGCAGATCAGGATCAGCGGCGGCTGCAGGGAAACGGAGGTGAACGAGCTCACGGTGAGCCCGTGCGGCGTTCCATCGGAGGCCCGAACCGTCGCGACCGCAACGCCGGTGGCGAACATTGCGCAAGCTTTTCGGAAGGCTTCCGTGTTGAAGTGGGAAGCCGAGCTCGGGCTTGGGATGGGGGCCGGTCTTGACAAAGCTATAACCCTAATCCTATCATGAGGTTTGCTCCTTCCTTCCGCGTAGTAGGGGCATGTTCGGGAGCAATTCCGCTTGCATTCAGTGCCGTTTTCATCCTTGAGGGGGACACCGTGATCAAGCTCGACATCATCAATGAAGTGGTAAACAAAACCGGCATTACCAAAACGAAGGCTGAAATGGCCGTGGAAACGGTCTTCGAGAGCATGAAGCGCGCACTGTCGCATGGGGAGCGCATCGAGCTGCGAGGCTTCGGCATCTTCAACGTCCGGCCGCGTAAGACCGGGATTGGTCGCAATCCTCGCACTGGCGCTGAGGTGGCCATCCCGCCCGGTAAAGCAGTGCGCTTCAAACCGGGCAAGGAGCTGCAGTCGCTGCAGTAGCGTAGTCGTCGTGGTTCCACGCCCACCGGCTGACGGCTTCCGGGTCGCGCTGACACTTCCGCAAACCACAATTTCCGCCCGCCGCTGGGCGATCCATTGGCTGCTCCTGGGGCTTACCTTTGTTACCACCACGATCGTGGGTGTGGTGTTAGCGCTGGGTTTTGCGGGCAACCGCCCTATCGATCTCGATCAGTACGTCAGCGTATTCGCAGTGATCGCTGCCCGGCCGCTGGTTATTTTCCAGGGGTTCCCGTTCTCGGTCACCTTAATGTCGATCCTGCTGGCTCACGAGCTGGGCCATTACTTCGCCTGTCTCTATTACGGGATCGATGCCAGCCTACCTTACTTTCTGCCTTTTCCTTCGCCCATCGGCACGCTGGGCGCATTCATCCGCATTCGCTCGCCCATCTACACCATGCGCGCGCTTTTTGATGTCGGGATCGCTGGACCCCTGGCCGGTTTTGCGCTTCTGCTGCCGACCATGGCGATTGGTTTGGCGTATTCAAAAGTGATTCCGGGGATCGCCGAGCACGGCGGACTGATTTTTGGAGTGCCGGCCATACAGCGGGCGCTCGAATGGTTCATCCTTCCGGGCGCAAAGGCTGCGGATATCTACCTGCATCCGGTGGCGCGGGCAGCTTGGGTGGGTACGCTCGCTACCGCGCTCAATCTCCTGCCGATCGGGCAGCTGGACGGCGGACATATTCTTTATGCATTCACCGCGAGCAAGCACAAGCTGCTATCCCGGATCTTCGCGCTGGCGCTCATTCCGATGGGCATTTTCTACTCGCCAAGCTGGCTCGTCTGGGCGGTGGTGCTGTTCCTCTTCGCCCTTCGGCATCCCGTGATTTGCGACTTAGTGCCGCTGGGCCGAAATCGGGTGCTGCTCGGAATCGCGGCGCTCGCGATTTTTCTGCTTACCTTCACCGCCGTTCCGATTCGCTAGTTTCTTCTTATGCGCGCCCGGCGCCTACTCCGCCAAACACATCCAATAAAACCGGCGCCAACCAGGAAGAGAGTGGTCGGTTCCGGAACCGTCTCAATGGTGTTGGTCATCGACAATACGCCATTTGCTATTGGCTTGGTGCCCGTAGAAACGATCCTGTTATTATTGTGTTCCGTCGCATCGTCAATCCATTTTTGGCGAAATTGGATATATGAGAAATTAGCATCCAGGATGACGACTCCATCAGAAATCAGAGAGCCGCTCGAGTTCGCGTCATCGAACCTAACGTCACCGGTCGGCGACACATCCGCCGAGATTGCGAAATTATAGTCCGCGGAGTGGCTCCCTACGCTAATCGAGTACAGGAACAGCATATTGAAGCCGCTCGCGGTGTTGGCGAAAGACGCGCTCCCATTCCCCGACCAGGGAGCGCCACCGTAGAAACCGCTGGTGGTCCAGGTAATCTGGCCAATTGGATACTGTGACAGATCGCCGGAATAGTCGACGTTGACGCCCGCACCGAGGTACGCACCCGACAGGATTCCTGTCCACTGGCTATTAGTTGTGGTCGAAGCGTAGTTTAGCGTGCCGGGCCCCAGCCCGAAAAGGTTAGTTAACGCCAAAAGGTCTGCATCGTTGATCGTCGCCTGAACGACAGCGCCGATGTTCTGCACGATAACCGATGCATGTAGCCGTTGAGTTTCCACCGACAGGCAAAACGCCAACAATAGAGCCGCGCCGGGAATACTGCGCGTACTAAACCACGTGATAGATCGTGTATCCATGACCGTACTCCTTCGGAGGATCACCTTACTACAACCTAACGAAGGGCATCCTTAATTGGCTTTCGGCTCCGCGCCGGCATAGTTCTGCCCGAGCAAGGCAGCCAGTGTCGCGGCAATCTGGCTCTGCGTCACGCGCGCCACTTTACTACGTTCCCCCAGTGCCGCATATCCGGACCAAGGAACGCCATCCAGATGAATTTGGAATCGACGATCTCCTTTCCATGGCTCTTCCACTCCACCGGAGCTTCGCCGCGCCCGTGGTTGTTTAAATAAATCAGAGTCGTCTTCCCCCGATATTGAGCCATGGTCTGAGCCGTCTCCCAAGCGGGGATGGGTTTTGTTTCCATGCACTCTTATAAACCGCCTCCGTAATTTTGCCCAATGTCTCACTCAAACCAACGGGAGCGCTTATCGCAGTGATATCGCAGCGAAAGATTTCGAAGGCGCTTGAGTCAAATTATTTAAGAATGGTGGGCCCGACAGAACTCGAATCTGTGACCTCTACCGTGTCAAGGTACTCATATCAATCGTCTACAAGCCATGGTCAGTGAAAAGAAAAGACTTCCACGTTGGCGGTTTGGACCTCAATTGGACCGCGGGGCACGTTTGGACCTCACGCGGACCTCGCACCGAAGCCGCTTGAATCGGACCAGCGGATTGCTGCGTCGCAGCCCGCTCGTTGGTCTTCTTTGTGATGTCGTTCAGTCACACCACAAATTATAATGCCTATCAGGATGCCAACAACAGGTCTACGAGCTCTCACGACAAGCCCCACGTCGGGGTCGGGGGGGTTGATTGATCTGTCGCACGGTTTCGCGAAGATTTCCCAACAGGAGTTCGATTCACGGACCCGCAGCATATGGTCACGTTACGCGGTGTTGCGGCAACCTGTGTCCGGCAGCTCGTACCACGTTTTGGCGAGGAATCTCGTCGGAAGTTTTGTCAATTCCACCAGTTTGTTCGAAAGTGCTTTAGCTTAGGATTATTTGCTTTTGCGTATTCAGTGAGAATCGCAGTGTATGCTCCGAGCCGATCACGTGCCAGGCAAAGGCCCACTGTTTTGCGAGCGACTCTCCACTGATGGGCTTTAGCCTGAGCAAAGGCAATTGATCTTAAGGCAGATGAGCGAAACTTTTCGTCTCCTTGGTCTCCTATGTTCTGCACAGTGCGCAAGGCTTCAGCGAAGTTACCAGCCGCAGCTTGAGCCTCTGCGATCGATCCGAGCGCGTGGGCGTGAACCTGCGAATCTGTTATCCGTTGAGCCGTGCGAAGCGCTTCAGTAACCTGTCCCCCGGTGGCTTGGTCGAGCGCGATGGACATCAGCAGGTCGGCTTGGGAAATCGGGCCCTTGATTTCTTGGGCGCTGCTCAGAGCTGCATTCCAGTTCTCGGTCGCCTTAACAGACTGGCCAGCACGCAATTGAATCAGGGCGATGTCACTGTACGCGCGCGCTCGGATCTCGTGGTCCCCTATTTCTCGAACGCTACGCCTGACGGCCTCCCAATTCTTGGCCGCTGCAGCAAACTGCCCAGCGGTGTCTTGCCCCTTTGCTATTCGTATAAGCGCAAAAGGAATGGGACCCTCATTGGTTTCTTGGGCGTTGCGCAAAGCTGCCTCCCAATTCTCTGCCGCCTCGGTGAATTGCCCGCGGGCGGCTTGAGCCTCTGCGATCGAACTGAAAGCTTCGGATTTGTAACTTGGGCTTTCGATTTCTTGGGCGGTAAGCACGGCTCCAGCGAACTGGAGAACCGCGGCTTGAGCCTCTGCGATAGAACGGAGCGCACTGGCTTGGTATTCCTGGGCTTGGATCTTGTTGGCGGTAAGCACGGCTCCAGCGAACTGACCAACCGCGGCTTGAGCCTGTGCGATGGAACGGAGCGCACTGGCTTGGTATAGCGGGTCTTGGATTTTGTTGGCGGTAAGCACGGCTCCAGCGAACTGACCAACCGCGGCTTGAGCCTCTGCGATGGAACTGAGCGCGTCGGCGCTCGGGTTTCGAGCATACCGCGCGCTCGCGCGGTCTAGGTCGCTTCCATATGGTGCAAAATCCTGGCTAGCCGACGCCTGGGCCAGGATTTTAGAGGCGGCGAGCAAGGCTGCCTCGCAAGTCCTGGTCGCATCAACGAACTGGCCGGCCGCGGCTTGAGCCTGTGCGATGGAACTGAGCGCACTGGTTTTGTATATCGGGTCTTGGATCTTGTTGGCGGTAAGCATGGCTCCGGCGAACTGGCCAGCCGCGGCTTGAGCGTCTGCGATGGAACTGAGCACAGGAGCCCGAAACCTCAGGTCATGGATTTCTAGGAGGTTGCGCAGGGCCACATCAGATCTGCTGTATGCGACCGCACGAAAGTAAGCACCGACTTCCTCCAGGCCCTCCATATTCTCGCTCGCGGCCTGCCATGGGGCCTCAGCAAGAACTCCGTCTATCTGGTAGCGATCTGTCTGCGTGTAACCGAACAACGCGAGACCGACCACTAGCACTAAAATCGACAGCGCAGCAGCAATCCGGTGGCTCCACGATCGATGCCTGCTAGCCGCACTACTGGCGCGGATAAATTCGCGCTCCTGGGCATTCAGATCACTATCTCTCGATCTGCGCCACTTCATGGCTTCGTCCAGAACCGAGCCTCTCAGAAGCGCCTCCTGACGACTTGTGCCTGAGGTGGTCCAGATCGAGAGAAAGATCTCCAATCGCTGCCGCCACAAAAGGAAACTCCGGTCCTCTCGGAGCCAATCCCGCAGCTTTTTCCAATTGCGGATCAGCGCTTCGTGGGCGACTTTCAGCCGTCTCTTGGCCAGCCTCCAAGTCGCGCCCGATCACAAGCAGCCTTGCCTCTGGGGCAGCCAACTCCAAAGCGATCTGCCAACCAACTTCTCCGATCTCCTGCGAGGTCGCTCGCCGTCTTGTATCGGCACCTTCGATGTCGGCCGGAGACACATGAACAAGGCGGCCCAAAAGCGCTCGGCACACGTTCCTCTTCGGCTCCAAAAACGCATTGTAGAGACCGTCGGCTTTGTCCCCAATCACACCAGCCCCGCCCCGAATGCGTCATAAGCCGGCCGAGTAAGCACGTCGCCCTGACGTTTCTCCCAAAGCCGTGTGAGCGCGTACTCAAGTAACGGCAAGCCGCCCGGCTCTCGTCTGACATCGTCTAGCATCCGGTGCTCCAAGCCCGGCTCAAACTCCAGACCGGTGCACCTGGCTGGTCCGGTAATGACTTCCCGTAACTCATCCAGAAGCATCGGCCCAATGGCGACCTGTCCTCTGTTAAACGCATCGCGTAACTCAGGGCTTGCATCCCAAGCGCGACCGTAATAGTCGGCCCTTAGAGTGAGCACAATGGTCACCGGCGTGGACCTAGTGGAGGCAATCAGATCTTCCAGGAATGCGTTGCGCCCTTGTTCCCATTCCGCGGCTTTTTTCCGCGCTCTCTCGTCCTTTAAATCATCGTCGAGCGGCGCGAGTGTGAACACTTCTTCGAACTGATCGACAACCACCAAAAGCCGGTCGGTCCCGCGCGAAAGCTCAAGGACCCGAGCAAACGTTCCAGCGAGCGAGCCAGTACCCCGAGCCAGCGCCGTGGCAAGAATGCTTGCGTGATTCGCTCCGACTCCAACAGATCCCGCTGTAGGAGAGGCGCAAGCGCGTGCGCGAGGCGCCACCAAGGATTGTCGCCCGGTGTAAAGCTAACGGCATCCCCGGTTGGCAGAGGAGG
>CAVYKR010000021.1:0-188759 GCA_963769205.1 Bryobacterales bacterium | reverse complement strand
AGAGTCAGTTGCTCTGCCAGTTGAGCTACGCGCCCATCTCTTTGATTAAAAAAGGCTTAGACTCGTCTTCCGTTCCTTGCTTTTTCCCACTGTGGTGAAATTTGTGGGGACTTCCCCACGCTTGGAACGGTTGAGTGCATCCATCCTTTCAAACGCTCTCTCCAGCGACTCCGGTGATGGGTGCACGTACCGCTGTGATACGGTGACGCTGCTGTGACTGGCGATTCGCATAATGGAGAAGGCGTCCGCCCCAGATTCGCCAAGGCGGGTTAACATGGTGTGCCTCAACGAGTGTATCACGAACTCTGAATCGAAGCCCAACAGACCAACCGAGCCTAGCAACCGGCGAAATTGAGCATGCTGGTGATCGAGGGAGGAAACTGGAAACGGCTCCTCTCCGGTCTTGCCTGTGAACACGAATGCGGATTGATGAGACGCTCGGTAGCGGGCCTTCAGCATCTCGGCCACCCTCGCAGTCAGGCTGAGGTTCCGTTTCGCGTTCTTCGATTTTCCGCCCGGTATGTGGAGGTAGCCGAACTTCGATCCGGAAGCGGGATTCAACCGCACGTGCCTCCACTCGAGGGCGCTAGCTTCACCCGGCCGCGCGCCGGTATCCAGTATGAGGAGAGCGATGTCTCTCAGCGGCTGCGGAGCCATGTGGACGTAGAGTTGCTCTTATTCGTAGCTGAGAACGAATTCACGGTTTTCCTCGCCGCGAAAAAGACGAACACGTGGAATGCGGTCAATCACCTTCCACTCCTGGGCCAGTCGGAGGAGCCGCCGTAATGTAGCCAGCTCACGATTAATCGAGGCTACCGATAGCGGTCGGCCACGGCGCGATACCTGACGGGTCCGGTGAAGTTTCAGTTTTTCAATTAGCTGCTCATCGACCTCGTTGAGAACGCATGCGGCAAGCTCGGGAAAATCCAGTAATCGCGAAAGCCGTTCTTTGTAGAACGCTACTGTACGGGGTTTGTCACGGCAAAGGGTCTCGATGCCCTCCTGGAATCGCGGCGCAAATTCCTGAAAGGTCGGAACGCGAGGCTTGTCCTTGATACCGACCTCACCGTTCGCGAGTTGAGTCTTTCGCGCGCTTTCGATGCGGGCGGCATCCTTTTTGTTGGGCACCTTTGTGGATTTGCGTACCCTCCTCCCCTTCCACATGAATTCGTACCAGTAAGTATTTCCACGCTTAAAGAGTGCCATTCTATTTATCTCGCCTCCGAGCAGCGGCTCTACGCGCTTTCGCTTTAGCGGTCCTCACGCGCGCTGATGCTGCCGCCGCTTTCTTGGCCCGTAAAATCCGCTGCTTCTTGCTCAAGCGCATCGCGGAGGCTATTCCGCCTTGCCGGCCGGTATCGCGGAAGAATTCAATAGATATGACACGTGATTGGGTAACGGGTTTCACTAGCTTACGGCCTCTGCTGTTATTGTAACTGAAGTTACATGTCCCGGGCCTGTCCACCCAGATGGTCTTCACGGTAATATGTCTTTTGGAACTTCCGGGCTGGACTGTTCCCGCTCGGCATGAAACTCGCACCCCGAAGTCTACGGGTGGTGACTCCAGCTTTGGTTGAGTGCTCAGGAGTTTCGGGAGGAGTTCAGATGAAGTCAAAACAACAAAACGAACTGATCAAGCACACGGTGGAGATGCAAGACCCCTTCCACCTGATGGAAATTTTCCGATCCATCGAAGCGGCAAAGCCTTTTTACGAAAGATCGGGCTTCATCCGAGCGATTGAAGACTTCGCCGATGGGAACTCGATTGACAGTTTCAATCTGGATTTTTCCAATGCGAATTCGAGAAGGGCCACCAAATCCATCCACGCTTTCACATCCAACGGCAGTGTTTCGCCCCCGGCCTCGATTGCCGCGGCTAGCGCCCCGGCGACTGCGCCGTGGATCGCAGTAAAGAAAGCGCAGGCCAAGATCAAGCGCAGGGGAAGGCAGACTGATACGCGCGACCGGTTCTGGGATTTTTGGGACCGGGTGAGGTACCTCACTAATACTCCGAATCTTCCACAAAATCGGTTCTATCGTCGCGCCGAGTATAGAGATAGGCGGCGTTTCGAAGCCTGGCTGACCGAAAAGGGCTTCACCGATCGTTCCAAAAGGGCGTTTGAACGTTTGATCAAAGGTGGACCAGAGGCGTTCGTATGCAATATGAAACCTTCATAAGAGTACGGTAGCCTCCGCACCCCGTTTCGTCACATCCCGCCGCATTGCTCCCACGCTTGCCGCATTAGCCAGAACCTGCTGCATTTCCTGCCGCATTGACTCCGCGATGCAGCAGCCCATATTGTTGAAACCTTGAGACGCGCAGGTGATGGAAATGACATCAAGAACGACGGGGCAACGGCAGGGAAACTCATGTCCAAGCAGGATCTTGCACGCTTTTTGGGTATCTCAATGGGAACGGTAGATCGCATGGTCAGCTCTGGCAACAGTCCAAAATACTTCCGCGTAGGTTTGTTCGTAAGGTTTGATATTGCCGACGTCTGGGAATGGCTTGAAGCGCGCGCCGATAAGCCCCTCTCACGAAGAACGACGACGGATAAATCAAAAGAGGGAAATTGAAAGAATCAGTCCACCGCTCTGCCCGTCGGTACCTCGCAGCAAAACATACTCGCTCGGACCATCTTTCTCGCGGACCTCAAGGTGGTTCCAAGGGACGATTCGACAGCCTGGTTTGTTATGAGCAATACACTGCCCGCCAATGACCGTGTAGCAGATCAGGAGGCGGCATGAGCCTGTGCAGAAGCTACCACCCTTACCCAAGGGAACCTTGTGCCAGATCGGTCACAGAGGCCCTATGACGGCGCTTGAAGGTACGAGATGGTGGCAACAGCGTGGGTCTCATATTGTTCCAATCCCATACCGTACCAAAAAATCAGTGGTGGAAAACCGGCCCGGCGCTGCGATTGGGCGAAAGTGAAACTTACCGCGCACTTCAACGGTAGGATGCAGAACCTCGGACTCATAGTACAGGATGAGCAAGGCACCACTGACGTCGATCTGGACCGCGTGACCCTGTGCAACGGTGTACTCGAAGCACTGCTCGACGTACGGGAGCGCAGATGACTAGTCCGGATCTAAAAACCGCGGCTCTCTGGTATGCGCAGAGGTTAGGCTGGAAAATTTTTCCGCTTCACACCATCGAAAACGGGCATTGCTCTTGCGGATCTCGAGGCTGCGCCCATCCGGGCAAACATCCCCGCACAAAGAACGGCGTGAAAAATGCCACTTCTCATGTCGAGCAAATTGATCGATGGTGGGCCACCTTCCCTAATGCAAATATTGGCTTGGCAACCGGTGAGCCATTCGGCGTGGATGTGCTGGACGTTGATCCACGGGATACCGGTAGCGAGTCTCTCTGGGAGCTTGAACACCAATATGGCGAATTACCATCGACGGTGATGAGCTTGACGGGGGGCGGCGGTTCCCATATTTTCGGGCTCCACGTCGCTGGACTGAAAAACCAAACCGGCCAAATCGCTCCAGGACTAGACTTCAAGACCACGGGTGGATATGTGGTGCTGCCGCCATCCAGACACATTTCGGGCCGGTACTACACCTGGGAAGGTGCGGGCCGTCCGAACGAAGTTGAAATAGCGCAATTTCCAGGTTGGATGTTGGTGCTCATTCGGGACGCCTCCGCCCCAAGCGGCAACAGCACCACCGGAACGGCGAAGCCAGTTGAAGACAAGATCCCTAGAGGCAAGAGAAATTCGAGGCTGACTTCTCTCGCCGGTTCCTTGCGGCGCCGGGGTTTAGACAAAGAAGAGATTTTTATTACGCTGGCGGAGGTGAATCGAAGGCGATGTGACCCTCCTCTCTCTGACATCGAGTTGCGCACGATTGCGGAAAGCATTGGCCGTTATTCTCCCAAAGACTCGGTCGCCGCAAACCAACTTTCGAACCGCAGTCCCTCCTGGAGCGAGCTTCTCATCCTTTCTGATAAGGGCACTCCAAAGGCGCTCCTTGCAAACGCAATCAGCGCTCTCCGGCATGCGCCCGCGTGGAGCGGTGTTCTGTCTCGGGATGAATTTAGCCTGTACACCGTTGCGCGCAAACCAACGCCCTGGAGATTTACCGGCCGATGGTCAGATCAGCAAGATGCGCTTACATGCGAGTGGCTACAACACGCGGGCATCTATATTCCCATGAAGACGGCGAGTGACGCCATCGAAACAATTGCCGAGGAGAACAAGTTTCACCCAGTCCGGGAGTATCTGAATGCATTGCAGTGGGACGGAACGCCACGACTCGATACTTGGCTAGCGCGGATCGCCCGCACTGCCGATACTCCGTACTCGCGCGCCATCGGTTCCCGATGGATGATTTCTGCCATCGCGCGGATAGAGTCTCCTGGCTGCAAGGCGGATCATGTGCTGATCGCAGAAGGTCGCCAGGGCCTAGGCAAATCAACGATGTTTAGCGTGCTCGGTGGCGAGTTTTTTTCCGACGAGATTGGGGATCTGCGAAGCAAAGACACACTCATGCAGATGCAAGGTCGCTGGATTGTGGAAATGGCGGAACTCGATAGCCTCAGCCGTAGCGAGACGAGCAGGATTAAAGCATTCATCGCGCGCTCAACAGATATATTCCGATTGCCGTATGCGCGACGAGTTCTCGAAGTTCCAAGAAGATGCGTTTTCGCTGGAACGGTTAATCACAGCGACTACCTGCGGGATGAGACCGGCGCGCGGCGATTTTGGCCAATCGCGTGCGGTCAGGTTGACCTCGATGCGCTCAAACGTGAGCGTGATCAGTTATGGGCGGAGGCTCTGGTCCGTTTTCGTGCGGGCGACGTATGGTGGCTCAATAACGAGGAACTGGTGGATGCGGCCGAACAAGAGCAAGCCGCGCGCTATGACGGTGACCCTTGGGACGACGTGATCTCAAGATGGTGTGAGACCCACGAGAGCGTAACGGTCGAGCAGGTTCTGAAATTTTGCATTCAGAAACCGAAGGATCAGTGGAAACAAGCCGACAAAATCCGCATCGCTCGGTGCCTAAAATCGAGGGCTGGAAGCGCTACCAGTATCGCGACGGCGATCAAAAAATATGGGCATATCGGAGGGTGACGGGATACTAGCCTACTCTCTTCCGGCAGTCGACTGCGGCCGTCACTAGTGGGCCGTCCCAGTGATTCGCTTAGTGACAATCCGTCTTTTCACGTCGGTATAGGTCCAGCGGAACGGGCGAGCATGCTTGGCATAGGCTCGGATGTATCTCATGAGCTTGCGCTGGAGATCTGCAACTGAAGTGAAGATCCCGCGTGCAATCACGTCCCGCTCGATTTTGGCAAACCACAGCTCCACCTGATTCAACCAGGATGAGTAGGTGGGCGTGAAGTGGAACCGCACTTTGGGATGCTCCGCCAGGAATTGTTCCACGGCTGGTGTCTTGTGCGCCGAAAGATTGTCCAACACGATGTGAATCTCGCGCGCCCACTTCGCTTTCTTAACCAACCCGCTCAGGAATTCGATGAATTCCGCACTGGTGTGCCGCCGTGCTGTTTTTCCCTCCACCATTCCGGTCTTCACATTCAAGGCCGCGTACAGCGAGAGAGTGCCGTGACGATAATATTCAAATCCGTGGCGCTCTGCCCGGCCCGGCGACAAGGGTAGAACCGGGTCCAGTCGGTCCAGCGCCTGGATCGCCGTCTTTTCGTCCACGCAGAATACGGCCGCATGCTGGGGAGGGTCCAGATACAGTCCGATGACATCGGCGGCCTTGCTTTCAAACTCCGGGTCGTTGCTGGCCAGGTAGCTCTCCAGCCGGTGCGGCCGCAGTTTGGCTTGCGCCAGAATGCGCTGCACCGTGGATTTGCTCACGCCCAGCTCTTCGGCCAGCTTGCGGCACGACCAATGCGTGCTGCCGTCCGAGGGTTTCTGCTGCGCTCGTCGGATCACTCGCCCTTGCACCGCCGGTGTCGCCCGGCGTGGCTTGCTTCCCTGATGACGCCCTTGCAAACCTTCGGTGCCATGCTCCTCGAATCGAACCTTCCACTTGGACACTGTCGGTGCACTCGCACCGAGCTTGTGTTCGATCTCGCGATAGGTCAACCCATCGGCGAGAGCTAAGATGAGGCGCGCGCGAAACACATAACCGGCAGGGAGACTTCGCGATTGCGCCCAGCTGCGCAACTCGTCACGTTGTTCCTCGCTGAGTTCCAGCAATCCTTGATTATCAGCCACACTATAAGGACGCTCGGACGATGCTGTATGTATCACTGGGACAGGCTACTAGTTAAATCACCCTTGCGCCACGGTGGCAATGACCGTTCACCCCCCTCAGCTGGATCCATGCAGCCAATCCAATCTAGCAATATCGGATTTAGCTCCCTTTTCAGATGAACAGTCATTACCTTCGAAAGAATTTCTGCACGCCGTCTTGTCTGCAATTGGCGCAACTGTCCGTCGCGCACACACTGCATCGTAATATCGTTGGAGCGCCAAAGGGGACCTAGCACGCCAGCACGCGGATTCTCGTCAGCGTTCGTTTGCCCACTGCCATCGCTCACAAAAAGCATATTGCAACCTTCGTCGAGCAGCCCACTAAGCCCTTGGTTGTCGAAAACTCCTCCGTCCACTAGCCGAACCGTATAATCAGGGTACATGCCATTCAACACGATCGGCTCAAATACACCGGGTACACATGCCGAGGCCGCTACCGCCTTACCAAGGCGAACCTTCCGGTGCCGTTTGGGGGCCTCAGAGTAGTACGTCCTCCGGAGCCGAGCTTTGCCGTCATGGTCCTCCGGGTTTGCTGGTGGGGGCTCTCCCATCCAGGATGCTGTGAACTGCCAATTGTTACCTGTGTTAAGGCTGGTTGCGTTGATAATGAAGATCGGTACCTTATTTTTGCGGCGCCAGTTGTCCAACTTTGGCTGAAACGTCAAAAGCGCATCCTTTGGTTCTATGAACAGTTCATTTAGCCAACGCGGATCGTCTCCTTCACCATCGGGAACTTCGCTATAGAAGAAATTTTCGAGCAGCTTGCCGACGTGTTCAGTGCGCGAATAAGATGGGAAAAGAACCATTTTGAGATTCGCTAGAACGTTGCCGAACACCCGCATTCGAACGTTCCTCTGAGTCCCTTTCCTGAACTGATCCGCTACGCGTCGCACGATTTCGATGTAATCCTCGCGATTAATGCTGCCGTCGGATTTGGACTGAAGCAGCCGGCGTACTTCCAGGTAATAGTGAGCTCCTACGATGGAACCGCCTGAGACGCAGGAGACGACCTCGATTTCTTTGAGAATATCCAGCTCTGCTAACTTGGCGAGGACGCCGAGATGGTAAAAGGAAGCACGAAAGCCGCCACCCGAAAGGGCCAGGCCAATCTTCCCACGGACAACGTTATGGAGGGGAAGGCTGGCCCCCAAAAAACTCTCAAGAATTGTACGAGCTACTGAGCCTGCCGAACCGACGCCCGTCGGACCCGCCGACCTGAGGTCCACACCCTGTAGTTTCGCCAATTGCACGAGTTGCCGGACCGATGCCTCAAATTTCCAGGGATCGGTTTGTCTGGATACAGCTTCCAAGATCCTTCCCGCGTCCTCGTATTTGCCCAACCCGAAGTACGCCTCCACTAGGGTCATCCGAACCCACCATTCTTCGTAGTTTTTCGATTCCTTGAACTTGTCTTTCGGAACTCGGATCACGGCTTCGAGGTAATCCGACAACATCTTTCGGATGTCCTGTGCGGCTCCTCTCCTTGAGATGTTCCCTTCGATGTGATCCAATAAATCGAGCACGAACGCTGCATTGATCCCTGCATAACCGAAGTTATGGTCGGGCTTTACGTTTAAAACGACGTCGAGTGGCTCCGCGCCTGGTGCATTTGAACCAGCTGCAGGGATTTCTGCGTAATTAACAAGCCCCATGTCGGCGACATGCCCGCGCAAATAGTATTGATATGATTTTTCGAGATCGCTTCTTCGTCCTTCTGCCTCCCACTTGCGTTTGCAGATTGCGCCTGCGAGCCCCAGCGTCTCCGGATTCTTAGATTGTGAGAGAATCCCTTCTGGCAGCAATCCCGGGTCAGGACCTGCGGGGGTTCCTTCGGTTCCGTTGAGAATATGGAGCGCTTGATCCAGGCGCTGTAACAGCGGAAGATCGGGATCTTTGTATGTACACAATGCGCGCTGCTGGGTAAGGTACGAAACGTCTTGGTGTGTCGACGGAAGCAATCTGAGAGCTTCGGTGAAGAGTCGCCTGGCGTAGCTGAATGCACTGTAACCTTTCAGCGTTTTCGCGTACTTCATGACCTTCTCATAGTTCTCCTGGTGACTCCGAAGGATCATGCGACCTTCGTTTATATCGCGCTCCTGCTGAATGGCATAAGCCAGTTCACGCGCCTCTGCTGTCTTCCAGGGGGCCTGCTTTGCCGCTTCGCCGGTCTCTTTCAGTGGTACTAATGTCTGCTCGGCGCATTTCCACCGTTCGTCATCTGGCAACGCGCGATCTCTGAAGTAGGAGAAAGCCTCCAGTATAAGCAGTTCTTCTTCGGGAGGCATTGGCCCGTCTTCCTTTCGGACTCTAGCGATTACGTCGCGCAGAAGCTTGTACAGTTTCCGTATTCTCAATTCCTGGAACAATTCGGAGAGGTTCGACGGCTCGGAACCGCCGCCCATGTATGCCTTGGCTTGTCGAACAATCTCCGCAGTTTTGGGCACCATTCCGGACAACCTCCTGGAGCATCATTCTTGCACACGTGGAAAGGTCCATCGGTCTGGGGACAGCACGATGGAATGCTATTGCTGGCCAGCGGGCATTGGATTGTCAGCAGGGAAAATGACCTTACCTTGTTGATGCTACTCAACCGATAGAGCTGCGGCTTGATGTCTGCGATCATGTTGGGATGAGTTTTCGTCTATTCGCCGTTGCCTTGCTGTCCGGCGGCTTCTTTAGAGGCTCAAACGGCCGCGCCTTTCGAAGTGGAAGAAGCCACCATCGCGCAGGTCCACGACGCCATGCGCGACCGGCGGCTGACGTGCCGGGCGCTGGTGGACGCTTACATCCGGCGCATCAACGCTTACGACAAGAACGGGCCGGCGATTAACGCGATCGTGACCATCAATCCCGACGCGACGAAAGAGGCCGACGAGCTGGACCGTCGCTTCGCCCAGTCTGGCCTCACCGGGCCGCTGCACTGCGTGCCGATGATCGTCAAAGACAACTTCGAAACCAAAGGACTGCAGACCTCGAACGGCGCCCTCGCATTTGCCGGCTATCTGCCGAAGGAAGACGCGACTCAGGTGGCGCGGGTAAAAGCGGCGGGCGCGATTGTGCTGGCGAAATCCAACATGGCCGAGTGGGCGTTCAGTCCAGTCGAGACGGTCAGTTCGATTCTGCCCGGTTACACGAAGAATCCCTACGCGCTGGATCGGGTGACGGCGGGGTCGAGCGGCGGCACGGCGGCAGCGATCGCGGCCAGCTTCGGACTGGTCGGGTTCGGCAGCGATACCGGCGATTCGATTCGCGGACCGTCATCCCATCAGTCTCTCGCGGGCATCCGCTCCACGATGGGGCTCACCAGCCGCGCCGGCGTGTTTCCTCTGAACTCGCGCGCCGATATCGCGGGACCGATCGCCCGCACCATGGAAGACGCAGTCAAGGTGTTTCAGGTGATCGTCGGGGAGGATCCAAGAGACCCGGCGACAGCCGCGGCGAAGGGCCGCGCCATCCCCGATTACAGCAAGTCGCTCGACCGGAACGGCCTGAAAGGGGCGGTCATCGGCGTGCTGCATGAGGCGTACGAGCGGGACTCAACCGATCCGGAGATTGTCCGGATCTTCATGGCGGCGCTGGAGGACCTGCGGCGCTCGGGTGCAACGGTGGTCGATCCGGCGAAGGTGGAGGGACTGGATGGAGTCAAACGCCAGACCGGCGCCGGCCCGTGCATGGGCTTCAAGTACGACCTGAATCACTTTCTGGCTGATCGCGGCGGGCAGGTTCCGGTGGCGGATCTCGCGGCGATTCTGAAGTCCGGAAAATTCCATCCCTCGACGCAGAAGCGGCTGGAGGATGCGGAAAAGGGACCGGAGAATGGCCCGGATTCGGAAGCGTGCCAAGCCGACGCCGCCTATCGCGAACAATTCCGCGAAACGGTGGTGAAGACGATGGACCGGCTGAAGCTGGATGCCTTCGTCTATCCGACCTGGAGCAATCCGCCGCGGCTGATTGGGGATTTGAATACGCCGGCCGGCGACAACAGCCAGGTATTCTCGCCGACGACGGGTTTTCCGGCGATCAATGTGCCGATGGGTTACTCGCGCGGCGGCACGCTGCCCGTGGGTATGACGTTCTACGGCCGGGCATGGTCGGAAGCGCAGTTGATCAAGCTGGCGTATGCCTATGAGCAGGCGACGAAGCACCGGCGCCCTCCGGTTTCAACGCCGCCGCTGCGGTAGGGTTCGCGTCTCCGGCAATCAAAGCAACGCCTGCCATTCTCGTGACGGAGCTCAGCAAGTCACGAGCGAATAGCCGTGCTCCTGACCGCGATTGACGGCCACGATTCCCGCCGGGACCATACGGGCGTTGCTGACCAGGTTGCTGGTTAGCTCTGCGAAAATCGCATCCGTGGTACTTCCAACTGCGCCGGCAACTAACCCTGCAATCGCGCGAGTCGACAGCGTGCATACCGCGAACTGTGCTCCGAGTTCCGCGAGCGACGCAAGTGTGGTGCCACGATTCGGAATGAGTTCTCCATACCCGGTCGCGTTATAGAAGTTCGATGTCGGCGTCTGCTTGGTCTTCGGATCGGCGACTTTGGATCTCGCCGCCAGCGTCGCTCCGTATTTCGACCACATCGCATCGTTGTAGCCAAACGGAGCAGAACGGTGGCGAAGCACAATCACAACGGCCAGTTCGCTGGCTTCTACGCCATAGTCCGCCTTGTTGGCTCTGTAGAAATTTCCGGCGAAGGCGAGAGCGTCCCCAACTCCGTCGCTCGAGGCCGTGTCGAACAGCAACCGGTGTTTGACGGAGGCTTTGTCGAGCCAGTCATCTTTTTCATGTCGCGCGGGTTCCCAGCGCGTCGTTGCCGCTGCTCGCTGTTGCGCCATGGCAACACCGCCCATGGCCACCAGCGACCCAATCCCGCCTTTCAGCCGCGTCAGAAAAGACCGTCGCTCTAAGGACAGCGGAGAGTCGCGATTCATATCCACCTCATTTTTGGGAAACCCCAGCAAACGTGATCAGCTTATCACGCTGTACGCCCGCCATTCACGGCCAGCCATCCAATTGCTATATTGCTAGTGTCGTTCGTACTTACCCGATCTTTGGAGGCCGCATGTACACATGGATCACCCCTGCCGCGATTCTGGCGGTATCGATTGGACTGGCCGGTTCCGCATCCGCCCAGTCCGAAACACGTTTGGCAGTACCCGGTTCCCCCGTCGCCAAGGAAGTTCCCAATGCCAAGGAGCTTCCCGATCCTAACCAGACATACAAAGTCTTGTTCGATGTCTCCAAGGCGGCTCCGAAGCCCGACCAGGTGAATCCAATACTCGAGGCTTTGGCCCGGTATCTGAACACGCTGGACAAGTGGGGCGTGCCGGCAGACCATCGCAAGCTCGCCGTGATCTTCCACCAGGGCGGAGGTCAGGTCATCTTGAACAACGATGTTTACAAGGAGCGCACCGGACACGATAATCCCAATATCGCGCTCATTCAAAATCTGAAGAAAGCTGGTGTCGAATTCCACGTTTGCGGCCAGGGATTGATCGCCAACAAGGTCGAGCCCAATATGATTCTGCCCGGGATTGATGTGGATCTGTGGGCCTTGGTCTCGATCGTCAACTTCGAAATGCGTGGTTACGCGCGCATCGGCAACTAAGGTTGGCGGGCGCCCGATGCCGCACTCGTCACGCGCAACAGAAACCGCGTGGCGTCGAGGTATGTGACGTCCACATACCCGTCTCCGGGCTTTAGGTCGAAACCGCTAGCGTCTGTCTCGACGCGCACGCTCAGTCCGGGGGGCTGCCACTGATAGCGTTGGATCGATTTTACGTCCAATTGCGCGACGGCAATCCGAAACGTGGAGTCACCCACCGCGGCTATGGAAATTGCGCCTTCTTGAGCTGTCGCGTCCAGGCGAGGACACTGCATCAAGCGTATCCAGCCAATCTTTCCGTCCGGTGTTCTCCAATGAGCAGTGACGGGATGGAACTGGTTTCCGGGTGTGCCTGCCTCTTTGGTCAGGCTGGTGGCTTCCGCTCCCAATATAAAATCTTTCCCAATCCAGGCGGTCGCTACACGCTTCTCCGTTATCACGCGCCGAACCAGACGTTCGCCGGCGAAGCGGTTAAAGTGCTGCATCGCGTCGGCTGGGATTGTAGTTCCAACCACGGCAAACACGGGAGCATAGACCAGATCGGCCGAGTGATTGAGGCGCGGCGCAATCTGTGGAAACGGTGCGAGTCGCGCTCCCAAAGCCAAGCGAAGCCAGAGGCCCGTGAGGCTCACATAATCCTGCATGTCCATTCCATAGGAACGGTCATAAGGTCCAGCCACGTTCTTCAGGCCGGCATGGTAAAACAACGCTATGTCCTTCCACAATGCAGCTTCCATCTCTGAGCCCATGCGGCGCTGTTCGGGAGTTGATCCGTAGGCCCGCCAAAGCCCCAAGCCGTAGAGGTCGACACCATAGTATGTCGGCGAGTTGTATTCTTCGAAGGCGCCGTTTTTCCCGAACAACCCGTAAACCTCGTTAGCGAACTTCTCGCCTTCGGAGATCCATGACGGCCGCTGGAGGTGATGCCCCGCCCAAGTCCACAGGAACGCATGCATCAGCGCGATATTGGTGTAGTTTGGCTTCAGCCTGCCTTCTTCTATCTCTCCGTTTACGGCGCGATCAATGGCGTGCTCCATGCGCTTCCGCAATGCCTCCGGCAGAGGGTCCGCGAAATTCTCCAGGATGACAGCGAAGGTTGTCCCGATGAATTCCCGCCAATTAGGATCGTACTGAACGAACATTTGCGCGTACCTGGCTGGAGGACGCGGCTCTTCCGGGCTCCGCTGGAAGGTGCCGTCATACAGCTGTCCGGGCTCATCTATCTGCTGCCGAAGAACAGCTTCGATGGCCTGGATAGCCCGCTCGACGTCGCCGCGTTGATTGCGCAACAACAGTCCCACTGCATACCAACTCGTTTCCCTCACCAGATGGCGACGGAGCACGCGCCCCGAACGGTTGCCCGGCTCAGCGTCCGTGTCCCAGATGAACCCCGCACGGGCATCCCAGAATTGATCCGTCCATTGCAGCGCGGCCAACGTAGTTTCACGCGCCGTTGGATCGAGTGTGTCCAGCGTCTTGCGGACCTCGCCCTTCAAAGGAAGGGATAAGACCAACTGCAGTAACAGGCACCCCGGAATCAGCGTTGCGCCAACCAATGAGAGAGCTTTCCTCATCGAGATTTTTGTTTTGGCAGCGCAAAAGCGTATAGCGAACTGCCTCCGCCCACCACCAGATATTGCTTGCCGTCCAGCTCATACGTGATCGGGCCATTGTTCCACTCTTGCCGATGGCCTGGTGCCACAGCGTTGCGCCGTCGCTGGTGCGAAACGCCATCACGTTGCCGGGAACGTCGCCGCTGAACGTCAGGCCGGTTTCCGTCGTCAGCACGCCGGCCGTGCCCGCGCCGTCGCCGATCGGATGGTTCCAAACAATCTTTCCGGTTTGTAATCGATGGCGCGAAGGAACGCCTTGCCCGCGACGCCATAATCCGCGCCGGCCCAACCGTAGGCTCCGTGCTCGGACTTGAAGAAATAGATGCCGTAGCCATCCTGAGCGCTCACGATGAACAGGCCGGTCTTCGGGTCAAAGCTGGGCGGGCGGAAGTTGGTGGCGCCGCTTTCGTTGGGCGCTACCAGGACGCCGTCTCTTCGCGGGATACTTGGCCGGATCCGGAATAGGGCGTCCCTCCGCATCGATTCCCTTCGCCCAGTTGACAGTCGCGAAGGGTACTGTCAGCAGGCTCTTGCCGTTGGTCCGGTCGAGCACAAAAAAGTAGCCGTTGCGCGACGCCTGCATCAGCAGTTTGCGCGGCTGGCCGTTGAAATTCGGCATCCGCCAGCACGGGGACTTCGTTCGCATCCCAATCGTGCGTATCGTGCGGCGAGACCTGGAAGCCCCAGACCAGTTTCCCGGTGTCCGGGTTAAGCGCCACGATGCTGCAGGTCCAGGGATTATCGCCCGGCCGGACTTCGCCGTTCAACACCGGCGTGGGATTCCCCGTGCCCACATAGACCAGATTGAGATCGGGATCGTAAGTGCCGGTGGTCCACATCTGCCCGCCGGTCGCGCCGCCGCTGTCTGGCTCGTTCTTGCCGGGAGGAGGCGTGCTGTAGAAAATCCACTGCGTCTCGCCGGTATCCGCGTCGACCGATTTCAACTGACCCGGCAGGTTATCGAAATCGCCGGAGACGCCCGACCATCACGTGATTCCCCACGATGAGCGGAGCGTTGGTCGACCAGTAACCTTTGTTGGAATCGGCAATCACGATGTTCCACTTGACCTTGCCGTCTTTGGCATTCAGCGCGATCAAGTGACAGTCGGGAGTCGTCAAATAGACGGTGTCTTTATAAACCGCCGCGCCGCGATGGCCGATGTGGAACGCGTTGTTGGGAGGATTCTGGTAATGCCAGAGTTTCTTCGCAGTGCGGGCGTCGATCGCCCAGATGTTGTCCGGCGTAGTCACGTAGAGGACGCCGTTCGCCAGAATCGGCGACGCCTTGATCGGATGGATTCTGGCCGGTCTGGAAGCGCCACACCTGCTGGAGCTTGCCGACATTTTCCGGAGTAATCCCGGTAAGGCTGGTATGCCGCTGGCCGGAGTAATCGCCGTGAAAGTTGAGCCAGCTATCCGCAGGCGGGTGGAGCAGATCTTTCGGATCGACGCCTTGCGCCGAAGCGATGGCCGTCGAGTACCAATCCGATGCCGATCGTCAGTGAAGTTCGCATTTACTTTCAGTGTTTCCAAATAGGCGAAGACGTTGTGCATGTCATTGTCGGTGTATTTGCCCAATTGATCGAAGTGGGCCGACATCGGGTCGTCGATCTTAAACTTCACCGCACCTTTTTCGATACGTCTGCCGCGCGCCGGCGGGATCGAGAACCACAATCGTGAACTCATCCTCGCTGGCCAATGGCCCGGTGATGGTCTGGCCGGAAGCGAGCGTCACACGTGACCTTCGGCCGCGCCGGAGCGGGCTGGCCGCGTGGGATAGAGCATCCGCTGCAGCAGATGCCAATCCTTTGATAGCGGGACGCGATCCCGGCGAGATCGCCGGTAGCGGAATGGCAACCGGAGCAGCCGCCACTCCGTTGAAATAGAGGCGGCCGGCCGCGGCGTCTCCGGTTGCCAGGTCCGCGGCGTCCACCGCGCGGCGCCCTCCGCCCAGCGCTTCGAACTTGGTCTTCTGGTCGTGGATGAAAGCGACGATTGCACCCACATCGCCGTCGCTCAGGTCAAAGGCAGGCATCCCCTGATCAGGGCGCCCCGTGCGAACAAGGGGTCCGATCTTGTCGCCCCGTACGTCTTCGGCGACCAGCTCTGAGCGCGTGAGGTCTGGTCCGGTCTCGCCTCCTGCCGCATCGCGGCCATGACAGAAACCACATTGCGACGTAAACCGCAGCTCGCCGGCTTGAATCTGCTCGATCGGGTAAGTCTGCGGCGTCACCGTTTGCGGCCCTGGATGCGAGGCCGGGCTCTGTGCTGGATTACGCGGCGCAGCCTTCGGTTGGCCCTTTTTCTGTCCCTCCGCGGTGCGTTTGGTTTGGACACCGGACTGGCCGGTGGCCTGGTCGCCGGGCCCCTGCCCGATAGCGACGGCAGCGGCAATCAGGGCCACGAACCAAATCAAGATGGTTTGTTTCATGCTCTCAGCCATACTGTCGAAATCCGTAGCTGAATGCAACTTGTTGCGACGATGGCGTCTGAATGGCGCCGCAACGGGAGATTTCAAAGCTATCTAATTTCATCGGTCAATGCGCCAGTTTTTCCTCGACGCTCCGAACTTTGTCTTCCATCTTCTGGTCGCGGTCAATACGAGTTCCGAAGCGCATGCTCGTGGAGATTCGTGGCACTCCGGCGGCATGCAAAGCCTCATGGCACTGCTTCACGGCAGCGAAGACTCGGTCCCAATCGCCCTCGATATTGGTTCCGTACGCGTGAAGGTGAATCTTGAGCCCTGCCGCTGTGAGGATACGCTCACAAATCGCGACCTCTCTGGAAACTGAAACTCCCACGCCGATCGGGACTACGCACAAATCTGCAATGACTTTCATACTCCTATTGTGATCGGACTGAACTCTGTCGCTAAAGGCGCTGTTCGAAACCTGGTGTACAATCTCAGACGCAGCGAGGAGATCACGCGATGCAATACATATTTGTGCTGGTGGCGGCTTTCGGAATATTACTGCACACAACGGGGCTGTGGGCGCAGGTTCAGCCGCCGCCGGCTCCCTGGCGAGGCGCGGGGCCGACACCGTGTGTGGGTTCCGACGGCGGCGTCTACAAATGCCCTCCGGCTCCTCGATTGATCGCGATCCGAGCCGGCCGCTTGTTCGACAGCAAGACCGGACAGATGTTAACCAGACAATTGGTGCTTCTTTCAGGCGAGCGAATCACAGAGGTCGGACCCGAGGCTGAAGTCAAGATTCCGGCGGGAGCTGAAGTGATCGACCTCAGACAAGCGACGGTCCTACCCGGGTTGATCGACGCGCACACACACATGTTCAACGCGCGCAAACCAACAGGGACTACGGAAGCCTCCATGCTGATCGCCGTCCAGAACGTACAAGCAAACCTGCGGGCGGGCTTCACGGCGGCGCGTGACATGAGCACGCACGGCAACGGGTACGGCGACGTCGAGGTCCGGAACGCCATCAACCGCGGTATGATCGACGGTCCTAGGTATCAAGTCTCGACCCTTGGTATCGTTTGGGGAGCCACACCTTCGAACCCGGCGGTTCTAGACAACCCATTAGCGAGCACGGTAGTTCGCTCAGTTGAGGAAGCACGCGCGGCCGTGCGTGAGCAGATCGGACATGGCGCCGACTGGATCAAGTTGTACCCGGCGGGAGCCTACTCCTTCACAGCTTCCGGAAAAGACCAATACCAGGTGACTTATCCTCTGCCCGTAGTGCAGGCGCTGGTTGACGAGACGCATCGTCTTGGCAAAAAAGCAGGCTGCCACGTCTATGGGGGAGACGGCCAAAGAAACGCCATCATCGCTGGTTGCGACACGATCGAGCACGGATTTGGCTTGGACCAGGAGCAAATCAACATGATGGTCGCCAAGCGCCTTTACTACGATCCGACCATCGTTCGCTACACCGAACCCTATATTGACGACACCGATGCCAAGAACACCGCTGGCAAGTATCGGATCATCCCGATTTTTGAGAAAGCCGCGACACTGGCGGCCGCCACCAAAGGAATCAAAGTCATGATGGGCAGCGGAGTCGATGGATCGACCTTTGCTCACGGCACACAGGCTCTCGAATTCGAGTGGCTGGTGAAGCGCGCTGGCTTGACACCGGCAAGAGCGATTCAGGCGGGAACCACCGTTAACGCCGAGGTGCTGGGATGGCAGGATCAAATCGGATCGATCGATAAGGGCAAATATGCTGATCTCATCGCCGTATCCGGGGACCCGTTGGCCGACATCACCGAACTTCAACGAGTGAAATTTGTGATGAAGGGTGGCAAGGTCATTAAAAACGAGGTCGCGCAAGGCGCCCCCAAGTAGTGCTCTTCGCGACCGCCGGCCCAGGATTACATTAAGGCGCCGGCTTCAACGACGTCGTTTCCGCAGCTTTTTCTTTGGCGCGTGCCCCAGCAAGGATATTGGCCAAGCCATAATTCCCCTCGTGACATGCGTACTCGAACATCGGACCCTCGAATCTCTTGAGGACCACTTCACCGGACCACGGTTTTGTCCAAGTACCAGGGTCTTCCACCGTGAATCGATAAACGATGGTCTCCGCATCAATACGAGTGAAGCGCTCCACGACGTGCATCTCGTTGCTCGAGAAAATATCCTGCCGGGTGTGTGCGGGCGGCCCGCGGAAGTTCGTCTTGTCAGTGAAATTAGCGGTTTCGACCACCAGGGTATCGCCCTCCCACCGTCCCCGCGAATCGCCTCCTAACTGGCGTACGTCTTCCGGAAGATGCGGGCGCCCATCGAAAGGAATCATCCGAGCGCTGTGAATCATCTCGTGCACGATCGCCACAGACGTATCGTTCTCGAGGATCTGAAAATTTGCGTTATAGGTCGAGCCGATCATGGGCGGACCCTCCGTTCCCCAAGTGATGCACCGCTCCGCCAAGCTCATGCTTTTGGCGCTCACGGCAGCCTTCCTGCGAAGCTCGCCGTGTGCAAACTCCACGGCTCGCTGCTGGCCTTTCGCATTCAACGGAGGAATCCGTCCGTCCGGTGGATCGAAGATCAGGGAAGTTCTATGGTTGGAGATGCCTTTGGAATAACTCTCGTCCTGCCAAGTCCGATTATCATAGTGAATGTCGTCCTTAGGCTGGCTGTTGTCCTGCAGACGTAGCCGCTTTACGAGTTCCAATTCTTCCGCTTCCGTATAGAATTCTTTAGTTCCCAGAGCCTCGGGTCGCTCTAAAGGCGTATACGTCGCATTCGTCCAATACCCCTGAAAATCCGGATGTCCGCCGGGCGTGCGGGGTGCCGTCCACGCTTTGCCCGATTTCGAAGCAGTGTTGGATTCTGGCCCGCCCGTTTTGAGCGCTTGGCCCCGCATGAGGGCGGAAGTTCCTACGAACAGCGCTATGAAGCTTAGCGCACCAGTGGAAACGGTCAAACGAAGGCTCATGGTCACTCCTGCTCAAAAACCCGCGCGCGCGCGCGCACTGACTCAGAAACACCCAGCGTTCTTGAGCATACACCGAAATTTCGACGTGATAAAGGGTCTGGCCGCCGCCTGAATTTGCTTCAGAGCCACCGTTACGCGAGGGAGATGGCGGTCTCGGCATGGTTCAATTCTCTGTTAAGCTTCTCGTCATGGAGGGGTCCATGTGGAAGTCTCGCCGCATTGTCGCGGCCATATTGTTTATGCCGGTCGTACTCTTTTTTGCCGACCCGAATCTTCGAGCGCAGGCCACCGGCAGGATCGGGGGCACCGTTACCGATCAATCGGGTGCCGTCGTGCCCGATGCTATGGTGCGCTGCAAGAATCTCGATACCGGCGTTGAACGGGAAGGGCGGACTAACGCTGCTGGGCTATTTGAGTTTCCGAACCTGCCTATTGGCCACTACCAGCTCGAGATCAGCGGACCGGGCTTCCAATCCCAGCGCACGGACCGGATCGAACTGCTGACCGGCGCAACACTGGATCTGCCCGTTTCGCTGAAGGTCGGCGATGCCGTGCAAGCCGTCACCGTAACCGCCGAAGCGCCAGTAGTAGAGAGCACCTCTTCAAGCGTTCAGACCTCGGTGAACCAGACCGCAATTCGCGATCTGCCGCTGAACGGCCGGAATCCGCTGCAACTCACGGCGTTGACGCCTGGCACGGCCATTACGGACGTCGGCACGGAGTCGGGCCAGCAGGATAACCGTGGCCTGACCGTGAACGGACTTCGGGCCACTCAGAACAACTTTGTCCTGGACGGCGCTGGTTACACCAACCGGTTCTTCGATTCGGTGCCTACCATGCCCAATCCCGACGCGCTGCAGGAATTCACCATCCAATCCTCGAACTACAGCGCAGAGTACGGAGGCGCAGGAGCGCTTGTGCAGTTGTCGACGCGCTCCGGCAGCAACCAGATTCATGGAACCGCCTACGAGTTTCTGCGCAATACGGACCTGAACGGGCGCAACTTTTTCAGTCTGAGCCGGCCGCCTTTCAAGCTGAATCAATATGGCGGAACGATCGGCGGGCCGATTGTGAAGAACCGCACGTTCTTCTTCTTCTCCGGCCAGGACACGCTGCAGCGGTCGGCTCCCAGTCCTATTTCGATCACCGTCCCCACCGCGGCTCAACGCAACGGGGATTTTTCCGCCCTGCTCCCGAAGACGCAGCTCGTGGACCCGTTCAACAACAATGCGCCGTTTGCCAACAACCAGATTCCGCTGAGCCGGATGGACCCGGTTGCGATGAAGGTGGCGGCGGCGCTGCTTCCGCTTCCCAATAGCGGTACACAATACGTATCGTTCGCCAACAAGAACGTAGACGATACGCAATACCTGGTGAAGATCGACCACAACTTCACCCAGAACAACCGGTTGAGCGGGCGCTACTTCTTCGATCAGGACAATTTCCAGCGCGCCTTCAACGCCCCGAACGGCTTTTTCGCCGAGAATTTATTCAGGAACCAGACCGCGGTGATCAGCGACACGGAGGTGTTCAGCCCGACGTTGACTGCCAATTTCTCCTTCAGTGTCGGCAGATTCCCGCGTACCCAGATTCCGGTTTCGCCGGGGCTGCAGAATAACCAGACCTTTGGAGCAACGGTGCCCCTGGGCACTTCCGTCCCGATCTTCCCCGGAATTCGCGACAACATCTCCGGCTTCGTTAACATTTTCTCCGGCGGTGCGCTGCGGCAAAACCCGACCAGTTTTGAGTGGCGAACCTCGGCAAGTAAAGTGGTCGGGTCGCACCAGATCGGTTTCGGTTTCAGTTTCGAGCGTGCCAGGGTCAACCTGAGCGATTACTCGTACACGCCCGGCGACAACACGTTCAACGGCCAGCGCAGCGGCAACGCAGTGGCGGACTTCTTCCTGGGCGCCGAAAGCACTTTCTTCGAGGACAACGGACGCACGGCGTACTTGCGCGAGAGCCGCCCGGCGCTCTATCTGCAGGACGACTGGAAGGTCAGCCGCGCGCTGACCGTAAACGTCGGGTTGCGCTGGGAGCCCTGGCTGCCTCCGACAGATTTGAATCACAGCCTGGTTGGCTTCGTGCCGGGGGCACAATCGACGATCGCGCCAAAGGCTCCCCTGGGACTCGTGTATCCGGGTGACAGCGGCATTTCCGGCAGCATCTTCAAGAACGACTGGAAAGATTTCGCGCCGCGGATCGGCTTGGCCTGGAACGTCGGCTCCAATAATCGGACGGTGATCCGCGCGGCCTACGGCATCTTCTACAGCTTCCCCGAAGGTCTTCTCTATCAGCGTACGGACCAGACGCAGCCGACTGATCTTACCATCAACATTCCGAATCCCTCATCGCCCTTCTCCAACGTATACGCGACGTATCCAGGTGGAAGCCCCTTCCCGCGGCCGCAGGTCTTGCCCGCGCAGTTTGCGGCCTACAACTTCATCCTGCCTGTGTCCGGAGGTGTCTTGGATCCCTCGTCGCGCGTGGGCTATACGCAGAACTGGAATCTCACGGTGCAGCGGCAGGTAGGCAAAGATATCGCCGTGTCGGTGGCCTATGTCGGAAATCACGGCGTTAACGTGATGGGCTCGCGACAGTTCAATCCGGCTCTATTGGCTCCGGGAGCGACGGTCGCCAATGAAAATTCGCGCCGCGAGTATCCGGGCCTGGGCGCGGTGGAACTGGCCAGCTCCTATGTTTACGATGAGTTCCACTCGCTACAGTTCAACGTGACCAAGCGGTTCTCCGGCGGATTCACGTTCCTGAGCAACTTCGTATATGGCAAAACGATCGACAACACGTCCAGCGGCACGGAGGGCAACACCGGGCCCCCCAATCCGTTCAATTTCCGTAGCGCCCGGGGGCCGGCTGATTTCGATCAGACCTACAGGTTCAACTTTTCAGGTAATTATGTGCTTCCCCGCTTTAACGTGAATAAGGCGGCCGGATATCTGGTGAACGGCTGGCAACTTAACGCAATCGTGACACTAGACAGCGGCCTCCCATTCACCGTACTAAGCGGCACGGACCGATCGCTATCAGGCATCGGCAATGACTATGCCGATTTGATCGGAAACCCCGCGCGGCCGGCAGGGGTATCCAGCATCCAGGAATACTTTAATACCGCGGCGTTCGCCGCTGCCGCACCCGGAACGTTCGGGACGGCGGGCCGCAACATTTTGCGCGGACCAAATTTCTTCGACATCGACATGTCCGTATTCAAGGACTTCAATTTCACCGACCGCTGGCGGCTGCAGTTCCGCTCGGAGGCCTTCAACGTTGAGAACCGTACGAACCTGCAGAACCCCACGGCGACCGTATCATCGGGCACTTTTGGCCGGATTACAGCAGCTTACGATCCGCGCGTTTTCCAGTTTGCGTTGAAGCTATTCTTCTGACCTGTTTGACGACTGGCGTCATGACCCGGATGCCGGTCCCGACCGTCGGCTCTTCAGCAGCCACCGTCTTCTATCTATTTCCCCGACGGCTTCAATGTGACCACGGGAGATGGTAACCGCGATCCGACTGGGCCCGTGAACTCTTCTTTCGTTCCGTCATCGTAAAACTGAACGAACTTCCATACCAGGTCCATGACTTCTTTGGGGTTGATACCGAGCATTCCGAACTCGACGAATTCGTACGGCTGCATTGTCCCGGTCCAGGTGGCTCCGATGATCTTGCCGTTCTCGTTTTTCTTGAATTCGATCTTCCAGCCCGGTTTGAATTCGAAGTCATATATGTCGAGCCCCGGCGGAAACTCGCCTTCGATCTTTGAGCAGGTCACTTTCTTTTCGTTAGGAACCCGCATGGTGTACTTTTCGCGCGCACCGGCTGTGGACTCGATCGGAGCGATTCGGATATGGCCGAATGCCAACGAACTGAATACCACTGTCACAACACTGCCGAGCAGAAGTCGATTCGTGCATGGCTGTCGCACCGTAGTCTTCCTTTCTATGCGTGAGATTTCGCTCCCCATTCTAGCTTGGTTCTACAGAAGCAGAGTTTCGATCCGATGCGCGTGGACCATGTCTTCGCATGTCGACCAGGCGAAGACGGTGAACTGTCCGTCCTGCGAGGCAACCAGTGCCACGGCGTCGTGCTGGTCGTGTACGAATTGCGCCGCCGAAAGATGGCGTGTGCCGCCAAGTTGTCCGGGCTCGACCACCACCGCAATGGCGCCTTCGATCGGCTCCGTCATAATCACATTAGGGATCTGCACAGACCCCTGTCGGCGGACTATTTTGGCCCCAAACGCGAGCACCTCGTAGCTGTCAGTCATCACAGTGGCGCCATCCACGGCGGTCAGACCGGCGACGCCCTCGACCACATGCAGTAGCGCGTTTACCCAACGGCGCTCAAGGTTCTCGGAATCCCGGTCGTTCATCACCTCGGCCAGTCCAGAAAACGGCGGGACCAGGGCATACTCAACGGGCTGCACCACCGACTCACGCCATGCATCCGAATTCGCGGGCACGACCAGCAGCGAGCCGCCGCGACCGTGAGCGCGCATCGATACCGCGAGATGAATGAGTACATTTACGGATTCGCTCGAAATGTGCTGAGTGCCGAACCCCAGCAGTGACGTCAGGAGGTCCGGGCAATCCGGCAGGTGCGCAGACTGCTCGTCGATCATTTTGATCTCGTCACCCTGTAATACGGCGATGTTGACGAACTTTTCGGATTCGTCCCGGCTGTGCTTGACGACCAGCAAACCAGGCGCGACGACCTCGAGCACCAGGCAGGACGCCGGCAGGTTGCGGGTCGTGCCCCAGACGAAGAACTGCTCACGATCGCGCCACACGCCGAGGTGAATGGATGGGCGCTCTACCGAGGGGGCAAGCCGTGTGAGGGGCCGCGCCGCGAGGGGTAATGGCCGCTCGAACCGCAGGGAGGAGCCCTTTACTGCTTCAGGTGCAACGTAAGCTAGGGAGATGCGCGGTATGTAGCCTTCTTCACGCCGCAGACTGGCCCAGAAAGCAGCTTCAATGATCGCTTCAATCGCTGCGGCGTCCGGTACTACGGCAGTCGTTCCATCCAGCTGAGACGACGGATCGAAGGGATGTCTTTGCAGGTGGGAATGGATCAGAGGGGCGGCCAGCCTTGCTGCCGGGTACGCCGGCGGTGTCACCGCGTGGCTCCCGTCGTTGGTGCGCCGCCATGGATCACATTCCGATCCTAACTTAAATGAGAAAGATTGCGATAATCTGATTCCAACAGCCTGGTACACGCAACGCTGGAAGAGCCAGTCACTCACGCAAACAAGCTTGGAGCAACGCAGTGATCGAAACGCTGAAAAACATTATTCTGATAGTCAGTGCGCTCTTCCCAATCGTGAATCCATTGGGCGGAAGCCCTATCTTTCTCTCGTTAACTCGGGGCTATCCAACACCCACGCGAAGAGCGCTTTCCCGGCGGATCGCGATGAACAGTTTCTTCCTGCTGGTTGGGTCGTACCTGATTGGAACGCACATCCTCGCATTTTTTGGAATTTCATTGCCGGTGGTGCAAGTCGGCGGGGGATTGATTGTCATCACGACCGGCTGGGCGATGCTGAAGCGGCGAGATGAAGAGGAGCGCAATGAGGTGCATCGGCACGTGCAGCCTCAAGACACATTCCGCCAAGCCTTTTATCCGCTGACCCTGCCGCTGACGGTAGGGCCGGGGTCGATTTCTGTAGCCATCACGCTGGGTGCGAACGCTCCACACACTTCCCGGTTCAATCTGCTACCGGTTCTGGCCGCGATCATCGGGTCGGTCGTAATCTCACTCAGCATTTTCTTGTGCTACGGATTTGCGGACCGGCTGGCACAAGCTCTTGGATCCACAGCCATGAGCGTAATCATGCGGCTCTCGTCGTTTCTGTTGGTCTGCATCGGAGTGCAAATACTTTGGAACGGCGCCAGCGCGCTGTTAGCGTCCGTACCCTTGAAGGTTCACTGAATTAGCACCCCGGAAGGGCTGATTGGTTGGTTTGGCCGCAGTTGCGAAACCTTCGGACTACGTCTCTTGCAGGAATTCCTTCTTGATCGTCATGCCCAGGCCCGGCCCCTGCGGCAAGTTGAAGTAGCCGTCTTTATCCAGCGTTGGTGGATTCTCGAAAATCTGGAGCGGGTATTCGTAATTGCCAATGGGCACGTCGTTGAAGATTTCCAGATACGGCGCGTTTGGCCACGAGGCGACCAGATGAAGATCGCAAATAGTGCCCAGCCGGCTATCGCCGACGTGTGGAATACACAGCTTATTCATTGATTCGGCGATCACCGCTATTTTGCGAAGGTGCGTCGGCCCTTCCAGCATCACCTCCGGCTGCACGATATCGAAACAGCCTTTCTCAAGCAGGGTTCGGAACTCGTGGATGCCGCGATTGCCTTCACCGCCTGCGAGCTTCATTTCAATCTGACGGTTCAGCTCCGCAAGCCCGTCGAAATCATAACGCGGCAACGGCTCTTCCAGCCAGTACACATTCAACCGCTGATATTCCTTCGCGGTTTCGACAGCGCGCGTGAAGTCCCACGGCACCCCCTTCTGGGACGCATAGTTCAGCGTGGCTTTGTTGCCGTCGCACATGATGCCAAAGTCGTTACCGACCGCCTTTCGCGACATTTCCACCAGCCGGACATCCTCCTGCATGGTGGGAAAGGAACAGCGATACTTGATCGCCTGCCAACCCTGAGCCTTCAGCTTGACGGCAATATCGGCGCGCTCTTCGGGCGTGGAGAGCCGCAGCATGCTGGAATATGGCGCTACACGGTCCCTACCGCCGCCCCAGAGTTTATAGAGCGGCTGATTCGCGGCCTTGCCGATTAAGTCCCACAGGGCGATTTCGACGCCGGCGGTGCCGCGATACCCGGTGCCGGCTTGGATTCCGTACAGACGCTCCGCATGCAGATCTACATCGAAGGGGTCGGCGCCGGTCAGAAGTGTTTTCACTGCCGGCAGAAGTTTGGCGTCCATATCCGGGCCGATGCCGGTGATGCCCTGATCGCTATGCACCTCCACGATGGCCCCGCCGCCGATGCGAATCGGTCGCGGATTTCCGAGCCAATCCGGATAAGTCCCTAGATCCTTGCTCGTTCGCAGCGGAACAATCCGGACGTCGGTGATCTTGATCCGCGCCCCCCGCAATCGCGGAACAGCCGCTAACGCAGGCAGTATTTTCAGAAAATCTCTACGATGTAGCCCATTTCCTCGCATAAGCACTCCTTTGATCGACGGCGCCGGCGCGTCTAAGAATGTTACACCCTCGGGATCTCTCTTGCCGAGGCCTTCCCAACAATTAAGATGAAGCGATGGATGCCACTCCGGCGGAACGGCCGCGCCACACTTTGATCGAAGGCCGATATGTCACGCTCCAGGCTCTTAGTGGGGACGCCCACGCCGACACCCTCTTCAATTCCGTTCAAGGTCACGATTCCCTGTGGGATTACATGTCGGACGGACCCTTCGCCGATCGCGAAGCATTTCGCGCCAGCATTGAAAAGAAAGCCGTGTCCACCGATCCCCTGTATTTCGTGATCATCGACAATCAGTCCGCCGATGCCGTGGGGTACGCATCTTATTTGCGGATCGAGCCTACGCATCGTGTGATCGAAGTGGGCAACATTCTCTACACGCCGCGTCTGCAACGGACGCGTGGGGCAACGGAGGCGATGTTTCTTATGGCTCGCCACGCATTCGAAGACCTGCGCTTCCGGCGTTACGAATGGAAGTGCAACGCACTGAACGAACCCTCTCGGCGTGCGGCACTTCGTCTGGGCTTCCGCTTCGAGGGCATCTTCCGGCAGCACATGATCATCAAAGGGCGCAATCGGGACACCGCCTGGTATGCCATGCTGGACGGCGAGTGGCCGGATCGGAAAGCGGCTTTCGAACGATGGTTACTGCCGGATAATTTCGATGCAGAGGGGAAACAGCTCAGGAATTTAGAAGGACAGGGTTAAGCAACAGCTCCCTGCCCTTCTCCGCAAATAGAAAAGCGGCGGTTCTGTCTCCTCGCGGAGTAGAGCCCGCCGCTCAATCAAACGCCTGAATTAGAACGAAACCCGAAACGTGCCTTGAATCGTCCGGGGGCCGGCGCCTTCCGCCGACTGCAAACTGCTGATAGTGCCGAATGCCGACGTGTTGAACGTCGTATTCGGAGGCGAGTAGTTCGGATGATTGAACAGATTTGCCGTCTGCGCGCCGAGCTGCACCCTGTACCGCTCTTTAATTTGTACAGTTTTAAGCAGCGACAGTGAAATCGACTGAGTACCGGGGCCCTGGGCCACACCCACGGGGGAGGTCGGAAAGCGTCCAATGTTATTCGGAGGAACAGCGAAAGCGGCCGGATTGAGCCATTGGCGGATACTCTGATTGGCCGGGTATAACGACACGCCCGACACGATATCGGCCCGCCCATTGCCCTCGATCTGCGGGAACCCAACTCCTGCCGGATCTGCCCCGGGTACGCTCACGGTAAGGAAAGGGCCGCTCTGGTAGAGCGCAACTCCGGCCAGTTCCCACCCCCCCACGATCGCGTTTCCGACATTGCCGGCGCTCAGGCGCCCCTTTCCGAAGGGCAATTGATAGAGAAATGTGGCCAGGAACCGGTTGCGCCGCGTAAACGCGACATTTCCGTAATCGAGCATGAAATTGCTCACGCTGGTAGCGTTGCCGCCGGCCTCCGACGCGAAGGTGGTAGGATTAAAACCCTGCGCATCCGTGAGATTTCTCGCAAATGTGTAGCTTGCGAGAAATTGCAGCCCGCCCGAATAGCGCTTGTTCATTGCCACCGTCAAAGCATGATAGTTCTGAATGCCACCGCCAACTTCCGATTCCACTTCACCGAACAGCGGATATTTCAGCAGCGATGTGGCGTTGTTGAATCCTATTGTATTCGGTGGAAGTTGCCCCAGGTTGACCTGCACACCCATGTTGCTGCCGTGGTTTCCATCATAGGAAACCCGCAAGCCGGTATTGAATCCCAAATCCCGCTCAACCGTAAGGTTCCACTGTTGAATAACCGCTTCCGGGTAATGGAGATCGCTAGCCTGCTGGAAGAATTGGCTTCCGGTGACGGCCAGATTCGAAGGATAAGGCGAGGGGAACGTCAGGGCGGGCTGTCCGTTTGTAATGCTGTTGTTGAAGAAGGCCTGATCGGCGCTGTGGATCGCCCAGCCCGCGCCGAGAAGCGTTCCCAGAGGGATTTCGATGAACTTGCCGTAGCCGCCGCGGATTACTGTCTTGCCGTCATTTGTCAACCGGTAAGCAAAGCCGAATCGCGGCGCAAAGTCGAGTTTGTTCGTTATATGAAGATTGTTACTGAGTCCTGCCTGAGATGCGAGCAGAATCGGCGTAGGAGCGATTGACTGCGCGAAAGCCGGGCTCAGAATGCTCAACCCGTTATTCGGTATGACAACCGCTCCCAGCACGGATTGCCCGTTGACGATCGATTGGTAATTCGGGAGGAAGTTTGAAATATTCGAATCGTGATCGAAAAATCTCGGGTGCAGTTCGTATCGCAGTCCGAAGTTGAGCGTCAAGCGCGGTGTTACTTTCCAATCGTCCTGCGCATAGAACGCGTATGCGGGATCGTATCCGTCAATCGCGCCCAGCGTGTTGGTATCGAGAAAGGTCTTATCGGGAATACCCAGCAGGAACGCCGCGAAGGGATTACCGATGTAAGCGTTTTTCGCTCCCAACGTGCCTGTGACGGCCCCCGTGAAGGCGTACTGGCCTAGTTCGAAAGCGTCATAAACGTTCTGGCCGTGGTAAGTCAGGTAGCGATAGTCGGCGCCGAACTTCATGGTGTGCGGGCCCTTGATCCAAGTCAGGTTGTCGATGATCTGATTGGAACCGTTCCTCGATGCGGTGGAATTCGCGTTGCTGCTGGCGCCGGTCGGCTGGAAGCCCGCGATGTTGAACCATGGTATAGCCCCGCTGGTCGGATAAGGCTGCGGCAGATTCTGCAACCCAAGCTCACTCACGTACTGCGCGGAGGAGCTACCGCCGACGGTCACCCCGAAATGATTTCCATTGAAACCGCCACGTATCTCGTTAATGAGGGTTGGTCTGATGATCCAGTTAAAAGCGACGGTATATCCAAAGTCTCTTTCCGGTGTTGAAACTGACCCCTGAAGAGGCGAACCTGCCGGCACAATCTCCACGGAACGAACCTTATATGTGCCGCGCACAAACACCGTCATTTTGGAGTTGATCACATAATCGAGGCGCAAGTCGGCCTGGTCGCTCGAAATGGGCGTCGGGATGTTCGCCACATAATTATTGGCAATTGCGTTGGGCCCTCCGGCGTTGGGCAAAGGGAACAGGTAGGTGAGGGCGTTCGCCGCGACGGGTGTGATCAGCGATCTAGGAACGATGTTATTCGCGAAAGGAGTGCCCGTTCCGGGCTGGTAGACCGGCGTGGAGTAGACCGAAAGGTCTCCGTTTCGCAACGCGACGGAAGGGACACTTTCGTCGATGGTCTGCTGTTTGGGCAAACGGAGTCCTTCGTAACTGGCGAAGTAAAACGCCTTGTCTTTCAAAATCTTTCCGCCGCCAAAGGCGCCGAAGTCGTTTAGCTTCACGACCGGCTTGGTGGCGGCAAACAGATTTCTAGCGTTCATATCCGAATTTTGAATGTTCTCGAACGCACCGCCGTGAAAGCTGTTCGTTCCGCTCTTGGAGATGGTCGTGATGTCGCTGACCCCGCCGTACTCAGCAGCGTTATTGACCTCGCTGACCCGGATCTCTTCAATGGAGTTGAAGGAAGGAAACATCTCAGCGATCGGGCCGCCCGCGGTCCCTGAAGCTGCCCGGGCCCCCGTGCTGCTGATACCGTCTATACTGGCCGAGAGCATGGTCGGCTTGGTGCCTGCCACGGAAATGTTTCCGCTGGCATCCGTCTGCACGCCGGGCTGACTGGTTAGAGTCGAGATCGGGCTGGTAGAGCCGCCAGCTCGGGTGGCGATGGCGATAGGAAGATCGATTAATTCACGCCCCGACTTCGTCTCCGCAATGTTAGAGACTTCCGTATTGACGACCGGGGCGCCGGTGGACTCCACGTTTACGGTCTGTGCTTGTCCCGCCACCGCCATCTGCCCATCCGCGCGCACGGTCTGTCGAGCAGTGAGTTCAATCTGGCGAACGAATTGCTGAAAGCCAGGGGCCGAGATCGTGACCCGGTAAAGGCCAGGCTCTAGATTTGGAACGGAATAATCGCCCGAGGCGTCGGTTAAAGTCTCGCGACGGGCCGAGGTGCCGGTGTTTTCGACAGCGACCACGCATTTCGCGACGACCGCTCCGGAGGCGTCTCGGACAGTACCAACGACAGACGCGAAAGTAGACTGCGCCATTGTTGGAGCCGACCCCAGTAATATACAGGCAATTGTCCCCGCTAAGAACCGTAATCCGAAAAATTTGAAGCGTTTATCGAACCGCTGAAAATTGGTCATTTATATCGTTCCTCTCTCGCTGAATATGTGTGACATTCAGGGTCTGTTCAGTAATGGGAGATTCCGGCGGCGACTTGGCCCTCGAAATTGCCCAAGAACCACCACACCTGCAGCTCGAGCTGTGGTGGAAAGCAACACCGCCAGTGCACCCGGATTTGAAGTCCGGTGCGATAACTCAAACAATGCGAAGGAAATTACTGCGACGCAGCGACCTGATGCACGGCAGCGTGTCCGAACCTTGGACAACACCTGCTCTCAACTTCACAGTTGCGAGCACCTGCCGGTGGCTTGGGAAAGCCTGTCAGGAAACGAGTGGGTTTATTGTAGCACGGGTGCACCGGCTATTCCCGGGCGGAGCGCTCCCATCCATTTCGAGTCTGGCGACTGAAGAGAAGTTGGGTACGCAAAGCGTGCCATATGCAAATCGTGCGAAGGAATTCTCGGAAGCCTACGCCAGATCCCAGGAATTGAGTCCCAGTTCTTTCCGCTTTGGATAAAGGAGCAAGAGTGGACAAAACTTCGGTGCGCTTCGGTGCGGAATCACTGAAAACCGATCGAACGCCACAGAATACTTGTTTTGCAGAGTACGAGAAGGAGTATCGAGAACGGCCGAAGCCGGTAAAGTACTTGAATACAGAAGAGAACACGTTATTCGACCAAGAACGCAGAGCTCTGAACGTATGCCTGAAGAAACGGGGGACTTTGGCCGGTCCGCTGTTCCCCTGTCGCAGGCACCACGGAATTTCACGCTGGGCGCTGGATGAACTGATGAAGAAGTACCACAGGATCGCGGTGTTACCGAACACAACTCCGGAACAAACAACCACGCTCGAAATCATTTTAGCGAGGAAGGACCCGCGTACGCGCATGCAAGAGTGTTTCCTGATGTGCTACGAGTAAGCGGACGGGCTCTAGAAGCCTCGCGGTGGGCGAAAGTGGCTGCGCGGCGCATTATCAGTGGCTGGAGGAAGACCCGACCTACCTGCCGCGGCTCCAGGAAGCACGCATCGAGGCCACCCAGAAGTTAAGCGATGAGGCGGTGCGCCGGCCGATGGACGGCCTGCGGAAGCTAGCCGGTATGGGTTGAAGGCCGGCTGTTCTACGAGCCGAGCATTCCGACCATCTCATGAACAAACTGCGCGAAGCAGGCGATTCAGACCATTTCAAGCGTCAGCGGATGATGCCGCTCGACGAAGGGAATCTCGACAACCTCACTGAGGCCGGACAAGCGAGATAGCAAGTGCAAGCGGTCGGGCCAACGCCGCGCTCTCGCGCGCGTAAGCGTGTGCTTGAGTCCTTCTGGTGTCACTTCCTGTTTAAACGCGATGCCACCGCCCCCATTGGTCATAGTAGCCACCACGATAAGGATGCCCGTAACCCCGGTAGGGATGCCAGTGGCCGTGTCGATAATAATACCCCTTAGGGTAATGCTGATAATACACACTTGCTTGGCCGACCGTCGGTGCCAGCATGGTGAATGCTGATAGAGCAAACCAAAGAATGCCAACTTTCTTGAACATTTGCCCCTCCTACCACTTCGATGCCGCTTCAGCGGCCAAAATTTGTTTCGAGGGGCTTTAACCTTGGCCATGGCGCGACTGGAAGCCGAGGGCATGTATCCGGGCGCCGGTTCACTGCTCGGCCTGATGGAGAAGATTCGTCTCGGAATTCGGCCATGCTGCCCCCGGGTCCCTGGGTCCCGCATCCAACGAACTCAAGCATTGTGACTGCTCTCATCACCTCCCGGCCGATCTCGGAGCTGAATTCGTGGGCGCCAACGCAGGACCATTTCGGCCAAGGTCAGACCTGCCATGCCTTGGCGCAGCATTATCGTGATCCGGTCCCGGGTCACCAAAACGTGCCCGTTGCGGCCGCCATTCGGCATTGCAGCTGGTAACGCCAACGGGCCTCAGGTGATCGTAAAGCCGTTAGTAGTGCACGTGCCGGCCGAATGGCATCGAGCAAAAATGAGCAAGGTCGGACTGCTCCAGTCACCTGGGTTATTTCGACAGGCCGTCGTATATTGAACCTGTCGGGTCACCGCGACAAGACTCAGGACACACTTCTTCAAAAAACGCCCCCATCAACATGGCAAGGAATCGGTAACCCCGGGATCATTGACACAATGGAAGCTTGCCGACACAATTAACGGGTGCTGTTAGTTATTCTGACCCTATTAGTTTTTCTGCTTTCTCTGGTCGCCGTAGCTGTGCAATTGGGGCACGACGCCGGAATTTTTGAGAAGCTCCCTATTGTGGCGGTGATAGCCATGGCCACTCTTGTGATTCCAAGTCGGGCAGCAGCTCAAATAACGAAACCCGATCAGAGCTCACCCACTGATCCTCCGCCAAACGAACCGCCGGAGACAGCTCGGCCGCCAGCCTTATCGCCGGCATCCGACTTTGATCGGCCAGTCTCTTGGAAACTGCTCTTCCCCAACTTGATCGCCGATCAAAAGCAGATCTGGTCTTTTCCGGCAAGACTTATGCAGGGCCAAAACTGGACGCCCACTGCTGCTGTTCTGGCGGCCACGGCGGGACTCGTGCTTCTGGACCCAAGCGAAGCAGGATATTTCCGCCGCACCCCAACATTTCATGGGTTCAACAACATCTTTACAGGCAACGTCACCGCTATTGGCATTGGTGCGACTCCGGCCTCGCTGTTTGCCATCGGGCTGATCCGCCGAGACTCGAAGATGCAACACACGGCGTTGCTCGCGGGTGAAGCGATGGCCGATGCCGAGATATTGACGACGGTTTTGAAGGATGCCACAAAGCGGGTCAAGCCAGCCGGTTTTCCTACTTCCGGAAACCTGTCCGATTCTTGGTTTGAGATGAGGGGCTCACCTTCTTATTCTTATCTAAAAGGAGATGGAAGTTTTCCTTCCGGGCACACAATAGCAGCGTTTTCTGTTGCTACAATCATCGCCCGACGTTATCGAAACCATCGCTGGGTGCCGTACGCTGCCTATGGCCTAGCCTCGGTTGTCGGATTTTCACGACTCTCGCTCTCTGTTCATTTCTTGTCGGATGTCTTCATGGGTGGTGCGCTTGGGTATTCGATCAGTCGCTTCACGGTGCTCCGGGAATAGCAGCGAAAGGTAAACATGAGCGACGCCTCCGCGACCCAGCTCATGCGTTACTCCAAGCCCCCCATATGAGTAGTCCTCTAGTGATCGAGCAGCAACTCCAAACAGCTGCGACGTTACATTAGCCCCACTATTTGAGTCGGCCGACGATGTACATAGTCAAGACAACTTCTGCTTATCCGTTTGACTCAGCAAGCCGCAGTTTGTGGAGGTTGAGACCGGCGATAGGTTTGAACCCGGCTTCCGTAAAGCCTCGAAACCTTTCATTCGGACGCGCCCCGAGGTCCTGCCATGCTTTTCCACCGCGTCCAGGACTAGCGCCGCCCGTCGCCCCTTAAGCTGTCGGCTCGCTTGAGACCAGCATGCTCGCCGCCAACCCACGTTTCATCAACTTCTACTACGTGCAGCGGCTCCCGAGCTTCATTCACCATGGCTCGGCGGAGCTTTGTGAAGCATCATCCAGGCGCTCTCGTAACGAGACAGACCAATCCGCTGCTGTACGAGCAAAGCAGACACTTCGTGCTTGTCGGTGGTCATCAGATAGGCGGCTCAGAACCAATGAGTCAGCCGAACCCTAGTCCTGTGAAGGACCCCACTGTAGCGAGATTTGGTGACGGCAGCGCGCGCACTGCCACCGTCGTTGCTTCACCATTCGTGCGCTCTTCGATTCCGCATCGGGGGCAGACCAAGCCATCGGACAACGGCAGTCCGCCAGGTAGTGTTGGCAAGCTTCCTCGGTGGCGAACCCGGTGCTTGTGCAAAGGGCGCACTAGCGGCGGTTGTCTCGGTACCAGGGTGTCTTGAAGCGAAAGAAGTTCGCCAGCGATTGAGGCGGATTAGTGAAGATGCGCATCGTGTCTATCAACGCTCGGCTTTGGATGCGGTTTTCCATCGGCTTTTGGAAGTGCTTGTCTACCCATTGGAAGCCGATCATCATAGCGGTTCCTCCAACTTCGTTCATGATGAGATCGTCTAGGCCCGTCCGTGGATGACAATAGGCATGAGTCAAATTGCAGAAGTAAGGTGTATCCCACCAATGAGCAGGTAGACCTACGTGGCCGATTGATGCTTCGCTTACTGGCCCCAATTTCCACTGCACCGCATCTACGGCGGCAAAGGCAAAGGCCTGCAACAGCGCCTTTCGGTAGGCCGCATTATGAAAGTCCTGTTCTAAGAACCGGACACGGTCATTGTTCTGCCAGAATATGGCTTCAACAACGGCGCCTTGCAGCGGGTGACCGATATAGGACGTAAAGAACTTATCGCCATCGTTCCACAGACCATAGCGGTATTGGGCGACGTCATCCAACCATTCGTGAAGGAATCTCCCATTTAGTTGATCGCGCGTCTTCGGCTCCATGAGGACTCGTTCGGCTTGTTCAAAGCTGATATCCAACCACCACTGGCGAATGAACGCTCCCCAATGAATGCCCTCGTGGCCCTCGGCAGTCAACGCCCGAGGATCGGTTGCGCGCCGCTGTTTTTGAGCTGGTACCTGATCGGCATCGAATGGCACGCGGTATTCGGCCAGCAGGTCAATTGAAGAGTCCCACCGGCAGGGCCGCAAGGACTCCGCCCCCTGCTTCTGTTTAATTAATAGCAGCGTGTCTTCCTGGTGCGAGGATACGAATCCAATGTCCGCCTGGGCTGTCAAGTCGTCTCCCTGGGGGCGATCTAGAGTCGGTTCCATTTGCGCCGTAATGCTGCACCCCCAGAGCATCTTGTCGAAACCGTCCTTGGCGACGTCACTCCCCGCCGTGGCCGAACCAATTAAAGTCACCGCAAGCAGTGTGCCGATTAATTGCATGGTTACCATAAAAATTGGAATTTTGAAGCGCCACACCCTCTCCAGGCGTACGGTGTTTTCTGACGCCCCTTCACCGGGCGGGACTTATTAAAATTCGTGCCAAGGAAGGATACAAAAAGCACGCCTGCGCGCGCGAGCGTTTCTAATGTGCGTTTTGATCTTTTTACGACGACGCGGACGCCAGGCCTTCGTGGAACTGGATGTGCGGACCGCTGGCATCTTCGATATTCTCTGTCGCTGCGGGGTATGGAGGAGCTACTGAAAGAACGCGGTCTTGAAGCCGATCATACGACGGTCTGGCGATGTGTACAGCGTTACGGCCCCGAGTTAGAGGAACGACTGCGCCGAGACTTGAAGCTGACCAACGGAGTCGTGGCGGGTTGATGAAACCCACCTTCGAGTAAAAGGCCGCTGGTTGCTGCCTGTACCGGGCCATCGATTCGGCCGGTGCCACCTTCGATATCCTATTGTCGGCACGCGCGATGCCGATGCAGCCAAACGGCTGTTTCGCAGCGCTCGGAAGCGTCAAGTGCGGTGGCTGAGCAGGCATGAAGTCCAGAGTTAGAATCGGTTCGTCAACGACTCTTCGATCTGGGCGCCTAGGTTCCCTGGACCGACGTCTTCTCTTAGAACTCTTGTTCCGTTCCGAAACTTGCAACACTATCCACGAAACACCCACTCATCACTCATATTGGGGCGACGCTCAAGCAAATCAAAATGGATTTGTTTTGTGCGGAGGCTGTTAACCAAAGTTCGAATAGCGTCCGGGAGCCAGCCACTGTGGTTCGGAAGTTCTCTCCCGTCATTCAACAGAAGCCTACGCAATAGACCGCGTGTTGGCGCAAAACTCGCAAAAGTAAGCGAATGGGAAATATCCAGTTCGGCCATTCTCTCCGTGCTGATGGGAAGCACGTCGACGCCGGGCGAGCTTCTTTCCCAAACGCACCGACGCGGGGGAGGTGGGCGATGCGGCACCGGTTCCTCGCAACGCCCGCCGGTTGCTACGTGGACATGTTCTGGCCCAAGAATTCCTTGCCCTTCGCAACTTCGGCATCCCACTTTACAAGCTGCTGAGGTGTAAGGAATTTGACTACTTGCTCTCGCAACGAGCCCCGAATGGATGCGATCTTCTGAACGAGTTCGGGTCGTGAGATATTGGGATTCTGCCGCTTGAACTCCTGCAGTCTTGAATGTTTATCAGCGAGGAAGGTTCTGAGCTGTTCTTTCTGGATGTCCGAAAGATTCAATTCTTCTGCGAATCTCTTCAGTTCGGTCGTTACGGCGTCTACTTGCTCTGAAATCATTTGTTTCTCCGTGGAATGAAGTTGGCTACTTTGGCGCCCCAGCACCTTTGCTGCTAAAGGTCGCCCTTGGTCAACGATTCCGTTTGGCCATGCTGGATTCATTTAGTTCAGCACAAACTGTAACGGGGTGAAAACTCAGGCGGTGGTTTCGGGCGGCGCGAATAAGGGTGGTTACCGTTGCCAAATCCGAGGTCTGCAGCAGCTTATGCCCCAACATGGCGTCCCACGGTGCTCGATAAAGGGATAAAATTGTAAACGGAAAAAGCTCATCGGGAGGATACCAATGAGAGCCGGATGGAATACCCGAAGTTTAGTGGGTCTCATGCTAAGCCCACTGTCCGTTTTGTTCACGCAGATTGCCACAACCACGGCTGGCGCCGCTGAACCTGCCAACCTGACGTCTCATGAACAAGTGACATTCTCGAAGGATATCGCTCCGATCTTTCAAGCGAAATGCCAGGAGTGCCACCAACCTGATTCCATCGCACCGATGTCCCTAATCACTTTTAAGGAAACACGACCATGGGCACGTTCGATTAAGGAGCGTGTGGTAACGCGCCAGATGCCCCCATGGCATGTCGACCGCAGCGTTGGCGTGCAGAAGTTCAAAAACGACATGTCGCTGACTGATGAGCAGGTGAACATGATTGCCCGCTGGGTAGATAGCGGAGCGCCGGAGGGTGATCCGAAGGATCTACCGCCGCCCAAGCCGCTGGTGACCGACAACGAGTGGAAGGCGGTGCGCGACGGCTTCGGACCGCCCGACCTCGTTATCAAATCCCCCAAGTTCACAATGCCGGCCCAACATCAGGACGTGTGGTTCCGCCCGATGTCCGACATTCCGATCACCGAGCCGCACTGGGCAAAACTCGTGGAGATTCGTCCAACCAGCTTGCAGGGACGCAGAATCATCCACCACTCGATTGCATACTTAGTGCTGAATAACGATCCGGATGCTGTCAGCACGGGTACAGCGAACGGACCCGGTCGCCGGGGCGATAACGCCGCGGATCTGGTCAACCGCCGACCGCAATTAATGGAGTGGGCTATCGGAAAGGGCTACGACCTGTTCCGGCCGGGCACCGGAAAGTTGATCGTGCCGGGCGAGAAGATTTCCTGGGATCAGCATATTCATGCCGTCGGGGAAGATATTATGGCGGGTTCTGAGATCGGAATCTGGTTCTACAAGAACGGCGAAGAGCCGAAAAAGCGAAGCTACCTGATCGGATTCACCGGGCTCCGGAATGGGCAAACTCTGGATATACCTCCGAACTCATTTGCCCAGACCGAAGGCTTCACGGTGTTGAAGGAAAATACGCTGATCGAGAACTTCCAACCGCACTTTCACCTGCGTGGAAAATCAATGCAGGTCGAAGCGATCCTGCCGGATGGAAGCTCACAAATCGTAAGCTATGTGGGGAATTTCAACTTCAACTGGATGACCAACTACATCTACGCGGACGATGCCGCCCCCGTGTTCCCCAAAGGGACCGTCATTCACGTCACGGCGTGGTATGACAACACCAAGGCCAACAAGAACAATCCGGATCCTGACCAGTGGGTTGGCTACGGCGATCGCACTGTCGACGAGATGGCGCACGCCTGGATGAACGTGGTCTACCTGAATGACGACGAGTACAAGAACCTGCTCGCTCAGCGCAAGGGGCAGATGGCACAGGCGGTGACCGGGCAAAAGTTGCAATGAAGCGTCTGCTGGCGATTGGTGCCGCCTGCGGTCTTGTTGGCGGTGTGCTCTTGTGGGGCCAGGCCATACCCGAGCCGCGGAAGAAGTTCGGCGCCAGCATTACGGGCGCATTCGAGGGGTGGTTCACCAGCGACAAAGATTCCCGCACTTTTCTGGTCGGATACTTCAACCGCAACACCGAACAGGACCTGGACATTCCGATCGGACCCGATAACCGTATCGAGCCCGGCGGCCCCGACATGGGTCAGCCTACGCATTTCCTTCCTGGACGGAGGTTTGGAATGTTCGCCATTCCTGTACCCAAAGATTTCATGCCACAGGACAAGTACACGTGGACAATCTTCGCCAATGGCCAGTACAACAGCATTCCGCTTCGGCTGAACACCGACTACGTTATCAGCCCCTTCAGTGAGATCGCGGTGAATAACACGCCCCCCGTCATTCGGTTTGAGCCGAACGGGACTGCGATTCAGGGTCCCGTCGCAATATTAGCCCATGCCCCGGTTCGTACAACTTCAGTGTCCAAGGCACTACTCCTAACCCTCTGGATCACCGACGATATGAAGTATACGAGCGGTACGAATGCGCCGAGGTCAGGCGATCGTCCGCCGGTGACGCTTCTATGGTCGAAATACCGGGGACCCGGCGTGGTGAGGTTTGATAAAGCAAGCCCGCCGGCCGAGACGTTGGGGACGGTGGACAAGGAGAGCGAAGGTTTCAGCGGGAAAGCGACCACGAGCGCCACGTTCAGCGAAGCCGGTGATTACGTGTTACACGTGACCGTGAACGATTACTCGGGCGATGGGGGCGGCGGCTTCCAGTGCTGCTGGACAACGAGTCTGGTTAAGGTTTCAGTCACACCATAGCCGGTCGAAAACCTGCCACTGGACCTCTTCAGACTCAATCTATAAAGAGGAAAGAGAGGCCGCCGACTCGGAGACGGAATTCAGTTGTCCCTCTCGCCGCCACTCCTGCAATTGGATTTGCGCGGACAAGTTTCGGCGATTTCGATAACGCTACGCCCAAAAGCCGTGACGCGGCTCAATAATTTCGCGACCAGGATGCTCATGCCGATTCAGTTCCATAATCGCTGTTGACCCTGTCCTGTCGGGAAATGTGAACCTATACGCTAAAGCCAAACACAAGCTGAGCCAGTCGCTTAGTTGGCGAAAAAGAGCACTGGGGATAAGGGCGTTGGCCCGATTGCCATCCCTCGTTTACTCAGGCAGCACGCGAAAGACAGTGGCTGTCGAGACCGCCGGCACCGTCCATTTGGGATATTTTTTTCCCTTAGCCGCGAGCACGGCTGCTTTTTCATCCGGATCGTTGACCAGTGACAAGGTACGTTCGAACAGCTGGTCTCCTATCTTCAGGCGCACGCGAGGATCGTGGATGATATCTTCAACCCACCGTCTGCCGCGATAAGAGGTCACATAGAGATTGTCATTATATACAGCGCACCAAATCGACACCGAGTAGGGCAACAGAAACGGGGTTTGGGTTTGAATTTTGACAGTTTGAATCTTGTCGGTAAACGACCAATCGCTGACCGGGGTAGTGACGAGGTTCCCCTTTAGCCAAAGCCCGGGCGTTCTGCACGACCAAGATTCTGAAGCATTTGTACAGTCCCGAGGTTCGAAACCAGTGGCGCGCAGCGTAACCAGCAGCAAGATCATGCAAATAAATACTGCTCCACTAATTTTCAATATTGTCTTCATAACCACCTCCTACTTTGATGTCAGTGTTTTGGATTCTTCGACGCGGGCGCCAGCCAGAATGCCGGCCAGCGAATAGTTGCCTTCATGGCACGCATATTCGTAAACCGGCTTCGAGGAACGATGCAGGGGGATCATCAGACTCCAGGGTCTCGCATACGTATCCGGATCGTTCACGGTAATTTCATATCTTAGCGTGCTCGCATCCTGCCGAGTGAACCGCTCGATAATATGGAGTTTCTCACTCGATATGTTCTGAAACGCGCGAGGCCGATAGTTTGTCGTGTCCACGACTAGCGTGTCGCCTTCCCAATGGCCGATTGAGTCTCCCAACCATCCCTGGACGTTCTCCGGGGGGTGAGGACGGTTGTTCATTTTGACGGCACGTACGTCGTGGAACATTTCCGTCATGATCATGACCGCGCCCGGCGTTTCCACGATCTGATAATAGCTCTGGTATCCGGCAGTCAGCTGCGGTGAGCCGTACGAGATGCACCGGTCGCCCAGAGGCCGGTCCTTGACGCTCCAGGAACGCTCCATTGCTTTCCTTGCTCCGGCGCGGGCCTCGATGGCCCGAGGCGTGAGGGCGGGCATGCGGCCGTCCGGGGGATCTGTAATCAGCGATGTCCGGTTCTCCCACGTGCGCTCGTCATTCCACTCGGAGCCGTAATCCCCAGTCTCACCGTCAACGCTCTTGAAGCCCTGCCTCAGTCCCAGCACGTTATCCAAGACAGCCGGATAAAAGCCGTCGAAAAATACTGCGTCCGACTTGCCGGTGAACAGCTCCTTGGCTTTTTGCCGCATCTTCTCCACTTCGGCATCCGTGAGAGTCGGACGATTGGCGATCTCTTTGGGCCGTTCGAGCGGAGTGGCGATATCGTTTTCCCAGAAGCCCTGAAAGTCCGGGTGTCCATCCGGCGTCCGCGGGGCCATATATTGGCCCTGAGCAAAGACGGGGACCGTGAGCGCGATAGCGCTGATCATTAAACAGAGACGGCAACCTACAACATGGAAATCTCGAAGACGCATGCAGCCTCCAGCTAAAATCTCCCCGTGCTGCAGTTATTGTACAGCCGGAGGCGTCCACGCGAGTAACGCTCTTTGGAGGACGGGCGGCTCGCTGTCGCTTTATGCTGCGACACTGAGATCGGACCGGTTCCTGGGAAAGCTGCGGTCTGGCACGGCATCCGTAGCCAACGATCTGCTGCGACAGGCCACACAGCCCGGTTGCCGCGTATTTGTGATACCGTGCCCTCAAGGGGGGCCTACAATGTTGAACTGGCTTGTTCGTTTTTGGCGCCGAATTGATCGCTGGATGCGTGGTCGGATGTCTCCGCCCTCATCCCCTTCATACCATCGCGCAAATCTTCATGGTCGTCATCGCTAGGATGGTACCTATGCGCCGCGATTGGTCTATCGAGTCTGTGATTGAGAGGTTGAAACGGGAGGGAAGCCTGTGGCACCTTACGCGGCACGCGACTAAATTGGCGAAATCGAAGGGCGCTAACCAAAGTGAATCCAATCCTCGGTTGGCCACAGCGCCCGACCGTCTGCGGTGGCGATGTGAACCTCTCTACGTCGATGTAGAGTGCTCGAATGCCGTCCTGGAGATGATCCAGGGCGGGCCAGTGGACCGGCGTTGTCGCGTCGCACACAGCGATCTAGAGACAGGCGGTATTCTTTTTGGTGAGTGGACGGACACCTCCATTCGGATCGAAGTTGCACGGGCGCTGGAGTGCGAACACAAATTCGGGCCCTCGTTCCAGCTGTCAAAAAAGGATGAGGCGTCGCTGCAAGAAGCACTCGCGGTGGCACGTAAGGATCCGGAACTAGGGAAACTTCAGCCGATCGGCCTGTACATGTCAAACTCACGGAGGTTTTCTGTCGCGGTCGCCGATCCACGTATCTTTGATCGCTACTTCCCGAAAGCTCGCCCCATGGCTTTGATTCTTAGACCTTCGACATTTGGCAAGACTCGCGCGGGCTTTTTCCTCCGGGAACGAGGCAGCGTCACATATTTCTGCGCTGACCAGCTATCGTCTTCCACTTCCGAGTCGGCTCACCGAGTCCGACAACCGATGGCCGAAAACGCTCAAGACGAAGATCGGCGAGCGAGCCAGGCGGTCCGGCCTGAAGAAGTCGGCACGATCACAGCCCCGCCACCGAATGGAGCTATTGGCGCATGGAGCAGCGAATCCGTGCATCGACTTCTTACGAGTCCGCTGAAACGTTTTCGTGCTTCTCTGCTAACGGGCGAGAAGTTGTGGAACGTGAGCCGCGGGGACTTGGTTGCAGCCATTGTGCTGCTCGGTTTTTGCACTGCCACAACACGCACCTTGTGGGTCCGATCAAACTCAGAACTTTCAACCAGGATCCCAATGCGCATTACCGATACGGGATCACAGTTACGAATCGACTGGGATGCTCACCAGGAACCCGTTCTTAGCGCTACCAGCGGTGTGCTCGAAATCCGTGATGGCGAAACCGAACCCATCCAATTACCCTTCGAACGGGACGCGCTTCTCGCTGGCAGCCTGTTATACGCACCAAGATCGGGTACGATCCAGGTACGCATGAGATTGATGAACCATAAAAGGCCTTCGCAGGAGTCGGTCATTTACTACATCAAGCCGGAACGAATGCCGCCATCCGTGCCAGTCGTCGTATTTTCGCCGGCAACTTCGAAGAGTGGGCCTCCGCTCGTAGCTGAGTCCCGGTTGCCGACTACTCCGGTCCTTAAAGAAAAACCCGACTTGGCGGCCGCTGGACTCCAGCAGCCGGGAAATGAGAACAAAGGGATGAAAATCGCGGCTTCATCCGTGAATCGCAGTCGCGTGACACGCGTTTTTCGCTTGCCCCCGCTGCGACCTTCCGTTGCTACAAAGCCCAAAATCCACGTCGATTTGCTCGATGCGCCTGACGTCCGAATCAGCCAGTCTGTCCCACCGGCTCTCCTCCTTCCGATCGGCGCAACGTTAACCGGTTCGGCAATCCAAGCACGGCCGAGCCGGGGCCGGCTCATCTGGACGGGAGAACTACAAAAGAACGGGTTCATCTCGTTTTCGGCCAGCGGGTCCTCGCGAGGTGTGCTTAACGGCCGCTTGCCAGGGTTTCCGATCAAAGTAAACATCCAGCCGGGAGAGGTGGTAGACGGCGGAATCGCAATTCTCACAAACGATGTCAGCCGAGCTGGCGTCAACGAGCCCGCCCACGCTCGCAACGGCTGGGACGTGGTTGTTTATAAATGGGTTCAGAAGCCGATTCCCGAGTTAAGAGTGGTTGAACCGCCGGGGCCTTCAAATAATTGGGATCGAATCGTTCTGCACAATACCGACCATAATCTTTCAGTCGTTGTGGTGGACTGGCAGTCGATGGACAAATCTAAGCCAGGTGATTAAACGCCGCTGCTACTTCCCAGTCGGCCTCAGATTTGCGATCAGTTTTTCGTAGGCCTCGTCCAGCGGATTCCACACGTCCGCTCCAGGCACCTCGGCCATTTCTCCCAAAACGAACGGCGGCGAGTTGGGGTCTTGAAAGCGTCGCCACATGGGGAGATTCTTTCCGTTGGGGTCGTGAAAGCGCGGCCACATAAAGAGATTCTTTCCGTTGGGATCGCCTGTTTTTGCGAAATTAACCCAATATGACGATATCTGCTCTGCCAGCGAGCGATCTCGCGCCGACGCCGACGCCAGACGTGGCGAACTCAAATCAGGAATGACTCTCGGGGCTGCGAGGTTGTTGAAAACGTACGGTATCTCCGTGGCGTGGGTCGCTTTTAGATCTCGGACACCCGGTTCGAGCGGCGGCTCGTGCGCGAAGAAATACCAGTAGGCGTGCTTTCCGAGAGCCGTCTGGCGCTCGGCGAAGAGTCTGGATCCCCAGGCTAGAGTATTGCGGAACGCGATATTTCCGCCAAAGGACGTGTGTTCGTCTTTATTGGACCCGACGATCAGGTCCACGGGATTCTGTCGCCGCTCGGCAAACGTGATGGACTCATCCTCCGGCACAATCCAGCCGTCGATGATCATGCCTGCTCCTCGAATCGTCTTCAGCACTTCATCACTGGACCGGGCACGAAGCTCCTCCAGGGGCGGAAGCGGCTTGGTCTCCGCGGGGGGCTGACCGGGTACGCCCCGGCCGGTGCCGCTTGCGGCAAAGCGTTCGGCCTGCGCCAAGGGGACCATTGGAGCCATGCCGAGGCCCATCCAATGACCGCTTTCCGCAATGGCGCGTTGAAACAATCCTTTCGCAACCGGCGACCCAACCAGCCCGCCAATCATGGCTGCGCCGGCGGATTCGCCAAAGATCGTAACATTGCCGGGGTCGCCACCAAACGCCGCGATGTTCGTCTGCACCCATCGAAAAACGGCGATCGAGTCCGCCAACGCCTGATTGCCCGATGAATTCCGGCCCGACTCCTTCGTTAATTCCGGGTGCGAAAAGAACCCGAACGGCCCCACACGGTAATTGAAGGTGACCAGCACCACGCCCTTACGCGCGAGCGCCTCACCGTCATTATGAGGGCTCGATCCCGACCCTTCCCGGTACGCTCCGCCGAAAAGCCACACCATTACAGGCAGGCGGGCATTGGCACGATCCGCGGAGGTCCAAACGTTGAGATACAGGCAGTCCTCGCTCATCTTGGGCGAATCGGGCAAATCCACCGCTACATTTACCGGCACTCGCTTAGGCGAACTCGGCTGCACACAAACATTGCCGAAGGTGTCGGCCTTGCGGACCTCGCTCCATCGCTCCGGCGGTTGAGGCTCCTTCCAACGCAACGGGCCGACCGGAGGCGCGGCGAATGGAATGCCTTTGAAAACGCGGACTCCAGATTGGAGCGTCACGCCGGCGATCGGGCCGGCCGCGGTCTTTACGGGGTCCTTGATCTCCGCCACGACAGGTACCGCGGCTGCGGCGCAAAATAGGACTGCTGTGGGCAATCTCATCGGCGCGTCGGCGCGGAAGCTCCTGCCTTACCGGAACGCTCCGCCCGGGAAACGCTGATCCAGTCCGGCACTACACGGTTGTCTTCCTGGCATGAATACTCGAGCAACTTGTAGTCGGGTTCAAGTTTCAACGGGAAGCGCGCCGTCCACGAGTGGGTAAGGACCACCGGGTCCTCGGTCTTGATCTCGTAAATCAGGGATTGATCGTTGATGCGGGTGAACCTCTCGGTAATCTTCATTTGATCGCTGGTAGGGAAGCGGTTGCCGGGCGGAGACGCAATCACGGCTGTATTGGTCGCCGATGCTCCAGCCTTGAAGTTGGTGGTCTCGACGACCAGGGTGTTGTGATCCCAGTGCCCGCGCGAGATGCCCATCCATTGTTTGATGTCGCCAGAAACAGGCGTGTTGTCATTCAGCGGCACAATCCGCGCGTCGTGAATCATTTCCAGGAAGATTACGACCTGTCCGGGAGACTGAACGATCTGAATTCCGTTGTTATAGCGGAACGGAAACATCGAAACCGGCATCCCGCGGGTAATGCAGCGATCCCAAAGGTCGAAGTCATGATGGGAATCGAAGACCAGTTCCTCGCCGGGCAGAGGCCAGGTGCTCTTCATCTCGGCCGCCAGCCGCTTACCCTCCGGAGTCATTTCGGGAAGCTTGCCGTCCGGTGGGTCAAAGATTAGGGAAGTCTGACGCTGTGGTGTCATGGCATCCACGATGCCGGTGACAAACGCGCGTCCAGCCTCGCCTTCCCGCGCCGCGTCGGCGAAACGGTCCGGCATCTTGGAGGAGTTTTCCTTCACGGTCTTGAATTCCTCCTCGGTCATAAACTCCTTGTGTGGGTCGCAGGCTGCGATTTTATCGGGAGCCGCACCCGGATAGCGCTGGCGCGAGAAACACCGCTGCAAGGCCGTGATTCCGACATTGTTCAGGGGCCAGATTCCTTGCAAATCCGGATCGCCCCATGGCGTTTTCGGATGGGCCCACCCGGCCGGCGTGCCGATGAAGAAATTTGCTTCGCTGGGCGGTATGGCCTGGCGTGATTGTCCTATTGCGGGGGGCGCTAGCATGGCCAGCGAAACGCCGCAGATTGCTATGTACGTGGCCTGCATGGATTAACTCCTCTCCTCACTTCTTGGTCTCTTCGGGCGGCCCCTCGGCGCCAGTCGACCCAATAAACAGCTTCTTTCCATCCGGAAATGTGATGTCCCTGCCGTTGGCGCGATTCGATCCATCTTTGGCCTGAAAGCCTTCGAATATGACCTCGGTTCCTTTGGGAAGGGCAGTCTTGCTAAAACCGCGCCGCACCAGCACATTCGGCGAACCGGCCTCGAGCATCCATTGCGCGGTGGTCCCATCCTCGTTCTTCACATCGATATAAATCCAGGAATGGGGATTCACCAGTTCGATCTTGGCAATCGTGCCTCGCAACTTAACCGGCCTTTTCGTGTCGAATTCGGCCGTGAAAGCATGATGTGCGGGCAATTGGACCGTCGAAATCAGTATCCCGATTGCCGCGGCTGCCAAACCAGGTATTCTTGCCATGAGAGCTCCTTGTAGTCCTCAACTAGTGGGTCGGTTTTTTGTCAACATCGCCGTATACCAGGTCTTCGACAAACTCGACACACTTTAAATCGAACAGGCGCGCGCCCTTTTCCCGGTGGCGATACAGCGGAAAACTGATCTTCCATGGTCGAGTGAATATTGCGGGATCTTCGATCGTCGCCTCATAATTCAGGGTATTGCCGTCGAGCATGGAGTACCGCTCCACAACGTGCAAGCTATCGGTAGCGAAATTTCCAGCGCGGTCGAGCCAGGCTCTGCCGTTGAACCCCGTTACATCGACTACGAACGTGTCGCCCTCCCATTTTCCATTGGAAGTGCCCATCCAGGTGTCCAACTCCGCGTCCCGATGCTTGGATACGAGTATGGTGCGCGCTGCCGAATCGTAAGTGTACGCGATCAGAACGTCGTTCTGTGACTGGACAATCTGGAACGGGTACGGCATGTACGTGGCACGGGGAACCCCCGGCAAATAACACTTGACCTCCGGATCGAGCTTGAGCCGGTTGGCGAAGTTCTCTTTCTTTTTTGTGAGCGCTTCGCTCTTGTACGGAATCTTGCCCCCTTCAACGACTCCATTCCCGGCCGGGATCGCCCCGATCGCGCCTAATTCCAGCACAGGCCCGGCTTGCGCTGAATGATCCTCGAGGTCCCAATAGGCGGTGGTCATGGCCTGCCATAAACCGTTGAGGTTCGGTTTTCCGCCGGGCATGCGCGGGATTGCGGTCTGGGCGATCACTGGCAGAGCAAACAAAAAAGCAACGGCCGCGACGAGAAACCTCGTACTCTTACGCACGCTTAAAATCTACCAAGAAAGAAGCGTAATCGGGGAGGCTATTTCGCCGGAAGTGCAAAAACGACATAGGAGTGGGGAGACGTGTCCGACGGGTCGGGCCGGCGGAGTCCGAAGTTAAAGTTCAGACCATTGCCGGCCGCAACGCAGAATGCGATGTACTCTCGTCCTCCCACTTGATAAACAGCAGGCACGCCATCGGATCCTACCGGCAGCTCTTTTATCCACACCACTGCGCCCGTATCTTCGTCATAGGCGCGTATTTTGTGATCCGAAGCCGTCGCGGCGAAGATTAATCCTCCCGCAGTGACAACCGGGCCCCCGCGCGGATCACGAGCTCCGGTGTTCGAATGGCCCTCTTTTTCGAGATCCAAAACACCTCCGTTGGGGACCTGCCAGCGAATGGTGCCGCTGTTCAGGTCGTAGGCCGTTAGCGTTGACCACGGCGGCCCTATGGAGGACAGGCCCGTGCTCACAGTCATGAAATTCAATGGCGAATTGTAGCGAATGAATCCCTCTGGATCGGACGACGAGAAAATCGACTCGCCGGCCTTCGGCGGCGCCGGCAACTCGAGTTTGTCTAGCGTGGGGTGTTCCTTGGTGATGACGTACAAAAATCCTTTTTCCGGATTCACTGCTACGCTGCCCCAATTCGCGCCACCGTTATGACCAGGAAGCGAGATCGTTCCTCGGAAGCTCGGCGGTGTGTATAAGCCTTCGTTGCGTGAACTCTTGAGTAGCTCGCGGATCTTGGCCTGCTCGGCTTCGGTTGCGAAGGGATTGATATCTCCTTCGGTGAAGCTGTGCCGGGCGAAGGGAGGGGGCTTAGTCGGAAAAGGTTGTGTAGGGGAGCTGAATTCACCGGGCACGTCGGTTTGAGGCACAGGACGTTCTTCTATCGGCCACAGCGGCTCTCCCGTAACGCGATTGAACACATACAAATATCCGAACTTGGCGGCTTGCGCGACCACATCCACGTTGCGGCCGTTATGTTTTACGGTGAGCAGTTTCGGCGCTACCGGCAGATCGTAGTCCCACAGATCGTGATGGATCGTCTGGAAGTGCCACAACCGTTTGCCCGTGCGCGCATCCAGCGCCAGCAGCGAATTGGCAAACAGGTTGTTGCCTTTACGGTTGCCGCCGTAGAAATCGTAGCGCGCGGTCCCTAGTGGAAAATAGGCGATGCCCCTTCTCTCATCGATCGTTACCTCACTCCAGGTGTGTACGCCCCCGGCAGCCTTCCAGGCTTCGGGAGGCCAGGTATCGTAGCCAAATTCTCCCGGGCGGGGTATTACGTGGAACGTCCAAACCAATTTGCCGGTGACGGTGCTATAGGCGTGAATATCGGCCGGCGCCGAATCGTAGCTTGCACCGCTGGCGGGCAGCGGTGTGATGATCAGGTTTTCGAAAACGCGTCCCGGATTGCTGGTCTGCAACGGGCGGTTCACATCGCGATCAAGCCCCACACGCAGATCCGTTCGTCCATTGTCGCCGAAGCTCTGAATGGTCTTGCCGGTGCGAGCATCGATCGCCGTCAGATAGCCGTCGTTGATATAGAACAGGCGCCGGTCAGAGCCGTCCTTGCTCTCCCAATAGTTAAGGCCCCGCTGTCCCACTGCGCCGGTGTTGGGGTGCGACCAGATCTCGTTGCCCGTAGCTGCGTCCAGCGCCACGATGGAATTGCGGTTCACCAGCAAGTACATTAAACCGTCCACGACGATTGGATCGAACACCAGGGTTCCGGGACCCGACGGATAAGTCCAGGCGACTTCAAGCTGCTTAACGTTGGTCTTATTGATCTGTTTGAGCGAGGAGTACTGCGACGAATCGGCTCCGCCCAAATACTGGCTCCACGTGTTGAAAGGGCGATCTGCGGCGCAAGCTAAAAGCGGAACAAAGAAACAAAATAGTGCGAAGGAGTGTTTCACAGGTTCTTAAGGGAGTGCGTATACCAGGAGGGCCTGCCCATTCCGGCTGGCTCCCGGCGACGGTGCTCCGGCTGACATGATCGCCACGTACTGCTTACCGTTCCCTCCCTGGTAGGTCATCGGTATGGCATTCGCCTCATATTCGAGCTGGACGGACCAGAGCTCGCGGCCAGTGCGGCTGTCGAATGCGCGGAAGCGGTTGTCATTGGTCGCGCCGAGAAACACCAGCCCTCCGGCAGCAACGATCGGCCCAGCCATGCCGATCCGCCCCGTGTTCTTCTTGCCCTCGGGCAATTCGTCGGTAATGCCGGCAGTCGCGCGCCAGGCGATATCACCGGTGTTTGCATTTACGGCCACCAGTTGACCCCAGGGAGGCTTCTGGCAAGGCCAGCGGTCGCCCATGACCGGCTTACCGTCAGCACCGGTCACACGAACGTCGAATCGCTGGTATGGGCCCGGTCCGGCCTCGCTGCCTCGTTCGTAAGGGTTGGTGTAAGGTTCTTTCAGCATTGGATCTAAGAAACCGGCCGGAGGTTTGGCCATCCAACCGATCGAACCGTCGTTCTGCACGAACGCATAGACCATCCCGGTCTGAGGATCCGCAGCTGTGCCTCCCCAGTTCGTGCCGCCCGTCGCCCCCGGAAACACAATCGCGCTTCGCGGCGGTGCCCCCTCCTTGTGATAAGGCCACGGCGTGTAAGGACCCACGTTGTAGAGGCCGCCGCTTCGCTCCAACAATTCTCGGCATGCCTTGGCATGCTCCGGAGTAGTATCTACCTCAGTCACGATGTCTTGCTCGGAGAAGCTCACTCGAGCTAGAGGAGGCGGCTTTAGCGGGAACGGTTGCGTCGTAGCAAGCCGTTCGCCCGGAACATCGGTCTGGCGCACGGGGAGCTCTTCCACGCCGAACACCGGCTTCCCTGTTTCACGATCCAGAATGAACATCAAGCCAATCTTGCCCGTCAACGCCAGCGCCGGGATTTTTTTGCCGGCGCGAACAATATCGATGAGGCTGGGAGCCGGGGGTAAGTCAAAATCCCATACATCGTGGTGAACCGCCTGGAAGTGCCATTTGTATTTTCCAGTCACGGCATCGATGGCGACCAGGGCGTTGCCGAATAGATTGTCTCCTTTGCGGTCGGCGCCGTAGTAAGTGGATGTTGGCGCGCCGAAGGTCATGTACGCCAACCCGCGCTCTTCATCCACCGTCATCTGAAACCCCCACATATTCGTGCCGGAGCGGTCTTTCCAGCTATCACTCTCCCAGGTATCGTGGCCCACTTCCCCCGGCCGGGGAACCGAATGGAATTCCCAGAGTTTCGCGCCAGTCCGCGCGTCAAAAGCGCGCGAATCGCCAGGCGGGCCGAGCGGAATGTACTCGCCTGTGGCGGCGCCGACCATGACCGCATTCTTGAAGATGGTAGGAACGCCGTTGTAGGCTACCCCCATGTCTACTTCGCCTTCTTTGCCGAAGCCCGGATCGAGTTTGCCGGTGTTCGCGTTCAGCGCGATTAAGCGACGCCCGGCATTGAAAATGACTCGCGGTGGGTTGTAGCGGTCGCCCGGCCAATAGGCCACGCCGCGCTGCGAAGCAACGCCCGACGACAATTCATAGGTCCAGATTTCTTTGCCGGTAGTTGGTTCCAGGGCCACCACCCGGTTCGCGGCTGTGAGATACATCCGCCCACGGATCACCACCGGTGTGACCTCCGCCGATGGGCGTCCGCCGGTCTCGCTCGGCCGGTAGGACCACGCCAGTTTTAGTTGCGAGACATTGCTCGCATCGATTTGTGTCAGCGGTGAGTAGCGTGTTCCGGCGAGATCGCGGTTGTAGCTGGGCCAATCGGTAGGAGCGGGTTTGGAAGTGGTGGCCGAGGTTTTCGAGTGTCCCCAGCACAACACTGCGCAAAACAGCAACGCCTGGACCACCCGTCTCATGCTACTTCGGTTGGGGCACGATCCGGAGATACGGCTTAGGCGACTTCCAGCCGTTCGGGTACTTCTGCTTCGCCTCTTCTTCCGTCACGGACGGAAGGATGATCACATCCTCGCCATTTTTCCAATTCACCGGAGTTGCCACCTTGTGCTTCGAGGTGAGCTGCATCGAATCCAAAACTCGCAGTACTTCGTCGAAATTGCGGCCCGTGCTCATGGGATAGCTCAGCATCAGCTTTATTTTCTTGTCCGGACCCACGATGAACACCGTGCGTACGGTTGCATTATTCGCCGCCGTACGGCCTTCGGACGTGGTCCCGGCGTCGGCCGGTAGCATGTCGTATTGCTTTGCAATCTTCAGCTCCGGATCTCCGATCATCGGATAGTTGACCTTATGCCCCTGCGTCTCCTCGATGTCGCCGGCCCATTTTCCATGGCTGCTTACCGGGTCAACGCTAAGGCCGATCACCTTGCAGTTGCGCTTCGCAAATTCGGGCTCCAGGCCCGCCATATAGCCGAGCTCCGTGGTACACACCGGCGTAAAATCCTTCGGGTGAGAGAACAGGATTGCCCAGCCATTGCCAATCCATTGATGAAAATCTATGGTGCCCTGCGTGGTTTCGGCTGTGAAATTAGGAGCTTCTTCGTTAATTCGTAGTGACATCCCACTAGTTTACTCTTACACCGCGATACCGGGGAAGAATGGAGCTAGTTGCTCAACTACGTGGCAAGCGCCGTCTTAACATAGACACATGAACCTCAAGAACGCAGTAGTTCTGATTACTGGCGGATCGAGCGGCCTCGGCCGCGCCGCGGCGCAGGTACTTGCACAGGCGGGGGCGCGCGTCGCAATCACCGGACGCGACCCGGAACACTTGGCCGAAGCCGCCCGGTCGCTGGGCGTCGTGGGTATACAGGCCGATGTCGCTAACGAGGCCGACGTCCTGCGGACTTTCCAGGAAGTCAAGGAGAAGCTGGGCGATCTGGACGTCCTGATTAATAATGCCGGCATCGGCGTGCTCAAGGAGCTGATCGACATGGACCGCGCCAGTTTCGACGCCGTCTTCGCCACCAACGTGACCGGCGTCATGCTCATGTCGCGCGAAGCGGCCCGGCTCTTCAAGCAACGCAAGCGGGGCAACTTGATCAATATTTCGTCTACCGCTTCGTTGCGCGGCGCTCCCAAGGGAACGGCCTACTACGCCAGCAAGTTCGCCCTGCGCGGCATGACCGAGTGCTGGCGCGCCGAACTCCGCAAATACAACGTGCGCGTCTTCCTGATTAATCCGAGCGAAGTGATCACTGACTTCGCGCGCCGGGCCGGCTTTCCCCAAGTCGACAATCCCAGCAAGCTGCAAAGCGAAGACATCGCCCACATGATCAAAGCGGTTCTCGAGATGAACGACCGGGGCTTCACGCCGGAGCTTTCTGTTTTCGCGACCAATCCTATCGATTGAGCCTCAGGAGTAGACTGTACGGTAGGCTTTATCCAACTACGTTGAAGGATGGAGGTGTCCATGTCTGCAAGAGTCAATGAGCGCGGGCTCAAAAGGCGGGAATTTATGTCTTCCGCGCATGGCATTATCCGGTATCACGGCCGCTGCGAGCTTGGCCCGGCCATCCAGGCTGTCTGGGCGCGGTTTCACATCAGTCGCTCGACCCCATTAATCCCGACATTCTTTACGGGACCACCAGTTCCATCTGGGGCAAGCAGCACGATACCGTGTGGGCGGTTAAGCGAATCGCCGCACTGGGATTGCAGGGCATCGAGCCGTACGGCGATGGCATTGAGAAGTACCGGAAAAATCCGCTCGAGCTCAAGAAGATTTTCGATGATGCCGGTCTCACCTTTATCGACGCGTCCAATGGCGAGGTCGGCCAGTCGACCAACTTTATGGATCCGGACCAGATCCCCAAGACCATTGCCGATCATGTGGCTTTCGCCCGCGATTTTCTGCAGCCCCTCGGCTGCGACCACTGGAAAGTAAATATGGGCCAGCGTCCGCCCGGCGGTCCGAGCGACGAACAGCTAAAAAGACTCGCCGATACCCTAAACGTGATCGGCAGGCAAACCATTGAAATGGGAATCAGGCTGGCGCCGCATCCTCATATCTGGGGGCCCATGGAACGTGAAAAGGATATGCGTCGGGCTATGGAGCTCACCGATCCGAAGTACGTCTGGATGACGGCCGACACCGGACATCTGGTCTTGGGGGGCGGCGACCCGGCGCGGATCATCAGCGACTATTTCCCTAGGATCGCCGAAGTGCATCTCAAGGACACCTACGCCAGATATCGCGGCAACACCTCTACGCCCACTCAGGAGGAACATCGCGTGGCCAGCGTCTATCACAACCTGGGCGGTGGGGGCGTAGACTTCCCCGCCGTTTTTAAGGTCCTGCGCGACCGGCGTTACAAGGGCTGGGCGATCTTCGACGTGGACGGGCCGAGAAAGGGCGACGACGGCTTCGACTCCATCGGAGGAAACCTGGATGTCGCAGTTGACGACTATATCGCGCACAACATCAACTATCTGCGCGATGTTCTGGGCGTGAAACTGCCGCCGGCCGGTTGATATAGCTGTCTTTATGGACAATGGGCCCGCCAGTCAGACTCATCTCCTTGACAACCTCCTGGGCGCATGTTAGCTTTCGGCGATGAGAGCTAAGCTGAGCCGATTGCTTCCGACTCTCGGTATGCTGGTGGTCGCTCTGCCAATGCTGGCCCACCATTCATTTCAAGCCGAGTATGATGCCGACAAGCCGGTCACTCTGAAGGGTGCCGTAACCAAGGTCGAATGGACCAATCCCCACGCCCGTTTCTATGTCGATGTCAAAGACGCAGACGGCAACGTGACGAACTGGAACTTCGAGTTGGCCAGCCCAAACGGTCTGATGAGGCAAGGCTGGACCCGGCACTCCTTAAAGGTTGGAGATGTGGTTACCGTCACCGGGTCAATGGCTAAGGACGGATCCAACATGGCCAACGCCAGAACGGTCACCCTGGCGGATGGCAGAAAAGTGTTCGCGGGAACTTCCGGAGACGGTGGTCCAACCCAGTGAAGGACCTTTTCGGGAACATAGCTATAGCGGTTATGGCGGCGGCCTGGCTGCTGTCAGCCCATCCGGCGGCGGGCCAAGGTCGAACCGACCCGGCCGGCGGCGGCGCTCAGAACGAAGGCGTAGTGGCGAAAGTCCCCACCGGTCCAGCACCCCGGCTGGCGGATGGAAAACCGGATTTCTCGGGAGTTTGGAGCCCCGATCGCAACTTCACGTATGACATCAGCGATGCGCTTAAGAAAGGCGAGAAGCTGCCGATCCAGCCCTGGGCGCTGAAGCTGGCTAAGGAGCGCCCATCCAAGGACGATCCGGAGGCGAATTGCCTACCCACGGGCGTGCCCCGGCTGGCTCCGTACCCGTGGAGCATCGTCCAAAACCGTAACCACATTTACATTCTGTTTGAAGGCAATATTCATAGTTACCGCCAGGTCTTCCTGGATGGACGTAAGCATTCGCCGGACCCGAATCCCACCTGGTATGGCGAATCCATTGGAAGCTATGAAGGCACTAGCCTGGTGATTGACACCGTAGGCTATAACGACAAATTCTGGTTCGATTTTGCCGGTCATCCCCATACCGAGAAACTCCACACCATCGAACGTTACCGCAGGCCTGACCTGGGCCACCTGGAATGGGAGACCACCATCGACGACCCTGGAGCCTACACTAAGGCATTCACGCTATATGGTCACTCCACCCTCCAGACCGATACAGATCTCATGGAGTACATCTGCCAGGAAAACAACGTGGATGTAAGTCACATCCTTGGAAAGGATTCTCGAAACAGCCTTCCCAAGCAGTGAGACGCTGGCCCCTCGAGTTTTAGGAGACAATAACAATGCAACAAGTGAGAAATATAGCCGCTGCGGTAACGCTCCTGGCGGGGATTTTAGCCGCTCCCGCTTTTACTCAAGGGCCGCCTTCGTTCCCTCCCCAACAAATAGATGAACTGGTGGCGCGTATCGCCCTTTATCCGGACCCTCTGCTGGCGCAAGTGCTGGCTGCCGCGACTTATCCCAACGATATCCCCGCAGCCGCCCAGTGGGCTGATCAGCATCATTACCTTACCGGGCAGGCACTGGCCAACGCCATCAGCGGCGACCGTTTGCCTTGGGATCCAAGCGTTCAGGCGCTGCTTCCCTTTCCCTCCGTCCTGGCCATGATGGCTTCTGATATGAACTGGACCTCGCAGCTTGGAAACGCATTTTTGGCCCAGCAGCTGGACGTGATGGATGCGGTGCAACGCCAGCGCGCCATCGCCGAACGCTACGGTTATCTAAGAAGCAATCCGCAGGTATTGGTGAGCGGCGGTCCCTACATTACGATCATGCCAGTGAATCCGGGCTTTATTGTAGTCCCCTACTATGATCCGCGGATTGTGTTCTACGCGCCGCGGCCCGGCTTCGTAGTGGGCGGAGCCATCCGCTTCGGCTATGGCGTAGGCATCGGCGGTTTCTACGCGCCCTGGGGCTGGGGACCGGGAGCGATCCGCTTCGATTGGGGAAGGCACGATGTCTTCCTGAACAACGCACGCTGGGGTAGGAACTGGGGCAACCGCGGAGCTTACGTGCATGCTTATGAAGGGTACCGGCGGCCGGCGCCCAATTATGTGCGGCCACCTGAGCCCCATGAACTCCAAGGACGTTCCGAGCAGGAGCGGAGCGCATCGCGAGAGGGTAGGCCGGTTCCTCGTGAATCGCACCGTGAAGAGGGGCGCCACGAAGACGAAAGGCGCCGCTAGATCCCTCGCCGGGACAGCATCGCCATTACCGCGCCGATTCCCGAAGATCGCCGCTCACCCGAGTTTGCCCTGCATCGCAGCTGTGCCTGGTTGCCTCCAGCGAAGCCGGCGCCGTGGGGTGTTTATCCAGGTACTTTTTGAGGCCCAGCAGAGTCCAGGAATCTTTAAACCCGTATTCCTTCATCTCCCGCCAACCGTCTTGAGGCGGCAGGCCGCTGAAGTACATTCGGTACAGAGTGGCAATCAGACTGGTTCTATCGCGGCCAATATCACAGTGAAAATAGATCGGTTGGTAGCACGGGTCCCGAAGCAGCTCCAGGATTCGATCGACATGCTTCTCCGACGGCGCCACTGGGGAAGCATTCATAAAGACCGAAATGTAGGTCATGCCGTACTTCTTGGCTTTGTGCTGCTCCGGCCGGGAAAGGACCGGTAGAAACCTCAGATTCAGTATGTATTTGATTTGTTTGGATCGAAGAAAAGCGAAGTCAGCGTCTTTCTTCGGCTTCGATCCTTTGTAAACATTGGAGTCTATTTCTCCGAAATGGACCAGAGACGTTCCAGGCGCGGGATGCTCACTAACGGTTCCGGCCCAAGCAGAAGCACTAACTGTGAAGAGCGCAAGCCACCGGGCCAACTGCGCGTTTGTTGCGGTCAATGTCGAGACCCCTCTTATTAGGGAGACCGTTTCCAGGCGATTTCGTTTCGGCCTCTCTCCAGGCGAGATCCGCCGTAACGCGTAGCCCAATCAAATACGGGCATTTACCAAGTGGGCTAGTCCGGCCGACACTCGTAGGCCATCCTCTCTTCCGGCGAAGTACCGCTCATCGATCTCAGCAGGCCCTAGATCCTCGATTTCGTGGAAGCCAGCGGCTCGGAGCATCCGGTTCAGCGCGCGCGGGTCAAGAAACAATCGAAACGGCTCGCCCGCTCTTGCAACACGGCTGGCAAGCGCATCCATAGCCATCTGTTCAACCGAATCTAGTGACGATCGCTCGACGGCATAGTCGAACACCACACCGCTGCCCTCGGGCAGCGATCCGATAAACGCGAGCGTTGCCATGGCCGCTTCGGCGGTCAGATAAGGAGTGACGCCGAGCCATGACAAGAAGCTGATTTCGCCGGCCTGAAAGCCTGACTCTTCAAGCGCCGCAGCCAGCGATTGCTCCTCGAAGTCGGTAGGCACGAACGTCAATAAATCTGGGGCCGCGATTCCAGCGTCACCCAGCTGCTTTCGCTTCCAGGCTTGGGTAGCGGGATGGTCCACTTCGTAAACGCGCAATCGGGAATGTGCATTGCGATAGGCATAGGTATCCAGCCCTGCGCCCAAAACAACGTATTGCGTGGCGCCGCGTGCAATCGCCGCGGTCAGTTCGTCTTCCGCGTAGCGGCTTCGTGCCGCCATGAAAGCGCGGATGTGCTGCGAGCCGCCGGTCTCGGATTTGAGTCTCGCTGCCGACTCATCTCCCAGGATCCTTATCGCGAGTGGATCTTCAAACACGCGCGGATTGTCGAGAAGTTGATGGGCGGCGCGGCGCATCGCGACACGCTGAGCTGTCACACTCGGTACGCCTTCGGGATGACTAAACGTGTCGCGCATCGCTCGATTCCTCCGTTGCAACGCTGTGCTGACCACACCGGCCGAACACGCCCACGCCCTGGCGAAATTTCTCGCGTTCCTCCGGAGTCATGTGCTGCCAGCGTTCGTTCATCCGCCGTCGCCAGTGTCCGCCATGGCCGGGTCTCCCCCGAAATCCTCCGAACAGGAGCTTACTGAGGATCAGAATCCCCAGCGCCTGCCAAAAGGTGATCGTATGCAGTCCTAAGACAGATGGCCCCAGCCAGTTCCAGAGAGTCATTACCAGGAAGCCCAGTACGGTGGCGGCCACCACCGCTATCAGCGCGATTTTCAGCCCTCTCTTCAACCATCGTGATCTCATAATGTAGTCCTCATGCGTTCGTAAACTCTTCGTAGATAGCTTCCAGCCGGCGTCGCAGATGCAAGATCGCGTAATGCTTCCGTGAGAGCAGAGTGTTGACGCTCACCCCCGTCTCCTCGGCTATCTGCTTAAAGCTCCGGCCATCCATCTCATGCGCGATGAAAACATCACGCTGTTCTTTCGGAAGTTCCTCTAAGGCCGCATCCAGCTCCTCCAGAAGCACGTTCCGCGCGTACAACGCCTCCGGTCCTCCCTCCGGCGACGGTAGAAGATCTTCCAGCCGCGGGCCGCCTTCGTCAGCCGTATTGAGGGGAACCTCGGCGGCGGGCTTGTTTCTTCGGAAGCGGTCGATGATGCGATTCCTTGCCACACGGTAAAGCCAGGCGCCCACCTGCTCGATGGGTTTCATCAGCCGGTAAGCTTCGGTCAGTTCGTAAAAGACATCTTGCAGGATGTCTTCCGCATCTCCCTCGTCATCCACCCGCTTGCGGATGAAGTGGAGCAGCCGCCGGCGCTCCTCGTGAATCACCTCCGAAATGCGGCGGTTTTGCTCGCTGCGCTGCTCGCCGGCCCCGGTTGTGACGCTCAGCACGTCCTCCATCTACCATGTATAACGAACGATCGCGCCCGATATTTTAAGAAAAAGCTAAAAATTCTGACGCCTGACCAGGTTTGCCGGAACCAAGCGATAAACTGAAAACGGCATGCGCCCGGTTCTTCTTCACTATCACATCCTGAAAAACGGAGGGTCCAGTCTCATAGAGATTCTGGCGCGCAGTTTTTGGGACAGTTTTTCCACCTTTGATCTTCCGGGCCGCGACGCCGAAATCACGCATCCTGAGTTACTGACGTTTCTCGAAAAAAATCGTACCCTGCAAGCCGTTTCAAGTCACCAGATCTTTTATCCGGTTCCGCAGGCGCCGGGGTTCCTCTTTTTCGATCTTTGTTTTCTCCGGGATCCGATTGACCGAATCCGCTCAACCTACGATTACTTTCGTCTGAAGCCGGTGGAAGGTGAATTGATCTCCGACCTCGCCAATCATCACGCGCTCGGTGAATTCGCGCGCCGGCTGGTCGAGGAAATGCCTTGGACTGTCAACGATGTGCAGGTCAATCTGCTGGCCAACGGCTTGGTGCACGATCAACCGCGCGGCCTCGAAGACCTCGGCCTGGCGACTGCGCGAATGCTCGAAACGGCCTTCCTGGGCGTGGTCGATTGTTTTGATGAGAGCCTGGTTGCCGGCCAGTATGGCCTACGCGCGCTGTTTCCGTCCTTAAATTGCGTCCACGCTCCGGTCAACGCCTCGGCCGCGCCCGGAAGTACGCTGGCGGAACGAACGGAGCAATTTCGACAAGCCTGCGACGAGGGTGTGTATTCCGAACTCCTGCGGCTGAACGCCATGGACTTCGAGCTCTTGCGGCGCGCCCGGGCCGAAGTCCGTCGCCGCTTCGATCTGGTGCCCGATGGCGACACGCGGCTGCGGCAGCTAAAGGAAGGCGGTTCCGTCACTCACTCACCCGCGGCTTCTAGCAAGCGGCATTCGCTAGCGGCGGCTAAGCCCGGCGCCCCTCCGCCTGGCGTCTTCAACCGGCTGACGCGTCGGCTACGTTTCATGCTGAACCTTCAGATGCTGCGGCCGGGCAGCGCGCTGCGGCGGCTTTTCGACGCCAATTACTATCTCGAATACAATCCCGACGTGGCCGCTTCGGGCACGAATCCGTTCTGGCACTACGTCGTAAGGGGCGCGTTCGAAGGGCGCAATCCGCGTCCGTTGTTCGACACAAGCTTCTATCTGAGTCAATGCCCGCAACCGCCCAGCGTCAACGCCTTGTGCGATTATCTGGAGCGCGGAGATCGCGCCTGCCGCCGGCCGCATCCTCTCTTCGATTCGGAATATTACCTGCGCCGCTATCCCGACATTCGACAGGCCGGAGTGAATTCACTGCTTCATTACTTCCTGCATGGCGCCGCCGAGGGACGAACTCCACACCCGCTGTTTCAGCCCGATTATTACCGCAGCGTTTGCGAAGAAGCCCGAAATGTCGGAGATCCGTTGGAACATTTTCTTACACGCGAGCCAGGCGAATGCCGCAGTCCCCATCCCTTGTTTGATTGCACATCCTATCTGCTCGCACATCCGGAAACGAAAGACAATCCGCTCGCGCATTACCTGACACACCGTACGGATTTGCTCTGCCCCGTCCGAAGCCAGCCCCGGCTCCTTCGATGCCGCCCGCTTCACGATTCGAGAAGTGGAGGTCTTAGCCGTTTTTCCGGCCTCCGGATTTGCCGCATGCCCGGAACCGGTGCGCCAGCGTCTTTACGAAGTGCTTCAGGCGTGCGCCCAACGCGACGGTCTTGCCGGTGAGATCGCTCTGGTTTGGCAGGCTGAATCCGGGCAGAAAGAACTCCTCTGCGCGCCTCAACAGCAGCCCTTCTTCGAATCCCTACGGTACGATCAGCTGATCGCGCAAATCAACGGAAAGCTGATCAGTAACGTGCCATAACGATTGATCGATCACGAATTCGGCGAACTTCAAAATGTCGGCTCTGGATTCATAGGGGAGCCGCTTGGCAGTCGCCAGCTTCGCGACTCCATGGACGATCGACCAGGCGAATAACGCGAACTGGCGTGAGTCTCCAGCGGGCAACTGTCCTTCGTCCTGGCAGTTCTTGACCAGGCTGACAAGCGTTCCGAAAGCCTGCTCCCCCGCTTCCGCGGAGATCGGAATGTGTCTCTTAAATAGCGGCGCGTCGAACATCACGGTAAAGTGTTCCTTTCGACGCAGCGCGAATTCCACGTACGCCAAGCCGGCCAGCTTCAATCGCCCCATGGCAGTCGATTGGTTCGCTGCCCCATCCAGCATGGCCTGGGTCAATTCGCGGAAACCCTGAGCGGCTACCGCTGCCAAAAGCTCGTCCCGATCCTGAAAGTGCCGATACGGCGCGTTATGTGAAACGCCGGCCCGTCGTGCCACCTCTCGCAGGCTGAAGCCGGCCGGACCGGTTTCCGAGATCAAGTGAATGGCCGCTTGTAACAAAGCATCTTGCAAATGTCCATGGTGGTAGGGCTTTGGCCGCGACATTTTCTGCCACGATTATACGTCCTGGCAACACCTATAATTGCTTTATGCAACCCAGTCGTGCCGGCTCTGCGTGTATCCTTCTTGCCGTGTTGTGTCTGCCAGCGCTATCGCAGGCCCCTCCGGCACGCCAATCCGCGCCAGCGATTGTAATTCGGGCGGCGCGTACGTTCGACGGCGACAGCATGCATGCCGGCTGGGCGGTACTAGTGAGGGGAGACCGGATCGAAGCCGCCGGCCCCGCCGCAAGTATCGACGCCTCGGGTGCGAAGGTAGTGGATCTGGCCGGTGCGACGCTGCTGCCAGGCTTGGTGGAAGGGCACTCGCACGTGCTGTTGCATGCTTACAGCGAGACGTCCTGGAACGATCAGGTGGCGCACGAAGGGCTGGCGTTGCGCGTGGCGCGGGCCACCAATCATCTACGCGAAACGCTGCTGGCCGGGTTCACCACCATCCGCGATCTGGGCACCGAAGGCGCAGCTTATGCCGACGTGGAGCTGAAGCAAGCAGTCGATCAGGGGATTATTCCGGGCCCTCGCATGCTGGTTTCAACGCGCGCCATCGTGGCCAGCGGCACCTATGGCCCGAAAGGCTTCGTGTTGGAGTGGACCGTTCCGCAGGGCGCTGAAGAGGCCGATGGCATCGACAGTCTCACGCGCGTGGTGCGCGATCAGATCGGCCATGGCGCGGATTGGATCAAGCTCTATGGCGACTATCGCTGGGGCCCGCATACGGGCTCGCATCCGACTTTTTCACAGGAGGAGATGAAGCTGGCCGTTGAGACCGCTAAGAACGCGGGTGTTCCGGTAGCCGTACACACCAGCACGGTGGAAGGCATGCGGCGCGCGATCCTGGCCGGCGCTGAAACAATTGAGCACGGCAATGAAGGCACGCCCGAGATTTTCAAGCTGATGGTGGAACATCACGTGGCGCTTTGCCCGACTCTCACGGCCGGTGGCGGAGGACGCGGGGGCCGCGGCGGTCAATCGGAATCGCCGGCCATGACGCGTAAGCGCGCCACTTTCAAAGCCGCGTTGGATGCGGGTGTGACCATCTTGAGCGGCAGCGACGTCGGCACGTTTCCGCACGGCGATAATGCCCGCGAAATCGAGACCATGGTCGATTTCGGAATGCCGCCGGCGGATGCGTTGAAATCGGCGACATCGGTGGCCGGACGCGTCCTCCACCTCGATATCGGGATGGTGAAGCCCGGGCTGCTCGCCGATCTTATCGCTGTGGATGGCGACCCGACTAAAGACGTTTCAGCCCTGCGCCGGGTGCAGTTCGTCATGAAGGGCGGCACGGTTTACAAGCAGTAGGCCGACTTCTATTTCGCCGGGAGCGCAAAAGCTACGATGCTGCTTCCCGAGGGAGCGTCGTTCTTGCCGCCTCCGCATACGATCACAACGTACTCGCGTCCACCGATCTCATAAATAGCGGGCGTGGCATTGCCGGCGGCGGGCAGTACGGTTTCCCAAAGAAGTTTTCCGGTTAACTTGTCGAATGCGCGGAATTTCTTGTCGAAGTTGGTCGCGCCGATGAACAGGAGCCCGCTCGCAGTGACCACCGGACCGCCGTAATTATCGCTGCCGGTATTCTTCATTCCTTTGGCCACCAGCTCAGGATATTCGCCGAACGGAATCTGCCAGCGAATGTCCCCCTGGTTTAGATCGATCGCATTGAGCGTGCCCCAGGGCGGAGTAAGCGGCGGATAGCCGTCCGGATCACGGAACAAGATATAACCTTCGTTTCTGATACTTCTGCCAGTTGGGATCCTTCGCAGCCGCTGCCGGGTCAACCGCGCCGGTATCGCGGCCCGTGACCAGGAATTCGACGATCTCGTTGATCCCTCGACCCAGATGGCTGAAGCCGGGCATGCGGCCGGAGCCTTCCCGAATGACGCTGGCTAGTTCAGCCCGTGTGCGCCGCTTGCCGATATCCACCAGGGAGGGAAACGTCGGCGGCGTACCTTTCAAATCGTCGCGATGACAGCTCGCGCAATTGTTCTTGTAGAGCGATGTCGTATCGTGCGTCACCATCCGGATGACCCAGGGCTGCTCATTGGAATTCACATAGAGCAGTCCCGTTTCCGGATCGAAAGCCGCTCCTCCCCACTCGCCTCCGCCATCGGTCCCCGGAAAAAGTATAGTGCCTCGCCGGCTGGGCGGCGTGAACATGCCATTGGAATCGAGGCGCCGGAATGTTTCAAGAACCGCTCGGTGCGCTTCCGGAGTTCGATTGGTGATCATGTCCTCGGTAAACGCCTGACGCGTGAAGGGCGGCGGTTTCACTGGATAGGGCTGTGTTTCGGAGAGTTTTTCGCCATCGAGCGGCGAAGTCGGCGCCTTGCGATATGCGATGGGGAACAGTGGCTCGCCGGTTTTGCGATCCAGAACGAAGACATATCCCGTCTTTGCGATCTGAGCCACCGCGTCCACTTTGCGGCCATTGCGGGTGACGGTAACCAGGCTGGGCGCAGCGGGAAAATCAAGATCCCAAACGTCATGTCGAATGCCCTGGAAGTGCCAGATGCGCCGACCGGTGCGGGCGTCCAGCGCAATCACGCAATCCGCGAATAGATTGTCGCCGATGCGATTGGCGCCGTAAAAATCGAAGGATGCCGATCCAGTGGCGCCGAACACCATGCCAAGTTTAGGATCGACGCTTAGACCGGCCCACGCGTTCGCGCCGCCCGAGATTTTGTACGCCTCCGGAGGCCAGGTATCGTAGCCGAACTCGCCCGGATGTGGAATGGTATGGAAAATCCAGCGCATCTTGCCGGTATTGACGTCGAAAGCGCGAATGTCGCCCGGCGAGCCCGGCAGCGTCTCCGGAACGGTGCTTCCCATGATCAGCAGGTCTTCAAAAATAACACCCGGACTGCTGGCACTCACGGTCATGTTCTCAGTCGGACGGTCCAGCCCTTTTCGAAGATCGATCCGGCCATCGTCGCCGAAAGCCTGAATCGGTTTGCCGGTGCGGCGGTCGAGCGCCCAAAGATAATTGCGATGGCTGACGAACACGCGGTCCTTATATACGGTGACTCCGCGGTGGCGGTAGCGGCGCTGCGGCTGATCGCCCTGGTTCGGATCGAAACTCCAGATTTCGCGGCCAGTCTGGGCGTTGAGTGCGATCACGCGAAGCTTGGGCGTGGTGGCATAGAGGACGCCGTCCACGATGATCGGATTGCTCTGCATCTCCGAATCTTTGAAAGCATCGTGGGCGTCGTAGGACCAGGCCACTTGCAGTCGGGCGACGTTATCGCGATTGATCTGCGCCAGCTCGGAATAACGGATGTTATACGGACCGCCATTCACCGGCCATTCGACATCCGCCGCCTGAACAAAACAGGCAGACAAGAGGAAAGAGAAGAGCCTCGCCGCACGAAGATTCACGCGTACAGATTCTAACTCATTCGAAGGAGCCGGTCAGGATCATCGGCAGTGACCGGTCTTCAAACTAGAAACTGTACTTCAATGCGAACTGTAGGTTGCGCGCGCCTTGCGAAGTGTTCACGACGCCTTCGTTGCTGCCGCCATGCACGTCGATCGCATAACCCTGGACGACGAAGATGGGCGAATTGAGCGAGTTGATTGCCTCAAAGCGGAATTCCACCGCCTGACGTTCGGTGATCGAGAATTTCTTCGATAGCCCCATATCCACCTGCTTGATTCCAGGGCCGCGCTCGGTGCCGACGCCGCAGTTTCCGAAACGGCCCGGAGCCGGATTCGCCATTGTTGTCGGGTCGAACCAGATGTAGCCGCCGCCGGAAAAATTCTGATACGGGGTCTGCCTGGACGGAGCGATGCAGTCCGGCCGGGGCTGGAACGAACCGGTGCCGGGATCGGCGGCAAAGTCGAGCATCGAGATCGGGAAGCCGCCATGCACCGTAAACACCGTATTCAACTGCCAATCGCCTGCCACTGCGTTCACGAATTTGTTCACATTCTTGCCATAAGCGCGATGCTTGCCGAACGGCAATTCGTAGGTGAGGTATCCGTTGAATACATTGGTCACGTCGTGATCGCAGAAGCCATAATCCTGATTGATGTTGTAAACGTACTGCTGGAAAGAAACGTCGGCGCTGGCTTGGCTGGCCGTCGCGTCTCCGTATCGGCCGTAGTAACCCTGATTGTTCGTCAGGCATTTCGACCAGGTGTAATTGGCTTGGAAGGCGAGCCCGCTGGCGAGCCGCCGCTGGAACGCTAATTGAAGGGAGTTGTAATTCTGAACCCCAACCGTCGAATTCAGCCGGACTTGGCCGGTCCCGATATTTTTCAAGGTCGGATTGCCCGACAGGTACGGCCCGGGGGTGGTGGTTCCGTTCGGCAGAAGGACTTGCTGACCGGCGTTCAAGATAGACGCCAAGTGGTCGGTATGTTGACCGACATAGGCGGCCTGGAATGTTGTCGAATTTCCGAACTGCCGCTGGATAGAAAAGTTCCACTGGTTGGAAACAGCTGGGCGATAGTTGGAATCCTGCATATGGATGCGTACGCCGGCAAAACAAGACGCCGGAGCCGAGGTGACGGTGCTGACATTGCACGGGACCCCACCAGTAGAGCCGAGCCCGGAGAAGCCTTGATCGAGCGTGATCTGGTTCGCGGGGATAGCGCCGTTAGGTCCGGCTACGGGCTGGCTGACCAAGTCGATATTCCAAGGAGCGTTGGTCGCCAAACGATTGTACTCGCCAGTACCTTCCTGGAAACTCGATCGGCTGAAGGCCGCCCGGATCACGGTATTCTGGGCCCATTTGCCGCCCGGACTCCATGCCAGGCCTAAGCGCGGCAGGAAATTCGCAATCCCATTGTATTGGTTATACAGCGCGCGGCTGTTGCCATTCACGCCGGCTAGCTCAATCTGCCCGTTGATCTCGCCGAAGTTGGTCATGCGGTTACCCACCTCGTAGATCGGCGTGAAGAGCTGCCACCTCAGCCCGAGATTCAAAGTGAGATGCGCGTTTACTTTCCAGTCGTCCTGGAAGAACACGCCGAAAGCATTGTTGCGCTGCCCTACTGTGCCGGAGAAGCCTTGCCCGTATCCGATGTAGGAAGGTAGCCCCAGCAGGAAATCGGCTTCGGCGTTTCCGGTGTATTGAGCGTTGAAACCGATTTGGCCGGCCGCGCCATCGCTGGTTACGGAAGGAACATAGTCGTTTCGATAGCGAATCCCCTGGAATCCGAATTTCATGTTGTGCGAGCGATGCGTGATATGCCAGGGTGTCTTCAAATTGAATCGCGGTCTGGTGGAAGATTTCCGGCGAATCGACGGTGCCGAAAGCAAAGGGACCGTTGAGCCCGCCCCCTACCGGTGCGCCTGAGAAGGAGAGTCCCGGCAGGAATGACGTCGGCTGTCCGGGAATCAATCCGGCTCCGCTGGTGGATCCCGCTTGTTGGACGTTGGCTTCAGCGGGGAAATAGTTCACGCCGCCGCGGAATTCGTTAACCAGGTTCGGGCTGATTGTTCGCGTATAGTCGATGACGCCGCTCCACAATGGAAATACGTTGTTGCCAGTGGTGTTGTACAACAGCGGCTGACTGTTGACGATTGGATTGAGCACGGACTGCTGCGAATATCGCACCGAAAGGTGGTCCCGGTCCGACAGGTTGTAATCCACTTTCGCGTCGCCCTGCTGGCCGTGAATGTAGGTTTGCTGGGTGTTGGGGGCGTTGTTCAACAAGCCCGGCAGCGTGGCCTGCGGCAATACGCCCATGATTTTGAGTGCGGTCGGGCTCAAGCCCTTGATGCACGGCGATGATCCGAAAGTCTGTCCCGCGCCGCAGATTGCAGCCTGACTGAGGTTGGCGGGCATTGCCACCGTCGTTCCTGGATAGTGCAGTGCGATGCCGGGTATGTCGGATAGGTTCCCGGTCCGCTCCTGACTCGAGAACGTGTTGATCGTGCCCGGGGTCGCCGGCGTATCGAACCGCGAGCCCTGGTAATCGACAAAGAAGAAAAGCTTGTTCTTCTTAATGGGCCCGCCAAACGTGCCGCCGTACTCGTTCCAGCGCAAATTGGCCGGAGCGCTGTTCACCGTGGGATCGGAGCTGAAGTTACGCGACCATTCGTTGGCGTTGAAAAAGTCGTTGCGCACGAATTCGAAGGCGTTACCGTGGAATGAATTGCTGCCCGACTTCAAGCTGACGCTGATCACTCCGCCCAGGAATTGTCCATATTCGGCGCTGGGATTGTTGGTAACCAGGTTGAACTCCTGGATCGCATCCACATTGGGCGAAAAAGCCACATTGTTGTCGACGAACTCGACATTCTCCATGCCGTCCAGCAAATAATAGGTGGCCTGCTCGCGATTGCCGTTAATGTAAGGCCGTCCGGCATTGAATGTCGCCTGACCGGTGTTGAAAGCCGCCGGACTGGTGGTAACTGATCCAGGCATCAGCAAAGCAAGCTGATTGTAGTTACGGGTCTCGAGCGGCAGACTCTGGATCGCGGCGCCTTGCATCACAGTGCTAATTTGCGCGCTTTCGGTCTGGAGTATCGGCGCAGCGGTGGTCACTTCCAGCGTCTGGGTCACCTGGCCGACCTGCAATTGGAAGTCGATCTTCGCCACCTGGTCGAGCGCCAGCTGCACGGAGCGCTGAATCGCCGTCTGGAACCCTTTGGCCTCGGCGCGGACCTCGTAGTTGCCGATGGGCAGCCGTGGCAGGCTATAGTAGCCGGCATCGTTGCTAACGGTCGGCCAGTTCGTCCCGTGGTCCAGATCCTTCGCCGATATCGCGGCGCCCGCAACAGCCGCTCCCGACGCGTCAGTTACTTGGCCGTTGATCGCGGCGGTTGGTCCCTGGCCCCAGCAGAGCGCTGTCGTAACCAGCATGGATAGCAGTATCCCAAACAGAATTCGTGTAGATTTCATGGCAACTCCTTCGCAGTCGTCGATAGGTGAACGGTCGAGCAACATGCTGTTCTCGTCATGCTGCGCGTGATTTCGGGCCTTGTCTAGTTCAGAACAGTTGTCCATACGTTACGGGTGTGTTCAGTACAGATCGAACGCACACAGATTCAATGCTTTGCCTCAGATTGGGCGGCCTGATCGGTTTTCGCGCCCGGTCGGGAGACCGCCTCCAACAGCGCCTTGACAGGGCGCACTGCAGCCAATTCAACCTCGGCCCGGGGTGGCTCCATCCCGGTGAGCGCCAGCTTCTGTTCCGCCAACCAATTCGCCGGCACGGGCTCTCCAGATTCCAAATATTGGATCGCTCGTAACCCGATGCTACCGGCTTTGGAAAGGTCTTCCGAAAGCGTCGCCGCCTCTTCTAGCAGAACGTTGGCAGTAATAAGCGGACGAAGTCGATCGGCATTCACGCTCCATTGGGTCATAGCGAGCCGAATCTCTTCGCCTTCCTGCCGATTTTGCACTGGATCAGCGACAAATCGCCGAATTGCTTCTTCCAATAGACGGACAGTCTCACTTTCCGGCTGAGCGGCATCCACCAGCCGGTTGAGCGGAACGTCGTGGCTATAAGACCGGGCGGCCTGCCGCTGGTCGATCCCTAGCGGTTCTACGGCATCGGCAAGCACGCGAAGCGCCGGAGCCGGACTGCCACCCGCCAGGCGATCCAGCATGCGCTGATATCCGGATCGATGCTCCACGCCGGTCCAGTCGAGCCACCGGCTGACCGCAGCCAGGCGCCGGTACATCGACTCGATGCCAGTCACACTCGCCGGCGACCATAACCGTTCGGCGACCACTGCGGCTCGCGGCCACAAGCGTGAGTCCACCGTTTCCTCGGTTACGTACTCGGTCCACATGCAGGCTTCCCCGCCGAGAATCAAGGCAGCCTGGCCCTCAGTCAGTTGCTGCGCGGCCCCGCCCAGCGGATCGTTTTGATAGTGAAAGGACGCCGGATTCAAATGGTCCAGATAGTAGCCATACGAAAGAATCCCGTGGTAGCCCCGGCGCGCCGCGTCAGCCAGCGACTGCTGCCCCCTCCACGACTGAATCACCAGATCGTTCGGCACACCCGGCTGCAGCACCTCATCCCACCCGATCATTTGCTTGCCGTGTTTGATAACCAGGGCGTGCACCCGCTCGCTGAAATATCCAAGCAGCTCAGGGCCGGTCTTAAATCCGCGCTTCTTGGCAAAATCCTGAATGGCGGGGTTACTCTTCCACTCTGTGTCCAGCACTTCGTCGCCGCCGATGTGGAAATACCGGTCGGGGAACAGCGCGGCCATTTCACCGATGAAACGATCCAGGAAACGTATAGACCTCGGCACGCGTGGGGTCGAGCGTAGGCTCAAAAATGCCCCATTTACGCTCGATCTGAAAAGGTCCCGCCGCGCTGCCGAGTTCCGGATATCCGACCAGCCAACTGCTGGTGTGGCCCGGAATATCAAACTCGGGAACCACTCGGATGCCGCGGTCTGCCGCGTAAGCAATGACCTGCCGAACCTCGGCCTGCGTATAAAACTTACCGTCGGAACCCGATTGCTGGAGCTTGGGGAAGACCTTGCTCTCTACCCGGAAACCCTGATCGTCGGAAAGATGCCAGTGAAATACGTTGAGCTTCACCGCGGCCATGGCGTCGAGATTCCGCCGGATTACCGGGATTGGCATCCAGTGCCGGGATACGTCTAGCGAGAGTCCCCGCCAGGGAAAGCGCGGTCTGTCCTCGATGCGCAGCGCAGGCACCGAAAACGAATCCGCATCCGGCGCGACCAATTGCGAGAACGTTTCCATTCCGCGCAGTGCGCCTGTGACGCCCGGAGCTGACAAGCGCGCTCCGCCGGGAGCAATCTCGAGTCGATAGGATTCATCTTCACCCAGCATCGGAACATCCGCCGCGGCGCTTTGGCATTCAATCGTGAGCGCCAGCCGCCCCGTGCTGGTCATTGGAATGCCGGTTTGGCGGGAGAGGCGAGACGTAAATCGAGCGACGCCGTCCTGAAGGCGCCGATCGGTGTGTCCGGCAATCCGCACGCGAAAGCTTCCGTCGATGATCAACTTTCCCTGTTCCTGCGTTACGTGAGCAGGCATCGGCATAAGAGATAATGCCGGCTCTGCCTCGAGTGCGGTACAGAGCGCCAGGCACGCAATCAGGACTTTCATCGTGGAAACATTTCCTCCAGCTCCTCGGCGGACGGACGCCGCCCATACTCGCACAGCTCGAAAGCCTCGGCATGCTGGATTTCGCGAGCCCGCTCGGCTCCGTAACGCCTGGACAGCGCTGCCCGGGCCGGCCCACAAGGCGGATGGCTCCACTTTTCGCTCAACCACTGACGGCGAGCGGCCGGTTCTTGAGGCACTTGGTCTGCTACGCCATCTACCCACGGCAGCCATTCGTAGAACTGAGAAGCATGTGCGTCAAGAGCGTCCATTTTCTGTTCCCAAACGTCGCCGATATCGACGGCGATGTCGGCTGCGAATGGAATAGGTCTGCGGAAATGGTCCTCCAGGTAAAGGAAGATCGGATTCCGCCGCAGCGGCGCAACGTCCGGGCAGACGTTGGGAACTACGACGAGATACGCGGAGTCCTGAACCAGTTGCGCGGTGTAGCGATGATCGGGGTGATAGTCATAGGGGCGATGCGTGAGCACCACATCCGCCCGCCAATTCCGAATTTCCCGGACGATCGCCCAACGCGTCTCGAGGTCCGGAACAAGCTGGCCATCGTGATGATCCAGCACCTGATGCGCGTCAACCCCAAGGCGCCGCGCCGCTTCCCCGGCTTCCCGCGCCCGCACCTGCGCCAGCGACGCCCCTTTCAGTACGGCATGCCCGGCATCGCCGTTTGTGACGGCAACGAACTTGACGGCATGTCCCAGCGCTACGAACTTGGCGGCTGTTCCACCGAATTGAAGCTCGCAGTCGTCCGGATGCGCCCCTATGCAGAGAATTCTGAGCTGATGATCTGGCACGCCAGGGCCATGTTGCGATGGAATCGCCGGGCTGTCCAGTTCAAAACGGTTGCACCGCTGTTCGGTACACCATCGAACGTATTTGTTCTCAGGATCTTAGCGGTTCTCTAGAACGTGATCGAGAACCCGGCTGCGATTTCATTCTGCTGGGTGTTAGTGGTGAAGGCGTGGAAAACCGGGCTCATCCAGCGCGTATATCTGACTTCCGGCACGATCCTGACGCCGAAAGCATCGATCACCTGTACGCCGCCCCCGGCCACGATGCCGAAAACACTCGAATGCGCCGGTGTCGCCGGAGTGCTGGTGCAGCAGCTCAAAACACTGCTGGCGTTTGTAAAATCGGTCGAAGTTCGGATGGAATCCACTTTTCGCCACGCGCCGCCTCCCTCGAAGAACCAGTGGGCCCCGGGCTCGTGCCGGCTGTGAGCGTAAAATCGAACGACCCCCGGTATGTCGATCAGCCGCGCTCGGGTGTCTTCGTGCAGAATCGTGCTGGTGGTGACTTCCGTTACAACACCGCTTATCACCGATGGAGCTGTGGTAGTGACGGTAGTGTTCAACTGGTACCCGATCTTCCGCAGGAGTCCTCCGATGGCCACGGCGAAATGATCGGTCAACATCACTTGCGCGATTCCGCCATACCCGATTCGCGACGACGCGCTGGTGGTCTGATACATCGTGTTCATGCTGGAGGAATTGGTAACGGTATTGGTTCCGCCCGAAATCAGATTGAAACCCACCACCGAGAGTGTTGCCCCGGCCGAAAAGCGCCGCACGTAATTTCCTTGTTTCGTGGCCGACGAAACACTGCTGCCTTGGCTCGTACTCGTAGTGCTCTGGTTCGCTGGAGCCTGAGTCTCATCCGCCGGGGTAGAGCTGGAGCTCGTGTTCGCCGCCACCGTCTTCCTTCTGCAAAAGAAGCACGGAATCGCAATCTGGCTGGGGTACAAGCGAAGCGCCGCGTAAGGCCCCGTGAGCGTGGCTTTGAAATACTCCGCGTTTTGCGTGGAAGTCTTGAAGTAATAATATCTGTCGGCGATAATCAGCTCCACCGCTCCGATACGGTAGTTGAGCGACCCCTCGACGTCTCCAATCGCCGCATGATGAGGAATCGCGAAGCCCGACCCACTCACTTGGAACGCCAAATTCCGCGTGAAGTGGTACTCGCCTCCCAGACCCAGCGTCGGGTACACCACAAAGCGTGAGCCAGAAGTGTTGTTGACCAGGGCATTTCCCGAGCTATCGGTAGTAGGGGCGAAGGGAGCGTTTACGTCGGTTCTGATGTTGGTGTATTGAACTTCCCATAACGTCTTGATGTTCCATTTTTGCCCCGCCTTGCGAGGAAAAGGATAAAGCAAATCCTGGAATGAGATTTTGACATTTCTGATGGTATAGTCCGACGTCAGATAGTCGCCTGCCGCGAATGTGGTACCGAACAGATCCAGGGCTTGGCCGGCCGTACTGTTGGTGGACGCCTTGCTCTGAAATCCGGAAACATTCAACACCGCCGTTTTCGATACAGGGATGGTTATTGCAGCGCCGATCGTATAATTGCCGTTGCCGGGATAGCTCAGGCTCTCGAAGTCGGGGGCAGCGGCGCCTCCATGCAGCGAAGGGCTGGTATGGGTCGCCCAGTAGTAGCCTTCCAAGGACCAGGGGCTGGAAGGCAGCGGCGGCGTAGTAGTAGTCGTGTCGTTTTGATTTTGCACCGCCGGTTGCGCCGGATTCGTCTGGGGCGCGGGTGCCGTCTGCGGCGCCGCAGCGGCGGGAGTGCCGGGCGCCAAGGGAGGCTGCTGTGCCTCCGCGCAAGCCGCCACCAGAAGTGCGATGATGGCAGTGAGAACGGGTGCGAGCAATTTCTTCAAACAATCCTCCGATAAACGCTCCGCGAAAAGACATCTTGCAACCTGCACAAGATTTTTATACGGCGGTGCCGAGCCGCTTGAGTACATAGTGTCATGGTATTTACTAAACTTTACGCACCGGAACGCGTAGTTCCCGTCGATCATGATCAGCCGGGCGTGTCTTTGGAACTTTTCGGCGCGAAGAGCGAATCACCTTTAGGAGGGCTGTAAGTATCCCATCGATGCTTGAGGTGGCAAGCGCCCTCACTTCCACCGTCTCATATTCGAATCAACCCCGCAACACATACGATACATAAAATGTTGAAACCGACACAACTAGCGCTACTTCTTGCAGCTTCGTTAAGCGGACCCTTGTCAGCTCAAGTTTTTGATAATACCGGCAACAGCATGCTAAACGGCCCGTATTACTTCCGTGAGGTGCTGTTCACCTCCACCGATGAAGTGGCGGTTTATGGCAGCATCAATTTTTCCGGCGGAAGCTACACTATTTCCGGGGCGCAGGTGTTGGATTGCAATCAAAATGGCTGCTCGGTCCCAACTGCTTACTCTACGTCAGGAAGTTATTCTATCTCGGCCAGCGGCTTCGGCTTCATATCCGAGCAGCTTATCAGCAGCCAGATCTACGGTGGAGTGGGCGCCAACGGCGTCTTCGTCGGCAGCAGCACCGAGAGTGGCGACTGGGAGCTTTTTATCGCCGCCCCGATAGCCTCGCAAGGACCCTCGACCCTGCAAGGCTCCTATTCGCTGGCTTACATTGACGCTACTGGCCTGTTGACACAGGGTACGCCCTTCGACGCTCTTCTCCAGATGACGTCTAATGGTTCCGGCAATATCGGTACCGTGAACCTGAGCGCCTATGCGACCGCCTCCAGCCCCACCAATCAGTCCATTTCCGGAGTGAAGTACATTGTCAGCAACAACGCCTTTGTCGTCACGTTTCCAAGTTCAAATTCGAGCACCGCGCTGGTACAGGGGCAAGAATATCTTTATGCCACGCCCGACGGCAGTTTCGTCTTTGGCGGCTCACCCCAGAATTTCGACATGATCGTCGGAGTACGTACCGGGTCGGCGTCAGGGTTAGGCGGCTTCTACTACCAGGCTGGCATGGATGTGGACGACTCGCAAATATTGACTACGGGCAACTCCAGTTTGGATACCTATTACGGCTCCTTCAAGACCAGTCCCGACATGCTCTCTCTCATAGGACACCAGCGGCTTCAATTGGGCCTCGCCACACCCGAAGGCTACACCTATTCCGACGGGTATCAGGCCGGCTCGACTAGTTACACCGACGCGTTCTTTAATGCACAGGAGATCATGGGCAACGGAGGAGTGCGAATCAGCCTGGGGATCGGCCCGTCACTCGGTATTTCGGCGGCGGTGCCTGCGCCCAGTCCTAGCGGCTCGGGTGTCTATATCAGCCCGATGGGCGTAGTGAATTCCGCCAGCTCCGCACCCTTCACGGCCGGCGTATCTCGCGGCGAGTTGATCACGCTGAGCGGCATCAACATCGGGCCGGGCGCGCTGCAAGTGGCTTCCACTGTTCCTTTTCCCACGACACTGGGTGGCGTGCAAGTGCTCATCAACAACCGCCCGGCGCCTATTTACTACGTAAGCTCCACCCAGGTCGCGGCTGTCGTGCCTTACGAAACCACCACTTCCATCGCCCAGATCCAGGTGGTCTATAACCAAAATTCTTCGAATGTCGTAACGGAATTGGTCAACGCCACCACTCCCGGCGTGTTTACGAATCCCCCTGGAGGGCTTGGCAATGCGGCGGCCGAACATGCGGACGGATCTCTGGTCACGCCATCCAGCCCGGCCCAAATTGGCGAGACTATAGCCGTTTTCGTCACAGGATTGGGAGATGTGTTACCCAGCATCGCTGACGGCGCGCCCGGTGTGTTTGGATCAACCAGCAATATCATCACTGCTGATGTAAGCGGTACGGCGGCCACGGTAGCGTATGCCGGGCTGGCGCCCGGGTTGGTGGGCTTGTATCAAGTCAATCTCCAAATCCCCAGCGGGGTGACGACGGGCGTCAACTATTTGAACATTTCCGGGCCGGACTCTTATACCACCGAGGCCCAGATTATGATTGGCACGACTGCCTCGGCAGCGCCTGTCCAGGCCTCGCGCTCCAGCATTTTCAAGCAGCGCGAATCCCCGAAGACTTTTCGCCCGCTTCGTCGCGCGGTGCCCATGGATCTCCAGAAATAATCGGAGCGGCTTCAACCGTAAATGTTAATCGTGATGCCACTACCCGTAGCAGCATTGGCAGTGCCGGAACTAGCTGGAGACTCTGTTGTCGTAGACGTCGAGCTCTGAGTGCTGGATTCACCACCGCCCCCGTGATGATGGTGGTGGTGATGTCCTTTCACTAGCGCGCTCATCCCTTGCGTTAAGCTCTGTGCTGGGGCTCCCGAGCCTTGCTGCGCAGTTTGGATGTCATTCTGAAGTTGCGAGAATGCCCCTTGTGCCTGGGTTAAGTTGTTCGATGCGAGTGCCGAGCCGAGAGCGTTGAAATCGTTCGAAATAACGTCGGTAGGGGTGGTTCCCGGAGTGGTCGTAGCCGGAGCGGTCGTGGCCGCAGTGGTCGAGGCCGGAGTGGTAGTGCCTGGAGTGGTCGCGCCCGGAGTGGTCGCGCCCGCAGTAGTCCCGCCCTGGGCCTGGAGTGCCTCCTGCAAGCTTGCAAACGCCGCTTGGGCGCCCAACAGGTCGCCGGATTGAAGGGAGCTGTGAAGTTGGCTGTAGTCTTGCTGCACTTGCCGCGCCTCAATCAGCGCTGTTTGCTGCGCCGCACTCGGCACATACTGATCCTGCACCTGTGGTACCCCATTGGAAGGCTGGCGGGCCGCCTTAAGATCCTTCTCCAGTTGGGCAAACACACTCTGCGCCTGGCCCACATCGCCGCTCTGTAGCGCCTGTCCAAGTGTCGCGAAATCGTTCACGATCGTGCTCGCCGCGGTTGAGGTCGTGCCCGGAGTCGGATTGTTTGTGCCACCCTGCACCAACTGCGCCAGTTTCGAATAAGCCGTCTGCGCGCCCGACAAGTCACCGGATTGAAGCGTGCTAGCCAATTGATTGAAATCCTGCCGCATCTGCGCAAATGGATTCTGTCGCTGTTGCTGCGACAAGTCATTGACCAGGTTAGAAGATAATGCTGAAATCGACATTAAACGTTAATCTCCACAGTTTCTATATCGTCGCCCCGTGATCGAAGTCTGAGCCATTTCTCCGATTCTTCACAAAAGTTGACAATTCGCCGGGTGTTAGAATTGAATTCACGGGGCCAAAAAACTTGACCGGCGAAGGACATACTCCCGGACTCGCCAACCACCTGAACGATCACAAAGTCGACGCGGCGGAGGTTCGCGGAGCGCTGGATCGAGTCTTGCAGAGCACCGGTTTCCGCGCTAGCCGCCGCTCTCAGGATTTTCTTCGCTATGTCGTAGATCGCACGCTGGACGGCCAATCCGAGACGCTCAAGGAACGCAGCATCGGGATTGACGTATTTGGCCGGTCAGCCACCTACGATCCAAGCGACGATGCCACCGTGCGGGTCAAAGCGGGCGAAGTTCGCAAACGCCTCGCGCATTATTACGCCACCGACGGACAGCACGACCAGATCCGTATCGAGCTCCCGGCGGGCACCTATGTTCCGGAGTTCGTTCGTGCGGAACCTCCGGCAGCTTTGGTCGAATCCAAGCCCGCTGAGATCGCGCTTCCCGCTCCTCCTGCGCCTCTTTGGAAACAGAGGAAATTTCTGCTCATCCCGGCTTTATTGGGAATCGTTGCCATTGCCGCAATATGGATCAGACTGCGCCCTTCGGAAACCGTTGTAGATCAGTTCTGGGCGCCGGTCTTGCGCGGCTCGGCGCCATTGCTGTTGTCGACGGCTTACGTACCGGTCTATGGCGTGGATCCCAAGATGACGCCTGAACGCCCCACCCGCTTCGAGGATTTCGTCCCTCTCAACGACCAGTTTGTGGGCGGCGGCGACCTCATGGCCGTGACTCGAATATCCGCCATGCTCAACCGCACGCATCATCCTTACCGTGTCAAAATCGGCAGCGACGTATCTTTTCAGGATCTGCGTACCGGCCCCACCGCGCTCATCGGATACTCCTACACTCGCTGGCGTGAAATCAGCCAGCAGCTTCGTTTCTTTATCGATGCCGAACGGCGCCCGCGCATGGTCACCGACAATGGCAAACCTACCGAATGGTCGCTGCCGGATCTGCCCGCAGACCGCCATACCAATGAAGATTACGCCATCGTCACGCGCGTCTTTCATCCGGATACGCAAGCCATGCTGCTGGAAGTGGCCGGAATCACGCAATATGGCACCGAAGCCGCCGCGGATCTTATCACCACGCCCGAATATCTGGCCGAAGCCCTCCACGATGCTCCCCAGGGTTGGCAGAACAAGAATCTGCAGCTGGTGCTGCACGTGAGAGTGATATCCGGAAGCCCGGCATCCCCTAAAGTGGTTGCAAAATACTTCTGGTAGCGCGGATCATCTAGCGTTCAACGATGACCGTTCCGACGATCCCATCATCTCTGAAATAGATTCTCGGCCAGCCATTTCACATATCCGGTGTTTCGCCGTTGGGTTTCTTCGACGATAGCGCCGGGCAGCCGGTCGAGCGAATTCTTGAAGAAGCTGCCGTCTGTATCAGGGCTGCCCACCATATTGCCCAGCCAAAATACGAGAAACAGGTTTCCGTCCACCCGCCCGCGCTGTGCATTGCCCAGATAAGAACCTCGGCCGGCCGCTCGATATTCCGCTGCCAGGGCGCTCTCTTCGCCGAAAGCTCCCGCCAAGGCGAAACGCTCGCACGCTTCCACCAGCCGATCGAATAGCTCACGTTCAGCCGACCCGGCGGCCTGTTCAGACAAAACATCGAAAAGCTGGAGCTGCAGCTCGCCCGATATTTTATAGTTGAGCCGGCCGCGCGTCGCCATGCCGATCGATTGCAGGACTTCCGCCTGCTTGCCGCTGCCCGAATGGATGCTCAGAGTCCCGTCGAAAAACCGTGCGACGTCGGCCAGTTCTCGCACGCGGCCATTCAATTCCGCCAGCGGATGGCCATTGAATTTCCCATCCACGTTAGGAAGCAGTTCGGGCCACATTTTATGGCTGGCGTAGGCCGCCAGGGCCGTGCGGCTCTCCGGATAAGACTGGCGCTTCTTGAATCCCAGATTGGGAGGAACAAGTTGGGCTGGACGCCCGCGCTCACGCAGCCAATGCATGTAGAAAATCAATTCCTTGGGAGTGGTCAGCGTCTCGGCCTCGTCCAGCGATGGTTCAAAATCGAATGCTGCGCCGCCCTTGGCCTGCGCGATCGCATCGAACAGCTCTTCATTCAGCTTCAGACTGGGCGCGAATTTCACCGCCAGGCGCTTAATTTCTTCGGGCTCAAACGAGTAAGCCGTCCCGCCGCAGTCGAATCTGCGCGAGAACTCGCTCATCACCCACGCCCCCTCGTTCGCACTCAGACGCTGATCGAACAGACCATCGATCTCGGCCCGGGACCACGGGGCGGGATAACGCGGATCGGCCCGCAGATCGAAGACCCTCGAAGTATCGGTGGTGAATTTGGTATAGCCGGCGGCCTGGCGAATCGCTTCCTTTACCCACTCGACTGACTTGGCAATATCGCGATCGTTCGACCCGCTGACAATGAAATGATCGGCCTCGGCATTGTAGCCCGCTCGATAACCGGAGCGGATAGCCGCCCACAGCCCGGCATGATACAAATGGCGGATGCTGACGCGCGTATGGCCCGGAGCGGTGGGATTAGAGCCGTCCCGCCGCGCGATTTCGTCGTCGGTGGTCATTTCGCGCGTAGCCGAAAGCTGCACTGTGGATGCTACGTTGAGCCCCCGCTGTTCGAGGATTTCCTGAAAAGCCGTGAAGACCGCTGGAAGACTGATCTCGGGGTGACGGTTGCCGGCCGCGATGGCTGGCTGGGCGCCCTGTGGCCGCGGCAGAAATGCGCGATCGATGTGCTCGGCAAAGGCCGCGATGTTGCCGTGATCGGTGGAGGCGAACGGATAGACGAATACTTCCGTGTTCTCCAGCTGGCCCCGCCACAGTGGTTTTGAAAAGCCAGCTGCCGGAGCTGCGCCGCCGAACTGCGCCATCAACGGTGAGCCGTCATCGAAGGCCAGGAACCACGCTCCGCCGGCCTGACCGAGCGACTGCGGGTGGAGCGTTACGCTGGTCTTCGGAGCGTCGGCCAGCCGCTTTGCCAGCATCTCTCGAGCAGCATCGCCTGATAGCCCGGCGCCATTCGGAGCCAGCGCCCGGGCTGCGAAGGCAAGCGCTTCGTTGCTAGTGTCGCTAGGCTGCGCCGACACGCCCACTGGCCCCCCGCATGCCAACGAACTGCTCGAAATTCGTACGGAACAGCCGCGTGACATCGTGCCGGATATCGGCGCGCGTTACGGGACGGCCATCCTCCGCCAGAAGACGATAGCTGTTGGCGAGAATCGGCGCAAGGGTCCGGCGCGTGTTGCGCCACTTGTAGACTACCTGCTCCAATACCCGGGCGTCGGAATGCTGCGGAATAAAGCTCGTCCCCAGCATCTCCAGGCGCTCGCGCGTGATCTCTTCCACGATCGATGGATTGTTCAGGAACCACCAGCATCCGAACGGCATCAGGTTACTGAATTTTCGCGCGTAGACGCACAACTCGTGTTGATTCTCGCGGCTTAGCACGCTGATCAGGAACCGATTATCCGGATATCGCGTACACAGGCGCTCCACCGCGCGCAAGTCTGCTTTCCCGGCGCCATCACCCGCCAGCCTGAGCTCCGGATTCACCTGGTAGCGCACGCCGATCATGAGCGAGAGTGGAATTCCGAGTTCCCGGCACACCGGCAGTACGGCCTCGCTCAGCAGCCGCGCGCGAACGCTTTCCTCGGGAAACTGGAATGTATCCGGCAGCGACACCGCCATGTAGACCGGCCGCATGCGCTTCGACCAATCAGTCAGAAACTGGCGCACCGCCGATACGGATTGTCCTGTGGCCTGGTCATCCACGGCATAGCCCTGCGCGGCCAGCACCCGGCAGTGATCGCTCCATTTGTTCAAAATGCGGTCCAGCCGCAGCACCGCATGGAACTGCCGGTCCGGTTCCGCGCCTTGCTCCCAAAGCGGCGCCTCATCCGGATCCAGTGGATCGTTGGTCATCACCACTTCGCTGATGCCCGCCAGCTCGAAAACTTTCCGAATGTGCGCGGCCAGCTTTTGCGCTGCGAAGAACTCGCGGGCCTGGTTGAGATCCGGGCCCGAGGTCGGCAGCCCGAAGGCGCTTAGTACCGCGACCACGCCGCGGGTTGCCTCCGAAACTGGCGCATTTTCGATGAATAGAGCCCGCCAGATGGCGTCCGCCTTTTCTCGCTTGGACATATTCCAGTACTGCTCCGGCTTCAAGTCCGAGGAGCGAAAGAGTTCCGCTTCTAAGTAGTGATAAGTGATCAACTCGTCGATGCCCCACAGGCCGACCTTTCCGAGCGAAGGCATGAACAGGTGTGTATGGACGTCGATAAAACGAGCCGCGGAAAGCTCGCCCTCGACGGCGCCGAAAATCTCCTGCGGCCCCAGAACAGGACCGGCGCTCAAGGCTGCCGGATTTCGAACATTCGTCGATGTCATAGACATTGATATGATAACAGCGCTGATGCGTAGAACTGGTCAAATCGCCGTGATAATGGGGTCAATCGTGCTTGGGCTCCTGTTGGCTTTGGCGCACGCGCAGCTCAATGAGGTGCGCGGAAATGCTCCCGGCAACGTGCCGCAGGCGACCTTCTTCGTGCACCGATTGAGTGCCGACCACGCCGAGGGTATCACTACCATGGACATGAATGGAGACGGCCGGCCCGACTTGGTAAGCGGCGCCTACTGGTATGAGAATCCCGGCCCGCAGGGCGGGGAATGGAAGCGGCATCAGTACCGCATGGTCGACATCGTCGGCGAATTTGTGTCCGATTGCGGCGAGTGGGCCGTGGATGTCAATCACGATGGCGCGCCCGATGTGGTTACGGTCGGTTGGATGACCGACGGGCTGTGGTGGTTTGAAAATCCCAAGAAACCCGGTGTCATGTGGGAGCGCCATCTGATCGCTCATACCATCGAGACCGAGGGCGGCTGGATGGCCGATCTCAACGGCGATGGCAAGCCGGATCTCGCTCTGGCTCACTATGGCCGTTCGGGGATCCTATGGGTCGACTTTGCCGGCCCGAGCGCCGGTCGTTCATTACGTAGGAGGGCATGCTGAGGACGGTCACGGGATTGGAATGGCCGACATCGATGGCGACGGCAAACTCGATCTGCTGACGACCCATGGCTGGTTTAAGAACATCGACGCCAATCACGATCAATGGGAGTGGCACGGTGAGTGGGATCTCGGCGAATCGGGCTTTCCGATCATCGGTTACGACGTGAACCAGGATGGCCGCACCGACATCATCTATGGCCGTGGACACAGCTACGGGCTGTACTGGCTGGAACAGCAGGGCGACACCAAGAATCGGCGCTGGGCGAAGCATACCATCGATGAGTCTTTCTCGCAGGTTCACACTTTGGCATTAGCGGATGTGGATGGCGATGGAGAGATGGAGTTGCTGGCCGGGAAAAGATATCGTGGTCACGACGGCAACGATCCTGGCTCCTATGATCCGCTGGTGATCTATTACTACAAAATCGACCGGAAGTCCGGCCAGTTCACGCGCTACCCCATCGCGCTGAATGGAACCGCCGGAGCGGGTACGCAATTCCTGGTCGCTGATCTGGACGGCGACGGCGACGTAGATATCGCAACCGCCGGCAAAACCGGTGTTCACTTTTTCGAGAATCTCAAAATCAATCGCGTGCCGCCGGCGCAGCGCGAAAAGGAATTATTGCTGGACAATCAGACTTGGCCGTTTCCCGGCGAAGGCGCCCAAGCGGAATGGCAGCGGCAGAAGAAATAGTCCTCGCTGTTTGCAAAATGCGCTACGCCAGGATCGGGCGAATGACATTGCCGTTCACATCCGTCAGCCGGAAGTGGCGGCCCTGGAACTTGTAGGTCAGCTTCGTGTGGTCGACGCCCAGGCAGTGCAGAATCGTCGCGTGCAGATCGTGCACATCCATCGGGTCTTTCACGACGTTGTAGCTGAAGTCGTCGGTCTCGCCGTAGGTGATGCCGCCCTTGATGCCGCCGCCCGCCATCCAGATGGTAAAGCAGCGCGGATGATGGTCGCGCCCGTAGTTGTCTCGGTCAGCGTGCCCTGCGAATAGACCGTGCGGCCGAATTCGCCGCCCCAGACCACCAGCGTGTCGTTCAGCATGCCGCGCTGCTTCAGATCCTGGATCAGCGCGGCCGACGGCTGGTCGGTCTGCAGGCACTGGCCGCGGATCTCCTTCGGCAGATTGTTGTGCTGGTCCCAGCCGCGATGGAAGAGCTGGATGAAGCGCACGCCGCGCTCGGCCAGCCGCCGCGCCAGAATGCAATTCGCGGCGTAGGTTCCGGGCTTGCGCGAATCCGGCCCGTACATTTCGAACGTCGCGGGCGGCTCCTTGGACAGATCGGTCAGTTCCGGCACCGACGTCTGCATCCGGTACGCCATCTCGTACTGCGCGATGCGGGTCGAGATCTCCGGGTCCTGATAATCCTGGTAAGTCGATCTCGTTCAGCTTGGCCAGATCGTCCAGGAAGCGCCGGCGCGCGGTCGCTGTCATAGCCGGGCGGATTCGAAAGATACAGCACCGGGTCGGCGCCGGAGCGGAACTTCACGCCCTGATATTTGGTCGGCAGAAATCCGCTGCCCCACTGCCGGTCGGCCAGCGCCTGCGTATTGCCGCCGCCCTGCGACACCATCACGACGAAGGCCGGCAGATCCTTGTTCTCGCTGCCCAGCCCGTAGGAGATCCACGCGCCGATGCTCGGCCGGCCGGCGATCTGAAAGCCGGTCTGGAAAAACGTCACCGCCGGATCGTGATTGATCGCGTCGGTCTGCAGCGACCGATGAGGCAGAGCTCGTCGGCGACCTTCGCCGGTGTGCGGCAGCAGTTCGCTCAGCCACGTCCCGCTCTGGCCGTGCTGCGCGAACTTGAAAGATCGACGGCGCGGTGGGAAACTTCGCCTGATAGGCCGTCATGCCGGTGAGCCGCTGGCCCTTGCGGACGGATTCCGGCAGATCCGTGCCCGCGCAGCGCTTGCAGCTTCGGCTTGTAGTCGAACAGATCCAGCTGCGACGGCGCGCCGTGCTGGAACAGGTAGATGACGCGCTTGGCCTTGGGCGGAAAATGCGGCAAGCCCGGCAGACCGCCGGAGGCTTGCGCATCCTCGGCGAGCAGCGAGGCCAGCGCGGCCGTGCCGATGCCGGTGCTGGCCAGCCCGAAGAAATGGCGGCGCGTCATCAGCAGTTTGGCTTGTCGATCGGATTCATGTCTATTCCTTGGTGACCACTTCGTCCATATTCAGCAGCAGGCTCGCCGACCGATGCATAGGCCGCCAGTTCGCGACGCGTCAAGCTTGCGGATCAGGCCGCGATTCGCCCTGGCTCAAGATACGCTTCGATCTCTTTCGGCTTGCCCGCGAAATAATCGCAGATGGAATTGCAGGCTGTCCGCGCAGCACATCTGCTGTTCGGCGGCCGATGGAAAGCGTCCGGTCACCAGCCGGAAGCCGTAGCGCAGCCGCGCGTCGGGTGTCGCGCCGCCTTCCTTCATCATGCGCTGCCCGATGAAGCGCGCGGCCTCCAGGAAGGTCACGTCGTTCATCAGGTTCGAGCGCCTGCAGCGGCGTGTTGGTGCGCGTTTCGCGCACCACGCAGGTTTCGCGATTGGCCGCGTCGAAGTTCATCATCTCGGGCGGCGCGATGGTCCGCTTCCAGAATGTGTACAGGCTGCGGCGATACAGATCCTCGCCGTGGCTCTGCATGTAGTCCATGTCCTGCATGCTGATCTCTTTCCACAGTCCGGCCGGCTGATACGGCTTCACCGACGGCCCGCCGATTTTTTCGACCAGCAGGCCCGGCGCGAACAGCGCCTGGTCGCGGATCATTTCGGCCGGCAGCCGGAAGCGCGGGCCGCGCGCCAGCAGCCGATTCTCGGGATCGCGCTGCAGCAGCTCCGGCGTCGCCTTCGGACGACTGCCGGTAAGTCGCGCTGGTGACGATCAGCTTCTGCATCGCCTTCACGTCCCAGCCCGTGCGCACGAATTCGGTCGCCAGCCAGTCGAGCAGTTCGGGATGCGACGGCCACTCGCCCTGCGAGCCGAAATCCTCGACCGTCTTGACGATGCCGGTGCCGAAATACATCTGCCAGAAGCGATTCACGGTGACGCGCGCCAGCAGCGGATTGCCGCGGATCGACCAGCCACTCGCGCGAAGCCCAGCCGGTTGTTCGGCGCGCCCGCCGGCAGCGGCGGCAGGACCGCGGGAACGCCGGCGTACACTTTTTCGCCGGGATGATCGTAGGCGCCGCGGACCAGCAGGAACGTGGTCTTGCGGCGTCGGCGCTTCCGCCATCACCATCACGGTGGGGAAGCTGCGCTCGAGCTTTTCCTTCTCCTCGCGCAGCGCGGCGAGTTGCTGCGCCGGCTCGCGAACATCCTGCGGCGCGGCGTTTTCCAGGTAATACGAGTGCAGCTGAAGTTTCTCGATCGCGCGAGCGCTGCGGCGTCGGGCTTGCGCGCGATCTCGTCGATGGATTCGCCGAGCGCCAGCGCCGCGATCTCGTCCTCGTTCAGCACGCGCGAGTAGACGCGAACCTCGTCGATCTGCCCGCGGAAGCGCCGCTCCGGGCCCCAGCCCGCGCCGATGCGAAACGGCTCTTGAACACGCTTGCCGGCATTGCGGAACGGCCGGTACAGCGTGTCGAGCAGCACCTGCGTCTTGGCGCGGCTGGCCGTCGACGTACACATGAACGCCCTCCGCCATGCGCGAGCCGGAATAGGTGACGGTGATCTGATGCCACTGCTTGGGCTCCAGCGTCTGCTCGGTCTCCAGGCGAATCGCGTCGTCGGCCCAATTGCTGGTGAGGTTGACATGCACCTTGCCGTTGATCGCAGATGGACGCCGTAGCCCTTGCCCTTGGGATTGTCGGCCATCCGCGACATGACGCTGCCGTCGGGCGTGCCGTCGGAATAGATCCAGGCGGAGAGCGTGAAGCGATCGTCGATATCGAAGTCCGCCGCCGGCCCGGCGTCGAGAAAAGCCTTTCCGTCGAACGACGGCCGCGCGGCCGATGCGGCCGGGCGTACGAACGCCGACCTGCGCCTTGGCTTCGGTTATCGGTTTCGAACGAGAACGCAGCCTTCAGTCCCCGCGCTGGCGCCCAATACACCGGCTCGGCCGATGCGCCGGCTTCGCTGCCATTCCTGCTCAGCGACGGCCGTCTCGCGTCGTCGCGCTTCTGCAGAAAATCCTCGACCGTGCGAATCTGCGAATCCAGATCGTCGAGCGCCTGCTGCTGCTCGCGCGTCGGCGCCGGAACCATCGGCGGCGAGTTGCCGTACTTCATCGCGCGGCCCAGCTCCGGGCACGTTATTGAAGTAGGCGAAGACCTGGTAGAACTCTTTCTGGCGTGAACGGATCGTACTTGTGGTTGTGGCAGCGCGCGCAGCCCAGCGTCACGCCCAGGAAAACCGTCGAGGTCGTTTCGACGCGATCCACCACGTACTCCACCGCGTACTCTTCCGGAATGATGCCGTCCTCGGTGTTGGCGCGATGATTGCGATTGAAGCCGGTGGCGATCTTCTGGTCGAGCGTGGCGTTGGGCAGCATGTCGCCGGCGATCTGTTCCAGCGTGAACTGATCGAAGGGCTGATTGCGATTGAAGGCGTCGATCACCCAGTCGCGCCAGCGCCACATGACTGCGCTCGCCATCGTACTGATAGCCGTTGGTGTCGGCGTAGCGCGCGCCATCCAGCCAGCGCTCGGCCATCCGCTCGCCGTAGCGCGGCGAGGCGAGCAGCCGGTCGACCACCTTTTCATAGGCGTTCGGCGGACTGGTCGCTGCAGGAACGCGTCGATCTCGGCGGGCGTGGGCGGCAGGCCCGGTCAGATCGAGCGAAACGCGGCGAATCAGCGTCTCGCGGCTCGCCTCGGGCGACGGCTGCAGCCCTTCGCGTTCCAGCCGCTGCCAGGACGAAACGGTCGATCGGATTGCGCGCCCAGGCGGTGTTCTTGACCTCGGGCAGCGCCGGACGCACCGGCGGAATGAACGACCAGTGCTTCTGCCATTCGGCGCCCTGCGCGATCCACTGCCGCAGCGTGTCGATTTCCGCGTCGGTGAGCTTCAGCCCGGAGTAGACGCGGCGGCATGCGCAGCGCCGGGTTGTCGGCCGTGATGCGCCGGATCAGTTCGCTCGGCGCGGGATCGCCTGTCGACGATGGCGTGCTTGCCGCCGCCCAGTTCGGCCTTGGCCGCGGCTTCGCTATCCAGGCGAAACGGAATCTTCTTGGCCGCGGCGTCCGGGCCGTGGCAGGTATAACATTTGTCGGAAAGAATCGGCCGGACGTCGCGATTGAATTCGATCCGCCCGCCGGCTCCAGGAAGGTAAGACGCGGCGGTTAGCAGCAGCAGAACAAGCTTGCCGGCATCGTGCGTGCGATATGGCATGAACAGCGACCCCAACCTGTACTGTAATACAGGCGACGGCAGCTTTACCGGTCAAGGAGCCGTCGTCAGGATCTTCACCAGCTCGTATAAGAACGTCTGGCCCTCATAAAACGACCGCACCATCATTCGCTCATCGCGCCCATGCGCCCGATTGTCGTCGCGCTCGCCGAAGAACCCTTGCACCCCGTAAGTCGGAATTCCCGCGGCACGCAGGGCGCGGCCATCGGTTGCTCCGGTGCTCATCGTTGGCAGCACCACCACGCCCGGCCACATCGTGTCGGTGAGCTTGCCCATAGCGCGCATGATGTCCGGCCGTAGTTGCGACGCTGGTGAATTCGCTTCCTGATTGGTAATCGAAACCATTACCTGCTCGTCGGCAAAGACTTTCTTCAGGGTGTCGAGGACGTACTGCAGGGAATCGTCCGGCTGAACGCGGCAGTTCACGTTGGCCGCGGCCAATTGCGGAAGCGCATTGTGCGCATGCCCGCCTTCCAGCAGCGTCGCGACGCAGGTAGTCCGCAGCATCGAGTTCCAGGCCGGCGACATCTGCGCCACCCGCTTCATCGCTTCCTGATCGCCGTCCGCCACCTTCGCCAGATCTGCCTTGGTGCTGGTCGTATCCAGCTTCGCCATTCCAGCGAAATACGCCTTGGTGACTTCGTTGGTCTTCAGCGGGAAGCCGAACTGGCTCAGCCGTACCAACGCGCCCGCAAGATGATAGATCGCATTATCCGGCACTGGCTGGGAGCTGTGTCCACCCTTGTTTCGCACTTCCACGCGGAGATCCAGGTACCACTTCTCGGCGGCCTGCATGTCGTTCGAAAGCCGCTTGACCCTTCACCATCTGGCCTCGGCCGCCTTCGTTTAGCGCGAACTCGGCGTCGATCAGATCCCGATGGTTCTTGATCAGCCAGTCCACGCCGTTATACGGACCGCCGCCCTCTTCGTCCGCCGTCAGCGCCACGATGATGTCCCGATCCGGCTTGTAGCCCTCGCGCTTGTAGCGGATCAGGTTCGCTGTCCAAGCGGCTACCTGCGCTTTGTCATCGGCCGTGCCGCGGCCATAAAAATAGCCGTCCTTCTCGGTGAAGACGAATGGGTCCAGGCTCCAGTCCTCCCGCTTAGCTTCCACCACGTCGGTGTGGGCCAGCAGCAGGATGGGCTTAAGCTTGCCGGTACCGCGATAGCGCACCACCAGATTGGATTTGGTTGGAATCGCGCCGCCCAGAAAGATATCGGAATCCGCAAATCCCGCCGCGCGCAACCGTTTGGCTATGGCTTCGGCCACCGGTGTCGTAGCTCCGGTCGTAAAGCCGGATTTGATTTCGATGATCTCTTTGTAGATGTCATGCGATAGTCGCTGGTCCGCATCCGGCGGCAGGATGGAAGCGCCGAAACAGAAGGGAATTATCGATAACAAAACAGGCCAACACAAAGCTGGACGCAACATGGGCCTTATTGTAATATACGAGAGCCATGCCACAACTCGATCCCCAAGCCCAGGCGCTTTTTGACTTCATCGGCCTCTCCAACCTTGCTCCTATAGAAACGCTCACGCCGCAAGCCGCTCGCTCCATGTTCGAAGCGCTGGCCGAGGCTCGGCGCCGGATGGCGGTTGAGCCGGTCGACCAGATTCGGGATTTGAAGGTGCCCGGGCCCGCCGGTGAAATTCCCCTTCGCGTTTATTCTCCAAAGGTTCCGTCCCCGGCGCCGGCCTTGATTTATTTCCATGGCGGCGGTTGGGTGCTGGGCGACCTCGAGAGCCACGATCACGTTTGCCGGGCGCTAGCCAACAGCGCAGCATGCGTGGTTATTTCGGTGGATTACCGGCTCGGACCCGAGCATAGATTTCCGGCCGCCGTTGATGACAGCTATGCGGCCACCTGCTGGATCGCCGATCACGCCGCCGAGTTGGGTGTGGATCCTTCGCGTATCGCCGTGGGCGGAGACAGCGCCGGAGGCAATCTCGCTGCCGTTGTGTCCCAGATCGCCCGAGACCGCGGTGGCCCCAGCCTGGCCTTTCAGCTGCTCATTTATCCCGGCACCGACATGCGCATGAGCCTTCCATCCATCGATGAAAATGCAGATGGGCCTTTTCTGACGAAGGCGGCCATGCACTGGTTCCTGGATCATTATCTAAACAGCGCGGAAGATCGGCTCAACCCGCTCGCGTCGCCGCTGCTGGCTTCGAATCTGCGAGGTCTTCCTCCGGCTTTCATTCTTACTGCTGAGTGCGATCCGCTGCGCGACGAAGGCGAAGCCTATGGGCTGCGTCTCGAAGAGGCTGGTGTGCCGGTCGAGATTCAGCGTTACGACGGCATGCCCCACGGCTTCTTCAGTTTCGCCGCTGCTCTGGATGGTGGCCGCCGCGCCATGAGTGATGCCACCAGCCGTTTGCGATCTGCCTTCTCCGTGGCAGAGGTGAGCCACAGCGCGTCGAGCGCTTAGCTTCGCGCCGTCGCCTCGGCCCGCAAACACACGCGCTGGATCACAGCGGCAACGGCCGCGGTCTTTTCAAACGAGACCATATGGCCCGCTTCCGGTATCAGTTGCACCTCGGCGTTTGGCAGGGCTTTCTTGAAAGCGTCGGCATAAACCGGCGGAATCAGTCGATCGCTCTCGCCCCAGATCAGAAGCGTCTTGGCTCGGATTCTATACAGCCTCCCGGCCAGGCCGCGCTCGGGAATGGGAAATAGGATCTTGCCGGCCGCGCCCAATTGGCGGGCATTGCGCACTAGAAAAACCTGGAGGAACGCCGGGTCCGTCAGTTCGATATTGGCACCGATCGCCTTGGCCCCCGCCTCCTCGTCGTGAAAAAGATACTTGGGCAATTCGAATGGCAGCATCGAGAACACGTCCGGGATCGGATGCTCGTCCAGCCACAGTCCGGCCGGCGCGATCAGCACCAGCCGAGAAACGTCGTGGGGCGCAACCGCGGCCATTTCGGCGGCGATCATGCCGCCCATCGAGAAACCCACCAGGACCGGATCTTTGACACCCAGCGCGTCGACGACGTCCCAGGTGTGCAGCGTGAAATCGAGCATGTCGCGCAGCTCCGCGCACTCCTCGCTGTCGCCATACCCGGGCAGGAGCGGCGCATAAACATGAAAGTTTTGAACCAGCGCATTCAGAAAAGGTTCATCCAGTTCGAGGCCTCCGGCGCCGTGCAGATACACCAGCGGCTCGCCGTTGCCGCCCTCAAAATAGCGGACTGGAACGTGCGCGGTCTGGACCGTTTTGAAATCCATGCATGCGCTCCTTAGGCGTCCTTGACCGCCAACTCTCTCAGCTCCGGCGACGTTGGAAGGCTACCCGGCCGCGCTCGCTTCCCGAGTGGTTTGCACCAGAAACGAGTGTCATCGGCATATTCGGGAAAGACGTTCCGCAGCTTGGGTATCACTTTCTCGGCGAACAGTTTGGTCGAGTACATGCACTTCTCTTTGGTCATGTTGCCGACGTGCAGCAAACAAAAAACGTGCCCTACATGCAGGCCCTTGATCAGGTCTTCCATCCGCTGGCGCACCGTCTCCGGGCTGCCCGCGATAATGTGCCCGCCCTCCACCATGTCCTTCCAGGTCAGGTTCGCGAAACCTGTAAGCGGCAGCGGAGCATATTGCGACAGCGCTCCCTTTTGAATGGTCTTGATGGTCCGATAACCCGGCGCGTCCGCGAAACCGGGATAAACGTGCAGACAGCGATTGTAGAAGTAGCTCACGTGCTCCGAATACAACCGCTCGGCTTCCTCGTCAGTGTCCGCCACGCAGATCGTTTGTGCGAAACCGGCGCGATACGGCGAGGTGTCGGCATTGCGCTCCGTCACCCGATCCCAATAGCCCTGCATAAGCATCTTCGCGCGCAAATAGCCGGTGAAGCTCAAGTAGGAATACGAGTAGGTGTTGTCGATACAGAAGTCGTATGTCTCAATCGAGCCTCCTCCCGGAATATGGATCGGTGGATGCGGTTGCTGAATCGGCCGCGGCCAGATGTTCACGTAGCGCAGCTTGTTGTAGCGTCCATTGAATGCAAATGGCTCCCGCTCGTGCCAGGCGCGCATGATCAGCTCGTGTGCTTCTCGATATTTTTCGCGTGTTAACGCCGGGATCTGGCCATAGCAATAATTCGTGTCCATCGACGTGCCCACCGGGAATCCGGCCACCAGCCGCCCGCCGGTAATGCAGTCCAGCATGGCAAACTCCTCGGCCACTCGCAGCGGTGGATTGTAGAGCGCGATCGACGCCCCCAGCACCAGTAGCGCGACATCCTCGGTCCGGCGTGCCAGCGCCGCGGCAATCAGGTTTGGCGACGGCATCAGGCCGTAGCCGTTCTGATGATGCTCGTTCACCCCGATTGCGTCAAATCCCAGCGTGGCCGCGTATTCGAGCAGATCGAGATAGGTGTTGTACACCTCATGGCTCTTCACCGGGTCGAAGAGATTGGAATCGATATCCACCCAGACCGAACGGTGTTTCTCGCGGAAATCGTCCGGCAGATAGGGCCACGGCATGAGATTAAACCAGGTGAATTTCATGATCGCTATTCCTTATGTATTCGCCAAAAGTCCGCGGATCAGCGTCGCCGGGTGCACCGCCTTCGCTCCGTTGAACTCCAATACCTGTCGGCGGCAGGAAGTTCCCGGCGCCACCAGCACCTCGCCGGATTTCATCGCCTTCACCGCCGGCAGAAGCTTGCGATTGGCAATGGCTGACGAGACCTCGTAGTGTCCCTTCATATAACCGAACGATCCTGCCATGCCGCAGCACCCCGCATCGAGGTCCACCACCGTACACCCCGGAATGCGCGACAAAAGAGCCGTTGTCGCCGGCAGCAGGTCCATCGATTTTTGATGACAATGGCCGTGCAGCAGGATCTTGGGCGGCCCGGCCCGCAAAGGCAGTTCCAGCTTCGCCGCGTATTCTTCGAACAAGCGGCAGGCCTTGGCTACTTCACGAGCTTTCTTCTGTTGCTCGCCTCTGAGCAGCGAGGGCGCGTCGTCCTTCACCGCCGATAAACAACTGGGCTCGCAGAAAAGTATGTCTTCGCCGCGGCTGGCGATCGGAAATAGCGATTCAACCACCGTGGCCGCGTGCGCGCGAGCGTCCTCCAGCAATCCTTGTGAGATGAGCGGCCGGCCGCAGCACCCCGGGCGCACTACCTCCACCCGGCATCCTCCCCGCTCCAGGATTTCGAGCGCCGCCACGCCGATCTCCGGCTCGTAATGATTGGTGAAAGTGTCGTTGAATAAGGTGACGGCCGTCCCGTCGGCCCGCGCTCCTCGCTTCCGATTCCGCAACATCCATTTTTCGAACGTCTCCCGCTGCCACGGTGGAAGTGCCCGCCGGTGATCCAGGCCCAGCAGCTTCTCATTGATCCAGCGGCTCGGCAGACTTCCCGCCACCCAGTTCGAGATCGGCGCGAACCGACTGCCCCAAACCGATAGCCGATGAACATTGCCCAGCGCCTTCGCCCGTCGATGCGTTCCGTGCCGCGCCCAGAAATCCGCCAGAAACTCGCTCTTGAACCGCGCCATGTCCACGCCCACCGGACATTCCGATTTGCACGCCCTGCACTCCAGGCAAAGATCCAGCACCTGATAAACCCCGTCGTCGCCGAGCCCCGTTTCATCCAGGCGCCCCGACATCGCCAGCCTCAGCACATTCGCGCGCCCTCGCGTCGAATCCGATTCCTCGCGCGTCGCCATGTAAGACGGACACATCGTGCCCGAAAGCTTTTTGCGGCAAGCTCCCACGCCGCTGCACATTTCCACCGCGCCGGCCAGTCCGCCGTATTCGGAATAGTCGAACCACGTTTCCGGAGTCGCCGACTTATAGCTGGTGCCATAGCGCAAGTTGGCGGTGAGCGGCGGTCCATCCACAATCTTGCCCGGATTGAAAATGCCCAGCGGATCGAACGTCCGCTTGATCTCCCGAAAAGCTTCGTACAACTCATCGCCGAACATCTGGCGCATGAAAGGGCTGCGCACCAGGCCATCCCCATGTTCCCCCGACAGCGCGCCGCCGAATTCGAGCACCAGGTCCGCCACCTCCTGCGCGATGGTCTCGAATGTCCGAATACCCAGCTCCGTCTTCATATTGATGACGGGACGCACGTGCAGGCATCCCACCGAAGCATGCGCATAAATCCCGGCGGTCGTATCGTGGCTGCGCAGGATCGTAAGGAAGCGGCCGATGAATCCGCTCAGCTTCTCCGGCGCCACCGCGGTGTCTTCGACGAACGGGATGGACTTGGCCTGTTCCTTCATCGCCATCGACAGCCCCAGCGCCGCCTCGCGCAAGCTCCAGATGCGAGCCTGGCCGGCCAACTCCGTTTCCGAGCGGTATTGATAGCCGAGTTTTTGAGAACGCAGGTCCTGTTCCAGGGCGCTCAGGCGCGGCGGCAGATCTTCCTTTCGATCGCCATAAAACTCCACGCACAGCGTCGCCTCCGGATCGCCGGCGATGAACGTCGTCCGGATATTGTCCAGCACCGCATTTTGCCGCGTGTTGTCCAGGATCGATTTGTCCATCACCTCCACCGCCGATGGCCCGTGCCGCAGGATTACCGGCGCGGCCGCCAGCGCTTCCAGCAGATCGGCGAACGAAATCACCATAACGGCCTTGGCTTTGGGCAGCGCCACCAGCCGAAGCTTGGCCTCCAGCACTACGCCCAGCGTTCCTTCGGAGCCGACCATGATCCTGGCCAGGTTGACCGGTTTCGAAGCATCCCGAAATTCGTCCAGGTTGTAACCCATCACGCGCCGTAGAATCTTCGGATAACGCCGGTCGATCTCCGCCGCATGCTCTCGTGCCAGACGCAGCACCGTGCTGTAGCACGCCGCCTCGAGCGTAGTACCGGTCGGAACCTGGCTCCGATCCATTTCGCGGAAATGAACGATGCTCTTGTCCGCCAGGACTACAATCTGCTCCAGCACGTGATCGATCGTCTTGCCGAAAAGTACGCTGCGAGCCCCGCACGAATTGTTGGCCATCATGCCGCCGATGGTGGCGCGGCTGGCCGTGGAAATGTCGGGAGCAAAGCGCAGGCCCAGCGGCGCCAGTTGTGCGTTAAGCTCGTCCAAAACGATGCCCGGTTCAACCCGGACCCAACGCTCTTCCGCGTTTACTTCCAGTACACGGTTGTAGTACTTCGAAGTGTCAACCAGGATTCCCTCGCCGATGGCCTGTCCAGCCTGGGAGGTCCCGCCCCCGCGCATCGTGATCGGACACCGATTTCGGCCGCAGATTTCGACTAGCCGGATGATGTCCTCTCGATTCTTCGGAATCACCACGCCCAGTGGCTGAATCTGATAAACGCTTGCGTCCGATGAGTACAGGGCCCTGGAGATTTGATCGAAGCGGACTTCACCCTCGATCTGGCTCTTCAGTTCGCCCTGCAGCGCATCCCGGTCCACTAGTCTTGCGTTGGCTTGGGGGACCGGCGTCCCCAACTGCACGAGACTCAATGCGCGCTCTCCAGGTGTGAATATTGCTGGCGCATTTCGGCGACGAATTCCCACCGGGTCACCGCTGAGGCTGGCACCACACGAGAATATCAAAGTGAAGAACCGGTAACAACTTCCGCCCCATTGGGACGCGCTCAAAGCCCGCTCATAGCATCCACGGTGCTATCATCACTGTTCGTTTCGAATGAAGCCCGCGCCAGCAACTTCTGTTCAGCCTACGCGTGTCCGGCACGTCATCCTCGGCATCACCGTCGCGGTTTACATGATCACCTACATGGACCGCGTGATCATCTCGACCGCCTTGCCCGTGATGCGGCAGGAATTAGGCTTCTCCCTGCTCACCGCCGGCTTTATTCTGTCGAGCTTCCGCTGGGCCTACGCGCTATTTCAAATTCCCGGCGGCTGGCTGGGCGACCGCATTGGTCCCCGCCGCGCCCTCACGCTGATCGTGAGCTGGTGGAGCGCTTTCACCGTCCTCACTGGCCTCGCCTGGAGCGCCACCGCGATGATCGTCACGCAGTTGTTCTTCGGCATGGGCGAAGCCGGAGCGTTTCCCATCGCCACACGATCGCTTTCCCGCTGGATGCTCCCGAGCGAGCGTGGCCATGCCCAGGGCGTTACGCATGCCGGTTCCCGTCTCGGTGCCGCATTCACCCGGCCGCTCGCCGTCTTCCTGATTGCCGCCTATGGCTGGCGCTCGCCTTTCTTCGCGTTCGGCGGACTGGGCCTGCTGTGGGCAGCGCTGTGGTTTTCCTACTATCGCGACTCACCCGAAGAGCACCGTGGCGTCAATGCCCAGGAGCGCGAGTTGATTCACTCCGCCACCGGCGGCCCGCGTTCCAAGATTGGCGCGCCCGTTCCCTGGCGTAAGATCCTCTCCAGCCCCACGCTCTGGTCCCTCTGCTTGATGTACGCCTGCTACCAATATGGATTGGTGGTCTATCTGGATTGGTTCCCGACGTACCTGAAAGAATCCCGCGGCCTCTCGCTCGCGCAGATGGGCGTCTATTCCAGCCTGCCGTTATTTGCGGGCGTAGCGGGCGACCTCGCCGGAGGCTGGCTCACCGATCTGCTGCTCCGCCGCACCGGAAACCTCCGAAACTCACGGCGCTTCGTGGGCATCGCTGGTTTTGTGATTGCCGCGGCAGCCATCATCCCCGCCACGCTCACCGCCAATCCCAAGCTTTGCGTGGCCCTTAGTTGTCTGGCCTTCGGCGGTCTCGAATTAACCGTCGGCGTCTCCTGGGCCATCCCGCTCGATATCGCGGGCGATTTCGCCGGCTCCGCGGCCGCCCTCATGAATATGGTCGGCAACATCGGGGGCGCGATTACCCCCACACTGGTAGCCTTTCTGGCAATGCGGTATGGTTGGAATGTACCTTTTATGACCGGCTCCGCGCTGTGTCTAATGGGTGCGGCAATCTATGCCAAAATCGACGCGAGCAAGCGTATTTTCCCGGCGTGAGGTCATAGCATGAAAATCAATCCTGACAAATGCGTGGCGTGCGGTAACTGCACCTATGTTTGCCCGATGGGGGCCATTTACATCGACCCTCAAATTCACCGCGCCACCATCAATCGAGATGAGTGCGTGGAGTGCTACTCCTGCTACAACGGCCTGAGTCAAGAGCACTTGAACCCCACTTTTGTCCGCACCGTCCGCAAGATCTTTCAGAAAATGCGGCTGCGCTTCGATCCCGAACCCGATGTATGCCCCACCGCCGCGTTCGAGCCCGACGAGCTGGCTTGGCCGCGCGTCGTCCGGCGCGCTTTTTCTGATCCGCGCGTCCCCCACGAGTCTACCGGGGTTCACGGTCGCGGCACCGAAGAAGTGAAGACCAACGACGTCAGCGGGCGCGTTCAGGTGGGCGAAGTCGGCTTCACCATCGAGTTTGGACGGCCGGGCATCGGCGCTCGCTTCAGCGACATCCAGAAAATGTGTTGGGCCCTCGCGAAGGCCGGCGTCTCCTTTGAAAAGAAGAACCCCGTAACCTCTTTGATGAGCGACGTCTCCACCGGTACCCTTCGCGAAGACATCCTCAACGAAAAGGTTCTCTCCGCCATCGTCGAGATCAAAGACCCAAGCCGAGCGCACTGAGGAAATCATCCGGCTGGTGTGGGACGTCGAAAAGCAGGTTGATACCGTGGTGGCCTTAGGCGTTGGCACCCGCTGCGACGAAAATGGCGACGACAACGTGATTGCTCCCATCCTGGAGCGGCTGGGCTACAATCTGGACCGGGCTAAAACCAACATCGGCCTGGGCCGCATCACCAACCAGGCGGACCCGCAGCCTGTGAGAGAAACCGTGGGCGTAGGGAAGTAAGGGACTGCCATGACCAACACTCTGCATCGCTTCGGACCGGCCGAAAGTTTTCAGGATGACTTTATTGTTTTCGCCATCGCCAGTAAAGGCAAGAACGACCAGGGCGCTCTGCCCAAGCTGCGCAAGTTCCTGGAATTGGCAGTTGCGTTCAAGCCTGTAAACCTGGGCGACGCCATTCACGGTGGAGCCCTTCGGCCCTGCCGCCAGATGAATCCGACTTCCCACTGGAATCGCGACAGCACGCCCGATTTCCAAGCTGTCATCCAAGGCCTCGACCAGCCCAGTACCGTCGCCGCCGTCTTCGACAATCGCGTGGCCGCCGAAGACTTCGTCAAAGCCGTCAAGGAAGCCAACCTCGGCGTGAGCGTCAACATCTCTACCTCCGTCGATGGCGCTGAGCAGTGCTGCTTCGCCGCCGGCATCCCCAGGCATAGCGTCGGATATTCGCTGGGCTTCGAAGGCAAGAGCGAAAAGCTTCCCGATTCCAACGTGATGATGTTGTCCACCATGTGCGGTCACGGCATGGTGAGCCACTCGCTGGCCAAGAAAATGATCGACTGGGTGAAGGAAGGCCGCCGGACTCCCGAACAGGCCGCCGGCTATCTCACGCGCTTCTGCTCCTGCGGTGTCTTCAATCCCCATCGAGCCGCGCGCGTGCTCGAACAAGCGGTTCGCGGCTTAGATGCCGCCGAGTAAAACCGGCTAGCGCAGCACCGTAAATGGCACCGAGACCTCGGTCTTCTCCCAGGCCACCGCCAGCGTTCCTTTATTGCCGCCGTTATTCGTCAGCGTGAATTTGAGCGTCTCCACCGGCTCAGCCAGCGTCTTGATGTTCATCGGTACGCGGCCGAAATCGCGATCCGGGTGGTACTCAGTATGAAACTGGCCGGTCTGCTTGTTGACGATCAGCTTCCACTCCTTCTCGGTAGGAAGTGTGTAGAGCGTGTAATTGCCCTTGGGCAATTTCATGCCGTTAATATCCAGATCGGCTTCCGTCATGATCGACGTCTGGTCGTTCGCTCCGGTGCACCACACTTCGTTATAGGGCACCAATCCGCCCATTACTTTGCGCCCTCGCGCCGAAGGTGCGCCGTAATCGATCCGTATCGTTTTCCCATCGATCGTAACGGACGTGCTGGTAGGCGGGCTCAGCACCGGACGCCGCTGGAATTGCGCCGACGCCACCCACGCCAAGCCTCCCGCAATGATTAACCCAATGCCCATCGACTTCTGGAAACGGGTCATAAGACAGCCTCCTGTTTCATATTACGCCGATCTCACTGCTTCACTCCAAACCGCCGTGTTATTCTTTGCAATTCGAGGTTTTCCTGAAGTCTTCATTTCGAACCACCTGCATGGCCACCACCGCAACCACCAGCACACCGCTAGCATCCACGGTCTCCGGCCGTCTTCCACTGCTCTTGATCTTGGCCGCTGCCAGCGGCTGCGCGGCGCTCATCTATGAAGTGGTCTGGTATCAGCTCCTGCCGCTCGCCATCGGATCCACCTCCGTTTCACTTGGCATTCTTCTGGCTGCCTTCATGGGTGGCCTGTGCATCGGCAGCCTGTGGTTGCCCCGCGTTCTTCCGCGCCGCCACCCGCTGCAAATCTATGCGGCCCTTGAGCTAGGCATCGGCGTCTGCGCAATCCTGGTTCAGTTTGGCCTGCCCTTTTTAAATCGAATTTATTTCATCGGCGCTGAACATGGGCTCCCCGGCATGCTGCTCCGCGCGTCTCTCGCCGGTATCTGTCTGCTTCCTCCCACCATCCTGATGGGCGCTTCGTTCCCCGTTGTGATTCGCTGGGTGGAACGGTCGCGACCCCGCATTAACTGGTGGGGATTCTTCTACGGCGGCAACACCGCGGGCGCCGTGTTCGGCTGTCTGCTGGCCGGTTTTTACCTCCTGCGGATTTACGACATGGCCACTGCTACCTACGTCGCCGCAGCCATCAACCTCATCGTTGCCCTCGCGAGTCTCGCCCTGGCCGCGACCATGCCGGACTACCGCCCGATCCACGAACTTTCGGAGCCGGCCCCGGAAGCCCCGTCAGAAAGCCGCTGGCCCATCTATCTGACCATCGCGCTCTCCGGTGCCTGCGCTCTCGCCGCCGAAGTACGTCTGGACGCGCCTGCTCAGCATGCTGCTGCTGGGCACTGTCTACGTCTTCTCCATCATCCTGGCGGTCTTCCTCACAGGCTTGGCGATCGGCAGTGCGGCCGGATCTGCCCTGCTCAAACGGATCAACCCGCGCGCGGCCCTGGGCTGGTGTCAGATCCTGCTCACGGTAACGGTCGCCTGGGCCGCTTACACCATCGTTCACATCCTTCCTTCCTGGAAAGACAACGTGCTGGTGACCGCCGATGCCTGGCGGATGTACGGGCTCGATTTGAACCGCTGCCTGCTCGCGCTTCTTCCGGCGACTCTGCTCTGGGGCGCGAGTTTTCCGCTGGCCTGCGCGGCCGCGGCCGAAATGGGCGGAGAGCCGGGGATCATCGCCGGCGAAGTCTATGCCGCCAACACCGTGGGCGGAATCGTCGGAGCACTCTTGATGAGCCTCGTCCTGATTCCCGGAATCGGCTCGCAGCAATCTGAGCGTCTTCTGGTCATCGCATCGGCGCTGGCCGGATGGCTGATTCTGATGCCGCTGTTCTCGAAGATCCCGCTTCGCCGCCGTTGCGCTGGTCGCCTCTGTGCCGCTGGTAGGTTTTCTGACCTGGAAAGTCCAGCCCATTCCCGGCGATCTGATCGCCTACGGCCGCCGCATGCCGATCAACGCCGGCAATTCGACTATCCTCTACACCGCCGAAGGCCGCAACTCTTCGGTCGCGATTTCGCAAGTGGTACAACGGCACCATCTACGTCAACGTGAATGGCCACGTGGAGGCCACCACCGAGCCTTACGATATGGCTCTCCAGCGCATGGTGGGACATCTGCCCGCGCTGCTGCATCCCAATCCGCGGTCCGTGCTGGGCATCGGCTTCGGCGCAGGCGTATCCGCCGGAACGTTCACCCGCTATCCGGGCATTCAGAAAATCACCATCTGCGAAATCGAGCCGGTTATTCCTCCCGCCTCGACCAAATACTTCGCGACGCAGAATTACGGCGTGGCTAACAATCCCAAGACGCACATTGTGTTCGACGACGCCCGCCATTACCTCCTCACCACCGCCGAAAAATTCGACATCATCGCGTCCGATCCCCTGGACGTGTTCATCAAAGGAACCGCCGCGCTGTATTCACGGGAATATTTCGAAGCCGTCAAAGAGCACCTGAATCCTGGCGGCATGTTCACGCTCTACGTGCCGCTTTATGAAACCGACGAAGCCACCATTCGCAGCGAGCTGGCCACCTTTTTCGACGCCTTTCCGAACGGCACGCTGTGGGCCAACCTGCGCGACGGCCTGGGTTACGACATGGTTTTCATGGGGCAAATCGAGCCGCTGAAGATCGATCTGGATGAAGTACAGCAAAGGTTCGACCGGCCCGATTATGCAGCCGTCCGGCAGTCGCTCGCCGATATCGAGATCAATTCTCCGTATGATCTTTTTTCCACTTATACCGGCACCGGAGCCAACCTGCAGCCTTGGACCCGGGGCGCCCTGATCAATACTGATCGGGACCTTCGCTTGTCCTACCTGGCGGGCTGGGGAATCAATTCCGATATCGCGGATCGGCTTTATCGCGAGATGCTCAAGTACCGTCAGCCGCCCGTCGCCATCTTCTCCGGTTCGCCGCAGGTGCTCCGGCCGTTGCTGACTGTGCTGGGCGGCGCGCGCTAGAACCAGCCCTCACTTGGCCTGCGGCGGCGCCTTGATGTGACCTTCGCGCAGATCTTTATTGTTCTCCTCGCACGAATATTCCAGCAGTTCCCAGTCCGGCCGCAAAGTGAAAGTTCGAACGTTCTTCCAAGGCTTCGTATAGGTCTTCGGATCGTCCACGACCACCGTGTAAGTGATGTGGCCGGCATCCGACCGTTCGAAGGTTTCGACCGCGTGCATCGCGTCGCTGTGCGGATGCCCCACCGTGTCGAGCCGGGTCAGGCCATTAAAGCCGATCGTGTCGATCACCAGCCTGTCCCCATCCCACTTGCCGACCGAATTTCCAAACCAGGTCGGGTCCATGTCCTTGGGATGCTCGCGCCCGTCAATAGGAACCACGTGGAACCAGGTGTTCTGTTCATACAACAGCGCCACATACTTCGCGCTCTGCACGATCTGCATCGCATGCGGCGAGTTCATCGACCGCAGTAAGCCGAATGGCAGGCAGCTTCCCGTGTAGTCGCCATTCTTCGCCGGGTCGTAGCTCTTCCAGTTTTGCTCGCCCCAGGGCGTGAACGAAAGCTCGGTCGCGCCTTGCTGGCCTGGTCCGCTCTTGGTGATGTCGGGAACGTAGGGCCGCTGCCACACCCCATTGAGATCTGGCTTGCCGTCCGCAAGCCTGGGCGCCGGACCAGTCGGAACGCTCGGTTTTTGACAAAAGGCCGGTAGCAATATGGCGAACAGAGCCGCCGCGCACTTCACGAATGACATCACACTAGAAGTTACGCGGGAAGTGCTCCACTGTCAAGAGTCGGCGGCGATGGGCTACTCGTAATCGCAAAAGTAGTCGACGGCGACGACATCCAATTAAATGGAATTTCATCGAGACCTAGCGAATTAGGAAGCTAGCTTCAAGAGATCTTCAGAAATAGAGCCGAGCGGTTGCTCTTCCTGCAAGCGGCCGCGGGTGTATCTTTCCAGGAAGTCGCGCAAATCATCGACATAGCCAGCAGATACGCAGATCACGTCGCCGTCGTAACGCCATCGGTAGAAAGGCAAACTGGACGCTGTCTTAAGATCATGTCATTGACGCCGGGCGGTCCCGAACGCCACGCCATCTCCGGCTCGATTCGTCTGCAGCAATAAAGCTCCCGAACCGCTATCCGTTATCACGAACACATAGGTCTGGGTATTCCCGTTCGCGGCAGTGAGAGTGATGGCGCCGCTCCCGTCGGGATTGGTGGAGTAAGTCCCGCTTGCGGATCCGGTGAATATATTCGGCTGTCCAACCGTTCCACTGAGACCCACGAATGTTACTGACATGCTCACGTTTCCTGCGCCGTCAAAGTTCACAACGCCCACGCTGGCAGCCGGTATCGGCGAATTGGTGAACTGGAATCCGTAGGAGCCGTTCAAGGAACCGGTATAGGCGGCCCTGGCGACGCCGCTGATTATTGTAGTTCCGCCGACGTCACAAGTGGAGCAGCTCGTCGCGACCAACTGAAAGGCTTGGCCGCCGTCGGTGATCACGATGTTGAACGTGAAAACAGTTCCGTTATCAGCAGTAGTTGTTAACGTGCCGGTACCGTCGGAATTACTGGAATAAGTTCCGGTGAAGGTCCCGGTTATAGGCTGCGAAGTGTTTCTGGTGCTGGAGCCCAATTCGACGGTATAAGACCCCGTAGCGTTGCCGGCGCCATCTAGATTCATAACCCCCATAACGACAAATCCGTTGTTGTTGGCGAGATCGCTATACGAGGCATTGATCAAGTAGCCGAAAGATCCGCTGGGGGCGATGCTTTGAGCGGAAACCACTGTCAGCGTGAGCATCAGAACCAACACCGGCATCAGCCGCGAAAGCGATCGCACGTGTTCCTTCATTTAAACCCTCCCTTGTAACCTTTTTGACGGGATATTCATTTTACTCCGCGTTTCGCCCCGGCCGGAACAGGAGGTAGTGTCTCAGTTTGAATCGAGGGGAGTCGCCCTGATTGTTCTCTGAATCTGTTCGGCTAGTGCTGGGACGCTAAAGAAGTGTATCTCGACAACATCGACATCCTCTTTTCTTATCTGTACGCGAAGTTCTGTTTCGACGCCGTTGTAAAGAATTGGGAAGTCGAAGCGTCTCGTTTCGTTCACCGCGAGCGCTTGAAAGCTACCCTCAATTTGGCCGATCTGCGCCTCATCGAAGCCTTTCTGGACGAGCGGCTGAATGGCCTTCAGTAAGACTCGCAGCTTAGCCGCATCAAACTCGGCGGATGCTTCCTTCAAAGAGCCATTGCAACCGAGAAGCATCGACCAAATGGTGAGAATTGCCGCGATCCAGAGTCGCATACCGTGACATGATAGCTTGCCAGCCCTTCAGTCTGCCAAGTGGGCGATTTCTTCCAGGGACCAAACGTGATCAGATACGCGAGCTTCCATTGCGGGCGTAACGCGGAGGCTCTTGTGGATGCGAGCAAAGTTGTAGTGCATCATGTGGATCGCGACAGCGGCGCTATGGTTCTCAATTTTCTTCGAGAAGCCATTCGTAAGGCGAGTGAAGCGGCGCATGCCCATCCGCATCGTAAGATTCGCGCGTTCGATATAGCTCGTGCTGACGTGTTCCGGATCGGGATATCCCACGACCGCCTTGCGCTCGCAGCCGATGCAATCAGCGGGACTGTAACGCTTCTGGCCTTCCGATGAGTCCCCATAAATCTTCACCAGTTGGGCATAGTCAACTTCGCCTTGAAACGCACGCTCGACAGCTTGCAGGTACACGCTCAGGCCGTCGCTCGTTAGCTGAATGCGATCCGCGAGACACGAAGCTAGATCGCTGACGAAAATGCGAGCGGTAACGCCATCGCGCGGCCCAATGATCCACGAGGGAATCAGTTTGGTATCGGCGTCCATAGCCATCCAGGTCCAGATATCCCCAGCGAAGGGATTCTTCGCCGCGATTTCGGACGTGACGTTCTTAGCCTTCGCATAACAAAAAGCCCAGATCTCATCGACCTGTACGCGCTTACATGGCAGGCTAACAAGGTTCTCGTGAAGATATGTCGATGATGCGGAGCCAACGTCCACGAGAAGTTTGGTGACCGTATTGATTGAAACGTCCGCCATGCGGCTGATCGCACGAAGACTGTTTCCCTCCACCATCATGCCGAGGATTTTGGCCCGGTCGGTGGAAGAAAGGCGGTTCATGTAGTTAGTATAGTTTGGAGACTCCTATTTGTCAAGCATTATTATCAGTTTGATTCGGCATCTTGCATTTCGTATTTCCGGATAGTATCATAACAATATCCGGAATGGAAATATAGCAATGTCCGAAAGCCAAACCAACATGTTCCCCGCCTTAGAGTTACCTGGAATTCCAATTACTGAGAACCAGGCTGATCTAGTAACACGTATCGAAGAAGGCCAGTTCTCGGAGGTCAAGGACAAGATGATCTCTCCTGCGAAGCTAAGTCATACAATCTCGGCATTCGCGAATACGGACGGTGGGGAACTGTACATTGGCATCGGCGAGCAACTTCTTGGGGGAAACGTTAAGCAGCGCGTGTGGAATGGCTTTCCGGACATTGAATCCGCTAACGGCCACATGCAGACCTTCGACAAATGCTTTCCGCTCGGAAACGACTTCCAGTACGAGTTCATGCGATGCCCTGTTCGGCAAGGCGTAGTTCTTCATGTCTCAGTGAATAGAACCTCTGGGATCATGAAAGCGAGCGATGGGATAGCATACGTCCGACGCGGAGCCCAAAATCTTCCGCAAACGAAACTTGAAGAGTTACGACGCCTTGAATACACGAAAGGCGTGGCCTCATTCGAGGGTCACACCGTAAAAGTTTCCAAGGAACTGATCGTGGAATCGACCGTCACGCGCGATTACTTGAACTACGTGGTGCCGACTGCGGAACCCGACGCTTGGCTGAGGAAACAATCTCTGATCGTAAATGACATGCCAACAGTAGCGGGGCTTTTGTTATTTGCTGAAGAGCCTCAGGCGCAGATCCCCAAGCATTGTGGTATCAAAGTTTACCGATACGAGACCAACGAAACGGAAGGATACCGGGATGTTCTTTCGTTTGTCCCGATCACTATCGAAGGCTGCCTTTATAGCCAGATTAAGGAGGCGGTATCCAAGACCGTCATGGAGGTCGAAAAAATTAAGCGAATGGGCGAAGCGGGACTTGAGTCAATCAAATATCCCAAGGAGGCACTACACGAAATCATTACCAATGCTGTGATTCACAGGGATTATAGTATTGCCGATGATGTTCACGTTCGGATATTTGACAATCGAATCGAAGTCCAAAGCCCTGGTAGACTCCCCGCACACGTAACGCCAGACAATATCTTGAAGGAGCGTTTCGCTCGTAATGGTGCCATTGTTAGGCTACTAAATAAATTCCCAGATCCTCCAAATCGTGACGTCGGAGAGGGTTTGAATACTGCTTTTGAGAAGATGAACCAGCTAGGCCTAAAAGAGCCGAGCATCGAAGAGCGCGACAGTGATGTTTTGGTGACTATGCGCCATGAACCGCTCGCATCTCCAGAACAGACGATTATGAAGTATCTGGAAACACATGGGACCATTCGTAACAAGCAAGCCAGAGAAATAACCCACGTTCGAGACAGCGACAAGATGAAAAGAATTCTCAGTACGATGGCAGACAAAGGGGAGATAGAAGGAGTTCCGGGAGCACAGTTTGGCGGAATGAAATATCGCAAAAAGGTGAAACAGGACTAGGTTGTTTTGCTTTTCCAGCGTGCGCTGGCAGCCTGCTTGGCGATTGTGGCGCGTTGCTCGGCTGTGAGCTTATCGGCCCTCGCCTTTCCCCCCTTGACGCCACCAGCATGGCCCCTGCGCGAAGCGGGAGCTCTCTTCTTTGGGCTGATCGTGTCCTTTACTTCCCCGCTCATGATATCCACCATCAACTTGCCTAGCTGGTTTGGATCGCGCGGCCGACGATCTGGAGGCTTTCCCATCACCCTGAGTATGGCATGGCTCTTCGATCCTAACTTGAGCGGCCTTTTTAAACTGAGACACTACCGAACAGGACCTGCCGTGCTATATTTTGGAACAATCCAGGAGGATTGCGCGATGGCGAAATCCAAGAAGACTTCCGTTGCTCGCCGTAATTTCTTGAAGGGGGCAGCCGCAGGCGCCGCAGCCCTGGTTGCTAAACCCCAGCCCGCGACCGCCCAGCAAACCGCGCAAAAAGGCGCTAACGCCACGGCGCCCATTCCATCCAGTGCCGCGCTGGAGCGCGAAGCCCCCACCAGTGAAGGCGGGCGCGGCTCTGAAACACCCGGCAAAATCATCGAGCATCCCGGTTCCGACTTCATGGTCGACGTCATCAAGTCGCTCAAGATCGACTACCTGGGCTCCAATCCTGGTTCCACTTTTGAATCGCTGCACGAATCGCTCATCAACTACGGCGATAACCAGATGCCGGAGTTTTTGACCTGCTGCCACGAAGAGTCTGCCGTCGCCATGGCGCATGGTTATTACAAGATCGAAGGCCGGCCCATGATGGCGCTGCTGCACGGCACCGTCGGGCTGCAGCACGCATCCATGGCGATTTACAACGCCTATGCCGACCGCGTGCCGATCTATATGATCGTCGGCAATCACTCTGACGCCGCTGTCCGGCGGCCGGGCGTGGAATGGTATCACAGCGCTCAGGATCTTCCGGCGCTGGTCCGCGATTACGTGAAGTGGGACGATCAACCAGCCTCGCTGCAGCACTTCGCCGATTCCGCGGTGCGCGCCTACAAAGTCGCCATGACCCCGCCCATGGGTCCGGTGCTGCTCGTGGCGCATCACGAATTGCAATCGCGGCCGAATACGGAATCCACTCTGCGCATTCCGCACATGACTCCCACGGCGCCCCCGCAAGGCGACACGGACGCCGTGAACGAAGCGGCCAAACTGCTGGTCGCCGCCGAGCGGCCCATGATTATCGCGCAGCGATCGGCCCGTACTCCCAAGGGCGTCACGCTGCTGGTGGAACTCGCCGAGACATTGCAGGCGCCGGTCGAAAATCAGGAGCGGATGAACTTCCCCTCGCATCATCCTCTCAACGGCCTGGGCTGGCCGGGCTATCAGCCGGACGTGACGCTCTGTCTTGAGGTGAACGACGTTTCCAATACCGAACGCATCGCCCGCGGCCGCAACGCCAAGGTCATCAACATCTCCTCAGTCGATCTCTTCATGAAGAGCAACATTCAGGATTTCGGCCGCTATGCCGACGTGGACATCGACATTGGAGCCGATGCCGAAGCCACGCTGCCGGCTTTGATCGAAGCCTGCAAGCGCCTCATCACGCCAGATCGAAAGCGCGCATTGGAAGACCGCGGCGCCAAACTGGCCGAAGCTCACAAGAAGGCTCGCGCCATGAGCATCGAGCAGGCGTCCTATGGTTGGGATTCGAGCCCCATCACCTTAGCCCGCCTCTGCACCGAGTTGTGGCCGCTGATCAAGAACGAAGACTGGTCGCTGGTGTCGTGGCAGGGTTTCATCAGCAACTGGCCGAACCGGTTGTGGAAGTTCGACAAGCATTATCAATATATCGGCGGGCAGGGCGCGGGCGGCATGGGTTACGGCGCTCCGGCTGCGGTCGGCGCAGCTCTCGCCAACAAGAAGTACGGCCGGTTCTCGCTTAATATTCAGACCGATGGCGATCTCAACTACGCTCCCGGCGTTCTATGGACCGCCGCCCATCATCGCGTCCCGCTGCTCACCATCATGCATAACAACCGCGGTTATCACATGGAAGTCATGTTCGTGGAGCAGCAGGCCAGCCTCCACAACCGCGGCGCTGACCGAGCTCATATCGGGACCAAGCTTTGGGACCCCAATATCGATTACGCCAAAATGGCGCAGGCTTACGGCATGCACGGCGAAGGCCCGATCACCGATCCCAACGACCTTGTGCCGGCGCTCAAGCGTGGCATTGAGGTCGTCAAGCGGGGCGAGCCGGCCATGATCGACGTGGTTACGCAGCCGCGCTAAGGAGCCAGCTTGAAACAGATTCTGCTGATACTGATCCTGGCCGTCGTTGCGGTAGCGCAATCGAAAGCGCCCTCCGGCGATGCCGCGCACGGCAAGGAGCTGTACGTAAAATACACCTGCTACGCGTGCCACAGTTTTGATGGCCACGGAGGCGCAGGCGCGCGCCTGGTTCCGATGAAGATGCTGCTGCCGGTGTTCACCGCTTACGTGCGTGCCCCCCGCCAGATGCCGGCCTATCGGGAGAAGGTGATGTCCGATGCCGAACTCGCCGACGTTTACGCGTACATCAAATCGATTCCCGAGTCGCCCGCCGCCAAGAGCATCCCGCTGCTATCGCAATTGCCCCAGTAAGTTGTTCGGAGAGAAGGAGGAACTCTGATAATGGATTCTAACTTCCGTTCGAATTTATTCATGGGTGTGTTGTTCGCATCCATGACGTCGTTTTCCGTTCAGGCGACGATCATTTCCGGAACAGTAACCGGCGGAACGGCGTTGACCGCGGGAGGGACATTCGTAAAATTAACTCCGCCTCTTTCAAATCTATTTGGGCCTCCCAACAGCGTGGGTAACGACAATTTTCAAAGCCCCAACCTGTTCGGGTTTGATGAAGATCAGAATATCCTGATCACGGCTCCGCTCATCGCAGACGTGGGATTGAGCCCCATACCTGAAGGAACGGCAGTGGCGAGTCACTATATCTTTTTCGATCCAGGCCCGACCGAACATGTTATCGGTACGGTTAATTTCGACTCTGATGTCCTGGCGATCATCACCAGTACGACCAACCTTGCGAACAGCGACTTCTTAGCCAAAACCGGCGTAAACTACCTGAACCTTGCTAATCGGGGCTTGGAAGCGGGAGATTCAGTCACTATCAGTGGACCGCAACAGATTTTGTTCGACACCTCGGCGAGTTCGCCTGGGGATTATGTTCGTGTTCTTACCGCCTTGTCACCTGCCGCTGCCACAGTGCCGGAGCCGCGCTCCATTGTCATGCTGGGAAGCGGTCTTTTTGTGCTCGCGGGTCTGCTCTATAAAAGACGGCGAAACGGGAAGCCGGCTTAGCCCCACCCCCGGTGCGATTGGCCGCGGCTTGCTGTATACTGGCTGCTAACCCGGAACCACGACGAGATCCGGCCGAAAGGAGATCTATGGAGATCGACAGACGCGCATTTTTTGCTACCCTCGGCGGCGCAGCCGCCATCAGCGCCATGGACTCGGAGGCCAAAGCCGACGCCCTGGAAGATTACATGTCCGAGCAGTTGGATAATGCCGCCCCCAGCGCCCCTAGCGCCATGACGGGTGACAAAAAGTTTCCGACGGTAGCCGAACTCGATGCCCAGATCACCACGCGCGACTATCGCAGAGGAGTCGGCACGCTCTTCGCCAACAACGGCCGGAACGTCAAGAAGCTCGAGCCGATGCCCGCCAACCCAACGCTGCTCGATTTCTTCAAATTGCGGTTCGCTCCTGCCAACCACGTTCTTCAGAGCGCGACACGCGCCATGAAAACTGGCATGACAGAAGAGATCATCCTGGCCTGCCTGCTGCATGACGTGGTGCAGTCTCTGATTAAGCCCGACCATGGCTGGTGGGGAGCACAGCTCTTCGAGCCCTACATTTCTCCGAAAGCCACCTTCGCGATCCGCTATCATCAGACGCTCCGCTTCTATGCGGATTCAGCGGCCGGCTATGAGTATCCGGATCTCTACTACAGAATATTCGGGAAAGATTACACGCCGCCGCCGCACATCGAAGCCACTTACAAAATGCTTCGTAACCATAAGTGGTATATGGAACCACGGCTGGTAACTGTAAACGATTTGTATGCCTTCGATCCTAATGCGGTGGTGACCATCGATCCTTTCGTCGATATCGTTGGCCGCCACTTCAAGCAGCCCAAAGAGGGGCTGGGGAACGACAACAGCCCGGTCGCCCACATGTGGCGCACCATAGCGCGACCCGACTCGCCACTTTAAACGGGACTCATCGATTAGCTTTTAGTGCGTCCACAGGCAAATTGTGCGCGCACGCTAATCCTCTCCAAACCTGTCACCTGATATGTCAAATTTGCCTTGACTTTCACCGCTAAATCGCATATCCTCATCGAAAAGCAGGGCGATGAATGCCCTGGCCAGGGAAGAATTGCAAAGCCATAAGGGGTTCTCTCACCTCGGCGTTAGAGGAGATATCGTATGCGCTCAATGTATGCAGCAGTCTGCCTGTTCCTGTTTGCCTCGGCGGCTTTTGGCCAGGGCGATCGCGGCACCATCACTGGAACTATCCTCGATCAGCAAGGCGCGGTTATCGCGAACGCTCCGGTTGAAGCGAGGAACGTAGGAACCGGAACAGCCTATCAGGCCGCCACCACGGACACGGGCAATTACACCTTCGCTGAATTGCCGTTCGGGACGTACGAGGTCACTGTTGGCGTACCGGGCTTCAAGAAGTTCATCCGGCAAAATCTGACGGTCCAAGTGGCTCAGACGCTTGCGCATCGACATCACGCTGGAAGTTGGCTCGGCCACCGAAGCTGTCACCGTCAGGCCGAGGCTCGATGCTGAAGACCGAGACCGGCGACGTGAGCACTAACGTCAACTCTCGAATCGCTTGACCCAACTTCCTCTGTGGGAGTTGGCGCGGCGGCATCGGGCAGCTCCGGCATTCGCAATCCGAATAATGTGCTGAACGTGGTTCCCGGGACATATTACGTGCCGAATTCGCAGGTGAAGATCAACGGCGCGCCTAGCAACACGCAGGCCTATCACGTCGAGGGACAGGACGCTACCAATCAGGGCTTCCCTTACGCCGCGGCGCAAGTGCAGCCCAGCGTGGACGCGCATCCAGGAAGTTTCCGTCCAGACCAGCAATTTCGCCGCCGAATATGGCGCGGTCGGTGGCGGATTCTTCAACGTGACCATGCGGTCCGGCACCAACCAGCTCCATGGCACCGGTTACGACTATTTCGTGAACGAAGTGCTGAACGCCGGCACGCCCTTCACCGGCGCCGCCCTTCGCCAACACGACACGCCGGACAACTGGTCCGGCCGGTAGCCCGCCGGCACGATTACGGCTTTACCGTCGGCGGCCCGGTGGTGATTCCCAAGATCTACAACGGCCGCGACAAAACTTTCTTCTTTTTCAACTTTGAGCAGTTCCGCGAGACGCAGATCATTAATAACATTCCCATCACGGTTCCGACCGCGGCCTATCGCAACGGTGATTTCTGCTGGCGCGATCATTGCGGCCACGGCAATAAGGTTCTGGGAACCGATGTCCTTGGGCCGGCCGATTCTCGCCAACGAGATCTATCGACCCCACTACGGCTCGACGACCCTGTCAGCGGCCAAAGTCACGTCTCGAGGATCCCTTCCAGAACAACATCATTCCGATGTCGAGCATGTTGGATCCGGTCGCGCTCAAGATTCAGGCCCTGATTCCAGCCCGCCCAGATCGCGTCGCTTGATCAACAACCTGCATCCCCATCTTATCCCAGCGTCCGCCACACCACCATTCCGGCGCTGAAGATCGATCATCAGATCAGCGAGCAAGCAGCACCTTTCGTTCTATTGGTCCTTCACCCACACCGACTCGCCTTTCTCGCCGATCTACGGCCAATCGGAAGGCCTGCCTCCCCAGATCACAGCCGATCGCGGCACGTTCATCCACTCGCATGTGGAGCGCGCGAACTACGACTACGCGATTTCGCCGACCATGCTGCTGCACTTCGGCGCGGGTTATCAGCAGAACAACTTCTTCGATGACGCCCCGATGCTCAACTTCAACGCGGCTCAGGCTTTCGGTCTCGTGGGAGCCACCGTCAACCGCAATGTTCCCGTGTTTACGCGGATTTTGTCCCGCGGCCCCGGGTATTGCGGACCGTCGCTGTACAGCCGCGGGCGGCATGTACAACATGGGTCCGGTTGCGGGCCAAGGCCACCAATATCTATGAGAAGCCCTCCGGCAACGTCAGCTGCACTTGGGTGCGAGGCAACCACACTTACAAAGCTCGGCGCCGACGTGTTACTTTCTGGCGGTTCCGGCCATTCCCTACACCAGCACCAACGGCAACTACGCCTTTAGCGCCAATGAAACCAGACCAGCCCTATCTGGTCGGACAGAACTTTTACCGGCGGCGCTCCCGGCTTCGCCTACGCCAGCTTCCTGCTGGGCGCTGTCGATAACTTACTCCATCGCGGCGCCCGCGGAGTATCGGCAATGCGAAGCAGCAATGGGGCGTGTTTCTCCAGGACTCCTGGAAGATCACCCGCAACTTAACTATGGATTACGGCTTGCGTTGGGATTACGGCACCTATTTCCAGGAAGAACATGGCCGCGCCGTCCAACTTCTCGCCAACCACGCCCAATCCGACCCTCGGCGGCTACCCGGGCGCGTTCCTCTTCGAGGATGCCAGGCATTGCAACTGCAACTTCGCTAAGAATTATCCTTTTGCTCTTGGTCCCGAGTCGGCGTCGCGTATCAGATTGACTCAAAGACCGTATTCCGCGCCGGCTTTGGCGTCATCTACAACCAAACCGGCACCACTCAGCTCGGCTATCCGTCAGCCGGCGTGCGGTAACTTCAACGCTTCAGTTCTCCCGGGCCGGGCACTCCCGCGATGACGCTGTCCGGCGGCATTCCGCCGCAGGACACGCCCGCTTGGCCGATGTTTTCAACCCGGGATGTTCCCCTCCAGCGCGACCGGAAACCAGCGCTGCCCGCGGGCATCGGGTTGTCTGGATCCCAATGCCGGCCGGCCCGCCCGGCAGAGGCAATGGAGCGTCGGCATTCAGCGCGAAATCACTTCGCAACCTGGTGGTCGAGGCCGCCTATGTCGGGAATCGCGGCGCCTGGTGGAACTCGCCCTCGCTCGCAGATTTCAATGCGATCACGCCGCAAATGCTCGCGGCATCGTGGTCTCGACATCACAAACCCGAACGACCAAACCTTGCTCCTTTCCACGCTGAGTTCGAGCACCGCCGCGGCCCGCGGCGTTCAACAACAGCGCCCTATCCCGGCTTTGCCGCTTCGAACACCGTGGCGCAGTCCCTGCGGCCATTCCCGCAGTTCGGCAACATTCCGATCATCGGCGATCCGCTAGGGAAGAACCTGGTACGATTCGCTGCAGATCAAGGCCACCAAGCGGTTCAGCCATGGCTTTGTCTTCAACACCTCCTTCACCTGGCAGAAGTCGCTCGAAGAGGGTATCGATCCCAACATCAGCTCCACGGTGGCTCGGCGCCAACTATGTCGGGGCCATCGGAAATCCGATGCTGGCGAAGAGCTTTTCGAGCTTCGACCAGCCGCGCGTGTTCAATTTCGCAGGCACTTATACTGTGCCGCGGCTGCCCGGGAACAAGTTCGTCTCCTGGGTGCTCCGCGATTGGGAAATCAACGCCTACCTGGACTATGCCAGCGGCCTTCCGATCCCCAGCCCGCCGCTACCACCAGCCTGGCCAACGAACTCTTCCAGCCGACGCTGGCGGACAGGATTCCCGGACGTGCCGCTTTTCACGCAGGACATCAACTGCCACTGCTTCGATCCTGTCGAAGACATTTATCCTGAACCCGGCGGCCTGGACGAATCCGCCGCAAGGCGCGTTCGGAACCGCGGCGCCGTTCTACAACGATTATCGCTACGCTCGCCATCCCATCGAGAACATGGGCCTGGGCCGCGTGTTCGGCGGCTCAAGGAACGATTCAGCCTGGAGATGCGCGTTGACTTCGCCAACATTTTCAACCGCACCTATCTGAACAATCCGACAGCGACCGGATTCTCGAACCCGCAATCCACGAATACTACCGGACCGCTGGCCGGTCTGAACAGCGGCGGCTTCGGCTACATCAACCTGGCGGCTTCACCGACGACGCCATACGCGCAGCCACGCAATGGAACGATCGTCTTGCGCGTGCGATTCTGATTTAGCCCCAAACTTTGCGGGCGGTGCTGACGACCAGTTCGAGTTTGCGCCACTGGTCGTCGATGGATAGCAGGTTGCCGGCGGCGACCGAAGCGAAGCCGCATTGCGGGCTGATGGCCAAGTTTTCGAGCGGCACGTAACGGGCGGCATCGTCTATGCGGCGCAACAGATCGTCTTGCGATTCCAGCCGGGGTTCTTTGGTGGTGATGAGGCCGAGGACGATCGTCTTGCCGCGCGAAACACGGCGTAGCGCTTCAAAGCTGCCGGCCCGATCGTTGTCATATTCCAACAGGAACACATCGATGTCCAGCATGCCGAAAAGCTTTTCGGCGATCGCGTCGTAATCTCCTTCGGTGTACCAGCGGCTGCGGCTATTGCCGCGGCACACATGCAGCGCGAGAGTGACATGATTGCGGGGAACATCTTTCAAAGCGGCGTTATCGCCGGCGATGGCACGCTCGAACTCCTTATCGGGATCGAGGCCGGACGCGGCTAGTTTCTCGCGCTGCCGCGGATCGAGAAAGTGAGAGTAATAAGGCGCGTCGAACTGGATATAGTGAACTCCTTGAGAGACCAGCCAGCGGACTTCATCACGCACGATCTCGACCAGGTCGTGCAGCAATTCGGCTTGGCTTGGATAGTAGGAATCGGAGAGCCCCGGCTTAAAGCTGGCGACCAAAAAGTTTGAGGGCGCAGGCACGGTAACCTTGAAGGGGCCACCAGCATTCTTTTTAAGCAACGGCAGTTCGTGGGCAGTCAGCTTGCGAAGTTTGCGGAGCTTACCGCCGACGGCTTGGGCGGTGCTGCCCTCGGCTCCGCCGCCCGGCCCTTTCCATTCCAACACTACTTTTTGGGAGACGAAGCCGTCTACTGCATCGGCCATATCGGTAAGCCAAGAGCCGCGGCGCATCTCGCCATCGGTACAGACGTCAATTCCTATTTGACGCTGCTTATCGAGGGCCGCGAGGATGGCTCGATCTTCGATGTCACGCAATTGCTCGAGCGGGAGGCGGCCCGCAGCATGAGCGGCGCGGGCTTCGAGAAGCTCTGGCGGCCGCAGCAAACTGCCTACCTGTTCGGCACGGAACCGGTTCGTCATTTGGTCACAGCCGACGAAGGCAGCTCGCAGGCGAAGTTAGCCTCGTCGTCGATGCTGCCGGCGCCTTTGTATTTGGCAACCTGCGGATAAGGGCATAGCGGGCGGGTGCGATCGACCTGGCCGGCGGTGCGATGGGACGCGATAATGCGGGCCGGGCGCGTGGCCCTTCTCCCTCCATTGCGTCGATCGCGCTCATCATGTCGAACGTGTTGGGGCCTTCGCCGCCGCCGCAGTGGCCCATGCCGGGGACCATGAACAGGCGAATGGAATCCGCAGTCTTGGCTTCGCCACCCGCAGCTATCGACGGCGGTCTTGTAGTAATTGACGCTGGCGAGCGGTGGGACGCCGGGATCGGCCCAGCCGTGATACATCAGCAGCTTTCCGCCGTGAGCGAGGAAGGTCTTCATGTTGGGATTGACGGCGTTGATGGTGTCGTTGTCGATCTTGTCGGCCAGCGCGACGTCGCTATCGAGGTTGAGCGTATGCCAGTCCCATTCGGGATCCTTGAACACGACATAGCGGAACTGATCGGTGGCGGCGGAGAACGGTTCCGGCCCCGAGCTAGACATGCCCCAGCCGAGCTCGCTGCCGGGCTCGACGCCGAAGAAGACCGGCGCGTTGGTGCGGGGATTCTCTGGGCGCGGTGTACATTCGTTTGCGCGGCTTCCACCTGTGCCGGCGTGAGGCAGGTGGGGTCGTCGCCCGCTTTGCATTCGATCATCTTGGGATCGAAGTGGCAACGCGTAGGATCTTCGAGCAGCCCGTCCTTCAGCCCGTCGGCGGCGTCGCAGGCTTCGAGCACGGCTTTGTGAATGACGGGATATTTGCCGGCGGGAATATAGTTGGCCGGATCTTAGAACGCCCTGCGCGAGCCAGATCTGCCAGGAGGAGAGATGGGTTCGGGGGTTGGCCGCGGCGCCGGCGATGATGCCATCGTAGTCGTCGGGAAATCGCTGCGCTTCCTTCAGCCCTTGCCGGCCGCCGGTGGAACATCCATTCCAGTAGGACATTCGGGGCGCGGCGCCATAGAAGGCGTGCGATGATGGACTTGGCCTTGACAGTCATTTCGTGAACCGCGCGATATCCGAAGTCAATCAGCTTCTCGGGATGGCCCAGAGCAAAACTGCCGGTGGCGCCCACGTGGCCGGTATCGGTGGAGGACGTGGCGTAGCCATCGTGCGAGCGCTTCGCGCCATGGCGCGATAACTGATCACTCCGGCCCAGCCGCCATTGCCCGACGGCCTGGAACTTGCCGTTCCATCCCGAGGCGGGCAGCCAGACTTCGATCTTGATATCGGAATCGCTGGTGGGCTTCAAGGTGGCGGCGACGCGGCAGAACGCGGGCAGGTCTTTATAGAGCCACCGCGGGTCGGAGGTCCCGCGGCGTCTGCCAGGCGGTGCTGAATTCGCCGGCGTCCGACTGGCTGCGCCAGCGTGATGGTGGCGTTCGGGAGCTCGAGCGACGCGAGGCTCTCGCAAGTGGATGCGGCCCAGAACAGGACGACGAGCCAATAACGGGCCGATTGCCATGAGCAGCGCTCATGATTTGGCTCCTTGGTCTCCATGTTTAAGCAGGCGGCGGGCATTGCCCTCGGTAGATCTTGTCTTTGTCGGCGGCGCTGATGTCCAGGCCTTCGATGCAGCGGATGGTTTCGCGAATGTAGAGGCCGGGCGTCGGCTCGAAGGGCACGTCGGAGGCGAACACGGCATGATCGACGCCGAAGAAATCGAGACCGCATCTTGGTGGCGGCCAATGCCGCCGAACAGCGCGGTGTCGGCATAGAAGTTGCGGAAATAATCGATGGGCCGCTTCTTCATGGATTGCAGCAGCGAGACGTAATCTTCATCGGAGGTGCGCGATCCGAGCTGCATCCCAGCCATAACCGACGCGGCCTTCAAAATAGGGAATCATGCCACCCATGTGATGGGTGACGATCCTGAGATTGGGATGCCGATCGAACATGCCCGAGAACACGATGCGCGACATGGCGGCGCTGGTTTCGTAGGGCCAGCCGAAAGTCCACCAGATTTCGTACTTCGATTTGGTCTTCGGTCTGATAGTCGGGAAAATCGGCGCCGCGCGCCGGGTGCATCCAGATGGTAAGATCGCGGCGCGCGGCTTCTTCGAAGATGGGCGCAGAACTCGGGGAGGTCCAGCGGCTTGCCGGCGACGTTGGTGTAGATCTGGAACCCGCGCGCGCCCAGTTGTGTCACTGAGCGATCGATCTCTTTCAGGCACGCATCGACATTGTTCATCGGCAGAGAGGCGGCGAATCCGATGAAGCGGTCGGGATATTTGGCCACCAACTCGGCCAGCCCGTCGTTGGCGATGCGCGCAAACTCGGGCGATTTGTCGGGCGCGGCCATGGTTTCCATCGGCGGCGCGGGCAAAGTAAGGAACTGGCAATACTCGCCGAACTCGTCCATGACGCGGAATCGCGCGTCCAGATCCGCGATGGTGGGCACGTTTCGCACGCGTTTGCCCATGTCCTTGCCCGCCAACCCGGCTTCGATGAACGTCGTGCGCGAAGCGCGGCGGGAAAAAATGATTAAACAGATCGATCTTCATTGGCAGGGGCCATTATATCTTGCTCGGATCTCAACGATTATTCCGCCGCCGCGGAAGACTCGCACGCGGCTCGCAAGAAAACCCGCGACGGAGGCGATTAGAACAGGAATAGCCGCGGCCCAGAAGACGCGCCGGGTCTCCTGTTGCAAAGACAACAGCACTCCACCCAGAAGAGGACCGATGATGGAGCCGACTCGGCCGATCCCCAGCGCCCAACCCACGCCGGTGGCGCGAATGGGGTTGGATAAAACTCCGCGGCCAGCGCATTGGCGCCGCCCTGCCCGCCGATTACCGCGCATCCGGCCGCAAGTATGGCGAAGCCAACAGCACCGACGGATTTTCCCGCGGTCCCGATGAGAAATACGAAGACGCCGGCCGATGAGATAAGCGTACGCCAGAACCCGAAAGGACAGAAAGCGATCGAGGACCCTGCCCAACACGAAGGATCCGACCGCGCCGCCCAACTGGAAGAGAGCCGTGAGTACAATGGCTCTCCCGATCTCGATTCCTGCGTCGTGGATCAGGTGGGCATCCAAGCGTTGAGGAAGTAGAGATCCAGCAGGCTCATGAAGAAGATGACCCAGATCAAGCAGGGTCATTGGTGTTCGCCCGGCGGCGAAGAGCTGTTTGACGACAAATTCAGGAGCCTCGTTCTTCGATGACGGCGATCGGCCAGTTCAGGCGAGACGCCGGGTGCGATTCGCGGAGGCTCAGCGCGATTTGCGCGCTCACCGCCTTTCATGAGAAGAAAGCGAATGGATTCCGGAAAAAGGCAATCAAGAGAACGGCGATGACGCAGGGGATCACGCCGCCGGTGACGAACACGGATTGCCAGCCGAAGCGCTGGATCAGCGCGGCTGCGACGAAACCACCTACGGCGGCGCCGATGGCAAATCCGACGAACATGAGGTGACCGCGGTAGCATCGCAACCGCTCGGGCATGAATTCGGATGTCAGCGCCACGGCATTGGGCATGGCGCCTCCCAGACCGAAAGCCGTGAACAAGCCGATAGACGCAGCAACCCTTGAAGCGAGGCGGCGGTGGCTGTGAGCAGCGAGAAGACCCCGAACAGAACGTGCACAACACCAGGACTGGTTTTCGTCCGAAGTCGGTCGGCCAGCGGACCGAAGACCAGCGCACCGATCATGATGCCCACCAATCCACTGGAGAAAACGGAGCCGAGCGCTGAGCGGGCGATGTGGAGATTCTGGACCAGCGCGGGAGCGACGAAGCCCATTGCCTGGGCATCGAAACCGTCCATGAAGAGCACCAGGGCGCATAGAATCGCGATGAGAAGCTGGTAGCGGCTGAGCGGCAATTGATCGATGAACTGGTGAATTTCGAGGCGAGCCGCCGGACGCATAAAAAGAGTAGAGCACGTTTCGAAGCTGGTCGCCGTGGAAGCGAGGCAGATTCGGCTGGCGTCAAGCACCCGCGGCGCCGGCGAGAGGAGTTTTAATTGGTCGCGCGCGGGGACGGCGGCTGCATTGGGCGGCGACCATCCCAGATCCCTGGGATGAAGACCCATCCGCATGGATAGGGCGGAGGGTGCTTGGGTTCGTTTTGCAATTTCGTTTGCGGAAGCCAGGGGCGAGGCGGTTTTGCGGACGTGACGTGGAATCGTGAGCCGAATGGCGGCATCGGTCTGCAGAGCCTTCAGCTCTTTCAAGCTGCGGTGAAAAGTTCGCTCGATGCGCGTGTGGTGGCGAGCCAGGCGGTCGAGCTTGCCTTGCAGGTCGTCGTTGTCGAGCAGGTCCAGATAAGTTGCGGCGCCGGAACAGAGCTCGGTTTCCATACGGCAGATGCGGCGCAGGTTCCAGGCAGCTGCGACGAGCTGGTCGAACAGGGTCTGCTGGAGCGCGCCTTCAGGGACGAGGCCGGTTTGGTAATCGGCGAGAAAGGCCTCGAATTCCGCGCGGTCCTCAGGACCGATGACAAGGTCCCGGGCGGTGAGAGCGTGCGTGCGGGCATTTTGGGCAGAGCGCGCTTTGCCGTCGGCGGTGCGGGGGCCGGTACTTAACTGGGCGTTGGCGGCATTTGCGGAGTGACGGGGGTCGGATGGGGACATGTGGATTCCTCTTCGGTTATAAGGATAGGCGGCGAGGCGAGGGATTCAACAGGGAGATTTATGGAAGTTGAAGAAAGGGCGGGGAATTCGGGTGGGCGGGGTTTGTCACTGGCGGCGGGAGGAGAGCGCGGCATTGAGGTGGGCGAGGGTGTGGCTTTGGATCTGGCGGTGGGCTTCTTCTCCGGTGCAGAGCTCGGCGATCGGGCGCATTTCGCGTGAAATCCAGGAGGCCTCGGGCGGGAGGCTGGCGGCGCGGAGCTGCTCGTGGGCCTGCTCAACGTTGTCCACGAAATGCAGGTGGTCGGCGCGGGGGAGGACCACCATTTGCTTGGGCCCGGGAGTGCGGCTGTAGAGCTCGTGCATGCCGGCGATGGGAGTGAGGACGTCGTCCTCGGCGACGATGTAGAGGGTGGCCGGCGGGCGCGGCCAGTTGAAACTGAGGGTGGCGGGGATGATTCCCGGCTTGGGATTGGACGCTCCGCCGGGGGCGAGCGCGACCACGGCCTGGATGCGCGTGTCGGTTTCGGGCAAGGCCAAGGCGGTCCAGCCGCCGAAGCTGTGGCCGACGATGGCGATGCGATCGGGATCGGGCCGGGCGGTACACGGAATCGCGCCGGCGAGCATGTAGTCGAGCAGGAAGCGGGCGTCGGGAACGCGGTTGGCGATGAGGCTTTGGACATTGCCGGCGATCTCCGGGGCGACGACTTCGGAATGATCGAGGGCCGCGACCAGGTAGCCGTGACTCGCGAGGTGTGTGGTGAGGTAGGTGGCGGAGCGACGGTTGCCGCGGCTGTGGTGAGAGTAGAGGACGAGCGGCCACGCGCCGGGCTCGTCGGGGCACCAGATATCGCAGGGGAAGAGACGGTCGCGTGCGGGGTCGCGGGCTTCGAAGGTGTAGGTGCGGACGGCGAACGGTCCGGGGGAGGAGGGCGCGGAGGCGGGGCCATTCATAGAGCACCTGATGCCAGTTTAATCGATGGCCCCGACGGATACGGGTTCGAAAATAGGGGTTTGAGTGCACTGTCCCTAATTTTTTGGGCGACGCAGAAAGAGCGCGCCTAGAGCTAAGGCCGCTAGACCGAGAGTAGCTGGCTCGGGAGTAACAACGGCCGTGTCCACCTCGAATGCGCCCATGGTCAGCGGTGGGGACCCCGAACCTTGTATACCGAAAACGACGAATTGATTCTGGGGCCGAGGCGGATTCGTCCGTTGGGCAAAGAGACTGGTTGCGCCGGTCGAGTTATCAAACCAAGCCAGTAAGTTCGGGTCGCCGTTAGCATTGGGAGGCCCGGGCGACACGGACAGCCAATACGGCGTTCCGGCAGTGATCATCCGTTTACCACCGTTGACGTTGATGGTGGTCAGGGCCAGAGGATTGTTGCCGGGGTTGGAGGGGTCAAAAATGGGTACTCCACCAAAGGTAACCGTCAACAGATTTGGGTCGGGATAACTCTTATCATCCGCATAGAGAGAAACGGCCACTTGGTTCGTATTGAAGTTAGTGCCGAGAGCAATACGGATCTGGGTGATGTTGCCAGTTACCGTGGGCGTGAATTCAAATGCCGCCTCTGTTCTGAATGTTCCTCCGATAGTCCCGCTGCCGGTGAAATTGGGGTAGTCGTATGCGTCATTGTTTCCGAGATTCGTATACGCTATGACGTCCGCGCGGCCGACGGAGAGAGCGCCGAACAGGAAAACCGTAGGGCTGACGATCCATGCTAAGGCTCAGGAGTTTGTTCATGCTTTTCCCATGGCATTTGTGGGGCCAGCGGCTAACACCTTTGGCTTGAATTGCGAGAGTTTTAAAATGCGGCTGTCGGGACAATCATTTTTGATTTCGTGCAATCAATATTGCTACGCGGGGTTCGAAAATTGGGGTTTGAGTGCACTGTCCCTAATTAACTGGAGGGCGATGGTGGTGCAGGCTTCGCGGAGATCGTCGGCGAGGGCACGGTCGTCAAGCGCGCGGGCGACCACCATGCCGCCGATGCATAGAGTGGCAATGGCCTGAGCGGTGGCCTGAGGCGCATCGCCGGCTAAGACCTCGACCATGGCCTTGAAGGCCTTCTCAAAGGCTTGTTTCGCAGTCTTTCCAGCGCGGGCAACGTCGGTAGGCAACGCAACCATCGGACACGAGTTGTCGACGTCTTCAAAGTGCTGAGGAGATAGATAGGCGCGAACGATTTGAGGGACGACCTCTGCGGCGTTCAGGTCCACATCGATACCTTTCCAGCGGCTCTTCCATCCGGGATCGGTAAAGAAGCAGGCCAGGGCTTCGGCATAGAGATCACTCTTGCTTTCGAAGTAACTGTAGAAGCCGCCTCGCGTAAGACCGGCATCGGCCATGATCTGATCGACCGATACGTTGTCGAATCCGGAGCGGTTGAACAGTTTGCGGGCACTCTCGACAATCCTGGTTCTGACTTCGTCGCGATGACCTTGGGGATAAGGCATGAGGGTGTTCCTAGTTTAGAAAAATATGATCTTGATCATGATTCGGAGACATGCTTCAATGCCACATGGCCATGAAGATGATTGTGAGTTTTGTCGCAGGAACGATGTTAATCGCAGCCCAGTCTTCGACTATTCATCAGGAAGTCGATTATAAAGCGAGCCCGCAGCGCGTTTACAAAGCCCTGCTCGATTCCAAGCAATTCGCCGCGTTCAGTGCAAGCCCGGCCCAGATCCAAGCGGAAGCGGGCGGGACGGTCAGTCTTTTCGGCGGCCGCGTGGTAGGGCGAAACATCGAGCTGGTCCCGAATCAGCGGATCGTCCAAGCATGGCGGCTCACGGAATGGCCGGAAGGGGTTTACTCCATCGCCCGGTTCCAGCTAAAGGCGCAGGGTTCCGGTACGCACCTGATTTTCGATCACACGGGCTTTGCCGCAGAAGACCGGGAGCATCTGGACCCTGGATGGTACCGGATGTATTGGGATCCGCTACGAAAGTACTTGGGGGAGTAAGCTAAGTTCCCTTTCCGACGGCGGTCTGGAGCTCGGCCATCGAGACCTTTCGGTTGTCGGCCGGATAGTGGACCGGAACAATCCTCTGGACATCCAGCTTTAGACGTTCGACATTGGCTGCCAAGCTGGCGGTGTAAGGGCTGATGGTAGCTGGACGCTGGGTGGCAGGCTGGGCGGGCGGATTGAATCCATCGGCTTCGAGCAGCACCTTCTCCTTAGGCAGGTATGCGATGAGCATGCCGTCGTTGTGTCCGAAGTTCTGAAGATGATAGAGCTCGATGACGTGATTGCCGTCGGTGAGGACCATCTTCTCCGCTACGGTCTTGAAGCTGGGCTTTTTCGGATGCTGGGCAAGCCGGTCAGGGCTGAGGGTGTGAGGATTGGCCCAGACTTTCTCGTAATACGGCTTGTTGATTTGATGGGTGATGACGGTGGCGCCTTCGGCCACAAAATCGCGCAGGCCGCCGGAGTGATCGAAGTGGTGGTGGGTGTTCACAACATACTTAATGGGCTTGTTGGGAATGACGCGCTTGGCTTCGGCGATGATGGCTTCGGCGCGCTGGTCGTTTTGCGGCCCTTCGATGACGACGATGTAGTCTTTGAAATCGACCGCGATGGCGGCATAGCCGCCGAGGATGAGGTAGACGCCATCGCCGAGCTTTTCGGCCGCTGCCGGGGTCGGAACGGGCGGGGGCGGAGCGGCGGGGCTCGGAATATTGGCGGGGGCGTTGGGCTTGACTTCGGTGATCGTGAGATCGAGGACGGGGTAACCGCCTTGCTTCTGGACGATGCGGGTCGGGAATTTGACACCGAAGAAGTCCTTATAGTCGGCGAAGGTGGTCTCGAAGGGGATGTCGCCGAGGACGGTGTTGTCGATCTTGGTTTCGACGCGTTCAAGAATATTTTGATCGTTGAGATAGCCCGAGACTGGGGCTTTGTTCAGCGCGGTGAAGGAGAGGACTGTATATTTCTTTCCGGCGATGGTTTGCGATTTGACGGCGGCGTCGTTCGAAGCGGCGGCGGATTTCAGGAAACCGTAGGGCACGGACATCATCAGGTCATCAGGCAGCGCGGCAGCCTGCGGAGAACCGGGAGCGACCACCTGGGTCTGATTCTGTTCGCCGATGATGGGCTGCAGGCCGCCACCATGCGGCGGATTTTCGGCTTGCGTACGGATGCGCTGCATGCGCGACGCAGGGACGTCGAAGTTGATCACACGCGTATAGGTCTTGTCGTTGAATTTGGGCCAGGGCGAGCTTGGATTCGGGGCTTGGCCGATTGCGAAATCGTAGCCGGAGCCCGAATATTCGATCGTTTTCAGATTGTCGGCGCCGAGGGCCTTGGACGCATTGCTGATGACGGCTTTGGGATCCTGCGCGCCGTCGGCCCAGGCCAAGAGTGTGAGAAGCGAGATAACTACAATCCATTTCTTAGCCATACTGCCTCCAGTTAGAGCAGTATACAGCGAAAGACATTGCATGAACAGGCCGCGTGCGTCACAATGGTCCGGATATGATGCGAAACACTCCCCCCTTCCGAGCCGATCATGTCGGCAGCCTGCTGCGGCCGCAGGAGTTGAGAGAGGCGCGCGCCAAGCGCTCGCGCGGCGAGATCAAGGCAGAACAACTGAAGGCCATTGAAGACCGGGCGATTAAAGAGGTCATCGCGAAGCAGGAGGCGACCGGGCTGAAGGGCGTCACCGATGGGGAGTACCGGCGCGAATTCTGGCACATTGATTTTCTGGCGGGGCTGGAAGGCGTTGAGTCGTATGAGGCCGATCATGGCATTAAGTTTCAGGGCGGCGAGACCAAGCCGCTGGGACTGCGTGTGACGGGCAAGATCGGATTTTCGGGGCATCCGATGATCGAGCATTTCAAGTTCTTGAAGGAGCACACCAGGAACACGCCAAAGATGACCATACCGTCGCCGAGCGTGCTGCATTTTCGCGGGGGGCGAAAGGCGGTGCCGGAGACGATTTACCGGACCATGGAGGAGTTCTATCGCGACTTGGCAGCGGCCTATCGCAAAGCGGTGCGCGCGTTTTCGGACGCAGGCTGCCGTTATCTGCAGGTGGATGAGACGAACCTGGCGTATCTGTGCGATCCGGAGCAGCGCAAGATGCTGCAGGACCGGGGCGACGATCCGGACAAACTGCCGCTCATTTACGCGGATATGATCAATACGGCCATTTCCGACCGTCCGGCGGACATGACCATCACCATGCATCTTTGCCGCGGCAACTTTCGTTCGCTGTGGATCGCGCAAGGAGGTTATGAGCCGGTGGCTGAGATCCTATTCAACAAGATCAATGCCAACGGATACTTCATGGAGTACGACAGCGAGCGCGCGGGCGGGTTCGAGCCGCTGCGATTCGTGCCCAAGAACAAAACGGTAGTGCTGGGCCTGGTGACATCGAAGACGGGAACGCTGGAGACACGGGATCATTTGAAGCGACGGCTGGAGGATGCGGCGAAGTACGTGGACCTGGAGCAGTTGTGTCTGAGCCCGCAGTGCGGATTCGCTAGCACGGAGGAAGGGAATGTATTGGCGGAAGGGGAGCAGTGGGCGAAGCTGTCGCTGATCGTCGAGATTGCGAATGAGGTTTGGGGAAAGAGCTAAGGTCGAAGAAGGATACGCTCTTCGGTGGCGGCCTCGACGGCCTGGCGCGAAAACGGCATGGGATGATAACGCCCTGCAGCCCAGTCCTGGAGCAGATCGCCATAGTGCTTACTGGAGGGATCGCCTGACTCGCCGGGAACGTTGGTCATAACGGAGCGGTCCCAATCGCCGACGTCCAGGATTTCACGCCAGGATGCACCGTTGGTCTGCTGAAGATTGGCTCCGCTGGTGGCGTTGACGGTGTTGGCGTCGCCCGGCCGCGGCACCGGGCCGAGACTCAATTCGCGCTTTCCCGAGGGATGCACGAGGGTCAGTTGATGCAGCTTGCCCCATTGCCAGGCGGCTTGATCGGGGCCGAGCTGATGCTCGATCTGAAGCAGCGCGGCATCCAGGGATTTCTGGAGCGCGGGGCCGTCGGGCTCGGGTTCGAGGTCATCGGTGGGCAGTTTCGAGAGCCAGACTTCGTAGATGAGAGCCGGCCGTGAGTCGACGGTCAGAAGGCCATTCCAGTTCAGGATTTCGTCGACGATCTTGGCGGCGCGGCTGCCCTGATCGGGATTCCACTTTTTCAGGATCTGTTGAAAATGGCGGGCGGGCAGGGAAGTGACGTCCTGCTGCATGCGCTCAAAATCGGGGATGTCGAACTTTCGGCCGCTGGAGAGCATTTCGCGAATCCGCATGACGCGGAAGGGCTGGGCCCAGCCGTCGTAGCCGAGCGGAATGGAATAGCCGGGCGGCAGGATGTTGTGGTTGGCGGTGGCGATGTAGTGGCGCGGCGGATTGAATTCGAACGGCAGATCGTCCGATTTTTGAAATCCCTTCCATTCGTAGCGGCCATCCTCTCCGGGGACGGGGAGGAGTCCGGACCAACCGTCGCGAATGGGCGTCAGGCCGCCGACCTGCCATCCGATGTTGCCCTTGGTGTCGGCATAAACGAGATTTTCCGAAGGCACCTGGTAATGCGACATGGCGGCGCGAAACTCCGGCCAGTCGTGGGCGTGAGCGAGAGAGAGGCCAGCGAGATAACCGGCAGTTCCGGGTTCACTGCCTACCCAACGCAGCACGTAGGCATGGCGATGCGCTGGATCTTCGTAGATCACGGGCCCATGAACGGTATAGCGCAGCGTGATGGCTTGATCGCCCTGGCCTTTGACGGCGAGCTTCTGCTGATCGGTATCGAACTTCTTCCAGGCGCCGCGATAGCGGTACTCGGCGGGATTGGCGGGATTGACGGTCTCGACATAGAGGTCCTGCTGATCGATGCCGACGATGGTGAGACCGAACGCGATATTTTCGTTGTGACCGATCGCGATGCCGGGCAGGGCAGGCTCGCCGGAGCCAATGGCGTTCCAGCCGGGGCCGACCAGATGAACGGTCTTGCGCAAGGAAGGAAGCTGCACGGGGCGATGCGGATCGTTGGCCAGGATGGGCCGGCCAGTGGCGGTCATAGTTCCATCGACGACCCAGTTGTTGCTGCCCTGCTCGGTGGTGAGGCTCACGCGGCCGACGGTCTGGCGGTAGGCAGCGAGAATATTCCGATTGATGGCGGCGAGGTCGAGGCCTTGCGGAATCTCGAGGGGGATGACGGGATCGAGGCGAATTAATTTGCGGGCGCGCTCGAGGCCGAGGCGTTGGATCTCTTCGGCGTGCGAGACCTCGCGCGTGAGATTGCCGGTCATAGTTAAGCCGGCGACGCGGCTGAGGCAATCCTCAGGAGCCCAGAGCGCGGGACTATAGCCGGCCATTTCAAACTCGGCCGGGAGCTTGTTGCCGAGACCTCGGATGTAAGCATTGATGCCGTTGGTGAAGGCGGTGACGATGGCTTGGGTATCGGGACCATAGGCGGACCACTCGGCATGCCAGTCGCCCCGGTAGTTGACGGAGCGAGCGAGTTTGTCGCGCTCAATGGCAGAGGGCCCGAGAATTTCGGCGAGACGGCCGGTGCCGGCACGACGCCAGAGATCGATCTGGAAGAGCCGGTCGGTAGCGGTGATGTAGCCTTGCGCGAAGAACAGGTCGTGGACGGTGGAAGCGTAAATGTGGGGGACGCCCCAACGGTCGCGGAGGATCTCGACCTGTTGATCGAGGCCGGGGACGCGAACGGCATCGGCGGCTTGCAATCCGGTGAAGGCGAAGAGCAGGGCGAGCGCGAGCTTCATGCGGGTAAGATATCACAGGGGGCGGCGAGAGGTCGCCCTGGGAGCGTGGAGCCAAATGCCTTTTATTCAGATCTACATGCTGGAAGGACGGTCGGACGAAGTCAAGAAGTCGCTGATCGAGAAAGTGACGGACGCTTGCGTGGATGCTGGCTGCGGTCCTCCGGATCACGTTCGCATCATGATTCAGGACGTGCCGAAGTCGCAGTGGGCCATCGGGGGGAAGACGGCTAAGGAACTGGGGCGTTGAAGACGGCCGAATATCAACCGTACGACGACCGCACGCAGTTGGCGCGCCAGATCCCAGGCTATCCGCGGAGTTTCACGCGCACGCCGTCGCAGCCGCTGATCGAGCGGCCACTTACTTTGTCGGAACTGACCGGGCCGGTTGGACTGGAACGGAGGTTGGAGACCGGCGATGGCGACCTATCGCGGGTTATCGAGGGCGGACCTCGGGCGATGGGGCAGCTCATCGCGGTGGAAGGGCGAGTGGTGGACGAAGATGGCGCGCCGGTAGCAGGCGCAATGATCGAAATCTGGCAGGCCAATTCGGCGGGCAAGTACATCCATGAACTGGATCGGCACGAAGCGCCGGTGGATCCGAATTTCAGCGGCGAGGGGCGGTTGCTGACTGACGCCGAAGGTGTGTTTCAATTTCGATCGATCAAGCCGGGGGCTTATCCAGTGATGGAATCGGACTGGTGGTGGCGGCCTCCGCACATTCACTTTTCGATTTTCGGGCCGAGCTGGATGAACCGGTTCGTGACCCAGGTGTTTTTCCCGGGAGAGCCGCTGAACGAGACGGATCTGCTGCTGAACGGCGTGGCGGACCCGGAGGCTCGCGAGCGGCTGATTTTTGAAGCGGGTGCGACGTCGGTGAGCGCGGTGAACATGCTGAAGTTTCGGCGGGATTTCGTGCTGCGGGGCCGGCATAGCACGCCCGCATTGGAATGATATGGGGATTGCGAGGGGAACGCCGTCGCCCTATTGCACGATCGGCCCGTTTTTTCCGACTCAGTTCGCCGAGGATTCGAGTGACCTGACGCGGTTCGAAGGAAAAACCGCGCGCGGCCAGCACATTATTCTGACGGGCCGCATGGTTGAGGAAGGGAATGTGCCGGCTGGAAACGCGATTCTCGAAATCTGGCAGGCGGATGGAAACGGCATCTTCCGGCATCCGCTGGATGGGCGATGTGCGGAGGCCGATCCAGGATTCTACGGCTGGGGCCGCGCGCGTACGAACGCAGATGGTCGTTACAGTTTTCGAACGGTCATGCCGGGGAGCTATGACGGAAGGCGCCCGCATGTGAACCTGATGGTGCTGGCGATCGGATTGACGCGGCGGCTCGCGACGACGGTATTCTTTGGGGATTCAAGCAGCGAGGCGGAAGATCCGGTATTGAACCGCGTGAGAGACCAGGCGATGCGCCGGCGGCTATTCGCGATACGGGATGAGCGGTTCGATACGGCAGGTGCAGTTGGATATCGTTTCGATGTGGTATTGCGGGGTGAAAACGAAACTCCGTTTTTCTTAGACTGAGGCGGTGAACGATATAATGGGCGTCAAATGAAGAGACTATCGTGGTTGATGCTTCTGGGGCTATTGGCCGTGGCGGCTGGGTGGATTGCCGGCGCCGATGCGGGCAAAGTGGACAGCAAGAACGTAATGACTGGTCAGGCGGCCTTTGCGGACTACCGCTCGATCAAGCCGGGGGAGTTCCACAAGATTACGGTCAACGATCTTCCGAAGCCGTTCGAGACGAAGTCGACGGCGAATCCTCCGCGGATGGTTGGGAAGCCTGAGAACATGTGGCCGCAGGCTCCGGCCGGATTCAAGGTGGAGCTCTATGCGTCGGGTCTGGGTGAACCGCGACAGATTCGAACCGCGCCGAATGGAGACTTGTTCGTGGCTGACAGCCACGCCGGCGAGATCAAGATTTTCCGCGGTCGCGATAAAGACGGCAAGGCGGAGCAGGTCGTCACTTTCGCGAGCGGACTGAAGCGCCCGTTCGGAGTCAATTTCTATCCGCCGGGGGCGAATCCGCAATGGGTATATGTCGGCAACACCGACTCGGTAGTGCGGCTGCCATACAAGAACGGCGATCTGAAGGCGAGCGGGGCGGCGGAAAAGCTGGTGACAGATATTCCCTCAGGCGGATATCACTGGACACGGGATCTGGTTTTTTCGAATGACGGGCAGAGGCTTTTCGTGGCGGTGGGATCGGGATCGAACATCGACGATCCGGACGTGCATAAAACGGAATTCCATCGCGCGGATATTCTGGAATACACGCCGGACGGCAAGTTCGTGGGTGTTTACGCTTCAGGGATACGGAATCCGGTGGGGCTGGGCGTCAATCCGCAGACGGGCGAGGTGTGGTGCTCGGTGAATGAGCGGGACGAACTGGGAGACAATCTGCCGTCCGACTATATTACGCACGTGCAGCAAGGGGGATTCTACGGCTGGCCGTTTTATTACCTGGGCGACCATCCGGATCCGCGTCTGGGCGGCAAGCATCCGGAGTTGAAGGACAAAGTGCTGGTACCCGATGTGCTGGTGCAAGCGCACAACGCATCGCTGGGGCTGACATTTTACGATGGCAATCAATTCCCGAAAGAATATCGCGGCGATCTGTTCGCGGCCGAGCACGGATCGTGGAATCGGGCGACGCGCGGAGGGTACGAATTGGTACGCGTGCCGCTGGAAAACGGGCACGCGAGCGGTGTGTACGAGGATTTTGTTACTGGGTTCGTTACGCCGGAAGGAAATGCTTGGGGCAGGCCGGTGGGCGTTGCGGTTGGTAAGGACGGAGCGCTGTACTTCACCGACGACGGCTACAAGGCCATCTGGCGGGTGAGCTACACAGGCAAGTAAGAGAGGGCGCGGCATGGCTGAAGAAGACAAGCAGGCTGGAAACATTTCGCGGCGTAGCGTGATCGCGAGCGCGGCACTGGTACCGGTGGCGGCGATTACGTCGGCGGCACAGTCTACGGCGGCGGAATCGGCTTTGTCTGCGTCACAGCTTCGTACTCTGGAAGCTTTCGTCGATCGCATGATTCCGAAGGACGAGCTTGGCCCGAGCGCGTCGGAAAGCGGCGTGCCGGTCTATATCAATCGCTCGCTGGGCGATTATCTGGCGCGCGGAGAAAGCGGCGTTCATCGAAGGGCTGGAGGCGACGGACGCATTCGCGCGGCAGTACGCAGGATCGCGCGTTTGCCGAACTGTCGCCCGAGAAGCAGGACGCCGTGCTGACCGCCATGGACAACGGCACGGCCGCGGGATTTCCCGAATGCGCGGGCATTTTTCAATCGCGCGCGGCGGCTCACGCATGGAAGGGATGTTCGGCGATCCCTACTACGGCGGCAACAAGAATTTCGCCGGCTGGGATTTGATCCGGTATCCGGGGCCGCGGCTGGCGACTTCGGCCGACGATCAGAAGATGGGCGTCGCACATCAAGCCGTATCACCACTCCGCTTACGGAAGCGGGAACCATGGCCATTAATCTGAAGCCGGTGGATGTGGCCGTGGTGGGATTGGGCGCGGCCGGCGGCGTGGCGGTGCTGCCGCTGGCGCGCGCGGGTCTGAAAGTGGCTGGGATCGAAGCCGGAACGTGGATGGATCCGGCGAAGGACTTCAAGCCGGACGAAATTCACAACAACGTGCGCGGCCTGGTGACCACGCGTGCCCAAGGCCAAGAACGAAATCCCCACGTTTCGCACCAGCCCGGATCGCCAAAGCGCGCGCAGGCGACGACGCATCCGATGATGAACGCGGTCGGCGGCACGTCGATCCACTATCACGCGCAAAGCTGGCGGCTGAAGCCGTGGGATTTCAAGACGCGCTCGGAAACGATCAAACGCTACGGCGCGAGTATGCTACCGAAAGGTTCGACGCTGGAGGACTGGCCCGTCAGCTACGACGAGCTGGAGCCGTACTACGACATCGTGGAGCACGAGGTGGGCGTTTCGGGCAAGGCGGGCAATATCCAAGGCAAGCTGGATCCGGCGGGCAATGTTTACGAAGGACCGCGGCAGCGCGAGTATCCGATGCCTCCGCTGCGCACCTGCGATTTTCTGGATCACATGACAAGGCCGCGATGTCGCTCGGCTGGAAGCCGTTTCACGCGCCCGTCGGCGATCAACTCGCAGCCTTATCGCGGGCGGGCGGCTTGCGCGTATCACGGCTATTGCGATCGCGGCGGATGCCACGTCAGCGCCAAGAACTCGACGTGCTGTCACCACCATTCCGGAAGCGCAGAAAACCAAGAATCTGACGATCTTCGACAAAGCGCAGGTGACGCGGATCGTGGCCGGCGACAACGGCAAAGTCACCGGCGTTCTGTACATCCGCGACGGGAAAGAATATTTTCAGCCGGCGAAAGTAGTGCTGGTGGCGTCCTACACTTACGAGAACACGCGGCTGCTGCTGCTTTCGAAATCCAAGGCCTATCCGAACGGGCTTGTCGAACAATCACGGGCAGGTGGGCAAGCATTATTTCGGGCACTGGGACGCGCAGGCGGGCGTGGGCGTGACGGCGTTGTTTCCGATGGATCGTCAACACCTGGTATGGCGCGATGCTGTCGCAAGGCGTGGTGGTGGACGAATGGGCCGACGATACGTTCGATCATTCGGGGCTCGGGTTCATCGGCGGCGCGAGCCTGTGCGCGTACATGGAGAAGCATCCCATCGCGGCGGCGAGCGATGGGCACGTTCGGCCGCGCGCCGGCGTGGGGTTCGAAATGGAAAGCAGTTCGTGCACGAGAACGCGGGCCGCTGGACCACGGCGTATCTGCAGACCAACAGCTTTCCGTACGAGAACACCTATCTGGATCTCGATCCGGAGGTGAAGGATCCGCTGGGCGATCCGGTGTGCCGCGTGACCAGCGGTCCCAAGGAGAACGAGACGCGGGCGGCGACGTTTACGCGCAGAACAAAATGGAAGAATGGTTTCGCGCGGCGGGCGCGATTGAAGTGATGAAGGGCCAGCCGTTCGGTCCGGCGCTATCGACGCACGCTTACGGCGGAACGCGCATGGGCGACAATCCGGACACGAACGTGGTGGATCGATGGGGATTCTCGCATGAAGCGCCGAATCTGGGATTGCTGGGCGGGTCGGTGTTCGGGACCAGCGGCGCGCGCAATCCGACGCTGACCATGCAGGCGCTGGCGTGGCGGACCGCCGAGCATCTGGCGAAGAACTGGAAATCGGTGGCGGGGTGAGGGTCGGGGAAATTGGTATTTGAGTGTACTGTCCCTAATTGTTTTGGTGGGGCTAATTTTCGGCGTAGACGCGGCGGACGGCGTTGGCAATGGCGTTGATCGGCTCGTAATCCGGATACTTGGCCTTGAACTCGGCGACCATCTGCTTTCCGGCATCTTCCACGGGCACTCCCTGGCGTTTGAGCTCAAGCGCCCGGTTCTGCACCTCCGTAAGGAAAGCGCGTTCCTTGGCGATCAGCGAGCCGTCGCCGAGCGCGCCGTGATCGGGAACGATGAAGCGCGGATGGAGAGGCTCGACCTTTTCCAGGATGTTGAGCCAGCCTTTCACGCTGGCGTCGGCATTGGGCATCATCGGAACGAGTTTGTTTTCGACGATGTCGCCAGGCAGCAGCACGCTATCGGGTTCAATGAAGATCAGCTCGTCTCCTTTGGTGTGACCCGGTCCGAACCACATGAGGCGGGCAGTGACGCCGCCGAGATCGAGTTTCAGCTCGCGATCGAAGAGGATGTCGGGCGGCCGCACTTTCACATCTTGAAGCAGTTCTTTGAACTGTGGCGACCGGTTTCGAAAGAGCTCGATGAATTCAGTGCCGCGCTTTTCCATTTCTTCCTGCTGAACGGTGGGACGGATCAGGATGGTGCGAGCGGGAAACGACTGCACGCCCATGGCGTGCTCAGGATGAAAATGCGTAGTGGTGAGATAGAGATTAGGAGTCTTGGCGAGCTTTTCGGCTGCCTTGGCGACAATGGCTCCGTTCCGGGCGCCCATGCCGGTATCGATGACCAGGGTGGCGCGATTTCCGACCACGATGCCCACGTTGGGCCAACCGACGATGGCGTAGACGTGCTCAGTAACCTGGGTTACGGAATTATCGGGAACACCTTGGTCGGGAGACTGGGCTAGAGCGAGGGCCGAGAGGGCAATTAGACTAATGGCTTTCCAAAGCATGTCGTAGAGTATTAGACCAGTGTTTGCTGCGCGCTGGCAAGTATTACCGCTAACTGCCTGAGTGTTAATGGTATACTAAATCGACGGGGGATTGCTGGGATTTCTACCAGTACCAGTTCCAGGTGAAAAGTGAAGTTTTCCAGGGCGCGCTTAGACGCCTTCTGTTATAATGAAGTTTCAGAAAGCATCCGATTACAGGATGGAGTTTCGATCCTTTAGTTTACGGAGATCCGCGTGAAACGTGCTGGTTCCGATGACGCGCTGCGTTGTTCCTTCTGTCATAAAAGTCAGGACGTAGTCGGTAAGTTAATCTCCTCCCCCAACGATTACCCTCGAGCTTACATTTGCGACGAGTGCATCGCCGTATGCAACTCGATCCTGGAAGACGATCGTCACGATCAACCTTATGGGGCGCCGCACAAGCTCCCTAAGCCATTGGAATTGAAGGAATACCTGGACCAATATGTGATCGGTCAGGATCCCACCAAGAAGAAGCTCGCCGTAGCCGTCTATAACCACTACAAGCGCATTCAGATGAACAAGCAGCGCGGCGCTGAGGTGGAGCTTTCGAAGTCCAATATCCTGTTGATTGGGCCGACGGGGACCGGCAAGACGCTGCTGGCGCAGACGCTGGCTCGCATTCTGGATGTACCGTTCGCTATCGTGGATGCCACCACGCTCACCGAAGCGGGCTATGTTGGCGAGGACGTTGAGAACATCATCCTGCGCCTGCTGCAGAATTCCGATTGGGATGTGCAGCGCTGCCAGCAGGGCATCATCTACATCGATGAGATCGACAAGATCGGCCGCAAGGACGAGAATCCTTCGATCACGCGCGACGTCTCGGGCGAAGGCGTGCAGCAGGCGCTTCTCAAGATTCTGGAAGGCACCGTCGCCAATGTCCCACCGCAGGGCGGCCGCAAGCATCCGCACCAGGAATTCACTCCGGTAGATACCACCAACATCCTCTTCATCTGCGGCGGAGCGTTCGTGGGTCTGGAAAAGGTGATTTCGAAGCGCGTCGGCACCAAATCGATGGGTTTCGTTCCACCGGAAGAGCACCGTCCCGAAGGTGTGCATCGGGCCAATGCCAACCGCCGGGATGTGGATCTGCTCGAGAACGTTCAGCCGGTGGACCTGATCAAGTTCGGCTTCATACCTGAATTCATAGGCCGTATGCCGGTGGTGGCGGTTCTCGAGGATCTGAGCAAGGAAGCTTTGGTCCAGATCCTGACCAAGCCCAAGAACGCCATTATCCGGCAGTACCAGAAGCTTTTCGAATTCGAAAATGTTAGACTGAAGTTTAGCGACGACGCCCTGGAAGCCATCGCTGCGCTCGCCATGGAGCGGAAGGTGGGCGCGAGGGGCCTGCGGATGATTCTCGAAGATCTGATGCTGGACCTGATGTATTATCTGCCGTCCTACAAGAAGGTCCGCGAGTTCCTGGTGACCAAGGAAATGGTCATGACGCAGAAGATCAATATGGCCTTGCTCGAAAAGGCCGGCTAGAGAGAGAATTCCAGGAGCCAGAATCAAGAAGGGCAGAAGTTCTGCCGCCTTCCCGGTCCGACTGCTGATCCGGATTCGTGAACCGAATGCTTACCTCCAAAGAAAAATCCGATACGAAGCGCTTGCCCATGATGCCCATACGGGACGTTGTCATTTTCCCGTACATGATGACCCCGTTCGTGGTGGGGCGCGACTCCAGCGTCAGGGCTTTGGAAGAAGCGCTGGCGGCGGACAAGAAGATTTTCCTGACCACGCAGCACGATGCGTCGGTAGACGAACCGCGGCCCGATGAGATCTATAGCGTGGGAACGGTTGCCAATATCGTGCAGAGCCTGAAGCTGCCGGACGGCAACATCAAAGTGCTGGTGGAAGGCGTGGAGCGCGGCAAGATCATCTCCGTCAGCGAGGATGAAGGCTATTTCCGCGCGGTGGTGAAGACGTTCAACTTCAAGGTGGACGCGGGGCCGCAGCTGGAAGCGCTGGTGACGCGCGTCACCGGACTGTTCGAGCAGTACGTCAAGCTCAGCCAGAACCTGAACTACGAAACCATGATCGCCGCCATCCGGGTGGACGAGCCCGGCAAGCTGGCCGACACTGTGGGCGCGAATCTGCAGTTGACCATCGAAGAAAAGCAGGAGCTGCTCGAAATCTTCGATCCGGTGGACCGGCTGACGCGCGTGGCGGAAATGCTCGACATCGAAATCGAGAAGCTGAATGTCGACCGCACCATCCAGGGCCGCGTGAAGCGCCAGATGGAAAAGGCGCAAAAAGAGTATTACCTCAACGAGAAGATCAAGGCCATCCAGAAAGAGCTGGGCCGCGGCGAAAAGAGCGAGTTCGACGAGCTGAAGAAGAAGATCGACACCGCGGGCATGACCAAGGACGCCCATGAGAAGGCGATCGCGGAATTGAGGCGTCTGGAAAACATGCCGCCCATGTCGGCTGAATCCACCGTTTCGCGCAATTATCTGGATTGGCTGCTGGCGGTACCGTGGAAGAAGAAGACCAAGGAAATCCGCGATCTGAAGTTCGCCCAGCAGGTGCTGGAATCGGATCACTACGGCCTGGAGAAGATCAAAGAGCGGATTCTCGAATTCCTGGCGGTTCGGCGGCTGGTGCAAAACCCCAAAGGATCGATCCTGTGCTTTGTCGGACCTCCCGGCGTTGGCAAAACGTCGCTGGGGATGTCGATCGCCAAGGCCACGGGACGAAAGTTCGTACGGCTTTCGCTGGGCGGCGTACGCGACGAAGCGGAGATCCGCGGCCATCGCAGGACCTACATCGGAGCGCTGCCGGGCCAGATTCTGCAGATGATGAAGAAGGCCGGGACGCGGAATCCGGTGTTCATGCTGGATGAAGTCGACAAGATGTCGATGGACTTCCGCGGCGATCCGTCGGCGGCGCTGCTGGAAGTGCTGGATCCGGAACAGAACTACATGTTCATGGATCACTACCTGGACGTCGAATACGATTTGAGCCAGGTGTTTTTCATCGCCACGGCGAATGTGCTGCACACCGTGCCGCCGGCGCTGCAGGATCGCATGGAAGTGATCCGGCTCTCCGGCTACACCGAACTCGAGAAGCTGGAGATCGCGAAGCGATTCCTGGTTCCCAAGCAGATGAAGCAGACGGGCGTCGGCAAAGACGATCTGGAATTCACCGATGATGGTCTGCAAACTTTGATCCAGTCCTACACGCGCGAAGCGGGCGTTCGCAATCTGGAGCGCGAGATCGGAAACGTCTGCCGCAAGGTGGCGCGCAAAGTGGTGAATGCGCAGAGCGAGCCGAAGCCTGCGAAGAAAGCGCCCAGGGCGATTCTGAATCCGCGAGACCGCGAGCGATTTCCTGGGGCCGCAGAAATTCCGCGATCTGCAAGCCGACAAGAAGAACGAAGTGGGCGCGACGGTGGGTTTGGCTTGGACCGAAGTGGGCGGGTCGATTCTGACCACGGAAGCCGCCGTGATGGAAGGCAAAGGCAAACTGCAAACCACCGGCAAGCTGGGTGACGTGATGCAGGAATCGGCGCACGCGGCCATGAGCTACGTGCGGTCGCGGGCGCAGCTGCTGGGATTGCCGCGCGATTTCTATCGCAACCTGGATATTCACGTGCATGTACCGGAAGGAGCGATTCCGAAGGACGGTCCATCGGCCGGAATTACCATCGCCACCAGTATCTGCAGCGCGCTGACGAACATTCCGGTTCGCTGCGATCTGGCGATGACCGGCGAGATTACGGTGCGCGGCCGGGTGTTGCCCATCGGCGGCCTGAAGGAAAAAGTACTGGCGGCGCATCGGCAGGGGATTTACGAACTGATTCTTCCGAAGGATAATGAGAAAGACCTTCCCGATATTCCGGAGAATATTCGCAAGGAGATGAGCCTCCATTTCGTAACTTCGATGGACGAAGTGCTGAAGCTTGCTCTGGAGCGGGAGATTGTCGCGCTGCCGCTGGCAGGCACGACGCCGCCGGTCGAGTTGGTGCGCGGCCGAGCGCAGAACGGATTTCACATTAGGCATGGCCGGGGCATGTCCGCCACCGATCGCGGGCCGAAGACTCCGCCGAATCAGGGGCCTGATGGATGCCGAATTTGTAATCAGTGCAGCGCGGCCGGAACAGTTTCCAGCCGAAACGCTCCCGGAAATTGCGTTTCTGGGGAGGAGCAACGTCGGCAAGTCGAGTTTGCTGAATTGTCTACGGGCCAACAGAACGGGCTGGCGTTTACGAGCGCTAAGCCCGGCTGCACGCAGTTGATAAATTTTTATCGGATCGACGGCCAATTCCACTTCGTCGATCTGCCGGGATATGGATATGCTCGTGTCCCGAAGGACATTGCATCCCAGTGGAAGCAGCTTATCGAACAATACCTGTTACATCGAAGGTCGTTGGAGCTCTGCTTCCTGATTCTCGACGCGCGTCGAGGCTGGATGGAGAAGGACCTGGAACTCAAACAGTGGTTGGAGTTCCATAACCGGCGATACATTGTGATCGCCACTAAGACAGATAAGTTGAAAACTCAGAAAGATCAACGGCAAGGCAGCGGCCGCCATCCGGAGCAATTCTCCGGAAGACGAGCCCCTGCCGTTCTCGGCAGTGACGTGCCGAGGAGTGAGGGAAATTTGGCAAGCGATCTTGACAATCAAGACCCAGCAGCAGTAGCTGCTCCCACCGAAGAAAATCGGAGACTAAGACCGAAGGAAAGGGCCAGGACGCCAAAGGCGACGGGAAAGCCGCGGACGCCAAGTCGGGCGATGCTACGGCGGGCGGTGACAAACCTGCCCGTGAAAAGCAGTCGGCGGACAAGTCCGAAGACAAAGGCGAGGCGGCCGAAAGGGATCCGATCCGGCAGCCAAGGCGGGCGATGCAGGCGCTCCGCCGCAAGCGGGCCGCAGGCGCCACGGCGGCAGCGGCGGGTCAAGCCAATCAGAAGAACGGCACGCTCGACCTGGTGGAGCTCAAGGATATGAGCATCCAAAAGCTCAACCAGATCGCCAAAGATCTGGGCGTCACCGGAACGGCGGGCCTGCGCAAGCAGGAGCTGATCTTCAAAATCCTGCAGACGCAGGCCGAGAAGAGCGGGCTGATTTTCTCCGAAGGCGTGCTGGAATGCCTGCCGGACGGATTCGGATTCCTGCGCGCGCCCGAATACAACTATCTGCCCGGGCCGGACGACGTGTATGTCTCGCCGTCGCAGATCCGCCGCTTCGATCTGCGCACCGGCGACACCATCTCCGGACAGATCCGTCCGCCCAAAGAAGGCGAGCGCTACTTCGCGCTCATCAAAGTGGACGCGATCAACTTCGAGCCGCCCGAGGAAGCGCGCAACAAGATCTTCTTCGACAACCTGACGCCGCTGTATCCGGACGAGCGGTTGAAGCTGGAAACTACGCGGACAACTTACTCCGGCCGCGTGATGGATCTGCTCACGCCGATCGGCAAAGGGCAGCGCGGGCTGATTGTCGCGGCGCCTCGCACCGGCAAGACCATGCTGCTGCAGTCCATCGCCAATTCGATCACGACCAATCATCCGGAAGTTTCGCTCATCGTGCTGCTGATCGACGAGCGGCCCGAAGAAGTCACCGACATGCAGCGCTCGGTGAAGGGCGAAGTGATCAGCTCGACTTTCGATGAACCGGCCTCGCGGCACGTGCAAGTGGCCGAGATGGTGATCGAGAAAGCCAAGCGGCTGGTGGAGCACAAGCGCGACGTCGTGATCCTGCTGGATTCCATCACGCGCCTGGCGCGCGCTTACAACACCGTGGTTCCGCCGTCCGGGCAAAGTGCTCTCGGGCGGCGTGGATTCCAACGCGCTGCAGCGTCCCAAGCGCTTCTTCGGCGCGGCGCGCAATATCGAAGAGGGCGGTTCGCTGACCATCGTGGCATCGGCGCTTGATCGATACCGGAAGCCGCATGGACGACGTGATCTTTGAAGAATTCAAAGGCACCGGCAACATGGAAATCCATCTGGATCGCAAACTGATGGACAAGCGCGTTTTCCCGGCCATCGACATCACCAAGAGCGGCACGCGCAAAGAAGAACTGCTGGTTCCGCGCGAAGAGCTCAACCGGATCTGCGTGCTGCGCCGGTGCTCAATCCTCTATCGCCGGTGGAAAGCATGGAGCTGCTGCTCGACCGGCTGGGCAAGAGCAAGAGCAACGGCGAATTCCTGTCGTCGATGAGCACCTAGACCCCTTCGCATGGGAAGAATCCGCGTCCTCTCCGACAACGTCGCCAACAAAATCGCGGCCGGAGAGGTGGTGGAGCGCCCCGCTTCGGTAGTCAAAGAACTGATCGAAAACTCGCTCGACGCCGGCGCGACCGATCTGCGCATCGAAGTCGAAAGCGGCGGGCGCCGGCTGATCCGCGTGGCCGACAACGGCAGCGGCATGCTGCGCGACGATGCTCTGCTCGCCTTCGAGCGCCACGCCACCAGCAAGCTGAGCGACGTCAAGGATCTGCTTTCCATCGCGACGCTGGGGTTTCGCGGCGAAGCGCTGCCGTCCATCGCCTCGGTCTCGCGGCTGCTGCTGGAAACGCGCGCGGCGGAAGAGACCACCGGCGCGGCGGTCGAAATCGCGGGCGGAAAGATCCTGCGCTGCGACGAATTCTCGCGGCCCGCCGGGCACCACCATCACGGTTCGCGATCTGTTCTTCAACGTTCCGGCGCGCAAGAAGTTTCTGCGCTCCGATCAAACCGAACTGGCGCACATCGCGTCGCTGGCCACGCACTACAGCCTGGCGCATCCCAAGAAATCGTTCCAACTGCGGCACGGCGCCGACGCAATTGCTGGACGTCACGCCGGTGGAGACGCTGCGCGAGCGCGTCTATCAGGTGTTCGGCAACCAGACGCTGGAAGAGCTGATCGATCTGGATTACGTCGAGCGCGAGCTTGAAGTGGTGGAGGCCGACGACCGCGCCACGCGCGTCTTCGCGCTGCGCGGATTCGTTTCCGGGCCGCAGGTGCAGAAGATGAACCGGAATTCGATTTTCCTGTTCGTGAATGGCCGGCTGATTCGCGATCGCGTCTGCTGCTGCACGCGCTTTCGTCGGCGTATCACAACCTGATGCCGCCGGCCTGCTATCCGTTCGCGCTGCTGTTTGTGGATTGCGATTGCGAAGAAGTGGACGTCAATGTTCATCCGTCCAAGACCGAAGTGCGCTTCCGGCACGGCACTTTCGTGCACGATTTCGTGCGCGACGCCATTCGCGAGCGCTTGATCGCCGCGCGTCCCGCGTCCAGCATTCCGGTTTCGCACGCAGCCGCAGGCCGCCGCCGATCTGCCGTTTTCCGATTTCACGCAGCGCATCGAGAATCAGCGCTTCGAGCCGATGCCGGACAGCTGAGAGCGGGAGCCGGAGCGGCTGGAAGATCTGCCGGTCTTCACGCTGAAGACCGGACGCCGCGCCGGCACCGCGGTTCGATTTCGAGCCGAGACCGGTGCAGTCAGCGTCCATGTCCCCGACACGCATGGCCCGCTGCCGCGCGAGATGCCGAAGCCGCCGCAGAGCCTGGCGCGCTCTCTCCGACCTTCGCCCGCTCGGCCAGATTCACGACAGCTTCATCATCGCCGCCGGACGCGACGGCCTGTGGATCATCGATCAGCACGTGGCGCACGAGCGCATTCTGTTCGAGAAAGTGCTGCGGCAGCAGGCGCAGGGCCGCGTGGAGCGCCAGCAGCTGCTGATGCCGATTCTGCTCGAGCTGACGGCCGGCCAGCAGATCGAATATGCGCGCATCGCCGACGAACTGGAGCGTTCGGGCTTCGATTCGGAGCCTTTCGGCAACCGCACCATCGCGGTGAAAGGCGCGCCGGCCGGCGTCGGGCCCGGCCGATATCGAAAAGCTGGTGTTTGAGATTCTGGAAATCGCCGAGGGCGAGCTGCGCAAGGTCTCGCTCGACGATCTGCGCCGCGGCATGGCCGCGAGCATCGCCTGCCGCGCGGCGATCAAGATCAACATGCGGCTGGATCACACCAAGATGGAGTGGCTGCTGAGCGAACTGGCGGCGACCGATTGCCCGATGAGCTGCCCGCATGGCCGGCCGATCGCGCTGCGCTACTCAACGCGAGATATTTTGAAGAGCTTTCACCGGATCTGAGCGACGCGCACGCGGCGTCTACTTCCCACTCGATGGTGCCGGGCGGCTTGTGGGTCAGATCGTAAAAGACGGCGCAGACGCCGTTCACCGCGAGCAGTTCGTGGGTCATGCGGTGCAACAGCTCATCGCGGCATCCGGACCACTTGCGCGGTCATGCCGTCGACGGAATGGATGGGCCGCAGCACCACGGAATCCGGCCGGTCGCCCGCGCCAACCGGAATCAGCACCACCGGAAACTGCCAGACCTCGCGATCGAATCCGCTTTCTTCCGACAGTCGCCGCACGATGGCATCGGCATGGCGCAGCCGCTCCAGACGTTCGTGCGTGAGCGTGGCCACGGCTGGATCGCATCTCGGCGATCGCAACGCGCGCGTGCACCAACCCGACCACGCGGTTGATATCCGGCATGCGATTCACCAGCTCCGTGGCGACATCGTCGTCGGGCACATTCTCCAGCGCCAGCACGGAATGATAGCTGCGCGAATCGCCTTTCACGCCGACCGATCGAATGGGCAGCAGCCAGCCGGGATCGCTGCGCGTCACCGGAGCTGCAGTTTCCGAGCACAGGCAGCGAATCGCCAAGCCGGGTCCCGGGAAACGGATGGCGATGCAGAAACTCGCCGGGGATGCCCAGCTCGTCGCCGATCTCGCGAACCTCGTCCTTATAAAACGACGCCAGCGGCTCGATGATGCGGCCGCGTTTCGATCAGCTTCTGAATCCCGGCCACGCGGTTGTGATGGGTCTTGATCACGTCCGCTTTCGCGGTGCCGCCGGATTCGATGGTGTCGGGATAAATGGTTCCCTGGCCCAGAATCCAATGGCCGTCCAGAAAATGGCCGGTGCTCAAGATGCGCTCCTGCACGGCGACGAACTGCTCGCCGATGATGTGGCGCTTGGTCTCGGGATCGCACACGCCCGCCAGCGCTTTGAGAAATTCGGCTTCGGCTTCTTCGACGTGAAACGCCGTGGCGCCGAGTTGCTGCGAACAGGCGCCGCACGTAGGCGGTCTCGCCCTCCCGCATCAGGCCGGTGTCGACATAGATGCCGATAGACGCGCTCCGGGCCAAGCGCGCGCAGGCACAGCGTGTAGGCGACGGTGGAATCCACGCCGCCGCTGACGAAGAAGAACACGTTGCGGTCCGCCGGCGACGGCGCGAATCTCTTCTTCGATCGGGCCGATGCGATCCTTGGGATCCCAATCCTTCACGCAGCCGCAGACGCCGAACACGAAGTTCGACAGGATCTGGTGCCCCTGCTGCGGTGTGCGCCACCTCGGGATGGAATTGCACGGCCATCAGCGGGCGCGTCGCGATGAGCCATGGCGGCCACGGCGCAAGTGGCGGTGCCGCCGAGCACGTCGAAACCCTCGGGAGCAGTCTCCACCTGGTCGCGATGGTTCATCCAGACTTGCGAGTTCGCCGTTCAGACCGGCGAAGAGCGGGTGCGGCTTGCGCCGTTCGAGAATCGCGCAAATCCGTACTCGCCTTTGTCGCCTTTGCGGACGCCGCCGCCCAGCACGTACGTCATGAGCTGCTGGCCATAGCAGATGCCGAGCACGGCGCTACCGGTGGAGAGAATGGCCGGATCGATTTGCGGACTGCCCGCTTCGTAGACGCTGTCGGGACCGCCGGAGATGATGATGCCCTTGCCGGCCAGTGCAGTTCGGCAGCGGGCGTTTCGCTGGGCTGCACGTCGGCATACACGCCCAGGTCGCGAATCTTCCTGGCGATCAGATGACAGTATTGCCCGCCCGCGTCCAGGACGGTGATTTGTGGCGTGTTCAAACTTGTGCGCTAGTGGTCAGACGTCAGCCTGGCGATCTCGCTGGATGCGCTGCGACGATCAGCTTCTTCGATTTGTCGAGCAGCGCTCTGGCCTCGCGGCATGGCGTCGATGGCCTTCAGCACCATCGGATCGGTCTCGATGGCCACCTTCTGCGAATCCTCGATAGCTGAACGCCGGTGGCGTACATTTCGCGCTTGAGCTGCTGCTGGATCCAGGTGTGATTCTCGGTCCACTCGGCTTCGGTGAAGGGCAGCGCTCTGCTTCAACAGATACTCGTGGAATTCGTTGATCACGCTGGCGTCGGGCTCCCAGCCCTTGGGCAAGCTGGGCCTGCGGCGTGCGAACCGAACCACTTCGCCGTGAAATTGAAGAACTCGTACTTGCGTCAGCAGGTCGGTCTGGAACTTGTTGTACTTCGGCGGCTCGTACTTCTCGATCGGGCGTGATGCCGCCGCCGCCGTAGACCGTTCGGCCGCTGTCGGTGCTCTTCACGTCCTGCATGTTCTTGGTCTCGGTGCGCTTGCCGTAATAGTAATCGAGGAACGAGATGTTGGAATAGTCGCGCTGGATCAAGCGGCCGCTGGGCGTGTAGTAGTGCGCGGTGGTCAGCGCCAGACCGGTGTTGTCGTCGAGCGGATAAACGGTCTGAACCAAGCCCTTGCCGAAGGTGGTTTCACCCAGAATCCAGGCCGCGATCGTGATCCTGCAGCGCGCCGGCGACGATCTCAGCCGCCGAAGCCGAGTAACGATTCACCAACACGACGATCGGATAATTCTGCCCGAGGCGCTGCCGCGAGCCAGAGTAGGGCTTCTCGGCCGATGCGCGGCCGCGATGCGAAACCACCACTTCGCCCTTCCGCAGATAATGACCGGCCACGGCGACGCCTTCATTCAGCAGGCCGCCGGGATTCTCGCGCAGATCCAGGACCAGGCCCTTGATATTGGTCTCGCCCAGCCTCTTGAGATTGTCTTCCATCTCCTGGCTGGTGTTCTCGTTGAACTGCGTGATCTTCATGTACGCGATGCCGGGGCGAACCCAGAACGCCTCTTCCACGCTGTAGCGGGGAATCTCATCGCGCACGATGTCGAACGTGATCGGCTTGTCGGCGCCCTCGCGGCCCACCGTCACCTGCACGTGCGTCGCCACGCGGGCCCTTTAGAAGGTCGGCGACTTCGGTGGTGGTGAGGCTGTCGGTCCTCTTGTCGTTCACTGCCAGAATCACGTCGCCGGGGCGAAGTCCGGCTTTGTAGGCGGGCGATCCGCCGAACGGCGCGACCACGATGGTCTTGCCGTTGCGCGGAGCCACCGCATGCCGACGCCATAATAGTGGCCGCTTTGGTCGTCACGCAGCGACTGGAAATCCTTGGGATCGAAGAAATTGGAGTGCGGATCCAGGGTCCGCAGCATGCCGGGGATGGCGCCCTTGTAGATGCCTTTGTCGGAGGTGACCTTGTCGGCGAAGTTGTTCTCCACCACCTCGTACACCTTGGTGAACTCTTGATGCTGGTCTTGAGGTCTTCTTCAGGACCGCTGGAGGCCGCCGAAACACCGGTCAGACCCGGTCCAAAAACGCCACCCAGGACCGAGCAAAGAACGATGACGAAAGCGGCAGAGAAGAACGGACCGTAGTCCAACGCGGCATCAGCACCTCGCTCTTTTAGTATACCGGAGTTTCTCGGGTCGCGTCCGGATGAGCGGCTTTCGGTAACCTAGGCGCTGCGGACCGAGCGGCGCGAGCCGGCGGCGGCCGCCTCGGCCTTCACCGGCTTGCGCGGGAGATTCGTCCAGACGCCGCACCTGATCGCTCACGCAGACCAGGAACATGGGCTGCTTGGCGTTCTTCAGAATGTCGATGATCCGCTCCTGCTGGTCTTCCAGGTAAATCGATTTGCCGTCGGTCACCAGGTGCAGATCGGACTTGCGACTGCAGCACGTCGCTCAGCCGCTTGCCCATTTCGCGCTGCAGGAACCGCAGCACGCGGCGGATCTTCTGGAGCGAAAATCCCTTGCGGCGCAGTTCGGCGATGACCGTAATTTCGATTACTTCCTCGGGCTGGTAGACGCGCTTGTGGCCTTCGTGCCGGGGGGAGACCACCTTGCGCTCATCCCACCATTGCAACTGCCGCAAGCTGACCTGGGCAATGCGGGAGACGTCGCTGCGAGGCAAACGTCCGTGTACCATCTTCCGCTTCAGAACGAGTTTTCTTTGTTTTGAACATGTTCCCCCGCTAACGTTTTGTAACTAAGAGCGCATCTAAAATTCTACCTGACCTGTGGCGGGTGTCAATAGGCAAGTAAACGGTCCGTGCCGATCGCCGAGCTCGGACTGCTCAGCCGCCGCCGACAAACTGTACGATCTCTAACGTTGCACCCGGGCCAACTGCAGTTTGGTCCCACGCCTCGCGCTGCACGATGGACCGGTTCAGTTCCACCGCCACGCGCGCCGGATCGACCTCCAGCCACGCCAGCAGTTCGTCTAAGCGTCTAGCCCGCGGGCGCGGCCGAACCTGTCCGTTTACAACAATTTCGATCTGTTTTGTTGCGGCTGCCAGCCATCTGCGACTGAAAACTGCAAATCCGAGAAAACCAGTAAGTTGCGGCCCGAGGCCGGATCTCATTATAGTCGAATGTTAGGGCTTACGAGTCCACAATCCGACCAATCAAATGCCGACCTCCTATCCTGATACCTACTTCCCCGTGCTGGTGCAGATTGCTCATCGCCGTTGTGGTGGCCGCGGCCCTGGTTGCACTTCTCCTTTCTGCTCGGCAAGCGCGTGAAAGACCGGGTGAAGGATTCGCCCTACGAATCCGGCATTGCGCCCACCGGCTCGGCGCGGGAGCGCTTCAGCGTGAAGTTCTATCTGGTGGCGATCGTCTTCATCCTGTTCGACATCGAAGCCGTGTTTCTCTACCCGTGGGCGGTGGTGTACCGCGAACTGAAGATGTTCGGGTTCGTCGAGATGCTGCTGTTCGTCGTTCTGGTCCTGGTCGGGATTCTTTTACATCTGGAAGAAGGGCGCGCTGGATTGGTCGCGGATGCGTCGGAGGGCAGTCCCTATGACGCAGAGGGTGCCCGGGTAACAAACGAAATGCTGCCTGAACATACTGAAAGACCATGCCGGTGGCCGCGGCGCTGGACGCCGCGTTGCCGGACGCCATCACGGGCGGCCACGCCGAGCGCAACGAGCCGACGCTTGTTGATTGCGCCCGCCGCGCATCGTCGAAGTTTGCCGCTACCTGAAAGACGAGCAGAAATTCGTCCGCTTGAGCGCGATCACGGCGGTGGACTGGCTGCCGGCCGACCCGCGCTTCGAGGTGGTCTACCTGCTGCATTCGCTCGCACGAAACTCAGCGGCTTCGCCTGAAGTGCTGGGTTTCGGAAGCGGACAGCGAGATCGATTCGGTCACGGGCGTCTGGCGCACGCGCGAATTGGTATGAGCGCGAAGTATTCGATATGTTCGGCATCCGTTTCCGCAATCATCCCGATCTGCGCCGGATCCTGATGCCGAGCGACTGGGAAGGTCACCCGCTGCGCAAAGATTATCCGGTGCACGGACTACAAGTACAGCTATCAGGACGAATAAGGATCCACCATGCGTGAATCCACACTTCATACCGATTCGATCACCGCGTCCGACGCGACCCAGAGCACCGTGATCAGATCGCCGCGCCGAGCAACCAGCCGGCGGATGACCCTGAACATGGGGCCGCAGCATCCCTCCACGCACGGCGTGCTGCGCATCGTGCTGGAGCTGGACGGCGAAACGATCCTCAAAGCCGTGCCCGACATCGGCTTTCTGCACACCGGCATCGAAAAAGAATGCGAGGTCAAGACCTGGCAGCAGGTGGTGACGCTGACCGACCGCGTGGATTATCTTTCCAACCTGTCGAACAATCTGGTCTACGCGCTGGCGGTGGAGAAGCTGATCGGCGACATCGAAATCCCGCCGAAAGCGCAATGGATGCGCGTGATGCTGGCCGAATTTCAGCGGCTGAACAGCCACCTGGTGTGGCTGGGAACGCATGCGCTCGACATCGGCGCGATGACGGTGTTCTTCTACTGCTTCCGCGAGCGCGAAGACATCCTGCGCATCTTCGAAATGTTCTCCGGGCAGCGCATGATGACCAGCTACATCCGCATCGGCGGGCTGGCGCTGGAGCCTCCGCGCGGCTGGCAGCAGGTGGTGGGCAAGTTCATCAACGGCTTTCCGAGCAAGGTGGACGAATACGAAGATCTGCTGAACAGCAATCCGATCTGGAAGCGCCGCACGCAGGGCGTGGGATTTGTGCCGCTCGAAGATCTGCTGGACCTGGGCGTTACCGGGCCGATGATTCGCGCCGCCGGCATGAAGTGGGACGTCCGCAAGAGACGAGCCGTATTCGAGTTACGATCAGTTCGATTTCGAGATCCCGCGTCGCACACCGAAAACGACGTGTACGCGCGGTACCGCGTGCGTCTGGAAGAGATGCGCCAGAGCGCGCGGATCATCAAGCAGGCGCTGGAAGGAATGCCGGAAGGCGCCTGGCAGGCCGACGCGCCGAAGATCGTGCTGCCGGAGCGCGAAAAAATGAAGACCCAGATGGAAGCGCTGATCTATCACTTCAAGATCGTGACCGAAGGCTTCCGCGTGCCGGCGGGCGAAGCGTATCAGGCGGTGGAATCGCCGCGCGGCGAGATCGGCTACTACGTGGTGAGCAACGGCACGTCGAAGCCGTATCGCGTGTTTATGCGGACGCCGAGCTTCGGCAATCTGCAGGCGCTGCCGGCGCTGCTGGAAGGCCGGCTGCTGGCCGATTCCATCGCCGTCGCTCGGCAGCATGGACTTCGTTTTGGGAGACGTGGATCGCTGATGACCTTTTCGCCGGAACTGGAAGCCAGATTCGCGAAGCTGCTGGAAAGCTATCCGCCCGGCCGGACGCGCTCGGCGGTGGTGCCGATGCTGCTGTACGCGCAGGACGAAGTTGGGCCACATTTCGAACGAGCTGATCGAAGAAGTAGCGCGGCGCTGCCAGGTGACGCCGCTGCAGGTGGACGAAGTGGTGGGCTACTATTCGATGCTCCATCGCAAGCCGCTGGGCAAGTATCACGTGCAGGTTTGCACCAATATCAGCTGCCTGCTGCGCGGCGGAGAAGAACTGTACGAGCACGCTTCGAAGACGCTCGGCATCGGCCACAAGGAAGTGACGCCGGACGGGCAGTTTTCGCTCGAAGAAGTGGAGTGCATGGGCGCGTGCTCCTGGGCGCCGGCCATTCAGATCAATTACGACTTCCATCATCTTGTGACGCCGGAGAAGAAACTGGATCGAAGGCTTGATCGCGGAGTTGAGAGACTAGAAGTCGCAGCTGAACTCAGACCAATGCTCTATAACGAACCCAGCCCGCTCGAAGTCAAAATCCTGACCAAGCGCTTTGGTCTTCCCAACTCGGCATCGCTCGACACCTATCTCGCCACCGACGGCTTCAAGGCCTTTTTCAAGGCCATGGAGATGACGCCCGAGCAGATCATCGAAGAAGTGAAGGTCTCGGCTCTGCGCGGCCGCGGCGGCGCGGGATTTCCCACCGGCCTGAAGTGGAGCTTCGTGCCGCGCACGTCGCCCAAGCCGAAATACGTCATCATCAACGCCGACGAGAGCGAGCCGGGCACCTGCAAGGACCGGCTGCTGATGGAGAACGATCCGCATCAGTTGATCGAAGGCATCCTGATCGCCGGCCGCGCGGTGGATTCGCACAAGGGCTACATCTATATTCGCGGCGAATATCGCTACCTGATCGAAGCCATGGATCGCGCCATCGCCGAAGCGTATTCGCGCGGCTATCTGGGCAAGAACATCCAGGGCACCGGCTTCGATTTCGATCTCTACACGCACACCGGCGCGGGCGCGTACGAATGCGGCGAAGAGACGGCGCTGCTCGATTCCATCGAAGGCAAGCGCGGCATTCCGCGCATGAAGCCGCCCTTTCCGGCCGTGGTGGGCGCGTGGCAATCGCCGACGCTGCTGAACAATGTCGAAACGTTTTCGGCCGTTCCGGCCATCATTCGCGATGGCGGCGCTGCGTTCGCGGCGCTGGGGACTCCCAAGAACGGCGGCACGCGGCATGGTCTGTCTGTCCGGGCACATCAATAAACCCGGCGTGTACGAGCTGCCGGTCGGATTTAACCTGCTGCGCATGATCTACGAAGTCGGCGGCGGCATGCGCAACGGCAAGAAGCTGAAGGCCGTGGTTCCGGGCGGTTCCTCCTGCCCGCTGCTGAAGGCCGACGAGTGCGACATCGCGATGGATTTCGACTCGCTGGCCAAAGTGAAGAGCATGCTCGGCTCGGGCGGCACCGTGGTTCTGGACGAAGACACCTGCATGGTGAAGTTCGCGCTGCGCATCATGAAGTTTTACGCGCACGAAAGCTGCGGCTGGTGCATTCCGTGCCGCGAAGGCACCACCTGGCTGAAGCAAGATGCTGGATCGTTTCCACGGCGGGGGCGGCCAGAAGAGCGACATCCCGCTGATCGGCGAGCTTTCGAAGAACATGCTGGGCCGGACCTTCTGCGCGTTGGGCGATGCCGCCGCCATGCCGACCATCTCGATCGTCGAGAAATTCCCCGAAGATTTCGAAGCGCACCTGAACGGCAAGCCGTGCCCCTATCAGCATGCGGCGGAACTGGCGATGGCTAGTCCAGCAGAAGCAATGAGCGACCTAATTCATCTGACAATCGACGGCAGAGCCGTAACCGCGGCGCCCGGGACGCTGATGATCAACGCGGCCAAGCAGGTGGGCATCGAGATTCCGTCGTTCTGCTATTACGACGGCCTGACGCTGCAGGCCGCCTGCCGCATGTGCCTGGTGGAAGTGGAAAAGACGCCCAAGCTGCAGGTGGGCTGCACGCTGCCGGTGGCCGAAGGCATGGTGGTTCACACCGATTCGCCGCAGGTGCACGAGGCGCGCAAAGGCACGCTCGAATTTCTGCTCACCAACCATCCGCTGGATTGCCCGGTGTGCGACAAGGGCGGCGAGTGCGAACTGCAGGACATGACCTTCCGCTACGGCATGGGCGAGAGCCGGTTCCTGGAGCAGAAGCAGCACGTCGACGAGCAGCAATGGTCGCCGGTGGTGTTCTACGACAAGCCGCGCTGCATCCTGTGCTACCGCTGCGTGCGGATCTGCGACGAAGGCATGGGCGTGAACGCGCTGGGCGTCGGTCAATCGCGGCTCGATTTCGGAGATCGCGCCCAATCATTTCGATCACCTGGAGTGCGACGAGTGCGGCATGTGCATCGACATCTGCCCGGTGGGCGCGCTCACCAGCGGCACGTATCGCTATAAGACGCGGCCCTGGGAGATGCAGCACGTCGGCACCATTTGCACGCATTGCTCCGACGGCTGCAAGACCACGCTGGGCGTTCGCAACAACGAGATCATTCGCGGCAACAATCGCGACCACTCCGGCATCAACGGCGAGTTTCTGTGCATCAAGGGCCGCTACGCCGTTCGATTTCGTGCATCACCCCGGAGCGGCTGCAATCGCCGATGATGCGCAAGAACGGCGAGCTGGAGCCGGTTTCGTGGTCGGAAGCGCTGGCGGCGGTCGCGCGAAAATTCAAAGAAGTGACAGGCGCGCAACGGCAAGTTCGCGGTGATCGGCTCGAACCACACCACCAACGAAGAAAATTACTACCTGCAGAAGTTCGCGCGCGAGGCGCTGGGCACGCAACAATATCGATCACCACCGCACCGGCGATCTGCCGACGCTGCTGGACGCGCTGAGCGGCAAGAACGGATGCGCTGGCCACCACCGCCGATCTTTACGATCGCAAGGCGATTCTGGTGGTCTCGAGCGATCTCTCGCAGCAGCATCCGTTCCTGGCGTTCCAGATCCGCGCCAATTACCGCCATCACGGCGCGCACATTTATACCGTCACGCCCGGCCCGGTGCGCGAGCAGAAGCACGCGGTCCGCAGCGTCATCACCGTTCCCGGCCGCGAACTGGCGGATCGTGGAATCGCTGCGCGATCAGCTGAAGGCCGAGCCGGAGCTGGTGATTCTGTTCGGCGACGCCATCAAGGGCGACAGCGGTGCGCAAGCTGGTGGCGTTCGGCGATTCGCTCGGCATCCCGGTGAAATATGTCTGCCTGGTGGATTATTCGAATTCGCGCGGCGCGTCCGACATGGGGCTGCTGCCCGACCTGGGGCCCGGCTATCAGCCCGGTGAGCGCGCCAGGTCTGGCCTACGACGAAATTCTGGCGGCGCCCGATCTGGACGTGCTGTGGGTGGTGGGCGCGAATCCGTTGAAGCGCGCCGCGCTGGCCTCCGCCCAGGCTTTCGTCGTTGTCCACGATATGTTTCTCACCGAGACGGCGCAGCGCGCCGACGTCGTGTTCCCGGCCGCTTCGGCTTACGAAAAGAACGGCACCGTGACCAATGTCTGCGGCGAAGTGCAGCGCCTGAAGGCCGGATTGCAAGTGATGGGCGCCAAGCCCGATCTCGAAATCATCGGCCTGCTCTCGAAAGAAATGGGCGTGAACCTCGGCATCTGGTCCGCCGACAAAGTTTTCGAAGAGATTCGCAGGAACGTGCGTGGTTATAATATTCCTTTGCCTGTACGTCGCAACGGGAGGAGCAGCGCAAACCGCGCCGGTGAATGGCCGTGTGCCGGTGAGCTCGCGGCCGGAGCTGATTCAGTCCGCGCGCGACACGCTGTTCACTTCCGGCACCTTGGGCCGTTATTCCAAGACGCTGAACTCCGTGCTCGAAGCGCCGGGCGCGTTGTACTCCGAAGAGCGGCCGTAAAGTCATCCATGAACTTTCTTCATACTCAGCCTGATCAAGGCGGCGGTGGTCGCCTTCGTGCTTCTCACCACGCTCGCGTATTTGCAATGGATCGAGCGCAAAGTGATCGCGCACGTCCAGCTTCGCGTGGGCCCCTATCGCGTGGGCCCGCACGGATTGCTGCAGCCGCTGGCCGACGTGGTGAAGCTGATTACCAAGGAAGGCGTGATCCCTTCGCACGTCAACAAGCTGTTTTACCTGATGGCGCCGTTCGTGGCCGTGACGCTGGCGCTGATTTCCATCGCCGTCATTCCGTTCGGCCCGCAAATCACGATCGGCCCGGTGACCACCTGGATGCAGCTCACCGATCTGCGCATCGGCATCCTGTTCGTGCTGGCGGTCTCGTCCATCGGCGTGTACGGAGTGGCGCTGGGCGGCTGGGCTTCGAACAACAAATATTCGCTGCTGGGCGGGCTTGCGCAGTTCGGCGCAGATGATCAGCTACGAATTGCCGCTGGCGCTGGCGGTGGCCGCGCCGCTGCTGCTGGCCAACACGCTCAGCTTTCGCGAAATGGTGAACTACCAGAGCGGCTACTGGCTGGGCTTCATCCCGCGCTGGAATGTATTCCCGGAGATCCTCGGCTTCATCGTTTTCATGATCGCCGGCTTCGCCGAAACCAATCGCGTTCCGTTCGATCTGCCCGAAGCGGAGAACGAGCTGGTGGCCGGCTTCCACACCGAGTACAGCAGCATGAAGTTCGCGGCGTTCTTCATGGCCGAATACGCCAACATGGTGACGGTGACGGCGGTCGCGACGCTGCTGTTCCTGGGTGGCTGGCAGCCGCCGTTTCCCGGAGCCATACTCCGATGTCGTTCCCATCCTGATCTTCGCAGTCGGCGGGCTGATCGCGCTCTATCACGGCCTGAATCCGGCGCGCCGCATGGACAAATTCACGCTTGCCCGCCACGGCGCTGGTGTTCCTGGGGATCGCCGCCATCTTCGGCCTCTCGCTGCTGGTGCCGATGCTGAAGACGATCCTGATGGCGCTGTTCTGGTTCTGCGGAAAGCTGGGCATCCTGCTCTTCGTGTTCATCTGGGTTCGCGGCACTCTGCCGCGCTTCCGATACGACCAGTTGATGCGCTTCGCCTGGATCTTCCTGTTCCCGCTCGCCATGGTCAACCTGCTGGCCACCGGTCTGATCGTGGCCCTGACCTCCAAATAGACTATGACTGCGCTGATCTTCTTCATCTTCGCCGCCATCGCGGTCTTCTGCGGCATCAACCTGGTGGCGCAGACGCATCCCATCGCCAGCGCGCTATCGCTGATCGGCGTCATGGGATCGCTGGCCGTTCTGTATCTTGCAGCTGGGCGGAGAATTCATCGCCGCGGCGCAGGTGATCGTTTACGCCGGCGCGATCATGGTGCTGTTTGTCTTCGTCATCATGCTGCTGAATGCCGGCGCCGAAGGCACGTCGCTGCAAGTGTCGCGCTTCGTCAAGTATCGTCGGCATCATTCTTGCTCGCCGCGTTTCTGGGATTGATCAGCTTCATCATCCAGGCCATGCTGCCGAAAACCGAAGGCGTGGTCTTCGGCGCGTTCCAGGGCGGCACCGCTCTGGACATCGGACGGAAGCTCTTCACCATCTATCTGCTGCCGTTTGAAGTGACCTCGGTCCTGATCCTGATCGCGATCGTGGGCGCGATCGTGCTCGCGCAGGAAGGAAATCTGATGCCATGCACAACGCCGTACCCCTGAGCTGGTACCTGATCCTGAGCGCGATTCTTTTTGGGCTGGGCGTGGCGGGCTTCATTTTCCGCCGCAACATCATTACGGTGTTCATGTCCATCGAGCTGATGCTCAACGCGGTGAACCTGAGTTCGTCACCTTCTCCTACAAGTTCAAACAAGTGGATGGCCACATCTTCAGCTTCTTCGTGATGGTGGTGGCGGCGGCGGAAGCCGCGGTGGGCCTGGCCATTATCCTTACGGTGTTCAAGAATCGCGACACGCTGATGATCGACGACGTCAGCTCGATGAAGTACTGACACATCATGAACCTCTGGCTGATCCCGATCTTCCCGCTGCTCGGCTTCCTGATCAACGGCCTGTTCGGCCGGCGCATGCCGAAAGCGTTGATCAATCTATTCGCCGTCGGTTCGGTGGCGCTCTCGTTCGCCTGGGTGGTGAAGACGCTGCTGGGGCTGGGCCCCCTCGAAACCAAGTACATCGAGCACTACTTCACCTGGATTCAAAGCGGCGCGCTGAACATCGGCGTCGATTTCGCGGTGGACCGGCTCACCGCCGTCATGCTGATGGTCGTCACCGGCGTCGGCCCGCTGATCCACATTTACGCCGTCGGCTACATGGCGCACGAAGGCGGCTACTACCGCTTCTTCGCCTACCTGAACCTGTTCATGTTCTTCATGCTGGTGCTGGTGCTGGCGCAGAATTTCCTGCTGCTGTTCGTCGGCTGGGAAGGCGTGGGATTGTGCAGCTACCTGCTGATCGGATTTTATTTCCTGGAGCAGTTCGCCACCAACGCCGGCAACAAGGCGTTCATCGTGAACCGCATCGGCGACTTCGGATTTTCGCTGGCGATGTTTCTGATCGTCCGGCAGTTCGGCTCGCTCGATTTCGCGCAAGGTGTTCGACGCGGCCAAGGGCATGCCGGTGGAAGCGAGCGCCGGAATCCTCACCACCATCATGCCTGCTGCTGCTGGTGGGCGCGACCGGAAAATCGGCGCAGATTCCGTTGTATGTCTGGCTGCCCGACGCCATGGCCGGCCCCACGCCGGTCTCCGCTCTGATCCACGCCGCCACCATGGTCACCGCCGGCGTCTACATGACCGCGCGCTCGGCGGCGCTGTTCACGCATGCGCCCATCGCGATGGACACCGTCGCCGTCATCGGCCTGGCCACCGCGTTCTTCGCCGCCACCATCGGCCTGACGCAGAACGACATCAAGAAGGTTTTCGCGTACTCCACTGTCTCGCAGCTCGGCTACATGTTCCTGGGCGTCGGCGTGGGCGCGTTTTCGGCCGGAATCTTTCACCTGATGACGCACGCGTTCTTCAAAGCGCTGCTGTTCCTGGGCGCGGGCGCGGTGATCCATGGGCTGCACGGCGAGCAGGATTTGCGCCAGATGGGCGGCCTGTTCAAGTACATGCCGATCACGGCCATCACGCTGTTGTGCGCTGGCCTCGCGATCGCGGGCTTTCCCTTTACGTCCGGCTTCTTCAGCAAGGACGCGATTCTGGCGGCCGCCTACGTGCACGCGCCCTGGATGTACTGGGTGGGCGTGCTGACCGCCGGCATGACGGCGTTCTATGTCTTCCGCGCGCTGTTCCTGGCGTTCTTCGGCGAATATCGCGGGCACGCGCATCCGCACGAATCGCCGCTCGTGATGACCGGGCCGCTGATGATCCTGGCGGTCTTTGTCGCTCGGCGGCGGATTCATCAACGTGCCGCACTTGCTGGAGCCGATGTTCCCGGCCAAGCCCGAAGAGGCCATGCGGCGCTGATAGTATGCTTTCGGTCGGCAGTGGGCGTGGTCGGCATCGTGCTCGCGTACGTGTTCTATGTCGCCAGCCCCGGCCTGGCCGATGCGTTCGCCAAAGTCCGTCAGCGGGCTCTACACCCTGGTCTATAACAAATACTTCGTCGACGAAGTTTACGACGCCGCCGTCGTGGAGCCGCTGATCGAGGGTCTCGCGACGTGTTCCTGTGGCGCGGCATTGACGCCGGGCTTGATCGACGGCACCGTCAACGGCGTCGGGCCAGCGGTCGCGCGGCATCGGCTCCATCCTGCGGCTGCTGCAATCCGGCAATATCCGCAGCTACGCGGCCTGGGTGGTGCTCGGCTCGGTGCGTGCTTGCTGCTCGCGATCGGATTCGCGGGAGGCCTGCGATGACGCTGCTCGACGTCGTCATTTTTCTTCCGCTGGTCGCGTTCCTGATCATCCTGGCGCTGCCCAAGGACAACCACGACGCTGATCCGCATGTTCAGCCTGGTCGCATCGCTCGCCATTTTCGTGGTTTCGCTCGGCTTGATCGGCCCCGTCTGGTCCGCACAGCCCGGGCAAGTTCGCCTTCGAAACCGATCATGCCTGGATCGATTCGCCGGCCATCCACTATCACGTCGGCCTCGACGGCATCAGCCTGTGGCTGGTGATCCTTTCGACGCTGCTGACGCCCATCTGCGTGCTGGTTTCCTGGAGGTCCATCGACAAGCACGTCAAACAGTTCTTCGCCTTCCTGCTGTTGCTCGAATTCGGACTGGTCGGCGTGTTCTGCGCGCTCGATTTCTTCCTGTTCTTCGTGTTCTGGGAAGTCTCGCTGGTCCCGATGTACTTCCTGATCGGCATCTGGGGCCACGACCGGCGCATTTACTCGGCCCTCAAGTTCTTCCTGTACACCATGGCCGGATCGGCGCTGATGCTGGTGGCGCATCATCTATCTCTACAACCAGGCCGGCACGTTCGACTACACCAAGATCCTGGCGGGACTGCAGAGCGGCGCGATCGCGCTCAGCTCCCACGAACAATTGCGCTGTTCCTGGCGTTCTTCATCGCGTTCGCCATCAAAGTTCCGCTTGTTCCCGCTGCACACCTGGCTGCCCGACGCGCACGTGGAAGCGCCCACCGCCGGCTCCGTGATGCTGGCCTCCGTGATGCTGAAAATGGGCACCTACGGTCTGCTGCGTTTCTGTGTGCCGCTGTTTCCGAACGCGGCCCGCAACGTGCGCCGGATGGATCGTCACGCTGGCCATCATCGGCATCGTCTATGGCGCGCTGGTGGCGATGGTGCAGCCCAACATGAAGAAGCTGGTGGCGTATTCGTCGGTCAGCCACCTTGGATTCGTCGTGCTCGGAATCTTCAGCTTCACGCAGCAGGGATTCGACGGCGCGGTGTACCAGATGCTGGCCCACGGCGTCTCCACCGGCGCGCTGTTCATCCTGGTCGGCTTCCTCTACGAGCGCCGGCATTCGCTCGATATCGCCGCCTACGGCGGCGTGGCGACGCCCGCGCCCAAGCTTTCCACGGCCTTCATGATCACCATGCTCGCCAGCATCGGCCTGCCGATGCTCAGCAATTTCGTCGGCGAGTACCTGGTGCTGCAGGGCGCATCGCTGGTCTACTTCCGCTGGACCGTGTTTGCGGCGCTGGGCGTGATTCTCTCGGCCTGCTACATGCTGTGGCTCTACCAGCGCGTGTTCTTCGGCAAGGCGTCCGAGGATTTGACGCATCACATGCCCGATCTCAACTTCCGCGAATACGCCATCATCGTTCCGCTGATTGTTCTCATGGTCTGGATGGGCACCTACACGCAAAGTTTCATTCCGCCGATTTCCGCGTCCAACGCCGTGCTGCTGGGCCCAATCGACGCGCGGCGCGAGATTCACGTGCGAAAGCGCCGCCGCCGGAGCCGCCCGCTCGACCGCAGTCAGGGAGCTAGCCAATGCCCGTTAACTTCGTGCCGTCGGGCGCCGATTACCTCCGCATCCTGCCCGAAATCATCATGACCGTGGCCGGCACCCTGATCATGCTGATCGAAGCGCTTGCTGGGCGAGAACAAGAAACGCAAGCTCTCGGCTTGCTCACCTTCGTGCGTTTCTCGCCGCGCTTGGTGGCCGCCGTCGCGGCCAACGGCGAGTCCGGGCCTGTCGTTTTCGAACATGCTGATCGTGGACGGCTTTGCGACGTTCTTCCGCGTGCTGGTGATCGGCGTCGGCATCCTGAGCCGTGTTTTCGGCCGTGCAATATCTCAAAGCGCGAGCACGCCGAGTCGGCCGAATACTACGCGCTGCTCCTGTTTTCGGTCACCGGCCAGTGCGTCATGGCCACCGCCAACGAGCTGATCATGATCTTCATCGGCCTGGAGATCTCGTCCATCGCCACCTACATCCTGGCCGGCTATCTGCGCGACGACAAGCGCAACAACGAAGCGGCGCTGAAGTATTTCCTGCTGGGATCGTTCGCCACCGCGTTCCTGCTGTATGGCATCGCCTGGATTTACGGAACCACCGGCAGCACCAATCTGGACGACATCCGCACCGCATCTGCTGACGCCGGGGTCGCAGCGCAACGTGATCCTGGCCGGCACCGCAGCGGCGCTGATGTTTGTCGGATTCGCGTTCAAAGTTTCGGCCGCGCCGTTCCAGATTTGGGCGCCCGATGTTTATCAGGGCGCGCCCGCGCCGGTGACGTTGTTCATGTCGGCCGGCCCCAAGGCCGCCGCGTTCGCGGTTTTCCTGCGAGTCTTCATGACCGCCTTCGCGCCCATCACCAGACCGCTGGGAACCGTTCGTCTGGTCGTCGGCGCTGCTCACCATGATCATCGGGAACTTCGCGGCGCTGATGCAGACCAACATCAAACGCATGCTGGCCTATAGCTCCATCGCGCACGCCGGCTACGTGATGGTGGCCATCGCGGCGCACAATCAGATCGGCGTCGCCGCCGCGATGTTCTATCTGGCCGCCTATGCGTTGATGAACATCGGCGCTTTCGCCGTGATCACGCATTTCTCGCGGCAGGGCGAAAAGTATCGTGAACATCGAAGACCTCGCGGGGCTGGGCTGGAAGCAGCCGGTAACGGCGGGGCTGTTCGCGATCTTTCTGCTGTCGCTGATCGGCGTGCCGCTGACCGGCGGATTCTTCGGGAAGTTCTACATCTTCAAAGCGGCGCTCGATGCGCAACCTGGTTTGGCTTGCGGTGCTCGGCCTGCTGAACAGCGCGGTGGCGGCCTACTACTACCTGCGCATTCTGGTTGTGATGTACATGAACGAGCCGGGCGAAGCGACGGCCAGTCTGCAGCCGCTCGGAGCCGGGATCCGGACCGCTCTTTGGGCTTCCGCGCTGGGCACGCTAATCCTTGGCATCTTCCCGTCGCTGCTACTGAACTTCGCGCAGAACGCTAGTGTTCTGATCAAGTAACATTCGTAACCATTAAGAATTGTAATTTATACAACGATATCAGGCGCCCGCACATCCAACAGGCGAGGACACTGATATGTTCAACAAAACCGGATTCAAGGCGGCAGTGCTCGGCGCAGGGTTGTCTTTACTGTTGCCGATGGCGGTTTTCGCCAGAGATGGGCACGGCGGCGGTGGTGGACGCGGAGTTTCTGGCGGTGGGGGCCATGGCTTCTCGGGCGGAGGCGGACACGCATACTCTAGTGGGGGCGGTCGCGCTTTTTCCGGCGGCGGAGGACGTAGCTACGCTGGTGGTGGACGAAGCGTCTCTGGCGGCGGCAGTTACTACCGCGGCGGAGGCGGCAGCTATTATCGCGGAGGCGGTGGCGGTTATTATCGCGGAGGTGGCGGGCGATATTACGGAGGAGGCTATTACTACGGCGGTCCCGCCCTGTCGTTCGGATTCTATGGCGCCCCGTATGCTTACGGGTACGCCGATCCTTACTACAACACGGATCCGGGCTACTACAATCCTCCCACTCAAAGTTACTACAGCGCTCCGGACCCGGGATACTACAATAACTCGGGCTCATACAACGATCCCGGTTATTACAACAATCAGAACCCTGGCTACCCCAATGCTCCGAGCGGCGCATATCCGAGTGGGCAGTATCAAGGTGGGCCAAACCCAGGCGGGCAATATCCGAGCGGGCCAAATGCCGCGCCGAACACTTGCAATCCTCCGGGAGCATACGATCAAAACGGCAACTACCGATACTATCCGGGGTGCCAGGCGAATCCAAACTATCCGAACTAGCCAAGTCTAAATAGCGACCCTGCAAATTCGCGCGAAAGAGCCTGCTCAGCCGACAACGTTGAGCAGGCTTTTTTGCATTTCGTCGGCAACCTTGAACACCTTGCTGTTGGCGTCGAAGCTGTTTCGCGATTGCAGCAGCGATACCATGGGCGCACTTAAGTCCACGATATCTCCGCTGACGCGCGTCACGGAGTTGGCTGCGTCGGGAGTGGTAGCGTTGGCGATAATGCCGGCCGCGTGATTGAACTGTGCTTCGGCTCGCGTCATTCCTTGCAGGGCGGATGACAGCGCTGGAATCTGCACGACGGGCCTCCTAATCTGCTGACTTGATTTCTTGCTTAATATCCTTTTCGACCGGCTGGAACAGAACTTGAGCCATTTTATACTTAAGGCCCTCCATCCCCTGCCCGGTCACGCTGGATATCTCATAGAAAGGCAAGTGCTTATCGGCCGCGAGCGCCCTTAGCCGCTCGATCCGTTCCGGATCTTGCGCTACGTCAATTTTCGAAGCCACGACGAACATCGGCTTCGCGGCCAAGTCTTCGCGGAAGCCGGCCAACTCTCCCATGATGACGCCGAAATCCTCTACGGGATCGCGCCCGCTGCTCTCCGATACATCCACCAGGTGAACCAGAAGGCGGGTCCGCTCGATGTGGCGTAGGAATTGGATGCCCAGCCCGTGGCCCAGATGGGCCCCTTCGATCAGCCCTGGAATATCGGCCACCACGAATGTCCGGTCATCAACGCTCACCACGCCTAAACTAGGCTCCAGGGTGGTGAATGGATAGTCGGCGATTTTGGGATGCGCGGCCGAGATACGCGAAATGAGCGTCGATTTACCGGCGTTCGGAAACCCGACCAGCCCGACATCGGCCAACAGCTTCAGCTCTAGTCGCAGGTACTTGGCTTCGCCCGGCTTGCCCGGCTCGTGCTCGGTCGGCGCCTGATGGGTGGGAGTGGCAAAGTGCTGATTGCCTCGCCCTCCCCGACCCCCGCGAGCTACCAGGAACCGGTCGCCGGCGGCAGTGAAGTCGTGCAGCAGTTCGCCAGTGTCGGCGTCGTAGACGACAGTTCCGACGGGCACTGGCACTTCGATAGATTCGCCTTCCCGCCCGCTCCGGTTGCTGCCCTCGCCGTGCCGGCCACGCTGGGCCGTGTGTTCCGGATTAAACCGGAAATGAAGCAAGGTATTGTAATGCGTGCTGGCCACCATGGTGATGTCGCCGCCGCGGCCGCCATCGCCGCCGCTCGGCCCGCCTCGAGGCACGTACTTCTCGCGGCGGAAGGCCAGGCACCCGTTTCCGCCATCGCCCGCCTTTACGCGGATTTTGACTTCATCGATAAACATAGTGGTGGGACCGCAGATGGACGTGGCGGGATGACAGATCCTCGCCGCGTGATACAGGATTCAGAAAGCTGGTTAACCGATTGGTTCGATGCTGATGAACTTGCCGGAACGGCCGCGATCGCGAAACACGACGATGCCGGAGACTTTCGCGAACAGCGTGTCGTCTTTGCCCGGCCGACGTTGTCGCCGGGCTTGAAGGCGCAGTCCGCGCTGGCGCACCAGGATGGAGCCGCCGGTTACCAGTTCCCCACCGAAAGCTTTGACGCCCAGACGCTGAGCATTGGAATCGCGCCCGTTTTTAGAACTTCCTAGACCTTTTTTATGTGCCATATCGGACCTATGCCAAAATCTCGTTCACCTTCACCTGCGTGTAGTTCTGCCGGTGACCGATGGTGCGTTTATACTGCTTCTTGCGCTTGAACTTGAACACCAGAATCTTGTCGCCACGTCCATGGGCGGCGATGGTGCCTTTCACGCGCGCCCCGCCGAGCCTGTCCCCGGTTAGAACCTCGTTAGAATCGTTCACCACAGTAAGCACGCGGCCGAATTCGATTTCAGCGCCCACGTCGCCAGGGAGCGTTTCCACTTCGATCAGATCGCCGGGAGCCACACGATACTGCTTCCCGCCGGTTTCAATCACTGCGTACATAACTATCCTTCGTTGAGCTTGAAATGTGGGCTAATCAGACGGATCAGAGCAAGACTGCCGTACCAGCTAGAGCCGCAAAGCTTTATGATACGGCAATCGGACTCGCCGAGGCAAATGCGATCAGCTTGGCCTGGCATGGCGTTCGAGCCTGGGGCGGGCATCTCTCCATATCTGCCTGACTACAATGATAGAATCTGGGATTGGCTGACCGGAATGAGGGTTCTCAGTAACCAATGAACCTCGAAGGCATCCGCGCGCTGCTCGTGGAGGACAACCCGGGCGATGCGCGCCTGTTCCTGGAACTGGTCCGCGAAACCGGCGCCGGATACCTGAAGCTCGAGCACGTGGACCGGCTGGATAAGGCGCTATCGCCGGCTCAGCAGTGAACATTTTGATGTAGTGCTGCTTGACCTATCGCTCCCCGACGAGCAAGGGCTCGACACCTTGACGCGTACGCATGCACACGCTCCCAAGGTTCCGATCGTCATCCTGACCGGACTCGATGACGAAGCCTGGCCGTAAAGGCAGTCCGCGCCGGCGCGCAGGATTATCTCGTCAAAGGCCGCGTGGATGGCGATCTGCTGGTCCGTTCCATGCGCTATGCCACCGAACGCTGGCGCGCCGTCGAAGCATTGGAGCGGCGCGAAGAACATTACCGCTCGTCTGATCGAGCACTCGCTCGATCTGATCAGCATTCTCAACGTCGACGGCACCATCCGCTACGCCAGTCCTTCGCACGAACGGGTGCTGGGTTATCCCCTGGGCGACTGGTGGGGCGGAATGTGTTCCAGTTCGTGCATCCGGACGACATCGCCCGTGTAAAGGAGACATTCTTCTCGCGCCGACGGCGCGGCTTCGTTCGAATTCCGCTTCCGCCACAAAGATGGATCCTGGCGCATGATCGAGTCCTTCGGGCGCAATCTGTCGCATGTCGCCGGGTGTCTCCGGGGTAGTGGTTAATTCACGCGATGTAACCGACCGCAAGCGCTTGGAAGAACAGCTGCATCATTCGCAGCGGCTGGAGGCGGTGGGCCGGCTGGCCGGCGGCGTGGCGCACGACTTCAACAATCTGCTGATGGTTATCACCGGATACTCGCAGATGCTGCTGGACGCGATGCAGTCGCCGCTGACCCGGCTCGGTACCGATCTGGAGCAGGTGGTGAAAGCCGCCGAACGCGCCACCGATCTTACGCGCCAGTTGCTCGCTTTCAGCCGCCGCCAAGTAGTGCGGCCGGTGATCCTTAACCTCAATGCTGCTGGTGCGGGACATGGATCGGATGCTGCGGCGCGTGATGGGAGAGGACATCGAATTGATTGCGACCCTGGCCCCGGATCTCAAGACCGTGCGTGCGGATCCCGGCCAGATCGAGCAAGTAGTTCTGAACATCGCGGTAAATGCGCGCGACGCCATGCCCAATGGCGGCAAGTTGATTCTGGAAACGGCCAACTTGCAGGTGACCGACGAGTTCGCGCGCTCGCATCCGGCGCCCAAGCCTGGTCACTACACTATGCTCTCGATGCAGGACACCGGCTGCGGCATGGACGCCGCGGTGCTCTCGCGAATGTTCGAGCCTTTTTTTACGACCAAAGAGAATGGAACCGGCCTCGGGCCTTTCCACCAGCTATGGAATCATCAAGCAAAGCGGCGGCGACATTTGGGTGGACTCGAAACCCGGGCAGGGAACAACTTTCCGAATCTACCTGCCGGTGGCCGAAGAGGTTGCTGAGCCGGTGGAACTACAACCGGGAAGCCCAATTCCACGTGGAGCCGAAACTATCCTGCTGGTGGAAGACGAAGAGGGTGTGCGACGCGTCGTCGAGACCATGCTCACCCGCCAAGGCTACAATGTGCTCTCCACTGCCTCTTGCGAGGAAGCCATGGTGTTCGCCGAAGGCTATGTCGGCCGCATCCATCTACTGATTACCGACATCGTAATGCCGGGCATGAGCGGCCGAACCATGGCCGAAAGGTTGACTGCAAAGCGGCCGGAAACCAAGGTTCTTTACGTGTCCGGCTACGGCGGGCCGATCGAGTCCGACACAACCTCAGGCTTCCTGCAAAAGCCCTTCACCACCGACGAGCTCGCACGTAAGATTCGTGACCTGTTCAAAAAAGGGCCTTAACCACCCTCGAATCAACCACCCGCGAATCGTGACCTTCGATCTTTATTCCTACCGGTTTACGTTTTCGGCGCATGATCGCATCGATTTTCCGGCCGGAGCGCCAGGCAACATTGTGCGAGGAGCTCTTGGCTCGGCTCTTCGCAAGATTGCCTGCGTTCCCGATTGTCCGGGGCATGCCGGGGGGGATGTTCGCCAATGTAGTCGAAGGCTGGACTGTGCCTATGCCCGGATATTCGAGCCGGCCTGCCGGTGGGACCGGACCGAGCGGGCTGTACGATTGGCCGCGCCCGTTCGTCCTGCGCGCCGCTCACCTGGATGGGCAAGCCGTCATGCCCGGCCAGTGTTTCGCGGTCAAAGTAAATCTGTTCGAACTGCGCTATCCGGTGCTGGATCATTTTGAGCGCGCTTTTCGAGATCTGGCCGCCGAAGGACTAGGCCCCAGCCGCGGCCGGGCAGAATTGGTCTCGGTAGAACAACTCGACCGAGAGGGCAAGCGACCACCGGATTTCCGATCTCGATTGCGCTGGAGCAATGCCGGCCGGAAATACTGCAAAATTCGGGTCGAATTTCGCACCCCAACTGATTTGAAGAGCGCTCGAGGCACGTGTGACCCGGCCGGAATTCGGGATCTTGTTTGGACGCGCGCGGGATCGGGTAAGCACGCTGCGATCCCTGTATGGCGCCGGGCCTCTCGACATCGACTTTGAGGCGCTAGGTGGACGCGCGTCAGCGGTCCGGATGACCAGCTGTCAAGTGCGTCACTTCGCAGCCCGGCGCCGCAGCAGCCGGACCGGCCAGTCGCATGGCATCGGGGGCTTTGTGGGTGCGGCCGAGTACGAAGGCGAGTTGAGCGAGTTTCTTCCGATTCTCGAGGCCGCCCAATGGACCGGAGCCGGACGTCATTGCGTATGGGGAAACGGCGAATTGCGAGTCACGATCGTTCCGCCGGGTGGCGACAACCCCATATAATGACTCGGTGGCCAATATCCCCATCGGAACCATAGGCGAATCTTCCATCATTGTGACTCCCGAGAACGCGGTCAGTTTTCTGGGGGTGGAAGGCGCGCGCGTGCTAGGCACGCCATTCCTGATCGGTCACCTCGAAATGACCGCTCGCGATTCAGTCAAACGCTACCTGGAGGAAGGCTTCGATACCGTAGGCGCCCGGGTGGACGTTCGTCATCTGGCTGCGACGCCCTTAGGCATGCGTGTCACGTTTCGTAGCGAATTGACCGGAATAGAGGACCGTCGCCTATTCTTCCGGGTGGAAGCGTTCGATGAGAAGGATAAGATCAGCGAAGGCAGCCATGAGAGAGCTATCATACATGTCGTCAAATTTGCCTCTCGGGTACAAGCAAAAGGCCGCAAAGAATGAATAACTTAGAGCGTGCTTTGGGTTACAAAACGCACTAATGGGATTGGCTTCGTTTTGTCGTATCCTTCCGGCCCCGAGGCGTATCTAAGCCAGTAGGTGTAGAGGGGTACTTAAGGAGGATGTGGGGATTGCGTTTTGATAGTACGGCTGGTACATTGTATGGAAGACCTTTAGTATCAGAGGCACTGCAAGTGGGCCCCCGACCGGGGGTGAGGAGAGTCTTGAAATCATTTTTTATGGCCGTGGTGGTCGGATTGGTTGGCATTGGCGCAACATTTGCCGAGCCTGCCAGGCCTCCGGTCCCGGAAGACGAGATCGTCGAGCCGGTACATAGATGCGACGCACGAGCAGCAAAACGCCCTGCGTGGCGGTTCGATGGAAGTAGACATCGACGCACGGCTGCCCAAGCGCAAAATGCACGGCACATTGCACGCGCTTCGCAACATCTCGAAGCTGGGCCGGATCACCTATCATATGCTGGGCTTCAGCGGCGATAACACCGTAAAGACGGAAGTAATCGCTCGTTACCTCAGCGCCGAGGTGCAGGCCAATCAGGGCGACAACAAGGGTGAATCGAATTTCTCGATCACACCGGAGAACTATAAATTTAAGTACAAAGGCACCGAGGAGCTGGATGGCCGTGATGCCTACGTCCTGCGCGTCACGCCGAGAGAAAAGAAAGTCGGGCTGTTCAAAGGCGAATTGTGGTTGGACACCGAGACCTTTATGCCGGTCCGCGAGTCCGGATCGTTCGTGAAAACACCTTCCGATCTTCTTGAAAAAGGTTCAGTTTGTGCGGCATTACATGCTGCAGAACGGCGTTTCGGTGCCACAACGAACCGAGAGCAAGATTGACGCCCGCTTCTTCGGACCAGTCGAGTTGGACATCAATTATCAGAACTTCTCCAAAGATGCTGACGCCGACGCAGCCGCGAGCACGTTAAATCAAGTGACCCGGGAATGCTTGCCTGGGCAAGTGCGGCAGCGAGTGTCTACCTGTTAAACTGACAATTTACCTGTCCGGCTTCCGGTTCGTGCTCTCCAAGAACAGAACGCGTTGAAATTTTAGAGGGTCCATGAGAACGCTATTCCTCAATCCGCCATCGTTCGAAGGCTTTGACGGGGGCGCTGGTTCGCGCTGGCCCGCTTCGCGCGAAATCGAATCGTATTGGTATCCGGTTTGGCTGGCCTATCCGGCCGGAATGCTGGCCGACAGCAAACTGGTGGACGCGCCGCCGCACAAGATCAGCATCGATCAAACGGTGGCCATGGCCAACGATTTCGAACTGATGGTGCTGTTCACTTCCAGCCCGGGCTTCCATGTAGACATCAAGATCAGCGAGATGATGAAGGACGTCAATCCTAAGCTGAAGGTGGCGTTCGTCGGACCGCCGGTCACCATCGAGCCGGAAAAATCACTGAACGCGTCCAAAGCCATCGATTTCGTCGTGCGGCGCGAGTTCGATTATCAAATCGCCAATTATGCCCAGGGAACTCCGCTTGATGAACTTCCAGGCGTGAGTTATCGCCAGAACGGTTCGATCGTCAATAACCCGGAAGGCGGCGTCATCGAGAATCTGGACGAGCTTCCATGGGTGAGCAAGGTTTACCACCGGGACCTCGATTTCAAGCGCTATAACGTTCCCTTCCTGTTGAATCCGTTTGTGTCGTTCTACACCACCCGGGGCTGCCCCGCCATGTGCACTTTCTGCCTGTGGCCGCAGACGCACTCGGGCCACCGCTGGCGGCTGCGGTCCTCCGACGATGTCGTCAACGAGTGCAACTACGTGCTCGAAAATTTCCACGGCCTCAAAGAGATCTTCTTCGACGACGATACCTTCAACTACCGGAAAGCGCGCGCCATCGAGCTATCTAACAAGCTGGGGCCGCTGAACTTCACCTGGAGCTGCACGTCGCGCGTCACTACCGACTTACGAAACATTGAAAGCCATGAAGGATGCCGGATGCCGGCTGCTGATCGTCGGCTATGAGTCCGGCGACGAGCAGATCCTGAAGAACATCAAGAAGGGCGCAACCATTGACATGGCCATGCGGTTCACTGAGAACTGCCACAAACTCGGCCTGGTTATCCATGGCGATTTCATCGTCGGCCTGCCGGGCGAGACGCGCGAGTCTTTGCGGAAGACCATCGAGTACGCTAAGAAGCTGGATGTAGAAACCATCCAAGTCTCGCTGGGCCATGCGTTTCCGGGAACCGAGTTTTACGAACACGCCAAGGCCAACGGACTGGTCAACATCAACGGGATGTCGGATGATACCGGCCACCAATTGCCCAATGTCGTCTACCCTGGATTCGATCGGGGCGAACTGGTGGAGTGGGTCGATCACTTCTATTCGGAATACTACTTCCGTCCGAAGACGGCTTGGCGAGTGGTGAAAAAGGCCATTCAGAATAACGATCTTCCGCGCCTGTATAAAGAAGCGCGGGAATATTTGTTCGTGAGCGCCAAGCGGAAGCAATTCATCAAGGAGCAAAAGCAGGCCAATAGCTCCATGCGAGGCGCTGAAGAAAGCGTTTCTTAAATGGCGGCGGGCCGCGCGGTCGACCTCAAGACCAAACTGCTTACGCTATTCGTCGTTGCCACCAATGTGCTCGGCAACGTCTCAATGTCCTGGGGAATGAAGCATCAAAATGCCCAGCTGGGTTTTTCTCCATGGGCCTATATCCGGCTGATCTTCAGCCCCTGGGTTCTGCTCGGCACCATGCTGCTCATTTTGTGGCTGCTCTCGCGTATGACCCTGCTCGGTTGGGCGGATTTAAGCTACGTCCTTCCAGTCACGGCGATCGGATACGTGCTAACTGCGATCCTCGGAAAATATTTTCTGGGCGAGGAGATTTCTTATCAAGGGTGGGCCGGGACGGGGTTGATCGTGGCCGGGATCGTTCTGGTTGGATTGACGCAGCCCAATACCACCGATGCGGAGCAGAGTCGATGAAGTGGGCCATGGTTGCAACCGTGGTGGGCTGCACCGCGCTGGCGGATCTGTTGCAGAGCTTCGAAATGAAGCGGCATGTTGTGGCGGCCGAGGATTTGCGGCCGGGAGGCTGGGGGCGCGTGCTGGCTGGATTCGCCCGCCGGGGTCAGTTGGTACTGGCGGTTTTCTTCATGGCGATCTCATTCTTCGCCTTCATGAAGCTGCTTTCGGTGGCGGAGGTAAGTTTTGCGGTGCCGGTGACGGCCGCCAGCGTGGTGCTGGAAACGGCCCTGGCGAAACTGGTGCTCAAAGAAACCATCACACCTAAGCGCTGGGCGGGCGTAGGTTTGGTAGCCTGCGGTGTCGCGCTGATGGCCATGTGACCTGGCTTTTTTTCGGCGTTGTATCGATCGCGGCCTTCTATCAGGTTCTCGCGCTAATTGCCGCGCTGGTTCACCGCCGCCGCAGGACAATTCGCCAGTCTGAGAATCTCGGTGTTTCGATCCTGAAGCCGGTCTACGGCCGCGACCCGGGTTTCTACTCCGCTATCCGATCGCACGCGGTACAGCAATATCCTGAGTTCGAGATTCTGTTCGGAGTACATGCCGCGGACGATCCGGCCGCCAGCGACATCCAGCGCTTGATGTCCGAATTCCCTTCAATTTCGATGCGGCTGATCGTGTGTCCATCCGACACCCCGAACCCCAAAGTCGGCACACTGGCGGATCTGGCCAAGGAGGCTCGCTATTCCGTCCTGATCGTCAACGACAGCGATATCACAGTGCCCGACGGTTATATCCAGGATGTGAGCGCACCGCTTTCCGATGCGGCTATCGGATTGGTGACGTGCCTTTATCGCGCGGAGGCGCGGGACTGGCCCAGCCGCTTCGAAGCGCTGGCTGTTGCGACCGACTTCGCCCCGAGCACTCTGGTAGCACCGTGGTTCGGTGTGTCCGAGTTCGGCCTGGGCTCAACGCTGGCGTTTCGCAAAGTGGATCTGGAACGGATCGGCGGCTTTCGAGCGATCGCGGATTATCTGGCCGATGATTATCAACTCGGCCGCAAGCTGCACTCCATCGGTCTGCGCAACGTGATTTCCCAGGTGGTCGTAAGCACCCGGCTGTCGGCTGAATCGTGGAGCGGGGCGTGGCGGCACCAATTGCGCTGGGCGCGCACGATCCGGTTGTCGCGCGGTGGAGGATACGCCGGTTTGCCGGTTACGTTCGCGACGTTATGGGCATTGCTGGCGGCGATGTTCGGGCTTTGGCCGGCGACGCTGGGACTGCTGGCCATCCGGCTGGCTATGGCGGTCGGGTGCGGATGGTGGCACGCTGGGCAGCCCCGATGTTCTCAAATACTTCTATCTGATTCCGTTGCGCGATCTCTGGGGAGTAGCCGTTTGGGCGGTGGCTCTCTTCGGCCACACGGTGGAATGGCGCGGACGGCAGCTCCGATTGGATCGCGAGGGAAAAATTATGGCGTGAGCGGGGGGATTGTTATAATGGTGATCGCGCGCCCGTAGCTCAGTTGGATAGAGCGTCTGGCTACGAACCAGAAGGTCGCATGTTCGAGTCATGCCGGGCGCACCATAAAAATCAATAACTTGCAGGCAACGGGTGGAAAAACAGCCCACCCAGTTGCCCACCCAGATCGCGTTGCTTGGCGAATCAAAGGTGTGTATAGTGCGGTCATGGCAGACACCGCAAGCACGCTGATCGGCGCCGCCCACGTACCTGCGAAAAGCCCACTCGGGCAGCCACTCGATTTCGACATCAGAGGTCTCGGGCGTCGCTTACCGCGGACCGAAGCGCCGGAGGGCTGGGTGAAGAAGATTGCACGGAGCCGTGAAGGGAAAGTATGGGTCGGCTTTTTTCATCTCTGGACGACCGACGCGAACGGCCGGCGCGTACGGACCAAGAAAGAAAAGACGCTCGGACCTGCATCGATGGCCAAAGCACGAGGCGCAGGAGAAACTAACCGAGTACATCACGGAATACACCGGCAGGCTCACCATACAAGGCGACTCGATCACGACCTTCAGCGAGCTCTGGAAGGCCTTCTGCGCCGTGAAGTCCGGTCAATGGTCGAAGAAGACCAAGGAAAATCTCCAGTGTCTTTTTGCGAAAACACGTTCTTCCGATCGTCGGAAGCCAACCACCGCGGGAAGTCACGCTGACGTCGCTGCAGTTGCTTCTTAACAAAATGGCGGACGACGGCTATCGCAAATCCGCAGTCGGCCAAGTTCGCACCTACCTTAAGTCTTGCTTTGAATACGCCGCCGATGAGGACCTGATTCAGAAGAGTCCCGCGCGGAAACTCGCCATGCCGAACATCCAAAAGAAATCATGCGAACGCTTTCTAAGCTTGGATGAATTCCGTGCCCTGCTCTCTCACGCATCGCCGCGAGAACACCTGGTCCTGCGGATTCTCGGCGTCTGCGGCTTGCGGCCGGCCGAAGTCTTGGTGTTGCGCATCGAGGATTTCGAGGGAACGCAACTCCGAATCGACGAAGCTCTGAAAGAGCGCCAGAAAGGGGATGCCCGGATCGGCGACACAAAAACAGATGAGAGCGACAATTTCGTCCCCGTACCGCCTGATCTCGAACGGGAGATCAAGGCATGGATTGCAGGGCATCCAGATCGCAACGATCCTCGCGCCTTCTTGTTCCCGAGCTCGTCGGGAACAGCATTCAGTGTAGGCAACTATCTGAAGCGATACTTGAAACCATTGGCCGAGACAGCCGGAGTTCGCGATGTGACCCACCAGGCCTTTCGGCGCACCTCTTCCACGCACATGCAGAATCACGCCACCGTCAAGGACATGCAGCGCCACCTCCGGCATACCGATCCCCAAACCACTCTAAAGCATTACGCGAAGGTTATCCCTACGAGCTTGCGTGCGGCTGTTGCCGCTCTGGACGCACAAATAACCGGTACGCCGGTCCAGCCCAAATAGACGCGCGTTGGGGATCACTCAATTCCTCGACTGACCAGCGAGGACCGCGATCGTTCGGCGCGGTCCAAGGCGCACCAGCAATTCGGAAACGAGTATGCAAGAGTTCAGCCGGTGCCTGCGAAATATTGCTCATTTACAGATAGACCGGCGGGAGCTTGGGGTACGTCCGCGGCACCCCGCGCGGCCGACACCTTCGTCAGATCGTCCGGAGTGGTCATTTGACAGAATCTTGCCTTTGCCCGTAAATGGAAACGTGTCCAGCGATCAGTGCGGATGAGGCAAGTATGCAACATTTGAACGGAGCAGACCAGGGAACCCTCCTGCCGGCTGTCGCGATCGGAAACGGTCCCATACGTCAGCTAGTCAGGGCGAGGGACGTGGCGACGAAACTTGGGGTCAGCGTTTCTTGGGTTGTCCAGCACGCCTCCGGTAAGCGCAAGCCTTACCTGCCGGCCGTCAAGATGGGACCTGGCAGGAGCCCCTTGAGATTCGACCCGAATGACGTCGAGAAGTTCATTGATGAGTGCAGACGCATTGCTGGGCAACGCGCAGGATACACCAGTAGGTGAAATCGAATGTTTTCCTAACGAGTTGCGGACATGCACACCGTAGGGACATCCTGGCTGGACCCCTATTGAAACGGCAGCTGCTATCGGGAGGCTGGAGCTTCCTCGGTTGCCGGCAGAGCAGCGTTGAGGCCACATCGCTGGCGGTTCTGGCGTTGGGCCCCGACGCTGAGGATGCTCGAAGATCGGGAATTGCACACCTGCTGGCCGCCGCAGTGCGCGGACGGCAGTTGGCCAGCATTTCTCGGGGACTCGGAGGCGAGTTGGGCGACGGCCCTGGCACTGTGCACGCTCAACACAACGGGAGACCTCGCCGCAGCTCGCGAAAAAGCATTTCGTTGGCTCGATGCCGAGCGAGGCCGAGAGGGCCATTGGTTCTGGCGATGGAAATTCAAAACAGCTGATCGCAACGTTCGCTTCGATCCCGACAAGTATGGCTGGCCTTGGATTTCGGGCTCCGCAAGCTGGGTCATCCCCACAGCCTTCAGCATCATCGCCATCAAGCAATTCACGGTCTGCAATCGCTCCGAGGCGTCGGAGAAACGAATCCATCTGGGCGTCGAGATGCTTCTGGACCGCGCATGTGTTGACGGAGGGTGGAACTCCGGAAACAGCGTTGTTTACGGAGTGCCGCTGCGCCCGCATGTTGAGGCGACAGCGATCGCGCTGCTGGCTCTCCAGGACGAACAGCGAACCGAAATGATTCAAAAGAGCTTGTCATGGCTGCGACAGAACGCAGCCAGCGTCGATTCTGTTTCCAGTCTTGCCTGGTGCATTCTCAGCTTGTTCGTGTACCAAGAGCCTATCGGAGGGCTAAAGAACAGATTGGCGACCATCATCGGAGACGGCCGCGACATCCGGAATAATGCAACTCTCGCCACCGCGATTCTCGCGCTGAAGTGCGGCGAGATGATTCATCCCTTCGAGGTGCTGCGATGAAGCTCGATCGGCGACGATTTCTTGGCTCATCAGTAGGTGTGGCCGCGGCAGCAGGGGTGACGGCCGAATGGGTTTGGCCGAAGCACTCTGTCTCGTACCGGAGACCTCGTTCGGCTGTGGCGGTGCTGAATGCGGCCGAGTACTCGGAGAGGATCGAGGCGCTCCTTCTGGATGGATTGCGGCTGTTCCGGCTACAGGTGCTGGGGCGGTCCATTCTTCTAAAACCAAACTTGGTGGAAGACTTGCCGGGTCCCGTGAACACGAACTCGACTCTGATTGGCGCCGCGGCGCGATGTTTCCTCCGTCTTGGCGCCGCGCGGGTTGTGATTGGCGAGGGCCCTGGACATCAACGCGACACCGAACTCGTAGTGCAGGCGGCAGGTCTCAAGCCGCATCTCGCGGAACGGCAGATCGAGTTCGTGGATCTCAACCGAGACGAGCTCAGAAAAGTGAAGCTGAAAGCCAATTACAGCGGTCTAGGCGAGCTCTGGCTGCCGCGTGCGGTTCTCGAATCCGACTTCGTTGTTTCAATGCCCAAAGTGAAGACCCATCATTGGGCAGGGGTCACGCTGAGCTTGAAGAACATGTTCGGTATTGTGCCAGGCATGAAGTACGGCTGGCCGAAGAATCTACTGCACTGGAGCGGAATTCACGAAAGCATCCTCGACATCTGCGCGACCGTTCCGATTCACTTCGTGATCGCAGACGGTATTACCGCAATGGAAGGCAACGGACCTCTTCAAGGAAGCGCCCGCCAACTGGGCAAGATTGTACTTGCCGATGATCCTGTCGCGGCAGACGCGACCTGCGCACGGCTGATGGGCTTTGATCCGCTGCGGGTTCGGCATCTCTCCGAGGGGTGCCATTTCCTTGGCAACCTTCGCGAGGATCGCATCAGGATGTTGGCGGAAGGAGTCGGAGCACCGACGCGTCCGTTTTCCGTACTGCCAGAATTCCGCTATCTCCTTGCAGTGAAGAGCTAGAGGAAGAACTGCTGGAGAAAGTGCTGGGTGCGGCCAACGGCATCCGTGAACCAAAGGGAATGAGGAAAAGTGGTTCCCTGCGAAAAAAAGTGCGGTGCCTGCAGCCAATGTCCTTGATTCCTGTTGCTTCAGTCTCGGCCGGAAGGAAGGAGGAAAAGTGGTTCCCTCGAAAAAATGCGCAGATGACTCTCGGCGAGCCGATCTGCTGGCTTTGCTGGGCACCCGATCTCAGCCGGAAGGAATGAGGAAAAGTGGTTCCGTCGAAAAATAGTGCCGCGATCCCGCTGCGACCCGACTTCCCTGGCTGCCTCTATGCGACGGGCTCGACCGGACGGGCATGAGGAAAAGTGGTTCCTTCGAAAACAGTGTGGCGACCCGGTGGGCCTGATTCTGGGCCTCGGTCTGAACCGAGGGAATGAGGAAAAGTGGTTCCGCAAAAAAATGTACCGTGGTCATGTTCGTCGCTGAATTGGAAGGTCTTCCGGCGAGCCGGTAACAAGGCAGTTTTGGCGAAAGACCGAGAAGTTGAGGAGCCCTCGGAACGATTCTGCCTTAGCATGAGGCTTCAAGGAGCCCCGACGAGTGTTCTCCTCGATCCAAGAGTTGTCCGAGAAGCTGGAGGCCGCCAAGTACGTGACGGATCCGGTAACGCTCAAGGTGATCTATCTTGCCGCCCAAATGCAGAAGCCCGTCTTGGCCGAAGGGCCACCGGGCTCTGGTAAGACAGAACTGGCCAAAGTAGTTGCTCTCGCGGCAGACACCACCATCGAACGTCTTCAATGCTACGAGGGTCTCAATGAGGAAAAGGCCATCGGCAAGTTCGACGAGTCCCTGCAGCGTCTCTACCTGAATACACAGGGCAGCACGGCATCTGCCAGTTGGGCGTACTGAAGGAACAAATCGACAAAGCTGTCCACCGGCTCGATCGCGACAGCAATGTCACCGCCCAGCAGAGGTTGAACTTCGAGATGAGCGTGAAGAACCTGACGCAGTCGCTTGAGGACCGGGAGCGTGTGCCCAAAATCCAAGGCCTGATTAACGAGTGCATGACGTTCCTGGACGACGAACTGTCGGCGGTAACGGGGCAGTACGACGACTTGTTGTCGATCGAAGACGTGATCGACCAGGAGCTGATCCTGTTCGTGAGCCTGAACTCAAACAAGAACATCGAGCCGGTGCGCTCGCTCGGGAAGATGCTGCTTCAAAACATCCAGCTCACGGTCGGCAAACGTTACGAAGACAAAGCGGACCGCCGGCGTCAGAATCGCCCCATCTTCTCGCGTCGTACTGGACGAGTTCGCCCCGTTTGGTTATCGCAACTTCGCGCAGATCCTGCAGACTGCGCGAGGCACAAACACGGCGTTCCTGTTCTCTATGCAAAGCCTCCCGCAACTGATGCAGGTCGGCCGCGGCTTCAAGGAAGAGGTTACTTCAGCGCCGAACACGACCATCACGCTCCGCACGCGGGACGAAGAAACCGCCGAATACTTCATCAAGGCGTCGGCCGAACAAGTCGTGACGCGGCGCAGCGTCCAAAAGGAGCGAGGATTCTTCGGGTTTGGGAAGTACGAAGAAACCGGACGTGCCACCGAAAGCGAGAATCGCGAGACGCGCTCCCAGGACGAGTCCATTAAGAACCTACCCAAGGGCCAAATGGAAATCCTGATGTCGGATGATACTCGCGGCACACTGCACTCCTTGCTGCAAGTTCGACCGCCGGAAGAAGTCGCAATCCCTGGCTTCCAGCCGGCGCTCTATCCACGGATGCTGCACTCGCGCGCGGAATCGAGCGGCGCCAACCTCAGGTTCAAGGACCCGGATCTGGCGCGGAAGTACCGGGTTCCCAGTCGCCAAGTAGGAGGTTTCCGCAAATGAAGGTGCAAGTTGTGTGCATGATTGTCGCCTGCACGGTGATGGTCGATGGCCAGACTGGGTCAAGCCCGGCGCACAAAGCGGACGAGAAGCAGCCGGCGACGGGGCTTTATCAGCGCCAGGCAGCTACGCGCCCGCACGAGCAGAAGGATGATTTCTTCACGGCATCGACCAAGCTGGTCAACAAGAACGACCTCGATTATGGAGCGATGATCGAACGGCGGCGGCAAGCGTTTCTCGACGCGAGCGCCGCGAACCCCTTCTTCTGGTACAGTGCTCTGACCACGGGTCTGCTGATGGTGCTGATGTTGGCTTACGGTGTCCGCGTCATGGACGAGAAACGGAAACTCTGGCGCGCCGCCGAAATTCTTAACGACGTGTGGAACGATGCACAGTACGCGCGCGCGTTGGCTGAGACGGCGATCCAGAAATACAACAGGCACATGGAGGAATGCAACCGGGTGATTGAGGCGCAGTTGAGCGGGCGTGCCAGCCCAACTGCACTGGAGGCCACTGACGCCCGCAACGAGCTAACCCGTTTACGCGGAGAACTTGACACAGTCGATAGCGACCGGAAAGTCCTGAAGGCGAAACTCGACGACAAGGAACGGCTGATTGACGAACTCTCTGCCCGTCTGGACGCTCTCGAGAAGGCGGGACAGACTGGCGGTTCGATCCAGCCGCGGAACGGGAGCGGAACACCAGGGCCAAACGAAACGGAGCGCAAGCTCATCGCACGGATCAACCAACTCACGGAACAGCTCGAAGCGGAGAAACAAAAGAACCGCACACTGAAAGGAGCGTAGCCGGTGCTGGTGACTGTGAAAGGATTTGGCGGCATCTGGGAGCGACGGTTTGGAACGAGCACTGCCCGTTCTAAGCGGTTCGCTCAGGCAGCTTTTTACAACACAACTGGCGTCCTGGTCAGCGGCAAGGTCCGTTACCGCTGGAGAATCGGTGGCAAGATCCGGTTCAACGGAGTCGGCGGTTTCACTCCAAGCGACCCGTCACGTTCGCTGAACCGCGTGTTCGAGTGCAAGGATCCGGAAACCACTCGCGCAGGTTGGACGCAAATTCTGTTCAAACGAATGCTGAGTGGTCCGGAGCGGCCCGACTTTTACCTGTTCGTCGTGACAGCCGAGTACACCGGACGACTCGACATTGGGTCGTCTTGCTGGAAGGCCGATCCGGTTCAGGTTGTGTCCGTCAGTGAAAACGCTGACCAACAAGAGGCGATGCTGTTGATGCCGGCGTACTCCTGGGTGCACGGGGAACTGGGCACGTTTTACGCGGAGCCTTCAACGAGGCAGTTCTGGTCCGCCGGCCTTCGGCTGGAAAGGGCAGGCCTGGCAGAGTAAGGAACGGCCGATGCGTTACGAAAAAGGAACCATGGAATTGAGCCCAGCGAGGGACATCCCTCTGCTGCAGCAGGTCCTGCGATCCGGATTCGTTACCGGAAATCAATTGTACGAGTTCATGCGGCTGGAACAGACGGAAGGTTCCCGGCAGGCATTCGATCACCGGGTCCGGCGGCTGGTCGGACATGGCTTGATCGAGAAACGTCCCGGGCTGGCACGCGGGCGGCACCAGGTGTACTCGATTAGCAAGGACGGTGCGTCCGTGTTGATCGATGCGGGTGAGTTGTTCGCGGGACGCAGAAACGTAGACGTGGTTAAGCAGAGCTGTGCGCACTGGCTCGAGCTTAACGAAGTGCATCTTGCGCTCTGGAGGAGCCGGGCGCTGGTGAGGTGGACTCCTGCAACCGAAATCTGCTCGCAGAATCTGACCAGCTACAGGTACGCGAAAGATTACGACGCGGTGGTAGCGGTCGGTTGTGATGGTGGCGAGGCGCGCTTTGCGCTCGAGTACGAACGAACGCCTAAGACGTTTGGGGCTTACGGCGAGATTGCCAACACGCTGGAGGACGAAACGCTTGTTGATACGATCCTGTACCTCGCGTCGAACTATCACTTGATGTGCATCGTCCGGGATCGCGTCACGCCACAAAGAGTGCGAGTCTGCGTCGGACTGGCCGCGGAGTTCATGGGCAAGCTGCTTCGAACCCCCGTGATGATCGCAGGAACAACCCAGCGAGATATCCCCTTCCAAAACATCCTGGCACAACCCCGAGAGAGACGCGTACGCCCATAGAGGGGCTTGCCACTTGTCCCTTTGCCATCACTTTGAAGCGCATTGGCGCTTTTATTCATGAGTGAATAAATTGCAGGTCGCTCAAGGGAAGGCCGCTTAGGCGACGAATTACTCCCCCCGTCTTCTGCGAAGCCGGGGCTCGTAATGAATAAACCGGCCGTGGCGGGTGCTTGCGTGCGTTGCGCGCGCCCGTCGCTTACGCTCCTGGCGCTTCGCAACACACTGGCGCGTCCAGGTGGCCGGCTCCTTGAGCGGTTTGCAGTGAGGCGTGAGCTGGTTGAGAGTTGCTTGCGCAGGGATGTGTAGTGATCAGTTTGAAATCAGCCCCAACGAATCAGGAGCTATGCTTTAGGAAGCACAATGTCCGAGTTTGTCCAGATCGAAATCCAGCTTTCAAGGTCCAGTACCGTGACTTGCGCACCGACGGGCCGCTCCGCTGCGGTGTTCTGGCTTCAGGGAATCACCCTCATATGGATGCTGGTCGAGTGCGGCCTGTCACTTTATGCGGCAGCGGCGGCACGTAGCCCCGCAATGCTCGCATTCGGATCCGATAGCTTCGTGGAGCTATTGTCCGCGGGAGTGGTTCTTTTGCAGTTTCTGCCTCACGTTTCCATTTCCCAACGGAACGCCGCTCGTGCTGCTGGCGCTCTACTGTTCGCTCTTGCTCTTATCGTCTGCGTCATGGCAATTGCCTCGTTGGCGTTGCGCCTGCGCCCTGAAACAAGCCGCCTCGGTATCGGAATCACCGTGGCTGCTCTGATCGTGATGCCTATCTTGGCCAGGCTGAAGCGCCGGGAAGCGCGCCGCAGCAACAATGCAGCTCTGGCTGCCGACGCAGTGCAATCGGCCGCATGTGCCTATCTGGCCGTTATTGCCCTAGCTGGCCTGGTGATCAATGCACTTTTCCATATCGCTTGGTTTGATTCACTTGCTGCACTGGCGGCCGTACCGTTGCTCCTGAAGGAAGGTCGTGCAGCGTGGAACGGGCAAGCTTGCGGTTGCTGTTGAGCCTCACCCCGTGGATTCAGACTGACCTACTGTCCAATGTTGTAGAACGTGTCGTTGGTCATCGTTCCGTATGGCGGTGTGGCCGACATTGGCTTGAGTTCCTACAGACCGTTCCGTCGCCGCGCCGCCAACCTTTCCGATTTGAAGACGTCGAACAACAGATTCCGCGCATTCAATCTGGGACCGCGGGGTACATGAACTGCACTGCTCACCACAGTCGCAGGCCGATTAGTCACGCCGGTCGATGACGGCTTCGTGCACGCGGTGTGCGCCGGTCACCAGTGGAAAGTCCATCTCGGCATTGTCGATCAGGCCGTAGTCCCTCCTGGCCTTGAGCACCCGGCGCAGATAGTCGTGTCGGAAGGGTACGCCGAAGTATTCGGCGCCCTCATCCCACGTCGGATCGACGACGAAGTTGTCCGAGCCGATGCACCAGGCGTGCGCTACCGTGTGTATGGCTATCCATCTGTTGACCGCGTAGCCCTCCACGTACATGTACATGTCGGGCTTCCGAAGCGCAAGTGCCGCGGCGTTGCGGAAGCATTCGCGCGGTCGCCCCATCCGGACTCCGCGTGGCAATGCAGCGTATTCGAATGAACGGCCATTCTTGAGGATGAAGTCGGCTTCGCTGGTGTACGCATCGCAGCGCTCGCCGGCCACGGCTTGGCGGCTGAAAGCGTCCGCCCAGGATTCGAGGAATTGGCGGGTGGTGCCCGCTGCGGTCTCGCCTTGTCGTAGCCGAGATAGCCCACTCTCGATGCAGGTCCAGTGACAGATGAGGCCGTCAGCGAGCGCTGGTTCTTCGGAATCGAGTGGTGGAACGAGCCCGGTCCTATCGCCGGCGCGGATCGCGCGCTTACATAGAACGCACCGTTGGCCGATCCCAGGATGGTCGGCTCGGAGCGGCGACGACTTTCGAAGTCCCAGCGTCCGCAAATTCATCCGAATTCCCTTTAACGAATAATACCGCCGCGCGGAAGGCGTGCGCCTTACCCGCATCCCGAAACGCGGGCGCGTTTGGGAAACTCCGCGCAGCCTGCGTACGTTACTGCGCAGATCTGGGTTGCCCGCGCATAACGCCGCGGTTCATCCAAAACGCACCGCGCGATTCGATTCTTAGCGCAGCCTTCGATTCCGTGCCGGCTGCGCTGATGAAGGTAGAGATCGGTGTCCGGTTCGAGCCGGATACGCCGAGGCATGGAGTGTTCGAACTGCGAGCGGAGAGTGCTGTCTCGAAGAGGAGGTTTGATGAGAACGCTGTACTACGTCAACGCGGGCGCGAGTTGGTTCGGGTTCTACCTCGATGAAGGAGCGTTAGCTCTGGCAAACGATGGCGCCCGATTCAATTCGTTTGGTGCAGTCCTGGCCTGGGCCGGTGAGCACGATTTCGAGTTCGTTGCCAAATGCGAGCCGGAAGGATCGGCGCGCGTCGCGACTGAGATGCGTCGGAACGGAGGTCGAATATGAGCGAAGTTGAGATCACAACTGACGGTTCGTGCCTCGGGAACCCCGGTCCCGGAGGCTGGGCGTGCATCCTTCGGTGCGGTCAGCATGAGCGGGTCCTGCAAGGTGGTGTGGCGGACACGACCAACAATCGGATGGAACTGATCGCGGCCATTGAGGGGCTGCGGGCTTTGAAGCGTGCCAGCCAGGTCACCGTGCTGACCGACTCCGAGTATGTACGCCGGGGAATCACCGAGTTCCTTCCGAGGTGGAAGGCCAACGGCTGGCGAGCCTCCACTGGAAAGCCAGTGGTGAATCGGGATTTGTGGGAGGAGCTCGAGGAGTTGGCCGGCTACCACGAGGTGACGTGGATACACGTCCGAGGACACTCCGGGCAACCGAATCACGAACGGTGTGACTCGTTGGCGGTCACGGCTGCGCGTTCGGCAAAGCGAGACGCTGCTCGGGCTTGATTGGGGCGAGGCGGAAATAAAGGAGGTGCCCAGGTCGCCGACCACGCTAAACACTCGTTTTAGGCGGGGTGATCGCCGTTCCGCAAACCTGCCTCTATCGAGATCCGCTGGGCACATCTACGGATCGCGCGTTATACCTCCAAGTGGCTTCCGGCCATTCTCCGAAGGGTTTCCTAAACGCTAGGCGACTTTTGTACTCATGTCGTCCCCGCGTGCGGCTGGTCTCGCAAATCTCGGTTTGACCGTGCCTTTCAAGTAGCCGATACTCCGTCCAGCGTGCGACAGGGCACCCCCGACTCGCGGCAAGGGAACAATCCCACCTGCTTCGATTCAGACAGCGTGCTTTGAATCTTCTTTCAGCCTGTATCAGCGGGTCACAGGCGCTCATGAAAGGAGATTGCCGTGAGCATATCGAAACTTCCTGTTCGTCCTTCCCTTGAATCCCTTCGCAAGCAAGCAAAGAAACTGGCGCGCGACATTGTCGCCGGTAATGCAGGCGCCATCGCCCGGGCGCGTGCGCAGCTGCCAAAAGCCGAGCTGCCGTTGTCACAGCGTGATGCCCAACTGGTGCTCGCGCGCGAATATGGATTTGCCAGGCTCGCAGGACCTTATCAAAGAAGTCAAACAACGCCTCGGTCAGGGACTCGAGTGGGCCGTATCCGAAGCCCGCCGCATCATTCATGACAACGACGTCGAAGCTCTGCGGCAGTTGCTGGCGGAATACCCGGCCTTGCTGTCCTGGCAGGCGGATGAAAACGACGGCGGGCTGCTCGGGATGGCTACCGGTTCCTACGGCGACAGCTTCGACCCAATTCCGCGAGCAGCACCACGCGCGCTGCATGTGCCGAGCTCCTGCTCGATGCCGGCGCGTTCGTCGCGCCGTCGGATATGCGATGGGCTCATCGCTGCGCGCGCTAACAGGCTGCTGAAAAATAGGCTCTGACGGAATTCGGCCTTCTTCCTATTTCTTCTTCCTGAGGCTGAGGTTCATTTTGCGGAAGGGCCCACGTAGGGGGATACTGGCCGCAAACGCATGTTTTCCAAAATTCAAAACACAATTCTCCTCGGACCTACACGGATTGAACTGCCGGGAAAATCAGATTCCGCATTCGCACGAGGTTGTAAGCAGCAGCTGTGAACGTGAATACCCACGCAACTGTTTCCAGACCGCGATGCCGAGTCTTCCGCAGCGTGCCAACCGTCTTGACCCAGCCAAACACTTCTTCGATTCGCTTCCGTTTTCGCTGACTCACTTGGTAGCCATCATGCCGCGTCGTGCGGCCGTCAATCGCGCTGCCGCCCGGACGCTTGGTGTTCTGCGAAACATGCGGAGTGACATTCATGCCTCGCATTTCCTTCACGAAGTCTTTGGTGTCGTATCCTTTATCGGCGGCCAGCGTGATGCGCTCGACCCCCTCCACGCGCTCCGCCATGATCATGGCCGCATGTCGCTCGGCCATACCGCTGCATTGCATTAAGGCTGTGTCCACCACGAGTCCATTTCGATTCTCAATCAGCACGTTGCCGCAATACGCCAGCTTCGATTCATGCCCACCACTCTTCCGCGCCAGCCGTGCGTCCGGGTCCGTGGTTGACTGGTGTGTCTCATTGCTCCGCGTTTCGCCGTGGAAGTCTACCGTCGGATTGCCGGGATCATCCGGCGGCGGCGCCGGCCGATCCTTCCGTTGAAAACTCTTGTGACTCGCCCAGGCTTCGATGAGGGTCCCATCCACACTGAAGTGCTCGTCAGAGAGTAAATCCGCGATCCGCGCCTGAGCCAGCACGTGTGCGAAGAACTTCTCGGCGATGTCCCCTTCCAAAAGCCGATCCCGGTTCTTGGTAAACACCGTCGGCACCCATACCGTTTCGTCCATGTTCAGGCCAACAAACCATCGATAGAGCAGGTTGTATTCCAGTTGCTCCATCAACATTCGTTCGCTGCGAACCGTATACAACACCTGCAAAAGCAATGCTCGCAACAACTTCTCTGGCGGAATCGATGGCCGGCCGAAGGCTGAGTAGAGTCGGCTGAATGCTGGCGATAGCGCCTTTAAGGCGTCATCGACCATCAGCCGAATCGGCCGCAACGGATGGTTCGCTGGTACGCGCTCTTCCGGTGACAGGTAGCTGAACATCGAACTCTGCTGGGTATCGGTTCCTCGCATAGGCTGAAACATAAAGACGCGCTTTTGTTTCAACAAGTAACGCGGGATGTGACTTTTTCAGCATCCTGCTAATACTACAACGTTAAGTATTGACAGAACACAAAAAGCCGGTTATGTTTGTTCATGACCGACGCGCAGCTTGAGCGTTGTCGTAAGCGGATGGATCAGTTCCTGACGGATCTTGTCGAGCCTATAGGTCGCAGCGAGCGCCGGCATTGGGCCGCTGTGTATGTCCGCGGATTGCTGTTGGATGGCGAGCGCAAATCGATTGAGCCTTTGGCGGCGCGGTTACCCGACGGCAATGTGCAGGCCTTGCAGCAGTTCATTGGACAGAGCCCATGGGGATGGGACGCAGTCTGGGAGCGGTTAGGCAAACGGATGACCGCTGAGTTGGAACCAGAATCGGCGTGGGTGGTAGATGACACGGGATTTCCCAAACAAGGCAGCCATTCGGTAGGTGTGTCTCGGCAGTACTCGGGCACGTTGGGCAAAACCGGCAACTGTCAGATTGCGGTGAGCGTGCATCATGTCGGCGAAGAAGGCAACGCGCCATTGGGCTGGCGCTTGTATCTGCCCGAAAGCTGGGCTAACGATGAGCAGCGCCGGCTGGACGCGGGCATTCCGGCCGATGTTGTGTTTCGTCCCAAGTGGGAATTGGCACTGGATATCATCGACCAGATCCGGACCTGGGGCCTGGCGGATCGCGTGGTGCTGGCGGATGCGGGATACGGCGAGTCTACTGATTTTCGGCAGGGACTGGAGCAGCGACAGTTGCGCTACATCGTGGGAGTGGCACCGCAGGTGGGCGTCTGGCTGGAGGCGCCCCAGCCCACACTGTTGAAACCAATGCGCACGGGGCGGCCGCCCAGCGCCTTGCACTATGGCGATCAGCGTCCGCTGTCCGCAAAGACCGTGGCGCAGCAGGCCAAGGGATGGAAGACGATTGGATGGCGAGAGGGTAGCAGGGGGCGGTTGAAATCCAGGTTCTGGGCTGGACGGGTACAGCCTTCCCACGGTTTCCATGAAGGCAAGCCACCGCTAACAGAGGTCTGGCTGCTGGTCGAGTGGCCCGAGTCAGAGCAAGAACCGACCAAATATTTCTTCTGCGACCTGCCGGCGGACTATTCACTGCGCCGTCTCGTCCGCCTGACCAAGTGCCGCTGGAAAATCGAGCAGGATTACCAACAACTCAAGGAGGAGTTGGGGCTTGATCACTACGAGGGTCGCAGTTGGCAAGGATGGCACCATCACGTCACTCTCGTGATGATGGCGCACGCGTTTCTCACACTTGAAACCCTCCGCGGGAAAAAAAACTTCTGGGTGGACCCTGCCGAGGACGCGTCGTGAGCTTCAGTATCTGCTGTGCACTTGGACCGGTGAGTGCTGTTACTGCGGTGCAGCGAGTCATGAGTACCCGCGACACGGTTCTTAATTACTTAACGTTGTAGTACTAAGGCCCTGATCGATCTCTTCCACCGCAGAGGCCTTCTTCCGCGAACGCTCAAGTTCTTTGCCGCGCTCGGCGACGTCGATGGCGTTCGCGCACTGTCTTGATACGAATGGCGACGATCTTGCCGCGGTGAACGAAGCGTTCATGTATGCGTGCCATCTCCAGCACGCGACCGCAGCGGCGCTGCTGTTGGATCGGTCCATCACGCTCGACGCCGAGTTGGGCAGGCGGATCGATGGCGGCCCGGGACGTTCCGCATTCATCCAGTACTTCATCGCGAAAAGCCCGACGTCCACAACCGCCGATCCAGTCGGGCCCTGGCAGGCTTTTGTCAAGCAACAGGTCGAGCGCGCGATGCACGACGGCGACCTGACATCCTTTGTCGGACGGATTGCGGCGCGAAGCATGGATGCTGTCCGACGCATACGTGAAATTCCAGGTCCGGTTGATCGAGAGGGCGGTGCTGAACGATCGCGCAGCTTTCATTACCGCTCTTCTTGATCTCGATCCCGCTGTGCTGCACTGTCGCGTGCCGCCGCCATCGCAGGCCATTGAATTCGCATTCACGTATGTGAAGACCCATCTGCTTCCGCTGCTGCTGCGCATCTGGCCCATGCCCGACGATCTGCCACACGCCGCCGGGAAGTGGGGACCTCGCACGCGTGAGACGCTGGTTCGACGCGGAGGGCAAGCCTGTACTGGGCGACCTCGTGAATCATTTTCCCGCGAACAATCCTACGCGTACGGACCCGCAAGCTGGTTCGATGGGGCGAGCCCACTGTGCAGCAGGTTCTCGACACCGCGCTCGCCTGGGCGGTCCTCAACAACCACTTCGAGATCGCCGACTTTCTTCTCGCGCACGGAGCCGATATCAACACGAACTGGTGCTCCCATGAGCCTGCCAGCATCCTGCATGAGCTGGTGTGGCACAAGAATTACCAAGCCATGCAATTCCTCATCGACCGCGGCATCGACATGACGATCGGGATTATCGCTGGAACGCCACCGCCGAGGGTTGGGCAGTGTCGCTGCGAACGACGAGAAGATCGGGCAGTTTCTGCACGAGGCGCAACAACGGCGGGAGCAGGCATCGCGCTGAAGCGACCAGGGGATCAATAACAGGCGTCCCGGCAAGTGTGACCTTTCACTGCGCGACCGGCGCCCTCCTGCAGCAGATCAATCGTTTACGATCAAGCAATAATTTCGCGATAGTCGCCAAATCGTTCAATTGGCCCGAGTCGGCCTTCCGGCAGATCAGCGTCCTGCAGCCAACGGCCTCGCGCGGGCGGGCCACCCTGTCTCCTACTGGGCTCTACTTGCGCCTTTCTTTCTCTCGGCCCAGCAGCGGTTTTTTCGCCGTGGCGGCGATCCCAGCCGCACGCAGCTTCGCGATCCGGTCGATGAGCTTCACCGGAACCGGTTTGGTGAGGGGGAACTGGACCGTCCCCTTTCGCAGCTCATAGCCCCTGAGTTCATCTTCGAGCGCCGCGAAAAACGTCCCCGATGCGGCAAATAGAGAATAGTGTTCCTTGAAGCCGGCGAAATACAGCATCGGCTTTCCGTGCAGCTTGTATCCGGGCATGCGATACCCGATGCCCTCCACTGCCTCCGGAACGGCCCTCCTAATCGCGGCGCGTACCTGTTCGAGCTTCGGCCGCAGCACCTCGGACTGCGCGGCAATGTACTCGTCAACCGATTTTGGAACGCTTTGTTTCATACCCCTCATTCTATGTTTCGGCATGCGGTTTTTCCTCGCCGTTATCCGTCTGGCCTCCAGTTTCTCCGGCGATCCCTTCCACACTGCCAGTGTCTGGGGGGCGCAACTTGGACGAGTAGTCGCATTCCGGTCTTCTGTAGGCCGTGCCCCGCGGCTGCACGGCAGGCTAGACTAACTACTCTGGACGCAGAACGGCCTTTCCGCACTGCCGACAGGTGAATGCGAGCATTCTGGAAAAGCCTGGGAACAGATTTACCGACCCGCAATGCGGGCACATTTCGCTGGCAACATCGAGGGTGATTTCCAGCTCTGTCAGCGTCTGCCCAACATTCGCCGCAGGAACGGTGCGGAGCACGGTACCGCATTCATTGCAGACAATATCAGCCTGATCCCCGCGAATGACGCCGTTCAGGCAGCCGCAGCACTCCGGATCGCCAAAGTCTGAATGCGGCAGGGTTGTTTCGATGGGGCCTTCGAACCCCGACCCGTCACAGACTGGGCAATCGCGCGGCCCGGTGAATGGAGCAACGTCACCATAACCGTACGCGCAGCCCGTATAATTGCCGTCGCCCAGAGGGATGCCTCGACACCGCGGCGGCGGCGGTAACGGACGCAACTCTGGCTCCTCATCCACGCGTCTATTCTCCCCCTGGCCGCCCGGGCAATCCGTACAAGGGCGAGTTCAGGCTACAACACCTTATATATAGCGCTACGCCCGCGTTAGCTCTCATCCCGGCCAACTCTCAACGATCGGCCAACCCGCAACTCCCGTCCTAAGACCCACCTGCATGGAGATCCGAACAGACTCACTGCGCTCGGCGTGTCTCAGGACGTAACCCATTGAATATCAGGAGGTTCAACATGCAAGTACGAATATCGCCGACGCTAACAGCGAATCCGATCCTAACACTGGAAGATCTTGGCTTGGAGCGAAGCGTCGGCTTAGACCAAGCCAGCCGAGGGCTGGCGGAGCGTTCAGAAGCCCAAATCGTTCGTTGGGTTCAGTTTCCGGCCGGCGCCCTTTTCTTTACCCTGGTCCCGGACGATCCGGAGTCGGGTGCAGTCTATGTATTCGACCGCAAGAACGGGGTGTTCTACCTCGTGGACTTCAACGACCAGAAATGGGGTGGCTACAGTCTGGCCGAATACGAGGTGCTGGAACGGACGCACCGGCTGACCCTGCTGGCGCAGCGCCCGTGGCTGCTTGAACGGAGGTATGACCAGCGAAAGGCGAGCTGACCGACAGCCTGGCCCGTTCATTTGCGCGGGTTTTGAATTCGGGTTATGAAAGAGCAGGACGAAACGAGAAGCCGCTATGCCCAAGCGCTATCAGGCAACTTCCACAAATGTGGAGGACTATTGGCAGCTGTTCGTGAATCGGCGCGCCTACGTTCTCCAATCGATGCGGCCGCACGCGGAAAGCGGCCGCTATTACTATTTCCGGCCTAAGGCCGGGAAAAACGGCGAGGCGCCCAGTCTGGCGGCTGAGACGGTCCGGCGACATCTGGAAGGTGATCTGACGATCGGCGTGTATGCGATGAGTCCGGCGACGCAACGATGCAAGTGGATTGCCATGGACGGGGATTATAAGGACTCGCTGAAGCACCTTTGTGAACTGCAGTGGGAACTGCAGCAACAAAAGGTGGAGGCGGCACTGGAACAGAGCCGGCGCGGCGCCCACCTTTGGATATTTGGCGAGCAGCCGCTTCTGGCCCGACAATGCCGGCTGCTGATCTCCGGCTTGGCTCAGAAACTCGGTATCCCGGTAAAAGGAGCGGGGACGGCCGAGGGAATCGAGATATTCCCGAAGCATGACGAGTTGAAGGATGGCGACTTCGGCAATGCTATCCGTGGACCGCTGGGAATTCACCGCACGATCAGCGCTCGGTTCTGGTTCTACGGCGCCGATTACAATCTCGACAATCAACTGGCATTCCTCAAGCGCGTGACGAAGCTGTCCGAGGAGCAACTCGGAGCTCTCCTCCAGAAGTTGGGACAGCCGAGCGAAGGGGAGAAGAAGGAAATCAAGCCAACTCCACGCTGGCAGTACCCGGCACAACAAAGGCAGTTTCACATCCTGGATCATCTCCAGGTACGGCGGAAGACGGGGAGAAACTGGATCACGCGATGCCCTTCATGCGCCGCGGCGGGACGAGACAAGAGCGGCGACAACCTGGCGATCTCGGTTGACGAACCGCAGAAGTACATCTGCTGGGCGGGTTGCAGCAAGGAGATGATTCGAGCGGCTCTGGGGTGCCCAATTCCGGAGAAAAGGGAAAGTGCGTATGCGGTGGGATAAGCGGGAATTCTGTCGCAGCCGGAGCCCTGATCACGTTGATCGCGATGCGGCGGTTTGTCTGTTCGGCGGCTTTGGGCGTGACTGGGGGAGGGCTCTGAGATGGAGCTTGAACCTGCCAATTGGAAGCCATTAGAACTCCTGATCGGTTGTCGGTGCGGAGAGTTCATGTGGATGTGGCGGGAAAACGGCCTTGAGCATTACAAACACATCGACAGCCGCAGGTACTTGATCCTGGACGCCGAAGGGCACTGCTACGGCCGGCAGGGTGACCAGTTAGTGCGCGTTGATTTCCGGGAAGAATTCCGCCGGGTTACGGAGGCAATCGGTGTCTGACGTATCGATTGAGTCGATCGCCACGGCTGGCGCTGTTTTGGCTTTTCTACTTGCGGCGGCTGCTGGCATCACGAGCCGACGCGGCATTCAGTTGATCGTAATCGGCATGCTGTTCTCGTTGCTGCCGCATGTCAGCGGGGTGTGGGCGTACGTGGATTGCCGGCCAGAGAGGGAGTCATGAGCGAAGTGACGCAAGGCGAGTTGAACGGACCGATCGCGGTCCGGAAATGGATTGGGGATGTATCAGCAGACCGAGTCGGGCAAGTGTGGAGAGCGGAGGACCACGAAGCGCTCTTGCGAACGATGCGCGCTGCAGATGAGCTCACGCTCGCGCTCGTAGCGCTCGCTCGACGCGAGGCGCTGGAAGCGGGTTTGGGAACGAACGAAAGGATGGATCTCGATGGAATCCGATCGACGACTGAACCGGTGGGGGTTAACATTCACGCCCACGGTGATTAACCGCTTGCGCAAATTGGCGATCTACGGACAACCCCAGTTGAGCCTGGAACACCAGGGACGAGCCAAACGATACGTCGTACGCGGTGTGGAATCGGGCGGAGCCACCGACGACGTTGGCTATTACGTTAGCTTCGCCGGAGAGAATGGCGAGCCTCTCCCGTGGTTGCAGACGCTCGATTCGCTCACAGTCAACGGGCCGCATGCCGTCGTCATCGCGCCCGTGCTGACGCGGATCGAGATGCTCCGAATCGCGCGGACATACGAGCTGTGCATCACACGCCACCGGCCTGTTGCAGTTGAGGCCCGGCAACGGCCAAAGCTCGAAGCCGAAGAAGTGTTTCGCGCGAAACACGGCTATCTGGCGCTGGAACTCTGGGGCAAGGACAAGGAGTTGAGTGGTTGCGTGAGGCCGCAATTCTTCACCCGGTCTGGCGAGGAAGTCGAATTGCCAAGTGGGTTTGACGAGGCGGTGAAGGCTGCTACGCGCGGTGTGAATTGTGTGGCCTGTTCACATCCACACTTCTCGCGGCTCGTGGCGCAAGAACAACAACCGCCACCGGCCCATGAAGAAGAACAAGAATCCACAATGTCCGCGGATGTCGCATCCCTAGCGCAGGGAGTCTAAGCGGCAAGGAGATCGCATGAAGAAGGCAGTAAATAGTGGGCTGATATTGCTCAGTATTGGTGCCCTTCTCCTATCCGGATGTGGGCTGCGGCAGTGCCTCCACACCACGATGG
>CAVYKR010000020.1:0-117651 GCA_963769205.1 Bryobacterales bacterium | reverse complement strand
CTTCTCAAGCTGCCCTTCGACTTCATCTTCTTCACCGGCAGCGTCAAGGTTGGCAGGATCGTCATGGAGGCGGCCGCGAAGAATCTGACTCCCGTTCTTCTCGAACTAGGCGGGCAGAATCCGGCTTTCGTGGACGCAACAGCCAATATCCCGGATGCGGCCAAGAAGATTGTCTGGGGTGCGACGGCCTGGGGCGGCCAATGGTGCACCTCGCCCGGCTACGCCTACGTGCACGAATCAATCGCAGAGGAGTTTGTTGCAGAGTGCAAGAAAGCCATGGTTGAGCTGTACGGGACCGACCCTAAGAGCAGACCGGACGACTACTCCCGCATTATCAGCCCAAAGGCCACCGAACGCTTGGCGGCCCTGATCGATCAAAAGAAAGTTGTCATAGGCGGGGGTTCCGACCCGGACGCACGCTATCTCGATCCCACGGTCATCTATCCAGTGACTTGGGACGACCCGATCATGGAGGACGAGATCTTTGGGCCGATTCTTCCAATCCTCACCTACCAGGACATGGATGCGGCCATTTGCGAGGTGAAGAAGCATCCGAAGCCCCTTTCCGGCTTCCTCTTCAGCCGAGATCAGCAGGCGATCGATCACTTCCTCGCAAGCTTATCCTTCGGTGGCGGCGCGATCAATCAGGTAAACATTCATCTGTTTATCGAAACCATGCCCTTTGGCGGGGTCGGATATTCCGGTATCGGTCACTACTACGGCAAGGCCGGGTTTGACGCTCTCACGCACGCGAAATCAGTTCTGATTTCGCCACCCGACGTAGCCATTGAGCACTTGTTCCCGCCGTACACGGAGGAGAAGGTCACAGCGCTCAGCCAGTGGTTTGAATACTAGGGCACAAGATCCCCGAGCGGCGTGTGATGGAGCAATAAGCAATCGCCGACCACGGACTATATGAAAGCGAGGGAGGTAGGGAATGGTTTTAGCAGGAATCAAAGTACCCGACTCAGTTCTGGTTCGCGATGCGATTGATTTGTCACGGAGCGCGTCAGAGCCATTTCTCTTCAACCATGCGATGCGCTCCTGGCTATTCGGCGTATTGCTTTCAGAAAGCGCCGACCGTGCTCCAGATGCCGAGATGCTGGCAGTAGCCACGATTCTGCATGATCTGGGCTTGACTGACCGCTATACGGCGGAAAATCGTTTCGAGGTGGATGGCGCCAATGCGGCGCGCTCGTTTCTGAAGGGGCGAGGCATCTCGACGCAGCAGATGCAAGTTGTTTGGGATGCCATCGCGCTTCATACCACACGATCTATCGCTCTTCACAAAGAGCCCGAAGTGGCTATGACCCATTCGGGAATAACGGCGGATGTTCTGGGGGCAGGCCTTGATCGAATTCCGCAGGATAAACAAGGCGCGATTCTAGCCGAATTTCCGCGCCTGGCATTTAAGAACGGACTCAAAGAGTGCCTTTGCAACGTAGCTCGTCGGAAGCCCGAGTCCACGTTTGACAACATAGTTCGGGATTTCGGCGTTCGATATGTCGAGGGGTACACATCCCCCAACTTTGCCGATGTCGTCGCGAATGCACCATTTTCCGAATAGACGACCTCCCGATCATCGAATTGCGCGCGCGTATCAGCGCGGCTAAAGAAGGAGACAACATGAACTACCAAGTTCAAGGACTTTCCATCCATGCGGAGGTGCACGGGACTGCGGAGCCGGCTCTCGTATTTCTCCATTACTGGGGTGGAACTTCACGCACCTGGCGCAAGGTTACCGCCGAACTTGAGGGACAGTTCAAGACAGTGGCCTATGACGCGCGTGGCTGGGGGAAGTCCGACAAAACCTTTGCTGGCTACAAACTGGCACACCTTGCGGACGAAGCTCTCGCACTGGTCAAAGCGCTGGGAATCAAACAATATGTCCTGGTTGGACATTCGATGGGAGGCAAGGTCGCGCAGCTGGCCGCATCGCGGAGGCCGGAGGGGCTTTCCGGCCTAATTCTAGTGGCTCCTGCTCAGGCAACTCCTCGGCGCAATCCTGAAGAGATGCGTCAAGGACAGCTCCATGCGTACGACAATCGTGAGAACGTTCTTAAGACAATTGGCAGTGGACTTCTGACTGCTCGCCCTCCTTCGCCAGAGATTCTAGAGCAGATTGTCGAAGACAGCATGTCTGGCTCTCACGAGGCGACGATGGCATTCCCGATGGAGTCAATACTTGAGGACATCTCGGCCGAGGTCGCCAATATCAACGTTCCCACGGTGCTGCTCGCCGGCGAGCTCGATCAGGTGGATTCAATCGAACGACACAAGACCGAAGTCCTGGCTTACCTACCAAACGCCGAGTTCAAGATTATCAAGGGGAGCGGCCACTTGATCCCGATTGATGAGCCTCACGAGCTAGCCAAAGAGATTACCAGCTTTATGGGCGGGTTGCTTCTTAGTCGGAATAATGCATCATAAAAAGCGCTATCATTCGCACTGCCTTGTCGCGCTGCGATGAGGTCAAGGTCCGATTCTGGGAAGTTGGATCCAATTTCCTTCGGGCGGATAACGCGCCATTCGTACAAAGGCTGGCCGGGTTCGAAACTGTGAACCGCGGTGCAACACTTGCTATTAATAGCCGACTAGAACGAAGCCGCTGGCGCGGCGGACGCTTCGCGTGGGCAAAAGTACGAGCAGTCGGCTGACGCAAGCAGTATTGTGTGGGTCACAAGGAGGTCCCTGTGACCCATCTTCGCAAAGTAATGCTGGAGGAACTCCAGCGACGTAACTTCTCTTCCGCCACTATACGCGGTTACCTCGGCGCCGTCGAGCGTTTTTCACGCTACTTCGGTAAGCCGCCAGATCAGTTGGGCACGGATCACATCCGACAGTATCAGGCTCACCTGCTTCACGAGCGAAAGCTGGCCGTCGGTACGGTCGCAAATCAGGTTGCGGCTCTACGTTTTTTCCTTCGACGCGTCCTGAAGCGGCGGTTTGCGCCCGACTCCATACCCTATCCCAAGTACTCGCGCCAGCGAACGCCACGTGTATTGAGCCCCGACGAGGTGGCCCCTCTGATCGAGGCAGCCGGGAATCTGCAGGCACGCGCCATCCTCATGGCGCTGTACTCGACCGGTATGCGGCGCAGCGAACTGGCCTGCCTGCGCGTGGAGGACATCGATAGCGAACGCATGGTCATCCACATTCGCAAAGGCAAGGGCGGTAAGGATCGGGATGTACCGATGTGTCCGAAGTTGCTGGAAACACTCCGTGAGTATTGGCGATGGAAGAAGCCCAGGACGTGGCTCTTTCCGGGTGAATCACGCGGCACGAGCGAGCACCTGACCGATAAATCCGTTTGGTACGCCTGCGCTAAGGCTGCTCGGCATGCTGGCTTCAAGAAGCGCGTGAGTCCCCATATGCTGCGGCACAGCTTCGCTACCCACCTGCTGGAGGATGGCGCCGATCTGCCCACGATCCAGATGTTGCTCGGACACGCCGACCTGGAGGCCACCAGCATCTACCTACACTTGTCGCGGCGGCATCTGGAGAGGACAGTCAATCCACTGGAACACCTCTCCGATCTCCAATGCTTCGGACCGTCTCTATCACCGCACCAGGCAAAAATGAGCCGACCCACCGTGGAGGTGGCCGACATCCTCCGCGCTCAGGGCGATCGTTTCCTGGATCGGTATCAGAAGAACCTAGACTTTCAGCAACTCAAGGCCTTCCGGGCCATTCAGCGCTGCCGCACGGCTGCGTTGGGCGGCCATATCGATGCCTGTCCGAAGTGCGGTCACCAGGCCATCTCTTATAACTCCTGCCGCAACCGGCATTGCCCGAAGTGCCAGGCGCAGGCGCGCGAACATTGGCTCGCAGCTCGCGAACGCGAGCTTCTCGCCACCAGCTACTTTCATGTCGTGTTCACCGTGCCGCACGAACTCAATGTGTTGGCGCTGGACAATCCCCGTCTGTTCTACGACCTCTTGTTCAACGCCAGCGCACAAAACATTGTTGAAAGTAGCACGCGATCCCAAACACCTGGGCGCGGAACTCGGTGTGATCAGCATTCTCCATACCTGGGGACAAAACCTGCTGCTCCATCCGCACATTCACTGCGCCATTCCAGCGGGCGGCCTATCTCCAGACCACAGCCGCTGGATACGCCCCCGCTATCCTTTCTTCCTACCGGTGAAGGTTCTTAGCCGCGTGTTCCGCGGCAAATTCCTCGCTGGTTTGAAACGCCTCCATCGCCGCCAACAACTACGCTGCGCCGGACCAGCCGCCGCGTTGGCTGATCCAAAACAGTTCCGTCGATTTCTGCGGCAACTGCACCGTCAAGACTGGGTGGTCTACGCCAAGCCGGCTTTCGGTGGTCCGACCAAAGTCCTACGCTATCTCGGTAGATACACGCACCGGATCGCCATCTCCAATCATCGGCTCCTCACATTCGATGGCGAACGCGTCACCTTCCGATGGAAGGACTACGCTCACGGCGGCAAGCAGCGCACGATGACGCTGCTGGGAACTGAGTTCTTGCGCCGTTTCTTCCTACACGTGCTGCCGAAGGGATTCGTGAGAATCCGGTATTTTGGTTTTCTCGCGAACCGATTTCGCGCGCACAGCCTACCGCTTTGCAAGCAACTGCTGGCGAGCGATCGCCCGACGCCCTCAACATCCTCGCAGACCGCCTCCACCTGGCACTGCCCCAACTGCGGCGCCGCGATGATCGTCATTCACAGACTCACTGCTGTGGAACTCTCGCGGTGCTCTTACTTCGATACCTCCTGATCCTGCCAACAACGGCGGACCATCGACGCGCTCCCAGCACGCCAGCGGATTTGTGTGCCTAGCCCTTCACCCCAGCGCCTTCCGGAGCGCTCACCGCCCCCGCTTCGAGCTGTTTTTCAGCAATCGCAAAAACCTTGGGCGATCCTACCTCGACATTCGCCTTCCCCGGGTCACTCACCTCGGCTTGCCGCAGTTCAAAAGCGGCATTCTTTTCCCATAGCCAGCGTCCGCCGCAAACGCCAGCGCCTTCCTTCTAGTCTCCTTATCGAAAACGCCCCGGTCGGAGATTTTCTCCGTTTAATCGAACGTTCGTGCGCCGAGGCGTTTCCGATCAAGGCTAGCGACAACCCAGGACCTGGGAACCTTGACTCGGTCGGCAGAGAGCGTTTATCTCAAGGCCGCATACTCTTTACGGGCCGCGATCAGGTTGGGCATATCGGGATCGGCGTCCTTCCACACCGCAAAGAAATCCTGAAAGGCCTTCTTAGCCTGGGCAGTATCGCCCATAAGTGCCGTCGCGCGCGCCAGACCCAGATAAGCCAGCGGATAGAGAGGTCCCCAATTTCGGCCCTTGTGGTCGAGGATCTTTTGGAACTCGGCCGCGGCCTCCGGCCCTTTGCGCGCACGCAGCCTGGCTAAGCCACGCTGGTAGAGCAAATCTGTTGTGTCCGGGTTCAGGGGTGGATTCTTCGCCGCCCGTTCGTCGGCGAGCCGCAAAGCCGCCGCATCCCCGCAGAGCACGAGCAACGGGTTTGACTTGTCCTTGAGCGCCGCTTCGCAATCACCCATGTACGCATCCACTACAGCAGAAGATGGTCCGTGTTGCACTTCACTGAGACCTTGCCTCCGTGCGATCTCGGGCTCCCGTTGGAAGAACTCGTTCGCTTTGCGCCGCTGCCCGTGCACCATGGCATTGACACCTTGATTTTGGAGGCTCATGAATTCTTCGGGTTTGCCCGCAAGCCATTCGATTTCCCTGGCCTGTGTCGGATGATCGTCCTGAATGTGGGCAATGGTCAGAAGGACCAAGTGAAACAGAGGGCCGTCCAGCTTCTGGGAGAACGCCTTCTCCGCCACAGCCTTCGCTTCTTCGAATCTGTCGAGGTTCACATACGCGCTCATCGCAGTTATCATGAACGGCTGAATTCGAGGCGCCAGGCGAAGCGATTCCTGCGCTTCCTCCAGTGCTTTCTGGTACTCTCCTCTGCTTGAGTATATTTGGAACAGTCCGTTGTGGGGGGACGGGAACCGCGGATACGCGCGCGCAGTCACCTTGAAGGCATCGATAGCCTTGTTCGTCTCTCCCGCGACTATCCGATAGTATTGCCCCGTGATGAAGAGACGCTCGCGCTCGCTGACGTGGTCGATCAGTTTGAACGCTTTCGCGTAGTACTCTTTCTGGCGCACTCGGTCGCCGACATTATAGTATGCGTCGCCCATCATCTCGTACGCTTGGGCAAAATTGGGGTCCATCTCGATGGCGCGCTGTAATTGTGGAATCGCCTCCCGCGGCGAATCCCGAGCAACCAGGTCATATCCCAGATAGAAAGCCTTAAGCGCGTCGAGGGAAGTAGTGGTCACCGATTCATCGAGGGAACGGCTTGGTTTTTGGATGGAACTCAACGACTCTCCCAGATTCGCGCGCATCCCCTTCGCCGCCTTCGCCAGCGCCTTGAGCACGTGCTCCTTGTCTTCCGCTTCCGCCCGCTCGCGAGCCACCGTCGCGCCGGTCTCGCAGTTGATGACCTGAAGAGCAATCTGGTAGGTCTTACCCAAGCTGGCGATTGAGCCCCCCATAGTCGCTTTCTGACCCTCGCGTAGGCACACCTCGTGCGCGATATCATTGGTGATCCGCTGACCGGCGGGACGCCCCATAAGCTGGAGCGTCTGGTTCACCTCCTGGTCTTCCATGATCTTCAGAAACGGCGATTTTTCCAGTTCGAACGCCAAGTCCTGGCGGAGCGCTCCGTCGAATTCCGTGTCGCCTGTGGTGTTGGTGAAATCGGCCATCACCAGCACGTCCTGATCGGTGAGCCGTTTAGTGTGCGCGCGTTGCCACCACAAGATCCCTCCGGCGATGAGCACCACGGCAACAGTTGCGGCGATTGCGTACTTAGGTAAAACGCCCGCCTTAGGTGCGACGGCCCCGCTGGCGCTGCCTTCACGCTCTAGGCGCTCAAGGTCCGCGCGCACGTCTACCGCTGATTGATACCGCTTCTCTCGATCCTTTTCGAGCAGCCGTGCGATGATTCGCTCCAGTTCTACCGGAATATTCGGATTTTTCTCGCGCACTGGCACCGGCGCTTTGGTTAGGATGCCTTCAAAGACCACCGGTGTGGTGGACCCTTGGAAGGGCCGCGTGCTGGTGGCCATCTCATACAGGATCACGCCCAGCGACCACAGATCCGAGCGCGCGTCCACCTTGAGTCCGCGGGCTTGTTCGGGCGACATGTACGCCACCGTGCCGATGGTGGTTCCCTGCTCGGTGAGGACCACCGCTGCGGTGGCGTCCGTGTCGCCCGCTTCCGCGTCTGGCCCCACCTGTGCCAGACCAAAGTCCAGAATCTTCACCTGGCCGGCGCGGGTTACCAGAATGTTGCCGGGCTTGAGATCGCGATGCGTGATCCCCAGCGCGTGCGCCGCCGCCATGCCGTCGGTCACCTGCATCGCCTGGTCCAGCAGGGTGTGGATGTCGTCGGTTCTTGCGATGGGCGCGCCCTCCACATACTCCATGACCAGGTAATTTGGCCCGACGTCGTAAAGATGGCAGATGTTAGTGTGGTTCAGCGAGCCCACCGCCCGGGCCTCGCGCTCAAAGCGCGCACTGAAGCGTTCCTGCGCCACCTTGACGGCCACGTCCCGGCCCAATCGAGTGTCGCGGGCACGATAGACCTCTCCCATGCCGCCGGAGCCGATGGGCGCGAGGATTTCGTAAGGTCCCAGACGAGTCCCCGCGGGGAGAGAAATATCACCGCCGATGCGCGGAACGCTTTCGATCCGGTGCGTCCCCTCCTCGGATTCAGCCGCGACCTCCCAGATTGGCCGCTCCAGGAAGGTTCCGGGGGAGTTTTCCTGCGCCAGAAGGGACTCAACCTCGCCGCGTAGTTCCTCGTCACCGTGGCAAGCTTGATCCAGAAATGCACTGCGCAGGCTCGGTTCTTTTTCAGAAGCCGCGTGGTACAGCGATTCGACTTGCTGCCAGTGTTCGGAGGTCATGGCGCGCCAAGAGTATCCGATTAATGCTACATCCTACGGACTCCTGTGCGCTGAAATTCGCTGCGAACGCTAATGGCGGGGTTTCGCGGCGATCAGTGTACCTGGTTAGCGCGCTTTGCCAAGCCAGTCCGGATCAAGTGCACGTCTTCTTCAGTGAACGAAAGCGGTTTCTGTCCCATCTCCATATAGTCCTGGTGAGTCCAGCGTGCCTTCATGATCCCTGTCTCGGAATGTCGGCAGGTCTCTTGTAGGATATGCGTGATCTCGTGAGCCAGCACATGTGCCAGGACGTTCGGGGTCAACTCGGGCTCGGTCGCCCGTTGGACCCGATCGTAGAATACGTTGATGTGAACTCCTTCGTAAGGAAGCGCGAAGGCCAGAGCGCCGGGTGCACGTTCTCTGGGTGTTCCGGTAACCATTTCGACCACGATCGGTCTCCCGTGCCGCGCTTGAGAGATTGATGGCTTGCCTGTCCGCCAGTCGATGTTTACACCCACGCCAGCAAGTATTTCGTTCGCCAACTCTTGAGCCGGTCCCAACACCCTTGCAGGAACCACCGACAAGCCGGCCACATAGACTGTCACCTCGTCGGCCCGCGCACCTGTTTCCATCACCACCGCCATCGCCAGCATTGCTATGATCTTCATGACTTCCTCCCGTTCTCGGCTGGGTAAGCGGGAACGGGACGAAAGAAATACAATGGCCTGGAGATTTTTCTTAGCGGCCTCGGATGAAACCTCCGGAATCCGTCGAAATCACTGCTTTATTAAAGGCTTGGGGTGGTGGCGACCACGCGGCGCTCGACCGGCTGGTGCCTCTGGTCTATGCCGAACTCCACCACATGGCCCGGCGGCATATGCGGAATGAGCGCGAAGGCAACACACTACAAACCACCGCGCTAGTGAACCAGGCATACTTGCGCTTGGTGGACGTCAGGAATGCCGGCTTGAACGACCGGGTGCATTTCTTCGCGGTCTCGGCTCAGGTAATGCGCCGCATACTTGTCGATGCCGCCCGCGCCCGCGCTTCCGGCAAGCGGGGAGGCCAATTCAAACGCTCCAGCCACTCGACGGCGATTAACCTAGATGAACTTCCGGACCTCGGGTTCAAGCGAGCCGAGGAATTGGCGGCACTCGACGACGCATTAAATGCTCTGGCTCAGTTCGACGCTCGGAAAGCGAAGGTGATCGAGCTGCGTTTCTTTGGAGGTTTGAGCGTGGAAGAAACTGCAGAGGCCCTCCAGATTTCACCACAGAGCGTTATGCGTGACTGGAAACTGGCTAAAGCTTGGCTAATGCGAGAGCTGAGCCAGTAGCCTTCACCCTCCTGGCCAGGCGGAACCGTTCCTGCGCGGACCAACTCTGGCGGCACTTTGAAACGTAGTTTGAACCACTACTCTAGACCAGGCTCAGTTCCTGGTTTAACGCGCTAACCGGACATTGGGCTACACATGGAGCTAGTCCGGTTCTGGGCAGTGAACCGGGAGCGAGACTTCCGCATGATGTCGCGCATTGAACAAAGCCTTCGGCAGGTGAAGCCCGAAGTTGGGGACGTTCAAGGGGCTGATGGTTCCGACGGGCGCTCGATTTGTGATGTGGTCACAACGAAAGGAGTTTTGTTGTGACCCCACTTCGACAACGGATGCTGGAGGACCTCCAGATCCGCCATTATTCTCCGACCACGATCCGGCTGTACCTGTACGCCGTCCGGGAGTTTGCCAAGCACTTCGGCAAACCACCCGATCAACTCGGTGCCGAGCACATTCGCCGCTATCAGTTGTTCCTGACCAAGGAAAAGAAGGTGTCGACGTCCACCTACGTGCTGATGGTCTGCGCACTGCGCTTCTTCTATACCCATACCCTGCACCGGAAGGTCGCCATCGAACGCATTCCGTTTCCGCGGCGCGAACGGAAGCTGCCGCTGATTTTGAGCCGCGATGAAGTCAAAGCTCTGCTGGAGGCGCCGAGCGATCTGCGCCATCGCGCGATGCTGGCGATTCTCTATGGGTCCGGACTCAGAGTCAGTGAAGTCACCCGCCTCAAAGTCGCCGACATCGACAGCGCCCGCAACGTGCTGTGGGTTCGTTCCGGCAAAGGGCGGAAGGACCGGCAAGCGTTGTTGCCGCCGAAGCTGCGCGAACTGCTGCGCTGCTACTGGCGAACCGGCGGCCCACCGATTGGCTATTTCCCGGCGCGCGTCCGAGGCCAGCCCATCTCGGTGAAAACGATCTTCATGGCTTGCCGGAAAGCGGCGCGTTCGGCCGGCATCGCCAAGTCCGTTCATCCGCACTTGCTGCGGCACGCCTTCGCCACCCACTTGCTCGAAGCCGGCGTCAATCTCTGCACCATTCAGATCCTGCTCGGCCATGCCAACCTCGAAACGACGGCGCGCTATCTGCAAGTCGCCGACGTGAATGTGCGCGGGACCACCAGTCCGCTGGAATCGCTGGAGTCACTCCGTCTCCTTCCACCGAAGGGATGAAACCGCATCGGCTGGAACTGGCCGATGTCTTCCGCACCCATCAACACGATTTCCTGGCTCGCTGGAACTCCGTGCTATCGCGCCAGCAGAGGAAAGCGCTTCGAGACATTCGCGACTGCCGGACCGCGGTCCTGGGTGGTCATCTCTATGAGTGCGACCGGTGCGGACATCGCGTCAAAGTATTCAACTCGTGTCGCAATCGCAGTTGCCCCAAGTGCCAGGCCACGGCCCGCGCCAAGTGGCTCGCCGACCGGGAGGCGGAGCTGTTGCCCGTTCCTTACTTCCACGTCGTGTTCACGCTTCCCCAGCAGATCGGCCGCCTGGCGCTTCAGAACCCGAGACAGATCTATACCATCCTGTTTCAGGCTGCTTCGGAAACTCTGCTCACCATCGCCGCCGATCCCAGACACCTCGGCGCTTCCATCGGCTTCCTTGCCGTGCTGCACACCTGGGGTCAGAACCTGCATCTGAACCCTCACTCATGATGCCTGGCATTATCATCTCCTTCATTTTCATTGAATAAAGTAGACTGACCTTCTGCGCAGTCCCCCTGGAAAATCAGCTTGCCGGTCCGAAGGAGCCGCTCGATGATACTGCGGACTGGCTCTTTATCCAGATCAGCACGATGAATTGCCCACGGGGCGCGTGGAGCGGCTTGTTCGCGCTTCAGTAGCCCGGTTTCCACTAATCGCTCAATGGAATGGTGACTGACACCGCACAGCCTGGCGGCTTCGCTCAAGCTGATTCTCTCCGGATCGGGCGCCGCTCGTTTTTGACCTGGAATCGAATGATTGCGGCGCGCTGTGGCGACACGGATCTGGTTCCACCGCTTCGCCTTTCCAGTTGAATAGCCCAGTCGATTTAATACAGAGGCAATCTGGTCGTCACCACTTCGAACGGCCATCCGACGGATGATGTCTAATGCCTCCATAGATGTTGCCGTCTCGGTTGCTGGGCGCGGCCGCTCGATCTCGATCTGGGTGTGAGTGCCACCTTTCCAATGAATGGTGAATTGCAGGATTTTCTTCTCCGCATCGCTGTGCACGATGATCTCTTCCATCACCGTTCGAAAGATCATCTTCTTAAGTTCTGATGGGCAGCGATCACTCTGCCAGAGTTCATCGAAGCGCTCGCCCATAGAACGAATCTGCGCCTCCTCCTCGGAGGACAACGAATAGCGGTTCCCGTTAAGGCTAGAAAGCCGTTGTTTGGTTATCTCGACCTCCTCCAGTTTTTCGTTCCAGCGGCGCTCCAACTCCTCGGCGACAAGACGATTCCTGGCATCCACGGCATCGTATTGCTCGAACGCCTTTCTCGCCTCATATTCCAGCTGTTTGAGCTTGCTGGACAATGCAACGCGTTGTGCGACATCACCGGCGCTCAGTTCTTCAATCGCCTTCAGGCTGGCTTCCACACCGAGAGGTGAAATAGCTTTTAGTAGTTCCTGGCCCAGCCGGCGATCCACCGAAGCACCGCCGAAGCCGATGCAGTACTGCCCGCCATCGTCAAAGTCGCCCTTACACAAATAGCGCGCATGGGTCCCACGGCCACCCCAATAGCGCACGTGCAGCTTGCGGCCACAATGTCCACACCGAAGGAGCCCCGCGAGCAAACCTTGCCCGGCGCGAATCGCCGCCATCGATTCGTCGCCTTGCCAGTTCACTGAGTTCCGTCGAATCATTCGTTGGTTTTCTTCAAAGGTAGCCCAGTCAATATAGCCGACATGATGATCGCGGATAAAGACTCGGCATTCTTCGGCCCGGCGCATCGCGCCCTGACGCTTCTCCAGCCTGCCTTCGACCAACAGCGTTTTGACCGGCCGACGCCCCCACACATAAGCACCGGCGTAGAACGGATTGCATAAGATATCGCGAATCAAACTCTGCGACGGAATCTTCCAGACGAGCCGCGTCCCTTGAATGGGATTGGCGGGCAGTTCTATGTCATGATCCCGAAACCACTGGAAAGTCTGACGTACACTCCACCGCTCCCGGAATTTGATGAACACAAGCTGCAGGGCTTCATGGACGCGTCGATCGTGATGAAGTGCAACCTTGCCCATGGCATCGAGAACATAACCGACCGGAAGCCGTTTGAATAACTCGCCGCGGCGCGCCTTAGACTCTTGGCCTGCCTGCATTCGTTGACGCAGGATCTTCAGCTCGACAACGCTGAGAGTGCCCTTGATGCCTAGCACGAGTTGATCGTCGAGAGAATTTAGATCATAAATGTGCTGCTCATCGGCAATGAGTGTTTCAAAAATCTGGCACACCTCGAGTAGCCGGCACCAATCTTTGTCCGTGCGAGATAGCCTTGAGACTTCCCAACTGCCGACGATTCCGACCTCTCCTAATGCCACCGAACTGAGGACGCGTTCGAATCCTTCGCGGCGGGCCGAAGCGATGCCGGCACTCGATCCGAGATCGGTACCGATAATCTCCACGGCTTTCCAGCCCAGGCTGCGCATCCGCTCGGCCACGTCATACTGAAGACGCTGGCTCTCCTTGTTCTGCCGCACTTGTTTCTCGCTGGATTGGCGCAAGTAGACGATCGCTTTGCGCGCCAAGTGCTCCGGCTTGATTTTGGGATTGCACAAGACCTGATTCATCAACTTTCCCTCCTTGAGCTTCAAAGACTGTCACCAGAATGCGGGCCATGAGATCGATCAGTTCGGTTCGCACCCTTTCGTCCATGGGCACGATCGCGTTTTCCTTTCCGATCACCAGGTCCAGAAGTTGTAGTTGCACTGCGCTGGCCTCCCTTGCGTCCGTCAACAACTGTTTGCAGGAGGTTATCGCGGATCTGCTCCGCGGCGTGCAATCGCGTAGAAAGCAAGGACGCCAGGCTCAGAAGGGATTCGCTACTTAAGTACGGCTGCCTCCGTGATCGTCACGGCGGCACACTCGGGTGACAGCATCCATACCGGGATCTTCAATCGCTTACCAGCTGGATCCACGACGGCAACCGCACCGTCGCCCCGCTTGGGGCGGCGAACGACCTGGAGAACAACGTCGCGGAGAGGATGGAACGGATAGAAGACCTGTACGCGCGTATCTTCCGCGCTCAGGGTATTGTGGGCGCGGATGGCTGCATCCCCATCTGCATTGCGTCGTGCCTGGCGGAGGCATCTCGCCCGATGGCTCGCGCTGGATCGCGTGCCGCAAGGACTCCTTCTTCCTTCCCTATCTCCTGCTCAGCCAGCGCTTCCGCAAGAAGTTCTTGTGGCAACTGCGCCAAGCCTTCCGCCACGGCGCCCTGCGCTTCACCGGCGAACTCCGATCGCTGGCTTCTCCTGCCGCATTCGAAGCCCTGTGTGAGAAGGCCGCTAAAATCGAATGGGTGGTTCACATTAAGCCTCCCTTCGGCGGACCTCGACGCGTTCTCAAATATCTGGCTCGGTACACTCACCGCGTGGCCATCTCCAACCATCGCCTGCGCGCTCTTGAAAACGGCTGCGTCAATTTTGAATGGAAGGACTATGCGCATCAGGGCCAGCGTAAGATCATGACCTTGGATGCGATCGAGTTCATGCGGCGCTTCTTACTCCACGTGCTGCCTTCCGGCCTGGTCCGCATCCGCCAGTTCGGTCTTCTGGCCAACCGCTTCCGCACTCGAAACCTGCAACTGTGCCGTGATTTGCTCGCTGTTTGCCAATCTCCTGCGCCAGCCGATTCCCACAACCCTGCTGATACCGACGTTCCAGATCGCTCGTCTTGTCCGATCTGCAAGCTGGGACGGTTGATCAGGATCGAAGTCATCCGCCCAGATCGGGCTATGGTTCCGGACACTTCATGACCTTATCGCGCGATCTTTCCTCGTCGAGTTTCTGCATCCCGCTTCGGGCTTCAGCCGATCTTTGTCTGCACGTCGAAACCCAGCGCCGACCAGGTCTGTCCCACCGCATCTCCGGCCATTCTTATCGTTGCTCGCATCTCTTCGCACAACTCCAATTGTGCCGTTTCAAGCATTCTGAGTATCCTATTCCTCGGAAAAACGCCATTCAATACCCAGTAGACTCGTTCCGGCTCAGTTCAATGAATTCTATCGGCAGTGCTCACGCCGACGTTATTCCTGCTCCCGAAGATCTGTTCGCGTGAACACTCCCGATAGAATGCTTTTCATTATCGGTTGCTTAGTCAGAGGGATTTCGGCGGCAACGGAGGAGGGCAGCATGTGCTGGGCTACAATTGCATTGCGGATCAAAGGAGACACGAATCATGCGCAGTGAGGACCACGCTAACGGGCGGCTCCGGCGGACCTTCCTAAAGCAAGCCGCTGCGGTCGGCGGGGCAGCCCTGTTCGCCAGTGGCTTGAAAGATGCTCTGGCGCAGACTGAGAGATCGCCCGACTGGAAGAAACAAATTGGAATCGAATTCTATACGGTCCGCGACCTGATGGCGACCAATTATGAGCCTATTTTAGCCAAGCTCGCACAGATCGGCTATAAGGAAGTCGAGCCGGCTTCGGGATACAACAAGATGGATCCGAAGGAGTTCCGCGCGATGCTGGACAGGTACGGTCTTAGCATGCCGAGCACTCATACGGGCTACCCGAGTGGGACTGGCGCGGAAGTGGAGAGGCAACTCGAAGCCCAACGGACTATGGGCTTGAAGTACACCGAGATAAGATCGGGCGGAATGCCCGGTAGAGGTGCGCAAGGCCCCGGCGGCGCCCCGCTGGCGCCGGGAGCCTACTATAACGCGGCGACCGGCGTCACACACAATTCCTTCAAGGAGCTCGAAGCGTTCGGCCCCAACCAGCCGCATGTCACGCTCGATTCCGTCAAGAAGAGGGCCGCGGAACTGAACGCGAACGGCAAGATCGCACGGAAGTTCGGGATCAAGCTCTTCATCCACAACCACACTGGCGAGTTCGAGAAGCTCCTGGACAGTGACAAAACGGAGTACGACGTCTTGCTGGCTGAGACCGACCCGGAACTCGTCGTGATGCAGCTCGATCTGGGTTGGGCCTACGTTGCGGGCATGGATCCGATCGAAATGTTCAAGCGAAATCCCGGACGTTACGAGTTGTGGCACATCAAGGATGTCTTCGGGCTCAAGACTGTCAACCCTAAGCTCTCACCCAGCGAGCGCACGAACAGTATGGCATTCGCGCCTGTCGGGGCGGGGCAAATCGATTACAGAAAAGTGTTCGCGCATGCCAAAATGGCCGGTCTCAAGCACTTCGTGGTCGAACAGGATAACGCAGCCTGTTTTGGCGACTCGCTCGCAGCTGCCCGTCTGTCATACGAGAATCTGACAAAGATCCTCTAATCATCTCAGCCGCAACACAGAGAACACTCCGCGGGCGCCGTCGGACCCCTCTTTTTTGCTGGCGAACTGGAAGCTGAAACAACGCCCGTGCCTTAGAATTCACTCGCCAAACGCGCGCCGCAGGAGCTGAATACTTCTCGGACCGTCCGCCTGCAGGTCATGGCTGGAAGCTTCCAGACTAATCAGCTTGTCGTACTCGATCCGGCGCAGCGTCGCAAAAAACGGGGCATAGTCATATTCCGTCCAACTCAGCGGCATCACGCGGTTGTTAGGATTGGCCATGTGTAGATGCCTCAGATGATCCTTCACTTTCGCGATGATGGCGGGATCCTCTTTCTCCACCGAGAAGTGATAATAATCGATCATGAGTTGGATGTTCGGGTCGTTCACTGCTTCCACCCACGCCAGCGCTTCCGCCGTGTTGTTGATGATGTTGGACTCCTCGTGGCGCAACGGTTCGATCGCGATGGTGATGTTTCTCGCAACAGCCGCTGTACCGGCGCGCTTTCCAAAATCGACCAGTTGCTCGAAGGCCTCTTCTTTCGAGAATCCCTCAGGAACTTGGCGGGCGCCGCCGCTCCCAAACACGATCAGCCGGACGCCCAAACGGGATACTCGGTCGAGTGCTTTGTCCAGATACTCCATCTGCCGGTTTTTGTCGATACTCGGTCCGGTAACTTTGATCTCGGCGGGGAGAAAATAGTTTGCCGCTGGAACCGGCAAAGCTAGTCGTTTGAGCTCGGCTGCCAGACTTTCGTAATCGGCATCGGAAAGCGCTGCCACTTCCGTAGTCCGCAGTTCCATGTAATCGAACCCCGCGGCCTTCACGGCGGTAACGTCCGTCACCCGGCCGCAGTAGCCAATCCGGACTTTGCCGGCAGGCTGAGCCAAAGCGGCCAGACCCACGCAGGCGATCAGAGCTGTAATTGCGGCTGTGAACTTAGCGGTTGTTCTCATTTTTCTGATAATTCGAAGTTTACATTATCAAGCGTGAGACCCGGCGGTCAGAGGTATATATGTTGTCCCCGCCGATAACCTATCTTCCTCCACGCACGTAAGGCTCTCAGATCCCCGGGAGGTCAACGCCCACCGCACTCGCCAGAAGCGCATCGAGGTCGGTTCACGAGTTTCATTTTCGAAACGACTGTAACCATATCGCAGCTCGATTGCGCACTTGTTCAAGTGATCGATTTTCCGAAAGCACCTAAGAACACAGGCGCAATTACTTCTAGTTCGGCACAGCCGCCACTCCGGAACCGACCCCTCCGGCCCTTATGGTGAGGCTTAAGCAGCGAAGGAAGGATCTGCAATCGAACACAGGCTGAACGCAAGAGCCGGAAGGTCGAACTGCTTGGGATGATGAAGCGAGATAAAGGGGCCACGCTCGCCGCAATGATGAACTTGAGTGGTTGGTGCAAGCCAACGGTGCGGGCTTTTTGTCAGATCGCTCGGCCGCAAAGGCATGAACGTGGAATTCTCGATGAACGCAACCTGCTTGCGCGAGTTCAGAATCATGGAATAGGCAACGCCGGGACGGCGGGTGCCCCACCCTAGTGGCCCGCGTAACGTAATTATTGACTGTGCGACTTTACCGAAACTAAGAAATCCTCAGAGAACGCTCAAAGAGGGCTGCCTGCTTGGATCGGGCGTGAGCCTTCGCTGTGCTCGGCACTCTGGCTTTATACTCAAAAGTCGCGTTTGTTACATGCAAGGGTGCCCATTCATTTCACAAATGCGCATGGGTTGAAGACAGAGTGCCGGGCCAACTCTTCGACCAAAATCTACCCTACCGATTAAATTCCGCGCGTAGAGCGTCACACGGCAAAATTGCGATACTGTCCGGCTGGCGCGCCAACCGTGTTCATAAGGGTGCTCCAGATGCGGCGATTGCCTTCAATACAGTGCCCCATGACAGCGCCGATGCTGCCGCCCGATGGCTTGAGGCTGGGAGTCGGGCTGTATAGTCCGGCGTCCAACAAAACCAGGGCGCCCGGGCTCAAGCTAACCGCCGTCAAGAAGTGGAAAGGTCCTGGGTGGTGACCTGCATCCGGAACTTATGCGGTTTAGGTTGCGCGTCTCCATTTTCATCCCGCAGGGCATCACCGGGGTATCACGTCGGGCATCCATATACGGCCAAGTTGCGTCTGCTTGGCGTACAGGTTGCACCTAAACTCAAACGCGTAGACCGAACTGAACCGTACTGAACTGACGTAATACACGTTCGATTCCCGTTAGCGCTACCAAGTATCTGTTTCATTCCAAAACATTCCTAAATTTCTCGCGGATCGCTATGTCCCACTCTGTCCCAGGGCGCATGTAAAGCGCTCAAGCCATCCTCCGCCCGGACGTTGAAGCGCCAGAGCGCGCCGGGTTGGGCGGGCCGCGCAAGCCCATATCGAAGTACATTTGGTGAAGCTGACCCAACCCTCAATAGCCGAACGCCGACGCTCACGGTGCCACCCGCGGAACCTTCATGAGTTGTGAACAAAGGAACGATTCGGGGTTTCGCACCATAGGTCCTTGCTTCCGAAATCTTATTGGCGCATCGGAGAAAACTTTAATTTGCGTTTCGATAGTGCATCGGTCCGGCTGTTGGAAGAACAGATGTATCGGCATTTTGGCGAACATGCGGGCATCAAGGCGGGAGGTGCGTAACGGAGACACCAGAAGCATCCGTGGCCGCTTCTACAGGCCGTTGGTTCTGAAGATCGGGTGGATCGGATTGGCTCTTATCGCTCATAGGCCGCAGCGTACAGGGACGCACCTCGCCAATCAGCAACGTGCGGGAGTACAACAATCGGCGTAGGCCATGTAGGACAAAGATCGAACCGCCGGAGCGTGCCGGGCTGGGCAGGCCGCCCGGGCCGGTCACCAGGTTCCGGATCAGCGATAACTCAGCCGCTATCCACGAGAATGAGGCCGACCTCTTCTAGAACCTCATAAATTTGGCCCTTAACCCTGTTACTCATAAGGATTTACTGAGACTCCGCGAAATACGATGGAATGACCATCCATGTATTGCTAAACCGTCGTAGGGTCCAAAACTCTACCGGGGGTTCGAATCCCCCCTCTCCGCCAGTTTAATAATTTACAGGAAATCTGTCATGCAGGTGCTTCCAATCGAAGGCGGTTTGCTACCCGGCTTTTTCAAATACGGACTTTCGCTGGGTCCCGCGCTCAAGGCGCGTTATGATCCTGGATTTACAGATCGGCCGGCCGGTCCGCGAACCTCCTGAAGTCCGGTCCCAGTAGTCAGAACCTAATCAGGGGCGTTTCCATGCTGCCCCCGGCAACAGATGGACACGCATCGGAGCAGCGTTGCCGGATCTAGCTTATACTGCTTTAGAAACTCGATTATCGACTCGTCCTTGAGCAAGCATTCCAGCATACAGCAGAAACAGGAGCATCCGGTTCCACCGTGTGGAAGCGCTTGGTTGCCGCCCAGAAAAACAGCACCCGTCAGAAGTTGCTCGCGAGTGAACGGCGTACCGCGTAGGGTCACGCCGCTGGCCATCACGTGGAAACGGTAGACTCCGGACAGCGTGGCCACCATAGCCGCCTCGAAGATTCCATCTTGGACTTCAGTGAGCGTGAGCGTGCCGGTGCTATCATCGGGACGGGTGACAGCCGCGCGCACGCTAGCCCGGTGCGCGACGGGAAGGCCGTACTCATCGAGCGTCGCCCGCAGTGTCATGGTTGCGCCGGGCTCTAGACTGTTCTGTGAAAGGCTTGCGCGCATCCGCAAGTTCGACCAGGCCAACGCACTGACGCTGTAGCGCACGCCATTTCGCGCGCAGGGGCGTTGCGCCACCGATCCAGGGCGCGTCTGCTCACCGCAGTACTTCTTAAAATCTCCTTCGTTCAACTTCAACAATGCTTTCCATGTTCCAGCTCCCGCGCCGGACCCGATCGCCACTGGCAGAGTGTAGCGGTAGTAGCGCGTTTTGCCGGCGTCGGAATAGTTCACGCCAACCGCAGCCGCGTTGGCTGGAGTGATCACGGCGCCAGCCGGAGTCTCCACCGCCAGATCGACAGCCGGAATATCAGTCAGGAGGACCACGGTGCTCTCGATATCTGTCTCGTTCAATACGAACGGGATGGTGACGGCACTGCCGTGCGTGATAAATCCAGTGGGATCCTTGACGATGTTCGTGTTGGTCACGCCGGCCAGAATCTGGAGGAAATACTTGCTCAGCAGGAAGTAGTCTTCGGTGCTGGAGGAAAGCAGCCCGGTCAGCAGGAGATCGCCGCCAGTGCCATTGGTGAGTGCGGTCAGCGCAGATGTGCTCACTTGCTGCGCGTTTCCAAGGCCGATTGCGAAGGTGCGCTGATCGATGTCCGCCAGCACATCCGCAATCATGGGAGGAGTGTTTTCCAGACCATCCGTGAAAACGATGAGCGCCTTGTCCTGGAACCCAACCACCGGGTTGAGCGTGTTGCGAGCCAGTTGCACCCCGGCGCCGATGGAGGTGTCGCCATTTGGGTTGGTGGCGTGTGCGTTCACGGCATTACGCGCCGCGATGCGCCCGGGGTCGAAGATGCCGGCATTCCCGATGGTAGTCATAGCCAGGCCGGGATAGGTTGGATCGTTCACCGGATAAGCTACGGTGTCAAATCGGATCAGTCCCACGCCGTTGCCAGGCTGAATCAAGTCTACGAACAACGATCCGGCCTCCCGCAGCGCCTGGATGCGCTTCACTCCGGTGTTGCCGGCCGGATCATCCATGCTGCCTGACTGATCGAGCGCCAGCATGACCGCCACAGTCGGCCGTGCGATCGTGTTTCCGGTCAAGGTAAAAACGAAGTCCTGAGTGGTCTCGTTGCAATGGATCGTAACCTGCGAATTCGGCGCGGTGGTGTTGGGAGCACCGCCGGTAAAGGAAAACCACAATCGCGCGTCCGTCCAGATGTCGTCGGACGGTGGTTGTGTCACCTGTCCGCCCATCGTGAACACGGTGTACGGCGCGTTCGGCAGGGCGGTTACGTGGAAGGTCAGGGGAAAGCATGCCACAAACCGGAAATGGGCGGCTCGCAACGTCGTTTCGCCCGCGGGCACGTCGTTAAAAGGAATCACGTTTCCGGCATTCACCACCTGAACGACAGTGGGGTTCGTGTCGTAGCATGGGGGCTTGACGACGGTGGGATGTTTGGAATCCTTTTGGTTCTCCGGCAGATTTTGCTCGTTCTCCGGCGTCGCCCAGGGCCGCGTGGCACGCACGTTAGCGATGACGCCGGTGGTGGCGTTCTGCGCCGCCGGACCGGCCCAAGGTTCCAAGGGGCTCAGGATGCCCCAGTTGGGCGCCCCACTCTCGACATCGCCGCTCCCCTGTGTGTTCGAATACGCGCCGTACACCTGATTCGAGTCCAGGCGCACATCAGGAGCCTGCAATTGCCACAACGCGAACACGCGATCGAGGTTGGCGTGCATCAGGAATACGAAAGGGTCGCGGAACGAAGTGTGTTGATCGCCCAGCGTACCTCCAATGTGCCCGTGTCCGGCGCCATGCGAAGCAGTGATCAGCGAATCGAAAGACGGAAAATCCAGAGCATTCACACACGCCAAGTCGGCTGCCGCAGTCACGGCCCCGCCCGGCTGCACGTTGCGGGTCAGATGCTGGGGTGGGTCAAAGGGGTTGTTGTTGGGGTCGAACTCATTATCGGACCGGAAGGGATTGGCAGAAGGATTGTAGAATCCGGCAGTTAGCCAAGGATCGCCTGCCGCTCCACTCGCACTGCCCATAAACGCGCTACCCGTGGTGCCCGTGGTGAATAGATTCACGAAGCCACCCTGGCCGTCTGGGGCGTTCTGCGGGTCTTGCGTCCAGTCCCAGTAATGCAGCGACAGCTGCGGGTCGATCTGCCGGATCAACTCCTCGAATCGGTTTACGATCTCGCGATGCCATGGCACAAATGCCGGGCAGCCGTGAACGTGGGAGTGGGCGTGAATCTCATCCTGCTTGAACCACCAGCTTACGCCGCCTGTCGGGGTATCGTTTCGCGACCCCGGATAAAAGTGCTGATGAAGCTGAACGATAGCGTCGCGTAACCGCGCCCGTTCCTGAGCCGAAACTGTTGCAACGTTGCGGCGGATGCCGTCACCGAGAGCCATGCGGATGTTCTCCTTTACTTAGTATTTAGTGGTGGGAGTGAGAGATTCGTTTCAGTTCGAATGAAATTGGGTTGGCTTACTCCGGCGTCTCCGAGGTGCTCTGGGCCCATATCGAGGCTTGCTCGTATAGCAGTAAACGCTGACTTGACCACCGCAGCAAGTGTCTCGGCGAGGTCGTCAGCTTCGAACGGGCGCTCACCTGCTAGTTGCTCGCAGAGCGCCACGCCGAAGGCCAAGATTTCGGCGCGTTTGTCCACCGCCTTCCTCTTGCCTGTTGGGGCTCATCTCTAGGGCCTCGTGGCCGGAAAATGACTCCAAGCTCGAAGATGTGTGCCACTTGGAACTGCTACTCCGTCCGTAGCGCCTCTACCGGATCGACGGCCGTGGCCCGCCGGGCGGGAAAGTAACTGGCCAGCGCCGCGGCCATGATCAGGAGCGCCGAGACGAGTGCATAGGTCAGCGGATCGAGCGCGGTGGTTTTGAACAGCAGTGACGACATCAGGCGAGTCAACCCGGCGGCAGCAGCCAACCCCAACACCGCGCCGATGCCCGCCAACAGCAGTCCTTGGCGCACAAACATCTGTTGCAATCCGGCAGGCTGCGCTCCGAGCGCCATGCGGATTCCGATCTCGCGCGTGCGCTGCGTGACGGCGTAGGCTATGACTCCGTAGATCCCCACCACGCCCAACACCAAAGCCATCGCTCCGGCGATCGCCAGCAGCACGAGGGTAAAAGATGTGCGCGCCATCGATGCATCGTAGACCTGTTTCAGCGTTCGCACCCGGAACACCGGCAGACTTCCGTCGACCGACCAGATGGCTTGCCGAGCCTGCGCGAGGAAGCTTTCTGTCCCCGCGCGGTTGGTGCGTATGACGAACACCCCGAACCGGATCACACGCAATTGCTCCAGTTCGAAATTATCCATCATGGCAGGCCAGTACGCGAAAGCCGGAGCTTTCTGGTCCACGCCCTTGTCATATACGTCGGCCACGACGCCCACGATCTCGCGCCAGGCGTCATTGAGGCCTGATCGCACCTGCTTGCCGATCGCGGCGGCCGGCGAGCCCCACATTTCTCGCGCCAGGTTGTCGGAAACCATAGCCACGTGGCGCTTGTCATAAATGTCGGTCCAGGTGAAATCGCGGCCGGCGATCAAGGGCGTGCCATCAGTCTTCAGAAATCCGGGCGTGACGTACCGGTATGCCCGGATAGGTGGAATTTGTCCCGCCGAGTAACTCTTGTCTTGCGCATAGAGCAGATCGTTCTGATTATTGATTCCTTCGAGCGGAGCAGCACTCGCGAACGCCACGGAGTCGACGCCAGGAATGGCCGCCAGCTTGTCCAGCATTTCGTTCTCCATGCGCATCACATGTTCCGGATCCTTCACCTGCGTGTCGGGAATCGAAATGCGCATCAGCTGGACTTGTTCGGGGTGCGTGAATCCGGGTTGGACGCTTCGCAATGCCTGGAAGGTTCGAATCATCAGGCCGGAGCCAATCAGCAGCACCAGCGCCAGGCCCACTTGCACCTACCACCAAGCGTGTTGCGCGCCCGATGCCGTTCGCGGCCGTGGCTCATGGTGCGTCCGCCGCCGCGCAGCGACGCTGCACGGGTGCGATCCCGCGTACTTCACTGCCGGGATCAGGCCGAAGAGCAGGCCTGCCAATAGCGAGACCACCAACGTGAAGCCCAGAACGAGCGGATCGATGCCAATTTCGCCAGCCGCGGCAGCGTCGCCGGACCCTTGGCCACCAGAACTCGCAGCGCCCCATACGCCAGCGCCAGGCCCAACGCGCCGCCCAACACGCCCAACGTCAGGCTTTCCAGCAGCATTTCGCGCGCGATTCGTCCCCCAGCCGGCGCCCAGCGCGGCGCGGATGGCCAGTTCCTGCTGCCGGCCCTCGGCGCGCACCAGCAGCAGATTGGCGACATTCGCGCAAGCGATCAACAGCACCAGACCGATGGTGCCCATCAGAACCCAGAGTGTGGCGCCGATGTCGCCCACCACTTCCTGTTTCAACGGCTGAACCTTGGGAGCGAAACGCGCATTTTCAAACAGAGTCCGGCTGAACCCGGGCGGTAGCGGGCCACGCTCTCAGCCAGATCCAGGCAAGCATCCGCGCCACGTCGGCGTTGGCCTGTTGCAGCGTGACGCCGGGCTTGAGCCGCGCGATGCCCTGGTAACTGAAGTTGCCCGAGGAAAACCTTGTTGCGATCGAACCGCTGCGGCAGGATCAGTTCCGCCTGCGAGTTCAAGAAGCGGAAATTTTGCGGCATCACGCCGATGACGATGCGCGGCTTGGAATCCACGTTGAGTGTGCGGTCCAACAACGGATGGGTTTCCTCCGAAGCGCCGCTGCCAATAGCCATAGCGTCAGGATCACTGTTCTGGCGCGCCGGGAGTGTCGTCGGCCTGGGAGAACCAACGGCCCACCGCCGGCTGTACGCGCCAGCGCCTGCAGCGTGCCGTAGGTGACATCCAGGGCCTGGACCTGCTCGGGTTCGCCGACGCCAGTGATGCTGACGCCATCGTTCGACCACAAGCCGAAATCCTGAAAGGTCCGGCTCTGCTCGCGATAGGTGAAGTACATGGTGGGCGAGCAGTTGATGTCGCCGACGATACCGCTTATGCCCGGGGCCAGGTGCCAGACCCCTACCAATTGCTGAGCTTGTGGATAGGGCAGCGGCTTGATCAGGACCCCGTTGACCACGCTGAAAATGGCGCGTGTTGGCGCCGATGCCAAGCGCCAGCGTGATCAGCGCGATGGAGGTGAACATCGGAGCGCGGCCCAATCCGCCGGAAGACATGCCTCAGGGATCTCATGAAGAACGATACGATGCAAAACGAATTTGGTTCCCTTAGATCACAACCCGCCCAGGTTTCATAAGCGGAGAACCACAGGGCCGCGCCGCGGCTCGATTAGTGCCGGTCTAGAGTCTCGCCGATGAGCTCGTCGTCCCCGCGGAGTTGAGGGATCGGCCTGAACAAAGTGGCGCCGCGTTTTCTCTACGGGCGGGTCACGCTGTTAGGATGACGGTTCCGCATCCGTGGGCGATAGGGGCCTCTTCCAGCCACGGATCGCTTGGCAGCTCTTCTATTCGCTCTCGATGTTCACTGCGTAGTAGGCTATCGTTTTTGTGGGGACTTCCTTAAACCAGTGGGGTGTCTTTGCCGGAATCGTGATCACGTCGCCCTTGCTTAAGTGGTAGGTCGCTCCGCCTTCGAGCGAGGCAGCACGCATTTGATCAGACGCTGTCCGCTTTGGGTCAACCATTGTCCCTCCGACCACGAGCGTCGCCTCGCCTTCGGCGATGATAAAGACGTGGTTGGTGTGGTCATGGTATTCAGCCGGACCAGATGCCCGGCGCTGTGCCAAAACGATCAGGCCGGGATCGTTCACGATTGGCCCACCTTTGGACATCACTTCCGTGACCTTGTCGTGGCCGATGTAGTGGACCACCGCCGGTACACCACCACCGAATGAGACAACAGCCGCGGTTATCAAAACTGCTGCCGTTAACAATGTCCTTTGCGTTCGTAGAATCCACATTGCAATTTCTCCCGTAAGCCTGGATTTCATTATAGTCGCGGGTTGCACTCGCTCTCAGCGAAACGACGTGGTTTGTCGGCATTGCGCTGACGTGAACGGCACGGCATGCAATTCGCGGCTAGAGGTCACAGGTTCGAGTTCGTCCCCCATCCCCGTCGCAATCCCTATTTCCAAATCTCGCGTAACCATGGGATCGATTGACGCAATGCATCTCTGAACCGGTAGGTCTCGTAATGCGTGATGCCGGTTAATGGGATCAGCTTCGCGTTCACGCCTGCCTTCTGAAGTTCAGCAATTCGCGCCTCCGTTGGACCAAAAGGTACGACTTGGTCGTCGTGGGATTGAATCGCCAGAACCGGAAGCCGCCACCCGGCGGCGGTGGCCGGCGGTCTGCCGGCGACTGGAATCGCTGCACTGAAACGTTCCGGAAAACTTTCCGCAAAATGCCATGAGCCCGTACCACCCATGCTGAAGCCGGTGACCACGACTTTCTTCTTATCGATTGAGTAGCGGGCCTGGACCGAGTCGAGTAGTGCATTCACTGCCTTCTCGTTTTCCGGGCTGCTCCAATCACCCTTCACCGAATCCGGCCCAACGATGATGGCGCCGAGCTCCGCGAACGCTGGCCCGATGAGGATCTGGACTACATCCCGACCGGCACCATCGGCACCTCCTCCTCCGACTCCGAAGTGCAACGCTAGAATCAGAGGGACGGGCGTTGAGGGAGAATAGCTATGCGGAATGGAGATCGCGTAGCGGATCGCGGGTTCCCCCTCACGCGGCAGACTCAGACTATGCAGTCCCGGGGTCAGCGCGGGGGAATCACCTACTGCCTGTGCGGCTACGCCAAACGGCAGCACGAACGGAATCGCGCACGCCATGATCGTGCAAGCGTTGAAGAGCTTCACCGGCATGGAACGCAATTCCTTCACTCTATGCCACTGACTGTTAGTCGGCGTCGCTTCTTACGATTGTGCCTGGCGTTCACGGCATCAGAGACGCCGTATAGGCCACGATACTCATCATATCGTCGATCGTTAGGTTGGCGACCACCGGTTTCATGAGCTCGGTCCAAGTTCCTTTGCGGAAGCCTTGCTGCATATCGAACATCTGGCGCATCAAGTAGCTGGGTGAGCGTCCGGCGAGACCAGGCACCGGTCCTAGTCCTTTCAGGTCGGCACCGTGGCAACTTCCGCAGGCTATTTTGCCGCTGCCCATGGTTACCAACGCCATGCCCCTTTTTACAGAGCCGACGGGCACATAAGCCGTGAAGCCGGAGTGCGGATCGCGTAAGATTTCGGTGGCTTCAGCATTGACCGGAGTTTCCAGGATGCGGTTCCCGAGAGGTTCCATCTCGTTGCCTTCGATCAGGAACAGACCGTTCGAAGGTTTGGCTTTGGGTACCATTTTTGCTTCGACGACTTTGATCCAGGGCGTCCACTTCATGGAGCCGAAGTATTCGGCCGAGGCTCTGATCTCGTCGTCGCTCATGTTTTTCGCGAACTGGATCATAAGGTTCGTGTTGGCCTTGCGTGGATCGGCACTCTTGCGGTTGCCGTTCTTAAAGTCGTTCATCGTTTGGACGAAATATTCGGTGGGGAGACCATTGACGCCAGCATTTTCCGCCCTCCCCTTGCCGTTGGGATAGTGGCATAGGCCGCACGCCCACACGTTCGATTGCTTGCCGTGGGCGACGACATCGGGCATCTGGGGATGTTCGCCGGGAAACCAGTCGGCCGGTCCGAAGCGGTTGGCGATCTGCGCGCGAGCATATTGCGTAGTTGCGCCGGGAATGCTGCGTGGAGTCTGATCCGTGTTGGCCGGACCGATGGTGGTGGGTCTGGCTCCCGCTTGCGGCGGACCTTCGAAGCCGTAGGCCCACGGCGGCGGATCGGCCGCAAACACTGTGCCCACGATGAGCACAAGCTCGAGCGCGAGTATCGCGATGCTGGAAATCTTCATAAAAGCCTCCTTTGGGCTGCAGGACATCGGAACTTGCGCGGCGCAGACCAGTGCCGCTATCGATCTAGCGTACAACGGACGCGTGCGGTGTGGGGAGACTGGAGGATGCGCACTAAGAAACGCCCGTATGTGCTCACGCCGAAGGAGTGCGCCATTGAACCAAGGCCGCTTCGTTTGTGCGAATCATTTTCCACCCTTCGGCAAGTCGTCTCGCTATGTCGCGCCCGTTTGCCTCCGGGCCCGAAATGACGTTTACCTTCCTTCCGGAGAAGCCTCATTCGCCACGAATCCTGGCCGTCGATCTTCCGCTGGACCGCGAGAACACCGGTGCGCAAACATACCGGTGAGCTTCAGTTTCAAGGCAGCTCCGCGAAATGGACGTTTAGGTTCCCAAGCGATTAAGGCTTTCTCTTCTGTTCGAAGAGGTCATTGCCGCGTGGCCAAAAGGCATGCGAGCATTCGGCAGGATCGCATATTTAGTCAGCTTAGATGAAGCTGGCGGCGAACGTCTGCTCGGGGAGTATACGTTCAACCATCCGCGCTCCTGGCCTCGGCCAGCGCCTGGTAGCCGGCCTGAGCATACCCGGTTGCTAACGGCAGCCGGAACAGGTGTTGAACGACAATACACCCGCGTTCGTCCACTTGCTCCTGGTTCACGGCGCATCCGGAAAGTATCCATCATGTGGCGATCTGCCAGTGGCTGATCTGCAAAAACAGTGGCGATCTGCCAGTGGCGATCTGCAAAAAGCAGCTTCCGAGTCCCGATCAACCAGACACAATCGGGCCGCCACCAATGCTTATCCTCTGCTTGTCCTTGACGGCAGTCCGGTCGAAGGTTCAGGAACCTGTTGCGCGCGGTAGTGATCGAGGGCTGCGGTATCATTTCAGAACGTCAGCGACCCTGAGGAGGAAAAACGATGTTCGGCCCCGCACAACCAGGTGTGCTACCACCCCCGGTAGCGATGCTCGATATGATCAAGGGATTCTGGGTATCGCGAGCGCTGTACGTCGCCGCCAAGCTTGGCATTCCCGATCTGCTGCGCGATGAACCGAAGAGCAGCGACGATTTGGCGCAGGCTACCGGTACCCACGCGCCCTCGCTGTACCGGGTGTTGCGAGCGCTGGACAGTGTTGGGGTGTTCGCGGAAGACGATCGGGGGCGTTTCGCGTTAACGCCGCTCGGTGCCACACTGCGGACTGACATACCCGGATCGCTGCGGTACTTGCGATCGAGGAACTCGGAGAAAATCACTATCCCGCCTGGGAGAGAGTGCTCCATAGCGTGGAAACGGGAGCGATTGCCTTTGACCACGTTTATGGTGTGAGCAAGTGGCAGTACATGGCGGAGCATTCGGACGAGGCCAGGATCCTTTGACGCAGCCATGTCCAGCTTCAGCTCGGTGGTCGCCGCCCCGGTTGTCGCCGCTTACGATTTTTCTTCCAGTGCGACCGTGGTCGACATGGGCGGCGGCGATGGCACTCTTCTGGCGGCAATTCTCAAAGGGAACCCGTCACTGCGCGGCGTAGTCGCGGATCTCCCCCATGTTGCTGAAGGAGCGCAGCGCCGGCTGGAGGCGGAGGGCCTGGCAAATCGTTGCGAGGTTGCCGCGGGCAGTTTCTTTGAGTCGGCGCCTGTGGGCGACACTTATGTGCTGAAGTTCATAATTCACGATTGGGATGACCAGCAGTCGGCGGCAATTCTCAGGAACTGCCGGAGTGCGATGGCGGCGAACGGCAGGGTCCTTCTGGTGGAAGCGGTAATCCAGCCCGGCACGGCCACATCCTTCAGTAAGTACGTGGATCTGAATATGCTGGTAATGACAGGCGGACGCGAGCGGACCGAGGCGGAATACCGCTCTTTGCTCGATTCGGCGGGTCTACGCTTAACACGGATCATCCCGACCTACACGGAGATGAGCGTACTCGAAGCCGTTCAGGCTTGAGGCGTTGCGCGAAAGGCTAAGCCGTTCCAATTTTTACGGGATGAGCGACTCATTCATTCGGCTGTCACGCGGTTCGCACTCTGTGCGGCCCGTTTTCAGGAAGGGATTGCGCCTGTGTTACCCGCTATCCTTCCACTATCCATCGCCGGCGATACGGCAAAAAGTAGGGGAAGGGTGGCCGACAAACCGGGGCGCAACTCGAAAGTGCGGCCTTCGCCGGGATGACGCGGGCGGTTTATGATCGGAGGATCATGACGACGATTCGCATTTTGTTTTTTCTCCTGGCTAGCGGTTGTTTCCCCGCGCACAAACACTCGATCGGAGTCTCAGTAATGGCTTAGCTCGGCATCTCGCCTGCCGTCCGCACCTCGAACCGCAGTTCCGGGTTCATTGCCCACGATCTCCGTGTGTAGGCGGAGCAGCCTGAACCAGAAATCCTTACCACAGGCGGCCGCCAGCTCGCCTGGCCCTGGTGCGCGGCCAGAATCTCGGACAGACGCCAGATGAGGCGGTTGGGCGGCTCGTACGTGGTGGGCGGTACCGGCTTCGCTTCGCGGCCCACACCAGCCGCGACTCTTGCGGATTCGTGTCCTAGGCGGAAAGGTGGGGAGAGGCGATGAATGCCGCCAGCACGGAATACATTATCGGTGCAGTGTACGTTCTTGAGCTCATCGACGTTAGAATATCAGCTGCAGTCAGAACTGCATCTCCCCCACGTCAGTAGAGAATTCTACGGCAATCCCGGTTATAATGCTCCAGGCAGCGTAGGAGAATACCGTGAATTGCAGGAACGCTATTTTCGTCGGATTTCTGTTGTCAGGCACTGCTCTGCTCACGACGGCTCAGGATCGTACAGCGGCCCCATCCCGAAACCCGGATCCGAAGGATTGGCCTACGTACGCCGGAACTGACAGCGGGCAGCGTCACTCTCCGTTGAAACAGATCACGGTGGGGAATGCCAACCGGCTCCAGGCGAAATGGGTACACCACATGGATGGCGCCAACGGCATGGAGCAAGTGCCGGTCGTGGTGAACGGCGTGATGTATATTTCGCAATTCAATCGAGTGGATGCAATCGACGCGCGTACGGGCAAGGCCTTCTGGAAGTATCAGCGCCCGCCTGCCTCGGGAACACCACAGCGGGGCACGGCGTACTACAACGACAAAGTCTATATGGTGACGACCGACAGCCATCTGGTGGCGCTCGACGCTCGCAACGGCGGAATCCGCTGGGAGGCGAAATCGGAAGGCGGCTATCTTCTTGCCGGCGGCGCCCCTTTGATTGCCCACGGTAAGGTGATCGTCTCGGGCAATCGACCGGACGGCTTTGTTCAGGCGTTCGATGCGGAAACCGGGAAGTATGCCTGGACCTGGTCGGCAATTCCCAAACCGGGAGAGCCGGGATACGAGACCTGGGGAGGAGCGAAGCCGCAAGGTGGCCCCATGTGGATGACCGGCTCCTATGACGCGGACTTGAACCTTCTTTATTACGGCACCGGCCAGCCGAACCCGCAATGGACCGGCTTTGAGCGCCCAGGTGATAATCTCTACACCGAATGCATCGTGGCGCTCAATGCCGATACGGGAAAGCTGGTTTGGTATTTCCAGAACACGCCGCACGACGTGCACGATTGGGACTCCACCGAAACGATGGTACTCGTCGACGCGCCAATCAAAGGCCAGCCACGTAAACTGCTGCTTCAGGCCAATCGCAACGGCTATTATTACGTCCTAGACCGGACCAATGGTCAGTTTCTGCTCGGCACTCCTTTTGTCAGCAAGGTGGACTGGGCCGACGGGCTGGATTCGAAAGGAAGGCCGATCGTAATAGCGGGGCATGATCCATCCGTGCGCGGGACCGAGACCTGTCCCTCCACAGCGGGCGCAACCAACTGGCCGGCGCCGACTTATAGTCCGGATACGAAGTATTTCTACGTTACTGTCGCGGAGGGCTGCGGCATAAACTTCATCACTTCGAGCACGGCGCCGGACGCGGGCACGGGCTACATCGAAACAGCGAATGCGCCCTGGCAAGCCTATGTGCGCGCGCTGGATGCGACCACTGGTAAAAAAATCTGGGAGTACAAGCCCGTGCGGTCGAATCACTATGGCCCTGGCTTGTTGTCCACTGCGGGCGGAATCGTGTTCGTGCCCGAGCAGTTCGGACAGGTCACGGTGCTTGACGCCAAGAGCGGTAAGCCGGTATGGCATTTCAATACGGGCGATCTCATCACCGCGAGCCCGATCACGTATAGCGTGGACGGTCAACAATTCTTCGCCATCGCATCCGGCACGAATGTATTCGCCTTCGGCTTGCAAGATTCCACCTTGGAGGTCAAGCCATGAATCGAGTAGGGGTAGTCGCAGCGCTGGTTTTGGCTTGTACGCCAGCGCAAATTCTTGCCCAGCGGCCCGCACCAGGGCCCGCGAATCCATTCCGGGGCAAACCGGAGGCTGTTCACGAAGGTGAGACTCTCTACGCCGAGCGTTGCACCGGCTGCCACGGACCTAATGGGACTGACGGAGAGATCGGCCCTGCGCTCGTCTCGGGGGAGCGAGCAGACTTCGGCACCACCGATGGGCAAGTGTTCAATACGATCAAGAACGGCATCCCGGGAACGCCCATGGGCCCGCAAAAACTTGCGGATGATGAGATCTGGAAGATCGCCACGTATATCCGCGCTTTGCGAGGGACGGCGCTTGATAATCCCTTGCCGGGCGATGCTGCGCATGGCGAACAGATCTTCTGGGGCAAAGGCCAGTGCGGGAGTTGTCACATGCTGGGAGGGAAGGGCGGATTAACCGCGCCGGACCTGAACAATATCGCGGGGACGCGCAAGGCCAGCACCATTATTGATGCGCTCACGAAAGCGCAGCACCATGAGTTCGGCAGCGGCGGCGCCCATCTGAAATCATTGCCTCCGATGGAAAGCTACTTGCCGGTGCACGTGATCGCAGCAGATGGAAAAGTTATTGACGGCATATTACTGGATGAAGATGGCTATTCCCTGCAGGTGCTGGGAAACGATCAACACCTCTATTCTCTGGACCGGGCCCGAACGCGTAGCGTGGTCGTGCAACCGAAGAGCCTGATGCCCACCGACTATGACAAACGCCTGGCACCGGAGGAGTTCAAAGATCTACTTGCGTTCCTGACGCGGCAGGGGACGAAGCCGGCTGCCGCACCGGGGAGAGATGGACCGCCACGGGGAGACGATCAGTAGATGCTAAGAACGATTTGCCTTTACAGCGTGTGTGTACTGGCCGCACTTACCGCCGCGACAGGCGCTGAGGCCGATTACTTCGTCTACGTCGGCAGCTACACCGATGCTCCCTCCCACTCGAAGGGCATCTATGCGTGGCGTTTCGAGCCCGTCATCCGGCAAGGTCACGCCGCTTGGCCTGGTGGCAGAAACGGTCAATCCCGCGTATGTGTGCGCAACGCCGGACGGACGTTTTCTCTATGCCGTAAATTGGCAGACGGCAGAGGCCGCCAAGGGCGATACGGTCAGCGCCTATGCGATCGACAAAAGACCGGAGCGCTAACTTTGCTCAACCGGGTAAGCGCTGGAGGTGGACTGCCGAACCAGGTGATCGTTGATCCGCAGGGGAAGTTCGTCATGGTGACGAATTATGGATTTCACGGCAACGATGCCGAGCATAACAATTCATCCCTGGCGGCGCTGCCGATTCAAGCGGACGGCCGGCTCGGCGAGCCTTTCTACGTCGATCACCATGCGGGCGCGGCATTGAGCCCGCGCCAGACTACCGGGGCGCACACTCATGGAGTGATCTTTACCAAGGATGATCGCTTAGCGTACGTCACCGAACTCGGCCTCGACCGCGTTTATGTCTATCACGTGGATGCTACAAAAATCGCCGTCAAAGCGGCGGATCCGCCTTTTGTGAGTGTGAGCGCCGGCTCCGGCCCACGCCGTCTGGCCCTCAGCCCGAGCGAGAAATTTCTTTACGTGAATCACGAAACCGACTCCAAGGTCAGCGTGTTTGCGGCCGATCGCGGAACACTCCAAGAAATTCAGCAGATTTCCACGCTTACCGGCGGACTTCGCGGGGCGGAATTCCACGGCCGAAATCCAGATCGATCAAGGCGGGCCGGTTCCTGTACGTCTCGAACCGAGGCGCAAACAGTATCGCCGTGTATGCGGTTGACGCCGGCAAAGGGACTTTGACACTCCAGGGTTTCGTTCCGGCGCTTGGCCAATCGCCGCGGAACATTACAATCGATCCAACGGGCCGGTATTTTTTTGCTGCTAACCAGTCTTCAAACAACGTCGTCATTTTCAGCGTGGACCCGAAGAGCGGGCAGCTCACGCCCACTGGCCAGCAATTGCAAATGGATCAGCCTGCTTCGGTGTTCCTGGTCAAATCCGGCGGAGCCGGTGAAACAGGACAAGTCAGATGAAACCACCACATCGTCATGGACAGAAGCGAGTCATGCTGTTGGCTGCTCTCGCTGTGACGGCGGTTGGCTTCTGGATGGCGAGTGCGCGAGCGCAGCAGACGCTCCCCGTAGCCCCTTTCACTGACGCGCAGGCCAGCGCGGGCCAGGCGGCCTACGCGCAGAGTTGCGCCTCGTGTCACGGCAATTCTCTGGCCGGTAGCGGAGAGGCGCCCGCGTTGGCGGGAACCGCATTTGTGGATTCGTGGGGTGGCCGCACGACGCAGGAACTCTACAACGAGATTCGGCTGGCAATGCCGCCAGAGAATCCCAACAGCCTCGGCCCCGAGACCTACGCAGCCATTGTCGCTTTCCTGCTGAAGGCTAACGGCGCGCAGCCGGGAACCAGCATACTTACGCCGGATACCGCCGTGACCATTCGATCGGTGGCAAGCGGCCGGGCACCGGCTGACGTCACTGCGTCCGGCGGCGGTCGCGGCCGAGGGGGGGACGTGGATCGAACGCGAATTCCGCCGCGGCTGGCGGAGGACGCACGGGCCTGACCGTCGCCGGAACGGTGAAGAATTACACGCCTGTGACCGACCAGATGATGCTTCATCCGTCCGACAACGATTGGCTGATGCATTACCGTAACTATGCGGGTTGGAGCAACAGCGCTCTCAATCAGATCACCGCCAAGAACGTCGGCAGCCTGCAATTGCGTTGGGCCTGGCCTTTGGATGAAGGCGCGCGTCAGCAGATCACGCCACTGGTTCACGATGGCGTGATGTTTCTCTCGACCAATATGACCAACACGGTGCAGGCGCTCGACGCCAGGACCGGCGACCTCATCTGGGAAAATCGACTCGGGCCGGTCGGCAACGCAGGGGAAAACGCCACGCGAACGATGGCCCTCTACGGCGACCTGCTTTTCTATCCGGCTACCGACACCAAGCTCTACGGGCTGGATGCGCGCTCGGGGAAAATCGTCTGGCAGACGGCCGTTTCGGAATACGGAGCAGACAAGATTGGCGGCATTATGGTCGCGCACGGCAAGTTGCTGGTCGGCCTCACTCGCTGCGACGAACGGTCGGACCGCGACTATTGTTTCATCGCCGGATACGACCCGAACACCGGCAAGCAGCTCTGGAAGTTTTACACCGTGGCATTGACCGGCACCCCTGGCGGCGACACCTGGGGAGATTTGCCCGATAACAAGCGCGCCGGCGCCGATGCGTGGATTGCGGGAACGTACGATCCCGAGATGAACCTGACTTTCTGGGGGACCGGCCAGGCGAAACCTTCGCGTCGTGATCAACGCGGCACTAACGGCGACGCACTCTTCTCCAACACGACACTGGCGCTCGATCCGGACACTGGAAAGCTGAAGTGGTATTTTCAGAACGCGCCCGGCGAATCGCTGGACCTCGACGAGGTGTTCGAGCGTGTGCTCATCGACCATGGGCCGCAAAAGACGGTCATGACGGTGGGGAAATCGGGGCTGCTTTGGAAACTCGACCGCACGACGGGCAAGTTTTTGGACGTGAAAGAGACCGTCTTCCAGAACGTCTGGGCATCGATCGACATGAAGACGGGCCGGACAACGTATCGCAGCGATATTCTCGAGCAAAAACCAGGCGACTGGTTGGCTTCCTGCCCCAGTCCGGAGGGTGGGCATAACTGGCCTGCCACGAGCTACTATCCGGCCGACGATCTCCTGATTGTCCCGTTGAGCCAGACTTGCACATTGTACAGCGCGGGTGGTCAGTTGTTCTACGAAATGCCTGGTACGGAAGGGAATCTGGGCCGGCTTTCCGCGTACGAAACGAAGACCATGAAACCGGTGTGGACTTTCCAGCAACGATCGCCGTTTCTCACTAGCGTGATGTCCACGGCCGGCGGAGTCGGATTTATCGGCGATTTCAACCGAGTCTTTCGGGCATTCAACATCAAGACCGGAAAGACGCTTTGGGAGACACGGCTGCCCACCACCGCGCAAGGCTATCCGGTGACCTACAGCGTTGGCGGGGAGCAGTTCGTAGCGGTGCCGACGGGCTACAACGGTGGAAGCCCGGAACAAAAGCCTACGGTTATGTTGGGCGGGGAAATCAATCGCCCCAGGTTGGGTCACGGTGTGTATGTGTTCGCCTTGCCGAAGGCTGCGAGTGAATAGATCAACGGAGGAGTACCATGTCACGCGAACTATCCACTAGTGTTGGGGCGGCCGCTACTACCGTGTTACTCGTCTGCTTCGGTTTCGGCGCCAATACGTTCGCGGCCACTGAGAAGTATCAGGCCTATCTATCGCCGATGCCGCACAATGACGCGATGCATGGGAATTTCAGCGGTAAGGGCAGCGCTGTTGTCACCATTGAGGGAGACAAGATGTTGTTGAATGCCACCTTTACGGGGCTCGCCAGTGCTGCCACGAAAGCGCACGTATGCCTGAGCGCGGGCACTGGAATTCCGGGAAAACCGATTTTTGAGGTCACTATTCCAGCCGCTGTCGAAGGCAAGGTGACCGATTCGTTCAAGCTCGATAGCGCTCAGATCACTGCGCTCAAGACAGGCAAGCTTTACCTTCAGATCGACAGCGAGAAGGCGCCGAACGGCAATTTGTGGGGTTGGCTTTTGACCGAACACGAAGTCGTCGGTCAGGACGTTCCGCAAAAAGGACCGTGGTTCCTGCCGGAATTCGCGATCAAGACGAAGTAGCGAAATACATCAGTCATTGTCCAAAAATTGCTGCGCGGTGGTCGTATCGCGCAACACGCGAGAGAAGATATTCGACCTCCGCCTTGGCCGTTGGGCCGAGATTTGAACCAGGCTTCCTCTGAGCATCCGAAGACAAGATGCCACGGCGTTTCATCACGTACTTGCGGACCGAAAGTCCGACACCTTGCTGATGCTCGTAGCGGATCAGGGGAAGATGGGCGTCGAACAGATCGTGCGCCTCGTCGCGCCGGCCGGCCTTTGAGAGCCGTACAGTATCCACAAGCATGTCCGGGAAAGCGTAGCCGGTCATGGCGCCATCTGCTCCCCGATCCATCTCGAAATCGAGGAACAGGGCGCCGTTGCCGGTCAGGATAGAGATCGGCCGCATCGATCCCTCTTTCTCGAAGCTGCGCAAGGCTGAGATTTTTTCGAGTCCTGGCCAATCCTCATGTTTGACCATTACGCAGGACGGGCAGTCCTGGATTATGCGCCGGATCACCGTGGGAGTCATCACGACGGACAGCACCAGCGGGTAGTCTTGCAACACCCACGGAACATCAAGGCCGATCGCATCCACTGCCTGGCGGAAGTAGGTGACAATCTGGTCGTCCGTGCGCAGCGACGGCGGCGGAGCGATCATTACTCCAGCCGCGCCGGCCTCCATGGTTGCACAGGTGAGTGAACGCATCGCTGCGAAGCCTGGTGCCGACACGCCGACCACGATCGACATATCCTTAGCGCGACGGATGACGCGAGTGGCAACCGCAATCGCCTCTTGATGGTCAAGCTTGGGGGCTTCGCCCAGAATCCCGAGTACTGTAATGCCGCTACAGCCGGCCTCTCCGTAGAAATCGGTCATCCGATCGATCGAATTTTCGTCGATGCGGCCGTCGTCGTGAAACGGAGTTGGCGCGATCGCGAATGTGCCGTGCGCCTCAGGCGTGAGCTTCATTTCTTTGTGTCCTCTCAATGGGCCGCGGCGCTGACTTAACGACCATCAACGTAACGACGGCGGCCGCGATACCAAACCCAGCCAGGACGTACAGTCCGGCCTTGAAGTTCCCAGTGGCATCCTTGACCCAGCCCATAATATATGGTCCGGCAAACCCACCCAGGTTGCCGACGGAGTTGATCAAGAGCGATGCCACCCGCGGCCGCGCTCCCGGTCAGGAACATCGATGGCAGCGGCCAGAAGGGAGCCTTGGCCCCATAGATTCCAATGGCCGCGACCGACATCCACGCCACGGCGCCGATCGTACTTCCCAACAGCGCTGCACCGGCGAGTCCGATGGCTGAGACCAGCAACGCGAGAAACAGGCTGATCCGTCGCTCGTTGTATCGGTCCGAAAAGTAACCCCAGAGCAGCGCGCCGATCGCCCCCACGATATAAGGAATGGAGGTCACCAGACCACTCTGAAAAGTGCTGAATCCTATTTCTTTGATCATCTGCGGCAGGAAAAACGCGAGTCCTAGATTGGTCGTCAGGTTGGCGAAATAGATGAAGGAGAGCGCCAGAACTCTGGGGTCGATGAAGGTCCGCCAGAACGACATGCCGTGACTGGCCCGGACGGCCTTTCGTTCTTTGTCGAGCGTTTCCTCAAGCCATTGTTTCTGATCGTCGGCGAGCCAACTAGCATCCCGACGGACGGTCAGGCAGGACCATCAGCACGATGACGGCAAGCAGAATTGTTGGCGCGCCCTCGATCAGAAACAGCCATTGCCAGCCCTTCAAACCCGCGATTCCGCCCATCTCCAGTATTGCCGTCGAAATCGGCGACCCAATCGCAAGCGACACAGGGATGGCCACCATAAATGCCGCGATAATCCGGGCACGGTAAGCGGTTGGGAACCAATAGGTCAAATACAGGATGACGCCCGGAAAAAGGCCTGCCTCCGCAATGCCCAAAATGAACCTCATTACGAGGAACCCCACCCAGCCGTGAATGAAAGCGGTGCCCATCGAGACCAAGCCCCAGGTGACCATGATCCGAGCAATCCATCGCCGCGCGCCAAACCGCTCCAACATCAGGTTGCTCGGCACTTCAAAAAAGAAGTAACCCCAGAAAAACAGTCCAGCGCCAAGACCGTAATGATAGGCGTCGAGACCCAGATCGTGGTTCATCGGAACCGCAGCGAATCCGATATTGATGCGATCGAGATAGGCCAAAAGGTAGCAGCCCATCAGCAACGGCATCAAGCGAACAAAGATTGCCCGTACTGTCCGGGTTTCGAATTCCTGGGTCATAGGTTACTCAACTCCAGCAGGTACGCCATCACATGAATTGTTAGTCTACATCTACGCGTAGTTAGATGTATAATTCATGGCGGCCAGGAAATCGTAACGGGAATCCTGGTTCAGTGGCTTAGTGGGGCAGGCTCCCCGAAGGAGTGTGTCTTCATGCGTACGAAAATCGATTCGATTTTCTTTTTACTGGTCGCCACAATCGCATTTGCGACGCCAGCACTCGGACAGACATTTGGGCAGATAACCGGTATAGTCACCGACCCTAGCGGGGGCGTGGTGGGTAGCGCCACGGTGACCGTCACCAACCCGCAAACTAATTTCACTCGTTCGGAAAGCACCAACACGGCCGGCGTGTTTAATTTCCCGAACCTGCAGCCGGGCGTCTACAACATCAAAGTGGAGATGCAGGGCTTCCAGTCGGAGGTCCGCAACAGCGTTGAGCTGCAGGTACAGCAGGTGGCCCGCCTCGATTTCCAGCTCCAGGTCGGAGCAGTGTCGCAGGCCGTGGAGGTGACCGGCGGCGCTCCGCTGCTCAACACCGAAGACGCGACCATCGGCACGGTTATCGAAAACCAGCGCATTGTGGATCTACCGCTCAATGGCCGCAACTTTCTTCAATTGGTGGCACTCAGTCCCAACGTGAGCACGGCTTTCGCAAACGGTGGCCAGTCCAGTTCACGACAGGGTGGTGATCGCAGTACGCAGCAGTTATCCATTTCCGGCAACCGCCGCGAATGGAATTATTTCACTCTGGACGGCGTCGAGCAACACCGACGTAAACTTCAACTCCTATCTCTTCCTGCCTTCCATCGACGCCTTGCAGGAATTCAAGGTTCAAACCGGCGTTTACTCGGCCGAGTTCGGCCGCGAGGTCGGCCAGATCAACGTCTCCACCAAGAGCGGCACCAACGAGTACCACGGTACGTTATGGGAGTTTCTCCGCAACAACAAGCTTGACGCTCTTCCTTTTGGTTTCACTACCAAGCGGCCTACATCGTCACCCTTCAAGTGGAATCAATACGGCTTCACCTTGGGCGGGCCTATCCAGATTCCCAAGATCTATGACGGCAAGAATCGTCTTTTCTTCCTGGCCAACTTCGAGGGTTTTCGGCTTCGCAACCAGACGCAGGGTGTCTACAATGTGCCCTCTGCCGCCATGCGCGGCGGTAATTTTGCTCAGGCCGGTATCATTACAGACCCCCTGAACAACCTCCCGTTCGCAAACAATTCTATTCCCACATCGCGCCTGGATCCAACTTCTCTGAAGCTGCTTGAATTCTATCCAGCGCCCAACCAACCTGGTACGTCCCTGGTGAACAATTACCTGGCGCTGGACAACAATGTTACGAATAAAGACCAATTCACCAGCCGCGTTGACTTTGTGGAAAGCGCCAAGTCGAACTGGTTCGCTAGATTTAGCTGGGACGACGAATATATTCTCAACCCCGCGCTTTATCAGAACGGCCATTTCACGTCCACGACGGCTCACCAAGGTTTGATTGATAATACTCGCATTCTCAAACCGAACCTGGTGAACGAATTCCGCTTCGGGATAGACCACTTCTTTAACGACATCGGGGGCGAGCTGAATAACAAGAGAGACCTGATCAAGGAATTCGGTATTGGCGTACCCGACCCTCCCACCGACTGCGTGGGGTACTCCGGCTGTGGGCATCCTCGGTTTCAGTGGCTTTGGCGATGACTCAAATTCTCCCTACTTGAACTACAATTACACCTTCCAATGGACGGACAACGTCTCCTGGACGCATGGCGTACATTCCATGAAATTTGGGGCCGACATCCGCCGCGACCGCTATAGCCAGGTAGGTAATCAGTTTCCCCGCAGCTCACCCGCCTTCCAGAATCAGGCGACAGGCTACGGGTTTGCCGATTACATGCTGGGCTACATGTACAACAATGCCGACGCCGCAGGGCTGGCCAATACTCAGTTCCGCGCCACCAGCCAAGCCTATTACATTACCGATGCCTGGAGAGCCCGGCCCAACCTGACGGTAAACGTGGGCCTGCGATACGAGTTCGTTCCGCCATGGTCCGACAAGCATCCGAATCTCTTGAACGCGTATGTGCCCCTGAACGCCGACGTCGCCAACATTACGGATCCGAACCTCCAACCGATATTTGTCCGCCCCGGGACGGGTGATTTCTATCAGGATATGCCGATCCGTTTCAACCCGAACCTACCGATTGCGAGGACCGACAGTCTTCTAGGCAGCCGGTTGGTCGCTGCCAGCTACACCAACTTCGCGCCGCGTCTCGGCATTGCCTGGAGTCCCAGCTCGAAGTGGACCGTACGCGTCGGCGCGGGAATTTTTTACGCCCAGGATATTGGCAATGCAGTGTTCGATATGGGCCGGAACTTTGTGGGACGCTTCACGGTCACCGAAAGCAACCACAACCTGACATGGTCAAATCCTATCGGGGCGAATGGAACTACTCCCTGCGGCAACATCGCTCCCCTGGTGTGCATCAACCAACCCCTGGCGCTGGTGCATAACCATGACCACAAAACGCCATATGTTGAGCAATACGAGGTCAACCTGCAGCGTCAACTCTCTAATTCGATGGTACTGGAGGTGGGTTATCTTGGCACGCAAGGGCACGTGCTTCAACGCTTCAGTTACCTGGCGAACCAGCCTGTGCTCGGCTCAGCGCCTTTGGCGCAGCGGTGGCCCTTTCCGGAGTGGGGTTTGATTCAAGGGGTCGTGAATGCCGGCGATTCGAATTACAATTCTCTATCCGTCAAGTTCAACCGCCGCCTCTCGAGTGGATTGACGGTTCTCTCGGGCTATACGTTTTCCAAGTCCATCGACGACGGCAGTGGTGTCCGCACACTGGGATCAGACGGCCTGTTCCCGCAGAATTCCTACTGTCTTTCCTGCGAGCGGGGCCGGTCAATCTTTGACCAGCACCACCGCTTCGTGACATCGGTGGTGTACGCTTTGCCTTTCGGAAGGGGCCGCGCGTATCTAAACCAAGGCTTCGCCAGTAAGATCGTCGGCGGTTGGGACTTGAATTCGATCTTCACGCTCGCCACCGGGTTCCCGCTGACTGTAATACCCGGGTCCGATCGTTCTCAAACCTCGAGCGGCTATGACCGCACCAACGCCACTGGCATAAGTCCGGTGCTGAATAATCCAAATCCGGGCGAATGGTTTAATATCGCCGCATTCTCGCTGCAGCCGCTTGGAACCTACGGGAACGCCGGACGCAACGTAGCCCAGGGTCCCGGGATCTTCGACTGGGATTTCTCCACGCTGAAGAACTTCTACTTCACCGAGAAGAGGTATCTGCAATTTCGCTTTGAAGTTTTCAACTTTTTGAATCACCCTAACTTCGGAGACCCGAACCTAACCTTGGGTAACAATCGACAAGACGCCAACGGAGTCCCGATCCCAGGCACCGGCAGCTTCGGAACAATCTCCAGCACCCGCACCGGAATTGATATGCGAGAGTTACAGTTCAGCTTGAAACTGATCTTCTAACCTTCGACTATTGTTTGAGCAAGTGAAAACGTTGGCCTATTCTGCTCGCAGTTGGTACTCTGCCATCAGCTCTGGGGGTAGCTGCTGACGATACAAACGGACCCAGTAGGAGCCGCGCGCCAGTCTGTCAACCAGGACCGCAAGACGGCCGTCTCGCAATTCAACACCCTTTTTAAGAACCTGGTTCCCAACCGGATCGACGATCTCAACTGCATAGTCTGACGGGTTCGCTTGTACCGCCAAGTCAAAAACAAGTAGGACAGGCTTTGAAGAGGACATTTCGGCTGCCGCCTCCGGCCCACGGAGTGATTGCATGAGCAAGATCGCTGGTTGAGGTTTGACGCGGTGCAAATCTCCAGTAAACAGCACGGTCAGAAGCACGGTAAGAGCTATTGCCGCGGTGGACCATAGGGTGTATCTGAAGGCAGGAAATCGGAGCGGTTGCGGGGTCGCTTTCTCAATAGGCACCGCCTCTCGAAGCAGGATCAGCAACTCGTCTGCTTCCACAAGCCGGGTTTGGCAGAATGAGCAGACCAGTAAATGCTCTTCCAGTTCAGGGATGACCTCGGCGGGCAGAGTGCCGAGCGCGTATTGATCGAGAAGGTTGTCTTCAATATGCTGCATGGGCATTATTCCTCAAGCGTTTGCGCCGTACTCCCGCTTCGTTTGCGAGCTTGCTCTGATCTAATCGAGCGGTGCACCAGCTAATTAAGCAGTGCGTCGGGGAGGGTGCGCTTATCAGATTTTTAAGGCCAAAAAGAGATGATAATCCACTCGCACTGATCACACTGCATTGATATCAGCGCAATTTGTGACTTTGCGCGGGTATGGAATTGCGTCAAGAAGACGCCGTTGTTGGACCCGGGCGGCACTGCCCGGCACAAGGAAACGGAGGAGTGACTTGCTGACGGGCGTGGCTCGGGAACAGGCGACCATCCTCATCGCCGATGATGACCCCGACATGCTCCGGGTCACGGCGGCCATCTTGAATCGGTCCGGGTATAAGGTATTGACGGCTATGAACGCGGAGGCGGCGCTCAAAGCTTTTAAGGAGGCCCCACAGGCGATCCAACTTGTCATTTCCGACGTGATAATGCCAGGGATGAAGGGGCCGCAACTAATTCATTCCATCAAGAGCCTCTCGCCATCCACAGCAACGCTGCTCATGTCAGGCACATTGGGAATTGCGTGCGAGCCGAGTGCAGTGTCGATCGAGAAACCATTCCGAATGCCGGCCTTTATTGCAGTAGTTCAAGACCTGTTAGGTGGTTGCGATTTCGCGAAAATCGACCGCGAGCAATCCATCGTCAGATCTCAGCGGCTTGAGGCAAATGGCGACGACGCGAAACATGTCAGTTCCCATGCACCGGATAAAACCGCACAGCTCTAGCTTGTTTCAAACTCGACAAACGTGATAAAACAAGAGCACATTGGCGAGAGGGCGCTTGACCAATTATGGACGGCACGGTTTTTTCCACTCGCCGCGTTACCCGCCCTTATCATGTGCTGTTCCGGATTGTAAAACCAATTTACGCGATCGCGGCTCTAAGCTTGGTGCTCGCGCTGGTTCAGTGCGGTAGCCGCGGCGTATCAAATCAGGGTGTTCAAGGCAGTGACGACGAACCGCCTAAGCTCCGCGAATTGCGCCGCCAAGGTAATGCTCTACTTCGCGCAAGTCAATATCCACGGGCAATCAGCATCTACGAGAATGGCTATCGAGAGGCGAAGCGGCGTGGAAGTCTACGGTCAGCAGTTCGGTTCTTGAATAATTTGGGCGGCGCGTATTATCAGTTGTTCCGCTATCGCGATGCCATTCGAACATATCTGAAAGCCAGAGACCTGGCCAGCCTGCAAGGAGATCGTGAGACGCTGGGCGCAATCGCTGTTAGTCTCTCCTCTCTCTATTTCGATATGGGGGATATCGACGCGGCGCTGGAGTCCGCCGAACAGGGTTTGAAACTACCCAGCGGCTCGACCGACCGGTTCAAGGCCAGTCTCCTGATACAGTGTGCTCGCATTAAGGGAAGGCAAAAGGACTCCGAGCAAACGGTCGCTCTGCTTCAGAACGCGATCGAAGCGTCGAGATCGGAGCTCGATATCGCGTCCGAGGCGCAGGCTTGGAATGAACTGGGAAACGCATTTGTTGAGCGCGGTCAACTTCAATCCGGTGAGCGTGCCCTGCTGGAAGCGTTTCGAATAAGGAAGCTAAGGCACGATGAGCGCTTGTACTTCTCCTACGAATCACTTGGACACTTGCGCAGGCTGCAGGGCGATTTGCAATCGGCGTCGATGTTTCTTGACAGAGCGGTCGACGCGGCTCGGTTTGTCAACCCCTCCGCGATATGGAGTGCGTATTATGAGCGCGGCAAGCTAAAGCTGGCGAAAGCACAATTGCAGGACGCCTACACCGACTTTGGAAACGCTTTGGATAGCGTCAGGCGCTGGCGGGCGGAGGTGCTTCCGGCCGATACGTTTCGTATCAGCAGTGAGGTCGAGTTGCAGCAGATCTACTCCTCGTATATCGAGGCCGGGAGCCGCTTGTACGAACAAACTCGCCAGCAGCAGTTTGCCGAACAGACCTTTGCGGCAGCCGAGGAGAGCCGGGCGGCGAGTCTACGAGCTTTGTGGGCAGGATCCGACTTGACGAGCAAGCTGCCAAATGACTATTGGGAAGCGCTGGCTGAGCTCTATAAGGCTGAGGCTGCTCTGGTGAAGGGCGAGCCGGATGGGGACCCGGCCATTGCCCGGCGGCTTCGACTAAGGGTGGCAGAGCTGGAAGCTAGCGCGGGGCTCGACTTTCCGAGGGACTTGGGCAAGCTAGATGGGAGCGGCAGTGAGCTTCTAAAGCGTACCCAGAGGGCCTTGCGGCCAACGGAAGTTTTCCTGGGTTTCCATTTGGGGGATGGAGAGTCGTGCGTATGGATCATCGGACAGGAAGGGTTCGAATTTCGTCGATTGCCGCCACAAGGCGAGATCGCTGAAGAGATTCGCCTTTTCGTCAACGCCGTGCGCGAGAGTTCCCCAGACGCGGTTACGAAAGGCAAACATCTATACTCTCAACTGTTCGAGGGCGGCAATCAGCGTTTGCTCGATAAGCCCGCATGGATTGTTGCGCCGGATGGCCCCCTGTTTGACATGCCTTTTGCGGCGTTGGTAGAAGGGTTCAAGTCGGAGCCAGCCATACCGCTCTATGTAGTCGAGCGCCATTCCGTCCAGGTCGTTCCGGGCATCTCCGCCTTATTTGGCGCTACCAACCCCGACTGGAACGGACCTATGGTGGCGCTCGGTGATCCAATTTACAATCGGGCAGATGCGCGGTTGGTGGGCCAAATAACACAGCATGGCTCCGTCGCAACTGTACCTCGACTGGAACTGGCGCGATTGGCAGGGAGCGGCCGGGAAGTGGAGAGCTGCGCCAAGATTTGGCGATCACAGGGGTTAGAACCGGTTCTGCTGAAAGGGGCGGCCGCGAACAAGGAAAGCCTCTCGGAAGCTCTCCGCCGAAACCCAGCGGTGCTGCACATGGCGGCGCACATACTTTTTCCGCCACAATATTCAGGCCTGGGTCTGGTCGCCCTAACACTCCAGCCGGGAGGCGAAATGGAGCTTTTAAGCGCCAATGAAATTGCCGGAATGAGGGCCAAGCTTGGTTTGGTAGTTTTGAACGGATGCAGTTCAGCACACGCTGCCGTTCTTCCGGGCGCTGGATTAATGGGCCTGACTCGCGCGTGGCTGGCCGCGGGTGCGCGTGGCGTGATAGTCACGCGGTGGGCGGTGGCGGATCAAGACGGCAGCGAGCTTTTCCCATCCTTCTACGAGAGCCTGCACGCGTTTCAAGGTCTCCGAGATCGAAAGTCATTTGCTCAGGTGCTGCAACAGGCGCAACTCGCTGAGCTGCATGCCGGAGGCCGGCGGGCGGACCCTGCTAACTGGGGGGCCTATTTCTGCGTTGAAAGGAATTGACCAGAGCCACATGCCGCGGCAGCCGGGACCGGACTGGAAGGTCGTGGTCCAACAGATCCGCGCAGGCGAACCGCCAGGCGAGGAGGATCTGTACCGAAATCTCGCCAGCGGCGCGCGCTTGTTTCTCCAACGCCGTCTCGGAACCCAGGATGTCGAAGATCTAGTGCATGACTTGTTTGTCATTATCGTTGAGACCATACGCCGCGGAGATCTCCGAGAACCGGAGCGTCTCATGGGGTTCGTGCGAACCGTATTGCATCGGCAGATGAGTCTCGGGATTTCGCGGATGATTCACAAGCGGGAAACTTCCATCAATCTGGAATCAGCTGCTGGTCTTACGGCGGCGGAGCCTACTCCGGAACAGTCTGCAGCCGCGCACGAAAAGGTAGCGGTCCTGAAGCAGGTCCTCAAGACAATGAGCCGCCGGGACCGTGAAATCCTGACGCGCTTTTACCTGCGCGAGGAGCCGGCGGAGCAAATTCAGGTGGAGATGCGTCTCACGCAAACTCAATTCAATCTGCTAAAATCCAGGGCGAAGGCCCGGCTAACTGAGGTCGTGCAACAAAAGCTCGTACGCACGTCACTTCGCCCGGATTGAGAATTACGGGCTTAGTCCAGAATGACGATCACAGGCTCACTAGCTATTTTGGCGCTCCAGATCGACAGCAGCAGGAAGAAAAAGTCAAACATAAAGTCCAACTCCTTTCAGAAGCGTGGCTTAGCGGCTATAGGCGTGACATGACACGTTCGAGCATGCTGCGCGCCAGCATGTACGCCGGGTAAAGAGGTCAAGACTCTCGGCAGGCTGCGGAGCTGCTTATCAACTCCGTGCGGCAGTCATTCCCTGGGAGATCGTACGCGGACTGCGCGCGAATGAGACCGGCGAGTTGCGGTATGTTCCATCGTTCAAGCTCCAATAACCCGGCACGCATCGTCATTCCAATTGCCAGCCACGATATTCCTCTCACTTGCGACGATTCGCGCGCCGAGCCGCAGGCTCATTTTTTGTTGCGGTCGAATTGCCCGCTTTGATGCGGCTAAGACTCGCGATGGCAGAGGCTTTTAGCCCGCAGCCTTACCGCTGGCCGTCGTTTTGTCAAAGCACGCCCTTCGAAGCAGGCTGGTCAGCTCACGAAATTGATAGGGCTTCCGAACATAGCCCCAGGGACGCTGTTCGCCCATCGAAGAGAGCGCATTGTCCTGGCTGAATGCCGTGGTGAGGACGACTTTCACATCCGAACGAATCCGCCGCATTTCCTCAAGGAGCGCCCGGCCGGACATTCCAGGGAGTGTCATGTCCAGCAGGACCACATCAATCTTTGGTTCATTGACCCGAAAAAGATGCGCACCGGTTGTGCCATCGCCGGCTTCGATGACAAAAAACTTTTCTTTTCGGAGCATCTTGGAAACAGCGAAACGGAGTATCTCTTCATCCTCGACCACGAGTACGGTTCCAACCACCGTGCCGGATTCAGGGGCCGAATCGGCTCCTGCGATGCTACTATCCAGTGCCGGCTGGCTAGTGCAAGGCAGCAGAATTTCAAAGCAGGACCCTTGGCCGGGTGCACTCTGGACGTTGATGCCGCCGCCGTGGCTGCGGATGATTCCCTGCACGGCAGCGAGTCCAAGACCGCGGCCTGCAAATTTGGTGGTAAAGAAGGGATCAAAGATCCTGGCCAGAGTCGCTGCCGGCATGCCGCAGCCGCTATCCTTCACCTCCAACCGAAGGTAGCCTTCACGGGAAGGCTCTGGTGAATTGTTATCGAGCGAGTCGGGGCCTGATTCGACCTTCGCGATGGTGATGGAGATGACTCCTTCTTTGTCTCCGAGCGCCTCCGAGGCATTTGTAATCAGATTCATTACAACCTGTCGAATCTGTACGGCATTCGCTCGGATCGCCGGAAGGTTCTTGGGGAGATCCACGCTCAGCGCGGCTTGCTTTGAGATCGAAATTTTGAGCAATTCCAGCATTTCTTCTACGAGGCGCGATAAATCGACAGGATCGAGCCGGGCCTCGTCTTGGCCGGAGTACACCATCAACTCGCGAACCATCTCACCGGCGCGGATAGCGACACTTTTAATGGTTTGGAGCTCTTGAACCGCAGTCGCACCGACAGCCAGCTCTGACTCGGCAAGTTCAGCTTGCGCGACGATACCACCCAGCAGGTTGTTGAAGTCATGTGCGATGCCGCCGGCCAGAACCCCGAGGCTCTCCAGCTTCTGTCTGGCTAGAGCCTCTTCCTGAGTTCTTTTGAAATCGGTCGTATCGATGCAGGCGCCGACGATCCGGTGAATTTGACCAGCGGCATTACGCATGGGGATAAGGTTCGAGTGGAAGCAGCGGTGTCCTCCCGGCAGATTAAGCTCATCGTCGTAGGTGATGGTCGAAGCGGTTTCCAAACAGCGGCGATAGTTGGAGGTGAGCTTCTTAGCGAGTTCCTGATCAAATACTTCTTCGACGTACTTGCCGGTTACGTGGGCACTGGTAATACCTACTGCTTTCTCCTCGGCCGGGTTGAATCCGGCGAACTTGAAACGCCCGTCTGATGTGACATCAACCAAGAACATGCAAACCGAGATGTTGTCGAACACCTCCTTGTATTGCAGTTCGCCTTCGCGCAGAGCTTTGTTGATCTCGTTCTCGGCCCCCTGAGGGTAGCCTCGAATGCTACTGATCTCGTCTTGCAACTGCGTGATTTGGGCACGGAGCCGCTGGGTCTCTTCTTTCAGAGGCAGCTTACCGGCGTTTGGTGGGTTCATGAAAAGCCATTCCCGATCCGGCGGGTTCTCTCCCAGACTGCAGTCATAATAGCGCAGGATTTTGCTCGTAGGTTTCGAAGCGGCGCCCGTGGAACAAAACTGTCGCAGACAGCAATAATCCCAAGAAGAGCAAGACGGGCTGGGCGAGTGAATTGGCGGTGTATATTGCAGGGACGCTCAACGCCCCGGAAATTGACATTGTATCGAGAGCAAGACCGCTATTGTTCGCAGCAATGGTGAAATCGACGGTCGTTTGGCCGGGAAAGACCAGGGGAGTACGGCTGCCGGTGAGTTGATATTCCGACCTGGACGGAACGGTGAATCCCATCGCCCATTGGTAAGCGATAATACCAACAAATACAGCTATAAACGATTGAATTTTCACGTGGGTCCTCCGACACCAACAGGAATTATAAGCCGAAATAGTATTCGGTCAAGAGTCTTTCGGGCGGTGAATGAGGCTGTAAAGGTCTGAAGTACCGTGCTTTCCAGTACTCCAAATGGCGAGCCAGGGTTCCCAGGTAAATTCCCCTTGCTTACCGAGGGAAGCTCCGATATACTTCACCTAGGAAACCGATATGAGCAAACCGAACGACCTTGTTCAGGGCACCCTGGACCTGCTGCTCCTGAAAATTCTCGCGCTGGAGCCCTTGCACGGATGGGCCATCAGTCTACGTCTGAAATCCATCTCCGGAGATGTACTGCAGGTCAGCGAAGGATCCCTTTATCCTGCATTGCACAAGCTGGAGCAGGAAGGGTGGATCACAGCAGAATGGAAGCAAACCGAAAATAACCGGCGAGCAAAGTTTTATTCGCTCACCCGCCTGGGCAGGAAACAGCTCGAATCGGAGACGGCGAATTGGCAGCGGCTATCGTCCGCCATCTCGCAGGTTATAGAACTTTCGGAGGCCTAGGAAGGGTTATGCGGATAGAGCACTGGTGGTTTACGGCGCGCTTACGGCTCAAGTCCATCCTGCGCAGCTCCCGAGTGGAACGGGAGCTAGACGAAGAACTGCAGTTTCACCTAGAGCACAAAATCGAGGAGGGCATCGCTCAGGGGCTTCCGCCAAAAGAGGCGCGCTATAGGGCGTTGCGGGCGATGGATGGGCTGGAACAACGGAAAGAAGAGATGAGAGACATGCGACGCATTCATTGGCTGACGGATTTCTTCGACGATGCTCGCTACGCGGTCCGCAGCCTGCGCCGGACGCCCGGACTTACCGCGTTCGTAGTGATCACACTCGCGCTAGGCATTGGGATGACTTCGGGGACTTTCAGTATGCTCGATGCGTTGATCTTCAGGCCTTACCCCATCGCGCATCCGAGCGCCGTAGTCAATTTGGTGAGCACTACACGCGATAGTAGCTACGACAATTTTTCTTATCGTGAATACCTGGACATTCGCGACCAAACGAAGAGCTTCGACGGCGTGATCGCCAGCGCGGACATGGAGGCGGTGGGCTTCAGCGCCGAGCCCGGAGCTACGCCGCGAGTGAAGGGTGGAATGTTGGTTTCGGGTAATTACTTCCACGTGCTCGGCGTGGAGCCCCGGCTGGGGCGCGGCTTTCGGGCGGAGGAAGATCAGGTTCCCGGCCGCAATCCGGTGGTCGTGCTGGGGCCGGACTTCTGGAAGCACGAATTCGCGGGCGACCCTTCTGTCGTCGGCAGGACTGTTCGCTTGAACGGGGTCGAATTCATCGTGGTTGGAGTCGCCCCGGAAACTTTTCCGGGGATGCTGATATTCGCGCATCCCGATTTTTACATGCCGCTGGCGATGGCGCGGGTGTTTTCGACCAATCGTGAAAAGAATGTTTTCGAGGACCGCGACGATCGGGAGTTAAATGTAAAGGCGCGATTGAAACCAGGCACGAAGCTGGAACAGGCGCGGAATGAACTGGCCCTGCTCGCGAAAAACTTCGAGCGTGAGTACCCGGCAGCGAACCGCAATCGCGGCGCTGCGGTTCACACCCAGTTCGAAATGCGGACTCGAGATGACGACCAGAATTGGAAATTCATCGTGATCTTTGTAATCCTGGCGCTCGCCGTCCTGTTAGTGGCCTGCACGAACGTGGCTGGACTTCTTTTGAGCCGGGCCCGCACACGAACGCGCGAAATCGCGGTGCGGTTGGCGATTGGCGCGGGGCGTTTCCGACTCATCCGTCTTCTGCTGACGGAAAGCCTGATTCTGGCGGCGTTGGGCGGATTGGCCGGTGTCGCGATCGGGTATGGGTTTGTGGAATGGTTCCACACCAAACAAAACATCGTGCTGATGACCGAGTTGCCGGTCTCGATTCCGTTCCGGATGGATACGCGAGTGCTGCTGGCAAGTATGGCATTGTCAGTGTTGAGCGCATTACTTTGCGGCTTGGCGCCGGCTCTGCAGTCGACCCGCCTGGATTTGGTGAATGGGCTGAAGTCAGCTGACGTGGATCTGCCTGGACGCAAACGCCTGTGGGGGCGGAATGTGCTGGTGGTGTCCCAGGTTTCCATGTCTTTGATGTTGCTTACGGCCTCATTCCTGATGGTGAGGGGTTTCCACCATAGCTTACTGGAAGGTACCGGCTTCACCAAGGACCATCTCCTGATGACCAGCTTCGATCCGCGCCTGGTGCAGTACAACCCAGCGCAGACGCAGCAATTCTACAGGCTGCTGGCCGAACGCATGCGAGCGGTACCAGGAGTTCAGAGTGAAGCTCTAACCGAAAACGTTCCGCTTGGAACAGACGACTTTAACGGTCTGGCATTCGTCCCGGAAGGTTTTCAAATGCCGCGGGATCGCGAGAACTTCCGCTCAACCCTGGACACGATCGACGAAGGCTACTTCGCTACGATGGGGATCCGGATTTTACGCGGCCGCGGCTTCCTGGCGTCGGATACCGGGGATGCGCCGCTTGTCGCCGTGGTGAACGAGCAGCTCGCTAGACACTTTTGGCCGGGGACTGAAGCGGTGGGCCAGCACATCCGTCTGGATAATCGCACCGGCAAGATGGTGACGATTGTAGGCCTTGCACAAACCATCAAATATCAAAACACCGCCGGACCGATGGATTTCATTTATATGCCGTTGGCACAGCATCCGATCGCGAGAATGGTCCTGATGTTACGGTCGAGCGGCGATCCGCTGCAACTGGTTGAATCGGTCAAGGAAGTGGTCCGGACCCTTGATCCGAACATCCCGATGCTGGACACCCGGTCTTACGAGGATTTCTACCTGAACCAGGCCGTGAGAGGGCCGCGAATTGCGATGGATCTAGTGGGTAGCATGGGCGCGGTGGGTTTGCTGCTGGCCATTGCTGGTTTGTATGGACTGGTGGCGTACAATGTGAACCGCAGAACCCGCGAGATCGGCATCCGAATGGCCTTTGGCGCGGCAGGCTCGGACGTGCTGCGCCTGGTGATGGGCAAGGGTCTGGCGCTGGTGGGGATGGGAACCTTGATCGGCCTGGCGCTGGGCTTTGCCGTCGAACGACTCATGAATTCCATGCTCTTCGATGCCGGTGGAGTCGATATTGTGGCGTATGTCGTGGTCGTCCCGGCGCTGTTTCTGGTCACCATGCTGGCGGCCTACTTGCCCGCCCGACGAGCCGCCCGGATTGCCCCAACGCAGGCGCTGCGCTACGAATAAGAGCAGTTAGTAACGGAACACAATAAATCCACATTAAGGGTTGACAGGCGCAGCGCTGGATGGTACCATCGCCCAAGTCGACTGATAGGTCGATGATTCCCGCCCCCGTCAGGCTCGCGCCCCCGTCAGCTTCGAGCTAACACCACAGTCCCCGTTTGGACACTGCATCCCGTATATTTTGTTCTGCCCGGTCGGGAGGTGCTTGCACCACATGACTCTTTAAGGGCACGTTGGCAACGCTGTTTAACGCGGAGAAATCGCAGTGACCAGATTTCCTAACTACACACGACAGCATTCGGAACGATATCGGATTCAGGCTACCGCGCGGGTGACCTTCTAGAAAGGAATTTGCTAAATGTTTCGTGCGACCAAACTGGGGTACGTAGCTCTCTTGGCTTTGATTGGAGCGCTTTTCATCCGGGCAGCGGACGGGCAAGCCACGCCCGGCATACCTATCGATCATCAGCTCACGATTACTAAATGCGGCGGATGCCATCAGCGCGATGCGAACGGCATGATGCGCCGGCTCTCCTATATCCGGACCAGTCCTGAAGTCTGGGAACAGGCCATCAAGCGCATGATTCGGCTGAATGGCCTGGTACTCAAGCCGGAAGAAGCCCGGGAAATACTCAAGTATCTCAGCGCGAATAACGGCCTGGCGCCAGAAGAGGCGAAACCGGTATTCTGGGAGGCCGAGCATCGGCTATTTCGCGATCAGAGCGACCAGATCCCGTCGGAAGCACTGCAGCACACCTGCAACTATTGCCACACGATTGGGCGAGTGCTGACACAGCGCCGCACGCGTGAAGATTACGACAAATTGATTGTGATGCATATCGGGTTGTTTCCGGGAGCCGAGAACACCTTGCATCCCCGACGGCCTAGCGGCGCGCAGCCGACAGAGCCGGTAGCCATGTCGTCTCCGACCGGTAATAATCCTTCGGTTGTACCTGCGCCACCGCTGCTGGTACCGTTTCGAACGGACGGCAAATATCCCGCTGATGTTGCCGTTGAATATCTGGCTAAGGCTCAGCCTCTGCTGACGCCGGAATGGGCGTCCTGGAAAGCTGTGATGCGGACCCCCAAGCTTGAAGGGAAGTGGCTGCTGACGGGTTATCAGCAGGGCAAAGGCCGCGTTTTCGGTACGGTAACCATCGAAGCCGGATCTTCACCCGACGAATTCGTCACCAAAACCGACATCGAATATGCGACCAGCGGAACCGCTTTGTCGCGAACCGGCAAGAGCATCGTCTACACCGGCTATAGCTGGCGGGGGCGAACCAGCGGCGGCACGAAAGAAGCAGCTTCGGCCGATCCGGGGTCGAATCCCACGGAGTGGAGAGAAGCACTAATCGTCTCGCGCGATGGCAACACCATGGATGGCCGTTGGTTCTGGGGAGGATATCAGGAATTTGGAATCGACGCTCACCTGGTGCGTATTGGGACACAGCCGATCCTGGCCGGTGCCAGCGCCTTCTCGGTGCAATCTCCATCCAGCACGGAAATGCGCGTCTACGGGGCAAATTTCCCAAGCGACATGAAGCCGTCGGACTTTGATTTCGGAACGGGGATCACAGTAAAGCGCGTGGTTCGCAAGGGTTCGACCATGGCGACGATTGAGGTTCAGGCGATACCCGGCCTGGCCACGGGCATTCGAGATATCTCGCTTGCGCGTTCAACGGTAGAACGAGCTATAGCCGTTTACGACAAGATCGCCTATATAAAAGTTCTCCCGGATGCGAGCATGGCGCGACTTGGCGGAACCATCGCAGCCAAGCAGTATGCTCAGTTCGAAGCGGTCGCCTATGCCGCTGGTCCTGACGGAAAGCCCCAGACCGCCGACGACATTCCACTGGGCCCGGTCTCCGCGCGCTGGTCGATGGAAGAATTTGTTTCTACGCCTGGTGACGATGACATCAAGTTTGTAGGAAAGCTCAACGACTCCGGGCTATTCACGCCGAACCTGGAGGGTCCAAACCCGGAGCGGAAGAAACAAGCGAACAATTATCCGACCAATAATTGGGGAGACGTCTGGGTCGCGGCTACTTACGATGTTCCAGGAGGTTCGGCAATGAAAGCCCGCTCATATTTAGTCGTAACAGTGCCAGTGTATGTGAAATTCGATCAACCCGAGGTAGGACAATGAGCCCGGCCGCAGTATTGAATTACTCACTGCCTTATCGACTCCGCGAATATCATGCGTTCGACGCAGCCGATGCGCGGTTCCTTTACCTGGTGCCGAGCGGAGCGATCTTTGCGCTGGACGACATCGGGCGTGAGATCACCGAATGCCTGGGCGAGCGGGATCGTACCTCGGAAGAGCTGACTGAACTTCTGTTGGCGCGCGGCTACGAGCCCCGTAAGATCGAGTCGGCTTTGTTTGAACTGGAACAATCCGAAGTAGTTTTGCGCGGCGAGGCCGTTCAGGAATTTCCTACGATGCCAGCCAGGACATTCCCGCTTCAAAGGATCGTGCTGAACGTTACCAACCAGTGCAATCTCGCGTGCGGCTACTGCTATGAGTACAGCGCGGACAAGATCAGCAAGACCGAGGGTAAACCGAAGTACATGGAAGAGGATGTGGCGCAGTCGGCCATCGACATGCTCATCCGCGAATCCGCCGAGCGGCCGGCGATTCATGTGACATTTTTTGGCGGGGAGACGCTGCTGAATTTCCGATTGCTGCGCTCCAGTGTGGATTACTCCAAGCGAAAATCGGCAGAATCGGGGAAGCGAGTCGAGTTCAGCCTCACGACCAACGCCACGCTGCTCAACGAGGAGATGGTCGATTTTCTGTCCGAACACCGGGTCGGAGTTACAGTCAGCATCGATGGCGACCGCGAGCTCAATGACCAGATGCGTGTCTTCCATGATGGGCGAGGAAGCTACGATGTTATCGTTCCGAAAATAAAGATGCTCCTGCAGCGCCACCGGACCAATTCGATCGGTGCCCGGGTTACTCTCAGCTCCGGCGTCTCGCACGTGCGGCGAATTTATGAACACCTGACGCAGGAAGTTGGTTTCGGCGCCGTCGGGTTCTCGCCGGCCACTGCTAATCCTGACCGTCTCTACAGCATCGGCGCACAGAAGATGAGCAGCATCCTGGGCGGGTTCGAGGAACTGGCTTGGGAATATCGCGATCGGGCGGTGGAAGGTCGCCAGCACGGTTTCACGAATGCCAATGACACGATTAAGGAATTGCATTCCGGCATCAGCAAGGCGTATCCATGCGGCGCCGGGCTGGGCCTATTGGGGGTTGGCACCGCGGGCGACATAAATCTGTGCCATCGTTTTGTCGACTCGCCGGTGGGCCAAATGGGGCATGTGAAGCAAGGCGGCATCGACCATTCCGCGCGCTCGCAATTCCTCGAAACGCATCACCTGGGGGCGCGCTATGACTGCCACACTTGTTGGGCACGGCCGGTCTGCGCAGGTGGCTGTTACCACGAAGCTTTTGTTCATTACGGAAATACATCCGCGGCCAATCTCCATTATTGCGATTGGATCCGAGGTTGGAATGATCTCTGTTTGCGGATTTACGGAGAGATCAGCGTCCGAAATCCGTCGTTCTTGGACCGTTTTAACGAAAACTGACTTCGAAAAAGGAGCCAATCGATGAGTGCGCTAAGAGCTATCAACCGCAAAGCACGAAAGATGGAACGCGCTGTAGGCGCTGTCAATGCCGATGTTCAAGCCCTTCAGGCCCGGGGAGGCGAAGGGAAGGTCTATTATCCAATGGGCTGTACGCTCAACTTCACGCCCGGCTGGGAGGTCGACGTTTCAGGCGGTACGGCGGGTCTTTGTCAGCCAGTGGAGCGCGATCTTTTCGACTGCTATCTGGGCTGTGGCTGGCCGGCGCAGGTTCCCGATCATTTGAATAACGCGCCGGACTGGACGGACAAATGCGCCTCGGCTGCGAACGATTGGCGCAACATCGATATCGTGTTTCCATAAAACGGAGTGGTCATGAAAAAACTCGTTCCTGTTTTGATGAGCGTCCTGCTCGCGGGCCTGATCTGCAGTCAAACCGCGAAGGCCGGTCAGTTGATGTACATCGGCACGCTCGACAAGAAACTTCTGGTCATCGACGAAGACAAAGAAGAGATTGTGGATCAGATGCCGCTGGGGGGCATTCCCCGCACCACGGCGCTTTCAGCGGATCGAAAGACGCTCTACATCTTTACCACTCAGATGCTGGTGGAGACCGTAGATCTGGAGACGCGGAAAGTTACCAGCAGTTTTAGCATCGCTGATCCGAACACTCATCTGCGCCTTCAAGGCAGCGCGCCGGATCGAATCAATGTGGGAAGTCAATCGCGATTTGCCGGCTTGGCGGTGGATCCGAATGGCCGATATATCTACACCACCATGCGTGTGGTGGTGAAGGACATCGATCAATATCGGATCGACCCGCCGCAATTTGTCGCGATTGATCTTCAAGACAAGAAGGTGGCCAAGGCGTGGCCCTTTCCGCAGGATCTGGACCAAGGGTTCGGATTCAATGCAACTTACAAGGTGTCGCCCGACGGCAAGCTGCTCTATGTCTTTCAGGACGACATTCTTGTCTTCGATCTTGCAACGTTCAAACAGGTGGATAGAATCGCGCTCGCCCAACCGGAATATCCTGGGGCGACGCCCTATCGACTGGCCGCAAACGAGGATTCCTTCGACGCTCAGGATACCGTGACCTCCGTATTCACTTCGGTGGACGACATCGTTCACAAGGGGACCCTGGGTCTCGCAAAGATCAATCTGCTGACTCGCAAGGTGGATTACTTTCCGATTGGGCCGATGCTGCCGATGATGGGCTTCCAGGTTTCGCCGGACCGCAAGCGGGGCTACTCCGTCATGCCAAAAATCGGCACAGGAGCGAATCGATCAACCGAGTGGTGGGTGTGGGATTTGCAAAGGCATGACGTCATCAAGAAAAGAGAATTCGATTCGAGGCCGACATTCCGTTTCTCAGTGGGCGGGACCGGCAAGAAACTGTACCTTTACGGCGCGGGATCGACGCTCGAGATCTTCGATGCCGAGACGCTGGATTCGCGCAAGCTTATTTACCTGAACAAGGACACAACCACCAATCTGATCACACTCGCTAGCCGATGACGGCCGGCTGAAATTCGCGATGCCGTTCCCAGCTGCCACGGGCCGTGGTCTCAAGATTGCAGTAATCGACAGCGGAGTAAACATCCGGCACCCGCATATCTGCGCTCCGACACGTGGTGTGTTCCTGGGTTTGGAAGGCGAGGATATTTCCTCCGACGACCCGGTCGGCCATGGAACCGCTGTTACGGCGGCGATCCAGGAGAAAGCCCCGCAGGCAGAATATTACGCTCTGAAGCTGTTCGGTGCTTCTCTGCGCGCGACATCCGATCGTCTGATCGCAGCCATCGCGTGGACCATCGAGAACCGGATGGACGTAGTCAACCTGAGTTTGGGCACCTCGAATATCGACCGTCGAGACGAATTGGAGGGATTGGTTAAGCGTGCAGCCTCAGCAGGTACGCTGCTGGTTTCCGCGCGCAGCGCCGGCCAGCGTCCGGTCCTACCCGGAGTTCTGGAGGGGGTGATCAGCGTCGACGTCGACTGGGACCTCCCGCGAGATCGCTATCGCGTCGGCGACGAGAATGGCTCTGCATACTTTCTGGCTTCTGGATATCCACGCCCGCTACCAGGAATTTCGCCCGCACGGAACCTGAACGGAATTAGTTTCGCAGTGGCTAATATGACCGGATTCGTTGCGCGCGCTTGCGAGACACTGCCTGGTCGTTCCTTCAACGAGATCTCCGACGCGCTCGTCGCTGAGGCTCTTACCCCGGCGACATGACCAAGCTTCCGACGTTCGCTTTGCTCCTCGCAACGCTGCCGGTGACGAAACTACCGTTCACCATCGATGCGTCCGAGGACGCCCGCGCCGAATTTCCGGAGGCGCCTCGTATCCAGTCGTTTTCATTCGGACAGTGGAAAGGGCGATGGGTCTTCATCGGCGGACGGCTCGCCGGGTACCACAGTGTCGGCGGTGGGACGGCTGAGTTTTTAAGGGCGGATGCGAATCGCGACGTCTGGGTTGTGGATACGACTGTCAAGCCCGCGCGAACGTATCACGTCCCGGTGGCGACCTTGCCGGAAAGCCTCGCGGCTGTGAGAGATCAATGGACTTCCACCGGACAACTCTATTTCCAGGATGGCCCAAAACTATACATTTGCGGCGGTTATGGGAAAGACCATCGGGACCAATGGCTTACGTTTCCTCTGATCTCACAGATAGATTTGCCGTCCTTGATCGAAGGCGTCATGGCAGGCCGCCTGCTCCCTTCGAGCATCATGTTCGCGTCGACGCCGTTAGTGCAATCATCCGGCGGTGAATTGGTGAAGCTAGCCGACGATTACTTCTACCTGGCTATGGGACACGTGTTTATGGGCAGCTACACTGCGTTTGAAGGCCACGGTGAGCATAACGCGGAAGACGTCTCACAGACTTACTTGAATGAAATCCGGAAGCTGAAGATTGCTGCGGCTCCCGATGGCGGGCTAAGCGTTCGGCTGGTTCAAACGTATCGGGACGAGGCGGAGTTTCACCGGCGTGATCTCAACGTGACTCAATTCTTATCGCCAAAAGGCCTGGGGTTGGCGGCCTATGGAGGGGTCTTCACGCCCGAAACACAACTGAACTACAGCAAGCCGGTCTACTTATTCGAGAATTCCACACCTGTTGTTGATTCCAGGTTCGAACAGAAAATGAACACCTACGCATGCGCCCGGCTGTTGATGTACGACAGGACGGCAGAGACCATGTACTCGACATTCTTCGGCGGGATCAGCAGGTTCTGGTGGGATTCAACATCCGGTGCGTTCGTCGAGAATGCGAAGATCGGCACCAAGTCAGAGGCTTCCTATTTGGACGGGATGCAATGGAGCGATCAAATTTCGACCATCCGAACAGTCATGGCGGCGGGTAGGGAAGAAACCAGTGAGCTTGTTCATCCGGGCTTCCTGCCGGGCTTCCTGGGAACGGGAGCAGTTTTTATTCCGACGCCTGAGTTGGCCCGCGCTCACGCCGGCACGAATATTCTGGACCTCGAAAGACTGCCAAGAACCAAAACGATGGTGGGCTACATCTACGGAGGAATCCGGGCATTTCCGTATCGTTTCCCATATAACAAGACCTCCACGCCCTATAATTCCGGCACAATTCCAACCAGTCCGAGCGACCTGATCCTGAGAGTGTACGTCCAGGCTCAGACTCATTGAGTAGTTCGGGAGATACCGTCGCTATTTGAGGCTGGGCTGGGCGAGTCATTTTGATATGCTTGAGCCCGGAACCCAGTACGGGAAATCCCATAGAATAGATATTCCGATTGGAAAGTTCCAGGAGACTTCTATGAAACGGATTCTGACCTCGTCAGTGGCTCTGGCGGTGCTGGCCGCCGCGCCTGCGTTTGCGCAGCGCAAGGCGACCATCGAAAATGTGCCTGAGATTCCATTCACGTCGGTGCCGAACTTCTTGAAGCTTCCGCCGGGCGAGTATCTCGGCGAATCGGTCGCGGTGGCGACCAACTCCAAGGGCCATATCTTCGTCTATCACCGCAGCGCCAACACGCGGTTGTTTGAATTCGACCAAGCCGGCAACTTCGTCAAGGAAATCGGCAGCGGCTATTACGGCTTCGAATTCGCCCATTCGGTGCGCGTCGATAAGGACGACAACATCTGGACCGTCGACGAAGGCACCAACATGGTCACCAAGTTCAGCCCCGACGGAAAGGTGCTGATGGTGCTCGGCCGCAGGCCGCCGGCGGTCGTCGGCGCGCAGGCCTACCCCGCCGGCCCGAACCTCCCGGCGCAGAAGTATATTTTCTGCCGGCCGACGGATGTGGGCTGGGACCCGCAGGGCAACATCTTCGTTTCCGATGGCTACTGCAACAATCGCGTCGTGAAATATGACAAGAACGGCCGCTTCCTGGCGCAGGCAGGCAGCGAAAAGGCAGGCAAGCGCTCTGGGAGAATTCAATCTGCCGCACGGCTTGCAGGTGGACGGACAGGGCAATGTCTGGGTCGCCGACCGCACCAACAACCGCTACCAGGTGCTCGACAACAACCTGAAGCCCATGCGGGAGATTACCAACCTGGGCGTCGGCTGGACGGTGTGCATTTCGCCGGGCCCGCACCAATACGCGTTCCTGTCGAACTCGAACCCGAACGGAAACATGCCGGGAACCTGGGACATCACCGGCGAAATCTACAAGGCGGAACTGGACGGCACGGTGCTCGGCAAGTTCGGCCACCCCGGCAAGCTGGCCCCCGGATTCCAGGTGGTTCACATGATGGATTGCCGCAATCCGAACGAGATCATCGCGGGCGAAATCGAGTCCTGGCGCGTGCAGAAACTCATTCTCCAGCCAACCGCGGCCAAGGCCGCGAGCAGCCGGTAAGGCAGGAGCCGAACCAGGAGAATACCCATGAAACATCTGATGCAAGCTCTGCTGGCTGCGGCCTTGATTGCCGGAGTTCCGGCCAACGCCCAGAGGACGCGCCTGAAATTCAAGTTCGATTCCGTGCCCAACGCTCTGCAGCTTCCCGCCGGACTCTATCTCGGCGAAGTGGGCGGCGTGGCGACGAATTCGCGCGGCGATATTTTCGTCTACACGCGGACCGGCCATCCCACGATCACGATCGGCACCGCGCGTCCCTTCGCGCATGGCGGCTCGCGGCTGTTCCAGTTCGACCGCAACGGCAAGTTCGTCCGCGAGATCGGCAAGGACTCCTACGGCTTCATGTTCGCCGCCCAGGTCCGCGTCGATCCGAGCGACAACATCTGGGTGGTGGATCAGATGACCAACATGGTCATCAAATTCGATCCGCAAGGGCGCGTCGCCATGCTGCTCGGGCGAAAAGCCGAGAACGTTAACGTTCCGGCGCGTCCGGCGACGGGCGACGGCGCGGGACAGCCGACTGACCTGTTCGACCGTCCGACCGACGTCGCCTGGGACGCGGCCGGGAACATATTCGTCGCCGACGGCCTGGGCAATGCGCGCATCGCGAAGTTCGATAAAGACGGCAAGTTCGTGAAGTCCTGGGGCAAGAAGGGAACCGCAACGGGCGAGTTCGCCAATGTCCGCAGCATCGCGGTTGACGCGCAAGGCAATGTCTATGCGGCCGACGGCGGAAACAAGCGCATCCAGGTTTTCGACAACGACGGCAACTTCAAAACCGCCTTCACCAATGTCGGAAATGCGCAGGCGCTGTGCATGACGAAGGGACCGAATCAGGTCCTTTACGTCTCGAATTCCAATCCGCCGAACGATATTGACCGCGACGGTGAAATCTACAAAATGCGCCTGGACGGAACGATGACCGGCAAGTTTGGCAGGGCCGGCAAGTTGCCGAAGGAGTTCGGAACGGTCAACGCCATCGACTGCCGCAACGAAAATACGCTCTACGTCGGCGAGATCGGCAATCTGCGGGTGCAGAAGCTGGCGCTGCACTAACCCGCAAAATCGGAGCGGACTTACAGACTGCGCAACGTCAGTTGGCGCTGCAACGTACGGGAAAGGGACATCACCCGGTTGCTCCGGAAATTGTGGGAGGACGCGATATCGCGCGGTGAGCTGATCGAGGTCGTGTATGTCGCGCTCGCCGCTTCGAAGTCCAGTTCGCCCGACGTCCGACTCCTGAAAACCGTTTCTGCCGGAGTCGCTGTTAGTCCGCGTGGACGAACTTCTGGCCTCTGCGTCGCGAGACGAAGCGGTGGGAGAACTCAAATGAACACTTCGAAAATGGTCGTGATGATCTCGCTGGCGTGCGTCGCGGGCATGCCTCTTTGCGCCCAAGCTCCAACCGACGTGCCTGCGGCCGCGCTTCCTAAAGACGTCTACCCGGATTCCCGGTTCCGTCTTCCGCTTCCGAAAAAAGAGGACTTGGACGATTACGGTAAGCGGGTCTTCGACACGATGGTGGACCCGGGACGCCGAAGCCTGGTGGGGCTCAATGGTCCGGCCGGAATCAGGATGTACGATCCCAAAGTCGCGGATATGATGAACACCGCCAATCTGTACTTAAGAAGAGAGACTGGATTTGGCGACCGGTTGACAGAGATCGTGATCCTGACGACGGCGCGCGAGATGGACAACCAGTTTGAATGGGCCGCGCACGAGAAAGCGGGCCGGCAGGCGGGCGTCGAGCCGGCTCTCATCGACATCATCAAACACCGTTCGCCGATCACCGGACTGAGTGAAAAGGAGGCGGTCATTATTCGCTTCGGGCGCGAGTTGTTTGGACAGAAGAAAGTCTCTTCCTCGACTTTCGCTGAGACTCTCCGCCTATTCGGCCGGCGCGGCATCGTAGATTTGACGTCACTAATGGCGTTCTATTCAGCAACCTCGGCGCTGCTGACGGCTTTCGATATGCAGCTGCCGGAAGGAGCAAAAACCGCAGTTACCCGTTACGGCCGTTGGCGGCGCAAAGGAATAAGGCTGATGAAGGTGGCGATCTCGATGCTTCGCGGCATCAATGTGGGCGGCCACAACATCATCAAGATGGAGGCGCTGCGGGCGATGCACGAATCGCTGGGCCTGCGAGGCGCGCAGACTTACGTCCAGAGCGGCAATGTTGTCTTTAAAACTACTGCACAAGATTTCGTTCAGCTAGCCAGGCGAATCGAAAACCAGATCGAGGAGACCGCCGGTTTTCACCCGAGTGTCATCATTCGTAGCACTACCGAGTTGAGAGAGGTGATTAGGAAAAATCCGTTCGCGGCGCGGCCCGGCATCGAACCGGCAAAATTACTCATCATCTTCCTCGCTACACGTCCCAGTCCGGAAGCGACCGAGAAGATGCTGGGCATCCCGGCCGACCCGGAGGAACTGCGTATCATCGGGCGCGAAGTCTACGCCTATTTTCCGAACGGCGTCGGGCGAGCAAAACTAGCGCCGGCACTCATTGAGAGGACGTTAAAGACGGCCGGTACAGGAAGAAACTGGAACACCGTAACCAAGCTGCTCGAGATGGCGGAAAAGCTGGAGGCTTCCTAGCTATTTATTGGACAGCATGGGCTTGCCTTCGTGCGCGACCAGCAGATCGTGCATATCGTTGGCATGCTCTTCTTCATTGGTCAGAATGCCTTCCATCATCACGCGGGTGGTAGGATCTTTGTCGGCAAAATAACGAATCAGCTCGCGATAATGCTCGCAGGCAATGCGCTCGGCGACCAGATTTTCCTTGATCATTTCGACCAGGTTTCCGCCTTCGCTGTATTGAGACGCCGACCTCGATGCCAACCCCTCCGGATTAAAATTCGGCTTGCCCCCGAGCTGGTTGATTCGCTCCGCCACTTGCCGCATATGCCCCCGCTCTTCCTTAGCGTGCTGGTCGAATTCTTCCTTCACGCTCTCACTGGAGAGACCAGTGGCGACAATGGCATTCATTGTGTAGCGCAGCACACAAACAATTTCGGTGGCGAGTACGCTCTGCAGGATTTCGATCGCCTGCTTGACATCACCTTGATAAGCAGGAGTCACAGCGCCCTTTTCGAGGCTGGCGCGCGCCCTGGAGCGTAGTTCCTTCACGTCGGTGAGGAATGGCTGGTTGTTATTCGACATATAGTTCTCCCCCGGATGTTACAGCGGTTGGACGCGTGAGCTGGAAGGAAGTTTCGCCCGGTTACAGCTGTGGCACGGGTCGCGTCCGAATCAGTACTTTGTGGGTTCAGTACTCCACCGGCCGGTGGAAAAGTTTGCTTTTGCACACCTGAATGCCCGTGTATAATCGGACTGCCTTTCTTGATCATGCTGAAGCGGGCGATTGTCATTGCGTCTCTGACGGCGGCTGCCGGTTTGGGCCAGTCTTCTCCGGTGACTACCGGACAATTAGCCGTAAACATCGGCCCGGAAGCCACCCTCGCCTGGCAAGGCGATACCGTGGTTATGGTCAAAGCGCGCCTGGCGCGGGGCACCCAAGCGAGAATTTGGGCCGACGACAATTGTGGCCTCCCCGCCGCTGGTGCGCGCGTGATCGTAGCCTCCGGCATGATTGCGATTGACCTGGCGAACCTGGACGCAGCGGGGAAGCGGCTGGTCTGCTTACTGTCGTCCGATGGCAGGCTCAGCGCGACTCTGCCGGCTGTTCGTTAGATATTTCAGTGTGCAGCGCGGCTAGAAATGATTTTCCCCCCGCCGCCAGTTTTTGCTCCAACCGGTCCGTGCAATCGCAATCGATACACGCCCAAGGCTCGGAGCTGTTCTTGTCGCGACAGCGCTGCCGGTCATGTGCGTCCTGAATACGGGTAAGCTCGAAATATTGTTCCCAATAAGGCCGCTCTTCCTGTAGTGGCGTCTCGCAAAAGCAAACCTCGACCCAGCGGACTGTCCCGTCTTCCGACATTCGCGCATTCTGCATGTCGCGCAGGTATTCGTCGCCGGCCACCGACCCTTGGCCCAAAGTCGAGTTTCCGATAGCTGTGAGGAGCGCGCGAACGCGACCAGCTTTCAGCCGCGCTTTAACCAGGTAGCGCATGACGTATATATTCTAGCGCCGTGCTATTGCTCCACTCGGGCGGTCTTGATGTAATCCAATTTCGGAAACTGGCTCTCCAAATACGCATTGCCCTGGAACTGGATCAGGTTTTGCTGCGGAGTCTGACCGTAACCCGAATAAAGATTCTGCACCACGTCCATCCCCTCCGTGAGCTTGCCGAACGGAGCGAATCCCATCGCGTCCAGCGATACGTTATCGGCGAGATTGATGAAGAGCTGCGTAGTCCGCGTATCCGGGCCGCGCTTAGCGTAGGTGATGTAGCCCGCGGTGATTGCTTTCCTTTACCGGGTCGTCCGGAATAAAGTTCTGGCTCCATTGCCTGGAAACCTTAGGATCTTTATTAATGCCCCACTGCACCACGAAATTCGGGCACGACTCGAAAGAACCGGGCCTCGTCATAGTAGCCGGCCTTCACCAGTTGATAGAAGCGGTCCACGCCGTTGGGGGCCCATTCGCGATGAACCTCTATAACGAATGGTCCTTTGCTGGTATCGAATCGAACCTTGAACTCGGGCGGAGCTTGCGAAGACTTAGAACACGCCGAGAGCAATGCGAAGACGACCAAGCAGCCCGCGCGTTTCACTTCGCATCCCGCCAATTTTCCCCTATCCCGACGTCCACAATCAGAGGCACATCCAGCTTGTGAACATTCTCCATCTCTTGTTTCACCAGCTCCGACACCTTCTTAGCTTCGCCCGGAGGCGATTCGAACAGCAGCTCGTCATGCACCTGCAGCAGCATCTTCGTTTCCAGCTTCTCGCGCCGCAGGATCCCATCGATGCGAATCATGGCCAGCTTGATCAGATCGGCCGCGGTGCCCTGCAGCGGCGTGTTGACGGCCGTGCGCTCAGCGAACGATCGTGCGTTGGGATTGCGGCTGTGCATGTCCGGGATGGGCCGCTTGCGCCCGAACAGCGTCGGGGCATAGCCCGCTTTCACGCACTTTGGCGATGGTCTCCTGAATGAACTTTTTTACGCCGGCATGCAGCTCGAAATAGGTCCGAATGTATTCCTCGGCCTCCTTGCGATCGATACCGAGCGTGGCCGCAAGTCCGAAAGGAGTCTGGCCGTAGACGATCCCGAAGTTCACCGCCTTCGCATTGCGGCGCATGTCGGCCGTCACCATCAAGGGAGGCACGCGGAACACTTCGGCGGCTGTGCGGGTATGGATATCCTCGCCGTTGCGGAAAGCCGCGACCAACACCGGATCGTGCGACATGTGGGCCAACAGCCGCAGCTCGATCTGCGAATAATCGGCGACCACCAGCTTCCAGCCTTCGCGCGGAACGAAGGCGGCGCGAATCTCACGGCCCAACTCGGTACGGATTGGAATGTTCTGCAAATTGGGATTCGAGGAAGATAACCGGCCCGTTGCGGCGCCGGCCTGATTGAACGTGGTATGCAGCCGGCCGGTCTTCGGATCGATCAACTCAGGCAGCGCGTCGATGTAAGTCCCCTTCAGCTTGGTAAGCTGCCGGTATTCCAGCACCTTGCGGGCGATCTCGTGCTCGGCGGCCAGACCTTCGAGAACGTCGGCGGCGGTAGAAATGGTCTTGCCTTTGCCGTATTTAACGGGGGCGGGCAGATTCATTTCCTCAAACAGAATCTTGCCAAGCTGCACCGGCGAATTGATGTTGAATGGCTTGCCGGCCAGCTCGTAGATTTCGGCAGACAGCCGCTGGATGTCGGTATCCAGTTGCGCCGGACAGAACTTTGAGCTGCGCTGGATCGATCCGGATGCCGGTCTGTTCCATGCGCGCCAGCACTCCGGCGCAGCGGCAAATCGATGGTCTTCGTATATTTCACGGAAACCCTGCTGATCGATTTCAGGCGTCAGGCGCTCGGCCAGGGTGAACGCCAGGTCGGCATGCTGCTCGGCCGCGGCGCCGAGCTTGCGATCCAGATACCGCTCGGCCAGATACTTCAGGCGAGCAACCCGGCGGGTCCGCGCATAGCAAGAACGCAGTACAGCATCACATCGTGCTGAAAGCCTTGCGCCTCGATCCCGTACTTTGCCAGCGCCAGCGTCAACGCCTTGACGTCATGAGCAATCTTGAGGCGCGCCGGATCTTCGAGAATCGGCTTGAGCAGACCTCGAGATAATCGATCGAGAGCGCCCGCGCGACGCCAGGCTGAAACGAAACACCGACCATGGTCAGCGGTAAATCGCCTTCCACCGACGATTGAAGCGCGAACGCGATCGGCTTGCCAGGATCGAGCTTCGCCAGGGTTTCGCACATACTCGAACGGCTTCGTCTCGATCAGAGATGGTCGCGTAATCGCGGGTGTGCGCGTCTTCAGTGGGGCCAAGCTCTTTCAGCAGACTGTAAAACTCCATCTCCTTGTAGATCTTCTTCAGCTCCGCCATGTCCGGCTCGCGCGTCAGCGAGGTCCTCCAGATGGAACTTCCACCGGAACGCTGGTGTCGATCGTCGCCAGTCGTTTGCTGAGCAGGATCTGCTCGCGATTGTTCTGCAAGCTCTCGCGATACGTCTTGCGCTCCACCTCGCCGGCATGCTCGATGGCCGCCTCCACCGATCCGAAGCGCTGAATCAAATCCCGCGCGCCTTTTTCGCCGATGCCCGGCGCGCCGGGAATGTTGTCCACCGTGTCACCCATCAGCGCCAGCAGATCCGCCACCTGGCTGGGCTTCACGCCCATGAACTGCTCGGCCGTCGGCGGGATCGTACCAGATGTCCTCCTTGACCGGGTTGTACATATGCACCCGGTCGTTGACCAGCTGCAGCATGTCTTTGTCGCTGGATACGATCACGACATCATAGTCATCGCTGGCGCGGCGGGCAATTGCGCCGATCACGTCGTCGGCCTCGAAGCCGTCGATATTGCAAGATCGGGATGCGCATTGCTTCCAGCAGCCGGCGGATGTAAGGAATCTGCTCGCCCAGATCGGGCGGCATCTCAGTGCGATTGGCTTTGTAGCCGGCGAAGTGCTTCTTCGCGAAAGGTTTTCCCGATTCGAAGATCGCGGCGATGTACTCGGGATGGTAAGTCGGCCCGCAGTTTGCGCACCATGTTGTGGAAAATGAAAACCGCTTCGGTGGAAATGCCGGTGGTGGTGCGCATGGGCGGGGCGCCGCTGCGAGCGCGGGCGTGATACGCGCGAAAGATGAAACCGTAGCTATCGATCAGGAACAGGCGCGGCCGATGGTGCGTTTGAACGGCCGCTGCCGGAACTTTGGGCATCCACAGATCAGGATAGCGCGGCTATTTAGGGCCTGTTCGAAAAAACGAAGCCAGATTGACGTTATTCGGCCACAAGCGACCACCCGAAGTGTTGCTTTTTTGCAACAGTGATAAATTTACAAACCTTTTCGAATCAAAAGAGTAGCGAAAGGGGTTTGTCACCAGTACAATGGAGCCTTGGATCAATACAAGAGAGGGATCGGGCTGCGCAGCCCGAGGAGGTGGCGGTGCGTTTTGAGACTACCATCCAGCGGCCCGTTGAAGCGAGCGGCGTTGGACTGCACAGCGGCGTTCCTGTCTCCATTCGAATCCTCCCAGCGCCTCCTTCCACCGGCATCGTTTTCTTGCGCACTGATCTGGACAATTTCCCTGTACCGGCCAGTTGGCGATACGTCGCGCGCGTCAGTTATGCCACCAGCCTGATGCGCCAAGGCGTTCTGATCTCCACCACCGAGCATCTGTTGAGCGTGTTCTACAGCATGGGCGTCGACAACGCCTACGTCGAGATCGATAACCTCGAAGTTCCCATTCTGGACGGAAGCGGGCAGCCGTACGTCGAACTGCTGCGCGAGGCTGGACTGAAATCCTATCGCCGGCGCAAGCGCTTCCTGCATATCCGGCGCCCGGTGACCGTGGAAGCGGGAGACAAGCGGATTTCGATCCTGCCGTCGGACCGGTTTCTGCTGACCTGCGATGTCTTTTACGACCATCCGATGATAGGCCGGCAGTCGCTCGATATGGAAGTGACGCCGGAGCGCTATGCCGCAGGAGATAGCGCCGGCCCGCACTTTCGGTTTCTCGTACGAACTGGACCAGATGCGCAACATGGGCCTGATTCGCGGCGCCGCGCTCGACAATGCGATCTGTTTTAACCGCCAGGGCGTGGAGAATCCGGATGGGCTGCGGTTCGTGGATGAGTGCTGCCGGCACAAGGCGCTGGATCTGATCGGCGACCTGGCGCTAATCGGCAAGCCGCTGCTCGGACATGTGATCGCCGAGCGCGCCGGGCACGCCATGCATACCGCGCTGGTGGCTCGCATAATGTCCGATCCCTCGCTCTATGAGATTTTGAGCTTCGATCAACTAGCCACGCGTGTGGCCCATGCGCTTGTTTCGTAACCTAGAAGTTTGGTTACGCTCCCGAATCTTTTCACGCTAGCCCGGCTGATTTTAGCCCCATTCGTGGTGCTGGCGATCTTGGATGCGCATTACGGCCGCGGCCTCGTTCTGTTTTTCCTGGCCGGAATTTCGGATGTGATCGACGGTTTTCTGGCGCGGCGCCTGGGCGAATCGACGCCCGCGGGCGCTTACTTCGATCCGGTAGCCGATAAGATTCTGCTGAGCGCGATCTATATCGCACTTGGGCGTGGTCCACGCGATTCCCTGGTGGATGGTTGCGCTGGTATTCGCAAGAGACATACTGATTTTGGCTATGGCCGCATACGGCCTGCTCTTTACCGTCCGTGCGGAAATTCCCTCCGTCGGTATGGGGCAAGATCAGCACGTTTCTACAGATCGCCGCAGCGCTGGTGGTTATGGGGGCGCGCGATGGGATTCCCGCACCGGTAGACCTGGCGCTCTGGCTCATGGTCGCGGGTACCGCATGGAGCGGCGTGCATTATGTCTGGCAGGGAGTTCACATTCTTAGGACGGCGGTGGTTTGACGGGAAAGAGATAGTGCGTTTCAAACGTGCCCTCATGGCCTGGAGTGTTCAGTTGGCCGCTACCGAAATGGTCACGATCGCTGCATTGAATTGGCTCTGCGGAAATACCCAAACAAGTAGCGTCCCCGCCGGATAGCCCGGCACGACCGGAATCGCATCGGGCAGCTTGACATTAATTTGCGTGACTCCCGACACAAGACCCGGCGCAGCCCCAGCGTATTCCACCGTCAGCGGGGCCCTGCTGCCTATCTGCACTTGAGGAGTGTGGACCAGCGGCGCAAAACCAACGGCGTCGCCTCTCCCGCCACGCTAGGGGGATTCGGTCTCGCCGCCGCCCGTGCCGAACAATGCAACGATCGATCCTGGTTTAGCCGGATTTTGCGGAGAGTTCAGAGTGCCATCTTCATTTAAAGCTGCAGCCGAATTGTTCGCTTGAAACAGCGAAATTCCCTGCTGCAAAACCGAAGCCGACATTTGGTTGGCCGGCGTTCCATTGCTCACCACCTGTATCGTCGACATTGTCCCAATCGGCAAGGAATACGGGACGATCACATTCAACTGCCAGTACGAAGAATACAAAATAGGCGCAGGCTGACCGTTCATCAGCACTTCTGTACCGCCCAGGGACGTGGGCACTTCGCTATTCACCAATTGAAATCCGACTCCCTGGCTCGGACCGAGCCCGCTGCCGAATATAGTGACGATTGCGCCGGGCGAGATCAGTTGTTCGTTGGCGAATCCGGCTGCATCCACCACGCATCCGGCGAACGGCCCCATGGATTGGCCTTGCACCACTTGAACCCTGCCGCCGGATGAAGTATCCAGATACGGCGTGCCCTGGGGATCAGTTCCATCGAACCCCGTGACAGTGGGAGGAAGATAAGTCGCAAACAATTGTTGGCCGCGAGGGCTTAGCTCGATATACGCATCGGTGCCGCATGAATCGGCCAGCAAGGCACCCTGCGACACAGTGACATTTGGCCCACCGAACGCGAACAGATTTCCACCCGCGCCTACAATCATGTCATCCACACCAATCGGCTGCTGCCAGAAGCCGCGCCCCGTTTGATCCAGGTGGTCAAGTTGATACTGGATGTTGACTCAACAGTCCAGAAACGAACTTACGTCCACCCAAACGCTGCCATCCGGCGCCAGCGCCATGCGGAGAACCCAGTCTGTCTCGGGGGATCCGATATGGGTGGCGAGAGGAGCTTGGTGCCCGATGGGTCCAACCGGGCGATGACGCCGTCATTCCCGCCTGCGTTTTGGCGTTGATACGCTGTGGGCGTAGTAGGAAAACCGGGTCCGACTGTACCTGCATAATACACACTTCCATCCGAATATAGCTGTGCCGTAGCCTGCACAATGCCCAGCAGGTATGTTCCATAGAGCAACTTGTCCAACGCCGTGCTGACGTGCGCCACGTAGCAGTTTTGGCACGGATCGCTCTGGCAACTTGACTGCAGAGCACCGATGGTCACGGGCATCTCAGTGCCGAAACGGTCGAGCGACCCCGGCAGGAAATACAGCGATCCCTATGCGGCCCCGCTCGCATTTCAAGCTACTGCGTTGGGGCCAGTGAGCCGGGAACATACACCATGCGGGTTGGCAGCCTTACACTGAATTTTGCTGCTGGCGGGCTCTTTAAGAAATACGGATAGAAATACGATCCCGTCTAAGACAGCCCGTGGTCCTTTGGTTATGATATGCTACTCCGTCCTTCCGCTTCGGCTCATAGTTGACAGAAATCCGGTACACTTGTGCGGGGTATTGGCTTGCTTTTCCTTGCGGCCCTTTTTACCAGCCTAGGGTTGAGGCGACTCTGGTTAATTTATCCAAGATCACTTGGAAACTCTGGGTGCCTTTACCGGAAAAATCCAAGATGCCCCGTCGACCGGAATTGGGTCAAGAAGCATGCCTGACATGTAGTCGCAAAGGGCCCTGGGAAATTGATAAGTATTCCACTGGCAGACGTCCTTGGCGGGAGGACCTTGCTCCGGTTCTTGGAGGGGAGAACAACTGCCTTGAGGTGTGGGACGGTTGCCTCGATTACTGGAAAGTCCCAGGGCCGGAGCCATCCTGGAAAAATCATGGTGTGTCGAATGGCCTGAGGGACTAGATAAAAAAAGTGCATGTGGGAAACAACGGTAATCGGCCTACGCTCTAGAATAATAAATCCTTTTCCCGCGCTTGGGAGCGATTTGTGGGCATCGCTGAAAGCAAGCGCAGCGATTAGATTCTCCGTTCGAGCAAGTATGGTTGGAGACAACCACAAACGTTCGCCGTTCGGCGTCGTCGTCATTGTCAATGGAGAAGCATGAGGTCTAGTTTCGGGACGCAATGCTACCCATGCACACGGTAAGAAGAGTACCGCTAGGGCAAGACGAAGAGGTACCGATTTGGCCCGGAGACAGCAAACAGCGGCAATAGCTAGCAACCAAGCGCCGGTGTAATAATGCCAAGTTTGCTGGTAAAAGAACGAGGCGTTTGCGAGATACGTAACAAAAGGAATAAGAAAGCGATACATAGTCTGGTTCTCGGCGAGCATACTCTTACGGGACCGGGATGAAAACAGCTGCGTGCCCAAAAAGAAAGCGGCACAGAGCAGTCCCACCACTGGAGTTAATTGAATGCCGAGAAAGTAATTCAGTGCGAGAAAATCGAGGGTGACGATCCCCAACGGGATAAGCTTTGAAGGAGCCTAACATATTAATACGGCCAAGCGACGTCCTGAGCGACCTCGTGAGGCAGCGTAAGAAACAACTGAATCAATAATACGCCCTCAACCGCCAGAAAGCCTCCGAAGACGAAAGCCCCGTGCTTTAACCAGGTTTTGAAGGTATTTCGAGAGAGCCGACCTTCATGAGTATAGAGCGCTACTCGATCTACCGCAGCCAGCCCAAGGATTGGTCGCAGCGGGCGAGCCGAATCGAACCCACTGCATCGCTCCCAGCAGAAGACCTAGCAGCACGCTCCTTTTGACGCTCCGGGTTCCTGGAGCGACCCAGACAGCCATCACGGCTAACGTGAACAATTGCTCGTAAGAGTATTGTAGTCCGGATGGTGTAAGAACATAGGGGCAAAGTCCAAGAAGAATCAGTGCTGTCGCAATCGAGTCACATCGTGCGACCGCCAGGACAATGAAGACGAAAATAATGACAAGGATATAAACCGCTAGAAGATAATTCAGCAAGACTGCGATCGTATTTCCAAGGAACTTGCTTGCAAATGTGTAAAGACCTATCGGGAGAGATCCGTATTGGTAAAAGGAATCGAGGTAGAGCTGCTTGCCGTGCAAGGACCGTTCAACGGTGTTCAGCGTAAATCCACCGTCTCTGAACCAGACATCTGATCGGGCGGAGGTTGAATGGTTAAACGTAATGTTAACCCACAGAATAACGAGAAAGGAGCTAAATCGTAGGAAGTGCAGCGGCGATAGAGAAATGGATTGTACTTGGCGAACGATCATAGGTCGCTAGGCTCGTTAGACTACGGCTCGGGTGGCCGCTGAAAAGTTTACCAAAGTTTCTTGCGGTTGACATTTCTAAGGTATTCCGATTTAGGTACCAAACATCGATGCACTGTATGCGTTCGTTCGCGGTTTCGATTGCAACTGATGTCCGGGCAAAGATTCCGTACTTCGATTTTCTATAATCAAATACTGGTATCCCCGATGTGGTCCGGCGATTCGATAGTGTAATTTCAAAGAAACAGAAAGCGCCTTGGGGCTAACGAAAAGCAGGACAAAAGTTATGCCTGAAAGTACTCGTGACGGGTTCCTGCGGACTGATTGGCTCCGAGGTTTCCGGTTCTTCGCCCGCCAGGGTTTTCAGGTCTTCGGAATCGACAGCAATCATCGCGCGGTTTTCTTCGGCCCGGAAGGCGATACCAGTTGGGTGCTGGACCGTCTGCGCCGCGAGATTCCCGGGCTATCGCCATGCAGGCTCTCGACATCCGCGACCGCGACGGCGTGCTGGCGCTTGATCGAAGGAACTGCGGCCCGACCTGATCATCCACACCGCCGCGCAGCCCTCGCACGACCGCGCCGCCGCGATTCCGTTTCTCGATTTCGAAGTCAACGCGCTGGGCACGCTGAACCTGCTGGAAGCGGCGCGGCAGTCTTGCCCGGAATCGCCGTTCATCCACATGTCGACCAACAAGGTCTACGGCGACCGGCCCAACACCGATCGCGCTGCAAGGAACTGGAGACCCGCTGGGACTACGACGACCCGGCCTATCGAGAACGGCATCCCCGAAGACTTTTCCATCGACCAGTCCAAGCATTCGCTGTTCGGCGCGTCCAAAGTCGCCGCCGACGTGATGGTGCAGGAATACGGCCGCTATTTCAACATGCCCACCTGCTGCCTGCGCGGCGGCTGCCTCACCGGGCCCGAACCACTCCGGCGTCGAACTGCACGGCTTCCTGAGCTACCTGGTCAAGTGCAACGTGGAAGGCCGCGAATACAAGGTCTTCGGCTACAAGGGCAAGCAGGTCCGCGACAACATCCACTCCGAAGACGTGGCGCGCTTCATGTTCGAGTTCTGGAAGGCGCCGCGCGTCGCCGAAGTCTACAACCTGGGCGGCGGCAAGGGCAATGCCTGCTCGATTCTGGAAGCGTTCCAGATGGCCGAGGAGATCACCGGCAAGCCGATGCACTGGCGCTACGTGGACGAGAACCGCATCGGCGACCACATCTGCTACTACAGCGACCTGCGCAAGATGAAAGCGCATTATCCGGCCTGGGACATCACGCAAGACCGCTGGATCGCATTTTCGAGGAGATCGCCGACAGTTGGATGGAACGGCTGGCGCAGCGAAGGCCGCTCTGATGAAGATTCTGATCACCGGCATCTGCGGCTTTGTCGGCAGCTCGCTGGCCGAAGCGCTTGCTGCGAGCGCCGCGAAGGACTCTGCGATCTGCGGGCATCGACAATCTGATGCGTCCGGGCTCGGAGATCAACCGCGCGCGGCTGCGGAAGCTGGGCGTGAAGTTCTTTCATGGCGACATCCGCGTGGCCAGCGATTTCGAAGCGCTGCCGGCCGTGGACTGGGTGATCGACGCCGCCGCCAATCCCAGCGTGCTGGCCGGCGTCGCAGGGCGACTTCAGCAGCCGGCAACTGTTCGAGCACAATCTGGCCAGCGTGGTGAATGTGCTGGAATACTGCAAGGCGCATCGGGCCGGCCTGCTGCTGCTGAGCACCAGCCGGGTCTATTCCATCCCGGCGCTGACGTCGCTGCCGCTGCGCGACAGACGGGGACGCGTTTCAGTCTGGACGAAGCCGCCGACTCTGCCCGCGGGCGTCTCGGCGCGAGGCATCGGCGTCGGACTTCTCCACGCGCGCGCCCATCTCCCTGTACGGCAGCACCAAGCTGGCGTCCGAAGCGCTCGCGCTCGAATATGGCGAGGCGTTCGACTTTCCGGTCTGGATCAACCGCTGCGGCGTGCTGGCCGGGGCGGGGCAGTTCGGCACGCCGGACCAAGGCATCTTCTCCTACTGGATTAACGCCCACCTGCGCCGCCGCCCGCTGCGCTACATCGGCTTCGACGGCACCGGCAAGCAGGTGCGCGACGCTGTTTCATCCGCGCGATCTGGCGGCTCTGCTGGATGCTCAAATGAGCTGCCAGCGCGCCGGAGCGGCCAGCGCATTTACTGCGCCGGCGGCGGACGCGCGAACGCCATTTCGCTGGCGCAATTGACCGCCTGGTGCGATGCGCGCTTCGGCGCCGCACGCGCCACAGCCCGATCTCACGACCGCGCCCTTACGATATTCCCTGGGTGGTCATGGATCAACGCGATGCCGAGCGCGACTTCGGCTGGCGGCTCGAAGTCCCGCTGGAGACGCATTCTCGAAGAGATCGCGCGACCATGCCGAGCGCAATCCCGACTGGCTGGAGACGAAGCGGCCTGTGAAAGCCGGCAGACCCGCCGCAACGCAGGAGCCGCTCCGTCTGCTCTCCGTCGTCATCCCGGCGCGCGACGAAGAAGGCGCGCATCGGCTCCACGGTGGAGCATCTCTATGTGGAACTGCGGCTGCACGGCATCGAGCACGAAATCGTCGTGGTGGACGACGGCAGCACCGACTGCACCTGGGAGATCCTGCAGGAAGCTCGAGCGCCGCGTCCCGACGCTGCGCGCCGGTGCAGAATACCGGCGAGCACGGCTTCGGCCGGGCCATCATCTTCGGCCTCGACCACAGCCAGGGCGACGCCGTGGTGATCATGATGGCCGACGAATCGGACGACTGCCGCGACGTGGTGCGCTATTGGGAGCTGCTCGAACGAAGGTTGGGACGCGGTGTTCGGCTCGCGCTTCGTCCGCGGCGGCGGCGTGATCGATTATCCGCCGCACAAGCTGCTCATCAACCGGCTGGCGAATCTGTTTCTGCGGATGATGTTCCACGTTCCGCTCAACGACTTCACCAACGCCTTCAAGGCCTACCGCCGCAAAGCGATCGATGGCTGCCGGCCGTTTCTCTCGCCGCACTTCAATCTGACCATCGAGCTCCCGCTGAAGACCATCGTGCGCGGCTATTCCTGGACCGTGATCCCGATCACCTGGCGGAACCGCCGCTCCGGCATGTCCAAGCTCAAGATCAAGGAAATGGGCAGCCGCTACTGTTCATCGCGCTCTACTGCTGGCTGGAGAAATATTTCAGCCGCGGGGACTATTCCAAGAAGCTACGTGGCGAAAACTAGTCTAATACTCCTGCCGTGGAATCGGCCTTGCAGTGTCTTATCATCTCGTCCCTACATGTTGCGATGGTTTTCAGTCTGTCTCGCCGTTGTTTTCCTGCCTGATACGCCAATTCATGCTGGGAGCGGTATTTGCCGACGCACTTTCCAGGAAAAGCGCATTAGGCCGGGGCACAAAACCACGCCAGCGCACAGGAACAGAGGTTCAGAGGCGCCCGCCGGTGCTCTATCCTCTTGCTCTTTAGGTTGCGGCAAGACGCGCGCTATGACGCGTATTGAAATTTCCTAACGCGTTCGCGCCGACCTCTCCCCAGGGGGGTGCACTTTTGAAGCGCTCTATCCCCTATCCCGGCGACTGTTTGACGTGCCGTTTTTGGCGGGTTAGTCTGAAAGTGTGCCAGTGCCCATCAGCCGCTACCGGGTTTCCAGCTATTATCTTTGGGCCGGACTGGTAGCAGTCGCGTTGGGCGCCTTCTCGGCGTGGTTATCGTTGAGCCGTCCAGTGTGCTGGATCGCCACCTGCCTGTTTATGGCTAGCGCCGCCCTGGTACTTTATCTCGCCACGCGACCGCCCATCGAGATCTACGACACTCACCTGAAAATTGGACTCGCGGCTATTCCCTGGCGACACATTCGTCGTTTGGATCGAAGCTCCAGCCTTCCGCTCATGGTGCGATTAACGCTCTCGGACAAGACCCACATCCTGGTTATTTATCCGGGGGATCAAAATTCCGCCAGTGCTCTGCTGCAGGACCTCAGGCGTTATGCCCGTGAAGCGCTTATCGATGGTGTGCCGTACCGTCAGTTCTGGGGCGAGGCAACGCCCGTCGCTGCACCGAAGAAACAGTTGCCCGCGCCGCGCTCCCCGCTCCTGCTGCCTGATGACGAAGCTGAGGTGGAGCGCATGTTCCAACGGCTGAAATCGATGGGACACCTGGAAGAGAAGACCTCCTCCGAGGACAAGTAGCTTCGGAGTGATCCGCCGGTCCCGATGGTATCCTGCTCTGCGCCATCGGAATTCTGCTCCTGGCAGCCACTCACTCGTACTGGCTTGGCGTCGCTGGGCGGATACCTGATCAGGGACGACACGCCGTCGCAAGCCGATATGGTAGTCGTTCTGGCGGGGGATTATATTGGAAATCGCATTCTCACGGCCGCTGATCTGGTGCGGCGTGGATTTGCTCCCAAGGCGCTGGTGAGCGGTCCTGGCGACGTCTATGGGCTGTATGAGTCGGATTTGGCGATTGCTTTCGCGGTACGTCACGGCTTCCCCGAAGCGTATTTTGTGTCCTTTCCCAACGATGCGAGATCCACTGCCGAGGAAGCCGATGCGGTGATTCCCGAGCTTCGCAAGTGGCACGCCCGCCGGGTCGAGATTGTGACCAGCAATTTCCACACGCGCCGGGCCGGGAACATTTATCGGTCGCGCGCCGGCGACCTGGAATTCCACGTGGTGTCCGCCCCGGACGCCTACTTCAGCCGCGACGGATGGTGGAAGAACCGGGAAGGCCGCAAGACTTTTCTGGTGGAATGGGAGAAGACGGTCGCGACGTGGTTTGGTATTTGACCGGGATTTGATATGCGAACCATCATAAAAACCGCGGGGCCTTATCTGTGGCGCTATCGCCGCGGCTTGGCGCTTGGAATGGGCGCGCTGGTGCTAAAAGACCTTCTGGCGGCCGCGCTACCGCTCGTCATCCGGGGCGGTGTGGATTCGCTCACTCGCGGCTTCAGCTCGAATTAGTATTTCAGTTCGCGGCGCTCCTGGTCGCGCTTTCGCTCATTAAAGGCATTTTCCAATACTGGATGCGCGTGATCCTGATCGGCATCTCGCGCGACGTCGAATACGATCTTCGCAACGATCTGTTCTCGCATCTGGTAACGCTCTCCTCCGATTTCTACGCAAGATTTCGCACCGGCGACATCATGGCGCGCTCCACCAACGACCTGAATGCTGTCCGCATGATGCTCGGCCCCGGAATCATGTACTGGACCGAAACCATGTTCACCGCCGCGCTGACGATCGCCGTTATGCTTTCGGTGGATTGGAAGCTGACGCTGATCTCACTGATTCCCGCGCCATTGGTGAGCCTGGTGGTGATTCTTTTCGGACAACGCATTCACCATCGCTTCGAAATCATCCAGAAGATGTTTTCCGACATCAGCAGCCGGGTGCAGGAGAATCTCTCCGGCGTCCGCGTGATTCGCGCCTACGCTCAGGAAGCCGCCGAGATGCGCAAATTCGAAACGTTGAATCGTGGATTACATCGCCCAGAACATCCGTCTGGCCAGGCTTTCAGCGCTGTTCATGCCGCTGCTGCAGGCGCTGGTGGGTCTTTCATTCTTAATGGTTCTGCTGGCCGGCGGCTATCGGCTGCTCGAACACCGCATATCGCTGGGCAGTTTCGTCATGTTCAACACTTATACGGGCATGCTGGTCTGGCCCATGATCGCCCTTGGCTGGGTGGTGAATCTGATGCAAAGAGGAACCGCGTCCTGGAATCGCATTATGGAGCTGATGAATGAGCAGCCCAGCATCGCTAAGCGAGAACCCGGCGGCGTCGCTGTACCTCGGCAACCCCTTCCACAGACCGCGGGCGCTTTGCAATTCGACGATGTCGAAGTACGTTACCCGACGGGCGCCGCGCTCAAGAATGTGACCTCGAAATTCCACCCGGCTCCACGGTCGCCATTGTGGGACACACCGGCAGCGGCAAGAGCACGCTGGTTAGCCTGATTCCCCGGCTCCTCGACCCAACGCGCGGAGCAGTGTATCTGGATGGCGTCAACCTCAAGGATCTCGATCCGGAATGGCTGCGCCGTCATATCGGATTCGTGCCGCAAGAGACCTTCCTTTTCAGCGCCACCTTGGCTGAGAACATCGCCTGGGGCGTGGAGCAGGCTACGCGAAGCGGACATCGCGCGGGCGGCCGAGCTGGCCGGTCTCGGTCCCGACATCGCCAGTTTCCCAGCCGGCTTCGAGACCATGATCGGCGAGCGCGGCCTGACGCTTTCGGGCGGCCAGAAGCAGCGGGTCGCCATCGCGCGGGCTATCCTGCGCGATCCGCGTATCCTGATTTTGGACGACGCCCTTTCCAGCGTCGACACACTCACCGAAGAGCGCATTCTCAGCGGTCTGGCGGGCGTTATGCAAGGCCGCACTACCATTCTGATTTCGCATCGGGTGTCCACGGTTCAGACCGCCGGCCGAATCTTTGTGATCGAGCACGGCGAGATCGCCGAGCAAGGCACCCACGCCGAGTTGATCACCAACGGCGGCTATTACGCCGATCTTTATCAAAAACAGCTGCTCGAAGAAGAGCTGGAAGCGATCTGAGCTGGAGCATTGCAAAGGGCCGGGAACTTCGTACGGCCAGCTTTCGTATCATAAGCCAGGTGATCTATGAACAGGACCTTTTGGTTGGCACTCTGTTTAGCCGGGACGCTTGCAACGGCGGCGCTGGCCGATGACTGGTCCAAGACCTTCCAAGTCTCAGGCCGGCCGGATCTGCGCGTCAACGTCAACGATGGCTCGGTCACGGTTCGAACCTGGGACCGCAAGGAGATCGAGGCCCGGGTCACCACCGTCCGCTGGAGAATTCCGTCGGACGTTCAGGTGGTGGAACATCAGAGCGGCGACCACGTGGAATTGGAAGTCCGCATGCCGCATCGTATGTTTGCATTGAATTTCGGCCAGCGCTCTTCCATCCAGGTTGAGCTGCGCGTGCCGCGTGAGCTCCGGTCCGACATTCGCACCGGAGACGGCAGCATCGTAGTGGAGAATCTCAAAGGGGAAACCCGTTTATCGACCGGCGACGGACGTATCGAGGCTACGTCGGTGGATGGAACGCTGGATGCCCAAACCGGCGACGGCAGGATTATTACGCGCGGCCGATTCGATCTGCTCAATCTGCATACCGGCGACGGCAGCATCGAGGCGGAAATCAACAACGGCTCGCGGATGAGCTCGGAGTGGAGCGTGCGCACCGGCGACGGCCACGTTACCCTGCGCCTGCCTGCCACGCTATCCGCGGACCTGGATGTCCACACCGGCGATGGCCACATCCAATCCGATCTTCCCGTAACTGTGTCCGGCTCCCGGAACGAGCATGAACTGCGCGGCAAGCTCAATGCCGGCGGCCCGCCGCTGATCGTGCGCACCAACGACGGTTCCATTCGACTGGAACGGATGTAAACGCCGGCTTTCAGCGCTTGATCACCTGTGCCGCGATCTGACCTCTGGCCAGCCTGACATCGATTTCCGATCCCGGCGGCGCGTCCGCAGGCTCCTTCACAATTCGCCCGGCTGCATCGGTTACCAGTGCATAGCCACGTTCCAGAATCTTGAGCGGGCTGAGCTGAGTGAGGTGCGCGATGAGAGGATCAAGCTGGCCGTGGGCGCGCGTAAGCCGTCGACGCATGAGTTGCAAAACCGCCGCATTGGCAGCTTCCAACCTGCGCCGCGCCGCGGCAATACGCAATCGAAGATCCAGGCTTTGCAGGCGCGTGAGCAAGTTTTCCAGGCGCTGCCGCCGAGCAGCCGCCGCTGTCCCGGTGCGGTCGCGCAGACGATATTCCAGCTCATCAATGCGCTGCTGCAGCCGCCCGATTCCCCGATGCAATACCGCGGCTGCGCGTTCCACTCCCTGCTCGTGCAAGCGCCGCGCCGCCATCGCCAGCTTGTACCGTGCCGATTGCAGCAGCTTGTGATCGTAGACCTCCAGCTGATCGAATAGCTGGTCGCGCGTGCAAATCACCAGTTCGGCCGCCGCCGAAGGAGTGGGCGCGCGGAGATCCGCGACGAAATCGGCGATCGTGAAATCGGTTTCGTGGCCCACCGCGGAGATCACCGGCACGCTGCTTGCTAGCGATGGCGCGCGCTACCGCTTCCTCGTTGAAGGTCCACAGGTCCTCCAGCGACCCACCTCCGCGCGCCAGGATCACGACCTCGGGCCACCCCGAGCTGCTGAAGTATTCAATGCCCCGCAGCACCGCCTCGATCGATCCTTCGCCCTGCACCGTGGCCGGGTAAAGCCGAATGTGCAGTCCCGGGAATCGCCGCGAGAGGATCTGCGTGATATCTCGAATCACTGCGCCGGATGGCGATGTTACGATCCCGATGCGGCGCGGCAGCCGGGGAAGCGCGCGCTTGCGAGCAGCGTCAAACAGCCCTTCCGCCGCCAGTTTCTTTTTAAGCTGCTCGAATGCAAACTGCAGCGCGCCGTGACCCTGCGGCTCCAGCAATTCCACCTGAAGCTGGTACTCGCCGCGCGTCTCATAGACATCGATCCTGCCGCGCGCCACGACAGCAATGCCGTCCTGCGGCTTGAATTTTAAGTACCGCAGCGATGCGCGAAAACAGACGCAGCGCAACTGGGCGTCTTGGTCCTTCAACGTGAAATAACAGTGGCCGCTGGCTGCGGTCTTCGATCCCGAGATCTCGCCGGCCACCCAAACATCATTGAACTCCGAACCCAGGAGCCCGCGAATGGCCCCGTTGAGCTCCGCTACCGTGTAGGTCTTGCGCGCGGGGCCCCAGGCCAGCGCCATTTGCTCCATCACAAGATCATGGTAAGCCTACACGCCGCCGGCCCGCCGAAATGTTGAAATGAGAGCTTATGGTCAAAAACTTCATGGATCTCTCGGACCGCGTAACTGTTGTGATCGGGGGCACGTCCGGACTGGGCCGCAGCATAGCTCTGGGCCTGGCCGAAGCCGGCGCCACCGTGGTGTCTTCCGGCCGGCGGCAAGACATGGTGGAGGAGGTCAGCGGCCGGATCCGTGCGATCGGACGCGATACTTTGAGCTGCGCCGTGGATGTCTCAGGCCGAAAATCCGTAGATGCCCTGCGCGATGCCGTGATGCAGCGCTTCGGCCGGGTGGATGTTCTGGTGAACGCAGCCGGGAAGATCAAACGGACGGCCACCAAAGACCTGTCCGAACAGGAGTGGCAGGATATTATGGACACGAACCTGACCGGAATGCTGCGCTGCTGCCAATCCTTTCACCAGCCGCTGGCCGCGGGCCGGCGGGGGCGTATCATTAACATCGCTTCGCTCAATTCGTTTGTAGCTCTCAACGAAGTAGCCGCTTATGCTGCTTCCAAATCAGGAGTTTTATCTTTGACGCGCAGCCTTGCAGTGGAATGGTCGAAGCTGGGTATCAATGTCAACGCGATAGCGCCGGGAGTATTCCGAACCGATCTCAACGCCGCCTTGCTCGACAGCACCGAGCGAGGGCGCGAACTGCTCTTGCGGACTCCGATAGGTCGCTTCGGGAGTTCCGAGGAACTAATCGGGGCAGCGGTACTTCTGGCCTCCGACGCCGCCAGTTTCATCACCGGCCAGTGCATCACGGTGGACGGCGGATTCCTGGCGTCTGGCGTGAATAGTTAAATTTGTGGCAATATCTAAGCAAGCTCAAAAGGAGGCGGAATATGCCTGCCAACTGGCAGAATGATCTCGCGCCTATTGGTCCAGCGGACTGGAATTACGATTTAGCGGCCCACTTGCTGGAGCGGGCCGGCTTTGGCGCAACCCCTGACGAGATTGCGAATCTCGCCAAAATGACGCCGGCGCAGGCCGTCGCCCGACTAGTTCGCTTCGAAGGAACAGACGCCGGCAATTTGCCTCCGTTCGACCATTCCGGAGTTCATGACCCAGGACTCGAACCGTTTCCGCCCAGCCGTCCGGCAGTCACGGATATGGCCAAGGAAAAAGGGGAAGCGCTCGGCATTAAAGTGAAGCCGGCAGGCAACCGCCGTTTACAGCCGATCGTGGATGAGTTCTTCTACTGGCTGCGCGCCAGCGCGCTTGAGACCAATCGGGTGGCGTATTGGTGGGCCAATCGCATGGTGGCGAGTCCCCGGCCGCTACAAGAGAAGATGGCGTTATTCTGGCACGGTCACTTCGCTTCCAACGAGGCGAAGGTGCGCGATTACCGTAAGCTGCTTGGCCAGTTGGAACTGTTCGAGCAACAGGGCACCGGAAATTTTAGAAACCTCACCGTAGCGGTGGCTCAGGACCCGGCGATGCTGACGTTTCTGGATGCGGGCGTAAACGTGAAAGGCGCGTCCAACGAGAACTTCGCCCGGGAAATCATGGAACTGTTCACCATGGGCGTGGGCCACTACACCGAAAAGGACATCCGCGAGGCCGCGCGAGCCTTTACCGGTTGGAATTTCGTGGATTTGAAGTTTGTCGTCAACAAGGACCAGCACGACGACGGAGAAAAGACGTTTCTTGGCAAGACCGGCCATTTTGACGGCGTCGATGTGATCGACATCATTATGGAGCAGCCCCCTACGGCCGACTTTATCGCGGGCAAGGTCTACCGCTTCTTTGTCCGGCAGCAGCTATCTCCCGAGCTTCAGAAACAGCTCGGCGCGGTGCTACGCGACAGCCGGTATGAGCTAAAGCCGCTGCTTGAAAAAATATTCCTGTCGCGCGATTTCTACTGCCCCGCATCGGTTGGTACGCAGATCAAGAGTCCCGTGGAACTCGCCATCAGTACATACCGCAAGCTTGGCCAAAAGAGCGTTCCCGGAGTCCCGGATTTCAATCTGGCGACCGGAGCGCTGGGGCAGCAGCTTTTTTCCCCGCCGACCGTGGCGGGCTGGGCCGGAGGCCAGAGTTGGATCACGCCGGGTCTCCTTCTCGAGCGCGCCAATTTTACACGCGACGTGCTGTTTCCCGATATCAGCTTCCTTCCGCCCGATCGTTTTACCGGTGGCGGCGAGATTCGAAGGGTCGCTGATCGGGTCCGGCAAGGAATGGACATTTCCACTGCGACGATGGACGATGCCAAGACCGGTGTCCGCGCGGAATCCAACCTGAATGCCGACCGCGACGAGGATTTCAACACTCGCTACGGCAGTTTCCGCGGCTCGCAGATGGCCGTGGAAAGGGTGAAGCCCATTCCACGGGACACGGCTCAAATACGACTGACTGAAATGGTTTTAAACGCGGACCTGAACAATACAACCCAGGTCGTCGATTATATGGTGCATCGGTTCATGCGCGTTCCGCCCAGCGACAGCACGCGCCGAAAGCTAGTTGCCTTCCTCGACAAAGAATTGGGCGCGGCGGATATTTCTGTCGCGCGGACGTATATGGAACAGCCCTTGCGATTACTGCTGCATTTGATCATGAGCCAGCCGGAGTATCAGTTGAGTTGAGGTGATCCATGAAGAAAAATCACTTTTCGTTTCCACAGGCCAGCCGCAGAGACCTGCTGCGCGCCGCCATGTACGGCGTGGGTGTCAGCGCCGCCGCTGTTCCTATGCCAATGTTTGCGCAGGCCGCCGCCGCGCTTACCGCGCAGGGAAAACGCGACGGAAAAATACTGGTCGTGCTGGAATTGTCCGGCGGCAATGACGGTCTCAACACACTGGTCCCCTATGGAGACGATGCGTACTACCGGCATCGGCCGAATCTCGGCATTCCCCGCAACCAGGTCCGCAAGATCGACGACCATTTCGGTTTCAGCCGGGGCATGGCTGGGTTTGAGCGGCTTTATAAGAATGGCAAGCTAGCTATTGTGCACGGCTGCGGATACGACAATCCATCGTTTTCGCACTTCACGTCCATGGCGTATTGGCACACCGCCGCTCCCAATAGCGGCGAGGAGTACGGCTGGGTGGGCCGGGTGGCGGATGCCGTGGCTCCTGAAGCGCCGCCAAACTTTCTCGTCAACATCGGCGCGCGGCAATCGCTGGCAGTACGCAGCCAAAAGCACGTGCCCGTAGTCTTCGACGACCCGAACAAGTTTTCCCAGGAGAAGTTTTACGACGAGCGCGAAATCCTCGACTCGGTATCCGACGACCGGCCCGTCGATAATGCCTCACGCCGATTTCTTCTCGATACAGCTCGCAGCGCCAAGGACGCGTCGGCGCTGGTTCGCGAAGCATGGTCCAAATACCATTCACCCGTGGATTATGGAATCACAGGTCTTGATCTGCCAAAGGTGGCGGCACTGATAGAAGCGGGCATGCCAACGCGTCTCTACTACACCTCCTATCGCAACAACGCCTTTGACACGCATGTGTTTCAAGCCGACGTGCACAACCGCCTGCTAACTTACGCGTCCGATGCCGTCTCAGCTTTCCTGCTGGATCTGGAACGGATTGGACGAGCGGACGACGTGGTGGTGATGATCTTCTCCGAGTTCGGCAGGCGAGTCCCTGAAAATGTAAATCTCGGCACTGACCATGGCACGGCCAATCTCATGTTCGTAGTTGGAAACCAAGTGAGAGGCGGCCAATATGGCAAGGCCCCCAGCCTTACGCAATTGGATGCGGGGGACAATCTTATCCACACCACCGATTTTCGTAGAGTTTACGCCACCATGATTGCCGGCTGGCTGGGATATCGCGAGACCCGCCCTTTGCTCAATGGCGATTTCGAGCCATTCGATCTGTTTCAGCAGCGTAAGGCTTGATGCGAAATTTCCTGGCCGATCTCCGTTACGGCATTCGTCGTCTACTGCAGAGTCCGGGGTTCGCTATCGTAGCGGTCATTGCGTTGGGCCTGGGCATCGGAGCCAATACCGCCATTTTCAGCCTGGTGGATCGCGTGCTGATTCGGCCCATGCCCTACGCCGATCCGGATCGATTGGTCACGCTATGGGAGGATGCGTCTTACATTAACTTTCCGCGCAACTCTCCCTCCGTGGCCAATTTTGAGGACTGGAAAAAGCAGAATGAGGTTTTCACCGGCCTGGTGGGAAGCCGCGATCGCGCTGGCAGTCTCACCGGCAATGGCCAGCCTGAAATGGTTCTGGGAGGCGCCGTAACAATAAACCTGTTTGAGGTCCTGGGCGTTCAACCGCTCCTCGGCCGCGCTTTCACCGAGGAAGACGATCGTCCCGGCATAAATGTAATTATTCTGAGCTATGGCCTCTGGCAGTCGCGTTATGGTGGAGACTCCGGCGTGATCGGCAGTAGCATCCTCATGAACGATGCCAAGACCACGATCATCGGAGTCATGCCGCCCGGCTTCACTTTGCCCAAGCGGAAAACTCAGTTTCTCTCTCCCGCCCAGTTCACTCCTCAGATGCTCAATAACCGCCGATCTCATGCGCTCGGTGTCATAGCGCGGCTAAAGCCCGGAATCACCCTGGCGCGGGCGCAGTCTGATATGACCGCCATCGCGGGCCGGCTGGCGCAGCAATATCCCGAGACTAACAAGCAGCTCGGAGCCGTGGTGGTCCCGCTGAAGGATCAGATTATCGGCAATACCGGGACGGCCCTGCTGGTTCTGTTGGCCGCAGCCGGGTGCGTGCTGCTCATCGCGTGCGCCAATGTCGCCAATCTGCTGCTTGCCAAAGCCGCTGCGCGAGAGCGTGAGATGGCGATCAGGACCGCGTTGGGCGCCTCACGCGGTCGATTAATCCTCCAGATGGTAACCGAGAGTCTCCTGCTCGCCATCGCCGGCGGTGTATTGGGTCTCTTGTTAGCGCGCTTGAGTATGCGGGTCTTGGTGGCGCTGATACCCACCGGACTGCCGGGGGCGTCACAGCTTTCGATAGATGTCCGGCTGCTCGCTTTCACCTTGGGCGTTTCGTTACTGACGGGCATCGTGTTCGGCATCGCGCCGGCGCTAGAAACCACGCGACTCGAGGTTAGCGAAAAACTCAAAGAAGGCGGACGCGCCGGTGTGGGTGGCAAGCGCCGCGCCTTCCGCGATGCCTTGGTGGTGGCAGAAGTGGCTCTGGCATTAATTCTGCTCGTGTCGGCAGGGCTGTTACTGCAGACGCTCCGGAATCTCCACGCCATCGACGCTGGATTCAATCCGGGCAATATCCTGACTATGAGCACCCGCTTGCCATCGCCGAAATATGCTGACCCGTCCAAGCGCCTGACATATTTTGACTCGGTTGTACAGAAAGTCCGCGCTCTCCCCGGCGTCACGAGCGCCGGATTCACTTCCAATCTGCCATTCACCAGCCAGGGATACACCAGCGTCTTCTCCATCGAAGGCCGGCCCTTTTCGCCTGGAACCAGTCAGGACGCCCTCTATCGCGAGGTCACGAACGACTATCTGCAGACCCTGCAAGCTCGCTTGCTCGAAGGCCGTTTGTTCGGAAACGATGACCGTGCCAGTTCCCTGCCGGTGGTGATCATCAACGAGACATTTAAGAAGCAGTATTGGCCGAACGAGAGCCCGCTCGGCAGACGCGTTCAGACTTCCGGCGAAAATACTCCCTGGCAAACAATCATCGGCGTCGTGGCGGATGTTCGCGAGCGTGGATTGGAATTAGATATGAAACCGGCTGTCTATCTTCCGGTAGTGCAGCTTCCGTTCGGCTGGAACAATCCACACCAGCTGGCGATCCGAACCTCTATGGATCCCCACGCCATCGCCAAGGAGGCCCGTGAAGCGATTTGGGCAGTGGATCGCGATCAACCGATTGCCGACATGCGCACGATGGACGATATCGTCGATCTCGAGGTAGCCAATCATAAGCAGCAGACCGCGCTGTTGGGCACCTTCGCCGCGTTAGCCCTGCTGCTGGCGTCGCTTGGGATTTATGGAGTGCTCTCGTACGCGGTAACTCAGCGTACCCGAGAGATCGGAGTGCGAGTGGCGCTTGGCGCGAGCATCGGCGATGTGACGCGGATGGTGGTGGGACATGGAGTCGCGCTGACGCTGTTGGGAATTGCCATCGGGACGGGAGTGGCGCTGGCAGTCACGCGTTCGATGACCAAGCTATTGGTAGGTGTAAGAGCCGCCGATCCCGCGATCTATTTTGCCGTGGCCGCGCTTTTATCTATCGTGGCGTTAGTGGCTTGTTATGTTCCAGCCGCACGCGCTGCGCGGGTGGATGCCATGGTTGCACTGCGGGACGAGTGACTAGCCAGTTTCCGGAGACCACTTCGCCGCTTGACTTTCACCTGATAAGGGGAGTATGCTTCCCGCTAGCTCGGCTTAAAGGTGAGGTACAGGGGTTAGCTGGGAGAACGTCTAAGTTAGAGGTTCCTTCCCATGAATCGCCAACGTCGGCTGTACAGGGGTGTTTATGAACGGAAGTGCATTTCTTGCGCGGACCGTGCGGTCCGTTGCGTTTGGTTTGTCGGTTGAAAAACCGGCATTCCCGCAGTTGAGCTTCACTCAGGTTTCGGGCACGGGTTTCCCCGGCGCCCTCATCACCAACGCACATATTTCCATAAATAACGTCGCGAGGCGTGCTAAATGTGTCGGGGCGCAGCATGTCGGGAGACGAACATGGTAGGTCCGTTTTTGGGGTTGATAGTCACTTTGAAGGGGGAAAAAATGGGAAAACGTCTGAGAGCCGCCTTCTTGGCGTGCTTCGCAATATTTTGCTTGGTTTACAGTGTTTCGGCTCAGGTGAATACCGCCGACATTCTTGGTACTGTCACCGACGCCGGCGGCGCGGTTATTGCCAACGCAAAGGTCACCGTACAAAACACGGCCACTAACGAGACTAGGACGGCCACGACGAGCTCGGAGCGGCGACTTCGTGTTCAACCTGCTGCCATCCGGGCAGTACACGATTTCTGTTGAAGCGCCCAGTTTTAAGAAATCCACCGTCAATCTAACGTGTGTCGGCCGGCGACCGCGCGCGAGCGAACGTCGAATTGCAAGTGGGCGATGTGACGCAGACCGTGGAAGTCGCGGCGCAAAGTCCGGCGTTGCAGACCGACTCAGCGACCCTCTCGACGGTTGTGGCGTCGCAATCCGTGCAGGACCTGCCGTTGAACGGCCGCAACTACGTCACCCTGGTCCAGAGCACAGTAGGCGTGGCAGCCGGACCCTCGAATTCGATTTTGAGCGGCACGCGGCCGGACGAACGGCGCCAGACCGCGAATGTCATTGCCAACGGCCAGAACGAAGTATTCAACAACCAGTTGATCGACGGGATGGACAACAATGAGCGCGAACAGTTCACCATCCTGATGCGCCCCTCGATCGACATGATCCAGGAAGTGAAAGTCGATACCAACAGCTACCCGGCCGAAGTAGGCCGGGCGGGCGGCGCGGTGGTCAACTCTGCTTACGAAATCCGGAACCAACGAATTCCATGGCGGCGTTTACGAGTATCTGCGCAATGACAAGCTCAACGCGAACGACTTCTTTTCCAATCTAAGCGGCGTTCCGCGCCCGGAGTACCGCCAGAACCAATTTGGCGGTTCCTTCGGCGGCCGCATCAAGAAAGACAAGACGTTCTTCTTCGGCGATATCGAAGCCTTGAGAATCCGTCCAGGGCGTGCCTACTGGCCTGATCTTCACGCCGACCCTATTTGAAGAGCAGAATCCTGGAAACTTCACCGATCATACCCGGCGGCATCAATCGTTCCCGCCTACCAAGCTCGATCCGGTTGCCCTGAAGTATTGGAAATTGTGGCCGGCGCCGAATGCGGGATCTCCCGGCGTGCTTGGGCGCTAACTATAACAACAACGTCAACAAGGCCTACAACAGCACGACCTACGACGCCCGCGCTCGATCATCGCTTCTCCGATAGGGACAGCATTTTCGCGCGATTCTCTTACAATCCGACCTTTAACTCGCAACCTGCGCTCTTCCCCAATGTAACCGTCGATGGACAGACCGTCAGCGCCGGCGGCGGAATCTTCCCGGGTCCTTCAGAGGCGGATTCGCAGGGTTACATGGTCGACTACGTTCACATCTTCAGCCCGACCATGGTGATGGAATTGAAAGCCGCATACACCCGGCTCTGGCTGTACACGTCCGCGCCGAATCAGGGCACCAATGCCAGCCAGAAGTTCGGCATGCCGAACACGGACGTGAGCGACCAGATTTCCGGGCTGGCAACCATCGACATCGTGCCGATGCGAGCGGTGGGCAGCAGCTTCACCCTCGGCGACGACCGGTTCGTTCCGATCTTTGACGTCAACAATGTGTTTCAGGAACAGGGATCGCTTACCTGGACCAGAGGCACTCACAACATCAAGTTGGGGGCCAGCATGATCCGCCGCCAGGTCAATTATTACCAGAATACGTTCGGCTTGGGATACTTCCGGTTCACCCAGACGCGAGCTTCTCGATCTGGAAAACTTCCTGCAGGGCAATCCCGACGAGATCCAACGGCAGGTGAATCCGAAGCGTCAGTACTTCCGCTTCTGGGAGCCTGCATATTTATGTGCAGGACGACTGGCACGCGAAGTCCTGGCTGACGCTCAATATCGGGTTTGCGCTGGGATCATTTCAGCCCCATCACCGCTGCCCAGGGAGAACGCTCCAACTTCGATCCGGTGGCTGCTGCTGCCTGTACGGCAACCACTTGCAATCCGTTTATCGTCGGCGCGACCGCCGGCGTGAAATCCTATTGGACAAACTTTGAGCCTCGCTTAGGCTTTGCCGCGACTCCGCGGAAGGGTCTAGTGGTTCGCGGTGGTTTCGGCATGAGCCGCTTCGCGCAGGACTACGCCTCCGGTTCGATGAATCTCTATAATCCTCCGTTCATTCCTCTCAATCTCGATTGCTTCCCACAGACCGGGACCGGGGCGTCGGCTTGCCCGGCCGGCACGGGAAGACTCTTTCACAGGGCGCCCCGCCCGTTCCCATTCCGCCGATCAACAACCAACTTCCCGGCACTGTCGGCGCTCACGCTGTGGATTATCCGCAGGCCTACATCATGCAATGGAACTTGACGGTCCAGAAGCAGTTTGGCGCGAACGTTGTCAGCGTCGGGTACGTGGGCCAGGTAGCCCGCCATCTGCAGTACGCTCCGAACATCAACATTCCGCCGCCGAGTCCAATACGGCCTTGGAAATTACCTCCCGCGGGTTTATTCCGGCGTGATGCCGAACTTGGCCTCGCATCAATTACTACACGGCCACCGGCGCATCCGAATACAACGCGGCGCAGTTTAGCTTTGAGCGCCGCTATGCGAAGGGCCTGACCGCCAATGTCAACTACACGTTCGCCCGCAACCTCACCAACATCTCCGATGGCGGTACCACCGGCGCAGCGACGGTGGGCGCGATTCTTCCCTATAACCGGAGCTACGATTGGGGCAACTCGGATATCGGCATCAAGCACCGCTTTCGTATCCGCGTGAACTACGAGCTACCCTTCGGAAAGTCGGGAAGCCGCATGAACAAGCTCGCCATCGGTGGATGGCAGGCCAACTTGCTGGCCTTCTGGCAGTCCGGTGTGCCCTTCACGTTCTGGATGGTGTGGCTCCGGTTCCATCGAACGTCAGCAACCTGGTGACGGCGGATCGTCCAAATGTGATCGCCGGAGCACCATATGCTCCGGCAGGCCAGAACTACAACAACTGGATCAACTCAATGCGTTTACGTCCGCAGCCGGTAGGTACCGTCGGGAACGAATCGCGTGCCCAATTGTACGGACCGAACCAGAGGAGCGCGGATTTCTCGCTGTTCAAAGACTTCGCAGATTCGCGAGAGGATGAAGCTGCAATTCCGGGCGGAAGTCTACAACATCACCAACACGGAGAACTTCGGCCAGCCCAACATCACCATCACCAAATGGAGCGCGACCTTGCCCGGTTTTAATACCGGCGCGCCAGGCGCCACGCCAGTTCTCGGCGCTGGCGGGTTCGGCCAGATCACCGGATCGAACTTAGCCCTGAATCCCGGCAGTATCAATTCGCGCTGAAGTTGATTTTCTAACACCGCTGCCCCGCATAGGGCGAGTCGGTATACGGCCAGGACGGCGCACATGCTGGTCAAAAGGAAATGTGCTGCGTCTTGGCCGCACCAACGGAGTTTGTGATTTGCACGTCGAAAGCGGCCACTACGTTCACATCTCCAGCCACCGGAAACGTCGCTAGCAGTGCGAACTGTCCACCCACCTGACTGGCGGCGAAGTACTGATGGAAGTTAGAGGTCGCATCCACGCTAATCACCCCGGGCGCGATCGTGGCTCCCTTGCTGTCGTAAAAAGTGAACGCCAGTTGTGCCGCCGAATAGGTATTGTCTAAACCTGTAATGCTGACATCCAGGTTGCCGATGCGACGCACCGCGCTGGCCGTGGCGAGATTGATGGGCGCGGCCGAGATGGTCAAGCTGATCTGTTGTGGTGGTGTATTAGGAAGATTGAGCGTGAATACGATCGTTCCAGCCGTGCTCCCGGTCTGGAAGGCCATGCTCGATTGTGCACCGAACATTGCTGTGGTACCGCCTGGGGAAATGCTCACCGTCGCCGAGCGTTTTGGTCCCGATAGAAACTGGATTGCCGGGTCATCGCTAACTCCCGTTACCATGGACTGAAATGTCATGGTCAGTGTCCCCGATCCGGTCACCTGTGAAGCTGTCGCCAGCGGAATCGAAATGTTGTTTTGTTGAGCGCTTGCGCCGGCGGCCGAGCCGAATTGGATCGAAGCCGTCGGCAGCGGCGGCGCCAGCCCTTGCCCGGTAAGTACAAACGACCGCTGATCGATAGTCAGGGTTCCTTGCGATGGTTGCGCAGCCTGCGGCTTGTATGCCACCTGAAACGAAACAGATTGGCCGGAAGTGAGCTGAATCGGCGCCGCCGCCCCGATGGGTCCGCTGAATGCCATGCCGCTTACCGCCAAGTTGTTCACCGTAAGGCTTGCGTTGTTGGGGTTGGTGAGAGTAAGGATTTGTAGACGGCTGCTTCCCACCAGCCAAGAGCCGAAATCTATCACCGCCCCGGCGGCCAATGATGTGGTACCACTGCCCGCGGTGAGCACGGCGGCGGGTGTCACGGTTCCGCGAAGCGTGAGATTCATCGCATTCACTGACAGAAATGCGCTATAAGTTCCCACCGAAGTTGGGTGGAAGGCGACACGAAACTCGGCGAAGGCACCGGGCGCGATCGTGTAAGGTAGCGAGGGTGTCACCGCAATCGTAAATCCGGAGCCGGCGATAGACAATGTCTGGAACACGACGGGACCTGCACCCGCGTTACGCACGTGGAATCGCGTCTGCACCGTGTCGCCGGGGGAAACGGCGCCAATATCTACCAATGCTCCCGCCTGCGTCTCGTTGGTCCCATCGAATACGAATACCTGAATCTGCGCCAGCGCCGCCAACGGGATTAGCGCACAGCACAGCAGCAGACGGCGGATCATTGGTCCACCTCAGGCAACTGGTAGAAATGCTCGCGATCCGCGGCAATGCTAATTGCAAACTGCCGGCCGGCGGCCAGATCTCGAAGCTGGATCCATCCGTCGCCCATTTGCTGCAGTGTGAAGTTGGCCGGCACTTGCGCACTGATGTGCTGTTCGGATCCATCTCGCTTTCGAACGACGATCCCATCAACGTCGCTATAGACCAGTTCCCCGTCCGCGAGCATCTGTATAGGAGCGCTGACCCCGGCCATCGCGGTCTGAGCTTCTATTTGGCCCGTCGCAAGTTGCACCCGAACGTCCCAGAGCCCATCGTCGCGCTGGACAATCATCGCGGCTTGACCGGGATGTGGCGCGGCAATCGAAAGGACGGCGCTAGCGGCGAGCGTAGCGGGATCGAAGGGCACTGGATTGAATGCTGCGCCATCCCACGCGAGCAGCATGTTCGCGTCCGGCATGTATGCCAGAGCAGGTTCTCCGGTGCGTGTAAATGCAAACAGCGCCGCTCCATCGGGCTCCGCACTACTCGCAAAGATGGACCCAGCCCGGTCCGTCACAACCACCGCCGAGCCGGTCTTAAGCAATCCGTACGATCCGGAAAATGCCGCCGATACAATTGCGCCTGCGACCGGATCGCCGGGAAGAAAATTGCCCGCAATGCCGTACACCGGACGAAAGGAATTCGCCGCGTCCTGCATGAAGCCGGCTTGGGGAGCAGCCAGACCGGTCTGGCCGCTCGCCACACTGGCCGCCAGCGACAAAATCAGCAACATTGTTTTCATTACGGGTGCCCCACGTTGATGCTTGGATTACCAATCGCTACGCTTGCCGGCGCGGCTGCTGCCCCTGCGGGCGTCCCACTCGAACGCGCGAATACAAAACCCGCCGCGCCCCCGGCGGCTACTGCCACACCGATCAAAATCCACTTAGCGCGGCCTTTGTGCGAAGCAGTGAAGGTTCCTTCCCCGCCCGTTTTCGGGGCCACCGTATCGCTTAGATATTGTGTGCTGATGATGCCTGCCCGGGCCTGGTCCTTGATGGTAGTAATGCGAATTTGGACCGGACCAGATGTCTTGTTCCACTGCATTCCCCACACTGTCGCGCGGCCATCAGGGCCGGTCGTCACCACTTCGGTCCGCAGCCCGGAACCGAACACCCCACCTGGCCCGTCCTCGGGTAACCGGAAACTCACGGCTGCATGGTCCAGAGGTTTGCCGGACTCGTCAGTCACCAACACCGTCAGACCGCGGGCTGCGCGAGTACCAGTTCGATATACCGCGCCGTCACCCTCCACCACTTTCAACTGCACTATAACTGAAGCATTGGACGGAACAGCCCACGCCAGACCGCAACAGACCACGCTGCGCCAAAAGTTTAGTACTCGGGATCGCACGTGATATACGTGCTTCGCCGTAAGGCATACTCTCAGCCGAAGTGGGAGTAGCTACCGTGTTCCTAGTTTATTGGCGCCGGATGTCCCGGAAGCTCTAACGGTGAGAGCGCTGGATCACACGTTGCTGGCGTACTCGCGGTCTGGCGCCTGGACAATTCGCTCCAGTTCGCCATGGTCCAGCCAGTTCAGCTCGCAACGCTCGCAATCCTCGATGATGACGTTGCCCCCGCCACCATATAGGTGCGTGTCCATTTTGAGGCCGCACTGTGGACACTCGATTCGGCGCTCCATCTCGCTCCAGTCCGGCTGATGAGCCGATTCACTGGAAACTTCGCCGCGCGCTCGCAAGTTATGCAGCATGGCGATAAAAGGATTCATCCCCACCAGCATCCCGCGGCACTGGCCGCAGTACAACATCCTTTCGCGCGCCAGAGCAGCTTGCAGCAGTGGTACGGTGCAGATGGGACAACGTAGCGAACTGGACTCTCCTAGTACCCGGACGCCATCAGCGTTTGTCTCAGGGAAGTGAACGGTGCCGCAGTAATCGCACACCAGGCATTCCTGCTCTGGCTTTAGACGCATGGGCGCGCCGCAATTCGGACAGGTCACTGAGCATCCATCGACCGGACGCCCGGTAATCTTCAGGTATCACTGCCCAAAGCGATGCCACTGACCCTCTGTGGCAACGGCCGAGTTGCCGGGAGCCTGCGATTGAGGGTACGTATATCCGCTGCCCTGAGGCCCTGGAGTAACTGGCTGTGATGTCACTGGACGCGAGTCCGCTACCGCGCCGCCGTTGGCACGAGGAGGCGCCTGATAAGCAGCAGACGGCCTGTTTGCGTCGAATCCGCCATCATCGTAATAACCAGGATATCCGTAGTAACCCGGATAACCGTACGCGTAGGGATATCCATAAGAGTACGGGTATCCATAAGCGTAACCAGGCCAATACCCCGGCCAACCATAGCCGAATCCGAATCCGAAACCAAAGCCGCAACAGAAGCCTCGGCCATAACCGCCATATCGCCCGTAGCCGCCATATCCACCGCGGAACCCGCCGTATCCGCCGCGGAATCCACCGCCATAGCCGCCCCCTCTGACAGCCCCGCCGCCGACACTGCCGCCACGGAATCCACCGCCCATGCTGCCTCCGCGAGATGCCCCTCCGCCACCACCACCGTGGCCTCCGCCTCGTTGGGCAAAGCAAGAGCTAGCCAGCACCAATGCTAAGAACACCAGATGCAACTTGCGCATAAAACAACTCCTTGTGAAATAGGATACACCTAGGAGGGCCATCATGGAGAGCAATCTCAAAGTTCCACCACCAGTGCTTAGACATGGCCCTGTTTCGGACCCGTAGCGCGGCTGTCTTCGGCATCGACGCTCACCTGATCGACGTCGAAGTAGACATGTATCCTGGCGGCACCGCGCGCGACTTCATCACAGTGGGAATGCCCGATACGGCTGTCCGCGAAAGCCGCGAGCGGATCAAATCGGCAATGCTCAACTCCGGCTTCGGATATCCCAATAAGTCCGTGACTATCAACCTTGCCCCCGCAAACATCCGGAAGGAGGGCGCCGGCTTTGATCTTCCGATGGCGCTGGGAATTCTGGGCGCGATGGGAACCGTGGCTCACAGCGACGAACATTTGCTGGTAGGGGAGCTTTCGCTCGACGGGTCACTTCGCCCGGTGCGCGGCGTGCTGTCGATCGCGGTTTGCGCGCGGCGACAGGGCATCCCGAATCTCCTCGTGCCGATTGACAATGCCGCCGAGGCGGCCGTCACCGAGGGTGTACGGGTCTTCGGGATGCGCCATCTGTCGGAGGTGGTCAAGTACCTGAATAATCCCGAACAGTTTCAGCCGGCTGTTTGCCCGTCCTCTCGGATGGCGCCCGAGGACTCCACCTTCCCGGACTTTCGCGAAGTTCGCGGCCAGACTACGGCTAAGCGGGCACTCGAAGTGGCGGCGTCGGGTGGACACAACGTGCTGATGATCGGACCGCCTGGCTCTGGAAAGACGATGCTCGCCAAACGATTCGCGGGCATCCTTCCTCCGCTCACGTTTCAGGAGGCCATCCAAACCACTCAAGTGCACAGTGTCGCCGGGCTCCTGCCGCCTGGCGTAGGTTTGCTGGCGCGGCGGCCGTTCCGATCGCCCCATCATACGATTTCGGACGCCGGTTTAATAGGTGGAGGCGCGGGCACGCCTCGGCCTGGAGAAGTCAGTCTGGCGCACAACGGCGTGCTGTTCCTGGATGAACTACCCGAGTTTCCTCGAAACGTCCTCGAAATGCTACGGCAGCCGCTCGAAGAATCTTCCGTTACGCTGGCGCGCAGTAACATGACGCTGTCCTTCCCATCCGATTTTATTTTGATCGCGGCCATGAACCCGTGCCCCTGCGGTTTTTTCTCCGATCCTACGCATGAATGCCGCTGCACCGGCGCGATCATTCAGCGCTATCTGAGCAAAGTAAGCGGGCCGCTGCTCGATCGCATTGATATGCACATTGAGGTTCCGGCCGTGGCCTATAAGGAATTGCGCGGGAAGGATACCGGCGTGACTTCAGCCGACATGCGCATCCGCGTAGAGAATGCCCGCGCCATCCAGCAGCGTCGTGGATTCTATAACGCCCGAATTCCATCGCGCCTGCTGCGCCAGATCTGTGCGCTGGATGACGCCGGCGAGCGAACGCTCGAAATGGCCGTCCGGCGCATGGGCTTGAGCGCCCGCGCGCACGATCGAATCCTTAAAGTCGCCCGTACGATCGCCGATCTTGACACCGCCGAATCTGTCAGCGCCAAACATCTGGCCGAAGCCGTGCAATATCGCAGCCTGGACCGCAGTTATTGGAGCTAGATCATTTTTCTTCAATAATCGATCAATGAAAAGTTTGTTGATACAAAGCGCACCGAAATGCGTCCACTTTCTGTGAAACAATCCCTCTCTATTTTTGCTCTAATTTTGTTAGGCTCGGCCGATGTAACGCTGGCGCAGAATCCGAACAATGCCATCAAGGATACTCGCTATCTCGCCCTGGGTGATTCAGTGGCCTTTGGTTACAACCCAACCGTCCCCATAAGCCTGAGCAACTATCACGGCTACCCCGAGTTCGTTTCCAACGGAATCCACCGCAAGGTTGCTAACGTCTCCTGCTTTGGAGAAACCAGCGGCAGCTTCCTCTCCCTGACTGCACCCGATCTCGGATGCCAAGCCTGGAAGCAGGCAGGCAATCCGTTGTTCATCCCTTATTCGGGCACGCAAATGAATTACGCCGTCAACTACCTGCTTAACAACCCGAATCCGGAATTCGTAACCATCAACATCGGTGGCAACGATCTTGGCCTGCTGCAGGTCAATTGCCAGTTTGATTTGACATGTGAACTCGCCGCGCTACCCACCGTGCTGGCCGCGTATGGGCAAAATCTGTTCACCATCTTCACCGAGGTCCGGGTCCGGGCCCGATACCAGGGCCCTATTGTTCTGCTGACCTATTACGTCTTCAATTACCAGGATCCCACCCAGGTGGGCGCTTTTATGCAATTAAACGGGATTGCATCCCAAGTCGCGACGGCATTCGGCGCTAAGATCGCCGATGGCTTTACAGCCTTCCAGATCGCCACGACGCCTTTTGGAGGCGACTCGTGTGCGGCGGGCCTGCTGGTAAAGCTCCCCGACGGCACCTGCGACACGCACCCCTCGCTCGCGGGACAAGAGTTGCTTGCCGCCACGGTTCTAAAAGCAGCCGCTACGAATTAAGACTAGCCGTTACTGACCACCAGCTCCGGCCGGCCGCTGGGACATTGCCGCGATGGGCGTCTTTAAAGTCCCGATGCCGTCGATAGAAATTTCCACGACGTCTCCGGGCTTCAAGAACTCGGGCGGTTTGCGGGCCACGCCCACGCCGCCCATCGTGCCACTCGAGATCACGTCCCCCGGATACAGCGTCATGATCGATGAAATGTAGGCAATCTGATGCTCCACGTCGTAAATCATGTCGCTGGTGTTGCCATCCTGCTTCACCACGCCATTGACGCGGGTCATAATGTGGATGTCATGCGGATTGGTCATGAACTCCTTCGGAACGATATAGGGTCCGAAAGGCGCCGCGCCGTCCAGACTCTTGCCTGAAAACCAGTCCGCGCCTGGAAACATCGGATCCTTGCGATTACGCCGCCCACGGTCCGACACGTCGTACATGATGGTGTAGCCGAACACATAATCGAGCGCCTTCTGCTTCGGCACTCGAAAGGCTGGTTTGCTCATAATGATGGCCAGCTCGCCTTCCCAATCAATCCGGTCTCGCCCCTCTGGAATGTAAAATGGCGTCCCCGGATCGACGATGCAAGAGCGCGGCGACTTGGCAAAGATGAAAGGATCGTCGCGGTCCTGATCCACATCCTTGTTGACGCCCATCTCCTTCGCGTGAGTCCAATAATTCGCCGCCATGTTCAGCAGGTTATACGGGTACTTGATAGGCGCCTTGATCGCGACTTTGTCCAGGGCGAAAGCGAAGGGCTGGCCGTCGGCCTTCCTGTCCTTGAGGTAATTCGCGATCTGGTACATCCGCTTGGACGCCGCCGGGGATTGCTCGATCAACTCCCGCATCTCAGTCGGAATCCGCATAGCCGGCAAACCCGCTTGCTTCTCCACGTAGGCATTGGCGCCGTTGAGATCGAGCATGCGATCCCCCAGCGCCATCCCGACGCGCGTCCTTCCCTGTGCTTCAAAGGTCGCCAGCTTGAACGGCGTATCCGGTTTATCGGAAATTAAGGGCGCGCCGCAGAGCCAGGCGGAAAACATCAACGAAAGGGCAACGGGGCTTATTCGCATGAGCCACATTGTAGCTTAAGGAACGCCGGCCTGCATGCCCTTCAACACATCGTTGGCGAAGAAGAACTTGCCATCATTGGGAACCATCATGATTTGCACTTTGTCGGAAAGCTTCTCGGCGATGATCTTTTGAATCAGCAGTGGATTTTCCTTCAGCACAACGGCCTCCAATTTCATACGCTCGGCATCGGCTTCGGCGACGTGGCGAATCCGGTCGGACTCCCCTTCGGTGATCAGCTTGCGCTTCTCGAGCTCGGCTTTGCTGTCGATCACCTTGGCCTGGGCCATCGCCTCGGCATTCATGACCGTGGAAGCCTTGCGGGCCTCGGCCTCCAGCCGCGATTGTTGGATCTGTTTCTCCTTTAACGGCAGCGTGTGTTGCATCGCATCCGCTTGCGCCTTGGCTTCGATCACCACCACCTGCGCCCGCGCCTCCGCTGCTTTCACCTCGCGCGCCTTTTGTGCGTCGGCTTCCAGTTCCGCCTCTCTCACCATCTTCTGCTTCACTTCCAGTTCCACGGACAAGCGCTCGTTTTCCTGTTCTTTCAACAGCAGGCCCTCCATGCCTTTGGCGTACTCGGCCGGAAGCTGGATATCCCGCAACATTACCTCTTTGACAACGACGCCATCGGCCGCTAGCTTTTGGCTTATCTGCGCTGCCACCGCCCTTGCCATCTCATCGCGGCGGGTGGCGAAGATTTCGCGCACGGTGTAGCTGGGCGCTGCTTCACGGAAAGCGCTGGAAACCGTAGGCGGAACAATCTCCTCCTCCACTGGTTGGGGCAGGTTGCTGTAAATATAGCCCAGCTTGGAAGGATCCAGCTTAAACCGGACTGTCACAGCCAGAACTACGCCGAGCCCTTCTTTGGTCTGCACGCGCAGCGTGTCGGTCTTCTTTTTGGGATCGTCGCCCAGCGCCGTCGAGAATACACGATCTCGAATGTTAAAGAGCTCGACGTGTTCCACCAAAGGAGTAATCCAATGCACGCCAGGATAGAGCGTGCCAGGCAATGCGCCGCCGAATTGGCTTACCCGGACACCCGCTTGGCCGCCGGGCACTACCGCAATGCTGATACCGAGCAATATGGGAATGAAGGCGAAGGCCGCCAAGCGCGCCGTGCTCTTCCACCGCAGCGAACTAAGTGGACTACTACTCCTGCCAACCAACTCCGCTTCCTCGCCGGGAAGTGAGAGGGGACGCGGCCGGAAAATCAGATATAGATCCCAGATCAGGATGCCGGCGGCAGCCAGCAACAATCCGAATCCACCAGTAATGAAAAGATATTTCACGAACAACATTAGGATGTTTCTCCTCAGTTGGTCGTTTGAATATCAGGCCGAGGTCCAAACAAAGTGTAATGGCTACAGCGAGGTTTTGCTGAAACAGCTAAACGGACGGGCGTGTGTCGGTTGACACGACGTGGTCAACCGCACACACACTCGCCGCGTTAAATCTTACCAGCGAATTCCAAAGGTGACCGGAAGAATGCTTGTGCCGCGAGGCGCCGTATACATGTAGTGATAACGGGCTTCCGCGAACAACTTCACTTTACTGGATCCGAGCGGAACGGAAAATCCCGCTCCTCCGTTGAAGCCAGGTTTATAAATTGAATTGGACGATAGAATCTGATTGGCCACAATCGTCGCGGGATAGATGCCGAAGAACGGATCGAACCCAAAGGTGGTGGCAAGGGTGGGCGCCGTGAATTCAAGCGTGCGATGGTAGAGCCCGCCGCCGCCGATAATGTATGGATTGAATTTGTTAGACGGTGCGAAGTGAATTACCGGGTCGACTGTGACTGACCACATTCGCATGGAACCATCCGGATACCCGAGGCCATTTAGCGTGGCACTATTGACGTCTAGGTCGTTGAATTGAAATTGGCCCTCGACGCCCAAATAGCGGGAAAGGTTAAAACCTACGCCGGCGCCGGCATTCCAGCCGCCGTCAAATCGTTGCCCGGTCCCATAGACCGGGGTCGTAAAGCCGGCACCGATACTGCCACTAAACCGTGGAACCTCCGTTTGTGGATAAGCGGCGCCTATTGCTGTCAGGCCTATCAATATTGGATAAAGTACTCGTTTCATTTGAAGCTTACTAACTCCCTTCTGCCGATTAGATCACTTGGGCAAGCAGTTCATTTCACATAACAACTGAGTAACGGTGACCTAATGAATCAGCCGGTTTCTGCCGATTTTGCTGAGTATGGACGGCAGACGCGAACCACGCTTCCAAATCTACGCGCCGGGGAAGGTGACAATACTCGATAACTTGGAGCGCGAGTGGGAATGCTTGCTGCTCGAGATCTCGGCGGCCGGACTTAAATTCGTCATGGACGAACGCCTGTCGGTGGACGAGTTGGTCGCGCTCGAGGTGGAAGAACATCTGGTCTTGGCGGACGTGCGATACTCGGAGCCCCGCGGAGACAAGTTCGCGATTGGAGCGGAACGGATCCACGCCCTCAACAAGTCCGCCTTACCGCAGGACAAGGCTCGGGCCGAACAGATTCGTTTTGTGGTGGACGATTATCGTAGCCGTATTCGATTAGCGATCGCCGGAGAGACACCTCAGGTCAAAAAGCAAAGTCCAGAACTGCCGATACTGCACCGGGATCAGGTTGCGGAAGCGGTGGTCCAACGGCAGATCGAGCAGTGGGCCAAAGACCCAGAAGGCTCCACCCCGGATGGCGCAATGCGCGCGGCAATAGTGGAGCGCACACCAGGGCCTGCAGTCGAGCGAGCGTTGGCTCCACAAGTGGTCGAGATATCGAAGTAAGCGAAACCAGCTTTGTGTACGCCGTTTAAGGTCTCTCTCGCTGCCCCCGCCGCAGGTAGGCATCGTCCTTAGTCAGCCAATCCGTACGGATGGGAGAAAAAATATCAAGATCGAGAGTGTCTTCGAGCGCCACGGCGCGATGCGGCACGTGGGAAGGAATCCGCAGCACCTCGCCCTTGTGCACGATCACTTCCTGGCCCTCCAGTTCGAACTTGAGAGCGCCATCCAGAATATAAGTGATCTGCTCGCTTTCATGGTGATGTTCCGGCACCACAGCGCCCTTCTTCAAGAAGACCTGCGAGACCATGGCTTTGTCGCCACTGATCACTTTTCGCGAGATCATATCGCTCATGACTTCGAGCGGAACAGATTCCCAGGTAAAGTATTCCACGGGCACTTATTGTACACGGCTCAGGGCTGCGTGATGGTAATGGGCAGCGTCACGGGTTGGCCGTCGCCATCCACCACCTTCATAGGTTCAAACGAAAGCGGCGTCACTCGCATGCTCTTGCCCTCGATCTCGACAGCCAGAAAATGATTCTCCGCGGCCCAGGCGCGAATTCCTGCGCGCTTCATGTTCGCCTTCGGGTTGCCCGTCCGAAGCTCGCCGCCCGCGCCGCTCACGATGAAGCAAATCCCGCTGGTGCGGTCGTTCGCTTCACTGACCTGGAGGTTATGCTCGTGTCCGTTGAATACGACCTTGACGCCGGACGCCGCGAAAAGCTTCACCCAGTGCTGAAGCTGCTCCAGGCTGGCGCTGTGCAGCGGTCCGGCCGTGAACGGAGGATGGTGGAAGAAGGGAATCACCCACATCGGATGCGGCTTGCCAAACTCAGTTTGCATCCAGTGGAATTGCTGGCCGTCTTCGAGGTAAGCCGCCCGGGCCGGGCCGGACTCCGTATTGCGGGTGCTATCGAGCGCGAAGAATTTCGCCAGATCGCCGTAAGTAAAGTCGTAATAACGGGCCGGCTTGTTCTGCGGAAAAGCGAAATTATCTAAAATCGCCGCCAGATCGCCCTGTCTTTCAGTCTCGTTGCCGTCGTGATTGCCGAGCGATGGGAAGAAAGGGATGCGGGCGATCAAGGGCTCGTAAGGCCCGTAAAACTTGGTCGCCCAATCGACGTCGTCCGCGCCAGTATGGAACGCGCCGCCCAGAAAGCCCGCGATGCTGCCATAGATGTTGTCGCCCATGCTGAGTATGAAGCGCACCGGATTATCGGTCTTCGCGCGGCGTTGGAATTCGTCCCACATGGCGCGCGCGATCAGGTATTGCGGCGCTCGGCCAGTGCCAAAATCGCCGATGACGAAAAATACGAGCCGCTGGGATTTCGCTGCCCAGGTTCGAGCTTCCCCCTGGCCAACAACCATGTCCCCGATCGAAACTTTGTAGGAATATTCGTGATCGGGAGCGAGGTTGCCGACCGTGATCTGATTGGCCCTGGTAACCAGGGTGCGGCCGTCAATCTGGACCGTCGCTTCCCCACGCGACGGCGCTGAGCGGCCGATCGTATTGTGGCCGTCGGCCGTACCCCAGGCCAGCTCGATATAGTCGGCACCCAGGTCGTCGACGTAAGTGTAGAATTTTTGCGCCTCCGCGCTGAGCGCCAGAACGAAGGCAAACGCGACCGCTCGCTTGATCAATGCTGGAACAAGCTCAGACTCACTGCGGTTGCTTGGATCCGGTCTCGCGGGCCAGACGAACCTTGGCGTCTTCGAGCTTCTTCTGGATCTTGGCTACTTCGGCATGATCCTGGTCACTGGGCGCGTCTGGTCTGATATTCCTTAAGCGAACTCTGCCATTGCGCGATAGCTTCGCGGATCTTGCCTTCGCGGAAATAGACGTCCCCCAAGTGATCGTGAACGGTAGGATCGCGCGACATGGACTCGAGCGCCCGGTGCAGTTTGTCCTCGGCTTCGGTCAGCTTGTTCTGGCGGATACAGGACCCAACCCATGCTGTCGAGATAGGCGCCGTTATTGGGCTCCATTTCCAATGCCTTGTTGATGAATCCCTGCGCTTCGTCCAGCCGCATGTTGCGATCCGCCAGCATGTAGCCTAAATAGTTCAGCGCCGAGGCGTTATCGGGATTGACCGCCAGAACTTTGCGAAATTCGGCTTCCGCGGCCGGATAGTTCTTCATGCGCTCGTACATGGCGCCCCGGCTGAATAGCACGGTTTCCTTTTCCTCATTGGACTGAGAAAGCTTCTCAGCCGCATCCAGCATCTTTCCCATTTCGCCGAAGTTCTTGGACTTTTCGTAAATCTGGGCCATGCTGAGGTAAACTTCGCGGTCGTTCTTTCCATCCATCAGCTTGCGCGTTTCAGCCAGGGCCTGGTCGGTTTTGCCCATGTCGGCGAGTAGGGAGGCGTGAACCGAGCGCACTACCCTATCCTCCGGATATTTCTTGAGCGCGGCATCCGCCTCCGCTTCGGCTTTCGGAAAATCCTTGGCTAAGCGATACGTTTCAACCATCGCGGCGGTCGCGCGCGGGGCCGCATCGGAATCCAGATCGGCGATCTGACGGAATACTTCCACCGCCTGCGGGTATTGTTCAACCTGCCGATAAAGGTATCCGAGCCTCTCGAGCAGGAGTGTACGATTGCTCTTCTCGGATGCGCTGTAGCTCTTCTTGGCGGTGGATTCCACGATGCCCTTCAGGGTCTTGATGGCATCCGGAATACTGCCTTCCGCCTCCAGTAGGTTCACATCGTTATAATGTATTTCCAGATTGTTGGGATCCATCTCCTTGGCCTTTTCAGCGGCTTCGCGGGCTTTGGCGAAATCCTTCTTCTGGCGATAGATCTGAGATATCCGCAAGAGCGACTGTGTGTCCTTGGGATCTTCACCCGACAAATCCTGGTACAGCTTCAAAGCGTCGTCAAGCTGATCGGCCAGCAACAGATCTTGAGCCAGCGCGTGTTTAAGATCCGCGTTGCCGGGCTGCTGCTCCAGGGCCCTCCGCAGCATCTCGGCAGCCAGGGAATAATCTTTCAACTGCTCATAAACTTCGGCGAGGCTGGTGAGGCTCCGTGGGCTCGGATTCTTATCCGCAAGCTTGCGCAGCAGATCGGCCGCAGCCTTGTTGTCGCCCAGGTCGGCGTAAACCATAGCGAGGCCGGTCTTGGCGTCTTCGTTGTCCGGGTCCATTTCCAGGGCCTTCTTGTAGGCCGTCATTGCGTCGGTGGAGTTTTGCGCGATCTTATCCAAGCGGCCCAGCATGAGCCAGCTTTCGATATCTTTCGGATCGCTGTCCGTGATCTTCTGGTATTGCTCGATGGCCTTCTTGACCATGTTCTCGTCGATCTTGTTGGCCTGCGAATCGCCGATCATGCGGGTGTAAATACGAGCCAACAGGCGGCGGGAGTTCAGGTCGGAAGGATTCTGTTTCAGGGCGTCTTCGGCTTCTGTGACCGCCTCACGCAAGCGGCCGGATTGAATGTAAAGGTCGGAAAGCTCTTCGGAGATGAAGGTGGCGTTCGGGTCCGCTTTCAAGGCCGCCTTATAGCTCTCGACGGCCTTGTTGAAATAGTCGCCGCGATTGCCGTAAGCGGCCGCCAGCTCAGCGTAGAGATGCCCCAGCGAATAGTTGTAATAGGAAGCGGCTTTGTCCTGGTTGCCGGGCGAAGTGGCGCGAGTGGACGGAGCGTTCTGGCCGAAGGCGACAGCCGCGCAAAACAGAACACAGGGGAGGCTCACAAACCGATGTGTTGGGATCATTAAAACGCTCGCTTTCCTTAAAGCCCGGATCAGGTCGCTATAGCGTAGACTTGGCTACACTTTCAGTATAACCCTGAAAAACTATTAAGGTCGCAGACCCAAGATCCGGGCTTCCGTTGGTTAGATTGCGAGTCGGATTGGAGCAGCCTTCCAGCCTCCCCGGTTCGCCAGGCAGCTCCCCACACCCGGCTTGACCAAATGCAGGTAGTCATCAGCCGGATGCAGCGCGTACGGTTTGAGTTCGCTGTAGGCGCGGCCGAGTTTTTGCTCAATGCGATACACGGCATGAAAGAAATTCCCCCGGTCGATCGTAAGCCGCCGGGTGCAGAGTTTCCAGTCGCCGCGCTCGAGGAAATGCAAGCGGAAAAGCCGCAGCTCGACTTCGGTCAGCACTCGCCGCGCGATGAGTTCGAAGTCTGCGCAGTATTCCTCTCGTTTTAGCGCCCAAGTGCTCCGCCCTTGACCGCCCGCCCGCAGATCCAATGTCGCTCGACTCATGTGTTTCTCGCATGCGCAATACTCGCGGTAGCGTCGTATGCAGGCCCGAAACACGGCGCGATATACGCATGCGCATACCCGTGATCCAGGCTGGCCCGGCCGCTGCCCCAAACCGGAGCAATAACCGCAGTGCACCAAAGCCAGTGTCATGGCCGAACTGGACGTCCAAGGTGCAGGCAAACTGCGATCTTTGGCGGTTCGCGATACCACCAGGCGAAGCCTGGGCCGGACTTCGCGGCGAAGAAGAGGTAGTAGAGGAGAAACCAGCGCGGCGCTCATTTCACTTGCCTTCCTCTCCAAATCAAGGAAGTACCGGATAGTGGAAAATCGACTTTACAACACACGATTCGACAAGACATTTGTTTGGCTCCTTTGTCTCCGTCTTTTGTCTGCAATAGATCAGGCCCGCCACCAACAGGCGTTGGAGGTGGCGCCGCGGCCCGTTGCGTGACGCGCGCGTTGTCAGTGTGCCGCCGAAGGGCGTGATGATCACGTCTTCGAAGCGCCACGACTTGTCCGTAAATACCCGTCTCCGTCTATTCCATCCAAGTCTGCCATAAAACCGTTAAACCGTCAAGCCGTTTTTACATATTTCAACATAGGTACTATGAGGGTGGGTACTTTTTAAAGTTGACAGGACCGTATTTCCGTATTAGCGTTATGACCTGATGGCAAGGTCGCGGGAAAGCGGTGTTTCAACCGAACTGAAGAAGTCCACGGTTTCCCTTCCAGCTGAGCTGTATTGGCGCTTCCAGGAAGAGCAAGGCCGGCGCAGACTAAGCAACCAAGCCGCCGTCACACAGGCTATCCAGCAGTGGCTCGACGGACGGGCGGAGGCCGGCGCGCCTCATGAACGGCTGCCTGAAGACGAGCATTGGCACAATCTTTTATCGGATATCCTTACCAGCGGTGACCAAGAAGCTATCTCGGCCGCTCAGCAAAATCTTCTAGTATTTCACCGTCTAATGAGGCCGGTGGAAGCGTTGTCGGGTGTCACGCGCCCGCCTAAAAGTTAATTGCCGGACTGATTCCCGCGAATTAAACCGTAATTTGCCAAAAAGCCCAACTTGCATTTCTATCTACGAATGTTTGATAATCTACAATTGTTGGAGCCGGAGCGGACGCTTATCCGCTTTTTTGAGCCCGCATCCTTAACGAGTGGAAGGGATGACGCGGTTACTGCCATCCGGCTCCCTATCTAAATGTTTCAGGGTACGTTATTGGCGAGGGCTCAGATCATGATCGAATTGGAACTGTCCGGAAAAACCCTTCGAGAGGATGTGGAGGCGCTAGGAGATCTTCGCTCCCACATTCAAAACCTGCATCGGATTTGTCGGGATCACGAAGAAATTCTGCTTCAAAAAATGGTGGAGGGCTCTGAATTAAAGCGCCTGCATCAAATCACTCAACTCTATCGCGCCACTTGCTCGTCCTGCGAGCCCGCCTGGGATAATTTCCACGAGGTTCGCGATCGCTCGCTGTTTTGGTTCCACATCGGCAGGCTGCGTTTAGCTTGCGCGCTCTGGCGCCTTCGCCGGGCGCCGCGCCTATGCTGCTCCATGGCGATGGATTCTCTGAAACGCTCTCGACCTGCTCACGCCCGGTTTCCTTGACGCTCTGTAGGATTGTCTGCCTCAGCATTCGCCGCAAGGCAGCTTCTTCAGGCGATAGGATTTGTGGCGGTGGCGTTTCCCCAAACTGCTTGAGGCCGCCAAGCCATGCCATAAAGCAGACCAAATCGCCCACCAACATGGCGATGTTCAGAGACCCTAGGCGAGTTGCCCCGCCCACCGTCGACACCAGTGCCACTAATCCGCTTATGCCGAAGTAGATGGTGAGAATCCTCCAATGCACTGCCAGGTTGCCGCCCACCGTTGGCGTCAAACTCATAAACCGTGTGAGGAACCACCACATCAGAACCAGAGAAATGGCCAGTACGGTAGTTTCGAACTGGTGAACGTATACCGCCCAGGTCTGAGGATATTGCCACGCACCGCTGACGGGTCGCACTGCTGCGATTGAAACCAATCCCGTGAGCGCCAGCAGTATACTCGCCAGAATAAAGCGAATACGGGTGATCACTGGGAAATGCGCGGAGACCCGCTCGAATAGTTCCGCCACAGCTCCCGCCCGCAATACGACAATAGCAACCTCATAAAACCCGTACGCTCGCGCGTAGGCCGGCGTGTTGACGGGGATCTGCAATAGCACCACGCCCGCGCACGTTTCCACAATTAGATATGCGAGAAAAAAGCGATAGTGTCTTGCAATTCGCCGCTGGAATATGGCTCCGATCAGGAGCACTTGAGCCACCAGGCAAGCCACCCAGAGGCCGCGTTGAAGGATCAGAAAATCCATCCCGTTCGCGCTAAGCTTCTGCGAGCAAGTATAGCAGCACAACCCAAACGCCGAACTGGATTATTATCGCCGACAAGCCGGCGGGCAGGGCGGAACGGGCCACTCGTTCACAGTGGTTTCAAGCTTGGTTCCCCCCGCGGTGAGTGGATGGGAGGGATGGCGCATCTGACCGGCGGTAGCCAGAGCGGCCACAAGCAGAGCGATAGCGATCGTCAATTTGTTCATGAGTTTCCTTTTCGGGCCCGGAAGTCTCCGGGCATCCAAAGAGTACCCTCACGCTCTGCGGAACTGACACGATTCTGGGGCTAAACCTCTCAGTTACAAGGAGTTGTATATCTCACTGGTTCTGTGACTCGCCCAAAAGCAAGTCACGATATTTGTAGTGCTTTGATGGATAGCGGGGTCAAGGCGCTTTCTGAAACTCAAGACCAAACGGCGCTAATTCATCCTTGATGACTTGCTCTTCGCCGACTGCAATTACCGTCATCCGCCAAGCGGGAAAGTATTTGCGCCCGGCGGCCTGAACATCCTGGGGCGTCACCTTCTCGATCTTTTGGCCCTGTAAAGCCAACTCTTCCGGAGGCAGCGAATCGATCCACAAATTGGCGAGCTGCCGCGCTACTCCGGTCCGCGCTTGTAACTGGAGCGCCAGCGACCCGAGCCATTGCGCCATATCACCACCGGCTTCCTTGATACCGGCGATATTGGACAATTCAGACAAACGCAGGATGGTGCTGGCGTCCACATTACGTGCGGTTCTGCCCGGTACGTTATATATTAACACCGGTATAGGAGATGCAGCAGCAATGGCTTTGTAATGCTGGTAAATACCTTCCTGGGAGGGCTTGCTATAATACGGACTGGCACTCAGAATGGCAACGGCCTGATCGGTGGGCAAATTTCCGATCTCACGAATCACTTCGCGTGTATCACTTCCGCCGGCGCCGATCACTACCGGTACCCGGTGATTGACCACTTCGATCGTGTATCGCGCGATGCGGATTTTTTCTTCTCTTGACATGTAGGAGTTTCACCGGTGGTTCCCAGTGTGACGATATATTCGACGCCACCTGCGATCACATGTTCGATCACCCTTGCCAGGGCTGGCTCATCGATAGATTTTATCGCTTTGAAGGGTGTAACGAGGGCAACGCCGGTTCCTGATAAAGTACTGATAAGATTACTCATGATTGACGGATATGATTTCATTGATTTCCGGTTCCGGTTCCCGTGGTCTACATGATGACGTCATTCCGGGATGTTCATCCCAGAATCCCATTTTATTAAATTTTTCGATGCGGTTATTGATACGTTGTTCCGGTGAAAATTTCTTTAGTTCCTTAATGGTTTGAATGATCCGTGGCTTTAGTAATGCCGCCGCTTCATTATAATCCCAATGCGCGCCACCAATGGGCTCCGGTATGATTCTGTCGATGAGACCGAACCCATACATATTATCCGGGGTCAGCCGAAGTTCCTCGGCTGCTTTTTCTTTCTGATCCCAGCTTCGCCAGAGAATGGAACTGCAGTTTTCAGGAGAGATCACCGTGTACCAGGAATTCTCCAGCATAAAAATCTTGTCTCCCACCCCGATGCCCAGGGCACCACCGGATGCTCCTTCTCCGATGATCACCACTATAACAGGTACCGCAACCGAATCATCTCATAAATATTACGGGCGATGGCTTCTCCCTGTCCGCGCTCTTCTGCTTCCATGCCGGGAAATGCACCGGGTGTATCGATTAATGTGACGATGGGTTTATCGAATTTTTCGGCAAGTCGCATCAGGCGAAGCGCCTTGCGGTAGCCTTCGGGATTGGCCATACCGAAATTGCGATCTGGCGCATCTTGGTGTTGGTTCCTTTCTGCTGACCGATGATCATAACGGTTTCTCCGTCGAGCTGGGCAAATCCGCCAACCATGGCTTTATCATCCTTCACATTCCGGTCCCCGAAAAGTTCAATGAAATTGTCGGTCATTTTCTCGATATACTTCATCGTATAGGGCCGGTCGGGATGGCGGCTCAGTTGCACTTTCTGCCAGGGGGTGAGATGGGCCGTGATATCGCGCCGCGTTCAGTTACCTGGTCGTATAATTTATGGATGGAATCGGAAAGATTGACCTTTGTCTTTTCTGCCGTCAGCCTGAGTTTTTCTATCTCATCGAAGAGCTCTTTGATCGGTTTTTCAAAATCGAGGAATTGACGGTTTTTATCCAAGGGCATAAGCGTATTTAAGGTGTAAATTTAAGCTAAGCGTAAAATATAGGAAAGTTTAATTCCACTCCTCATTTCTTTGATTTATAAGCAATTCCGAAAAAATAGCCGCTCAAAAGTTTTGATGAAATGAGTCAAAAACCATTATCTTTGCCCTCCTTCGGATGAAAAAACGAAGCATGATGGTTCCGCAGAAGGGACAACTGCCGTAAAACCGCAGTTTCATCAAATAAAAGGATCGGTAGTTCAGTTGGTTAGAATGCTGCCCTGTCACGGCAGAGGTCGCGGGTTCGAGTCCCGTCCGGTCCGCTATAAGTAACTAATAATCAAGCAGTTATAAGACAAAAAAGAGTCAAATAATTGCTTTTTTTGTGTCAACACGATACAACTCGCTACAGTACGTTACATCTTCTTCCATTTTCTTCTTTTTGTGTGTTCCCATTTTAGAAACTATTATTATCATTAATCACAGAAGTATTTTTCCTTCTTTTTTTTAATAGCTGAGTGATCATACAAATAGTTTTCAATGTCTGTTTTATAATATAAAAGTTCCTGCCGGGATGCGGAACTACATCGGATTAATACTTTCCGTCTTATATCTGCTAACCCTCTTTTAGAAAGATTGAGTATGCTCATTGCTTGTGGTTCTGTCAACCAATTGGTGTCAATTGAGAATCTTTCACTTTGTAGACTTTCTAAAAAAATCTTGGTCGTCGTTTTTTCTTATCCTGTCTAATTGAACCTGGATATCTGACATGTGTATTCTTTTTTATAGAGTTTAGTTCTACAACAAATTGTATGTTGAAGATGTAAATATTAAGATTTGATTATCTCTTGGTCAGTATTTTTACCCTGTGCTGCAATTGATTGACTAAATCATTTGTTGTTTGTTCTATTGGAACATCCCATATTAAGGCAGCGAACCTGCCATATCCTGGCTTTCCTTCGTACCGGTCATGGCGTATACCGACTGTTAACAAAGCGTGGTCCTTACTGCCATCGAATCTAAAGACACGTCCAACTGGAAAATAAATTTATTTCGAAATGGTAAATTAAAGTCATAAATTACCATCATTTAGTAAAACACACACAATGGTATCTTTACCAAGCTCGGTGTTGTCGGTGTGGTGCTCGACATACCCATCAGCAATTACGATATCTTCGCCAAACCTGGAATGTGCCAATCGATTCGGTCTTATGATTTGTATTTTTCTTAAAAACGATTGTAGTCTTTTTCCAATCTTTAATTTTTTCATGTTGAAATCTGCTTATGGGATAAATATGAAAAACCCTCCTGATTGGAGGGTGATGTTGTTGATAAACTTGAGGAACTAATGGATATCAGAAGATGTAACTCAAGACCAAAATTGTTAGCGCAAGGAGGAATTATATAGATACAGGCCCTAAAGAACCTATTCAAGACAACAAATCCTCTTGGATAAACTTTGTGTTTTGTTTCAAGCATTTTATTTCAAATACTTCGTTTATTTCTCATGCTGACTTCTTACTAACTTTTCTTTACAAATTCATCAAACCATGTTTGATATCTTCGATTGGCTCTTGGTCATCCAATTCAGAATTATCTATTTCAGCAGATAACCTGATAATTCAGTCTCAAAATTCCATCCACCTTGCTAATAAGGGTAAAGGAATGATCTTAGATACCACTCCTGCAATGATGGAAAGGAATAACAGAACCACTATTAACTTCTGAGACCACCCTATAACACAATTTAATTTGTGAGTATTCCCTATTAATAACACAATTCCTGCAATATAGACCCTATAGATCATACTATAAACTGATCTGATTGTTGAAATTTGAATCTGAAGTCTTCTCTAAGCTTATCCAAAGTTCCCCTAACCACTTTTTCTTAAAAAGTTCTTCTGATGATGCCATCCTGTTGTTTTTATGATAATTTTCTACTAAATTTAAGATCTTCTGCTGCTTTTTTCAATATTGCTGGTTTCGTTAACACTTTCAAAATGATTTCATTGAACAAATCGTGTAAGGCATAGGCATCCTTTTTAGAATAATAGTTTATTGATTATTCTGTTTCAAGTTTTATTATTGCATTCCGGTCACCATCATACCAGTATAAAATTCTCACATATAAATTTGGTTTAATTACACCACCATGATTGGCAGAAAGATGAATCCAACCCTACCTTCTTCGTAAAAAGAATAATGAAATTTAACCCCTCTAACTTTAAAAGATTCTTCGCCGTGATCATCTTTTGACATTGGGTAATAATCTACTACATATCCTTCAACAATTTTTACTTGACTACTGTCGTATGAATATTCAATACGATGCTGGAAATTCAGCTTTTGCTTCTCAACTTTTAGAAAGATGACAAAGAGAACATCCCCAAAAAAATGACCAAAAGATTATTTATTTGGTATTTCTCCCTCTTTTTGACTTCTTTATTTCTTCCATGGATTTTAGGTATTATTTTAGGTGAGGCAAACTATCAATATAAAAACTATACAACTAAATAATAAATAGTTACTCGGCCAGTAGTGATCTATAGAAGTATGTATTTCGTTATAAACTGTGTGTAATTGAGGCATCCGGGTTTCACATGTGGGTTATTATTTGAAAGGCTGATCCTTATCCGTTTTAATAAATTTGGAATGTACAAATTTAAAACAGATTCACTTAGTGAAACATCTTACAAGTAGGACATTTGAGTTTGATATAAGCTCCGGCCAGCTTACGCTGAATATGTACTTTTTAACAGATCCATCACTTTGGTTCCGAAGTTACACGGCACGGACCCAAACTTGCCACTCTTCTTCATCAAACTCATTTCCATCTTTAACCCAGGTTGCTCCAGGAGAAATTTCTCCAATAATTTTTAAAGCAGCGTTTATATCTTCTAAAGATGCTTCTTTGATCCGTTCTAACGTTGAATATTTATATCTTCTGGGAGTTTAACATAAGGTTCATCATCAGAACACACTCCCTTGTAATAAACTTGATTATCACCAATAGATATTTCCCTGGAACAAAGGAAAGGTATTTATTACATCCTCGTTGATATTTATCATATTCCTTTTTTAATAAAGCTTTTATTAAAAAAGTTATGGTGGCCTATTTTAATCTCACCTTCTACAGGTAAATACTTCACTGAATATTTTTTCATAATATCGATTTGTTTTAATGTAAATTGTTTGGAGTTATTTTGATAAACCATCTGGAATCATAACAATAACGACTATTCGAAATGTTGAGTGCTTATTGAGATTACTAATTCAGAGTCGTTCCTTGAAGAAGGACATATTGCCATAAAAGAAGTTATTGCAACACTTCAGCCATTTGATATTGAAACTCACTGGCCCCCTTTTATAAACTGGACAGTTTTCTAAAGGTAGTTTAGTAGTTTTTCATTTTCAAAAGGGATCGGATTATAATTTTTCCATACGGTTTCAGGAGTCTTTCACGTCGAGTGACCAGTGCCTTCTTTTTTCGTTGTACCATTTGTAGTAGCGATCAATCACCAGCTGCGCATGGTATATGGATTCGAACTCAAATCGATCGATCACTTCACGTTGCAGATTCGAGTGCAGTGCTTCGATGTAAGCGTTGTCCTGTGGCGTAGCAACGTGGGAGAACTCCTGGTAAATGCCTTTTTCTTTCAGAAATTCCCGGACGATGTTTGCAATAAATTGGGAGCCGTTGTCATTTCTAAGAGACATCCCTTCAGCTTTGTATTCCAGTAACATCAGCGATAACATTAAAAGAACATCTCCCTTTTTAATACTGAACCTGAGCATATGTATCAGAACTTTCCGGCTATAGATATCCATCACTGTTAAAAGCAGCGCGTTTCTGCCGGTACCGTGTACATGAACATATTTGATATCCATCGACAAATACTGCAACGGGCGTTCAGGCGACAGACTCCTGAACTTTATAAAGTTCCGTTTGAACGGGGCCACGCGTATTCTTGCTCCAAATAAAAGCTTCGATTCTTTCATCAGCCGGTATACCTTTTTGTGATTGATAATCCAACCCATTTCCTTTAGTTCACCTGTCATGTTCCTGTATCCGTAACAACAGAACTCCTGCGCCAGTGTCACTTCAATATCTTTTACGACAACACTATTTTCAACCAGTTCACCATCACGGTTTACACTGTGTGTACTCGGTTTTATTCCTTTAGGCGACAGAGATCGTTTGTAATAAAAACTGCTGGCCCGCAGGCCTGACCATGATAGTAAACGACGCACGCCAACACCCCGCAGCTTGTAAATTTTTACGAGCCCTTCAGCCTCCGCTCGTAGGCCTCGTTTTTTTTAAAAGCTCAGTCTTGAACTCCAGCTCCAGGGCTTGGTTCCCGATAATCTTTTTGAGCCTTGCATTTTCTTCCTGCAACGCTCTGAGCTCCGGATCTACTTTGTGATACTGCGGCTGCAATAATTTTGCACCGCCCTTGTTGAACTGACTCCTCCACCTAAGGAAAAGACTGTGAGCTAAATTGTGTTTACGAAGGGTTTGAGTAACCCGGTTTTGTTCCGCTTCCTGGATGATTTGAAGCTTCTGTTCCACAGAAAAGCTTCTGCGTGTTTTTGCCATACCCTAAATTTAAGATGACTAAATTGATTTAATAATTTAGTCCAGCCCATTTAGGGGGCTGGTACATTGATTCGGAATCGTACCCTAGTGGTCAAACCCACAGATCAAAGTTTAAGACACCTTAATAAACCACTGAGTTTAGAAGATCGAGAGATGACAAAAGAATGCTTCAACAACAAGAACAAGAGTTATATATTAGAGGTTGCCCACAACAACTCTGGAACCGCTTCAGGTTTTCCAAACTGCGTAACGTAACCCAATAACTGTTGATATCGACACCAGAATATCCTTGATAAAGAAGCACCCCAAGGATTTTAAGGATGATATTTAAACAAACTACGTGGTGTGAGTGACGAGCAGAAAGGGGTTGAGAGGGACAATACTAAGTCTTTGTGTAAGTCGCAATCTAAGTGGATATACTTAGTCCCAGGTCGAGAGTACTTGTGTGTTGTATCCATAAGTCCGTTTTTTTGTTCAAATCCATACTTGAAACTATTTGTGGGTGTTTGCCAGATCATGTCTAAGTTCATATTGGTAATCTATCAGAGAACCTTTCTTAAATGAGCATAGGTCGATGGAAAATTTTGGTGTGGCAGATTAGGAGTGTACTGACTCCCTATAACCGGATAGTTTTCTTAAAGGTCTGGATTATAAGGGAACGGTGCAATAACAAGAAGATGGATAGTTTATTTTCGTTCTGCTTACGTCTTCTGTAATACAAAATATCAAAGTCTGAAATGAATAAACCCGGGTCGCATCTGTCTCAACTCTTTTCTATTCGCAACAGATATGGGATAAAGTTTTCATCTCAAAAATTGAATTTGCTAAATGAATTGAACAGGGAACCCATAAAAAGCAAAAAGGCATTCCAGTCTTGTTACTACACTTTGCTTTTCCTAATTGGTTACCCCGACAACAAATCCATTACAGCTTGCTTCACAATCATTGCAACGTTTACATTCTTATATCCAATCGCATGAAAATATAAAGGCAAGTTTATTTAATTCCGGCATAACAAATACCCATCTTTGCGCAGCATTCAGTTTCGAAATCGTAAAATGGCTTAAAAAAAAGCATCCAAAAAATATCAAACTCCACGCCTTTGAAGCAGATGACGGACATATCCGAGCATACCGTCTGCTGTAATGCCTAAAGGTGGAGTCAGAAATATTGCAAGATGCAAATGCCTCATGGAAATCCTGGCTCAAAAGATCATTGAAAAAAGGGGAAGATATTCTGGACCGGCTCATTGCCGTTTTTGACGAGGCAGATATCCGTCCCGAGATCAGGAATGAACTTTGGAATGCTTTAGGAATGATGTTGAGGTGAACTTTTCAGTCCCATACCTGTCTTTTCCAATACTTTGATTTACCCCTTACCATCATCGTTCGCTTATTAAAAAGAATTTCAGCAAACAAAAGTCCAATATAAAGCCAATTCGGGTTGACCTCAATGAAAGTGAAGCCGAACAAATCATCGAATGTGGAAGAATGATACTTGTGCGTCACCTTCGCGAGAAATTGATCCTGTCACTTTTACTGCTGCCCACCTGGTTTCTTATTACCGGTTGCCACGAGGTCTTTTGGGTGGGCTCTGATGAGTATGGTGCCTTATCCGGAGACATCCTATTGACAGCTATATGGGATATGTGGCTT
>CAVYKR010000019.1:0-593716 GCA_963769205.1 Bryobacterales bacterium | reverse complement strand
AAAAAGCGCGTGCAACACTACGCGTCTTCAGTTCGGTTTTAAGCATGTCTCTTAGATGCAAAAAGGTTGCAAAAGATTCAAGGGGCGGCCCCGAGACGCTCCCGCGCCGGCGTGCGCAGCGGTGTAACATAAGCTCTGAGATGATTACCGACAGTGAACGTCAGAAAGCTCTGGACCTGCTCATCGCAGCCGGCAGGCCTTGTTGGACGCGGTGGAAGGCGTGACGGAGCAGCAAGCCCGCTGGAAGCCGGCGCCGGAACGGTGGTCCATTCTCGAGTATGTGGAGCACCTGGCTGTTTCCGACGACGCACTGGTCGAACTGGTCGCACGGTCGCTTCAATCTCCGGCGCGGCCGGAGACCGAGGAGCAGCGGCGCGCACGGAAGCAAAAGATCCGTGAAACGCCCATGCCTCGGGGAATAAATCGCGCGCCTGAGATGCTGCAGCCCCACTCGCGATTCGCATCTTTGGCGGATGCAAAGGCGGAGTTCCAGGCGGCGCGCGAGCGGACACTGGAATTTGCACGTGAGACGCAAGAGGATCTGCGATCTCATTTTGCTCCGCATGACGTGCTTGGGCCGTTGGACGGATATCAATGGCTGGTCGGCAATGCGCGCCACGCCGAGAGCCATGCCGGGCACATCCGCGAAATCCGCAGTCTGACAGGTTTCCCGTCCGCTTGTTGACCATCCCGGATACTACGATGCGCCCTCTCACGATTGCGATCGGCAATAATGGCGTGACCGGGCGCTGAAGGATGGCAGTGTTTCGACCGGCCGCCTGAAACTGGAACACATCGCGGTGGAATCGGCCGTTGCAGGCATGCGTCGCATGGTGCGCGATCTCGAGTTCGACATTTGCGAGATGGCCTTCACTACTTATCTCTGCGCCAAAGCATACGGCCGGCCGATTACCGCGATTCCGGTTTTCGTCACCAGGAACTTCCACCACCGGGCCTGTTTCTACAACATGCACTCCTGGCATCAAAGACGCCGAAAGATCTGGAGGGCCGGGTGGTGGGCGTGAATCGTGGCTACACCGTCACCACGGGCACTTGGGCGCGGGGGATTCTCGAGAGCGAATACGGCGTAGATCTTCAGCAAGATCATCTGGGCGCCCACCAACGATGAGCATGTGCCGGAGTTCCGCGCGCCGTCGAACGTGGATTACCGGTTTCGCGGGAAGACCATTGCCGAGCTGTTCGCCGCGGACGACTTTGACGCAGCGATGGGGATCTCAAGATCAACTCTCCGGAAATCCAGCCTCTGATCCCGATGCCCGCGAAGCCGGCTTTGCGTATTTCCGCAAGACCGGAATCTATCCGATCAATCATACGATCGTGATTTCGAATTCGGCTATGGAAAGCCGAACCGGGGCTGGCAGAAGAGCTTTTTACGCATTTCGGGCCGCCAAGACTCGCCTATTTGGATCGCCTTCGCGGTCGGCGGCCGAACTGACGCCGGCCGATCAGGCTGCCATCGATTTGTCGCGCGTGGTTGGAGACGACCCATTCCCGTTCGGCGTGGAAGCGAACCGCAAGCCCATCGAAACTCTAGTCCGCTTCGCGGTCGACCAGCACATCATCCCGGAGCGATACACTCCCGAAGAGTTGTTTGCGGCCAGCACTTACAGATGGAATAGCTATCCTTATCGGAAGAGGAGAATCTGCCACGTGAGCACCGCCGCCGCTACGCTGAAACAAGTTAGAGTTTCGATGATGAACGCCATCCACGACCTGCCTCTATTGGTGGCGCGGGATGAAGGCTTCTTCCGCGATGAGGGATTGGATGTGGAGATTCTGAAGACGCCGGGCACCGGCCAGCGCGAGTCCGACCACCAGGCTTTGCGATCGAACATCTTCGAACGCACCATGGAATCGCTCTACGAGCAAGGCAAGTGCGACCAGTTTCGGATGTGCGAGTGGGGGATCATGAAGCGGGCGGTAGAGTCGAACGTCGAATCCGGACACAGGCCGGCCAAGATCGTGGCGCTTGGGTCCGCGATGTCAACCTTTGCGATCGTCACACATCCCAAGAAGGGCATCTACGAGCCGGAGCAGCTCAAGAACACGCCGGTCGCGGTGAGCCCCTTCAACGGCTCACATTTCACCATGCTGAAAATGCTGGAAGGCTTTTTGAATCGGGATCAAATCCAGTGGGTCAACGCCGGTACGCACAAAGAGCGGCTGGAGGCTCTGATCAAGGGCGACGTAGAAGCGGTCAGTCTGATGGAGCCCTGGATCAGCGTGGCCGAGAAGCGAGGATGCCGCGTGCTAATCGAATCGCGTTCCACCCGCAGCGAGGCGGCCGGGGACGAGCTGGATGGTCCAACATTGGCGAAGATGTTCCGGGCCGAGGCAGAGGCGGCCGAAGCGATTCAGAACGATCCCGGCCGCTATGCGCATTACATGATCGAAGAGGCGGGCGGACTGTTGGAACGAAATGAACTGAATCTGCGCCGAATTCTAAATGCACCTCCGGAGCCCTATACGCGCGAGCGCTTCGACCATACTTATCAATGGACCTTGGGCTGGGGACTGGTTCGCACCGGGGGCGACCTACGAGAACACGGTCGATAACCGCGCGTGGCAATAGCGGGCAGCCGCTTTTAATCGGCGCTTCGCACAGAGCTGGATGGTCCAAATATCGTGCTGCGTAAGCGGCTGTATACGCGGCGCGAATTGCCCTCGAAAACCTTCCACTTATCCTGTTCGCTCAGCCAGGGAACCGCGTCGATATAGCGCTTGGTGTCGTCGAAATTGTGGCCTGTCTCGGGATCGATGCCCTTTACCGCGCCGACCATCTCAGAGGCAAACAGAATATTGCCTGTGGGGACTACCTTCAGCAGCAACTCGATTCCGGGCAGATGGTACACACAAGTATCGAAGAAGACATTGTGGAGCAGCAGTTCAGTTAGAGGCGGCCGCTTCAAGTCCTGGGCGAGTCCCCGATAGCGGCCCCAATGGTAGGGCACGGCGCCGCCGCCATGCGGGATAACGAACTTCAACGCCGGGAAGTCCTTGAAAAGGTCGGAGGTCAAAAACTGCATGAAGGCGGTGGTGTCGGCATTGATATAGTGTGCGCCGGTGGCGTGGAAATTGGGATTGCAGGAAGCGCTGACGTGCACCATCGCCGGCACGTCGAGATCCACCATCTTTTCGTAAAGGGGATACCACCAGCGATCGGTTAGCGGGGGATCGGTCCAGTAGCCGCCGGAAGGATCCGGATTCAAGTTGCAGCCTACAAAGCCGAGCTCTTTGACGCAGCGCTCCAGCTCGCCGACGCAATTTGCAGGAGCCACGCCGGGCGATTGGGGGAGCTGGCAGACGCCCACAAAATTATCGGGATAGAGTTTGCACACCCGGTAGATCAGATCATTGCAAATCCGAGACCAGTGGAGGCTGGTTGTGGCATTTCCGAGATGGTGTCCCATGGCGGATGCCCGGGGCGAGAAGATCGTGACGTCGGTTCCACGTTCGCGCTGGAGTTTGAGCTGGGCTTTTTCCAGGCTGTCGCGGATCTGGTCATCGCTAATGGCCGGCGGCGCCAGGGACGCATCGTCCGGATTGGCAAGTTGCTGCTTGCGCCAAACCTCCAATTCACGCGGCGCAGTGGTGTAGTGCCCGTGACAGTCAATGATCATGCTTTCCCCAGATGAGCCTCCAGGAAGGATTCACGCTGCATGGTCGGATGCTAGCAAGCGGGCCGCTTGTCAGTCAAACGCCGCGAAGCCTAACCGACGTCAATCAGTTCCAGCGGATAGCCGTGATCGCGCCAGGCTTCGAGGCCGCCGGCGAGCGGACGCACTCGAATCACCCCTTTGCGGAGCAGTTGCAGCGCCGCACGGGCGCTGGAGGCTTCGTTTGGTCAAGAACAATATAGTATGACGTCCTTTTCGCGAGGAATCTCTTCCTGGCGCTGTTCCAACTCGTCCAAATCGATCCAGATCGCACCCGGGAGCTTCACGTTGTCAATTTCGACTTCCAGCGAACGCCGCAGATCCACCACCGCCACATCTTCGCCGGATTTGATCATTTTGAGCAGCTGTTCAGGCGTTACCCGGTCGACACGCAGCTCGCGTATAAAGCGCTGGCGTTGATAGTATTTCCAGCCGATGTAGATGGCCAGCAGACAGACCAGAACCAGCAGCAGCCAGGAGCCCATCCGTCCAACCTGTTCCGCCGCACGCTCGAGTTGATTCCGGAACAAATAACCCACCGCTAGAGCGCTTCCACTCCAAGCGAACGCACCGGCAATATCGGCGGCCAGGAACTTCAGCAGTGGCATCCGGGTGAGCCCCGCCATTGGCGCGGCCGCGGTATTGAGGCCGGGAACGAATTTTGAAAACAGCAACGCCAAGGCTCCAAACCTCCGGAAAACGCTTTGGATATTGCTCACACAGGAATCGGGCTCCAGAGATACACGGCATAGGAGATTGAGAATCGAATGGCCTCTTACGCGGCCCAGGCGGAACCACATCAAGTCGCTGGCCAGTGCCCCGCAAATCGCCAGCGCGAGCGCCGCGGGTAAAGAGAAGTAGCCCAATCCAGCGAGCGCACCCATCGCCAGCATCACTGGAATGGCAGGGATCGGCAACCCGGCCTGTTCAGCCAGGACGTTGGCGAACAGGACCCAGTAGCCATGCCTGAGCAGGAAGGGAATGATGCCGTGCATCGCTTAATTATTGTAGATGCCCGCGGAGTGGGCAATGATTCAGAGTGGTGCGCGCGTGAGGCTGGTAATGAAGAAGTCGACGCCGGGGACATTCTTCTGACTAAGCCGGTCATCGTTTGTGATAAAGAGGTCGGCCTCACCCGAGAGCGCGCAGGCTAATTGAATAGCGTCGGCGGCTCTTATAGTCCGGTCTTGGCGAATATGCGCATACGCTTCGGCAGCCCCAAGATCGAATGCGGAAACTGTCAGATTCGACGCCGAGAAATACTTTCGATATTGGTCCGCGAGTTGGGTGTTACCGGCTGAGAACGGCTTGGTCAGAACTTCCCCGACGGTCATGGCGCTGGTGAGAAGCCTGTCGTTCCGAAGTAGCATTCGGCGCCGCAAGTCTTCGACGGCTTGAGCAAACGTGGGGCTGTCCTCGAGCAGATAGATGAAGAGGTTGGTATCCCAGAAGATGTTCGCCACGCCCGATCCTAGTCCTCCCTGGATTCAGCGCCGTACCAGTTCGATCTCAGACCCAGGACGTACGCATCTGCGTCAGTGTCTGCCCAAATCTCCTTCCCAACTCCTCGCATTTGCAGGATCGGATCTTCTTCTGCTGTGCCACTCGCCTTGCTGCAGTATTCTTTTTCGTACCAATCCAGCAAGTAATGATATCGGTCCGGCAGTTCCTGCGGATCGGGCTTCGACTTTCCCTTCCGCAACGGATGAGAATGATCACCAGGACGGATTAATCGGTAGGTGTCGTTCGGGAGCTTCCAGAACATTCGGTACCTTGCAGGATTTGGCTCTAGATTAGCCACATTGTGTAAGTAAATGTGAACCTGCACGCCCGGCCGCAGTTCGGGCCTTGCGCTCTCTCTCTTCACGCGTTCCAGAATCTCCCTTGCGGTGAATGATTCTCTCTCTGGATGTTCTTGGAGCAAAAGGGCTAAACCGAGCCAAGCCTCATCGGCAACTCGGATCGGTTCCTCAGCAATTTTTAGTTTCGTGCCCATTTCCGACCTCTACTATTGTCTATCATGATATTGAAGATAAGTCAAATACTTCTTAGTTATCATTCATTTCATACCTGCTCGTGCTATGATTCCTTTTAAATGAAGCGCTTTCCCGTCTTCCTCCTCTTTGTACTCAGTGTTTTTGCCCAGCCATACGACCTCATCATCCGCAACGGCCACATCATCGATGGCACCGGCTCGCCCTGGTATTCAGCCGACCTTGCGATTCAGGCTGGCCGCGTCGCCGCGATTGGGCACTTGGCTAACGCATCCGCGAAACGAAGTATCGACGCTCATGGCCTGGTGGTCGCTCCGGGATTCATCGATATGCTCGGCCAGTCCGAGTTCACGATTCTGGTAAATCCGCATCTGCCGTCGAAGATCTTTCAAGGCATCACCACCGAGATCACGGGCGAAGGCAATTCCATCGCGCCGCTCAACGACAGGATCGCGAAAGCCGACGCAGCCACTTACGACCACTTTCAAATCAAGCCGGATTGGACCACGCTTCGCCAATATTTCGCGCGCCTGGAAAAGCAAGGTATGGGCATCAATCTGGCCAGTTACGTGGGAGCGACAACGGTGCGGCGAATGGTGATCGGCGACGACAATCGCCCGCCGAACTCCGCCGAACTCGACCGCATGAGCCAGTTGGTCCGAGATGCCATGCGCGACGGTGCGGTCGGGTTGTCCACGTCGCTGCAATATGCCCCCGCGCCTTACGCTACCACCGATGAACTGATCGCGCTTGCCTCGGAAGCGGCCAAGATGGGCGGAATCTACGCAACCCATATGCGCAGCGAGGGCGACGCCATCGTGGCAGCGATTGATGAAGTGATCCGCATCGCGCGCGAGGCCAAGATTCCGGCCGAGATCTGGCATCTGAAAGCCGCGGGCAAAGCCAATTGGGGGCGAATGCCGGCGATCGTCAGCCAAATTGAGAAGGCGCGCGAGTCCGGGCTCGACATTACGGCCGATACCTATGCCTACACGGCCTGGTTCAACACTTTTTCGGCGTTCATTCCGCCCTGGGCGCATGATGGCGGCGATGCCAAGCTGATCGAGCGCCTGAAGGATCCGGCCATGCGCGCGCGAATCCGCAAAGAGATGCAAACGCCCAGCAATGCCTGGGATAACGAGTGGCAGGAGATTGCGGGCCCCGAAGCGATCCTGGTAAGCGTGGTGCACAATCCGAAGCTGCGCCCGCTGCAGGGCAAGACCATCGCTGAAATTGCGAAGCTCTGGAACAAAGATCCACTCGATACCATCTTCGATCTGCTGATCGAGGACGACGCCTTCACCTCAGTCGCGGTGTTTGGAATGTCGGAGCCAGATGTCCTGCTAGCGCTGCAGCAGCCCTGGGTTTCGGTTTGTAACGACTCGCAGGGCACCGCGCCCGACGGTCTGCTCGGACGCGAGCATCCGCATCCACGCGCCTATGGCACGTTCCCGCATATCCTGCGAAAGTATGTTCGCGAGGATCACAACCTCCGGATCGAAGAAGCCATCCGCAAGTTCAGCGCGCTTCCGGCCCAGAAGATGCGCCTGGCCGATCGCGGAGTATTGAAGAAGGGCATGTGGGCCGATATCGTGATTTTCGATCCCGCCACGATCCGCGACCGCGCCACGTTCGAAAACCCCAATCAGTTATCGGAAGGTATGCAGTTCGTGTTGGTGAACGGCGTGCCGGTATCGAGAACGGAAAGCAGACCGACGCGCTGCCGGGCAGCGTGCTGCGAGGCCCGAGCTATGTTCCTTAGCTACTGATACAGGCGACGCTCGCGACGCATGAACGCCGGCACCTCCAAATCGTCGGCGGGAACGGTGGCGGTGGCGGGCTCCTGCGTCTCCTGAGGCGGCGGGGGCGGCGCCAGCGGCATGTCCCGAGAACAGCGATCCGTGATTCATGACCGGTTCCATCACCGGGGCAGGCGGCGGAGGCACTGGCTCAGGCATCGCGGCCTCAACCGCTACGACGGCCCGGCGCGCCAATTGCGGCAGATTATCGCGCTGGAATCCGGTGGCGATCACGGTGATCTTCACCTCGTCCTTCAGCGACTTCGTTCATCACCACGCCGAAATTGATCTGCGCGTCTTCGTTGGCGGTGGCGCCGCGAATCAGCGAGCAGGCTTCGTTTACGTCGTGCAGGCTCAGCTTGCTCGATCCGGTGATGTTGATCAGCACGCCGCGCGCGCCCTTCACGCCGCCTTCTTCCATCAGCGGCGAACTGATGGCCTGGCGAGCGGCTTCGATGGACGCATTCTCGCCCGAAGCCGACGCGGTGCCCATCATCGCGTAGCCCATGCCGAGCATGATGGCGCGGATATCGGAGAAGTCGCGATTGATCAGGCCGGGAGTGGTGATGATGTCGCTGATGCCCTGCACCGCCTGCCGCAGAATATCGTCGGCGATGCGGAACGCTTCGAAGAAGCTGGTGCCGCGCGGGACCAGTTCCAGCAAACGGTCGTTGGGCACCGTGATGACGGTGTCCACCGTGCCGCCAAGTTCAGAAAGCCCGCGATCGGCCTGCTTCATCCGGCGCGGTCCTTCGAAGGCGAACGGCTTGGTGACCACCGCGACGGTGAGAGCGTTCAATTCCTTGGCGAGCGAAGCCACCACGGGCGCGGCGCCGGTGCCGGTGCCGCCGCCCAGTCCCGCGGTGACGAACACCATGTCGGCGCCTTCCAGAACTTCGATGATGCGCTCGGTGTCCTCGAGCGCCGCCTGTCGTCCCAGGGCCGGATCGGATCCCGCGCCCAGGCCGTTGGTCACCTTGGAGCCGATGGCGAGCTTGTTGGGAACCGGCGAGGCATTCAGCGCCTGGACGTCGGTGTTCAGGATGTGAAACTCGACGCCCGTGCAGGCCCTCGTTCATCATTCGGGCGACGGCATTCGAGCCGCCGCCGCCCACGCCCACCACTTTGATCTTGGTGCCGAGCGAGAGCCTCTTCCTGTATGGCGAACTTCAATGCGTCCATTCAAACCTCCTGTCGTGAATCCGGCCTTAGCCTGACGTTAGACTCATCGAAACAACATCCCCATCAGCCCGGGAGCTTTGCGCTTGGTCTCCCGATTCGTTTTCAACCGCGCCGAATATCGCGCCAAGCCCGCCGCCGTGGCCCACGCCGGATTGCAAAGATCTTCCGGCAAATCCTGGATGCCCTCCGGGATGGCATTGCGCGCCGGACAATTCAACACCCGCTCGGCCATGTCGCACATGCCGTTGAGCATCGCTCCGCCGCCGGCCAGTATGACGCCTTCCAGCAGCTTCTGATCCATGCCGATGGTCACCAGCTCCGATCCCACATGGATGAACAGCTCTTCGGCGCGCGCTTCCAGAATTTCGTTCAATTGCTTGCGCGGGGCTTCGCGAGGCAGCCGGCCCTCGGTCGAGGGCACCTCGATGTAGCTGTTGTCGGAGGTCAGGCCCAGCATCGCGCAGCCGTACTCCACCTTCAGCCGCTCGGCATCGTTATATTGCACGGTCAGCCCGACGGCCACGTCGCGCGTGAAATGATCGGCCGAAATCGGCAAGGCTGCGCGCCAGCAACACCGCTTCGCCGTCGTAGACCACCAGATCGGTGGAATGCTTGCCGATGTCCACCACCGCGACGCCGCGGTTGCGATCGTCGCGATTGACCGCCGCATAGGCCGTGCGCCACCGGCTCAAACATGGTCTCTTCGACGGCATAGGAAGCTTGCTGGACGGCGTGCAGAATCGCGTCGTGCTCCTGCTCGGAGACAGTGAGCGATGTGGACGTTCGCTTCCAGGCGCGAGCAGATGGACCCGCGCGGATAGCGCTTGCCGGAGCGGCCGTCCAGCGTGAAATCCTGCGGGAACAAGTGCAGGATCATGCGATCTTCTTCCAGACGCACTTGCTCGCTGCGCTCCACCGCATACGCCATGTCGTCGATGGTCACCGGGCGCGGCCGGCCGAATTCGTAAATACCCGCGGCTGTTGCATCCGTCGATGCTGGTGCCGCCGATGCCCACCACCAGCGCATCCACCGAAACGCGCGCCTGCGCCTCGGCTTCCGCGCACCGCCGCCCGGACGCAGGCGGTGACGGCCTGCTGATCGGCCAGCCGGCCCTTGCTCCACCCGTCGGACGCCACTTCGCCGTGCCCGGCGTAGCGCAGGCGCCCGTCTTCCAGCAGCAGGATCAGGCAGCGCGTGTGACGCGCTTCCCGAGATCCAGACCGACTGCGAGCTGAGATTTATCGGGCATCGCGCGACGCCTCCAAACCCGTGATGCGATCGTCGAGCCGCAAATCGAACGACGTCGCCTGCGGCATTTTGCGATGAATGTCCGGATAGTGATCCAGGAAGTTCTTGAGCCGTGGAAGAAAAATTGCGATCGCCCAGCATCAGCGACACGGCGCCGCCGCCCGGCCTGTTCGGTGATCTTCAAGTCGTCCAGGTCGCTGGCATCCACTTCGGACACGTTGTCGGCCAGCGGCCCCAGCTCCTTCATCAGCCGCTGCATGCGCCGCACGCGAATGCCGCGCTTTTCCTGGCTCTCGCCCCCCATCACGCCGGCCAGAACGGGCAGCCGGAACGACGCCTTGGCGGGCGGATCCAGAATCACGCCTTCCTCGTCGATCAGCGCCCAGCGGACCATGCTCTCGGCGGGCAGCTTGACGAACGCCGCGGGCTTTCGTTCGGCGATCTGCACGATCACGCGATTCGGCCAGATCCTGCGCGATGGAAGCATCGTGCACCCAACGGACGTCCGAGCAGCGTCTTGCGCCGCGTCGGCCAGCGGAAACAGGTACAAGCTGCGGCCGTAATCCGGCTCAAAGAGCCGCAGAACCTGCTGGCGCGATGCGTATCTTCACGCCGTGCAGTTCCAGGTTGGGGCTCTCCAGGCCATAGTCGGCCGGGCCGGGCAGAAAGAAGCGCGGATCGCGAATCAGAAAACTGCTCGAAGCTGTTGCGACGCGTAGATGCAGCCGCTCAGCACCACGCCAATCGCGATCGCGATGCCGCCATAGCGCAGCAGGATGCGCGTGGCCGGCGTACGCCGGCGCTTTCTTGTCGCGGCTGGATTCGGCGCCATCTACGCGGCCTCCCGAAGTTTTTCGAGAATGCGATCGCCCGCCTGCCAAACGTTGCCGGCGCCGAGCGTCAGGACGACATCCTGATCGCGCACCTTCTCAAGCACCGCGTCCACGGTCTGCTGGATGGTCCCGGTGTATTGCACGCAGCGATGCCCGAAATCGCGAATTCGATCGGCCAGCGCCTGGCCGGTGACCCCTTCGATGGGCGCTTCGGATGCGGCGTAGATATCGAGCACGTACACCACGTCGGCCTGATGAAAGCTCTTCGCGAACTCGTCCATCAAGATGCTGCGTGCGCGTGTAGCGATGCGGCTGGAAGACGGCGTGAACGCGCCGAAACTTGCACAGCTGCGCGGCGGCCAGCGTGGCGCGAATCTCGGTGGGATGATGGCCGTAATCGTCGATCACGGTGACGCCGCGCGCTTGGCCGCGCATCTGAAACCGGCGGTCGACGCCCGAATAGCTGGCGATGGCTTCGCGAATCGATTCCAGCTTGACCTCCAGCTCCAGGCCCACCGCGATGGCCGCCGTGGCATTCAGCACGTTGTGAACGCCGGGCACGCGCAGGTGAAACTTTCCCAGATCGTGGCCGCGCGTCCGAACCGAGAAGCGGCTTTCAAAAGCGCCGCAATCGACGTCCGCGATTTGCAGCGTGGCTTGCTGGCTGCGCCCGTAGGTGATGACGCGGCGATTCACCGACGGAAGAAGCTGCTGGACGTTTTCGTCGTCCAGGCACAGGATGGCCGCGCCGTAGAACGGCACCTTTTGAATGAACTCGAGGAACGCGGCGCGGATCTCGACGATGGATGGGTAGTGATCCAGATGCTCGCGGTCGATGTTAGTAACCACCGCCAGAATCGGGCTGAGCTTGAGAAACGACCCGTCGCTTTCGTCCGATTCCACCACCAGAAAATCGCTCTGCCCGACGCGCGCGTTGGAGCCGCCCATGGACGCGGCCTTGCCGCCCACCACCACCGTGGGATCGAGGCCGGCGACATTCAGCACCGTGGCGGTCATGGATGTGGTGGTGGTTTTGCCGTGGCTGCCGGCGATCGCGATGCCGTATTTCAGCCGCATCAGCTCGGCCAGCAGCTCGCCGCGCGGAATCACCGGGAATCAGCAGGCGGCGCGCTTCCAGCACTTCCGGATTCGCGGCAGTCCACCGCGGAACTCACCACCATCGCCTTGGCGCCGGCAACGTTCGCGGCGGCGTGGCCTTCGTAAATGCGGGCCCCGAGCGACGCCAGCCGTTCCGTGGTGGGGCTCAGCTTCAGGTCCGACCCGCTGATCTGATAACCCAAATTCAGCAACACCTCGGCGATGCCGCTCATGCCAATGCCCCCGATTCCGACGAAGTGCAGGTGTTGCGGCTTAAAAAACATTTTAATCTTGTATTGTTTCGGCTTTCAACGAGCAATGTCAACGGGTAAACGCTTCTTCCAGCACTGTCGGCGGCCCGCCGGGCCGCATCCGGATGCGCAAACGTCCGGGCCCGCTCTCCCATGCGATGTAACAATTCCGGATGCGTGCGTAACTTTTCCGACTTCTTCAAACAGCCGTCCGCCATCCATCTCCCGATCGAGCACCAGCAGCGCCGCGCCCGGCCTTCTGAAACGCCTCGGCATTGCGCAGCTGATGCTGGTCGGCGGCGTGCGGCAACGGAACCAGGATGGACGGCTTTCCGGCGGCTGCCAATTCGGCCACCGCGCCCGCTCCCGCGCGGCAAATCACCAGGTCGGCGCGCGCAAACGCCGCGGGCATGTCGTCGATGAACGGCACCACCTCGCCCTCCATGCCGCTTTCGGCGAATTTCTGCGCGAGCGCGGCATGGGCCGCCGTTCCGGTCTGATGAATGAATCGCACCGGAAATCGAGCCTCGCGAAAATAACTCCAGCTCCCGCGCGCGGCCTGGTTCAACGTGCGCGATCCCTGGCTGCCGCCGGTGATCAGAATGGTCAGCTTGGCTTCGCGCGGCTTGGGCGGGATGCTGAAGAATTCCGGACGGACGGGCAGCCCGGTGATCTCCGATTTTCCGGGCGGAAAGAAGCTCGCGGCCTCGGGAAAACTCAACAGCGCGCGCGGACGAAGCGGCCGATCTTGCGATTGGTCAGGCCCGGCATGGCGTTCGGCTCCATCACCACCAGGGGCAGATTTCTTCCACAGCGCGGCCAGCACCACGGGTCCGGCGGCATATCCGCCCAGGCTGAAGACTGCCGCGGGCTGATGCTTGTCGAGCAACTGCACGGCAGCGCAGCACGCTGATCGGAAGCTGCGCGAGTGTGCGAATGGTCCGCATCACGCCCACGCGCTTCAATCCGCCGATCTCGATGAACTCGAGCGGAAATCCGGCCGCCGGCACCAGCTTCGCTTCGAAGCCCGTGCGCGTGCCGATGAAGACGGATTGATGCCCGTCGCGCCTGCAACTCTCGCGCCACCGCGAGCAGCGGCATCACGTGCCCGCCCGTTCCGCCGCCGGCCATCACGATTGTTGCCATCCGTTCCATGTTCACGTGCACCGGTTCGATTCAATATCCCGAGTGCTCGCTCACGCTCAGCAACATGCCCAGGCAGATCAGCGTGCTCATCAACGAACTGCCGCCCGCGCTGATCATCGGCAAGCGGAATGCCCTTGGTCGGCCCCATGCCCAGCACCACGCTCATATTGATCAGCGCCTGAATCACGATCGACGAAGTCACGCCCAGCGCCAGATAGCGGCCGAAATCGTCGTGCGCCACCCAATACAGCTGCAAGCCGCGCCACAGAATCACCAGAAATCCCGCCAGCACCGCGCGCGCAGCCCAACAGCCCCAACTCCTCGCCGACTACCGCGTAAATAAAATCGGTGTGCGCCTCCGGCAGATAGAGAATCTTCTGTTTGCCCTGCATCAGGCCCAGGCCGAGCACTCCGCCGCTGCCCACCGCGATCTTCGATTGCCGCACCTGATAGCCGGCGTCGCGCGTGGTCACCGATTGGCTGACGTATTTCTTGATCTTGCCGTCGGGATCGACCATGTCGATGCAGCTTGTACTCGGGATCGAAGAATCCGATGATGCGCGCCATGCGGTAGGGCTTCGACGCGACGAATCCGACGAGCGACCAGCGCACCGACCGCGAGCGCCGCCGCGACGAACTTGCGCTCCAGGCCCGCGACGTAGAAGACCACCGCGGCGGGAACAATCAGAACGATCGCGGTGCCCAAGTCGCCGAATCCAACCGTCGCCGCCAGCACCGCCAGCGCCAGCGAGGCCGCGACGATGGTGCGCCTGGTGTTGATGGCTTCGCGCTTCTGCGTCACAAAGTAAGCGAAGAAGATGATCAGCGCGGGCTTGGCGAATTCGGACGGCTGCAGCGTTCCGATGCCTTGCAGACGAAACCAGCGGTGCGTCTTGCTGTCGAGGAAGAATACCAGGATCTGCAGGAACAGCACCATGCCGAGCGAGCCGAAGGCCCAGCCGGGGCTCTGCAGCATGCGGTAATCGCGCCGCTTGAAGTACATCAGCGCGACGAAGGAAACCGCCGCCCAGACCAGTTGATGGCCGGCGTAGTAGAAGCTGGAATTGATGCGCGGGTTCAGTTGCGCCATCACCGACGACGCGCTGTAGACCATCACCAGGCCGAAGCGACCATGGCGACGATGGTCCAAAACAGCAGCCAGTCGGTTTTCAATCGTTGCGCCATTACTGGCTTCCCTTCCGCTAAGGCGTTCACCAGTTCTTTGAATACGCGGCCGCGATGCTCGTAACTTGTCGAACTGATCGAAGCTGGCGCAGGCCGGCGCGAGCAGCACGGTGTCGCCGGGACGGCCGAGCGCGATGCGCTTGCTCGACAGCCGCGGCGAGCGTGCCGCATTGCATGATCGGGTACCGTGTCGTCGCCCAGTTGCGCGGCGATCTTGGGAGCCGCGGCGCCGATCAACAGCGCGGCGCGAGCTTTGGCCTGCAGTGGCTCGCGAAGCACGGTGTAGTCGCTGTCTTTGTCTTTGCCGCCCAGAATGATCCAGAGTCCGCCGGGGAACGCGTCGATGGCTTTGAGCGTCGCGTCCACGCTGGTGGCTTTGGAATCGTTGTAGTAGGCCACGCCGTCGATCTCGCGGACCAATTCCAGGCGATGCTCCACCGGAGCGAAGGTCGCCGCGGCCTTGGCGATCTGCGACAAGCTCGCGCCCGGCGCGCTGCGGCCATCAGCGCCGCCGCCATCACGTTTTCGTAGTTGTGGCGGCCGCGCAGGCGTAGTTCCCGAACATTCAGCAGCAGCTCGCCGTCCAGCCTGAATCACGTCGCCATCCAGCCAGGCGCCGGAGACCGGGTGGGTGCCGCTGAACCAGACGGTCTTGGCCGGCGTGCGTCCGGCGAAACTCGACGGTGACCGGATCGTCGGCGTTCAGCACCGCGAGGTCGTCCGGGCCGCTGCGTCTCGAACAGGCGCGCCTTCGCGTTCACGTAGTTTTCGAAAGTGTGATGCCGGTCCAGATGATTCTGCGTCACGTTCAGGCAGGCGGCGATCGGCGCGCGAAAAGTCTGCGATGGTCTCCAGTTGAAAGCTCGAAAGTTCCAGCACGTTCCATTGATCCGGCCGCGACGTCGCAACCATCGCCGCCGGCGGCGTGCCGATATTGCCGCCCACCTGGCACGCGATTCCGGACTCTCGCAGAATTGTCCGGTCAGCGCCGTGGTCGTCGTCTTTCCGTTCGTGCCGGTGACGCCGATGTTCTGCCCTTCCAGAAATGGCGCGGCCAGTTCCAGTTCGCCGATCACCGGAACGCCGCGCGCGCGCACCGGCGCGAGCACATCCAGATCCGCCGGCACGCCCGGCGAAATCACCACCAGTTCCGCGTCCCGAAACGCGGCGTCCGTCTGAGGCTCGACTGTCACGCCTATCGACCTCGCCCATCGGCTTCTCATCCACCGCCCGAACCACCGCGCCCTGCTGGCGCAGCAGCCGCACCGCCGCCACGCCAGAACGCGCCATCCCCACCACCACAACTCTTGTGCCCAGCCAGCTTCCACATCGCCGCTCATCTGCAGCTTCAACGTCGTCAGCGCGAACAACGCCATCACCAATCCCGCGATCCAAAACCGGGTGATGATCTTCGACTCCTGCCAGCCCAGCGCCTCGAAATGATGATGGATGGGCGCCATCTTGAAGATCCGCTTCTTGCGCAGCTTGTAACTGCCCACCTGCAGAATCACCGACAGCGCTTCGATCACGTAGACGCCGCCGATGAACATCAGCAAAATCTCCTGCTTGATCAAAACCGCCACCACGCCCAACGCGCCGCCCAGCGCCAGCGATCCGACGTCGCCCATGAAATATTTCCGCCGGATGCGCGTTGTACCAAAGAAAACCGAGCGACGCTCCCACCATCGAGCTGCAAAAGATGGTCAGCTCGGAAGCGCCAGGCAGCCGCGCCAGATCGAGATACTCGGCGAATCTGCGCGTGGCCCGTCACATACGTCAGCGCCGTCATGGCGCACGGATGCGATGAGCATCAGCCCGATGGCCAGGCCGTCCAGGCCGTCGGTCAGATTCACCGCGTCCGACGACCCACAATCACCAGCATCATGAACGCGTAAAAGACCACGAAGGCCAGCGGATAGGTGTACCAGTTGCGCAGCAGCGAATCGATCAGCAGATCCGGCTTGAACGACTTGAAAAACGGCACGTTGATGCTGGTGGAGTAAGCTTTTTGCGCGTGCAGCGCCAGCAGCATGAAGCCCACCATCAGCGCCGCCAGCGATCTGCAGCCCGAATTTCTGCCTCACGGTCAGGCCCAGATTCTGTTTGCGCCGGATCTTGGCGTAGTCGTCCCAAAAGCCGATCAACCCGAAACTCACCAAGCTGAACATCGCGATCCACACGTACGGATTCGCGCAGATTCGCCCACAGCAGCGTGGGAACCACGATCGAGATGATGATCAGAATCCCGCCCATGGTCGGCGTGCCGGCCTTCTTCATGTGCGACTTCGGGCCGTCTTCGCGGATGTACTGGCCGATCTGAAACTCGCGCAGCTTGGCGATCAGCCACGGCCCCAGCGCGATGCACAGAAACAGCGCCGTCAGGCTGGCGAATGCGGTGCGAAAAGTGGCGTATCCGAACACGCGAAACGGCGTGAAGTGGTGAAACAGCTTTTCGTAGAACAGCCAGTAGAGCATTTAGTTGGGCCGCGCGAGAAACCTCTCCAGGGCCTGCTCGACGTGGGTGCCGCGCGAGCCCTTGAACAAAATCACGTCGCCCGGCCGCGCGATCTGCCGCAGGTGGTCGCCTGCAGCGGCGGCGTCCGGGAAAAAAAACGCGGCGTCGACTGCCAGGCCTGCTTCCCTGGCTGCGTCAACCAGGTGGCAGGCCTCGCCGCGTATCCCTACGAGCACATCAATCCCGCTCTTCGCGACGTAGCTGCCTACGTCGCGATGCAGGGACTCGGACCAGCGTCCGAGCTCGAGCATCTCCCCCAGCACGGCGATGCGCCGTTTGGCTGGCGTCTCCCGCAGCACGTCGATCATCGCGCGCGCCGCATCGGGATTGGAGTTATAGCAATCGTTCAAAATCAAAATGCCGTCGTGCATCAAGTCGCTGGCCGCGCATCGAGCCGGCGCGAGAGTCCGTTCACCACGCCCGTGAGTTGCTCCGGGCGGATGCCGTAGATGCCAGGCCACCGCGATTCCCGCCAGAATATTCAAGACGCTGTGGCGGCCCAGCAGCGCGCTCTCAAACGGCACGCCGTCCACCGTGAAACGCATGCCGTCGGTCGGTGAGCTCGCACCTGCTCGGCGCGAACGTCGGCGCCCTCGGATCAATCCGAACGTGACCGTGCGGCCGCGGATGCACTTCGCGAAACTTGGCCACCAGCGGATCGTCCGCGTTCAAAACCGCGACGCCATCGGGCGGCAGAGATTCGATCAGCTCGCGCTTGGCCGCGGCCACGCCTTCGATGGAATCGAAGGCTTCCATGTGCGCATGGCCCACATTAGTCACCACGCCGATGCGCGGCCTGGCGATCGCGCACAAGTCGCGGATCTCGCCCGCGTGATTCATTCCCATTTCGAGCACCGCGACGCGCGCCTCGCCGGCAAGCGCAGGATCGAAAGCGGCACGCCGACGTGATTGTTGAAATTCCCGATGGTCTTGCCCACCGGCATCTTGCACGGCCAGCATCGCCGCGATCACGTCCTTGGTGGATGTCTTGCCGGCGCTGCCCGTTACGCCGACCACTTCGCCGCCCCATTGCTCCAGCGCCCAGACGGCAATGCTTCTGCAGCGCCGCCAGCGTATCCGGCACAACCAGCACCGGCTCCGCGGTCATCTCGGCGTTCGTTCGACAACCGCCGCCACCGCGCCTTTTCGAAGCGCTTCGTCCACATACGCGTTGCCGTCGTGATTGGGTCCGCGCAGCGCAAAGAACAGATCGCCGGGCGCGACGGTCCGCGAATCGACACTCCAGCCCGTAATCTGAGCGTCGCTGCTCGACCGCTCGAACTCCTAATCGCCTGCGCCAATCGTCCTGTCGAACTCCGACCATTCACCAGCCACTAACGTCTCTCGATACCCCAGCTCCCGCAGCACGTCGCGCGCCACCTCCCGATCGTCAAAATGTATGACGCGATCTTTCAAAACCTGATACGGTTCGTGCCCTTTCCCGGCCAGAATCACGATGTCGCCGGCCTTGGCCTCCTCAAGCGCGGCGCGGATGGCCTTCTCGCGGTCCGGCTCGACGATGTGCGGCGTGTCGAAACGGCGAAGCCCACCAGCGCGTCGTTCATGATGGCGATGGGATCTTCCGAGCGGGGATTGTCCGACGTCAGCACCACGAAATCGCTGGCTTCGCGCGGCCGCCTGCCCATCAGCGGGCGCTTGGAGCGGTCCCGGTCGCCGCCGCAGCCGAACAGCGTGATCACCCGCTTGGGATGCAGCTCGCGCGCCACCGAAATCACGTTGCGCAACGCATCGTCGGTGTGCGCATAGTCCACCACCACCAGAAACGGCTGGCCTTCTTCGACGCTCTCAAACCGTCCCGGCACGCGCGGCGGCATTCGGCGATGGCCCGGGCGATGGTGTTCCAATCCAAGCCGTAGCTCAGCGCCGCGCCGCACGCCGCCAGGATGTTGTAGGCGTTGAATCTTGCCCACCAGCGGCGAAGTCAGCTGCACTTGCTCGCCGCCGTGCTCGACCGTGAAGCGCAAGCCCTCGAAGTTCATCTCGAGCGCCGGATGCCGCGCAGATCCGCGCCTTCTTCGAATCCGTAGCGCAGCACGTGTGTCGGCGGCGGATGAATCTGCGCGGCCGTACGGATCGTCGCTATTGATCACCGCCCACTGCGGGCGGCAGCGGCGCCCTCGGGCGCGAACAGCAGTCGCTTGGCCGCGAAATAGTTCTCCATGGTGTGATGGAAATCCAGATGATCCCGCGTGAGATTCGTGAATACAGCGGTGTGAAACGTAATGCCGTAGACTCGTCCCAGCGCCAGCGCGTGGGACGAAACTTCCATTGTGACATGCGTTCCGCCAGCCTGTTCCAGCTCGTGGAACAATGCGATAGAGATCCAGCGATTCGGGCGTCGTGTTCACCGCCGGCCGCACTTGGCCCGCCAGCCGGTATTCGATGGTTCCGACCAGCGCGGTGGTCTTGCCGGCCGCGCGCAGCACCGCATCGATCAGAAAGGTCGTGGTCGTTTTTCCGTTGGTCCCCGTGACGCCGGTCAGCCTCAGCCGCTCGTCCGGCTTGCCATAAAAATTCCGCGCGGCCAGCGCCAGCGCCTGCCGGCCATGCTCCACTTCGATCCAGGCCCGGGAAATCCCGCCGGCGCGGGAAGCTCGCTCACCACCGCGACCGCGCCCTTTTCCATGGCCTGCCTGCGCGAACTCGCGGCCATCGGCGCGCGCGCCCGGAAACGCAAAGAACAGGAATCCCGGCTCGCACCCGTCGCGAGTCGTATTCCAATCCCGTCACCGGCGCTTTCCGCAAATCCGCCGGCAGCTCCTGTCCGGAGCCGAACGCCCTGGAGGATCTCTTCGAGCGTCATGGCGGCCTCGCTCAGCGGCCAAATTGCACGCGTACCGATTGTCCCAGACGGCAGGATGGCGCCCGGCTCGGGAACCTGCGCGCGCGCGATTCCGCTGCCGGTGAACTCCACCGGAATGCCCAGCGCGGCCGCCTGCTCAATCACGTCCCGCACGGTCTTGCCTTGAAAATTCGGCACCCGCGGCCCGGCCAGATCGTGCGATGGCTCCGCACCCCTTTGGCTAAAAAAGTCCGCTGGTCCAAAGCGCTATTTGCGGAAGCCACCGGTCGGTCGTCGGCGGCAACGGCATCTCCCGCTTGGACCAGCGGGGGAGGGATGGAAGAACCAAGATCGGCGATCGCCACATCGTTTTCGTCGGCCTGATCGCCGCCCTCGGAAGGAAGCATCTCGGGCAAATCTTTGGGCACGTCCATGATTCGCAGCGCCGGCGGCGGCCACTTCGCGAAACACCGGGGCGGAGGTCGGGCCGCCATAGCCCGCCGTGCCCTCGGTGCCGTTGATCGTCACCACCACCACGATCGCTCGGATTCGTCACCGGCGCGAAACCCATGAAGGACGCGTTGTAGAGATGCGTGTACTGATGGGTGCGGTAGTCGTAAATCTGCGCGGTTCCGGTCTTGCCGGCCGACGTGTAGCCGAGCAGCCGCGCGTATTTGTGGCCGGTGCCGTAGGGCTTGATCACCACGCCTTCCATCATGCGGCGCATAGTGATGGCGGTCTCGGGCTTCAGCACGCGCACCGGCTGCGCTACTGGGCGTATCCATGCGTCAGCCGCGGCTTCACCAGAAATCCGCCGCTCGCGATCACCGAACAGGCCTGCGCCAGTTGCAGCGCGGTCACGCCGATCTCGTGACCCATGGCGACCGAACCGATGGAGCTCTTCTGCCAGACGCTGCAGCGGCCGGACCATTCCGGAGGATTCGCCCGGCAGCGGGACGCCGGTCTTCTTGCCGAACCCGAACCGGCGGATGTATTCGTACAGGTTCTTGTCGCCGACCGTCAGCCCGATGTTGATGGCGCCGATGTTGCTCGACCGCGCCAGCACGTCCTCCATCGACAGCGACGCATAGCGGCTGTGATCGTGAATGGTGCGGCCGAACAGGTTGATGCTTCCGTCGCCGCAGTTGATCATCGATTCCGGCCGCAGACGCGTGGTCTCCAGCGCCGCCGAAAGCGTGATCACTTTGAACACCGAGCCGGGCTCGAACGGCGCGAGTCACGGCCAGATTCTCGCGCGCGGCCAGCATCGCCGGCTTCGGGCGGCTCATTGGGATCGTAGGTCGGATAGTTCGCCAGCGCGAGGATGTCGCCGGTGCTGCGGATCCATCGCCACCAGGCTGCCGGACTTGGCATGATGCTGCTCCACCATCTTCTCCAGCTCCTGCTCGGCGACGAATTGAATGCGCGAATCGATGGTCAGCCGGACGTCCTGGCCCGGCTGCGGCTCGCTCGCCACTCTTGGACGTCGAATCCGCGCTTCTGCACGTCCTCGGTAACCAGCATCTCGCCGGCGTGCCCTTGCAGCTCCTCGTTCAGGCTCTGCTCTACGCCGCCGTTGCCGTCTTCTCTCGAAATCCACGCTGCCGATGACGTGCGCCGCCAGCGACCTGTTGGGATAGAAGCGCTGGCTTTCGGTGCGGAACTCGATCCATTCCAGCTTCAGGTCGCGCAGCCGTCTTGGCTTCTTCGGGAGTGATCTTGCGCTTCACCCACAAGAAAGCCGCGGCGGTTGTCGACGGCCGATTTCAGCTTCGCCAGCAAGTCGCTGGAGTCCAAGCTCAGGACTTTCGAAAGAATTTCGGCGGCCACGGACAGGTCGGGCACGCGCAGCGGATCCACGCACACCGATTCCGACGGGCAAGCTCATCGCCAGGCGCTGGCCGTAGCCGATCCAGAATCGCGCCGCGCGGGGCGCTTGCATCTCCACGTTTTTCCTGCTGTTGCTGCGCCAGCCTCTGATACTCGCCGTGCTGGACGATTTGCAGTTGGATCAGGCGGCCGACGATCAGCGCGGCCCAGACAAAGGCCAGCCGGGCCAGCATGTGCACTCGTCTTGTCGCCAGCGGATCCATGCTCGAACTCTCCGATCGCTCAAACCGCGCGTTCTGCGCGGCTTTACTTCTTGCGCCAGGATTTGGTCGCGACTTGTTGCCGTCCAGATAAACCACGCTTCTGCGGCGCCGGATCGACGAACCGCTGCATCCGCGCCAGCTCTTCCAGTCGCGCCGGGCTCAGCAGCTTGGTCTCTGCCAGTTCCAGCGATGCGCGGTCCAGCTCCAGACGCTGCCGCTCCTGGCGCAAGGCTTCCATCCGGTAGCCGGCCATCAATCCGATACAGCGTGGGCAGCAGCAGCCCGATCACCACCACCGCGAAGGCGAACGAAGAGCCGATCAGGCGCCAGCAGACCTTGCGCGCCGCCGGATCCGCTTCGCGCAGCGACGCGCGAGTTGTCGATGTGCTTCACGTAGAAGTACACATCTTCGTTCGGGAAACGGGGAACCTCGAAGGGGTCCTCGTTCTTCCAGCACGCGCGGCCGCGGAGCCGCTTGCTCGAGGCTCTTCGGCGTCGTGAATCGATCCAATATAGTTGCCAGAGTTGCCATGTTCTCTTCTCTACTCACCTCATCTCCACCGCCCGGAGTTTCGCGCTCCGCGAAGGAGGGTTGTCTCTTGTTTCTTCTGATGCCGGCCTGACCACGTGCTTGGTGAGTATTGCCGCTCGTCCCGCGCGCGCCAGCGCCTGAAAGCTCTGCTTCACTTTTCGATCTTCCAGCGACATGAACGAGAGCACCACCATCCGCCCGCCGCTTTTCACCAATTCCGGCGCGACCGCAAGCAGTTGGTCCAACTCCCCTTGCTCGTCGTTCACCGCCATGCGCAACGCCATGAACGTCTGCGTGGCCGGATGCATTTTGCTCGTCCGGGGCACGGCCTCCTCGATCACACGCGACAAGTCGCTGTGTCGTGTGGATCGGCCGCGCCCGAACGATTGCTCTGCTGATTCTCCGCGACCTCCTTTCCTCGCCGAATTGATAAATCAAGTCGGCGAGTTCCTTTTCTGAAGTGAAATTCACAATCTCGTCCGCGGTCGTCTCCTGGCTGCGATCCATGCCGCATGTCCAGCGGACCGTCGGCCATCAACGAAAACCCGCGCTCCGGCTCCGTCAGCTGATAGCGGCTGACGCCCAGGTCGGCCAGCAACCCGTCCACTCGCTCGATCCCGAACTGCCGTCAAGCGCCGAGCGCAACTCCGAAAACGCTCCGTGGTGAAAGCGGATCCGATCCGCCCACTGCGACGTGTTGCAGTTTCGCCAGCTCCAACGATTCCGCATCCCGGTCGTTCGCGATCACAAACCCCGTCGTCAACCGCTCCGCGATCGCGCCCGTATGCCCGCCCAATCCGGCCGTCGCGTCCAGGTAAATGCCGTCCGGACGTACCGCCAGGTACTCCAGGCATTCGCCGAGCATGACCGGGACGTGCATACATAGCCGCTACTTGAATCCCTTCAACTTGGCGGTCTTCAGCTTCTCCGGCCAGGCTTGTCCTTGGCCTGCCGCTTGCGCGCTTCATACTCGGCCTTCGAGTAGACGTTGATCGCGCCCTGCGACCAATCCAGCCGGACTTCCTGATTCTCCAGCGCCAGCGCCCGCCGCAAATCGGTGGGCAAAGTCACGCGCCCCTGCGGATCCACCTTCGCCTCGGCGCCGTAATCGTTCGTCACAAACACCAGCGCCTCGGCCGCGTCCGGGATCCTCGGTAGCCAGCTCCTCCAAAACTTTTTCGTTTCCCTTCCACACCGAAATCGGGTAGATTCGAGCTATGCGGTCGTCCACGCTGGTCACGAACAACTTCTCATCCCCGATCGCCGCCCAGTACTGCTGCAATTCCACGGGAAGCTTGAGCCTGCCCTTGTCGTCCACGTGGGCCGAAAAGAACCCACGAGGGGGCTCCACGGGCGTCGTCTTGGGCTGCTCTTCCACTTTTGTCCACTTTGGGCCACTTTCGGCCTTGAAGAGATTTTGCCACGAGTCTCAAAAGGAATGCAAGAACTTTTTTCGATTACCTCTGCCCCATGAAGGGTTTGGCCATGCCACCACTAAGCATTGGGGGCCTGGAATCCGATGAAGCCCTCCCTGTACGATCTCGACCCCGGAGCCGACTCCCCGCGGGTGGTCCGGATGGTTGTGGAGATCCCCAAAGGCTCGAGCAACAAGTACGAATACGATGCGGAACTGGGCGCTCTTCCGGCTGGATCGGACGCTGTATTCTCCCGTCCACTATCCGGGCGATTACGGCTTCATCCCGGGCACGCTGGCCGACGACGGCGATCCTATGGACGTGCTGGCACTGGTTGAAGAGCCGAGTTTTTCAGGCTGCGTGATCGAGGTCCGGCCGGTCGGCGTGCTGAACATGGTCGACCAGGAAGAAAAGACCAGAAAATCCTCGCTGTTCCGAATCGCGATCCGCGCTACGAGGAAGTGCACAATATCGATCAGATCTTCACGCATATCCGGCGCGAAATCGAGCATTTCTTCACCATCTATAAGGAACTGGAAGGCCGGGCAACCGCCACCCTCGGTTGGGGGGGCCTGCAGGCTACCCGCAAAATAGTTGTCAAAAGCCGCAATAACTACCTCAAAACTCGCCTTTAAGAGCGGCAATCATTCGCGGATCGGAACGCCGCTCGTGCAGCGCCCAGTCGAGTGGAGTGCCATCGTAACGATCGTCTTTGACGTCGATCGGGGCGCCGCGTTCGAGCAGCAGCTGGACGATAGCGGAGTGCCCTCCGTAAGCGGCCCAATGCAGCCCGGTCTCCCCGTGCCGTAGCTTGGCGCCCACCTCGATGCCTCTTTCGAGGAGAAAACCGACGACGCTGACTCGGCCAAACTCACAGGCCCAAGCGAATCCGTCCCGCATTTGCTCCCGGGTGGCGGGCGGCTTCAGACTGCCATCGTCGGCGAAAAAGCTCTTCACGATCTCCAACCGGCCGATCCCGGCGGCTCCTTCCAGGTCTAAGCGCGCGCCACGACCAGCCAGGAACTCGGCCGCCTCACCGCGCCCGTTCCGCAGGCAGCCATTGACCCCGCTGTAGCGATCCGGACCATCGATGATGGCGCCCCGGTCGATCAGCAATTCCATCAGCGGGATCTGGACGCCTGCATTGTGCGGATGGCAGCTGGTCGCCGTCAATCCGAGTGTCGTGCACCGGCCGCCATAAGCATCCGACTCCGCGTTCACCTCCGCGCCCGCATCGAGCAGCAGCTTCGCGATCTCGACAATGTTTTGGGGTGTCTTCTGCCGGAAGTCCTCGACGCCGTTCGCCGAAACATAGTGAAGCAGCGCGGAATGATGTTCCCGCGTGGACCGCGCGCGCACCAGGTCCGGGTTTTCGATGAGCAGTCTCTCGATCCCGGCCAGATCGCCGGTCACGACAAGATCCACCGCCTCTTCGAACTTAGAGATTGGCGAATTCGCCTGCATTAGGGCCTACTCTTTCGGTACGATGCCCAGCGCCTTCATTTTTCGATAGAGATTGCTGCGCTCCAGCCCCAGCATTTCGGCCGTCCGGGTGACGTTGCCCTTGGTTTCATCCAGCGTCTTCAGGATATACTCGCGCTCGGCGGCGGCCCGCACTTCGTGCAGGCTGCCGAAGCGTTCGGCTGGCCGTTCGAAGACCGCACGCTTGCCGGGATTCAAGCGGAATGTGCCGCGCATCGATGCGCACCTGCGGGCTCATGATGACGATGCGCTCCATCAGATTGCGCAGCTCGCGCACGTTGCCCGGCCAGCGATGTTCCTTGAGCACTTCGTATGCCTCCGGCGTCAGCTCCTTGGGCTTGCGCCCGTAGGCCAGTGGTGAACTCCTTCAGGAAATGGTCCGCCAGCAGCGGAATGTCTTCGACGCGCTCGCGCAGCGGCGGAACCGTAGAACGGAATCACGTTCAGCCGGTAAAACAGATCCTCGCGAAAATTTCCGCGCTCGATCTCTTCTTCCAGATTCTTGTTGGTGGCCGCCACCACCCGTACATCCACCTGAATGGATGTCTCGCGCGCCGACCGGCTCGAAGCGCTGCTCGTCCAGCGAACGCAGCACCTTGGCCTGGGTCTTGAGACTCATATCGCCCACTTCGTCCAGAAACAGCGTTCCGCCGTCGGCCTTCTGCAGCTTGCCGATCTTGTCCTCCGCCGCGCCGGGGAAACTGCCCTTGCGATGGCCAAACAGCTCGCTCTCGATCAGATCTTCGGGGATGGCGGCGCAGTTCACTTCGACGAAGGCTTCGGAAGCCGCGCTGGCTGCTGCCGTGGATCGCGTGCGCCACCAGCTCCTTGCCGGTTCCGCTCTCACCATAAATCAACACGCGGCCATTGGTGGCGGCCATCAGCGCCAACTGCTGGCGCAGAGCCTTCATGGGAACGCTTTCGCCGATGATCTGCAGCCGCTGCCGGCCGTCCTCTTTCAGCCGCTCCAGTTCCAGTTCCAGCTGGTGCTGCTGCAGCGCATTCTTCACCACCACTGTTACTTTTTCGATGGTCGAGCGGCTTTTCGATGAAATCGAAAGCGCCCAGCTTGGTCGCCTTGACCGCGGTCTCGATGGTCCCGTGCCCGGAAATTATCACCACCGCCGGGCGGTTGGCGAACGGGATCTCCTGGATACGCGCCAGTGTCTCCAAGCCATCCATGCCAGGCAGCCAGACGTCCAGCAGGACCAGATCGTAGGCGTGTGCGCGCAGTTCTTCGCAGCACTCTTCGCCGGTTGCGACGGCATGGGTCTGATAGCCTTCGTCCTCCAGCACGCCGGCCAGCGACTGGCGGATCAGCGGCTCGTCGTCGACGATCAGAATGCGCGCGGGCTTCACGAACGGCTCTCCGCGGCGGAAAGTTCAGCCGCTTTGGCCTCGCGGTCGGTGGCAGCCAGCGTGGGCACGTCGATTATGAACCGGGCGCCGGCCGGAACGTTGTCCTCCACGCGGATGGTGGCATCGTGATCGGCCAGAATGCGGTTCACGATCGCCAGGCCCAGGCCGGTCCCGCGCCCTTTGGTCGAAAAATAGGGCAGGAAGAGCTTTTCCTTGTCGTCCCGCGAAACGCCGCAGCCGGTGTCCGCCACGATCAGTTCCACCGAATCGGCTTCGGTCGCGCGCGTGCCGATGTAGAGCCTCTTCAGGAAGCGAATCCTGCATCGCCTCGGCCGCATTGTCCACCAGATTCACCACCACGCGCTTGAACTGCTCGCGATCCACATTCACGGCCGGAAGGGTAGCGGCCAGATGCTTGTCCACTCCAATGCCATCCAGGCGGCCGTCAAACACCGCGAGCGCGTTGTCCACCACCTGGTTGAGATCGGAAACAACGGGCTGCGCCGCCGGGAAACGAGTGAACTGGGAGAATTCGTCTACCAGCGTCCGCACGCTTTCCACTTCGCGCGCAATCGTGACCGAACACTCCCGCAAGATGCGGCGGGTTTCCGCGGTCTGCTCCGGACGATCCAACTGGCGGACGATGCGGTCGGCGCAAAGAGCGATGGGCGTTAGCGGATTCTTGATCTCGTGCGCCACGCGGCGCGCTACTTCGTGCCAGGCCGCGGCCTTTTGGGCGCGCAACAGCTCGCTGGTATCTTCCACCACCAGCACGAAGCCCGAGCTGCGTCGCACGTCCAGCGCGGCAACGGTCAACGCCAGGTGCAGGATGCCGCGCTCGGCTTTGTATTCCAGCTGCGTGCCGGCGACACCGGTGCGCCGCGCGCGATTCATCAGGTATCGGATCTCGGCCGTATCCTCGCGCGAAAAAAGATCGCCCAGACGGGCGGCGCGCGTCACCTGTTCTTCCGGGAAAATTCCCATCAGCGCTCGATTGACGCGCTGGATGCGGCCATCGGAGGTCAGCGAAATTACGCCGGTCGGAATGCTTTCGAGAATGGCTTCGGTGAACCGGCGGCGGGCTTCCAGCTCTTTGCTGTTAGTCTCGAGCGCCTCGGTCATCTCATTGAACGCCTTTACCAGGGTGGCCATCTCGTCGATCGCGTTAACGTGCACGCGATAACCCAGATTGCCCTTGCGAATCTGCTCGGCGGCCTTCAACAGCGCCGTGATAGGCGTGCTGATCTGCGACGCCATGTAGCGCGCGATCCAGATGGCGAAGAACAGAATAAACAGAGTGATCAAGGAAAGCAGCAGCAGATACAGGCTGCGGAAGGCTTTGCGGTCGACGGCCAGGCGATTGTATTCGGCGACGTAGCGATTGATCTCCTGCTGCTTGGCGGCGAGATCCAGAGGCATGCGCGCCGAAAGCGTCAACTTTCCGGCGTTAGTATGGATCTCCGCCGTGTACAGATCACCGTCGTGCGCCTTGGGGACGGCGCACAAGACCCGCTTGACGCCGCGCGGATTCTCGATCTCGGCGTGCTCGATCTGGTTAGCCATGCAAAACTGCTCGTAAAAATCCGCGCTCTCGCCCAGTGATTGCGACGCCAGCCAATGCGCCTGCGCGGCCAGCTTATCTCGAACCACTTGATCCAAGGCAGTGCCCACCTGGCTCAAATCGACATTCATGCTTCGCGCCGGTCGGCTGAACCACCTGTCCAGGTTGCGGTTCAGCACCGAGACGCTCCACAGCACCAGGAAGACGACCGGCAGGACGCTCAAGGCCAGCGCGCCGCCGATCAGCTTGCACTTGATGTGCGACCCGGGCCGGTTGGCCTGGCGTTCGATGTAGAGTCGGACGGAAGTTCGGAACAAAATGAACCCCAGCATCACTGTCAGCACAAAGACCAGCGTCGATACGGCCCAGAACAGGTAAGTTTGCTGGATGCTGGAAGGCGCAAACTGATCGAGGTTGAAGGAGCCCTGCCACACCACCAGCGTCACCAGGACGGCGAGCAGGACCACGCCCGAACCGAATGCCACGCGCTTACGCATAAGCCCTGTTCGAATTATAGGGGGTGGTGGTGGAAGGTGGGGGCAGGGCTATTTGCCCTGCCCCGAGAACGAACTGGCTAGAAGCGGAAAGTGAATCCCGCCTCGCCCGAGAAGAACTGCGGGATCACGACGCTCGAAGCAGCGATGAATCCTTGTGGCTGGCCGAACGCAGCGGAGCGGATATTGTTGGTGTAATTGCCGCCGAAGTTGGCCCGGTTGGTCAGATTGAAGGCCTGGAAGAAAAACTCCAGGCGCATGTGCTCGCGGAACGTGAACATCTTGCTGAAGCGCGTGTCCAGCTGGAAGAACGGGGTGCCGCGTGCGGCGTCATAACCCGCGATGGTGCAGGTTCCAGCACCGAGGCACTGCTGAAGCTGGGTGGTGGTATAGCTGGCGGTTGCCGTGAAATTGTTGGGTGAGCTTTTCAGCACAACGGCTTGCTCAGAAGTTCCACCGGTTCCGTAACCGAAATAATCGACACCCTGGACGGGGTTGTAAGGCCGGGCAGACGCGAGTTGCATGATCGGAGCGAATTGGAATCCCCAGGGCAACATTACGATTCCGCTGAGAACCCAGCGATGGCGCTCGTCGGACGGGCTGGGGCCGAAATCATAGGGGGCCAGATAATTCGCGACGTTCGAAGGAGCGCTGCTGTAGCTGGCGGCTGCCCCGTGATAAGCCAGCGCTTGAGAAAGCACGTAGCTCGTGTTCACGGTGAAGTGCCTGCTGAGGCGGCGGCGGTAAGCGAGGTTGAGACCGTCATACCGGGAACGGCCCACCGAGAGCGAATCGGTAATGCTGCCGAGTATCGGAAGCCCGGCAGCCGCAAATGCGGCGCTATAAACGCGTGGTGCGCCCGGCAGGTTGGGCAGCTTGTAGTTGATATTGACGTTCTTGTTCTCGCGCAGGCTGAGCACGTGTACGTAATCGACCTCAATCACGTTGGAATCATTGAGCGACCAGCTGTACCCGATATTTTCCTGTTCAGTGTAGGGATTGTGATAATTCGGATCCATGATACGGGCCGTGTTCGCTGTCGCGAGCTGCGTGGGCGGCGGCGGAATGGCCGGGATCGGATCGATGCCATACTGCCATTGCGAAAGAAGCTTGTTCGTCCCCGGCACCAGATCGGCGGCGGTGCTGGGCGCCTGACCGGCTTTCGGGGCGGATGGATTCGAGAGATTGAGAACGTTCGTGAATAGTGTCGGGTTGGCGGACTGGATCATGAACAACGGGATGTTCTCGAAAATCTGGCCGAAGTACAGGCCGAAACCGCCCCGTAGTATGTGTTTGCCATTGCCGGTGAGATCGTAAGCGAAGCCAATCCGCGGGCTGAAGTCCTTGGTGTCGTCCTTGGGGATGCCTGCGTACGGGCTTCCCACCGCTTTGAGCGCCAGATACCCGCGGGCCAGAGATTGAGCGCGAAGCTCCGTCCAGGTTGAAATCGCGGTCATAGCGGACGCCAAGATTTATGGTCAAGCGGCGGCTGACTTTCCAGTCGTCCTGGAAGTACACGCCGAACATCTTGGTGCTGAGCAGGAAGTAAGGATTACCGGCGGTTTCCGTCATGGCCGATAGCGCACCGGGCGTGGCGAAGCCCAGCGGGTAATCGGCTTTGTCGGTCAGGATCTTGCTCGGATCGTCGAAAAACGTGAGCGTGGGGGTGGGGTTGTTCTCGAAAAATCCGCCTAGCGTGGGCTCATACAAGTAATCGAAGCCCACCTTGAAATTGTGCCGGCCTTTCGTGATCGACAGGTCATCCTTGAACTGCCATTTCTTCTGAAATGATTGCTGCGGCACGTTGATGTTGGTTCCAAAGGTCTCGCCATCCGCCAAATAAGACGTTGTTGGCGCGGATGGACGAGTCGATCAGGTTGTTCCAGTATTGATAGCCGACAGTCGCTGAATTCACAATCGACGGCGTAATCACGGTATTCAGGTTCGCGCTGGCCAGGATGAGCTGATTGGTGGTGAAATTTCCGCCGGTCAGATCGCTCAGCGAGGTGGACTGGTCGTTGAGTCCGTTATTGTGCTGGTTATTGTATGCTACCGACAAATTGTTTCGATCGTTAAAGCGATGGTCGAAACGGCCGCTGTAGCGCCAGTCAAAGTACGGTGTTGGAATCGCGTTGGCGGGCTGGGCCGGCAACCCGGCCTGCTTGGCGAGGGTTAGCTCGTTGAAGGCCGTCGGATTGACGGCGATGCTGGTGGCCTCGCGCTCGCGCTCGATAGCGAAGAAAACGAAGTCTTTGTCCTTACGTACGGGTCCGCCAATCGATCCGCCGAACTGCTGGCGGCCATAATCCGGCTTGGGACTTCCGCCCTGCTCGGAGAAATAATCGTTGGTGTTCATTACCTGATTCCGATCGAACAAATAGAGCGAACCATGCAACTGATTCGTTCCGCTCTTGGTGATCGCGGTAATGAGGGCGCCTTCACTGCGGCCGTTGGCGGCCGAGAAGCGCTGCGTACTGATCTGGAATTCTTGAACGGCTTCCAGCGGAAGCTGCATTACGGGTCCGCCGACAGTATTGTCTTTGTCGTCGATTCCGTTCACCGTCACGTTGACGTTGCGGCCGCTCGAACCATCTACGGCAAATACTCCAATGCGATTTTTCGTAGGGTCGTAGGAGTTAACTGGACGCGCACCGGGCGCCAGGTATGCCAGGTTCACGAAGTCACGACCGTTCAAGGGCAGGTCCTCGATCTGCTGTGTGTTGATCGGCAGGCTGACATCGGTTCTCGTCGTGTCGACCAACGGAGCGCCGCTGGACTCCACGGTGACGGTTTCAGCTTGCGCGCTGGGCGAAAGACTGACGTCCACAGTGGTGGTTTGGCTAACCGCTACGCCAACGTTCTCATAAGTCGCGTTTGCGAATCCGGGTACCGACACGCGAACTTGATAAGATCCAGCCGGTAGCAGTTCAAACCGGTATTGTCCAGCCTGATTGCTTTTGGCCTCGCGCGCCAAACCCGTATCGCGGCTGGCTAGTTTAACGTCAGCGTTGGGCACGACCGCCCCGGATTTGTCGCTGACAACCCCTTCAATCGTCCCTGTCGCGTTGACTTGTCCGTACAGGGAAAAGCCACACAACAAAATGCCAACAATACACGAAATCAACTTTTGAATCATTCGAAACCCCTTTTTGGAAAACAACCGAAGCCCCAACAGTTAACAAGCAGCTATTCAGGTTTAGATTATCTTACCATAGGACAAACGCAATTTTGGAAACGTTAGCCCGGAGGGGTTGCCAAGCTAATCAAATATTAATGCGGGCTCGCCAGAGCAGATAACCAACTGCTTGCCGATAGTAATGCCACTTCTCCTGCCAGCCACCGGGGAGAACTGATGGCCGCGGCGATCCGAAAACCATCATTCCGCTCGACTCGAGCATCTTCTTTACGCGAAAGATGTGATACCCGTCGCTCACCACGATGGCGGACTTCAGATTCATCCGGCGCATTATCTCAACCACGGCCGCAACGCTCTGAGCGGTAGTCTCCCCCTCCCGCTCCACCACGATTGCTTCGGGGGGGACGCCGCGCTCGGCCAGATACGAACGGCCCACCGAACCCTCGGTGAATACGGGATCGCCGCCCGCTCCTCCAGTCGTGATCACACGCGGGGCCAGGTGCTTCAAGTAAAGAAACAGCGCATGATTCAGGCGTGCTTCGAGCACCGGAGAGGGCTTCCCGCGATACTCGGCGGCGCCCAAAACGATAATCGCGTCGGCCCGACGAGCCTCATCCACGGTGGATTGGCTCTGGATGGCATCAGCCACCTGGGCGACCCTTACAGCCACGGCCGTCACCGCTAGCACTAGCGCGATGGCAACAATCCATTTCATGATAGATTTGGCAGGCGACCGAGACCGGTCTTCAACTCTACTTTATGCCAACACTCACAAGTCCGCGAAATCCACTGCTGAAAGAGGTCCGGAAAGCCATTCTGCGAGGGACCACCACCGATGATGGATTTCTGATCGCTGAAAGCTTCCATTTGCTAGAAGAAGCGTTGCGCAGCGATTGTGAAATTTCAACGGTTTTCGCGGCCGAGTCGGTGCGTACGGCGGTCGAGAGCCACGTGCGGGGTTTGAAGAAAATTCGCGTGGCGGTTCTTCCGGACGATCTTTTTCACAGTATTTCCTCCACTGAGGCGACCCAGGGCGTGCTCGCTCTAGTGCGTCCGCCGCGCTGGACCGTCGAACAACTGTTCCGTGGTGAATCGCTGGCGGTGATTCTGGATGGGTTGCAGGATCCAGGCAATGCCGGGGCGGTACTGCGAGCGGCTGAGGCGTTCGGCGCCACCGGCGTTGCATTTCTCAAAGGCACCGTCAGCCCATACAATCCGAAATGCCTGCGGGCTTCGGCCGGTTCTGCCTTCCGCGTTCCGCTGGTGGCCGCGATGGACCCGCAACTCTTACTGGCCGCTATCGAACAGCGCAAGCTCGATATGTTCGCCCTTATGCCTACCGGAACGCTAGAGCTGGGCGAGTGCAACTTCGGACGGAAATGCGCGATTATCGTCGGCAGCGAAGGACGAGGCGTGAGCGAGCGGCTGCGCGCCAAAGCGATCGATGTGCGTATTCCAACGGTCGGCGTAGAGTCGCTCAATGCAGCTTTGGCCGCCGGTATCGCGCTCTATGTCGCCCGGAAACAACGGATGGCCGCGGCGTGAGTCTGTTTGAACCAGATCCGTTGGCGAGCATGGCGGAGGATGCCAAGCGTCCTCTGGCGGAGCGCATGCGGCCCACCACGCTTGAAGATTACGTCGGGCAGCAGCACATTCTGGCGCCGGGCAAGCCGCTACGCCGGCAGATCGAGCGCGATCAGCTCACCTCCATCATTCTCTGGGGACCGCCCGGAGTAGGCAAGACCACTTTGGCGCGAATCATCGCGCGCCTCACTCATTGCGATTTCATTCCATTCAGCGCCGTGCTGAGCGGCATCAAAGAGATCAAGGCGGTGATGGCTGACGCGGAGCGCAATCGGCGGCTGGGACGCCGCACCCTGATTTTTATCGACGAGATTCACCGCTTCAACAAAGCCCAGCAGGATGCCTTTCTTCCGTATGTAGAGCGCGGCGATATTATTCTGATCGGCGCGACCACCGAAAATCCGTCCTTTGAGGTGATCTCGGCGCTGCTGTCTCGCACCAAGGTTTACATGCTGAAGCCGCTCACCGAAGGGGAGATCGTGGGGCTTCTCAGCCGCGCATTGCCTGCCGTGGGAGTAGCAGCGGCAGACGAACTGCTTCGCCAGATCGCGATTTATGCTAACGGCGACGCTCGCACCGCTTACAACATCCTGGAGCTTTCAGCCGCGGCTTCCAAAGACGGCCAGCTGACCGCGGAGGCGGTTGAGGATTCCATTCAGCGCAAGATGCTGCTTTACGACAAGGCCGGCGAGGAGCATTTCAACGTTATCTCGGCGCTGCATAAATCGGTGCGGTCGAGCGACGTGGACGCGGCGCTTTACTGGCTGGGCCGGATGCTGGAAGCCGGCGAGGATCGGATGTATATAGCAAGGCGCCTGGTTCGGATGGCCATTGAGGATATCGGCTTGGCCGACCCGCGCGCGCTGGAACAGACCATAGCCGCCCAGCAGGCGGTCCATTTCCTGGGAATTCCTGAAGGCGATCTCGCCCTGGGCCAGGCCACCCTTTATTTGGCCGCGGCTCCGAAGTCCGACGCGTCTTACCAAGCCCTCAACCGCGTAATGGAGGCGGTGGAGAATCATCGGGCCGAGCCGGTGCCGCTGCATCTTCGAAATGCGCCTACCGGCCTAATGAAAAGCTGGGGTTACGGCTCAGGCTACCAACATGCGCACCAGTTCGAAGACGCCTTGACCGATATGGAATGCCTGCCCGAATCCCTGGCCGGTACGCGGTTCTACGAACCCACCAATCGCGGCGCCGAGCAGCGGATCGCCGAGCGGCTGGAAGCCATCCGCGCCCACAAAAAGCCTCAGAAGTAATGCCTTCCGCTGGCCGGAAGGTACTATCTCTCAGCGGCCCCGGTACCAGTCGAAATTAGGAAGACTCTGCTATTGTCGGCTCCCCCCGCCTGCGGCAATCTGGGTGTGCAAGCGAAGTCAAGTGAAACTGAACACCGACGGGAGCACGTTGTGAGACTCGAAAAAGATGAAAACGATCGCCGGGGCGCGGACAGGTTCCCCATCGAGCGGGAAGTCCGCTTTAAGATTTTCAACCGCAAGAGCACGGATGACGTGGGTGTTGGCAAGACGCTGAACATGAGCAGCAACGGCGTTCTGTTCACCACCGACCGGCATTTGTTGCCCGGAAGACGCCTGGAAATCTCCATCAACTGGCCGGCCCAGCTGAACGCCAGCGTCGCCCTGAAACTGGTGGCGCGAGGGCGCATAGTTCGCAGTGAAGAGGGAATGGCTGCGATCGAGATCCATCAATACGAGTTCCGTACTTCGTCGGCTGGCACCGGCCCCACGCTGGTCCAGTAGCTTCGCCAATCTCCGTGCCGCGGCCGGCCACAGCGCCGGGTGCTGGCGGACTGCCACAGCAACTTCGTCGCGGCCTAGCCCCGGATCATCCGGTCGCGGCCTAATCTCTATGACCCCGTCGCGGCGCTGGCCCGCGAGGCGTATACTTGACAAGTACATGGAGGAAAGATGAACCATCGGCGTCTCTCTTTCTTAGTTGGACTCTCCGCGCTGTGTTCGCTGGCGCAGGGACAAATCGTAACGAACCCGGCCTTGGCGAGTGCGAAAACCGTCAAGCAGAACTGGACACCGCCCCGAACCGCCGACGGACATCCCGACCTTCAGGGATTCTGGGCTAACAACAATGCCACGCCGCTGGAGCGACCTAAGGAGTTGGCCGGGCGGGAATCTCTCACCGACGCCGAAGTGGCGGCGCTCAAGCAGAAGGCGCGTGAGCTGTTCACCGGCCAGGGAGACGCGGCGTTCGGCGACACTCTGTTTCAAACCGTCTGGGCGAATGTCAAGGGAACCAAAACTGGTTTCAAGAGCACCGACGGCCAGACCGGCGATTACAGCTCCGTCTGGAACGATGAGCGGGATTGGGACAATCGAACTTCGCTCATTACCGATCCGGCCGACGGGCTCCTACCCGCTCTGACACCGGAAGGGCAAAAGAGACGCGATGCGAATGCAGCAGCCAGGGATCGTCCGGCTGCCGGACCGCAAGATCGAGCGTTGCAGGAACGCTGTATCACCTACGGTTCGCCGCAGCTGGTCGCTGGATATCAAAGCTACTATCAGGTTGTTCAAACGCCCAAGTCGGTAGTGATCATGACGGAGATGATTCACGATGCCCGAGCCATTCCACTCGACGGCGGTCCGCATCTTCCACCCGAGGTGCATCAATGGACCGGGGATTCACGCGGACACTGGGAAGGCGATACGCTGGTCGTGGATACTACGAACTACAAACCGAGAAGCTTTATGAGCATTTCGAGCGAAAAGCTGCATGTGATTGAGCGCTTTTCCCGCAGCGGACCCGAGACCTTAAAATACGAGATCACGATCAATGACCCCGGCACGTGGACGAAGCCGTGGAGCCTGATGATCCCGCTACGGCATTCGAACAAGCCGGTCTATGAATACGGATGTCATGAAGGTAACGTCGGCATGGTAGGTATCCTGGCCGGAGCCCGCGCCGAGGAGCAGGCCGCTGCGTCGGGAAGTCAGGTACAGAAGTAAATTCTGGCGCATCCGCGATAATTGTAAGGTGCGTTCTTTCGCCGTTCTCCTTGTATTCACGTTCTGGACTTGCCGGGCCGCCGATTCCCAGAAGCCGCCTACTCTGGCCGATGCCCGCGCCTTCATGGATCGCGCAGAAGCAAAGCTTTTAGATCTGACCATCCAGGATTCGCGCGCCGATTGGGTGAAATCCACATTCATAACGTACGACAGCGAGATTCTCGCGGCTAAGGCCGATGAGCAGCAGATCTCGGCCACAATGCAGCTCGCCAAGGAATCTACACGCTTCAGTAATCTCAAAATGCCCGCCGATCTGGACCGGGAATTTAAGCTGCTGCGGCTCTCGCTGACGCTAGCGGCGCCGTCCGATCCAAAAGAGGCTCAACTGCTCACCGAGACTGCCTCCCAAATGGAAGGCATGTACGGCCGCGGCAAGTATTGCCCCACGCCCAACAAGTGCCAGGACCTTGAAGACCTGAGCCGGATTCTGCGGACCAGCACTGATCCCAAGGCGTTGCTGGACGCCTGGCGGGGCTGGCACAGCATCGCGCCTCCGATCCGCCCGCTGTTTCAAAAGTATGTCGACCTTGGGAAACAAGGGCGCCCGTGAACTTGGATTCGCCGACATGGGCGCGATGTGGCGCTCAAAATACGACATGGCGCCGGATGCCTTCGCCGCCGAGATGGACCGTCTCTGGGAACAAATGCGGCCGCTCTATCTTTCGCTGCACGCCTATGTTCGCGCCAAGCTTCGCGAAAAATACGGCAACATTGTTCCGGCCAATGGCCCGATCCCCGCGCATCTGCTCGGCAACATGTGGGCGCAAGAGTGGGAGGATATCTATCCGCTGGTGGCGCCCAAGAACGCCGATCCGGGGTATGACCTGACAGCCATTCTGAAAGCCAAGAATACGCAGGCACCCGACATGGTTCGCTACGGCGAGCGGTTTTTCACTTCGCTGGGGTTCGCGCCGCTGCCAAAAACCTTCTGGGAACGGTCCCTGCTGACGAAGCCCCGCGATAGAGAAGTGGTCTGTCACGCCAGCGCTTGGGATATCGATCAGATGGACGACCTCCGCATCAAGATGTGCATCGAGATCAATGCCGATGACTTCAGCACGATCCATCACGAGCTGGGGCACAATTTCTATCAGCGCGCTTATAGCCGCCAGCCAGTTCTGTTTCGCGATAGCGCCAACGATGGTTTCCACGAAGCCATCGGCGACACCATCGCGCTGTCGGTGACACCGGAGTATCTGAAAAAGATCGGGCTGATCTCGACCGTTCCGGATAGCTCCAAAGATCTCGGGATACTGATGTACAAAGCTCTGGAGAAAATCGCGTTTCTGCCATTTGGACTGTTGATCGACAAATGGCGCTGGCAAGTGTTCTCCGGCGAGATTCCACCCGATAAATACAACCAGACCTGGTGGCAGCTTCGCCTGAAATATCAGGGCATAGCGCCTCCGATTGCGCGCAGCGAAGCCGATTTCGATCCGGGCGCGAAATATCACGTTCCCGCCAATTTTCCGTATGCGCGCTATTTTCTGGCTGACATTTTACAGTTCCAGTTTCATCGCTCGTTGGCCAAGATCGCCGGCTGTACCGGTCCGCTGAACCGCTGTTCCATTTACGACAGCAAGCCGGCGGGAACAAAGTTGAACGCCATGCTTTCCATGGGCGCCAGCCAGCCGTGGCCTAGCGCGCTGGCAGCCTTGACTGGACAAAGCCAGATGGACGCTACCGCGATTCTCGATTATTTCGCGCCACTCAAAAAGTGGCTGGATGAACAGAACCAGGGAAAGCCGATCGGCTGGTAATTACACTATATGAGCGTGGTGGAAGTTTGCGAAAAATGCGGCGGCTCGGGCTGGAAAATCGTCGAGCGCGAAGGACTTTCCGGCGCGCAGAGGTGTGAGTGCGCCGAGGAAGGCCGGGAGCAGCGCGTACTGGACCGCGCCAACATTCCGCCGCTCTATCAAAACGCCTCGGTCGATAATTTCGTGCTGCCGGCCGACAATCCGGTCGCACGGCCTAAACTTGGTAAGGTCCTGGTGGACGTACGCGGCTATGTGCGGGAATACCCCAACGCACCGAAGCCAGGATTGCTATTCATCGGATCGCCCGGTACCGGCAAAACCCACCTTGCGATCGCGGTTCTCCGCAGTCTCATTGCGCGTGGATTCGAAGGCGTCTTCTTCGATTTCCAGGCATTGCTGAACCACATCCGCAGCGGCTACGACGCCGCCTCCGACACCACGGACCGCGATGCCTACCGCACGGCGCTGGACACCCAGCTTTTGGTGCTCGACGATCTGGGGGCGCATCGCATCAAGGATTTCGTCGAAGACACCATCACGGCCATCATTACGCATCGTTGCAATAACCGTAAGGCGACCATTTTCACGACAAACTTGTCGGAAATGAATCCGGGCCGCTCGCATACCGAAGACGACATATACAGCAAGTACACATTAGAAGAGCGCATCGGAAAGCGCGCTTACTCTCGTCTGTTCGAAATGTGCAAGGTGATGAGAATGCCGGAGATTGAAGATCACCGCCTTAAAGGCCGCTGAAACGCGGCGCTACCATAGAGTTGTGACGACCACTAATCCACTAACCTATCTAACCGAGCAGATCGAGGCGTGGCGCCAGGCCGGCACCTACCAACGTCTGCGCGTGCTCGAATCCGCTTGTGAACCGGTCTCTCGTTTTGATGGCCGGGAGGTGATCAATCTCGCCAGCAACAACTATCTGGGTCTGGCCAATCATCCTAAGCTGGTCGAGGCCACTGTGGACGCTACCAAGAAGTTCGGTGCAGGCTCGGGCGCAGTGCGAACCATTTCCGGCACCATGAGCATTCACATGGAGCTGGAGCAGCACATAGCGAAGTTCAAGCATACCGAGGCCTGTGTAGTCTTCCAGTCCGGTTTCGCAGCCAACGCCGGGACGGTCGCGGCGGTCCTCACGCCAGAGGATCACATCATTTCCGATGCGTTGAACCATGCCAGCATCATAGACGGCTGCAGATTGTCGAAAGCCAAAATCCATGTCTTTCCGCACAAGGACACGGTCGCGGCTTCCAAGATTCTCGAAGATCTCGCGGGCGCGCCTGGACGAAAGTTATTGATATCCGATGGCGTCTTTTCGATGGACGGCGATATCGCTCCCCTGCCTGCCCTGGTGGCCACCGCCGAAAAGAACGGCGCCGTCATGATGATCGACGACGCACACTCATCCGGTGTGCTCGGCCGAAAAGGACGAGGCACCGTGGACCATTTCAGCCTGCACGGGCATGTCGATATCCAGGTCGGCACGCTTTCGAAGGCTATCGGCGTTCTGGGCGGCTATGTTTGCGGAAGCAAAGATCTGATCGACTTCCTGTATCATCGCGCCCGGCCGTTTCTCTTTTCGACGTCGCACCCGCCCGGAGTAGCCGCCGCTTGTCTGGCGGCCTTCAAGATCCTGGAAGACGAGCCGCAGCGGATCGAGAGGCTATGGGACAACACCCTCTATTTCAAGGCCAACCTCAAAACCGCTGGCTTCGATACGGGGTCCAGCGAAACGCCCATCACGCCCATCATGGTTGGCGAGGCGAAAATGGCCCACGCTTTTTCGGCGGCGCTCTTTGACAGCGGACTGTACGCCACCGGAATCGGCTATCCCACCGTGCCGGAGGGTAAGGCGCGCATCCGCACCATCGTCACCGCAACCCATACCCGCGAGATGCTCGACCGCGCCGCGGAGATTCTCGCCCGAGTAGCGAGGAAGATGGGTATCCTCAAGGCTTAAGGGGAATCGCCGGTCTGGTGATCGGTGATCTGGAACTCTTCAACGCTTCACGAGACGCCTGGCGGAGATCAACTTGATCCGTTCGTAATGTCGGAGCGTATCCGGGCTGACACGGGTCAACCGGTCCCAGAGTCAAGCAGTTTTTCTTGGCAAGACGGTGGTAGTCTCTACTCTATGACCCCTTCAGCCGAAAAGACCTCCGTCCGGCCGGTCGAAATCGCCAACCGGCGGGCGCGATTCTGCAGTGACCGGACCGCCCAGTTCACCGAATCGGTGATCCGCGAGATGACCCGCCTGGCCATGGAATCGAATGCGGTCAATCTGGCGCAGGGCTTCCCCGATTTCAGCGCGAACGCTGACCTGAAGCGTGCCGCCATGGAAGCCATCGACGCCGATTTCAACCAATACCCCATAACCTGGGGCGCCAAGCCCTTCCGAGATGCGATCGCGGCAAAATACCGGAGGACCTACGGTCTGGATTACGATCCCGAGAGAGAAATTACGGTCTGCTGCGGAGCCACCGAAGGGATGATCGCTTCGATGCTGGCGGTAACTAATCCTGGCGACGAGATCATTGTTTTCGAGCCGTACTACGAAAATTACAGTCCAGATATACTTTTGGCTGGCGCCCATCGGAAATTGGTTACCCTGCGCCCTCCGGATTGGACCTTCGACCCCGACGAACTGCGGCGCGCCTTCTCCCGACGAACTAAAGCAATCGTACTCAACTCACCCAACAACCCCACTGGAAAAGTTTTTACCAGAGCGGAATTGCAGGTAATCGCCGACCTTTGCCAGGAATTCGACGCCCTTGCAATTACTGACGAAATCTATGAACACATTCTGTACGATTCTGCATCTCACATCCCGATAGCAACATTACCGGGAATGCGGGAACGCAGCGTTCTTGTAAACAGCATGAGCAAAACCTACTCAGTGACCGGATGGCGGGTAGGATGGGTGCTGGCGGCGCCGGATCTCACGGATTCAATCCGCAAGGTCCATGACTTTTTGACGGTCGGCGCGGCCACGCCACTCCAGCAAGCCGGCGTGATGGCACTGAATATGCCCGACACTTACTATTCCAAGCTGGCCTCCGATTATAAAAGCCGGCGCGATCTTCTTTTAGGGCTATTAAACCAGGCGGGTTTCCAATGCTTCCGGCCCGATGGGGCGTATTACATCATGACCGACATCCGAAATTTCGGTTTTCCGGACGATTACACGTTCGTTCGGCATATGATCGAACATTGCGGGGTGGCGGCAGTCCCCGGGTCCAGCTTTTTCATGGATTCTAACCAAGGTGCAACATTAATTCGCTTTTGTTTTTGCAAGAAGTATGAGACGCTGAATGAGGCGGGTAACCGCCTACGAAAGCTTTAGTTACCCTGTAGGTAACACCTGCCAGGTAGCAAAAAAGCAGTTCCGGCATGTCCCCCGGCTGGAGGCTTAATATGCTGCGTAACTTTCTGTTGCCTGAGAGCATTGCCCGGGCAGACGGCACTGGACCGGAGTTTCAACTTGGTCCAAATCGAGGTAAGCTACTCGTGCTTACTCTCGGAATCACTCGCATCATCGAGCAGGAGAGCCTGGACGTTTTCGTTTGGGGCTCCACGGATGGTGAAACCTGGGGTTTAAGGCCTTTGGCGAAGTTCCCACCTAAGTTTTATTGCGGGATCTATTCGGTCTTATTCAACCTCGCCGCTCAACCCGATATCAGGTTTCTGAGGGTCGACTGGAAAATGAGCCGATGGAGCAGGGGCGAAGCGACGCCCATGTTCGGCTTCTATGTTTATGCGGAGGAGTCCGGCGCCCGGATCAGCACGGCAGTCGCATAACCAGGGTATCTCCCAGGTTATCAAGGGTTTTAGAGTCGATTGATCAGGCTGGCTACGTAACCCGCTCCAAATCCGTTATCGATATTCACGACCGTCACGTTGCTCGAACAGCTATTGAGCATGCCGAGTAGCGCTGCTAGTCCGTGAAAACTCGCGCCATAGCCGACGCTGGTTGGAACCGCGATCACCGGCGCCGAAACCATTCCGCCCACCACGCTCGGCAGCGCCCCTTCCATGCCGGCTGCCACCACCACGACGCGCGCTTGGCTCAGCCGCTCGCTGCTGGCGATCAGGCGATGGATACCGGCCACGCCGACGTCGTAAAACGACTCCACTTCGTTACCCATCACCTCGGCAGTTACTTGCGCCTCTTCGGCGACTGGAATGTCGCTGGTGCCTGCGCACACCACGGCCAACTTGCCTTTGCCTCGAATCGCTCGGTCGCGCCACACCCGCACGGCGCCCGAAAGCGCAAAGAACTCCGCTTCGGGAAAGGACTGCTTCAACGTCGCGGCGATCGATTCATCAGCGCGAGTAATCAGCAGATTCGCCGATTTTTCGAGTAGCCGCGCGGCAATCGCGGCAATCTGTTGCGGCGTCTTTCCTTTGCCGAAGATCACTTCCGTGAGTCCATGCCGCAGCGCACGATGATGATCCAGCTTGGCCCAGCCCAAATCCTCGAATGGCAGGTGCCGCATCCGCTCGACCGCGGCATCGACATTGACGGCCCCCGTTCGGACGTCTTCGAGCAGGACCCGCAATTGGTCTTGATCCATTCAACTTGAGCGTAGCAGAGCGGCCTTCTCAATTAACCGGCTGCTACCATGTGATCGCGTCGCCCACTTTCAGGCCATATTTCTTGGCCATGCCGCCACCTAGCTGAAGAACATACTGGGCCGTCTTATTGCCGCCATAGTGCGGGCACTGGCTGGCGGGAGTTTTGCAGGGCGGGACATTCTCGACGATCTCGACCACCCGATGGTCCGGATCCATCCAGATCATGTCCAGTGGAATGAGAGTCTGGTACATCCAGTAACCATAATTACCGGGCGTCTTATGCGCGTACAACATGCCGTGATCGGGGGCGATCGAACTACGGAACTGCATGCCGCGCAGCGCCCCTACTGTGTCATATACGAACTCGGTCTTGATAATCTGGCCCCCTGGAAGCGTAATGTCAGAGGTGTAGAAGTCCGCCTCAGTGGTCGGCTTGTCGCAGCCCGCCAGCAGAACGAAGCATAGAAGAACGATCTGACGCATGAATTAGAATGGTAGCGAAAATGAGATTCTGGAACCGGCTGCGGCTCACGCTCGAAATGATCAAGTTTGAGCATTCGGTCTTTGCCCTGCCTTTTGCCCTCACCGGGGCGTTGCTGGCATACCGCGAACAGCACTTGACGGGACGCGCATTCGCAGGCAAGCTGCTGTGGATTGTGGTTGCGATGGTGAGCGCGCGATCGGCCGCCATGGCTTTTAACCGCATTCTGGATGCCGATATCGACGCCAGAAATCCCCGAACCCGCGCGCGGCATCTCCCGGCCGGAATCCTAAGCACCGGGTTTGCCTGGGGGTTCGTCATGGTTTCAGTCCTCGTTTTTTTGCTGGCGGCGCGAACGCTGAACCCGCTGTGTCTCAAGCTTGCTCCCGTGGCTTTGGCCGTCCTCTTCTTTTATTCCTTTACCAAGCGGTTCACTACCTTCTCTCATCTGATTCTGGGCTTCTCGTTGGGAATCGCCCCGGCGGCAGCGTGGATCGCAGTGGCTGGTGCGCTCGATCCGAGGATCTTATGGCTCACCGCCGCGGTCACGTTTTGGACCGCCGGCTTCGACATCATCTATTCCTGCCAAGACTATGAATTCGACCACCGGGAAGGCCTGTTCAGCCTTCCGCGACGATTTGGAATCAGCGGCGCCTTGTGGATCGCACGCGTTTTTCATGTGGCGATGATCGGATGCCTGGTCGCGCTAGCCGTTACGTTCCAATTGGGCTGGTTGAGCCTGGCGGGGATTGCCGCCATCATTCTGCTGCTGGCTTATGAGCACAGCCTGGTGAAGGCCGACGATCTGTCGCGCGTGAACGCGGCTTTCTTCACGGTAAACGGGTATGTCAGCGTGCTATTCTTTCTGTTTTGGGCAGCGGATATTTGTTTCCTCGGCATGAGGGCCCTCAACTAGAATGCAGATCATCATTGAAGACCAGCGCTTAAAGCCTATTCTGGAGAAGGTGGAAGCTGGCCGCCGTCTGGATTACCAGGACGGAGTCGCGCTTTACCGGACCAGCGATATTCTGGCGCTGGGCCACATGGCCAACCTGGTTCGGGAGCGCAAACACGGCAACGTGACGTGGTTCAATGTGAATCGCCACATTAACCCGACTGATGTGTGTGTGGCGAGTTGCAAACTCTGCGCGTTCGGTAAACGGGCCAAGGATCCGAAGGCGTACACCTGGTCGCTCGAAGAGGTCTGGCACCGCGCGGGGGAAGGCTGGACCGAAGCGGTCACTGAATTCCACATTGTCGGCGGACTGCATCCGGAACTTACGCTGGATTGGTACTGCGAAATGTTGCGCGGCCTCAAGCAGCGCTTTCCGGATGTGCACCTGAAGGCCTTCACGATGGTAGAGGTCGCCTATCTTGCGCAACGCACCAGGATTCCGATCCGCGAGACCTTGCAGCGATTGATGGATGCCGGCGTGGATTCGCTGCCGGGCGGCGGAGCTGAGATTTTCCATGACCGCGTTCGGCGCATTATCTGCGATCACAAAATCGACGGCGGGCAGTGGCTGGAGGTAGCGCGCGCAGCGCATAAGCTGGGCTTGAAATCGAATTGCACCATGCTGTACGGTCACATCGAGACTGAGGAAGATCGCATCGACCACCTCATTAAGCTGCGTGAGCTGCAGGATGACACGGGCGGCTTTCAGACTTTTATCCCGTTGGCGTTTCACCCAGCCAACACAGCGCTCGAGCACATCCAAACCACCAGCGGCTTTCTAGACTTGAAGATGATCGCGGTATCGCGCTTAATGCTCGATAACATAGATCACATCAAGGCCTACTGGATCATGATGACGCCCAGGATCGCGCAGATCGCACAGCGCTTTGGGGCGGATGATTTAGATGGCACCGTCGTGGAAGAAAAAATCTACCACGATGCCGGCGCGACTACCAGCCAAGGGCTGCGGAGGAACGAACTGCTGAGGCTAATCCGCGAAGCCGGCCGCGAGCCAATGGAGCGCGATACACTTTACCGGCCGGTGACCCGGACCGAGACAGCCTTCACGGTGCTGGTTTAGATCCCCAATATCTTGCGAACAGCCACATAGAGATTCGACAATCGGTCCGCCGATGCCGGATCGCTGCGCGCCAGAAGCGTAATTACTTCGTCGCGCGGCGCCAGCAGCGGCCCCAGCGCATCACGCTGTTGCTGCGTGAGCGCCGACTTGCTGCCTTGGTCGATCTCTACACGGGCCGCGGTAAAGAACGCACTCGCCTCCAAGCGGGCCGGTTCGTATTGCCCGCGCCGGGCATCGATGGCAGCGGAGCCCAAGTCCTTGACTAGTCGCGTCGACCCAAGCGCCTGCTCGGCCTTGTCACGCTGGGCAGTCTGATCGCGCAATTTCAGAAAATTAGGAACAAATCCGACCAGGTACACTACCACCAACGCGACCAGGAAGAGGATGCGCCGTGTGCCCGGAGCCATGGCTCCATTGTAGAAGGTCGATTGTTAATTGGAGGAATCCGGGCGGCGCTTCAGCGTGGGCCGCTCGTCTTCATCGCTCTTGGGCGTCTTGCCGTTTTCATCCGCGTCTATCGGACCGGTGCCCGATCCAGGCGTCCGGCGCAGCTGCGGCTTGTTAACGTCCTTATCGTCGATCTTGCGGCGATTGTGCATCGCGGACAGGCGGTTCTTCACATCATTAAATTCGGATGTGGTAACAACATATTCCGGCTTTGACACCAGGTAATTCTGGATATTTTTCTGAGCTGCCCGAATACGATCATCTGTCATCGGATGCGTGGAAAAAACCTTAGCCATCGTTCCCGGCTTGCGCTTCTCCAGCGTTTCGATCTTCTCGAAGAAATCCACGAAAGCCGTAGGATCGTAACCGGCTTTGTACATATATTCCAGGCCCAGCATGTCAGCTTCGGACTCAAAGCCCCGGGAAAACTTGAGAAAGCCGATGGGAACCAGGACGCTGGCTGCCTGGTAGATGCCATAGGTAGTCCACCCGCCGCCCATGAAGATCAGCGGAATGGTAGCCAGGTTTGCGATCTCACCGCGAGTCGCCTGCCGGGTGCCGTGACGCGCCGCAACGTGGGCGATCTCATGCGCCATCACGCCGGCTAATTCCGCCTCATTATCTGCCTTCAGGATCAAGCCCGAGTTCACGAAGAAAAACCCGCCCGGTAGCGCGAACGCATTCACTTCTTCGCTATCGATCACTTTGATCGTGAAAGGGACCTTAGCATCGGAATTTCGCACCAGGTTCTGGCCCACCCGATTGACATATTCGGCGATCACGGGATCACTGATAATCTTAGCTTGCCGTTCGACATCCTGCGCTAGGCCTTTTCCCAGCGCAATCTCCTTCTCGAGAGAGTAGAAGTTCACTTTCCCACTGACATCCCGGCTCCCGATCTGGTCGGGATCCTTCTTCGGGTCGGTAGCGAAGAGCGCGTTCGGTGTGACAAAGGAGAGAATAACGAGGAGACTAAAAGTGGCGGGCACCAGACGGTTCATGCAGAGACTCCTACAACCCAGTATAATCCTTCATTTGTTAAACGCACCGGGAGGCTCATGAGTTTCGGACAAGTTGATGATAAACCTGCAAGGCTCGAAGAGCCGCTATGGAAGCAGTACCGCGACCAGTTTCCGGTGACGAAACGGCTGATCTATCTAAACCACGCGGCAGTCGCGCCATTACCTAAGTGCTCGGCCGAGGCGATGAAGAACCTCGCCGACGATGCCCTGAATTACGGGTCGCTCCATTACGACCAATGGATGGATAGCTATGAGGCACTTCGAGTTGCAGCCGCGCGGCTGATCGGCGCTGAGCGCAGCGAAATCGCCATTGTAAAGAACACTTCCGAGGGCATCGCGACCGTCGCCATGGGTCTGGATTGGAGGCCGGGCGATCGCATTGTGGCATTCAAGGAGGAGTTTCCAGCAAACTATTTCCCCTGGTTGCGTCTGGAAGCTCAGCGCTGCAGCATCGAATGGCTGTCTATCCACGATCCGCTGCATTCCATCGAGCGGGCCACCTATGGCGCCAAGCTTCTGTCCATCAGCTTCGTGCAATATCTCAGCGGTCTGAGGGTGGATCTGAATGCGATCGGCGAAATCTGCCACCGGAATCGCTGCTTTTTCTTCGTGGATGCGATTCAAGGTTTGGGCGCGTTTCCCCTGGACGTCCGCTCCGCGCACATCGATGGCCTGGCTGCCGACGGGCACAAATGGCTCTTGGGCCCTGAAGGTTGCGGCATCCTGTATGTGCGGAAGGAACGCCAGGACTCCATTTTTCCTGAGGAATTCGGCTGGACGAACGTAGCGGGCTATAACGACTACGCCTCGCGCGACATGACGCTGCGTCCTGATGCCGGCCGCTATGAGTGCGGGACTCTGAATACTATCGGCTGTTACGGACTACGGGCTTCTATCGAGTTTCTGCTGGAGGTTGGCGTTGAGCGCATTGGTCCGATAGTGTTGGCCTTGGCTGATCGGCTGGTGGAGGGCGCCAGACAAAAGGGCTACCAGGTGTTGGGTGACCGCACGGCTGAAAAAGGCTCGGGAATCATCGCGGTTCACAAGCCCGGCATGGACAGCCGCAAAGTGGTTCGCGATCTCAAGGAGCGAGGGATCATGGCCGCTCCCCGACAGGGCTGGATCCGATTCTCACCACACTTCTATATCAGTCCCGAGGAGATCGACCGGGTAGTCGACGAGCTGCCTTAGAACCCGGCCCTCCTAAGGCCTCCTTTGTGGCGCCCTAAGGGCTCCCGTCTAGCGACCAGGTAGTAGCTTGGGGAATAAAATCGATAGTAGATGCGACATAAAATGCTGGGATACCTGGTGTTGGCGGCCATAGCGATGAGCGGTTCGTCTTGCTTCGCTCAGTCCTGGTCGATTGGCGCCGCAGGCGGATTTGGTTTTTACCGCGATGCTACGATCACCAACCCGGCCGGATCGGCAAGCGCCGGATTTGGTCCCCGTTTTGCCGCAGGCGGCGTTCTGGGCGAGGACGTGTCGGAGCATTTTGGCGGCGAATTGCGCTACACCTTCCGCGATGGCGATTCAGAGCTGCGCTTCAACGGCCGGGAAGCGAATCTGGATGCGGAGGCGCATGCGCTACACTTCGACTTCTTGGCTTATGCGACCAGACGGCATGCCCGGCTACGGCCGTTTCTGGCGGGCGGAGCCGGCATTAAACGATACACGGCGACGGGCCCGGTAGATCCGTCCCAGCCGTTAGCGAGCTTCGCTACGCTGGCGCATGCGGACGAGGTGAAGGCTTTGGTCAGTTTTGGCGGAGGCGTAAAGGTGCTGCTCAGTGATCACTGGCTGGTTCGGGTTGACTTCCGGGACTATGCGACGCCTTTTCCCGAAAGCGTCATCGCGCCCGCACCGGGAGCGAAGATTCACGGATGGTTGCATGATTTCGTGCCGCTGCTCGGAGTAGACTGGACGTTCGGAAAATAGCTGCCGCTTCGGGCCGTTCACGCCCACAATCAAGTATTGCCGGGTGATTGGCGTTGCAGCGCCGGCCTCAAATTCAGATTGCGGACTAAGCGATGCAGGTAATTGGGATGCAGGCCCAACAGATGCGCTGCGTCCGTATAACTGCCACGGGCCTGCTCCACCGCATTGATGATGAGCTGTTTCTTGGTCTCGCGCACGGCATCATGGAAGGCATTCAGGGCTGAACTGGCCGGCTCGGCTTTTTCCAGGATCGATTCGGGAAGATCCTCGGGCAATATCAGCTCACTCGATCCCAGCACCACCGCCCGTTCAATGGCGTTCTCAAGTTCGCGCACGTTGCCGGGCCAATCGTAATTGAGCAGGCAAGCCCGGGCTTGCGGCGAAATTCCCAAAACCGCGCGATTAGACCGTTTGGCGGATTTGGCAGCGAAATAACTGGCCAGCAGCGAAATGTCGGACCGGCGATCCCGCAAGGAAGGCATGCGCAGCGAGACCACATTCAGTCGGTAATAAAGATCCTCTCGAAATCTTCCAGCCTTGACCTCCGTCTCCAGATCCCGATTGGTGGCGGTGATAAGCCGGACATTCAGCTTGATGGTGCGCGTACCCCCGACGCGTTCGAACTCACGCTCCTGGAGAACCCGTAGCAACTTGGCCTGTAAGAGGGGCGCCAGCTCGCCAATTTCGTCCAGGAAGACGGTGCCTCCTTCGGCCACCTCGAGTTTTCCCTTTTTCTGGACGATGGCGCCGGTGAATGCGCCTTTTTCATGGCCGAACAACTCGCTTTCGAGCAGCGATTCAGCCAGGGCGGCGCAGTTGATGGCCACGCACGGCATGTTGGCGCGGTTGCTGTTGCGATGGATTGCCCGGGCCACCAGTTCCTTGCCGGTACCGCTCTCTCCGGAGATCAGCACAGTGGAATCCAGCTTCGCTACTCGCCCGATAAATTGATACACGTCGCGCATCCGAGCGCTCTCGCCCACCATGTTGTACTCGACGTTCATCTCAGCGTGCAGGCGCCGGTTTTCTTCCTCCAGCCACTCCATGCGGCGCGCATTGTCGAGCGCGAAGGCTGCGATACTACCAATGGCGGTCAGCAGTTGCAGGTGGTTCTCATCAAAACGCACTTCCCGGTCGCTGGCGTCCAGGTAAATAACGCCAAGTATGCGATCGAACACCTCCAGCGGTACCGCCAGAACGCTGCGGATATGTCGCACCGCTACGCTTTCGGTGTCGGCGAACGTCGGAGTGGCCGGCAGATCGTTGCACAGCATTGCGACGCCCTCTTGAAGCACCTGTGAGACGATGGTGCGGCTCACCTGGATGGTCGGGTTCGCTCCGCTGCGGCGATCCCATCCGAATACAGTGCTTTCGTCCAGGTTCTCGAAGCCGTGATCGCAAAGAAGAATAGCAGCCCGGTCCGCGGGCGCTATTTCCAGGATGGATTCCAGCACCTGCTTTTCGAGCGCCTCCAGCCCGCGGACGGAATTGACTGCCTTACCGACTCGAACCAGCACGTTCAGATCGCGAACCGTTCGTTCTGAGGGTGTGATGCGATCCAGATCGCGCAAGTAAAGCGCGTCCTGTTTACGAAGAATAATAGTGGACCCTCCACCGGAGTCCTGCTTGGCGAATTCGACGGAGCTGGAGCGGGCGCCTCCGCTTTCCTCGGTCGGCACCACAAAGACGAACAAAGAATTTCCAATCTTGATCTCGTCGCCGGAAATCAGCACCCGCTCTGTGACGGGTACTCCGTTGACAAAGGTGCTGTTGCGGCTGTTCAAGTCCTGGAGTTTGAAGTCACAACCATCCTTCAAGATGACGCAATGCCTTCGGGAAACTCCGGCGTCTACAACTGAAATTAGATTGGATGGTTCGCGCCCAATTGAGATTTGGTCGCCCGACAAAAGAATGCTCGTTCCCTTTAGCGGCCCGGCTAGGGCCTCGAGTTCGGCAACGGTCTCGGGCATACGGACTTTCTCACTATCTGAGGCGTTAGCCCATAATATCTGAAAAGATAGTCGCGCTGGCAATCAACGAATCCGGCGCCAACCTATTTTTCCCTATTAAACCGCTGCCGGGAAGTTAGTTGTGGGTCTAATCCGCAGTTCCGAAAAACTTCAATTTAGTGGTGCTTAAATTGCTCTACCCTAGGAGCATTCCGAGGGTAGTGCACTACTACTATTGGGATCGTGGGAGGATTCTAACGGAGTTTTTGGCAGCGTCATCTGACGACCAACGGGTCCTCGATGGTTTGTCAGTAGCCTTGCGGAAGCTGTACGGAGGAGTGCGCTTCCGTATGCACGGCGGCGGACGGTCCGGCGACCGTTCGCCGTTACCGTGAAGAGAGACGGTCGTCTCTATAACAACCCAAAACTTTGCGGCTAGGATAGATACCCTATCTGATCGGATAGGGTATCTATCCTAACAGATAGGCTAAGAGTATTCCTGGGATGGGAGCGTCTAGCGGCCTAGAGTGGAAACTGGGCCCCATCAACCTTGTTTTCTGTAACTTACATTGCATAGTACGAAGCGCGACTCGGTAGTGGTACCCTTGGCATCTGAGTTGCATTTCTTACAGCGACCGCAAGGCCAATCAAAGCAAAACAGAAAGTAAGGAGACATCGCCAATGAGGACCAAGACGAAGATCAAAGCTGGCGCCGCTGTCTGGGGCACCTAGCAACAAAGCCGAACCAACGCCCAAGCTCGCGTTGAGTTCGGCTATTTAAGGGTAAAGAAGAAACGGACTTAAATTCAAGGAGAACCGAATGAGAACCAAGACCAGAGTACGAGCTGGTGGCGCCGTTTGGGGCGGATAATCCAAACAATTTATTCCTTCCAACAACCCAAGTCTGAATCGGACTGTGCCGGTCCCTCACTGTCGCGGTCCGATTCGTTTTTTAAGCGATCCACTACTTACCTCTTGCATCTGGCAGCGTCAGCCGGTTTACAATTGCCGTTACAATAAAAGATTCAAATGCAGGCAGTATGAACACCCTCATCACAGACCTACGATACGGCTTCCGGATGATGGTCAAGAACCCCGGCTCGACCCTGGTGGCAATCCTCGCTCTGGGGCTCGGCATTGGCGCCAACAGCGCCATCTTCAGCGTGGTCAACGCGGTGTTGTTGCGTCCCCTACGCTATAAAGATCCCAGCAGTCTGATGGCGGTTTGGAACACAAAACTTAGCAGGGGAATTTTCCAGGAGCAGGTCTCTCCTCCCGACTATCGCGACTGGACGGAGGAGCAAAGGGTCTTTGAACAAATCGCAGCACTTCGGGAACAGCCGGCGGTTCTGACGGGGGCGCAACTGCCTGAGCGCGTGGAGACAGCTGTGATATCGCCCAGTGCGTTCGAGTTGCTGGGTGTGAAGCCTGCGCTGGGGCGGACATTTTCGAGCGCGGAAGCTGAGCCGGGCCGGGATCGAGTGGCACTGCTGAGCTACGGCTTCTGGCAGCGCCGTTTCGGTGGAGACCCCGGCATCGTGGGCAGGAATATAATCGTGGACGGCAGCAGCCTCGCGATCATTGGCGTGATGCCGCGCGAGTTCCGCCTGTTGGACACGCCGTCCGAGTTATGGATACCGTACACGCTGGACGCGAAGGAACTCAGCCAGCGCGGATTCCGGACTCTGCGAGTGATCGGGCGGCTCAAAGCAGGCGTGAGCCGCGAGCGGGCCGCCGCCGAGATGCGCTCTATTTCCGCGCGCCTGGAGCAGGCCTATTCGGACACAAACGCGGGCTATAGCACCAAAGTCGTTCCGCTGCGTGAGCAACTACTCGGCGATATAGGCCCGACGCTATGGACGCTGCTGGGCGCTGTGGTGTTCGTACTGCTGATCGCCTGCGCCAACGTCGCCAACCTATTGCTGGCGCGCGCCGGGAGCCGCGAAAAGGAGATCGCGCTCCGCACCGCACTGGGTGCGAATCCGGTCCGCTTGTTGCGTCAGCTACTCACGGAAAGTGTGCTGCTCGGCCTGGCCGGTGGCTTACTTGGTTTGGCGCTGGCGGCCTGGGGTATTTCAATGCTGGAACAGATTGGCCCGTCGAGTCTGCCACGTCTGGACGAGGTGACCATCGATTGGCGGGTGCTCGCGTTCACGTTGGCCGTGTCAGTGCTCACCGGGATTGTTTTCGGATTAGCGCCGGCGCTGTCGAGCGTACGCTACGACCTTAATTCCATTTTGAAAACGAGCGGGCGCGGCACCACCGGAAGCCGCAGCCGGGCGCGTTGGCGGAACGCGCTCGTAGTTTCTGAAATAGCGTCTTGTGTAGTGCTGCTGGCCGGCGCGGGGCTGTTGATAAGGAGTTTCGCGCGCCTGGCGAGCGTGGATCCGGGATTTCGGCCCGATCATGTCTTGACCATGCAGATCGCACTGCCCGAAACTCGCTATTCGGGCCAGAAGATCGCGCTGTTTTATCAGCAACTACTAGCGCGGTTGCAGGCTCTGGCGGGGATGCAATACGCAGGCATCGCGCGCAATCTTCCAATGAGCGGAGCGGATGCGAGCTTGAATTTCGTGCTTGAAAACCGGCCGGTCGAGTCGAGCGCCGAGCAGTCGCGCGCCAAATACCGGGCCGCTAGCGCCGATTACTTCGAGGCCCTCGGGATTCCGAGGGTCCGCGGGCGCTACTTCGACCGAACCGATGGAGCCAAGACGCCAGCCGTCGTGATTATCAACAATACTATGGCCCGCCGCTTCTGGCCGGGCGAAGATCCCGTTGGAAAGCGGATGAAGGCCGGATTCGATGGCAGCCAATGGTGCACTATCGTTGGAATTGTCGGCGACGTGAAACACACCGGCCTGGACGCGGCCACCAACGCGGAGATGTACTATCACTATCTTCAGATTCCTCCGGAATTGATGGGCTTTGTGGAAGGAACCATGACGCTGGTGCTGCGAACTCGGGCCGATCCGAATTCGATGGCGGCGGCGGCGCGCGGCGAAGTGCACAAGCTGGATGCTGACCTGGCCGTGTTCAATGTCAAGAGCATGGAAGACTTGGTGGGCGGCTCGATATCGCAGCCGCGCTTCCGGACGTTGTTGCTGGGGGTCTTCGCCGGCGTCGCTCTAATCCTGGCTGCCACCGGGCTGTATGGCGTCATCGCCTACGCGGTAACTCAGCGAACTAACGAGCTGGGGGTGCGGATGGCTCTGGGGGCTCAGAGGAACGACGTGTTGAAGATGGTGGTGGGCGAGGGAGCGCTGCTGGCGGCCATCGGGATCGGCATCGGATTGGTCTGGGCGTTCCCCTTGATGCGGATTATTTCCCGGCTGCTCTTCGGCGTAAACGCGAATGATCCGCTGACGTTTGCGGCGACGTCCTCAGTGATACTGCTGGTGGCGCTTGCGGCCAGTTACCTTCCGGCGTTGAGGGCGATCAAAGTGGATCCGCTCGTGGCACTCCGGCACGAGTGAAAATCTGGAACCATCGGGACTAGGCGTGGACTCGGGTGTTCAACGTAAGACCGGCCGCCCGCGCATCTTCGAAGAACATTTTCACGGTGTCGAGGGAGTATTCGGTAAGATCCCGTCCGATCACCGGAAGCTTCTTCAGCAGGTCGTGCGTCACGGTGATGATATGGCAGCCGATGGCGTCCGCTTGGACGATATTGAACAGCTCGCGCGGGCTAGCCCAGATCAGTTCCATTTGAGGATAAGCGCGCATGCGGGTCAGTGCTCCGCATAGTATGGGCAGCGGGTCGCACCCCGCGTCAGCAATACGGCCGGCGAAAATGGAAATGCAACTGGGCGGCCCGTACCTCAAGCTCTTTAGCACGCCGTCCACTTGATCGAGTGTCATCACCGCGGTGACATTGATCTTCACTCCCCGCCGCGCTAGCCGATAAACCAGCGGAGCCGAGGTTTCGCCCAGCGTGTTGGTGATCGGGATTTTCACATAGACATTGTCGCCCCAGGATGCGATCTTGAGAGCCTGATGCTCCATTTCATCGAAATTGTCGGACAGCACTTCGAAAGAGATCGGGCGATCGGGGATGGCCTGCGTGAGGTCGCGGCCGAAGGACTCGTAATCGGTGACGCCGGCTTTGCGCATCAGGGTAGGGTTGGTGGTAAAGCCGCTGATCCACGGATTGCGCGCCAGATCAAGAATGGAATGCCTGTCGGCGCCGTCGGCGAAGATTTTGACCTGCATGCTGGAGACCCGGTCAGGCATATTGCAACCCTATATGGGCCACCCGCACGATCCAGTTAGCGGCTTCGCGCAGGGATTGGACTCTAAGATACGGCCCGATGGGCTGTTGTTCGTGATACCCGTAATCGACGAAGATGGGCCGGCAGCCGGCGCGCTGGCCCGCTTCCACATCCCGCCATCTGTCCCCGACGACGAAGCTCCGGGCGAGATCGATATCCAACTTTCGCGCCGCTTCAAGCAGCAGCCCCGGCTTCGGCTTGCGGCAATCGCAATGCGCGGAATCGTCATGGGGACACACCTGAATGGCATCGAGTTGAAGATAACGCTGCAATCGGGTGTGGATGTCGGCTACCTGCTGAACGGTTGTGATCCCCCGCGCGATGTCCGGCTGGTTGGTGATCAGGATCAGGGCAAACCCGGCTTCGCGCAGCTTGCGGCAGGCTTCGCGCACCCCCGGCAGCAAGCGGAAGTCGGAGATCATCGCGGGCGGATACGGCTTCCCCTCCCGCAAGGTGGCGCGGTTTACTACTCCGTCGCGATCCAGGAACACAGCGCGTCGCATCGGTTAGAGCCTTCCCAGGCGTACGTCTTCGAGCAAGGCATGCATGGCTACGCAAAGAGCCTGGCGCGAAGTACGGCGGCAGGCCCAGCCTAAGGCGCGAATACGACCCGTGTTCAGGCGCACGACCGGCACATCGCCTTTCCAGCCCCGGTCGCCACCGGTATATTCCAATCGCACTTCTTCATCGGATAGCCCGGAAACTTCCATGGCCAAGCGCGCGATCTCGGTCACGGTGATGTAGTCGCCCGTGGCGACGTTGTAGACCTCGAAGCTTTTCTCGGTATTCTGATGCGCGGCAAGTACAGCCTCGATGACGTCTTCAACATGGATGTAGGACTTGCTCTGCTGGCCGTCCCCGAGTATCTGCAATCGATCGGGTTGAGCGCGCAGCCGCCGGATGAAATCGAAACCCACTCCATGCGTTTGGCGCGATCCCACTACATTACCGAACCGGAAGGCGCGGGCCGTGATGCCGAACATGGCGCAGTAGGATGCGATCAGAGCTTCGCCTGCGAGCTTGCTGGCTCCATAGGTTGAGACCGGAACGAGCGGGCCGAAATCCTCCTGCGCCTCGTGCTCTCCCAGATCGCCGTAGACACCGCTCCCGGAAGCGTATAGCAGCCTAGGCGTACGGGTACGGCGCATCGCCTCTACGATTTGCTGCGTAAGGAAGGTGCCTTCACGAAAATCGATGTCGGGCTCCACTGCGGCGCGGGCGATGTCCGGATTTGAAGCCAGGTGGATTACGACATCATGCCCGGCCATGGCACGTTCGAGTGCAGCCATATCCTTGACGTCGGCACAAAGCACATGCAGCCTACGGTCCTGCTCGTGATGGGCATAATGCCATTGCCGGCCGGATGTAAAGTTGTCGTAGAGCGTAACCGCGTCCACGCCTCGCTCAGCCAGCAGCCTGTCTGTGAAGTGGCTGCCGATGAAACCCGCGCCTCCGGCAATGAAGAATCTGGCGCCGATCATTTTACCGACTCCCACTTGGTGGCGGTGCGCTGCAGCAGCGGATGGCTGACCAACAGGTGCCAGAGGACGGCGCAAAGGCCTTCGGTATGAGGCGTAATGCGTTCGGCAGCGATAGTCGGGACCAGGATGCAGAACCCAGCGGCCGCCCGCGTGAACCCGCCATCCCTGCCCACGATGCCGAAGATGTGCGCGCCCGCCGCCGTGGCGGTTTCAAGGGCCCGCACTATATTCACCGAGACATTTTTTTCGCGATTGCCGCCGCCCACCGAAAAGACCAGCACGGCGTCGCGGGAGCTAATACGCGATCCTTCCAACCAGGCCGAAAAACAGGTTTCCCAACCATCGTCGTTGGCGCGCGCAGTGAGTTCGGAGATATTATCGGTAGGCGCGTAGGCTTCAAAGCCGCACAGCTTGCGAAAATCGTTGACAGCGTGGCTGGCGTGTCCAGCCGATCCGCCGACACCCAGGATGAACAGCCGGCCACCCAACTCGCGGACATGCGCCAGGCCCGCCGCCATGCGCTCCACCTCACCAATATCGATCTGCTGGAGGATGGCGATGGTTTCGGCGATGAACGTCGTTGCGAATCCAGCGTCCGTTTCTTCCACGGGCACGGGTACGGGACGCTCGTGAAGCGCCTGCAAAAGTTCGGTGAGGCTGGTCAAGCGGTGGACTAACTCCTGTTCTGTGAAATCGACAGTTCAAGGAGTTTTGAATAGGTCGAGCGGCTAGTTTCTGGTTTCTAGTTTGTGGTTTGGTACCACCGTCATACGAGCCATGGCCAAGCGGAAAATCCGGCGAAAAGTCCAGACGGTGGAGGACCAGCGATGGAGCGTGGTCTCACCGATTCGCTCCCCATAGGGGATAAAGATTTCCCGGATACGGAATCCCATCAAAGCCGGCTTGAGCAACAGCTCGACCGGCAGCGCCGGCCCGTTTGGATCCACCTCAACATTCTCAATGAGTTCGCGGCTATAGGCGCGCATCCCGGAGTGCAGATCAGTGGATTGTAGGCCTACGAAGAGCCAACCGGTCAGCGCGAACAGCCAGTTGGCGAAATAGTTAGCCCATGGCATCGCGCTGGGTCGTCGTTCCAGGCGTGAGGCGTTCACTAGATCGCATTCGCCCTTAAGTACCATATCGGCTATGCTCGCGATCTGGCCGGCTGGATAGGTGCCGTCGCAATCCATGGTCACGACGACATCGCCCCGCGATTCCTTCAAGGCCCGAGCCATCGCACGCCCGTAGCCCTGGGGCGGGAACTGCCGGAGCACCCGCGCACCCAGACGTTCCGCGATCTCAGGCGTGGCGTCGCGGCTGCTGTCGACGATGACAATCTCATGATCGCGGCCGTCGAGCGCCGTGCGGATGTCAGCGATTACGCCCGCCACGGCCTTTTCTTCATTCATCGAAATCATTGCGACTGAAATCAAGTGGCTCATATGCGCCTTACTGGTTATTCGGACAAATAGCTGTTTTCTGTAGGGCAGGTCCGGACCGAAGGCTGCGCGAGGCACACGTTGTCAGCAAGAGCTTATCGGTCAGTGCTCGAAGGTGGAATCGATGCTATACAGCAAGGCCAAAGTGTTGCCGATACAAGACTTGGATGGCTTCCTCCCTCGAACTACCTGCGTTGCGGCCAGCCAAGAATAGGTCCCCGCGATGGTTCATTGCTCCATTACTGCTGGCGGTCGTCGTTTTCTTGGTCTTGTCGTCGTGGCTCGCGGATACCAAGGCACCTTGGTCTGATGAAGGTTGGTTTGCCAATCCGGCATATAACCTCGCGTTTCATGGCTACATGGGCACTAGCGTGGTGGAACCGCACGTCTACTACCGCAATGCCTATTTTCGAGGGGTTCAACAGCGGAGCTATTTCACGGTGCCAAATCATCTGGTCGCACTCGCTGGCTGGCTTCGGGTTTTCGGACTCACCGCATTTTCAGCGCGCATGTATTCGGTCAGCTGGGGAGTGCTCACCCTACTAGTTCTTTTCTATATTCTGCATCTATTGTTCCCAGACCGTCGAGTCGCCGCGCTGGCTACGTTGCTGACCGCCATCGACTTCATATTTCTCTGGAGCACGGCCGATGTGCGCATGGATGCTCCCGCCAGTGCACTGGCCTTATGCTCCGTGGCGGCTTACCTATATTTCCGTGAAAAGGACTTTCAAAAGGCAGTTGTGACAAGTCAGGTTCTCGGAGCATGCGCCGTCTTCACGCACCCGAACTCAGCGCTCGTGGTCCTTGCAGTAGTTGTGCTGGCTTGGCGATATGACCGCGACGTATTGCGGCCGCGATGCTGGCGCTACCTGGCGCTGGCCGCCCTACCATATTTGGTCTTCGGACTCCTGTGGTCATCCTATATCCTGCAAAGCCCGAGTGATTTCATGGCTCAATTTTTGGCTAACGCCGCTGGCCATAATTCTGAACGCTTCCGAGTGCTCCTACGGCCTGATCTTGCCATCTGGACTGAAATAGTCCGTCACCTGGCGGCCTATTGCGTCGGTGGTCTTTGGGGAGGGGTCATGAAAGGGTGGATGGTCCTTGTTCCCTTCCTGTATCTTCCGGCGATGATTTGGTTTATACGAAGCGGGGGACGGCATAAACCACAGGTCCAGATGCTTCTTATCTATACGGTTACAATCGTCCTGGGCCTGACCTTTTTGAACGGTTTTAAGGCTAGGTTCTACCTCATTTACATCGTTCCGTTTTATGACGCGATTTTCGCAGCGTGGCTATTGAGTCTTTGGGGACGCGCCAAGATCGCCAAATCGGTGGCCGTCTCCGCGGCCCTCTTGTTCATCAGCGTCCAGTTGGCCATGTCGATCTGGCATATTCGTGCCAACGAGTATCATCGCGACTACGAGCCTACAATTCGTGACATGGTGCGATATCGTGCAGAGGGAAAAAGCATCCTTGGCACAGTCGCGCTTGGCTTTGGCATGGACTTTCACGGGTTCAGGGACGATGTGCGCCTAGGCATGTACAATGGCTTCGATCCAGACGTGCTAGTTATCGACCGCTCCTACCGACTGTTTGCAGGCTACTTTGGGAAGGACGAACCGCCCGTATTCGCACATATTGTCAAGATGCTCTCGCTGAGATATAGGCTCGTGGCACAGCATGGATCGTTTTGGATTTTCGAGCGAGTGCCACCAGGAGCAAACGCGGAAGGTGTGCCGTGGTTCGATGTTGGGAAAATTGAGGCAGTTGAAGACGGCAAACGCGCTGAGTACTTTTTTCGGCTCTTATTTTCCGCAGCTAACATGCGTGATGCCGAGGAGTCGTCTTTGTAGTTGTAGGCCGGGCCGGGCTAGACGGCCGCTTCAACAGGAGTCCGGCTGGCAACGGCTTCCTGATTCAGACGGTCCGCCAGTTTCCGGCCTCGCTCAATGCAGACATCCATGTTGATGTATTCGAATTCGGCCACCCGGCCGCACAGCGGAATGCCGACGCCTTCGAAGTATTCCTTGGCTTTTTTCAAGTGCTTTCGATGATTGTCGTCCTGAACCACATAGCCGTACTTGGTGCGCAGCACCCGGGCGTAGCAGACCTCGCTGTGCCTTATCAAGTCCATGCCTTCCAGGTCGCCGATGACATCGGCCAGGATCTCATCATCGGACATCTCGTGCGTGCCATCCCCCGAATTTGTGGTGATTTCGGCTTCAATAATCGATTGTCCCGCCGGGGCATTATGAGGGCTGAACACCGCCGGAAAGGACAAACGGTGGAAGCGAACCTCTGGATCGGGTACATAAATAGCCGTGTAGTCCGGCAGGCGCGCCGAATCCAGCCCGATCGCGATGGTCATCAGCGAGTTATAGCGTAACGAATCGACTGCGGCTCGGATCTCCCGAGGTGTGTCGACCAGCGCATAGGCCAGTTCCTGGATGGGGATGGTCGAGACTAAGCGATCATACCGCCGGGTGACCCAGTCGTTACTGACGCACCACCGCCCCCCCTCCTTCCAGATGTGTTCCACGGTGAAATCCGGGACGATCTTGCGGACGCGTTGGGCGAGCGCGCGCGGCAGCGACTCGATGCCGCCCTGGGCCGGATAGTTGTAATAGAGCTGATGGGTATAGCCTTCCGATTCCACGCCGACGGCGGCCTTGATCACATCCTCCAAAGGCGGCTTGGGAACGCGGCCTTCCACCCACTCCAGACCAAGCTGCTCGGCCGGTACGTTCCAGATCTTTTCGTTGTAGGGAATCAGATACTTTTCAGCCAGGCCTTTACCGAAATGGTGATAGATCCACTCCTTGAAGTTGGTTTGCGGCGGCGGGTAATCGTTCTTGATGTAGTGGTAGAGACATTCGAAGCGGTCCTGCGGTTCAAGATCGTACAAGCCATTTTCAAAGGGATATTTGACATAGCGGCCTTTATAGAAAATCTTGTTGTTGCGGCGCGCGCGGTGGACATTGTCGCCCAGCAGCGACACCATGTAGTCCACCATCTCCTGGTTGCGCGAGAAAATGATGTGCGGCCCGCCGGCGTCGTAGGTAAAACCCTGCTCCTGGACGGTTTGGCAGTGCCCTCCCCCGCGGCTGTCTTTCTCGAGCACTTCGCATTCCTGCTGGAGGTGGGCTGCGACGGTTATGCCCGCCAAGCCTCCCCCTAGTATTCCAATGGTCACTCGGTTCTCCCTAGGTTTCCCATTGATAATTCGGACGTTTACAAGGCTTTCTGTAGGTCCCGGCCATGCTCCAGGTACTGTTCCAGGTCGTACAGACCCTCAGGCGATCCGATCTCGTAAAACCGCTGCTCAACCTCGAAGCCGGCCAATTCGCCCTGGAGGCTCAAATCGTGAAACAGCATGGCCAGGTCGAATACCTTGGGCGTGTGATCGAACAGTTCGCGGCGGAAGCCCGACAAGCCATAGTCGATATACTGCATCCGCGGGTCGGCCTGTTTGTCATAGAGAACCAGGCGGCCGTTTTCGTAGATGACATTGCTGCGGTCCCAGCGGCCTTCATTGCGAAGGACCGTCATCAATGCCGGCATTCCACTGGACTGGAAGGCCTGCCATATTGGAGCGAACTCGACCGGCAAGAACGAGTCTCCATAAATGACCAGGAACGATTCGTCGAGCACGCCTTGCTCAGCCGCCAAACGCAGCGCGCCTCCAGTACCACGCAGCTTTTCTCCCTCATTCACGTAGCGGATGGAACGTACCGGCTGCGTCGCCGACTCCCAGAAGCGGCGGATCTTCTGGCCCTGGTGTCCGATGGAATAGATCACATCGTCAACACCCTGCGCCGCCAGCCAACGCAACTGGTGATACGCGAAAGGACGACCGCACACGGGCAGCAAAGTCTTGGGACAGGCGTCCGTCATAGGGCGCATGCGGGTGCCCAGACCGCCGGCTAGAATGACGCATTGCATGCTGGATCAATCCCGCGCCAGCAGCTTCGAGCCTTCATGGTCGAAAGCGAAGCGGACTTCACGCAGCCCCTCCCGCTGCATGGCCCGCCGCAGCAGATCGCGATCTTCGGCGTAGAACAAAAGAAAGCCTCCGCCGCCCGCGCCCACCAGTTTGCCGCCGATCGCGCCGTTTTCACGGCCGACCTCATACCACCGGTTTATTCCCTCGTTGGAAGTGCCGGGAGAACGCCTCTTCTTGTGAAGCCAATGCTCGTGCATCAGCTCCCCGAAGCGGCGTGTGTCGCCTTGCTCCAGCGCCAGCTTGATGCATTGGCCCAGTTGCTTGATGAAATGCAGATTGTCGAGCATGGCCGGGTCGCCCATTTCGGAGCGGACTTTCTGGTCATCGAGCACCACCGAGGCATTCCGCGAATAGCCGGTGAAAAACATCACCAGGTGCTCTTCCAGATCGTAGAGCGTGCCATTGCTGATATTGAGTGGGTTGACGCGCACCTCTCCGTCCTTGAGAAATTCGAAGCAGGCCAAACCGCCGAAAGCCGCGATGTACTGATCCTGCTTTCCGACCGCTTGCTGGAGGGTTCCGATTTCGATCTTGCAGGCTTCCTCCGCGACCACAGCGGGGTCAACATATTTACGTTTCATGGCGTGGACGGCGCGCAGTAAACCTACCGTGAAAGCGCCTGACGATCCCAAACCCGTTCCAGCCGGTATGTCCGCCATGCTGACGATCTCAACCGGCGCCGGCACTTCGTGTAAGCGCAGCACCTCGCGAATCAGGGAATGCCGGATTTCATCAATGGTTGCGGCATTTTCGAGAGACGAATATTTCAGGAAATATCCGCCGCTGAAAGTCTCGTTGATGCCCACATAGATGTGCTTGTTGATGGCGGCCGCGATCACGAACCCGCCGAACTGTTGGTAGTAAGACGGAAGATCGGTGCCGCCGCCGCCGATCGAGATCCGGAGTGGGGTGCGCGTGATGATCATGCGGACACAAGTGTTCCTAAACCATTGATCGGCAACGGGCGACGAAGTCTGTAGTGGCTAAGAAACCAGAGCAGGTTCGGCCACTTCACTGGCCGTGAAGTACGCGCAGTCTGGATGGTGAAAGACCAGGGCGCTGACGCTGGCTTCGGGCTCCATCATCATGCCCTCGGTTAGCTCGACGCCGATGTCTTCCGGGCGAAGCAGTTTCCAGATGCCCTGCTGGTCGTCCAGGTTAGGGCATGCCGGGTACCCAAAGCTATACCGCTTGCCGCGGTAGCGCGAGGTGAAGCGCTCCTGCATCGTCAAGGTTGGCGGATCGGGGAAGCCCCAGTCCTCGCGGATGCGGCGATGCAGCCACTCCGCGCAACCTTCGGCCGTTTCGATGGCGAGCGCCTGAAGAGCGTGCGTCTTGAAGAACTCGCCAGCTTGCTTGGCGCGCTCGGCCTCTTCGCGGACATGCGACCCAGCGGTGACTACGAACAGCGCCAGATGATCGCGCCGGCCTTCCTCCGCATCCAGAATATAGTCGCTCAGCGAAAGGCCATCCACCCGCGGCTGGCGTCCGAAGTTGAAACTCTGTAACGGACTGGCGGCTCCCGGCTCGAATAGGTGCACGGCGTTGCCATCGCGCTCGGCTTCAAAGAACTGCCAGACGGCTTTCGCCTTCATGAAGTGAGCTGAGTCCGCCTTCACTTGCTCGACATCGTGAAACAGCTTCAGCGCCTTAGGATCACGCTCGGACAGCAACTTCTCGAAATTGCCTTTGAATCCTAGATGGCGGCCGTAGAGCATGAAGGGATTGATGTAGCTCCAAACTTCGGCCAGGTTCGGGACGTCGCGCACGCGACGGTCGAGGTACGGCGCGGCTGGGATGGGAATGTCGGGTCGAACTTTAGAACTGCGGGCCTGTTGAGGGGTGACTTGAGGCTCGGCAGGAGCCACGGCGACCATCTCCGATTCCGAAAACACGTGCGACGCCAGCACTTGATCGCGCGTGGCCGGATCCATGATTTCGTTCAGAAGGCGCAGGCCGGTCATGGCGTCCTTGGCGTAGAACGTCGGGGAGGCGTAGCTGGGGCCGATCTTGGTCTTCGTAAACTTTTCCGACAACGCGGCGCCACCCACCAGCAGCGGAACGTTCACGCCCCGGTCGCGCAGATCGTTGCCGGTCACCACCATTTGATGGGCGCTCTTCACCAGAAGTCCCGAAAGTCCGATGGCGTCGGGATGGTGCCGTTCGTAGGCCGCAATCAGATCTTCGGGCGGCACCTTGATACCCAGATTGATTACTTTATACCCGTTGTTGCTCAGAATAATCTCGACCAGATTCTTTCCGATATCGTGCACATCGCCTTTAACGGTGGCCAGGATGATCTTGCCGCGCGTGGAGGTTTCAGTCTTCTCCATGAACTGCTCCAGATGGTTGACGCCGGTCTTCATGGCTTCAGCCGATTGCAGCACTTCCGCAACGATCAACTCATTATTGTTGAACAGGCGGCCTACTTCCGACATCCCAGCCATCAACGGCCCGTTGATGATTTCGAGCGGCCCGGAGCCCTCGGCTCGCTTCCGATCCAGATCGGCAATGAGCCCATCCTTGGTGCCTTCGATAATGTAATTTGCCAGGCGTTCGTCCAGCGGCAGGTCGGCGGCTTTCTTCTTCTCTTTCTTTCCGGTTTTCCGGAAATGGTCGGTGATGGCCCCGATGTGGAACTGATTGATTGCTATTTTCTGCTCGCGCGTCTGGCGCCGCCAGTCCTCCGGCGCGGTCCTAAGCTCCACCGCATTGGGATGATCCGCCGGAACTTCAGACGGCGGCGTGTTGAATAGCAAGTTCTCGGCCAGACGCCGCTCCTCTACCGGGATAGAGGCGAATCGCTCGAGCTTCTCGGCGTTCACGATGGCCATATCGAGGCCGGCTTTGGTCGAGTAATAAAGGAAGACTGAATTCACCACCTCGCGCGCCGAAGCCGGGAGGCCGAAAGAGATATTCGAGACACCGAGAATAGTTTTGACGAAAGGAATCTTCTCTTTGATCAGCCGGATGGCTTCGATGGTCTCGACCGCGCCGCCGACATAGTTTTCGTCGCCTGTGGCGCAGGGGAAGACCAGAGGATCGATAATAACGTCTTCGGCCGCCAGGCCGTACTTTTCCGTCAATAGTCGAACGGATCGCTCGGCCACCGCCAGTTTGCGCTCACGCGTGAAGGCTTGCGCTTGCAGCTTGTCTTCATCGATGGTTCCGCAAATAACGGCCGCTCCGTAGCTCGTGGCAAGCGGGCAGACTCGTTCGAATTTCTCTTCGCCATCCTCAAGGTTAATGGAATTGATGATCGATTTACCCTGGCAATAGGTTAGCGCCAGCTCGATGCCCTTCGGATCGGTCGTATCGACCATGATCGGCGCTTTAATTTTGCGGATCAGCCGTTCGTAGAAATGGGGAATGTCCTTGATTTCGTCGCGGTCGCTCGACTGCAGACAGACATCCACTACGTGCGCGCCATTGCGGATCTGCCAGCGGGCAATCTCGCTGGCCTCTTCCCACTTCTCGTCGGCCACCATGTTTTTAAACAGCCGGGACCCGATAACGTTGGTCCGCTCGCCGACGATCAACGGCCGATTGCTTTCCTCCGCCTCTACCAGTTCCTTATTTGAATAATAGGCGCGATGCGAGGAAGCTTGGAAAGGTCGGGGCTTCTTGGATGAAGCCATCTGCGCGATAGCCTGGATGTGCGCCGGAGTGGTTCCGCAACAGCCGCCTACAATGTTCAGCCAGCCGTGATCGATGAATTTCTCAAGCTGCGCTGCTAGCGATTCGGGCGTTTCGCCGAACTTGCCGTCGGCGTTCGGGAGTCCGGCGTTAGGGAAGCAGGAAATCGGGAATGCTGAAATTTCGTGCAGGCTGCGCACGTGATCGGTCATCAGATCGGGACCTGTGGCGCAGTTCATGCCCACCGCAAAAAGGTCGTTGTTGGCAACGGACGCATACAGCGCATCTATAGGCTGGCCACCCAGCATCGTTCCATTGCGCTCGATTGTCACTGACGCGATAACAGGTATTCGGATACCGAGCTCATGCCTCAGCTTTTGGACCGCCACCAGTCCTGCTTTGAGATTGCCGGTGTCGAAACAGGTCTCGATGAGCAGCAGGTCCGCGCCGCCTTCCACTAGCGCCTTAGCCTGTTCATAGTACGCATCGCGCAGCTGTGCGAATGTGGTCGTCACTGTGATATTCAGGTCCTTGGTAGTGGGTCCCATGGATCCAGCGACAAAGCGGGGCTTGGCGGGCGTTGAGAATTCGTCGGCAACCTGGCGTGCCACTTTCGCCGCGGCGTAATTCAGTTCGTAGGCCCGATCCTGGAGCTGGAATTCGGCCAGAACGATAGACGTCCCTCCAAACGTGTCGGTCTCGATAATGTCAGCGCCCGCTTCGAGATAGGCGCGGTGGATTCCGCCGATGACGTCCGGACGCGTGACCACCAGAATTTCGGGGCAGTTCTCTTTGCCGAGGTAATCGCCTTCCAGCGAAAGCGGCGCCTGGTGGATCATGGTACCCATGGCTCCATCCAGAATGAGGATACGTGTCGCGAGGGCGTCGTAAAGCGCCTGTGTTCTAGAAACCATGGTGTCCGATGACTCGGGCGGTGACTGATGTCTTGTTTCTAGTTTAACCGGAGGGGTCAGTGCGCTGCAGAAACGTTAGAAATGGACTGCATAGTACTTTCGTTAAAGCTATAGCCGAAGCCCCGGACCGCGCGAATGAAGGAAGGGTTGCCGGGATCGGGCTCGATCTTCTGCCGCAGCCGGAGAATATAAACGTCGACCGTGCGATCAGTAACAGCGCGGTCGTGGCCCCAGACTGCGTCGAGCAGCTGTTCCCGGCTGTAGACTACGCCTGGGCGGCTCATCAGGAAGTCGAGGAGTCGGAACTCGGTAGCGGTCAGCGCAACCTCATTCCCGTTCAGGAGCACCCGGCAGCTGGCCCGATCCAGTTCGAGTGCGCCCGCACGTATGGAGCGTGTCGGCGCGGGTTGCGTCCGGAGCTGATTTTTGACGCGGGCGATCAATTCGCGGATGAAGAAAGGTTTGACGATGTAGTCATTGGCCCCAAGCTCCAGGCCCAGGATGCGGTCCGTTTCCGACACCCGCGCCGTCAGGAAGATGATCGGAACGCCCGCAAGATCGGAATTATTGCGGATGCCTTTGCAGATCTCCAGGCCGTCGGAATCCGGCAGCATTATGTCGAGGATGATCAGGTCGGGCCGCTCGCGCCGGCAGAGTTCCACAGCGCCTTTGCCGGTTTGAGAGCCGGCTATCGCGAAGGCCTCTTTTTCCAGGTTGTATTTCAGCAAGGCAAAGAGATCGGTATCGTCTTCGATTAGAACTATTTTCTTCATGCCGCTTTTCTCATTCTCAAGTTAACGCGATTCACGTTACAACTCGATTACAAACAGATTACGACCTGCTGACGGGAAGCACTTCGCCCTGGGCGAAACGATAAAGCCCTTTGTCTGCAATATAGGCGGCAACCTCGGAAGGAAGCTGAGGCGGTATTTGGCCCTCCGCCAGGCGCCGCCGAATGTCTGAGGAGGAGACCGGCAATGCCACCGTGTCGAGCCGGTGAACCCGCGCGCCCTTCGGGGCGGTGTACTGATGCCCGGGGCGCGTTACCACAATGAAGTCAGTCAGACTCAGTAGCTCCTGCCAGCGATGCCAGCTCGCGATTTCAGCGAAAGCATCGGCGCCGATGATGAAATAAGGCTCCTCGCCCGCAGCGCGTACTTTCTCGATGGTTTCGATGGTGTAGCTCTTCTGTTCGCCCTCTTCCAGACGCGATGCGATGAAGCGCTGATCGCTCCGGCAGGCCAGCTCGGTCATCCGGTAGCGGTCCTCATAACTGGCGCTGCCTTGAGCGGATTTATGAGGCGGGTGCGCCGCCGGAATGAACCATACTTGATCCAGCTGAAACTGGTCGGCCGCTTCACGCGCCACCGTGAGGTGGGCGCTATGAATCGGGTCGAACGTTCCTCCGAACAGCGCGAGTCGCATCTAGGAGCGGTGGGCTCGGACCGCTCGCTCGCGGTCCCGGCTCAGAATCAGCATGTCCGTGCCACTCAGGCCTTCATCGGCTTTGCGGATGCCTTCCACGCTTTCTCATCCCAGAACAAAACCCGGCTTTCGCGATAACTCTGGACCGCGAGGTTGATCACTGCCTGGGCGCGTGCCCCGGTCTCGACATCCAGATGTGGCTTTTCACGGGTGCGGATGGACGTAAGGAAGTTTTCGATGTGCGCGGTCATCATATCCGACTGATCCACCGGAATCTTGACCGGCTCGCTGCCGAACTTGGCTCTGTACTCGGCTTTCAGCGTCGTCCTTTCCTTCGTCGCCCGGTCGCGAATCAGCTCAGGAATCACCGTTATGTATTCGGCCCGGCTCTCGAACTGCCCGTTTTCCACCATCACGATTGTGCCTTCGTGGCCGCGGATCAATCCCGGAATATGGTGGGAATTGGCCATGGAGGAGCTGAGCACCAACGAATGGCCGGCCGGATAATCAGCCACCAGTTGGAATGTATCGGGAACCTCGCGCTCGTCTTTGAACACGTAGATACCGCCCGTGCCCGTCACTCGCGACGGGAACTGGGCCTCGCCCCAACAGATCTGCAGCGGCGCGACGACGTGATAAAAAAGATCGGTAGCGATTCCGCCTGAATAATCCCAATATTTCCGGAAGCGGAAAAAGCGATCGCCATCGTAAGGACGCTTGGGCGCCGGGCCCAGCCAGGTCTTCCAGTCGATGTAGTTCTCGCCCTTGCCATCCGGACCAGCCTCGGCGTCGATGGGCCAGCCGTCGTTCCATTCTCCTCCGAACGAGTTGCGATGATAGGAGCCCTGGCTCATGATCATCTGGCCGATCATGCCGTCGGCGATGGCTTTGCGCGCTTTCCACCATTGGTCGCCGGACGTGGTTTGCGATCCCACTTGCAGAACGCGCTTAGTCTCCTTCACCGTGCTGACTAGTTGCCTGATCTCCTCGTTGGTATGGCACATCGGCTTCTCGAGGTAGACATCCTTGCCGTGGTCCATCGCGTCCAAAGCGATCTTGGCGTGCCAGTGGTCGGGCGTCGCGACGATGACGGCGTCCACATCCGGGCGGCCCACTACTTCGCGATAGTCGAGGTAGCCTTCGCACTTGAACTTCGCGGCGTTTTCACGCTTGCGCTTTTCGTAGACATCGCACACCGCCACGATCTGGCAGGAGTTGTTCTGCTCGCCGACCTTTTGGAACATGGAGGCAACGTAGCTGCCGCGTCCGCCCACTCCGATCACGCCGACATTGATCCGGTCATTCGAACCGACCACGCGCCCGCCGCTCATCTTGGCGCCCCCCGCCGCGAGTACGGACTTGGCCAGGCCAATGGACAATCCTGCGGAACTCGTCCTCTTCAGAAAATCTCTCCGGCCGACAGAGCCGTCTTTTTCGGACATGACTTCCTCCCTTGGCTTGTTGCTAAATCTCAGTCTACCGGAAGAGAGCATGGGCGGTTACATCCCGGTAACGAAGGCCGGAAATTAAGCGTCTTTCCAGCCAGAATGCTACTTCGCAGCTTGCCACTTCGATGGTTGAGCATTATCCTGCTGGGCGCGTTACTGGCCGGGGCTCAGACGCCCAAGCTGCCACCGGCAACTTTCAGCGGTACGGTGCACGGCGTATCGAATAAGCAAATCACGATTGAGACCGCCGAGGGCAACCTGTTGGACTTCGACATTAACCACAAGACCAAAATCTTGCGGGGCAAGAAGCAAATCGCAACGTCGGAGCTCGATACCGGTGATAAGGTAACCATCGACGCGCGCGAGGAGATGGGCAGATTCTTGATCGCCCTGGTCATTACGGCGCAGTCCAAATAAGGCCGGGCGCGATCTAACGTTAACTGACCGATCGTGGCCTAACGTTTAAATCTTTTTTCGAGCCGCAGTGTTCCGGATCGAATCTGATGAATGAGAAATGGAGCGGCCAGCACCACTAGCGCTATAACCATCAATGTGGCTTCCAGCGTCCCGCTGCCGCCATCGGGCGAAAAGCCAAACCAGCGTTCAACGAAATCCATGCCGCCTCCCACCGAACTCTATCACGGTGCCGCGGAAATGGTCAATATCATTGACAACCATCGTTGGCGGTCATATCGTAATGGGAATGGCAAAGAAAAAGAAGCCCACCAGGCGCGCCGTGAAAACGCAACGTTCAGCCCCCAGCGCCTCAGTCCCAGCACAAATCAAACCTGGTCCCCGCAAAAAGGTTGTGGAAGGCCCGCCGCCTCCGCGATATACCACGCACAAAGCCCGGGCGAACTGGTTCCAGGCGCGCGCTTCGTACCCGATCCGCGAAGCGAACGTCGAGAAATTGATTTCTGAGCGTGTTCGCGTGAAGGCGGCTGCTTCGGCTGCTGTAAACTGGATCCCCGCGGGCCCTACCAATATTGGAGGCCGCTGCACGGCGCTCGCCATTCATCCCACCAATCCCGACATCGTTTATATCGGCTCGGCCGGTGGCGGTGTCTGGCGCAGCGATGACGCCGGCAAAACGTGGACTTCGCAATGGCACGATCAGCCCGTCCTCAATGTCGGCTCGCTCGCCATCGATCCAAAAGCTCCGGATACGGTCTATTGCGGTACCGGCGAAGCCAACGGCTCAGCCGATTCCTATGCCGGCGTGGGCATCTTCCGCACCGAAGACGGCGGTCAAACCTGGAGCCAGCTTGCTTCTTCCAGTGCCGCCAAAATTCCACGGCGTATTGGCGTAATCGCCATCGACCCATTTGATTCGAAACATCTGATTCTGGGTGGCGTCACCCACGATTCCGGCGATGCCTCCGCGATGTTCTCTTCGATAGATGGCGGCAAGACCTGGACGCGGCAGGGCTTTATATCGCCCAATAACTATTGGTGTAATTCCGTGGTCTTCCACCCCACCGCCCAAGGGGTAATCTTTGCGACCATCGACGAAAATGGGGCCAAGACCGGTATCTGGCGTTCACAAGATGGCGGCAAGACCTGGCAGCAACTGACCAAGGGATTGCCCGCCAGCTCCCTCATGGCGCGTACCAGTCTCGCGATTGCTCCTTCTAAGCCGGACACGATGTACGCTATCGCATCCAACACCACCGATGGACTATTAGGAGTTTTCAAAAGCGTCAACCAGGGCTCCACCTGGAAATCCATCGCAGGAAACTATTTCAAGGGCGAAGGCCAGATGACCTATGGCAACTGCATCGTGGTGCATCCTACCAATCCCAATCGAGTTCTGTGCGGAGGCGTCGACCTGCACTTAACGACGAACGGCGGCACTACCTGGGCGCGCGCCACTCAATGGGATGCCGACCGCGGCAAGCCGAAATATGCCCATGCCGACCATCACGCTCTAGCCATGCCAGCCTCCAAACCCGGCCGCGTCTATGATGCCAACGACGGCGGTATGGACCTGAGCGAAGACGGCGGAGCGAACTGGACGAATCGCAGCAACGGCCTCGCCGCAACAATGTTCTACGACATCGACGTAGCGCAAAGCGATGGCCGGCAGTACGGCGGTGGCGCTCAGGACAACGGAAGCATCATGACTTCTGACGGCAAGGTGGATGATTTCGGCGAAGTGCTCGGCGGCGACGGCGGCTGGATGGTCTTCGATCCCAAGGATGCCAGCCACTTTTATGGGTCCTATTACAACTTCCACATTTTTCGCTGGAAGGGCGGGACTCCTAAAGAGGTCACTCCCAAGGGTGTTCCCCAGTCGGAGCACGATAGCGTGTGGATGGTCTACATCCTGATGGACCCGAACGATTCGAACACCGTGTACACGGCCTCCAAACGCGTGTGGAAGACTTCCGATGACGGAGTGAACTGGAAGGCCGTCTCGGCGCCGTTGGATGGGACCGTGATCACTGCCATTGAAGCCGCTCCCGCCAACTCGAAATACGTGTATGTCGGTACCGAGAAGGGTGGTCTCTTCGTCAGCCTGGATGGCGGCAACACTTGGTCGGGCGACGTCTCCAGTTCCATCCTTCCCGGCATGATCATCACCCGCATTGACACGCATCCGAAAAACGCTAAAACCGTTTTCGTCACAGTCGGCGGAACCGGTCACCGCCACGTATTCCGCTCAGATGACGCCGGCACAAGCTGGCGTGACATCGACGGCGGCCAACTTCCCGATTCACCGCACAATGCAATTGTGTGCCGGCCGGATCAGCCGAATACTCTATTCGTAGCGAGCGATGCGGGCGTGTTCCAGTCTGACGATAGCGGCGTGACATGGTCTAACATTTCCGGCAATCTGCCTCATACCATGTTTGTGGATTTGGTGTACCAGCAGAAGGACCGGACATTGACCGTCGCAACCTACGGGCGAAGTATGTTCAAACTCGCCTTATAAGGCGAAGACTAACTGCCCGATCGCTTGCGGAACCACTCTTCCCGTTTGCGCAAATTCCCTGGCGACTCGCCAATTTTGCGCGGAACTCGTACCGGTGTGGGGGGCTTCTTTTCTTCTTCAGGCTTAGACTTTTTCTTGTCGTCGGTCCCCATACCCTCATTATGACCGTAGCGGCAAGCGCCGCTGAACGTGACTTGCGTTTTCACGCGAAATCTTCGACTATTGACCACATAACTGGAGGCCAAGGCGATGGCGGGCATCTTCATCAGCTACCGGCGCGTCGATCTCGATAGTGCGTTTCTATTGCAGTACTGGCTTAAGGAGCATTTCGGACCAGGCCTTGTTTTTTGGGACAAGCAAGATATAGAACCCGGCCAGGAATGGGCCAAGGTCATCCGTGCGCGCGTTCGATCGTCCAACGCTCTCATCGCAGTGGTCGGTAGCGGTTGGATAGAGGAACGCCGGCGTCTGAATGCCCCCGACGACTGGGTGCGTGTCGAAATCGCCGCCGCGCTCGCGCAGCCGATTTTGGTTGTACCGGTCCTGGCCAGCCAAGTCAAGAATCTCTCCGCTGCCGACCTCCCCAAAGAACTAAAAAAGCTCTCGAGCAAGCAATCGCTATCCATGGGCGACCTCACATTTCACGCGCGTCTCATGCAAGCTTTGCAGAAGGCGGTTCCCGCCAACAATCGTGTGGATTTGGAAAGCCTGCTGCCTCGTGTGGGGCAGCTACTGCTCCAGCAGCTGTCGCGGCTGCAGGTTCGTGCTGTGGAACTGATCCAGGATGGCAAGATCGACCGCGCCGTTGAAGAACTCCGCGAAGGGTTTTCCTTGATGATGGAGCTGACCCGGCTCTCCCCGCCGGGCCTGCGTCTCGATGTTCAAATGGGATATCTCTACAAAACTCTTGCGCAGGCTTTCGACGCTTCTGGCCACCGCGCTGAAGCCGACCACTACCTTGCGCTGGCGTATAGTGCATTTCTGCGAATTAAGGAGGCCGGCGCCGGCGATCAACGTAGTGTGGACGATATCGCGGGAGCGCTGAATGGCATTGGGAACGTGTATCAAGGGCGAAACCAGCTGGAAGAGGCGATTCGCTATTACCGTCTTGCCCTGGAAATCGCACCTCGCTATCCGTATGCCTGGCACGATTTGTTCTCGGCCACCGATGCGGTCGCGCACAGCGGCGGTGTCGCAGATCTGGCCACGATGCGCGAAGCACTGGCTAAAGTCATAGCAACCGGTTCGGGTTTGCCAGGTCTCGGAGCCGATAAGATCGCGTTGCTGCGCGGTGAGTTAGCCCACTGGGAGCAGGCCGCCGCCGCGCCTCGCAAACCAGGGACCATGAGGAAACCAAAGCGTCGGGTCAAGACTCCATCTGCCTAATCCGAATAATATCGGCCCCGCCCAGCGGTGCCATCCTGCGCACCAGCTCAATTATCCACGTTTGTCTCGTCTGCTCGCAGCTTGCGGACCGTCTGCTGCACGATGCGGGCGAGATCCGCGATCGTGTGATCGATATGGATGTTCTTCCGGTCGAGTAGGTGAACAGCAGGGTAATCGAGCAGCGTCTTGATGCCGGGTTCCAGTTGCTCGTTCGACTCCGGGAGCCGGTAGCTCTCATGGAAAACCGGCACCATTGGCTTGGCATTCTCGTAGGCGCACTGAACCTCTTGGCGGACCCAGTCAGACAGTAGCGTGTCCTCCGCCAGGAAGCACACGAAGACATCGCACTCCTCAATGGCTTTCTGGATGCGTACCGGAAATCGCACAGCGCTGTCCACGCGCTGCACATCCAGGAATACCGAAATGCCGTGCTGATCCTTGAGTTTGTCCGCGAAATGATTGGCCCAGCCGGCACTCGAATCCCTGCGATAGCTCAGGAAGACGAACGACTCGTTCGATGAGCGCAGCCGGCGGCCGCTCAACGCAGCCTCGAGTGTTTGAACGAATTCGCCGGCCGACCGATAGCGTTCACTCGGATCCACCGCCATTGCCAGTCGTAACACGCCCGACGCCGCCGGAGCATAAGGGCCGCGGCTGTTTCGCACCGCCTCCTGATGCACGGGTACCGCTCCGCGCATGAAGTTCTTCTTGCGGACCTCTGGGTTCTCCTGCCCTTCGTAGGGTCGCGATCCCGACAAAAGCAGGTATGCCAGCACGGCCAGGGAATACTGGTCGGATGCCGGTGTCGCGGCCTGCCCCTCCAGTTGTTCGGGAGCAAGGAATGCCGGTGCTCCCATGACCGCCCAATCCTTGCCGCCGGCGCGGCTGGCAATCGCGAAATCTGTCAGGTACACCGAGCCTTCCTCGTCGAAAACGATGGAAGTGGGTTTGATGCCGCCGTGCACAAGTTCATGTTGATGGACATAGTCCAGCGCCTCGCCAATGGATCGCATCCAGTGAACGATTAGCTCCACCGCTACAGGCTCGGCCAGGCGCTTAGCCAGACTGCCGCCCGGCATGTACTCCATACACAAATAGTTGGCTTTTTGAATTGGCGCGCCCTGGTTCGAAGGCAGATCCGTTTCCCCGAAGTCGATGACCCGGCAAATGTGAGCATGCCGCAGAGTTGCGGCCACCTCGGCTTCGTTCTTGAACTGCTCGGCATAGCCCGGGTACATACCAAGCTGCGGCGAGAGGATTTTTACGGCCACCGTGCGAGGAAGGTTGTGATCCTTGGCCGCATACATCACCGCTTTTGCGCTGGTGTGTAGCGAGCGCTCCAGCGTGAAGCGGCCGGCGATAACCGCTCCGGACAAATCCGGCAGAACATCCATGGCATCCGAAAGGAAGATCAGCGATGTTGAAGCGGATAGCCGGATAGTGGCGCTGAAGGGCAGCGGCTCGCTTCTCCCTGACACTCTCCTGCCATTGACATACGTTCCGTTGGAGCTTCCAGTGTCGGATATGAAATAGGCGCCGAGCACAAACTCGATCGTGGCGTGATTGCGGGAGATCCCCGGATCATTCGCGATGGTTAAGTCGGCATCCGCGCGGCCGATCCGAAAAGGAAAATGCAGAACGGGCGTCGTCCGGCCGGCTAGATTCTGATCGGTCGAACTGGTCACCACCAGCGATACCTTCGGCTGCTTAGCGGCAGCGGCGGACATGATCATGGTGCCATCAGGAACAGGCCGGGGTGGCTGCGCGGTATCGTCCGAATGGTCCGTGGAAAATTCGGGTAGATGCTGGACTATGGTTGGATCGGCGGGTTGGATCGTGTCTGCGTGCGCTGGCGGCGGCGAGACGTGCGGTGGCGGGGGCGGCGAGACTCGCGGCGCCGGCGGTGGGGGTGGCGGCGAGACATGCGGCGGCGAGACGTGCGGCTGAGGTGCTGCCCGGCGCTTCTTGCGTGAGACGTATATCGCAACCCCTAGTACGCTCGCAACCAGCACGCCCGCTGTAATTAGCCCAACCCAGGGAGTTGTCTCCTGGTAAGGCATTGTCGGGTGGCTTGGCGCCGGAGAAAGCGTGGGCCGGCCGAACCGGATTAAAACAACAGATAAAGCGACCACTCCAATTGCGATGGCCGCATAGACAACTACGCTACGCCGCGCCGCCGCGGCGGGCATTTCGAACCTTGCCGAAGCGGCCGGCGGCGGAGGGATGTCTGGAACGCTCATCGCGACCGGCGCCGTCAATCGTGCCGTGCTTTCAAACCCTAGGAGGGCATTCTCTAGTGCGCCCGCGAACTCGGAACAGGTAGAAAAACGTTGCGTTGGATCCTTCGAAAGCGCCTTCGTAAAGATCCGGCCCACTCCCGGATTCAAAGCCGGATTGATTTGTTCAGGCGGTCGAGGCTCCTCGCGCATGATCTTGATAAGGACTGCGCTAAGTGACTCGCCCTCGAACGGCCGTACGCCCGTCAGCATCTCGTAGGCGACCACGGCCAATGAGAACTGGTCCGATTGCGCGTCTATTGTCGAGCCATTTACTTGTTCTGGCGACATGTAATGCAGCGTTCCAACCACTTGGCCCGTTCGCGTTATGTCCAGATTCGGATCGTTGCCGCCGAGTATCTTCGCAATGCCGAAATCCGTTATCTTAACCACGCCCCGGTCGTCAATCATCACATTGGAAGGCTTGATGTCGCGATGGACGATGCCCTTACTGTGCGCATAATCGAGCGCGCTGGCAGCTTGTTTGATGAATTCGATCGCGGTCTCCGGATCGATTTTCCCTGTGCTTTTTAGGAGATTAGTCAACGTCTGACCGGTAACCAATTCCATCGCGATAAAGGCCCAATCGCCTTGCTCGCCGTATTCGTAGACCGTTACGATGTTTGGATGACTGATGATGCCCGCGCTACGGGCGTCCCGCAGCAGCGAGGTCTTCTGATACTCTCGCTCTTCCACGGACGCATGTTCGCTATAACGTGCGACTTTGATCGCTACCTCGCGGCCAATTGACGGATCGATGGCTTTGTAAACGCGGCCTAAGCCCCCGGCCCCAATCTCGGAGACAATCTCGTACTTACCAATCCGTTCCATCGGCGGTTCAGACATGGCGGAGTTAAGCCGATTGTCTCACCAAAATGCAGCAGTCGCCTAAATGGCGGCCAAATGATTCGGAAGACCAAGCTTGAACCGGATGCGGTCAATCTCCTGAATGGGCTTCAGAAATGCCGGCTCCTCCAGGGGCCATAGCTCCGCCGGTGTCGCGGTTGAGCCGGATGCCAGGAGCAGGCAATTTACGGCACGGCGCGCCGCCTCATTGGCCGCCTCCATACAGGCGATATCGGTGTACGTCCGTACATAGTCGGAAGCTACAAAAAAGTTCACCAGCTCCACCTGGGATTCCGGCCGATACTGAAGCGACCCTGCCGTGTTGATGAGGAGCGGCTCGGCATTCGTGGCCGAGCTCGGGTTAGGAAACTCAATGTCCGGATCCAAAAACCAGGCGATCAGATTTTGATCGGTAATCGGCTCAGCCCCGGCGACGTTCAAGTGCTGTTTAAGCTGAGCCCACACCTCTTCCTTGATCTGCTCCGCGCTGCATTCCCGCGCGGGCTTGCCAAACACCACGCCGGGTGACTCCCAATCGGAAATATCCACGGAGAGTATCCCGTTCACCGTGCCGTCTCCGTACTGAGACAGATCCACCTTGTTCCAGAACTGCCGCTGCGAGATCGAAGTCAACGCCCACGGCGAGTCCAGGTAGATGACATGACCGTTCACCAGCGGCTCATCCCTCGACAGATAGAACTGGATGCCGTTCATCCATCGCGTAGTCAGCTTCCCCAAATTAGCGAGCGAAGGCGCCGCTCGTTTGAGGTCGTCGGTCATTAACGCAGCCATCACTTCCACCGGCAAGGCCGCCAAATAGAAATCGGCCGTAACTTTGGAGCGGCCCGTAGTGGTCTCCACCGTTGCGCCGGCCACGCGTGTACCGTCCGTTTCGAGTCCAATCAAACTGGATCCGACGTGAAATTCGACCCCCAGGTTCTGAAGGTGTTGCGTCCAGGGAAGAATCCAAACGTCATTAGTCGGACCCGACAGCAGGCGATCGAAAACGCCGTCCGGAGAAATGAAGCTATACAACAGCTGCAATTGCGTCCCGCCGACCGTGCGGGTGCTGCTCTCCTCGGCCCGCATCGCGACCAGGGACCGCGTGAGTCCTTGGCCCAAGTAGGCCTGGTAGGCCTTCGACATCCGTGGCGCCTCGATGAAATCCCACCAGGCGATTTTTTCGAATTCCGTGAGACACCGGTCTGCGCAACTGGTGGCGACCACTAATACCCGGCTGACAAAAAAACTCAATTCGTCCGGTGCGACGCCAAACGGCGTGAAGAGTTCTATCAGGAATGCTCTGCAAATCTTCCACCGTGGCCGGACGACGCGCCACCCAGGTGATCTCAGTCTGCCCGGCGCGCGCCAAAAGCATGCGGGTCGCGATGCTTAGATTGTCAAAAACATTGCCGTGCGCTCCATACGGCATGCGGCGCATTGTATCGATTACGTGCTTGTAGAATCCAGGGAAGAATCGGAAACCATGCTCACCCGGCAGCGGGAGACGGCCGTTCCCGCCGCAGTTCGGCACGGGAATACTGCGGGCCTTGCCGCCTAGAACTGGTTTGCGCTCGTAGACCTGCACTTGAAAGCCGCGCTCAGCGAGCTCATGAGCAGCGCTTAGCCCCGCAACTCCTCCGCCGAAAATAGCCACTCTCTGCTGCATTTCGTTATTTTATGCTGCGCCAGCCGGCTAGTCGTCGAATTTTTCAAATTCCAGCTGATCTCCCACCGTGGTTCGCATGGCTGCGGCAGTGCCGCTGGGCAGTTCCAGCACGGAATGAGCACGCAGGCAGATCGCCATTCGTGAACGCTGCATTTCATTCTTGATCTTGAGCACTTTCCGCTTCTTGTCCAGGAACAAAACATCGATCGGAAACTTCATGCCGAAGGTATGAACCGCTTCGGACGGGGCGATCCATAGCCCCTCGCCCGGTTCCAGCCGGCTGTGCTTCAAGAGTCCCGTCCTTCGGGTGGCGCTGGTGTCGGCAATGCCGACGGTGTCTCCGAGACTAGTGTTCTTGGTTTGGTTGCGAACCCGCAGTTTCGGCACTGTAGACTACTCTAATAAGAATGAAACAACGCGTGCTGATTCGTTGCCATTGGGCCGTCAACGAACTCGCCATCGCCTATCATGACCGCGAATGGGGCGTTCCGTTGCATGACGATCGCAAGCTGTTCGAACTGCTGATTCTGGAAGGCGCGCAGGCCGGGCTAAGCTGGAATACCATCCTGCAGAAACGCGAAAACTATCGCAAGGCTTTCGACGGATTTGACGCCGCGAAGATCGCTCGATATTCGCCCAGCAAGGTCGAAAAGCTTCTTGCCGACCCTGGGATTGTCCGCAATCGGCTGAAGATCGCGGCCACCATCGGAAACGCCAAAGCGTTTCTTCAGGTACAGAAGGAATTTGGGGATTTCGATTCGTACATCTGGAGCTTTACCGGCGGGAAGCCAATCCATAGCGACTGGGGCAAGAGTGGACATCCACCCACCCGGACCGCTGAGTCGGACGCGATGAGCAAAGACCTCTTGCGTCGCGGATTCAAGTTCGTCGGATCCACCATCTGCTACGCTTACATGCAAGCGATCGGAATGGTAAACGATCACGACCCGAGTTGTTTCAGGCGGGCTCAAATCGGTTGAAGAGGATCGACTTGCCAAGTCGCCGGGAGTTCTTGAAATCAGCGGGCGTCTTCGCCGGCGCTCGCATAGTTGGCTCGAGCGCGCCGGTCCAAAAACCCAATATTGTTTTTATCCTGGCCGGCGGATGGCGCGCGCAGTCACTCAATGAAGTGCGCGTACCCAACCTCGAAGCGCTCGCCCGGCAGGGACAGAACTTTGAACGGCTTTACACCTGTAATCCCCTGGCCGCTCCGTCGCGCGCCGCTTTGATTACCGGGCGTTTTCCCCGCTCCTGCGGCGTCCCTCGCGACACCGACCAACTGCCTCTCGATCAGCCCTCGATCGCTGATCAGTTGAAGCGGACTGGATACCGAACGGGTTACATCGGCGAGTGGCGATTGGATGGCGCCCGCAGACCCCGGCTTCGTTCCTCCCGGGCCGCGCCGCCACGGATTCGATTACTGGGCAGCTTTCAACCGCGGAAGCCGGTACTTCGATTCCATCTATTTCCGCGACGCGCCGCAGCCCATTCATCCCTCCGGCTTTGAACCCGATTATCAGACCGACCTGGCCATCGATTTCATTAAACAAGCCGCTCCAAAACCGTTTTACCTTTTTCTCGCCTGGGGACCGCCCCGTCCGCCGTCCATGCCGCTGCCGGAGCGAATTGTGTCGAGATACGATCCGCGCCAGATTCGTCTGCGCGCCAACGTTCCAGCCGATCAGGAAAGCACCGCAGAGGAGAATTATGCCCGTTACTACGCTCTGTGTTCCGCCATCGACGATAACCTTGGCCGGCTGATTGCAGCGCTGGACGATCAGCATTTGACCGGCGATACGATCGTGCTGCTGACCTCGGACTCGGGTGTCATGCTCGGTTCGCACGGACTGGAAGGCGACAACCAGCCTTTCGAGGAAGCAGTGCGAGTACCGTTGATCGTCCGTTATCCGGGTGTAATTGCCGCCGGCGGCAAGAACGACTCCTTACTCTCAAATGTCGATCTCATGCCGACGCTGCTCGGCGTATGTGGAGCCGACATCCCCGCAAGCATGCAGGGGCAAGATCTTTCGAGCTGGATGACCCGCGGACAGGGCAGTCATGGGGAATCGGTATATTCTTCAGGAAGGCTCGGCGAGGCCGGCGAATGGCGCATGTTGGTGCGCGGCCTCGACAAGCTGGTGGTCGACCGCGAACTGAACGTCACGCATCTCTACAATCTTGGACAGGACCCTTTCGAGATGGAGAATCTTGCGCGGGATGTCTCCCAGGATCTGAAGCGCGATGAGCTGAAAGCTCTGCTCAAAGACTGGATGCGCCGCTCCGGCGATGGCATGGATCCGTCGGGTTTGAAGAGGAGGTGATCCGCGCGCGTTTAGACTCGCCGAGTCATCGGAAGCTGAGGCGGCTGGCTGAATAGCTGCTCGGTTTCTGGCTTGAGCAGAACCCAAAAGCCGTAAATCCCAAGCGCCGTGCCAAGCGGGATGCTGAATAATTCCAGCGCCGACAAGATGAGAGTCAGGATGCGAGCCCAGGGTTTGAATTGCATCAGGCCGAAACCGGCTACGATTCCTGGGAGTGAAATGGCCAGCAGTATGACAAAAACCAGTCCGCCAATGCCGCCCAGAATCGGAATGGCTAGCGCGCTGTCGCCGGAATGATCCGTAGCGCCGACCAAGCCGGCGATCCCACCCAGGATCACGAAGACGACGAAGCCGACCATGACCAGCACCGCCCCGTAAATGATGTGCAGAACCCCTAGGACTTTCACGTGTTGCGCCATATTTTCCCTTCCCGTGCTCTCAATCTTTCCGACATTACTATACGAAAGCGGCGTCCGCAAGTTCCAGAAAATCGGCGGGAAATAGGTATTTGAGTGTACTGTCCCTAATTCTTTAATTCTTGAAGATGATTTTCGAGTCCGCTCCGAATTTCTTGTATTCGCTGTAGCGGATTACCAGCCGGATGCGCTGCGGTCCGGTACGGAAATAGAGCGTGTCGTCGCCGTAAGTTGTTACTGGAAACCAAAACCCGCCATCCACCTTTTGCCGCAATGTCGTGAAGTGTGGGAACAGATTCTCGTTCTTCAAAGTTCGGATCTGCGGCACCGCTTCACCTTCGCTGCGAATGATGGAGTAATCCTGCTTCGAAACCCACAGCATGCCGTCAAACAGCCGCTGGCCTTGCAGGATCTGCCGGGGACGAACTTGAATCACGTAACAATCCATTCCGTCCATCGCCTCTTCACCACGGAAATGCGTCTCGTAGAGAAAAGCTTGATCTTTGGTTAGCAGGAACGGCTGCACGTCGCGGATATCACGAAAATCCTCGTCCGTCAGTTTAAGCCGGCTCAGCGTATCGGCGGGCTTGCCTACCATTTGCTCGCTGCGCTCCTGCTGGGGAGAGAAAACGATGTCGCGAATTTCTTGGTACGCGCCGGACTTCACGCCGTGCCCGTCAAATTCGTCAATGGTCACGCTCTGGCGATAAGTGTAGTTGCTCTGTGCTTGCTCGGTTTCAGTTTCGCGAGCCACTACGCGGCGAATGAGATCAGAAGGCGGATCGTCGGCGCGCAACGCGGGCATACAAACGACCGATGTTAAGATGAAGCAGATGCGCCAGTTCCTGACGACGCTCGTCGTGGTTTGGACGGCGGCTTGCATCGCGACCTACGTTTACTCCCAACAACAGAATATACCTTCGTGGATCGCGCTAGCGGTGCTCCCCGCGTTTCTCGTCGAGTTCGCTTTCTATCTCGCGCCCGGATTCACGGAGGTCCGGCAGGCCTTTGAGCGGCTGGGCTCCAAGCCCGTCCGGGCCGCAATACTGGCCGCCAGCGCGGTGATCCCTTATCTCATCGAAAGCCTGGCAACCGGCACGTTTCTGTTTTCCTCGCTGCTGAAGCTGCTGGCCGTAGCACTGGCGGCTTCCTTCTGGTACGCCTGGATTCGCCCGAGAATTCCGGCCGACCTGCTGTTCCTCGCCTTCATGGCCGCAGTCTATTTGAGCAAGCTCTTCGACCAGATATACGGCCGTCCGGCGCCGCACGTCGCGTTGGACATTCTTGGCCGTCTGATGTGGATCCGGGTCGGTCTCATGGCCGTGCTCTCCTTACGATCGATGGAGGATGCGCACTTCGGTTTTGTGCCGACTTCGAGAGAGTGGGGCATCGGGGTTCGGCAGTACCTGTTTTTCCTGCCGGTGGGTGCAGCCATCGCCTATCTGCTGCATTTTGCGCATTTCAAACCGCCGGCGCTGGAATGGTGGAAATTCGCGCTGCTCGTGATCGGGACGTTTCTCGCCTTTTTGTGGGTAGTAGCTCTGGCCGAGGAGTTTTTCTTCCGCGCGTTCCTGCAACGGTTGCTGGCGCGCGGCTTGCGGAGCGACGTCATCGGCTTGATCTTCGCGTCGGCGCTGTTCGGGCTTGCGCATCTGGCGTTTCGGCCCTTCCCCAATTGGCGATTCGCGATCATCGGCGCCATCGCCGGAATCTTCTATGGACTCGCCTTCCTTCAGGCGGGCAGCGTCCGGGCCAGCATGGTGACCCATGCACTGGTGGTCACAACCTGGCGCGTCTTCTTCATCGCCGGTTGACCAACCGAACGATCATGCTGGAGTCTCTCAGGGAAGCGGCAGAGATTCGGAAGAGAAGACTCGGCCAGATGTTGCTTCACTCGCCGCTGCATCCTCTTTATCTCAAGCTGGCCGGATCGCCTCAAGTTCGGGAGTATCGGCGGTTTGTCGCCGCACTGGCTCAAAACACGCCGCCACCGAAATGGTTTTCCGGGCAGATGGCCGCCTGGACCTATCGGCCGCGAGTCAGCATCCTCATGGCGGCCCGAAACTCGAAGCCGAAATGGTTTCAACAAGCGGTCGATTCGGTGTTGGCCCAGATTTACCCGGACTGGCAGCTTGCATCGTTGACGACGCGTCCGCCCAACCCGTGACGCCGCCGGATGACCCGCGCATCAGCTTTGCAGCACTTCCATCGCAAGCAGGTATTTCGGGAGCGCTGAATCGCGGGCTCCAAATGGCGGCCGGAGATTACATCTGCGTTCTCGATCACGACGACTTTCTTTCGGTCGACGCTCTGTTCCGCGTCGTAGAGGCGCTGCAGCAACAGCGCTACGAGGTCTTGTATTCGGACGAAGATTACGTGGATGAAAAAGGCGACCCGGTGCGGCCCAATTTCAAGCCCGATTGGTCGCCCGAGCTGCTTTCCAACTGTATGTACATTGGCCATTTGGTGGTGGCTTCTAGGGCGTTGATTGATAAAGTTGGCGGGTTCCGAAGCGAATTCGACGGCGCGCAAGATTACGATCTCGCGTTGCGACTCACCGACCAGCCCACCGCAGTCGCGCATATTCCGCATATCTTGTATCACTGGCGGCAGCACGGCGAATCCATCGCGCAGCGGCCCGATGCAAAGCCGTGGGCCAACGATTCGGGCCGGCGCGCCGTGGAAGATATGGTTCTCCGCCGCGGATGGAATGCGAAGGTAATGGAGGCGGAAATACCAACTCGCTATAAGATCGTTCGCAATTTGGCGAAGCGCGACCGGGCCAGCATTATCATCGATAACGCATCCGGAAAATCCATCGAGCAGAAAACCGACTACGAGAATTTCGAGATCGTACCGGACGCCCGTCGAGCAACGGGTGCTTATCTGGTTTTCCTCCACCCTGACGTCCAACCGGTACGCCCGGACTGGCTCGTGAAGCTGCTGGCCGCGGCCGAGCGGCCGGAAGTCGGCGTCGTGGGAGCCAAGCTGGTTTATCCCAACGGCGCGATTCAGCACTCCGGCATCGTCTCTGGCATGCCGGGCGGCGCCGGGTATCCCGGCCGCGGGCTCTATCAAAGCGACTATTGGCGCTGGCTGGATTACACGCGCAATGTCACCGCCGTTTCGAGCGCGTGTCTGGCGGTGCGCAGGGAAGTTTTTGAATCGGTCGGCGGATTCGATAGCGCCCTCCGCACAGACTTGGCGGATATGGATTTCTGCCTGCGCGTGCGGCAGGCGGGCTTCGAGGTGATTTTGGAGGAACTCGCTTGCCTGGTCCATGAAGAGCGCGACCGAGGACACTCTTCCAAAGAAGAACAGGAATTTTTCCGGCAAAAATGGCATGCGGTTCTAGGGAAGCCGGATCCTTACTACAGCCGATATCTTCGACTGGATCGCGAAGACATTTCCTTGCGCATGCCTACGAAAACCGCTTCGGGTGGATCGTCACCCGAACATTGAGGTCCGGTGCGCCGGGCCGTTCGAAAACAAGTTGATACTCTCCCAGAAATCCGAGCCCCACCTGCCAATAGAAGACTCCGGCCTTGATGCTGGAGCCAACCGGCAATCGCCTCCGCTCGCCATTTACCAGCAAATAGCCTTGCGCGGCGCCGAGTCTCAATTCGATGCGGTCCAGCTCTTCGATGTCGACATCGGATATGCCCGGCTTGGTCGCCTGCCGGCACTACGAGCGGTTCCTGAATTGGTGAAGCCAAGCTTCCAACGTTCAGCACTGTGAAATAGCGGCTTCCGATTCCGTCGCCGCGGCCTAGATTGTCGTATACCACCCATGAAATCGTGTGTACGCCGTTCGCCAGCGCAGTCGTATCAATATAGAAGAAGCCGACCGCTCCATTGGTATTGGCCAAACCGGGAAAGAAAGTTGCGATATCAGAGCGAAATTGGTTGTAGGTTGGGTTTCCCATGTTCTGGCCGTCCACGATAACCGTGATGGTGGATCCGTCCTTAGGAATCACAAAAGGGTTTTGGGTCAGCGCCCAAGCGAAGTTGACGAAGGCGTTGCCTGCGACAGTGGCGCCTTGTCCGGGCGTATCGATAGTTCCGAATGGCCGGGAGGCATGCGCGTTGTCAACGGATATATTGCGCGTGCCCAGATCGAGCGAGTTTCCGTTTGCATTGTGAGCAATAGCATGCAGAGCGTAGGTTCCATTGCCGGGTCCCGGCGAACCTCCGTTGTTGGGCAGGAAGTTGGTCAGCAACATATAGCCCCAGCCGGCACGATATTGAAAAGGTGAATTGGGGAAGAGGCCCTCGATATCGGTGCGCGCGTCGGCCACAAACACAGCATCGCCGATGAACGATAATCCGGGCGGTTCGCCGGCCACTGCTTCACGCCAGATGTCGACTTTGGTGATCTCGATATTGTCCAAGGCCCAGCCAGTAACCGCGATGGCGCCGGCAATTCCAGACAGGCCATTCGTGGGCGTATCGAAGCTCCCGGTTGGGATTACCGGCGTGACAGCCCGTGCATTCACCTGCACCTGCTGAGGCGATTGCACGGCTCCCGGCGCAGTTATCGTAACCGTGCCGCTGGCGCCAGCGGTGGCGTCGACGGTAAAGCTCCCACTCCCCGTTCCGCTGCCCGATACGGTGATGTTCGGCTGACTAGAGGAAACGGTCCAGGCAGCGCCACCGCCCGTGAATCCCACCGCGACGGTTTGAGTGCTGGTTACCAGCGAGCCGGAGGTCCCGAAATTCAGCACGGCGCGGTTCAAAGTCAGCGTCCCCGGAGTAGAATTTGCAACCTCCGTAATGGCGACAGTCTGACCGGCGATAGTAAAGCTCCCAGTGCGGGTCTGCGTACCAGGGTTGGCCGCAACGGTCCAGGGGGCGGAGCCGCCGGAAATTGAAACCGATGCCCAACTGACGTTGGATGAGCCGGAAGTTGGCGGGCAATCTCCTGGAACTGCGGTTATCGTGATGCTTCCCGTCGCCCCGGACGCGGCGGCATTGATGCCGGCGGTGCTTAACCCGTAGGAACACGCGCCCCCTGTCTGCGCAATGGGAACGGTGTTGCCTCCAATCGTCAAGCTTCCAGCCCGGCTGAACGAACTGGGATTCGCGGTCACGGACCAGGATGCATTATTGCCGGAAATCGATACGGAAGCCCAACTCACTCCGGAACTAGCCACCGCCGCCGAGCAATCCACGGGGCTGGGCGTGATGCCGATAATTGCTGCTCCTCCGGCCGAGCCAACGTTTATGCCGGCCGGGTTCAAGGCATAAGAGCAGGGCAGGCCAGCTTGCGTGATGGTGACCGTCTCGCCGCCGATGGTCAGGATTCCAATGCGGCCGATCGAACTGGTGTTGCCGGCGATCGTCCAGTTCAACGAGGTCCCGACTACGACCACCGAGGCCCAACCCACACTCGAAATCACGATTGGCGGGCTACAGCCAGTCGAGGTCGAGGCCGTGATGGTGCCGGCGCCGCCCGTACCGGCGGCAACCAGCGCATATGAATTCAAACTGTACGGGCAGATGCCGGTTTGGACTTTGAAAACGAAGCCGTCATAGCTTCCGCCGAATAGTGGCTGGATTACGCCGAAACTGGAAGGGAAATTGGATGACTGCGTGATTCCGCCGACGATTTCGGAGCCTTTGTTATCGATTCCGATCGCCAGGGCGGAATCATCCAAGCCACCGCCGACATAGCTGGAATACAGGAGCTGATTCGCGCCGGCGTTGAGAGTGGCGACAAATGCGTCCTTGCCTCCAGCCAGAACTGTCTGCAACGCATTTACCAGGGGGAAGTTTGTCGATGAAGTTGAGCCGGCGAGCCAGACGTTGCCGGCCAAGTCAACGGCCAGCGCGTTGGCTTGATCGGAACCAGTGCCGCCCAAGAAAGTGGAAAACGCCAAGGCGGTCCCAGCCGAGGTCAGTTTGGCGACAAAGGCGTTATACGTACCGCCGCCCATGGAGGGCTGGAAAGCCGTTGGGGAAACCGGAAAGTCGAAGGAAGCCGTAGCTCCGGCGACGTAGACATTCTGCGACGAGTCCAGGGCGATGCTATTTGCAAAGTCCTCCAGCGAGCCGCCCAGATAGGTGGAAAATACCAAAGCCGAACCGGCCGGGTTCAGTTTCGCAACAAAGGCATCCTGGTTTCCGGCATTGGCTACTTGCAGCGCGTTCAACACCGGGAAGTTGGGCGAGCTGGTTTCGCCGCAGATATAGGCATTTCCAGCCGGGTCGACTGCAATGGAGGACGCAGTGTCATCGCCGATGCCGCCAAGAAACGTGGAGTATATCAGGGCTGTGCCGGACGGGTTTAGTTTTGTAACGAAAACGTCGAAAGGTCCGCCGCCATAGGTGGCTCCGAAAGGCTCCGGCAACGATCGGAAAGTTGGTGGAGGAAGTGTAACCGGTCACATAAGCATTTCCGGAACCGTCGATCGCGATAGCGGTGGCGAAGTCTCGGCCCGAGCCGCCCAAATACGTGGAATAAACTAGAGTTCCGCTGGAGTTTAGTTTGAGAACGAATCCATCTTCCGGGCCTGCCGAGATGGTGCGGAACGCGCCGACGGTGGTTGGGAAGTCAGTGGAGACAGTGAAGCCGGTCACGTAGACATTACCGGATCCATCCACGGCTATGCCGCGCGGAGTGTCGGTCTGCGCACCGCCCAGGACTGTGAGATAAGCGAAAGTCGTTCCGGCCGGATTCAGCTTCGCGATGAAGACATTGCGGTTGCCGTCCACGCCGCCGCTACGCGACGGGAAGTTCACAGACGCCGTCTGGCCGGTTACGTAGATATTGCCGGCCGCGTCTACAGCGAGAGCGTAAACCTGATCGAAGTTATTGCCGCCCAGGAAAGTGGAGAAAGTGAGCGAGGAAGTGGAAGCTGCGGGAACAGCCCCGAGCCATTGGGCCGGATCGTTTCCGAGATAGAAACGAATCCGGCCCGCCGGCGGGTTCAGGCGGCGGAGCTGAGGGGCGGGCGATTGCGGCAGCTGGCGGGCGATCGCCGGCAGGATACATACTGAGCACAAAACAGCCGCCGCCAGGAACCCCGCCCCGCTCAGCCGGGGATGACGAATAATGCTCACGCATAGTCATAGTGCGCTTCAGTTGAGGAAATTCTTCGATTAATACCAGCACCAGTTTCCGAAGCGATCGTAATAGCCGTAACGCGGATCGCCGAACCCGTAGCGGTTGCCATACACCACAGGGGCTGGGGCACGCCATTCTGCGCGGTCACGATCGCCGCGCCGGTCGTAGTTCCTGGCGTAGTGATCCCGATCCCGGTCGTTGTTGCGATGATCGTCGCGATCCCGCGCGGCTGCCGGCTGCGCAAAGGCGATGGTCGATCCAAGTAAAAGAGTAGAAACTGCCAAAATCTTGAACATTTTCTTCTGCCTCCTGGCTATAAGACGATGCGAACCTCTGGAACAACTGAAACAGTTTGTAAAAGAAAGATTGAGAAAGCTTAAAGACCCAGGAGGCGGGCGGCATTGCCGCCGAAGATCGCGGCTTTGTCCTGATCGGAAATCTTCAGCGCGTTGATGCTTTCGAGCATCTTCGGGATGCTTCCGATTTGGTGCGGATAATCGCTGCCGGCCAAGATGTGATCCATGCCGGCGAACGAGATGGCCAGCTCGAGAGCGCGTGGATTGAAGTTCACGGTGTCGTAATAGAAGTTCTTTAAGTAGTCGCTAGGCGGGCGCTGGATGTGAGCGCGGCAGTCATCGAAGGCTTCGAAACCGCGATCCAGCCGCTCGACGAGATAAGGAATCGATCCACCCAGATGGCAGAGCGCCCAACGAATTTTCGGGAAGCGCTCCGGGACACCGGCAAAGACCAGGTTCGCTGCCGCGAGCGTGGTATCGAACAGGAATCCGACCAGTGGCATGAGCCAGTATGCCTGCATCGCCTCCACGTTAATCGGGTTGGTGGGATGAATGTAGAGCACGGCCGCCTGCTGGTTAGCGGCCTCGTACAGCGGCCAGAATCGCTGATCGGCGAGCGCAACGCCGTTTACGTTACTGAACAGCATCGCTCCGGGAAGCCTGAGCTGGCGTGTAGCGCGCTCGAATTCGGCGACGGCCGCGCGAGGGTCGTTGAGCGGCAAAGTCGCGAGCGCGGTAAAGCGGCCTTTCTTCGATGCGATCACTTCGGCAAACGCGTCGTTCACCAGCCGCGCCAGCCGCACGGCTGTCTCCGGGGTCTCGACATGCGTGCCCGGCGTGGTGAGAGTGATCACCTGTGTGTCGACGCGATGGTCAATCAGCACGCGCTCGCGATAATCGATGTCGCGGTGTCCGGGAACAGCGACATTGTAATCGCCAGGGTAGTGCAGGCAGGGATTTCCTTCAGCGTCGGTGGTCACCTTTACAGTGCTGGGACCGGATCGCAAGGCGTCCAGATAAGCCGGCGGGTAGTAGTGATTGTGAAAATCAATGACGGGCATAATATTTTATTGCGAAGCGGCGCTTTTGCGCACCCAGAAATAGTAAAGAGGCCAGCCTAGCACAACCAGCAGCAGACCCACCGCGGTTTTCTTCGGATCGGCGGCCACTTGATAGAAGACTACTCCGAGGGAAGCAGCGATGAAAATCAGCGGCACCGCGGCGGAACCCCATGCCCGATAAGCGGGCCTGTAATCCGGCCGCCGGCGCACGCGGAGGAGGCCGATGCCCATAAGCGCGAAGAAAATCCACTCGGTGTAAATGACGCGGGTGAACAGCTCGCGATAAGTTCCGGTCGCTACCAAAATGCAGGACCATACGGCCTGGATGAGGATGGCCACGTGAGGCGTACGATAGCGCGGATGAACCGACCCGATCCACCTTAGCGCCTTATATCGGCCGGCCATGGCGAGATATACACGCGGACCGGCCAGGATCACTCCATTGAGAACGCCGAAAGCCGAGACCAAAACCAAGCCCGAAATAGCGGCTGCGCCTTTTTCCCCCACCAGAACGGCGGCAGCGTCGGCGGCGACGCGCGTCGAGCGGATCACCCGGTCCAGCGGCAGCAGATAGAGGCAGGCGGCGTTCAACGCGACGTAACAGGCCGTGACGATCAGCGTGCCGATCAAGAGCGCGCGAGGAACAGTCTTCTCGGGCGATCGCGTTTCGCCCGCCGAGTAGGTAACCATGTGCCAGCCACCGAAAGCGAACAGGCCGGCGCCGACGGCCAGGGCGAAGCTGCTGATCGAAACCTGGGACGCGATTTCCGCGGCGGGCGCCTGGGCGGGCTTTCCGAACGCGACTACCAGGACGAGGATGAGTCCGATGCCGATCAGTTTGCAGGCAGTAACGATGGCCTGGAGTCCGCTGCCCTGGCGTACGCCGAGGTAGTTTACGCCGGAGAGCAACAGAATGGATGCGATCGCCACCAGGCGGATGCCGGTATCGCCGAGCGGGGCGAAGTAGGCGACGTAGCGGCCGAAAACAACCGAACTGGCGGCGATAATCCCGGAGTGCGCGCTCCAGAACATGGCCCAACCCCACAGAAATCCGGCGGCGGGCGAGATGGTTTCATTGAGAAAAACGTAAACACCGCCGGTTTGCGGAAATGCGGACGAGAGCTCGGCGCAGACCAGCGCGCCGCACAAGGTCAAGATTCCGGCGGCCAGCCAGGCGCCGAAAATTCCGGGAATGTTGGGCACGTAGCGGCTGACCTCGGTAGGCTGGACGAAGATGGAGACGCCGATGATGATGCCGACCACCATCGCGATGGCTTGGGGCAGGCCGAGGGCGCGATCGAGTGTGGGGCGCGCAGGAGCGGTTGCGGACAAGGGGGCAGTCTATCACAAGGGCGGCGGCGGGAGACGCGGGAGACGCTGGTGACGCTCTTTTCGAGGGTAGGAGTGTTAAGTCGCATCGGTATTCAGTTGTCAAAGGACGTGAGCAGACACAAAAGTAGCTGCTGCCTATTTCTAACATGCGAGGCCGAGGGAAGGACGGGGCTCGGGAGGTATGTTGTTGAGTTTGAGGGGACAATGATTGTGGGTAATTGGTGAACGCGTGCCGCATGCGGGAAATAATAGAAGCGCCAAAGCGGCGTGACGGCATCGGAACGGGCAGAGGCGCTTCGTAGGGATTGCCTCGATCGAAGCTCCTCGGGAAGGTCCCGCATGATTTGCCGAGAGAAGGCTCCGACTTGGAACGTATCTTATGTCACTGCTTTCATTGTTCTAACCTTTGCATGGTCATCCATTACACTGGCCCAGCAGCCGCCCCACTCAGCACCGCAGCTCACGGACACGCCTGGATCACCGAGTGCCACGAGGACCATCGACGGAAGGTACCTGCCACCCCCACCACAGAAGTTCGACGGGGTGATCGGACTTCAGGCGGATCAATCCAAACCGTACTGGCCGGCCAAAGTTGTGCCACCCAAAGGCGCGCCGAACATCCTGCTCATTATGACCGACGATCAGGGTTACGGGGTCTCGGGCACTTTCGGCGGCGTCATTCCGACACCGGCGATGGACCGCGTTGCCAAGATGGGGCTGCGCTATACGCAGTTCCACTCCACGGCGTTGTGCTCCCCTACCCGGGCCGCGTTGATCACCGGCCGCAATCATCATTCTGTAGGTTTCGGAATAATCTCGGAACAATCCACCGGCTTCCCAGGCTATGACTCAGTAATCGGTCCGGAAAGCGCCACGGTTGGCGAAATCCTGAGGGAGAACGGCTACGCCACCTCCTGGTTCGGGAAGAACCACAACACACCCAGCTATACCTACAGCATGGCCGGCCCGTTCGATCAGTGGCCGGGGGGAATGGGGTTCGAGTATTTTTACGGATTCATGGGCGGCGAGACAGACCAGTGGACGCCGTACCTTTTCCAAAACACCACGCAAGTTTTCCCGTGGGTCGGCAAGCCCGGGTACAACCTCACCACCGATTTGGCTGATGAGGCGATTAAGTACATGAAAGACGTGAGGGTGAGCGCGCCAGAGAAGCCATTCTTTCTCTATTACGTTCCGGGCGGAACGCATTCTCCGCATCAGCCCACGCAGGAGTGGATCGACAAGTTCAAGGGCAAGTTCGACATGGGCTGGAACCAGCTACGGGAGCAGATTTTCACCAATCAAAAACGGCTCGGAGTGATCCCGCCGGGAACGGCGCTGACTCCGTGGCCAAACGACCTGGCGAAGTGGGAGACGCTCCCGGCCGATGAGAAGAAGCTCTACGCACATCAGGCCGAAGTATTCGCGGCATATGTGGCCTATACCGACCACGAGATCGGGCGGGTGATCCAGCAGGTGGAGGACCTGGGCGAGTTGGATAACACTCTCATCATTTACATCAGCGGCGACAACGGCACAAGCGCTGAGGGCACTACCATGGGTACGCCCAACCAATACACGGCATACAACGGGATCCTAAAGCTTCCAGTCGCCGAGCAGATGAAAGCTTACGACGCGTGGGGATCGGCTGCGACCTATCCGCACATGGCGGTGGCGTGGTCGTGGGCCTTCGACACACCGTTCAAGTGGACCAAGCAGGTGGCTTCGCACTTCGGAGGCACGCGGCAGGGCATGGTGATGGCTTGGCCGAATCGGATTAAGGACGCGGGGGGCATCCGCCCGCAGTTTCACCACATGATCGATATCGTCCCGACGCTGCTCGAAGCCGTGGGCGTGCCGGCTCCAGTGATGGTTAACGGTGTTGGGCAGAAGCCAATCGAGGGCGTCAGTATGGCCTACACCTGGGACAAGGCGAATGCTAATGTAGCGTCCACGCGAAAGACGCAGTACTTCGAGATGTTCGCCAATCGCGCGATCTACCATGATGGCTGGATAGCCTGCACCACCCCCCCCGCTCCCCCATGGCTACTGGGCACGGTCAAACTCCCGGACGATGTGCTCAACGGCTACCAATGGGAACTGTATAACATCGCCAACGATTACTCGGAGAATAACGACCTGGCCGCCCAGATGCCCGACAAGCTACGCGAGATGAAGGAACTATTTCTGATGGAGGCGACGAAGTACAATGTGTTTCCGCTGGACAACTCCGTGCTGACGCGCCTGCTTGCGCCGCGGCCCAGTTCCACTGCCGGGCGGAACGTTTTTACTTACTCGGGTGAGATGGGCGGGCTACCGTACAGCGACGCACCGGACCTGCTGAACAAGTCGTACAGGATCACCGCGGAAGTTACTATCCCCCAAGGCGGCGCGCAAGGGATGCTGGCAACACTGGGCGGCCGCTTCGCCGGCTACGGCTTCTACCTGCTGAAGGGCAAACCTGTGTTCCTTTACAACTTTCTAGATCTGGAACGGTTCCGTTGGGAAGGGCCGGATGCGATCACGCCGGGCAAGCACACGATTGGGTTCGACTTCATGTACGACGGACCGGGCTTCGGCAAGAGCGGCACCGGTGTGCTGAAAGTAGATGGCAAGGAAGTGGCCCGCAAGAGCATCCCGCACACTATCCCGTTCCTGATGACCATTGACGAATCGTTCGATGTGGGCGTGGACACACGCACAGGCGTGGATGACCAGGATTACCAGGTTCCATTCCGTTTCACGGGCACGCTGAACAAGCTGACCTTCGAACTGGAGCAGCCGGAATTGAGCGCCGAGGATCAGAAAACTTTGCAGGAAGCGAGGAAGCAGGCAGCCGCGGCTAGCCAGTAATGGACACCAGGCATATTGTATTGGGACGGCCGGACAGGGCGCGCCGCTCCTCTTACGCGGTTGCGGCTTACGCGCACCTCGACACGAATCGACAATGGAGGGGCGCAGCTTCGGACCAACTTGGGTACAGTCTGCTGAAGCGTGGGATTAACGGCACGTATGTAAGCGTTGAGCCGTTTCACTTGTTCCGTTATCTCGACGAACAGGCGTTCCGCTTCAACAATCGAAAGATGACCGCTGGCGAGCGCTTCAGCGTGGCCGTCTCTGGTATCGTCGGCAAGCGCCCGACGTTCAATCAACTCACGGGAAAGACGGATGAGGGCCAAGCGTGAAAGCTTCCATATCGCAAAGCATCGCGCTGCAGACGATAGCTGTTGAAATCCCCAAGTTGACATTGGCAGGAAGCAGCAGGTATGGTCATTGCAATGCCGCCACTTAACATCCCTCCGGAGGAGCGCGGTGCGATAACAACAATTCAGAGCTTATCTGTACCCTTGTTCGATCAGTTCATCAGCGCGATGAAAGCCGCGCCACCTATTGCGAACCCCAAAGAGATGGCAAAGCGTATCTCAAAACAAGTATCCGGAATACCTCTGGAAAAGTTGACCGCTGTGCTCAGTACTCTCTATACCCTGTACTATATTCGGGATCTCGCCGGAGTCACGCCATCCACATTTTTAGCGGACCTTATGGATGGAATCTCCAAAAGCCAAGACCTCAAGATGACCGCAAAGGATGTCACAAAATTGCGCTCTATGTTTGAGCGAATTCTCGACATCGACTCACTCAATACAGTATCCAAGGCCGCGCGTCTCCAGCGCGACGGAGAGCGTCTGTATTGTACCGCCAAGATTTTGTCTGATATTCGTCCGGTCTTTGGACACGACGCCAACGCAAGGCCTTCCGGAGCAGTTTTGACCCATGATCTGAGGCTTAGCTATCATGAAGGCAAGGAGCATAAAGAGTTCCACGTCGTGCTAGATTCTGACGACTTGGCCGCACTTGCTGGGGTGTTAGAGAGGGCACGCTCTAAGGACAAGACGTTGCGAGAATTTTTGAAGGAAACAAAGTTGGAAAATTTGGGAGATTAGCGAATGCCACTGGATTGTGAAATCAGAACATACGCTAGAAGCCCAGTGATCGCGGCTCGTGAGCGCGATTACGACTTGGCTCGTCTACGATTTAGGGGAAAGAGGGGCCATCGTTTTGAGCGTGGCTACGATGTCGCAAGTCACTTTGCACAATTGATAAGATCCCGTCGCCGTGAAGAGAACGACAGCGGCGATCAAAACATTCAGCAGGAATTTCAAAACCTCACCGAACGTTGGTGGCGTGAGACACGGGTATTGTCATCGATCCATTCGAAGATCTTTAATCCGAACTATCAACGCATTATTGGCATGGGTAAGGCGGTGCTGCCGCTAATATTCTCTGAACTTCGACACCGGGGCGGTCAGTGGTACTGGGCACTCGAATGCATCACGGGAGACAATCCAGCCGTAGGAGCCGAATCGCTACCAGAGGCTAAGCGCCTTTGGCTGGAATATGCTAATCAGCATAACTACCTGTAAATGACAGCGGCGGAAATCGAGGCGACATTCCCGTCTCTAGGATCGCTCTTCGATATAACTAGCCCTACCGACGAAGAATACAATTGCATCGCATGGTCGATAAACGACATAAGGCAATGGTGGTGGCCTACTCCTTCTGGACAACGTAAGTGGCCGGGGAAATACTGGCCACCGGGTGTTCCGCACGAAGAGACACTGGACGCCTTCACGAGGTTGTATGAGATTCTTGGATTCCAGATTTGCACAGACCGTACATTTGAGATTGGCTATGACAAGATAGCAATCTACGCCGATAATATCGGAACGATTACGCATGCAGCGCGCTGGTGGCAGGAGGATAACGGCTGGAGCAGTAAGCTTGGCGAGGAGAACGACATTCGGCACCATTCACTCGAATCTATAGAAGGAGCGAGTTACGGCGCTGTCCTCCAGATCATGAAGCGACTCCGACTAAAGCGTGAGGGCTGAAAACATCAATCCACTACCGGCGCCCGATGTGCCCGGCAACACAGAAGCGGAACGTATGAGCAATGCACTCAGCAGGTGCTCAATGGATCGAAAAAGACTCTGCTGAAAAAGAGGCGCGACTCAAACGCGCTAGTGATAAGAAGCGAGCGAAGAAACTCTGACTTATCGCTCATGCCTATCTTAAACAGCTAGTTTAACGGTTCATAGCGTTCCCCAGAGGATGTGTACCGAGACCGGGTACGAATCCCAGCGGTTCATCGCGGAACAATCGGTGAAGGCAGTATATGTAAATTATCTGTCATGGCGGACTTAATTCTGGTTGAAGTTCGCGGAACTCGGTACACGGAAGGCGACAAAACTGAATCCGCCCGTGGTGTTTTAGTGGACGAGGTGACGCGTGCAAAACTTGATGTGAGCTGAAAGAACATCTATCAATTCCAGATTAAGGACGTTGGTTGGGTTGGCCAGTTACGATGGGCGTGGAGCGCCTCCGATCCAACTGCGCGGATACCTGCGAAACTCGGACTTTTAGACTTCATACTCGTGATGGGAGTTGCCTAGGTATCATCGCCGTTATAAGTGACTCTGAGTAGTGCACTATTTTGGTGCCCGAAATTGGTTATCCGCGATAGGTCAATTCCAGTAGCGTCCAGTCGTCAGACTGGGGCATCGAACCACAAAATTTGCGGACCGCGAGCTCGATTTCGCCAAAGTCCTTGGCAGCAGCCTCCGCAAAGCGTTCCTGTCCAAAGAACTCGCCTTGCGCGTCCTCAGCTTCGATAATGCCGTCCGTCAGGGCGACTAAGCGGTCGCCCGGCTTCAGCTGGATCCTAGAAACGCGAAAATCGGCCTCGGCAAAGAGTCCCACGGGCATGTTTTCGCACGGCAGCGGCTCAACCGTCGTGCCATATATAAGAAGCGGCGAAACCTGTCCCGCATTAAGGATCTCCAGTTCGCCGCCGGGCATCAGGCGCGCCGTCAACAATGTTGCGTACCTGCCGACCTGAGCCTTTTCGCACAGGAAGCGATTCACGGAACTTATCACATCGGCAAGGGGATACTCACGCGTCAACTGGGAGTAAAGCATTCCCTGAAGATTCGAGGCAAGGAGGGCGGCGGAGATCCCCTTCCCGGTAACATCGGCAACGACCAGCGCCAACCCGCCTTCGGTACTGATCACGTCGTAAAAGTCTCCGCCGACGGCTTTCGTGACGTAGCTGACGGCCTTGACAGTAGCGTAAGGCACTTGGGGAATTGTCACGGTCATCAACTGTTGCTGAATCTGACCGGCTATCTCCAGTTCCTGTTGAAAGCGTGCCATGGCCTGTTGAAGTACCGTGCCCTCGGTCTCTTCACTAGCTTTCAGGAATTCCACAACATCGGCGAGGGCTTGCTCATCGGCATAGTGCTGCGCCCAGGTGGTGGTGGGATTGCGCTGCTCACTCCACAGCTTGGCGTCGGCCAGATCGACACCCATTAGTAGCGAGCCACCGCGCGACTTCCAATTCCTGGCCCGTCCCACGAGATTGATAAAGGTCTTGGCCGATTCGGTCTCTTCGGGCAGCCATCGATCGCGAAGAGTTTTCCATTGACGGATGAGACTCTCATGGGCGATGTCAATGTATGTCTCCGGGCGGAGAGCACCATCGCGAGGCAAAAGAAAGGTCGCCTCCGGCCCCCGGAAGTGATCTACGACCGCGGTGACGTCCGCCCGATCCTGCTCGGTCCTGGCACCGCAAAGCTCCCAGAGTTCGGAGAGTGGGGCAGGGTCGCGACGGTCTTGATGGTGGCGCCCGCGGGCGGTCAGACGCTTGAAGATTGCCACCGTAAAGTCTCTGCGCGTATGCCTGAGCAACTCATTGGCATGCTGATCGATGGCGTCAGTGAATCCGCCGATGGCCTCATAGTCCTGCAACTGAATCGTCCGTTTTTGGTCTGGATCGGACCGGCGCCAGTGGCTCCAGGTCCGCATGAGCGCATGCTGGAGAATGGGAAGCTGGTCGGGCTCATCGCCGGCGTCGTTCAGCATGCGCTGCACCAGGACCGGCGAGATTCCGGCGGCGCCGAGAGGGCACTCGATGGCTTGTTTGCGATGTTCACGGGAGAGGCGGGGAATGAGGTACTGGCTTTCATTCAACGCTTCGGGCAGATCACGGAACTCCGCGCAGTCGCCCAAATAGTCAGAGCGCATCGTGAGCACGACATAGACGGGAGGCTGGTGGCGGCTGGCGGCGAGAAGCACCTGCACAAACTCGCGGGCATCCGCGGCAGCTTGTTCCCGGTGACGGCGCGTTTCGGCTGTGACAGGCTCGAGATCTTTGTAGCGGAAGAGTTCTTCAAACTGATCGATTACCAGCAGCAGGCTTTCATCCAACGCGAGTTGCCGGGCCACATGAATCAAGCCGTAACTACTCTTTCGCAGATCGGCAGTGTCGAAACCAGCTTTCTGCAACTCAGTGGCGAGACTGGTGAAGGGAGCACCGGCCGGACGAGCAACAACAATACGCCAGCGGGCAGCGCCAGTCATCCCGCCACGCTGCAGCGCGGGGATCAAGCCGGCTCCAACCAACGAAGACTTTCCGCTGCCCGAAACGCCGACGACGGCGACAAATCCGTTCCTCTCCAGGCGGCCCGCGAGCTCGGCGGTCTGCTGGTCCCGGCCGAAGAAAAAGGGCGACTCGCTGGTCTCGAAGGGACGCAAGCCGGGGTAGGGATTCTCAGATTGTTCGAGGCGCTGCAGAACAGAGGTGAAATTCATGGTGCACCCGGTAGAGGGCGACGCCGGATCGGGCTGAAAAAAGTTTCGAGGCGGGACGGATCAAATTGGCCGAACTGCTCCACCACGTGAACGTCCACCAAGGTGTCACGAAGCTGGCGCATGACGGCCGTCTTGGCGTCTTTGGGATCAAAGAGACAAAGGCCTTTCGACCGGGCGCGGTGCGACACCTGAAGCATGGACTCGAACTCGGGGGCGCACCAGCCTTCCTCAGCATGGCCCCAGACGAGAAGAACGCCGTCGGCGTAAGCTAAACGGGCCGTGTGCTGAGCGGGATCGTCGGGCAAATCGAACTGGAATTCGTTGCGGTAATGATAAATGATCTGGCCGACGTTTCCTTTTTCGAGCCGGTCACGTGAGTTGTAAATCAGGTAGACCCGAGGTTTATCGGACTGGGGTTGAGAAGCCAGCAGGCTCGGCTTGAGCAGGGCCAGAACTTCTTCTTTCAGCATGCTGGGGCTGATGGTGACATCCAGAAAAGTCTTGGCCGGCGAGTCAAGCCGTTCGAGATGGCGGATAAAGCCGATCTGTTCCGGCGTAGCGTCCTGTGATTCGGGGGAGCACCAGATGAGCCAGGGCTTGCCGCCCAGATTGGCGGCCTGGGTCAGTTGGTCGATGGTTTCGTCGTACAGATCTCCGAGCAGGAAGACGGAGATCGATGCTTCGCGGAGCTGATCCGGGAGGCTGACGAGGCGATCGGGCAGCAGACGATAGCTCTGGGCCGATAGCTCCGCGGAGAGCGTTTCGTGTGCTCCTTTCAAGGCCGGGCTGGGACTGGGTGGATAAACGAAGATGGGCGTGCTGCGGTTGCGCATACGCTTCAGCAAGAGCATCAGCTCGCCAGTGATTTTGCGGAAGCTAGCTTCAAAGTCGGGCGAACCCGGCAGGAAGGTGCCGGCTTCGTCACAGAATGGGATGTCGGTTAAACCGGGAAACAGCTGCCAGTGTTCATTATTGTCAACAGGCAGCAGGAGGGTGCGAAGGGCAAACTGTTCATTGGCGAATTCCGCCCCCGCAAAACGCGCCCGCTTGATTGCTATGGTATCGCCAAAGGCCCGGCATTCCTGGCGCACGCAATATTCGGAACGGAGATAACTGGGCGAACAGAGCAAAAGAAATACGGCAGACGATCGGACGCTAGCAGGGATCTCTTGACGAAAGTCACGACTCTTTCGAAGGAAGTCGTCATCGATCCAGATGGCAGGTTCCGTCCCCAAGCGGCGCTTTAACTCGGGTTTCAGGCGGTCGATGAGGCGGTTGATCCAATCGCGGTCGTCTCCGTGGGCGTAGCTGATGAAGAGATCGTGGTTGTATCCGGGAACGTACGACATCGGATCTGGAGACACCGTATTGTAGCGTGTCTTTCGACGGGAAGGGCCGTTCCTCCGAAGCCTGGGGGAACAGGGAGCGCTACTCCTCCGAACCCGACCACGCGCTCCAAGTTCCCCACAGGCTCTGCACTGTTGTAGTGAAACCCAGGGATCTAGCGTTTCAGATTCCGGTCAAATTTCTTCCGGTGAAACGTTTGCACGGGCCGGAGCACATAACAGACGTAAGGCGAAGCGTGAGGATGATAACAGTCACCCGACGGCCAAGTGGCGGGACATTCCGGCAAAATGTATTGAGCACCCAAAGCTCATTTAGTACAGTAGCTTTAGCTGGAGTCCTTTTGGAATACGCCGTTTTCGATGCAGACTACGTGGCGCGCTTGAAAGACGGCGACGTTGAAACCGGAAAGCACTTTACCGCTTATTTCACGAATGTGATCTGGTTGAAGCTCCGGAACCGCATCCGCGCGCGCCATTTGATTGATGAGATCCGGCAAGAGACGTTCGCCCGGGTCCTGAAATACTTGCGATCGGACCGCGGGATTGAATACCCGGAGCGGTTCGGCGCGTTCGTGCTTTCGGTATGCAACAACGTGATGTTTGAGGTGTTGAGATCCGAATCGCATCATCCACAGGCTGGGGCTCACGCTATGGATCCTCCGGACGATCGGGTGAGGGTGGAGGCCGACATCGTAACCGAGGAACGCAAGCGGGTAGTGCGCGCGGTGCTGGACGAACTGCCGGAGAAGGATCGGGCGCTGCTGAGAATGGTGTTCGTGGAAGAAGCGGACCGGTCGGCAATCTCGCGGCATTTCAAAGTGGACAGCGATTATTTAAGAGTTTTGCTACACCGCGCTAAAGAGAGATTTCGAGAGGTGGTGCGCAAGAGGGGAATGGCGGCTGGTCTTAGTTAGACCAGGCAGACCGAGGCGCCGGCTGGAGTTTTAGCAAAGAGGGCGTGAAATGGACCATACAAAAGCGGTAGATACGGGGGCGGTTGAGCGCTACCTGCTGGGTCAGTTAGCGGGCCCGGAATCGGAGGAGTTTGAGGCTCACTTCTTCGATTGCACGCAGTGCGCGCAGGAGCTACGAGCCGGAGCGCTGTTTGAAGAAAACGCCAGAGCTGTTTTTAAGGAGGAAGGCGTTCCCCAGCGCGTCGTGGCCAGCGATGTTAACCCGCGGAAGGCCCGGCGATCTCCCTGGGCCCTAACGTGGGGAAGTCCGTGGATGGCGGCGCCGGCGTTGGGAGTTCTGGCGCTACTCGGTGTTTCGGTATACCAAAGCTTGGTGGTTATTCCGGGATTGCGGGGACAGCTGCGAGCGGCCGTGTCTCCGCAGCCAGTGGCCAGCTACGTACTTCCACCCATCTCGCGCGGCGATGCCCATGCGCTGGACGTTGCGGCAGACAGCCGCTTCTACACGATCTACATGGATCCGACCTGGGAGGGAGCCTTCGCGGCGTATCTATGTTCGGTGCAGGATGAGTCCGGTTCGACAAAGTTCAGCGTGCGCCTGCCTGCGCCACCGCCGGGCAAACCCATCCAAATCCTGATGGCCCGAACGCTGCTGCCTTCCGGTCGATACACTGTAGTCATTCGCAATGCCGCGGAAACAGGCAAGCCTGAAACTGAACTTGCTCGATACGCACTTATTCTCAAACTCGATTAACTAGGAGCTTTCAGTGCAAAAGCAGACCAGCTCGAAGAGGTACATCTTCCAGGGCGACGCAATAGGCGTTGCAGGCCGAATCGTTCACCCTTTTCATGACATCATTCCAGTCCAAGCGGCCTCGGCATTACCGGTGGGCGGCGGCTTTGGGTCGGCGCGAGTCGAATGCTTTCGACATAAGGAAATATTGTCCTTCGGCGCAGCCTACACCGAAGTGGCCGGTACGGAGGCGCACGAGGGAATTTTTGAGACGCTGACGCTGGCGGTGGTGGAGAAATTCAACCTGCTGGATGTGGTCACGTGCGACCGCATCGTGGCGCGAGTTACGTCGATACACGGCGGCGACAGCCAGGAAACGTCCGTGGTGCCTATCGGCAGCCGATTCGAAGGGTTGCGCATCGGCAATCATCTTCTTTGAGCGGTTAGAAATCGCCCCGGACTACTTTTGCAGGCCGGAACATGCCAGCTGGTCGGGTCTGCAGAAGGCGCTGGGGAACGACCAAGATCGCAGACTATTGGCTGCTCTATCGCTGCCCGGTCCGGACGGAAATCCGGCACCTTTGCCGCAGGGAGACCAAAGATCGGGCGTGCTGGGATTCTGTCTCGCTCTGCGTGATCCGAAACCAGGTGCGGTGCTAGGCGAACCAGTGCGTATCACGGTGCCGCAGTTTGGTACTGTGCATCTGGGAGAGTTTTTCTGTTATCCGACGTCGCGCCGCTTAGTCATGCTCCGGGTGGATATGGGCTGCCCAGTGCAAGGGGAAGCCAGCCTGTGCAGCGCGCAGGGCGGCGGCGATTCCTATCCATAAGGAAGATCCTGCTCCTGGTCTGTTGGCTGGGGGGCTGCCGCACTTCGCGGATTGAGTCGCTGGAGGCTGACTACAAGGCGGCCGAGCGGCTGCTGAGAGAAGGAGACGTTCAGCAAGCGCTGGCGCTGGCCGATTCGGCGTTCCGGAGATGTGGTTCCTCAGAAGAATGGTGCTGGAGGCTGAAGATCCTGAAGGCCGAGGCGCTGGTAGCGAGCCGGCAAGAAGAATCGGCCCTCAAACTATTAGATGGTCCTGATTCTCCACCCAAACCGGATCTCCAGGCCCGCCGCCGCATGCATCAGGGCCGGGCCTGGTTCCTTCTCGCTGATTACTCGCGCGCCGAAAAGTCTCTGAACGAGGCCCGAGCCCTTGCAGAGGCCAGCGCGTCTCCGAGCCTGGTTGCCGAAGTGGACCTGCGACAAGGCCCGCTATTGATCAAACTTGACCGCTTCGATGACGCGGAAACAACTTTGCGCCACGGATTAGATGTTGCCACCCGGGTTGGCGATCCCTATCTGGAAGCAAACCTGATGGGCAATCTCGGCTACATATTCTTTGGGAGATTCCAGTTACGAAGAAGCCATTTATTGGCTGCAACGCGCGTACGACCTATTCGCGCGGCTGGGCGCGGGCAACGCAGCCGCCAGAACAATCGGCAACCTGGGCTGGTGCTATTACAGCCTGGGTGATCCTGAAAAGGCTCAGGCCGCTTTCGAAGAGGCTACGGCACGATTTGCCAAGGTTGGGGACCAGCGGAATCAGCAGACCTGGTTGGGAAACAGCGGCACAGTCTTTCTGGATGCAGTCGGATTTTTCCGGCAGCAATCGACCGATACCAACGAGCACTCGCGATTGCAAGAGAACGCAAAGACCGGCGCTGGGAGCGCGATGTGGCTGACCGATCTGGCAACGGCCAATATTCAGAGGGGAGAACTGGATACCGCGGATCGATACAACGCCGAGTCGATCGCGATAAAGGGCGAATTAAATGACAAGGTCAAACGCAACTTTACAATCGGGTGAACTCGGCTGAGATCGCGTTACGCGGAAAGCAATACGGACGGGCGGAAGAACTGTACCGGTCGGTTGTGACTTCTGCCTCCGAAGATCCTACCCCGGCGCTGGATGCGCAGGCAAGCTTAGCCCAGCTCTACATGGAGACGGCGAATCCGCAAAAGGCGGACGCTCAATTCCAATCGGCTATCGGGACCATCGAAAGCCGCCAGGCAGGTCTCACAAAAGAAGATTTCAAGCTGTCTTACCTTTCGGGCCTGGTTCGATTCTATCGGGGCTATGTGGATTTTCTGGTCCAGCGCGGGGAAACTACGCAGAGCGCTCGAGGTAGTGGAGTCAAGCCGCGCGCGGATCCTGAAGGAGCGCTTGTCCAACGCCGCCGCGTCAAGGAAGTTTTCGAGCATCACAATTTCAGGCGCTGGCCCGCTCCTCCGAGCGCATACTGCTCTCTTATTGGCTTGCGCCAAAACAGTCCTATGTCTGGGCGGTCACGCCGACTAATGTTCAAATGTTCAAGCTGCCGCCGGAGCCAGAGATACGGCACCTGGTGGAAGGATACCGGACAGTCATTGAAGATCTCAGAGATCCGCTGGAGTCGCAGCAATCCGACCGGTTTGAAACTATCCGAGATTTTGCTCGGCCCTATCCGCGAGATCGCACGGCCAGGAACCCACGTGGTCATTGTTCCCGATGGCGCGCTGCATTCGCTGAATTTCGCGACCTTGCCCGCTCCGGCCGATCCGGCGAAGTATTGGATCGAGGATGTCACGCTCTCGGTGGCGCCATCGCTGGGATTAGTGCTGAATTCCCGTGGCCCGCGGAAGGACAGGGCGGCGAGCCTGCTGGCGATCGGCGATCCGGAATCGGCAGGCGAAGAGTTTCCCCGTTTACCAAATGCGCGCAAAGAAGTAGACACAATTGCGGCCCTGTTTTCAGATTCAAATCGGGCCGTTTACAGAGGCGCGCAGTCGCAGCCCTCTATTTACCGGCGGGCGGATCCGGCGCGCTTCTCGTTCATTCATTTCGCCGCCCATGCGACTGCCAATCGAGCCAGCCCGCTCGATTCCGCGCTGATTCTTACACGCGAAGGAAACACGTACGCGCTGACTGCTCGCGAAATCATGAAGATTCCCCTGGCCGCCAGCCTGGTAACTCTTTCTTCCTGCCGCAGCGCCGGGGCGCGCGCGTACTCGGGCGAGGGATTAGTCGGACTCACCTGGGCGTTCCTCGAAGCCGGGGCCCAGAACGTGATCGCCGGGCTCTGGGATGTGGACGACGCATCGACTTCGAGGTTGATGTCCGAGATGTACGGCGATCTGGCGCACGGCGCGGCACCGGACGACGCTTTACGAAAAGCCCAGCTCGCTCTGATTCACGACCGGGGATCTCCGTACCATAGACCATATTATTGGGGACCATTCCAGCTCTACGCCGGAACGGAAAAGCAATAGCAGACTTTAGAGGCACCCAAGCGTACACCCGAACAAAAGATCGTCCCGCGTAGGGGACCAAGACGAGTCCCACGGTTGGTAACGAAACCGTCCGGGTGTACATTCTTAGGTGGCGCTAAAACTTGCAGCGTTTCATGCTCAAGATAAAAAAGTAGTCAGGAGACTCTTCGAACATTGGGTAACGCGGCAAAGCTTCCAGCTTCCCGGGCATCGACGGTCACCCTGGCACCCGGTTCAGGGAAGCGATAGTTGGCGTGAGTGAGGGGGCCGGTAACGGCGAGGGCGGTCTTACCGGTGTACTCAAAAGTAACCGGGCGTTCTGAGACCACTGGGGCGACAGGCTTAGGACGCGGCTCAGGCTGGGGGGCCAAGGCAGCCACAGCGCGCGCTCTTCGATTTCCACAACAAGGCATAATTATTCGTTCCTTTCTTCTTCGTGATATTCGGCGATCAATGCGCCAGGTTCCCGCGACGTGGCTTTATGTAACAGGATCGCGCCCGCGGAGATGGCCGGCCAGAGGAGCAGACGCTGTTTCCAGACGTCGCCCAACAGGTAGGCCAGCGGCGCCGCCACCCATAGGCTGAGACAGTAAAAACAATCGAGAAGGCTTCCGAAAAAACCGCTTCCGGCGAGCCTTCTCAGTTTGACAACAAGGTCCCACGGGCCGTCCTCAGCGTTCAGGAGATGGGTGATTCTCCATCCCGCCAACACGCCGAGGATCAGCCAGTAGAACTGCATTTATCCCTGCTGAATGCCGATCAAGTCCGGCGTTGAGTTGAATGGTCCGAAGATGCCCTGGCCATCGGTGATCCAAACGCTGGAAGTGATATTGATCGAGAATGCGCAGAAGATCTGGCCGGGATCCAACCAATTGCCGGTCTGCGGTACGACCTCGGCGGTTAGTTCACCGGGGACTGTCGCGCCGTAGCCGGGCTCGTCGGCTGTTCCCCGGAAGCCGCTACAGCTCCGGGAATCGCTGATGGGCGAGCCGGCAGTGATCGACTTGATGGGGAAGTTACCAGTTGCCCCCTTGTCCATGTAGAGCGTGTACGACGCCAGGAAGCCGTCGTTCTGATTGGCACGGAAGGAGATCTGGATGGGCGCTGCGGGTTGGTCGGGCGGCAGCGTGAAGAGCGCACAGTTGCTTTGCGAAACAGGCCCACCGGTCGTGATGAGCGAGAGGTTAGGATCGATAAATTGATCCACGAAGTTATTGTCGATGAACAGAGTGATGCGTTCATCGGCCACCTGATGGCCAGTGACATTGTAGCCCTGAATGCGGAAGACTATGGAGCCTACGCCGCCTAGTGCCTGCTGATAGATGGAGCTGGTGAGCACCATCTTCAGGACCTTCCAGCGCTCCAGCCAAGGCGTAGTCGTGTCGGTTTCCGCGTTGAGATAAGAAGGAACCGTAGTGAACACGAGGGGCTCGGTTTCAAGCGTCCGTGGAGTCGGGCCGACGGATTGCGGCGCCACATAGACGGGGGCCGGGACTATACGGTAGGGACTGTAGTCTTCGTTGACGAACTGGTAGGCGGTGTCGGCATCGGTAAGGCGGCCATAGCGAATGGTGTAGGAAACGATGGCCGGGTTATCCAGGCAGCCGTAGAAATACAAAGAGCCGGCCCAGGCGGCGCAGGACACATGCGGGCCAAGGGCGCTGCTGCTGGTGATGATGCCACTGGAATCGAGCGAAGTATCGAGCGTCGTCCGCGGGGCGCCGACTGATGGGCTCGGAGGAGGACCGACGGTGATATTGCCGATGCTTTGAATGATGTATCCGGTAGCGCAGGCCGGGGGCAGCGTAACCACGCCTTTGGGGACGCAAACATTGATATGCGCGTATTCGTGGGTGTTGAAGAACGGCGTGGTCTCAAACAAAACACCCGACGGCGCCGTGCCATCCAGTACCTGCACGATGATGTTGGGCAGTGGCACGATGCAGCGGGGGAACGGGATGGGAATGTGACTGAGGGCACGGGCCACGAAGAATTCGCACGGCAGAGTGAAGCGGAAAATGTAGTTGCCGTGGCGATCGGTAGTGGTGACGCCGAGGTTGGTACGGGCGCCGGTGCCGGTGTAGGGGCCTCCCGCAGCTTCGGCGGCGGTGGGAGTGTAGTCCTGGAACCGGAGAAGATAATCAGCTAACGCTCCGCTTTGGCAATTGAAGATGGGATTGACTAAGTTAGCCACATCCACGGCGCGCAAGCTGACAACGTTATTGGCGAGCGGAACGTTGACGGTCGCAATATGGCTGGTTAGCGCAGCGGCGGCATCAGCTTGAACGTTGGCGGCAGTGTCAGCAAATACTTTGAGCTGCTGCTCGGGAACGATGGGATTGTCTTCGACAGGCAGCAGGAACGGACGGAACGGTCCAGGATCAGGTTGCGGGCCAACCGGCTTCGGCTGCACGCGTTCCGGGTAGATCGCTTCGATGACCTTGCGGAATGAGGGGCGCAGCAGCGCGGCTTGAAGAGCGACCTCGCTGTCAATGATGACACTTGGAAACGGCCGGCAGGGCGTGAAAATACAGCCCGAGTACCAGCTCACATTTCCGAACAGAATGAAATCGTTTTGGGTGACCGGCGTGGTGCAGGTCAGAATGAGATCGTCGAAAACGGGATCGATGTCATCGTCATTGGCTTGGATATCGAAGGAATATTGGACGCCGTTATTCACGGGAAAGGTGATCTGGCTGAAGGAATCCACGAAGCCGGAGCTGGGGTTGTGCTTAACGTCTATTGACCAGGCCGAACCGGTGACGTGGACCGGAGGCGTAGACGTGTCACCGACGTAGGTGCCGTTACCGGTGGCGGCGCCGGCGATAATGAACTGCTGAGGAGTGGACCCAGCCTCTTTCAACTTAACGGAGACTGTCCAGGAACCCTGCATTGGAATTGGCATAGCTGTTCTCTTTCTGAGCAGGCTCGTCTCTTTATCGCGGCCTGCCGAAAGGGTAGTGAGCACGAGCGGGGTAGCGTTACAGGTAAAAGTTGCTTAGGGTGCGACCGAGCGTGAGAAAGGCTTCGTGGACGGCTGCGCGGCGTTCGTAGCGCAGCGCGAGGCGACGGAAGCGATGCAGCCAGGCCAGGGTGCCTTCGACAACCCGGCGGAAGACGCCGAGGCCGCTGCCATGAGGGCTGCCGGGCTTGGCCACCACCGGCACGATGCCTTGCACACGCGGGGCTTACGGCGCGGCTAGGACTCACGCGATACTACTGCCCCTGCCGCTGGCTGGTTTATACTTCGTTCGGGAAGACGACGAATCCATGAAACCTCCATCGAACGTAAAGACGCCAGCGCAATACATCGCCTCACTCCCCGCCGATCGCGCGAAGACGATCGCGACGGTGCGCGCACTCGTGAACACGCACATTCCACGCGGCTACGATGAGTGCCTCGTCTGGGGCACGATCGGCTGGACGATCCCGCTGTCTCGATATCCAGACACTTACAACAAGCAGCCGATCTGCTACGTCGCGCTCTCGTCGCAGAAGAACTACTGCTCGCTCTACCTGATGGGCGCGTTTTGGAGTGCGAGTCAACTCGAGCAGCTGAAGGCAGCGTTCAAGGCGGCGGGGAAGAAGCTAGACATGGGGAAGTGTTGCGTTCATTTCGAGTCGCCGGACGATTTGCCGCTCGAAGCGATTGGCAAGCTGATCTCGGCGATTTCGAGCAAGAAGTGGATCGAGATGTACGAACAATCGCGCTTGATGACCAAGGCGGGGCAGGCGCAGATGGCGAAGCAAGGCGCCCCATCGGCGAGCAAGGTGGCCGCCAAGCGCGTCGACACAAAGCGTCGGCGGTAAACTTTCCCAGCACGACTCGCCGCTACCGCCACCACGTTTTCCATTGCTGTTGCGGGCCTGGCGATTGCGGCGTGTACAATGCCTCGGGATCAGTCAGGGGTTTTGAAACGCGCTCTTTAGCAGTAATAAAGCATTGCCGGCGGCGCCTGTTGATCAATGGATGGAGACCGAATGGCTCCCCCCTCAGACACGACGCCCGCGATCGAAGTGCGCGATCTTGTGAAGCGTTATCAAAAGTCGAAGACCAATGCCGTGGATGGCGTTTCGTTCCAGGTGCGGCGCGGCGAAATCTTCGGGCTGTGGGGACCCAACGGCGCCGGAAAAACGACCACTATCGGTATATTCATCACCAGCGCTGTTCCCACCAGCGGATCCTGCGCGGTGATGGGCATCGACGTAGCGGAAGATCCGCTCAGCGTGAAGCAGCGCATCGCGGTGGTCCCGCAGCAGAGCAATCTGGACCGCAGGCTCAGGGTGCGGGAGATTCTGACATTCCATGCGGCGTACCACAGCGTAGGACGCGAGGAGCGCGAAGAACGCGCCGATAAGCTGCTCGGTCAACTGGGGCTGGCAGACCGCAAGAACGAGAAAATCAACCGGTTTTCACGCGGGATGGCGCAACGGCTGATGATCGCCCGCGCTCTGAAGCATTCGCCCGACGTGCTTTTCTGGACGAACCGACCAACAATCTCGATCCTCAGTCACGGCTGTTTTTATGGGATCGTATTCGCGAGCTGAATGAGCAGGGCTTGACGATTCTGCTGACCACCCACGATTTGGATGAAGCCGCTAAACTCTGCGAGCGCATCGCGATCATGGACTATGGGAAGATCCTGGTCAATAACAACTCGGCGGAATTGAAAAAGATGATCCCCGGCGGCAATGCGCTAGATCTTTCCTTTGGCCTGGTGGATACTTGGCGATCGCTACGCCGTTCGCCTGGATCATCTCGCCCTATTGGCCGGGATGATCGTAGTAGTAGCCTGCATGGGGTCGAGTTTCGGGCTGGTGATGGGAACTGTCATCAAACCAGAACAGGTCAGCATGATGTTCACGCTCATCTTTACGCCGCTCCTGTTTACCGGCTGCACTTACTATCCCTGGGCGGCGCTCAACAACATCCGCTGGTTTCAAGTGTTCACACTCTTCAACCCGCTGACCTACGCTTCGGAGGGACTACGGTACGCCATGGTCCTACCAATCAACGGGCGCAACATACCAACCCTGCACATCGGATGGGTGCTGCTGGCGCTGGCTGCGAGCGTGATTAGTGCGGTAATTGTTGGCAGCCGGACGTTTCGAGGGCGAGTGGTGAGCTAGATTGTCTTCACTGTTTTGGCGGCAGCTTTGATGGATTGCCGGCTGGCGAAGAAATCTTTCCACGGGTCGGGGCCGGCCAAGCGCATGGCGTAGTTACCCAAGTTGAAATCCGCAGGAACCAGGGACGGTCTTACTTCCTTCCAGGCGAGCGGCATCGAAAACGGAGCCTTTTCGCGGCGGCGTACGGAATAGGGCGCGACGACGGTAGCTCCGAATCCATTGCGAAAAGAATCCAGATAAACGCGCCCCTGGCGTACTTCAATTCGCTGCTCGACGGTTAGTGTCTTAGGATGCGCGGCCGCCAGCCGGTCGCAGAGTTCGGCTGCAAAAGAACGTACCTGGTCGAAATCCGGGCCGGTGCGCAGCGGCACAAAGACGTGCAGTCCACGACTGCCGGATGTTTTGGGGAATGAGGCGAGATGGAGCGCATCCAGCGCTTCCTTGAATAGCAGGCCGGCTTTGGCGGCGTCGGCAAACTCGCCGGAGCCGGGATCAAGGTCGAACACTAGCCAGTCGGGTTTGTTGGGATTCTTGGCTCGGCTGCCCCAGACATGCACGGGAATGCAGCCCAGGTTAACGAGCGCAATTTGTGTTTCGAGCGCACCACCCACCACGTAGCGTACACTTCGCTTCTGGTGCTCTATGACTTTGGTGGAGGTGGCGGGCGGCAGAGTTTTGGGTGCTTCCTTTTGATAGAAGCAGCCGCCACGCATCCCGTCGGGGCATCGCTCCATGGTCAACAGCCGATCGGCAAGGTAGGGTTTCAGTTTGGGGAAGACCTGGGCGTAGAAATGGGCGAGGTCGAGTTTAGTGTAACCCTCGGCCGGCCAAAAGACCTTGTCGGGGTGGCTGAGCATCTTATCCAGCCTGGTTTGAACTACGGGCTTGGTTTGAACTACGGAAAGTGCCATGGGTACTGGGACTATTTTGCATTACTTCCGTGTGACCATGGGGCTATAATCGTGAGAATTATCCGGCCTAATAGAGGAGCGCCGTCATGGAGATCACCGGGCTGCTGGTAGGAGCCCGCAACGGGGATCGCGATTCACTGGAGCGCCTTGTTCCACTGGTTAACGACGAATTACGCCGAATAGCGCGTGCACGTCTTCGCAACGAGCGGAGCGATCACACGCTGCAACCGACGGCTCTGATTCACGAGGCCTATATTCGGCTGCTGAAGGGGAGGCAGCCAGAATGGGAAAGCCGAACGCACTTTTTCTCAGTTGCAGCTCGCCTGATGCGGCAAATTCTAACCGATCATGCGCGAGCCCGCGCTTCAGGCAAGCGGAACGGCAGCGCCACGGTCGCACTCGAGCACGCCGGAGATCTAGCGGTTCAAACCTCTACTACCCTGGTGGCGCTGGACGACGCTCTGGAATCCCTCTTGCGATTAGACGAGCGTAAGGGCCGCACCATCGATCTGCGATATTTCGGCGGGCTGGCGATAGAGGAAATCGCATCGGTACTCGACACCTCGGCCGCAACGGTACGGCGCGATTTGCGCATGGGCGAAGCGTGGCTGCGGCGGGAAATGACTTCCTCGAACGCAAGCGCCCCAATGGCATGAACTCCTCTGACTGGTCTCATCTGGAAGACCTGTTTCATCGCGCCGCGGCGCTGGCGCCTGCGGAACGGTCCAGATTTCTGGATAGCGAGTGCAATGGCGATATTATGTTCCGCCGGGAAATCGAATCGCTGCTGGAGCACGACGCCGAGCCAGGTTCCGGCTTTCAGAGCGCAGTGCAGCAGGAAGCCGAAGTATTGGCTAGCCAGAATGTCGAATCGTTCATCGGCCGCCGCATCGGCGCCTACAGGGTAACCGGGATTATCGGCGAGGGCGGGATGGGAGCAGTGTATCGGGCCGTGCGGGATGACGCTGAGTATTCCAAAGAGGCGGCCGTTAAGCTGGTTCGGCGTGGATTTGAGACTCCGGCTCTAGTTTCGCGATTCCGGGAAGAACGGCAGATCCTGGCCTCACTCGAGCATCCGTACGTAGCGCGGCTTCTGGATGGAGGCGTCACTTCCGATGTACTTCCTTACTTGGTCATGGAATTGGTGGAGGGCGTCCCCATCACTCAATATGCCGCCCAGCATGCACTCTCAATAGAAGCCCGGCTACAGCTCTTCCAGAAGGTCTCGGAAGCGGTGCAATACGCGCATTCTCGGCTGGTAGTGCATCGCGATCTGAAGCCGGGCAATATACTGATCACCGCCGACGGCACACCAAAGCTGCTCGATTTCGGCATCGCGAAGCTTCTGTCGGATGCCTCTCAACCGCTGGCGGAATCCAATCAGACGCTGCAACTTCTGACTCCAGATTATGCAAGTCCTGAGCAGGTTCGAGGCTTGGCCCCAACGGTGGCAACCGATATCTACTCGCTGGGGGCGGTGCTATACGAACTGCTGACGGGACGTCCTCCGCACCGGGTGGACAGCAGCGCGCCCTCAGAAATAGAGCGAGCCATTTGTGTAACCGAGCCAGCGCCTCCCAGCCAAGTGGCCGGACTGGGGGCTCCGGCATCGCGGCGGCTCAGGGGGGATCTGGACAATATCGTCAGCATGGCTATTCGTAAGGAGCCGGAGCGCCGCTACCGGTCCGTCGAGCAGTTTTCAGAGGACATCGCGCGCCATCTCAGCGGCCGGCCGGTGATCGCGCGCGCCGACACATTCGCATATCGCGCGAGCAAGTTCGTTCGGCGTAACTGGCTGCCAGTGGGAGCGGCGACGGTAACGGCAATCAGCCTGGTGGCCGGCGCCGCGGGGTTCGCCTGGCAGGCGAGGATGGCCAACCGCAGCCGGATGACAGCCGAGCAACGCCTCACCGCGCTCATGAACCTGTCGGACCGGACCTTGTTCGGCATTCACGATACCATCGCGACTCTGCCGGGAGCGACGGATGCGCGGCGTCAGATCGTCAGGATCACACTCGATTATCTGGAAAGCCTCGATCAAGCACAGGGAATGGACGACCGCATGCGAATGGTTCTGAGCGGCGCATATTACAAGGTCGCGTTGATCGAAGGCGATCTGCACCATCCCAGTTTGGGAGACTTCGCGGGTGCACGGGAAAACTACCTCAAGGCGGAAACGATCCTAGCGCCTTTACACGCGGTAAAGAAGGACGACCCAGAGGTGATAGCCCGGTGGCTGGACATTCAGGCCGGATTGGCTGAGATGGCTCAAGCCTCTAATAGCCGGCAAGCAACCGTGGAAGCCTACTTGAAGCTGCTTCCGACCGCGCAGCGGCTGGCACACCTGGAACGTTCCCCACGCGCACTGAAGCACGAGGCCAAGATTGAGGGACATCTCGCGGAGCTGCTTGCAAACAACCCGGCCGGCGCTGGCCCTGGAACATGCCAACCGAAACGTAGCGCTGTTGAGGGAGCTCGCGGCGGCTTCCCCTTCCGACAACGACCTGAAATATGAACTGGCATCGGGCCTGGGCGCTGTGGCATCGGCGACGAAGGGCACCGGGGATCTGGCCAAGTCCGCGACCTACTTCGAACAGTCGATCAGCATGCTGGAACAGATGCTGGCAGCGACGCCGTCCAAGATTCAACTCCTCCACGACTTAAATATCGTCTATATCAATTACGCGTCGTTGTTGGGAATGCCTTGGTCGGCCAATCTCGGCCGAACAGCCGAAGCGAAGCGATGTAGCGAAAGAGCGGTGGAACTAGCGCGTGAAATGGTAAAGGCGGACCCGCAAGATATGACGGCACGATCGCTGCTGGCTATCGATCTGGCGCGTTTGGGGACGATCCCGCCGGCGGCCGGTGAGACCGCAAAATCGCTAAAGACGCTGCAAGAGGCAATTGACAGGTTTAGCCTGCTGGCGAAGACGAAACAGGGAACCGACGTGGTTTTCCATTTAGCACTGGCGCGGGAGTACGCCGGCCATCGGCTGGAGAGCCTGGGCCAATACGACGCTGCCGGCCAGCAATATCGCGAGGCTTTGACGGCGATCCAAGGCGTAATGAGCAGCCCTATCGATCGCTTCGGGGTTCAAAGGGCTCTGGCCGACGAAGAGGCGTTGGCGAAGCTCTATGCGTCGACCGGCGATCCCGCCAAGGGGCTGGCTTTCGCGAACCGGGCCGTCGCTCGCGCCGAATCCTATTCCGCCGCGGATCCTGCGTCGGCGGGTTCGAAAGGTCATCTCGCCCGCGCCTACACGGTACGAGCGGCCGTGCGAAAGCTGCGTGGAGACACGAACCAAGCCCAGCAGGAAGCTGAGCGAGCGCTTGTGATCTGGCGATCCCTAAAACAGCCGAGCCTCATCGCTTTTTTCAAGGACTCCATGGAAGAGGCTCAGGGTCTGGCCCGGCGCTAAACCAAAAAAGTAAAAAAAAGCTGGTCCGTTGAGCGATTTTGCCACGCCGCTACGCAGTTACCAATTGAAGGGACTCAAAATGAGAAACTGCGTTGTGCTATTAGCTTTAATTGCCGCGGTCTGGCCTGCGGCTGCCGCGGAAGCCGACTTTGGCCTGATAGGGATTACCGGCTTTGAGACGGCGCGCTTGAATGCTTTCTGCGATGGATCGGTGACGCCCATACCTTGCGACATCACGTTTGAGTTTCACGATATCAGCGGGCGCACGCTGAAGCAGGTTTCGATGATCATCCAGCCCGAAGCCAGTGGCTTTGTCGATTTCTCCCTGGGAGCGGGACTCTTTGTGGCCGGCCGGGTCGAAATCGACCCATGCTGGACGATACTGAGGGGGACGGCGCAGGCTTCGGTCGAAATCTTCGATAACTTCACGCAGCGCACGCGTATGCTGATCAACTGGGGCGACGGGGCCATGACGCGGTCGGCAGCGGATGTTGATTTTGGGACGGTGGCCATCACGAGGGCGGACATCGCGCGAATGGGTGCGTTTTGCGAAGGTGATGGATCGGTGGCCCCCGGGGTGCGACGTTACATTCGAGTTTCATGATGCCAACGGCCGGGTGCTGAAATCGTCGCGTATGTCAGTGCCGGCGGGCACGGGCGCTTTCTTGGACCTACGCTACAGTGAAGCGGGCTCGACTGCTTCGCGGGTATTGATCTCGCCCTGCTGGACGGTGGCCAATGGAGCCGCCGTTCTGGATCTTCAGACAGTGGACAGCTTCACGGGCTTAACGCTCACGCAGGGGTATCCGGCGGCGCTGGTAGCTGCGAACCCATAGCAAGAATGTATTCGAGAGAGACCACAGTCACTATCCGCTAACGTTCGTGCCCGGGGAGCATGACCTCCTCGGGCTTCTTGTCGTCTCGCAGGCCCAAAAATACCGGCTGGCGGAGCTTTTGATCGTTGGTCCACTCGCCGTAGGAAATCTGGGCGACCAGGCGCGGAGCAAGATAGGTGACATCTCGCTCTCGCGGGGGATTATCGACGGCAGGCTTGGCGCGAACGTGCGGCTGAAATTTTCGGAAGAGGCTGGCCAGTACGTCTTGCGAGAATCCGGTACCGACCTTGCCAACATAATGGAGTTGGCCGCCGGCGTAGGCTCCCAGAAGCAGCGCGCCAAAGTGTTGGCGTGAACCGGCGGGCGAGGTATAGCCCACAATTACGAACTCATCCTGCTGGTGCACCTTGAACTTGAGCCATTTGCTGGAGCGTCCCTGAATGTAGGGGGCGGAAGCATCTTTCGCCAATACACCCTCGAAGCCCCGGCGCTGGGCGATCTGGTACGCTTTCAGGCCGTTGTCCGCCAACCGCGCCGAAAGGAAGATAGTGCCGCTTTTTCCTGTAGACTTTCCGAGGACGTTTTCGAGCTCAGCACGGCGGGTGGACAGGGGTTCCTTCCGCAAATCGCGTCCATCGCGATAAAGGCAATCGAACACGGCGTACTTTGGCGGCGAACCGAGATTCTGCAGGAGTTGAAAGCGCGAGACGTCGCGGCGATCGAACAATACGACTTCACCATCCAGCGCCAAGGTGCGGGCGGGGAGCGAGGCTACTGCGGCCGCGACAGCCGGGAATGTAGCCGTGCGGTTCTTGGCATTCCGCGAAAAGAGCATGACGCGACTGCCCTCTTTATAGGCGACGATACGGTAGCCGTCGTACTTTTCTTCGTACACCCAGCCGGGCCGATGGAGTGGTTCGCGAACGAGAGTGGCCAGCATGGGCTGAACGCGAAAAGGAACGCGATCGCTCAACTGGCCCGGCTCCTCGAGCTGCCAGGCGGGTCTGCTTTGGCGGCTTTGACTACATCACCGTCGCTGTCGCGCGCGATGTCGGTCATTAACCGCTTGGAGCTTACGGAGCGAGGTTGCTTCCCCAGGACATCCTCGGTAGAGGCGTATTGGTCGCGATGCTTGATCAACAGCCACTGTGGCTTGCGCGATCCACCGAATCCGCCTTTGGTCCGAATCAAGACCCAGGAGCCTTTCAGCTTCTGACCGTTTAAGGTGAATTTCAGCTCACCCTTCTGAAGGGCGGCGTCGACGTCGGGATCGTCGGGTGTCCAGGTACCACGGTCCCACAGCATGACAGTGCCGCCGCCGTACTCGCCCTCCGGAATCACGCCTTCAAACCCGCCATATTCGAGCGGATGATCCTCCACGGGGGCAGCCAGGCGCTTTACAGAAGGATCGAGCGAAGGGCCTTTGGGGATGGCCCAGGAAGACAAGAACGCCGTTCCATTCCAGACGGAAATCGTAGTGCAACTGCGAGGCTTGGTGTTTTTGGATGACATATGCGAGGGCCTTTTTTGCGGACGTCTTTGTCCCCTTGCCGCCACTCGGTTCCGTTGTGACGTCGAAGTTTCGCTTGCTGCGGTACTTTTTGAGACTGTCGCCTGCTTTGGCCATCGCTCCTCTGGTTATTCGTTCTTACTACCGGCTTCTATATTTGAGCCGTGCCGCTTCTGCTCCAACTCCTCGACAAACTCGAGGATGTCATAGTGCTGAACGGCGCGATCCGGGAAAAAGCTGTTCACGGCCGCGACTTGGTCCGGATAGATCTCAAAGGCGGTGTTGAGCTTGACGACGTCCGATAAGCGGGAATGCGCAGGCGACAGGTTAAAGAGCACTAACTGGCCCCCCGCCTCCCGAAATTTCGTGGCGCAGAAGACCAGGGTGCCCAGAGCGGTGCTATCCAGCTCTGAAACGTCCTTGAGGTTCAAGGCTACATTTTTTGATCCAGCTTCGCGAAGCGCCTGCAGCCTCTGACGCAGCGCAAGATCCTCCTGACCTAGCACTAGGCGTCCCTTCAAGTCCAGGATGATAATTCCTTCGTTTTCGCGTTGCTCAATTTGAAGATGCACGAGTTTGTCCGTTCGATGAATAAGACGCGACACGAGGCCCCATAGTTTTAGATGAATGTCATGAAGACTGAGTTTCGGAATAGAAATCGAAGGCCGGGTAAGCACAGGTGGTTGAAGGTTCTTATCGGCGGGCACCCAATCAAATTGAGGTTTTAGACCGTTCGTACTGGACGTAGTGGACACTGCGGGATAAAATTGATTCGGCGGACGTTTTTCTAATGAGAGCGGTATTCCCGGGGACGGAATTGAACGATGTGGGCGCGGATCGTGAACGAGAGCTTCGATTTCAGGCCCGTCTCTTAGATCAAGTAAACTGCGCGGTCATTGCGACCGATCCCCGCGGCGCCATCACGCATTGGAACAGATTTGCCGAACGCCTGTACGGCTGGAGCATTGACGAGGTACTCGGGAAAAATATTCTCGATGTGACACCGCCTGTCGAATCGCGTACAACGGCGGCGGAGATTATGGAGGAACTGGCTACCAAAGGTTCCTGGAGCGGCGAGTTTACGGTACGGCGCAAAGACGGGACCATTTTCCCGGCATTGGTGACGGACGCGATGATTCGCGATGATGCCGGTAAGACGTTGGGATTTGTCGGCATATCGACCGATATTACCGATCGCAAAGAAGCAGAGCAGGAACTGAAGCGGAAGAGCGAGGCCTTGGCACGGGCCAACGGCGACCTTAAGCACTTCGTGTTCGCCATGAGTCATGATCTGCAGGGCCCACTGCGAGAGATGGTCACTATGACGAGGCTTTTGCGGGAGGAGCATTCAGAAGCGCTGCCCGAAGACGCGAGCACGCTGGTTGGCTTCATCTCACAGGCCGCCGAGCGGATGAACGTGATGATCAACGATCTTCTGCACTACGCTCAGATTGCCCAACACAATGGAGGCGAGCAAGCTGGGCTGCCAGTATTGCTCGGGGATGTCGTGCGCCGCGCCAAGCTGAACCTGACAGATCAGATAAACGCTACTCAGGCTGTGATAACGGAGGACCCGTTACCCGAGATTGAAGGCGACGCCGCCCAGTTCGTTCAGTTGTTTCAAAACCTGCTTGGCAATGCCATCAAATATCGAAGCGGGTCGCGTCCGGAGATTCACTTGGGCGCCCGGCGCCAGGATCAAGGGTGGCTCTTCGCGGTTCGAGACAACGGTATTGGCATTGAATCGGCCTACCAGAATCAGATCTTCCAGCCATTCAAACGGCTGCATGGCCCGGAAATACCCGGCAGCGGTTTAGGATTAGCGATCTGCGAGAGGATTGTGGAACGTCACGGGGGCCGCATCTGGGTTGAGTCCACGGCCGGCCAAGGGACGACATTTTTCTTTACTATTCCCGATCCTCCGCTGCCGTGACAGCCGGATGTACAACAGGTTAGCGAGCCTGCGTATTCTCGTCGAAGCACCACCGCACGAGCGATTCCGGCTGCTTGCCCTGATTGGCGGCCAATAGATCCTGCTGGCTGAGTTTTTGGTAGGCGAACGAAATGGAGCCGTCGCGCATAGCGGTTCCTTGCAAGTAGCCGTAGACATTCGTAACCGGCTTCTGATCCGGCCCGGCTTCCGCGGGCAGGACGTAGCGAACAGCACCCGCCGTCCCGACGATCCAACCCGGCAGTTCCTTGCCCTTCCAATCCGCCGTACGGAAGACGTTCTCCATGAAGAAATGGGAGTGGCTGGCCAGCACATAGACCTGTTTCTTAGCTGAATCCCGGGCATGCCACAGGGCCTCGTACACTTCGCGGCCGGTCTTGATACCCTGCGCCCAGTCGTCCATGGTGTGGCTATGACCAATGGCGCCGGGCAGAGCGATGTGCGAACCGACTACAATAGCGCGGATATTCGGCGATGCTTCGTCGCGGGCGATGACTTTGTGGAACCAGGCGAGTTGTGCCAGGTCGAATTGCTCGGTCGTGACATTATCGAGCGTGATGAAATCGACGTTGCCCTGAATCCAATGATAATAAGCGTGTAGCTTGCGATCCGTGGGATCGTCCTTCAATCGCTGCGCGCGGATCACCGGATTCTCGAGCCAATCAGCGAACTGGATGAGCCAAGCTTCGCGCGTGGAGGGGGCGATGGTTTCATGATTGCCGATCGCGAGAAAAACGGGGAGATCGCCGAAGGGCGCCATCTGGTGAGCGATAAAGTCGGGCCAGGCGGCCGCAAGATAGGTACTGACATTCAGTGGCACAGTGCGGGGCGGGATCGCCAGTTTGGCCGGCGGCACCATGTCTTCATCGAAGGTGTAAATGGCCCGCATATCTCCCAGGTGCCAATAGAAATCCGCTCCGTTTCGGCGAGCCACGGCCGCGATGGCCGGCATCACGACGTCGCCGCAGTTGCGCGAATCGCCTGACACAGCGAACTTGAAGGCTGGAGTCGATGAGTCCTGCGCAGAGGCGGAAGCAGAGACGAGAAGCAACAAGTATGAAAACTTTTTCATTGAATTCAGAGGGTAGCGCGGTTGAGAGGGCAGAGGCAAGGCCATCGAAACTGGGAAATATCTAATGATAGAAACAATCCTACCGAAACAGAGTCTACCTAACGAAGGAAGAGGAGCAGCACCTCGGAGAAGAGCGCCTGCGGTTGGTGGAGGAGCCAACCGCGGGCGTTGCAGTTTTTGGCGGCAGTTTCCAGCGCGTTGATGCTGCCTAGGGGCCGAGCGTCGCCGTCTTCGCCGATCCGAAGTAAATCGAATTGAACAACAGCTTGTAGGTGCCGTGCGGCTGCCCCCGGAAAGCAGCTTCGACGCCCAGCAGAAGCAATCTGCCTTCGCCCATCGGCGCTTCGGCCGCCGCCACAGTACCCTCCAGATATCCCTGACCCCAGGCCCACCCGCTACGCAGGGGCGTCGCGTTCGGAAACCACAGTACGGGCTTGATGCCCTTCAGCTCCGCTTCGGGGCCCAGGCGAAACACTGGACTGTTCTCAAAAAACACATCCGCCACCGACGCCATTCCGTACGCCACCGGATCGGTGTTGTCGACGCTGGCCTGAAGCACCGAGCCAGGAACGTAGAATTTCTCGCGCGGCAGCGGCCGTGTCCGTCCGTCCGCCAGCCTCTCGGTCAAGCCGTCTTCGACCGGTAGTCCGAACAAGCGCGCCAGCTTCGGTCGAATCGCCGATGGTCACAATCGTACCGCCTGCCTCGACGAACTTGCGCAGTTGCGGCATGGTCTTTTCGATGGTCACGTGCCCCAGCATCTTGCGATATTGCTCGGGAATTTCATCCGGGCCAGGCTGGCGATTGAATCCGCCACGGCCCCGCGCCTCGCCAGGACTCACTGACCGGGGCATTGCGCCGCTGGGAAACACCAGGACATCGAAGCGGCGGCAAGATCGCCCTGGTCGAGCGCCTGCGGGTACACCACTTCAAAAGGAAACTCGAACTGTTCGAAGATCCAACGCAGCCAGCCGGATGGCATCGAGCCGCCGTATTGATCCCACAATCCGATCCGCACCGGCTTCAGCTTGAATGCCTCACCGGCGGGCGCGAGCGGCCACGCCTTCGACGGTGACGCCCAGATCGGCCGCGGCCTTCTCGAGCAGCGCGCGGGTCTGCGGCCTGCGCAGGAACGAACATCGTTCCTCTGCCCACCTTGCGGCCGGCCAAGCGTGACGGGCTCTTGAGCCAGTACACCTCGTCGCCATTCTTCAGCAGGCGATTGACGAGGATGAACGAGTCGTTTTGCTGATGGCTGATCAGATAGCCAGTGGGCTGCGCGGGGCCGAGAATCCTCTCCGGGGGGGCATTCTGCAAGCCGCTCACTTTTTCGAAAGGGCCGTCGAAGGCATCCAGAATGCGGTCGAACTTCACGCCCATCTGAAACGCCAGTGTGTAGCCGGTGACATCGTACGGCGGAATAGGCGGACCGCCGGGATAACGGAAATCGTTGGGATGATCCTGCGGCTCGAACATATCGAGGACGTGCGGGCGGAACGCTTGCGCGCTCTTCACCACCCAGGAACCAGCCGGATAGTGCTTTCCGCCGCACATCGAAATCGCGCGGTGGCGCGCTGAACGGTGACGCCGTTCTTGATCAGAGTATTGATGAACTTGGTGGCGGTAGGAAAATCCGGCTGATCGGAAGGCAGGATGTAGCCGCGCGGATCGCGCAGCGCGGGATCGTGCAGTACCGAGTGTATATAAGCCGGCCGATACGACCGCGTCCGCGCCCGACCGCTCCGCGACGCCTTGGTCGGCGGCCTCTTCGAGCGCCTCGATGCGCTTGGGCGTGACGGTCCACGAATCCCGGCTGCCGCGCTCGATGGAATTGCGCCCCATGCGGTAAATGTTGTAGAGAAAGTCTTCGCGATATTTGGAAGCCAGATCCAGCACCGCGCGATTCGCGGTCATGGAATATTCGATCGACTGTGCGGAAGTGCCAGGTCTGCGGCGGCACGGGAAACGGCTCGTCGCCGGTGGGCAGCTGGCGGTCCGGCACCAGCGGCACTTCCATAGGCGTCGGATTGCCGATGGTTTCGGTCAGCAGGCCGATCATGTTGTGGAAATAAGTAGCGGTGCGGAGCCCGCCGTTGTACCAGGTGGAATAGCTGGCGCCGCTTCGCTGCACCGTGCCGGGCTTGCCCTCGGCGACCAAGCGGCTGTGCATGGCCGCGCCCACCATTTCGATTTGCAGCGGGATCAGCGGATCGAAATTGTAATTGAACGGATCGCGAAACGGCGGCGCGAACATCACGGCGCCGGCGGGTCCGGTTTGATGATGGTTGTACATGATCTGCGGAAACCACTCGAGGAAGAGCTGCCGATTCATGTTGGTGGACTCCTTCATGTTGGACATGTAGAAGTCGCGATTGTTGTCGTGGCCGATGTATTTCTGCCATAGCCGCGGCACATTTTGCGTCGAGCGCTTCAGGGGATCGGACTGGCGCATGTACCAGTTGGAGACCAGCTCCATGCCGTCCGGATTGACAGTGCACGGCCAGAATGATGACGTCGTTCAGAATGCGCAGCGTCTCGGGATCGTTGCGGCTCACCATCTCCCAGACGAATTCCATCAGCTGCTGCGCGCCCAGAACTTCCGAGGCATGCAGACCGCCATCGATCCAAACCACCGCCTTGCCTTCATGCGCCAGCGCGCGCGCTTCGTCGTCGGTGAGCCCTTCGGCGAGCGCCAGCTTGCGCGAGATTTCCTTGTAATGCTCCAGCTTCTTGTGATTTTCGGGCGAGGTGATGATGGCCATCCACTGCGGGCGGCCCTCTTCGGTCTTGCCGATCTCGACCAGCTTCATGCGATCGGACTCGGCGGCCAGTTTCTGCCACCAGGCGGTGAGCTGTGTGTAATTGGCGAGCTGGTAATCGTCGCCGACCTCGAATCCGAGGGCCTCCTTCGGCGTCGTGAAGTGGCGCGAGGTTTGAGCCGGGGCCGCGACTACGAAGAATACCGCGAGCGTCGAAGCCGCAACCCTTGCCCAAGCTATTCTCTTGCCGATAGATTTCATCCGTGTGCCCTCATCCTGCTCATGATATCGGTTTTGTTGGTCGATAATAGTTGGAGTCATTGACCATGCTAAAGAGATCGATTCCCCTACTGCTGGTGGCGTGCGCGTGCGCTTTCCAAAGGCCGCAGGCAGCGGGCGGTAACTCCATCGGCTCGGTGGCGGATGCGTTCACGACCGGTTGGATGTTGGTGGACACCAATGCCGACGGGATCGCGGATTTTGTGAACGGCAAAGTGGTGGTTCCTGCACGCCCGAGCGCCGCGGAAAATGCAGCGGCCGCCAATCTGGCTGGGCGATTGGGATTCGGTACAACCGGCCTGACGCTGCCGATTGTTGTCAACGCTAGCGACGCGAGCGATGGACCGCGGATCTGGGTCGGTAAGGACGCAGTTCCTGCTCAGCTCTCCGCCGAGTTGGCAGCCCTAATGCCCAAGCTGGAGGCCGAGGAGGGCGGCGTATTTGCGCTAGGCGGCAATCTGGCGGTGGTCGCTAACGATGACCATGGACTCTCAGCCGCAGCGGACGCTTATGCTTCCCGCGCACCCTACCAGTGGAAAGTTCGGGGCGACAAATTAGAGGCGATCGCCACCGCGGTCGGCATGGGAACACAACTAGCTGCCGTCACGTATAAGCGCGGGACCGCGGGAGTATATCGCGCGATTCTGCGAAGCCAAACGCCCGTTACTATCGCCGCTCTGAGTGCTGCGTACGCTTCGAATCGCTTGACGGGCGTGCGTCAGGTGACCGTGCTGGGCGGAGCGTCCACGGTGGAAGTTATGAACCCGAAGGCACCGGCGGCAGAAACGCCGGCCCCGGCAGCGCCAGCCAACGACGCGGCACCCAAGCGTCTGGATCTCGCGACTCTTTACACTAGCCGCGGCCTCTTTAATGGTACGCAGCGGATGCCCATCCCCTCTTCGCTGGATGCGCGCCTCTACATACCCGCAGGCGCCGCGGGGACCGCGCTAGCGAATCTGGCAGCGCGTATGGGAATGGAGGCGACGGGCCTGACACTGCCGCTCGCATCTCCGGCGCCCGATGCCGCGATTAAGGATGTGCGCACGCAGGCCGTCATCGCCGGCGACTCGGCTCTGTCAAAGGAAGCTGAAACGAGACTTCGCGCCGAGGACACGGCAGCAACGCGAACGGAAGGGAATCTTTCGCCCGGGGAAGGCGAGATCCGGGTGGTGGATGATGGCTTCGCCCGGCATGGGGCCCTGCTCATACGCGGCGACGACATCGGAAGCGCGAAGGTGGTCGATCTGGTCTCGGGCCGATTTCCCAACTTGTGGGAGCAGGGGAAGCCGTACCTTTCGCTGGAAGAGATCCGCTACGACCTGCATCGCTTCTTTTCGTTAAGATCCGGGGCCGGACAGGCTGCCGTGGGGCTTTATCATCTGGACCGCTGGATGAAAGAGATCGGCAGCGCGCACGTCCATAACGTGAAGGCCGAGTTATTCGTCGATTTGGCCGATCCGCATCTTTCCGACTTTATGCGCGGTCAGCTTCAAGATCGCCTGCATCCCGAGGGTATTGAAGTCAAAAGCGGCAGCCTGCGGGCCGGGACACAGTGCTGCGAGCACGAGCCGAGCGTGCATTACGGATCGCCGAATTCAGGGTTCCATTCCGCTAAACCCACATTCACCCAAGATCTCGTGATCCCGTGGGAAGGCACCCGGCTCCTTCAGGCGGTGCAAAGCGTAACATCGCGCATTCATCGTGGTGGCCCGCGCGTAGGCGACGTGAAGCTGGTGGCGCGCATAAGCGAGGGGCCGGAGCAGCGCCGCAAACTTCAAACACAGCTCGAGGACTTGCTCAAACATGCCGGCGCCGATCCGCAGCGTCTGCACGTAGTGGTGCTATCGGCCTACAAACCGGGCTATAGCTGGCTGATGGACGAGATCGCGCCCGAGCTGGCGGCGAAGCCCGTGGCAAGTATAAAAATCGAATTCGCTAAGGATGTCGACCCGACTGGCGAGCGCGTGATGTATTCGCCCGCGCGCTGGGTGCAAGAGTTGTATCCGGTGGACGAGATGCTGGCGCGCAAGTTGAATCTGCCGCTTGCCAAGATCACGCTCGACCAATTCGAGCCGTCGGAGGGGAGTCCCACTTATCGCGTGCACGCTTTCGACGCCCGGGGCAGCGAAATCCTTACCCGGGAGTTCACCGTTACGACGGTCATGCAGCCTTACAACGGCGTCATACAACGCTATGAGCAAGTGCGCGTGGACACTGGCTGGGTGAAGCTCGAAGAGAGCGGCAAGGTGCTGCTCGATCAGCGCATCAAGACCGATCCAGAGGAGTTCTGGGATCACTATCAGAACGAAACGCTGCCGAAGATTTTCCACTTCGTCATGGCGCAGTCGAAAGGCGATCTGCGGCCGGAGTTCGCTCCGGCTTTCGACACACTTCGAATCGATATTCATATGAGCGAGCCGGACTATTCGCTGGATCTCGACAAGGAACGCATCTCGTCGCTCGAAGCGCTGCAGGAAGACACGTTCTATTCGACCGAGAACTTCGTGAACATGATGGGCAATCTCGAGAGCGGCCGGCCTATGAATTACGTAGGGCGGATCATTCCGGTTGTGCATGCCTCCGAAGAAGGCAAAGACGGCCATGTCCACATCGAGTTCTACGGAAAACCGGCGGCCAATCCCGTGGTGCGCCTGAGCTGGACGGATGCGCAGGGTAAACGACAAGAGCGCGAGCGCAACCTGCCGGCGATCACCGGCGACATGCAGCCGCGCTTGATTCAGGCACGGGCCAAGGCCGGGGGCACTGGAGTCGAGACTCTGACGTGGCTGATGCCGGCCGACTATAACCAGGACAAATACGAAGAATGGCTGAAGGTGGAAGGCCAGGACCAGGTGGATCGGACTCTGTTCGTCGTCGAGCGAGCGCGCGGCCAGCTTCACTGGCTCGAACAAATGCATTCGGCCGGGATCTATCGCGACGAAGTGGCCTATCCGCATCTCGAACGTATGGGCATCGAGTTCGAGCTGCCGCTGGCGCTCGCTGCAAAGGTGGGAAACGCCCCGGAGCGGGTTTATGCCAGCTGGCCGGTTGCGCCGCCCGCGACGCCGCGTCCCAGGATCGCCGATTACGCGCCAAAAACCACGCGCGCTCCGCTGGTGCAATGGGATGAGCCGATCGGTCCGGATGAGAGTGCCGCGGTCCTGGCGCGCCTGGCAACTTTTCCAGGCGTCATTGCTTACTGGATGGGGCGCAGCTACCTGGGGCAAAATATTTGGGCGGCGGATGTGATGCTGCCGTCATCCGCGGTGCTGCGTTCACGCGCTAAGGAAAGCACGCTGAAGGCTGTCGTCGTTTATTCCGGCCGCCAGCACGCCAATGAGGTTTCGAGCACCAGCCATATTTTGAAATTAGGCGAGCAACTGGTCAGTGATCCCGAAACACGCGCGATGCTGAAGCAGGTCAACGTAGTGTTACACCCTATTACGAACATGGACGGAGCCGAGTTGTCGATGGATTTGGCCGGACTCACGCCCGACAACATCCTGCATCCCGGCTATCACGGGGCATTGGCGGCTGACGTGGCGAACGGCCAGGGCGAGACCGATCCGGTTTATCCGGAATCTAGAACGCGACGGCAATTGATCGAGGAGTGGCTGCCGGATGCGTTTTTGAATCCACACGGGTATCCATCGCACGAATGGGTGCAGCCGTTCTCCGAATACACGGGCTGGGTACAGACCCGAGAGCAGGCTAATCCCGGACGCGCCTGGTGGATCCCGCGCGGCTGGTTCACGAGTTTGAATTACTTGCGCGATCCCGAGCATCCCTACAGCATGAAGACGGCTTATGCGATTCAGGATCGAATCGTGCAGGCTGAACGCGGCGTGCCCGGCTTGCTGCCGTTAGAAGAGCGCATGAACGCTCGCTACGAACGCTTTGGCCAGCGCTGGCAGCCGCGCAATATGTATCAGCCCATCGTCGATGGCATTCGGATTTACATGTCGCTGAAAGGCAATCCTGCGCGTCCTGCTGCGGGCCAAGCGGGCGGCCAGGTGCAAGCCGCGGGGGGTGGAGGCGGCATCTCGCCGGATATCACCTGGGATTCCGGTTACACGGAGGCGCCCGACGAGACCGCGCACGGCGACTATTTGAAGCTCTTAGCCGCGGCGGGACTCGCTTTTGATCGCGTACACCTGAAGTACCTGGCGGACGGCCAGCTTCGTATCACTCGGACCGAGCGCGAAGTCGAGGGCGGGGTGCAGTGGCGAGTGGCGCGTCCGAGGCCGATTCTTCCGCCGGGGGAACAGGCGCCGGCGGCGCCGCCGGAGAACTGACGATGCTCTAGTGCCCTTCCAGCGCCTTGCTCTATACTGCACTGAGGAGCACGCATGCGTCCAATCGGCAGTGTTTTCTCTGTCGCCCTCTTAACGTGCACCCTGGCCACTGCTCAGGTGCGTGTCGAAAAGAACGTCGTTTATGGGATGTACTCCGGTCTGGCGCTGCTGACGGATATTCACCATCCGTCCCAACCTAACGGATACGGGGTGATTGTTATCCCCGGGAGTGGTTGGATTTCGACCCAGAGCTACGACGCCCAACCTCTCAGTGCACTAACTTCTTCTATCCGGTTCTTTGTGCCAAAGCTGACGGATGCAGGCTACACTCTTTTCGTAGTTAATCATCGCAACGGGCCTCGTTTCCGCTACCCGGCTCCCGTGGATGACGTCCAACGGGCTGTGCGGTTCATCAGGTTTAACGCGAAGACTTATGGGATTAATCCGGACCGCATTGGGGCGGTGGGATACTCGTCCGGCGCGCACTTGGTTTCGTTGCTTGGAGTGCTGGACGGAAAAGGCGATTCGAACGACCCTGACCTCATCAACCGCGTGAGTGCGCGTGTGCAGGTCGTGGTGGCTTCGGCGACACCGACCGACCTTGAACACCTGGACAGCGGGATAGGAGTGTCAAATGTTGCTTTTTTCATCGGTCAGCCCCGACCCGCTGAGGTTGGACCTCTGGCTGACCCACTCGCGGTCAAGGCCTACCGCGCCGCGTCTCCGATCACCTATGTATCTGCCTCCTCCGCCCCGATGCTGTTATTCCACGGAGATGCCGATGTAACGGTTCCCTTTCACCAATCGGAACTGATGGAGGCGGCGATGAAGAGGGCTGGCGCGGAGGTCAAGCTTGTTCGCCTGCCTGGCGGCGACCACGGTTTCGGCGGGCAAATTGCCCAGCATCCCGACTGGCCCGACTTTCTGAGTGAAACGGTTCGCTGGCTGGACCTGCACTTGAAGTAATGCCGCGTTTAAATCTCCACCGACAGACCAAGCGGTCTGGATCTGCATCTGACCGTCGACAACTACGCCACCGATAAACACGCCGGGATCAGGGCGGGCTGGCGCGGCATACCCAGTTTCACATCCACCTGGGACGCCATCCGCGACGGCAGCTTTACCAGCGTGCGCCAACTGATCACTGCCATTGAGAACGATCTGCCGCTTCGCAATGAACGGCCGAAACGATACCAGCGGCGCGCCAAAGGCGAAGACATCCTCACCAAAATCCAGGGTTAGCGGCGACGAAAATCAAGAAAGTTCGGATCGCCTGAACCTGTGCGGGTGTCATCAGACTCGAACGTGTACGCAGCCGCAACTCCTTCTTTTGGTTGGCGGTCTCGTCGTCGGGTTCGGGGTCCGGGCATAAACTGTACATCGTGAATTCCAGGACCACTCGTTTACCAATCAGATCATCAAGACCTCGGAGCATATACGCCGGGAGAAATGCATGAAAAGCTTCTGGCGTGAGGAGTGTTGGGCTACAAGTCAGATCGATAATGTCCGTTGATACCTCGTCCCACGGTTTGTGCCGGAGTTCTTCCCTTAACTGAGAACACTCCTCGCAATCGCACGCAGTGATCGGCCCATAGTACGCCGTCGGTGGAAATGCAGCGCGTATATCATTGCGAACCTTCTCGATCTGTGGGTCCTTCACCTGACTCCCACGAACAGCGTGCTACAAGCTTCGCGTGAGCCCAACCCTAAGCGCAAGCGCCTCTACTGCCATGCCCTCAGCAGCCGCCGCAACAGAACCAGCTCGCCCAGGTGATAGGCGTTGTGATCCGCCGCAAGCAATACCTCACGCAGGAGCGTCTTGCCTTCTCCATGCGGGATCGGCGCCATCAAATCGGTCGATTCGTCGGCGATCAGATCGGCCAAGGCTTTAAGATCGGAGCGAAACGCGTCGGCGCTTTTGTCCCACGCCTTTTCGTTCGGTGGACCCGGTGTGTTCGGCCAATATCCGCCGGGGAATTCCGGCGATACGTGCTTGGCGCTTCGGCTGAACTCCAGGATGTCCCATTGAGCGATGCGCAGGTGTTCCAGCACTTCCCATGGCGAATGCTCGGCACCTTGCGGCCGTTTCCCCCGAAGACTGGCGGGAAGATCCCGGACGGCAGCTTCAAAATCGGCGTGCGCCCCGTCACCCTTAAGCAGATTAAGCAAGTGTTCTCGCAGGACTTTGTCATTTCGCATTGTTATTCCTTTGCCGGCCTCAGCCGCCTGGCCCGAAACTCGCCTTCGAGTCTCCAGGTCTCGCCATCCGGATTCAACGCCTCACCGGTCCAACGGAACGAATCGGGCGAAATCTCGCTGAAGATCCAACGAATCGGCGTGCCATCGGCGTGAGTGCCCACCTGGACAATATCCTTCCCGCTCCACCGGCCGATCAGTTCGTCGCGAGCGCCAGTCACCGGGTTGATCCAGGTCACGCGCCAAGCCTGAATTGCTCCATCCCACACGCGCAGCGTTGTGCCGTACATGTTGTTGGTTTTGCCCAGTTCAGCCACGCGGTCCGAATGGCGCGGCATGATCCAGACGTCCTGTACGGCACGGCCTTCGAGCGCCCACCCAAAATGGACTTCGCCCCTTGATGCCGAGCGAGGAAACATCCACTCCGTAGTAGCGGACATCCAGTTCCCAGCTCCCAACCAGCCATCCATAAACGTCCGCCGACTCGGGTATCTCGGGCGAGCGGCCGATAGCCGCTAGTTCGTTCGGTAATGTCATTTCAGCTTGCATGCTAAAACTGTTATACGGCGCTCCGGAGACGAATTCTTGGCAAAAATTGCGGTCGAATTAGAACAAGCTTTGGCACGGCGTGCTTTGAATGGCGGGACAGGCCAAGCTCTGGTGCGTCGGCTCGCTCAAGGCGACGGCTGGACCGTTCAAGATGTGGTCTGCACTTCGGGTCCGCAAGATCGTCCATTCGAAGAGCAGCACTTCGGTTTCTCCATCGCCATCGTGGCCGCCGGCAGCTTTCAATATCGCTCCGGTATCGGCCGCGAACTGATGACACCCGGGTCGCTCCTGCTCGGCAACGCTGGCCAGTGTTTTGAATGCGGGCATGAACACGGCCTGGGAGACCGGTGCATCTCGTTCTACTACGCTCCGGACTATTTCGAGCGTGTTGTGTCCGACGCCGGCGCGCATGGCTCCAAGCCGGGTTTCCATACTCTCCGACTGCCGCCTCTGCGTCTGTTATCGCCGTTGATTGCCCGAGCCTGCGCTGCCCTGTCCGCGAATGACCATTTGGATGCATCGTGGGAAGAGGTCAGCGTCCAACTCGCTGCGCACACTGTCCGGATCGTCAGCGGCTGCCGGTCGGATGCAAATAGCGCCCCGCCCAGTGCAGTGGCACGAGTGACGCGCGCTGTGCGTGCCATCGAACGCAGCCCCGATGCCGAACTCAGCCTCGGACGCCTGGCCCGAGAGGCTGGTCTCAGCCCGTACCATTTCCTTCGCACCTTCGAGCGTTTGACTGGTTTGACTCCGCATCAGTACGTCCTTCGGGCGCGCCTGCGCGAAGCGGCGATCCGGCTTGCGGCCGAACACCGTGCGAAGATCCTTGACATCGCCCTCGATTCCGGTTTCGGCGACGTCTCCAACTTCAACCGCGCTTTTCGAGCCGAGTTTGGCGTCACTCCGCGAGTCTACCGTCTGGAAGCGGGCAGGTAAACTAACCCATATGGCAATTTGGCTGAGCGAAGCGGACGTCCGCGCCGTGCTTACTATGTCGGACCTGGTCGAGGTCATGGAATCGGCCGTGACGGCATTCTCGGCGGGCCGGGTCAATCAGCCGGTGCGCACAGTTCTCGAAACGCCCGGCGGATTTTACGCCACCATGCCGGCTTACATCGAATCGCCTCCGGCCATGGGCGCCAAGCTGGTTACCGTCTATCACGACAACGCACATAAAGGACTGCCGTCGCACCTGGCCACCATCATCCTGCTCGACCCTGCCAGCGGCGCTCTGTTGGCCACCATGGACGGCCGTTTCATTACTGAAGCCAGAACCGCGGCTGTTTCGGCGGTCGCGACCCGTCATCTCGCGTTGGCGGATGCCCACAAGCTCGCGATCATCGGCTCCGGCGTACAAGCTCGAAGCCATCTCGAGGCACTGTCGCTGGTGAGAAAATTCTCCGACATCCGTTGTTGGAGCCCGACCGTAGCCCACGCGCGAAAGTTTGTTGGCGACTCGCGCGGCGTTCCGCTGCGTCATGTCGAAAGCGCTCAGGCAGCCGTCGAAGGCGCTGACATCATCGCCCTGGTAACGGCCTCCCCTAAGCCGGTGATCTCCGATGCCTGGGTGAAGCCGGGTGCATGCGTGATTTCGGTGGGCGCCTGCCGCCCGAACCAGCGCGAAATGGACCCTCCCCTGGTGGCACGGGCACGCCTGATTGTCGACTCGCGCGCGGCCGCTCTCCGGGAATCGGGCGACGTCGTAATGGGTATCCAGGAAGGCCGTTTCGCCGCCGACCATATTGCCGCCGAGTTGGGCCAGGTGGCCGCGAACCCAAACCTCGGGCGGACCGACGACAGCCAGATCATCGTCTTCAAGTCGCTCGGCATGGCGGCGGAAGATGTAGCCGCTGCCGACCTGGTGTATCGGCGGGCTAAAGATATGGATGGAGGGATGGTTTTTGGCTAAGTCCTCGAGTGACTCGTACGATGCCGTCGTTATCGGGGCCGGGAGCTTCGGCTGCTGGGCGGCATACCTGCTGCGGCGCACTGGCAGATCGGTCGCGCTTCTGGATGCTTATGGCGCCGGCAACGGGCGTGCCAGCTCCGGCGGTGAATCGCGCATCATTCGCATGGGGTATGGCGAGAACGAAATCTACACACGCTGGTCTCAGCGCTCGCTGACTTTGTGGACCGACCTCTTTGCCGAAGCCGATCGCCCGGAGTTGTTTGAACGGACCGGTGTCTTATGGACTGCCTCCACTGGGCGATCCAAGCGCCGCGCACACCCTGGCCGCATTCGAAAAATACAGCGTCCCCTTTCAGGTTTTGACGTACTCCGAGCTGGAAACCAGATTTCCGCAGATCCGGTTCTCTTCTCCACGAGAAGGGATTTACGAGCCCCAGAGCGGCATACTCCTGGCAAGAAGAGCCGTGCGTGCCGTGGTGTCCGAGGCGGTTCGCAATGGCGTGGACTATTTCCGCGAAGCCGCCCTGCCTGCGGACGGCGAGACGCTGCGCACCGCATCGGGCCGCGTAATCCACGCCGGCACATTAGTTTACGCCTGCGGTCCGTGGCTGCCCAAGATTTTCCCGGCCGTGCTCGAAGGCCGCATTCGTCCCACCCGGCAGGAGGTTTACTTCTTCGGCCCGCCCGCCGGCGACTTGCGATTTGCGTCTCCCCTTATGCCGGCCTGGCTGGATTTTACCGACGCAAGGGGCGCGTATTCTCTGCCGGACCTGGAAAATCGGGGATTCAAGCTGGCGTTCGACCGGCACGGTCCCGAGTTCGATCCCGATTCGGGCGAGCGCGTCGTAACCGGTCTTGAAGACGCCCGTGCTTTTCTCGCCGAGCGCTTTCCCGCTCTGGCTTCAGCGCCGCTGATCGAATCCAGAGTCTGCCAATATGAGAACACCTCGACCGGCGATTTTCTTATTGACCGGCATCCCGACTTCGATAATGTGTGGCTGGCCGGCGGCGGCTCCGGGCACGGATTCAAGCATGGCCCGATGGTCGGGGAATATGTGACCTCGCAGATCGAAGGCAGCGTGCCAGCCGACCCTCGATTTTCGCTCGCCACCAAGGCCCGCGAAGCAAAACGCGCCGTATATTAGTCCGGTAGGATCAGATTATGCGCGCTCTTCTCTTGGTCTGTTGTGCGGCCGCACTCCTGGCCCAAACCTCAACCAACCGCATTGTCAGCGGCCGCCGCTACCCGCGCCTCATTGTCCGCAACGCACTCATCATCGAAGGTAACGGCACGCCGGCATCGGGCCCGAAAGACATTGTCATTGAGAACGGCCACATCCTGGAGATCGTCGCGCTCGACCCGGTAGCGCTCTCGCGAGGGACTGCGCGGCGGCCAGCGGGGGACGTCGAAATCGACGCCAAAGGCAAGTACGTAATGCCAGGGCTCATCAACGCGCATGCGCACATTCAGGATGAGCGCGGAGGAATTCCCCAGCCGGTCGATTACGAGCTCAAAATCTGGATGGCTTGTGGGATAACTACCGTTCGCGACGTAGGCAGCGACACGCCAAAAACTTTGCAGCTCCGGAGCAAGAGTGCCGAAGACGAGATCGTCGCCCCGCGCATCTTCGTATATCCGATGTTCAACCGCAGTCCGGTGCCAGGCAATGCCGTGGAAGGCCGGGCGAGGGTTCGCGAGTTCAAGGCCATGGGCGTGGATGGCATAAAGATCATGGGTATCTATCGCGACGTGATGGAAGCCATGGAGGACGAGGCCCACAAGAACGGCCTGCGGGTCGCCCATCACGCCGGCGTCGAAGAGACCAACGCCTGGGATGACATCAAATTCGGCACCACCAGCATCGAGCACTGGTACGGCATTCCGGATGCCGCCATCGAGAGCGGCCGTCAGAGTTTCCCGGCCACCTATAACTACAACGACGAAACCGACCGCTTCCGGTACGCAGGGCATCTGTGGCGCGAGGCGAACCACGATCTACTCATGAAAGTGTTCGACGGCATGGTGGAAGCGCATGTGGCCTGGGACCCGACGCTGGATATCTACGAAGCCAGCCGCGACCTGACGCGCGCGCAGAACCAGCCCTGGTTCCGTGACTATCTGCATCCCGCGCTGGCCAAGTATTTCGAGCCGAATCCCGCCAATCACGGCTCGTATTTCCTTGGCTGGACCTCTACTGATGAGGCCTTCTGGAAGGAGAACTACCGGATCGAGATGGCGGCGCTTCGCGATTTCGAAAAACGGGGAGGTCTGATCGGCGCGGGCGACGACGCCGGCTTCATCTATCAGATGTACGGCTTCGGCTTGATTCGCGAGTTAGAACTGCACCAGGAGGCGGGTTTCCAGCCGCTGATCGTCATCCAGCACGCGACCGTCAACAACGCCAGGATCCTTGGGCAGGAGGGCCGCTTGGGGCGCGTTCGCGCTGGGTATCTGGCTGATCTGCTGGTGGTAAACGGGAATCCGCTGGAAAACCTCAAAGTGCTTTATCCAACCGGTGTCGATGATATCCGCGACGGCAAGATGGTCCACACCGGCGGCGTCGAATGGACTATCAAGGACGGCATTCCCTACTATGCTCCCGGGCTGATGGCCGACGTCAAGGAGATCGTCGCCAAGGCCCGTGCGGTTTCGAAATAGAGCACTTGACACTGCGCTATGATGGCAGTGTCCGCCCCGATCTCTTGGGGTAGGGGGATTACCATTCAAGAACACGAGCCCAAGCCCGGCCAAAGGACCACTCCGATGGAAAAGCTGGCGCAAAACATCCAGGAAGCTTTTCTAAATAATGCACGGAAGGAAAAGACTTTCCTTACTATTTATTTGATGAGCGGCGTAAAGCTCTCTGGCCGCATCAAGAGCTTCGACAAATATTCCGTCGTGCTCGAGACCAACAATCAGGAGCAATTGATTTTCAAGCATGCCATTTCCACGGTGGTGGTCTCTAAACCCTTCCATGCGACCGCCGGCGCGCATCCTTCTTCGCCCGGTGCTCCTGCGGGAGGCCCGCCGCCATCCGCCTCGTCCGCGGAACCAGTCGAGGATTAGCGACCCCCCTTGGCTGTTCGAGGGCAGGAGCGCGCGATCCTGGTCGGCGTGGAAATAAAATCACGTTCGCGCCGCGGCGCCGATCACATCTCTTACACGCCTGAAGAATCTCTGGAAGAGTTGAAGGCGCTGGCAGAAAGCGCGGGAGCCGCTGTGGAAGAGACCATCGTCCAATCCAGAGAAGCTCCGAACGCCGCCACTTTGATCGGATCGGGAAAGCTGGAGCAGCTACGCAGCATTGTCGCGGCCCAGGAGCTGGATGTGGTCGTGTTTGACTCCGATCTCACCCCCACCCAGCAACGCAATCTGGAGAGCGCGCTGGACTGCAAGATTCTCGACCGGACTCAGTTGATTCTCGATATTTTCGCCCGGCGTGCCCGCACGCGCGAGGGGCAGCTTCAAGTGGAGCTGGCCCAGTTGAACTATCTGCTTCCACGCCTCACCGGCCGCGGCATCGAGATGTCCCGTCTGGGCGGCGGCATCGGCACCAGAGGTCCCGGCGAGACGCAACTGGAAACCGACCGACGGCGCATCCATGGCCGGATCAAGAAACTCAGCGATCAGCTGGAAGGTGTACGCAGCGGACGCGGCGTGCAGCGCCACCAACGCCAATCGGTACCACTCGCTACCATCGCGCTGGTAGGCTACACCAACGCCGGGAAATCCACGCTGTTCAACCGGCTCACTGGCGCCGCAGTGCTGGCCGATGCGCGCATGTTCGCCACGCTCGACCCGACAGTTCGCCATGTCGAACTGCCCTCCCGCCGCAAGGTGCTGATGAGCGATACGGTCGGGTTCATCCGCAATCTGCCCACCACCCTGGTGAAAGCCTTTCGGGCCACGCTCGAAGAGGTGACCGAAGCATCGCTGCTGCTGCACGTAGTGGATGCATCTTCGTCCTACGCCCCCCATCAAACCGCGCACGTGCTCAAAGTTCTTTCCGAAATCGGCGCCGACCAGACCAGGCAGATCCTGGTGCTCAACAAAATGGACCTGCTGCCAGATTCGGAAGAGGGATCGGATAGTCTCGCGCAGCGGATCTTGGGCGAAGTCAGGGCGCCGGCCGGCTGGCAAGCTTTGGCGCTTTCCGCTCGAAGCGGCGCTGGGTTTACGGAACTGCTCAAGGCCATCGACCGCGACCTGCCTCTCGATCCCTTATCGCGTGCCAAGTTCCGGCTGCCCGCCAGCGAGGGCTCGCTGATTCACGTGCTGCACGAGCGCGCCCGTGTACTAGCCAGCCGCTACGAGGACGATAGTTGCGAAATTGAAGCCGAGGTGCCGGAATCGGTTAAGCGCCTGCTCACCAAATACATCGTGGAATGATATTCTGGCATCAGGAATTCCCGACGTAACAGGAACCGCCCGATGAATTTGCCGACCTTGCTCACCATTCTTCGGATCTTCTTCGTGCCATTCCTGGTGGCCGTCCTGGTGGAGCAGGACTTACGGATCGAATACCACGGCGTCGTGCTGGTCAGCAATGAATTCCTGGCGCTGTCCATCTTTCTGATTGCCGCCGCCACCGACCTCCTCGATGGATACCTGGCGCGACGCTGGGGACAGATCACGACCGTCGGCATGCTGCTCGACCCGATCGCGGATAAGCTACTCATTTCAGCCGCTCTAGTGTCTTTGGTTCAGATCCACCGCGTACCAGCCTGGATGGTGGTGTTGATTATTGGCCGCGAATTTGCGGTTACCGGCTTGCGGAGCATCGCCGCCGCCGAAGGCTACACCATCCACGCGAGTGATCTGGGCAAGACGAAAATGATCACTCAGGTGATCGCCATCTCCATGGTGCTGCTGAGCATCCGTTGGCAGGAACTGAACAACTTTGCGATGTTATGGATGTGGGGCGTGGTCCTCTTCGGCATCGCCTCCGCGGTCGGGTACTTCCTGAAGTTCTGGCGCAAAGTGGATGACTCGATCAAAATCCGCCGCCGCAAAGAATTGCTGCGAATCGAGCGCCAGCGCAAACGTATGTCCCGCGGGCAGGACCGGGAAGAGCCGCAAAAGGCTGGACAGGTCCGGTAAGAGCTACTTACTCGTACCTCAGGGCATGCATGGCATCCACGCGGCTCGCCCGAAGCGCTGGAATATACCCCGCCAGACAGGCCACCACGGCCAACCCGGCAGTCGCCGCGAACAGCGCAACCGGATCCATCGCTTCCACTCCGAATAGCTGACTCTTCACGAATTGGGTGAGCCCCATAGCTGCGGCGAACCCAATTGTGATTCCGATCGACACCAGGACAATCACCTCCCGCATCACCATCCAGATCACGTCGCCCTGGAAAGCTCCCAGCGCCATCCGTATCCCGATCTCGCGCGTGCGCCGCGCCACTGTATAAGCCATCACGCCGTAAAGTCCAATGGTCGCTAGAAGCGTTGCCAGCGCGCCAAATACAGTCGACAGGCTTGCGATCAGCCGGTCGATCAGCAGCGAATTCGAGATCTGTTGGTCCACTGTCCTGAGGGCATAAACGGGAATGTTGGGATCGATCTGCCGAAGCTGTGTCCGCACCGCGGAAGCGATCTGGTTGGGATCCAGGGTGGTCTTTAGATAGACAGCCATGTCTCTCACGAATCGGTTGCCCATATACGGAACGAACATCTGGATCGGGATCTCGTCGCGGAGGTTGGTGTACTTGATATCTTTGATTACCCCGACGATCTCGATGGGCGTCTTGGTCCCGGGGTCACTGCCGAAACCGACATGGCGGCCAACGGCGTTGGTGGTGCCGAAGTATTTCTTGGCGAATTTTTCGTTAACGATGGCCTTAGTAGGACTCCAGTCCTGGGGATCCGGACCGGCCTTGATCTCTTCGTTATCCCGGAGCGTGAAGTCGCGCCCCGCCAGGATTGGCACGCCTAGAGTCTCGAAATACCGGGGGCTGATGGAGTTCATGTACGCTTGAATACTCTCGCCGTTTTTGGCGGTATAGCCTTCCACGGTAAGCCCGCTGTCCCATTCGTTATCCTCCAGAATTCGCATCGACGCCAGGCCAACCGACCGCACTCCCGGAATCGCTCCCAAATTCTCACCGAGGCGCTGGTAGAAAGCCTTGATCCGGGGCATATCATAGCCATTCAGCGCAGGATCGATGTTGAAGGCGACCAGGTTCTCCGGAGCAAAGCCTGGTCCCAGATTTCGCAGGTTGGCGAGACTCCGGATGAACAGTCCGGCACCTATCAGCAAGAGCAGCGAGAGCGTGACTTGGGCTGTCACTAGCGCTTTGCGAAACCGTACGGGAGCTCCACCACCCACCACCGCTCCGGCCTGATCTTTCAGCGTCGGAGCAACATCGGCACGCGTGGCTTGTAGCGCTGGTATCAGGCCGAACAGAATGCCAGTCGCCAATGAAACCGCCACGGTGAATAACAGAATGCGCCAATCGGGCACGGTCGCGATGTTGAGGCTCGCGGTGTCAGGGGGCAGGAAGCTCATCAGGACCTTGTCCGTCGATATGGCGATCAGCAAGCCCAGCACGCCGCCCAGCGTCGAAAGCAGCAGGCTTTCAACCAGGAGCTGCTGAATCAGCTGCCTTCGCCCGGCCCCCAGGGCCAGCCGCACGGCAATCTCCTTTTGCCGCGAGGTAGCCCGAGCCACCAACAATCCGGCCACGTTCGCGCAGGCGATGAGCAGCACGGCCCCGGTGATCGCCATCAACACCCACAACGGCTTCTGAAGCTGCCGGCGAAGATAAGACCGGCCTTGCGAGCCGGGCAGTACCTGGATCACGTTCTTCAGGAAGCGCTCGCGCGTGTAAGCCGAAGCGTTTCGGAAGGCCGGCTCCTTGACTTCCATTTCGAGAATTCCGTGAAAGAACGGCTGGAGCGCCGCTTGAGCCTGCTCCGGCGTTACGCCCGGCCTGAGGCGGCCGAAGGCGTTCACCCAGCGGCTGCGGCGATTGTCGAGATCATCCCACACGGGCGTCATCTGCGCCTTCATCATGATGGGCATGAAGATTTGCGCGGTGTGTCCTAATTCCACGCCGTCAAAACCCGGCTGGGCAACTCCAACGACCGTCATGCGATGCCCGTTGATCAATACGCTATTACCTATCACAGCTGCATCACTGGCGAAGCGCGACCGCCAATAGGCGTAGCTCAGGATGGCCACCGGATGTCCGCCGCGGGTTTTATCTTCTTCCGCCGTAAATGTGCGTCCCAGGGCCGCGCCCACTCCCAGTACCGGAAAATATGTTCCGGAAACGAGTTCGCCGGACACGCGCTCGGTCTGCCCGTTAAAGGTGAGCACGAAATAGTCGGGGAAGCGGCAGAACATGCCGCTGAACACTTTATTGTTCTTGCGGAAGTCGTCGTACATCGGATAGGAAATCGCGTTGCCGCCCCGGTTGTTGCCGTAATGGATTCCCTGCATGCTCAACAGAACGAGCTGCTGCGGATCCTTGACCGGAAGAAGGCGAAGCAATACCTGGTCAAGCAGCGAGAAAATAGCAGTATTCGCACCGATCCCTAACGCCACTGAAAGAACCGCGATCGCAGTGAAGAAAGGACTCTTCCTCAAGGTCCGCAAGGCAAACTTGAAGTCGTTCCAGAGGTTTCCCATGTCCTTAAAGTACGCTGATGGGTCGCGGTTCGTTCCAGTGATGATTACTGCGATGCCGAAAAGTTACCAATGGGAACTTTGCAGTATCCTGTTTAGTCACTCTCCTTGACCGGCGGCATGATTTGGATATTGTCCCCCGTGAACACCACCACCAGGACTTGACCACGGTGCCCCAGCGGTGCAAGCAGCTTGCCGTTCAAACGGACTTCCAGTCCGGCCGCGTTGCCTACGCGCAACTTGGAGTATTCCTTGCCTGCCACCGTCTTGCTCTGATTTGCCGCCAGAATTCCGGAGAACACCGGTTGTCCGTCGGAAGAAATCGAAACCCACGTGTCTTCACGGGCGGTCAAGTCCAGCAGGACCTTTGACGCGGGTGTAAGCAGGGACGCTCCCTGGACCACCGGAGATTGCGGCGATGCCTCAGCCTCCGAAGCCAACGCCACGGGGATGGCGGGAAGCGTTGGAATTGCCGGGTGCAGAACTGGAGCGCTTATTTCAGTCGTGACGATCTCGCCGGAATGCCCGCGGTACCACCATCCATAAATGCTGGAGCAAGCCGCCAGCATCAAAATCAACCCGGCTAGTAATGCATAGATCTTCGATTTCCGGAACCCAAACGACAATACCGGCGGAGGAACTTTCCATGTCAAATTGTACTGACCGGGCAAAAGCGGAGGAGCGTCCGCGCTTAACACACGATCGATCTCAGCATCGATCTCCTTGGTGTCCAATAACAATGTCCTGGCATACTGATGAACGAAGCTTTTGTAAAAAAAGCTGCTGGGCAGCCGGCTACGGTCGCCAGCTTCGATCGCCTCCAGGTACTTTGCATTGATTCTTGTGCGCGCTGCGACAGTGGCTACAGCGAGTTCCTGTTCGAGACGCGCACGTTGTAGCGTCTCACCAACGGAAAACATAGCAAGTTACGAGTTAACTTACGGTTATAATACTACAGTCGGTGAAAAGTAACCGAACGGGGACGATTTCGGTGGTGGTGGTGACCTGGAACCGCCGCGATCTTTTGAGGTCGTGCCTGCAATCACTTACTCGGCAGAAGCTCGAGCAGCGCTTTGAAGTAATAGTAGTAGACAATGGATCTGAAGACGGCTCACCGGATATGGCCTTGCGGGAATTTCCGGACAGCCCGGCCTTCCGGTTAAAGCTGATTCGTAATCAGGTTAACATTGGCTTCTGTGCGGGAAATAATCAAGGTTTTGGGGCGTCCGACTCCGAGTTTGTTGCGCTGCTGAATAACGACGCCGAGGCGGAACCGGATTGGCTGGCCGCTCTAGTGCGCGCGTTTGAAGGCCGCCCAGAAGTCGGGATGGCGGCTTCGAAAATTCTCGTTCATGAGGATCCACGCCGCATCGATAAGGCCGGCCATTTGATCTATCCGGATGGTCAGAATCGCGGGAGAGGCTGCGGCGAGTTGGATGCCGGTCAGTATGACCGCATTGAAGAAGTGCTTTGGCCGGACGGATGCGCCGCCATGTACCGGCGGACCATGCTCGACCAGATTGGTGGATTTGACGAGGACTTTTTTGCTTACGCCGATGACGCCGAGTTGGGATTGCGGGCCAGGATTGCCGGCTGGAAATGCCTCTACATACCTGGCGCCCGAGTCCGGCACCATCGCGGCGCGACATTGGGTGTGCGATCCGAGCGCAGGCTGTTTCTCATCGAGAGAAATCGCGTCCTGCTGGCAGCGAAGCTTTTTCCCTGGAGTTTGCTTTGGCTGAACGGCGCATATTATCTGACCAGATTGGCGGCGGGCCTTTGGGCGGCAGCAACCCACAAGGGGGAGGTGGGCCGTTACCCGGGTCTGACCGGAAAAATCCGGGCCGCGCTAGCTCTTCTGAAGGGCGATCTGGCAGCCCTGATACTTCTGCCCAAAATGCTCGCGAAACGACGCAGCGTAAACAGTATAAGGAAGCTTTCACCTCGCGAAGTAAGAGCGCTGATACTGCAGCATCGGATTCCACTGAAGGAACTGACGGAACAAGCTATCTGAGACTGGAGTGTCCCGGGTGTGGCGAGACCGGCATCCGGACGCTGTTCAGCGCGGGCGACCGGCTTTATCACACTACCGACAAAAGTTTCCTGGTGGTCGAATGCAAGACTTGCCGCCTTATTCGCCTCGAGCCGCGGCCTTCTCCTGCCGAACTGTCCGCCTATTATCCGCACGAATATTGGTACCAACCCCAGACGGACGCCGCTTCGCGCATCGAAGAATTATACCGGCGTTTCGTCTTGCGCGACCATGTCAATTTTGTGATGCGCGCTATCGAAGATTCCGGTCAAACCGGGCTGGTGGTGGATGTCGGCTGCGGGGGCGGCTTGTTCCTCAAGCATGCTTCGCGAGCGCGGATTGCCGGTGCTGGGTCTGGAAACATCCCATTCTGCCGCCAGCGCCGCGTGGAACCAGAATCGCGTAGCGGTGATTTGTGGCGACCTCGCGAAGTCGCCCATCGAGCGCGGCGGCTGCTCGATAGTAACTATGTTCCACGTAGTCGAGCATCTGCACGACCCCGTCGGCTATTTGCGATCCGCCCGCGATCTCTTGCTTCCCGGAGGGAGACTCATTGTACAGGTGCCCAACGCGTCCTCCTGGCAGTTCCTGATGTTCGGCGAGCACTGGAACGGCGTGGATGTCCCGCGCCATCTGATAAACTACCGCGAGCGCGATCTCGAGAATCTCCTGGAATATTGCGGTCTCGAAGTGGTCCGCCGAAAGCACTTCTCCCTGCGCGACAACCCCGCCGGACTGGCCTCCAGCATTGCCCCTGGCCTCGATCCGATGGCTCGCCGCGTTCGCAGAATCCGCGAATCTCCGGCCATGAAAGCTCGCCAAAGATCTTCTTTACTTCGGCATCGTGCTGGCGTCTCTGCCATTCACCCTGTTCGAAGCGGCCTGCGGCGCCGGGTCCACCATCATGGTAGAGGCGCGCAAGAAAGCTTGAATTATCAAACCATCGAGCGCCGCCTGCCGAAGTTCCTGCGGCGTCACATTCTGCACTTTGAATCCGCCATCGATGACTCGCTTGAGAGCTTTGCCGCCGCGCTGCCTTCCGATGCCCGCGTGCTCGATGCCGGAGCAGGCGAACGAGTTCACGCGAAATATTTCTCAGGCCGGAACTATGTAGCCATTGACTTGGGCGTCGGCGACTCTTCCTGGGATTATGGAAACCTGGATGCCATTGGCGATCTCACTGCTCTTCCCTTTCGGGATGGATCTTTCGACGCCTGCATTAACGTCGTAACCCTGGAGCATGTGCGCGAACCCGGCTGCGCCTTACAGGAGATGGAGCGGGCGCTGAAGCCCGGCGGTCGCTTACTGCTCATTGTTCCCCACGAGTGGGAGGTCCATCAATCGCCGCACGACTATTATCGATACACCCGGCATGGCGTGGCGTATCTACTCCAGCAAGCCGGGTTTCCGGAGTTCGACATCCAGCCCGTGGGCGGATATTTCCGCCTGATTTCGCGAAGACTCCTGAACGGCCTCCAGTTTTTTCCAGGGCCCTTGTTCTTCGTGGCGGCCCTCTTTCTCGCGCCGCCCGCGCTGGTTCTGCCCTGGTTCGACTCGCTTGATCGGGAACGGAACTTTACACTGGGATATATATGTACTGCACGAAAGCGTTCCTGATCCTGATCGCCTGTACAGCCTGGGCCGCCGATTTCAGCGGGTCGTCCGCTCTGGAATTTACGCGCAAAGCGGTCGCCTTCGGTCAACGACCGCCGGGGTCGGCCGCTAACAAGCGATTGCAGGCGTACATCGAAACCGAACTCCAGCGCCTCAACTGCCAGACCTCCTTCGATGCCTTCAGCGGGCAGACCCCGGCAGGCTCGGTCGCGATGCGGAATATCATCGCGAGGTTTCCCGGCAGCTCTGGCCGCGCAATTGTCGTTACCGGCCACTTCGATACCAAACCCATGCCGGGGCGTGTCTTCCTGGGCGCCAACGATGGCGGCGCATCTACCGGATTTCTCCTGGAGCTCGCCCGCGTAGTCAATACAATGCAACATCCTGATGACATCTATCTGGTCTGGTTCGACGGCGAAGAAGCCTTCGGTGAATGGTCCGACACCAATGGCATCTATGGCAGCCGGCATCTGGCCGACAAATGGTCGAGCGACGGCATACTTCCGAAAATTAAGGCTCTCATCAACGTCGATATGATCGGCGATAAAGATCTCGGCATCCTGGAAGACACCAATTCTTCCCGATCACTCCTGCGCCTGGTATGGCAAACCGCTCACGATCTTGGCTACGGCAAGTACTTCCTGGATGCCGCGACGCCCATGGAAGACGACCATATGCCGTTTGTCCGAAAAGGCGTTAATGCGCTGGACCTGATCGATTTCGATTACGGCCCCAACAATACCTACTGGCACGATGAAAAGGACACGCTAGACAAGATCAGCGCACACAGCTTTGAAGTGGTCGGCAATGTCCTGGTAGCCGTGCTTAGAAAACTTCAGTCGTGATGCAGCGTATTTACGTCATCGCCACGGGCGGCACAATTGAGAAAGTCTATTCGGAGCAGACCGGTAACGTACAAAATCTCGACAGCAAAATCGACCGGTACTTTCGGCTGCTGAGGCTGCCCGATGCCGACATCCAGGTGACGCACCTGATGAACAAGGACAGTTTGGAGATGACCGATGTCGATCGGGCCGGCGTCCTTGAAACCGTGCGCGAAAAGTTACGAGATCCCGCGCCAATCGTTATTACGCACGGAACCGACACGATGATCGACACGGGCTTGCTGCTCCAGAAAAGCCTGATTGACCTTCCTTTCGCAATCGTGCTCACCGGCGCCATGACGCCCTTAGGCTTCGAATCCAGCGACGGGCTGCAGAATCTGACCGAAGCGCTGTTCGCGGTGCGGGTGCTTCCACCCGGTGTTTATATAGTGATGCACAATCAGGCTTTTCCAGTCGATCGCGCCCGCAAGGACCGTGAACTTTCCCGCTTCGTTTGGAAGTAACGTCAGCATCAGTGCTGGTCGTTATCACTGATGAGCCGGCGCCGCCTCGTGAGTGGAAACTGGAGCCGCGTTCCCATCCTTAGGCGATCCAACGACCAATACGACAGGAACTGCCGGCGCATTCGCTCCATTTCGGGTCCGAAATAACACCCAGCCACGATACGTTCCCGGCTCAAGTTTGGCGACATCCACTGTTAGGGTTACTACGTCGCCGGTCATAGCGGAATCGGGATCGGGTGTTACGCCGAACCCCTGTTTGACCCGCAGCCAATCCGCGTTGCGCGCCTCCGCCCTGTACGGCAGGCTTGGCCAAGTGCCGGAAACCAGGATTGTCTTGGGCGCGGGAGCTGGCCCATGAGTCAAGCAAGCAAATGCGATCTCATCGGGCGCGGCTTCGAGAATGGGTCTGCCGGTCACCGTCATTTCAAACGCACGCGTTGCCACGGCACACAGGTTCTCGGCTCGGATCGTGAAATGGAACAGGCCGATCTCGCGCGGAACTCCCTCCAAACCAGACGCCTCCAGCGCCAGCCCCTTCGGCAATGTACCGCCGGTGAGCGAAAGCGACGCGTTTCCGCGGTCGCACCGGCCATCCACGTAGGTGTAGAACGGAACGCTATAGTGCAATCCTTTAGCCGCTAGCGGCAGTTCGTCGGGCCCGATTCTAAGCTGACCGAGCGACAGTCCAGGGATCAAGATACCGGCGGCGACCAGCATGCTGGCACTGGTCATTTCCGGAGCCCCGCCTCAGCGCTAGCTTCGGCCCCGGCAGGTGAGCTTTTTTCTGGTTCCGGGTCGCAGCGCGAAGGCGTCAGGTCCGACGCCGATCCGCAGTTCTTCGCCAGCAGCATCGCTTTGACCAACCGCTGGGAAATGCCTTGTCCTGAGAGAGCGGCCAGGGCTTCGGCCGTAACATCGAAGCGGCTGGGAGTGGTCCGGATGGTGTCGATGATGATTCGCTCGGGGAAACCCGCTTTGGCCAGCGTGACAACATCGCGGTTTAAGAGAAAATTCCTCTTTTGCGGATGTTGCTGCGCCGGCAGCCAAGTCAGGCACAGTGTAAGAAGCAGCGCGAGCACGGTGATTCTTCGCATAGATGCACCCACGACATTCTTATCGTCTGCGGCGAAGATGATGTTAAAGAACTATGATATTTGCCCGATATGTGTTGCAAAGGTGACCAAATAAAGTGCAATATACCGCTAAGCTTCTGGTGTATTCTGTGTTCGCCGCTGTGCTGCTCGCCGCGGACACCCCCACTGTTGTCTCCAGTTTCCAGCCTGAATCGGCAACGCCCGACGTTGTGACTAACGACGGCCTGGTCGTTCTCTCGGAAGCAGGCTTTTCGGATTCCTTTATTGTTGAGAAGATATCTCTCAGCCGCACTCGTTTCGATGTAACCGCGGAGGGCCTGGCAGGCATGCGCCGCAAGGGCATTTCAGAAGAACTCGTCACCTTCGTTCTTAGACACTCGGCCAAAGGAGCTGTCGCCCAAACTGCCGCGCCTGCCCCGATTGCGGTTCCGATGAAGTTAGTCAAGATGAATGTACTGGTGCCGCTGACCAATCCCGTTTCAGCCTCTCCCCTGGCGCTGCCCGCATCGCCGGCACTCTCAGGACCAGCCAGCATGCCAGTCATGTCTCCGATGGGTAGCCAATACATTTGGGTCGCCACCCGCTGACCAAGGGCCCGCAACGTCCGTGCGGCCCAGTCGATTCCTGCTTGCGACAATTGAGCCATGCGAAATCTGGGATTGATCGGGGGCTTAGGGCCGAACGCCACCGTCCACTATTACCAGGAGCTCTCCAAGGCTCACGCGGGCGAGATGTTGATTGTCCAAGCGGATATGGATCGGGTACTGGGAGACGTCCAGCGAGACGATCGCATCGGTCTAGCTCAATACTTTGCGCGTTTGATCGACCGTCTCGCGCACGGAGGAGCCCAAGTAGCTGCGATCTCAGCCGTTACGCCCCACATTTGTATTCGCGAGCTACAGAAGATTTCAGCGCTGCCGCTGGTGAACATCATCGAGGAAACCGGCGCCGAGATTCGCTCGCGCGGCTATAAGCGGGTCGCATTGTTCGGCACGCGATTCGTGGTCGAATCGTGCATGTTCGGCATGCTTCAGGGGGTCGAGGTGATCGTACCGGAGCAAGTTGAGGCCATTCATCACGCGTACATGCAGGCCGTCCAAGGTGAGACAGCGGGGCGTGCCATTCTGTCACGAGTTGCAAAGGAACTACCCGTGGACGCGATCGTGCTGGCCGGTACAGACCTCTCGCTCATCTTTAACGACACCAATACGGATTTTCCCCACGTCGATTGCGCCAATGTCCATATCCAGGCCATCCTGCGAACGTTGCGTCAGTCTGATATTATCCTCAATAGAGGAATAATCTCCTCTAAAGAGGATGACTACTAAATCGCCCACGAAGGGACTTAAGCTCGCCGATCTTGGAGACCGCATCCGCGATGAGCGATCCCGGCGCGGCCTGTCGCTGGAGCAGCTGGCTCGGAAGGCCCGAGTGAGCCGCTCCATGCTCTCCGCGGTAGAGCGCGGTGAAAAAGCTCCCTCGGTACTGATTCTCGATCAGATAGCCACTGGCCTGGGCACTTCCATCGCCCGGCTGCTCGCCTCGGAGAACCAAGGGCGTATTGTTGTCTTGCGCGCCAGCCAGCAGAACCTTGCCGTTGACGCCGCCGGTTGGGAGCGCCGTATTCTATCTCCCGTATTACCGAACGTCGAGTTCGAATTCATGCGCACCACGCTGTCCCCGGGGGTGAACGCTGGCGCCTTTCTGCCCCATAATCCCGGCTCGCGCGAGTATGTCGCTGTTGAAAGCGGCACCCTTCGGCTTACGATCGACGGCGAAGTCTTCCTCCTAAAGAAAGGTGACAGCATCTATTACGCAGGCGACTGCATCCACGAATTTGAGAACCCGGACCAGCGCCTTCGTTGCGAATACTATCTCGCCATGGATGTCAGCGGCCATCCTGAGCAACTGCGGCATCGACCGGCCGCAGCGAGAAGCAACAGCGGAGGAAAACACCGTGCAGTTAAGTGAACACGAGTTTCGGAAATTGGGTTATCAGGCCGTTGACATGGCGGCCAGTTACCTGGCCAGTCTACCCGGGCTTCCGGTCTTTCAGCGCATGGAGGAAAGTGAACGGCGCACCCTGCTGGACATGCCCTTGCCGGCTGCTCCCTTATCGGGCGATGAAATCTTGCGTTTTCTTTCGGAGCAGATACTGCCTCATCCCATGGGGAACGGCCATCCTCGCTTCTTCGGCTGGGTGAATTCTCCGCCCGACCTGTTGGCAGTGATCACCGAGATTCTGGCGGCAGCGATGAACCCCAGTTGCGCCGGCGGCGACCACGCGGCCATTTATCTGGAGCACTGCGTGATCCGATGGCTTATGGAGATTCTGGGGTTCCCGAGCGAAGGCAGCGCCGGTCTGCTCGTCAGCGGCGGCTCCGCTGCGTCTCTAACGGCATTGGCTGCCGCCCGGCATCGAGCACTCGACCGGCTTAGAATAGACGTGCGGAAGAAGGGTGTTGGCGGCGGGGGCGCCACGCTGCGCTTATATGCCTCCACCCAAGTGCACGCCTGCGTCCAAAAGGCGGTCGAACTCCTGGGGCTGGGGTCGGAATCGATTCGGTGGATCCCCGTTGATGAAAACTGCCGCGTATCGCTCGAAGCGCTCAGGCAAGCGATTCATGAAGACCGTCAGCAGGGCTGCGTGCCCTTTTGCATCGTCGCCAGCGCCGGCAGCGTCCAGACCGGCGCCATCGATCCAGTGGATGCGCTGGCGGACATCGCTTCGGACTTGGACTGCTGGCTACACATCGACGGCGCATACGGGGCGGCCGCCATCCTGGATCCAAATTGCAGGCCGCTGTTTCGAGGCATCGAACGCGCAGATTCAATCGCGCTCGATCCCCACAAGTGGCTATCGGTCCCGGTGGAATGTGGATGTGTCCTGGTCCGTAACGGGCCGCTGCTTCGGGATACTTTCTCGCTGGTTCCTCCCTATGTTCGGACGGAACCCGGCAAGGGAATAGGCAACCTGCCTTGGTTTGCGGAGTACGGTTTTCAGCAAACTCGGGGATTTCGCGCGCTGAAACTCTGGGTGACTCTCGCTCGCGCGGGAACGTCGGGCTTACAACAACAGATCACCCGACAGATCGCCCTGGCCCGCTATCTGGAGGAGAAGATCGAAGCCGGCCAGAACCTGGAACTGCGGGCGAAAGGTGTATTGTCGATCGTCTGTTTTCGATATGTGCCACCGGAGCTGGCCGGAAACGAAGCAGCGCTGAACGCCCTAAACAAATCAATCATGGAGCGAATGCAGGCCGGCGGGACCGCGTTCGTCACCAGCGCCACGCTGGACGGCCGATTCCTGTTGCGAGCCTGTATCCTTCACTACGCCACTACCGAACGGGACATTGACGTGATGCTCGAAGCGGTTCGGGATTTAGGACGGGCTATTGGATCAACAGTGTCACTCGATTAGAAGGCTGTCCATCCAGGGTGATTTCGACGGAGACAGTTCGGGCCGACGCAGAAGCCAGTCTCGGGGGAAGTAGAAGATTCACCTGATCGAGCCCGGCATACGTGCCCTGTGGCCCTACATAGGTTGCCGGTGCGCTCAGTATCCCGCCAATCGTGGCCGAGAACCCGCCCAATCGCCCAATGTTCCGAATTCCGGTTCCATACAGGACCAGATACACGCTGTCGGTTTCTGAGCCCAGGTCGATCGGCAGCGCACTGATGTTGCCGTTCTGATCAGTTTGGTAAATGGATTCGAAAGTCTGATCCCCGTTCTGGCTCACGCGCACGACATTAGCCGCGGCCAGATTCTCAGCGTTGACGATGAACAGCGTGGGCGCTGCCGGTATAATCTCAATCTGTCCTGTCGCCGTGACTTGGCCGTCGGCACTGATGCTTACGGTTGCCAATCCCGCTGCCGAATCAGCCGGGATGACATAGTTCACTTGTTGCGATGAGACATAGTAAAGCTGCGCCTGGCGTGCCACTCCCGCCGAGTCAGTCACGGACACCGTTACCCCGCCCAGCGAGAGCGGCGGCGTCCCAGTGGCAGCGACGGATTGCGCCGCCAGGTTTTGCCCGAACGCGCTGGCTATGCTTCCTGGCGCCAGCGGCCCTAAACCATAACCGCCGGCGGAAACATTGGCGAGCGTGAGCGAAGGCCAGACCGCTCGCGGGAGTATTACCACGTCTCCGGCGAGTTGGGTTCCGTCAGGCGCCGTAAAATCATTAGTCCCCGCCCAGCCCAACGCGCCGGTGCCCGTGAAATAGGCGAGCGCCAGATAGCCCGTGCTTCCCGACCCTCCAAACGCCCGGCCATCCTCGAAGGTGCCATCCCCGCGGCCTGCAAAAAACACCAGATTCGAGAGACCCTCCACGAGATCGACGCGTCCATCGCCATTCAGATCCTGGGCAACCAGTAACCCGAAGCCCGTGGTCTCGAGACGGGACGCGGCCTGGAAAGTCCCATCTCCCCTGCCTCGCAGAACCGTGATCGTTCCAGCGGCAGGATTATTTCGTGACTGGCCGGAAACCGCCAAATCGAGCAGCCCATCACCGTTGAAGTCGACGGCCGCTATGCCTGGAGCAAAGTTCCACGGCTCGCCGTTCGAGGTCACTACTTTGAAATTTGCCTTGCCGTCGTTCAGGAGCACCGTCAGGTTGTTCCCCGAAGCCGCGGCAACGTCAATGTTCCCGTCCTGGTTGAAATCGCCCAGCGCGAGCACTGCCCAAGGTGTGAATCCTAATTCATAGGTCGTTCCCATGCCAAAGGTGCCATCCCCGTTTCCTGGCAGGATTGCACAAAATGCGCCGGTTGGGATCAGGAAACCACCGATCAGGCAAGTTATCGCCAGGTCTGGAGTGCCGTCGCCGTTCAGATCGGCCACCCGTGCACTAGTAACTTGCCCGCACCCGGAAACGGGTTGAGGAGGCTGAAAGGTTCCGTCGCCATTGCCCAGCAGCACTACCGGTCCAGAAACGGACGCGTTCTGCACCAGGGGAACAGAAGTTATGGTTAGGACAATCAGATCGGTCTTGTGATCGCCGTTCAAGTCTGCAGCTATGATGTCGATGGGCGCCAGGGGTGCAAATGCGGGGTTCGTGTTTCCGAAGCTAAATGGCGCTAGAGCCGTGAAGCCTCCCCTGCCATCGTTCATCAGAATTGTGAGCGAATTCGATCCCCGATTCGCGATAACCAGGTCGGGCCGGCCATCGCCATTCAAATCCGCCGCCGCGAGGCCGCCGGGATTGATGCCGGTCGGAAGGGTCAGATAGCCGGTTTGCGCCTGAGCGAAAGCGGCAAGAAAGAAGCACCAAACCCACGGATAGCGCCACATTTTTGCTGAATTGTAGTATTTATGCTCGCGCGGCCGTGGCATCGGAAGTAACTCCAGCCACCGCCATGGCTGCTTCGGCGCACTGCTCATGCGTGACGTCGTAATGCGTCACAGCTCTCACCTCGCGTGGATTCGATGCTTCATTCATCAACACTCCGCGAGTCTTCAGCCGCTCACAGAACTCGCCGGCGCTCAAGCCTGTACCGGTGACATCGAAGATGACGATGTTGGTTTGCACCCGCTCGAGCTTGATCCGCAAGCCCGGCAATTTCGCGAACTCTCCAGCCAGAAAGCGCGCGTTAGCATGATCTTCGCCCAGCCGGTGGCGCATTTCTTCGAGCGCGATCAGCCCGGCCGCCGCCAAAACTCCTACCTGGCGCATCGCCCCGCCCAGGCGCTTGCGATACATCCGTCCCGCGCTCGATCGCCTCCGCCGTCCCCACCAGCATTGAGCCCACGGGCGCTCCCAGGCCCTTCGACAGACAGAACATCACCGTATCGGCAGGCGCCGCCAGCTCGTGCACCGGACGATTCAGCGAGCACGCAGCGTTGAAAATGCGCGCGCCATCCATGTGAACCGGAATTCCCATGTCGTGCGCGTTCCCGCAAATCTCGCGAACCACCTCCAGCGGATAAACCGTGCCGCCGGCCATATTATGCGTGTTTTCAATCTCCACCAGCCCCGTGGGAGCCCAGTGTGGGCTCGGCAGCCGGATCGCGTCCCGAATGGCGTCCCACCGCAAAATCCCGTCGTCGGCGTGGACCGTGCGCACTAAACACCCCGCGAACCAAGCCGTCATCGATAGCTCCCAATCGAGGATATGCGCCCGCGACTCGCAAACCACCTCCTGACCATGCTCGGTGTGGATCTTGACGGCGATCACATTGCCCATCGTGCCGGTGGGAACGAACAGGCCCGCTTCCTTACCCAGAAGCTGGCAGCACGATCTTCCAGACGATTGACGGTCGGATCTTCCCCGTATACGTCGTCGCCAACTTCGGCGTCAGCCATGGCGCGGCGCATGGCGGCTGTAGGCCGCGTGACGGTGTCGCTGCGGAGGTCGATCATATCGCTATAAACTCGGCAAAAACTTCGTTGGATAACAGGACGCCCCGATCGGTCAGGCGGAGCCGATCGCCAAACCTTGCCAGCAGACCCTCGTCCACAAAGCGTTGAATCGGCGCGTCGAACCTCCGCCACTCTTCGGGCTGGGGACGAATCCCTTCGGCTAATCGGAGGCCGACGAAGAAGCGCTCCTCAGCTGGATTCGCCGGCGTGGACGCCAGTCTGCGGCGATTGGCCCGTTTTCCACCGGTCCACGTATTCCGCGACTGATTCCACGTTTTGAGACCGCATGCCATCGACCAAGGAGTGGGCATCCGCGCCGAACCCAAGGTAGGGCTCCAAGCGCCAATACTTCAAATTATGCAGCGATTCGAAGCCAGGACGAGCGAAGTTCGAGATTTCGTAGCGCTGAATTCCAATTCGGCCGAGTTCGCGGACCGCGATTTCATACAGTTCGGCGGTCAATTCGTCGGCCGGAACGTCCGGAGCCCCATAGCGCTTGCCGTTCAAGAGAACTTCGTGGCCTAGCCGGCTATCATCATCTATTTCAAGCATATAGACCGAGACGTGCGGCGGCGCCAGCCTCTCGATCCACTGCAGCGAATCCTTCCAGGTCGCAGCGGTTTGGCCCGGAAGGCCGGCAATAAGGTCGATATTGACGTTGTTTAAGCCGCTTTCGCGCAACATTCTGACGTCATTTGCGACGATTTCGGCCGTGTGCTTCCGTCCGGTGCGCGATAGCTCCCGCTGGACAAACGACTGGACGCCCAGGCTCACGCGATTCAGTCCCGCGAGTTTCCAGCTCGACAGCCGCTCCGGAGTAATCGTCCCGGGGGCAACTTCGATGGTTGCCTCCAGCCACGGGCGTCCAGGGAGGCCTGCCAGAATTTGCGCGAAATCGCTCAACTCCATCCGGCTGGGTGTGCCGCCGCCGATAAACAGAGTCTCTGGTGTCCAAGGCCAGTCGACCGCCGCAATCTCAGCCGAAAGCGCTTCCAGGTAGGGCCGCTCGAGCCCTTCGGGAAACACTCCCGACGCGAAGTTACAATAGGTGCACTTCTGCGCGCAAAATGGATAGGAAAGGTAAACGCCCGCCATTTATAGAGAGACTTCTTCCCCTAGTTGCTTGGCGATGGCGTCCTGGATCAACTCCGTCAGGGTTTGCCCTTTGTCCGGCCAGACGAAGGTGCCTTGGGCCGGGTCCCAATCGAGCTTGTAACTCTTGGAATGTGCCGAAACCCAGATCTGGCTGACCGGCGCGTTAGGACTGATTACGAACTTGGCCGGTGGATCCTCAAACTCGATGGCTAGGGCGCCGGAATTGAAGTCCACGTCGAACTCGCCTTCATCGGAAGCCGCCGCCAGCTTTTTATAGAGCGCATTCAGCGATTCATCTGCTCGCTTTTTGAACTCTTGGTCGTCCATAGAGAAGTGGCCCGAACCTTGATTCTAGCTGAAAAGGCAATACCAGCGACCGCTTTCAGCCGGGACTGCGCATTCCGCTACTTTTGGCCGGGAGCGATCATCTGCTAATCTTGAACGGTTGCTGACCATGGAGACAGCTTGTATACGCCACACCGAGATTCCTCACACGACGCGGCTGTTTTCCGACTTCCAGTACCACTTCGATCGAGTAGCTCAGTACTACGCTCATCCGCCTTCTGATCCCTCTTCTTACGCCGCGGTCGCTCGGGAGATGCAATATCCGGAAGATCGCCGGGCAGCCCTGGTGGCGGCGCTTCGCACCCGCAATCGGGGGAGTGCTTCGCTCGATCTGCTGGCCCGCCCGGGAACCGTGGCAGTCGTTACAGGCCAGCAAGTCGGCCTCTTTTCAGGTCCTGCTTACACGATTTACAAAGCTCTTACCGCCGCCCGCCTTGCCGCCCAGTTAAACGCTCAGGGAATCCCCGCAGTCCCGGTTTTCTGGCTAGCTACCGAGGATCACGATTTCGCGGAAGTGAATCACACTTTCGTCTTTGATGCGAGCCATCGGCCGATTCCGTTGAGCGTCAATGGCTCGGGCAACGCCGAGCGGCCAGTGGGCCGAATTCCTATCGCCGAGCCACCCGTGGCAAAATTGCGCGAAGCGCTGGCGGGCTTCCCGAACGGAGAGGAAGTCGTCCAGATAGTCGCGGAGACCTACCTTCCTGGAACTACATTTGGCGCGGCATTTCAAGCGTTGCTGGAGCGGCTGCTTTCTAAACAAGGGCTGCTGTTTGTCGATCCTCTGGATGAATCAATCCGCCGGATGGCGGCGCCTTTGTTGCGCGACGCGCTGCGCGATGGCGCCCAATTGCAAGACCAACTCCTCCAGCGGAACAAGGAGCTCGAAGCCGCCGGTTATCATGCCCAAGTCCATGTAGAGGCGAAAACATCGCTGGCGTTCTTGCTGGACGGCGAGCGGCGGGTCACGCTGCGCCGGCAAAATGGCGACTATGCGTCCAAGGACCGCCGCTACTCTGTCTCCGAACTGAGTGACAGAGCCGAACAACTTTCGCCGAACGCATTGCTGCGGCCCGTAGTACAGGATTACGTGCTGCCCACGGTAGCTTATGTGGGCGGACCGGCTGAGCTGGCATATATGGCGCAGTCGCAGGTCCTATACAAAGATCTGTTGGGGCGTATGCCTGTTATGCTGGCCCGAGCCGCGTTCACGATACTGAATCCCCGAACGTCCAAGTTAATCGACCGTTATGGGCTCACGGTACCGACCTTTTTCCACGGCGACGATGGTGTGCGTGAGGCGATCGCGGGCCAACTGGTACCCTCCGCCCTGGTGCGGGAGTTCGATGAGACCCAAAAGGTGATGGCGGAAGCCTTGGGCAGGCTGAGCGGCAATCTGGTTTCATTCGATGCCACGCTCTCCGCTGCGGCGGACAAGAGCCGGACTAAGATGCTGTATCAGCTTTCGAAAATCGAACGCAAGACCGCGCGCGAAGCCCTCAAGCGCAATCAGCGCGCCGGCGAAGAAGCGAGCTACATGTCGGGTCTGATATTTCCCGAGAAGCATCTGCAGGAGCGGCTGTACTCGATTCTTCCCTTTATTGCCCAGCACGGTCTGGAGCTCCTGGACACTCTTTACGAGCACGTTAACATGGACTGTCCCGACCACAAGGTGCTGGTAGCTTGAGTTCAAACATTTCATGAGAGTCAATCAAGTCAAGAAAGCGCTGGCCGAGGGTAAGCTACAGCTCGGCACTGGATTTGCGCAATTTCGTTCGCAGGATGTGGTGCGCATCCTGGCCCAGGCGGGGTTCCACTGGGCTTTCATCGATACCGAGCACGGGGGCTTCGATCTCGAAACCGTCCAGGATCTTTGCCGCATTGCCGTGCTGGTAGGGCTATGCCCAGTGGTGCGTGTGGCCGATATGCAGTATTCGCTGGTGGCGCGGGCCCTGGATGCGGGGGCGCAAGGAATCCTATTCCCCCGTGTGGAATCGCCCGAAATGCTGGAGAAAGCCGTAAGTTGGACACGATTTCCACCCGCCGGTGTTCGTGGATTCGGCTTGGTTCCCCTGCACGTGGATAACGAGAAGGCCAGCATTCCCGAGATCATTGAGCATATAAACGCCAATGTTCTGGTGACGTTTCAGATCGAGACACAGCGCGGCGTGGACGCCCGCGACGAACTCCTGTCGGTACCCGGGGTGGATGCCGTTTTCATCGGACCGGCCGATTTGTCTATTTCGCTCGGCGTCGCCGGCGATTTCTTGCACGCCAAGATGGTGGATGCCATCGACAAGATCCATGCTAGTTGCGTACAGCACAAGGTCGCCTCGGGATCGCACAGCCGCAGTATTCAGCAGGCTAAGTTCCTGATCGACCGGGGCCTGCGGTTTGTCGGCTGCAGCAACGACACTACAATGCTGTTCGACCGGGCGGCCGAAATCGTGCGCGGGCTGAGTTGAAACGGCGGCCCATCGACGATCACGCAAGCGCGCTAATTTGACTTCCAATCGCCTGGTCCATTAGACTTCTCACCAGCGGTCAGGAGGCACATTCGGCATGAAATTTTTCTCTAGAACACACTACAGGCGGTGCTTGGGACTGGTCCTCGCCCTGCCGTTAGCGGCAGCCACGGTGCGAATTGTCCAAACCAACAGCGCCGGCGACAACGTCGATCTCATCGATCCAGCCACGAACAAAGTGGTCGGAGTGATCAAAGGGATTGAGGTGAATCATGGCGCTGCGGTGGCGCCGGACGGAAGCCGTTACTACATCAGCGATGAGGCCGAAAGCACGCTGGACGTGGCGGACGCGAAGACGCTAAAGGTGATCCGGAACATTCCGCTCAGCGGCCACCCCAATAACATCGCGGTCAGCAAGAATGGCAAGCGCGTTTACGTGTCCATAGCGGCGGCGCCCGGAGCTGTGGACGTTATCGACACCACTTCCATGGAGAAAGTGAAGAGTATTCCTGTCAAAGGCGCGGTGCACAACACCTACGTCACGCCGGACGGCAAGTTCATTGTCGCTGGATCCATTCCCGGGAAAATTCTGACGGTGATCGATGGCGAGACCGAAGAGCCGGTCTGGACGGTCTCCTTTGAGAACGGTGTTCGCCCGATCACCTTTGAGACCAATCCTGATGGATCGACCAAGCGCATGTTCGTTCAGATTTCGAATCTGCATGGGTTCGCGGTAGTGGATTTCGCCTCGCATAAGGAAGTCAGCCGGATCACCCTTCCCGATGTGCCCGGCAAGGAAAAAGATACTGAGGGCGTGCAGGGGTCACCTTCGCACGGCATCGGCATCACGCCGGACGGGAAAACTCTATTCGCGACCAGCAAGTGGTACGGATATGTTTTTGCTTATTCCATGCCGGATCTGAAGCTGCTGGGGAGCGTTCCGGTCGGCGATGACCCGGATTGGCTTACGTTCACTCCTGATAGCAAGTCGGTGTATGTGGCTTGCGCCGGCGCGAACTATGTGACCGTAGTGGACGTCAAGAGCTTGAAGCCCGTGACGCACATAGCGGTGGGGCAAGTGCCCAAACGGAACATTACGGCCGTGCTGCCGTAGATCGCTCGGAGAGTCTAGTCTACCTGGAACTGGCAGTGGTCTTCTGACCGTGCGCCCATTCATCCAGGATCCGCCACTCGGGGTCGCTCTTGGACTCCCAATGCTTGCCGCCCGGATGGAATTTATTCCCGCCGGCCTTCTCTGCCAGAGGATATTTTAGAAGCGGGCTGTCCTCGGGCTCACGGGTATTGACCATCGCCGAAGCGGCCGTAAAATTCTTGTGGGCTTGTTCGTCATTCCAGGTGGTGGCGCCGGGCGACAAGCGCTGCAGCCGGAAGGGCGTTCCGGTGGAATGGCAAACGTAGCAGCGGGCATGACCTTCACGCTTAGCCAGCAGGACCGGCTGAACCTTGGTCTTGAAGAATTCAAAATTCAGCGACGGTGTGTCGCTTGGGGTCTGGGAAAATGCCGCGGTGGCCGCGATCAGGAGTAGCAGGGGTCGCATAAGATCACGCTTCCTTTCGTACGATTTTACAATTGAATGGACAAGATAGCAAAATGGAGGAGATCGTGCCGAGGCAAGGGCCGGAAGAGAACGCGCGGTGCGGAGTCTGTCTACTCTCTGTGCTCAATCAATTCTTAACGCTAGCCGGTTTGGCAATCCTCACGCTTTCGGCTGCGGCTCAAGCACCCGCAAACAAGTCGCCCGCGACAACAACTAAGGCGTGGTCGCCGGCCTTGACCGCGGACGGCCAGCCGGACCTTCAAGGAAACTGGCTAAACAAGAGTGCAACTCCTTTGGAACGGCCCAAAGAACTGGAAGGCCGGCCGGTTCTCACCGACGCGGAAGTGAATGAACTGAGAAGGCGTGCTGACCGCCTATTCAAGAGCGGGCAGAATGACTATGCCGCTGGGGACAATCTCTTTCTAGCCGTGTTGGCAAATCCGGACCGCTATAAGAGTCCGACATCGACTAGCAATTCCGACGACATGGTAGAAAGGGAATTCGACAATCGGACCTCACTGATTGTCGATCCACCCGACGGCAGAATTCCTCCCTACACGCCGGCAGGCCAGCGCCGGCAAGCGGCAGCAGTGGCGGCGACGTTAGGGAAAAGCAGCCCCGCAGGCCCGGAAGATCTGACCCCGTCGCAGCGCTGCATCACGTTCGGCGTGCCGAGGCTCGGCGGTACTTTTAGCGCGGGCCAATATGGATACTTCCAGATTCTCCAAGCGCCGGGATATGTGGTGATTTTCTATGAGGCAATCCACGACGCCCGGATCATCCCATTGGATGGGCGTCCGCATCTTCCACAGAACTTCCGTACGTGGGATGGGGATTCGCGCGGGCGATGGGAGGGCAACACGCTAGTCGTCGATACGGCCAACTTCTCGGCGAAGAGTAATTTTATGGGGGCCGCCGAGAACCTGCATTTAGTGGAACGTTTTACCATTGTCGCCCCGAATGAGATCCGTTACGAGATTGCCATCGACGATCCGACAACTTGGACGAAGCCCTGGACGGCCGTGGTCCCCTTCAAACGCACGGAAGAGAAGCTTTATGAATTCGCCTGTCATGAAGGGAACGCGGAAACAGAAGCGGGCATTCTCTCAGGGGCTGCCGCGAAAACGGCCCGCTGAGGACTCTGAACACCATTAGTCGGAATGCAGCTCCCCGGGGGCTAGTATCCGGCCAGCGACCCAAATTCCTATGAGCTGAGGCCTACCCTCGCAGCGGGATTAGACAGCTGGAGTGATCAGCCGGGCGCGGTCCGCCACAAGGTCAGCAGTGTCGACGGTTCGAGATATGCACCTTGCCATCGCACCGCGAAATGCAGATGCGGACCGGTGACGCGCCCGCTCGATCCACTCCTCCCGACAGGGGCACCCTTTTCTATGTTGGCACCCTCCCTGACCAGAAATTCAGAGAGGTGCATGTATAAGGTGAAAATGGACTCCCCATGGTCGATCACAATCAAGCCACCTTCGAAGTACATGTCGCGAGCGATCTGGACGTGACCGGAGTTCGCGGCCACGACTTGCGTACCTAACGCCGCTCGGTAATCAAGCCCCTGATGTACGCTGAGTGTCTTGCCGTTGTAGGTCCGCCGCAAGCCAAATGAAGAGGTGTAAGACGTTTTGGTGGGCGCGACAAATGGGCCTTGCCAAAGTCGGTTCGCTGGGGAAGACTCGAAAACGCTTCGCTTGATTGCGGCCTCTTCGTCGATTTGCTTTTGAACTTCCTTTGGCGGCTCGATGAATTTTTGCGGAACGGTTATCGTAGAGGAGGGGTAGGCGCGTCTAATAACCGCGATATCGATAGTTTGATCGCCCAAGGCGAGGGGATAGTGGCCGGGCGCCCGGTTCAGGTTCACGCCGGCAAGGGCGGAGAACGCGTCACCATCGGGCCGGAATTCGATCTTCTTGCCGAGCCAGTTGCCCGTTCCCGAAAAAGACTTCGATTCAAAAAGTACCGGGGCCCCGTTAAAAACCGGCCGGGATTCCATCGCACCAGTGCGTCCTGAGTGGGCGCCGCGCTCGGGTGCGGCTGGCTTTGCGTCTGACTCCGTGGGGCACGCGCGGGGCCTCTAACCTGAGCAACGACCGAACCGCTTAGGGGCAACAGCAGAGCTTGTCGGCGCGTCACGGGATCAAGATATCACGGCTGTGCAGGCTCGGTCGTCATCTCGGCCGGCCTGGCGCGGCCTCGCCGGCACGATGCGGCGGCAGCAGCGGTCGGCGGTAGGGAAGAACGATCGCCGATAATCAACCTGTTACCGGTCTGAGTTCCAACTTGCACTTGCTCTCGGCCTTCCTAGTTTTCCGGGGTTCGTGGCTATCGGGGTTCTCTATCATCGCCACGGATGCCTAGTGCAACACCCGGTTGATTGGAACCCGCAAGTTGCTTGATATGGCATACTAAAAACGCGCTGGAGTGGCGGAACTGGCAGACGCACGGGACTCAAAATCCCGCGCCCTTCATTGGGCATGTGGGTTCGACCCCCACCTCCAGCACCAGCGTATCTACCGCACCGCTCTTGGTGAACGCGGCATCCAGTTCACATGGTCACGCCAGCAGCAACTCCAGATCACCTCGCTGTGTCACTGAATTCCCGTTTGTAATTCCGCTCTCGCACCCAGCGGCCGCGGCCGTTCTGGGACTGGGGCTTTTTCCTTGGCTCCACAGTGATTGCCTTCGTCCAGGGCGCCGCGGTAGGCGCGATGATAAGGGGAATTTCGGTTTCCAACGGCCAATACTCGGGCGGTGCCGTCGAGTGGCTCGCGCGTGCTCGGCTACGCGCTGCTCGGCGCTGGGTGGCTGGTACTCAAGAGCGAGGGTTCTTTGCGCGCCTGGTCGCGTCGCCGCATTCCCTGGCTGGCTGCAGCGGTGCTGGCTGTTATGTTCGCAGCCTTCACGACTACAGCGGACCTTGACCCGCTTGCGCGCGGCAATCTGCACGCAAGACCCTGGGGCCTCGTGTTCACTGCAATAGGCATCTTCGCCTTGATTACGGCCTGCATGGGCGCACGTTGGAAACGGGACGGTTTTCCCTTCGCGATGACCGTGCTCTTCTTCCTGTCGGCTTTCCTCACACTTGGTGCGATGTTCTGGCCCTACATAATTCCCTACAGAATCACAGTTGGCAACGCCGCTGCTCCCGACGCCTCGCTCAGCTTTCTGTTTTATGGTTCAGCGGTGATCTTGCCCTTGGTTACCGTCTACACCTTGCGCGTCTACTGGATTTTCCGCGGCAAGATCCGCACAGGATTCAGATGAGTGAGGTGGTGCTTGCCACTTGGATGCCGCCCCGAGTAGCCAAACTGGCTAGTGGCATCGTCGCTTTTGTCCTTCCTGCTCACATGAACTCCGCGCCTACTCCGCACCGACTGTTTCAGTTCTGGAAAGTACAATGTGGCATAGACGAGCACGGGGATCGACCACAGCATAAAGAGAAGCATCAGCAACAGAGACGGAGAACAGTGGATCCCCCGCTCAAGAGCGGTCGCAGTGAAATTGATTTGATCCCCTTGGGCTACCAGCACAATCGAGAAGATCGCGAGCATAACGCTTTCTCCTTAATGGTGAAGATTACATCAACTGTCGGGATGGTTCAATTCTTCGTGTCTACAGGGGATATGCCCCCGCGGCTCCAAGTTGGTCCGTTTTGACCGACACACAATAATCATCAATTAATCAGAGCATCGTTCCCGAAGTGCGAAATTAATGAAGCGTTTACCTCCGCATTCCACTTCAATTTGTTCAATCTTGCCTCCTTTAGATTCATCTATAAGAGTGCGTAAGGTCTGTGTACAATGCTGAACAAACACGGCAAGCGAAATGTCGCACTTAAGAGCCTGGTAGCAATGAGCGCGGTGGCTGCCGCAGCAACGGCACTGATTTTCTCGCTAGTCGCGCGTGAGGTTCAAATCCGATCCCAACGGGCCCTAGGCGTCACATACACTTGGACTTGGGCCAACAATGCAGCTGCACCTGCCCAAACGGTGGCACCGCCTCAACAGGCATGGTCCGGCGGGAGGCTACCGCAGATCGGGTCGCTAACTTCTCTGATTTTGATGGGTGCGGCAGGTGTGCTGATAGGCGGAATAGTTTTTTCGTTGCTCAGGACGCAAAGGCCCGTTCCCTCAGCCAGCTCTCGGAGGCTGGCCAGAGAATGTGAAGCTTTCGAGGTCGATTTGGTGAGAATCGAGAGGGAGAAGCTGCTAGAGCAATCAACCACCCGCGACGAGCCCTGTCCACATCATGAGAACCATCCTGGGAGCCCCGGCCAAGACCAAGGGCAGCTAACGTCGCGTCTACCAGGAACCACTCCGTTTTTCGAGGGCGTGGACCCTACCATCCATCGGTCGCTGAAGGCACTGACCTTCAACCTTAGGCCGATGCAGTTGTCGGGAGAGGAACAAGCGGCTGCCCGGAAAGCAAATGCCAAGCCAAAGTTTAGCTAAGCTGAAACCGAAAACCAAGGCGATGTCGCGATGAGCCAGAAGCACTTTACCCTTAGCTTTCCCTTGAAGTCGCCCACGGACGCAAAGGTGCTCGCGAAGCAGTAGTCTGTGTCCAAGATTGTGCCCGACACGAGGCGATGCGGTGCAACTCGGCAACGAGTACAACCACTTGGTTCTCCTCAGTGCCCTCAGGTGGCCGTTGTTTTGGGCCCAAAATCCCGGGCCCTTCATTGGGCATGTGGGTTCGACCCCCACCACCAGCACGAGCGTATCTGGCGGCCTACCTGCGCTACACTGGAGGTAGCTATCCAGAAGCGACGCTTTACGCCCTTCTCCACAGCAAGAGAGGTTGTGCAGAATGGCAGTAGCGCGATGTGAAACCTGTGGCAGTCCGCACGGCCTGAAGCAGAACTATTCTCATCTTCACACTCTAGCTTCTCCGGTCAGTAACGTTCTTTGCAGTTCGCCCACTTGCGCCCGCCCTGGATGCATTTGGTTGACGGACGAAGAAGAACAACAGTATCGCCATGGCCAGCGCAGCTTTCGAATTTCAAACCGTGGATCTGCACTTGGCATGACGCTTTCGTGAACGTTACGTCCCGCCGGAGCGGCCATTCACGACAGCAGCAACTCCAGATCTTCGCGCTTCAAATCCCGGATCAGACTGTTATCTTCGCCCAGGATGGCGTCGGCGAGATCGCGTTTCGTCTTCTGCAGCTCCAAAACCCGCTCTTCCACCGTATCGCGCGCAATCAGCCGGTAGGCGAACACCGGCCGCGTCTGTCCGATGCGGTGCGCGCGATCCACGGCCTGCGCCTCCACGGCCGGATTCCACCAGGGGTCCAACAGGAACACGTACTCCGCCGCCGTAAGGTTCAGACCCAGGCCGCCGGCCTTCAGGCTGATCAGAAACACCGAGCATTGCTTATCGTTTTGAAAGGCGTCCACGCGCGCCTGCCGGTTGCGCGTCGCGCCGTCCAGATACTCATACTTCACGCCCTCGCTGTCCAGCCGGCTGCGCACGATCGCCAGCAAGCTGGTGAACTGCGAGAACACCAGGGCCTGATGCCCCTCCTCACGCAGATCGGCCAACTGTTCCATCAGCAGAGTCCAATTTCGCGCTCGGGTCGCCCACGCGCTGTCGGATCCAGCAAACCTGGATGGCACGCCGCCTGCCGCAAACGCAGCAGCGCTTCGAGCAGGTGCATCTTGGACCGGCCCAAGCCTTGCTCTTTCACCCGCCGGAGCAGCGATTCGCGATAATGTTTCCGCAATTCGTCGTACTGCTTCCGCTCGGTGGCTTCGAGCTCGCAGAAGATGGTCTGCTCGGTCTTGGCCGGCAGCTCGCGCGCCACTTGTTGCTTGGTGCGCCGGAGAATGAATGGCCGCAGCGCCTGCGCCAGCAGCCGGCGCGCCTCCTCGCTCGGATTCCGCGCCAGCCCGCCCGCCAGTTTCAGCACCTTCGCCTCGCCCAGCATGCCCGGATTCAGGAATTCGAACAGGCTCCACAATTCGCCCAGATGGTTCTCGACAGGCGTACCGCTCAGCGCCAGCCGATGCGCCCCGCGCAATAATCGGACCGCCTTGGCCGAAGCCGTGGAGGCGTTCTTGATGGCTTGCGCTTCGTCCAGCACGACATAGTCGAACTCGATCTCGGCCAGTTGCGGGGCGTCTCGCAGGAGCGTTCCATAGGTGCTCAACACCAAGTCGTGCTTGGCGATCAACTCCACATCGCGAGCCAGTCCGGTGTGCTCCAGCACGCGCAATCGCGGCGTGAAGCGGGCCGACTCCACCCGCCAATTGAACATCAGCGATTTCGGCGCCACCACCAGCGACGGCCCCTTGCCCTCCGCCCGGCGCGACTCCAGCACCGCCAATACCTGCGCTGTCTTCCCCACTCCCATATCGTCGGCCAGACAGCCGCCGAAGCCGAACTCCCGCAGGAACTCCATCCAGCCCACGCCTTCTCTCTGGTAGTCGCGCAGTTGACCGGTGAAACCCTCCGGCTGCGCGGGCGCTCTCACGCCCTGAAAGCGACGCAAGCCTTGGCGCACGCGCTCGAACACTTCGTCCACTCGAACTTCCGGCTGCGCCGCCAGCAGCGCGTCCAGCAGACCTGCCTGGTTCCGCCGGAAGCGCAGACGCCCCTCTTCCTTCGTGCCGAGCCCCGCCAGCGGAGCAAAGCGCGCCAGCCACTCTTCCGGCAACAAGCCGAAGGAGCCATCGCCAAGCGGAACCATCGTGTCTCCGCGCCGCAAAGCCTCCAGCAACTGCGGCAAGCTCGCCGTCGCATCGCCGTAGTCCACTTCGGCGTGCAGCTCGAACCAGTCGATTCCCGAACTCACGTCCACTCGCGTCGAGCCGGGCTGCCGGAACGCCTTTCCTTCGGCTTCGACGTGCCAACCGGAGTGAAGTAGTTCGCGCACCACGCGTGGCATCGGCTTCACCGCCAGCCGCCATGGATCGCCGCTCTCGTTCCCCGGCTTGAGCCCCAAGCCCTTGAGCGTCTCCCGCGCGGCTTTCTCCGTCTCCGGATCGCGGACCAGATAGACACGCTCCTCGGGTAACCAGACTCCGAGTCTGGTCGCGATGTCCTCCATCCAGCCGCGCCCGTAGTCCAGCAATAAATGCGCTTGAAAATATTCCTCGACCCGCAGGTTTCGCTGCTGCTTCACTCTCAACCCCAGGCCGGGGCTGCACACTCCGCTCCTCAAATTTGAGCGGGTCATCCAGTTCCAGCGGAGGAATCACCTCGCATTCGAGCAACTTCGCCAGCACTTTGTCGCGCTCTACGTCCCGAAATGCAATTCGCTTCAGGCTTCTGAGCTGAACCACCCAGGGAAACGCACCGGCAGCGTCAAATCTCGCCACTTGGCCGCCGGTCAGCATCAGCCCGCCCTCCAGAAGCAGTTGAGGCCGGCTTACCTCCATGCGCTCCTCACCGCGGCGGAGCGATCCCTCAATGCTCCACTGCTCGCCTTCTCCTTGCCGCACCTCCAGCCACAGTCTCCAAGGTTCACCGGGATCCCAGGTCGCAGGGCGCAAGTCCACTGAAGTGCTGTCCGCTCGCCACCGGAGACGGCCGGTCGCCGCAATCTTGGGGATCAACTTCAAGCCGAGCTCGACCGGAAGCGCTTTGCGCGTAGCCGCCGTGCTGGCCGAATAATAAGGATAGGGAGTCCTGGCCTCCCAGCATGGCCGCAACCGTCTCCGCATCGCTAGGATCCGGAAGCGAGCCAGCCTGTGCCGGCGTCACCTTGAATCCTTTGTGCTGCGACCATTTCCCGTTCTTTCTTCGCGTACGGAAGAACAGTTCTACGACCATCGCGGCTGTCGACTTTGAGGCCGCCACGTCGATTACGTACAGGATCTCGAACTCCCGCGGCCAGGCCGCAACGGGAGGCTTTTTCCGTTCCAACGCTTCCCGGATGGCTGTCAGATGCTCCTGCCAATCAGGAATCCTGCGGCGGGGGCGGCGGACGCAGGTTGCCAGGCGATCCGTAGCTATAGCCCTGGTTATCCTTGACCTGGATGTCGAGGCCCGAACCCTCACTGAGCGTCAGGTACTTCGAATTCAGGCCTCGGACAAGGCGCCCCTTCGATCGGCCTCTAGAACCGCCGCCCAAAGATGCTTGCACTGTCCGTATTCCTCGAAATAAGGACACTCGCAAAATGCCAGGAGCCGCCCCTCATCGTGACTGATTTGAACCTGGTACGGCCTTCCGCCGATCACCACTGCATTCAGGTGCCGATAGCTTTGCTCGCTCACTCGAACGGCGCCGTTGAGGAAGAGACCCATGCCCCTGGCCTGGACGCCTTGATCGAACTGAAATGCGAGTCTGGAGGCAAGCGGCATCGGCGGGAAACATCATTGTAGGGGATACGAACTCAATCGTGCCTCAGTTTTCCTGTATGATCCCGCGCAGCCACACGGCGGCAGTGGCGCAAAGAGTCTGGGGTGGGGGCCTTCCGAGAAGACCCCCGCTGCTGGTTACCGGGCTGCGATCGGCGTGCCGATCAACGTACCAATGATTTCGCCGGAGATGACTAGTTCCACCCGTCGATTTTGTTGACGGCCCGAGGCCGTTTCATTCGACGCCACAGGCTGAGTTTTGCCAAAGCCTCTGGTCGTTACTGAACCACCTTGCATCCCTTGCTGGGTCAGATAGTCCCGCACCGCCTCACCGCGTTGTTCGGAAAGTTTCTGGTTGTAGCTGTCGCCACCGACGCTATCGGTATGGCCTTCCACTTCGAGTCTCAAGCCAGGATGACCGGATATGATGCCGCCCACTCTGGCGAGCTTTTCGCGGGCGATCGGCCGCAAAGAGAACTTGGCGGAGTCGAATAGAACATCCGGAATATTTACGATCAGCCCGCGAGCAGTATCCCGAGTCTGGAGAATCACGTTGAATTGCGCCAATAGTTGGGCGCGTAGTTCCGCCTTCTCGGCCTCGGCTTGAGCTTTCTCTTTAGCAGCGCGGTCGAGGTCGGCCTGGGCATTGGCCCTTTGTGCGTCATTTTCCTGCTTCAAATGGGCCGCCTCCGCCCCAGCGGCAGCCAGGCGCGTATCGTTCTCCTGTCTCAAGCGATCGGCCTCGATCTGCGCAGCCGACGCGCGCATTTCGTTCTCGTGTTTTAGACGGTCGGCTTCGGTGTCGGCGGCGGCCGCACGCTTGTCATTCTCACGTCTTAAACGATCGGCTTCGGTCTGAGCTGCCAAAGTTTGCGCAGCGGTCTCCAGTCTTGACCCGCTCCGCATCGGCCAACGCTGCGACGTGCGCCCGGTCAGCGTCGCGCGTAACGCGATCCGTTTCCAACTGAGCAGCGGCCCGCTCGCCCTGTGCGCGCGATTCACGCTCCGCTCCAGCCCGCCGTTCCGTTGCAAGCCCTTCTTCCTCGATCTTCTTGACAGTGATGATTCGCGCGTCCTCTGCCATTTGAACGGACTCGCGCGCTACCGTCCCGATCGGTTTCTTGCCGGCCTTGCCCTTTAGATAACCCTCCGCATTTTCAAGACCCTGGGTAGCCTTCAGGAACGTCTCGCCGGCATAATGCTCTGCGCCGGTCCAGCGCGCAATTTGGACGGCGTTACGAGCCTCGTACAGTTCCAAGGGCACCTTGGGGTCGAGCCGCCGAGGGGTAATCTCGCCGGGCTTCACATTCAAAACGTACTGCCCCCTCTGTAGAAGCTCGAACTTCGCGTCCACTTCTTCAATCGTGCCGGTGGTGTCGTTCCTGACGAAGTTTTCCATCACGACCACGTCACTCGGCTGCGTCACGGCGAAGTAAGGCTCCGCGGTCACGATCAGACCGAAAGATTGCAGCTCGGTAGTCGCGTCCAGTTTCGTCTTGCCCCCGTGATTGACGAGCACTTCGCCAACGTTGGTCGCGCGCCCCTCGGGAGTGATAGCCCACATGACATAGGTCAAATACTCCTGGCCAAACTGAGTAGCCGGCCCGAGCTTTTCCATGTCGGCATCCATCTTGATCACGCCTTGTTTGCTTTCCATCTTAGCTTCGCCGCGAGCTTCAGGCATTAACGCGGTCCCGCGAAACCCGATCCTGGTAGATCCACTGCGGTGGTTGTAATTGATCGCCTTGGTTGTTCTCGCGACCACGGTAATGCGATAGATCGGCGTAGACCCGCCGGTATCAATTGCCTGTTGAGTCGGGTTCGGGGCCTGGGGCGCCTGGGCTAAGGCCAGCCCGCACACGGTCAGGAATACGCTTGCAAGTCTCATCTTTCAAACCTCAATCTGTCATCTAGGTCTCTTGAACTGGTACACGAGTCGGCCCGAATGCAATGCACGTGCCGGATTGTTGAGCCTAATAGCTCCGCGAACCATTCCTGCCGGTTCGGGCGGCAAAATACACCCTTGCAAGTAACCGTATATGGTCATCTGACCAACGAAGGTCGTTAAGATGAAGGAGTTCCGTTGCACGGGCAGGCGCCCGCTTAGTCGATTGCGACTCTTCGGAGTAATTTGAAATCGGTCAAGAGTTGACCGGTTCCAAGCACCACGCTCGCCAAAGGATCCTCGGCGATCGATACCGGCAGTCCCGTCTCTTCTCGAATCCGCTTATCTAGATTCTTTAACATTGCGCCGCCACCGGTCAAAAGAATTCCGCGATCGCTGATATCGGCACTCAGTTCAGGAGGCGTCCGTTCGAGCGCAACGCGGATCGCGTTCATGAGCGTGGCCACGCACTCCGCCAGTGCTTCCCGAATCTCGCGGTCGTCGGCGGTCAGGGTCCTGGGCATCCCATCGATCAGGCTCCGGCCTTTAACTTCCATCGTAAGAGGCTTATCCAAGGGAAAGGCCGAACCGATCTGAATTTTAATGGCCTCGGCAGTACGCTCACCGATCAGCAGGTGATATTCACGCTTCAGGTACTGCATGATTGCGTTGTCCATCTCGTTTCCCGCTACGCGCACCGAACGAGCGTAGACAATGCCGGAGAGTGAAATCACCGCCACGTCCGTGGTACCGCCGCCGATGTCCACCACCATATTGCCGAAAGGTTCGGTAACGGGAAGACCGGCGCCGATCGCGGCCACCAGCGCCTGTTCTACCAAATAGACTTCGCTGGCCTTGGCCCGGTAAGCCGAATCGACGACTGCGCGCTTTTCCACCTGCGTGATTTCGCTGGGAACTCCGATTACGATGCGCGGATGCACTAGCAGCTTGCGGCCGTGCGCCTTTTGGATGAAGTACGTGAGCATACGCTCGGTTATTTTGAAATCGGCGATGACTCCATCCTTCATGGGACGGATGGCCACGATGTTTCCAGGCGTGCGGCCCAACATCTCCTTGGCTTCTTTGCCGACCGCCAACACTTCGCCATTCATTTTGTGGATGGCCACGATGGATGGTTCGTTCACCACGATCCCCTTCCCTCTCGCGAAGACCAGCGTGTTGGCTGTGCCGAGATCAATCGCGAGATCGGAAGAGAACAAACTAAACAGCGATCGAACGTTCATTTAGACCCTTCGAGGCTATGGCGCGGCGCATTGAGAGCCGGCCGACGGGGTGGGCCTTGCTCAGTGTGAAATTGTGAGCAAATGTGTTTTCGCGTGCGCTGTCCTTCTGGTTCGTGTCAGATTGACTGCCGCTCGCGACTCTTCCAGGGCATGTTGACAACGTTTAAGCTCTTTAACCGCACCTTCACCGTATGGCGGCTCCGGGTGGAATGCCTGAAGTTCGGCTTCTGCATCGGAGACCCGACGCGTAGCTGAAGTCTCAGCCCTGGAAAGCCGTTCGCACTCTTCACAGCTCATATCACATACTATCCCAGCTGGCTCCCGGGTGTTCTGGCGCCCTCGGTAGGCTGAAGTTGCGGCACGCATCTGTCGGCAGTTAGCCTAGGTGCAGGATGCCTCTTCGCAACTTGATCCTGCCCGCACTCTTTTCAGCCATGGTCGTTACATCACAAACACCACCCACCGCACCGCGCGTCGAACATCAGGAAGTACGGCACGGGGCCACCGTGACGGATGCCTTCTTCTGGTTGCGCGAAAAGTCCAACCCCAAAGTGACCGAGTACCTGGCAGCGGAAAATGCTTATACCGAGGCCATGACCAAGGAGCTCCAGCCGTTCAGCGCTGCGCTCTACTCGGAAATGTTAGGTCGCATTAAGCAGACGGACCTGACCGTGCCCACTTCGCGCCACGGCTATTTATATTATTCGCGTACCGAAGAAGGCAAACAATATCCCATCCAATGCCGCCGGAAAGGAACCATGGAGGCGCCCGAGGAGGTGTTGCTAGATCTCAACGAACTCGGCAAGGACAAGAAATTCGTTGGTCTGGGCAGCTTTGTCGTAAGCGATGACCAAAACCTGGTGGCCTACACCATCGATTTCACCGGCTTCCGCCAATTCGCGTTGAACGTCAAGGACCTGCGCAGCGGCCACACGCTTCCCGATACCATCGAGCGGGTTACGTCGCTGGCATGGGCTGCGGACAACAAAACGCTGTTTCTAGTGACTGAGGACGCCGTCACAAAGCGCAGTGACAAGCTATGGCGGCATGTGCTGGGCGCCGGAAAATTCGAAGAGATCTACAACGAAAAAGACGAGCTTTACGATCTCGACATCAGCAAGACCCGCGACTTGAAATACCTGGTGGCACAAAGCGAGGCCAAAGATACTTCCGAAACGCATTACTTGCGCGCCGACCGGCCAGCGGACAAATTCGCGGTATTCCTGCCGCGCGAAAAGGGCCACCGCTATTATGTCGACCATCGCGAGGGGCTATTCTACATTCGTACCAACAAAGGCGGCCGTAACTTCGCCGTGATGACTGCGCCGGTGAACGACCCAGCTCCGAAAAACTGGAAGGTTTTCGTGCCCCACCGCGACGACGTGCGAATCAGGGATATCGATCTGTTTAAGGACTTCGCTGTATCGGTGGAGCGAGGGAATGCTCTGGATCACTTGCGAATCCACGATTTCAAGACTGGCACGTGGAAAGAAGTCGCGTATCCGGAACCAGTGTATTCGGTTTTCCCGGGCGGCACTCCCGATTACGAGTCCCACACCTATCGCTACAACTACCAGAGCTTCCTGACGCCGTCCAGCGTGTTCGACTACGACGTCATCACCGGCACATCCACGCTGCGAAAGCAGCAGGAAGTCTTGGGCGGATATGACCCCAAACAGTATGCCAGCGAGCGCCTCTGGGCCACAGCGCGGGACGGAGTCAAGGTCCCCATCTCGATCGTCTATAAGAAGGGCTTTACTCGCGATAGCACGGGCCCGCTATTTCTGTACGGCTACGGGAGCTACGGAATTGGCGTGCCGCCCACGTTTTCCGGCAATCGGCTGAGCCTTCTCGATCGCGGCATGGCGTATGCCATCGCGCACATCCGCGGCGGCGACGAAATGGGTGAAATGTGGCGCGAAGATGGAATGCTCATGAAGAAGAAGAACACATTCTTCGACTTTATCGATTGTGCCGAATTTCTGATCCAGCAGAAATGGACTTCAAAGGATCGCCTGGTCATTGAAGGCGGCAGCGCCGGCGGCCTGTTGATGGGCGCGGTGGTCAACATGCGGCCGGATCTCTTCAAAGCGGTTCACGCCGCTGTGCCGTTTGTGGACGTGATGAATACGATGATGGACGCCACCTTGCCGTTAACGGTGGGCGAGTACCTGGAGTGGGGCGATCCTAACGAGCAGCTTGCATACGATTACATGAAGACCTACAGCCCCTACGACAACCTGGAGAAGCGCGCTTACCCTGCCATCCTGGTGACCACCAGCTTCAACGACAGCCAGGTGATGTACTGGGAACCGGCCAAGTATGTCGCGCGGCTACGCACCTTGAAGACCGATACCAATCCTCTGCTGCTCAAAATTAAAATGGACCCGGCGGGCCACGGTGGGGCGAGCGGGCGGTATGACCGTTTGCACGATACCGCTTTCGAGTACGCCTGGCTGCTGAGCCAAGTCGGGATCACAAAGTAGCTGGAGTCGTCTTCAACAGCGGATTAACGCGGCCGATTTTCAAGGGCTTCGTTTTCCAGCCGCGCTATAATGCCGCATTGAGACTTGATCCTCGGCGTTCAGCTCTGCGCATTTTCATCTCTCTCCTGTTCATCGCTGGTTGTTCCCCCAGTTGGTGCCAGGTCATCACTTCTATCGCCGGCACGGATTGGCTTTTCCCCGGCGATGGCAGCCTGGCCGTCAATGCCCCAGTAGGCGGTTCCGTCGGATTGGATGTCGCCACCGGGCCGGCGGGCAGCTTTTATATCGCTGACGCCGACAACCAAATGATCATGCGCGTCGGCACGGACGGCATTTTGCACGTTATTGCCGGCAACGGTTTCGTGGGGCACTGGGGCGACGGAGGGTTAGCGCTGAACGCTGGCTTGTTTAACGGCAATGGCGTCGCCGTCGACAGCTTAGGGAATGTGTATATCGCCGAGTACGGCGGCAAAGATTATGGCGGGACTATCCGCATCGTCACGCCCGACGGCAATATCAACACCATCGCTGGAACCGGCGCGCTTGGATCTGCCGGCGATGGCGGACCGGCCACGCTGGCCGTATTGAATCGTCCTTATGGAATCGCCGTGGATTCGGGAGGCAATGTTTACTTCACCGAGACAGGCAGCGGCCGGATTCGAAAATTTATGCCGGGCGGATCCATCAGCACCATTGCCGGCGGTGGACAAGTGGCCGGCCGCAGCGCCGATGGCGGCCAGGCAACCAACGCCGCATTGGGCGAATTGACGCGACTAGCTGTGGATTCCCCCGGCAATGTCTATTTCATCGACAGTAATCTTACGGTGCGCAAAGTGACGCCGGGCGGTACTCTTTCAACCGTCGCCGGAGGAGGCTTGCTGACCGCCGATGGTGTCCCCGCTGCGCAAGCACTAGTTTTGCCTGCCGGAATCGCCATCGATGCGGCAAGCAACCTTTATATTGCCGACTACTATGCCAGCTCGATACGCAAAGTGACGAACGGCATCATCTCAACCATCGCGGGTGGAGGACGCGGCTTCATGGGCGATGGCGGCCCGGCATCCATGGCAGCCTTCAACTTTCCAATCGGTGCGATCGCGGTAGATGCGAGCGGCGATGTGTTTGTCGCCGACAATGAGAATCTTCGGATTCGCGAGATCAGCGGCGGTATCGTTCAGACTGTGGCCGGAAACGGCCTGTACCGGCTGGCAGGCAATGGAGGCCCCGCCTCGAGTGCCACGATTTATTTTGTCGAGGGACTGCGGACAGACACGGCCGGGAACATCTACTTCGCCGAAAGCACCTTGAACCGTGTCCGCAAAATCGGGACCGATGGCACGATCTCGATCTTCGCTGGAAATGGTCTTTTCGGATATGCCGGAGACAATGGTCCGGCGACGCAGGCCCGCCTGGCATTCCCGTCCTTCCTGGCGACGGATGCTTCCGGCAATGTATATGTATCCGATGCCGTCAATAATGTGATCCGCAAGATCGATACGCAGTCAGATCATCACGACCATCGCCGGTACAGGGATCGGCGGCTACAGCGGAGACACAGGGCCAGCCAAACAAGCCAAACTATACCAGCCCGCCGGTCTCGATTTCGACGGCGAAGGTGACTTGTGGTTCGCCGACACCGTAAACAACGCCATCCGCGTCATCGCCCCGAACGGCAATATCTTTACAGCGGCCGGAAATGGAACTGCCGGATATTCGGGCGACGGTGGTCTGGCGCCAGTCCGCGCAACTCAACGCGCCGCAGGGCGTGCGCATCTTCGCGCCGGGCACCACCCAGGAGTCGCTCTACTTCAGCGACACCGGAAACAATCGAGTTCGGCGCATCCGGTATATCAATAACCAGTACGTCATCGATACCGTTGCGGGCAACGGCAAGGCCGGCCTATTCAGGCGACGGCGGCCAGGCGGCGAGCGCATCGCTCAATCAGCCGGAAGGTCTGGCGTTCGACTCCTCGGGAGTCTTATATATCGCGGACCGCGGCAACTCGGTGGTGCGGGCGGTGAACGTCGGAGGGCGTTATCAGCACCGTGGTTGGGAACGGGGTCTACGACTTCAGCGGCGATGGCGGACCGGCGCAACAAGCGTCGCTCGAAGGCCCGTTCGATCTTACGTTCGACGCGAGCGGAAACCTGCTGATGACGGATCTCTATGCGAACCGGATTCGCGAGGTGTTGACGACCAGTCCGGCAGTGCAGGCAAATCCAGGCTCGTTGGCATTCACCGCGCCGGCGGGTTCGCGCGGAGTGCAACAGACGATTTCCGTGACCGGCTCGATTCCGAATTTCGTCTTCGGCGCAGCCGTGCGCCGGCGGCAGCAGTTGGCTGAGCGTGACGCCCACCAAGGCGAATGCGCCCGCCGGGATTCAAGTGACGGCCGATCCATCGAAGCTCGCGCCGGGATCGTATAACGGGACGGTGAACATCCTGGCTCCTTACGAAAATCCTCCGGTGATCGCGGTTCCGGTGACGTTCACGGTGACACAGGCGGGCGCTCCCGAGCGTCGCTGTGACGCCAACCGCGCTGCGCTTCCAATTTGTCGCAGGCATGGCCGGCGGCTCGCAAACCTTGTCGATCTCGAACGCGGGCGGCGGATCCCTGGCGTTGAGTGTGAAGACCTCCACCAACGTGGGCGCGTGGCTCTCGGCAAGCGTGGCGAGCGTGAACGTTGGACCATACGGCGCTACACAGGTTCAGATTCAGGCCAATCCGGCGGGCTTAGGGGCCGGCGCCTACTCCGGTACGATTACGATTGCGAGCATCAACCCGCCGCAGAGCGTTCTGGTTCCGGTCACGATGATCGTGACGGCGGTGTCGCAATCGATTCTCATTCCGCAAAGCGGCCTGACGTTTTTCGCGGTGCAGGCGGGCGGCCTGCCGCCTCCACAGACGTTCAATATCCTGAACGCGGGGCAAGGGCAGATGAGTTGGAGCACCTCGGTCTCGACCGTGTCCGGCGGCGATTGGCTGGCCGCGTTTCCAACCAACGGCGTAACCGACGCATCTTCGCCGAGCGCGCCCCCGCAGATTCGCGTGAACGTGTTTCCGGGCACGTTGACGGCTGGGATCTATTACGGATCAGTGAAAGTCGACGTCCCCGGGGGCGAATAACAGCCCGCAATTCGTTTCGGTGGTGTTAAACTTGTTGCCGCCGGGCAGCAACATCGGCCCGCTGGTGCAACCGACAGGCATGATTTTCGTAGCAGCGGCCAATGGCGAGTCGCCGTCCTCACAGACCGTGCGGTGCAGAGCTTGAACACCTCGCCGCTGACGTTCACGTCCGGCATCAGCACGTCGTTCAGGCGGAAATTGGTTGACGGTCTTGCCGCCCGGCGGGACGCTGACTGCCGGAGCACCGGCGACGATTGTGGTGCAGCCGCGAGTGGACGGGCCTGGCGGCGGGCGTCTACCAAGGGACGCTGACGCTATCGTTCTCCGATGGCAGCACGCGCACCATCACGATCGTGTTTGTAGTTACAGCGGCGGCTGGCGGGAACGCTAACCAGCCTGTCTCCGGGATCGCCGACGCTACCGTCCCGGCATGTCCGAGCCTGCTGAAGGTTGTGTTCACGGAGCTGTCGACGGGATCCGGCGTTTCAGTCGGGTTCCCCGGTCAAGTGACGGTTAAAGTTGTGGACGACTGCGGTGCGCCGTTAGTAAGCGGTAGGGTGGCGGCGGCTTCTCCAACGGCGATCCGCCAATTGCCCTGACGTCGCTCAAGGACGGAACTTGGGCCGCCACCTGGACACCCGAATTTTCCTCGGCGCAAGCGGTGGTTACGGCCACGGCTTTGGATGAGAGCCGACAATTGACCGGAACGGCGCAGGTATCTGTGGCATTTCAGCAATTCGCGCAGCCACCAGTCGTGGGGAGCGGTGGAGTGGTTAACGCGGCCAGTTACTCTCCGCAAGCACCTTTGGCGCCGGGCACGTTGATCAGCGTATTCGGATCGAAATTAGCGCAGAGCCAGTCCGGGGCCACAACACTGCCGCTACCGATGGATCTTGGAGGGAGTTCGCTATTTATCGCAGGCACGCAGGCGCCGCTATTGTTCTCGAGCGACGGGCAAGTAAACGCGATGATTCCTTACGGAATCCAAGTGAATGCCGGCACAGCAGATCGTTATGTCCCGGGGCACCAGTTTATCCGTCCCGCAGAGTCTAACGATGGCGGCGGCGGCGCCGGGTGTTTTCAGCACGGATGGATCCGGAAAGGGACAGGCACACATCTACGTGGCGCATGCCGATTTCACGCAGACGTTGGCGGACGCTGCGCATCCAGCCACGGCCGGAGACTACATCGTTATCTACTGCACCGGTTTGGGAGAAGTGACGCCTCCCCTGGCAGCGGGCACCTCGGCGCCGTTCGACCACCTTACTTCGACCGTGAATCCGGCGACCGTGACAGTGGGCGGTGTCGCGGCGCAGGTGCAGTTTGCCGGCCTGACGCCGGGATTCGCGGGCTTGTATCAAGTCAACGCGATAGTGCCGCAAGGCGTAGCGCCCGGCGCGGCGGTGGTTGTGTCAATTGCGGAGGCGGGCCAGTTGAGCTCGCCAGTAACGATGGCTATTCGCTAAAAACGTGAGAGCGGCTCTCGCCCTCATCCGTTATTTAACCCAAGCAATCGAATCGCGTTCTCTTTGAGAATCAGCGGCCGTACCTCGTCGCGGATAGCGATGGCCGCAAAGTCAGCGAGCCAGCGATCGGGTGTGATCAGTGGATAGTCCGAGCCGAACAGAACTTTGCGCTTCAGCAAAGTATTTGCGTACTGGATCAACGTCGCTGAGAAGTATTTCGGCGACCATCCCGAAAGGTCGATGTAGACTTGCGGCTTGTGCAGGCAGACCGAAATCGCCTCATCCTGCCAGGGGAACGAAGGGTGCGCCAGGATGATCGGCATATCTGGAAAATCCACCGCCACGTCGTCGACATCCATCGGATTTCCGTACTTCAATCGGATGCCGCCGCCACCGCGCATCCCTGTGCCGATGCCGCTGTGCCCGGTATGGAATATCACCGGTAGCCGCGCTTCGGCGACGGCTTCATAAAATGGATAAGCAATCCGGTCGTTGGCGTGAAACTGTTGCAGCGGTGGGTGCAGCTTGAAGCCGCGTATGGCGCCGGATTGGATCAGACGTCGCGCTTCGCGAACAGCCTCGGGACCTCGGGTCGGATCCACGCTGGCGAACGCGAACATGATGTCGCGATTTTCCGCCGCGAAAGCCGCCACGTCATCGTTGGGAACCTGCGGCCTGCCGGTCAGACGTTCATCTACCGAGAAGACGATGCAGCCGATCTTCCTAGAGCGATAATATTCGGCCATATCGCGGCGGCTGTAAGAGACGCCCGCGTTGCCAAAGTACTGGCGGGCGGCTGCGCCGGCTTCGCTCTCCGATTCCGACTCCACATGCACGTGCGTATCGATGGCGACAAGTTGTTCGATATTCATGGATTTATTGCAATGACGCGCGCCGGGCGCTGCTCCGCATACAGCTCTTCCACCACAGCCGCGCGATTGTTCAGAACGGCCCTCTGGTTCAATGAACCTTTGTCGGTAACCTCATGCGCGTCTATCGAGGGCGGATCTTCCAGCAGGATCGCGTTCACAATCCGATTCGAGCTGCCCGTGCTGGTTACCGCAAATCGCACCAAGCGGTCTTCAAAGACCGACCGCACAGCCTCCGCGGAGCCCAGTTGCCGGCAGGCGTTTACATCCGGAAAGATAAGCGCGGAAACGTAATCTCGATCGTGACCGGCAATCACCACATCCTGCGCAAAGGGCGCGAAATGACTGAGAAACCTGGCTCTCAACGGCCCCACGCTTACCCAAGTGCCGGTGGACAATTTGAAATCTTCCGCTATGCGGCCGTCGAAGATGAACCCCCGCCGTGGATTGTTCTCGTCCACAAATCGCAGCGCATCCCCGAGTCTGTAAAATCCTTCTTCATCGAAGGCCGCACGCGTAAGATCGTCCTGGCGCCAGTAGCCCGGCGTGATGTTTGGTCCGCGGAGACGCGCCTCGAACTTTCCGTCGGCCGGTACCAGCTTCAACTCCACCCCTGGAGCGGGCAAACCCACAAAGCCTGCCCGGCTCGCGTCTTTATCGGCGAACAAAGCATGCGGCGCCGTTTCAGTGGAACCCAGGCCCGTCAACATGAGGATGCGTTCGCCGCACGTTTCAATCGACAGCTCTTCCAGTTCGTCCCACACATGCTGCGAGAGCCCTGCTCCGGCATAATACATGAGCTTCAAACGGCTGAAGAACTTTTTGCGCAATCCAGTGTCGCGGCGCAGATGATGGGCGAGCGATTCGAAACCCTTGGGGACCGTCCAGTAAACGGTAGGCGCGACCTCCCGGAGATTGCGAACGGTTTCATCAAACAGGCCAGGGGCAGGCCTTCCGCCATCGATGTAGAACGTTCCGCCGTTGTAAAGGACGAAGCCGACATCGGCATTGCCGCCGAAGGTGTGGTTCCACGGCAGCCAATCGACAACCACCGGAGGTTCTTCGTCAACGAAGGCGAAATACCAGCGAGCCATTTCCTGATTGCTGCACCACATGCGATGTGTATTGATAACACCCTTGGGCATGCCGGTTGAGCCTGAGGTGAAGAGAATTTTAAAGATGGTGTCCGGGCCTACTTGCACATGCGCAGCATCTAACGCTGGACCGGCCCTGGTCCGAACGAGATCCATAAATAAGGTCGCGCCTGGAAGCGGATCGTCAGTCACTACCAGTTCGGCGTCCGCTGGCAGCACGGCTTCAATCGCGCGACGGTATCGGACGCCGTTGGAGGCGAACACCAAGCCTGGCGTAAGGAGCTTAAAGATGGAGCGTAGCTTCGCGAAGTCGGAGGAGACCAGGGAATAGGCCGGTGAGATGGGCGAATAGGGAATTCCCGCATACATGCAGCCGATGCCGAGTAATGCATGCTCGATGTCGTTGCCCGACAAAATCGTTACTGGCCTATCCCTCGATAGCCCACGATCGACGAGCGCCTGTCCAATTCCCCGCCCCCGCGTCCGCGCTTCCGCGTAGCTTAGCTGGCGCCAGCCTTCGGGCGATCGTTGCGCGAGGAATGTTCGATCCGGTACGCGGGCCGCCCAGTGATCCAGCCGGTCGGTCATCTTCGGCGGATATGCGCCCAGCGGATGGGGTGACCGCAAGTACATCACGCCGCCCGGTCCGCCATGCCACACCATGTCCGGCTGGCCCAGGCGAATTTGCCGAATCGGCTGCGGCGCTGTGGTCATACGCCCTTACTTCATTTCGCCCATCAAGCCGTCCAGGCCGCGGTCCAGATGCAGTTGGGCCCAGTGGAATTCAGTCTGTAGCATTTTGGAAACGTCGTCCCGTGTTTTTTTCTGGACCAGCATCTCGTGAACCCGATTCCGCAAGTGCAGCGCGCTGTCCCGGAACTTTGCCATTTCCTGTTTCGTCGTCACCAGCCCGTGGCCTGGAACCACAGCGTCGAAATCGAGTTGCAGGGCCGAGTCCAGCGTTTTAGGCCATTCTTTGCCGCTGCCACCGCCTGCATAGTCGATTAATTGAGGCGTGGCGTCGCCGAAGGTGAACATGTCTCCTGCCGCCAGCGTTCTATCGGCCGGAAATAAGACCACCATGTCGCCGTTGGTGTGGGCCCGCCCGAAATGATAAAGCTCCACGTTCTTGCCGCCCACGTAAATGTGCGCGTGATGCTGGATCACGATGCTCGGCAGTCCGGGTTGCTTACCGTCCACCATATTCTCCCGGGCTTCCTCAGATGCCACCACCAGAGCATTCATGTCCTGCATCTTCGCGTTTCCGCCGCTGTGGTCGGCATGATGATGCGTAGTGACAACGTACTTGATCGGCTTGTCGGTGACCTTCTTCAACTGCTCCATGATGCCGTTGTGGTCGACGTCGAACTTATCGTCCACCAGAAGCACGCCTTCGCTGGTAATGAGGGCAGTGGAATTGCCCGGAACAATGTCGTTGTGGATCACATACAGATCGTCTTTGACTTTGATGAGATCCAATTTCGCCGGAGGCGGCCCTTGCGTGTAGGCCACCCACAAGCCAGCCAACAGCAGCGCCCCCGCGCTCAGACGGATGATCGAGCTTTTACGCATAGGTAGATTGTGACATTGCAGAGGCCGGGCGGTCCAATCGGAAATTTGACGCCGCGCCCATTACTCTTTCGCGATCGGATCACCGTGATATTATTGGTCCTCGGCGCATAGGATCGTCGGCGTTGGATCTTAAAATAGGCGAATTATCTCCGAGTTCCACCGATCCCGAGTCAACCTTGGAACACGCCACGCTCCGCGCTGTGAGCCTGCGGCTGATCCCCTTTCTGTTCCTCCTGTATGTCATCTCGTTCCTGGACCGTGTGAATGTCGGGTTCGCCGCCCTGGAAATGAATCGCGATCTTGGCCTGAACCCTGCGGTTTATGGCTTTGGGGCTGGCATCTTCTTCATTGGCTACGCTGTGTTCGAGGTCCCCAGCAATCTGATTCTGGCCCGAACCGGTGCGCGGCTATGGATTGCCCGTATCATGCTTACCTGGGGACTTCTTGCTGCTGCCATGATATTCGTCCAGGGGCCAATCAGCTTCTATGTACTCAGGTTTCTCCTCGGCGTGGCGGAGGCCGGCTTTTTCCCCGGTATCATCTTCTACCTCAGCCAATGGTTTCCTTCTGAAGCACGTGCTCGCGCGGTCGCGCGATTCATGACGGCCATCCCAGTCTCGGGGATTATCGGCGGACCGATCTCCGGGGCGCTGCTCGGCTTGGATGGCTGGATTGGCCTCGCCGGGTGGCGTTGGCTTTTCCTTCTGGAAGGCGTTCCAGCCGTGGTGCTTGGATTGATCGTCCTGCGTTACTTGCCCGATCGGCCCGAGGACGTGGACTGGCTGAAGCCCGAACAACGCAAATGGCTCGCTGAGCGTCTGGCAGCCGAACGGATCCGATGTGTCGAGCGCCATCGGTTCAGCGTCGCTCGAGCGCTCTCGAGTGGGATCGTGTGGCAGATGGGGCTGCTTGTGTTCCTAAGCATCTCGTTTGGTCAATATGCGCTTGGCCTGTGGTTGCCACAAATCGTTCGCGGTTTTTCCGGCTTGAGTAATCTTCAAGTCGGTTTTGTCTCGGCGATCCCAAATGCTTTTGCCGTGGTCGCGATGGTAATTTTGGCCTCGCACTCCGACCGCACCGGTGAGCGATGCTTACATATTGCAGCCGCTTCCGCCATCGCTGCCGCAGGGTTTCTGGGATGCGCGCTGGTGCGCTCACCAGGGCTTGCGATCGTCTTCTTGTCGTTCGCCGCAGCCGGCGTTCTCAGCGCGCACGGCCCCTTCTGGCCTCTGCCGTCGAAGTTTTTGTCCGGCGCTGCCGCTGCGGGTGGAATCGGACTGATAAATTCGTTGGCAAACCTGAGTGGCTTCGTTGGTCCGTACGCCATCGGTCTTCTCAACAATGCCAGTGGCAATTTCCGAAGTGGGTTCCTGCTATTAGCCTGCGTGCCTCTGGCCGGCATGGCCATGGCTTTGCGTTTGCGCCACGCTGCCGTCCTGAAGGATGTCACATGAACGCATTGCGAGGAGAAGATATTCGGGCTCAGGCACGATCAGGCCGCTTGACAGTTCCAACTTGCGGTCTGGCCCCGGATTTCCTTCAAGCGAACCTGGTCATTGTTCCGGAAGGTCTCGCGGGTGATTTCCACCGCTTTTGCCGCCTTAATCCCAAGCCCTGCCCGATTCTGGATGTGACTGAGCCCGGAGCTTGGGAACCGCGCCATGCCGCTCCCGGAGCGGATGTTCGTACCGACCTTCCAAGGTATCGGGTATATCGCCGGGGAGCGTTGGTCGAGGAGCCAACGGATATTACGCACCTGTGGCAAAAGGATTTCGTCGCATTCCTGCTGGGATGCTCATTCAGCTTCGAGGCAGCGATGCAGCGCGCCGGCCTTTCCGTCCGTCATCTCGAGGAAAGTTGCAATGTACCTATGTATCGGACCAGCCTGCCGTGCTCCCCCGCGGGGCCGTTTTCAGGGCCGTTGGTGGTCTCGATGCGGCCGCTCACACCAGCACAGGCGATTGAGGCTGTGGTTATCACATCCCGGTTCCCGCAAGCCCACGGGGCGCCGGTTCATTTTGGCGACCCCTTGGCAATCGGAATTTCAGATCTGGCGCGTCCCGATTTTGGCGACGCAGTAACCATTCGAATTGGTGAAGTCCCGGTGTTCTGGGCGTGCGGAGTGACACCCCAAGCGATTTTGATGGAAGCGAAACCCGAGTTCGCGATCACTCACAGTCCGGGCTGCATGTTTGTTACTGATCTGCTCGCGGAAGACTAGCGGTCTCGCTCGGATATTTGCACCCTAACACCCTTTTTCCATTTTCGACAATCGAATATACTGTTCAGATATGTCAGACCGTTAAAGTTGCTGAAATGGGCCTAGTTTACCGTGTTGTTACGGTTCGTTTACTGCGGCCCCATTGCTTTTGTTTATTCATCTGAAGCATCATCTGCCGAGATGTTTCAGGACAAGACGGTTGTGTTCAGCCGTTTGTGTGCGGTCGGCCAAGTTCAAACAAGAGGGTGCTTATGAAACTGACCACGGACGTCAGAAGGCTCTGTTCGCTATTCCTGGGTTCGGTAGTAATCTTCCTGGGTTTCCTATTCGTGATTGCGCTGATCGCGACAACGCCTCAGCCCCTAATGGCTCAGTCGGCTGGGACGGCTGGACTCGCTGGAACCGTCACAGACCCCTCCGGCGCCGGCATTCCTAACGTCACCGTGGCCGTTACCAATGCGGACACAGGCCAGACTCGAACAGTTACCTCCAGCGGCGATGGCAGCTACAAATTCAGCCTTCTGCAACCGGGCAATTACAAGGTCCGATTTACCGCTACCGGGTTCCGGCCTGCCGAGGTCTCGTCATTTACGTTGAACGTGACCGAGACTCCGCAATTGGATCGCACTCTGGAGGTTGGCACCCAGACGGAGGCTATTACAGTACAAGCCTTGGCTGAGACTCTACAAACGCAAAGTTCCACCCTGGGCACCACCGTTCCGGCGCAGACCGTGACGGCACTTCCTCTCAGCAACCGGAATTACACGCAGATATTGGGCTTGTCCGCCGGCGTCAATGCCAACGTCAATAATGCCACTGCGTTCGGAAAAGCGACCACCGATTTCAGCGTGAATGGCTCCCATCCCGGCCAGAATAATTACCAAATGGATGGGGTCGCCATCAACAATATCGCCAATGGCGGCAGTTCCAATGACTCTGGCATCTATGCAGGAATTCCAATACCCAACCCGGATGCAATCCAGGAGTTCAAAATCCAGACGTCAACCTATGACGCAAGCTACGGGCGGAATCCGGGCGCAAACGTAAACGTGGTCACAAAATCGGGCTCAAATGCCTTCCATGGCGCGTTGTGGGAGTTCTTCCGCAATGAAGATCTCAATGCCAATGACTTCTTCGAAAACCGGGATGGCGGGGGAAAACAGCAGATTCTGAGGCAAAACCAGCCTGGCGGCGCGATCGGCGGTCCTATTAAAAAGGACAAGCTTTTCTTCTACTCGAACTATCAGGAAACCCGGCAGCTCAATGGCGTCGCGGCGCAGGGAACTGTGAGCGTGGTGCTTCCGCCGCTTCCGGCCGGCGATCGAAGCGCTCCTGGCTATCAGGCGGCGGTGGGCGCGGCGTTGTGCCCTGGAAACCATCCTGGACAGGCGGGCTTTTCGACGCTTTTTGGAACCTTCATTCCCGTGTTCCCACAGGTGGCTTGCGACGGCTCCAACATCAGCCCGGTCGCGATGAAGATCCTGAACATCAAACTGGCCGACGGCAGCTACTATATTCCAGGCTCCGGCACGGGAAACTACACTCAACACGTCTTCGAAGATCCGGCCACCTACAACGAGCACCAGATAATTTTGAACGGGGATTACATCATCAACACCAAGAACACGTTGGCCATGCGATATTTGTACACCAACAATCCCCAGATCCTGCCGCTTTCGGGAGGCTTTCCCGGCGCGCCTGCCAACACTTTATACACCAATACAGACGCCATCCTGAAGCTCACAACGGTGCTGACACCCAGCCTGGTGAATGAATTACGCGGCTCTTTCCAGCGCAACGTCGCTCGTACCACAGATACCACTCCCGCTACGCCGCAACAGCTTGGGCAAACGCCGATAATCCCGCAAGAAACCGAGATGACCCCATTCATCATCGTTGGAACAGGGACTATAGGCGGCACATTGGCGCCGGATTATAGTCCGACGAATCAGATGCAGATCGCCGACCAGATTTCGTGGTCGCATGGCAGGCATACTTTCCGGGCCGGCTATGAATTCGAGGAGACCCAATGGAATCTAACCTTTGGTGGGCTGGAGCGAGGTCTCGTCATCATCGGTTCCTTCGCCGACTTCCTGATCGGAAGAGGCGGCTGCGCTCCCGGAGATGCGACCTGCAATCCTGGAAATCCAGGGAACACCACTGGTTTGCCGTTCGGGAACATTCTGCAATGTCTGTTCTGCACCCGCAGCGGACCCGGCGGCCTGATCCACGCCTACCGGTTGCCGAATCAGAGTGCTTTTTTCCAGGACGATTGGAAGATCAGCTCGCGCTTGACGGTGAACCTCGGAGTTCGCTGGGAGTATGACGGGATCTTCAGTGACAAGTATGGAAACTTAACCAACATTTGGGCCAGCCAACTGGCCAGCGCGCCTGTGCCTACGGTTGCACCCACCAACATCTTCAATCCCGGCGCTAACTATTTAGCTGGAAACGTGGTTCCTAATAACTACGTTTCGCATTACGGACAGCCGCCGGCCGGCGTCCTGATTTCTAGCCGCGGTCTTCCGGTGAACAGCGGGCCGCCCAAGGACAACTTTGGTCCCCGCATCGGTTTCGCCTGGCAGCCCAAGGATAGGTTAGTTGTTCGAGGAGGCTTTGGGCTCTTCTTCGACCGTATCGCGGGCGACCGATTTGTGCATTCCGTCGAACAAGGCAATCCTTACGGCGAAACTCTGGATTATGCCGCTGCAAATCCCTATAGCCTCGCCAGTCTATATCCGGCTTCTCCTCCGGCCGGTGTCTTCGCCGCGCGTTGGGCAGATCCCGTAACGGGCGCATATTCATCTCTGAACACGCCGGCCCTCGATGAGAGCCTTCATACGCCGCTGGTCCGGCAGTACAATCTGACGGTCCAGTATGAGTTCCTGCCCCGCTGGGTAGTGGAGTTGGGCTATGTGGGGTCGAGCGGCATCAACCTCGTGGATACTTACCATGTCGCTAACACGCCGGGCCTCGCGAGCCCCGGCAACCCAATTAACGGACAAACGAACAATACGGCCGCAAATGCGCAGTTGCGCGTGCCTTATCTGGGATACCAGCCGTCCGGGTTCCAGGTCACTGCCTTTGATGGCATCGCCAACTACAACAGCCTCCAGGTTACCGTGCGGAAACAGTTCTCCCATGGATTCACGATGCAAGCCGCCTATACCTGGAGCAAAGACCTCACTACTCTGACATCCACCAATTTCAACAACATTTCGGCCGACAGCAATAATCCGGCCAACCTGGGCCAGCAGTACGGGCCGGCGTACTTCAGCCACCCGCAACGATTCATTGTGAATTACAGTTATGACCTCCCCTTCGGTAACCACAAGGGAGGGTTTGGCCTGCTAACAAACGGATGGAATATTTCCGGTGTTACAACCGCCCAGGATGGTACTCCACTGACCATTAGCGACTCCGGTACGGGCACGGTCTACGGGTTGGGCAGCTTCGTGAACTCGCGTGCGCAAATGTGTCCGGGTATGAGCTATTCCTCAATCATCACCCCGGGCGGGATGGAAGCCCGTCTCGGCGGCGCAAGCGGCGGACCCGGATACATGAACATCAACGCGTTTTGTCCTGGGCCTGTCGCTCCCAATTCTCCCGACGGGTCTACCCTGTTCGGCAATACAGGACAGGGCATCATTCTGGGACCTCCCCAGTTCAACTGGGACATCTCTTTGCTCAAGAATTTCCGGTTTTCCGAACGCCAGGCCCTGCAGTTCCGGACCGAATTCTTCAATGCTTTCAACCATCCACAGTTCGCCCCGCCGGGAAACTACTCTCAAACTCCTCCGGCGCAGCTAGCGGTTTCATCGCCGGGTCAGTTTGGTCAGATCACCAATACCTCGGTCAACCCTCGAATCATACAATTCGCGCTGAAATACATGTTTTGAGCGTCGATTAAGCGAGTTTACGGTAACTTCTTAAATGCGGGGAGAACTCCATATGATGGTTTTGAAGATGAACCGGTTGGCGGGTATGTTCGTATTCCTGGCGATGAGTTCGGCACGGTTATTTGGCCAAGCCGGCTCGATGACTTCGCAGGAACAGAAGAACTTGAAGATGGTCCTGGACTGGTGGCGCGAAGTAATCGTTGCTCATCACGTGGATCTGGCGCCGAAATATCAGGCTGAGGATTATATTCAGCACAACCCGAATATTGCCACTGGCCGGGCGGCTTTTGTCGAATTTTTCGGCGCGCTTGGGCCTCCGCAGCCTATTCAGCCCACGCTGGCGCATCCGCCGGTCAAGCCCTTTGGCAAGGGCGATTACGTAGTACTGGTTTGGGAACACGAGGCCAAAGATCCCGCGGATGCCTCGAAGACATATAAATACAACGGTTTCGATGTTCTCAGGATTCAGAAAGGCAAGGTTCAGGAGCACTGGGACGACGCGATGAAGACTTCAACAAAAGTAATCGCCGCAGCGGAGCCGGCGCCCGGGAATTTGACCGCTCACAGCGTCGGATCGCTTACGCCGCAGGAAAAGAAGAATCAGGAGATCGCAACGAGAGAGATGAAGGACATCCTGCAATACGGCCATCTCGAACTGGCGCCGGAGGTGATCGCGGAGGGTTACATTCAACACAATCCAAACGTCCCGACTGGCCGGGATGCATTCGTAAACTTCTTCAAGCAATTTGCCAAGCCGCAGCCCATTCAGGCCGACTGGAAAGCCAAGCCGGCGCTCATCCTTACTAGCGGCGACTTGGTGTTCTTTCTAATAGATCGGACTGGGAAGGATCCGGCTGACCCGACCAAGGAATACAAGTACAATTGGTTCGACATGATTCGTGTTGACGACGGCAAGGTCCAGGAGCATTGGGACGCGGCCAGAAGGAATCCTCCAGCCCCACCGCGATAAATCAGAATGTTCAGGCACCTGCTCCATGTATTTCTGCTGGCCGGTTTATTGGGAGCGCAGCCGAAGTTGCCGGATTTCGATACCGTCGAGATCCACACCCTGCCAGTGCAGGGGAACATCTACATGCTGGTGGGCGCGGGCGGAAACATCACCCTGCAAGCGGGCAAGGATGGCGCGCTATTGGTGGACAGCATGTACGCGCCGCTGGCTTCCAAGATTGCCGCGGAGGTGAAAAAACTCACCAACAAACCGATTCAGTACATCATCGATACGCACGTGCATGGGGATCACGTGGGTGGAAATGCGGCTCTGTCAGCTCTCGGTGCGCCGGGCGCAGCAGCTGGCTTTGGCGCGCGTGCCACTATCATCGCGCACGAAAACGTCCTGAACCGAATGAGCATGCCGCTCGAAGGCGAAACCGCACCAGCTCCCATCGACTGGCCGACCGACGAATACGATACTGCCACGAAGGATTTCTCATTCAACGGCGAGGCAGTGATAATTTTTCACGAACCGAAAGCCCACACCGATGGCGACAGTATCGTACTCTTCCGCCGGTCGGACGTGATCAGCGCCGGCGACGTTTTTACACCGGAACGTTATCCATTTATCGATTTGGCTAGAGGCGGCAGCATTCAGGGAGAGATCGCCGCGCTAAACCACATTCTCCACCTCACTGTGCCCGACCATTTGCAAGACGGGGGAACGAGGGTGATTCCGGGCCATGGGCGACTTTGCAACGAGGCCGACGTGGTGGAATATCGCGACATGGTCACCATCATTCGCGATCGCGTCCAGGACATGCTCAAAAGGCATATGACGCTTGAGCAAACGAAAGCGGCCAAGCCCAGTCTGGACTACGATACTCAATACGGCGCGGGCGACGCCTTTGTAGAGGCCGTTTACAAAAGCCTGAGCGCGAAATAGTCATGGTGAAATCTATAGTGCTGGCGGGACTGATCGCATGCGCTTCCCTGTTGACCCTGGCTCAACCTCCAGCAGCGCCTCCAGTTCCGAAAACACCCAAGGACGGCGCGCCAGTGGATCTAACCGGCTACTGGGTGTCGGTGATCAGCGAGGACTGGCGCTGGCGGATGGTCACGCCGCTGAAGGGCGATTTCGCCAGTCTTCCGCTCAATAGCGAGGCGCGGAAAATCGGCGAGGCTTGGGACCCGGCGCGGGACGAGGCATCCGGCCAGCAATGCAAGGCCTATGGCGCGGCGGCGATCATGCGCCGGCCGGGGCGCGTGCATATCACGTGGCAGGATGACAATACACTAAAAATCGAGACCGACGAGGGTACGCAGACCCGTTTGTTTTATTTCAACGGCAAGCCCCAACAGGGCCCGGAGCCAAGCTGGCAGGGATATTCAACGGCCAACTGGGAGGGCCCGGTGCGAGGCGAAGGCCTTCCGGACAGGGGCATCGGAATCTTCTACACCAGGACTGGAACGAAGGGGCGGTCCCTGGAAGTGGTTACCACGAACCTGCGCGCCGGATACCTGCGCAAGAATGGCGTCCCTTATAGTGAGGGCACCGTGGTCAACGAGTATTACGATTACCACAAAGAGCCGAACGGAGACGAGTGGTTCACCGTGACTACCATCGTTCACGACCCAAAGTATCTGACGGTTCCCTTCATCACCAGTTCGGATTTTAAGAGGCAGCGCGATGCATCGGGATGGAAGCCGACGCCTTGCTCGTCGCGATGAGATTGCATATGAGACAGACTGCGCTTTCGAGCTTTCTAGCGACCCTGGCGGCGGGTGTGCTGAGCGTCCCGGCGGCGGCGCAAGTCGACTTCACGGGCGAATGGAATCCTGCTTATCACGAAGACGCTCCCGAGCGCTTGCCTGGCCCCGAACTAGGCGATTACATGGGGATACCACTGAACCCCGCGGGCCGGCTGCGGGCCGACAGCTACGATGCCGACCGTATCTCGGTGGTGAGTGAGTATCAGTGCCGGCCGCATTCATCCGATTACGGCATGCGCGGGCTTGGGAATCTCCGGGTGTGGAGAGAGATAGATCCGACCACGCAGCAGTTCATCGCCTTCCAAACTTTTATGCCGGCATGGGGCAGCCAGAGGACAATCTGGATGGACGGGCGCGAACATCCTCCGGCTTATGCGGAACACACCTTTCAGGGCTTCTCTACCGGCGTATGGGAGGGCAACATGCTCACGATCAGGACCACGCATCTGAAGGCGAATTACATCCGCCGCAACGGAGTGGCCAGCAGCGACAAGAGAACCGTCACCGAGCATTGGGTCAAGCACGGCGAAATCCTGACTGTGATCACAGTGGTGGATGATCCAGTGATTCTGAGCGAGCCGCTGGTTCGCAGCCAGAACTGGACCTTAGATCCAGGCCAAGCAACATTGCGATTTTTCTGCGAATACGTGAACGAAGTGCCGGCAACCGAGGGGTCGGTGCCAAATCATCTTCCGGGCCAGAATCCGTTTCTAACCGAGGTTGCGGACCGTTATGCACTCCCGCGGGAAGCGACCCGAGGCGGCGCCGAGACAATGTATCCGGAGTACCGGTCAAAAATGGGCAATCCGTCGGTCAAGGCGCCCGATCACTGCCAATGGTTCTGCACCTGCACGATATTGCTGGATTGCATGACGGCAAAGCAACGATAATCGCGCGGGTTACGAACCTGCCCACCACTTTATTAGTGGCCGCCCTTATAGTAGAAGCGCTCGTGCGCTACCTGACCGTTTTTCCATCGACGAGATGCGACTTGCTGCATTTTTACCTGACCGCCGCCGCCCTTGAAAGTGACGTCATATTCCCACTCTGAAAAAGACGCGTCGCCATTTACGGCTTCGGCCAGGAGCTTGGCCCCATGGAACTGCTCCACTGAATTTACGAATTCCTGCTCTCTTTTGCGGTTCACTTCCTTGCCGGTGAAGGGCTCCGAGTCGTTTTCCTGCATTACGACATCATTGGCGTAAAATTTCTCGAAAGCATTCAGGATATCGCCCGAGAGGATCGCCTGGTTCAACTCGTGATCCAGCTTCGCGATATTGGATTGAGATTGGGGTGCTGTGCTCATGCGCTTCAGATGCTGGCAGGAGTACAAAGGTTTCGGTCTTAATACGCCGCTTCGAGCAGGGCGGCCACTTCATTTTCGGTTAACTGGCGATCCATAACCCGCGATTGAGCCAGAGCCTGCGCAATAGTTCCAGCTACTTGCGCGATTTCGCCGCGCGGCACGCCCGCCGCGCCCAGGCTGCGCGGTACCTCGAATTCAGCGATGAAGCGGGCGGCCCGCTCCGCGCATTCCAGAGCAGCCGGCTGGGGATTCGATGGATCGAAAGGGACGCCGAATCCTTCAGCGATGGGCCCAAAACGCTGCGGAGCGAGCCCTGCCATAAAGCGCATGGCATGTGGAAGGGTGATGCAGGAAGTGATGCCGTGCGGCACGTCCCAGCGCGGGCCGATCTGATGGCCCAACAGGTGGGAGAGACCGAACCTGGTGTTCATGGAACCATAAATCGAATACCAAGCAGCGAACTGGCAATGTCCGCGATGGGCGAGTTGATCGGAGCCGTCCGTACGAATGGATGCGGGAAGATGTTCCATCAAGAGGGCGATCGACTTGGCTGCGAGCGCGTCGCTGATGGGCTGATGCCGGATGGCATAGATCACCTCCACAGCGTGATCCAGCGCGCGTATGCCAGTCGAAACCCAAAGCCAATCAGGCGTATCGAGCGTCAAAGCCGGGTCGTTGATCACGGTTCGGGGCTGCAAGCGTGGATCGGAGACCCCTTCTTTCACCCGAGTGCTATCGTCTGTAACGCCTGCGACGTGCGTATATTCCGCCGCCGAAAGCGTGGTCGGTATTGCGATGTGGATAATCTCGCGGCCAGAATCCACGGCGGGCTTGATGCCTTCGATGAGTTGATGGGTAGTTGTGAGATCCGATCCAGTGAGAATGGAGTAAGCCGCCACCTTGCACATGTCGATGGGGCTGCCGCCGCCCAAGCTGACCAGGCAATCGGCCTCGGTGCGCTCCACTTCGGCTCTCAACTCGCGCATCACGCTGAACGGAACATGCTGGCGGACGCCCGCGAAAACAGCGGCACAGCGCGAACCGGCTGCCTTTACAACTTTATGGAGAAGCGAAGAGCCGGCCAGCAGGTCGGCCGTCACGATCAGCGCGCGCTTCAATCCGCGGCGTTCCAACTCGGCCTCGAGCGCCTGGATCTTGCCAGGGCCGAAGATCACTTTTTCCAACCGGCTAAGATTGAATTCGCCGGTGGGGGTTCCAGCGTTATTAATTCGCCGACCCAGCGCGGCCCCACAGCTTCTTGGACGCGATCTCGGCGCCTTCGGCCAGCGAGCGCAGCTTCATCCAGCAGAATGGCGGATAAATTGGACCAAAGCCGGCGAAGGTGCCGAATCCGCAGTCGCTCCCGGCAATCACACGGTCACGGCCCACCACGTTGGCATAGCGAAGAATACGCTGTGAAACCACCTCGGGATGCTCAACATAGTTCATTGTGGAGCTGATTACACCCGGCACCAGAACCTTGTCCTGCGGCAGCTTCTGCGTTTCCCACAGTTCCCAATCGTGCTCGTGGCGCGGGTTGGCAGCCTCCAGCACGAGGGCTTGCGGCTTCGCTTTGAGCGCCACAGGAAGAATCTTAGCCAACGGGATATCGTGCGTGTGAGGGCCTTCGTAATTACCCCAGCACACATGCAGGCGCACGCGATCCGCGGGCACATTCACCAGCGCGTGGTTCAGCGCCTCCACCTGTAGGGCCGCGTTTCGCAGGAATTCGTCATCGTCAACGCCGCGAAACTTAATATGGCGTCCCATCGCCAAGTCTGGGCAATCCAATTGCAGAAGCAGTCCGGAACTGACGATGGCCTCATACTCGGGCCGCATAGCCTCAGCTAGAGCCTCCAGATAGGCTGCATGCGACGAGTAATATTCGTTAGGTTGGAAAACGGCGATTAATCCCGGCGACGCTGCGTTCAGAAAACCTTCCACAGCAGTCGAGTTCGAAAGAGCCTGCTGCATGCGGGCGATGTCGCGCTGCACCGGGCCTAGATCCTTGGTCTTGACAGGAGCCTTGCATATGGGACGAAGGTACTTGGGCGAGGCACCCATCTTGACCAGGCGATCACGGAATTCCGGATATTCGTCGAGATCCTGCGGCGTCGCGCGCGGTACTTCGCCCGGCTCAAACCCGGTAATCCGGTGACGGATGTAGGTTGCATAGCTAATCTTGCTCATCTCGCCGTCGCTCATGACGTCTACACGGGATTCGCCTTGGCGGCTCACGGCATCATAGACTCCCTTAGCGACGACCTCTTCGAACTTTGCGGGGTCCGAGCCTTCGCTCTTATCCTGCGCAAACAGTACATCGACAACATCCTGCGGCCGCGGCAGACTGCCTACGTGGGTAGTGAGAATACGGTCGGTACTAAGCTTCATAATTCCCGGTCAGAATAGCACGTTTTTCTACAGTGAAAAGACTTTTTCAGCGTTGGTTTGATACAGCTTTCTCTTGTCGCCGGCGCTGATGGGCAGATCGTCAATGACGGACACTTCTTCGGGGACGAATTGGTACGGATAGTCCATGGCGTACAGCACGCGATCGACACCCAGCACTGATTGAGCGTAGAGAATGGGGGGCTGCCAGGCCATCCCACTGGTGGTCACGTAGACGTTTTGCTTCAGATAGTCGCTGGGCTTGCGGTTGAGTTTCTGCACCGAGGCGTAGCGGTTGGCGGCGACCATGGCGCGGTGCATGAAGTCGATTCGAGACAGCCAATATGGGAGCGCTTCCCCTAGGTGGCCAACGACGATCTGTAGATTGGGGAAGCGGTCAAACGCTCCGCTCACCACGATCCGCAGCAGGTGCAAACCGGTCTCGACCGCAAAGCCGAAGATTGCTCCATCCAAGCCGCGTTCGAGAAACGGTTGGATCATACTGGCCGGCGGCGTCGTAGGGTGCAGATAAATGGGGACATGCAAGGCATCCGCTGCTTCGAAGATAGACCAGAACTTTGAATCATCGAGGTATTCACCCTTGGTATGCGAATTGATGATGGCGCCTTTCAATCCCAACTCCCGGACGCCTCGCTCCAGCTCTTTGGCAGCCGCGGCCGGATTCTGCGGCGCAATGGCGGCCAAGCCGGAAAAGCGGTCGGGGTGATCGCGGATGGCCTGCGCCAATTGGTCGTTAGCGGACCGCGCAAGGGAGATCGCAAGATCCGTTTCGAAGACCTGGACGCCGGGCGCGGTAAGGGAAAGGATTTGCCTGGCGATGCCGGTATCGTCCATATCCTGGATTCGGGCTGCGCCGATATCCTGAATGCGCGAGGCGAGTTGAGTCGCTCGAGGGCTGGTCCCGAGATAAAATCCCCACAGGCTGGCGAAGCCGGGGTCGTCGGGGACGCCCGCGTCGAGCAGCTTACGGTAGCGCTCGAGCAATTCGGGTGGCGCAAAGGCTTCCTCAGTAGCGATTCGGAGGTAATCGTTCAAGTTCTTGCTTGCCTTCAAGAAGTATAAACGGTATAAACTCGGTTGAAAGGAGCGCTCGAGATGACGATTTCCTATTTGAGCCGCCGGGCTTTGCTAGCTGCTATTCCACTGGCCGTCATGACGATGGCCACAATCCCAGCGATGGCTCAGCAACGGCACGCGCCGCCGCCAAAGTCAGTCAGGCTCTATGTATTCGACTGCGGCATTTTAAACATTATCGACCCAGAGCGTTTCCGGCTGCAGCGGGATGAGATTGTCACCAACATGATGTCCGCTCCCTGCTTTTTGATTGCGCATCCGAAAGGGACTCTGGCATGGGACGTGGGAGTTATACCGGACGGGGCGCTCAAGACACCGGGCATACCGATCGGCCAAGGGTACGCAACTGCGACGAAACCCTTAAAGGCACAAATGGCGGAGGCCGGCTACAGTCCGGCAGACATCACGTATCTAGCCATGTCGCACTATCATTACGACCACGTGGCGAACGCCAATCAGTTCGCGGGCGCTACTTGGCTGGCTCGACAAATCGAGCGCGACGCAATGTTCGCGGAATCGGCACCTACGAAGCTGAACTATTACGCCAACTATAGCGCCCTCAAGGACAGCAAGACGATCATTCTGAAGGACGACGAATACGATGTATTCGGCGATGGCAGTGTGATACTCAAATCAGCGCCCGGACACACAGCGGGGCACCAGGTGCTGTTTTTAAAGCTAGCCAAGACCGGCCCGGTACTGCTGAGCGGCGACCTCTATCACTATCCCGAGGAGCGCACGCTGAACCGAGTGCCGACCTTCGAGTTCAATCAGGAACAGACGGCGCAATCGAGAGCGGCGATCGAAACGTTCCTCATAAAGACTGGGGCGCAGCTCTGGATACAGCACGACTACGTTGGCTATTCGAAGCTGAAAAGAGCTCCGGCTTATTATGAGTGACGCCGCCGCAATCCGGCCAGAGCAATCAGACCAGCGCCAATCAACAACATAGTGCCCGGTTCCGGAACGCCGGACGCAATGGCATCCACAGAGACATTGTCGAGCGCCGGCCCCCAACCAGTAGGTGGGGTGTCGCCAGTATCAAACTCCAGCGTGGTGGTGGGACCGGATGCCGTAAATGTGAATGAATCGAGCACCCATCCCATATTTGCCGCGCTGTGGCCAGTGGTATTGAACGTAAAGTTTTGGGATTGGCCCGCAGCCGAAACGTGAACGGTCTTGATCACTGGTACGTGAAAGAGATTGCCCGCCAGATCAAACGTGACCTGGTATTGCTGACCGGGAGTGGTATCGAAAGTCTGCGCAATCCCTCCGGGGCAATTCGGGATGACAAGGTTGCAGGTTCCCGCGCTTCCTTCCAAGTCCAAACTTCTGCTTCCGTTTGCGGCTACCCACAAGAAGCCGATGTAATCTATGTTGCCCAGGCTAACGGTCCAGCCGGTAATGGCAGTGGATCCAAGCGCAAGATTAGTGAAGGACCCGGGATTCGGGCCCGTCTCAAAACTTCCATTGACGAGCAGATTTGCTTGCGCTGGGACGGTGGTTATCAGGGCAATAGCAAAGCCGATGCCCGTTAATTTAGTTGTCAGCATGATTCTCCTCCGTTTTCCGAAAAGGGCTAGAACGATGGCTGCGCCCGGGATGAATTAAGAATCAGCATTCCCGTGGCCACCATAGGTGACATTTTAGCACCGGCCGCGGCGAACTGGAGAGGTGTCACTCGCGACGCAGGGCAATGGCCGGATCGATCCGTAAGGCGCGACGCGCGGCCACAACACAGGCAGCCAAGGCGACGAATCCAAGCAGCAGCGCCACGCCCCCGAACGTAAGCGGGTCCTCGGGAGAAATTCCAAAAAGGAAGCTCGCTAGTACGCGTGTCAAAGCCAACGCGCCGACCAGTCCGATCAACTGGCCTACCCCGATCATGGTGAACGCCTGGCGCACAATCATCGCCAGGATGTTGGAAGGGCGAGCGCCGAGCGCCATTCGAATTCCGATCTCATTGGTGCGCTGAGAAACCGACCAGGCCACGAGGCCAGCGATTCCAATCACCGCGAGTATCAGTGCTAGAGCGGCGAAAGCGCCTATCAACACCATACGCAGGCGGGGCTGTGAAACCGAATCGGCAATCACCTCGTCCATGGTGCGCACAGCCGCAACGGGTTGATCGGAATCGATGGCGAGAATCTCGCGACGCGCGGCCGACGCAATGCTAGCAGGTCCCCGCGTGATCAGCCACATCGTGAGAAAGGGACGCTGGCGATAGGGTACGTACAGCTCATTGTAGGGATTGTTGTCGCCCAATCCGCCGACTTTTACGTCCGCGGTGATGCCGACGATTTCGACCGTAATGGACTCACGCGCGTAAATCACATGGCGTCCGATCGGATCTTCTGTGGGCCAAAAGCGGCGCGCCATGGTTTCATTGATGATCGCCACCTGCTGGGTTGCTGCCGTATCGGCGGCCTTAAACGCGCGGCCCCGGATTATGGGGATTCCCACGGTTTGAAAGTAGCTCGGACTGATGCTGTGCAGCCAAAAGGTCGGCGCCTTTGTCGGCTCCAGCGCCGGTCGCCCTTCGATATTGAAGAAGTATCCAATAGCGCGATTCACGGGAAGCGCATTGGCGACCGCAGCATCGCGAACACCAGGGATCACAGCAGCCCGCTCCAGCACGCGGTCGTAGAAAGCAGACTGTTGTGCGCGCTGCGGATAGCGCGCGCCCGCCAAGCCGATGCGCATAGTCAAGAGGTTTTGCGGGTGAAAACCGGGATCGACATTTTCCAGCCTTAGAAAACTGCGCATCAGCAGGCCCGCCCCGGTGAGCAGGATCATCGCGAGGGCGACTTCGGAAATGATCATGACTCCACGCAGGCGCCCACCACTGGAGAGACTGCGGCTGCTCGCTTTCAAGGCGTCGTTTAAATCCACGCGCGATGAGTGCAGCGCGGGACCGAGGCCGAATATGATCCCGGTAAGCACCGCAGCCGCGACAGTGAAGAGGAGCACCGTGACATCCACGTGGATCTCGTTTGCTCGCGGTAACACCTGGGGGCCGATGTGGGTGATCAGACGGACACTCCAGAGAGAAAGGAGCAAACCCAGCCCGGCCCCTATGCCGGCCAGCAAAACACTCTCGGTGAGGAATTGAGTGAGCAGTCGCGGGCGGCTGGCCCCTAAAGACGCTCGGATGGCTACTTCTTTCTCGCGCGCGATGGCGCGGGCCAGCAGCAGATTGGCGACGTTCGCCGAAGCGATCAACAGCACGAACGCGACAGCTCCCAAGAGAACCAACAATGTTTGCCGGATATCACTGACCAGCGACTCGCGCAGCGGGGTCACAGTCATTTGGCGCCCGACGTCGCCGTTCCCCGGATGCGATGCGTCGTACTGCCCGCTCAGGGCTGTGATTTCCGCTTGGGCGCTCGGAATGTCGACGCCATCGGCCAGGCGGGCGTAGTAAAGCAGGTAACTGGCGCCGCGTTGAATCTGAACCTGTGTGACCACCTGATGCTGGAAGACGCCGGGCATCCAAATCTCGATGCCGTCCGGAAAGTTGAAGCCGGCGGGCATGATGCCGACGATGATCGTGGCCGTTCCGTCGACCGTAAAGTTCTGCCCTATAGCTGCAGGATCTGATCCAAAGCGATTCTGCCACAGAGCGTTGCTTATGACCGCGACCGGCTTGCCCCCGGGCCGATCTTCCTCGTCGAGAAAAGTACGTCCTAAAGCCGGATTCGCTCCGAAGGTCCGGAAGAAATCCACGGGGACGCGAGCGCCTTCCACCTCCGCGGGCGCCGCAGTGGTGGAGCCGGCGACCTGGAAACGCCCAAAACTCACAGCGGCAAAAGCGTTGAAACTTCGGGCGTGTTCGCGCAGAAAGGTAAACTTTGGAAACGATGACGTTATGAGGCCGCCGGTGGCTGGGAACAGATCTGCGACCTGAACGATCCGGTTGGGGTTCGCGTACGGCAAAGGCCGCAACAAGACGGAGTTGACCACGCTGAAAATGGTCGTGTTGGCCCCGATGCCCAGCGCGAGCGTCACCAGCGCCAGCGCTGTAAACCCAGGCGATTTGAGAAGGATCCGGATCCCAAAGCGCAAGTCCTGCCACATGGACTCAGGATACTGAATTTGCCTCGGACGAGTTAACATAGAGGAGGCTTTAGCGCGAAAGCTCGGCCGCAAGAATCATGATTCATCGAAAATCGTTAGGTTTGCAGATATTGTTTTTCGCGGCAACTGCTTTGGGACAATCTCCTAGCGCTGCCGATAGAGCGACCGCCGCAAGTGCCGCAAGTGCCGCGGCGATCACCGGCTCCAAGGAAAATCCGGCGGCGGTGAATCGCGGCGCCAAACTCTTCGCGGCAAATTGCGCGGGCTGCCACGGCGTAAGCGCGAAAGGCGGTCCAGGCGCACCCGATCTGGTGCGTTCGGTGCTGGTGCTGGATGACGAGAAGGGGATCCTGATCGCCCCGGTGCTGCGCGACGGCCGGCCCGATCAGGGAATGCCTAAACCAAATCTTACCGAGCCCCAAATAGCCGACATCGTGGCCTGGCTACATGTCCAGACCTACGCGGCGGACCACCGTACGACGTACACCTTCCTTGACGTAGTGACCGGCGATGCCAAGAAGGGCCAGGCGTACTTCAATAGCACCGGGAAGTGCAGCACCTGTCATTCGGCGACGGGCGACCTGGCAGGCGTCGGCAAAAAGTACGAACCTTTCGCTTTGCAATCGCGATGGCTACAGCCGCGGGGCGCGCGCGGGGCTACGCCTGCAGATTCGCCACGCAGCGCGATAAAGGTCACTGTCACGCTGCCATCCGGCGAATCGGTCTCCGGAACGCTGGATCACATCGACGATTTCAATGTTTCGCTGTACGACGCTTCTGCCGAATATCATTCCTTCGCTCGCAATGGCGCGACACCGAAGGTGGACGTTCAGGATCCTTTGAAGGCGCACCGGGATTTGCTGGCGCAATACACCGATGCAGATATACACAATGTTACGGCCTTTCTGGTGACACTCAAATGAAAACTCGTTTATTTTTCCTATCGGCTAGCTTCGCCGCTTTGGCCGGAGCGGCCTTTGGACAGGGCCTTAATCCGTCAGTGCTGCTCAAACAGCCCACCGACAACTGGCCGACATACAACGGAGACTATTCCGGCCGGCGTTTCAGCCCGTTGAAGCAGATCAACTCCTCCAACGTTCACACTATTTCGCTGGCCTGGGCGAGTCGATTCTCTCCCGCGGCCGGGTCCGCCCGGAGCCACGGTTCCCATCAAGGCCACTCCGCTGATGGTGAACGGCATTTTATATTTCACCTCGCCCAACAACGTCTGGGCTGCCGATGCCCGGACCGGCCGTGAACTGTGGCACTATGAATACCCGCCCAACACGGGCAGCACTATCGGTAATCGCGGTGTCGGTATGTACGGGAACTGGCTGTTCTTCGAGTCGCCCGATAGTCATCTCGTGAGCCTGGATGCCCGCACCGGCAAACAACGCTGGAAAGTACAGATCGCCGACCCGAAGCTCGACTACACCTCCACGGTGGCGCCCGTGGTGGTGGGCAATCACATATTGGTTGGGATCGGCGGCGATCATTTAGATAACCCCGGTTTCCTGGAATCGCGCGACCCAGAAACTGGAGCGTTGCAATGGAAGTGGTGGACTACTCCGCGTAAGGGTGAACCGGGAATCGAGACCTGGCCGGATGAATACGCATCCGCGCATGGCACGGGACAGACCTGGATACCGGGCACTTACGATCCGGAGCAGAATCTGTACATCGTCGGCACGGGCAATCCGAATCCGGTGATGGCGGAAAAGAGCCGCAAGGGTGACAACCTCTATACCTGCTCCATCGTGGCCATTAATCCGGACACGGGGAAGCTGGTGTGGCATTTCCAGCCGTCGCCGCACGACACGCACGATTGGGATGCCGTCCAGACGCCCATCCAGTTCGATGGCGTGATAGACGGCAAGCCGCGCAAGCTGATCGCGCAAGCCAGCCGCAACGGATATTTCTTTGTATTGGATCGGACCACGGGAAAGAACATCCTTACCAAGCCCTTCATCGAGACGCTGAACTGGGCGAAGGGTATCGATGCTCAAGGCCGGCCGATTCCTGATCCCGCTAAGTACCCAACCACCGACGGCGTATTGGTATCGCCATCATCGAACGGCGCGACCAACTGGCCGGCTCCCAGCTTCGATCCCGATACCGGGCTGTTTTATGTCGGTACCAGCCGGCCGTACTCCATGTATTACCTGACCGATACCGACGACCATCCTGAGGGATGGGGCGGCCGTGATACAGGCGTCGGCGGAGACCCCGGGGCGCTGCTGGCCATCGACTATAAGACCGGCAATATCGCCTGGCGGCACGAGTGGCCGAGCGGCAACGGAGTCACACACATTCTCACGACGGCCGGGAAGCTGTTGTTCACCGCCAACGGGACCAACCTGATCGCCTTCGATCCAGCTGATGGAAAAATCCTTTGGCATACGGGAATGATGGCAGCACTGAGCGCCGGCCCGATTACCTATATGCTGGACGGAAAGCAGTACTTGCTGGCCGCCGCCGGCGACGGCCTATACGCGTTCACGGTGAATCAGCCGGTGAAGTGATCGCGGCTCCGAAGCGATTTAGATTTATAATTGACCAACGTGCGAATTTCAGAGCTACCTGCGCCCGCTCGTGTGCTTGCAATCTTAGTATTGGCGACCGCCAGCAGCGTTTATGGACAAGCCCCGCCGCAGCCGCCAGCGTCGCCCAAGGCTGCCGCTCCCATCGATCTCACGGGCTATTGGGTCTCGCTGGTCACAGAGGACTGGCGTTACCGGATGCTCACTCCTCCCAAAGGGGATTTCGTTTCCGTACCGCTTAATCCGGCCGGCCGCCAAGCGGCAGGTCAATGGGATCCATCGAAGGACGAAGCCGCCGGCGAGCAGTGCCGGGCATACGGCGCAGGCGGGATCATGCGCGTTCCGGGCCGTCTTCACATAACCTGGCAGGACGACAATACCGTCAAACTGGAAACCGATGCCGGAACTCAAACCCGGATGTTTTACTTCGGAACGCCGGCGACCCAAGGCGGCGACTGGCAAGGAGTCTCTACGGCCAGTTGGGACCGTTCGGCCAGTCCCATGGGATTGCCCCCCGGACCGCCGCCCAACCGCGGATCGTTGAAGGTGGTAACCACTAAGATGAAGGCTGGATACTTGCGGAAGAATGGCATCCCCTACAGTGCCAATGCGATGATCACTGAATATTACGATCGATTCGACGTTCCTGGTGGCGATTCCCTGCTGGTAGTTTCCACGGAAATTGTTGACCCGGCATATCTGTCACAACCGTACTGGACGAGCACTCACTTCAAGAAACAGAACGATGCTTCCGCTTGGAATCCAACCCCTTGCTCGGCGCGTTGAAGGTGCTAGGCTGGAGAATCCGATGAGCAGAATTCGACCGATGATTCCGTTCCTTCTGACGGTAGTGGCGACCGCGCTGCCAGGCCAGACCGGTCCGCCGCGAGCAGGCCAGGCAGCCCCCGCCCCGGCATTTGATATGTCGGGATACTGGACCAGTCCAATGCATGAGGATGCGCTGGAGCGGGGAGGAGGACCGGAAACGGCCGATTATGGAGGCTTCCCCATCACTCCGGAGGCCCGCCTGTTTGCCCTGTCCTACAACGTCTCGCGCGTCACGCTGCGCCACCATCAATGCGATGGATACGTGACGGCATATCAGGTCCGCGCCACGGGAAATGCTCGAGCTTGGGAAGAGAGAGATCCCCACACGCAAAGGCTGATCGCTATTCACTGGTACAACCAGACATTCGAAGGGCATCGAACCATCTGGATGGATGGACGCCCGCACCCTGCTGCTAATGCGGCGCACACCTGGATGGGATTTTCAACGGGCACGTTCGTCGGCAATGCCTTGATGATCCACACCACTCACATCAAGCAAGGCTGGCTGCGGCGTAACGGCCTGCCGGAGAGCGACCAGGCTACCGCAGTGGAATTTTTCGTCCGTCACGGCGACCACCTTACCTACACGTCGATCATCACCGATCCGGTCTATATGACAGAACCATCCGTCAGAACCACCGATTTCGCACGGCAACCAGTGGACCACGCCAATTGGTTGTTCGCTTGTGACGATGGCGAGCAGATTTTAGGCAGAAAACCAGATGATGTTCCCAACTATCTTTTCGGCCAGAATCCCTTCGTAAAGGAATATGCCGACAAGTACAAAGTTCCCCTGATCGGATCTCTAGGGGGCGCCGAAACGATGTATCCGGAGTTCGTCGCGAAGCTCAAGACTGCCTCGGACGTTGAAGGCTTGGCCGAAACGCGACCCCTTCCCGGTCCATCGCAGACCAGCCGCGCGGCTGACCCCGAGCCGCATGATGGTGAGATCCACGTGCTGCCCCGTACGCAACCATGTTTACCTGCTGGCGGGTGATGGCGCCAATATAGTTTTGCAGGTCGGAGATGAAGGCGCGTTCGTAGTCGATACAGGCGCGGGCGCGCTAGCGGACAAAACCATCGCAGCGATCCGCAAGCTCAGCGACCGGCCGATTCAGTTTATCGCCAACACCGGCTATCGCGCAGAGCATACCGGGGGCAATGTGAAGCTGCGCGCAGCGGGCATGGATCCGAGTGTGCAAGGCTCCTTCTTCTCACGGCAATTCGCCGATGCCGGCGTAGGCGCTACCATCATGGGGCATCAGAACGTACAGAATCACATGGACGCGCTTAAAATGGCGTCCGAAGGCGTTCCCAGCGATACTTTCCTGGAAGAGCGCCGGCGAACCTTCCATAACGGCGACGCGATTGAGATGTTTTACGAGCCCAATGCCGTGACAGACGCCGATAGCATCGTGCAGATCCGGCGCGCAGACGTCATCGTAACCGGGGATATTTTCACGACCACGCAATATCCGTTCATCGATGTCAAGAATGGCGGCAGCGTGGCAGGGCGAGATCAAAGCGCTCAACGACATTCTCAGCCGAACGGTCTACCAGCATGAGGGAGAAGGCGGCACCTGGATCGTACCCGGCCACGGCTATCTGTGCGACGAGCACGAAGTGGTGGAATATCGGGACATGGTGGCCATCATACGCGATCGGGTTCAGGCACTGATAAAGAGCGGCGCCACTCTGGCGCAAGTAAAGGCGGCGCGTGTCACGGCCGACTATGATAGCCGCTACGGCGCCAATTCGGGCCCTTGGACCACCGACATGTTCGTCGAGGCCGTTTATACGAGTCTCAAGCAGCCGGCGAAAACTCTTTCCGCCCGCCAGTAGGCGAAACTACTGGCCTTCGTACTTCATGATTACCGAGATCCTGCGGTTGCGGCTATCGGTAGGGTCGGCCGTAATCAATATGTGGCGGTCAGCATAACCGCGTATCTCGGCAATCTGTTCGGATCTCAGACCGGCGCCCAGCATCACCCGGCGAGCCATGTTGGCCCGATCAAACGAGAGCTCCCAATTGCCATAAGCGTCCGCGCTCTGGGAGCGGAACGGCCTGGAATCCGTATGGCCCTCGATGGCCACCGTGTTTGGCATGGCGCGAAGCTGCTGCGCCAAGAGCTCGAATAGCCGCCGGCCGTTCTCAGTGGGGCGCGGACTACCGGTTTCGAAGAACAAGCCGCTGTCTTTCTCTAGCAGCTCGATACGCAGTCCTTCACCCGTCACGGTAACGCGTACATATTCTGAGAACTTCTGAAATCCCGGTAGATCGTGCAAAGCCTGGTCCAATTTTTTTCGAAGTTGGCCGATGTTGCTCTTGTCCACCGCCAACCCTTCGCCCGAACCGGCATGCGCCGATCCAGTTAAGCGCTGGTAGCCTCTGGGATCGCGAAAGTAACCGCTGACCGCTTCCCGCACCTCGCGTCCCGAGCTGATCAGCCAGAGTACGATGAACAGCGCCATGAGGGCCGTTACGAAATCCGCGTAGGCCACCTTCCAGGAGCCGCCGCTGTGTGCAGATTCGTCGTCGTCTCGTACCGGGTCGAGCATGGCGTCAAGCTCCTCGGACTGCCAGAGCTTCTTGCTGGGCGGGCGTCAGCGGGATATTCTCCCGGCGCAGTTCCTGTTCCATGTCTTCCAGCGAGGGCCGGAGATCCAGCGGTATGGTACGGCGTGCGGCTTCAGCGGCCACCATCGGAGAAGCGCCGTTGAAGAACCATGCCAGAGCTACGCGGAGCACCTGCATAAACTCGGTGCGAGCCTTGCTGAGGCATTCCAGGTGGTGCGCCAGCGGACCGATCACGCCGTAGCACAGCAGGATACCGAGAAATGTGCCTACCAGCGCGGCGGCCACCTTCTGCCCGATGTCCATGGCGGGGCCGCCCAAGGCCTGCATGGTCACCACCACACCCAGGACGGCCGCGATGATACCGAGCCCAGGAAGCGAGTCCGCTACGTTCACCAAGATCCTCAGCGGCTGCTGCCGGCCTGAACGCTGGACCTCCATGTCCACCGCCATGAGCCGGTCCACCTCTTCGCCTGCCATCCCGGCCGACAGCGCCATTCGAAACGTATCGCAAATAAACGCGGTGGCCTCGGCGTCGTACAGGAGGCTGGGGTGTGCAAGGAATATCTCACTCTCATCGGGCACTTCGACGTGCGATTCCACCGCCACGCTTCCACCGCTTCGGCCGACGTGGAACAAGACGTATAGAACCTTAAGCGCTTCCAGATAGGTTTCCATGGACAGGTTGGTAATGCGCGCCTTGAAGACCGTTCGAGCCAGCACCCGCAGATTGCGGCGGGGGCCGGATATCAAGATGATTCCCACCGCCCCGCCTACGATAATCAGTAGCTCGGCAGGCTGCATCAAAACCAGCAAGCTCCCTCGTTCGAGCAGATAGCCGCTAATTACGGAGCTTAGGACCACGAAAAGTCCGACCAGAATGAGCAACACAGGCTAATAGACCCTCGTTCCTTATCGGCGGGCAGGCCGGCTTATTGAACTACTTCCTAAACCTGGCGGATCGTGCCGATGAGATTTGCAGGAAGGTAAGTATGATTGATACCAAAGCAGGCAGTATCGGCCGCAAACAGACTCCCAAAGGCCCCTGGGCATTGGATAAGTTGCCTCCCTTCCCCCTGGTAGCGACCCGGTTGCTGCACACGCTGTCCCAGGAGGACGTGGAGATCAGCGAAGTCGGGAAGATGATTGCCGCGGATCCGGTTTTTGCAACCCGCTTGCTGCAAATGGCGAATTCTCCCTTGTTTGCCCTGCAAAAGAACGTTAAGACCATATCCCACGCGATCATGGTCCTGGGGCTGGAACGAGTCAGAGCGATCACCTTAACGCGCAGCCTGGGGGACTTCGTAGCGCCGGCGCTGAAGGTCCACGCCCTGCGTGCATGTTGGCAGCATAGCTTGGCGGGGGCGATTCTGGCGGAACAACTGGCTCCGGCTTGCGGTATAGACCCGGACTTTGCCTACGTAGCGGGCTTACTGCGCGACATCGGCCGGCTGGCGCTGCTGGTTAAGTATCCAGGTCCTTACGCGAACGTGCTGGCCGTCTCTGGAGAAAATGCATATGATTTGCTGGCTACCGAGCGAGAGCTATTCGATGTCGATCATTGCGAGGCGGGGGCCTGGCTGATTCGGAGTATGCCGTTTCCAACTGAATTGTGCGAAGTGGTTGCCCATCATCACGATCTAGTCATTAGCGGGCCCTTCGGGATAATTCACCTGGTCAAGATCGCGGATCTGCTCGCGGATGCTTTGGGCCTGGCGGTGTCAACGAAGATCACTCCACAAGGCTTCGAAGAAGTACTGAATGAATTGCCTGAGTCCGTACGCTTCGAGTTTCACCCTGATCCGGAAGAACTGAAAGCCGAGATAGACTCCCGAATTCAATCCTGGGAATAACCTGGGCCCATCACGGTCGCCGTGCGGCCATGTGGCCTGCCGAGCTTATCAATCCCACGTGCGTTAGCGCCTGCGGAAAATTTCCTAATTGTTGCCGGCTCACCGGCTCAATTTCTTCGGCGAATAGCCCGAGCGGGTTTTGAAAAGATGTTGTCGCCGATGTCGACGTAGCGGTAAACCAAGCCGTTTTTCATGAGCTGCCGTTCTATCCGCTGAATGGTTGATAACATCCGTGGATCGCCGGCCTCTATCAAACCGTGAATCGGAAGCCGTAGCACAGAAGCGTCCAGCATGCGCGAGCCATAGGACTGGACAAATGCGCCCGCCTCCCGGTCGAATCCTTCAATAAGAACACTGTCGCGGATCGCGTCCCGTACACTGTGCCACGCGCTCACATCACCGGGGGATCCTACAATGGATGCCAACTTGATAGCGCGGTCCAGCGCCACCCAACACATTGCCTTGGAATGAACAACGTGCCGCTGCCGCACGCGATTCCCAGATCCCGTTATCTGGCTCTCGACAATGTCCGAGAACGTAGTTAGCCAGAGGAGCCATCATGGGCCATAGCTCCTCTGCATGGGGCTTCTGGTCCGCCTGCGCTGCGATATTGGAATAGGCATACATGGCGTTCAGCAATTCGCCGTAAACATCCAACTGTTTTTGAGCGCCGGCGGCGTTTCCGAGCCGGACTGGCTTTGATCCCCGATAGCCGTCCAAATAGCTGAGAAGCTGTTCGTCCTTGATACACTCGCCGCGAATTCCGTACAGAATCTGAAGTTCATCTACTGGGCCCTTCGATGCTTCCCGCAAGAAATGGAAGAAATCATGCGCCTCCCCGAAATAGCCGCGGTGCATCAGGGCCGTTATCACGAACTGAGAGTCGCGCAGCCAGGAGAACCGGTAATCCCAATTTCGCTCCCCGGGAATAGCTTCGGGAAGAGAACTGGTGGGAGCCGCAACAATCGCCCCGGTGGGCTCGAACGTGAGCAACTTCAAGAGCAGCGAGCTGTGCAGCACCTGATCGCGATATTCGCCGTCGTATCGGAAGGATTGCGACCACTCGGTCCAATACCGCTCCGTTTCGTGGAAGGCTCGAAAAGCATCGCTCAAGGTCCAGGGTGTGCCCGGCGTCCCTGGGACACCATACGACAGCACTACGCAAGTCTGCTCGCCGGCGCGCAGGCGGACTTGACTAGCGGCACGCCCATCCTCTTTAACGGCCAGACCGGGGCTTTGTGCATGTAGAACATCGCGACCCCCTTCAAACACCACAATTCCGTCGCCGGCTGTAGACACTCTCGGAGTTTCTGATGCAAACGAGAATGTGGGCTTGATTTCCACTAAAACATCCACCTCACCTTCGGCACAGCGGAGCAGCCGCACAACTCGATGATCGGTCGAAACATCGCGGCCGGCCGGGTCGATGTTGTTCCGCTTTTGCACGGGCATGAAGTCAGTCAGCACCAGCCGCCCGCCTGCGGCGTCAAATGTTGTTTCCAGAATGTTGGTCGGCCCCAGGTATCGGCGCGAGGCAGTGGCGCCGGAGGCCACACGCAGAGAACAATATCCGCCCTTTCGCGCATCCAGCAGCCGCAAAAACATCGCTGGACTATCGAAATGCGGCAGACAGCCCCAATCGATGGAGCCATCTGAACTAACCAACACCGCCGTATGCATGTCGCCGATCACGCCATAGTCGGCGATAGGCTGGTAGAGAGCGCTGCCCTGTGCTGAGTTTCGCGCAGCCGGTGTTTTCTGAGCCGCCATCTTCAGCGGACAGCGGTCGCCTTGGTCGAGGCAGGCTTGGCCTTGACCGAATAAATCAATATCTCCACTTTGCCCCCGTCGCCGGCCTCAGATGTCTTACCGAGTCCCAAAGTTTTCAAGCGAGTGTCATCGAACTTGAAATTCTTCGCCAGGTAATCGCGGACCACCGCCGCGCGAGCCTCCGATAGCTGCTTGTCTTTTCCCGCGTCGCCCTTCATTCCAGTGGACGCGACCACGACCGCCAGATTGAACGTAGCTCCTTGCAGAAATGCTCCAGCTTCATTAAAGGCTTTCTCGTTCTTGAGCTTGGCGGTCTCGGGCTTATCAAAAATTAGTTTGCCATCATACTCGAACGTTTTCGCATCGTTCTCAGGTGGCAGGCTCGAGATCCTGTGCTTGGTAAGCTCGTCGGAATCCTCATAGCCGCGCTTCTTGAAAAAGCCCCGCAGCAGGAAGTTGTGTTTTAGAGCCTCCATGTTTTCCTGGAAGTCCGCTGCGCCCTGTTTGGCTTGCTCGGTGGCCGCGCTTACCTGCTGGTACACTTTCTTGTCATTGAGGAGAGCTCCCAAAGTGCCCTGGCCATTATTCACTTTGGTACTGATTGCGTCGACGTTTTGCATGGTATCGTTGGCCGAATCGAGAATCTGATTCGTCTTGGCGATCAAATCGGAGATGTCCAGCGCCGGCGCCGTGTCGAGAATGTCACCGTCGCGGACTTTATCCACATCCAGAGATCCAAACGAGATCTCGACATATTTGTCGCCCAGCAATCCTTCGGATTTGATAGAAGCCACCGAATCTTTCTTGATCACGTCGTGAGTCGAATTTTCAAGGTCGATGAGCACGGTAAGTTTCTGGTCGGGCCGATGTGGCAATTGGATGGATCTTACCGTCCCCTTGTGAATCCCCCCCACCCGGACATCGGCGCCGTCGATCAGACCGGAAACATTTTGGAACTGAGCTTTCACATGATAGGTCGACCTGAAAAGTGACTCGTTGCTGCCGACCAGAAAAACGCCGGCGGCGAAAATCACCAGCGTCCCTACGATAAACAATCCCAATCGAAATGCTCTGGACATTAGCTTCCGCCTTAGGCGGCCTCCCTCAAAAACTCGGCGACAAATGTATTTCCACTCTTTCGCAGATCGTCGAACGGGCCGTCGGCTTGAATCACGCCCTCGTTCATCAGCACAAAGCGGTCAGCGAAGATCTTCGCGCTGTGAATTTCGTGAGTGACCACCACGGACGTGATATTTCGCACTCGCTGTTGTTCCCGGATCAGCTTTCCAATCTCCCCCGCCGTGATCGGATCCAGGCCGGCGGTGGGTTCGTCGAATAGCAGGATTTCCGGATCGAGCGCCAATGCGCGCGCCAGCCCAACCCGTTTTTGCATTCCGCCTGAGATCTCCGATGGCAGCTTTTCCAGACCGCTCTCCATGCCGACTGCTGACAGCAGCTCGCGAGCCCGGGTTCTTGCGCTCCGCTTCCGACATCGCCGTATGCCGGGCCAGGGGGAATGCAACGTTCTCCTCGATGGTCAGGGAATCGTACAGAGCCGCCGATTGAAAAAGAAAACCGATCTTTTTTCGAACGTCGTTCAAGCGATCCCGATCCAGCTGAGCGATATCCTGCCCCAGGACGCGAATTGTTCCGGAGTCCGGCTTCTGCAGGCCGACCACGAGTTTCAACAGCACGCTTTTTCCGGTGCCGCTGCGGCCCAATATTGCTAGCGTTTCTCCGCGATGGACCACGAGGTCGATACCGTTCAAGACCTTCTGCTGCCCAAAGGACTTACGCAGGCCCTCGATAACGATGGGCTGAGTCGTCGTTAATTTTCATGGGAAAAACACCAGAATCAGCCGGACCAGCAAGACGTCGGCCAGAATCACAAACAAGGAGCACAACACCACGGCGCTAGTGGCGGATCGGCCCACTCCCTCGGTGCCCCCTTGAGTACGCATTCCTTGAAAACACGCCACCACACCGATGATCAGGCCGAATACGGCGGTCTTTAAAGTGGGGGGAAGGTAGTCGTTGAACGTTACACCCCGTAGCCCGCTTTCAAGGAAATAGCGAAAGGAGATGGGTTGTGCGAGTGTCGTGGACAGCCAGCCCATGACGAGACCGGAGAAATTGGCCGCCACCGTCAGCAAGGGCAGCATCGCCATGCATGCGATCACGCGCGTGGCCGCCAGATACTTATATGGATCGACAGCCGAAACTTCCATGGCATCGATCTGTTCAGTGACTTTCATGGAGCCCAGTTCGGCGCCGATGCCTGCCCCTACCCGCCCGCTCACGATCAGGGCGGTAATGATAGGGCCGCTCTCTTTGATGATCGAAAAGATAATGACCGCGGGCAGCATTGACTTGGCCCCGAATCGCGCCAAGCTGTCGCGCGTCTGCAAGGAAAGCACCACCCCGGTAGCGGCGCCCGCCATGGCCACCAACGGGAGGGATTTCGAGCCGATCGAATCAAGTTGTCGAACCAATTCCCGGCCTTCGTAAGGCGGAACGAAAATAGCGTGTGCCAGCCGCCGGCAAAACAGGCCGAGTTCGCCAAACCACTCGAAAAACGAGACTACGAGCGTAGGCATCAAGGAACTGAGTGCCGATGGGATGCCAAACGGCAACCCGTTATGAATCAAGTAGATGAATCGAGATCCACTTAAAACTCCCTGCAATAATTACCGAACTAGTCCCAAGATCGGTCCTGGACTTGAGCCGCTGGAGACTCGGGAGGGCAGCCGACCTGCTTTCCGTCTAACGCAGTCGAACGGCGGGCGAGGATCAACCGATGGGTTTTTGAGCAACCAATTCGGCAACCGGATGCTGGTGGCACGCTTCCCGCGAGCTTCCTTCGTAATCGTGAAGGATCTTCCAATCGGCGAAAAAAGAACGCAACTCGCCGGGCCGCGCGCGGGTGGACGTTCCTTGCGGTTGATCCTGATCGGCGAGATGCACGATCGCGACAATGAGCCCGCCGGGCCGCAGGCCTGACTTCATTCCAGGAATGAGACTGCGCTGCAGATAGTAACCGTCACAGATCAGGTCGTACGCTTCAGGCTCGATCTCAAACTCATCCCGTTCCAGATCAGCAACTCTGAAGTCGACGACCAGCTTTCGTTCATAAGCGCGCTCGCGCAAGATTTCGATCGCAAGCGGCGATCCGTCGACCGCCGTTACACGCCAGCCCCGCTCGGCCAAGTACAAGGAATTGCGTCCCGGCCCGCAAGCGAGGTCAAGAGCATGCCCGGGCGCAAGCTCGCGGCTAAAGCGCACTACTAGCGGCGAGGGTTCATTGAATAATTGTTCGCCGGCGCGGTAGCGCTCGTTCCACTGCTCGATACTCAATTGGCCTTGGCTTGTTTGGCGGCTCTCTTGAATACGCGGTTCAGTATCCTAATGCCGCGATCGATCTCTTTCTCGGTGATGATGTACGGCGGCAAAAACCGCAGCACCGTCTCGTGCGTGCAGTTCATCAGCAGCCCTTCCTCCATCGCATCCAGAACCATCTGTTTTCCGGGAATGGTCAATTGAACACCGATCATCAGACCCTGGCCGCGCACTTCCTGAATGAACGAATAGTGCTTCTGCAGCTCTTCCAGCTTCATTCGGAAATAATGCCCAATCTGCTCGATATGCGGAAGCAAGCCTTCCAGGATGTCGAGGAATTCGATGGCGACACGGCAAGCCAGCGGGCCGCCGCCGAAGGTGGATCCATGCATCCCCGAGGCCGAGCCCCTGGGCCGCCCTCTCGTTGGCGACGATCACGCCCAGCGGGATCCCGCAGGCCAGCGGCTTGGCGGCCACCATGATGTCCGGCAGTACAATCGGGTCCGCCAGTTGATAGGCGAAGTATTTTCCAGGCCGGCCGACGCCGCATTGAATCTCATCGAACACCAGCAAGGCATCGTAGCGGTCAGCCAGCTCGCGAGCCTTGCGGGCATACTGGTAGTCATCGGAAAGATGCCGCCCTCGCCCTGAATCCACTCCATCACGATCCCGGCGGTCCGTTCGTTCACCACCTGCTCGAGTGCGGTGCATGTCGTTGGCAGGAACAAATTTCGCGCCGGCCACGAGCGGCTCGAAATCCTGGCGGTATTTTTCCTGTCCCGTTATGGACAGCGCGCCGAAAGTCCTGCCGTGAAAGGAATTATGGAGCGCCACAACTTCGTATTTATCAGCATGGATCTTACGGCCGTGGGTGCGGATCATCTTTAAGGCGCCTTCCATCGACTCCGCACCCGAGTTGCAGAAGAATGTGCGCTGCAGTCCGCTGATCTTCGCCAGGCGTTCGGCTAATGGGCCCTGGTACTCGTGGTAGTAGAGATTGGATGTGTGCAGGATCAGTGCCGCCTGCTCCCGAATGGTCCTGACCAGCCGGGGGTGAGAATGGCCCAAGGCGTTGACGCCAATGCCCGCCAGCAGGTCGAGATAGCGCTTGCCGGCTGGGTCATATACGTAGCAGCCCTTGCCGCGATGGAGGAGTAGCGGGTAGCGGGCGTAATTCTGGACTAGATACTTACTTTCGAGCGCTTGGATCTGCTCTAAAATGTCGGGCTGGGCGGCTGAAACAGTGGACATAGCATCCATGATAGCGTGCAAGCGGCTATCCGGCCCTTCACAATCGAGCTAGCTAAAGAGCAAGCTTCACTTCGACGAGGCAGCTATCTCGGTAGTGGTTTCCTTGGGCTCTTCGACGGTGATGTACACCGGTTGTTCCAGGAGGAGCGGTTGTTTACCGGTGGTTTTCACCAGAAGCTGTAGCCTGCCCGGCTTCACGGAAGGCGGAATGCGGAACTCGATCACGTCGTCCTGCTGGTCCAGCACTTTCACCTTCATATCGAAAGTGTGATCGGTGAGGTAAACCTCGTCGACCTTGGCTTTGCCGAGGAAGAGACCATGGACTCGTAAGACCGAACCGATTTTCCCTCCGTTGGGCTGCACATTGCTCATTTGCGGCGCTTGTGCCGACAACGATCCGGCGAGCCCAAAACAGAATAGCGTGGTTAAAAGCATCAGTCGCATTAGAATCGCTCCGTAATAGGACTTTAATCCCAGTACGAATAGGCAGCAATCCAACGAAAGTATCAAATCCACTAGAGAAAGATCTTAGGAAACGGGGTGGGGAAAGTACTTAGGGCGGGAGGGAAAGAGCGGGTTGGTTGGGGGCCAACCCGCGGAGAAAACTAACGTTCAGCGTTCAAATGGAGACCTTTATGGATAGCGTACAAAGCCAACTCCAAGCGGTCGGACACACCCAGCTTGTCGAAGATGTTATGCAGATGGTTCTTGACGGTCTGTTCGCTGATGAACATCTTTTCGGCCATCTCTTTGTTCTTGTAACCCTGAGCAACCAACTGAACGATTTCCCGCTCACGCTGGCTCAAGGGAGATCTCTCGCGCGATTTGCCGGAGCCGGACGAGCCGATCTCGCCGGGTGCGGCGAACTGACGCATGACGGCCGCGGTGGTGTGCGAGTCGAGCCAAATCTCGCCGCCATGGACCTTGCGAATGCTTTTGATGATCAGTTCCGGAGCGGTCTGTTTCAGCACGATGCCGGAGCAGCCCAGCTTCATGGCTTGAACGAACTCGTTTTTGTCCTCGGACGCGGTGAGAATGATAACCCGGGTGCGTTTGTTGGTTTGCTGAAGCGCCTGCAGGGCCGACAGCCCGTCCAGGTTTGGCATTCTCAAATCCAGCAAAAGGACGTCCGGATCGAGTTCCTGCACCTTGTCCAGCACTTCGCATCCATCGCAGGCCTCTCCCACCACCTGGACATCTTCTTCCAGGGTGAGAAGCTTCTTCAAACCATCCCGTACGATGGGGTGGTCGTCGGCGATAAGGACTCGAATCATGCCCTTCCTGGCCTCCAAGAGATTCGGACGAACTTCGTTGTTATTCTCGATTGTCGCAAAACCTTCGCTCATAATGTTATTCATCGACCGTCTGCTTCCCGATTCTATCGGGGTACTGGTACGGGATCAATTTCAGGTAATGCTTAAACCAGTCCAGCGAAATCCCTTAGATCTTCGGCTGAACCAGTTCCAATCCGCTTGCCGGAGTTGCGCCAAACCGATGCCAGAGCGGCGCATGACCCAATTCCGAATCGGTATTCCATCCCCTTTTTGAAACGGCAATCCTTCGCCATTGGCCACATTCTTGCCTCGCTATACCCCTAATCCCTTCAGAACCAATGGAACATTCCTTTGGCGTTCTGCTTGCTCTTGTCGCCCACGTGATCGACCGCGTCACAAATCAAATTGAGCACTACATGGACCTGTTAAGCGCCCGACAGAAGCTGGTGGCTTCTAATATAGCGAATATTGATACTCCAGGGTATAAGACCAAGGACATTGATTTCCAGTTCGAGTTCATCAGCCTGACTCAGGATGCCCAAACCAACGTCGTTGAACCTCAGGGGCTGGTCGTCAAGAGCGATGGCAATAACGTGAGCATGGATCGCGAGGCTCGCTTGCTCTCAGAAAACGCTCTGCGATTCAACATCGCCACGAATCTGATGAAGTCGCAATTGAAGGCTATCAACAGCGCGATTCAGGAAGGTAAGACAGGATGAGTCTGTTATCAGTGTTGTCGGTGAGCGCATCGGGCATGTCTGCGCAACGCACGCGCGCCGAACTGCTGGTGGAAAACCTGGCGAATGCGGAGACCACCCGAACCCCGGAGGGCGGTCCTTATCGCCGCAAGGACGCCATTTTCACCAGTGCTCCGCAAAATTCGGCCTTCGGGGCTGTCTTTCAAACAGAAATGGGATCGGGCATCGACGGAGTCGAGGTGTCCTCCATCGTCGAAGACACCTCGGAACCGGATAAGCGCTATCTGCCCGGACATCCCGATGCGGATAAAGACGGCTATGTCGCGTTTCCGAGAATTAATCCCGCCGAAGACATGGTCGACTTGCTAAGTGCCCAGCGGGGCTACCAGGGAAACGTCGCGGCGATGTCAGCGATTAAGGACATGATTATGCGCTCCATCGACCTACTGAAATAATACGTCGATGTCTGTACCCATTACACCTATCCGCGGCCCCGCCGCTATACCTCAGATTGCGCCACTGAACCCTTCCGGAAGTCCGCCCGGCGCGTTCCGGTCCGTGCTCTCGGATGCGATCGGCCGCGTGGAACAATTCCAGCAGAATTCTCAGACCGCGATCGATAAATTTCTGTCGGGAGAGGACGAAGAGGTCCACAAAGTTGCCTTGGCGACCCAGCAGGCGGACATTTCCTTCGAGCTTTTTCTGCAGGTGCGAAATAAGGTGATCTCGGCGTATCAGGCAGTCATGCAAATGCAAATGTAAGCTTGCGACACAATGAAACGACTCTTCGACAGCCTGACCTGGAAGCAGATCCTTTCCATCGTCGTGGTAGCGGGCGGCGTGATTGCCGGTCTGGTCTCTCTGTCGCGCTGGAACCAGGAGCGCGACTTCCGCCCGCTCTACACTTCCTTGTCACCTGAAGACGCCGCGGCGGTGTTGGCAAAGGTGCGGGAAGGTGGAACGGAATTCCGTATCTCCGACAATGGAACGTCAGTTCTGGTTCCGTCGGGCAGGGTAGCGGAGCTCCGCCTGCAACTCGCAGCCGCCGGAATTCCGAAGAGCGGGCGGATCGGATTCGAGCTATTCGACAAAACCAACTTCGGCGCCAGCGACTTCGCCGAGCAGGTCAACTATCATCGCGCGCTGGAGGGAGAACTGGAGCGCTCCGTGATGTCGCTGTCGGCCGTGGAACAGGCGCGCGTACACATTACGCTGGCCAAAGAGTCGGTCTTTCTGGAGTCGCGCCAGCCGGCCAAAGCCAGTGTCCTGGTGAAGCTGCGGCCAGGCGCGCAAATTACCGCACAGAATGTGGCGGCTATTTGCCAGCTTATGGCCAGCGCCGTAGATGGCTTGGGACCTGAGGCGGTTTCGGTGGTGGACATGCGCGGGAATCTCCTCAATCGCGCCCGAAAAGCCTCCAGCCCGGACGATCCTGGACCTTCCGGGGCCGCGCTCGACTACCGGCAGCAGATAGAGCGCGATCTACTCACGAAAATCAACAGCGCGCTGGAACCACTGTTGGGAGCCGACAAATTTCGGGCCACCGCGGCGGTGGAGTGTGATTTCAGCAGCGCCGAGCAGAGCGAGGAGAACTTCGATCCCAGCAAGTCAGTAATGTTGACCTCGCAGAAGACCGAAGACATCAGCGGGGGACCGGTGGCGGCGGGAGTGCCGGGCGCCGCTTCGAGCCTGCCCCGCCCAACTTCGCGGCCTGTCACAGGAAGCGGCGGTGTTACGAGGCGGACGGAAAACATCACTTACCAGTCCAGTCACACGGTTCGCCATGTGCGGCTGCCGGAAGGCGCCATCAAACATATGTCGGTTGCCCTCCTGGTCGATTCCGACGTGCGGTGGGAAGGGACAGGCGATAAAGCAAAACGGGTGGTCCAACCGCCTATCCCCGAAAAGCTGAAGACTATACATGACCTGGTCGCGGGCGTCATCGGGTTCTCGGCTGCGCGCGGAGATCAGTTGGTAGTGGAGAGCCTGCCTTTTGAGTCTACGTTGAATCCCGAGCCGGTTTCGTTGGCGCCGAGGCCCGTGCCGGCAGTCCCGGCATCGCCGGTGGATCAACCTCTCAAGAATAAATACGTCATGATCGGAGCGGGCGTCGGAGTGCTCCTGTTGCTCGCCTTAATCGTCGTCGCAATAAAGTTGGCGCGATCGGGAGGGCGTAGAGGCGTCGACATGGATGGCCAACTAGCGGCGGGCGGCGGGGCGGGGCCGATCGATCTCGGGCGGCAGATCGAGGCAACTCTGGCCGAGCAGGCCGCACTGCGTCAGCAGCAGGAAAATGACGCGTTGAACGCTCTGAAGCTGCCGCCGGTAACCAAGAAAGCAGAGGTGTTAACCAAACATATCGGGGAACAGGCCAAGAAAGACACAGCTCCAATGGCCCATGTTTTGAGGGCGTGGATGAGTGACACGAAGAATTAACATGCTGATGAGCGAAGCCAGCGTAAAGTGAAACCGGCGCGATGATTCAAAATCTGGAAAGCACCTCCGGCACTGCCTCCCTTCCCGGGATACGCAAGGCCGCGATCCTGCATGATCATTCTCGGCGAGCAGATCAGTGGGGAAATCCTGCAGCAAATGGATGAGGAAGAGGTGCAGATGATCGGCCGCGAGGTAGCGCGCATGATCTCCATCAGCAATGATCAAGCCGAGGAGATTCTGGAAGAGTTCTACCAGATGTCGGTGGCGCGAGACTACGTTCTGAAGGGCGGCATCGACTACGCCAAGAAAATGCTGCTCAACGCCTTCGGCCCGGAGCACGCCAAGAAAATGGTGGACCGGCTGGTGAAAACGCTGGGCTCGGAAACGGCCAGCTTCGACACCTTGCAGAAGGCCGATCCGCAGCAGCTCGCGAAATTCATCCACAACGAGCATCCCCAGACCATCGCACTGATTCTGTCGCACTTGAATGCCTCGCAGGCCGCCGGGCTGCTGATTTCGCTGCCGCCCGAACTGCGCGCCGACGTGGCGCTACGCATGGCCAATCTGGATCAGATTTCGCCCGAGATCATCTCCAAGATCGCGGCTATCATCGGCCAGAAACTCAAATCCCTGGGCGAGCTGAGCCGCGAATCCTACGGCGGCGTAAGAGCCGTGTCGGAGATGTTCAATCGGCTCGACTCCGGCACCAGCAAAGAGATTCTGGAAGTGATCGAGCAAAACGACCCCAACCTGGTGGAGACCATCCGCCACCTGATGTTTGTCTTCGAGGATCTGCTGCTGGTAACCCAGGAGGCTATCAAGGAAGTACTCGGCAAAGTTGATCGCAAGATTCTCACCGTGGCGTTGAAGGGCACCAGCGAGCAGCTCAAGACTCACTTCCTGCAAGTCATGTCGCAGCGCGGCGCCGAGATGCTGAAGGAAGACATGGACGCGCTGGGACCGGTGAAGATCAAAGAAGTGGAGGCCGCCCAGCAGCAAATTATCGCCGTGGTCCGCCAGCTCGAGGCGGAGGGAACCATCAGCCTGAAAGGCACGGTGGGAGAGCAGTATGTCGTCTAAGCTGCATCGGGGCGGCGAAGTTCCGACCGAGCCCGTGGCTTGGCGTCGCGTTCGCTCGCTCGATGCGGTCGCCGAGCGAAGCAACCGCATTCCCGCAGCTCCAGCTATCCGCCGTCGAGCGGGCTCGTGAACCATCACGGCAGCGCGCCGGAGCAGCATGCAGGGCGCGCTACCAACAAGGGCTTTCGAGGAAGGCCAAGCGCCGGCGACGGCAGGAGCTGGCCGCGCAGTGGAGGCCATGAACGTCCAGGCTGGCGCGCACGATCGAAGAACTGTCCGGGCTGCGGCAGCGCTTTCGGCACGAAGCCGAAGAGGACGTGGTGGCGCTGGCCATGGCCATCGCGCGCCGGATCTTGCATCGGGAATTGACGGTGGCGCCGGAAGCGCTGCTAGGACTGGTGAAAGCGGCGCTCGAAAAAATCGAGGCTCCGCGAAGTGCATCGCGTGCGGGTTCGCCGCGAAGACGCGCCCATGGTGCAACAATATCTGAGAAGATGGGCCTGCCCCAGCGCGTCGAAGTGATCGCCGATCCCGGATCTGGAGCGCGGCGCGCGCATTCTCGATTCGAGCCGCGGCGCGCTGGACGCTTCGGTGGAAACGCAATTGGCCGAAATCGAGCGCGGATTTGCCGACCTGGTGCGGAGGGTCTGAATGAATCTGGCGCCCTACTACGAAAGACTCGCCCGCATCGAGACCTGCCGCTGGACCGGGACGGTCACCGAGCTGGTCGGGCTGCTGGTGGAGTCGAACGGCCCGGCCGCGGCGGTCGGCGACTTCTGCGAAATCGTCACGCACGAGCGGGCGCGTCGATTCGCACCCAAGTCATCGGATTTCGCGACGGCCGCGTGCTGTCCATGCCGCTCGAAGAAACCGACGGACTGCACCTGGGCGATCCCATCGCGGCGCGCAAAGAAGACGCCCGCATGGAAGCCGGCCCGCAATTGCTGGGCCGCGTGATTGATGGCTTCGGCAAGCCGCTGGACGGTCTGGGCCCGATCGGCGCCGAGGAACCCTACGACCTCTACGCGCCGCCGCCCGGCCCGCTGGAGCGCGAACCGATCGGCGAGCCGCTGGTCACCGGCATCCGCGCCATCGATAGCCTGCTGACCTGCGGCAAAGGCCAGAGGATCGGAATCTTCGGGGGCAGCGGCGTGGGCAAGAGCACGCTGCTGGGCACCATGTCGCGCCACAGTTCGGCCGATGTGAGCGTCATCGCGCTGATCGGCGAGCGCAACCGCGAAGTGCGCGATTTCATCGAACATGAGCTTGGGCCCGGACGGCCTGAAGCGCTCGGTCCTGGTGGTGGCGACGTCCGACCGGCCCGCGCCGCTGCGAATTCGCGCCGCTTTTGTGGCGTTGGCCGTGGCCGAATACTTTCGCGACCAGGGCAAGAGCGTGCTGCTGGTGATGGACTCCGTCACGCGGCTGGCCATGGCGCAGCGCGAGATTGGCCTGGCGGCCGGCGAGCCGCCCAGCCAGAAGGGCTACACGCCCTCGGTCTTCAATCTGCTTCCGAAGATCTTCGAACGCGCCGGGCGCTTTCGCAAAGGCTCCATCACCGGCTTCTTCACGGTGCTGGTGGAAGGCGACGATTTCAACGAGCCGATCTGCGACGCCGTGCGCGCCATTCTGGACGGCCACATCGTTCTTTCGCGCGAACTGGGAGCGGCCGGGCACTATCCGGCCATCGATGTTCTGCAATCGGTCAGCCGTCTCGCGCCCCGGCTTTATACGCCGGAGCAGCGCGACGCGGCGCTGAAGATCCGCGACGCCATGGCCACCCATCAGCGCGCCGAAGACCTGATCAATCTGGGCGCCTACGCCAGCGGCGCGAATCCCAAGCTGGACGCGGCCATCCGGCTGCGCCCGCAGCTGCTGGAATTCCTGAAGCAGGACTCCGGCGCGCACTCGTCTTCGATCGAACCATGGCGCGGTTGCGTGAGCTGGCGCTGATGGCTGCAATGAAGCGCTTCACATTTTCCGCTCGAACGCGTCCGCCGCTGGCGGCTCGAACAAGCCAGCCTGGAGGAATTGAAGCTGCAGCAGCATCCGCGCCGGAATGGCAAGGCTCGCCGCCGCCAGGCACGAGATCGAAGCCTGAGATGGCTCAGGGTCGGCGCAGCAGGTTCTGGCGCAGCCGTCGCTCGACCCGTTCGAACTCACCAGCCTGGATTCCTATCCGGCTTGCATCTGCGGCGCCGAGTCCACGATCTCGCGAATCTCGAGCGCCAGTGCGAGGTCAAGATGGGCGAGCAGCGCCAACAGGTGATGGAGGCCCGCCGCCAGTTCGAGCTGCTCGATCGGCTGCAGCAAAAGGCCTGGCACGAGTGGCGGGCGGCCGGTAACAAGGAACAGGAAGATCTGGCGGCCGAGCTGTTTCTGGCGAAGTCGGTCCGGCGAAACCGGCTGATGACCGCGGGCGTTCTAAAAGCGAACAGCCGCGTCGCTTCCTTCGATGTGCTGGTTGATCTGCTTCAGAGCCTGCGCGACGTCTTTCGGTCTCGCGGTTGGCTTCGTCCCAGCGCGACCCTTCCACCGCTTCGCGAATTCCCGGCAAGGGTCTTCACCCCGTAGCCGGTATACAGGCCCGGGCGCGTAAATCTGGTGCCGGTACCAATCGCGCCCCGGCAGGCCCTTGGGAGCATGAGCGCCGCGCTCGGTTTCGTACAGCGCCTGATTCGCCTTGGCCAGGCGCGCCGGCGTCGGTCGTCGATGCTGACCGCCGCTTGATGGCCGCCTCATAAGCCTTCGCATCCGCTTCGGTCTTCGCCAGCTGGGCCGAAGCACCGGTCTGAAATCAACCTTTGTTCCGGCCTGTTTCTTGATCTCGTCCACATACCGCTGCACTGTGTGCGCAAATTCGCCGAATTCGAACGGCAGCAGCGGCGCGTCGGCCAGACGCAGAAGAGTCGTGGCAGTCACTTGCGAAAGCGCCGCGCCGTAAACGAACCCGGGGTCGCCGAACTGCTCGAACCACGCCGGATCGTCGTAGATGGAGTGATAAACGCCGCCCAGATTCGGGCCGCCGAAGCCAAAGTTCAGGCTGGCCACGCCGAGGTGATCGATGAAAGCCACGTAGTCGGAGCCGGCGCCGAGTGCCCCCAAATGAAAGCCGGAGGCTGCGTTCTTCAGAAGCGGGGGCTTCGCCCCGGCCGCGACGCGTTCGCGCGATTTCCAGCAGGCTCTTGCCGCTTTGGGGATCCTTGAGATCGCGCAACACCTCGCTCGTGAACGTCTCGAGCGTATGCGACCCGGAAGCGCCCAATGTGCCCTTTGCATTGGTGTCGGAATTGATATAGACGACGGCCTTTGCGAGCCAGCTCATCCTGATGCTTCTCGGCCCACTCGGTCGATCCGAGCAGCCCGAACTCTTCGCCATCCCACAGCGCCAGCACGATGGTGCGCTTGGGCTGCCAGCCCTGTTTGCGAAGCGGTCCCGAGCGTTCGCGCGGTCTCGAGCAACGATGCCGCGCCGCTGATAGGATCGTGCGCGCCGTTCACCCAGCCATCGTGATGATTGCCGTAGATCACCCACTGGTCCGGATAGGTGCTGCCGGGAATGGTGGCGATCACATCGTGCAGCGGACGGGTGGAGTTATCGAAATCGAGCTTGAAATGCGCCGTCGCCGGCCCAGGTCCGATGTGGTAGGTGAATCCCAAGGCACCGCGCCAGTTCCGGCGCGACCGGTCCGCCCAGATTTTCGAGCAGCGGCGTGGCGTCGGCATAGGAGATCGGCATCACCGGAATCTTCATCAGGATTTTGGCTTCCGCCATCGCGAGCCGCTTCGAGCCGGGCTCCGAAGCCCAGCCGGGCGACAGCGGATCGCCCACGGACACCGGCATGTCCATCACGCTGCCGCGCTGCACGCCATCGGGCGGCCGCATCGCGACCCTTGGGATACACGTCGCCCTGGTAGTAACCGTCGTCGCGCGGATCGGAATAAATCAGGCAGCCGACGGCGCCATGTTCGGACGCGACTTTCGGCTTGGTGCCGCGCCAGCTCTTGCCGTAGCGGGCGATCACGATCTTGCCCTTCACGTCGATGCCCTGCTTGGCGAGATAGTCGTAATCCTCAGGAACGCCGTAGTTCACGTAAACCACCGGCGCGGTGACGTCGCCTGAGCCGGAGTAGGCGTTGTAGGTAGGAAGCTGAGTCGCGTTGGAAGTATAGGAATCCTGCGAGATGGCCGGTTCCTTCAGCGCCGCCCGAAACTTCACCGGGCTGACCATCTCCAATCGCGCGCGCGGTCGGATAAGGAATCAGCGCTTCGAAATTCTCAATGCGCGCATCCAGGCCGAATTCCTTGAATAATCCGAGCGCGTATTCGGCTACTGCTGCCGAAGCCGGCGGAGCCGGCGTGATGCGGGACCTTGGCCATGCGCTCGAGGTAGACTTTCTGGCGGTCCGCCTTCGGAAGTGCGATGGCCTTCTGCTCCAGGTCGTGTTCAGCAGCCCACTGATCCTGAGGAAAGCCGCGAATCGGCTCCTGGGCGGACAAAAGTGCCGCCGAAAGAACGAAAGCGAGGAATGTTTTCATCAGATTTTTGATGCGATCTTGTTGCCGGACCCGGACTTCAGGAAACTGGCGAACTCCTGCGCGTTTCGGGTGAGGCTGGGAAACGTAGCGATCACTTTTTCATCCGGATCCAGAATCGCGTAAAAGGGAATAGCAACCGTGCCGAACCTTTTCTCTTCCAGTTGCTGGTTCTCTTCGGAGACCGGGTCGGTCCCGTCGGTATAGAGATCCACCAGCACGAAATCCTTTAGTAAATGCGGCGATCTCAGGCCGCGGGAACATGTTGGCTTTCATCCAATGGCAGTTCGTGCAGGCGTAGCCGGTGAAATTGACGAATACCATCTTGTTCTCAGCCTTGGCCTTGGCCAGCGCCTCGCGATACTGGTTCTTCAGCCAGACCGGCCCGGCCGATTCAGCAGCCTCCCGCGAGCGCCAGGCTCTTGCCTTGTACCGGAATGAAAGCTTCGATGTTACCCAGCGGAGAACCGAACAATCCTGGCAGCAGACTGATGGAAAAAATGAGAAATAGCGCGGCCACCAGCATCCGGCCGATGCCCAAGTGATCGTCCGGCTTGATCCCTTCCAGGCGCAGGAATCCCAGCAGATATAGGCCGGGAAGAGCGAACAGCACGACCCAGCATGCCAGGAACATCTCACGCGAGATCAAGTTGGTCTGCAACACCTGATCGGCGGAGCTAAGGTACTTGATCGAGATCGCCAGCACAACGAAACCCAGCACCACTTTGACGCGCATCAGCCAACCGCCGCTCTTCGGCAGCTTTTGCAAGTAGGACGGAAACAGCGCCAGCAGAAAAAACGGCGCAGCCAGTCCGCTGGCGAACGAGGCCATGCCCAGGATCGGCTCCGCGCCACCGGTTTGCACCGAGGCGACCAATAACGGTCCCACGATCGGTCCGATGCAGGCGAACGAAGTGAGGGTGAACGTCAGGCCCATCAGCAGTGTGCCGAAATAACCTCCCCGCTCAGAACTTTGATTGAGCTTGGTGAGCAAGCCGGAAGGCAACGTTAACTCATATGCTCCTAGCAAGCTCAGACCGAAGATCACGAACACCAGCGCAATAAAACCGTTCACCCACGGACTATTCCCGAGCTGCACCACGCCGAACGGCCCAACGATAGCTTTCATCAGTACCCCGAGCCCGGTAAACAGAACGACGATACCCAGGCAAAAGACAACAGCTTGCACCACGCCGTCCCGCCGGCTACCGGTTTGCCGATTTATGAAATATGAGACAGTGAACGGAATCATCGGGAAGACGCAGGGCGTGAAGATCGCCGCCAAGCCGGCGCCAAAGGCGGTCAGCAAGAACAGTCCGAAGCCGGACGACTGTGTGGCAGGCGCAACCGGAGCAGGCGCGGACGCCGGTGAAGTATTCGCTACGGGCCGGAATTCGGTATAGCCGGGCGGGACAGCGATGGCCTGTGCTTTGGCAGCAGGATCGATGACGATGGTTGCCGAGGCCGACTTGCGCTTGGGCGGCAAGCAGGACTTGTCGTTGCAACACTGATAACGCACCTGGGCGGTGATTTCAGCCGGACCCGCGGCGGCATCTTTCTTCAGCTCGACGTCGTACAATAACACCACTTCATCCGCGAAGGTTTCAGTATCGATCTGAAAATTCGGATCGAGCTTGCGCTCTGGTTTCGGCTGATAGAGCTTGAAGCCACTCACCACCGGGCTGTCCGCCAAGCTGCTAGTACTCGGAATCGGGCCGCCCTTGGGCGTGGTCAATGAATATAAGTGCCAGCCCGGATCGATCTTGGCTGCGAATCTAGCCAGTACGTGCGATCCCGGCGGAGCAGACTTCGGCTCTAACGTCAGCGTCCAATGCACCGGATCTTCGGCGCCGGAAAGACATAGTGACGCAAGGAAGAGCCCTGCCAGGAATCGTCGCATATTAATCCGCAGCTGCCGCGTTGGGCGGCGGTTGTTGCCCGGAGGCTAACTCCGCCGCGATTCGCTCGTTAATCTTGCCGTCAGCCAATTCAGCCGCCACGCGAATTGCATTCTTGATTGCGTTGGCATTTGAGCGGCCATGGGTAATGATACAGACGCCTTTGATACCCAGAAGCGGAGCGCCTCCGTGTTCGGAATAATCCAGGCGCTTCTTGAAATCGTGGAAAGCGGTACGCGAGAGTACGTAACCGATTTTGCGCGAAATAGTGGCTTCCAGCGATTCGCGAAGCATCCGGTAGATCATATCCACCAGGCCCTCGCCCACTTTGAGCGCAACATTACCAATGAATCCATCGCAAACGATAACGTCGGTCTCGCCGGTGAAAATATCCCCGCCCTCCACATTGCCGATGAAATGAATGGGCAGCGATTTAAGCAGAGGCGTGGCGGTGCGCGTGAGTTCGTTGCCTTTATGCTCTTCTTCGCCGATCGAAAGCAACCCTACGCGAGGCCGCGGGCGGTGAAAAATCACGCGCGAGTAAATTTCGCCCATGACCGCGAACTGTCCCAGCATGCGCGCCGAACAGTCGACATTAGCTCCCACATCTACTACGACGACCGGCGAGCCCTTTAGTGTGGGAAATGCCGAAGCCAGCGCCGGGCGGTCCACGCCGGGTAACATCCCCTGCACCATCTTGGCGGTAGCCATCACTGCGCCGGTGTTGCCGGCCGACACCACCCCCTGCGCGATTCCGTCACGGACCAGCCGCGCAGCCACCCGGATAGAACTGTCGCGCTTGGTTCGAACCGCCTTCGCAGCGCTGTCCTCCATGGTGATGTGTTCGCTGGCATGCTGGATCTCGATGGGCAGTCGGTCAACACCGGAGTGCTGCGCCAGTTCCTCGCGCACGATGTCCTGCTTGCCGACCAGGATGATCTTGACGCCGAGGTCGCGGACCGCTTGAATCGAACCTTCGACCTCCGCCTTGGGGGCGTGGTCCCCGCCCATTGCGTCAACAGCGATGGTCACCATGTAATCAGAGAATATATCAACTTTCGCCGATCTTACTCCTCGGCGACTTCGATCACTTCTCTGCCCTTATAGCGCCCACAATGCGGGCAGACGCGATGCGGCAGCTTTGGTTCGTGACAGTTTGGACACTCGGACGTCCCCGGGATGCGCAAAGAATCGTGGGCGCGACGTGTTGAGGTACGCTGCTTGGAGTGTCGTCGTTTGGGATTGGGCATCTAGATTCCTTTAGTTTGAAGATTTTTCAGTACCGACCAGCGATCATCCACGCGCTTCACTGCGCACCCACAGTTCGCCACATTGCGGTTTTGACCGCAAAACGGGCAGATGCCGTGACAATCATCGCGGCAGACGCGCTGCATCGGCAACGAGAGCAAAACATACTCACGCAAAACATTTTCCAGTTCGACTCCGGCGCCCTCGTAGAAGGCAATTTCGCTTTCCCCTTCGTCGATCTCCACTTCTTCGTTGTAATCGCCGCGGGCCGCCGGCCGATAGAACAAATCGAAGTCCGAATCGATCGGAAAATCCGCCGGCTCCAGGCAGCGATCACAATCCGCTCGCATCCGAACCGTCAGGTGACCGCGGATCCGGATCTCTCCAAGTGTGTGGGCCAGAAGCTCGGCCGAGCCACGGACTTCCAAAGGGGTAGCCTGCCGAAGCCCCTCATCATATTCTATTTCACCCGGAGCAAAGGCCGCCTCAAAGCGGACCTTCTTTAACTCTAGTTCCTTGACGCTTAAAAACACACAGACCTCGCTTTGAGGGCAGCGCTAAACCTATACTATAGCAGGGTTTGAAGAGAAATTCATACGGCTGCAAACAAGCTGTTTCCAGTCCCGCTTGGTCGTAGAACAGAGTAAGATCACTACAGGGACCCAGATTTGTTCGGCCCTGAAATAAAGGCGGACTATGTCTATTCTTCCGCGCTCAGCGGACCAGTGGCTACTGGGGCGAATTTCAAAGGCCATCGAGCCGGAGCCCATTAAGATCGTTCTTGGAAACGGCGCCGCCACTGTACCAGCGGAGCCTCCTGCCGCCACCTTGGTTATTCCCGATCGCACAACACTCCTGCGATTAATTTTTGACCCGGAAGTGACCTTCGGCGACGCTTATGCTGACGGGCGTATTCAAGTGCAAGGCAGCTTGGCCAAACTTCTGGAGGCGATTTATCGAGCCAGGTCGGGCGAGGGTGAGCACGAGGCTTTTTATTCGCGCTTGGTATCCAAATGGACCGACTGGCTACAGGCCAATACATTAAGGGGTTCGCACCGCAATATTCACGCGCACTACGATCTTGGCAATGACTTCTACAAATTGTGGCTGGATCGCCAAATGGTATACACCTGCGCTTACTTCCCAACTCCCGCTACTACGCTCGAACTAGCCCAAACGGCTAAGATGGACCACATTTGCCGCAAACTCAGGCTGCAGCCCGGAGAAACGGTGGTTGAAGCAGGCTGCGGATGGGGCGCCCTGGCCCTCCATATGGCGCGGCAATATGGAGTTTCCGTAAAAGCATTTAACATCTCTCATGAGCAGATTGCTTTTGCTGCGCAGCGAGCCCAAGAGGAGGGCTTGAGCCGCCAGGTGGAGTTCATCGAAGACGACTATCGGAATTTGAGAGGAAAATTCGACGTCTTTGTATCCGTTGGCATGTTGGAGCATGTGGGCATCCACAACTACAAAGATCTGGCCGATGTTGTTCAGCGTTCGATTGGCGCGTCCGGACGCGGCCTGTTTCATTTCATTGGCAAGAGCCAGCCGGGCGCCTACAGCCGCTGGATGCGCAACCGCATTTTCCCCGGCGCTTATATTCCTGCGCTCCGGCAGGCGCTGGAAATTCTCGAGCGCTGGGACTATTCGGTGCTGGATATCGAGAATCTGCGCCTTCACTATGCCAAGACGCTGGAGCACTGGCTGGACCGTTTTGAGAAGGCGCAGCAGCAGGTCGTCTCTATGTACGACTCCGAATTCCTGCGCGCCTGGCGACTCTACCTGGCCGGATCGATGGCCGCTTTCCGCTGCGGCTCGCTGCAGCTTTTCCAAGTTGTTTTCTCTGGACCGCGCTGCCCGCCGGTCTGGTGGACTCGCGCACCGCTCTACAGCGAAACACAATCCGAAATCGAGAAGCCGGAATGGATGCATGCGAGATCCTGATTGTCGGCGGCGGGCCGGCCGGTTCTGCCTGCGCCTGGAAACTGCGGAAATCGGGAGTGGATGTCGTTATCCTCGACAAACATACTTTTCCGCGCGATAAGGTTTGTGGCGGCTGGATCACTCCCGCCGTTCTGTCGGAAATCGAGCTCGATCCGGGCGAATATGCTCAGCAGCGCATCTTTCAGCCCATCACGGGCTTTCGGATCGGTAGCATCGGCGGCAAAATGGTGGGTACAGAATACGACCGGCCGATCAGCTACGGAATTCGACGGCGTGAATTCGATGAATACCTGTTGCGACGCTCGGGCGCGCGGCTGCTGGAAGGGATCAGCTTAACGAGTCTCGCGCGACGCGACGGCGAGTGGATTGCCAACGGGGAGCTTCGAGCCCGGTTGGTGATTGGCGCCGGGGGACATTTCTGTCCGGTGGCACGACTCACCGGAGCTAAGTCAGGCGGGGAGCAGGTGGTGGCCGCCCAGGAAGCCGAATTCGAAATGGAGCCGCGGCAGCGCGACGCCTGCGCGGTCTCGCCAGAAGTCCCCGAACTTTATTTCTGCAACGACTTAAAAGGATACGGCTGGTGCTTTCGCAAGGGCGATTTTCTCAATGTAGGTCTAGGGAGAATGGATCCACACCGCCTCGCCGATCACGTTGCCGCGTTTTTGCGCTTTTTGAAATCAGAAGGGCGCGTAAGCTTTGAGATCCCACACGCGCTCATTGGGCATGCGTATCTTCTGTACGACGCTTCGGCTCGAAGGATCACTGATGACGGAATGATGCTCATCGGCGATGCCGCGGGTTTGGCATATTCGCAAAGTGGGGAAGGCATCCGGCCAGCCATTGAATCGGGATTACTGGCAGCACAGGCTATTGTTTCCGCTCAAGGGAATTACGGCCGGGTTGGCCTCGAAGTGTATCGGACTTTGCTTGCCCAGCGTTTCGGCGCTCGCGAACACTGGGCCGCCAAGCTCGGCCGGCGTGTACCTTCTCAGTTAATCCAGTTGCTCGGCAAAGGACTGCTTGGCATGCCCTGGTTTGTCCGCCGGGTGGTCATCAACCAGTGGTTTTTACACGCCGGCGAAGCGGCGCTGGAGTGCTAGGCGGGGTTTTCTAGGCGCATCGTACAATGGTTGACCGTGAGCCAGTTCCGCAGCGGCGTCAACCGCGAGTCCGATAGTTTCCGCGCCAATTACGCCGCTATGTCGACCGCCGTTGAAAGGCTGCGACTGGAGCTGAAACGTTCCACCGAAGGCGGCGGCGAGAAATATGTGAAGCGGCATCTGGAGCGCGGGAAACTACTCCCTCGCGAGCGCGTGGAACTGCTGCTGGATGAAGGCTCCTATTTTCTCGAGATCGCGCCGCTGGCCGGAATAGGATTGGACGATGAAACTCCTGGCGCGCGAGTAATCGGCGGTATCGGTTTGGTGAGCGGCCGCGAGTGCCTGATCGTTGCCAATGAGGCGACGGCTAAAGGCGGTTCCACAGGCGAAGCGGGCGTCTGGAAGAACGCGCGGCTGGCCGACATCGCGCTGGAGAATCGGCTCACTACCATCCTTCTGGTTGAATCGGCGGGCGCCGATCTGCCGGTGCAAAGCAAGATTTTCGTTCCGGGCGGCCGGGGGTTTCGCGAGATCACTCGGCGATCCAAGCGCCGGATTCCGACCGTGGCAGTGGTGTTCGGGAGTTCGACAGCGGGCGGCGCTTATCTTCCTGGAATGTCCGATTACGTGATTATGGTCAAGAAGCAAGCCCAGGTGTTTCTAGCCGGCCCGCCGCTGGTGAAAATGGCTACGGGCGAGGTGTCGGATGAGGAAGAACTGGGCGGCGCCGAGATGCATTCGCGAGTCTCCGGCCTTTCCGATTACCTGGCTGAAGACGAAATGGACGGGATTCGCATGGCGCGCGAGATCATCTCGTACTTCAACCTTCCGAAGCCACCGACGCCCCGGCAAGAGAACATCGAAGAACCGCTATATGCAGCCGACGAACTGCTGGGGATCGTCTCGTCCGACGTGCGGGTGCCTTTTGAGGTTCGAGAAGTGATCGCGCGCATCGTCGACGGGTCGCGGTTTTCGGAATTCAAAGCCGAGTACGGAACGACGCTGGTAACGGGGTTTGCGCGAATCCTTGGTTTTCCAGTCGGCATACTGGGAAACAACGGCGTGCTCATGTCGGAGTCCTCAGCCAAGGGCGCGCAGTTTATCGAGCTGTGCAATCAGCAGGATATTCCGCTCGTATTTTTGCAGAACATCACCGGTTTCATGGTTGGGAAGACTTACGAAGAGCAAGGCATCATCCGCCACGGCGCGAAGCTGATCAACGCCGTGTCTAACTCCACCGTGCCGGCCATCACAATTATGATCGGCGGGTCGTACGGCGCGGGTAATTATGCGATGTGCGGCCGGGCGTACGAGCCGCGCTTTCTGTTCACTTGGCCGAATCATCGTATCGCGGTGATGGGGCCGCAGCAGCTTTCGGGCGTCATGGACATTATCAAGCGCGAGGCGCTGATCAAAGCTAAGCAGCCGGTGGACGAAGAGAAGCTAACGACGGCGCGCGTTGCGCTGGAGAGTCAAATCCAGCGCGAATCGGATTGTTATTTCGCGACGGCGCGCCTTTGGGACGACGGAATCATCGATCCCCGTGAAACCAGGACGGTGCTTGGGATTTCGTTATCGGCGGCTTACAACCGGCCAGTGGAAGGAACCATGGAATGGGGCGTCTTCAGGCACTAGGTTTTTTCTTCAAGAACCGCTCGATGCCACGCTTGCAATCCTCCGTAGATCTGGCAATCGCATTGACCTGTACTCCGGCTTCTATAGCTGCTTCGAACGCCATCGTGTCGGTGTGATAAAGAAGCCGTTTCGAAAGCGTCAGCGCCGATTGCGATTTTGCAGCCAGCCTAGAGGCGAATGCCTGAACGTCTACATCGAAGGTTTCATCGGCAAAAACCCGATTGACCAGGCCGTAATCAAAGGCGGTTTGAGCGCCAATCACCTCGCCGGTGGAAATGAGCTCGAAGGCGCGCTTTTCAGACACGCAGCGCCGCAGGATCGCCATCACCATGGCGGGCACGAACCCGATATTTACTTCGGGGTAGCCAAACTGGGCCGACTCCGCAGCGAGAACGATGTCGGCAGCTGTCGCCAGGCCGCAGCCTCCCGCGAGAGCGCGCCCGCGAACCGCCGCGACGATGGGGTGGGGATGGCGGCGCATGGCAATGAATAGATCCGCCATTTCGCGAGCGCTCGCCATGTTATCGAGCACATTTGCATTCGCCAGGGTGTGGAGGCCACTCAAGTCGGCCCCGGAGCAGAAGTCATCGCCCGCCCCGGTCAGAATAATCATACGGTCCGACCGCTCCACTGCTTTTTTCAATTCGCGCGATCAGCTCAGGATTCAGAGCGTTGCGCTTCTCGGGCCGATTCAGACGTGATTCGCGCAAAGCCCTGCTCAACCTGGTAGAGAATCAACTTCAATCTCCATCCGCAGCAGCGCGGCGCTATAGGTTTTCCCCTGGGCGTCGGCCTTGAGCGAGAGCGTGCCACCGCCGTCCAGGCTCTTATGCAGCAGGAAGTTGAGCGCCCCCAGGTTTGGCAATTCGAAGCGCTCTACATCGCCCAAACAAATGCCTTCGAAGTGCTTCTTCACGCGTTCGGCGGTCACTTCCCGCACCAATAGAGGATAGAACTCAGGACGCAGCGCGATGAGTCCGACATTGGCGGTGTCGCCTTTGTCACCCGAACGGGCATGCGCAATACGCAGTAATTGGACTCGAGCCATCACGTCTCCTGGATCGAAATTTGAGGCGAGACCTCGCTCTTGGGAATGAGCGCAGGCCAGTAAGCCACGATCTCCTCCACCTTGGGACGGCCGCTGCCTAGGCCGGTCACCACCGGAGGGCCGTTCAAAGCCAGCGGTGCGATTTCTTTGGTGAAGCGTTCCACCGGGGTCCGATATGCCGAACGGACGCCGATGCGCAGGGCGACTTCCGCGATGTCCGCAGATGGCTCTGCTGCGAGCGGCCCGTGGCAGGCATTCACGCCCACAAACTCGGTGCGAATAGCATCGAACTTCAGGCCCAGGTGATCCAGGCGCGCGCGCAGAATGCGATCGGCTGCCTGAGCCTTCGCGTAGGCGTCCGGCCAGGAATAAGCCAGCATGCCGGTCGCTTTGAAGCCGGCCGAGTAGCTGATCGAAACCTTATAGAAATTGGTAGCGGGTTTGCCGCTAATGCCGGAGAACCGCACGCGATCCGGTCCGCATTGCTCGAGTTGGATGGTGGTAAAGTCGGCGATGCAATCGGGTGTGATGTACTCGTGGGGATCGCCCATTTCGTAAAGCAGTTGCTCTTTGACGGAGGCGACGGTTACGCGCCCGCCGGTGCCTTTATGCTTGGTGATGATAAAAGTTCCATCCGGTTCGGCTTCCACGATTGGATAGCCGATGCCGGCGAAGTCGGGTATAGTCTGCCAGTCCACCTGGCAGTTGCCGCCCGTGCATTGCGCCCCGCATTCCACCGTGTGACCGGCAATGGTGCCGGCGGCTAACTTGTCCCAGTCGTCGCGCGCCCAGCGAAATTCGTGCATCATCGGGCCGAGCACCAGTCCGGTATCGGTGGTGCGGCCGGTGATGACAATCTGAGCGCCGAGAGCAAGGGCGCTGGCGATCGGTGCCGCGCCGAAATAGACATTGGCGCTTTGTACCAGCGGCCGGATAGAAGCGATCGGCTGGCCAGTGTCCATGCTCTTCAGTTCCACGCCACGCGCGATCATGTCGTCCAGACGAGTGAGGATGTCGTCGCCGGCCACGATGCCGATCTTGATTCCCGGTCGTTTCAGCGCTTTGGCCACGGCGTCGCGGCAGGCTTCCGGATTCACGCCGCCGGCGTTAGCAACGATCCGGATGTTCTTGTCAACGATGTCGGCCGCCCCACGGCCCACCATTTCGACGAAATCGCGAGCGTAGCCCGCGCTGGGATCGCGCGAGCGCTGCTTCTGGAGGATCGACATCGTCACCTCTGCGAGATAGTCGAGGGTCAGGTAATCTAGAGGGCCGCGACGTATCTGCTCGAGGGGCGCTTCCAGCGAGTCGCCCCAAAACCCCTGGCCGTTGGCGATGCGGATCAAATCTTTTCTTCCTTGGCGATGATTTCTTTCATGATCTCGGATGTTCCGGCGCCAATGGTATTGAGCCGAACGTCCCGCCACGCGCGCCCAATCGGATATTCGGTAGTGTAGCCGAAGCCCCCAAACATTTGCATGCAGTCATACGTCACGCGCTGCGAAAGCTCGGAAGTGTACAGCTTCGCCATCGTGATCTCACGAACCGCCCGCTGGCCGCGATTTATCAGATCGAGTGCATGATAGATGAGCCATCGCCCGGCCTCGATGTTAGTAAGATGCTCAGCGAACTTGTGCCGCCAAACCTGATAATGCCGAATCGGATTCCCGAATGCGGTTCGCTCGCCGCCATATTCAAGGGCATTGCGCACCGACTTTTCCATTCCAGCCAAGGCGAGAATCGCGGCCGCGAGCCGCTCGCCCTGGAAGTTATGCATGATGTAGTAAAAACCTTTATTCATCTCGCCCAACACATTGCGTTGCGGAATGCGGCATTCATCGAAGAAGAGCTCGGCGGTGTCGGATGCCATGTTACCCACCTTCTTCAGCTTCTTTCCGACCGAAAACCCCTTCGTTTTGGTAGGAAATAGAACTAGAGAAATGCCCTTGTGGCCTTCGCCGCCGGTGCGCACAGCCAGGATCACGAAGTCGGCGCGCGTGCCGTTTGTTATCCACAGCTTTTGCCCCGAGATCACTATGTCGTCGCCGTCGATCCGGGCTCGAGTCTTCAGTGCAGCCACGTCGGAGCCGCCTCCAGGCTCGCTGATTCCAAGCGCGGCGATCATGTCGCCGGCGATCCCAGGCCGCAGGAACTCTTCTTTCTGTTCGCGAGTGCCTAGCTCCGCGAGAACCGGCAGAGTGATTTCCGACTGGACCATAAATGCCATGTCGACGCTGCCGCTGTCGGAGTGGACCAATGCTTCCATATAGGCCGCGCTGGCCCACCAGTCCAGGCCCAGGCCGCCCCACTCCGGATCAATGCGGATGCCGAACAGCCCCAGATCCGCCGCTTTTTTAAACAGCTCGCGCGGGAAGATGCCATCGTGATCCCACTGCTCGGCATGCGGCGCGATCTGTTCACGGCAAAATCGCTTCACGGTCTGCCGGATCATCTCGTGCTCCGCGGTGAAATAAGGGTAATCTTGCCTGGCTGCGGCCGCTTCGGCAACATCAATCATTCCGGATTCTCCTGGACGCTGATCTCGACCAACATTTGGCCTGGCGCCACCACTTGTCCCGTAACTACCAGGATAGACTTCACCATGCCATCAATGGAAGTCCTTATGGTCTGTTCCATTTTCATGGCTTCCAGGACAACGAGTGAATCGCCGGCCTTGACCGGCTGGCCTTCCTCGACAAGAATCCGAAGAACCTGGCCGGGCATGGGTGAGTTCGCCGATTCGCGCTGAAGTGGCGCTGGCCGGGCGGGGATGACGGGGAAGACGGGTGATAGCAAGCGAAGCAAGTGGGCGATTGAACGAAGATTTCTTCCCCCGCCTGCTTGATTTCGTAGGTGTGGGTGATGCCTTCCGCGGCGAGCGTGATTTCGTTATCGGTACGTGCCAGCATTGACGCAGACGAGAGCGTCTGCGCGACGTCAACCGTGAAGTCACGGCTATGAACCCGGAGTTTCATGGTGGGCGTGCGATAAGGGTTATTTCGATAGTTGGGTGGAACGCCCTGCAGCGGGCTCTTCATGAAATAGTGCACCGCGGCCGCAACACAGCCAGGATCGATGACATCCGGCTCCGGCGCCGGAAGAAATGCAGTGGTGGCGCGGCCGTCGTGGAACTCTTCGCTCTCGAGAATCTGGAGCAGGTACTCGCGATTCGTTTGGAGCCCGAGAATACCGGTGGAGCGAAGCGCATGCACGAGTTTTCGCAGAGCGGTCTCGCGATCTTCGCCATAGCTAATGATCTTGGCCAGCAGAGGATCGTAGTGAATCCCGACTTGCGAGCCTTCTTCGAGCGCAGTGTCCACGCGGACATGCGGGGGCGGCCGCCACACTCGAATAGTTCCAGTAGATGGAGCAAAGTTATTGGCGGGATCCTCGGCATAGAGGCGCGCTTCAATCGCATGGCCAGCCATACGCGGCTGCACCGTCAGCGGCCTTCCCTCGGCAACCTCGATCTGGAGACGTATGAGATCCAGGCCAGTGAGCAGTTCGGTGACAGGGTGCTCCACTTGGATACGCGTGTTCACTTCAATGAAGAAGAACTCGCCCGAGGGCGCCAGCAGGAACTCGACTGTTCCGGCATTCGTGTAACCGATGGCACGGCCAATTGCCAGGGCGGCTTCTCCCATCCGCCGGCGGATTTCCGGGTTGAGCGCCGGCGAGGGGCTCTCTTCGATGATCTTCTGATAGCGGCGCTGAATGGAGCAGTCGCGTTCGAACAGGTGGATCAGGTTGCCGTGATGATCCCCGAAGATCTGGAACTCCACATGCCGAGCGTTTTCGATGTAGCGTTCGATCAGCAGTGAGCCATCCCCAAAGGCGCGCTCGGCCTCGCTTTTTGCGGATTGCAGCGCCTCATGGAGCTGATCGCTCGAGCTGACGACCCGCATTCCGCGCCCGCCGCCGCCCCCGGAAGCTTTGATAAGCACCGGGAAATCGATAGTGGCCTGGGAATGAATCACTGGAACGATGGGAACACCGGCGGCAGCGGCCACTTCTCGCGCGGCGATCTTTGAACCCATCACACGGATGACGTCTGCCGATGGCCCGATGAACAGGATGCCGGAACGGCGGCAGGCTTCGGCGAAGTCGGCATTTTCCGCCAGGAATCCGTAGCCGGGGTGGATCGAGTCAGCGTGCGTTCTTACGCGCGGCATCGACGATTCGACCGATGTCGAGGTAGGAGGCGCCAATGGCAACCGATTCGTCGCAGGCGCGCAAATGCGGAGAATTCCGATCTGCGTCTGTGTAAGTTGCAACGGGACTGATGCCCATCTCACGCGCGGTCCGTGCGATCCGAACGACGATCTCGCCCCGATTGGCAATGAGGATTTTTCGGATGGACAAGCAGTTAATTATACGGCGCGGCCGACGCCGTCGACCGCTTGTGGGGCCGTCGTGATTACCGGGATCGGGCAGCGGTCGCGGTGACGGGCTTAGGCAGCTCGGCGGCAGGGGCTTCCGGCTCTTTGCGGTTCAGCCCAAGTGCCTTACGCAATTCGCTATCGACCTGCAGCTTGATGTCGGGATTGTCCTTGAGGAACTGACGGGCGTTTTCTCGTCCCTGGCCAATGCGCTCGCCTTTGTAACTGTACCAGGATCCGCTCTTTTCGACCAGATTTTGCGCGACGCCAAGATCGATCAGATCGCCTTCCTTCGAGATTCCCTCGCCGTAAATGATGTCGAATTCGGCCTCGCGGAAGGGCGCGGCAACTTTGTTCTTGACGATCTTTACCTTGGTGCGATTGCCCACCACCACCTCGCCTTCCTTGATGGCGGCGATGCGGCGAATGTCGGCTCGGATCGAAGAATAAAATTTCAAAGCGCGGCCGCCAGTGGTAGTTTCGGGATTGCCGAACATGACGCCGATCTTTTCGCGGATCTGATTAATGAAAATCAGGCAGGTGTTGGATTTGGAAACATTCCCAGTGAGCTTGCGCATGGCCTGCGACATCAAACGCGCCTGCACACCCATGTGGCTATCCCCCATCTCGCCGTCGAGTTCGGATTTGGGGACGAGTGCGGCGACTGAATCGACCACCAGGACGTCTATGGAACCGGAAATGATCAGCGCGCTGGTGATCTCCAGCGCCTGTTCGGCATAGTCGGGCTGCGAAACCAGCAGATTGTCGACGTCCACGCCGAGTTTGCGGGCGTAGATAGGATCGAGAGCGTGTTCAACATCGATGAAAGCGGCCATCCCGCCGGCGCGCTGGGCTTCAGCGATCACCTGCAGTGCCACCGTGGTCTTTCCGGACGATTCCGGGCCAAAGATTTCGTTGATACGGCCGCGGGGGAATCCGCCAACACCGAGCGCGAGGTCGAGCGAAATGGAGCCGGTCGAAATGGTGGCCACCGGAACAACGGCTTCCTTCGATCCAAGCCGCAGGATAGAACCCTTGCCAAACTGTTTTTCAATCTGGGTGAGCGTGAGTCCTAGCGTCCGGCTGCGTTCTTTTTCGTCCATGCGGGTAATCCTTTGGGGAAAACTTCGTTGGGGGAAACCTAATTGTAGCAGCCGCGCTTCAGCATGGCTACAATTTTGGAGCGTAATAACCTTTTCGGGCTCGAACGATCAGATCTTTGCGACCCTTCACACGGATGTCGACCGGATGATAGAGCCCGTCGGCTTTGAGAGGCTCGGGACGATAGAAAACGTTGTACTGATGCCGCAGCTCGTTAGCGATGTTCTCAAAGGACTGATTCAGATCAGTGGCTTTGAACGGGAAAAACACCTGCCCGCCGGTCTCGCCCGCAAAGTAGCGCAGCACTTTGTCGCCATCGGTTTCGATATGCGTGATATTGGTGGAGATGGTGTAGATAGTGACGTCGGCTTTTTGCGCCATTTCAAGCGCCTGATCGCGCGTATAGCGGCTCTGGTTGTCCTCTCCGTCGCTAAGGATCACCATGGCGCGGCGAAATTTGTAAAGCGGCTGATCCTGCATCAACTTGTCGCGGCAGGCGAAGTAGACCGCATCGTACATGGACGTTCCACCACCCGGACGCAATCCCTGGATGGCCTTTTCGAGAACCGGGATGTCGTCTGTCAAGTCCGTGACCAGTTCGGCGGCAGTGTCGAAACTAACCACCAGCGCTCTATCCTGGCGTGGCCGAACCGTGCCATCGATAAACGCGGTGGCGGCTTCCTGCTGGAACCGGAAGCGTTCGCGGATGCTGTTGCTGGTGTCGATCAAGATCGCCAGGCGAAGCGGTAGATCGGATTCCGCCGAGAATTCGATGATGGTTTGTGGCTTCTTGCTTTCGAAAACATCAAAGTCGTCCTTCGTGAGGTCGGTGATGAAGCGGCCTTTCTTGTCTGAGACCGTGAACAGCATGTTGACACGGGAAACGTCCAGCGTAATGCGGTTCTTGTCTTGCGAATCGGGTGGGCCGGCTTTGTCGGCCTTGCCGTTCTTGGGCTGCGAATTAAGTGCCAGCGACATCGACAGAAGGGCGACAGCGGGGTACAGCATTTTCATGAGAAGTGATTCCATTATAAGGAATCCGAGGCCGTGAGGCGGAGTTATAGATGCTCGAGATACTTCTGAAGCTCTTCCGGGACCGGAGCCTCGATTGTTATTCGCTCGCCCGTAGTGGGGCTGGTGAACGTAATGCGTTGGGCGTGCAGGAAGTAGCGGTCGAGCGTGCTTGCCGCGGCTCCATATAGCGGGTCGCCGGCCACTGGATGACCGAGGCTGGCCAGATGCACTCGAATCTGGTGGGTGCGGCCGGTTCCGATGCGAACCTCCAGCAGTGTGAATTTGTCAAAGCGGCGCAGAACCTTGTATTCGGTTATAGCGGACCGGCCGCGAGCCAATCTGGCTGTCATGCGGATACGGCGGACCGGGTCGCGAGTGATAGGCGTAGCGATTTTGCCGCGCTCCGATTTGATTCGGCCATGCACCAGCGCAAGATAAACCTTTTCGACCCGGCGGCTGGAGAACTGGTCGGCTAGGTGACGATGCGCGGCGTCGGATCGCGCGACCAGGAGCACTCCGCTGGTAAGGCGATCCAATCGGTGCACGATACCCGGGCGTAACTCACCGGCGACATTCGAAAGCGTTCGGAAGCGATGCAGCAGCGCGTTTACCAAGGTTCCCGAATGGCGGCCGGCGCCTGAATGAACCACCATGCCGGCTGGCTTATTCACCGCGATTACATCTTGATCCTCGTACAGGATTTCGAGTGGCAACTCCTCCGGTTGGGCGCGCAGGGGTGCGGGCGGAGCGGGATCGATCTCAATGGCCTCGGAGCCGTGCAAAAGATAAGAAGGCTTCTGTGGTGAATTGCCGACTAGTACGCGCCCAGCCTTAATCCATTCCTGCAAACGCGCGCGGCTGTATTCGGGCAGTCGCTGGTGCAGGTACAGGTCGAGCCGCTGGCCGGAGGCGTCCGCGGAAGTTTCAAGATGGATCATGGGGACACAACCAGTTATATTCAAGAGGTGATTCGCAGCGCAATCGTTCCCGTGGCGGGAGTAGGCACGCGCTTGCTGCCGGCCACGAAATCGCAGCCCAAGGAAATGCTGCCCGTGGCGCGGAAGCCGATCGTTCAGTATGTGGCAGAAGAGCTGATCGCCAACAAGATCGACCAGATCTTATTTGTCACGGGCCGGAACAAAACGTCGATCGAGAATCATTTCGACACCGATCCGGAACTGGTCCGCGAATTTGAGCGCGGCGAACAAGAAGGAATTGCTCAAGGAACTGAGCTTCGAGGATCACGATGCCCATTTCTTTTACACCCGCCAGCGCATGCAGAAGGGACTAGGCGACGCAATTTTGTGCGGTGAGAATTTCGCGGGCGAGCAGCCCTTTGTCGTCGCTCTGGGCGATTCAATTTTGGGCCTGCATGCCCAATCGAAAACAGTGTTGCGAATGACCGAGTTGTTTGAGGAGAGGCATGCCAGTTGCGTTATTGCGGTCGAAGAAGTACCTCCCGATCAGACCGTCAACTACGGCATTTTGAAAGTCAAAGAAGGCGAAGGCGAGTGGCTGCGGGTGGTGGATCTGGTGGAAAAACCGAAGCCGGGCCAGGCGCCCAGCAATCTGGCGATAGCCGGCCGCTACGTCTTCTCGCCGGTAATCTTCGATATGATACGGCGCGTGAAGCCGGATGCGCGTGGCGAGATTCAACTCACCGATGCCATGGCGCAGATGTGCGAGGAAGGCCGGCGTGTCTTGGCCGTTAAGTTGCCACCCAATGAGAGCCGCTACGACATCGGCAATTTCCCGAGCTACTTCGAAACCTTCGTCGAGTTTGCGCTCGCCGATCCCGATTATGGTCCTGAGCTTCGAGCGAAGCTGGTGCAGTTGCTGGAGAAGTCGCGATCAGCCGGGAACGATTAACCTTTACGCTGCTCGCTGCCGGTCTGGTAGCCACGCGGCTGTGTCACACCGGCATCGTTTGGGTAGAAGAGGCGTATCCGACAGCCGCGGCCATTCAGCTTCTGGGCGGCAAGAGCCTGTATCGCGACATTTGGTTCGATAAGCCGCCGCTGCTTGCGTATACTTATCTGCTTTGGGGCGCGCGGATCGGAATGCCGCTCCGAATCGCGGGAGCGGTCTTCGTCTTTTTGTGTTGCCTGGCGGCGTGGAAGTTCGCGCGCGATCTCTGGGGACCGCGCGAGGGCTTGGCGGCGGCGCTCGCAACCGGTTTTTTCCTGACGTTCGGCATTCCTTCCGCGGTGATGGCGCTCGCTCCGGATCTGCTGATGATCCTGCCGCACCTGGCCGCTGTGTATCTGGCATGGCGCGGCAGCCTGTTTTGGAGCGGCTTGATTGCCGGCGTGGCGATGCTGATCAATGCCAAAGGCGTCTTCGTGCTGGCAGCCTGCGCGCTGTGGGCGGGATCGGCATGGCCATGGCTGCTGCTAGGGTTCGCGCTGCCGAATGTCGCCGCGCTGGCCTGGTTCGGCCAGCCTTACTTCGACCAGGTCTGGCGGTGGGGCGCGCTTTATTCCGACCTTGGCTTCGCGCCGGCGACCGGTCTCATCCGGATCGCTCAATTGGGCAGGCTTCCAGGCCGCGCTGGTGGCCGGCGCCGCGTACGCGTTTTGGAAAGAGAAGAACTGGCGCATGGCGGGCTGGCTGTTGCTATCCTTCATGGCCGTCGCGGCTGGCTGGCGATTCTTTCCGCGGTACTACTTTCAACTGCTGCCGGTGATGGCGCTCATGGCGGCGCGAGGATACGTCTGCTCGGGCGAAGGCGAGCGGTGCTGTTACTGCTGTTACTGATCCCGCTGGTCCGTTTCGGCCCGCGTTATCGTCACGCTCGCCAATGATCTGCTGCATGATCGCCAGACGGAGTGGAGTGATCTGGCGATGAATCAGGATAGCCACGCGGCCGCCGATCGGATTGATCGCGAAGGGACGCTGCTGGTGTGGGGCTATCGGCCGGACATCTTCGCCTATACGCGAATGCCGGCCGGAAGCAGGTTTCTCGATTCGCAGCCGCTGACGGGCGTCCTGGCCGACCGCCATTTGACCAGCTCTGAACCGGCGGCTCCGGAATGGCCGCACGCAATCGGCAAGAATTGATTCAAACCAGACCGACCTGGATTGTGGATGGCCTGGGGCCGCTGAATCCCGCGCTGGCGATTACGAATTATCCGGATTTGCGGGATTGGCTGGCGGGCTTACCGGGAAGTGGGCCGAACTCGCTACACCATCATCTATAAGCTAAAGTAAGTATCTATTTCCCCGTCCAGCAGGCGGCGCGCTTCTCAAGAAACGCGGAAATTCCCTCCTGCGCGTCTTGGGCGAGCGAGTTCATGGTCATCACTTCCTTGGCATAGGCGTACGCTTTGGCCTGATCGAGATCGATCTGCGTGTAGTAAGCCTGTTTGCCGAGTGCGACCGTAAAGCTGCTGGCGTCGGCGATCTGGCAGGCCAGCCGTCGCGTTTCGGATTCAAGTTGGTCGGCGGGAACGACGCGATTGATGAGTCCCCAATCGGCGGCGGTCGCGGCATCCACCAGCTTTCCGGTGAGCAGCATCTCCATAGCGCGCTTGCGTCCAACGGCGCGGCTCAAAGCGACCATGGGCGTGGTGCAGAACAAGCCGATCTTCACGCCGGGCGTCGCGAATTGAGCTTGTTCGCTCGCGATCGCAAGATCGCAGGTGGCTACCAATTGACAACCGGCCGCGGTCGCGATGCCCTGCACTTGCGCGATCACCGGCTGCGGGATCGATTGGATCTTGGTCATCAGCTCGGTGCAAACGTCGAAGATGCGGCGGTAGTCGTTTACGGTGCGCCCCACCATTTCGCTGAGGTCGTGCCCCGCGCTAAATGCCTTTCCGGCGGCTGCCAGGATGACCGCGCGGATATTGGTGTCGCTTCCGATTTCATCCAGGCAGTCGATCAGTTCGTGCATTAGGTCGAGCGAAAGCGGATTGCGGCGGTCCGGTCGATTGAGGGTGATGATCCCCAGTTGGCCGTCAGTGGACCGCAGCAGGTGTTGGTAGGGCATACGTGCTCCTAATTGGAGTGTACTGCGAGTTCTGTCGATTAGTTGTGTGATGGGCATGTAGAATGCTCATTAGGAGGTAACGTATGCGGGGATTCAGATTTATTGCAGTTGCAACATTAGCGGCCACTAGTGGAATCATGAGTGGTCAAAACTATGAACGCAGAGCCACCATTCGTGGTGGAAGCCCTGACCGGGGCAAATGCACCATCGAAGTTGTAGTGGATGGGGCGGCGGAAGTGGAAGTTCGCGGCGATAACGCGGTCTTGCGGAATCTGTCGGGGCGCCCGCCGCAGTGGCGCCGATTTGAATGCACCGGACCGCTTCCAGCTAATCCGGGGAATTTCCGTTTCTCGGGGGTGGACGGCCGCGGCAGGCAAACCCTGGTTCACGATCCGCGCAATGGCGGCGGAGCAGTAGTTCGGATCGAAGATCCGGACAACGGTTCGGAAGGTTATACGTTTGATCTGACCTGGAGCGGCGCGGGATTCCCCGGTGGGCAGGCGCTTCCGCCCCAACCGCCCCCGGACCGGCGTGACGACCGCGATCGCGGTGACGGCCGTGACCGTGATCGCGCCTATCGCGATGACGATGTTTATCACCGTGACCGCGACGATCGGTTTCGCGGCGAAGACATGCGGCGGCGCTTCTTTGAACGAATCCGCGAAGATCTGGAGCATGTTCAATCCGGAGCTTTCCCATTCGGCGCCGATCAATACCGGCTCGCCAGGACGAGGCAGGAACTGGACGAACTGCAAAGCAAGTTAGCTGCTGGACGCTATGACGAGCGCGAACTGGATGAGGTGATCGGCGCTATGGATCGCGTGATTCGAGACAACCGCTTGTCGGGCCGTGATCGTGATGTACTAACCGACGATTTGAACCGCTTGCGGGAGTTCCGGGAGCGGCACAATGACTACGGCGCGCGCTAACCGGCGCATCGTTATAAGTATTGTCTAATCGCTTTCGTCACTGACCTTAAGAACAGCCAGGAAGGCTTCTTGCGGAATCTCGACGCGGCCGACCCGCTTCATCCGTTTCTTGCCTTCCTTCTGTTTTTCGAGCAGCTTGCGCTTGCGTGAGATGTCACCGCCATAGCATTTGGCCAGAACGTTCTTGCGCATGGCCGGGATATTCTCTCGCGCGATCACCTTATTGCCGATAGCTGCCTGCAGGGCAACCTCGAACATCTGGCGTGGAATCAATTTGCGGAGACGCTCGATCAAAATCTTTCCGCGGTCATAAGCGAAGTCCCTGTGCACGATGATGGAAAGCGCATCCACGGGCTCACCCGCCACCAGTACGTCTAGCTTTACCAGTGACGATGCCCGATAGCCGGATAGATGATAATCCAGTGAGGCGTAGCCGCGCGAGGCCGATTTCAATCGGTCGTAAAAATCGAGTACGATCTCGTTGAGCGGCAGCTCGTATAACAGCATCACACGCCCCGTCCCAATGTATTCGAACTTCTTCTGCGTCCCGCGCTTCTCTTCCAGTAGCTTCAGGATTTCGCCGACGTATTCCTCACGCGTGATCACCGTGGCGTCGATGATCGGCTCTTCGATCTGCTGAATTTCTGCCGGGTTCGGAAACTTGGTCGGACTGTCGACGTCGACCACAGTACCGTTGAGCGTAGTCACCTTATAACGAACCCCAGGCGCGGTAGTGATAAGGTCGATCTCGAACTCCCGCTCCAGTCGTTCTTGCACGATTTCCAGATGTAAGAGACCCAGGAAACCGCAGCGGAAGCCGAAGCCCAGCGCCATCGAGCTCTCCGGCTCGAAACTAAAGGCGCTATCGTTGAGTCGCAATTTCTCGAGCGCCTCGCGCAAGCGGCCGTGCTCATGCGATTCCACCGGATAGAGGCCGGCGAAAACCATCGCCTTTACTTCTTCAAAACCTGGAAGCGGCTCGGAGGCCGGATTCTCCGCGCTGGTGATGGTGTCGCCGATCTTCGCATCCGACACCGTCTTGATATTCGCGAACACGAATCCGACTTCGCCCGCGGCCAGTTCGTCACAAGGGATAGGCTTGGGCGATTGATAGCCCAGGCCCTCCACCTCGAAAGTCGCCCCATTCGACCAGAGCTTGATCTTTTGCTTCAGCCGAAGCCGGCCGTCGAACACGCGGGTAAGGATAATCACACCGCGGTACGGATCGAACCAGGAGTCAAAGATCAAGGCCCGAAGCGGCGCATCCGGTGAACCTTGGGGCGGCGGCACCAGATGCACGATGGCTTCGAGCACGTCCTTGACGCCGGTACCCTGCTTGGCGCTCACCAATAACGCATTGTGCGCTGGGAGTCCGATCACTTGTTCGATCTGCTCGCGAATGCGCTCCGGCTCGGCGGAGGGTAGATCGATTTTGTTGATGACCGGAATGATTTCGAGATTGTGGTGCAGCGCAAGATAAGTGTTGGCCAGCGTCTGAGCCTCGACGCCTTGCGACGCATCTACCACCAGCAGAGCGCCATCGCAGGCCTGCAGGCTGCGGGAGACTTCGTACGTAAAGTCGACGTGGCCGGGCGTGTCGATGAGATTGAGCTGGTACATCTCGCCATCCTCGGCCAGATAATTCAGGCGAACAGCGTGAGCCTTGATAGTGATGCCGCGCTCACGCTCCAGGTCCATGGTGTCCAGAACCTGCTCCATCATTTCGCGCTGCGATAGAGCGCCGGTGACCTCCAGCAGACGATCGGCGAGCGTCGATTTGCCGTGATCGATGTGCGCGATGATCGAGAAGTTGCGGATGAAAGCTGGATCCATGCGGTAGAATGGGGGCCTGAAACAAAATTATCCCATATGTCTCAGGTGATCGAAGGAAATTTGGATGCGCGCGGTATGAAGTTTGCGATCATTTGCGCGAGATTCAACAGCTTCATCACCGATCGTCTCCTGGCTGGCGCCATGGATGGGCTCAAACGCTCGGGAGCGGATTCCAATGACATCGATATCGTAAAAGTGCCGGGCTCGTGGGAGCTGCCATTGGTCGCAAAAACACTGGCCGCGCAGAAACGGCACGACGCCATCATCGCCTTAGGTGCGGTGATCCGGGGCGAAACGCCCCATTTTGATTACGTCTCTGCCCAGGCGTCAAACGGATTGGCGGCGGTCCCCTTGGAGTCGGGCGTGCCGGTGGCGTTCGGGGTGCTTACCACCAACACCGTCGAGCAGGCCATCGATCGCGCGGGCGGCAAGAGCGGCAACAAAGGCCACGACGCGGCGATCACCGCCATCGAAATGGCCGACCTGCTGCGCCGCCTGCGAAAATAGTAGCGAGCAGTTATGGCCGCCCGCCATCGATCTCGACAGCGCGCATTGCAGGTTCTCTATCAGTGGGACATGAACAAAGGCCCAGTTGAGGACGCTATTCGCTCGTTCTACGATACCTTGAACTCCGAGGACGACGAGGAAGAAACCGGATGCGATGAATTCATGGAAGAGCTGGCCAAAGGAACTTCCGAAGCTGCCGGTAACATCGATCATCAGATCACCGCGAAATCGGAGAATTGGAAACTGGAGCGAATGCCCATCGTCGATCGTAATATTCTGCGGATGGCGATCTACGAAATGAATCTGCGTGAAACTCCGCCGGCCGTGGTCATTGACGAAGCGCTGGAGCTCGCGCGCCAGTTTTCCGGCGAGGAGTCCGTCTCATTCATTAACGGCGTGCTGGACGCCGTCCACAAGGAAATCAAGAACTGAGACCGAAACTGTGGGCTGAACGGTTGCTGGGAGCGAGTACCTGTTCACTACCTCTATGAACATTCTAATGGTGGCGTCGGAAGCCACTCCTTTCGCCAAAACTGGGGGATTGGCCGATGTTTTGGGAGCGCTTCCGGCCGCGCTCCAATCAGGTGGTCAGCGGACGGCGGTCGTGATGCCCGCGTACCGCAGGAATCAATATGAGCGGGAGCCTCAACTTGCCTACCGCAGTCTTTGGGTCCCTATCGGCCCTGGTTATCTGGTGGATATTTATCACACTACGGAGCGTGATGTTAGTTTTTATTTTGTCTACTGCCCGCCCTTATTTGATCGCGACGGTATCTACGGTGACGCCGGCGCCGATTATCCGGACAACCACCTGCGCTTCGCCGTGTTGTCGATGGCTGCCTTAGGAGTAGCACGCCATTTATTTCGTCCGCGGATCATACATGTGCACGATTGGCAGGCGGCTCTATTGCCCGCTTACCTCCGTCAGCATTTCAGTGCTGACCCAACCTTCAGTGGCGTCAAAGTGCTGTTTACTATCCATAATCTCGGTTACCAGGGGATCTTCGGACCGGAGACGGTTCCGGTACTCGGCTTGGACCAGAGGGTCCTTAATCCCGAACAAATGGAATTCTTTGGGAAGCTCAATCTGCTGAAAGCCGGGATTGCGTTCAGCGACGCCATCAGCACCGTGAGCAAAGGTTACGCCCGTGAGATTCAGACTCCGGAGTACGGCTTCGGTCTCGATGGCTTTCTTCGTAAGCATGGCCCCATTTTCGGAATCGTGAACGGCGTCGACTATCTTGAGTGGAATCCGGAGCACGATCCGCATATCCCTCGGAACTATGGAGTGGAGGATCTTTCAGGAAAGCACGAATGCAAACGTGCTCTTCTGCAGGAACTCGGGCTCGAGAATGGAATAAGACAGGAACGGCCGCTGATCGGTATGGTGACGCGGTTCGCGGCTCAAAAAGGTATCGACCTCATCGCTGAAGCTGCATCTCGCATGCTGGAGGAGGACATCAACCTGGCGGTCCTGGGGTCCGGCGATCCAGCCCACGAAGCGATGTTCCAGCTTCTCGCACAAACATATCCGAACCGGGTCGCCGTTCGGATCGGCTATGACAACTCGCTTTCGCACCGGATCGAAGCGGGTTCAGACATGTTCCTCATGCCAAGCCGCTATGAACCTTGCGGTCTGAGCCAGATTTATAGCTTGCGCTATGGAACCGTTCCGGTGGTTCGCGCCACCGGCGGCCTGGATGATACCATTGAGGAGGATACGGGCTTCAAGTTCCGGGATTATTCCGGAGACGCGCTGCTGGAGGCCTTGGGTTCGGCCCTGAAAGCCTATAGAGATAGGGACCATTGGCTGGCAATGATGCGGCGCGGGATGCGAAAGGATTTTTCCTGGAGCGCGGTAGCCGTTGAATATGTGGAGCTGTATCAGCGGCTTCTGGCCTGAATCTTTTGGCTATCCGTAAACATCTGATTAGGGGAGAGATTGGGAATATTATGGCTGGTACAAACACACTGACTTTTACGGACGCAGGCTGGGACAAAGAGGTCCTTAACTCCGATGTTCCGGTGCTGGTCGACTTTTGGGCGGAGTGGTGCGGGCCTTGCCGGATGATGTCGCCGACTGTAGACGCGATCGCCACCGACTATGCCGGGCGGGTGAAAGTTGGAAAACTAAACGTAGACGAGAATGGCGCGACCAGCATGCGATATCAGGTTCGCGGCATCCCCACGCTGCTTCTCTTCAAGGGCGGCAAAGTGGTTGAACAAAAGGTGGGCGCCGTTGGCAAATCCGATGTGCAGAAAATGCTCGACGCGCACGTTGTCGCCGCAGTCGAGAAGCCTAAGGTCACGAGCGAGAGCTCGCCGATAGCGCGGACGGGGTCGTAAGCGCGCCTTCCGACGCGGATCCTACTAAAGCAATATATTTGGCGAATACACCGGTGCTGTAATGCGGCGCGGGAGCCTTCCATCTCTTTAGGCGATCCTGCAGAGTGCTCTGCGGGACGTCCAGGTCGATGGTCCGCTTTTGGATGTCGAGGTTGATGATGTCGCCCTCTTCTACCGCGGCGATCGGGCCCCCGACGGCCGCTTCCGGCGCAATGTGACCAACGCAGAATCCACGGGTAGCTCCACTGAAGCGGCCATCCGTGATGAGCGCGACGGTCTCCGATAGTCCGGCGCCCACAATTGCGCTGGTTACTCCGAGCATCTCGCGCATCCCCGGCCCGCCGCGAGGACCTTCATAGCGGATCACGACAATGTCGCCGGATTGAATCTTGCCGCCCATGACCGCAGCCATGGCAGCTTCCTCGGAGTCGAATACGCGCGCCGGTCCCTTTTGTTGAGTTCGTTCGATTCCCGTTACCTTGATCACGCAGCCCTCCGGTGCCAGCGAGCCGCGCAGAATCACCAAGCCTCCGCTCTTCTTGATGGGATTGTTCAACGCGTGGATCACCTCTTGTCCCGGCGTTTCCTTGGCCTCGGCGGCCTCCTGGGCGAACGTTCTGCCCGTCACGGTCATGGTCGATCCATCCACGTAACCGCCGTTCAGCAGCCGCTGCGCGATTACCGGAATTCCCCCCGCCTTATCGACGTCCACCGCCACGAACTTGCCGGCCGGTTTCAGATCCACCAATAAGGGGGTCCGCTCGCTGATGGTCTGGAAGTCGTCGATGTCGAGCGGCACGCCCGCTTCTCGCGCCATCGCCAACAGATGCAGCACGGCATTGGTTGAGCCGCCGGTAGTGGCCACCGAAGCGATAGCGTTTTCAATCGACTTCTTGGTGACGATATCCCGCGGCCGCAGGTTTTGCTTTACCAGGTTCAGAACCAGCTCGCCGCAGCGCTCGGCGACATTGTGTTTGCGTGGGTCCACTTGCGGCACCGAAGCGGTTCCCATTGGCGACAGCCCGATGATCTCCATTACGGTCGCCATCGTGTTCGCCGTGAATTGGCCGCCGCAAGCGCCGGCGCCGGGGCAGGCTGAGTTCTCAATGGCGAGCAGTTCCTCATCCGACATTTTGCCCGCGGCATTTGCGCCGACGGCTTCATAGACATCCTGGATGGTCAGATCGCGGCCCTTATAGCGTCCTGGCAAAATCGATCCTCCGTAGAGAACCAGGCCTGGAATATTGAGGCGCAACAGGGCCATGGCCGCGCCCGGAATGGTCTTGTCGCAGGCCACCAGCGCTACGATCCCGTCGAACATGTGACCGCGCGCTACCAACTCGATGGAATCTGCGATCAGGTCGCGGCTGACAAGCGAGGCCTTCATGCCTTCGGTACCCATGGTGATTCCGTCGCTGATGGCGATGGTGTTGTACTCCATGGGAGTGCCGCCGGCTTTGCGGATCCCATCCGCGACGTTAACCGCAAGATCCCGCAACTTGAAGTTGCAGGGCATGGTGCCGATCCAGGTGTTGGCGATTCCGATGATCGGCTTCTTAATGTCCTCGTCGGTCAAGCCGATCGCCTTTAGAAATGCTCGGGCCGGAGCACGGTCTTTGCCTTGCGTGATGGTGTAGCTCGGAAGCTTCATAAGAAATAACTAGTGTAGCCGTGGAAAGGGCACTCCTGCCCGCGGGTCTCTACAGGATATTTACCGCGCGGGCCGCGATGACTACGACGCTGGTCAGCGAAATCATGGCCTGCGTCATCATCATGAGCTTGGCCCACCGCGACAGTACGGGAACATCAGTCGGCGAAAAGGCGGTGCTGCTGTTGAAGGCCAGGAACAAATAATCGACGAAGCCGGGCCTCCAGTTGCCCGTGTGTTTGCCCGGAACCAGCATCTGCGGAAATAGAAATGCGCCCTCGGTGTGGGACTCCCTAAGGTCGCGCTGGTTTGGGCCGCCCCCATCCAAACGCCAATACCAGGACGCGAAAACTAATACGTTCGCGGTCCATAAAGATGCCGCGGCACGCAACAGAATCTGCGGTGAATCGCGATGAGAAGAGCAGACCGGCTATGAGCATCGCGAGCGACCACACCATCGACGCCGTCACGATTCCCAGCACAGTATGGCCCAAAACATCGTTCAGCTTGTGCCGCCCGGTTCGATGTGCAATCACCGTGGGTATCAACAACACACTAACCACCGCCAGCAGCAGCCAGTACGGACCCACCCGCAAGGCCTCCGGCAAAGCCGAATAAAGCGCGCCAACCGCCACAATTGCCAATACCGCCGGCCAGCGCGGCTCTCTTACGATTTGCTCGGCTGCTGGTCTGGATGCGCTCTTGTTGGCCGGCATAGATGAAGCTATGATGAATGTAGCAAGACACCTCCCCATGAAGGTTGTGGTACAAAGTTCGTCACTGCTCTTCACGGTGCTTTCGATCCTGCTCAACGTCCCGATTACCCGGGTGAAGCGCAAACCGGAGCGCGCGGGCGAACAGCTCGAAACATCCAAGGCTACTGGCGCGTGAAGCCATTGAATGCGCATTGTTAGCATTCACGCCCATCCGGACGACGCTGAGATTCTAGCCGGCGGAACGCTGGCGCTGCTTTCTGAAGCGGGTCATTCTATTACGATCATAAGCATGACGCCCGGCGATTGTGGCTCCGCGAGCGATACTCCCGAACAGGCTGCCGCTATCCGGCGCAAGGAAGCTGCCGCAGCCGCCTCGCTGATCGGGGCTGCGTATCACTGTGCGGAATTTCGAGACCTGGCCATTTTTAATGCGGACGATTCGCGCCGTCGCGTGACCGAACTGCTTCGCGGCACGCGGCCTGATATCGTGGTCACGGCCGCCCCCGTGGATTATCACTGCGATCACGAAGCTACCAGCCTGGTGGTAAGAGACGCCTGTTTCGCGGCGTCAGTCCCAAACTATGTAACCAACGCGCCGGAGCCGGCAAAACCCCTCGACGCGATCCCACATCTCTATTTCATGGACTCGCTGGGCGGCATCGACCGATTCGGTTCCTCGATCGAACCCGATTTTGTAGTCGACGTCAAAACCACCTTCGAAACCAAGCACCGTATGCTGGCCTGTCATGCCAGCCAGCAGGAATGGCTGAAAAAGCAGCACGGAATCGAGGATTCCTTGGCCATGATGGAGCGCTGGACTCGCGGGCGCGGTGCGCTGGTGGGCGTCGATTTCGGCGAAGGCTACCGCCGCTACGCCGGCCACCCCTACCCGCAGACGCCACTCCTCGAAGAACTCCTGGGCTCCAAAGCGGTCATCCACGATCGTCAATGGGGCTCGGCGCGATAGACTTTGAGCTGGAAGGGGTGGTCCGATGGGCATTTCGCAGAGTTTCGCGGTGCCGCACGATGATGACCGCGAAAACGTCGAGAAGTCGCGGGAGTTGATCTTTTCCTGCGATGTGCGCGGGAACATCATTGAAGTGAACGATGCAGCTCAGCGGATCATGGGATATTCCAGCGATGAAGCTCGCGGGATGAATATCAGTGCGCTGATCGGCCCTGCAGCACCTGACTTTATCCCAGAGGAGATCCTTGGACAAATAGATGGATCGCCGCGGCACTTCGAAGTCAACGCGCTTGCCAGGAACGGACGCTACGTAAAACTAGCCGTGACGCGGCAAGTGGTGCTCGAGCGCGGCGGTCCCATCGCGTTTCAGGATATTTGCCGGCCAATCGCGTCGCTCGCGCATTCCTCCGAACCTGCGTCGGATCCTCCGGAACATCTGGCGTCGAAATCCCTACAATTGGCTCATTTCGCCGAGCAGTTGAAGCAACTGAACCGGCTGAGCACCACCCGCTATGACTCGCTGGAGCAGGCTTTCGAAGACCATTTAAAGACCGGCTGCCGGCTATTCGGGTTGCCCGTAGGAATGATCCTGCAGTTGGAGGGAGACGCGGGCTTAGTCCGCGCCGTTTATGGCTCGACGGATCTCCAGCCCGGCGCCAGGCTGCGAGCGAGCGCTACTCACGGCGCGCGTGTAGCCGGCCGTCTGCGGACGCACACGTCTTCAAAAACCAACGACGATCAGGATTTGCTCCCTGAATTCGAGATCTACATTGGCACGCCCATCTTATTGGGCTCGGAATTGTTCGGCACCCTCAGCTTCTCTTCTTCCTCCAACGGCCCCGGCCGGAATTTCCTGGAGGCGGAAGCGGAGCTTATCGAGCTCATGGCGCGAAGTATCGCGCGCTACATCTTGGACCAGCGCGTCCAGGCCCGTCATCAGCGCAGCGCCCATCTCGAGGAGAACCGCAGTCAGGTGCTCGAGATGGTGGCCGCCAACCATGCTCTCGAATTCACTTTGAATCGGGTCGTTCACATGATCGAGAATCAGCGCCCGGGCGTCCTTTGCTCGGTCCTGTTGCGAAACGGAGGCGCGCTCTTTTGGGCCGTGGCAACGGGCTTTCCGAACGATACGATTCGCCTTTCAAAGCCCGTGAGACTCTCGCCGGAACCGTCGGAATTGGGTGCTGCCCGGTTGGCGCGCTCCACTATTTTCTGGCAGGAGGTGCGCGATTGCCCCGTTTGGGCCGAGCGCTCGTATTTCGCCGTGCAAATCGGCATCTCGTCCGTGCATGTCGACTCCTATCGTCTCGGCCGGCGGCGGACTGCTCGGTCTATTGGTGATGCATTACCGGCAAGGCCAGTCCCGCCGCGACGGCGATCCGGATCTGCTGCAGGTCGCCTCCCGCCTCGCCGCTCTCGCCATCGAACAGCGCGAGTTCACCGAGCGGCTGGAATTCCAGGCCCGCCACGATTCGCTGACCGGTTTGCCGAACCGCGCCTACTTCATAGAGCTCCTGGAGAAGGCGCTGGAGGAAGCCCGCCGCCGTTCCGCAATTCTGGCCGTGCTATTTATCGATCTCGATCGTTTCAAGCAGATCAACGACACGCTCGGCCACGCCATGGGCGACCGGCTGCTGAAGGAAGTCGGCGGTAGATTGCAGCGTCTGCTGACGGAAGACGATCTGGCCGGCCGCATGGGCGGCGACGAATTCACCATCGTGATGACGCGCCAGCCGGACGAGCAAACCGCGATGCAGGCGTCCGAAGAATTCCTGAAAGCCTTTCGTGCGCCGCACCGGATTGAGGAAATGAGCTGTTTGTCACCGCCAGTATCGGTGTCTCCATCTTTCCAAGGCATGGGACCACAGCCGCGGAGCTGCTCCGCAATGCGGACCTGGCCATGTACCACGCCAAGAATAGCGGCAAGAACGATGTGGAGGTGTTCCTGGCCGAGGATCACGTACTGGATCTGGAGCGGCTGCGGCTGGAAAACGCGCTGCGCCGTGCGCTGGAGCATCAGGAATTCGAGCTGCTCTATCAGCCCGTCGTCAGCATGGACGGAAGGGTGGAAGGCCTGGAGGCGCTGCTGGCGTGGCGGCATCCTATCTACGGAACCATCTCGCCCAAGCAGTTCATTCCCATCGCCGAGGAAACCGGCCTGATTATCGATATCGGATCGTGGGTGATCCGGCGGGCCTGCCCGCAAGGCGGCGAGCTGGCAGAAGGCCGGTCATCGCGCGGCGCGGATCTCGGTCAACGTGTCGGCGTTGCAGTTTGAGCGGCGCGACTTTCTGGAAACCGTGGCTGCCGCGCTGGCGCTCAGCAAATTTCCTGCCCGACTGTCTGGAACTGGAATTGACCGAAAGCTACATCATGAAGGATCTTCCGCAGGACGCCGGCCGCTTGACCCAGATCCGCAATCTGGGCGTCAGCATCGCGATCGATGATTTCGGCACCGGCTATTCTTCGTTGAGCTACCTGAACAAGCTCCCGGTGGATTCGCTGAAGATCGACCAGTCCTTCCTGCGCAACCTGCATGAGCCGGAAGGTTCGCTGGCGGTGATCCAGAGCATCGTGCGCATGGCGCACAGCATGAATCTCACGGTGGTGGCGGAAGGCGTGGAAACGCGCGCCGAGCTGGACCTGGTTCGGGTGCTGGGCTGCGACAAAGTGCAGGGCCATGTGTACGGGCCGGCGCGGCGGCAGGAGGAAGCCGGAAGCCCTGCTGAACAGAAACGAGTCGAATGAAGCCGATAGCCGGCTAACCGTGGTTCATTGGACCCGTACGCCGAGCAGACTGGCCAGTTGCTTAAACTCCGCGATCCACTCGCGTTCTCCGTTTTCTAGCATGGCCGGGTACACTTTTTGCAGCATTTCGTAACAGCGATTCTGCACCGACCACAATACCAGCGGCAAACGGCAGCGAATTGCGCTACTGCTACCGATTCGCGTGAATTTCGCAAGCGGCGCCAGATTCGCGCGGGTTCTTCAGAAAACGCCTCGCGCTTTGCTCCAGATTGCGGCGCAGCACGATCTCCAGATCGTCTTGATCCAGCGGAATCGTCGATACCTGCGCGTTCTTCCAGCAGATCCTGAGATGGCCGTATGTTCAGCTCGGGCGATCGGCGAGCGCCTGCCGCAGCAGCGCCGTTCAATGCCACTTCGGCCGTCACTTTCAGTTCCTTGGGAATCGGTATGCCGCAGTCGCTCATAAAACGCAGCAGCGGAGCCTCGTCTTCGTACATCTGCGTGATATATGAAGCTTCCACCTGCTCCACAATCGGATTCCAGCACTTCGGTCAAAACCTTGCGTTGCTCGTCACGGAACAGATTCTTGAGCGAGTAGGTCTGGCCGGCAAATCCCTGGTCCAGGCAATGAATGGTGGCCGGCAGGTCCGACCGGCTGAAGGCTTCGCGCGTGGACTTCGCCAGTTCGCGATATGCTTCCTCGGTAACGAATTTGGCGCCACGCCGCCGTGCAGATTGTGGTCTCCGAAATGAAGCACGCCGAACATCAGCATCTCGGTTTCCTGCGTGATCTCGGAAGTAAAGCGCGCTTTGCCGAACGCCAGCCGCATTTTGCCCGAGCGCTTCAGCCGGTAATCTTTGTTGTCCACCGAATAGGAGTAAATGCGCGTGTTGTCGGGATAGCTTTCAAACAACGAGCTCATGGCGTAATGCGCGCCCAGCTTGAGCAGATCCACGCTGGCGGGCTTGACGAACTTTGGCGTAGATTGCCGCGCCGTCGCGCGTGCTCGGGGAGGTTGCTTTTGGCGAGCGCCAATTTTTCGAGGAAGCGCTGTTCGATGTCGTCTGCCGAACAGCTCTTCGGCCAGTTGCACCGCGCGGCCGGCGTATTGGATCACCTGCACCGTTTCGATGCCCGACAGCTCGTCGAAGAACCAGCCGCAACTGGTGTACATCAGCATGGCGTGGCGCTGCATTTCCAGCAGTTTCCAGATCTTGACGCGATCGCGCGCGCTGCAGGTTCTTGCGGCGGAAGTTGCCGCGCGGCGAAACGCTCCCGGCTTTCGGGCGAGCGGTCCAGAATGACGTGGATGTAGTTGTTGCGCGCCGCCCAGGGATCTTTGAAATAGCGCGCGGCCATCTTTTCATAGCAAGGCGCGATCTCGTCGCGCAGCCAGTCCAGCGCCGTCGCGCAGCGGCGCGCGCCATTCCTGGTTCCAATCGCCGTGCCCGCCGGAATTGCAGCCGCAGTTGGTGTTCCAGCGTCCGACGCCGTGCACGCAGCTCCAGGCGGTGTTCTCGAGAATCTCCACTTCGTGCTCGGCGGGATGTGTTCCAGAAACTCGCCGTAGTTGGTGATCTTCGCCAGGCCGCTGGACTCGATGTGATCGAGCGCGTAGGCCAGCGCCATGTCGCCAAAGCATGGTGATGCCCGTAGGTTTCGCCGTCGGTGGCGATGTGGGCCAGCTGCGGCCCCTCGCGCTGATCCGAGAATGCATCCAGCAGCCGCCGCGCGAAACGTTCGCCATTATCCAGCAAGCGTTCAAAGGCCACCGCCTGCGACACTGGGCCGTCGTAGAAAAACAGATTGATGGAACGCCCGGACGGCAGCTTCTGCCGATAGGCGCGCGCCGGATCGATGCGCTGGCCGGTGACGTCGTCGCCATCCATCGGACTTCGCCTGCGACGGCGCCAGGATGGTGAACTTGATACCGTGCTGCGCCATCATATCCAGCGTCTCCAGATCGACGGCGGTTTCCGGAAGCCACATGCCTTCCGGATCGCGGCCGAAGCGGAAGCGGAAATCCTCGATGCCCCAGACCACCTGCGTCAGCTTGTCGCGCGCATTGGCGAGCGGCATGATCATGTGGTTGTAGCACTGCGCCATGGCCGACCCGTGTCCGGAGAAGCGCTGCGCGCTGACGCGATCGGCGTCCAGAATGTCGCTGATAGGTGTCGGGCGCTTTGTCCTTCATCCAGGACAGCAGCGTGGGGCCGAAGTTGAAGCTGATGCCACGCGTAGTTGTTCTGACGATCTTGGCGATGCGGCTTTCGGCGTCCAGAATGCGCGCAGCGCCGTTGGGCGCGTAGCATTCCGCGGTGATGCGCTCGTTCCAATCGTGATACGGGTACAGCGGAATCCTGCAGCTCGATCGCTTCCAGCCACGGATTCTCGCGCGGCGGCTGATAGAAGTGGCCGTGGATGCAAAGATATCGCATTGTTTAACGCGCCCGCTATGCGGGCTTGGCTATGACCGCCGTGCCATAACAGAGCACCTCGGTCACTCCTTGCATGATTTCGGTAGCGTCATAACGAACACCGACGATGGCGTTGGCGCCCAGTTGCGCGGCGTGCTGCGCCATACGCTGAAGGCGTGGGCGCGGGTTTCTTCGCACAGATTGGTGAAGAGCGTGATGTCGCCGCCCACCATGGTCTGCAAGCTGGCGCCCAGGGTTCCGAAAATGGAACGCGAGCGGACGATGATGCCCCGCACGATGCCGATATTGCGCTCGACGCGATAGCCATCCAGTGTGAAGGCGGTGGTGACCATGTTATAGGCGACTGCCGATGATTGTGGGTTCATGTATTCATGATAGATTCTCAGTTTGCGGGCTTGCTTGTGTCTGTCAATCGCGTTGGCCGTATCCTGCTCCGCCCAATGGAGCGGACCACCCTTCGCCCCGGATACTTCCCCGCTATCCGCGCGCGATCTCAAAGAAGTTTTGGGACTGCTTTGCCCCGGCCAGGATTACATCGGCGAGCAGAGTGGCTGCCATGTTTGTCCCGCAGTCGTCGGGCGCGCCCGGCGCCAGGACCGATTCATCCATCGAATCCGTGATCGCGGGCCATTTCCTGAAGCCGGATTCAGACGATCTCCTGTTGGTTCTTTATGGCTGTTCGCCACGAGCCGCGAATCTTCGCAATGCTTTCTTGTTTACACGTTCCACTACCGGCTGGTTCGTCAGCCAAGCCACCGGACTTCCAATCGGACGCTGCCGAAAGATCCGAAGCCGCTCTGGCCGCGACGCGCTAGTGTGCTTCAGTGACTCGAGTTCCCCGGAACAGGCCAGAGGACAGCTGACAGCCGGTTTCCCCGGCGAGAACGATGTGGAACTGGCCAAGGTCTTCGACAATACCGGCGGTGCTTGCAGCTCCACCAACTCTCCAGTGATTCAGTCCGCATTCCAGCAAGTGAGTTTTGTTCCGGGCGCGGATGGCAAATTGACGTTGCGAGTTCTCGCTCGATGCCGGCGAGGCCCGCTCAGCGCCCGGTCTCGAAAAAGCTGCGCCGCCGGCCCCGGTTTCGAAGAGATCGGACCCGCGTTGCCGTTCCGCACTTTTCGGATCGACTATGTTTTCAACGGCGACGCCTTTTCGCTGGCCCCGCTTAGTCGCGCTTCGAAACTCGCGTATGACGCCTGTTCAGCCGAAGGAAAATAGCCGTCACTTGATCTTCAGCACATCACTCGATTCGGCTTGCGCAATCAACCGGTCGGCATCCTCCTGAAGCAAGAACCGGTCGTGCACCAGTCTGGTTGCAGCAGAACGCACTGTGGCCACATAGCGATCGTGCGTCCCATAGTGTTCCTCTAGCGATGGCCTGGGGTCGCCGTTCGAAAGCCGTTCCGCCTTGGTGTTGGCAAAGGGAACGTAGCCGCCGCCCAGACCGCAGCCGGTGCCTTTGAAGAACCCTTGGGCTGTCACATTCCAGCCCAGGTACGTGCCCAGCGGCGCTTGATGAAGCACGCTTGCTACGCCGCTTGTTTCGTTGCCATCTGCATCTACTCTGGGTACCAGGCTTGGAAGGATCTGCCGGATTACCGGTGGCTGCATCGTGATCCAACCGGAGAGATCGCGGTAGTTGAACTCCGGCCCCAGATCGTAATCGTAGAGCGGGTTCAGGATGCCGTCCGGCAGAGGCACGCCCGGGACGACTGGTGAATGAAGGGCCGCCTGCGTAGGAGCCGCCAGTTCGCCGCGATCCAAGCGTGGGTATTGGCTGGGCGGCGGGGCGGTCCCTTTGGCCACCCACTCCACCAGCGCGACCATCAGCGCTCGCAAAGTGTCCGATGACGGATTTGGATTGTCCGGCAATTCGCACACTGCCGAAGGTTTCGGTGGTTTGGCGGTGAATCCTCCCCGGCCGCCGCCGTGCGTTACGCCCGGAAAATAATAGCGCCGCACATTAGGCGGTAACGGAATGTCCCGATCTGCCTTGGTTCCCACCAGATCAGGAGACCCTCGCAAGTTCCAGAATTCGGAGGACCCGAACGTCTCAAAAACTTTGGGACAGGTGTTGGAAGCATGGCAGCGGTCCAGCAGGGAGCCCGCCGGTTGATGCCGCGCTTCGTCGGCATATTCGCCCCAGGTAAGAACGCCATCGCTGCCCGGCTCGAAGACGTTCGCTAGCCCGCCCGGAATTGCAAACCTGAAATTCATGGCCAGCTGCCGCACCGCGATATTATCGTTCACGCCGTCGAACACGATTCGCTTTGATTCGTCCTGGTTGAAACCAAGATGAATGAAGCTCCGCAAGAAATTCCCCGATTGGGAAGTGCCTTCGCCAATCGCATACGACATCTTCTTAGCCAGCAGATTCGCAGTGCCGGTCGCATCCTGCTCGCCGTAGCGGAAAAACGAATTGAGATCGCGCGTGGCCGCGTACCCGATTCCCAGCACTTGCGGATCCTTCGCCGTATAGGTCAGCTCATAAAGAAAGGCCGGATCGAACCCGCCCTTCAGGCAAACTTTCCCCGGATCGGGCCTGCCCGGAAACGCGCCCTCCCCGCAATCGGCGAACGCCCAGTCGCTGCTCCGGATCGGAATAATCTCTCCGCCCACCGATATGCGCCGTGTCAAAAGAGCTTTGGAAGTATCCAGGCTGGCGGGTTGCGGCCGCGCCCCAGCAGCGCCGCGGCTGTATACGATGGGCAGCGTGCTCACTTTCGGCGGCATGTCGCTGAAGCGCACCAGCACCGGGCCCGTAATGCTCGATCCATCCGGATTTTTCGCAATCGGTACCAGTATGGTCTCCATGCCATCGGTGGGCGGAATGTCGCCCTGCCAGCCGCTAGACAGCAATACGTGGCCACGCTTGAAGAGGTCAGCCATTGCGCCGGCATCGTTCGAGGCGGTAGCGAGCGCGATTCTGCCGCGGTTGGCTACTTCATAAATTAAAACCCCGCTCGCCTTCCCCAGATCCATGGGCTTGGCTAATGAAAATGTGGCCGTGTACTCCACCATGTCGTGCGAGTTGCGGGCGGCGAATTGAATATCCGTGATGATCGCATTCAGGGGGTCCTTGGGATCGAGCTCGCCGAATGCATGACCGGTTAACCGTTCGTACTGTCCGGTTTCGCCGAAGAACTTTCCTTGATAAGCGGGCGACTCGCGATGCTCGATAACAATTCGGGTGATACGGGCTTCAACCGGCGCTGCGCACGCCAGGATAACGGCCGCACTGGCCAGAAACAATCGTTCCATGTCTCTGTACGTTACTGTAAACGCAAGACAAACGCAATCCCCGCTGGCGTCAGTCTGCTCTCATGAATGACCGGATTGGGCCTTGAATTTACCCCGGCTTTCGCGGCGCTCGCTCCGCACTAATTCGGCGATCTCCTTGCCCCACCAAAGCTCAAGCACCTGATCGTCGACCAGCAGCCGTCCATCCACTGCGCACACGCGAGGCCCGCCGGGTTGGTAAAACGGAAAGCCTACGGACGAGTTCTCGCCCAGGCAGTGCAGTGCTTCATTGTAGACATCCTCGTAGTCCGCGTCCGTCACAAGACCTGCATGCCCGCAAACAGGATAATACTTTATCGTCAAAAGCAAAACTAGGAGTATTGCTAGGAAGCGTGGGAAATTTAATCCAGTCGTTTCCGAAAACGCATCGCGCTCAACGACAGGATGACCACGCCAAAAATCGCCAAAGCCAACATTTGCGGCCATAGCACCGACACCCCGCTGCCTTTCAGAAACAGCCCGCGCACGATCTCGATGAAATAGCGGACCGGGTTTAGCAGTGTCAGGTATTGAATCGGACTGGGGCATATTGCGGAGCGGGAAGGTAAAGCCGCTCAACAGGAAGAAGGGTTGGAACAGCAGGAAAGTCGTCATCATGGCCTGCTGCTGCGTCTGCGAAATCGTGGAGATAAACAAGCCCGCCCCGAGCGATGTCATCAGAAATAGGATTGCACAGGCCAACAGCAGCAGCACGCTGCCGCGGAATGGAACACGGAACAGCACCAGCGACGCGACTACTACTAAGCCCATATCCACTAATCCCACCAGCGCAAAGGGCAGCGTCTTGCCCAGCATCAGTTCGATGGGGCGGATGGGCGTGACCATCAACTGCTCCATCGTGCCGATCTCCTTCTCGCGGACGATCGCCATGGCGGTCATCATGAGCGTCACCTGCATGATAATGTTCACCACGATGCCGGGTACGAAGTAATTTCGGCTCTTCAACTCCGGATTGAACCAGACCCGGCTCTGAGCCTGCAGATCGGGGACCCCGATATGAATGGGGGCCTGCGCCATCCGGGCGGCCAGGCGATCGCGATTTTGTTCCTGCATAACCTGGCCGGCGAACCTGGTCACGATGGACGAAGCATAGCCCGACACAATATTGGCCGTATTGGAATTGGACCCGTTAATCAGCAACTGCACCGAGGTTGGGCGGTTGCGCTGGATATCACGTTCGAAGCCGGGCAGCACGCGCACCACCATGTCCACTTTGTTGGCGTCCAGCAGGGCCTGCGCTTCTCGGTCATTGGCCGGCGTCGCGACGACTTCGAATCTTCCGTTGCCTTGAAAAGCCGACAACAATTCGCGGCTCTGGAAACTGCGGTCCCCGTCCATCCACGCGATCTGGCTATGGTCGACGTCCAGGTTCACCGCAAGTCCGAAGACGAACAACTGGACCAGCGGCGGCAGGAACAGCAGAGTTCTCATCGCTGGTATCTCGAAAGGCCTGCCGGAATTCCTTTCGAATGATCTCTTTCAGACGTTCTCGCATACTGTTATGCCACCTTCTGTCGCATCTTCTTCGACGCTCGCCAAAAGATCAGGCCAGCGTACGTCGCCAACGCCAAGACTTCCGCCCAAAGAAATCGTATGCCGATACCCTTCAAGAACACGCCATTCAGAATAGTGACAAAGTAGCGGGCCGGCACGATGTAGCTGATGAGTTGAATTACTTTCGGCATGTTCGAAATTGAGTAAACAAATCCTGACAGCATGTAACCCGGCAGGAACGAGCTCAACATTCCCAACTGATAGGCCTGCAGCTGCGTTCGCGCCGTGGCGGAAATAAAAATCCCCCAGGAGAGCGCGCCGAACAGGAACAGGCAGCTGGTGAAAGAACAGGAACAGAGCGTTGCCGCGAAAGGGCACCTGAAAAATGAACACGCCCACAATAATCGAGATCAACATGTCCGCCAGGCCCAGCGCGAAATAGGCCAGCAGCTTTCCAAGCACCAGCTCGGTCGGCCGTACGGGAGTGGATAGCAGCTGCTCCATCGTGCCGTTCTCCCACTCGCGCGCGATCGTCAGCGAGCTCAGCATCGAAGCGATAATCATCATGGTGACGGCGATCAATCCCGGCACGATGAAATTCTTGGACTTGAGGTCGCTGTTGTACCAGACCCGTATGCGCGGGTCCACCGGAACGCGCAGCGGCTGTCCTCCCCGGCGGATCTGCATGTTGGAGCGCAGTTGAGAGGCATAGCTCTGCACGATGATCTGCGCGTAGCCAAGCGCGATTCCGGCGGTGTTGGAATCACTACCATCCACCAGAAGCTGAACGTCCGTCTCCTCGCCGGCCAACAAATGCCGCGAATAGTCATGCGGTATTACCAAGCCCAGCAAGATGGTGCTCTTGTCGATGCCGCGCTCGATCGTTTTGTAGTCGTTCATGTTGCGCCAGGATCTGGAAATAGCGTGATCCGCGAAATTGGTCGATCAGCTCGCGGCTCTGCGGCGTACGATCTTGATCGTAAACATACGTAGGGATGCGATCGACGTCCAGCGTAAGCGCATAGCCGAAGAGCAGCAACATCACCAGCGGCAGCGCCAGGGCCAGGTACAGGCTGCGCGCATCGCGCACAATGTGCAGCAGCTCCTTTTTGGTACGGCCTTCAATCTGCGAAGACTCATGCGGCTTTCCTTTCTTCGGCTTCGATCATCGCCACGAAAACATCTTCCATGGACGGCTCGATCGGTTCCAGCACTGTGATGTTGATGCCCGCCTCTTCGAGAGCCGACCGGATTTGCGGCATCGATCGTTCGCCCTCCTCGGCCGTCACGTGCAGGCCGCCGCCAAAAACCGCGACATCGTGCAACCCCGGCAGTTTTTCAAGGATCGTCATGCTGCCGATGATGTCGGAGACCTCCAGCCGCAGCAAGTAATGTGACGCGAGCGACTGCTTCAGCTCTGCCGGCGTCCCTAACGCAATCACCTTGGCCGCGGTACATCAGCGCCAGCCGGTGACAATACTCGGCTTCATCCATGTAGTGCGTGCTCACAAAGATCGTATGTCCGGCGCCGGAAAGCTGGTAGATCAATTCCCAGAACGTGCGCCGCGCGATGGGATCCACTCCGGATGTGGGCTCGTCCAGGAACAGAATGGGCGGCTCGTGCAAAATCGCGCAACCTAGCGCCAACCGCTGTTTCCAGCCTCCGGAAAGCAGTCGTGTCAGACTGGTCCGCCGTTCCTCAATGCCGGCCATTCGCAGAACGTAATCCTTGCGCTCAGCCCGCCGCTCTCGCGCTACACCGTAAATCCCTGCGAAGAAATCGATGTTCTCTTCCACCGTTAAATCGTCGTAGAGTGAAAACTTCTGCGACATGTAGCCGATGTGATGCTTGATCTCCTCCGATTGCGTGGTGATGTCCAAACCACCCACCGTCGCCGTCCCCGAGGTCGGCTGCAGAAGGCCGCACAGCATTCGGATGGTGGTCGATTTGCCCGCGCCGTTAGGGCCCAGGAATCCAAAGATCTCGCCCCGCGCAACCTGAAGGTTGACATGATCCACCGCTACGAAACTGTCGAAGCGCTTCACCAGATCGTGAGTCTCCACGGCATTAGGCGGCATTCTGCATTCCCTCTTTGCGGATCAATCCTATGAACACGTCTTCGAGCGACGGGGCAATTTCACGGAATTCAACGACCGGAATGCCTTGCGTAGTTAGCGCGACCTTCAAGGCCTCAGGCGAGGCGCTGCCCGATGACAAAAACAGGTGCAGCTTTGCGCCATATGGCTCCGCCGACAATACGCCCGGCTGCGATTGAAGGAATGCGCGCGCCGCTCGCTGATCCGGGCTTTCCACCTCGTAGCACTTCTCTTCCAGAGTCTGCTTCAGGGCTTTGGGCGATTCGCAGCGGATCATCCGTCCCTGATTCATGAGCCCCACGCGATTGCAGCGCTCGGCTTCATCCAGATACGCTGTAGTCACAAAAACAGTCAGCCCGTCGCGCACCAGTTGATAGAGGATCGCCCAGAAATCTCGCCGCGATACCGGATCGACGCCGTTGGTGGGTTCATCCAGGAACAAGATCTGCGGATGATGCAGCAGAGTGCACATCAGAGCCAGCTTCTGTTTCATGCCGCCCGACAGCTTCCCGGCTTGCCTCTTGCGGAACGGCTCCATGCGGGTCATGCGGAGCAATTGCTGCATCAACGGGCCGAATTCGGTTTTCGACAACCCGAACAGGTCGGCGTAGAACGTCATGTTCTCATCGACCGTAAGATCGCTGTAAAGACCGAAGCGCTGGGCCATATAGCCGATGCGATCCTTCACGGCATCCAGTTCGACCGCCACATTGCGACCGGCCACCCAGGCCTCGCCTTCGGTAGGGTCAAGCAGGCCGCACAATAGCCGCAGCGTGGTGGTCTTGCCGGCGCCGTCCGGTCCGACCAGGCCGAAGATCTCCCCGCGCGCCACTTCAATATTGAGATGATCCACCGCTGTCAGGTCGCCGAAACGGCGCGTCAGATTGACGGCGCGAATAATCGGGCCCGGGCTGGATTCCGTGGTCAATTGATTTGGATCTCCGCATCCACCGGCATGTTCGATTTCAGTTCGTGGTTCTGATTGTCCACATCGATCTTGATGCGATACACCAGCTTGACCCGCTCCTCGCGCGTCTGAATCTGCTTGGGCGTAAACTCCGCCTCCGAAGCGATGAACGATACCCGGCCCGGATAGACTTTTGCCGGGGAATGAGTCGGTGGTCAGGTTGGCAGTTTGGCCCAGTTTGACGCGTCCCAGGTCGGTCTCGCTGATGTAGGCACGCAGCCAGGGATGATCGATATCGCCGATGGTGACGACTGTCGTTCCCGCAGCCAGCACTTCACCGACCTCTGCCGATTTCACCAGCACCACGCCATCCATCGGCGACATCACCACCGTGTCATTGATCTGCGTATCCGTAATGGCCACCTGGGCGCGGGCGCGCGAAATATCCGCCCGCCGTGAGACCAGGTCTTCCTGGCGTCGTTTCAGTTCCAGCCGATTCGCCTCGCTCACCCGAACCGCCGCCTCGGCCCGCGCCACTTGCGCCCGGGCAGCTTCAATGTCCTCTTTGCGAGGGCCCTCCAACACCATCGCCGACCGCTCTTCGGCCTGCCGCAAAACAGCCGCGGTTGTGTCCAGCCGGGCGCGATATTGATCGTATTGTTGCTTCGAAATGTCGTCGTTCTTGAACAGTTCCTGCGCGCGATCCCAATCTCCTTGCGCCTGGTCATGCTGGGCTTTGGCGTCCGCCACGGCCGATCGGGCCTGCTGGATCTCCTGCGGCCGGGAGCCCGCCAGCAACTGATCGAGTTGCGCTTGGGCAGCGCGCTGCTCTGCTTTCCGCAGTGCCACATCGCTTTCGAGCGTCTGCTGTTGCCACTGGATGGAGGTCTCCATCTGCTGGTACTGCGATTCAGCGGAGGTCACACTGGCCTCATCGCGATTGCGCTGCCGATCCACCATCTCGCGGTCGATCCGCCCGATAACCGTCCCCTTCTTTACGAACGATCCCTCGACCACATTGAGCTCGACCAGCTTGCCGGGAACCTTGAATGAAATATCCACCTGCGTCAGCTCGAGGTTGCCCGATACCACCAGGCGATTGCCTCGGTCGCGGCTCAGCCGTTCTGACCAAAAATATCCCGCCACAGCGCCGGCCGCCACCACCAGAAGAATCGGAATGATAATTTTCTTCATGTTTGTCCTTACTGGATCATGCTCTGGATCGTTCCCGTAGCCGTGCCGAGATCGATGCGAGCGACGTTGTGGTTGTACAGGGCATTGATGCGGTTATCGCGCGCGCGATCCAGCCGCGTCTGCGCGTCAGTCACCTCAATGCTGTTGGTCACACCGGCCTTGTAGCGGCGCTGGGCCTGCGCCAGTTCGTTCTGCGCCAGCACTAACCCTTCCTCGGCGGCTTTCACCTGCGCATCTGCCGAGCGCAGGCTCTCCAGTGCCAAACGGACGTCGAGCTCGATCTGGTCCCGCAGGTCGGCAGTGCGGATCTTCTCCTCTCGAAAAGCCGATGCGCTCTCCGCCCGGCGAGCGTCCCGGCGGCCTCCATCGAAGATAGGAACTTTCAGGGAGACGCCGTAGGTGCGGGTGGGGAGAGCATTCGTAATCCCGGAACCGAGGTCCCCGTAGTTGGCAAATGCTCCCAGCGTCGGAAGGCGTTCCAGTTTGGTCGCGCTGTAGTTGAGCTTTGCGTTCTCTTCCCGCTGCCCTTGAGCCTTCAGCTCCGCTCGGTTCGTCCGCGCGGTCGCCAGGGCTTGCGCCGCATCGACATTCTGAACCGGAACATACTCCAGCTTGCCGAGCAGCTCGACCGGATTTTCAAGCCTCAATCCGATGATTTTCAGAAGCTGCAAATGAGCCCGCTCTACGTCGTTTTGAGCCACTAACAACCGTTGGTTGTCATTGGCCAGTTGAACCTCAGCGCGGGTGATCTCGATTCCCGTGCCCGTGCCGGCCGCCTTTTGCGACTGCGCCAGCTTGAGCAGCGCTTGAGACAACTCCACATTGGCCTTCGCGGTTTCAAGCGATGCCTCGGCGCGCAAACCGGTCAGATACGCGCGCGCCACTTGATCGGTCACCTGGTCACGCGTTCCTTCGTTGTCCGCTTTGACGGCCTCTACCGCGACTTTGGAAGCCTGGTAGCGGCGGATCGAGCTGAAATCGAAAACGCTTTGGTTAACAGAGGCGCGGACATCGAATACGTCGAAGGGCCCGACAAAGGTCGGAATCGAGAACCCGGGAATGGGAATCTTAGTGAAAGTGAACCCAAAGGCCCTCAGGTTATTGGTCTCGCTCTGGTCCTGGATGTATCCTTCCAAGTCCGGCAGCAACGCTGCCCGCGCTTCCAAGCGCCGTGCCTCGGCCTGTTTGGTGGCTTCTTCGGCTAGCTTTACGCGCGTGCTGCCTTCGGGCGCCAGAGCCATTTCGACGGCTTGCTTCAGGCCTAGCTGCAAGACCGGTGGCCGGCTTTGCAACTGCGCGAATAGAGGCGCCACTCCAACCAGTCCGATTGCAAGTTTAATGTGCTGCATGTTCTACCTCCGCCGGCACCGGCGCCCTGAGTCCCGCCAGTAGGAATGTTTCGACGCGTCTCATGGTTGCTTCCACGTCCGTCGTATCGCACTGGCCTTTGGCAAGAAACTGTACGATCCTGCCGGCGCCCATGGTGTGCGACATGACGCCGTACACGAATTGCAGGCGCCACAAGAGTTCCATCTGCGGCAGATGCGGAAGCGCCCGCTCGAACGCGGGCAGGAAGCGACGGGCGACATGCGCCAGATGTTTTTGGAACACCTGCTCCGTTAACTCAGCCGATTCTGTAAAAATCCTGCCCATGATGGGCGTAAACTCTTTCGCCTGCCCGGTCAGCATTTCGAAAATCGGCCGCAAGAGCGCATCCAGCACCGGCTCCAAGGGAAGCGGCCCATCGCCCGCCGCCTCTTCGCAGGCATCCAGCATCGCCAACCGCGTCTCATTGACCGGATCCAGCCGCCGGGCGATCACCGCGTGAAGCAGCGATTCTTTCGATTGGAAATGATAGTTCACTGCAGCCAGATTCACTCCCGCTTGGGTTGTAATGGAGCGTAAGGACGTCGCCTCGACCCCGTTGCGAGCAAAGAGCTGCTCGGCAGCGTCGAGGATTCGATCCTTAGTATTCATACGTATGTTTCAATTATACGTATGATCTAACCTATGTCAAGGCCGCTGGAACCCGACGGCTGTCAGGATGACCCCTAGCTCACGCCTATCTGATTGAGAGGAAAATGTCTTATCGACGGAGATCGTCACGGCGGCGGTGTCACTCTCGGGTTCGTTTTGTAATTGGGTGATGGCGTAAGTTCCGGGCCCAGCGCAATTCTGGGTGGCTATTACCCGGTCGTTTAGCGCAACTCGAACCTGTCGGGCGGGTGCACTATCCGGAATGAAGAAACGAACCACCAACTGGCTGGGAGCATCCGGCGGCTTCAGCAATATGACCGCGGTTTTGCCCATCCAGCGCCACTCCCCGTTCTCTAATTGGTAAACGCCGCTGACGATCTGCTGCTCGGCTTCGGGCGCGTTCATGGGCAGGTAGGAAACCACCGGTTTGCGCTCGATGACGACCTCGGCTCGGAGGTCGTCAATGGTGCGGCGCGAGACGTCGAAAGGCCGCAGTCCGAACATGGTGGTGGAATAAGCTGATTTTCCGCCCAGAGCAACCAGGCGCAGCGGTATGGCGGACGTGATGGTTCGCTCCGCCACGGGTGTCAGGGCGCCGCCGCCGGCCGTCACGGGAATGGGATAGCCCAAGCTGCTTGACACCACCATCTCGCCGGGATGCACCGTCTGGCCCTGAAGCAGCGGAAGCCCGCCCTCGGATTCGAAGTAATATCGTAATCCCCATTCGCCGTTAATCCACACACGCTTATTGCTGGTTTCGTTGGCGACCCCGCGCGCAAATTGCCGGTATCCGTTCCAATGCTGATAGTTGACGACGGCGAGGCCGAGGCTGAGCACCAACTCGCATAGGATCGCCCACTGGACCCAGCGCAGGCCAAGCCTGCGCGTGGCGAGTATCGCGACCGGCAGCGCCATCGGAAGCAGATAGCGGGCTGACCCGGCGAAAAAGACGATCACAGCGCCGGCGAAGAAAATGAGCACCCACTGCGCCAGAAAGTCCCGCCAATTGCGCCCACACCAGACCAGGATGCCGACCCCCACGGTGACCGAACCCCAGAACAGCGGGTTCAGATCGTAGAATGCGGCGGCGATCGCGGCCGGAATCAGAGCCAGCGGGGGCAGCCAGAGCGACGGAAACACGATCCAGCCGAGATGTCCGGTTAAGGCCACCGCGCTCTTCAACTTTTGCGCCAAGGCTTGCAATGCATAGGACTGCATGTAGCCGGCTACAACCGTCGCGGGAAAGGCTCCAGTCCCAAAGCGCTCGAAGATCTGCCAGGCTGCCAGCACCACCGGCGCGGTGAGCGTCGCTAACGCCGCCGGACGCCACTTTCTGCCATACAAAAACAATATTGGGACCAGGAACACGGCCTGATAGGCGGCCAGCGCGGCCAGTCCCATCGCCAGCGCTGATGCCGCTAAAACACGAAACGACCCGCGGTCCACCGCTTGGACATATAACGCAATCGCGAGCAGCCAGAAGGCCGTGAAAGGCAAATCGGATTCCAGTGAATTGCCATTGATCACAAACGCTGGTGTCGCCATGAAAAGCATGGCCGCCGCCAGAGCATGAGGGCTGAACTTCCGCGCCAATGCCAGGGCGCTGAATGCGGCGATTAATGAAAACAAGAATGTAGGCTGCGTGAAATGGTATTTCGGAAATATCCTTGAGCGTAGCCAGCAGCAGCGCCAGAAACCAGGCATTCAGAGGTGGATGGGGCTGTCCGCGCATGTCCACCATGCGGCCCATAAACGCATACTCGACGTGCTTGGGATGCAGCGGCTCGATCTGAGCGTGCTGGGCCTCAGCCAGATAATAGACGTCGTCGCCTTGAATGGCTTGGTTGAGAAACGGAAGCCGTAGGGCCAGCACGAACAGCGCGACTATCAGCAGGTCCCGTGGCGCGGGCATGCCTGTGTATTTTAATCCGCCGCTTTGCTGGCCGTGCTCTTGGGCTTCCAGCGCACTATGGGCTTGCGGGCCGCGCCCACTTCGTCCACCCGGCTAGTGCGCGTATGATGGGGCGCCTTTAGCACCAACTCAGGATTGTCTTCTACTTCTTTGGCTATGGAAATGAGCGCGTCTATGAACAGATCCATCTCCGCTTTGCTTTCAGTCTCCGTCGGCTCAATCATCATGGCGCCGCGGACAATCAGCGGAAAGCTGACAGTATAGGGATGGAATCCATAATCGATGAGCCGCTTGGCGATGTCGCCCGTGCGCACACCCCGCTTGGCTTGACGATCGTCGCTGAAAACGCACTCGTGCATGGTCGGCGCCGTGTGCGGCAGATCGTAATAAGGCTCCAGCAGCTTGCGGATGTAGGTGGCGTTCAACACCGCATCCCTGGTGGCGTTGCGCAGCCCCGGGCCGCCGTGGGCCAGGATGTAAGCCAGCGCCCGAACATGCATTCCGATGTTGCCGTAAAATGCGCGCACCCGGCCGATCGATTGCGGCCGATCGTAGTTCCAGGTCCATTTGCCGCCCGATTTCTCCAGCCGGGGTTTCGGCAGGAACGGTACTAGCGGGGCTCTTACTGCCACCGGTCCCGAGCCCGGCCCGCCGCCGCCGTGGGGCGTGGAAAAGGTTTTGTGGAGATTGAGATGCATTACGTCCACGCCGAAATCCCCAGGTCGGGCGATTCCCACCAGCGCGTTCATGTTCGCACCGTCCATGTAAACCATGGCGCCTTTGGCGTGCAGGATTTCTGCAATGCGCGTGATGTTCTGCTCGAATACGCCCAGCGTGTTTGGATTAGTGATCATCAGCGCCGCGACATCTTCGTCCACCACGCGCGCCAGCGCTTCGACGTCCACCATGCCGCGCTCATTCGACTTGATATTCTGCACGGCATAACCGGCCATGGTCGCCGTAGCCGGATTGGTGCCATGCGCTGAATCCGGAATGAGCAATTTCTTGCGCGGATTACCGCGCGAGCCCAGCAATGCGCGGATGAGAAGAATTCCCGTAAATTCCCCGTGCGCGCCCGCGGCCGGCTGCAGCGTCACCGCATCCATCCCGGTAATCTCGAGCAGCATTCTTTCGAGAGTGCCCATCACCTCCAGGATTCCCTGCGATAGCGATTCGGGCTGGTAGGGATGCGCCCAGGCCAATCCCTCTATGCGCGCCACCAGTTCGTTGACGCGGGGATTGTATTTCATGGTGCAGGAACCCAGCGGGTAGAGTCCCAGGTCGATTGCGTAGTTATGGGTGGACAGCCGGGTGAAGTGGCGAATTGCTTCCACTTCGCTCACCTCCGGAAAGTCTTCGATGTCCCGGCGCGTATTCTGCGCTCCCAGCACAGCCGCCGCGTCCACGGCCGGAACGTCCAGGGCCGGCAATTGATACCCGCGCTTTCCGGGCGAGCTGTTCTCGAATATCAGAAGCTCGTTCTGATTGATGTGCTGACGGACTTTCTTGATCATGGCTGGAAAGCCTCAACAACGACATCCAATTTCTCGCGACGGCTCATTTCAGTGGCGCACAGCAGCATCGTATTCTTGAGTTCCGGGTAGTACCGGGCGAGCGGCAGCCCGCCGATCACCTTCTTTTTCAATAGCGCTTCGTTGATCTGGTCTGGCGCGCGGCCGTCGGTAGACGCAACAAACTCATTGAAGAATGGCCCCGAGAAGCGCAGCGGCAGTTTGCCCGCCAGATAATGCGCCTTCGCCAGGTTTTGCTCGGCGAGTTCGCGCAGCCCCTCTTTACCGTAGACCGTCATAAAAACGGTCGCCATCAGGGCAATCAGGGCCTGATTGGTGCAGATATTCGAGGTCGCCTTTTCGCGGCGTATATGCTGCTCTCGTGTGGCGAGCGTAAGGCAGAACGCTCGATTTCCACGCGTATCTTTGGTTTCGCCGACGATCCGCCCCGGTATCTGCCGCATGAATTTTTCTTTGGTGGCAATGATTCCCGCGAAAGGCCCGCCGTAGACCGGCGAAATCGCAAACGACTGCAATTCGCCCGCCACGATGTCGGCATCACGGGGCGGCTCCAGCAATCCCAGCGAGACAGCTTCGGCGAAAATGAACACCAGCAAGGCGCCATGACGGTGTGCGATTTCAGCCGCGCGCCGAGCGTCCTCTACGATCCCGAAAAAATTCGGCGATTGAATTATCACCGCGGCGGTCTGGTCGTCGATCTTTTTCTCCAGATCCGCCGTATCGATCGCACCGGATTCCCGAACATATTCGAACTCCTCGACCGGCATGCCCTGGTGCTGCGCATAGGTCAGCAACACCTCGCGGTATTCCGGATGTACGGTCCGCGCCGTCAGGATTTTATCGCGCCCGGTCACCCGCATGGCCATCATGGCCGCCTCCGGCACGGCCGTGGAGCCGTCATACATGGAAGCGTTCGCCACCTCCATCCCGGTCAACTGGCAGATCATGGTCTGGAATTCGAAGATGGTCGTCAGCGTCCCTTGCGAGATCTCTGCCTGATAAGGCGTATAAGACGTCAGGAACTCGCCGCGCGACACCACCGTATCCACCAGCACCGGGCGGTAGTGATGATAGACGCCGGCCCCCAGGAACGAGGCGTACCCGTTTGCATTTTCGTCCCCACGTTCACGGAAGTAGTCGACAATCTCATACTCCGATTGCCCCGCCGCGATATCCAGCGGCCGGTTCAACCTGACTTCGGCCGGTAAATTCGAAAATAGATCTTCCAGGGACTTGGCGCCAATCGCGGACAACATCTCGCGGCGCTCGAGGTCAGACTTCGGTAAATAGCGCAATGGTTTGTTAAGTGCGGAAACCGAGGATTAGTGCCCGGACCCCTCAGCTCCTACATATTTCTGATAGTCCTCGGCGGAGAGCAGATGATTAACTTCGTCTGGGGCCGACAGTTTGATTTTAACAAGCCACGCAACGCCGTGCGGGTCTTCATTTAACTTTTCGGGAGTCGTGGAAAGCACTTCATTGATCTCCACCACTTCGCCTGAAACCGGAGCATAGATATCTGACACGGCCTTCACCGATTCCACCGACCCTAGCGTTTTGCCCTTTTCCAGGTGCACGCCCACTTTCGGCAAATCGACGTAAACGATGTCGCCCAGCTCCTCTTGCGCGTGATCTGTGATCCCCACTACGCCTATATCGCCTTCGACGCGCACCCACTCGTGTTCTTTGGTGTAGCGAAAATTTGTTGGATACATTCCGTTATTTGGCTCGCTTATAAAACGGTGTCGAAGCTGTGAGTGCTTCCACCGGCTGGTTGCGGATCATAATCTCAATCCGCGCTCCGGGTTTGGCCTGCTGTACCGGCAGATAACATAATCCTATATTTTTGTTTAATGTCGGCGATGGTCCGCCGCTGGTAACCCAACCGGCCGCGGCCCCATCCTGGTACACCTCGTACCCGTCCCGGCCGATGCCCCGCCCGGTCATTTCGAAACCCACCAACTTACGCGTGACGCCTTTTTCCTTCTGCTTGGCTAGCGCAGCCTTTCCGGTGAAATCGCCTTTGCTCATCTTGACGATCCACCCCAAATCGGCTTCATAAGGCGTGATGGAAGCATGAATTTCGTGCCCATACAGCGCCATTTTGGCTTCCAAACGGAGTGTGTTTCGAGCACCGAGGCCGCACGGCTTTATGCCAAACTCCATCCCGGCGCCGAGAATCTCACTCCAGATCCGCTCGGCCTGCTCGGGTGCAATGTAGATCTCGAAGCCATCTTCGCCCGTATAGCCGGTGCGCGCAATCCTGGCCGGCGCACCCGAAACCGCGCCGTCGACGAAGTGATAATACTCGATCGTAGCTAAGTTGGTTTTCGTCAACTTCTGTAGCGTTGCCAGCCCCTGGGGCCCTTGAATAGCCAACTGGGCGTAGCGCGGGCTCGCGAACTCGACCTTGGCCCTGTGGCGGTTCTGAGCAGCGATGTGCGCGTAGTCCTTCTCCTGGTTGGACGCATTGACACAGAGGAAATAATGATCGTCCGCCACTTTGTGCACCAGAATATCGTCGACGAATCCACCATGTTCGTACAACAAGCCGGAGTACTGCGCCTGCCCGATCTTCAAATTCGCAACCGCATTAGTGGTGACCGAGTCCGTCAGAGCGAATGCATCCGGGCCATGGATTTCGATTTCCCCCATGTGGCTCACATCAAACAGACCGACGTTCTTCCGTACGGCATGATGCTCGTCGAGGATCCCCGAATATTGAACCGGCATATCCCAGCCGCCGAAATCGACCATTTTGGCGCCCAGGCGGCGATGCACTGCATTGAGTGGTGTCGCCTTCAGCGCGGGAGTGGGCTGAGTCATGAAAGCTCTCCCATTTTAACAGCGCTCCGCGCTTGGGCGCGTTAACTTGCGGAAGCCGATGCGGCGAAGCTGCGCACGGCCGTGTCTTCGTCATTAAAAACTTCGAAGACCCGATAAACTTTGGTGAGCTGCACTACATCCTGGACGCGCTGGGTCAGCTTCATCAGTTTCAGTTTTCCGCCGCGGCGCGTCACGGTGGTGTAGGATGCTACTAATTCGCCTAGGCCGCTGCTATCGATGTAGAAGACTTCGGCCATGTTGATGAGGATGTTCTTCTTTCCACCATCCAGCGCTTCCTGAATCAGATTGCGGAATCTTTCGGTCGCTTGGCCGAGAGTAATCGGGCCTTGCAAATGCAGGACGAACACGTCGCCGACTTCCCACTCGAAATGTTCTAGAGCCACTCAGTAGACGTTAACGCGCCGCAAACGCCCTGTCAAATGATAGAATTCGGCATGCCCGATCGGTCCGTGACTCGCCGCCAGGCCAGCCAAATTCTCGGGGCTGCCGCGGCATCGCAACTCCTGGCTGCCGAGCGTCCGGATATCTGCTTTCTGAGCGCTGTCGAGATGGCCGAACTGATTCGCCGCAAGAAGGTGAGCGCGCGTGAAGTAATGGCCGCACACCTGAAACAGATCGAGCGTGTCAATCCGAAGGTCAATGCCATTGTCACCCTGGTAGCCGGGCAGGCCCTGGAAAACGCTGGAAAAGCCGATGAAGCTCAAGCCCGCGGCGAAGCGTTGGGCTCTTTGCACGGCTTGCCGGTCGCACATAAGGACCTGGTGGAGACCGCCGGGATTCGGACCACATTCGGCTCCCTGATTTTCAAGGACAACGTGCCCGCGCACGACGCGATCATCGTGGAGCGCATGAAGAAGGCCGGCGCGATCACAGTGGGCAAGACCAATACGCCTGAATTTGGCGCAGGATCGCAGACCTTCAATCGCGTGTTCGGCGCGACCAAGAATCCTTACGACCTCACCAAAACCTGCGGAGGCAGCAGCGGCGGGGCTGCGGTGAGTCTGGCGTGCGGAATGGTGCCGATCGCCGACGGTAGCGATAGCGGCGGCTCTTTGCGGAATCCGGCTTCGTTTTGCAGCGTGGTCGGTTTTCGAGTCGCGCCCGGCCGGGTACCGACTTCCGCGGTGGGGAACGCCTGGTCGACCCTCAGCGTTACCGGACCGATGGCGCGTAATGTGGCCGATGTCGCGCTTCTGCTGAGTGTGCTGGCCGGGCCTGACCCACGCTGTCCCATTTCGATCAGCGAGCCTGGAACACGCTTCGCCGGCAATCTGGACCGGAATTTTAAGGGCGCGCGGGTGGCGTGGTTCAAGGATTTGGGAGGCATCCCGTTCGATCGCCGAATTCGCGACGGGGTAAACGCGCAGCGTAAGGTTTTTGAAAGCCTGGGCTGCATCGTCGAAGAGGCCGAGCCCGACTTCAGCGGCGCCGATGAGGCCTTTAACACGCTGCGTGCCGTGGGCTACCTGAGCAGCCAGAGCGAAAACGTGCGCAAGCACCGCGATCTGGTGAAGGATACCATCCTGTGGGAAGTCGAGCGCGCGGCCAAGCTTACCGCGGGCGACATCGCCCGTGCCGACTCCCTCCATAGCCAGTTGTGGAATCGTATGCGGATTTTCCAGGAGAAATATGAGTATTTCATCCTGCCCGCCACGCAGGTGCCCCCCTTCGACGTAACCCAGCCGTACGTTACCGAGATCGAAGGCGTGAAGATGAACTCGTATATCGAATGGATGAAGGCCTGCTACTTTATTTCGATCCTCGAGAATCCGTCCATTTGCGTCCCCAGCGGTTACACTCCGGAAGGTTTACCGGTCGGTCTTCAGATCGTCGGCCGGCATCGCGACGAGTTCAGCGTACTGCAGCTGGCCCACGCCTTCGAGCAAGCGACAAAATCGTCGCATCGAAAGCCGCCTCTGGTTTAGGCCGATTCGCGTTCGTAGAGAACCTTGCCGCCGACCACCGTCATATCTACTTTCAAGTTCAAAAGCTTCTCCGGCGCAATACTGAGCGGATCCTCCGGCAACACAACCAGGTCGGCTAACCTGCCTGGCTCCAGCGTGCCTTTGGTTTTCTCTTCCCAGGTCAGATATGCGCCGTTGCGCGTGTACATGCGGATAGCATCTTTCATGCTGACCGCTTCCTCAGGGCCGTAAACTTTGCCGCTGTTCATGCCTTTGCGTGTGACTGCCCCATATAGGCCCACCATTGGCCCAATCGGCAGATTGTCGCTTCCGAACGCCATAAAGATCCCGTGTTTAATGGGCGTGGCCAGAGCATTGTTGCGCGTCAGGTGCCAGCTTTCCAAAGTCTGGACGTAGCGGCCTTCGAGCGTGTAGGTAAAGTTGGGCTGCTGCTCAATCAGGATCTTATCTTTCGCCATGATCTGCATGGTGCGATCGGGCGGAAGCATGCTGAAGTGGCACAGATAATGACGATGATCTTCGCGCGGAAAATCGTGCAGCACACGGTCGTAAGCGTCCACGGTCATTGCGATGGCTGCGTCGCCGATGGCATGGATGCCGAACTGCCAGCCCATTTTGTGGCCGGCCTCGATATTGGCGTGCAGTTGTTCGGGCGTGAACATGGCTCTTCCACGAAAACCCGGCATGCCCTTGTAGTCATTCAAGGTGTAAGCTGTGGGCCCAGTGAATCCACCGTCCGCCGACATTTCACCGATGGAGCCGATGCGAAGCCGATCGTCGCCAAAGCCGGTCTTGCGGCCAAACTCCCGCAGTTTCGCTTCTCCTGTCTTGGCGTCGCCAGGCCATTGGATCTGAACGGCCGCGCGCGGCAGCTCGGCGCCATGCGTCTGATAAAGAATCTCCCACTCCGCCCACGAGCCGGCCAGGGTTGGATCGACAGACGCGCCGGCCACAATCACACTGGTGATGCCGAGCCTTAACTGCGAGTGCACGTTCTGGAAAAGACTATTCCGCACATCTTCCGGCCGGTCTTTAGGCACCAGGCGGCGGTACAGGTCGGAGCGTTCCCGAATGACGCCGTTCGGCTCGCCACTGGCGGCGCGCTCGATGAGGCCGCGTTCCGGGTCAGGGGTTGCGCGATTGATGTCCGCCAATTCGAGCGCTTTACTGTTGCCGACGGAGCTATGCCCGCCCGCGCGCGTCAACACCACCGGGTTGTTGGGCGCGGCCTCGTCCAGGTCGGCTCGCAACGGCACCCGCTTCTCGGTCATTTGATATTCATCCCAACCGGCGCCGGTGATCCATTCTTTCGGCCCCAACTCGCGCGCTTTATCGCGGATCTGGTCTTTCAATTGGGCGATGGACTTGGTGTTTATCAGATCAATGTTTCGCCGGGATTGGCCGCCCAGGTGAACATGCGTGTCGTTGAAGCCCGGAAGCACCGTGCGGCCGTGCAGGTCAACCGTGCGGGCGGCAGTGAAGCGATTCGAGAGCTCGTTGCCACCCACTGCGACAACGCGGCCATCTTTTATGGCGATCGCATTGCGGATCGAGAAGGCATCATCCACAGTGACAATTTTTCCGTTATAAAGCAGCAGGTCGGCCGGCTCTTTTTGCGCCTGAGCTTGAATAGCCGATGAACCTGCCAGCGATGCCGCTCCAACCGCCCCGAGAAATTTCCGTCGCGATAAATCCATATTGATCGTCATTGTACACTGGGCAGTTGCTACGCTCAGTACAAGGGCACTCCGGAGGCTGATCCCACCGTTGGATACATCCACTCCGCTTCAATTTGTAAAAGGCATAGGACCAGCGCGCGCGGAAATGCTGGAGGCCAAAGGTCTGCTCACGGTGGAAGACCTGCTGTCTTACGCGCCGTTCCGCTACGAGGATCGCACCAACGTCAAAGCCATCGCCCAGTTGGCGCCGGGCGAAATGGCCACCGTAATCGCGGAAGTGAAATCGGCGCGCCTGTCCGGATTTCGCCGCCGCAATCTGGGCTTGTTCGAAGCTGTGTTTGTCGATTCATCGAGCGATCGGCTGCTGACCAAATGGTTTCATGGCGGATATCTGGTGGACAAGCTCACGCCCGGCTTGCGGGTGGCTCTCTACGGCAAAATCGAGCTCGATAGCTACACCGGGGCTCTGCTCATCATGCATCCCGAGTTCGAGATTCTGACGGGCGACGAAGGCGAGGTCGACGCGGGGCTCCACACCGGCCGAATCGTTCCGGTCTACGAGGCGGCAGCCAAGATTACCACCCGCGTTTTTCGATCGCTGCTGCACCGCATTCTCGGAACGCTGGAGCCGCTGGAGGATCATCTGCCGCAGGCGCTGCGCGACCGGATGAAGCTGCCGGACCGCTGGGCCGCGATTCAAGCGCTGCACTTTCCCGCGCCCGGCACCGATCTTCGCTTGTTGAACGCTTTTCGCACACCGGCCCAGTGGCGGCTGATCTTCGAAGAGTTCTTCTGGCTTGAATGTGGCCTGTCGTTGAAGCGGGCCAAAGGAAGAGTGCAGCCGGGTATCGCTTTCCAGCTGAACGATCGGGTTCGCGAGCGAATCAAAACCATGCTGCCGTTCAAACCCACTGGCGCGCAGAAGCGCGTGCTGAAGGAGATCGCTGAAGACATGCAGGTCCCGCATCCCATGAGCCGGCTCTTACAGGGCGACGTCGGCAGCGGGAAGACTTTGGTGGCGGCCGAAGCGGCGGTGATCGCGGTCGAGAACGGCTATCAGGTCGCTGTTTTGGCGCCCACCGAAATCCTAGCCAGCCAGCATTATCTTTACTTCAAGAATCTGTTCCAGAAAATGGGCTACGTCGTTGCGATGCTCACCGGATCGTCTACACCGCGCGAAAAGTTGCAGCTCAAGAAATTGATGGCCGAAGGATTGGTGCAGATCGGGATCGGGACTCATGCATTGATCGAGGAGGATGTCGAATGGAAGAATCTGGGGCTGGCCATCGTTGACGAGCAACATCGTTTCGGAGTGATGCAGCGGCTGCGCCTGGCTTCGAAGGGCACGCATCCCGACGTCCTGGTGATGACTGCGACGCCCATTCCGCGAACCCTGGCTTTAACCATTTATGGCGATCTGGATGTGTCGGTTATCGATGAGATGCCGCCCGGGCGCCGGCCCATCCAGACCAAACACGTCAAAGAGGACCGCATCGAGAGCGTGTATAGCTTTCTGAAGCAGCAAATCACAGCCGGCCGCCAGGCCTACGTCGTTTATCCGGTGATCGAGGAAGCGGAGGCCATGAAAGCCGCCCAGCAGATGTATCAGCACCTGGCCGAGCGGGTGTTTCCCGATATCCGCGTGGGGCTGCTGCACGGCCGGCTCAAGACCGAGGAAAAGGCCACGGCCATGGAACAGTTCCGCCGCGGCGAAGTTAAAATTCTGGTCTCGACGACCGTGATCGAAGTTGGTGTAGACGTGCCCAATGCCACTGTGATGTTGATCGAACAGGCCGAGCGGTTCGGGCTTGCTCAACTGCATCAGCTGCGCGGGCGGGTGGGACGCGGCGCCGAACAGAGCTATTGCATTTTGGTGACTGATAAGCTCGGCGATGCCGGCCGCGAACGGATTCGCACCATGGTCGATTCCAACGATGGCTTCTATATAGCGGAGATGGACCTGAAGCTGCGCGGTCCCGGCGAATTCTTCGGGACGCGCCAATCTGGTTTGCCGGCATTGCGGATCGGCAACATCATCCGCGATCAGGATGTGCTCGAGATCGCGCGCGGCGAGGCGCAGGCGTTAATTGCGAATCCGCCGTCGCCTGAAGTGCTACGACACGCCGTGAGTTATATCCGCCAACATTGGCAGCGCAAGTATGGCTTGGTGCAGGTGGGCTGATGCGTGTCATCGCAGGCGAGTTTCGCAGCCGCCGGTTGAAGACGCTACCCGGTCTGGCAACGCGTCCCACGCCTGACCGATTACGCGAGACTCTGTTCAACGTGCTCGCCCCGGTAATCGACGGATGCCTGTTTCTAGATGCTTATGCCGGAACCGGCGCCGTTGGTATCGAGGCCTTGAGCCGGGGGGCGAGGAAGTCTGTATTTGTCGAGAAGAATCGCGCCGCGGTCGAGGTTATTCGGGAAAATCTGGCTTCTCTCGGCCTGGCTGATCGCGCCGAAGTTTTCACGGGCAAAACACTGGCCGTGCTGGAGCGCATTACCGCCGATATCGTTTTTCTAGATCCGCCTTACGAGTTGGAGAAGGAGTACGAATCCGCACTCAACGTTCTGGGCGCATCCACCAGCAAGCTGGTCATCGCGCAACATTCGTCCCGCACCGCCCTTCAGCCGGAATACGGAGGCCTGCGATGCTATCGCGTGTTGAGGCAAGGCGACAATTCGTTGAGCTTTTATCGCGGCTGACAGGCCGCCGCCTAATCGCGCGCCGTTAGGCCGCTCTAAAGTCGAGTGCCTCGAGCGAGTTGTTCAGAGCTTCGACAAAGCCGTCCAGCTCGGCTTCAGTCATCGGCGTGGACAGGCAGCCAAAAATTCCCCGGGGTGAAACGATCATCCCGCGTTTGAGCATCTGGTGGCACAGCTCGCCGTAAACCGGGGTAGTTCGAGAGAAACCTCGGAGCGAGCGAAAGTCGACAAGTTCCTCGCCTGTGAGATGCGCGAGAAATAGCGACCCCTTGCCGCACACCTGGGCAGGCAGGCCACGGTCGCGAAACATGCGCCGCAGACGATCGCGGACGTAGTCGCCCAAACCATTCAGACGCTCGTAGGCTTCCGGCGTCATTTGCTGCATTGTCGTCAGGCCTGCGGTCACAGTCACCGGGTTCGCGTTGAAGGTGCCGCCGTGATGGATCTTTAGATGGCCGGTGTGATCGAAGACCGACATCACTTTCCGCGATCCGCCGACTGCGCCCACGGGAAACCCGCCGCCGATAATCTTTGCAAAACTTCCCAAATCGGGCTCAATCTCAAAAGCCGCACCATGGTAGGAGAGGCGGAAATTGAGAACCTCGTCGGCAATCAGCAATATCCCGTAACGGGCTGTTTCTTCGCGCAGAAATTCGAGAAAACCTTCTTGAGGCGCGATCATCCCGATGCCCAGGGGCATGGGATCGAAGATCACTGCTGCCAGATCGTCGCGATGCTGGGCTATTCGCTCACGGCAGGCGTTCAAGCGGTTCCAAGGCAGAACCACCACGTCTTCTGCCACGCTCGGCGGGGTCCCCGGCTCAATAACTGAGCGAGGCGCGTCGCCATCTCCCCATTCGTCGGCATTGGGCCCTTCGCTGACAGCGACGTAATCGTACAAGCCATGATAGGCGCCTTCGAATTTAGCAATCTTGTGCCGGCCAGTGAACGCACGCGCCGCTTTGACTGCCAGCATGACGGCTTCGCTCCCTGAATTGCAGAAGCGTATCTGGTCGACGTACGGGATCCGCGCCACCAACAACTCCGCCAACACGACATCTTCAACTGTCGGCATCGTGAAAGCAGTGCCACGGCCGACGCGCTGCTGCACTGCGGCAGTCACTTTGGGATCGGCATGACCAAGAATTAGGGATGTGTAGTTATTGAGGAAGTCGACCCGCTGCTCGCCTTCAACATCTGTCACACGGCAGCCATTGCCGCTTGCGGCATAGATCGGATAGGGTGCCAGAGCGATCGAATGACGAGTGTTTCCACCCGGCATGACCCGCGAGGCCCGCTCGTGGAGACGCCGCGACAGAGCGTCCCCGGAATCGTATGCCGCAGTAAGCGGTTCAGGATCTTTTGAAAGAGGAACAGGTTGTGCCGAGGCCCGATTCATGAAAAGGGGTGCAGTAGCTGCAGAGCATTATACCCTCCACAGCTTCTCAAAAGGCACGGCTTCAACCGTCCTGATTCAGAATTTCGCTGGACCCGATTACGAGTCGCTGGTCTTCCGCTTTACTTTTCTGGCGCCCTTCTCAGTTGCCCCGGCTGCTTTGTTGACGCCCTTTTCAGTCCCCTTGGCTACAGCCTTGCCGCTGTGTTTCGCGGCTCGACCAGTAGATTTGCCGGCCTCTTTAACGTCCTGACCAGCCTTCTTCGCATTGTCTTTAGCGCCGTCTTGCGCCAGCGCTGCCCCGACGGTCAGAACCCCCGCCGCAACTAAACCAAGTAGTCTCTTCATGAAACACACTTGTTGCAATCGCCTTTCCAACTTGTTTGAGAGAGCGTCGCCTCTATGATTCCATGGGTTTGGCGCATTGCGCTGGGCGCGGCGATCTTCGTCTGCTCAGGGAATTTCTACGCTGTACGATCCGGTTAGCGTAGAATCCGCCGGACCGCTTCAACGCCGCCCGCGCGCTGGATACCGGGCACAAAGAACTGGTCGATGAAGTCCTGGTCCTGGCCATTGAACCCACCGGGAAGCCCTTCTAAAGCCACTGGAACCGAGGCTGCGGCGGCAGCAAACCCTGCCCAGATGGCCGCTTTGCCCGTCGCAACGATTCGCAAATCTTTGGCGCCTTCCTGCCTTAGATATGCCAGCGCAGTAAGAATGTCCTGCACTCGATTGGCATCATCACTGCGGTTAAAGGTCAAAAAATACGGCGCCGAGCGATCGCGTTGTGAAATGGCATCACCGGTCTGAAAGACGGTCAGTAGAAGCGCGGAACTTCCAGCAATTTTTCGCGCAGCTTCTGCGCCGGCCGGATCGATTGCCACCACCGATGGCACTCCACTCCCCACCCAGATTCCAGAAACGCGGTCGCCCTTCCCCGTCCGGCTCAGGACAATCCGTTCTCCGCTACGTTCACTGAGTACGCGTTCCGGCCATTCGGTTCCGAGCGCCAGCGCGAGCCTCTGCCGCAGAACGGCCGGGTCGTGCGTCTCATCGGTCTGCCGCTTTGCGCTGGCGATCCACTGCTCCAGCAGTTGTTGGTAGGTCAGCGCGTTCTGGGGCAGCGTCCGGCCTTGCCACACCAGCATGTCTTGCAGTTTCTCGACGTGGACGCCGCGGGCTTCCTGCACGGCTTTCGGATCGCCTAGAATTCGCTTTCCGAAGAAGCTATACATCGCTTCCCGGCTGGCCTGGTTGTAGTTGTGCGGCGCGTCAATCTGCACCATCTCCAGGTTGGCGGTACGGTCATACAGTTCGTAGATCGCGCGGACGGCGGGAAACTCATCGCGCGGAGTGTTCTTGGTCCAGTCCCCCGTAGCCGCCACCATGAGCATCGGCCGGGGCGCCATCATCGCGCCGATCTCGACGTTAAAAGTGTCGAAGCGCAGACCCGGGGCGTTTTCGCACTGTCCCCCTCCCTGCATGATGGCCGAGATCATGTTTACGGGAGCATCGAACTTGACGCGGTCATCCACCGCTGCCAGCAGGAACGTTTGTGTGCCTCCACCGGACTCTCCCGTCACCGCCAGCCGTTGGGGATCGACATCGGGAAGCGATTCCAGAAAATCCAGTGCTCGAATCGAATTCCACAGTTGCAATCCCAGTGGGCCGAAGCCCCACAACTGCTCGCGTGGACCACCGAAATCGTGCGGCGTCTGGATGGTGTCGTTATAGCCCACCATGTCGTAAGAGAAAGTCACGTAGCCTTGTTTGGCAAGGTTGATAGCGCGCAGCGGGACCGAAATGAGCGGTTGATGCTCCAGCCGTCCGTAATCCCAATGTCCATGCGGCGCCAACACTCCCGGGAATTTTCCTGCGCGCCCGCGCGGCCGATAAAGATTGCCGCACAAATAATATCCCGGAAGCGTCTCGATATAGACTTTCTCAATCGTATAATCGCTGTGTTCGATGCGTCCAAAGACCACCGGATTGAGCGGCTTCTTCTCCGGACTGGGAATGAGACCCGCCGCGAAGAGAATCTGGACGCGCAGCCTTTGTTTGTGCGCCTCCCACTCCGCTAGTGTCCGGTATGCCGGCATCGCGAAGTGCGTGTCGGTGTTCGGCACGTTGCTATTGCGAGAATCTTCCGCAGGAATTTGACCCATCAGGCAGCCTGCCGCGCCGGCCAAGAAACCCAGCAACCAAAGAGCTAAAGCGCGGTGCATTAAAATAGTTTAGCTATCGACCGCCGCAGCTCCCGAAAAATCTGGTCGGGTGTCTTGGTGGCGTCAATGATGACGAAATCGTATCTTTTTGCCATGCGGTCCAGAGCCCGAATGACGCGTGTCTGATAGCGAACGAAACTATCGTGCATATCCGCTCCAAAGCGCATGTCCATGCCACTTTCCCAATGATCGAACGCGCCCCTGCCCAGCACCACGCGAGTTAGCAATTCGCGAACGTCCGCGCGCAGATAGTAAATGGCGTGAGGCACCAGGGCGAACCCGGCCACGCGCTCGATCCAGGTGCGATCTTCCCCGCGGGCGATGGCGCGCGCCATCAACGAGAAGATGTAACGATCGGTCAAAACCACAAATCCGGCCCGAAGCGCGGGGATAATTTCGTTCTCCATGCGATCGGCGAAATCGGTCGCGTAATACAGCGTCATGGTGATCGGGCCGAGAGTATTTCCTTTTTTCGCCTGTGAAATCCCCTTGCCGGCCAGTGCGCCGCGCGCCAGTCCGGTATCGAGGACGGCGTGACCCTGGTGCTCCAGCCAGGTGCGGAGCCGCGCCACTTGCGTGGACCGTCCCACCGAATCGGGGCCTTCGATGACGATTAACTTGCCTTGCAAGTCATCCCGGTCGACGCCGGCCAGCGACTCGCTATAAAATTCGAGCGGCGGCTTTAGCAGCATCGATGTCTCCCTGGGAAGCTCTCAGCAGGTGGCCGTTGGTGAGGTTCTCGCCTAATTCGCGGGTGGCGATCTCTCGCATCTGCTGCTGCTGTTCTTCGATGGAGCCGGTTGCGTCGATCACATGGAACCCCACCTCTTCGATCATGGCTTCGTACTCGTCGAGAATGCGTCCCTGAAATAACCGGAAGCTTTCTTGTACGTTGCCGCTTAGTCCCAGATCCATGCCGGCTTCATAGTACTTTATGGCGTCGCGCCCGCCCAGAATCCGTCCGATTGCAACCTCGAGAGGCACGCGAAAATAAAAAGCCAAATTCGGCCGCACTGCGAACCGGTAGAGGTTGCGCACCCAGCGCCGGCTTACGCCCCTCACCACATCGCGGGCAAACGCGGTGTAAGCATAGCGGTCGGCGCACACCACCGCGCCGGCCTTGAGCAGCGGCGTGATGTAACGCTCCAGACGGTCGGCGAAATCGGTGGCGTGAATCAGGCTGAACGTCACCGGCGTGAACATGTTCTTCTTCTTGCCGCGCTTGGTCGTCTCCCGCACCAGCGGTGACGAATTCCACTCGCTAAATGCCACCGCGATACGCTGCGAACGTAGCCACTGGCTCAACAAAGACAGCTGCGTCGATTTGCCAGAGCCGTCAATGCCTTCTACGACAATGAGTTTGCCACGATGACGATTGGGAACGAGAGCAGGCATAAAGGGGCAGGCTTTTTATTATAACGATTGTTCAACGCCACCCGTAATACCGGCAAAGCTGTCGAGCCGGCCTCATTACTACGTTGCGCTCGTCGCCTGTAACGCTGCGTCAACAAGTTCGCGAAGTGCGGCGGCGCTCTCGGGGCTGATTTGAGATACAGCTGCCAGATTGTCGGCCGCGCGCTGGGCGTACATCAATCTTTCGCTTCCGGCGTCAGGTATCCTGGCCAAGCAAAGGCTCATCCATCCCTGCAAGCGCGTCAGGTCGATGATCGCCGCTGGTTCGTAGCTCAGCCGTCTCTCGCAAACCGCCAAAGCTTGGCTGTAGAAGGCGCGAGCCATGTCTAGCTTCCCGATCTCCACGCAGAGAAGCCCGAGGTTCGCCAGCGAGGTATGCAGGTTGAGCAGGTAGTTTTCCGATTCAGCCGGCAGTGCGCGACGAATCTCCAGCGCCTCAACGAATGCTGCCTCCGCCCCAGAGAAATCGCGCTGCCGAAATTGCAGCGACCCAAGATTGTTGAGGCCAAGAGCCAGATCGCGCGCGTAGCGGTTGGAATCAGCAGCAGCGAGATCGCGAAACAGTGCGACGGCGAACGCGCAGTTGGTGACCGCCCATTCGAGCTGCGTCGATCCCTGAAACGCAGCCCAATCCCGGCACATATTCGCAATGATCCAGCGGCGCTCGCTATCGTCGCCATCTTTGGCCCGCAGTGCACAAATGACGGCCGCCTGATATAGGTAGATGGCCTTGTCGACATCCTTACTCCGGCCAGTTCTTGCAGCGATCTCAAACAGCTCAATGGCGACACCGATCTTGGCGGGCAGCTTCAGAGGGTCGGGGTCCGAGGCGTATCGGGCCTCCGTATCGGGCTCGCCGCTTCGGAAAATCTGCGCCGCTAGTTCGCCATACTGAGCAGCCAAAGGATCGATCAGGAGCGCGAAGTCAGCTCCCCGGAAAATGTACAGAAGGCTCAGATAAGAGAGCGCCTCGCGGATGGCCTGGAAGTCCGCCGTGGCAATCGCGAGTCCATAGACCTGATGAGCGACTTTCCACGCTCCGGGAAAAGTGAAATGTTGAAAAGAGATTCCATGAGCCTTCAGGGCCGCCCAATAAGTGTCCTTGAACATGACGCGTAGCCAGCGCAACTCCCGCCAGATGTACGTTTCGGTCACCGCAAAGTCCTGGGAGTCGGTGAACCCGGGTTCCAGATACGTAAAATCTGCGTTGATGGCCCGTTCCAGTGGCAGTTGTGTTCGCGCGCCGTGGAGCAGCCCCTTAAGGGTGGGGAGCAGATTTTTCGGATACGATGTCGCTAGTCCCTGCAGTTCCAGTTCGAAAACATTCGGGAAGTCATCGATGCGCGCACGAATGGTCTTCAGGTCATCGGACGCAAGAGCGAACGTTCGGCTTGGGTCGACCAACACCACAACGCAGCGGTGCATCTGGTTGAACTCACGGATAAGGTTGAACTCCTCAACCACGCCCGCCGTCATGTGGCTGACGAGAAATACGATCACAGAAGCCGCCTGGACCAGCTCTGAGGCAACCATTTTCCAGTTGGAGGAATGCGTCGATAGAACTTGGGCTTCGTCACCTATATCCGAAATCAAACCATCTGAGCCTCCGTGCAGCTTGACGATCGGAATCCCTTCGTTCTCCAAATGGAGTTTTAGCCATTGCTGGAAGATGACAGAATTCATCGAGAACGACCCTGCGACAGCCCCTTCTACTCGGGTGCCCGAGTGTTCGGAAGCGAAGCTGCGCAGGAACAGGACGAATGGCTTACCCGAGTCTCTACAGTCGCGTAGGATTGCCTGCGCGCGAAGATGTTCGTTAAGCAGCTTTTTGATGTGGTATCTGGGAGCGTCGACGATTTGCCAGCGCTCTTCGTCATCCGTGGGCAGGTCGCCATTGATCAAGTGGCCGACCGCAAACTCGTCCTGGCCGAAGCGGTGAAGATTGTAATGGATGGCCATGGACCGGGCTAGGCGCCTGCCTATGTGCTCAGCGGATGCGTTGGACTCCGCACGTTTGAGATAGCTTACCAAAGCCGGTAAACGCGCTCCAGGACGAATGCTCTGCCTCAAAGGTGTAAAATCACTCTACTAGCCATGCGACTTTATCGTGCCTTCCTTCTCTGGACGTTCGCGCTGGCTCAGGCTGCCCACGCCCAGGTTCCGGCCAAGGTCGATTTCGCGCGCGATGTTCAGCCCATCTTCAAGACCTATTGCATCGGCTGCCACGGGCCTTCGAAGCAAATGAACGGGCTCAGGCTGGACCGTCGCCGCGACGCCATGCGGGGCGGTACGATGCCGATGATCGGTCCGGAAAACGCGGCCGGCAGCCGTCTCTATCTCCGGTTGATCGGCAGTCAATATGGGCTACAGATGCCGCCCACGGGCGCATTGAGCACTGAGGAGATCCAGATTATCAAGACTTGGATCGACCAGGGTGCCGAGTGGCCCGATGGGGCTTCCGGCGAAGCTCCTCCCGCACCGCCCGATCGTCAGGCGGCGGCCATTATGGATGCCCTTCGCAATGGCGATCGCCAGGCTTTTCAGAAGCTCCTCAAGGCTGACCCTCAGGCCGGAAATCGTAAGGGGATCGGCGGCTCGACTCCGCTGATGTATGCCGCGCTCTATGGCGATGCCACCGCCGTCCGGCTTCTGCTCGAAAGCGGGTCGAATCCCAATATCCGGAACGACGCCGGAGCGACGGCGCTCATGTGGGCCGTAGACGATGCCGAAAGGACCAGACTGTTGCTGGAGCACGGCGCCGACGCAAATGCACGCTCTGATGACGGCCGCACGGCGCTACTGATTGCGGCGGATCAGTATGGCTCCGGCCCGGTCGTCAAACTGTTACTCGATCATGGGGCGAACCCGTCCGCCAAGGCCACCGAAAACGGCATTAGCGGGATAAGTCCGCTGGCCGCGGCCGCGCGCGCCGGCGATGAAAATACCATGCGTATGCTCATCGCGAGCGGAGCCAGTGTCAAAGATGCAGGCCGCCAGGGATTGTCCTTAGCTCTGCACTCCAACTGCGCCGCGTGCCGTGACTTGATGCTTCCATCCGCCGACCGGGACTACTTGAATTTCGCTATGATCCGCAGCGGTCCGCCGGTGGGCGACGCGCTGGATGTCAAAGCGCTGCTGGATCGGGGCGCGGACGTGAACGCAACCGATGGGGAAGGCCATACCATCCTCATGCTGGCAGCCAGTTCGGACGCCATTCCGGTCGAGAGCGTTCGGACTCTTCTCGAACGCGGCGCCGACATCGTCCACCAAGACTCCGCAAGGCGAAACTGCTCTCGACTTTGCGCGGCTGCGTGGCAGCACTCCGGTGGTCGATCTGCTGGTAAAAGCCGGCGCGAAAGAAACCGGCGAGCCTCCGCGGCCGGCCGCTAAACCCGCGCCTGCATCCTCCCCGCGCGATGCCGTAAAGCGCAGCCTTCCGCTGCTGCAGCGGGCTGACGTAACCTTTCTGCGAAAAGCCGGCTGCGTTTCCTGCCATCACAATTCGCTCACCGCCATGGCGGTTGCGAGGGCCCGCGCCAACGGATTTGCCGTCGACGAAGAAGTGGCGCGCAAACAGTTGACCGCCATCGGGACGTACATCGAGAGCTGGCGCGAGCGCGTTTTACAGAGCCAAGGGATTCCAGGACTCTCCGACACCGTCAGTTACATTCTGCTCGGAATGGCGGCCGACAATTATCCACCCGACCGGGCCACCGATGCTTTAGCCCGCTATCTGAAAACCCGGCAATATCCGGACGGGCGATGGAGGATCCGGGACCATCGGCCGCCCCTCGAAACCAGCGATATCTCTCTGACCGCCGTGTCGATGCGCGCCATTCAAGCGTATGGTCTCAAGTCCCAGCGGCCGGAATACGACAAGGCGGTCCAGCGTGGCGCGCACTGGCTTGAGACCGCCACGCCGGAGAGTACCGAAGACCGGGCCTTTCAGTTGCTGGGCCTGACTTGGGCGCATGGCAATGAGGCCGCTGTCGGTAAGGCTGCGCGGGCGCTTCTGGCGGAACAACGACCGGACGGCGGCTGGGCGCAGATTCCAACGCTCAAGAGCGACGCTTATGCCACTGGTCAGGCCTTGGTGGCGTTGAAGGATTCGGGCTCCGTGGGCGTCACCGCTCCGGCCTACCAGCGGGGCATCCATTTTCTGTTGAACACCCAGTTCGAAGATGGATCCTGGTACGTGCGAACTCGCGCTATAGCAATCATGCCTTTTTTCGAAAGTGATTTTCCCTACGGGCGCGACCAATGGATCTCAGCCGCAGCGACCACTTGGGCCGCCATGGCTTTGGAATCCGCTCGCTAGCGCACGACTCTTCTGTTACGCGTCGATGATGGTGGCTCACGATAACATGAAGACGTATGCCTCGCTACGCGGCTATCGACATCGGGAGCAACTCGGTTCGAATGCTGGCCGCCGAGACTGCGCCCGGGCGGGCCACCCGTATTCTCGCTGCTGAACGGGAAGTAACGCGGCTGGGCGCGGGAGTCTTTTTGGATGGCCGAATCCCGTCCGAGACCATCGATCTGGTTTGTGAAAATCTCTCCCGCATGGCGCAGGTCTATCGCAAACTGGATGTGGTGGGCGTGCGCGCAGTAGCCACCAGCGCGGTGCGGGACGCGAGTAACCAGCAGGAGTTTCTAGAAAGAGCCTCTGCCGTTCTGGGCGCGCCGGTAGAGACCATTTCCGGGCAAGAGGAAGCGCGCCTGATTCACTTGGGCGTCGAGGCGCGTTGGCCCCAGCCGGACAAGCGAGCTCTTATTGTAGACGTCGGTGGTGGCAGCGCGGAGGTCATCATGGCCGATCATGGCGCTCTTTCCGAAGCCTTTTCCAAGCCACTCGGGGCGGTTCGCCTCACCGAAGTTTTCCTGAAAAACGACCCGCCTTCGCCCCTGGAATTGCACCGCCTGGATGAATACATCGAAGAGAAGCTGGCCACTCCGCTCCGGCGGATCGGCGAGGGGCCATTCGATCGTGTTATCGCAACTTCGGCGACGGCGGCCGCCATCGTCTGCGCCGTGAACCGCGTGCGGAGATCGCGTCGGGATGAAGCGGACCGGCTGAAGGCTTCGGTCTCGCAGATCCGAAAGTTCTACCGGGAAATTTGCGCGCTCGATCTCTCCGGCCGCCGCAAAATCGTGGGCATCGGACCCAAGCGGGCCGATCTGATCGTGGCTGGTACTGCCGTATTCCTGCGGGTCTTAGAGCTGTTTCATCAGCCTTCCCTGCACTATTCAGCCGCCGGAGTCCGAGACGGCATCATCGCCGACCTGACGGCTCGGGGCGTCGGCCGGGAACTCAGCATGTTGAGCCGCGATCAACGCCGTGCCGTCGAGCTAATGGCCCGCCGTTATGGTGTGCAAGTTACTCATGCGCGCAAAGTCGCTGAGTTGGCTCGACGGCTTTTTGAATCCCTCCAATCCCTGCACCGTCTTCCGCCAGCGTTGGGTAAATTACTGGAAGCTGCGGCTTACTTGCACGACGTCGGACACTATGTGAGCGATACAGCTCATCATAAACATTCCTATTACCTGGTGATCAATTCCGATCTTCCTGGTTTCACGGATACGGAGCGGCAGATGATCGCTTTGCTCTGCCGGTATCATCGCCGGGCCATGCCTGTTTCACGGCACTCCCCTTTCCAAACCCTTGATCCGGAATCGCGTCGCGCCATTCTGCTGCTCACACCGCTCCTGCGGATCGCCGACAGTCTGGACCGCAGCCACGAACAGCGCGTCTCTGATTTGCAGATCCAGCTCCGCAACGCGTCGGTGGCGATTGCGCTCGAGTCCGGCCAGGATACCGACCTGGAAATGTGGGCTGCCGAGCGGGTGGCCGACTCGTTTCGTGAAACCTATCAGCTTCCGCTCACTCTAACCAGAGTAAGATCATGACCGCCAGTACTCCCATCCGCGACTACGCCTTTGACCAGATGAACCATTTGCTTTCCAGGCTCGCATTTCAGGTTCATCGGGCCGCCAAGCAGCCTGGAGCGGACGAAATTCACGATCTGCGGGTAGGCATCCGGCGTTTCTCCCAGGGATTGGCCGTCTTTGACGATTTCTTTCCCGCCTGGGAAGTCAAGAAAGTGAATAGGCGGCTGAAGCGCATGATGAAGCTTACGTCCCAGATTCGCGACCGTGATATCGCACTCGAATTTCTCGCCGAAGTGAAGCATACCACTCATCGAAAACGCTTTGAGCGCGAGCGGGCTGCCTACGAACGCGAGTTTTCAGAAATGGTCCGCCGCTGGAGCGCGCGCGACTTTTCCGCGAAATGGCGGACCGGCCTCTCCCTTCGCAGCGTATGAAATGGAAACCCGCGCGTAGCGTTCTCGAAAACGCCAATATAGTTCTGCCCAAGCTGGTGGAGAAATATTTCAAGGCCGGCCGCAAGGCGGCTGATGGAAAGCGATCGCCCACCGAGATGCATCAGTTTCGTATCAAAACCAAACGGTTCCGCTATACGCTGGAATTGGTTCGCCCGGTCTATGGAGGCGTCCTGGAGCAAGAGCTGGAGCCGCTGCGCCGCCTCCAGAGTGTGCTCGGCAAAGTGCATGATTACCACATCATCGCCGAGATGCTGGACGACCCGCCGCTCCAGGCCAAACTTCAGCGCCGTACAAAAAAGAAATTGAAAGAATTCCATGAGCAGTGGGCCGAGTTTGATTCCAAAGGCGAGCTCAGGCGCTGGAAGACGCTTCTGGGTAGTCCTCCCAGAAAATCCTCCGCCGCCGCCCATTCCAAGCGCGGGGCCCGCCGAAGATCCACCGTAGCTGTTCGACGGCCCGCGGCAAAATTGTCCAACAACCCCCTTAAGACCACGCCCAGCCTTACCGCGGCATAAATCGGAAATGCCCGGCCGCGTAGCGAGCCGATGATAGAATGAAACAGAGTCTGGGAGGTCGTCTAATGGTAAGACTGCAGACTCTGGATCTGCGTATCGGGGTTCGAGTCCCTGCCTCCCAGCCAGTGATCGCCTAGGACTTCCTGCAAATCGTCCGATTCCCGCACGCTCACTTGAATCGAGCTGTGACCCATCCGGTCTCGCACGTATGCGAGCGAAGCGCCGCGACGCCAGGGCACCTTCGTGCTTCAAGGTTCGAAATCGTCGGTCAAACGTGACGCGGCGGGCCGCTCGCGACCGCCGGGGACCGGCGCAGCACAGGTTGCGGGAGAATCCCAATCTCTAGAGCTGAGGCCTCGTGGCATCCGCTCGTTGTCGATCAGTGCACTGCCATCGTGATTAACGGCGTTGGGGGAGCACCGGGGGCAGAAATGCCGATCGGCAGTGCATCTCCGCTGATTCCCATCGGCACTGTTACGTTGATCTGGACTGCCCCGTTTACCAAACCAGGCGCCGAGCCGGCATACGTTATGGTAGCGATTTGACCACCGATCGTCACGCCGATGGGGTTGGCAAGCGAAGCCAACGACGTCGCCAGCATGCCGTCCGTTCCGAGCGGCGTGGTCGCGCCGCACCCGCTGCAGAAGAGCGAGACTATTGATCCGGGAGGCGCCGGGTGCGAGACCGAATTAATGCTTCCGTCCTGGTTCACGATGGCGGCTTGCCCGTGGCCGCTCGCATCGGACGTGAAAAGCCCCGGAACGACCGGGACGACGAGCAGAGAATTCGTCATCGTCACCGAGCCTATTCCCTGATAACCCACCTGGATCGAAATGAGAGGAGGAGGGCCCGGGGAGGCCAATGAGGCTGCTAAAGAAAAAGGCGCAATGCCCGCGATCTGGGTGGCGCTGGCATAAAGCAGCGGCACAGGTACGCCCGCGACAAGAAGCTGCGTACCAGCCAAGCTGGTAGGTAGCCGTCCATTCGCGTCAAAAGATGCGCTGATCAGTTGCGTCGGGCCCATATTGCCGCCGTAAACTGCCAGGATTTCGCCGGGCGCAATTAAGCCGGACTGCCCGCTGGCGGCATTCGTCACGCCTCCTGGAACGATGGCAGGGAGGGCGCCTGCAGCCAGTGCGGCCGCATCCAGCTTAACCACGGCAAATGCGCCACTCGCGGCTTGATAGGCGCCTGGTGTCGCCGGGAAATGCGGCGACTGGCCGAAGACGGGATTGGAAAGTGTCAGATAGAGATTGCCCGCGGGGTCGAGGGCGACGAACTGAAGAGTGTCCGGAAGACTCGTGCTGGAAGGAGGAGGAGCTATGGATGGAAAAAAAGTCGTGTCGGTCGAAAACGAACTGTCGATACGGGTGATAAAAGGCGTGCCCCCTCCGGGTTCGTTCCCAACTACGTAGGCGTTACCGGAGCTGTCCACCAGGACACTACCCGAAGCCACTTCCAGATACCGGCCCTTCACCACGACACCCTGTGAATCCAGCTCGGCAATCAGTGGTCCGGCCGAATTCGAGGAGAGCGATCCGCCACCGATGACGTACAAGTTTCCCGCCGGATCGGTACCAAAGTCCAGGACGTTAATTGGGGTAGATGCATTGGGAAACGTCAAGGTGGATAAGGCTCCGCTGCCGGACGGATTCAATTTCAAAACCGTCGCCTGGGGACCCTGTCCCGCACTGGACGAAGGCACAAGGGTCAGGATCATAGCATCCTGATTGCCATCCACGGCAAGAAATTGGGCCGTGTTCCCGTTGAACGGAACAGGATCGCGCAAGTAAGTGGAATACGCGACGTTGCCGGCGGCATTCAGTTTGATCACAAAGCCGTACGCTGAAAGTGCTCCGAAAAGACCGATCTGTCCTGGAAAGGTGGATTGGTACGATCCTGACGTGGTAGGAAATCTGGTGTCGGTCGTGGTCCCGGAAACGTAGACATTCTGCGCAGAATCCAACAGGAGATGAAAAAGGGATGAACCTCCCAGATTGTTGGCGAAGCTATGGCTGTATGCGAATGCCGAGCCATCCGGCGTCAGCTTGACGATGTAGTTTATGTTGGCGTTGCCAGTGGACGAGCCGCTGACATAGGCGCTGCCCTGAGAATCCACGGCGATGGCTTGGCCGGGCGGCAAATTGAGGTATGTCGAATACACGAGATTCGCTCCATCGGCGCTCAACTTTGCGACGAATCCAGTGTTGCCGCCGGTGGGCGGCGGAACAGCGCGCGACGTGGACGGAAACTTGCCCGACTGAGCATCGCCCGTGATATAAGCATTGCCTGCCGGATCGGCCGCGATGCCGGAGACGACATCGCCCTGGAATGGCGGCCCGGCGGCGCCGAGATAAGTGGCGTAGTCGACCAATGGGTCAATGATTAAGGGGCGCGAGTGATTGTAGGCTCCGAGGGCGAACGCAACTTCTTTTTTTCCCGTCAAGACATAGCTGGCTTCGACGCGATGCGGGATCCTGTCATCGCCGGCTTGCCAGGCCTCAGGCTTCTTTTGGATGAAGCTCCCGTTTCGCAGACGCGCCACCAGATTGCCCTGGGTGTCAATCCGCAACTCGTTCGCTCCCTGAAGCATCAGGCGGATTCGCTCGGGGCGGGCCCCCGGTCTGGCCGCGAAGTCGTATTCGAGTTCGTTGCCATGGCGGTAGTACAGAAGATCGATTCCCGGATAGACGGAGCGGTAACGGATCCGTCCATACTGCCGGACGCCGGTGATGGCGGGCTCGCGATTCAAATAATTGCTCTTCCCTGGAAGCGGTTCAAGAGGCTCGGGCGCGAAGGACGCAGCCCCTTCCAGCTGGATACGAAGCACATCGCCCGAAGGGAACGCGACTACCGTTTCTTTTCGCGTGAAAAAAATTCCAGGTGAACCGGGCGCCAGAAAGCGGACCTCTGCCGCACTCTGGCCGCAATTCTCTTCGAAATAGAGCGGCAGCGATGGCATAGCCGCTGGGCTGACTGCGGGTAACAATAGCAGGACGCACCAATTTCTCATTGGCCCTCCAGTGGCGCTTATCCTCTTGCATCCCGTCTCACCCGTCTGTCCGCGCCACTCGCTGAGGATTTTACAAGGAGCGTCGAGCCTGTGCTATGTGTACCAATTCTACTCCAAGCGAGCTCAAGTCCTGAAGTAGACGATTTCCGGACGCTCACGTTCACCCAATAAGCTGCGTATCGGGGTTCGAGTCCCTGCCTCCCAGCCAGTTAACCGGGTTTGCCGATTGATTCCGGACTCATATTCAGCAGCTCGACTACCGGCGTTTGATCGAAGTAAGTCAATCGGTTGATCGCTCCGTAACATTGGCCGATGCGAAAAATGTTAGCCGGTGGAAGAGCTAACGCCTCTGCCAGAAGAATCCGGATGACGCCCCCGTGTGTAACCAGGGCGATCGATTCAGATCTATCGATGTAGCGCTCCCGGAGCATCCTTCCAACACTCGTTACACGCTTCCACATCAGTTCAAAGCTCTCGCCCCCTGGAAACTGGAACTCTGTGGGCCGCTCCATCCACTGTCGATAAAGGTCGGGATGTGTCTCCGCGATTTCATCGTAGGATCGTCCTTCGAATTCCCCAAAGTGGATCTCACGCAGTTCCTCGAGTGTCTCAAGGGGGCAGGTTCTGTCTTTGGCCAGTATCATCGCGCTCGCCCGGCACCGCCGCCGTGGACTGGAGTAAATTGCCGCGAACGGTTGTGGGCGCAGTGCGGCGCTGACTAGTTCCGCCTGGCGCATCCCGTTTGGAGAAAGTTCCACATCCAGAGCGCCATAGCAGAGGCCGCGAGTCTCCGCTGCCGGTTCTCCGTGCCGCAGCATCCAGATCGAGCCGCTCATACCGCGACTTTCATAACTCCACCAGCCCCAAAAGCAAAACCAGCATTTCAGAAATTTCGACGCTTGCTCCCAGCGTATCGCCGGTGATTCCTCCAATGCGACGCCGGCAGTACCAGCCCCACAGCCCCGACACTGCTAGCACTAGAACAGCCGCCGCCGCTCCTCGCCACCTCACCAGGGCAAATGCGGCCGCCAGTGCGGTTGTCGAAGCTACTATCACCTCAATTCGCCCGACGAAGTCCGAAACTGCACCGCCTGCCGGTGCGCCTTCCTTGTCCGAGCGGCGGGCGTAGGGCTGCGTCGCACTTAGCAGCACCACCGGCCAACGGCCCAGCACAGGCGCCAGAGCCAGCCACGCAGCCGCGCGGTGATGCTCAATCAGAGCCGCTAACGACGTAGCTTTTATCGCGATCAATAATATGAGCGCCACCGCCCCGTATGCGCCTATGGCGTGATCGCGCATGATGCGCAGCACATCCTCCCGCTTTACTCCGCCGCCAAAACCATCCACCGTATCCGCGAGCCCATCCAGGTGCAGCGCGCCGGTGAGGACGGCGTCCAGCACGGCGATCAGCAATGCCGTCAGAAGCGCCGGGAAAATCGGTGCCAAGACCTGCAGCACTGCCACCAGGAGGCCGCCGATCATCAGCCCGATTAACGGGAACCATCGGGACGATCGGCCAACATCTTTGGCGCCGAATATCATGCTGGACGGCACGGGCACACGCGTGAGAAATGCGATGGCCGCGGCCAGCTGCCGGATCATGACGCCGGGGCTTCCCGCTCAGAAACCGCGGCTGATTCAAAAGTAGCCATACGCGTGAGCGCTTCCACGCCGGCTCGCACCACAGGAATCGCGAGCGCAGCGCCTGTTCCCTCGCCCAGCCGCATCTCCAGATCCAATAATGGGCGCTGGCCGATGATCTGCAGCAGCGGCTCCTGGCCCGGTTCAGTGGAGCGATGCGCGGCAAACAGGTAATCCTTCACGCGTGGATCGAATTGCACCGCCAGTGCAGCCGCGGCCGTCGCTATGAATCCATCCACCAGCAGTGCGCAACGATTGGCCGCAGCGCCCAGGCAGCAGCCGCAGATTGCCGCGATTTCAAAACCACCCAGCCGGGCCAGCATATCCAGCGGATCGTTGATATAAGGTCCATGCAGCTTCAGCGCGCGCTCGATCGCTGAACGTTTCCGCAGCACACCAGCCTCGTCGGCTCCAGTTCCGACACCCGTGACGGACGCCGCGGGAAGGCCTGTGAGCGCTGCCGTCAAAGCACTGGCGGCAGTCGTATTTCCAATTCCCATTTCGCCGGCCCCCAAGAGGCGGCAGCCCTCGGTCACGGCCGTTTCAGCCATCTCGGAACCCAATGCGATTGCCTCGATCGCCTGCTCGCGGGACATCGCCGGCTCCAGGCAGAAGTTTCTGGTCCCACGCGCTATCGGCCTTCGAATAAGCCCCTCGCCGGAAATCTCAGAAGCAACTCCCGCGTCCACAATCCGCAGTTCCGCCCCAACCACTCTCGCGATAGCGTTGATGGCCGCGCCTCCGCGTAGAAAATTACCCACCATCTGCGCCGTAACAGCCTGTGGATAGGGATTCACGCCCTCGGCGCAGACTCCATGATCGGCGGCGAACAGCACGATTCTCGGTCGATCGACGGACGGAGACAAAGTGCGTTGAATCGCGGCCATGCGATTGGCAATCTCTTCCAGCCGGCCCAGGCTCGCCGGTGGCTTGGTCAGCTCCAGTTGGCGCGCGCGAGCTTTTTGAATAAGCCCCTCATCGACCGGTTGAATGGAATCAAAAAGCTTGATCAAACGTGGATCTGCCGGCATCCTGGTTCTATCACCCTCACATTGCCGAATAGCGCTGCTCGCGCCGCATAAGCCAAAGAAAAAATGGCCCGCCGATAAGTCCCGTCACCGCCCCCACGGGCAGTTCGGTCTGTCCCAGCACCGTTCGCGCCACCGCGTCGGCCAGCATCAGAAAGGCGGCCCCGAGCAGCAGTGAGCACGGCAGCACGATACGAACATCCTGCCCGAATAGCAGCCGTACCATGTGGGGCACAATCAAGCCTACGAACCCGATGCTGCCGCTGACCGCGACGGTAACGCCCACCAGCAATGACGAAATGGCGTAGACCATGAATTCGCAGCGGCGCACGTCCACACCCAGGCTCGCTGCCGTCTCTTCATCCACCGCCAGCAGGTGCAGATCGCGGCTGAATGCCAGCAAGGCAATCCAACCGGGAATAAGAAATATCAGCATTCTGGCGATGATTTGAAAGCCTACAGCATCCAGACTGCCGATCAACCACCGTAGAATCTGGAGCGCCCGCGATGGATCGGCCACATATTGAACACTGAGCAGCGCCCGCGCTGGCGATCAGATTCGAGACCACTCCCGCCAGCAGCAACGCGCCCGGCAAGACCACGGCGCCCGTCCGGGCAATCCGATAAACAACGAAGATTGCCATGGCCGAGCCGGCAAATGCCGTGATGAAGATCACCGGTACCCCGGCGACCCGAATTCCCCAGCCAAGTGCAATTGCAATGCTCGCCCCGAGTGCGCCGCCGCCCGAAACGCCGAGCGTAAATGGATCGGCCAGAGGATTCCTGAAAAGCGCCTGCAAAGCCGCGCCCACCGCCGCCAATGTAGACCCTACCAGCGCCGCCATTACTACGCGAGGCAAACGCAGCCGGAAGAAAACAGCGCGCGCCGCGTCATCGTACCGGAGTGCGGCAATATCCAGACGCTGGTATCCCGCCCACAGTGCAACGAAAGTGGAAAGCGCCAGCACGGCCAGAAGAATCAGCAGCGATCGCGTCAGGCGCCCTTCGATCGGATGATGGTGGAGTGCCGGTAGAGACGTCTGCATTCAGGCTTCCGACCAGACAAACGTGCGGCCGTCGGCCCGGCGAACGCGCACATGCTCATCTCCGTATACCTCTGCCAGCACGGACTCCCGCATCGTATCGACGGGCGGCCCCGCGGCCAGCATGGCGCCGTCCCGCATACCAAAAACTATATCGAAGCCGGGGTCGATGAACGATAGGTCATGCGTGACCATCAGCACCGTGAGCCCGCGCGAGTCGCGCAGGCGGCGCAGAGTTCGTACCAGCGTAGCGCGGTGCTTGAGATCCAGCGAGGCGGCGGGTTCGTCCAGCAATAAACAATCGGGTTCCTGCGCCAGCGCGCGAGCGAAGGACACAATCTGGCGTTCGCCGGCCGATAGTTCGGTGATTCGGCGGGCCGCCAAATGGATTACGCCGGCAATTTCCAACGCCTCGATGGCCTTATCCACATCGCGCCGTCCCTCAAAAGCGAAGCGAGGAAGATGAGGACTCCGGCCGGTAAGTACAACCTCAAGGGCCGTAAATGGAAACGCTCGCGCAACGCTCTGCGGCACGTAGGCCAGCTTGCGCGTTCGTGCGTAATTGTCCATACCGGCCAAGGGCAATCCTTCCAGCGACACCTGGCCCGTGAGGGGCTTCAATATGCCCGCCAGCAGACGAATCATGGTCGATTTTCCGCAGCCGTTGGGACCTATGAGCGCTCCCATCGAGCCGCGCTCCAGCGCGAGTGAAACACCATCGATGACTGGCTGACCGGGTGAATAAGCAAAGCGGATATCGCGCGCCTCCAATTCGATCATCGAACGGCTTTCCCCTCTATCTCGGGGTGAATGATGTGAACCAATAGCTCGGCGGTATCGGCGACAAACTGCGATGCGTGCGGCAGAAACTCATTGCGTACCGGGTACACCTGCCGTTCTCGAACCGCCCGCAGTAGCAATGTAAGGTCGGCCCAGACTGCGATGGGGTCCTCGCCCATCCGATTTGTCGAGCCATGTACAAAGTCAATAATCAGATCGGGAGCGAGCGCCACCACCGCCTCTTTGCTGATCTTGCTGTACCCGGCCGGCTCAGGCGTCGCTACACATTCGCCACCGGCGATATCGATGAGATCAGCCAGGAAACTGCCTCGCGTGGCAACGTACAGATCGCGCAGCGTGCCGGGCGTGCGATCCACTACCAGCAGTACGCGGCGGCGTCGAAGGTGGCTTGTTCTAAGGCGAATCGCATCGAGCTTCGAGTGAACTTGAGCGGCCAGCTCTCGCGCTTGCGACGAGTGACCGGTAGCTCGCCCCAGTTTGTTCATCGCTTCAAAAACATCCCCGAGGGTGCGAGTAGGAACCACCAGAGTTCGCAGGCCCAATTGCTGAAGCTGCGGTTCGATCAAAGGAGATTGAGCGTCTGACAGAGCCACCAGATCAGGCCGCAGCCGAATGATTTGCTCGAGATTGCTGTTCTCCCACCCGCCTACGTGCGGCAGATTCTTTACCGCGGGAGGATAGGTGCAATAGTCCGAAACAGCCACAACTTTATCGAACGCGCCTATCCCATACAGTATTTCTGTAATGTTCGGAGAAGTCGAAATTATGCGCTGCGGCGTCGCGTCCGCCCCATAGAGAAGACCTGCTGTCAATCCGGCGATGAACGTGCTGCGCGTAATTCTCATCGGACTAAAACTCGAACTGTACGCCGCCCATGCCGGTTCGGCCGGGCGTTGGAAAGCCACTCTCAAAATAATTCTGATTGAACAGATTGTCCGCGCGGACAAAGAAGCGAATCGCCTTGTATTCGCTGAGCGGAAGCCGGTAGCTTCCACCTATGCCTGCTTTGTGAATACCATCAAAGCGATACACGGCCGTCGAAACGCTGCCGAAAACCGGCGTCAAGTAGTTGCTCGACTCGAGCAGATCGAAAGTCAGCACTACTCGTGCGGCGACGCGTTGCGTTGCCATCAATGAAAATTGATTCCTGGGAATTCCGAACGACCGTATTACATCTCCCACGATGGGGCTGCGTTCGAGAGCGTTGGCCAAGGTATAGGCTGCTGATATATTTAACGATCGCGTGGGCGCGGCCGTAGCGCTGAGTTCCACCCCGCGCGCGATTCCACCCTTCTGATTGACGTATCCGATGAAGCGGCCGAAAGGATCCGTGCTTGGATCGATTAACCCGGACGTATCAAAGACGATGACATTCTGAAGCCAGGTATAGAAATATGTGGCTGATAATTTTATCCGGTTGCTCAAAAACCTTTGGTCCACCCCAGCGTCAAAGCCTATCGAATGCTCCGGCTTGAGCAGCGGATCGCCGTACACCGAATAGCCGAACGTGGGATCGAATCCCGCGCCGAAGCGCTCGAACAAAGACGGCTCGCGATAGCCGCGTCCCACGTGCGCGCGCAGCTTCGTGCCTCTCCGAAATGAATACGCAATCGAACCATCCGCCGTGTACGCCACCGGAGGCGCGCCAAAAGAAGTGGTCTGAAAAGGCGCCGATGACGCGGGGCCGAAGTTAGGACGGTTCAACGTAAAATACTGCGCGCGAACTGCTCCCGATATTTGCAATCGATCCCCCAGCAAGCTCGCCTGATCTTGTACGAACACCGTATGACTAAGCTCGGTGACATTCACGGCCGACGACGCCGTCGGGTCGCTCAGGATCGCATTATCGTTGGCATAGCTCTCGCTCTCGAATTCATATCCGGCGCTAATCAGGTTGTGGCGGCCGAGCCGGTAATCCACGTGAGCATTCACTGTTTGGATGCGCCCGTCGTACAGCGTCCGAGTGCTTCCATCGGGCTGGAAACCAACGCCCGCGGGTCCGTTGCCAAAACGCCGGCTATTGGCCAAAAATTGATAGCTTATCGAGTAATCCAGCCGGGGAGAGACTTGGCCGGTCAGAATCAAAGCACCGGAAATGAAGCGTCCGGCGCGCGTGGAGTCGGGATCGTCCGGCGCGGGAATAAAGGTCGCGTTTCCAGTATTTAGTTGCGAAATCGGCGTGCCCTGATTGTAGAGGTGAAGCAATGCGGGCGCGAGCGGAATCGCATTGATGATCCCCATTCCCGAGGGTTCCCCAATGATGTCCGGCTCCGAATTCACTTTGCCAAATGAGTCGCCTCCGAACCCGCGGACCACCAGGCGCGTGGCCGGCGACAGGTGGAACATAATCCGGCCTTGTACGCTGGTCGCGCGGTAAGGATCATCGCCGTCCACACCCTCGCCGATGTAATTTTGTGTCGCACCCAGGCTGTAGGGAATCTGGCCGCCGTTGAAACTACCCGAGACTTGAGCGCGGCCGCGAAACACTCCCAGGGAGCCGCCTTCTGTCAAGACACTTCCCCGCGTTCGGCCGCCTCCTTCATCCGTGATCACGTTCACGACGCCTCCGATCGCGTTGGTGCCATAGAGCGAGGAGCCCGATCCCCTTAAGATCTCCACTCGATTCGTGTCTGTGACGAATAGATCCTCGATCAATCCCGAAGCATCTCCCTGAGTGGATGAGCTGTCCCGTAGTCTCAACCCGTCCACCAGAACGGCCGTGTCTTGGCTTCGAAGCCCCCGGATTTGAATGGTCGTAAAAGCGCCCGGACCACCCAACTGCTGCACGCGCAGGCTAGGCGCCAGGTTCACGGCATCGGCTAACGTGGCCCGGTCGCGATCGTCAATTTCCGTGCGATCGATCACTGTCATCGACTTCGAAACTTCTTCCGGCACTTGTGGCGTGCTCGAAGCCGTGACCACCACTTGTTCATGAATGCCCGCCAGTTGAAGAGGTATATCCGTCGACTTGGACGAGTCCGAGGTCAGTGGGAGGTCTTCTTCAAAGAACGTAGCGAAGCCCGCAGCCTCGACCCTCAGGATGTAATCGCCGGGGGCCAACCCGTCAAAATGATAGCTGCCGTCGGAATCGCTGGTGGTGTTGATGCTGGTACTCGCGCTTCGTGAATACAACCCGATACTTGCTCCAGCCACCGCTCGCCCTTGCGGATCCTTAACGACGCCCGCTAGAGACACCCCCGCGGCGCTCAAAATCGTGCCGCCGGCGCTGGCCAGAACCCAGACCAGCAACATCGCCGCTCTCATACTTTCGCCTCATTTTCACTGTGTGCGCCGTCCCGATAAAGCAGGCACGCATTTACAAAGCCCGATGCAAAATCAGGCGAGGAACGGAAATGCAGATGTGCATACCCGCCCAGCGCGGAGCCGATTGCATATCCGTCATCCCGCGCCTTGTTGCCGGCGCGCAACCGCAAACAGCGTCGAACCGACGCGGGCATTTCATCCAGGGTCGAATAATGAAACTCGTGGCCGCGCGCTGTCTGTCCGGCTCGAAGCCATAGAGCATCTTCGGCAGCTTCCACTTCCACGTACGCAATCGCAGCCAGTTGCTTTTGCATTCGTACGCGTGTGGGAAAGAGCCCGGCCATCTGGTATTCGCGGCCGTCAGAATCAACTATGCCTGCGCACAGATACATGAAACCTCCACACTCGGCGTAAATCGGTCCGCCTGTTTTGGCGAAGCGGACGATCGCGTCCCGCATCGCTGAGTTTTCCGACAATTGCGCGGCATGGATCTCCGGATAGCCGCCACCCAAATACAGGCCGTCCAGATCGGGCGGGAGGGCGTCTTCCGAGATAGGGCTGAACTCCACCAATTCCGCGCCGCATTGCTTGAGAAGATCGAGATTGTCTTCGTAGTAGAAACAGAAAGCTGCGTCCCGAGCTACGCCAATTCGCGCACGCCGTCCGGCGCTCACATGCGAAATAGACCGCCGCGAACCCTCCTTGGGACGCGACCGCTCGCGCGCAACACTCAACAATTCGTCGATGTCTACATTGTTCTCGATCCAGTCCACCATCTCGTCCAGATGTTCCCCGGAAAGCATCTCGCTCGCCATCACCAGTCCCAGGTTTCGCTCGGGCAGTGCGATCTTCTGATTTCGCGGCAGAAATCCGAGCCCCCGGGCTCGACAGTGAGCCGCCATCGCTTCCCGCAAAATGTTGGCGTGACCGCTACCACCCACCCGATTGCAGAGCACGCCTGCCAGCCGGACCGCGGGGTCGAAATCCTCGAAGCCGCGCACCAGAGCAGCCACGCTTCCAGCCAGAGCCGACGCATCGATCACCAATACAACCGGGCTCTCCAGCCACTTGGCCATCTCCGCCGTTGAACCGGTTTGGGTGGCCGCGTCACTCCCATCGAACAGGCCCATCACGCCTTCGATGATGGCGATGTCGGAATCTTCGGACGCTTCGGAGAAAATTTCGAGGTTGGTTTCGCGCGAGAGCATCCAGCCGTCCAGATTATGGCTCGGGCGTCCGCTGGCCAGGCGATGAAATCCCGGATCGATGAAATCCGGCCCTACTTTGAACGGCTGGACCCGCAGACCGCGGCGGCTCAAGGCTGCCATCAGCGCGGTGGCGATCGACGTCTTGCCGACGCCGCTATGTGTTCCTGCAATCGTCAAACAAGGCAGCGTCTTCACAACTTCACCTCCGGACGCTTGATCGGAATCGGAATTCCGGCCACCACTTGATAAACAAAATTGGCGGCGCAGGCCAGGTCTTGATTCATCCAGCCCTGCAGATCACGGAAGAGGCGTCCCACCGGCGACTCCGGAACCAGCCCGTATCCGACTTCGTTCGAGACGATGACCAGGTTTGCAGCGGAACCCCCGGCGATAAGACCGGCGACTTCTTCGGCCGCCGCTGCCCGCAGAAGTTCGGTGGACTGGTCCCGATGCTCCCAACACAGGTTGCTAAGCCAAATTGTCAGGCAATCGAGCAGTACAAAGTCATAATCGGCGGCGCTGTTCTCGACCACGCGTGCAATGGCTAAGGGTTCCTCGATGGTGTGCCAGTGCTGGGGGCGCGCCTGTTGGTGGTGAGCTGCGCGGGCACGCATCTCGTCGTCATCCAGGCGTGCCGTCGCGACGAAAACAACCCGGTCTCCAGCCTCACATAAGGATTGCGCAAAGCGGCTCTTGCCACTTCGGGCGCCGCCGAGGACGAGCGTAAGCATGGGCGAGGTGACGCGCCTCCCGTTCGGGTGTCTCCCAAGGCAGGTCTCCTGACTTGCAGGTCGACGCGATTCCGGCTGCCTTCCCATTCCCTGATTAGGAACAGTGGCTTACACTCAGCCGGCTCGCTCGCTGCTTACAGTGGCGCGACCGTGCGGGATTCTCACCCGCTTCCCTTTTCACCCGCCCGCTGGGGCGAGAACCTCGGAGCAGTTTCTATTATTACCACAACTGGCATGATAAAGTTAGAGGAGAAACTATGAAGCTCCTGCGGCTGTGTCCTTTTCTGATCGCATGTGTTTTGGCATCGGGCCAGGACAATTCCGATCTTTTCGAAAAAGCCCCCGCGCCCATCGACGAAGCCCTGCGCGCCAGGGTAACCCAGTTTTATAACGCCTATACCTCGGGTAAATTTAAGGAAGCTTATGTTTTGGTGGCCGATGACTCCCAGGATGCTTTTCTGGCTTCGTCCAAAGACACTATGAAGAGTTGCGAGATCCTCCGCATCCGGTACCTGGAGAATTTCACCAGCGCGGATGTGGTGGAAGGCTGCAAGGGCGATTGGGTTTACCATGGCGTCAAGACGCCCACCTCGTTTCCGCTGACCAGCCATTGGAAAATCATCGACGGGCAGTGGTTTTGGCACTATGTCAAGCCCACCATGATTCCCAGTCCATTCTCGCCGACCGGCTTTATCGCGGTTCCATCCGATCCCGCGCCCGCGGACGCGGTCACAAAACCTCGACCCGCGATACCAGCCAATCCGATCGAAGCCGCCCGCGGCATTCTTGCCAAAGTTCAGCTGGACAAGACCGCCGTTAAGTTGCGCGGTTATGAAACGTCCAAAGACGAATTGCACATCACCAATGAAATGCCGGGGCAGATTTCGCTCAGTATCGATCCCATTGCGTTCCCGGGCCTGAAAATCACGCCTGGAAAAACCACGCTACAGGCCCACGAGCAGACCACCATCCTCTTTGAGTACCGCCTGGATGACGCGGCCATCGAATGTGGAGAATGTGCCAAGCGGGTCAAGTCCACTTTGACAGCTCAAGTGCATATCCAGCCTACCGGGCAGCTTTTCCCGATTACGATTACGTTCGGGATTCCCCCGGAGCTGGAAAAACAGATCCCCAAACAATAAACTCGCCATCACCGGCCCTCGCCACGATTGGCGTTCAGTTTGCATTGGTCCCGCCGGAGGCTTATCACGGAATGACCTATCTTTCGGTCAGCTCGCCGGGTGCGATTGATCCTTTCCCGGCCGTATCCCCCGGCAAGAAGAGTGCAGCTGTTGAAACTAAAACGTTTGCGGACCAATTGTCGAGTACATTTGCTGAAGGGCGCTCGAAATTCGTAGTTAATCACAATAATATGCTCGGCCAAACGCCTGTCGCGCGCCAGAATTCTGCCGCTGCAAGCCCCCCTTCGGTCACGGCGGCGCTGGGTTTGAATGCGCTTGTCCCCAAGGCGAGCGTCGCGGCGGTCACTCCCCCGCCACCTGCCGCACCGGCCATTACGGACCCGGTGCTGTCGGCGGACGACGCGTATTGGGCCGCCCAACCAACCGCGGTTCAACAGCTCCGCAATATCGACGACTATTCGCAGCGGGCTGCGCTGGGCGCCGAACTCGCGTCAAAAGGCTACTCAATCGATACGCCGGTGATGGTTTGGGGTTGGGACGCCGGCAAGACCACTCAACTGCGGCAGAGTTTCGGCTATACCTGGGTTCCGTCCGCTATGCAGCAACCGGTAGCCGCAGCGCCGGGCATAGTCGGCGCGGGAATCACTCCCTACGATCCGAATCACCCGCCGCCGGGCTCCATTTCCGTCTAGGCTGGATCGAAAAAATGACGGGGCAAGCTTGAGCCTGCCCCATTTTCTTACTACTGAATCGGTAAAACCGACCCTTGTGCGAAGTAGGCAGTTCCGGCCGCATCGAAGGCCACGACCCCTAACGGTTGAGATGGGCCGGTCTGGGTGTCGATCGGCACCTGCAAGGCAATTACATAAACGCCGACCAGACCGGGAGCGTAATTCGCCGAGATGAGCGGCACACCGGCGTTGTTTAAGCCGACCACCACCGATCCCGCGACAACCTGGCCGGGTACTCCAGCGTTCCCGGTAGCCGTGGCTGGCGTGGTTTGGCCGAGCCCGGTCACATACACCAGGATGGTCTCGCCGCGTTGAGCCGGATTGCTCGGGCTGACATAGCTTCCATCCGGACGTACAGCCAGAGCTACTTTCTGACCCTGGACAGTGGTCTCGAAAATACCGAGAGCATACGGCAGCACTTGTACGCTCACCGTTGCCGATCCACCGCCGGCCGCATTGATGACGACACTCGCGGTGCCGGGCTGCGTTTCGAACGGAACCTGTACGGCCACCTGATCGGGCTGGCCGGAGGCTGTCAAAACATAATAGATGGGAGCAGTCACCCCGTTAAAGGTGATGCTGATACCCGATAGTGTAGGCTGCGGCTCGCCAATGATGTTATAGGCGCTCACCAGGCCCTGTATTCCCGGAGCGATGCCGAGGCCGCTGATGATGACGATCTCACCCGGGGAAACCGCCGTGTCGGGAGTGACTGACGGCGACTTCGCCGCGTTTAAGAACGCGACGCTGCTCGGACCCTGCAGCCGCGCAGTCAAATGGAACACTTGGGTGAAGCCGGAACTGGTAGCCGTAACCTGGATTGCTCCGGCAGCGGCGCCAGCGGTAACAGTCGTTGAGGCTTGCCCATTGGCATTCGTCGTAGTGGATGCAGACCCCAGGGTGGCGCTGCCGCTCGTTACCTGGAAGGTGACCGTCGCCCCCTGCACCGGCTTAGGAGGCGTGTTCCCATCAAAGACCGATACCACCAGCGGAGCGGCGAAAGCGGTTCCCACCACCGTGGTTTGCGCATCGCCCGAGACGATTGTCATCCCGGCTGTTGGGATGGTCACCGTCAACGTAAACGTAGCCGACACGCTCCCAGCCGTCACTTTCACCTGCGCGGCTCCGGCGATGTTGCCGAGCGTCGCGATCGCTGAAGATGCTCCACTGGAGTCCGAAGTACCGATGATATTGCTTAAGGTGACCGTTCCAGGAGTTACTACCGACCAACTAACCGGAATTCCACTCAGGATATTTCCGAAAGCGTCGGTGACCTGAACCACCAGGGCGGCCGGCAATTTCTGTCCAGGCGCGCCGGATTGATTATTCCCCTGAACAATCTTCACCACTCCAGGAGGGCCCGGCGAGATCACGATGTTGAAGTTGGGTGTGTTCTGGAAATATCCTACGTTGCCGTAGAAAGTCCCCGTTCCCACTACTCCATTGAGAACCACGTCGCAGCTGGCTGAACCATTCGCATCCGTCAGCAGGCCATTTCCAGTTGGATTGTTGCAGCTCGCGTTCGGAGAGCTGTTTCCCTGGCCGCCTCCGATCGTGACCCCGACGTTGGGTATGGGAACTCCGACGATAGAAACCACCTGAACAACCAACCCGCCTGTGATGGTGCTTCCGGCAACACCGGATAGCGTGGCTCCCGGAGTGGGCGCAAGCATTTTGACCTGCGCGGCCGAGCCCTGCGGCGTGGTCGTCATATAAAAATTCACGCTTCCGGCTCCCGGCGCGCTCGCCGTAATGGTGGTCCCGGCATAGCCGAGTCCGTTTTGCCCGATATTGCTGCTCAGGAAACTGGCCGAGGCTTGACCGGTGTTGTCCGCATTCACCACGATGGAATTGGGCACTGTGCCTGGTTGGCTGCCTAAAGCGGTCACGCTGCCAGGTCCCTGGGTCACGGTGAAAGTCACCGCCGCGCCAGCTACAGGATTGCCCTTTGTGTCGTTAATTTGAACGATAAGAGGCGAGCCGAAGCCGGGGATTCCAGTGTTATTGTTCTCGAATACGATTTGCCCTTGCCCCGCAATAATTGAAATGCCCGCGGTAGTCGGACCGCCGCCGCCACCCGTGCTGACGGTCATGGTATAACTGGCGGTCTTGTTGTTGTTGCCGGCTGAAGCCGTTATCGTAAACGGACCGCTGGTGGGCGGCGCGGTGACGTAGGTGACCGCATAGCCGTCTGTGCCCGTGTTGGAACTGGTAGGTGCTACGGTAGCCGAGGTACTGCTGGTGGTCCAACTAACGGTGACGCCGGTTAAGGCATTTCCATTGTTATCGAGCACCCTTACCACCACTGGCATTGAGAGACCGTTCGGTGCGATGGTTTGATTATTGCCGTATTGCAGCAGAGTGGCCGGCGTCCCGGTGGTCGCATGGTTCGCGTATGACAATCCGCCCGCTGTGATCGTAAGAGCGGCGCTCTCGGCGAAGCTGCCGCTAGGCAGATCTTCACGGTACAGCGTTCCATTCACCGCAACATATAGCGATTGCGGAGTCAATCGTCCCACGATTGGCACCTCGCTCGACAGGGTGAAAGCTTGCACCGTCGACGAGCCCAGGCCGGGTAGGGCAAAAATGCTTATACCGAGATTTCCGCTAGAAGGAACAGTAATCTGATAGAGAGTTTGATTCTGACTCGAAATAGGCTAGCAGGGTGCTAGAGTTTAAGACCTGTAGTAGCGGGTCTAGCAATACACCGCTATTGGGAACAGTATTAACAACCGCATGGTTACTCAGCCCAATTTGTATAGCGCCCGCCGGTGATAGGAGTCTGGTTCACGGCAAACGCATATTGGCCATCCGGGGTGAAGGCCAACTTTCCGGGGTTGGCGTTCATCGTGATCGGGCCACCGGACGTGACCGTAAGCGTGTTGGGGTTGACTTCCAGGATTTGGTTCGGCGCGCTGATGTATATCAAACCGTTGAAACCGACAGCAACAGCGTTCGTCGGACCTGTAATCGGTAGCGTTGTCGGGCTCACCGGCCCGTGCTGGCATCCACCGCAGCCAGCACACTGCCCTTCGGATTAGCGCTATTGGCGCCCAGGGCGTAAAACGTCTTTCCATCCAGACTTGCTGCTACATCGATTACCGTGACGCCCGGCCCGATGCCGACGCCGTTGGGAAAAAGATCGGTGTCCGTGGTGGTGTCAAAGATATGCAAGAGACCGGCCGCCACCGCGAATCGTTTACCATCCTGCGGACATGACTGCCGCGGTTGCTTGCGCGCCCAGGTTGATGGTCTGCCCTGGAGTAGTGAAGCCATTGGGAATGACCGTAACTGTAGAACTTCCGGAATTGGCAATCGCATAAAACTTGCTGTTATCGGGCTTGTTGAGAACCAAAAACGTTCCCGCTCCGACTGCCTCTCCGGTTATGTTCGATAGCGGATTAGCAACAAAGATCTGAGTCTTGTTCGCGGTGGAGTTTGCCCCCGGCACTGCAAACACGTCCGATTGCGCCTGCGCTTGCAAAGTGGCTGAGGAAAGCGCCAGAGAAACTACACAAGTCGCGATTGCATACTTTTGCATTATAGGAAAACCTCTCTTGGATATTTCTGGACGCGGGAAAAAACCTAAGGTACAGAGTACCACAACCTCCGTACTAGAGAACCCAGAAAATTGAGGCGGGAATCAGCCGGGGGAGGACGCCGACTATCCACTCAAAAATAAAAGGGGAGAGCCGAAGCTCCCCCTTTTGGTTACGACACTCAGGTCAGGTTTAGTGACCTTCGTTCTCGCCGAGCTGACCAGTCCTTGTGAATCCAAGGAACCCGGAGTTCGACAACGAGAACGGATAGTCGAGTTGGATGGCGAGATAGCCTTCCGCCAGTTTCTGCGCGCCGATGTCGCTGATGAAAGCGAACCCGTGACAGTACTGGAATTGGGCGACCGCGATGATGTAGCCCTCGAAGCCCGGCGTAGCCGCGATTCCGAAGTTGCCGCCACCCGACAGCGTGAAGATCAACTCCTGGCCGGCGGGTACAGCTTGCGACTTAGCCGCCGGAGGAGCCGCGCCACCACCCGTGGTGCTCCCGTAGTAGTTCAAGGTAACGGGGCCCGTTTGCGGGCTGGTGCCAAATGGGTCAAGTGAAGTGTTCGCCAGCGCTATGCCGGTATCGAAACCTGCCTGGTTCGTAACGAACGGGAAGAGCAGGTCGCAAGTGCAAGCATTGATGCTGAAGAATGTCTTCGGCGCTGCCGTGCTGCAGAAGCGCGGAATCGGAGCGGTGGTCGAAGTGGTCTGCACCGTGCTGACCGGTGCGAAGTTGATAGCTACCTGGCTTACGCCGGTGGCCGGCAGATTCTGGCCCGTGTTCGAGATCGCAGCCACAGTAATTGCAAGACTCATGGATTCGATCACGTTCGGGTTGGAGTACCAGACTTCATAAGTAACCGCTGCCGCGTTGCCAGTGACGGTCACCGGAACCGGGGTTGGATTCGCTACGGCCGGAGGCGTGAAGCTTGCATCCTACAGCACAGCCAGACCAGTGCGCCGCCACCACCAGTGGACGGGAACAATTGGACGTAAGGCGGCGCGTAGATGCTGACTCCGGCACCGACGTTGGAGACACGTGAACGCGATCTGCGTCCCTTGGTCAGCCATGCCGACGCGCTCCGCCCGCTATGCCATTCGGCGCGATGCCGGCTGGCTGGCTTGGATACGTAACCCGACTCTGTATTGTACGGATAAGCCGAGCACGTTCTGGAGTCCAGGCGAACTCGGAGATGTTCCGTTCGGGGCATTGGAGACGCCGGCTGTGAAGATCTGAGCGTAGTTGCGAACCTTGAAGGAAGAAGCAAAGCCTTCCGTCGCGGTTACTGCGAGCGTTCCAACCTGGCCAGGTGCTGCGCCAGTACCGAACACAGCTCCGTTGATGTTGACGCACTGCACGAATGAGCCGGCTTTGTTGGTCGCGATCAGACCGGGCTGAATGAAGGCCACCGTCTGTTGCGGCTGGTTGATGGTTACCTGTTGCGAACCGTTGACCGCGATGAACATCGAGATCTGGGTCGGAATCAGGGTAGAGGATACGCCGCAACTGGCAAGCATTGGCGCGAACGTTGGTGATACGGATCACGCGCGTGCCGGCGGTGCCGGGAGCATCGATCGGTACGCCGAGCCAAACTACCGGCTGGCGCCGTTCTGCATGCCCTGAAATACGTTGTAGTGTCCGGCTGTTCCGTTATAGGAACCGCCGGCGCCAATGCCTGCACCCAAGCTGGTGATAGCGCAATTGGTGCTGTTAACGGCCTGGCAGCCGGTTTGAGTCGTATGCAGAGCCGGTGGCGGGGCCTGCGGTCGGCGGGTTCGGTCCGCCCGGATCGTGTGCCCGGGATACGGCTCGTCGATCGTCAGCATCGCTTCCGAAAGATCGCCGGCGTACGTTCGGCTGGTTACGTTCGTGTTCAGAAAGATCTGAACGTTGGACTGGGGAATATTGCTGCCCGGCGGGTGTAAATGTGCCTCCCGTGCAGTTCAAAATCAAGTCGCCGACCAGTTCCGTGATACCTTCTGCGCGGACGATGGGCGGCACGCCGGCGTTGGCGGTACAAGCGAAAGCGGCGTTATTTATTCCCTGCGCGGATGCTGAAGTTCCCATACCGAGCAGAAGGGCCACTACAGCAAACGCAAAAAGCCATTTGCGAAAATCTGCCATTTCCTTCTCCTTGTGAAAAATTGAAATTGAATTGATGGAAGTTCTCTTTTTCAACCTGAGCCTCGAGTTCACGCTCGTCATGAAGATTCTGAATCTCACCCGATCAAACCTGGCTCGAACCGGCTCCTTACGAGCCTTCCCGCCTTGCCTGTTCGAACTCTCTTCATCGTCTCCATCTAGCTCAACTTGTTCTTTAGACTTCTCGTATGTTCTGTGCTCGCGGGATTCATGCGTCAAAGATGAATGCCGCCGAACCGTTCGGACGCAGTCAAATCATTCATAACACTCTACGCGAGATCAAGTCAAGCGTAAAGTACTGACGTCACTAGCCGACCCTGCCCAACCTACAAAACGGCCCAGCAGCCTATTAGAGCATAGGAGCCGCTTGACTGGTCAATAGTTTACAGCCAACGGTGATAGAGCGTCCTTGAACGGCGATCTCTAGGGTTTTACGGCGTGAGATTCGGGTAAGAGGCTCTAGGCGTAAGACCGTAAGTCCCTGATTCAGGCATGAAACAGCGCAGCTCGCGAGGATGATTACTCTTTAATATCTTTGCGCATCAGCTCTTGATCCGGCCCTTCAACTCGTCGGTGGCGTCCGCCATCTGATTTGTGTCGTAGATTACATGCGGAGTGATGAAGATGATCAGTTCGGTCCGCTCCTTATTGTAGGAGCGCGTGCCGAATGCGAAGCCCAAAAGTGGAATTCGATTCAGCCCCGGAATTCCGCTGATCGTGAAAGTGTTGGTCTCATCGAGATGATGCCGCCGATTGCAATCGTGTCTCCATCCTGGACGGTGAGCTGTGTTTGAATCGGACTTCGTGGCGAACGATGGCGATTGAATGCAGCTGGTCGTGGTAGGCGTGGGATCGCTGACTTCCTGATCGATGATCATGGTGACAATGCCGCTGGGAGTGACCCGGGCGATGATGTTCAACGTCACGCCAGTGCTCGTGATTGGACACCGAGTTGGCAAACAACGAGTTTCCGCCTGGACTGCACGCCTGTGACGGCTTGAGCGGTCAGCGTGGGAACCGATTGGCTCCGACATTGATCGAAGCCGGGATGCTGTCGGTCGCGATCACCGCCGGCGCCGAAAGCTCCTTGGCGCGGCTCTCGTTCTCCTGCAGTTGCACCGCGGCCAAAAGCTCGCGGCTTTTGCCCACCAACGTCGCAGGCCGAGGAAGATTGGTGGTCCCGCTCCGCAAGTCGGCCAGGAAGGATGTGCGGCGTCTTGCCCGTGATCTGTTGCAGCGTCGCGCTCACGTCGCTGGAGAATGCAGTGCGTTAGATCTATCGAATAAATCTTGGCTTCGATCAACACCTGGCGCGGCGGAACATCCAGATCCTTGAGCAGCTTCAGGATGCTTTCGTATTCCTGCGGCGAAGCCTGAATCAGCAACGTGTTGTTCAATGGATTCGCGATCACGCGCGGAATGTGCGCGCCTCCGCAAGATCGGGTGCCGGACGCATTCCCCAAATATCTTCCTGTCAGATCGGTCGCCGGGTGGCGGCAGCACTCCGGCCGCGGCAGCAGCCGGGCCGTTCATCGAGCGCAGGCGTACACCGTGGCCGCAGTCGCGTAAGGGCCGGCATTGGGATAACCGCCGCCCGGATAGCCACCACCGTAGCCGCCGCCAGGTAGCCGCCGCCACCATAACCACCGCCATAACCGCCGCCGTAGCCGCCACCCCGTATCCGCCGCCTCCGTACCCACCGCCTCCGAAGCCCCCGCCACCACCGCCAAAACCGCCGCCGCCTCCGATGCCACCCAAACTCCACCTCCACCGAAGCTCCCGCTGCCCGGCGCACATCGCGATATTTGACGATTGATAGCCGCTGTATGGATTGGCAGTTGTCCATAGAGCGCCTGAATGGAGCAACCGATCGCCTGCGCGTCGCCGTAGCGTACCCGGTAGACGTAATTGTTGATGGACCCCACCGCCAGCTGAACCGGCACGTCCAGTTTATCGAGCCACTTTCCTATCTCATTGAATACGCCCGGATTGGGAGCCACGGCGATAATCGAGTTAATCCGGTCGATGGGCAGAAATTTAATCGGTGTTTTATCCGAAAGAGCGATCGATTTTACGATGTTGTCCAGTTCTTTGGTGATATCGGAGGGCCGGCCGTTCTTCACTTCGAAAACGTGCACCCGCTGATTCGCCAGCACGTCGCTGTCGAACATGCGCCACCAGATCCATGGTGCGCCGCATATTCCTGCGGCTGTCCAGGATCAGCAGCAGATTGGCCGGAGCGTACTCATACATGGATGCGTTCTCGCCGATGAAAGGCTGCAGCACCTTCACCAACTCGGAAGACGTGACGTATTTGAGGAAGACCAGGTTCAGCATGGTCTGGTCGTCTTCGGGAATGCTGCTGGAGTCGCCCTTTTGTTCGGGAGGGATGGGCAAGTGCGAAATGTCGGCCAAAGGAACGATGCGATAGAGTTCGCCTTGCTTGACCATCCCGTAACCGTTGATGCGCAGGATGGTTTCGAGCAGCGACCGGGTATCGATGTCCTTGGTTTCCCCGTAGGTGTTCAGGATCACGCCGCCTTTCACGCGCGGATCGAGAATGTAGTTCAGCTTGAGCTGGCGCGCCAGCAGATCGATAACTTCGGTCAACGAAGCGTTGTTGAGCGACAAGCCTCCGTAAACGGTCGGCGGACCGGTTGGCGGCGGCGCCGCTGGTTGCGTCGCGGGCTGACCCGGCGTCGCGGGCTGACCCGGCGTCGCGGGCTGACCCGGCGCCGGCTGAGCCGCAGGTGCGGCTGGGGCAGCCGGCGGCTGGGGCACCGGTTCCGGAGCCCGCTGGTTGAACCCTGGCGGAAGATTCGGCGGCGCACCCGGCGGTTGCTGAGCCAGCGCCGTGCCGGTGAACAGGGCGGCGATGAAAACCTGCTTAAGCCAGCGGGGCTGGGACACTATTTGTTCTCCTGCTTGTCCTTGCTCTTGTCTGAGGCGCTCTTGTCCGAGGCGCTCTTGTCTGCCGTCTTATCGCCATCCTTCGAACTCCCAGCGCGCTTGGCCTGGTAGGCGGCCATCATCTCCTTCTCGTCGTCGCTGAAGTCAGTTTTCTTAGAGACCCACTTGGATATTCCGAACGGTGTTTTGCGCTGGAACTCAACCCTGTCGCCAAGATCCCGCACCACGCCGGCCAACGGTTCTTCAACTGCGCGCTGTTCCACTGGTTTGTCTTCCCATTTCGAAACTCCAAAGGGAAAACGGCGGTAATACCAGGTCTTGCCCTGTGCGTCCGTGTACCGGAAAAGGTTGGGCTCCAATTGCGTGGCTCCTTTCGGGATAACCGATGCGACAGGATCCGCCGCGCTGGCGGCTTGCGGCGCTTCACTCTTGCCGCCGTCCTTGCTTTGCTTGCTGTCTTTTTCCTGCGCGAGCAACAGTGCCGCGGCCACCCAGGTCGAGTATGATGAGTTTCATCTCTTTTACTCCATTCCTTTACTTAACTTGTTCCCATTGGCAAGATGATCCGAACGGCGTTGCGCTCACGACTTTCTTATAGCCGTCTACGACCGCGCCGGCCGGCGATTTGTCTCCGGCCACGCAACCCTTCATACCAGCGCCCGTGTCGATACCCGGTCCCGTAGTGGCATTCGCCGCCAGCGACTGCGCGGGCTTGGGAGGTCCTGCCGGCCCGGCCGGAGCCGGAGCTTCCGCCATGGTTAGTGGCGTCCGATCCAGGAGTTCATCGATGCGCTTCTTAAACTGCTTTCCATTCCATTCGAAAACGACATAGCTGTTGTCGATGGAGGCGATCTTCCACTCGCCGATTTTTTCGCCGGGATGATAGCCGCGCTGCTGCCCGCCGGCTTTGTCGGACAGCACGATGGTGGGCGGAACGCCGCCCCACAACATCACGCCGCGCGCCACTGGAAACGGCGGCGCAGGCTTCTCGGGCGGCGGTATTACAGGATCGAGAATCACATTGGGATTTCGATCCTTGGAGAAGAGATTCTTGGCCGCGACATCGGCGTAAGAGGTCGCGGTCAGAGGCTCAACCTTGGGAGCGGCGCCAGACGGGCCGGCGGGATTAGGCTTTGCGCTGGCGTGCAGCAGAGCCTGCTCGCGCGTCTGGGCTCGAATCCGCTCGCGATGCAGTTCGAAGCCAGCAGCGCCAGCACCGCCACCAGAGCCACATCCAGCATCGATCAATCTCCGCGTCAAAGCTGGGGCGCTCCTTTCTTCGGAGCCAGGCGCTGCGCGCACGATTCCGGAAACGGTCAGGCGGACCGGCATGGTCTTCTGCTTGGGATTCGCCATACCGAAACGGATTTCGTCGGTGGCGATGGTTTCCGGCTGCGCGCTCAGCGTCGCCAATAGATTGACCAGCTCATCGATGCGGCAATCCACCGTGACCGAAACCGTGACCTGCCCATACGCATTGCCATAAGATCGCGGCTGCCCCAACTCCACCTGCCGGATTTCGAGCGGCGGAGCTCTGCGCCTTGGCCACGCGCCTCAGCACTTGAAGCAGCTGCGCCTGCGCTTGATCGGCGGTGTCGCCGGGAATCAATCCTCTTTCGCGGTCGGCCAGTTCGGCCTTGGCCTGCTTCAGAAGAACCTCTTTGGCCGGCAACGCGGCAGCGCGGGTCCGCAAATTCGTCAGCCCTTTCTCGGTGCGGTCGATGCTCTCCACCGGAGCGACCACCTTGGCTGCTGCTCGTAGACGACGCCGGCCATCCAGTAAATGAGCGCCAGCGCTACCACCCGCACCCAACATCAACAAGGCCCGCTTATCGCGCTGCTGCGACCGTCACGGCGTAACCCCTTGGCGCGAGGATCGGATGCTGAACAATTCTCCGCCCGCGCTCCGCTGCAGACGGCAGCGCGAAGGACGATCCTCGGAACTGACGGGAGCCATCCAGCAGCTTGATCAGCGCGGCCGCCTGCTCGGCCTCGCCCGCGATCGTCACCGAATCGCGCGTGAGTTGCAGCGAGTTGAGCCAGGTGGGAGCGGCCAGCACCTGCGTCATTTCATTCAGCGCGTCCATGTCTTCCCTGGTGTGGTGGCGGAAATTGTCGAGCGTTTGAGCGCGATTGCGCGTGACAGCGATCTGCGCGATCCAGATCAGCGGCCTGCTTGGCCTGGGGATCCAGTTTTCGAATCTCCTGATGCAGCAAGTCCGAGATATTGCCGGTCCGAGTATTTGGGATAAGCGACCACCGCGCCCAGCATCAGCAGCGCCAGACCGGCCAGAGCGATGGTCGGGACGTAGCGCATGCGAGAGCTCGATCGGCGCTGCTCGGGCGGCAGCAGATTCACCGCCAGCGGGCGCAAGGGGCAGGCCCCCGCCAGCGCTGTCGCGTAGGATAACGACGCTCGCGTAACATCGTAGTCCTCTGGAGCAGCCAACGGCTTCGGCAGCGCATCGTGCAGGGCGGTGGGCTCGGTCTCAGGCGGCAATCGCAGTTCGGCCACCGCCAGTATGCGGGCCTTTTGCGCCGTTCCGTCCACCCGCGCTGAGAAAAGCGGCCGCGCCGGGCTCTCGCCGTAAACTTCCAGTTCGCCTTCGTTCTGCTCCACCGCCAGAAAACCGTCGGCGGAGGGAGTCGGAGAGAACGCGCAGCGCCGAATAAATCGCGGGCGCCGAAAAAGTGAAGGATGCAACTTTGACGCCCGCCCCGGCGAATAAAGCGGTGTAGTGGCCCAGCACCGAGCGGCGCGTGATCCCGATCAGAATGGAAGCGCTTTTTCCGATGCGGGCCCAGTCGAAGACGGCTTCCTCTTCCGAATACGGATTCAACGAATCGATCTCGAAGCGGATGGCCGCGGCCAGATCGCTGATCGGCCACGCCCGGGAGAGCCAGACTGCCGCACCATCACCTCATCGCGCGGCAACAGAACATGGGCGGCCAGATGCGCGACAGCCCCAGTTTCTTCAGAAAGCTCGCGTATTCCGCGCCCCATTCGGTGGCCGGCTGCTCACGGAAGCGGTGAATGGTCGAGCTCGCCCAGAACCGTGACGCCGGAAGGGCGCACTCGCACCGCCGTGACCATGAGATCCTCGCGGCCGATCTCGATACCGATCCCGGTTCCCACGGCCAGCCATTTCTTGAAGTCGAGTGCGGTCATTGGATCGGAAGCGGCGTTGTCGTACCAGCGCAGGATATGGAACGGCGGATTCCATTCCGGCCCCAGGAACTTCACCATAGCGGACACAGTACCGGCGGAAATCGGAAAACTGCCCGTTGGCCAGCCGCAACCGCGCGGTCGCCCGCAATGTCACGATCGGGCTCGGAACAAGCGCCAGGCGTCCCATGCCGGGTCCGCCGCTGGAAAAAGGAGCGAGTTGCCCAACTTCGCGAATCGGGGCGGCCCGCCGCAGATTCACGATGGCCGCCACCACCGCCGGGATGATTCCGATGGCCTGCATGACGGCCGGCTCAACGGTATTGACGTCCAACGCGCCGGTTGATCCGTAGACCGACAGGCAATCGCGCAGGCCGGCGTGGGGCACCAGATGCCCCTGGTCGTTGCGGGTGTAGCTTCCGTAAAACAAGTCCGGCGTAACTCCTCGGATCAACAATAATTCCTCGATCTCCTGAAAAGACGCATGCCGGGCCCGAAAAGACGGAGCCAGGGATAAGTAGTATTGATCGAACTGCGGTAAAGGAGCCGCCGGGGGAGGCAGTTCTCCAGTCCAGAATGCCTTGGACCACCGCTTCGGCCTGATCGGCGGGAGCACCCAGGGCCAGCAGCAGCCTCAGTAACTCGGCCGGCGGCGCGCAGTTCACGTTCAGTTTGGATGTCTCCGGGATTACCTCGGTGGAAGCGGCGCCGGTTGGAAAGTTGAATTGCAGCAGCGGCATCGGGCTTTGGAAGTACTTGGGCGTGCCGTCCGGATTGCGGAAGCCGGGTCCCCATTGGATGTAGAGCATCGCGCGGTCGATGGCGCCCGAGGCCAGATAGTAGGCCCGCAGTGCGTCCACTTCGGTGGAGGTGCGATCGGTTTCGGCGCGCACCGTGTTGGCGACGCGTGAAGGCAATCGCCGAGAGCGCGGCGGAGAGCCACAGCACCGCCAGCAGCGCGCTACCACGTTGGCCGTGACGCCGACCGTGACGTTGGAGCTCATTTCATAGCTCCATTGGCAGGCGTGTCACGCGCACCGGAATGGTCAGCGTCACCGGCTCCAGCCGCGACGAATCCGGAACCAGCGGTGCCATTTCCACGCGTACCGCGCTCGGAAGCACCGGCTTGATCCAGCGCAGCACCCAGCGCTCCAGTTCCGGCGGCGGCATAAGATCGCGGTAGCTGAAACGGCAATAAGCCAGTTTGTCGGCCAGAACGAAGGAACCTGCGCCCACCTGAATCGGCAGATATAGCGGCACCTGCCCCCCGGTTAGCGGATCGGCCATCATACCCGGCGCAGAGCAGACCCGGCTCCGCGCGGACCGGTATACCAGCGTCTCGTTGACCACCAGCCGCACGCCCTGGCCATTTTCCCCGGGGATGACTTGATATTCCAGAATCATCGGCATGCCGCGCGCGCCCTGCTGCAGCGAATAAGTGGAAGCCAGCCGCATGGATTGCGCCTCGCCCTGAAAAAACGCGATCCGCGTGGGCGGGGCTTCGGCACGCGCCTGGCAATCGGCAGTGACGGGCATCACCGAAGTGATTTCTTCCTCGAGAATGCGCTCGACGCTGGCCACGCGCCGGTTGGCCATCAGCTTGGTATCAGTCTTGCTCATGGCGCTCAAGCCCTACCCTGAGCGACATGACAATGCCGACCGACAGCAGACTCATAGCGTCATCGCGATCAGCAGTTCCAGGAGCGTCACGCCGGCCCGGTCGCTCTCGATCGTGCCTGCTCACGGCCGCGACATCGTCCGGCGTCAGAACCGATCGGCGAAAGCCCTCGATCTGGAAAGTTCGCCGCTGCTCTCCATACATCCACCAGATCTCGAGTTCGATGCGTTCCAGAATGGCGTCCCGCCGCCGCGCCGGCGGCATCTCGAATGGAGTGATGCGCGCGCGCCAGCCGGTTTGGCAGCCCGCCGGTTACTTCCGGCCCCCAGGTGCCGTCGAAGGGCGCCATCTTCGGCGCTTTGGTCGCGATCAGCAGCTCGTCCATCTTCTGGCGGGCCAGCAGCGCGGCACGATCGTAATCGGTGAGCCGCGAGGCGCTGCGCAACGAAGTAGAGAGCGCCGACAAAAGCCCGGTAACAGCCAGCGCCATGATGAGTGTGGCCACCAGCACTTCGAGCAGAGTGAATCCGCGACGGCTCATTGCTCCAGCCCGCTCCACTTGCGGAACGCCCGTGATGGGGTCCACGCGCACGATCCTTTCGACGTTCCTGCGATTGACCAGCGCCACGCCAAAACGCGGCACCGTGCCTCCCGGATAAAGCAAGAAGCTGCGCGGCGCATCCGGATTCTGCGGCAGTTCGGGCAGAACGTGCGTGATAGAGACGCCTTCGGGCAACGCCAGCCTCGCTGAGAATCCCGGATCGGTGGAGCGCATCGAAAGTGAATTCTCCAGCTTCGAAATCGTGATCTCCACCACTTGCTGGCGGCGTTCGGCGCGGCTCAGGCCGGTATTAAAGAAGCTGACGACGCTATTGGTCGCCGCGTTCAGCCGGAGCGAGTCCACGCCGGAAGTAAGGGCCGGAAAGCTGATGCCGACTATCAACGAAATCAGCGCTACCACCACCACTAGCTCGACCAGCGTGACGCCGGAACTGGTTTTTCCCGCGCCCGACTTAGTTGTTCCAGCGCCCGATTTAGTTTTTCCAGCTGACGATGTCGGCATTCTTCCCGTCTCCGCCGGGCTGGCCGTCGGCGCCGTAGCTGATAATGTCAGGCTCGTCCCCATGTTCGCCAGGGAAATGATAGACGTAAGGATGTCCCCACGGATCGTTGTCGATCTCCTTATCGGTGTACGGCCCCTGCCAGTTGGCGACGTTCTCCGGCTTCACGCGCAGCGCCTGCAAGCCTTGCTCGGTAGTCGGATAGCCCGCCGGTATCGAGCTTGTAGGAACCCAGGGCCGTCATAAAGCGTTGATCTGCGCGCGCGCGGCCGTCTTGCGCGCCTTGTCGGCTTGCCCCATCATTCTGCGGCAGCACCAGCGCCGCAAACAGCGCGATGATGACCACCACCACCATCATTTCAATCAGCGTCACACCGGCCCGTCGCCGGTTCGTCTTCTGCATGGCATCACCGCCTTTCCCACTACACTGCAACGTCGTTCATGCTGACAATCGCCAGCATAATACTCAAAATCAAAACGCCCGACGATCAGCCCCATCGCCAGGATGATCAGCGGTTCAAACAAAGATGTAAAGCGCCGGATGGCGGTGCGCGTGTCCGCGTCGTAGATGTCCGCCATGCGCACGAACATGGTGTCCAGTCTCCCGGTCTCTTCGCCGACGCTCAGCAGATGCGCGGCCAGCGGCGGAAACTGGCCGGCGCGGCGCATCGGCGCGGCTATTCCTTCCCCGCGTTTTACTCCCAGCGCTACCGCCTCCAGCGAACCGGACATTCTGCGATTGCTCAACGTCGCCCCGGCGATGGCGATCGATTGCACCAGCGGAACGCTATTAGTGACCAGCGTCCCCATCGCTCGCGCAAAACGCGCGGTTTCAGCCTTTCGAGCGCATCGCCCAGCACCGGAATCCGCAGCCGCATCGAATCCCACCATAATCGTCCGGCGGAAGTGCGGACATAGGAATACAGGCCCACCGCCAGCGCGATCAGCGCCGATGAGCAGCATCAATCCGTAGGACTGCAGGAATTTGCTGCCTTCCAGCAGCATCTTGGTCGGCAGCGGCATCTCGATGCGCGACTGTTCAAACACCGAGGCGAATCGCGGGACCACGAAATTCATCAGGATCAGAATCGATCCGATTCCCACCAGCATCAGCAGGCAGGGATAAGCCATCGACGACACGATGTAGCCGCGCAGATCGTCGCGGGTGCGCTCAAATTCCGACAGGCGCTCGAACACCGCCGCCAGCGATCCGCTGGCTTCGCCGGCCCGGCACATATTTATGTAGAGGTCCGAGAAATAGTCGGGATGTGTCGCCAGACTGTCGGCCAGCGATCGGCCGCCCTTCAACACTCGCAAGACGTCCTGGACCAGTGCACGGAAACTGGACCGCTCGGTGAGTTCGCTGGTGATGGACAAGGCGCGGTCGAGCGGCACGCCCGCGTTCAGAAGCGTGGAAAGTTCCTGCGTGAAAAACAGAACGTCGCGGCGTTTCGCTCCGGAAAAGCCCGGCAGCTTCAGCTCGAACGATTTCTTGGGCTCGGTGCCGACGAAAACCGGCGTCAGCCCCTGGCGGCGCAATTCCTGCGCCACCCAGCGTTCGGTTTCGGCATGGATGGTGCCCGAGCGAAGCTGGCCGTCGGAAGCCACGGCCCTGAAGAAGAAATTAGTCATCACGTTCTTCCCCTATCACCTGGCTTAAAATTCTTGCGTGACACGCATCACCTCGTCCGCCGTCGTCACTCCTTGCGCTACCTTCAGCCAGCCGTCTTCGCGCAGATTGCGCATCCCGTTGCGGCGCGCGGCCTGCGTGATCGCGACCGCATCGTCGCCGCGCATGATCAGCTTGCGGATCTCGTCGTTCAACTCCATCAGCTCGAAGATTCCCGACGCGGCCCGTGTATCCCGATCCGAAGCAGTGTTCGCAGCCCGCGCCGCGAAAGCATTTCACCGATCTCGCCGTCGGGCGCGATGCGCGTGCCGTTCGCCGCCTTGCAGTGCTCGCAAATCACGCGCACCAGCCGCTGCGCCAGCACCGCCACCAGCGACGACGTGATCAGATAATTTTCCACGCCCATGTCGACCAGGCGCGTGATGGCGCTGGGCGCGTCGTTGGTGTGCAGCGTCGAATACACGAAATGGCCGGTCAGCGACGAGCGGATGGCGATGTCGGCGGTCTCGCGATCGCGAATCTCGCCCACCATGATGACGTCCGGGTCCTGGCGCACAATGTGCCGAAGCCCGGAGGCGAACGTCAGCCCGATCTGCGGATTCACGTGGATCTGGTTGATCCCGTCCATCTGATATTCCACCGGGTCTTCGATGGTGATGATCTTCTTGTCGCTCTGGTTGATCCGCTTGAGCGCCGAGTAAAGCGTGGTGGATTTTCCGCTGCCGGTGGGCCCGGTCACCAGAAAAATTCCGTGCGGCAGCGACGTGTAGTGCTCCATGCGGCTCAGCATGTGCTGGTCGAAACCCAGCCGGCCGAGATCGTAGAAATCGCCCGCCGAGCGATCCAGCAGGCGCATCACGACGCTCTCGCCGTACAGCGTCGGCAAGGTCGAAACGCGCAAGTCCACTTCGCGGCCCAGCGTCTTGATCTTGATGCGGCCGTCCTGCGGAAGCCGGCGTTCGGCGATGTTCAGCTTGGCCATCAGCTTCACGCGCGAGATCATAGCGGCCTTCATTTCGCGCGGCGGCGATTCCTGGTTGTACAGCACGCCGTCGATGCGGTAGCGGATGCGAAATTCTTTCTCGAACGGCTCGAGGTGAATATCGCTGGCGCGCTTCTCCACCGCCTGGGCGATGATGGCATTCACCAGCCGGATGACCGGCGCTTCGCTCGCCATGTCGCGCAGGTGTTCGAGATCTTCGGCCGCGTCGGCATCGTCGGGATCGATGCTCGGTTTCCCCGCGCGCCGACTCGCCGTAATACTTGTCGATGGCATCCAGGATTTCCTGCTCGGCCGCCAGCACGCTGCTCACTTTCAGCCCGGTGCAGTTGCGCACCGCCGCGATGGTTTCGACATCCAGCGGATCGGCCATCGCCAGCGTGACGGTGTGGTCTTCGCGGCTCAACGGAAGGCAGCGGAACTGGCGCAGGAATCGCGGCGAGAGCGTTTCGGTTTCGGGCGAAACCGCGGGCGGACCGTCGATGACGACCAACGGCACATCCCACTGCTCCGAGCCAGCGCCGCCAGCACGTCGCGCATGGCCACGAAGCCCATGTCGACCAGCGTTTTGCCGATCTTGTCGCCGCGCTCCTTTTGCAGCTCGAGCGCGCGCTCCAGATCTTCGGCGGTGATCAGCTTGCGCTCGATGAGAATCTCGCCGAGCCGCATGGACTCAGAACTCGTCGGACGACGATGGCGGCTTTGTCGGCCGTCGCCGGCCTTGGCCTGCAGCAGCAGCTTCTTGGGTGCGTGCATCACGATCTGAGCCGGCAGCCCCTCGCGATTCTCCCAGTTCCAGTAGAACAGCGAGACGCCCAGCGCGATCTGCTCGTCGGCCGGAACCGAGTCGAGCGATGCGGCCGAATCCGACCAGCATCTTCCGCATCGCGCTCCTCAATTGAGCCGCGATGCGCTGCACCTTTTTGTCGTGCGTGCGCTTGATTTCCTCGGGCTTGATGGTCGGATGGAACGGCGAGATTCCGGCCGCCGGCGCCAGGTTCATCTCGCTCATGAAGACTGCGCCGTATCCGTTGATATAAGCGCCCTGCGTCGACGCCGACCATTTCCGCCGGATCGCGAGCGGCCAGAGCGCCAGGAGCTTCGGCATCCAGGCTCTTCTCCATCGCTCCAGCATGGCGCGGATCACCTTGGGCTTGTCGGCCATCGACCCGGCTGGAAGCGCGCACAACATCAGACTCGCGATCAGCGGCGTTTTCATTGGCCGGCCCTGCGCGTCGTTGACTGGCGGCACCTTAGTCGCCATCAGGCTCATCTTCTGATCTCGATAATAAGCCGCGGTCTGCTGCGCGTCGCCAGATCGGCCTGCGCTACGCGATTCGAAACGCTTCTCGGCGGTAGCCACGGCCTGCGCGATCGTCTGATCCTGCGCTGGCCTGCGCTCGCTGACGGCTTTGGCCACCGCGTCGCCCAGCCGCGCATCCACTTCCTGCTCGATGCGCTGCTCGATCTGCGCGGTATCCACCGGCGGCGTGCCGCCGGCGCGCGACCGGCCGCGCATAGCGCGTGCACGAAAATCGCCGCCGGCCAGCAACTGCCGCCGACGCGAAACCCATCGCCGGACCCGAATGCCAGATGCGCCTGCCACCAGCGCGGCTCGAACACTTTGTCCGAAACGAACGCGATCCTGCTGCGGCAGCTCTTCGTCTTCGAGCGACAGCAGCGCGGTGTGCGTCGAACTCCAGGCGCTCCAGTTCTTCGCGGCAGCTCGGCACACGCGCGCAGATGTTTCTCCACCGGCGCTTTATCGCGCGGGCGACAATTCGCCCAGGAAATACGCTTTCAAATCTACCGACGAGCAACTCATTCCGCCCCTCCCATATTGACGGGAGCCAAAGTTTGTTTCAGAAGATCGAGCGCCGTGTACAGCCGGGATTTCACGGTCGACACCGGACACGCCAGGATCTCGGCCATCTCTTCGAACTTGAATCCCTGATAGACCTTCAGCAGCACCGCTTCGCGCTGGTCGTCCGACAACCGCCCAGAGCGCCCTGGACCGCCAGGCTCAGCTCCATCGGGATACATGCGCGCGCTCGCTTCGCCCGCCGGTCGGCTCGACCGCCAGCTCGCCTTCCGGCCGGTTCTTGCGCAGCAGCGAATACGCTTCGTTGTGCGCGATGCGAAACAGCCAGGCCGGAAACTTGGCGGGATCGTCCAGCTTTCTCAGGTTTTGATAGGCCTTCAAGAACACATCCTGGCTCAGATCGAGCGCATCCTCGCGATGTCCCACCAGCCGCAACAGATAATTGAAGACACGCTTCTCCCAACGCGACACGAGGACGTTGTAGGCGTCCACGTTCCCGCGTCGCGCTTTGGCGATCAGGTCGCGGTCCTCAACCTCCCGAAATATCAAATTTCGGCTCCATTCCCAGAGACGCGCCCCGGCGACGAAAAAGACGAAAGGCAATTTCAGGTCCTTTGCCTATATCTTCGCACCACGCCCCGCATCACCCGCTCGGTCATGCTTCCAAACGGCTGATCGGTAGTGAGATAGGTCCAGGTGGCGCCTCGCTCGGAGGCTTCGGCGCCTTGCTCCTCGGCAGCCGCCAGACGCTTGGGAATTTCATCGGCGATCCGCGTTTCAAGCTGCGAGAAAAGCGTATCCACCGATGTCAGATATTCGTACAACGGCTGCCGCCCGCCATAAGAAAGCCATTGCACGCCCTCGCGCAGATCCGCGATCGACGCCAGATATTCCGCCCATAAATCATCGATCGTAGCTAGCGAAACCAGCCGCTCCAGTTCCGATGAACAGGGCGTGGCGCCGGTCAAAATCGCCTGGCGTTGGCCGCCGATCTTTTGCCGCTGGCCCTCGATTGCGCTTTCGTACTTGTGCAAGAACTCACGGATGTCGAGGTTCTGTCCTTCCACCACGCGTTGCACCGCCTCGATATCGGCGAGACTGTGTAGCGGCGACGCATATTTTACGAACAAGCCATCCTGGGATGAGACGAAAAATCGCGAGCTCCCCGGATCGCCCTGCCGTCCTGCGCGCCCGCGAAGCTGATTATCGATCCGCCGGCTCTCATGGCGATTCGTACCGATGACATGCAGGCCGCCCAGTTCCCGAACGCAGGGACCAAGCTGGATGTCGGTGCCGCGCCCGGCCATATTCGTGGAGATCGTAACTGCGCTCCGCTCACCGGCCCGCGCGATCATGCCCGCCTCCAGCTCTTCGTGGCGCGCGTTCAACACCTGATGCTCGATCCCGCGCAGCCGTCCGCTTAGCCGCTCGGACTCTTCGACGCTTCGGGTCCCCACCAGAACCGGCTGGCCGGTGGCATGCACTCTCCGGATCTCCTCGATCACGGCTGCTTCTTTCTCCCGTTTGGTATTGAACATCTCGTCCGGATAATCGACGCGAATCACCGGCCGGTTGGTCGGAATCACTTCCACCTCCAGGCCATAGACCATGCGGAACTCGTCCATCTGCGTGGCCGCGGTGCCAGTCATGCCGCACACTTTGGGATACAGGCCGATCAAGTTCTGCAGCGTGACCGACCCAAGAATTCGCCCCTGGGTCTTCAGCGCCAGGCCCTCCTTGGCTTCGATGGCGGTGTGCAGACCCGCGGGCCAGCGGCGATTCTGCGCGATGCGGCCCTTGAACTCGTCCACCGATTCGATGGCGCCGTCTTTCACCAGGTAATCGACATCACGATCGAGCAGCGCCCGCGCGTGTAACGAATCCTGCACGGCGGTCAGCAGCGGCAGATTCTCCTCGGCGAACAGATTCCCGCATCCGAATGCCTGCTCGACAGCGCGGATGCCTGCGTCCGTGAGTGCGATGTTGCGCTCATATTCATCCAGCGTGAAATGGTGATAACGATGCAAGTGGCGCGTAACGCGATCCACCCGATAAGCCAGCGGCTCCTGATCTTCTTTGCCCCCCGCGATCACCAGCGGAATGCGCGCCTCATCGATCAGAATCGAATCAGCCTCGTCGATCACAGCCGCCGCGTAGGGCCGCTGGACTTGTTTCTCGGGATACATAGCCAATCCGTCGCGCAGATGATCGAAGCCGATTTCGTTCGGCGTGGCGTAGGTGATGTCGCAGGCGTAAGCTTTCCGCCGCTCTTCGGTCGAGCTGCTTTGCTGAACATATCCCACCGTTAGCCCGAGAAAATCGTAAATAGGGCCCATCCATTTGGCGTCGCGGCGCGCCAGGTAATCGTTGACGGTCATAACGTGAACCCCCAGCCCGCCCTTCGCATACCAGACGATCGCGGGCACGGCCGCCAACGTCTTCCCCTCGCCGGTCTGCATCTCGGCGATCTTGCCGTCCGCCAACGCCAGCGCGCCTTGGATCTGGACATCGAACATGTCGAGGCGTAGCACCCGCGCCGCCACCACCGCCGTGACCGCAATCGTTTCCGGCAGATCGGTCGCGCGCCGGCCCGCTTCCTTCAACTCGTCATCGCTCAATGCAGCAAGTTCAGCGCGTCGCTGATTAACTATTGGAATTCGTGACTCGGCACGCGCCGGTCCAGTAAATAAACGTCGCCAGAAATGCGTCATGATGACGCCCTCCTTTCTCTCTCACGACTGGATTTAGCCGAGAGACGGTGGAGGACGTTGATATAGAGACGGGGAAAAGAGCCGGGTGCCTGATCGCGATTCACGATGACACGCAACCACAAGCCGCCCCCGCGGCTGGGACCCGCGTCTTTCGATGGACACCCGCTGCTCCGCGCGTGCACGTGCCATCCAGACAATCGGGCAGTTTTCGGCAATACGCTGGGTGCGCGCGATGGGCATGGCTTGGGCCGCGCACAGCGCCAGCAGCGCCGCTAACAGCCAGGAGGTGGCCCGCTTGTTCACTGGTTTCAGTATAATAGACCTCCTTACTTACCCAAAAGCCGATCCGTAAGAGATGCATGGGCCGGCGAAAACTGTCCGGCCGCCGCCCGCAAATAGGGACGAAACGCCTCGCCCCAATAAGCCGCATAACCGCGCTCCCGGATATCGCGCAAGGTGTGGCTGTAATGTTCCAGCACGCTGCCCGCGAAAAGCTGACCGGTTCGCCACGCTGCGCGATTCGCTGCCCGAGCCAGCCGCAAAAGTGTTTCCGGTGCATGCGCGATCGCCGACACCGCCATGATTGAGGAGAGCTGGAATACGGACCGGTGCTGCGCCGCCGCCTCCAGCTTCAACTCATCCCAGTGGCGGCGTACCAGTTCCGCAGAAGGCAAGTTGCGCGGCGGAATCTTCGCGATGCTCTTCCGAAAACCAGCCCATTCCTTTCGCAGGCCCTCCACATCCATGGGCGGCGCGTTGAATAAATCCGCTGCGCGGCCGCTGGCCTGCTCCAGGCCATCCAAAAGCTGATCGATGTTCTCAAACTTCGTGTCGCGATCCAGCAGACCCTCTTCCTTCAAAGCCTCCGAGATTTCCTGCACGATCTGCCGGCCGGCGCCCGAAATGTCGGCCAGTGCCGCCATGATCCACACCGGTGAGGCGCGAAATGCCAGCAGGCCCGCCAGTTCGATTCCATGACCGGCCGTCCGCCGCAGCAGAAAATTGTTCGCCAGTTCGCCCTCCGACGGATAGACGCCTTCCACTTGCCCCACTTGCTCGATCATGAACCGCAGCGCGATGTCCACCAGCATCTGATAACTCTTGGTGCGGCGCACGGCCGAGGGTACCGTAACATCGCCTAGTTCCCGGATCAACCCTCCAGCCAGGGCTGCCGCGGAGCGCACCACTCGCTCCGGCAAAGAAAGTACGTATTTCGGCACAGCCCGCATTTCGCTCCCGAGTCCTCTCTGATCGCGCTACAATTTACAGCATCCCATGGCCGACACCGTGATTCGCCCCAGCATGAAATTCATCCGAGCCGGATACGTAATCACCTTGCTGGTGGTCGCCGCGGGGATTATTTTGAGCTACCAGTACCTGCCGCCAACCTATCCCAACTGGCTCCCCGCCCTCTGGCTGGTTCTCTTCATCTGGCCCATAAAGCGCCACATCCAGCGCCAGGCCGTGAAACTCACCATCGCCGGCGATAAGCTCCGCTACGAAACGGGAATGGCCTCGAAGTCGACGCGTCTCATCCAGCTTCCCAAAGTGCAGGACGTTCGGGTGGTGCAATCTTTCATGCAGCGCATGCTAGGAGTGGGCGACATATCCATAGAGACTGCGGGTGAAAATAGCCGGCTTGTAGTTCACAATCTCGATCAGCCCCAGCAGCTCGCCGAGCAGCTTACGGATTTAGCCGGGCATGCTTCCGGCACTGGACTACATTAGTCCTATTTCGGCCAAATAGATGCGATATCGACGGAAGTCCCGGGTAACTGGCTGGGCCGCAATATGCCTTCTCTTAGTAACGCGGCAGTCCCCAGTTGTCCCTCTTTAAGCAGCATTACTTCGACAGTCTGCGCCTCCGGCGACACTACCCAGACCTCGGGTACACCCAGGCTTTCGTAATCTTTCAGCTTGTCAGTGCGCTCGGCCCGCGTATTTGCCGGCGATAGGACTTCTACGACCAGTTCCGGCGCCGAGTGAATATACCCATCCTGCTCCACGATATTCTTTCGAATAAAGACCGCTATGTCGGGAACCCTCGTTGTCACCGGATTCCGCCGGATCACCAGCCCGAAAACGCTTGTCACCACGAAAATCGTTTGCGGATCTACGAGCGCGCGGAGTTGACGCGCCAGCTCTTCGATAATGCGCACATGATTCCACTTATTCGGAGGCATCTTTCGAATCTCTCCCCGGACGATTTCCTCAACACCTTCGGCCTCCGGCATCTTGATCCACTCCTCGTAACTAATCACCTTAGGAATCGTCGCCATTCCAGCCCTCCTTCACAGTGTACGATGCACTCGTGCACAAACCGCCTGACCCACGTCTCCATATCGTCCGCATTAATCCGTTAAGAACCTACATTTCAATAACTTCCCAGCGCTCCCCTTTTTCCTTTGGTACCCTGTTACTAAGTCAGCGTAGAGCGATGCAATCCTTACCCAGATTCGCTTTGGTCCTGCTCGCCTTGCCACTAATGGGCGCGTGGAAGTTCGCGGGCCCCTTCGGCGGAAGCGCTCGTTCTCTTGCTATTGACACTAATAATCACAGAACGCTGCTGATGGGTGCGCGCGATTCACTCCTGTTGCGCTCCGACAACGCCGGTGAATCCTGGCAACCGCTCCCGTTTCCCCGCGGCGCGCCCGGCGTCTTCAATTCGCTGATCATTCATCCCGCCGAATCGCAGCGCTACTACGCGGGGCTCGACGCGGGCGATACGGGCGATTCAGGAGTCTACGAAACCAAAGATGGCGGGCAGCAGTGGCTTGCTCTCCCGGGAATTCACGGCCGCCGCATTGAATCCTTGGCGATGTCGCCCTCCGATGCGCGCGTGCTTGCAGCCGGCACGTCGCAAGGCGTGTTCTATAGCGCGGACGGAGGAGAAAACTGGCAAAGGATCTCGCGCGAGAACGATCCCGAAATGCAGGAAATCACGGCGCTGGCTTTCGATCCTGCCGACTCGAAGATCATCTACGCAGGCACGCCGCACCTGCCCTGGAAAACCGTGGATGGCGGCGCGACCTGGCGTTCGATTCACGATGGGCTGATCGACGATTCCGATATTTTTTCGATCCACGTAAATCCGGAGCGGCCGGCCTCGGTTTTCGCCAGCGCATGCAGCGGCATCTACCGCAGCGACAACGCCGGCGATTCGTGGCGTAAGCTCATCGGTATTCCTGGGACGCACCGCAGGACACATATTCTTGCCCAGGATCCCCGCGCACCCGAGACCATCTATGCGGGTACCACGCTAGGCCTGTTCAAGTCCTCCGACGACGGCCGCACGTGGAAGCATTCCACTTTCGAGCAGGTCAATGGGATGGTCTTCGATCCGGACGACCCGCGCACGCTTTATCTGGCAACCGAACATGCCGGCGTTCTGAAAAGCAGTGACGGCGGGGAAACCGTCCATCCTGCCAACATAGGTTTCGCAAATCACAACCTCACGCAGATCACTGGCGACGGCCGGCATCTCTACGCCAGCAGCGCCTACGAAGGCTTGTTCGGCGGGGTATTCGTAAGCAACGACGGTGGACTGGATTGGACCCTCCAGGCCAATGAACACGCCTTGCTCGGCCGCAACCTGAATAGTCTGACCGTCGCGCCGGCGCCCAAGGGCTGGCTGTTCGCCGCAGCCGACGATGCGGTGTTGCGATCGATAGACGGCGGTAAGACCTGGGTTCCTCTCCCAGTTCAACCACGCATCTCTGCCCGCCCAGCCGGTCGAATTCGCATTTATTCGCTGCAGACCCTGCAGACCGACAAACTGGTTCTGCTGGCTGGGACGCAAGCGGGCCTTTTTCGCAGCCTGGATGCCGCAGCGAGCTGGCTTCCAGTTAAGGAGGCCGCGTTCGCAGGGGTTCCCGTTTTATCCATCTATACACCGCCGCGCGGCAGTTCCCGGCTGGCCGTTCGAACCACCAGCGGGCTATTTATTTCCGGGGATGTGGGCCGTACCTGGCACAGCGCGTCCCTTCCCGACAGCAGCTACTATCTTTATGAACTGGCGCTTCCCGCCGATCCGGATGGCCCGATTCTGGCGGCTACCTCGCGCGGAATTCTGCAGTCCCTGGACGACGGCAGCCATTGGAAATTGATCAGCGACAGCGTCCCGGCCGCTACCGTGGACTCAGTTCGATTTCACCCCGTGCGAACGCGGGAAGCATATTTGGTTCAGTACGGAAAGATCTATCGATCCTTGGACGGCGGAAACTCCTGGGCGCTTTTCCCCAGTGAAGGGCTGGAGCAATTCTCCATTCGAATGCTGTGGTTCGCTTCCGATCTTCCGGCCCGGATTTTTGCCTTGAGCGCCGCTCGTGGCGCGCTTTTTTTCGACCTGCCTCAGCCCGATTTGGCTAGAGGGGGCGATCCCGCGGTATCTTCAAGAGTTAACGAATAGGGAAAGGGTGATACACGTGCGAGTTATGAGGTTTCCGGTTCTGATATTGACAACGCTGGGCGCATTGGCTGTGACGTCCGACTTGGCGCGCGCTCAAAACGCTGCCGGCCCGAAGTCAGACGACTACTTTAACTTCATCGAATTGAATGTTTACGGTGGATATGGGAACTACACCAAGCTCACCGCCAGCCCTACGGCCAAGATTGAGGGCGGAGGTTTGATGGGCGCTCGGCTCACCGAAAATGCCTGGAACTATTTCGCGCTCGAACAGGACTTCGGATTCTACTCGTACCACAAGCTGAGCTTTAACGGCCCCACTCAAGGCGGTTTGCCGCTGTCTCCTTTCCCGATGCATGTCTACCAGGGGTCTTTTAACGGCGTTTTGCACATGACCCCACGAGGAAGCAAGTTCCGCCCCTTTGTTACTGTCGGGCTCGGCTTTGCCAGTTATGTTCCTAACGGGAGCGCAAAAACATATGCTCAAGGGCTGCCGCCTTCCGCGGGGTTTGCCAATTTCGGATCGCGGTCGGACTTAGAAGGCAACTACGGCGCGGGCGTCAAGATACAGACCAATCCGCGCATTGGCTTGCGCTTCGACATCCGCGGATATATCGGCCTTGCTCCGGGATTCGGGCTGCCTAGTTCATCAGTCGCCGGCAGCGCCGCCATAGTTTCAGGAAAAGTGTTGAACGGGTTTGAAGCCACTGGCGGACTTACTTTGTACTTCGGACATATCGGCGAGAAACCGGCCGCGCCGGCGGCGCCGCCGCCTCCTCCGCCTCCTACACCCCCGCCACCTCCGCATAGTCTGGGCGCCGGTACGATTTCAGCGAGCGCCACTTCAGTTTGTCCTGGCGATGCGGTTCGCCTGAGTTCGAATGCCTCTGATCCGCGCGGGCACAACCTGAGCTATGCGTGGTCGGTGAACGGCAACAACCAGGGCGGGAACTCTGCGAACTATACTTTCACGCCCACTTCGTCGGGCGACTTCACGGTCGGCCTCCGCATCAGCGACACAGCCGACAGCAACGTTGCCAGCGCCGTGGATGCCGGGTCGGTTTCGATCCACGTCGGCGCGTACAATGCGCCGCGAGTGAGTGGCGTGACCGCCAATCCGTCACAGCTTTCACCCGGGCAGACTTCCAACCTCGGCGTGAATGCTAATGGTTCGGAATGCAGTGGAACACTAACCTACAACTGGGCCGCGAGCGAAGGCGCAATCTCAGGAACCGGCGCCAACGTTCAGTACAATTCCAGCTCCGTGGCCTTCAACCAAGGCGATCGTAGCCGGCCTCAATCCAAGCAAGTGACCGTGACCGCCACTGTGACTGACAGTAAGGGCGGCTCCGGCACCGCATCCGCCAACCTGTCGATCAACCTGCCGGCGGAAGCCAAGCACTTCGGCGACATCGTATTTCCAAAGGACAGCGCGCGCGTCAATAATTGCGGTAAACGCGTTCTGATTGAGCAGTTATATCCGCAGCTGACCGCCAACAGCAATTACGACGTCGTACTGGTTGGCCACATTGACTCGAGTGAAGTGCCTCGCGGCCGCTCCAGCAGGAACCGCATGCTGGATCGCGAGCGCGTGCTCCAGACCGCTGCTGTCCTGAGCGGAGGAAGCGGAACTTGCTCGTCGCTCGACGCCTCCCGGATTAAAGGAAGCTGGGTCGGCGCCACACAGGAATCGGAATCGTTACCGACCTCCTGTACTATCTCCACCACCGCTCCGAAGGAGCGCCGCGGCGCGGCTATTCAGGACGCCAACGACGCCAAGAATCGCCGAGTTGAAATTTGGCTGGTTCCCAGAGGCATGGCTCTGCCGGCCGCCGCGCGCGATGCTCGGGATCTTCCCGACGCTGACCTAAAGAGGATCGGCTGCCCTAAATAATTCGTTCGCCGAATGGACGTGTCTCTCTCGCATGCCTGACGACCGTCCGGAACTGCGGCGGGAGCTTCGGCTCTGGCACCTGGTGCTTTTCAACATTTCGGCGGTGGCCGGCGTTCGGTGGCTGGCCGCCGCTGCCCAGGCTGGCCCCGGCTCGCTTACCCTCTGGCTGCTCTCAGCCCTGGGTTTCTTTCTCCCATCCGCGCTGGTGGTCTCTTCCCTCTCGGCGCGTTTCCCGGAAGAGGGCGGATTCTATGTCTGGACCAAACGCGCGTTCGGGGATTGGCACGGCTTCCTGTGCGCCTGGGTTTATTTCGTCAGCAACATCCTCTACTTTCCGACCCTGCTGCTCTCCGGCGTAGCCATGGCCAGTTACATGTTCGGCGAGACCGGCATAAAGTATTCCGAGAATCCTTCGTATGCCATCCCGGTGACGTTGACAGCCTTATGGATCGCCTTCGGGGCCAATCTGCTCGGACTTCGCGTGGGTAAATGGCCCACCATCCTGGGCGGCGGTTCCACCTACATCGTAGCCGCGCTGCTGTGCGTCTTCGCAGTCATAATCGCCTGGCGCTTCGGATCCGCCACGCGCTTTCAGTTCCTTCCCGACACGAGCTTGTCCAACCTGAACTTCTGGTCGCAAATCGCACTGGCGATGACCGGTCTGGAACTGGCGCCCATTCTGGGCGGAGAAATCCACGACCCTTCCAGGAACGTGCCCCGCGCGGCTTGGATCAGCGGTTTTGGCTGCGCCGGATTTTACATTGCTGGAACCGCGGCCTTGTTGACGTTATTGCCGCCTGACCGGATCAGCCCGATGACCGGTCTTGCTCAAGCAGGCAATGAGGCCGGAGCGCCGGCTGGGCGCCAGTTGGCTAACCCCGTGCTTCGCTCTTCTCATTACGCTGGGGGTGATCGGGCAGCTCAGCACCTATATCGCCGGCAACACCCGGCTGCCCTTCGCCTGGGGCTCGATCATTACCTGCCGCCGGCTTTCGCCCGGCTTCACCCGCGCTGGCATACGCCGCACATTTCGATTCTGATGCAGGGCGTGCTCTCGAGCGTGTTGCTGGTTCTCATGGAATTGGGTGAAAACCTGCGCGCGGGATATCAGATCCTGGTCGATATGGTTGTGATCGCCACGCTGATCCCCTTCGTTTACATCTTCGCCAGCCGGTTTCAAGTTCGGGCGGCGCTGGGCCGGTGTTATCGGAGCGTTCATCTCGCTGGCAGCCGTGATCTTATCGGCCGTTCCGCCGCCGGGCGTCGCATCGGTATGGCTGTTCGAGTTGAAGGTGGTCGGCGGGACCGCACTGCTGGCTTTGATGGGCCGCGTGATATTTGTACGTAGTAAGGCTCATCTTAAGGCGCTGGTCCGATGAATTACGCCGAATCCGTTCGCTTCCTGTACTCGCTAGGAAACGAGATTCAGACCGCGAAATTCGATCTGGAGCGGATCACGCGGCTGCTGCAGGCCCTCGGCAATCCGCATCGCGCCGGCCGCTTCGTACACGTCGCGGGAACCAACGGGAAAGGTTCCACCTGCGCAATGATCGAAGCCGGATTGCGCGGCGCGGGTGTTCGTACCGCGCTCTACACCTCACCGCACCTGGTCGAGCCCACCGAGCGCATTCGGATTGGCGGCCAAGCCATCACGCCCGATCAATTCGCGAGGCTTTTCACCGAAGTCCATGAAACCGCCGAGCGGATGGTCCGGACCGGGGATCTCGATCTGCATCCGACTTACTTTGAGAGCGTGACAGCCATGGCGTTCCTGCTGTTCGCTCGCGAGCGCGTAGAAACGGCGGTGCTGGAAGTCGGGCTGGGCGGCCGGCTGGATGCCACGAATGTTGTGACTCCCGCGCTCTCGGTGATCACACCCATCGACTTCGATCACCAGATCTTTCTGGGCGACACGCTCGGCAAGATCGCAGCGGAAAAGGCCGGCATCTTGAAACCCGGCGCACCGGCCATTTTCGCCGAGCAGCTGCCCGAAGCAGAAGCCGTATTGCGCGCTCATGCCCAAGGCCCCTACACGCTCTCGCGCGACTTCCCCATCACCGATCTGGAAATCGACGCCCGGGACAGCCGCTTCCGGCTGGGTGACATGGAAATCACCTGCCCGCTGGCGGGCGAACATCAGGTGGAAAACGCCCGCACGGCCGCGATTGCGCTGCACGAGTTGGGTGATTCCCCCGGGAGGCATCGCAAATACATGCTGGCCGGGCCGGCTTGAGCGAGTATCCGAGCAGCCCGAAATCATTCTCGACGGCGCCCACAATCCCGCCGGAACCCGCGCTCTGGCAAGCTACATCCGGCGCTTCTATGCGGGACGCCGCATCTGGATCGTGTACGGGGTTATGGGCGACAAAGCCGTGGCTGAAATGGCCGAAATGCTGTTTCCGCTGGCCGATTGTCTGATCGTCACCGCGCCCGCTAACTCCCGCGCCATGCCCCCGGAATGCATTCCGGCTCCCGGCGCTGTCATCACTCACACGGTCGCCGAAGCGGTAGCGTTGTTGGGCCAGGCTCAGCCGGCCGATGCCATCTTCATCAGCGGGTCGCTATTCGTGGTGGGAGAAGCGCGCGCTCTGCTCATACAATGAAGCGAGTGTCGTTCCTGCGTTCTCTTCTTTTCACCGAACCGCTGATCATCATCGCCACCATTGTGTTCGGAGCCATAAGCCTGACCGTTTCGTTCTTCGACCCCACCCGACACCGGCAGAACGCGGTGGCGCGGGCCTGGGCGCGAGTGCTATTGGCCGTAAGCCGCGTGAAGGTTCATGTGGAGGGCCTCGAAAAGATCAAAGAAGACGGAAGCTATGTGTTCGTGTCCAACCATTTGAGCTACATGGACACGCCGGTCGCGTTGGCCAATATCCCGGTGCAATTTCGATTTCTCGCCAAGCGCGGACTTTTCCAGATCCCTTTTATGGGCTGGCATCTTACCCGCGCCGGTCACATTCCGGTTCCACGGGGCGACGCCCGCGCCGCCGTGAAGACCATGACGCTGGCAGCGCAAATTGTCCGCGACCAGAAAATCTCCCTGCTCATTTTTCCGGAAGGCGGAAGATCGAGAGCAGGCGAGATGCGCCCTTTTATGGAAGGCGCCGCGTACATCGCTATCCGCGCGGGAGTGCCGCTGGTGCCCGTCGGTCTGAAAGGAACGCGAGAAGTGTTGCCTTATGGATCGGGCAATATCCGCGGCGGCCCGGTGATGCTGCGAATCGGCGATCCGATTCCCACTGACCATGCGACTCTGCGGGATCGCGTGAAGCTGACAGAATTGCTGCGGGATCGAATTATCGATCTCGTCGAGCAAAATTTACCAACGCAGGACCAGCCAACCCACTGATTTACAAAGAGCTAGCAATTGGCGAGAATCGTGCTATGAAGTTAGAAAGCACGCGAAAGGTAAACGATGAAAAAGACACTTCTTGCTTTCATGCTGTTGGCTGGACTTTCGATCTGTAGCGCACAGATTGGAATCGGAATCAGGATCGGGCCGCCGCCTCCGCCGCGAGTGATCCGGGTCCACCCGCCGAGCCCCGGCCCTGGATTTGTATGGATCGATGGATACTGGTACGCCGCCGGCAACCGTTATCAGTGGCACAACGGATACTGGACCCGTCCTCCGTATGAGGGCGCTCGCTGGATTGGACCGCATCACGACGGGGATCGCTTCTTCGGAGGATATTGGGAAGGCGACCGAGGCCGCTTCGAGCACGATCATCGTTGGGACCGCGACCGCAACCGCGATTACAGAGATCATGATCGCGATCATGATCGCCACTAGGCCAGCCGCAGCTATCTAGGATTTAATCTTCAGCAACTGGGCGGCATTCCCGCCCAGGATGGCGCGGCGGTCGGTATCGCTTAAGCCGGGTGTCTTGAGAACATGATCCACCGTGGTCGTGCTCCAAGGAAACGGATAGTCGGTTCCGATCATGATTTGGCTGACCCCGCATTCGGCCACCAGATGTCGCAAGCCTTCCGGCGTGAAAACCATCGAGTCGAAATAGAGCTGCCTCAAGTATTCTGACGGCTTCTTCTTGAGGGTTTTGCACGTCTCCGGAAATCTCACGCAACCGTAATCGGAGCGCGCGGCGTAGGAAGGCAGATAGCCGCCGCCGTGAGAGGCACAGATCTTGAGCCCGGGGAAACGATCCAGCGTGCCGTCGTAAATCAGGTGGGACAGGAAGATCGTGGTTTCGAGTGGATTGCCGATCACGTTGGTCAATCCGCCGTTGCCTTGCAGCCTTTTCTGCAGATCCGGAATGCCTTGCGGATGCATGAAGATCACGCAGTTCAGCTCCTCCGCCTTCTTCCAGAATGGATCAAATTTCGGCGCCGACAACTCATCGCCATTCACGTGTCCTCCAATAGCCGCGCCCCGCAAATTGTACTTCCTGACGCCTTCCTCCAACTGCGCCGCCGCCAATTCGGGAAATTGGAGGGCGACCGAAGCGAAAGCAACCAAGCGGTCCGGATGCGCAGCACATAGCTCTGCCAGTTTTTGGTTTTGAAGCGCGATCATCTTCTCGGCGACATCGCGCTCTACGGAGTACCAGTTGGCATTGATGCTTAGCGCTTGCATGTCCGTGCCCCACTCGTCCATTCGCTCAAAGCGCTCGGGACCCATCACGGAGGGATCGTTGGGCCGGGTCTTAACACCCATCAAGGCCGTGGCCTCGGGGATAACGACGTGGGCGTGAATGTCGATAGTTTTTACGCGGCGGCCGCCGACCATGACTTGCCGCTTGGCTGGCCGAGAACTCGATTGGGCGCCTAAGCGATGACTCAGGACATTGCAACCGGTGAAGACAATTCCAGCGCTCGCCGCATCTCTGATGAACTGCCTGCGATTAGTCACGATACTCTCCCGATGCAGTGTATCATCCATCCTTACGCAGTGCATTCCCGCCGCAGTGTGTCATGTGGTAGCATTTTTCAGTCCTGCAAGGGCAGGAACTTTAACTGGAGGTTCGCATGCAAGTAATCGGAATCAGTCTCGCTATCACACTCTTCGCCGGAGCAGCCATGGCCCAACAAGGCGGGGCGTCATCCGCTCAGGCGGTGAAAACCTATTCCTCTGCAGCGGATGTCACTGCTCTCCAAGCAAAAGCAAAGAGCGAGCGGAAAGGGGACGCCCCGCTGGTGGTCGAGCGGATTCTTCAGCTACCTCCCTACAATGCGAATCTCGAATACCGCGCGACCGTGGGTCCAGCGTCTATTCACGAAAAAGAGGCGGAGGTCTTTTACGTGATCGATGGAAGCGCGACCATGGTGACCGGCGGCAAACTGAAGAACGAGTCGAGAACCAATCCGGAGAACCTGACGGGCTCAGGCATTGAGGGCGGCACACCCCGAAATGTCGGCAAAGGGGACTTCATCGTCGTTCCCGAAAATACGCCGCACTGGTTCAGTTCCATTAATGGATCCATTACTATGATGTCGCTGCACGTTCCGCGGTCCGCCGGCGGCACCCACTAACCAGCCTTGAAGAAAGAAGCGGTACTTGCGGCCATCGTCGAGATCGGCATCGTGCCGGTAGTCCGGACCGAAAGCGAAGAAGGGGCGATACGGTCTATCGAAGCCATTTATCGCGGCGGCATTCGCGCGGCCGAGATCACCATGACCGTCCCGAGGGCGCTGCGGGCGCTGGAGAAAGTGGCCGACAAATTTGGCGATCAGATTGTACTCGGCGCGGGCACGGTGCTGGATCCAGAAACTGCGCGCGCCTGCATGCTGGCCGGAGCGGAATTCCTGGTCTCGCCAAGTTTGAACCTGGCCACTATCGAAATGGCGCAGCGCTATTCGAAAGTCATCACGCCGGGCGCGCTCACACCTACCGAGGTATTGACGGCCTGGCAGGCGGGCGGCGACATCATCAAGATCTTTCCGTGCAGCGCGGTGGGCGGCGCGAAATATATCAAAGCGCTGCGAGCGCCGTTCCCGCAGATACAGATGATCCCCACCGGCGGAGTGAGTCTTGAAACCGTCGGCGATTTCCTCAAGGCGGGAGCCTGCGCGGTGGCGGTGGGGGCGGAATTAATCGACACGGCCAACATCCGGGACGGACACTTCGGCGTATTCGAAGAGCGGGCCAAGCGGTTTCTCGAAGCCATCGCCAAAGCGCGGCGCGAAATGAAATCAAGCTGAAAAAATCAGGCGGAGAAGAGGCGGTCGAAAATCTCGCGTGTGCGGTTTTGAATTTTGGACAGCTCGATTTTCAGAGGTTGATGATTCAAATGCTCGGGCGTCCAGCGATGCACGAGTTCGGTGAGCACTTCAAGCTGCGATTCGGAGTTCGGCAAACTTCCTTCGGTGTGTCCGGAATAAACACGGAGTCCATGATCGACGGCGCGATAGAAGGTGGCGGCATCGCGAAGAAACTCGGCATCGGCGCGTTCCAGGTGGCCCATGGCCTCGATGATGTTGATGCGTTCCGGCGTGTTAAGAACCTTGAAGAAAATGCCCGCTCCTTTGAGGCGCAGATATAGCAGCAGGAAATCGATATCGTAGAAGCCGCCGAGGCCGGCCTTCAGGGGATGTCCCGCGCCCTGCTCTTTTTCGAGGCGCATGCGCATCTGGCGGAGATCGCGCTTGGAGCGTCCGCTTTGTCCGTATCTGCGCCAGTCCACTTGCTGCAGATCATTGAGGAACTTGGTGGAGTGCTCGGTATCGCCGGTGATAGCGCGAGATTTCATGTAGGCGATGCCTTCCCAGGCTTCGGCATTCTTGGCGAAATAATCTTTATAGGACGCCTCCGACTGAACCAGCGCGCCAGCGCTTCCGTTGGGACGCAGACGCGTGTCGACGCTGAACATCAGTCCGGTGCCGGTGTAAGCGGTGATGAGGTCGATCATCCGCGCTGCCACGCGGGTCCAAAAGACTTGCTCATTCAGATCCTCGTCCGGGAGGACGAAGACCAGGTCGGCATCAGAAGCGAGGTCGAACTCGCGCATTCCAAGGCGACCCAACGCGACCACCAGGAGCTGGTTGCGGAGCTGGTAGCCCGGAGTGGATGGAGGGTGGGATTGAGCGACCTGTTGAAGCGCCATCCGGTAAGAGGCGGCGATGGCTGCGTCGGCCACGTCGGAGGTCTGCTGCAAAGTTTCAAAGACAGGGACTCGCGAGCAAATGCTGGCGGTCTGGATGCGGAACATTTCGCGCCGGAAAAAGCGCCGCAGCTCGGAGATGTCGTCGAACTCAGCGGCTTCGGCCAGGTAGGTTCCGGCAGTAGCGGGAAGGCGGCTGAGCTCGTCCATCAGCTCGGGCATGCGGATCAGCTCCTCGGCTAAATAGGGACTGTGCTCAAAAATGTCGAGAGACTTGGCCGCCACGGCCGCGTTCGAATCGAGCAGCGAGATCCATTTCGGATCCTGCACAATTTTTTCGAGAAAATGCTCGAAGGCGCCCACGCCGCGCCGCAGCCCAACGCGCGCCAGCGTGTCGGCCAGTTCAGGGGCACGCTGATCCAGAAAGCGAGCCAAGTTGCTGGACTCGTGTTGTTCCGGCTCCGGTTCGTCCACTTCGGCCGGGGAGGGCGGCGGCATGGTGTAGTAACTGGGGCGATGCGCGTGGATGACGCGCTCATAGATCTCCTGAACCGCCTCCAAATGCGCGTTCAGCTCATGCATGAGCTTCTCCCCGGAAGGAGCGCTGCCGAGCTGAGTGGAAGGCATTTTTTGAGCCAGCAGATCCAGCTCGCGAGCGGCGGTGGGCAAAGTGTGGGTCTGGCGATCGTCCGCAAACTGTAGCCGATGTTCCAAGTTGCGTAGAAACCGGTAGGCCGAAACGAGCCTGCCATATTCGGCGGCGGAAAGCAGGTCTTTGTCGGCCAGCCGGCCGAGTGCCAGCATAGTGCCACCATGCCGCACCCAAGGCACGCGGCCGCCATGCAGCCGCTGCAGGCACTGCACCAGAAATTCGATGTCGCGAATGCCACCGGGCGCCAGCTTTACATCGAGCGCGGACTTTCCCAGCCGGCGGCGGCTCAATTTCTCGCTGATACGCTCACGCGTGACGGAAACTGCTTCGATGGCGGAGAAGTCCAGACTAGTCGAATAAATGAGCGGCTGCACCGATTCGAGCAGCTCCTGGCCGGTCTCGACATCGCCCGCGGCGACACGCGCCTTGATGAGCATCTGCAATTCCCAATCACGCGCCCGGCTTTGATAGTAGGTCTTCGCGCCGTCGAGCGAAATGCAAACCTCGCCCAGGCTTCCGTCCGGACGCAAACGTAGGTCGACTCGATAGCAGAGCCCCTCGGACGTATAGGTGGAGAGCAATTCGGTGTACTGGTTCGCAACCTTTTTATAAAACTCTTTGTTCGAAATGGAGTGTTCGCCATCGGTGTCGCCATTGGCCGTATACACGAACATGAGATCTATGTCAGAACTATAGTTCAGCTCGCGGCCGCCCAGCTTCCCCAACGCGATGACCGACATTCCACACTCGCGCCGCTGACCAGCGGCATCGACGTACCGAGGCACGCCATGGCGGGCGACCAGATCGGAGCGTATGCGCTGGTAAGTCACGTCCAGGATGGCGTCGGCCAGATTGGATAGTTCTTCAGTAATTTCGGGAAGGCTGCCGATACCGCGCACGTCGCGAAGAAGAATGCGCAGGATCTGCTGGCGCCGAAACAGAGCTAGCGATAATGCTATGGACGCGCCCGCGGGCTGGGGGCCGAGAAAAGCGTCAAGGCGCTGCTTGTATTCCTCGGCCGAGAGGGCTCGGTCGATATCCGAAAGCTGCTGCACCCATTTCGGATTCTGCAGAATCTCGTCAGCCAGGAAACGGCTGTGGGAAAAGACTGCGATCAGGTTTTGCAGACCGGACGGCGAGCGGGCGATGGTGTCGAAGGCAGCGGGCTGCTGCTGCTTCAGGGCGGCGAGATAGTGGACGGCGGCATCGGGGTCGGCAGCCGAAGCGAGCAGAACCTCGATTGTGTTCTGAAATGGGGCAGGAAGGCCGCTTTCTAGCGCGGCCATCTCGTCTTGCGCCCGCCTGAGTTGGCGGAACGGGATGGTTTCGAGCAGACTGGACATGAGCTGCTAGACGACTTGGTCTACCAGCTCAATTATATCCCGCGGATGAAGACTTCCCGCTTTGAGGACTCGAGCGTAGAATCCACTGAGCCCCCAGCGCGCCGTGGAGGGATCACCTGCTTTCACTTGTGAATCGTAAATAGCCTGCTCGAGGGCGGCGCCATAGACATCGAGGTTGGTACACGGCCCGCGAAGCTTGGTCAATTCCAGGAAGATACTACCGGCGCGGTAACGCTGGCCCACTCGCATCTGCCGGCGGTCGAGTCCGGCGATGGTGAGGTTTTCGCCGAGAGCGCCGGGGAATAGAGGATAACCCTGGGCGATCAGCTCGTCGATGCCTTCGGAGGTGATCAAAAGCAAAGCTTGATTGGGGCCGCCATGAATGTTGGGGTGGGCCCAGCCGTCACCGAGGATACCTTGGGCTGTGACGGTGGCTTCGGCAATGGGCCGCTTGGGGATTCCACCGGGCGAGACATTGATTTGGAGAATTGAGCCGGTCATAGGACGCCACAGAGGCGCAGGTGGTGCACAACTTCTATCTCGTTGGATCGGCACGGCTCGTGAGTGGAAATGGGGCGATTGTGACGCCAGAACGAGAGGTTAGTGTCATCGGGTTGTGGTGGAGCACGGCGGTGGTTGGTCATCCCGATTGGAGTTTAGCAGGGCGCGAGGCGGTGACAAGAAATGAAATCAGCAACTTGCTGATGTGAAAGGCAATAAGGATGGGAGATGCGCGTGATCGCTGAGGTTACCTACTTGAAGTCTGCGTCCCGCTGGTCGAACCACGCTAAAATCGAAGGCATGCCAATTTCCGTAAAAATTTGAGCGCATGGCCGAGATCGAGATAACGCAAGCCGAGGCCGATGTCCTGATTGAGATGGAAAAACGCTTTGTAGACGACAAGGATTGGATTTTCCCGGCTCCCGGCCAGCGTCTTGAACTTCCATTGACATCTCCAGACAAGCGGGAGAATTTCATACTCGACGTGACGCGCGCCCGCATTAAGCTCACCAAAGCCACATTCCAGAATCGGGCTCGGCAGGCGATTATTCTTATGCGGCTGGATCTCGACGGTCCCCCGCACCGAAATCCGGACGGAACCGAAATCCCATGCCCGCACTTCCATACTTATCGAGAAGGTTTCGGTGACAAGTGGGCAACGCCCGCCCCTGTTGAACGCTACACCGGTAACCTCGACCTATTTTCCTGGTGCGAAGCCTTTATCCGCCACTGCAATATTACTGGACCAGCCAAGATGCAGAAGGGGTTATTTTCATGAGCGTGGCAGAGATCGAAAAGCTCCTGCACGACTACCGTATTTGGCTTCGCGACAAAACCACTCTCCGGCAAATGAACGGTGAATGGGTTGAGATCACTACGCCTTACCTTGATCGTCACAATGACGCGATACAAATTTACGTTGGCGCCAAAAACGGCAGCTACGTTCTTACCGACGACAGCTACACCATACACGACCTCGAGGCCTCAGGATGCAATCTTCATACTGAGAAGCGTCAGGACCTCCTGAAGATGACGCTGAACGGTTTTGGCGTGAAACTCCAGAACGAAGCCCTAGAAGTGCATGCTACTGCCGAAACTTTTCCACTGAAAAAGCACAGCCTCATCCAGGCGATGCTGGCCGTAAATGATCTTTTTTACCTTGCCAAACCATTTGTGGAGAACCTGTTTTTTGAGGACGTGGTGACATGGCTGGACGCCAATGATATCCGATACACACCGGAAGTAAAATTCACGGGTGTCAGCGGCTACGATCACCTGTTCAATTTCGTGATTCCGAAATCTCGCAGGGAGCCTGAGCGAATTGTTCAGGCCATCAGCCGCCCCACACGTGAGACTGCCCTCTCATTTATTAATGCATGGACGGACACCCGCCAAACACGGCCACCGGAGTCGAAGGCCTACGCTATGCTGAACGACCTGGAGCAGCCGGTTTCGAGCAATGTGTTCGATGCATTTCGGAACTACCAAATATTGCCCGTGTCATGGAGTGTCCGAGCGCAAGTCGTTCCTGAGCTTGCCGCCTGATCAGGGCGATTATATGCTTGAAAAAATAGCGGTTCTCCGGCAAAGGCTCGCATCGGACCCTCTCCTGACGATTTCGATGCATCGTCATGAAACCAGCGCCGGCACCGAACGTACCCGACAACATAGAACCAGAGCCGATTCGACACTCCGGGAGCGTAAGAAGCAGGCGAAGAGGGATTAAGTCAGCAGTGATATCATCGCGGCGATGAACTCACGCGGGGTTTGCGGACAGTTTCAGGAATAGGGCGAGGACCAGTGGTTTGAAGACGCACCGAGCATCCGTGGTGATCGCCGCAGCCTTGATTCTCACCAATTGCCAACGGATACCGGCGCTTGAGGAACTCGATCCCGTTGAAGGCACGGATCGACACCGAGATGCTCCCATCGTCCTGGTCGGGACGATCCTCTCGACAATTCCGCTGGGCCGACCGAGGCGTTTTCGCAATGCCGCTGAAGGCTTCACCCAGTTAAGAAAAACGACAGTCCGGGTGGAGAACGTCCTGGCGGGGATGAACGTGGTCCCGAGCTGCAGTTCTATTTCTACGGCCCAGCTTTGGCTGGCGGTTGGGTGGGACCGCCACCAATGCGCCTGAATGAGTCAGGCCAGCGGCGAGTTTTCTGCTTGTTGAGGGATGCTGGGGTGTTACGATCCGTTACTGAGTTCCGCGACGACGGAATAGTGGTGTTAAGTGGTGCACATACGAGATATCAGCGTGACCGGAAAAGTTCTGGTGGACAAGCGATTGCTGATATTCTCCTTACTCCGGGTGACGGTTTTGACCCGGACGTCTTCGCGCACTATCTGCCGGACGCCGCGTTGCATGCTCGCTACTTCTCAACCCACCCGTAGACGTTGCGGCTACTTCAGCGATTGGCGCTACGGCCGGAACACGAGATCCAGAAGGCTGCTTGCTGGACGATGGCTCACTACTTTGGCGTTCTGGATCCTGCCTGTTTGTAATGACGGGAAGCTCTATTTTGCCAACTATAAAATCGCCCTGATGAGGGTTCGAGAGACGGAGCTTTCGGCTACCCTACGCAGTTTGAGGGACGAGGATTCTGGGTAGTCTGGGTGTCGGGTCGACCAGCACGGGATTGACGAGCAAGCCAAGACCCTGAAGCTGTGCAGGGCACACAAACGGGGGATCGGAAGCTGATGTGCTCCTGTTGCGGACGGCGCCAGGCGAGAGGCGTGAACTACGGCACGTGCGTCGGCGGGGCCAATCTCAGGCATGGATCACAGGCCAAGGGAAGCAATTTGTTGGGGAGCAATGAGCCTAGGATTACTCTTTTCAAAATCTATAGAAATTACAAACGTTTTGGGAACACTTGGCTGTTGTATATCAAAAGACAAGGCTAATGTTGTAGTCCCAATACACGTTAGAATTTTGGCATGAAATATTGAAAGCTCTTTCTGCGCCGGGCTCACAATCTTCACCTCAAAAAGCGTAGTGGCGGGTGGAGGTTGTAATGCATAGATTTGCATATACCACTGTCCTGTGACAGAGTCTCTGCCCCACTCGATCGAGTCTATTGGGTATTCAACGACCTCACCGGGTGGGACCATCGCTCTTACAATAATTTGCGTTCTTGGTGTAGGCATGGCTTCCTGCTCAACCTAACATTTGGCCCTGAGCGTTGCAAATGTCTGTTGCAGGATGCCGTTCAAAATAACGTCTGTTCGAAGACCTAATTCGTAACCCTAGAGCGTTCGCGGAGGCATCCGGAAAAGTTTAGGGCGATCTATTTCGAAAACGCATCGCAGTTAGCGAGACTGCGGAAAGCTACTTCCGTCAAGGACGCGAGGAGGGCAAGGATTTTGCTTAGAGTTGCGAGCTCAAGTCAAGTGACGGTGCTGGCAATCGTAACGCTCGCCTCAGCCATGGCCGTGGCGCAGGATGTCCTACCCCGACCTGAACCGCCGTTTAAAGGCCACGTCGGGCGCACGGTGCAGGATTCCACTTTGGATTTCCCACAGGAAGTCCAGGCACCCAAAGGTGCGCCTAACATCCTGCTCATCTTGACCGATGATGTAGGCTTCGGCGCAACGAGCACCTTTGGCGGTCCGATCCCGACTCCGACATTTGACCGGCTGGCGGCGAACGGTCTCCGTTACACTGCGTTTCACACCACGGCTCTGTGCTCGCCAACGCGCTCGGCACTGCTCTCGGGACGCAACCATCATTCCAACGCGACCGGCGTCATCATGGAAATCGCCACGGGTTTCCCGGGCTACAACTCGCTCATGCCGAAGAGTAACGGCACCTTCGCGGAGGTGCTCAAGCAAAACGGCTACAACACCGCCTGGTACGGCAAGAACCACAATGTCCCGGACTGGCACAGCAGTCAAGCCGGACCTTTTGATCTATGGCCAACCGGGCTTGGGCTTTGAGTACTTCTACGGTTTCCTCGGCGGCGACACCAGCCAGTGGGCTCCGGCGCTGTTCGAGAACATCAAACCCATCGAACCGCCGCACGACCAGAAGGACTATTTCTTCGATAAGGATATGGCCGACCACGCCATTGACCGCATTCGTCTGTTGCACGCAGTCGCGCCCGACAAACCGTGGCTGACGTACTACGCACCCGGCACCGCGCACGCGCCGCATCACGCGCCCAAGGAATGGATTGCGAAGTTCAAAGGCAAATTCGACATGGGCTGGGACAAGATGCGCGAGCAGACTCTGACGCGACAAAAGGCGATGGGCATCGTTCCGCAGGATACGAAGTTGACCGCACGGTCACCCGGCATTCCGGCCTGGGATTCGCTCGATGCCGATCAGAAGAAAGTTTATGCCCACATGATGGAAGTGTATGCCGCGGCGCTTTCCTACTGCGACACTCAAATGGGCCGTATCCTCGACGCGATCGAAGAGATGGGCCAGACAGACAACACTCTGGTTATCTACATCCAGGGCGACAACGGCGCCAGCGCCGAAGGAACGCCGCAGGGTTTGCTGAATGAAATGGCCGTTTTTAACGGCATCCCGGAGGATTTCCAGGAGGTGATGCGCCGAATGGATGAACTCGGGGGCCCGATGACATTCAACCATTATCCGATCGGATGGGCGCACGCGATGGACACGCCCTTCCAGTGGACCAAACAAATAGCGTCACACTTCGGCGGCACGCGCAATGGGCTCGTAATCTCGTGGCCTGCGCGTATTAAGGACAAAGGCGGAATCCGTACGCAGTTTCATCACGTAATAGACATTGCGCCAACCATCCTCGAAGCGGTTGGGGTGCAGCCGCCTTCGATGCTCAATGGTGTTCCGCAAAAACCGATAGAGGGCGTGAGCATGGTCTATACGTTTGCCGATGCGAAGGCGACGTTCAAAGCACCGCACACAATATTTTGAAATGTTCGGCAATCGCGCTATCTACGACGATGGCTGGATTGCTGCGACTACGCCAGCGGTCGCCCCTTGGGTGTTCGGCGGCAAACTTCCCGCAGTGGATGATTACAAATGGGAACTCTACAATGTGGACCGGGACTTCAGCGAGTCGAACGATCTTGCCACCCAAGAACCCCGAAAGCTACGCGAGCTTGCAGGACCTGTTTTGGATTGAAGCCGCCAAATACAACGTTTTACCCATCGATAACAGCAGGGCAGAACGGTTCGATGTAAGCCTCCGGCCCAGTCTGACCCGAGGCCGCACTGAGTTCACTTACTATCCCGGCATGACGCGCATTCCGGAAGGCAGCGCGCCCGACCTCAAGAACAAGTCCTCCAGCATTCTCGCCGAGGTTGAGATTCCATCCGGCGGCGCGGAAGGCGTGCTGATGACGCAGGGCGGGCGATTTAATGGCCTTGGCCTTTACCTGCTAGCGGGTAAACCGGTGTTCCACTACAACCTGGTCGGCGTCGAGCGCACCACCATCGCGGGCAGCAACACGCTGTCTCCCGGTAAACACACGATCGTGGTCGACCTGATGTATGACGGTCCCGGCATCGGCAAAAGCGCTTCGGCAACGCTGTTGGTGGATGGCCAGAAAGTCGGCGAGGGCAGAATCCCGCGCACCATTCCGTTCCGCGTCTCGGCCGATGAGACCCTCGACATCGGGGAAGATACGGGCACGCCGGTGAGTGAAGATTACCAGGTGCCGTTCCACTTCACCGGCAGGCTGAACAAGGTTGTGATCAAACTCGGCACGGCCAACCTAAGCCCTCACGAGGTAGAGGCGATGAAAAAAGCGGAAGCCCAGATCGAGGTGATTGAGTGAGGGGCCTTCCAATTTGACGGTTTACCGACGCTAGGAGTCTTTATCTTCGTCCGTAGGGGCGAGTGGAGGGACCGCGGTATCGGGAGCCAGCGGCGGCCGGCGCTTATGCCATTCGGTGGCGCGCTCGTAGGCGGCGGCCAAGGCCAGTACTTTGCCTTCGGAGAAACGCGGGCCGGCGATCATTAGTCCGACCGGGAGTCCGCCGGAAGTGAAACCACAGGGTACGGTGATGGCGGGGATTCCGTAGACATCGAATTGGCCGGTGTTCTCGAGCTCCGGATTCCGAATCTTATCGGACTCCTCGCGCTTGATGGCGGCATCGATCTTACGCGGGGTGCGGCGGCGGGTAGGCAATACAACCAGATCGAAATCGGTAAAAGCTTCGTCGATGGTGCGGCGCAGCAGTTCGAGTTTCCAATGAGAGCGGATATACTCGGCGGCCTTCAGATTTCCGCCGTTTTGCAGCGCCCGGCGAGTGGGGATTTGATAGCGGCCTGGACCGTGAGTGTAAAACTCTTCGTGATAGGCGAAACTCTCGCCATTTAGATTGATGTCGCGCGTGGAGGGAAGGCTGACGTCCTTCACGCCTTTGGTCATTTTCGCGACCACGCCGATGGCCTCTTCTACGGCCTTCTCGACGTCGGCGTCGAGCAGGTCAAAAAACGGCGCGCGCGGGATGCCGAGGCGGAGACCAGAAATCGGCTGGTGCATCGCAGCGACGTAATCCTCTTTGGAGTGCTCGACGCTGGCGATGTCGAGCTTGTCGTACCCGGCGAGCACATTCAGCATCAGGGCGGCGTCTTCGGTGGATCTGACGATCGGGCCACAATGGTCGAGCGAGAGCGTCAGCGGAATGATGCCTCGAATGGATACGAGCCCATAGGTCGGTTTCAACCCAACCACGCCGCAGAACGAAGAGGGCGTGCGGATGGAGCCGCCGGTATCGGTACCGAGCGCGCCGAAGCATAGATCCGCGGCGATGGCCGCAGCGGATCCACCCGAGGAGCCGCCGGGATTGCGATCGAGCGCCCAGGGGTTGCGGACGGGCCCGTAATAACTTGTGGCGGAGGTGCCGCCCATGGCGAACTCGTGCAGGTTAGTCTTGCCGACAAAGACCGCTCCGGCGTCTTTCAAGCGGCGGGTGACCTCGGCGTCGTGCTCGGGCACGCGCTCATCGAAGACTGCGCTGGCCGCGGTGGTGCGGATTCCGGCGGTATCGATGTTGTCTTTGAGAGCGATCGGAATTCCATGCAAGGGGCCGCGGAATCGCCCGGCCCGCTGTTCGGCTTCAAGCTCGCGGGCCTGCGCCAGGGCCTGCTCGCGCAGCACTGTGATGAAGGCGTTGAGCTTGGGGTTGTAAGTCCGGATGCGAGCGAGGCAGGCTTCCGTAAGTTGAGTGGGTGTGACGGTACGGGCCCGAATACGCGCGGAGGCCTCGGCCAGACTCAGGCGCGAGAGATCTTCGGAAGCGTCCGCCCAGGCAGCGGCGGCGCCGATTAGCGAAAGAGAAAAGCCGCGGCGAGTGAGAGCGTGCATAGGTAAAGGTTACTGTAAATCATTTGCTCACTGGGGCCGTGAGGGGAGCAGCTTTTTTATTGAGCTCATCCACCCGGCGGAGCGACGGGAATAGCCACGACCATAACAAAACGACCGCGATGGTTCCCATTCCGCCGAGCACGACAGCGGGAACGGTACCAAACCATTGGGCGGTGACACCGGATTCGAATTGACCAAGTTCGTTGGATGCGCCGATGAAGATCCAGTTGACGGCGCTGACCCGGCCGCGCATGTCATCGGGAGTGGCCAGTTGCACCAGCGTCTGGCGGATGAAGACGCTAACCATATCGAACCCGCCGATCAGAGCCAGCGAAAGGAGGGACAGGGCCAGATTGCGCGAGAGTCCGAAAACGATTGTGAAGACGCCAAAGCCCGCGACGCAGGAGAGCATGGCGAAACCCACGTGACGCCGCAACGGGAAATGGGCTAAGGCTATGGCCATGAGCACCGCTCCAGCACCAGGGGCGCTGCGCAGGAGTCCCAGACCTAGGGCGCCGGTCTTCAGAATCTCGCTGGCATAGACGGGCAGCAGGGCTACCGCGCCGCCGAGCAGTACGGCAAAAAGGTCGAGCGAGATGCAGCCGAGGATCAATTTGTTATGCCAGATGTAGCTGAGTCCTCTGAGTACGATCGCGACCGAGGCGGCGGACTGAGGCCGGGCAACGGCTCGTAATCGGATGAGGGAGGCGAGCAGCAGGCCGGTTAGATAGGCGACTGCCGCGGCGGCGTAAACCGGAACAGGACTTCCGGCAACCGTGTATACGACGCCGCCCACGACGGGTCCGAGAATGGTGGCAGTCTTGAAGATGGAAGAATCCCAAGCGACCGCATTAGGGAAATGTTCGGCAGGCACGAGCAACGGCAGAAAGGCTTGACTGGCGGGTCCCAAGAAGGCGCGCACCACACCATTGCCGAGGAGCACGGCGTAGATCGGCCATACGGAAGAAAGCCCATGCAGGGTGAGCGCGAGCAGCAGCAGGGAGCAGAGCGTGAAACCGCCATAGCAGGCCAGCATGATCCGCTGGCGGGACACGCGATCGGCGGTGTGGCCGGTAAAAAGGAAAAGCAGAATGCCGGGCGCGAACTGCGCGAGTCCAACCAGGCCTAGATCGAGCGGCCGATGGGTGAGGCTAAAGATCTGCCAGCCGACGGCGACGGCTTGCATCTCCGAAGAGGCGGCCGAAAGAAACCGCGCGGTCGTCAGGTAACGGAAGTTGGGATAACGGAAGGCGGCTCGGGAGGACCGCTGATCAGAGAGGGCCAAGGATCGGGTTGGCACATTCCAGAATCGGGTTGGCACTTTCAAGGGCGCCGCGTTAGATGTCGTAGTAGAGCGCGAATTCGTAAGGGTGCGGGCGGAGGCGCACAGCATCGGCTTCGCTCTTGCGCTTGTAATTGATGAACGTCTCGATCAACTCCTCCGTGAAGACGTCGCCCTTCAACAAGAATCCATGATCGTCTTCGAGACATCCCAGGGCTTCCTCGAGGGAGGCCGGCATGGAGGGAATGTTCTTCATTTCTTCAGGTGAAAGATCGTAGATATCCTTATCGAGCGGGTCGCCGGGATCGGTCTTGTTCAAGATGCCGTCGATTCCCGCCATGAGCATGGCGGCGAACGCCATGTACGGATTGGCCGAAGGGTCAGGCGGGCGGAATTCGAGGCGCTTGGCTTTAGGGCTGGCCGAATACATGGGAATGCGCACGGCGGCGGAGCGGTTTCTGCGGGAATAGGCCAGATTGACCGGCGCTTCATAGCCCGGGACGAGCCGTTTGTAGCTGTTGGTGGTGGGCGCGATAATGGCCGACAGCGCGCGGGCATGCTTCAGTAAACCGCCGGCGTACCAAAGGGCGATCTGACTCAGACCGGCGTACATATCGCCCGCAAACAGCGCCTTGCGATCTTTCCACAGACTCTGATGGGTGTGCATTCCGCTGCCGTTGTCGCCGTACAAAGGCTTGGGCATGAACGTGACAGTCTTGCCGTACTGGTTGGCGACGTTGCGGATGATGTATTTGTAGACCATCATGTTGTCGGCTGATTTGACCAGCGTGTCGAAGCGCTGATCGATCTCGCACTGGCCTCCGGTGGCGACCTCATGATGATGGCATTCGATGTTCAAGCCGCAGCGGATCATCGTTTCCACCATTTCGGCGCGGAGGTCCTGATAATGATCAGTGGGAGGGACGGGGAAATACCCTTCCTTGTAGCGCGGACGGTAGCCGAGGTTGTTCTTTTCGCGGCCGGAGTTCCAGCGGCCCTCCTCGGCGTCGATGAAATAGTAGCCGGAGTGCTGATCCTGATCGAAGCGGACGTTGTCGAAGATGAAGAACTCGGCTTCGGCGCCGAAGTAGGCGGTGTCGGCGATGCCGCTGTTGTTGAGGTAAAGCTCGGCTTTGCGGGCGATCCAGCGGGGATCGCGCTCATAGTGCTGGCGCGTGATGGGATCAATGACATCACTGGTCATCACTAGCGTGCGAATCTCGCCAAAGGGATCGATGAAGGCGGTACTCGAATCGGGAATGAGGAGCATGTCGCTCTCGTTGATGGCGGCCCATCCGCGTATGCTTGATCCATCAATACCGAAGCCCTCTTCAAACGAGTCCTCTGTCAGCTGAGTGATGGGATAGGAAACGTGCTGCGAGAGACCGGGCAGATCGGTGAAGCGCAGATCAACCTGGTGAACTTCCCTCTTCCGGGCATACTCGAGAATTTCCTTGGGATTCATGTCACCTCCGTTGGGTGCTGCGCTAGGATAACACAGGGTTGCGCACGGGATTTCAATCCAGCTTGGTATTTCTGGTTTCCGGCAGCGTGAAAACGAGTACCGACCCTATCAAGAAGAAAGCCGAGTTGAGGGCTAAGGCGGCGCCGATGCCGCTGTGATCGGCTACGGCTCCGACTGCGAATGGCGCTAGCGCACTGGCCCCGCGTCCGAAGTTATAGACAAAACCTTGCCCGGTACCGCGGATCGAAGTGGGATAGAGTTCGGCCAGCATGGCTCCGAACAAGGCGAAGAATCCCGTGCCGCAGAAACCAATCAAGGGTCCGAGCACCAGGAGCCAGGTCTCGGAAGACGCTCCGGCCCAGCGCGGCGTGAGGCCGTAGATCGGAGTGAGAATGGCGGCCGCCAGGACGTAGTAGAAAAACACGGGCCGGCGTCCGAAGCGATCGGCCATCCAGCCGAAGCTGACGTAGCCCAGGAACGCGCCGAACTGCATGACGAAGATCCAGCTACTGGTTTGGAGGATGTTGAGACCGGCGCCGCCTTCGGACGGGGGAGCGGAGAGAAATCCGGGCAGCCAGCTGGTGATCCCCCAGTAGGCGAAGAGAACCGAGGTGGCGAGCGCGGTGGCGAAAAAGGTGCGGCGCGCAAACGGGGGACGAAACAAATCGGTGATGCGGCCAACGGCAGTGTTGGCGCTCCAGATGGCGGGTTCTTTCACCTTGCGCTGGATCCAGATGGTGAAGAACGCGGGGAGAATGCCGACCAGAAACAGGGCACGCCAGCCGAAGCGAGGCAGGATGAAAGCGGTGGTGGCGGCGGCCAGCATGTAGCCCAGCGCCCATCCGGACTGCATGAGGCCGATGGCCTTGGCCCGATGTTGAGGGGGCCAACTCTCGGCCACCAGGACGGCGCCGGCGGACCATTCACCGCCAAGTCCGAGCCCGACCATGCTGCGCCACAACAGCAGCGAGACGATGCCGGTGGCGGTGGCGGAACCTGCCGAGGCGAAGGAGTACAGCAGAATTGTGTAGACGAGGGTGCGGCACCGGCCGATGCGATCCGACAATATGCCAGCCAGAATTCCTCCCGCAGACGACATGAGGAGGGTGGCGGAACTGACCAACCCGGCGGTGGCAGCGGACCAGTGGAACTCAGTTCGCAAAGTCTGGATGGCGAAGACATACAGCAGCACATCCAATGCATCCAGCATGTAGCCGAGCATGGCGGCCCACAGCGCGAGCCAGCGCTGTTCAACAAAAAACCGTTCAAAAAAGGTGGGTGCAGTCCCCATTCGTTTGTGGAGCTAACTGGTTGCGGAGAGCAATCAACAGACTAGCATCGTTGAACGGATGGAGAGCAGTTTAGCGCGAGTTGGCAGCCAGATGAGCCGGCGCGGATTCGAGTTCGAGAATGTGCTGGCCTCGGGGCAGCATGAGCACGAAGTTCGATCCAGAGTCGAGAAGCTTTTCGGTGTCTTCGGCGCCGTCGATTTCCAGCTTCCTCGGGCGCGAATTCAGGACGGCTATGGCTCGCGAATTGCTTTGATAGGAGATCCGCAGGCCGGCGGTCGAGACGACGGCGGAACGCAGATTGCCGTTGAAATCGAGAATGCGGAGGGCCGAATCTTTTTGGGCGGGCTCGATGACGTTCGATCCGGCGGGAAGCCACAGCGTGGTTTCGTCGCGAACCGGCCACAGGCGGCCATTGACCAGAGCCGGACCCTGCCACGGAACGCCGACGCCGTTGCGCGAATCCACGATCAGCTTGGAGCCGTTCTGCTCCGCCTTGTCGACGCTCGCGGCGGCGGAGGCGAGCAGCGGAAGATCGGGCGTCAGGATCGAATTCTCGAAATACAGCGCGACTCGCGGAAAAGCCTTCGCGGCGAGGTGCACCAGCTGAAACAATTCCGTGCCGGTCTGTTGTTTGGTGGGATAGACGTCCTGATAGCGCTCCACGATGTTGATGTCGATCGCCAGCTTTCCGGTCTGCTGCGTGAGCGGCTGGTAGCGGGCGGCGATTTGCGGATAGCGCTGCGGACCCAGATTCCAGATGGTGGCGGGATCCTCGATCAGGAACGTGAAGTCGTGCTGATCGAGCAGCGGCAGCACGCGCGCGGCGTCGGCGCCGATCAGATCGCGCATGCGCGTATCGAAGCGGTCGTCCACGTGAGTGAGCACGAAATCCAGATCCGGCTTGGACTGCGCGGATGGATTCGATCTGGCCGATCCATTCTTCCTGCTGGCGCCGGGCGAGGTCGGCGCGGTAGTCGAGAAAAGTCGCGCAGCCGTTGCGGGATCGGGCTTTCGCGGATCTGAAACAGCTCCAGCGGATCGAAGCCGCGCAATTGCTTGAAACTCGTCGCGGACATCCTGTTCATGGGCGTGAAGCGCGCCGGGTTGGCGGCGCCTTCGAGCGATTCGAAGTACAGCTCGGCCAGATTGACGCCGTCCCAATCGAAGCGGCCGATCAGTTCCTTCACGCCCCTGCGAAACCGCGGCGAAGCAATCGGGATTGGTCAGGTTCATCAGCTTGCGCCAGTCCAGCTGCGCGTCCTGCAGGATGCGCGGTCTTCTCGCGCCACTCGGGATGTTCGTCCCAGAACTTCTCGCTGACGTGCGGCAGTTCGAGCCACACGTACACCAGGATCGCTTTGCGATGGCAGGCCTCGATCAGCCGGCGCAGGTATTCGTCGGTCTCGGCGTTCGGCTCGTAGTAATGCCAGCCGGCCACGTGCAAGCGCGCCGATGCCGGCATTGCGCCAGCGGTCGGCGAAGTAATCCAGATCCACGCGCGAGCGGTACGCGCCGTCGAAGAATGCCCACAGGCGCTGGCTGCGGAAGGGCGGCTTGCACGCCGAGGTCGTTCGAGGCCTGCAGCAAGTAAGGGAAACGTTCGTAGCCTTCTTTGCCGGGCGGGGCGGCGATCCACAGCGCCGCGCCGGTGCCTCGATGAACGGCGGCCATCACCGGCGCATGCTTCCCAGCGCTCGCGTGGCGAAGATCGTGGCGTCCTTCGGGAAGCTCGAATACGGGAATTTCGAGCGGCCGTTTCCCAGACGATGGCGAGTTTGGGCGCGCGCCGATCCACGATGCTTCGAACCATCACGCGCTTTGTGCCGGGCTGAATGCCGAGCGCGGCGGCCAGTTCGCTTTCGCCTTCCAGCACCACGATGCCGCCTTGCTCGATGCGCTGGATCCACTGCGGGACCGATCCGGGCGCGACGTTGCGGACCACGAAGAGATTCGCCGGGCCGCCGGCGGCGCGCGTGAGTCCGATGGAGGAGAGGATTTGCGGCCAAGGGCCGGGATCGTCGCCGGCAATGTGGTAAGTGAAAGTGGCGGCCGCAAGCGAAGCGGCTGACACAGAGCGCAGCAAGAGTGCGAATTTAACGCGTGAATGCATACCAGAATCCAGCTCGAAGATCGAAGAAGTTGGGACGGCGCGGATTGTCCAGATTGACTAGTGTAGACGCCGCGCAGGAAGTTCACCGAGAAGAGCATAGACTTCGGCAAATCTCGAAAGCGGAATCGCAAGCCGGGACCGGTTTCGACGTAGTTGGCCCAATATTGATGCAGCCGGTCCGCCGTGGCGTTGCAGTTCCAATAGAGCTGCGCCTGCAAGCCACCGAAGCCATTCGGATTGCGCGAATGTGTAGCCGCGCGGTTTTGCGAATAGAACAGCATGTCGTTTTGAAAGCGGCTGACGAAGACCCCGTCGTCGTTGGTTTCAAAGAAGAAGCCTTTGGACGCCGTTCATCAGATGGCCGAAGCCTCTTGGCGTAGGAGATGCCGCCGCGATAGTCCGGGAATCATCGCGCCCACGTCGGTGCGGCTGGGGAGATACTTGACGGCTTCGCCCGCTTCAAACCATCCCGTGATGCCGCGCCAGGGAAGCGTGGCGACGCCGACTGCCGAAGATGAACGAGCTTTCCGAAAGATATTGCGGAGCCGGATTGCCGAGCGTCGGGCCGATGGTCCCGCGCGTGTCGCCGACGAATCGCACCGAGATGTAGGGACGAATCGGAAGACGTGCCCAGCTTCAGCTCGGTCTTTACCTGGCCGTAACCGAAAGCGTCGTGCCAGCGGCTGGAGAAGAACGGGAAAGATCCAAACCGTGGTGCGGAAGCGCGCGAAATCCGGGCGCCAGGTTGTGGTAGGCCTTGCTGGCTTCGCTGGCGATGCGACGGATCGGGGCTTTTGCTCGCCAGATTGAACCATTTCACGGCGTCGCGATCGTCGTGCAGGACGTTGTAGACCCAGCCCAGCTTCAGCATGGCGGAAAAATCCACCGGATCGTTTTCGTGCGCGATGGTGAGATACTTCAGCGCATCCTTCAGGTAGCCGGCCTTCATGCTCTTTTCGGCCAGCGCCTTGGCTTCGTCGGAAGTCTGTTGCGCCGAGAGTCTCGGCGGCGCAAGGTTTGCGGCAGCTTGAGCGCCACGCGAACGCGGTCGGCCAGCTCCTCGTCCCCGCCCTTCAGCACTTGATCCAGCAACGGCTGCGCGCCGGCGTAATCCTGCCGGTTCAAACGCAGGAAGCCGAGCTGAGCCGCGGTGAGCAGATCGTCGGGCGCGCAGTTGATGGAGGATCTGGAACTGCCGCTCGGCTTCTTCTTTCTTGCCCATCTGCGAGCAGCAAATAGGCGTATTCGCGACGCAGCTCGAAGTTCTTGGGATCCAGCTGCAGCGCCTTTTCAAATTCGTAGACGTAGGGATAGCGGGCCGGCAGAAGTTCGCGGGCCTGTTCGGCGACCCGCGGCTGTCCACCGCGCGATGCCGCCAGCAGCACGAAGCTGGCCTCTTCGTCGCGGCCCAGCAGTTTCCAGACGCGGCCGAGGTCCAGCATCAGCGAGCGTTCGTCCGGCCTGAGCTTCCAGGCCTTTTCGTAATGCTCGGCGGCCAAGTTCGAGTTCATCGCGCTGCTCGGCCAGGGCGGCCAGCTCCTGATGCGCGCTGAAATTGTCCGGCGACATTTCCAGCGCCTTTCTGCCAGCGGGCGATGCCCGTCGGCGAGCGGCTGGTCGATGTTTTGAAAGGCCTGCTCAGCGGTGGCGTCGCCGGTCTTGCGAATGCGGTCGAAGATGCGCCGCGCCTCGGCCTGCTGTTTGGTTTCATAGCAGAGGAAGGCGTATTCGAGCGCTACGTGCTGGTCTGCGGGATCCAGGCGCATAGCTTCGGCAAATTGATCGCGCGCGGCTTCGTTCTCGCCGACCTTGAGCAGCGTGTAGGCCAGATCTTTGCGGATGGAGGGGCGGTTGGGTGCGAGCTCGATCGCCTGGCGGAATGCCGTGACAGCCTGGTCATACTTTTTCTCTCGGAGAGTGTCGTAGGCATGTTGAAGAGGCCGGTAGGCGGAGTCGGGCTCTTGCGCGGCGGCTGATTGTAAAGCTAGCGCCACCAGTAATGTGATCTGTAACAACGGTGTACCCTCTCCGGATAGAGGTGTAGTGCGATGGGTGAAGTACTCCTCTCAAGTATTAGTGGGACGCTAAGCGCTGAATCCGATGCGTCGCTTGGGTGACAGTGGCGGTTGGAGCATTTCGCGGATCGCGTCGAATACCGTGCGGATTTTGATGTCGTGCTGCCGGTACTTTTTCTCCAGGTCTTCGATCTTGTCGGCCAGGTCGCGGTGCGTTGTGAGAATTTCGCGCAGTTTGACGAAGGCCCGCATGATCGCGATGTTTACTTGGACGGCGCGCTCGCTGTTCAGAACAGATGAAAGCATCGCCACGCCTTGTTCGGTGAAAGCGTAGGGGAGATTGCGGCGGCCGCCCCAAGTTGAGGTCACAAATTGTGACTTCAAGATTTCGGATTCTTTGATGGTGAGCCGGAACATGAAGTCTTTTGGAAAGCGTTTCAGATTGCGTTTGACGGCTTGATTGAAGACTTTGGTGGGTACGCGATAGAGGCCGGCCAGATCGGAGTCGATCATCACTTTCTGGCCCCGAAGCATGAAGATGCGCGTCTCGATCGATGTGCTGAGCGGATGAGCTGGACGGCGTGCAAGCGCTCGTGTGGTTGTTGTCATTACCCTGGAAGTCGGGGAAGACCGGTGTTTGTCTCACATGCAATCGGCGAACAAGATGCGAAAATAGCCGAATGGCCCGCGAGTTCGATCTAGCACCCAGGGCGATTCGGCCCATCGAGACGCATTTGCGCCGTGTCGCGACCCGATTGCCGGTGCCGGAATCGCTGCCGATTCTGGAGAGACTGCAGCGGTATGAGCCGCTGGCGATGCGTGGCCAGCCACCGGTTGTGTGGCACCGGGCGGAGGGTTTTCAGGTTTACGACGCGTACGGCAATTGCTGGATTGATTGGTCGTCTGGAGTGCTGATCACGAATGCCGGACATGGGCGGCAGGCCGTTATCGATGCAATCATCGGTCAGGCGGAGTCCGGGCTGCTGACCAGCTATGGGTTTGCGAGCGACATCCGGTCGCTTCTGGTCGAGAGACTGGCAGGTCTTCTGCCATTGCCCCTCAAGAAGATCTTCCTGCTTACGACCGGATCGGAAACGGTGGAGTGCGCGATCAAGCTGGCCCGCTCCGAAGGCCGGCGAACAGGAGGAGCAGCGAAGAACATCATCGTCTCCTACTCCGATGCTTTTCATGGCCGCACCCTCGGCGCGCAACAAGCGGGCGGCATTCCCGCGCTAAAGGAGTGGATTGTCAATCTGGATCCTGGCTTCGCGCAGGTCCCGTTTCCGGATGGTTTTCGGACTCCGGACACTTCGTTTGATCTTTTCGAGCGCAGCCTGTATGGCCAGCAAGTGAATCCGGAAGACGTAGCGGCTGTGATGCTCGAAACCTACCAGGGTGCGAGTGCGGCCTTCGCGCCCGTCGAGTATATGCGGTCACTGCGCCAGTGGTGCGACCGGCATCGCGCGTTACTGATCTTGGATGAAGTGCAAGCTGGTTTCGGACGAACGGGCACGATGTGGGGCTTCGAGCAATATGGGATAGTGCCCGATCTCGCTTTATTCGGGAAGGGCATGTCAAGCTCGCTGCCGATTGCCGCGGTCGCCGGAAGCGCAGAGATTATGGATTCGCAGCCGGTCGGAACGATGACGTCTACCCACACCGGCAATCCCGTTTGTTGCGCCGCCGCGTTGGCCTCGATCGATCTGATTATTGAGGAGAACCTGGTCGCGAATGCCTGCCAGACCGGCGATATACTGCAGCGCCGTCTGCGCGAACTTCAGGGGCGCTTTCGCCAAATCGGAGCCGTACAAGGGCGCGGGCTGGTGGCTGGGCTTTCGTGCGTCACACCGGGCTCCACCGTGCCCGATGCGGATCTGGCGTGGAATGTGGTACGGCTGTGTTTCGAGAAGGGGGTGCTGATGTTCGCGCCGGTTGGATTCGGCGGAGCGACGGTCAAGATCGCTCCACCCTTAGTCATTAGCGAAGAGGCGATTCTTGAAAGCACGGCTGTTCTCGAAGAAGCATTCGACGAAGTTATTGGAGGCCGGTAGCAGCTAGATGCGAGTGACAATCTTTGGCGGCGGAATGATCACGCACGACCAGATTCTGCCGTCGTTCTATCAACTCCAGCGGCTGGGATTGGTGGAGGAAATAACCGTTTGCGCGCGCCACGACAGAACGTTGTTGGCGCTGGATAGTTCGCAAATGCTTAGAGAGGCGTTTCCAGGACAAAGGTTCCACTCTCGCATTGGTCAATATGGCGATCTCCTCAATGAAGCGCAGCCGCGGAATTTAACGGTGATCGCGCTGCCCGATCACTTGCACTTCGATGCCGTGATGGCCGCGCTCGATGCTGACCAACATGTGTTGGTGGTCAAGCCTCTGGTTATGAAGTTGGCGGAGGCCGAAGCTATAGAGCGTGAGGCGCTTCGCCGGGGTCTCTTCGTAGGCGTTGAATATCACAAGCGGTTGGACGACCGGAGCCTGATGGCGCGGCGCAGATATCGTGCCGGCGAGTTCGGCGAGTTCCGCCTCGGTTCCGCCTGCCTGATGGAGAAGTGGTACTATCGCCACTCCAATTTTCAGAACTGGTGCACCACGGAAAATTCTGATGCCTTCGCTTACATCGGCTGCCACTACGTCGACCTGGTGCATTTCATCACCGGCCTTTTGCCGGTTTCAGTGAGCGTATACGGTGTCAAGGATGAGTATCCGAATGGCAACGAAGGGTATCTGTGGACCGATGCACGCATTGTCTGGAGCAACGGCTCCTGCCTCAATGTCCAAAATTCGCTCAGCTTTCCGGACGATGCGCCGGGCACGAACACGCAGGGATTGACGCTCTATTGCGCAGGTCGATCGAACGGCTCGCTGATTCGCCATTCGGATCAATATCGCGGCCTCGAATATGCGTACACCGCCAGGCCCGAGGCGCCGGGGGGAACGATCTATGCCGAGCCAAGTCCGGACTACTTCCAATATGTTGACATTGGTAACGGGGGATTGACGCCGGTCGGCTACGGCTATCGATCTATCGAATACTTGTTCCGCTGCTGCCTCCGTGTGGAAAGCGCCGCGGATCGGCAGCAAGCGATCCGCGAGATCGACGCCGAAGGGATTGCTGCGACGCCGGCCAACAGCAGCTACAACGAACAGGTGATCGAGGGAGCGCGGCGGTCTATCTTGAATGGGGGCGCCACGGTGTCGCTAGGACAAAAATGAAAAACCCGACCCGGGCGTTCCGGATCGGGTATTCAAACTACCCAGGTTTCAGCGCACCAGATGTCAGGCGACGTTCTGCGCCCGATTGCGGCTAATAATGGCGTTCATCTGGTCTTTCAGACGAAGTTTCAACTTCTTCAGCCGATGCTCTTCCAGCTCCTCTTCGGGAGTGAGTCGAGGCTTGGCTTCCAAAGCCTCAAGCTGCTTGTGATACTGCGCATGCTGCTCGGCCAGACGGCGGAATTCTTCATCCGTTTTCATCAGGTGCGCTCTTAATTCATCCTGCGTGTTCTCCATCAGGTTGTCTTCTCCTTGTGAGGTTGCCACGCCGAGTCGGTAGGGTTGACTTGCTCGGTGGGGTAATTGGTTAGATTCCAGCATTCTTCGAACAGGGGAGTCACCGACGGCTCCCTGTAACTGAACAGTATCATGAAAAAATCCTCATGACAATCCCCGTTTCGATCGGGTTCTCATAGTACTGCGGGCGCGCGCCGACCACCTGAAAGCCGAGGCGTGTATATAAATGGCGAGCCGGCGCGTTGGACTCCCGGACCTCCAGAAAATGAACCCCGGTGTGGCTCGCCAGTTCAGTCCGGAGCAGCTCGGAAGCGATTCCAAGCCGCCGAAAATCGTGATGAACCGCGACGTTGAGAATCTCCCGCTCCTGATCGCCCACTTGGCGTGAGACAACAAATCCGGCGATCCGGCCTTCCAGAATAGCAACGCGACAATCGAAGGCCAGATAGTCTTGTGCCTGCCACTGCGAGGCTTCCGCAGCTGAAGCCTGGATGACCGAGATCTCGTCCAGATCGTCAGATCCCGCTCGCCGCATTTGAATGCGGGGAGGCAGAATTTTGCGTATTAGCGAGCATTGGCGGGCCCCGATCTCCTTCCAGCCGAAAGCGCGCTCCACGTGCGCCCGGCCGGCAGCGGCAAATTGCCCTCGTAATTCCCGATTTTGCAACAGCGTCAGTACGGCATTGGCAAAGTCGTGCGGCGTATCGGCGATCCAGACGTTAACGCAGTGTACTAACCCGAGTCCGGCACAACCAGAGGATGTGGACACGACGGCCCGCTCCATCGCCATCGCCTCCAGGACCTTGAGATTGGTGCCGGCTGAAACGAGCGTGGGAACCAGGACCAGATTCGCCTCCACGTAAAGGGGCCGGACATCGCTCACGAATTCGAGCAGATGCAGGCGATCATCCGATGGAAGCGCAGGTAAGCCGGTGTATTGGCGCCAGTAGAGCAAGGGATCCTGTCCGCTGACAACCGTCACGCTGATGTCGGATGCTTCCGCTCGCAGAATGGGCCAGACGTGTTCCAGGAAGAACCGGAACGCGACGATATTCGGGAAATGTCGAAAGGAACCGATGAACAGCAATCTGCGGCCAGGGCGTTCAATCTCCGGCGTGAATCGGCTTAGATCGACGCCGTTCGGAATTACCGCCACGTTGGAGCGGCCGAGTGTTGCGCGGTCTTGCTCCGACATGACCACGACCTCCTGGTAGCGTCTCAGCCATTTCGTTTCGAACCGCCGCCAGCGCCAGTAATCCCATTGCCGGGAAAGCCTGGCCGTGCGAGTGAGCGAGTTGTCGCGTACTTGCCGGTACAAGTCAAATGTGATGTCGTGTTCCACCAAGATATCCCCGGCGTAAGGGGCGAGCATGGTGTACTCAACCTGCACGGCTTCGATTTTGTACTCCCGGCGGATGCGCGCCAAAGCAGTTTGCATCGGGGCCGAGCGGAACTCGTGCACCTCGGGCGGAAGCAGCGAGGACCAGTGCGGCTCCCGATAACGTGATTTCCCGACCAAGACGATTCGAGCGCAGTGCTCAAGGACCTTCGCGACATCGTCAATAGATTCGTTGTCGCGGAAGGCCAGCAGGAAAATGTCGAACTCCGCAGCCATCTCGCGCAGCAAATGGAAGACGCGAACGGCGCCGCCATGCGAGAGAGGATACGGAAAATAGGGCGTCAGAACGGCGATCCGGCGGCGGCGCGGCGACATGGGACGGCCGGCGATTTCCTCCACCTTGGAAGGATAAGAAGATCGATCTTTCTTCCAGGGAACTAGCCATTTGGGGCGCAAGAAGATCCGGTCAAGCGGAATACCCTTAAGAAACAGAAGTGAGGCTATGGCAGTGCGCAACCGCAAATGGTGGCGCTCCAGCCGCTGGTTGTAAGCCAAAATTTTAGTCGGCGCGAGGAGAAACGCGATGCGGCGGAGTCTGCGATAGCGGCCATCACCGTCGAACAGCACCGGCGCCAGCCCGATCCGATATCCGCGCAATAGACGCCGCACCGAGCGGTAGGTGCCGGCTTCCTGAGGCCGCACCAGGATGTGCCGCCGGCCCGGTTCCAAGGCTTGGATTTCATCGGACATCCGCTCTGCGAGAACGGGGTCGCCGGTGGCGAAGGAGACCACAATCGCCTCCGGGTCCTTACCGAGCAGCCGGAAGATGAGTTTCTTGAGTGCGGCCCTCAACGGAATTCGATAGAGACAGCTTCGCCCGCGGTCCGCTGCTTCGCATCCGGCTTTGCGATATATTCGACGAAAATTTTCTGAGGAGGCTTTTGTACGCCGCAACCGAACGCTTTTTCTCCGCCTCCCACGATCACGATCTGGGATGGATCACGCACCAGCAACTGCACGGTTTTTCCGCCGGCATCCTGGATCACCAGACGAGCCTGACGTCCGAGGCAATCGAACTTTTGAAAGAGGCCTTCCACGGTGGCATTCCCATGCAATTCTTCATACCAGCCAACGGGCTTGGGTGGCGCGGCGCCGTCCGGGTTCAGCTTCTTGCCGGCGTCCGCCTCGGCGGCGCGGATGGCCGCGTAGCTTTGAGACTTGACGCGCTGGATGTCCTGCTCGCGCTCCTCGGCAATGCGTTTGCGCTCAGCGGCTTCAAAATCGGCGCGCTCCTGTTCCACTTGCAGACGAACCTGATGGATGCGGGCGCGCTCCTCGTCGTTGGCGGCGGCACGTTCAGCGCCCGCCCAGGCTTTCTGCGCTTCCGGAAAGTTCTTGGCGGCGATTTCAGTTCGGGCCAGGGCTTGCCAATACTCGATATTCCTGGGTTCGAAGGTGGCGGCTTTCTTGAGCATTACCGCCCGCTGCTCCAGATTGTCCTTTTCAACTTCGGCTAAGCCAAAGTACGGCTCCGACCAGTTGGGATTCAGGTCGGCGGCTTTTTTGAGATCCGCGCGAGCCTTGGCGCCATCGGGTTCCAGGCGCCCGGCTTCGAGCCATGCCCGCGCACTCTCGCTTTCTGATTGGATCGCGCTTTGGAAGAGCCGGCGCGCTTCATTTTCCTTGTGATCCTTCAGGGCGAGCAGCCCCAACCCCTCCGCTTCCACGGGGCCATGCAATCCCTCGTAAGCTGCAGCAGCTTGAGGGGAACCAGAGGCCAGCAGCAGGTCCGCCATGGCGATCCGACCGGAATCCGGATCCAATTGCGCCAACTTGAAATCACGTGTCGGGCTGAGAGCGCGAGCGGAAACTGATGTCGTGGCGAAAGCTCCGCTTTTCAAATAGGCATCGGCTTGTTGGTTCAGCTGGGCCAGAGTCTTTTCAAATGCATTCCGGCAGGCCGCCTCGAAATCGCCGCTCTGTTCGAGGTTGGAAATCATTACGCGGCTGCGCCCGCTGTAATCGGGATTGACAGTCACCATTTGCATGAAGGCCCAGCCGTGCGACCTTTCGGCTTCCGGCACCGGCGCACCCAGGGTTATATGCGTAAGATTCACTTCCAGGGTTGAGAGCAAGGCGATGAGCCCGTCTTCTATAGGCTGCGGGAGCCGGTTCGTATTCTCGTACAGCAGGATGCGCGCCAGTTCCTTCAGAGTCTCGCGGGAGAAGGGAGCGGTTTCGGCGACGGCCAGCATGCGGGCATCGCGGCCCAAGGCAAAGGGCGCAGAGGCAGCCGGCATCTGCTTCGGATTCTTGAAAACCAGGACCCGAACCGGCCAGACCGAGCGCAAGTCAGGCTTGCCAGTGATCACCCGGAGAGTTTCCCGAAACTGTTCCAGGTACATCAGCTTTTCGCGCGCAATTTTGTCGCTGCCGGTGGTGTAGACCTCGAATGGCCCTGATTTCACGGCTTCCCAACGGTCCTCCGCCGACAGCAATAGGGGCAGACAAGCCAGAAGCGACAACCGGAGGAGCACGATTTTATGGTAGCGCGGAGGAACGGTCGTCCGTATTTGCGGGATAACCCCCGCGCAGCGACTGAGGGAGACCTACGAAGCTTTCATCCGTCTAGCACGGAATAAGATTACACCACCCGCCAAACATATTCCGATCAACGGCAGGGTCGACGGCTCTGGAGTAGGAGTCAATGGAGCCTTGCTCCAAATGCCACTCGTGCCCATATCGGCGGGCGGAATGAAGGCCGACCAAGTTCCATTCGTACTCGTATCGAAGCTGCCATTCGCGCCCGAAATCGATATAGAGGCCGGACCGAGGCCGACCGGAAGGATCCCGGATATTACCTCTGTAGGATCACCGTGAATCGATAGATCTGGAATCAGGTTCGAACTGTAGTTAAAACTGACAAGGTCTGGGTCTGCGAGCGGTGTTCCTAATACGTAGCCGGCAAGAAGGATCAACGTGCCGGTACCGGTGCCGGTACAGTCAGTGCACTGGCCGGTAAACGTATAGACCTGGACGGCGATAGTGGCCGAGGCGGACGCTGCTCCGATGGTGGCGGCGATAGCCAGGACGGTCAGATTTCTGAAGAAAGTAAACAATTCAGTCTCCCTAGATCTATCTACCTTGCGGATCCAACCCGAGTTTAGCTCAACTTCGCCTAGCCCTATGACAGCCGCGCCCGCACTTTCTCGCTCAGCGCCTTTCCATCCACGCGTTTGCCCGCCAGTTTCGCCTGAGTCGCCTTCATCACGACGCCCATCTGCTTTGCGGACGTGACGCCCGTCTCGGCCAGCGCGGCCGCGATGGCGGTGTCGATCTCGGTATCGCTGGGCGCGGCGGGCATATACGATTCGATCAACTTCAGCTCCGCGTCTTCCTTGTCGGCCAGTTCCGCCCGGCCGCCTTTGCGAAACATGTCGGCGGCTTCGCGCCGCTGCTTGATGAGCGTGTTCAGAATCTGGATCTCGGTGTTCTCATCCAGCGGCTTCATGGAGTCCACTTCGTGTTTCTTGAGAGCCGTCTTTATCAGGCGAATGGCGTTTAGCCGCGCTTCATCCTTGGCCTTCATGGAGGCCACCATGTCGCTCTGAATCCGGTCGAGTAAAGGCATCGTTTTGCTATCCTTATATCAATCCCTTATCAATCCCTCTCATGTATATCAAGAAACAACGTCTGCTGACACCCGGTCCCACGCCCCTTCTATCCGAAGGCGTTGCACGCGATGATGGGATCGGACATCCACCACCGCACCGAAGACTTCCGCACTATGTATCGCGCCGTTCTGGCGGATCTGAAGGAAGTGATGGGCACATCCAATGACGTCCTGGCGCTGGTGTCGTCCGGCACGGGCGCGATGGAAGCGTCGATCTCGAATCTGTTCTCGCCCGGAGATCGCGTGGTGGTCTGCGTGGCTGGAAAATTCGGCGAGCGCTGGGCCGAGATCGCCAAGGCTTACGGGCTGGACGCGATCGTGCTGCAGGAGGAGTATGGCGGCGCGGTCAGCGCTCAACGCGTAGCCGACACATTGAAATCGCAGCCCGGCATCCGCGGCGTTTTCGTGCAAGCTTCGGAGACTTCAACCGGCGCCGCGCACGACGTCAGAGCCATGGGCGAGGCCATCAAGAAGACCGGCAGCGATCTTCGTAGTGGACGCCATTACGGGACTAGGCACGATGCCGCTCGATATCGATGGATGGGGCCTGGACGTGGTGATCGGGGGCTCGCAAAAGGCCTTCATGATTCCACCCGGCCTGGCGTTTCTCTCCATCAGTCCCAAAGCCTGGGCCTTTGCCGAAACCTCCAAGCTGCCGCGCTATTACTTCAATTTGAAGCGCGAGAAGAAGAGCGCAGCCGGCGGCGAATCCAGCTGGACTCCCAACACAGCTCTATTGCTGGCGCTGGCCGAAGCGTTGAAATACGTCAAGTCCATCGGCATGGACAAGCTGGTGGAAAACGCTCAAATGCTGGCCAAGGCGACACGCGCCGCCGTAACCGCGCTGGGCCTGGAACTGTTCGTTCCCGGTTCGCCGGGCTCTTCGGTCACCTCAGTGAAAGCGCCCCCAGGAATAGATTCCGGTGTAATTGTGAAAGAGTTCCGCAGCCGCTTTGGTTCCATCATTTCAAACGGCCAAGGCTCCATGAAAGGACAGATTTTCCGGATCGCCCACCTGGGATATTTCGATTTTCCCGATCTGTTCGGGGTCATCGCCGAGCTGGAAATCATTCTTGCCGCTCAGGGAGTGCCCGTGAAATTCGGGACTGGAGTGGCAGCCGTTCAGAACGTATATGCCGACGCCGCTCTGGCGAAGGAGACGGTTAGCGTCTAAGCCGGTCCAGACATGAAAATTTTGATCGCCGAGCCGTTAGCCGCCCCGGCATTAAGGCTCTTGAACAACCAGCCAGGACTGGGATGTGGTTGTTTCGACTCCCAAGGATTTCGCGCGACATCTTTCGACCGCCGATGCCCTCATCGTGAGAAGCGCTGTCGCAGTGGATGCCTCGGTTCTTTCGGCAGCGCCAAAGCTGCGGGTGATCGGGCGCGCGGGTGTAGGGATCGACAATATCGATCTGCCCGCGGCGACTGCGGCCGGCATCCTGGTGATGAACACGCCCGGCGGCAATTCCGTATCGGTGGCCGAGCATACTCTGGCCCTGATGCTCTCCCTGGCCCGGTCGATTCCGACCGCCAGTGCATCCACCAAATCCGGTAAATGGGAGAAGCGCAAGTTCGTTGGCACGGAATTGCGCGGAAAGACGCTCGGCATAGTCGGCTTGGGCAGCATAGGACGCGAGGTGGTGAAGCGCGCCGCTGCATTCGAGATGCGCATCATCGCGAACGACCCTTATGTTCATTCGCAGACCGCCAAGGACGTGGGAGTCGATCTAGTGGACCTGGCGACGCTCTATGCCGAAAGCGACTACATCACGCTGCACACCGCCTTGACGCCGGAATCGCATCACTTGCTGTCCCGCGACGCTTTCAGCAAGATGAAGGCGGGCGTGCGCATTATTAACTGCGCGCGCGGGGAGTTGATCGACCAGGATGCGCTGCGCGATGCGCTGGCTTCGGGAAAGGTCGGCGGGGCCGCGCTGGATGTATTCGAGAAAGAACCACCGGATAGCAACGATCCAATGCTAAAGATGGACAATTTCGTGGCTACTCCGCATATCGGCGGGTCGACGGAAGAGGCGCAGGAGATCGTGGGCGTGCGCATCGCCGAGCAGATTGTGGAATATCTTCAGAATGGCGTGGCCCTGCATGCCGTGAACATGCCCGCGCTCACGCCCGAGCAATACAAGACTCTGGGCCCTTACAGCCAGTTGGCTGAGCGCCTGGGCAACTTCGCCTCCTTTATCTCGAGTGGCAATCCGAAAGCGGTACGGCTGCTCTACTTCGGAAAGATTGCCGAGCTCAATACCCATCTGGTGCGTAACGCGGGCCTGGCGGGCGTCCTGCAGCGTTCGCTCGCCACTAAAGCCAATTCGATTAATGCCATGCAAATCGCCGGCGACCGCGGCCTGACGGTGGCCGAGCGCCACGACAAACGCACCGCCCACATCGATTCAGTTCGTCTGGAGCTCGAGACCGATACCGGCATGACATCGGTGGAAGGCGCGGTGGTGCTCGATCAACCGCGTCTGCTGCAGGTGGACGGCATCCACTGCGAAGCGCTGCTGGATGGGAATTTGACATTTCTAAAAAATCAGGATGTGCCCGGAGTGATCGGCTACATCGGCGGCGTGGTCGGCAAGAGCGGCATTAATATCGCGACCTTTTCATTAGGGCGCAGGAGCGCGGGCGCCGAGGCCGTCTCGGTGATCGAGACTGATCAGCCGATGCCGGAGCAGGTACTGGCTCAGTTGCTCGAGAATCCGGCGGTCAAGATCGCGCGCTCCGTGAAATTCACTCGCTAAGACCGTCCAGTCACATCACCGCTTGGATTTTGTTTCTCTTCTTTTCAACGCATTGAGGGCAACTATCGGGTAGCGGGCGTAAAGCTCCTGGTACCTTGCGAGCATGGAAAGTCAGCAAACGGAATTCGACCAGGTTTACTGGGCCTCTCAGCCGCCGGAGGTGCGAACGCTACCATCTATACCCGATCAGGACAGTCGGGCTACGCGTGCGGCAGATCTCGCGTCCAAGGGATTTGTGATCGATGTGCCGATTATGGTTTGGTCCTGGGATGCGTATCTCGTCATGAAGATGCGCTCCGATTTTGGATACGTCTGGGTGCCGGCGGCGCTCCAAGCGCCAATCACAATCGCGCCGGGTCTGTCATCTCCGGGCACGGTCCCCTATGACCCGGCTCATCCGCCATCGGGCTCGATCCGGGTTTCAATCAATACGGCGGATTATCCGCCCTACAATCCGCCTACCCTGACGCCGCTGCCCACGGCGTCGAGCGATCCGGTGGGGCCGCAGTCGGTCGGCGTTTTATACAATTCGGTAGCAGGCGAGAACTTTCCCGATGGCGCCAAGTTCACCGACGCTCGCGGCACGTTTTTGAAGCATGTGGCCATCACTCCTTTCGGCCACATGAACTATTGGGAAAAGATCGCCTAGTCAACTCCGGCAAACGCGCTAAAATGGCCGGTATGCGCAGCGAATGGATTTCTCCCCGTCTGAATGATTCGGTCCGAACCCAGATGCATTATGCCCGCAAGGGCCTAATTACTGAGGAGATGGAGTATGTGGCTCGGCGCGAGCATGTCACCGCGGAACTGATTCGATCGGAAGTGGCGCGGGGCCGGATGATTATCCCCGCCAATATCCATCACACGAACCTGGAGCCGATGTGCATCGGCGTCGCTTCCACTTGCAAGATCAACGCCAATATCGGGAACTCAGCTACTACTTCGAATATCGACGAAGAGGTGGCCAAGCTCCACTACGCGGTCAAGTATGGCGCTGACACGTTGATGGATCTGTCAACCGGCGGCGACATTCCGGCCATCCGCAAGGCTATCATCGCCGAATCGCCGATTCCAATCGGGACTGTTCCGATCTACGAAGCCCTCAGCCGCGTTCGGCGCGTGGAAGATCTGAACATTAACGTGATGCTGGAAGTGATTGAGGAGCAAGCCGAGCAGGGCGTCGATTACATGACCATTCATGCCGGCGTGCTGGTGCAGTATGTGCCGCTCACGACCAAGCGAATCACCGGCATCGTGAGCCGCGGCGGAGCGATTCTGGCGGAGTGGATGGTCAAGAACCACAAGCAGAATCTGCTGTACGAAAACTTCGAAGCGATCTGCAAGATCTTTCAGAAGCACGATGTCAGCTTCTCGCTGGGAGACGGGCTGCGGCCGGGATGTCTGGCCGATGCAAGCGATGAGGCGCAGTTCGCCGAGCTGAAGACGCTGGGTGAGCTTACGAGAAAGGCTTGGGAGTACGACGTCCAGGTGATGATCGAAGGTCCCGGCCACATTCCCATGGACCAGATCCAGCTTCAGGTGGAGAAAGAACTGGAGTTGTGTCACGAAGCGCCTTTTTACACGCTGGGACCGCTGGTGACGGACTTCGCTCCAGGGTACGACCACATCACTTCGGCCATCGGGGCCGCGATGATCGGCTGGTACGGCGCGTCGATGCTGTGCTACGTGACGCCGAAGGAGCACCTGGGGCTGCCGAACCGCGAAGACGTGAAGCAGGGCATCATTGCCTACAAGATCGCGGCCCACGCGGCCGACATCGCGCGGCACCGGCCGGGCGCGCGCGACCGCGACGACCAGCTTTCGCACGCTCGCTACCGCTTCGACTGGCGCAAGCAGTTCGAGCTTTCACTCGATCCGGAGACGGCCGAGGCAATGCACGACGAAACACTGCCGGAGGAAGGCTTCAAGGACGCGGCTTTTTGCTCGATGTGCGGGCCGAAGTTCTGCTCCATGAACCATTCGGCCAAAACCGAACAGTTCACCGCTGAAGATGCCGAGGCGGTGCTGACGGCTTCGCAGCCGATGGTGACGATCAAGCAGTAGTCCAGTGCACGACTGGCTCCACGAACTCGAGACCGGTCAGCGCGTGTTGGATCTCTGTTCGGGAACCGGCAGCTTCAATCCCGCGAGCCTCCCTTGCACGGTGATAGCGCTGGACGAAGATACAGCAGCGTTCGAGAACGCCCGGCCATTAGCGCCAGGCCCGCACTACCGGGCATTCGGCAAGAGCGACCAAATCCCGTTTTCTGACGCAAGTTTCGATCTGGTGATCTGTCACCACGGCCTGGAGCACATACCTGAGGTCGAGAAAACATTAGCCGAGGTCGGCCGCGTCCTCAAGCCCGATGGCAGACTGGTGGTCTCCGTTCCGAATGGCTACGGGCTTTGCGACGGCATTTACCGCTTCGTTTTCGAGGGCGGCGGGCATGTCAATCGCTTCACCTGGCAGCGGGCGGTCCAGTTGGTGGAGCGGTGCGCCGGAGTTCACCTGGAGAGCTGGCACAAGCTGTATTCGTCGTTTGCATACTTGTATCGCCTGGCGGAAGCTCTGGACACCCGGCCGATGAGTCTTCCGGAACGGGCCCGGGCGTTGGGTAAAGTGTCACGCGCCACGGTATATAGGGGACAAAGGGCTCTTTACCGGACCACCCGTTTTGCGGATCGGCTGCTGCACACCGATTTGGCGGTCTATGGGTGGGCATTCTACTTTGGCCATTCGAGCAAGCGGGTGCTGGAACAGCCGGCCTACCTGAACGTCTGCGTGTACTGCGGCAGCGGTCATCCGGCCGCACAGATGGAGAACCGAGGCGGACGTTTCTGGCGCTGCACTTCCTGCGAGACGATGAACCCGTTCGTGAAGCCGTTCCGAAACGCGATTTGAAGCGTACGTACGTACTTCGGTCACATGACCTACGTACGTGCCAAAATGTGGAAATGAAGATCACCGCATCCAAGCTTCGTGAGAACGTGTACAACATTCTGGACCAAGCCTTGGAAACCGGTGTGCCAGTCGAGGTGGAGCGAAAGGGGCGTATTCTGAAGATCGTTCCTCAACAAAAGCCGTCCAAGCTCGACAAATTAAAGAAGCGTGATTGTATTGTCGGCGACCCGGAAAGCATCGTACACATGGACTGGCTGAACCAATGGACTAAGTTGAGGTGATCTACCTCGACACACATGTGGTCCTTTGGATCCATGCCGGCGAACTGAACAAGTTGAGCAAGACCGCAGTTGAGCAAATTCAGAAAGAGGATCTTCGTATTTCGCCAGTGGTGATCATCGAGCTTGAATTCCTCCACGAGATTCACAGACTCAAAAGAACAGCTTCCACGATGGTGACAACGCTAGCCAAGGACATTACCGGCGCGCTATGTGGTAACGGCCGGCCGGCGTTTTATTCCGTGACGGCCCCCGGCACCAGTTCTACCCGGTCCATGGCCAGGAACTCACGAATATGCGGATGGTCCGATTTTTCCAGATCGCGCACGGGGCCGAAATAGATGGCGTGGCCCTGGTAGAGCACTACGACCTTGTCGGCCACCCTCCGCATCAGATCCAGATCGTGCGTCACCACGACGCCAGTGAGGCGCAACTCGCGTTTCAGCTTCAGCATCAGGTTGATCAGCGTATCGGACATGATGGGATCCACCATGGTGGTGGGCTCATCGTAGAGGATGCACTCCGGCTGGGCGGCCAGCGCGCGGGCGATCGCGATGGCACGCTTGTAACCGGTTGAAAGATCAGTAGGATAGACATCGCGGAACTGCAGCATGTCCACTAGTGTGAGCAGCCCGTCCACCACATCTTCCTTGTTTTTCTCGTCGTAATCGCTGCGTAATTCGAGCGAGAACAAGATGTTCTCGGCCACCGTAAGAGAGTCGAATAGGGCGCCGGATTGGAACACCATGGTGACTTTCTTGCGAATTTCGCGCATGTGGGCTTCGTCGAAGTCGGTAATATCCTGGTAAGAGACAAATACGCGGCCCTGGTCGGGTTTCAGGAAACCCATGATGTGCCCCAGGCTCACAGACTTACCGACGCCGCTGCGGCCAATAACCGCCAGCGTCTCTCCGATGTCAACGTGGAAGTTGACGTCGACTAAAATGGGGCGGTCGAACGTCTTATAGACATGCTGGAACTCGATGTAGTGGAGTTTTTCACTCATCGCGGGTTTTCTTCGAATTCGGACCGCAGGGCTTGGTCGCGCGTCATTCGGGAACCGGCCCCGCCCGGCAGCACACATCCGGAGCGCAGCATGAGAGAATAATAGCATTGCGGTCCGGTCCGTCCCACAGAAACAAAGATTTGCGAAGAGGAGAATTCCGGGTATAATCGGATAAAACAAGAGGATGCACTTTTGTTCGGAAGTTGTTCTGGGAATGACGGTTTTGGGATCGATGACTATGACCGGCCTGGTTGCGGAAAATACGCCTCCCTCGGCCCTCGACGCCAGCGCGGCATTACCGAGCGTGGTTTCCGTGGTCCGCGTGGACGCCCGCACCGGCCGCCTGGTACGAAGCGTCGTGGTCAGGCCCCCAACCTCCATCAAACCTTCGTCCAGCGCAAATCCTCAAGTTCGCGCTATGGTTGAGGAGGCCGCGAAGAATCTGGACGTGAGCCCGCAGCTGGTGGATTCCGTGATTCAAGTGGAGAGCAACTACAACACCTACGCCATTTCCCCCAAGGGCGCGCAGGGATTGATGCAACTGATGCCCGCCACCGCGCGGCGTTTTGGCGTGATCAACAGCTTCGACCCCCAGCAAAATATCGAAGGCGGCGTACGCTACCTCAAGTTCTTGCAGGAAACTTTCCAGGACGACCGGTTGGCGGTGGCCGCGTACAATGCGGGCGAAAAGGCGGTGGCAAAATATAAGAACGTGCCACCTTATCGCGAGACGGTCGACTACGTTTCAAAAGTGAGCCAGAAGTACAGCCATGCCAAACAGGCGGCCGCGAAAAGCGCGGCAGTAGCCAAAGTTGCGGAAAAACCGGAACCGGTTGAAGGGGAAACTCGTCACGTTAGCGGATACATCGATCGGGAGGGCCGGCTGCATATAGCTACGCGTTAGGTCGTCAATTATGTCCCACCTCCCCCCCAAGCATGCTGCCAAGCAGGTCTGGCGCGGCAGTCTCCCACTCGCGCTTTTGATGGCCGGCGGATTGTTTGCGGCGGAGCCTAAGGAAACGCATCACGTAAAAGCGGTACGCTTCTGGACGCTGGGAGATGTAACTCGCATAGCGGTGGAAACGGATGGCACCTTTCAACTCCGTTCCGATCGTTTAGACAATCCGGACCGCCTCTTCTTTGATCTGGTGGGAACCCTGCCTGACTTGGGCCAGAGGCAGGTCACCACTATTCCGGTCTCCGACCGTCTGGTCCGGCAGATACGCGTGGCTGAGACCCAGCGCAACGTGACCCGGATTGTTCTGGATATGGAAGGTCCGGCAGTAGCCACGACTTCGCGCCTGGATAATCCGAACCGGCTGATTATCGAACTGCGAGCCCCCGGGGAACTGAGAGCCCCGAGCGAATCTACCGCGCTTCCCCCGGCGGCCAAGGCTGCGATAGCCGAACCAGTGGTTTTTATTGAAAAGGAATCTAAGGAATCTATCGCTCCGAAGGGACCCGCTGAGCGTGGCGAACCGCTAGCGCGCAGACAGGACGAGCTTCGGATTTTCAATCCACCGCCACCGGCTCAAGTGGAGCAGCCAAAACAGGCACAGGTGGCGCTGCTCGACCCGCCACGGGTCGCGGTCCGGCAATCGAGCCCCGCGATGTCGTCCGGCATTGCCTCCAAGCTGGCCCCGACATTCCCCAGCAGTTCTCTCGCCGCGCCTCCACCACCGCCGACTAGTCCGGCGCTCATCGCTATTACGACGCCGGCTCCGGCTAGCGTTCTGATACCCGCACCTGTACCGGCGCTGCCAGCCAAACATGACTCGGCCGGCGGCCGATCGATGATCCGAGTGCTCGGGCTGAAGGTGGGCCGGATCGTACTCGATCCCGGGCATGGCGGTCACGACACTGGAACCGTCGGACCGGAAGGCTTGCGCGAGAAGGACCTGGTTCTGGATGTCGCCAAACGGCTGGGTGCGTTAATCGAGGACCGCCTGGGCAGCGAGGTGATTTACACGCGCTCCGATGATACTTTCGTTCCGCTGGAGCGCAGGACTGAGATCGCCAACGAGGCCAAAGCGGATCTGTTCTTGTCCATTCACGCCAACTCTTCCACGCTACGCTCAGTAGCCGGGGTGGAAACGTACTATCTGAATTTCACGACGTCGAAGGCGGCGTTGGACGTGGCAGCGCGCGAGAATGCCGGCTCGCAGAAGACGATCTACGAACTGCAGGACCTGCTGGAAAAGATCGCGCTAAAAGACAAGGTGGAAGAATCGCGCGAATTCGCGACGCGAATCCAGTCATCCCTCTTCAGCGTATCCGCAAAAGGCGATCCCCGAGCTAGAGATCGAGGAATCCGGAAGGCTCCCTTCGTGGTACTGATTGGCGCTTCGATGCCATCCGTGCTGTCGGAAATCGGCTTCATCAGCAATGCGCACGACGAGAGCATCATGAAGCGCGGGGAATATCGCGATCGGCTGGCCGAGGCGCTGTATAAGGGCCTGGCCGGTTATGCGAACACGTTGAGCCATTTTCAAGTGGCGCAGCGGCACTAGGTTAGGACAGAAGAGCGCCGGCTAATGAACGATTGGTTCAGTCTTGCCGCTGTTGAACACCATCACCGGTTCGGAATCAAAGGATAGAAACTCTACGCGATTGCGGCCCAGTTTCTTGGCCAGGTACAACGCCTCGTCAGCCTTCCGGATCAGCTCTTCCTGAGTCCAGGGCTGGCCGGGAACAGCGGCGGTGGCACCGAAGCTGGCCGTCACGCAAATTGAAGTTTCGTTGAGCGACATACTCGGCTGAGCGAGCTGTTTGCGCATACGCTCGGCGTGGCTGAAGCTGGTCTGCTGATCACAGCCGGGCAGCAAGATCAGGAATTCCTCGCCACCGTAACGGCCAATAAAATCGTAGGGCCGCATGGCATTTTGCATCCGGCGGGCGGCCTCACACAGCACCGCGTCTCCTACCAAGTGGCCGTAAGTATCATTGACAGTCTTGAAGTGGTCCAGATCAACCATCACGACGCCGACCGGGCCTTTTTCGCGCGTTGCACGAGATAATTCACGCGTCATGTGCTCGAGAATCGAACTCCGATTCCAGAGATGGGTCAACGAATCTTTGGTGGCCTGTTCGCGCAAGGCCTCCCGCGCCGAAAGCAGTTCGGCTTGCAGATCCACCAGCCGGGTGCCGGCGCGCAGCCGAACCTGCAGTTCATGCTGATCGAAGGGCTTAGTGAGGTAATCGTCGGCGCCAGCCTCCATTCCTTCGATCAAGTCCTCTTTTTGGCTTTTGGAAGTTAGCAACAGGATGTAGATATAAGGTTCATGAGCCAGGTGCCGGATCCGCCGGCATACTTCGAGGCCAGTCATCCCGGGCATCATCCAGTCTAAAATCGCAAGCGCAGGAGCGTTATCCTGCTGAAGAATTTCGAAGGCTTCGCCACCATCGCAGGCCACCACAACCTCGTAACCCCATTTCCGGAGCGTTGCTTCCAGAAGATGGCGCGAAACGATGCTGTCGTCGGCTATCAGGATCTTCACGCGAGTCTCACAAGCGTATGCAAACTAGTCCTACCAGGCCCACACCGGGCCTACACATCTCTCTCATCGGCGGGCAATAGTATTAACCTTAGCGCCCCTAATGTTTAAGAAGATAACACCTTTTCCTGCACCGTTTCAGGTTGGCCCGCCGGCGCTACTGGCGCCGAGCCAGACGGTCCAAACGGTCCAACGTGGCCTCGATATCGGCCTCGGTCGTACGTGGGTTGATCGTGCAGGTCCGAAGGACGGTCCTGCCCTGCAAAACCGTAGAAGTGATCAGCGCAAAACCGTCCTTGAGGATGCTCTGCACCAAACGAAGATGAGCAGCGTCGTCGGCGCCCTGATAGCGGAAACAGACAATGCCCATCTGCGCGGGCGTCACTATCTCCCAACCGGGAATTTTGCGAAGCCGCGCCTCGGTGAACTCAGCCAGCTCGAAGCCACGCTCGACCGCCGCTCGAAAGGCCGCCATTCCGAACACCTTGATGGACATCCATAACTTCAGCGCCCGGAAGCTGCGCGTGAGCTGCAGCCCGTGGTCAGTAAAATTGAATTCGGCGGAATACTGGTGGGTGTCCTTGAGATATTCCGGCAGAATCAGAAACGTGTCGCGGAGGTGAGCGATTTCCCGCACCAGAACGCAGCCGATCTCGAAGGGCTGGAACAGCCACTTGTGCGGATCGAGCGACAGCGAGTCGGCCAGTTCCAGGCCGCCTAGTAGTTCACGGCCCCGGCGCGAGATTACCGCAGCGGCGCCGTAAGCGCCATCCACATGCAGCCAGAGATGCTGCTCCTTGCACAAGCGTGACACTTCACTTAGCTGATCGATCGCTCCGGTGTTGGTTGTCCCGGCGCTGGCGATCACGCAGAACGGCCGCTTCCCCTCAGCGCGATCCTTTTCAACGACGCGCGCCAATTCGCCGACCGGCAGACGGTAGTTGGCGTCGCTGGCTAGTTTGCGAACGTTGCCCGAGGGCAGGCCGATCACGCGGAGGGCTTTTTCCAGCGATGAGTGCGCCTGGTCGGAAAAGTATACCGTTGCGCCGTCCAGTTGATCGCCGAGCGCGACATGCCGCGCCACGGCCAAGGCTGTCAGATTCGCCATCGTTCCGCCGCTCACAAACAGTCCGCCGGAGCCGCTCGGAAATCCACAGGCGGCGCGCAACCACTCGATTACGGTGAGTTCGACAGCGGCCGGGCCCGAGCCGCTGATCCATGTTCCGGCAAAAACGTTATAGCCGGAAATAAGCGCGTCGGCCATCGCGCTTACGAAGTTGCCCGGCCCGGGAACATACGCAAAGAACCTGGGGTGGTTCACGTGCATCGTGTTCCGGAGAATGTCACGCTCCAGTTGTTCGAGCACCGCTTCAAACTCCGTGCCTTGCTCGGGGGCGGGCTCGGTTAATGCGGCGCGCAACGTTGCCGGGTCACCTTTGGTTCCCACCGGCTGATCGGGAAGGGTGCTGAGATGGTCCACCAGCCGATCCACCACTCGATATCCGATCTCGCGCATCCGTTCCGGAGAAAACTCCAGCCGCGGATTCATGCCGAGGACTCCAAAGCGCGGCGGATGGCCTGTTCCAGCGCTTCCTTAGAGAGCGCGGTGCTGATGAACAGCTCCTGCCGCGCGCCGGCGCTAAGAGCGATGGCCTTCCAGCCGTTGGTGGTTGGAACGGTAACGCGGATCTTTACCTCGCCTTTGGCGTCGCGAACCGGACGGATTACGCCGGGGATCACGGAGCGGATGGCGGGGTTGTCCTCCAAGCAGCCGCTCGAGAACGCCGCGCAACCCGCCGATGATGCTGTGCTCGACCTTCAGCCTTCTGGACCTTTCGTAGTCGCATGGCGCTACTTGAATCGCTTCCGGTACTGAAAGATCGATGCTGAAGGCTCCGTTCTCATCCCGCAATGCGACCACGGACCATTGTCTTACTTAGATCCCACTGCACGCGGACGATCTGCTGGTTGGTCACGGCCAGGTTGGTGATGTAGGTGAGCGTGACAACCGTCGAGATCTGTTGCTCGAGCGTAAGGCGGGCTTGTGGAACGGCGGTGATGTCGGTGAGCTGCGGATCGATCTTGATATGGCTTACGCCAAAGAATCTCTGCAATCGCCCGGAGGCAGGCGCGATGGCCTGACCCAGCAACGAGTTGCTGCCGGTGGCCACGTAGCTCGTGCTCTGGGTAGTCTGCGAGGAAGCCAACGGCCCTGCCGTCGGCGGAGTGCGGCCCACCGCCAGCAAGGCGATGATGTCGTTGGTCTCCAGCGGCGGATCGGAGCGATAGGAGAAATTCAGCTTGTTGAGCGGACCCGCAGAAACGTGATGTCCACCATGATGCCGCGCACCTGCGTTTCCAGATCCATGTCGATAATCGGTTCAATCTTGGCCGGATTGTTGAAGTCTCATTTCGCCGCGATTGATGGTGTACTTGTTCCCGAAAAACTCGATTTCGCCGGAGTTCACGGTGACGTTCCCGAGCACCACCGGCCGCTCCGGAGTGCCGCGCAAACGCAGGTTGGCGTCGGCCTGGATGTTCCGGGTCAGCGACGTCTCCACTTCCAGACTGCGCGAGCTTATGATGTGAATGTCGAACTGGACGCCGCGCAGGTACTCGTTGGGCGCGGCGCCAGCGAGACGGGTTTGGCGGTGGAGGCCAGCAAGGAGCCGACGTCGGTCCGGGGATTAAAGGCTGGCGCGGTCCACCGTGACCGTGCCCGAAAGCACGCTGTTCTCGGAAGTGCCGATCAGGTTCAAGTTTCCGCTCACGGTGACGCTGACGCCATCCGGCGAGCGGTAGCGCACATTTTGCGCCGAGGCCTGCAGGCGATAGACCAGCGCCGCGCCGCGAAATCCGACGAAGCTGCCGGTTTCGAACGCCACCTTGCCGCCGCCGGTGACGGCGCTCAGATTCTGCACCGTGGCGCGATTGCGGTCGAACAGGATCAGCCCGTTGGCCTGATCCACGCCATTGGGAAAGTCGCGCAAGAACAGCGAAGCGTTCTGAAGTTCCAGACGCCCGTCCACCTGCGGCTCGGTCAACGGGCCCCGCACGGTCATGTTCGACCACCGATGCTCCGGAGGCAAGCAGGTCCGGATTGAAGATCTGCAAGATGGACAGGTTGATGCGGCCCTTTGACGCTCAGATCCCAGGGATTCTTCGTATCCAGCGCCAGGCGGCCGGCCACGTCGAGCGTGGTGTCCTTGGCGATGAAATTGGCGCTGCGGATATCGATGCTCTTCAGTGTGTGCCTCCGAGCCGGACGGGCTGGGCATTTTTCAGCACCAGATCCTGAAGCTTGCAGCCTCCGCAATGGCTGCGCGTTCGGACCGGCGTTGAGCTGGACGGTGGAGAGCGTCACGTCGGCCTTCATGTCAGCCGGGTCGTTGAGCGGCCCGCTGATGGTCGCTTCGCCCTGCAAGAAGCCGTCGAAAGGAAGATCCTTGCGCAGATGCTCGCCAGGCGTGAGGTCGTGAAGAGTAGCAAAGGTGATGCGCGGGATCTGGAAGTGCGCCTGCCCCGGATAGTCGCCTTCCATGCGCCACTCGCCGCTGCCATTGAGTTGAATACCGCCGAGTTGACTCGCGCGTCGATGTTCAACATCGGGAGGCGCGTGCTGGCAGTCAACTGGACGCTGCCATAGGGACGGCCGTCCAACAACGCATCCCGCAAATTCAATTGGCCATTCAGCGAAGTGAGACTGACTACGTCCTTCACCACTTTCGCCGTACCGTTGGCTTTCAGTTCGACTTCGCCTCCGAGCCTTTACGGTAGTCTTCGACGTGCTTGATCTGTGTCGAGATTAATGCGACTGCCGGACATTTCGAAGCGCAGCGACCCATCGCTCCAGTCGTTAGCCGGATGATTGTAAATGCCATTTCCCGTGATGCTCGCCGGACCGCTTTGTAGTTCCCCATTCTGCACTTCGAGAGAGGTAGGAGTATATGTTATATCGGCGCGGCCGCGATCGAAATGCTCGCCATAAGCTGCGATATTCCGCGAGATTCACGGAGCCGCTCAGCACCGGCGAATCAAACGTCCCGAGACCTGCAGGGTTCCGAAGGCGGTTCCGGTCACAGCGAGCGCGATTCCGTTCTCCGCGGCCAATTTCTGAAGGTCGGCGCCCTGCACCGAAATCAGAGCTGAGATGGCGCTGGCCTCTTCCAGTTTCCAGTCGCGGAGTGCGACGCGGCCCTGCCCTTCAGCGTGCATCTTGCCTTGCTCGGCGGTGAGAGCGTTCAGATTGGCGATGGATCTGTTCATATCGACCGTGGCTGTAACGTGGTCGAACTCTCGCCGGTTAAGGGCCACGTGTGTAATGTCGGCTTTGCCGGTTACGCGAAGGTCGGAAAGCGAACCGGAGACGTTGCCGTCGAAGCGCAACTGGCCGCCGTGCAGAGCGATAGGGAGCTTTTCCGGAGGAGTCTCATCGAGCAATGAAAAGACCGTAAGCAGATCGTTCAGATCGCTGGTGGTCAGGTGAATCGCCAAATTCTGGCCGAGCGTTCCCGACACGCCGAGGTGAGTGGATCTCAAACTAATCTCTGAGCTACCAAGCTGGATCCTGCCGGCATTTTGGTCGTAGTCGAGCGCGATGTCCCCTTGCACGCCGACGCCCTCAGCGCCAGGGACAATATTAAGCTTGCTTTCCGCTTTGACGCCAGTCAGCCCTGCCACGCGCTAGGATGGCTTCCAGGCGAACCGTACCATCCACTGTCCCGCTCAAATCGCCGATATGGCGCTGGCCGAGCACGGCCAGTTGCTGGACCGAGAAACCTTTGGCCGTCCCATTGAGAGTCAACCTCTTAAAGTCGGCCAATTGCGCTTCGCCGTGGAAATGCCCGTTCAATGCGGACACGTCCAGGTCTCGCAAGTTGATTCGCGCGGGCGTCGCCTCCACGCGCGAGTCGAAGACGATGTTCTTCAGGCTGGTGTCTTTGTAGTTGTATGCGAGCCCGCGGCCGGTGAGTCTGCCTTCGACTTTATATTGGAGCGGGCTGATGGCCACCGACCCTGAGCCCACGAACGAGAATCCGCCGGCCGACTCCAGCGGCAGCCCAAACGCCTGTTTGAGATTCTTGACTGGCAGCGCCGCGGAAATTTCGAACGCGGCCGCTGGCGCAGACGAATCGTGAACTGCGCCCTTCAATTCGATATTGGCGCCTTCAGACGACAGCTTGGCTTGGAGCACCTGGACGGAGTTTCGTTCCAGCGCGAGCTTGGTATAGACGTCGAAGACGAGCGGTTGTTTTATTTGCGGCGCCGACAATCGCAATTCGTGCGCGGAGAATGTGCCGGTGTAGCGTGGTCCGGCCGGCTCGTAACCGAGCACGGCCTGGAGAGCGTTGCCCTGAAGGTCGAGCGGAATTCGCTGCGAATTATAGTCGGCGAATCCGTTGCGAAGGGCGAAGTGTCGGATCTTGAGATCGAGAAGCTGCGCGGCGAAATTTTGCTTCGAGCGCACCAGCTTGGGCGTCGGGACATTGGTTGAGCCATCCGGCGCAACGGTCACGTAGACTTGCGGTTTTTCCACGGCCAGCGATGCAATGTCAACCTGCTTCTCCAAGGCAGAGATGATTTTCAGGCCGATTCGAATCTTATCCGCCCGAAAAAGGGCGGCGCGGAGGCGGGTTCCCGGCCATGCACGATGAAGGGCGCTACTTCCGCGGTGAGGCCATGCCAGTCATAGTCGAACTTGCCGATTTCGACGCGGCCGCCAGTAGCGTCTTCGGTCACGGCCACGATCTTTTCGCGGATCTTGTTCTTGAACCATTCGGTCTGGACCGTGACCAGGCCGGCGATGATAATCGCCAGCAATATACCGGCCAAGCCCACTAAACCGAATATGGCGATCTTGACCGGCTTACTCATTTGAGCGCCGCGTCCAGGTAATTAATCGTCACTTGCTTGCGCGTTTCCCCCATCCAAGTATCTAAGGCCTGATCGATGCGCTGCTGGGTGAGGATCTCTTCGATCTTCGGGCGCGAGTCCTCCAGGGTGGGAACGGATTGGAGGTCTTGCTGCTTCCATTTGGTGAGTTCCTGATCGTAGTAGGTCTTCACATCCGCTTCGGGAACCTCAATGGCGGGACGAAATCGGTAATCGATGAAGCGCAGCAGTGTCAACTGCCAAATCAGACGCCGCTCCAGCGCGTCTTCGGTTATTCCGTACTCTTCGAGCTTTTGCTGATAGAGCGACTCGGGAGCATAGCTCAGCTTGACATCGCGCAGGGACTCAGCAGCTTCCTCGGCGGTGGGCAGCGGGTAGCGGCTTAAATCCATTTCGCGCTTGATCAGCGCCTGTTCGATGAAGACGGCCCGCCGCCTTTTTCCGTTCCGCCACGCTAAAATCCGGCTTCTCGTGATTCAGGAAAGCCGTGAGCCGGATCTCTTCCTCCACTTGGCCTCGGTGATCACCTGGTTTCCGACAGTAATCGCGATGCGGTCGATGATTTCGGCGCGACCGAGAAAGCAGAACACCGCAGGACGAAGCCAGCCGCTTTCATCAAAATGCCTGGCCGATCGAGAAGTGAAATTGAAACACGTTGATTCGCTGGGTGACGATCGGCAGTGCCGTAATTCCAGCCGGGGGGTTGGACACTCCGCAATATTATATCTCGTTGATATTGCCCTGGCACCCGAAGAAACGCGGCGAATTGGGGCTGAACGAAAAATCCGCGCGCACCGGACCAATGGGCGTGCGATAGCGGATCCCGAATCCGAAAGCCTGGACCGCATAATCGAAGTCCTGCAGATTGGGCTGGCGGAAGCGGAAACTGATGTTCTTGACGGCGGAATAGACGTTTCCCATGTCATTGAACAGCACGCCGCCCAAGTTGTCGCCGATGAGGGGAAATCGCAGCTCCACGGTATTGATGAAGAGGCATTTCCGCCGATCGGGAAAGCCGGTGTCGAGTCGCGCGGTCCGGCCTGAAAATCGGGGAACGCGCGGTTGGAGAATGTGCCGCCGCCGGCGAAAAATCGCTCGGCAAGTGGAATCTCATCGGGCCTGCGTAACGCTGAATCATGCCGAAAGTCCGTGGTCCGCGCCAGCACCAGATTCTTGGTGAGTGAGGTAGTAGGTCGAATTGCTGCGCCACCACGCGGCCGAAATCCGGTCTGGGATCCGAAGGCATTCGGAGGCCAACTGCAAGATCGATGCTGGTGTAGATGCCGTGGTGCGAGTCGATGGGATCGTCGCGGCGGTCCTGTATGAAGCTAGCGGAAAAGAATCCGACGCGCACGGGCTGCGAAAGCAGCGGGATCAGTTCCGGAGAGACCAGCGGAGTTCCGAGAATGTTGACCTTGCGAAAGGTGTAGCGGTATTGCATGGTATTGGCCCGCGATAGTTTCTGCGCCAATTGCACCGAGCCTTCTTCGCGCCGAGCCGAAAATGTACGGACATCGTGAGAGATGGTCGAACAACCCGGAAAACTGCAGGCTCAACTTGGGATTGCCTTTAAACTGCGGCGCCAGATAGGTAAGCAGGGCGCGCTGTTCCAGCGTCGATACCAGGCGTCTGCAGGCCGAGGGTGTGGCCCAGACCGAGGAATTCAGGCGGCTGATGCCGAAAATGAAAAGCGCGGGCTGAAGCCGGTTGTACTCCGGCCGGCGAAGTCGAGCGATGGTGGTGCCGCCGCCGATGCGGCCGATCTCGGCGCCGACGCCGACATTCATGGAGTAGCGCTTCGGCCTCCTCGATAGAGTAGAGGACATACTTAGTCGGCTCGTCGCCATCCGGGTTCTGAATCGCGGCATCCACGCGCGCGAAAATGCCGAGATCGTAGAGACGTCGCTGGCTGCCGTTGATCTCGCTCCTGCGAGAGCGGATCGCCAGGCTGCAGGCTGATCCGGCTGTCGAACCAGTTCGGGCTTGCGTGCGCTGTCAGGCCGCTACCAGCACGTCGCGCACATAGAGCCGCCCGCCGGGCGTCACGACGAACTCGAGATTCACATGATTGGGCTGCGTCCGCGGGCATGGACGTAAATTCGAATTTCGCGTCCGCGTAACCATTATTGAAGTAGTAATCGAGGATCGCTGTCGCGGTCGGAGGCAACGTTCAAATCGCTGTAGGGCTGGCCGGCGGTGGATTGCAGGAATCAAACGCAAGCGCATGCGCGATCTTGCCGGGAAACGCCTTCGAAAGATGAGCTTCGACACGAACCACTGCGGGCCTTCCTTGATCTCGATGAAGATGGCGATGTGGCCGTTCCCTGCCCTTGTAGTCGTCCAGGCCTCGTGGACGTGACTTCAACATCGCGAAAACCGTTGGCGCGGTACAGTTCGCGAATGGCGTCCAGATCGCGCTCCAGCTCGTTGCGGCTGTAGCGGCCGTGGCGGTAACGGATGAACGTGGCGCGGCAGGATGTTCATGCGCTCGCGGATGGTGGCGTCATCGAAATAATGATTGCCTTGTATTCCACTTTGACGATCTTGTGGCGCACGCCGTGTCTCAATCTGGTAATCGATCAGCTGCTCGCCATTGGGCGGCGGCGCGATGCTGTAGTTCACCTGTGGCGTCGAAATATCCCTGCGACTTGAAATAAGTAGACCAGATCGCGCGTCCCTTCTTCCAACAGGTCGCGATCGACGGCCCGCTCTTCGTAGATTGGCAGCAGGCTGCGCAGCGTGCCAGCGGAGATCTTCGCTCCGCGCACCCGCACCATCACTCGGCGGTCCGCTGTCGATATTCAAGTCCGGCGTGACGGTGTTGGTGCCGGGATGATAATCCAGGTTCACCAGCGTCACTTGCGCGAGCAGATGATCGTGCTTGGGATACCAGGAGCGGACATTGTCCACCCCGTTCTGCACGCGGTTCTCGGTGACGTATTGCCAGCCCAAGCAGCCCGCGCAACCGCTTCCATCCGCTGGATTGGATCAGCTTCTCGTGGAGCGCTCGGAGTATCGCCGGTGACGATGAGCCCATCAAACTTCGCGCGCGCGCCGGCGTCGACGTGAAATCGATGTTGCACCTGTTGCGTATCCGCGTCAAAGGTGGTCCGCGGCGGGTTCACCGTCGCGCTATAAAAACCGTTCCGCCTCAGCACGTCCACAATGCGGCTCGACGGCCGCGGTTAAGTCTGTTTCGGGCAATATTCGCCGCCCAGCGCAAGCTTGGTGGCCACCAACAACTGCCCTTCGTTGGGCGGCTCGGGAACACCATTCACCGCGAAGTAGTCCGATAAAAGACGCCGGGCTTAGTCAAGAATTTCAGAGTTGACGCCGCGATGCCCTAGAGCTGGCATCCACCGCGATGTCGGCGTACTCGCCGGTCTGATAGAGACGCTGGATGGCGTCGCGCACAGTCGGATGCGCGCAGTGGCTGGCCGATCCGCAGCGGGAGCATCGCCATCAGTCTGATCGTAGGTCAGCGGCTGCTTCGTCGGGATCGAATTTTACGCTGGCGATCGGCTTGCCTTCGTACTCGATCGGGCGCCGCGGCCGACGGGACCAGCTCAGAGCGGCGAGCATGGACACACTAATCCACCAGCCCAGCCGGGTCGACACAAGCGACCATCTTAGCGCATCGGCTGGTACCATCTGGATGTATGACTCCATCGCGGCCCACGGATCGCGAACGTTACTCGCGGCAGATCTCGGTTTCCGGGCATCGGCGAAGCAGGGCCAGCAACGCTTGTTGGACGCGCGCGTGGCGGTGGTCGGTTGCGGCGCATTGGGCAGTTTTCAGGCCGGAGCGCTGGCGCGCGCGGGCGTCGGCTTTCTGCGGATCATCGACCGCGACTACGTGGAGCTGAGCAATCTGCAGCGGCAGTGGCTGTTTGATGAGTGCGATGTAGAGCAAGCTTGCCCAAGGCGATGGCCGCGGCGCGTAAGATCGCAGCCATCAATTCGGACATTGAAGTAGAGCCGGTGGTGGCCGATCTAACGCCTTCTAACGTGGAAGACCTGCTGGGCGGCGTGGACCTGATTCTGGACGGCACAGATAATTTCGAGACCCGCTACCTGATCAACGATTATGCCGTGAGCGCAGGCGTGCCGTGGGTCTATGGCGCGGCGGTGGGCAGCTACGGAATCACGATGCCGGTGACTGCCGGGCAAGACAGCGTGCCTGCGGTGCATCTATCCCGATCCGCCGGCCGGCGCTCAACCCACCTGCGAGACGGCCGGCGTGCTGGGACCCCGTCACCGCTCTGATCGCGAGCCTGCAGGTGAGCGAGGCGATGAAGATCCTGTGCGGAGCCGAGCCGGTCGCGCAAAATCACGACAGTGGACGTTTGGAGCGGCGAGATCCGGCAACTGACGCAGCCAGCCCGATCAGCGGCTGTCCGGCCTGCGGGCGGCGCGAATTCCCTTATCTGAATGGCGAGCGTCGCGCGCCGGTGAGCCTGTGCGGACACAATGCGGTGCAGATCCACGAGCGCAGCCGGCCGCTGGATCTGCGCGATCTGGCGGCTCGGCTCGCGCCGCTGGGAATGGTTCGCGCCAACGAATTCGCTCTGCGGTTTGAAACGCCGCCCTATTTGCTGACGATTTTTCCCGACGGCCGCGCCATCATCAAGGGAACCACGGATGTCGGCGTCGCGCGGAGTTTGTACGCGCGCTACGTGGGAGCATAGCTATGGCGCGGGTTGCCGCGATTCTAATTCGGCGCTAAGCTCGTGGTTAGAGGGCCGCGAAATATGCGACGTATCCTACCTGTCCTGATCGTCAGTTTCGTTACGGCCATTCCGGTGTTTGCGCAGCGCGGCGGAGGGCATGGTGGCGGTGGTGGCGGGATGCATGGTGGTGGAGGAGTGCGCAGCAGTGGCGGCATGCGAGGCGGGGGCGGTGGTGGATTCCGTGGAGGAAATGGTTTCCGCGGGATAGGATTTCGAGGAGGCTTTAATCGCGGCTTTGGATTCCGTGGACGATTCGGGATCGTGCCGTTCTACGGATATTATGGAGGGTCCGGATTCTACGATCCGTTCTTCTACAACTCCGATCCTTCTTATCCTTACGACGGCGGTTATGACCCTTACGCGGCCGCTTACTCCAACTCCGGGTACGGTTCAAACGCACCCAGCGTGATGATCATCTCGAATTCGCCTTACGGTTACCAAGCCGGCCCGCCTGCAGTGTTGGCACCACCAGCGCCCGCCGTTCATGAATATCCGCCCGCTGCTCAGGAGCAGAAATACGAGACTCCTCTGTTCCTGCTGGCATTCAAAGACGGCAGCATTCGGGCCGTGTTGGCCTATTGGGTGGACGGAATGACGCTGCACTACGTCTCGATGGACCACGAGCAGAAGCAGGCGCCGCTCTCTTCAGTTGATCGGGATTTGAGCGAGCGCTTCAACTACGAGCGCAACGTGACCTTCCGCCTGCCGCGCTGAAGTCACAGCTTCTTGATCAGAGCCAGCCCTAAGCCGAAACGCGTTCGCACAGTTCCGGTCACCTGGAAACCACAGGCCGTGTAAAACTCTTTGGCATGGGGATTGCCGACCACGTGCAGCTGAGCTGAACCTTGTGCGCGCGCAACGTCGGCGCAGTGTTCTATCAGCAACTTTCCGACGCCTTGCCGCCATAGATCTGGCTCGACAAATAAGGCGTCGAGCTCGGTCTCTCCATCCTCCCGGGGCAGCACGGCGAAAAATCCGACGATTGCGCCGTCTCGCTCCGCAAGGAAGACGCGATTCGCGGCAATCTGCTCAAGCGGCAGTTGGATGGCATCCGGGTTGGCAAGCAGGGCTTCACGATCCCCCGCATTGTTGAGGGATGCACGCCGCTGCAAAGCTTCGAGGTCTTTCTGTTCGGACACAATCGCCGGGCGAATTCGGACTGGGTTAAGCATCCTGGCGGGCCCATCTTCAGACTACACTGAAGAACATGACCAGACGCACGCTCGTGGGCGCCCTCGCTGTCGCCGCAGCCGCGCGGGCACAAAGCCAAACCAAGGAATGGAAGCCGCGGCTCGGAGTCCTGAGCCCATTCACGGAGGCTAATGTCCAATTCGCGCACCAGGAAGGATTCACCAACATGATCCTGGGCGCGGACCCGCGGTCGCCCTTGGATGCTAATACGATGACGGACGACAAGATCCAGCGCGTGAAAGCTTTGTTGGCCGCCAATCAGATGCATGTCTCGGCCTTGCAGGTTACCCAGAACCACATCTCGGCTGATGCCGCGCAGCGCGGGCGCGAAAACGATTACTTCGTGAAAGCGATCGAACTGGCTGGAAAACTGGGCGTTTCTCATATCGGGACATGCTCCGGCAAAGACGCGGGCAAGCCATTTCAAGCGCAGGTGGACGAAATTGTCCGCACTTATAGCGAGAAATATTTTCCAGCCTGCGAGAAGAACCGCGTGCGGATTCTCTGGGAGCCTTGGCCCGGCGGACCGAATCTGGCAGTCAGCCCGATCGGTTTTGAAGCGCTCTTCAAAGGCTTCGGAGACTCGCCCTACGTGGGGCTGCAGTACGATCCATCGCATCTGGTATGGCAGATGATGGACCCGATCCAGACCGCGCGTGACTTCATCGACAAGATCCACGACGTGCATCTAAAGGACACTGAAATTCGCTGGGACGTTCTGCGCCGCTGTGGAACCAATCCGGTAAACGGCGCGAAATGGTGGAATTACCGCCTGCCCGGCCTCGGTTCCATCCAGTGGGCCGAATTCTTCAGTGTGCTCCAAAGGGCCGGCTACACTGGCGCGATGAGCATTGAACACGAAGACAATTTGTACGGCGCGGACCATCCCGGCCCCGAATTCACAGACGACTTCAAAACCGGCTTCCGTATGGCGCACCGCTATCTGCGGCAATACGTGCCCGATTAGACATGATCGGCGAATCTCTAGGCACCTATCGCATCATCTCCAAAATCGGACAGGGCGGCATGGGCGTCGTATATCGCGCGCATGACGAAGTTCTCAATCGCGATGTTGCTCTGAAGGTCCTGTCGGAGAGCGCCGGGGGGCATCAATCCTCGCGGGATCACATTCTGCATGAAGCACGCGCTTCCTCCGCGCTCAGCCATCCCAACATCTGCACCATTCATCAGGTCGGCGAATTCGATGGCGAACACTACATCGTCATGGAACTGGTGCAGGGCAAGACGCTCAGTGAATTGATCGGCGCCACGGGGCTGGCGGCTGAATCGGTGATGAATTACGGCGTGCAGATCGCCGCCGCCCTGGCGCATGCGCACGACCACGGCATCGTCCATCGCGATCTGAAAAGCTCCAACATCATCGTGACGCACGACGGTCTGGTCAAGATTCTCGATTTCGGTTTAGCCCGGCGTATGCCCGAGGCTTTGCTGAATGAGGCGACAGCGACGCTCGGTTCGCTAGCGGCTGGCCCGCTGTCAGGAACGTTGTCTTATATGGCCCCCGAGGTTCTGCGCGGACAGGACGCCGATGGCCGCACAGACCTGTGGGCGTTGGGCGTAGTGCTCTATGAAGCGGCGTCCGCGCAATTGCCCTTCCAGGGACGCACCAGTTTCGAAATCAGCTCGGCCATCCTGCACGACATCCCGGCGCAGCTTCCCGCGCGTGTTCCGCCCAGTTTGTGGTCGGTCATTCAACGCTCTCTGGCCAAGGAGCCAGCGCAGCGCTACCAGCGTGCCAGTGAGGTGCGGGCCGCGCTCGAAGCAGTTCAATCCGCCCGAATGGCCGCACCCGCGCCTCCCACCGATTTCGCCGGGCCGCGCACCACGGTGCTACGCGGCATCAAGCACGTTCATCCCAAGAACGGCGACGTGTTGCTGTTAGTCGGGACCACCAAGGGCGCTTTTCTGCTGCGGTCCAATACGCGTCGTTCCCGCTGGGAAGTGGGCGGGCCCTACTTTCACGGTCATGCGGTTTACACGATGGCTTACGATGGCCGGGAAGGCCGTCGCCGCCTGTGGGCATCCACGCACAGTCTGCTGTGGGGCACATTTCTGCGGTCCACCGATGATTTCGGTAGAACATGGACGAATCCGTTGGAAGCCAACGTGCGCTTTCCCGCCGACACCGGCGACTCATTGAAGAACATCTGGCAGATCTGCTTAGGTGGGGCCGATGAGCCGGATGTGATGTATTGCGGCGTCGAGCCGGCGGCTTTATTCGAAACGCGCAATGGAGGAGACACGTGGTCGCTCATGCGCGGGTTGTGGAATCATCCGCATCGTCCGCGTTGGGCACCCGGAAATGGCGGCCTCTGCCTGCATACGATCGTACTGGATCCCACGGCCAAAGGCAGGATGTACGTGGCCATTTCGGCCGGCGGCGTTTACCGCACTGACGATTGCGGGGCCACCTGGAGCGCGAGGAATCGCGGCGTGCGGGTAGTTTTTCTGCCCGAAAAGAATCCTGAATTTGGGCAATGCGTTCACAAGATCGTGATGCATTCCGCTCGTCCGGAAACTCTTTTTCTGCAGAATCACTGGGGGCTGTATCGATCCGACAATGGCGGCGAGTCCTGGCAGGACATCGCTAACGGCGTGCCGTCCGATTTCGGTTTTGCGATGGTCGTGCATCCGCGCAATCCGGATTGCGTGTACATTCTGCCGGTGGAGTCCGACGAGTTCCGCTGCACACCCGGGGGAAGGTTGCGGGTTTACCGCACTCGCAACGGCGGCGAATCTTGGGAACCGCTGATGCGCGGTCTGCCGCAGAAGGGAGCGTACGAAACGGTGTTGCGCGACGGCATGGTGGCCGATACTCTGGATCCCCTGGGCATCTACTTCGGCACGCGCAGCGGCGACATCTATGCTTCCATCGACGAAGGCAAGAGCTGGAAAAAAATTCTGGAGGGGCTGCCGGCGGTGGTATGCGTGCGCGCCGCTCTCGTAGGAGAGCGGAAATCCCGAGCAAAAGCGAAATAGTGCCGGTGATTATCTACATCCCGGGCCCGCTTCGGATCTTTACTGACGGCCGGAGCAAAGTAGAAATCGATGGGCCGCACGGAACGCTTCGCGATGTTCTCGATTCGCTGTGGTCGCGTTACCCGGGCTTACGCGATCGACTTGCAACCGAGCAGGGAGCGGTCCGCGAGCATATCAATATTTTCCTGGGCAACGAGAATGTCCGGTATCTGAACGGCTTGGCCACCGCAGTTGCGGACGGCGTCGAGATCAGTATCGTCCCCGCGATCAGCGGCGGCTGACGGCTAATTCGCTTTTCAGCACGTCTTTGAGTATCTCAAGGTCATCATCGTTGTTATAGAAGTGCGGAGACACGCGGAGATGCCCACGCCGGGCCGCAACCAGTACACGCTTCTCTTTCAGGGCACGCGCCAGTGCCGATACATCGCGATTTTCGAACCGCGCCGCGACGATCGGCGTGGCATATTCCTCTACGCTGCCACCCAGCCCCCGCAAGATCTCGCGGGTCTTCGCCGCCAACTCCAGCACCCGTTGCTCGATCAATTCCGGCCCGATCTCGAGCATCAGCCCGATGGAGGCTTCCATGGCGTACAGCAGCGAGGAAGAGACCGACCCGCCTTCGTATTTTTCCGCGGTACTCGTCAGTTCCGGTACCCCGTGATGCAGATTGTCGACATTGCGCCAGTCGCGATGGCTGCGCCAGCCCACCACATTGGGCCGCAGCCGCTCCCGCAAATCCGCGCGCACGTACATAAATCCGGCCCCGTTGGGCGAAAGCATCCATTTATAGGCGTGCACTGCAAACATATCCGGCTGGATCCGGGCCGCATTAAAGCGCAGCGCGCCCAGGCTTTGGGTGCCGTCCACGAATAGCAGCACACCCCGCGCCCGCAGAAAAGGCGCGATCTCTTCCAGCGGCGGCGCGAATCCGGTGTTGTAGTTCGCCGAGCTGATGGCAACCAGCCGCGTCTTCGCATTTACCGATTCGTAGAAACGCTCCCAGGAAGACTCCACCATCTCCACACCCAGACGCTCCAGCAGCGCCGGCGCATATAGATTGTTCGGGAATTCGTGCTCCAGAGTGATGATACGGTCGCCCGGACGCCAATCGAGGCCGGTGAGTAAGATTCCGAGCGCGGTAGATGCGTTGGGAACGAAGGCGACATCTTCCGGCCCACAACAGATCAGCTGGCCGATCTTCGATCGCAAGCGGTCGGCGTCGTCGTACCAGGTGAGGAAATCCCAACAGGCCACCTCATCGCGATGCGCGAAATGCCGCGCCACCGCTTCGGTCGCACGCCGGGGCAACTGGCCCAATGTGGCGGTATTCAGATAGGTCCAGGCCGCGAGCGCGGGGAATTCGCTTCGAACTGTGTTCCAATCGACCGTCATGGGCGCGCCTTCGCTGCTATAAACGCAGCCGCGTAATCCAGGCCGACATCCTCCCGCTGTTTGCCCCGGCGCTCGACCACTTCCACCATGCCCTCGGCGAGCTTTTTACCGATAGTGATGCGATAGGGAATGCCGATCAAGTCGGCATCTTTAAACTTCGCGCCGGGCCGCTCATCGCGATCGTCGAGCAGTACATCGAGATCCATCTGGCGGCAGCTTTCGTAAATCTCTTCGGAGGCCGACCGCAGCGCCGGGTCTGCAATTGACACGGGCGTAATGACCACATCAAAGGGAGCGATATCGGCCGGGAGCGCCAGGCCGTCCGAGTCGTGATGAAGCTCGACGAGTGTGCTCAACACGCGGTCCAAGTAAATTGTGTACGAACTCATGCTCACTTGAATGTCCTGCCTCGCTTCGTTTTGAACTCGAATATCCGCGCCGCAGCCGGCGGCCTTGTGGAGGCGCCCGATTTCAACGCATTTGATTATTTTGAGCGCGCCATCGCATTGCGGGCATCCATCGTCAGCCAGCACGTGCCGCAAGTCAAAATATTCAGGCTCGAAATCCTTGCTGGGAGTTACGTTGCGCAAATGGTGGTCGGTCCGATTCGCTCCGGCGATCATGTTGCGGCGGCCGCGCAGCGCCTCATCCGCGACGATACGCATGTTTTTAACGCCGACCGGGCCCAACGATCCAGCCTCAGCGTCGAACCAGCCGCGAATCTCATCAGCGTGCGCGGGCCGGAATTCGGCGGCTTGCAGCGCAAAGGCGAACTTCGTTTCATTCAAAGAATGATCGCCACGCACGAGCGCCAGCACCGGCTGGCCGTCGGCCACGAGCACCAGGCTCTTCATCTGCGAAGTCTCGGGCAGTCCTGTGAAATCGGCCACATCGGCGATGGTTTTTCGTCCGGGCGTGTGGAACGGCTCGGGAGCGAAGTCCCCTTCGGGATCGACGATGGCGGGCGGCGTGGCTCGCGCCGAGGCTCTGTCCAGAGTGGCCATATAGCCGCAGCTACGGCAACGAGCCACCACATCGTCACCTGCTTCGGACGGAACGACAAGCGTCGCGCCTGAGTGATTCTGGGCCGAGAAATAGGCCTGCCCGCAGCGCTCGAGCACTTTCGCGAAGGCATCGCAATGCTTTTGGTAGGAAATCTCCCGCCCTGCCGGATCGAGATCGAAAGAGAACGATTCGCTAACGAGAAACTGCCGGGCCCGCAGAAGGTCTGGCCGAGAATGCTTCTGCTCATCGAGCCGGGTCTCGATGTGATGCCAGATCTGGGGAAGTTGCCGGTAGCTGCGCAGCTCGCCCTGCGCGAGGGCAGAAGCCACGGCGACGGAGGAGTGCAGAACCGGCAGCCGCATCTGCTGGGCGCCAATGGCCTCCATTTCTTCGCGGACAATCTGCAGGATCTTTCCGAAGGAGCGCTCGGCCAGGAAGAGGTTGGCGAAAACGCCGGGGGCCAGTTGCCTCAGGTAGCCGGCGCGCAGCAACAATTGATGGCTCAGGCTATTGCTGTCCGCCGGATTTTCTCGCAGCGTAGGGATGAACAGCTTACTCCAACGCATGGAATTTCAGTGTAGTTGAATTTCAGTGAGGCCCGGTGGTTCTGCGATATGCTAGATCCAAGCTTCAATCGCCATGTCACCTCTAACGATGTTTGCAACTGTACTTAGTGTGGCGCCGGTTTTTGCAGCGCCATGCGAGAGCCTGACTTCGCTTCCACTGGCAGATACCACCATTACTTCGGCGCAGGTCGTCACATCGAATAAAGACCTGCCGCCTTACTGCCGGGTGGCAGCCACGCTCAAACCATCCAATGACTCCGATATCAAGATCGAAGTTTGGATGCCTACGTCGGGTTGGAACGGTAGATTCGAGGCGGTCGGCAACGGCGGCTGGTCGGGCGCAATCAGTACCAGCGCGCTGGCTGCGGCAGTGCAGCGCGGCTTCGCCTCGGCCAGCACAGACACCGGACACGAAGGTACCAGCGCCCGCTTCGCGCTCGGGCATCCCGATAAGCTCGTCGATTATGGATATCGCGCGGTGCATGAAATGACCGTGAAGAGCAAGGCTATTGTCGCGGCTTATTACGGAAAGGCCGCCAAGCTCTCCTATTGGAATGGCTGCTCGGCGGGCGGCAAACAGGGCCTGAAGGAGGCACAACGGTTTCCAGAAGATTTCGACGCGATCATTGCCGGGGCGCCGGCATACAATTGGACCGGCCGCGCCGCCCATGCGTTGTGGATCGCGCAAGCGGTGCATAGCGACGAAGCCAGTTACATTCCAGCCAACAAGTACCCGCTTATACACAACGCCGTGCTGGAAGCGTGCGACGCTCGCGACGGCGTGAAAGACGGGATCGTGGATGATCCGACGCGCTGCCAATTCGATCCGAAGGTACTGGAGTGCAAGGGAGCCGAAAGCTCTGCGTGTTTGACGGCGCCTCAGGTGGAAGCGGCTCGTAGAATTTACTCCGGCGTCGCGAATTCACGGACCAAAGAACAGATCTTTCCAGGGTTAGAGCCCGGCAGCGAACTGGGCTGGGCTGTAATGGCGGGGCCGCAGGCTTTCGCGATCGCACAGGAACATTTCAAGTACGTGGTGTTTAAAGACCCGAGCTGGGATTACCGTACGCTAAACTTCGACAGCGATATTACGCTCGCCGAGAAAACCGACAACGGCACCATTAATGCGACCGACCCGAACCTGCAACCCTTCTTCGCGCATGGGGGAAAGCTGCTGCAGTATCACGGCTGGAACGACTGGCAGATCGCCCCGTTGAGCAGCGTCAGCTACTACAAGACGGTTACGGACACATTGGGCGGCGCAGCCAAAGTGAAGGATTCCTACCGGCTCTTCATGGTGCCCGGCATGGGCCATTGCAGCGGCAGCGAAGGGACCGACCATTTCGACATGCTCACCGCGATGGAGCAGTGGGTGGAGAATGGCAAGGCGCCCGATCAAATTATCGCTGCACGCGTTAAGGATGGCTCGGTTGATCGCACCCGCCCGCTGTGCCCATACCCGCAAGTCGCGGCCTATAAAGGAAGCGGGAGCACGGATGAAGCGGCGAATTTCGTCTGCAAGACTGCGCCTTAAGCCTTAGCGCAGTAGAATCAGCTCAGCTTCGAGGGATTCGCTATCAGCGCCCTGGCGCAGTTCAAATCCGGCCTTTTGAAAGATTTTTTGCATGGGCCGGTTCTCGAACAGCACGGTCGCTGTGATGCGCTCCAGTTTCTCGTTGCGGGCGAAATCAACCAACTGTACTACTATGGCAGTGCCAATTCCCCTCTTTTGGAACTGGTCGCTTACGATTATGGCCAATTCCGCTTCCTCACCAGTATGGGACTTCACCAGCCTGCCGACGGCAACGATCTGGCGCAACGCGGTGCTGGGATCATGACGCTCGGCCACAAACGCCATCTGACGGTCGTAATCGATGAAGCACATTCTGGTAAGCCGCTCGTGCTGGGTGCGCTGTTCGAGTTTCATCCAGTGGAAGTAGCGCATGTAGACGCTACGTTCGGAGAGCGTGTGATGAAAATTGACCAAGAGAGGTTCGTCTTCCGGGCGAATGGGGCGGATGGCGATCTCGGTCCCGTCCTCGAGCGGAAGGCGCTTCTCGTAGCGGGTAGGATACGGACGAATGGCCAAGCGCGGCAAGTCCGATTTGTCCGTGTCCTTCGAATAGACCACGACTCTGGCATCGAGAGCCAGCAGACGTTCAGGAGAGGCGAGCAGCGGATTGATGTCGATTTCCTTGATCCAGCGCTGTTCAGTAACCAGACGGCTGAATTTCACGAGCAGCTCTTGCAAAGCTAGCAGGTTGACCGGTTTTCTTCCGCGAACCCCTTTGAGAGCTTTGAAAATCTTGGTCTGCTCGATAAAGCGGCGAGCGAGGGTGGTGTTGAGGGGGGCAGCGACAGCGCTCGATCTTGAAAAACCTCCACTAACTGTCCGCCGGCACCAAAAAGCAGCACCGGCCCGAATTGAGCGTCGATGCTGCTTCCCACGATTAACTCATAGCCCTCGGTGGAAATCATGGGCTGCACGCTTACTCCAGCGAAGTGCTCGGAGCCTGCTTTTTCGGACACAGCGGACTGAATAGCCCGGAAGGCATCGCGCACCGCGCTCTCGTCGCGCAGGTTCAGCTTCACGCCGCCGACGTCGGTCTTATGCGTAATAGTGAGCGAGTGGAGCTTTAAGACAACGGGAAAACCAATTTCGTGGGCGGCAGCCACGGCTTGGCCCTCGGTGACCGCCACCTTGGTATCGACCACCGGAATGCCGTAAGCCTTGAGAACCTGTTTAGACTCGAACTCGGTCAAGATGGATCGATCAGTGGCGCGGGCCGCGTCGATAATGCTGGCCGCCCCCTCGGGATCAATGGTGTCGGTGCTAGGGAGCGCGGGCGTTTCATAGAGCGCGCGCAGATTGTAACTGTACTTCCACATGTAATGGAAGGCGGCTACCGCGGTATCGGGAAAAGGAAAGGTCGGAATGCCGGCGCGGTTCAGCACGACTTGGCCCTGGGCTGCCTCGTCGCCGCCCATCCAACTGGCCAGGATCGGTTTATGGTCGAGCTTGGCGAAGCGCGTTAATTTTTCGGCAATGGCGGCAGGGTTGGTCATCCCTTGCGGGGTCATGATCACCAGCAGCCCGTCGGCGTTAGGATCTTTGGCTACTACTTCCACTGTTTTTTCAAACCGCTCCGGGCCCGCGTCGCCGATGATGTCGATGGGGTTGTTGTGGCTCCAATGGGGCGGAAGGAACTTGTTCAGCGCTTCGATGGTGCCGGGTGAAAGCTCGGCCAGCTCACCTCCGACTCCGAGCAGCGCGTCGGTAGCGATGACGCCGGGTCCGCCAGCGTTAGTAACAATGGCCAGCTTGGGGCCGGTGGGACGCGGCTGGTTGGCGAGTACTTCGGTCATGTAGAAGATGTCGGAGATGCTGTTCACGCGGAGGACGCCGACTCGGCGGAAGGCAGCTTCGAGGACTTCATCGCTGCCCGCCATTGAGCCAGTATGGGACGCCGCAGCCTTGGCAGCCTGTTCGGTGCGTCCGGCTTTAATAACGATGATGGGCTTGTTCAATGCCACTTCGCGAGCAGCCGAAAGGAAAGACCGGGCATCCCCGATGGACTCCATATAAATGACGATGCTGCGGGTATGCGGATCGTCGCCCAGATAGTCAATGAGAGCGCCCCAGCCGACATCCAGCATCGATCCGGCCGAGATGAACGCGCTAAAGCCGATCTGCTCGCGCAAGCTCCAGTCCAGGATAGCGGTGCACATGGCGCCGCTCTGGCTGACGAACGCCACCGAGCCTGGCCGCGCAACCGTATGCGCAAAAGTAGCATTCAGGCCGCTGATCGGACACATCACACCCAGGCAGTTGGGGCCGACGATTCGCATCTTGGCGGGACGCGCCGCCGCGAGAATCTCGCGCTCCAGCTCGAGGCCGCGGCGGCCAGCTTCGCGAAAACCGGCGGAGATGACAACCGCGCCCTTCACGCCTGCGAGAGCGCACTCTTCAATGACGCCGGGCACGGTCTCCGCCGGGGTTACGATCACAGCGAGCTCGGGAGCCTCGGGCAGGCTGCGCACACTGGGATAAGCCTTAATGCCCAGCACACTGCTCTTGGTCAGATTGACAGGGTAGACTGTGCCTCCGAAAGGGCTGCTGATGAGGTTCCACAGCACCGAGCGGCCCACGTGACCCGGCCGGTCCGTAGCGCCAATAAGGGCTACCGATCGCGGCCGAAAAAACACTTCCAGATCACGGCGAATGATGTCTTTCTTACGCTGACTACCCGTGGTTAGATCGACGGTTGTCATTACCTTCCTCTTCTATGAAGTTTGGCTGCCGGCGGAGCTGTTAGACGCTTACCACCGGACAGGGTGACTGCCGGATGATAGCGTAGGCATTGGCCCGGAGGCGTCCCGCCAATCCGGTATGCACGCTGCGTCCGATCACCAGCAGATCGGCTTTGTGCTGACTTGCGAAACCGCAGACAGCACGTGGAGCATCGCCTACCAGGACTGTGGCCTTAGCGTCCGCCCCGACGCATTGTTGCACATCCCGGATCTTTTCTTCGGCCTGTGAAAGCAGGCTCTCTTCCGCATGGTCCGCAAAGGCGGTGTCCTTGGAAGTCTCCGGAATGGCATGGACGATTTGGAGATCGGCTCCAAACTCGGACGCGAATTCCTGGGCCCAGCGTAAGGTAGGGCAACTCTGGGTGCCAAGATCTAAGGCACAGATGATTTTCGAAAGCGCAATGTCTTCGAGCCTCGGCACCTGCTCCATGTGGACCCCAGTCCAGACCGGGCATAAGGCCTCATGAAGGACATTGGCGGTTACCGACCCCAACATGAGGCGCCGAAAAGTCCCGTAGCCATGTGTCGGCAGCATGATCAGGTCGAAGTCCCGCGACTTGGCATATTCCAAAATCCGGGAAGATGGGTCGCCATGCATCAGGACACGTTTGACGTCGAATTGCTTCAACTCTTCGACCAGGTAGCCACTCAACTGACGTTCGCCGATTGTATTGAGGTCGACGGGGACGTCATTGTAAGTGAGCGGCTCGACCACATGCAGAAGTGTGAGTTCGGCCTGAAAATGGCCGGTGAAGATTTCCGCCATCCGGGCTGCGGCAGTGCACCGCTCCGAAAAGTCGACGGGAAACAAGATTTTCTCTGGAGGAAACATAAATCACTCCTTTACAAAGGGAACGGACCTACGAGATTTTGTGGAACCTCCTACTTGGTTGCGCCTCCTGCTGCTGAGGGTGTAGGTGACGGACTCATGCCGAGTTCAGTCAAAATCTTCGGGTTCTTCTCGCCGACCGCCAAGAGATCATGGCAAGTGGCACAATCGTTTGAAATTGTGCGCCCGTCGGCGCTGATATGATTGCCATCGTGGCATCGGAAACACCCTGGATAATCAGTGTGCCCCAGGTTGGTGGGGTAGGTTCCCCAAGTAATTTTCATTTCAGGAAAAATATTCTGCTGATATAACGATTGCACCGTCCCGATCGCGGTCTTAATTAATGCGGCGTCCTCGGCATAGGTCCGCGGATAACCAGTTCGATAGAAACTGTCGATAGAGCCGCCGATTTCACGGGTCCCAGTCTCGCGATCCGCATAATTGCGGCGAAGAACCTCGATGGCCTGTTTCTTGATAAACGGCAGTTTGGGACTGATGCTGCCCTGGCTCATCGCGAGATCCAACGCTCGTTCGGGTACTTGAAAAATGTGCGCGGGCCGGTTGTGGCAGTCCATGCAATCCATGTCGCGGTGCTCCCCGCGCGCTAGTTCTTCGGGGCTGACTTTCGCGTCCGTGGAATTGAATACGGTAACCTTGCCGTTCGCGTCTGTGTAAGTCACTTGCGGGATGACTTGCCGGTGCTGATCGGTCGCGATGAATTGCACAGCGGCCCCATTCACGTGCGCGCCATGGATTCCGACGCCGCCTTTGTAACTGGGTCCGCCAACTTTCAGCAAAGCCACGGTGGTGGCGGCGCCGTTCTGTTCGTCCGAGGCGTATTCGGTGTGGATGAAGAGTTTCTCGCCGGTAAATCGATTGGGCGAATGGCACTGCTCACAGGTAACATTCGAGTGCAGGGCTTCCACCGGTGCGGGGATGGGCCGCGGATAGGTGTTGAACATAACTCCAAATGCCTGGTGAGTGCCTGCGAGTTTCGCCTTCACAAAAGACGAAGCTCCGGGCCCGATATGGCAGCCCGTACAAGCCACGTTGGCGTGCGGCGAATGGGAGTGAGCGGTGTATTCCGGCTGCATGACTGTGTGGCAGGCTCTTCCGCAAAAGGTGTCGCCGTCCATATAGTTCACGGCACGATAGCTGAACTGGCTGCCCATCAGAAGGTTCACCATGGTGGTCAAGGCCACGAAGACCGCCAGTTTCCGGAGTTCGCCGCCTTGGGGCAGAAAGGGTCCCTGGTCCCCGGACTTACGCCGTTTCCAAGTGGTCAGAGCGATCCCCAGAGGGATGAGCAAAAGGCCTAACAGGAATACGCCCGGCAACAGGAGAAAGAGGATAATGCCGATATAGGGGGTACTCGCTTCACCCTTCCAGTAAGCGGGGAAAGTAAGCAGCCAAAGAATGGTGCCCGTGGTCACCAGCACCACGCCGATCAGGCTGATGAGATTACTGGCTAAGTAGGCTAGCGGTGATCGTCGAAGCATTCGCTAGACCAGACCGCAATCTCGTCACCAAAGGCAATCGCTGGCAGATGTGTAAACTCCCCTCGAACGCTGTGTGATTTGACCCAACCGCTCCTATCCTGTTGTGTGATTAACCCCAATTGAAGGGCTGTGCCTCGCAGCGTGGGGGGTGTGGAGATGGGAAATAAGCAAAAACGAAGCCATGAGGGAACCCGGGGTTGAGCGGTTATAGAGTGGAGACCACAAACTTACTGATGTACACAAACCCGGCCAGCAGGGTAATCCCATAAATGACAGCTAAGAACGGAAGCGCCCGGACCGATTCCCGGACTTGGGTGTCGTCCTGCCGCATACGGGCAGGCGCCTTCTTCATGGTGGCGAGCATGGTTACCGCGGCAGCGAGTACAACCCAAAGAATCGAAAGAGTAAGCATACTCAAAATCCCCTAAAAGTGTATTTGTGCGAGCTCGTAAAACTGCATCTTCCGCAGCGCGAGGGAGCGTCGAGCACCGGCAAAGCGGGCCGCGGACCGGTGTGATGTTTTTCGTTGGGTGGGCCGGAGACGCGGTTGGCCTTGGGCCCGGGATTGGGTAAACGCAACTCCGCCGCGATGATGGCTAGTTGGGCTGTGCTGGGAGAATCTCCTTCGAACAGCACGTGCCGGATCCCGGCGTTCCAGAGGCGCGAGAGCGAGTCACCGCCCTTGCGTGTTATCACCACAAACCGCTCGGCCTGTTCCCCATAAGCAGCCAGGTTATCGAGCGTGTTTCCATCGATCACCACCACCCCGTCGATTCGCATGTCAGGCTGGTCCACCAGGTAGACTCGATGAGTTCCATCCCGCAGCAGCGAATTGCGCAGAGATTGTGCGTATTCCGAATCGCGAATTGCCAGTTGAACGGTCTTCATATCAATCTCCGGCGATTACAGTAGGGATGATGCAATCCGGGAGCCAGTATGATTTCGCAAGTCCAAGTAATGTTTTTGCAACAACTTGCAAGTGTCTTGGCAGCGTATTATTGCGCAACTTGGCGGATGCGTGGGCTACAACACCCAGAAATTTAGGCAGTGGCGCGGTATGAAACGTGCAGCGTTAAACGACGAGCATACATGATGGACCTAAAGACGGAGCCCGCCCGGCACTCTGCATCCCATCTGGCCGTGAAATGGCAGCGGCCCGAGATTCTGGAAGCGATCTTCGATCAGCTCTCGGACGGCCTTTTCATCTATGACAAGGGTTTGCATATTGTCGGCGTCAACCAATCCGCGCAACGACTATTTGGCATGAGCGCCGACGAAATGATCGGCAAGCACTGCCGGGAGCTGTTCCACTGCACCATTTGCGAGCCGAGTTGTGGAATGGTGCAGGGTTTGGGTTCCTCCACCTCTCTACCAACCGGAACCGTGAACCTGCACATGAAGAGCGGGCGGGAGCGAATGGTAGTGATCCGGACGGTCCAGCTACTGGATCGGGCGGGGGAGTTGGAGGGGGTGGTGGCCACGGTAAAGGACATCACCGAAGAGGCCGAGCCGGCGCGACGCCAGATCATTGCCGAATCCCAAGCGATGCGAGAAGTACTCAATTTCGTGCGGCGAGTGGCCATCAGCGAAGCGGCTTCGATTCTAATCGAGGGCGAGAACGGGACGGGGAAAGATCTTATCGCCAAGACGCTGCACTATCAAAGCCTGCGGCAATCGGAGCCATTTCTGGCGATTAACTGCGCCGCGATCCCGGAAACACTATTGGAGAGCGAATTGTTTGGTTACGAGAAAGGCGCTTTCACCGATGCGAGAGCGCAGAAACGCGGACTCTTCGAGCTAGCCGACAAAGGCACGCTGCTGCTGGACGAGATCGGGGAAATGCCGCTGTCTCTACAGGCCAAACTGCTGCGAGTGTTGGAAGACCAGTGCTTCCGGCGCCTGGGCGGGCTGCGCGATATCACGGTCGATATCCGGATCATCGCCGCCACCAATAGAAATCTGCGGGAGGCGGTACGCGAGGGAGCTTTCCGGCAGGACCTTTATTATCGTCTGAACGTAATCCAGCTCATCGTGCCGCCCTTGCGTGAGCGGCCCCAGGATATTCTGCCGATGGCGCGGTTTTTTGTGGAACACTACAACGCGAAATTCAAGCGGCAAATCGAAGGGATCTCGCCCGATGCCGAGAGCCTTCTGCTGGGGCACGATTGGGCCGGCAATGTGCGCGAATTGCGTAATGCCATCGAGCGCGCCATGATCCTGGAAGATACGGCCTACATTCGACCGGCGAGTCTGCCGGTTGCGGTGCGGGGCCCCGGCTCTGCGATGGCATCCACAACTGGTCTACAAGCAACCTTATCGGGCGGAGAGGCGATGTCGCTGGTGGAGCAGGAACGTCGCCTGTTAGTGCAGGCACTGGAAAAGACCGGCGGCAACCAGACCCAGGCGGCCCGGCTGTTGCGGATTACCCGCGATACGCTGCGCTATAAGATGAAAAAATTCAACTTGCGATAACGAAATTCGAGTGACCGGCTAGCGGGGTTTTGGTTCCTGGGTTTCAGGTTTTTGATCGAGCTCCATTTTCCGGCTGCTCCTGGACGTGACTTCCCTGGCATTGCCGGGTCCGACGATCGAGCAAGCCGGCAGCCGCTGATAGGAATGTTCCCTGGTGCCACAGAGTTCCAGCAGGCGCGCGACCATTGCGGCGCGCGAACCCACGCCCAACTTTGCAAAGATCCGGCGGAGATGAGTGCACACTGTCCAGGAACTGATGCTTAGCACTTTTGCGATGATCTTGTTGGAATGTCCATCCGCAACCATGCGAACGATTTCCTGTTCGCGAGGACTGAGTTGCACACGCGGGCGATTCGCGTTTGGTATACGAATCAATACGTAGCGCGCGCCATCCAGATCGGCTTCGAGGATGATCTCCTCGGAGGGATTCGCCTGTCCGTTGGGGTCCCCGCGGTCGTCTGCAGGGTTCGCTAACTGGACCAGCAGCCGGATGATGTCCGCCGACGTTTGCGTCACGCGATCAACTGTCGGGCGCTTCTTAATTTTCCCTGCTTCGGGGGCCATACTCCTCTTTTAGCCTGGGACCCGAGAGCTAGGCCAAGGGTTGGTTGGCTGCTCGAAAAGACTCCACCGTTGCATTCCCGCGTCGTTCGTTATCGAGCCGCTCAGGAACTTCTCCAAGGGTAACTCGGGAATAGTAGCATGCACAATAACAGAAGCCTAGTCCCACATTCGGGGGACATTTTGCTCCCGGCCCGTCAACGGGATTTTTCTATCTCTTTGCAAAATTTAGCCTTACTGGAAATCGGTTTGGATAGCTACCCACCCGGGTGTCACCATTTTAAGCGAGCCCATTTGGGTGAGCCCGATAACGCTACTCCCAAGATGCGACTGGCAGGATCCGTAGAGTCCGTTTTACTATAAGCCCCGGTATCGTGGGTAACCACGGGCCGCCGGCGCGAACTGCGGCGAGCACGGAGGGACGTACGTCTCTCCCGCCGACGTTTCGCAGCCCGGAATGCGTTTAGCAAGGAGGAGCCAGATGGCCGAGGAAAGCAAGAAACCAGGCGTCAGGGGGGACGCACCTCGCCGCGCACATGCCGGCTTCATTGGTAAGGCGGTACAGGATCCAGCGAATCCCCAGTCTCTGATGAGGATCACGGGATACGCCGGACCGTCGAGCGAAAGCGATTCCTTGCGCCTCTATCTGGATCCCGACATATCGAGCTATGTAGATATACCAGAGGCGGACGTCGTTTATGAGCAGCCCGTTCCACTGGAGACCGATCCGCTCGGTGCCGTCACGCTGTGGGTGAAGCGAGAATCAAAACTTAGTTTTAAGACGACTCAGCAAGGAGGACAGCAGGCCATGTACGGTCAATACGGATATCCCGGTGCGCAGGCAGGCATGGGTATGGGGATGATGGGTATGGGCGCCGCGCCGCAGAACACTCAAACCTCAGGATTCTCAGCGCCGCAAACCCAGACACAGGGTGGTGGCTTCACATTTCCACCTACTCCATTTCCAACTTGGTGCCCGCCGCCTAGCCCCTTGCCGTGGTGCACATTGCCGCCGAGCCCGTTCCCGGGTCATTGCACCGTCAGCCCGATCCCGATACACTGCACGGTCAGCCCGATCCCGATACACTGCACGGTCAGCCCGATTCCAGTGCACTGCACCGTTAGCCCCATCCCGCTACATTGCACTGTCAGCCCGATCCCGCAGCATTGTACCGCAAGCCCGTTAATTGTGAACTGCACTATACACAGCGTTCAGGTTGTACAGTGCACTCCAATATCGCCAATAACTCCGGCCAGTCCCAACTGCACGCCGGGGTCGCCTCTGAGCCCCATTACTCCTGGCGGAACTCCAGTTTCCACCATACAGGGCGGTGGAGGTGAAGCAGCGTTTGCGGCTCAATTTGGAGGAGCAGGGTATGGTGCAGCACCACAAGGGCACGTGCCGCAGACCCAAACGGGAATACCATTCACGGGTGGAGGAAGTCCGTTCCCGTACTGTCAACCTAGCCCACTCCCGTGGTGCCACAGCCCGTTCCCGGGCTGGTGTCCACCGACGCCACATTGCACCATTAGCCACTTCCCGCCGGCGTGTCCGCCGAGTCACCTTCCGTTCCAGTGTCCTAGCCCGCTTCTGGTGCAGTGCACGCAGAGCCCATTGCCGGTCTGCCAGTCTATCGTAGTAAGTCCAAACTGCACACCGACGATTCAGACATTCACGCAAACCACGGCAACGACGCAAAGCATTCCCGAAACCAGCTTCGCGGGAGGCGGAGCGGGAGCGGCAGCAGCCGCGGCGCCACAAGCCGCACAATTCACGTATCCAACGCAGACATACACGTGGCCGACTTGGCCGACCAGACCGACGTGGCCGACTTGGCCAACATGGCCAACGTGGCCCACATATCCGACGCGCACGGCAACGCACACCACTTTCCCGCCGATGTAATCCTGAGCGGGCGGCCCGGCACAGCACAGTGCCGAGCCGCCCGCTCATCTTTAGAGTTCGGCGAGAAAATCAACAATGTTCCTGACAGCTTACAATCTTCCGCACTATCTGCTCTCCAAGGGTCTGATTGATTCGCAATCGCTGGTAGCGGGCGATTTCGCTATCGCAGAAGCCGGCCGGCGCAATCGCAATTTCAAAGTCCTGCGACACCGCTCGCCCGGATTGTTTGTAAAGCAGATCAAGACTACGGAAGCGCAAGCCATCTACACCATCGAGCGCGAGGCGGCCTTTTATCGCGCCGTCCAGAGCGATCCGAAGTACGCCAGGATCCGCGGCTTGATCCCCAAGTTCGTGGACTACGACGCACGACGTCACGCTCTTACACTGAGCCTTGCCGATAACACTGAAAGCATGCAGGAGCGCCAGATGCGGGAAAACAAGTACGGTGAAGATACAGCGCGCGTGCTCGGAAGCGCTCTGGCCCTAGTGCATTCGCATGGGACTTCGATAGTGGCGGACCCAACCAGCCGATCGCTCTACAACTGCCAATTGCCCTGGCCGCTCACCTTCGATCAGGCCGGCTATCAGATGTTCGAAGGGTTTGGACCAATCGGACGATCATTGGCGGCGGGTATTCGGCAGTTTCCGAGCCTGCAGCCGCTGCTGAGCGCGTTGCGGGCGGAATGGCGATACGACAGTCTCATCCATAACGATATGAAGTGGGACAACTGCCTTCTGAAGATTCAATCGCAGGGCGGGCCGGAACTGACGATTGTCGATTGGGAACTGGTGGACATCGGGGACGGGGCATGGGATGTGGCCACGATCTTCAAAGAGTACGTGATGGCCATGCTCATGAACGCCAGCGCGAGAGAGATGGCCGCAGCGCAGAAGTATCCGGCGCCTCCAACGGTCACGCTCGAAACTTTACGACCCTCCGTACGGGCCTTCTGGGAAGCGTACGCAGCGGGCCGTGGGTTCTCGGCAATCGAGGCTCACGTCACATTGCTGCGGGCCGTGCGGCTCACGGCCGGGCGGATGATCGTGGCCGTGCTGGAATATCTGAGCGGGATGCCGGAGCTGGGCCCGTTCGGCAACACGATGCTGCAAACGAGTGTCGGCTTGCTGGAAGCGCCGCAGGTTGCCGTAGCGCAATTGCTGGGAAGCGCGCCACTAGGTATAGCGGCTTGATCCATGAATATCCACGAAGAGCTTACCCCTATCTTGCGCGAAATTGAAATTCTCTCCCCGGCAGCGTTCCGATTCCGCGGTGAGATGATGCCCGTCGCGCCGGGCGTCATGCCTGTCATTCCGGGGTTCCCTAACCATCCACTACCCGACATGCCACTGGTACGCGACCTCCAGAGCATGCTATACGCGCGATGCTATTCGCGGCGCATGGAGGATGCTCCACCGCCACCGCCCGAAGCGATGCTGCCCGACCCTACCTTCTTGCCGAAACTCATCCAAAGCAATCGGAGCCGTCCGGGTTGGGAGGGAGGCTGGACGGTCTATCAAGTGAGCCCTAATGGGCAAGTATGGTTGTCGAAAGGCGACCGGCAGCGTTCAGCGGTACCCGGTGAGTTCGTCACCACCGGTCCGCCGGGTGTCGCTCCCCAGCCGGGTGCGATCGTCAACGTGCAGGTGCAGCGGGAGTCGACCGCCGCGCAGCCGGGTTTTTATTATGTCTACGGCGAAGCGCTGGGTGATGTGTGGGACGACCAAAGCGTGGTCCGGTTCTACTTCCACGCGCCGAGCAGCGCGGCCCCGGAGTTAATTGAAGCTCTGACGCTGCCTCTAAATCGATACCAGGTTCCCTTCCGCATGAAGGCCCTCAACGAGCCCGCGATGTATGGGCGCACGGATGCGGTGGTCCTCTACGTGGCGCGCCGGTACCACGACATCACCGTTAGAATTGTTGGTCAGCTGCCGCGGAATGTTACCGACCAATTGCTGGCTTCTACGCCACTTTTCACGCGGACGCTGCAGCCAGGTATCGGAGTGGCCGAGGATCCCAATACCGGGGAAAGTTTTGGCATGCACCGCTGCCGCCTGGTGGCGGAGGGGATTGTCGACGCCTGGAAAAAGAGCGACCAGTCGGTGGACGGCCGCCTGCGCGCAGTGGAAGCTCGTTTCACCCAAAACGGATTGAAGCTGGAGCTCCCCTATCTTTGCCCAGGCTCCGTGGACCTCTCCGAGGTGTCCCAGGAGATCGAGTTCGCCTATGCATGATCCGGCATTTCTCGAGACGGCTGACCGCATCGGTTCGAGGCTGTGCCGCGATGCGGTGTGGTGGGGTAATCAATGCAACTGGCTGGGCTGGGCCTTAGATGCGGTGGGCGCAGCGTGGACGCCTGTCCATCGCGTACAGACGTGTACGATCTACGACGGAACGGCTGGTATCGCGCTATTTCTGGGGCGCTTGGCCGAGTTCACAGGAGACCGGCTACAGAAAAACGCCGCCATTGGAGCCATCAACCATGCCATAGCCGCGAGCGCGGAAATCCCCGAACCAGCCCGGCCGGGATTTTATAGCGGCGCGGCGGGTATCGCATTCGCGACCATGGAACTCGGAAAGATCCGGGATGACTCGCATATGGTCGCGCGAGGGCTGCGGGACCTGAAGAGCGCATGCAGTGCAGCGCCGAATGAAGCGTGGGTGGACATCATCAGCGGATCGGCAGGCACAATCCAGCTTCTGCTGGACGTGGCTATTCGTTTTGGCCAGCCGGAACTCATCCAGCTAGCGATGGCGCACGGGAGTATGCTGCTGCGGGCTGCCCACAAAACGGATACCGGATGGTCTTGGGATACGCTGCAAGGCCAATCTGAGAAACATCTTTGTGGTTACGGTCACGGGGCCGCAGGTATTGGATGCGCTCTGCTGGAACTATGGGCCGAAACCGGCAATTCTGATTACCGTCAGGCCTGCCTCGAAGCGTTTCGCTACGAGCAATTCCATTTCAGCCCCGAGCAACACAACTGGCCTGACCTCCGGAACATGACTGGTTACATGCCGGCCGGCCAGCAAGCGTTTGCGATGGCGTGGTGCCATGGGGGACCGGGCATCGGCTTGGCACGTCTGCGGGCGCTGGAGTTGCTTGAAGCCAGCGAAGATAGCGCGCGCGACCTCCAGGAAGCCCTTCACACCACCGTCGCCGCTTGCTCCAACGTGGTCTTTCCAAACAGCGGAAACTTGTGCCTCTGCCACGGACTGGGCGGCAATGCCGACTTATTGCTGGCGGCGTCGGACATTCAGGGCCGCCATGATCTGCGGTTGATCGCTGAAAATGTCGGACGGCAGGCGATCGCACAAATTCGTGTGCCGGACCTTCCGTGGCCGTGCGGAGTGACGACCGGAGGCGAAACGCCGAACCTGATGATCGGTCTGGCGGGGATCGGCCATTTCTTCCTGAGGCTATATGATTCCGTGAAGGTTCCATCGCTCTTGCTCATGCGGCCCGGCGGGAGCCGGAAGCCAGCGGAGCCCGAGCAGGTTTCCGCCGCCACCATGGGGAGCTGGAGTTCGTGATGGCGCCCGCTGTTCGTCAGGCGCTGCCCAAAGCATCGGATCGTATTGCGCTGGGCAAGAGCGGGCTGCGCGTAAGCCCAATTTGCCTGGGCATGACGATGTCACCCGAAACGGTGATCGCCGCCTATGAGGCGGGTGTAAATTTTTTCTTCGTCACGGGTGATCTGCACTGGCCCCTTTATGAAGGGATTCGGAAGGGGCTGGCCAAGCTGCTGGAAGGGAGTCCATCCAGGCGGGATGAAATCGTGGTGGGCGTCGTATCGTATCTGGACAATCCGCTGTTTGCGGCGCTGCAGTTTCATGAAGTAATCGGAGAGGTTCCGAACCTGCAGCGGGTGGATCTGCTCATTGCCGGCGCGGTCTCCGGCGATCAGAGTTTCTACGGGCGGGTGGAAGCCATGGCGCGGGCGCGAGCCGCCGGACAGCACGGCGCGCGAGCGATCGGCGCTACTTTTCATCAAAGGTCTTTGGCGGTTGTCTCTGAGCAATATGACATGCTGGACATCCGGTTCATCCGTTATAATTCCGCTCACCCGGGCGCTCGCCGCGACCTGTTTCCATATTTTCGGCCAGCCCGCCTCAGTCCGGTATTCAATTTCAAGAGCACGATGTCACAAGTGACGCCGCAGATGTTCGAAGCCCTGAATTTGCCGAAAACCTACTGGGTTCCGGATGTATGCGACTATTATCGCTTCGTTCTGACGCGTCCGGAGATGGACGGCGTGCTTTGTTCGCCGTTGCAGCCGGAGGAAATGCGGCAGCTTGCGCGCGCGCTGGACAAAGGTCCTCTGACCCGCGAGGAAGAAGAGTACATGATCTGGCTGTCTTCCCTGGTGCACGCGCCGGTGCTCACCTGAGGCAGTTTGCGGGCGAGCACGCCTGCTAACCTGCGACCACCATTTCCGTTAGTTGAAAAACAACACTTCCTCGGCATAAAGTAGAGACCGGTATGCAAGGTCTGATGATGGATTATCCGCTGACGCTCACTCACATCCTGGAGCGGTCGGCCAAACTGTTTCCGAAAAAAGAAATCGCGAGCAAGATGCCGGACGGCATGCATCGCCACTCGTATGCGGACTTTCACGCCCGCGTCCACGCCGTAGCAAGAGGACTGGAGAGGCTGGGGGTAAGGCCGGGCGACCGCGTGGGGTCGCTGTGCTGGAACAGTTTTCGACACCTGGAACTTTATTTCGCGGTGCCTTGCTTCGGCGCCGTGCTGCACACACTGAACCTGCGGCTGCCGCCGATCAGCTGGCCTACATTATCAACCACGCCGACGATCGGGTGATCTTCGTGGACGCGTCGCTGGTGCCGATTCTAGAGCCGATCCGCGACCAGATTTCCGTGCGTGAAACAATTCGTCATCCTGCCCGATGAGGAAAATAACAGCACCAGTCTCACGCCTTCGACCGATTATGAGGAATTGATTCAATCCAGCAGCGGTGCTCCGTACTCGTGGCCGCAGCTGGACGAGAAAACCGCGGCCGCCACCTGCTATACCTCAGGAACCACCGGAAATCCCAAGGGCGTCTTATATACGCATCGGGCCCTGGTCCTGCATAGCTTCGCGCTGGCGATGGCGGACGTGTTCGCGATCTCGGAGCGCGACACGGTGCTGCAAATCGTGCCCATGTTTCACGCTAACGGGTGGGGTATTCCGTACGCCGCGGTGATGACGGGCGCGCGCATCATCCTGCACCGGCCGCCAGCTACAACCAGCCGACATCGCGCAACTTGATCCAGAATGAGCGCGCCACTTTCGCGGCCGGTGTCCCGACCATCTGGATGAGCCTGTACGGGTATCTGGAGACTCAGCCGCGCGATCTGTCGTCTCTGCGGACGGTGGTCGTGGCCGGCTCCGCCATGCCCCGGCAGTTCATCGAGCTGTACGAAAAGAAATACGGAGTTCGCTTCCGCCTGGCCTGGGGCATGACCGAGACCACGCCGATCGCGACCTTCATGGCGGTGAAGGATCAACTGGAAGACCTGCCGGAGAAGGAGCGCTTCGATATGCTGGCGCGGCACGGCTTGCCGGTGGCGGGCGTGGATATTCGGATCGTCGACGCCGAGGGGAAGGAGATCGCCTGGGATGGAACGACCATGGGCGAGCTACAGGCGCGCGGCCCGTGGATCACCAGCGGATATTACAACGATCCGCGCAACGACGAGGCATTTCTGGACGGATGGTTCCGCACCGGCGACGTCGCCACTATCGATTCCGAAGGCTATCTGCAAATTATGGATCGCACCAAGGACCTGGTGAAGAGCGGCGGCGAGTGGATCTCGAGCGTGGATCTTGAAAACGCGCATCATGGCGCATCCGAAAGTGATGGAAGCTGCGGTGATCGCTGTATTTCATCCCAAATGGCAGGAGCGCCCGCTGGCCTGCATCGCGCTCCACGAAAACTGCCGCGGCACGGTCACTAAGGAGGAGATGCTTGAATTTCTTTCGGGCCGCGTAGCCAAATGGTGGCTGCCGGATGACATCGTGTTTATTGACGCCGTGCCGAAGACCAGCGTCGGTAAGTTCAACAAACGAGCGTTGCGGGAGCAATTCAAGGATTACGTCTTGCCTGGAGTTTAGTGCGAAGACCCCAGACCCATACCAGGACGAGTCCGAACGCACCGACCCAGGCAGTCGCGGGCTCGGGGACGGGGTCGAGTACGGACAGAGGCGCAGGCGTGAACGCGAACGCCGTATGGACCAACGCGGGATCGAGCAGGAAGGCGTGCGCCTGTCCTTTCAACAAACCTTCGCCGACGATTTGGCCGGCATTGTTGATTCCGTACGCTTCGAGCAATTGCCAGCCGGAGCCGGTAGGGATCAGGGCGTTCAGATCGATCATAATGCCGTTCATGTAAAGGAAGGCGTGCGGATTGTCCCCCGAAGTGGGCCAGCTATAGCCCACGATCTCGCCGCTATCGTTGATTCCATAAGCGAAGCTGCTTCCACCCAGAGTTCCAAGGTCGGTCATGGCCGCTCCGAGGGCGGAGAAGGCGTGCTCGTAACCGCTGTTCAGGCTCGCATATCCAATCATCTCGCCGCTGTTGTTGATACCGGTGGCGTAACTGTCGGCGCCGCCGAAAGTGCCGAGCTGGTTCAGGCCGGATTGCGATGTCCACACGAAAGCCCCGAAATTTCCGGAAGCCAAGTTGCCGTAGCCGACCACAGTTCCGGAATTGTTAATGCCGTATGCGGAACTCCAGCTGCCACCGGCGAGGACTCCCAAATCTTGATACACGCCGTTGACCAGCACGAATGCATGTCCGTTTCCACCCACCACCACGCCGGGATCGTTGATGCCCGTTGCGACGATGCCAGCGCCGAGATCGGTTGTGGTGGATCCATTCCACACTATGCCATGTGGCTGTCCGTTCACGTAAGCAGCGCCCGCGATCACTCCGGAGGTGTTGATGCCCATAGCGTAGCTATCGGAAGCGGAGAGTTGGGGAAGCGTACTAAGAGGGCCGCCGTCGGTCGATTGGAAGGCTTGTGAGTATCCATGAACCGATTGTGCCCAACCGACCGCTGTTCCGGAGTTATTGATTTTGAATCCGATGGCGGATGAGCTGCCCAGCGTGCCGAGATCGTTTACGCGAATAGCTGCTGGGGCTAGCGTGAAGCACGCTGAGGAATGTGACAAGAAGTCCGATCGATTTCATAAGAACCACCCTGCTGAAATACTTCATGCAGATTAAGTATCAGGCTGCGGCATGAATTGGGCAATGCCCAACTGGGCCATCCGGCGGAACCATTCCATCTGGTACAAGTTCGCTATTCCGCGGGTGTTAGAGAGGGATAGGGTAGGGAGTGTTAGCCTGTTACGCATGCCGATCGATGCATCGATACTGAGTGAAATCGACCACTTACGTGAACTGGGCGCTGGTGATCGCACCGCGCTGGCCGAGAAGATCGATTTGATGGTGTATTCCGCCGGGGAAACCGTGTTCAACCTGGGTGACCCGGGGCATGCGCTTTACATTGTTCGCTCCGGCGAGGTTGAGATCTATCTAAAAAACGATCAGGGCGAGAAGATTGTTCTGGAGACGGCTCGGCCGGGCGATATTTTTGGGGAGGTGTCGCTGCTCGACGATGGGCCGCGCACGGCGTGGGTGGCAGCGATCAATGATGTCGAAGTTTTGCGTCTGGATCGCGCGCACTTTGAAGATTACGTTCGCCAGCACACCTCGGCGGCGTTGAATTTGCTGAGCGTTTCTGCGCGTCGTTTGCGCAAGAGCGACGAGTTCATCCGGCATACCATCACCCGTAACGTCAATGACGTGGCAGAAGAGCAGCAGACGTCTGTTTCGCGAATTGCCGACGCGGTTCCGGCGCTGGTGGGAAATCTACCGTCGACGTTGCTGCACGGTCTGTTTTTCGGGGGCTGGATTGCCGTCAACTTGGGAATTGCGGGAGCGCTGCGGAGGTTCGATCCGTTCCCGTTCGGCTTGCTATCGGTGATCATTTCGCTGGAGGCGATTTTCCTGACGTTATTTGTGTTAACCAGCCAGAACCGGCAGCGAGCCAGGGACCGCATCCGGTCGGACATCGAATTCGAGACGAGCATCAACACCGAGGTGAAGATCGCGCGGCTGCACGAGAAGGTGGACAAACTGACACAGGAACATTATGAGGTGCTGGACAATACGCGGAAGCTGCTGGCCGGGAGCGGGGGAAAGAATCGGACCTGAAATGTGCGCGACGTAGCGCCTGGGGGTATACTGGCAGTCGACGGAGGTCTCGATGAGCGTCCGCTCCCTGATGTTTTCCGGTGCCCTGGCAGTTGCAATTGCGTCTGCGCAGCCGACCAAGGGCTGGACTCCGGCCTTCACGGCCGATGGCCAACCGGACCTGCAGGGAAACTGGGTGAACAAGAACGCGACTCCGTTGGAACGGCCCAAACAGCTGGAGGGTCGCGAGTTCCTGACCGATGCTGAAGTAGCTGAACTAAAAGCGCGGGCGGTGCGGATCTTCGCGGGCGGCAATAGCGACGCCGCTAATGGCGATGCAGTTTTTCTGGCTGCCTTGGCGAATGTCGAACGTTACAAGAACGAGGGGGCTACGGGGCTGACCCTCTTCCTCGACCGGGAATTCGACAATCGGACGGCCCTCATAATCGATCCTCCGGATGGAAGGCTTCCCGCCTACACACCGGAAGGGCAACAGAGACGAGCCGCGGCAGCGAAAGCCAGCAACATGCGAAACCCGCCGGGGCGTCCGGAGGCCATGACTCCTTTTCAGCGCTGCATCACGTTTGGCGTGCCGATGCCTCGGCCCGGGCCATTCACCAGTTACTACCAGATTGTACAAAGCCCGGGTTACGTCGTGATCGTTATGGAAGCGATTCACGACGCGCGCATCATTCCCCTGGATGGACGGCCGCATCTTCCACAAAACGTCCGTACCTGGAATGGAGACTCAATAGGTCACTGGGAAGGCCAGACGTTGATCGTGGATACAACGAACTTTTCTCCGCAGGACGACTTTATGGGATCAGCCGAGAACCTGCATCTGGTGGAGCGCTTCAGCCGGGTCGCGGCCGATGAGATCCGTTACGAGATCAGCGTTGACGACCTGACTACCTGGACCAAGCCATGGACGGCGGTACTGCGGCTCAAGCACACCGACGAAAAGATATTTGAGTTGGCCTGCCATGAAGGCAATTTCCGGGTCATGGAAGATATGCTGAAGCGCTCGCAGTAAGCTAAATTCAGGCCGCGTTCTTTTCCAGCGCAAGATTCCGCTCACGCTCCCAGCGCAGTCGGCCCTGATACTCCTGCCAGAGGGTGCTAAAGCCGGCCCACCAATAACCGGCCACAAACAAGAGCAGGAACGGAACGGCGGGGAAATTCCAGGTCTCGATGGCGAATGCCACCATGTACAGGAAATAGCCGCCCACTGCCAGTTCCGCGTAAGGCAGCCAGCCGCTGCGGCGCCGATACTCGCCGTGCTCGAGTTTGACCTTGCGGTCGCCCACCGCATACTTGGCGGTGCGAGCGAAGGCGGATTTGATACCAAACAGCGCCTCGAGGACGGCCTTAGTATTGATGAGCGTCAGGGCGACCCCAGCGGCCATCAGCGCCGGCAGCAACGCCAGCGACCTTTTCCAGTTCTTCGGATACAACTCGTGCTGGGCCGCCATATAAAACGCCGAAATTGACCAGAACGATGCGATGATCAAGGGCAGATCGATCGTCAGCATCTGAAACCATCCCATGTAAAACCTAACGATCATCACGGGAAGCATCAGCGCCGAAACGATCAGCATCAGTGGATAGGAGATGTTGGGCGTCAAATGGAAGAACGCTTCTACCTTAACGCGGAAGGGAACATTCGATCTTAGAATGGCCGGCAGCAGCTTTATCGCAACTTGCGTTAGGCCCTTCGCCCAGCGCGACTGCTGAACCTGGAACCCGTAAGTCTCAACCGGCAACTCGGAGGGGCATTCGACCTCCGGCAAGTAGACGAAGCGCCAGCCTTTGAGCTGCGCGCGATAGCTCAAATCGGAATCTTCGGTAAGCGTGTCGTGCTGCCAGCCGCCAGCGTCTTCGATCATGCTGGCGCGCAGGATACCGGCCGTACCGTTGAAATTGAAGAACAGCCCGCTGCCGGCTCGAGCGCCATGCTCAATGACGAAGTGGCCGTCGAGCAGCATCCCTTCGACCTCGGTGAGGAGGTTGAAGTGGCGGTTCAGGTAACTCCAGCGCGTCTGCACCACACCCACCTTCGGATCGACAAAGTGATGAATGGTGCGCTTCAGGAAATCGCGGGGAGGAACAAAGTCGGCGTCGAAAATGGCGATGAACTCGCCGGTCGCGGTCCGCATACCTTCCTGCAGCGCGCCGGCTTTGTAGCCATGGCGATTGGAGCGATGGATATATTCGATAGGGACACCGGCAGTCTGATAATCGCGTACCAGGGCCTCGGTGAAGGCGTGGGTATCGTCGGTGGAATCGTCCAGGACCTGGATTTGAAGCAATTGTTGGGGGTACTCCATTTTGACAACTTCCTCGAGCAGTCGCTCCACCACGTAGCGCTCGTTGTAAAGCGGAAGTTGAATGGTCACGCGGGGAAGCGTTTCCAGTTTCTGGGACGGCAGAGCAGCCGCGTGCCTGCCATGTTTGAGGTAGCGCCGGATCATTTCGTAGCGGTGACAGCCATAGCAAGAAAGGATGACGAGCAGCAGGAAGTAAGGCACCAGCAGCGACCAGTCAAAAAAATCCAGGCGATGGACTCCGGCGAAAGTATCGTCAAAGAACGTCTGTACTAATTGATGAGTGGTTGAAGCTAGCAAAAGTGCCGGTACAGCTGTCATGAGAATGGTCAGCGAACGTTGGACGCTAGCCGCGGCCTGGTGTTTCGCGCTTGGGACTCAAGCCCTTATATTAACTCGCAGCTATGTCTCCGTGCATTAGTGTAGTCCATGTTACATCGACGGAGCTTGGTTACTAAGTACAATGAGAGCGGTGAAACTATTGCCGGTGGCGTTGTTGCCCTGCGTCCTTTTCGCGCAGAATCGGCCGCAATTTGTCTGGCAAGGTCAAGTGGACGGAATCATAATCCTGCACTTGCGCGATAACCGGGTGGATGTTCAGGTTCAGGAAGGTTCGCCGGTCGAGCGGCCCCAGTTTCAGTTTCACGACCGGTTGCCTGATACCCGGCAGGATGCGCGTCTAGTGGTTCAAGCAGGCCGGGGACTTGTTCATATCGTCGACCAGCCGCAGCTTGAAAACCACTATACTTTGTCCGTAACCATCGAAGATCGTCAGCCGGGCAGTTCATTTTATTCGATCGCCCTTTATTGGGACGCGTCGACGGCCCGCTTGGAACACCCGGGCCGAATCGATAAGATTGCCTGGAGTGGCCGGGTGGATCAGGAAGCGATTATCAGTTGCCGGGCGAGAAGTTGTGTGTCCGAGAGTGCGAATGGTGCTCCGGTGGCCGACCCACACTTCAAATTCTCCAGGCCGCTCCCGGATCGTGAAGTGGAAGTGAATCTGGAACAGCCCGAGGGCCGCGGCGAAATCCGATTGGTAGAGCAACCGAGCGAGCGCAATCGATACACGGCGCGCGTCTCGATTCACGATCCGCAGAGCGGGTCAGGAGAGTACTCGTTCGTTCTGGCATGGCCGCGGAGCGGCGGGAAAGAACCCGAACTGCATCCCATGGTTCGCGGACTGGTATGGAGCGGTACCGTGGAAGGGCGCGTGCGGGTTACGGTTCAAGGTGGAGCAGTCCTTTCGGACGTTGTGGCCGGCCAACGCGTAAAAGATGAACGTGCCGAAGTCCTGGAGCCCCTGCCAGCGCGCTCCGACCTTAATCCGGTCGCTAAGAAACTGCGTGGGCGTGGCGAGGTACAGATCGTGGAACAACCTTCCGATAAGAACAATTACCGGTTGGTCTTCGAGATTCGCAATCCAGAGGGCGGCGCAGACAACTACGAGATTGAGGTGGACTGGTAATTGGAATCCCATGTCAAATTTCTGGGATTGATGCACATTCTGGTGGGCGGGTTCGGAGGGTTGGCGAGTGTCATTTTCTTCGGACTGTTTGCCGGCCCTGCCACAGCCTCGGCCTACGGGCCATTGATCGGCTACACCGTCACCGGATGGATGGCGCTCCTGCTGCTTCTGATGCTGCCGACTATTGCGCTAGGCGTGGGCCTGCTCAACTATCGACCATGGGCTCGCTCCATTGGAACGGTAATCGCGATTGTCGAGCTACTGAATTTCCCGGTGGGCACCATTCTGGGCGTGTACGCCCTGTGGGTGCTCTTGTCGCCGGAAACGGATCCACTGTTCAGTCCAAGATTTCAGTAGTCCGTTTACCGGCGATCATTGCAAGCCAGCAGGCTAGTGTCTATCCCGGTGATCGTCTGAATGCTCGTGACGCCAAGCCCAGTAGGCCTGTTGATCGTTCTCGGGCAGCCTGGAAAATTCCCGATATTTGCGATGGTTTTCCTTTACCCAAACACGATACGTACGAGTTTCGTTGCTATCCCAACGATGATCGTCATTGTGTTGCTTGTCATGGAACGTGCGATCGTCGGCACGCAACGCAGTCGGCGCTATTGCTAGCGGAGTCATCAGCGCAGCCGCGAGCAGGGCCGCATTCAAGAAACGGGGCATTTGGTTCTCCTCGGCAGTAGCGGGGGCAATTGTCCAGCCAAGTCTTATTAACCCGCCTTTAGTCGTGCAAGTCACTGAATCCAAATAAGGTCTTGAAGTTGAAGAGTTATCAGGCGTTAAATCGAGGCTGTAAATATAGGCCTAACTCTGAAAAACATCCAGGCTGGTACCGCTGGGCTTGGCTTGTTCCTATGCGTCACCGCCGCTACTGCGAGCCTCGTGACAGGAGCATCACTTTCGCGGTGTGGAACATGATAAACCCATCCAGCGCCGGGGCCAGGTTTTTGATGTAGTACAGATCATACTCCAGCTTTACGATGGTGTCCTCGATAGTGTCGCCGTATTTGTGATTTATCTGCGCCCAGCCCGTGATCCCAGGCTTGACGCAATGCCGCTGGCGGTAATAGGGAATCCTGCGCTCCAGTTCAGCCACGAATTCGGGACGTTCAGGGCGCGGCCCAACAACGGACATGTCACCTTTGAGAACATTGAACAACTGCGGCAACTCATCCAGACGCAGCTTACGCAGCCACTTTCCAACTCGCGTAATTCGCGGATCATCCCGCTTGGCCCACACCGCGCCGCTCTCGGCCTCAGCATCGGCGTACATCGATCGGAATTTGTAAAGCATGAAGGGGACGTCGTTCTTGCCCACGCGCCGTTGCCGGTAGAGCGCCGGTCCGGACGAAGAAAGCTTCACCACGATAGCGACCAGCGCCATGATAGGCAGCGCGATCACGGCCGCAATGAAGGCAATGATCATTGAATAGACCGATTGCAAGAGGACGCGGTTCGGGTTCGGCCCCAATTCGGCGGAAAAAATCAACTGAGAGGGACGCAGCTCGCGGGTGGAAATGCGGCCAAAGGTAGACTCGTACGTAGTCAACGCATCTTCGATGTGAATCCCAGAAAGGCGCAATTCCAGAAGCTGGTTCACGGGCAGACGTTCCCGGCGCTCCGACATTCCCACCACGATGCGATCCGGCCGGAACTGGCCGACAATGTTTTCAAGATCCGGGATTCGGCCCAGGAGCTTGACGCCCGCGATCTCGGCGCCGGTGTCCAGGTTGTCGATGTACCCGATAGCGGTCAAGCCAGTCTCAGGGTGCTCCAGCAGGTAATGCACAATCTCCTGGGACACGGACGACGTGCCCAGAAAGAGCACACGTTCCGACCCCATGGCCTTCATTACCACCGTGCTGAAGATAATTCGCCAGGCGGGCAGGAGAACAAGTGTGAGCGCGCTGCCGACGATCATGACCCAAGTCGGCAGAATTAGATCCTGAAGCCTTAGGTAAACCAACAGAGCCTGCGTCAGGAAGGTGACGCCCACCACCACGATTACCTGCTGAAAAAGCAGTATTCTGGACCGAATCCGGAACTGGGTGTACAGGTCATGGAAGTAAATGCCCAACATGAGGCAACCTACGACGATGGCGATTCGGAGCCAACCGTTGTCGTCGATCAGGAAAACTTCCGGAGCGACATCCATCATGAGGAAGGTCGCCACCACGTAGCAGGTGTAGGTGAGGATAATTTCCGAAACCAGCAGAGCGACTACACTGGTCGGGATGAAGACTCTGAACAGCCGGATCATCTGAACCGCTTGTTATACAGCGCCAGACCGCGCGGCACATTCCTGGCGTGGGAGAGACCACCCTCGGATGCCGCTGTCTGCGCCAATCCTATCGTTAATGCTATCGGCTGCCTCATGGTAAAGCATTAGAAACACGGTGCGGAGACAAAGCACAGGTTTAATCTCCGGCCGGAGACAGAGCGGAGCCGGCCGTGGACGCTTTCATAGAACCCTGGACCAGATCCACAGTAGGCAGTCCGCGCGCCGAAATACGCTCCATTATAGCTGCGTCTTGCTTTTGAGCCAGCACCAGCTGGTCGGCCCAGATCAGAACCTGATCGACGTTGCTCACCAGCAAACGCCCAATATGCGGAATGGTCTCCAGGATGAAGTTTCGATTAGCGCCGTAGATTTCGTCCAATCGGATATGCGGATCGAAAACCTTCACGTCCCGGCCCTTTGCCGATGAGTTGCTCGAGCAGCGTCACGACCGGGCTCTCGCGAAGATCGTCGGTATTTTCCTTAAAGGCCAGTCCGATGACGCCGATCCGCTTAGCCGGCAGATCCAAAACCGCTTCGATGGCGCGCTGCAGATGCTGTTCATTGCTGGGCGAGTGCGGATTGGAGCAGCGGGAGCTTCAAGTCCAACTGGCCCGCGCGGTATGTCAAGGCGCGCAGGTCTTTGGGCAGGCAGGAGCCGCCGAACGCAAATCCCGGCTTCAGATATGCAGGCGAAACATTCAGTTTCACGTCCTCGCACAGCGTTTTCATGACTTCGTGAGCGTCAATTCCAAGTTTGTCGCTCAGCGCGCCCACTTCGTTGGCGAACGAGATTTTCAAGGCGTGAAAAGCATTGCAGGCGTACTTGATCATTTCGGCCGTCCGCAGAGACACCAGGCAGGGCTTTACGCCCAGCGGCGCATAGAGATCGGCAACTTGCCGCACTGCGTCTGCATTCGATCCTCCGACCACCAACAACGACGGATCTATAAAATCCTTGACCGCTGAACCCTCCCGCAGGAATTCGGGATTGGAAACCACCGCTACAGCGCCGTAGCCCGCGAAAGCCGGCAACACCACTTCTTCGCAGGTACCGGGAAAGACCGTGCTGCGGATGGCAATGATCAGCGGCTTGGAGCGGTGTGAAACCCGGCCGGCAATCTCTTCGATGGCGCGCCGCAACTGGCCCAAGCCCAGATTTCCATTTTTTTCAGACGGCGTGCCGACACAGAGCAGTGCGATATCGGCATCCGCGATTCCATCCGCTGAATTGGAGGCCGACAATCGTCCGGCGGCAGTGTTTTCGCGAACCAGTTCATCCAAGCCAGGCTCGTAAAAAGGAGCGCGTCCGTTGAGAACATTGTCTACTTTGTGCTGATCGCGATCGATCCCCAGCACGCGATGTCCCAGGCTGGCCAAACAGGCCGCCGTCACGCATCCGACGTAGCCCAGACCGAGCACGGCGACTTGCTTTGGATTCTCTGCGTTCAATGACCCAAAACCCCAGGTTTTAGTATGACACGGCAGGCTTGCCGAACTCACTGAGGCTGGTTACCTAACGAACCGATTTGGCGGCAGCCTCCCTTGCGAGAAGCCTGCGAGCCTGGCTATCACCACCTTGGGCTTCATTGGCCGTTTGAGTAGGCGTTTCTCTGGTTTCCTGCAGGGCCCCAGCCAGGGCTTGCGCGGTACTGCTTAACTTGACCGAATCGGCGTAGGGAGCAGGGTGTGGCGCAGGCTGAGCCGGCTTTTGAGTGGATTGACTGGTGGGCCGAGCAACAGGTTGGGGCGGCGTCGTGTTGGTTATAGCTTTGATCATCTAAAGCTCCTCTGGTACGCATATCGTCCAGCTGGATGATTTCTTCGGCCTTTATTCACACACGCCGCCTTAGGGTGCGAAACCCCAGGGCTGGAGCTTGCCAAGAAAAGCCCCACTCGCTTGTCGCCCGCGTTCGGCTGGCCCGACAGGGTAAACTCATTACAGATCGTATGCAAACTGCTTCACTTACAACAGCGGCCATTCTAGAGGATAAAATCAAGACCCGGGCCGCCAAGGTCGGGATCATCGGGCTGGGCTACGTTGGATTGCCGCTGGCCATGGAGTTCGCCAAGGCCGGATTCTCCGTAACTGGAATCGACGTGCTGGAAGATAAGGTGGCGAAGCTCAATCGGGGCGAATCGTATGTCCAGGATGTCCCGGTTGAAACGCTTCGTTCCATGGTGGAAAAGAAGATGTTTCGTGCCACTACCGACTTCTCCGTGGTGGCCGACCTGGATACGATCAACATCGCCGTCCCCACTCCACTGCGCAAAACCAAAGATCCGGACATGAGCTTTATCGTCTCGGCCTGCCAGGAAACGGCCAAATATTTCGGCCCCGGCAAGCTCGTGATTCTGGAATCCACCACTTATCCGGGAACCACTGATGAGCTGGTTCTACCGATGCTGGAACGGCCGGATCTCAAAGTGGGCGAGCATTTCTTCCTGTGCTTCTCTCCAGAGCGCGTCGATCCTGGAAACCCCAAATACCAGACGTCCAATATCCCTAAAGTGGTCGGCGGGATCACGCCTATTTGTACGAAATTAGGCGCGCTATTTTATTCCCAGGCACTGGAGACAGTGGTTCCGGTGAGTTCCACCAGCGTCGCTGAGATGGTCAAGCTTCTGGAAAACACCTTCCGCATGATCAATATCGGATTGGTGAACGAAATGGCTCTCATGTGCGACCGCATGGGCATCAATGTCTGGGAAGTGATCGACGCCGCGGCCACCAAGCCTTTCGGCTTCATGCCCTTTTATCCGGGCCCGGGTTTGGGCGGCCATTGCATACCCATCGATCCGTTCTATCTGTCATGGAAGACCAAGCAGGCCGGAATCGAGGCGCGCTTTATCGAGCTGGCCGGCTATATCAACGGACAAATGCCGCACTTCGTAGTCGACAAGATCCAGAACGCGCTGAACGATCACAGCAAACCCGTAAAAGGCTCACACATCCACATTCTGGGAGTAGCTTACAAACGCGACATCGACGACGTTCGAGAGTCACCGGCGTTGGACATTATTCTTCTGCTGGAACGGCGTGGAGCACGCGTGACGTATAGCGATCCGTTCGTTCCGCGCATTCGCCTGGATGGCCACGATCTGACCGCTACCGAACCGAATGCCATGTCGAGCGAGGCCGACTGCGTGGTGGTAGTCACCGATCATGCGAAGTTCGACTACCCGGCTATCGTCAAGAACGCCCGCCTGATCGTGGATACGCGCAACGCGCTAAAGAAATATCCCTCGCCAAAAGTCGTTCGGTTGTAGTGGGTCGCAGGCGATCCCGCTGCCTGGAAAATAAAGCCTTTTATGGTAGCATCGGTGAAATGAGGGAGCCCGTTTGCTCGAATTCCTGAAGGCGCCCGTCGCAGCGCTCGGAGACTTTTATATTCTGGCTGGACGGGCTATTCGAAATGTCTTTCGTTCTCCCCATTACACCGACGACATAGCGCTCCAGATGGACAACATCGGCGTGGGTAGTTTGCCGATCGTTATCCTGACGGGGTTTTTCAGCGGGCTGGTTATCACCATGCAAATGTCGCGGGCGCTCGCCCAGTACGGGGCCTCCGACCAGGTAGGACAGATTGTCTCCATCACCTTGGTCCGGGAGCTAGGCCCGGTGCTGACGGCGTTGCTGGTGGCCGGCCGCAATGCTTCCGGAATCGCCAGCGAACTGGGTTCCATGCGGGTCACTGAGCAGATCGACGCCATGCGCGCTCTGGGGACCGATCCGATTCAGAAGCTGGTGACGCCTCGCATGATCGCCACCTGCGTCATGCTGCCGCTGCTAACAATCATCGCGGACTTTGTGGGCATGATCGGCGGGTATGTCATCGCCTACTTCTCAATCGGCCTGCCCAGCTCCCAATATTGGACCAGCGCATATAAGATTCTCGAGTACAACGATATCGTTCAGGGCCTTCTCAAACCCTTCGTCTTTGCTTTCGTCATCTCGGTGGTAGGCTGCTTTTACGGCCTCAACACGACCGGTGGCACGCAAGGCGTCGGCCTATCCACCACCAAAGCAGTCGTCGTCGCTTCGGTCTGGGTGTTCGTCATAACCGCGGTATTGACTCGAATCTTCGTTAACCTGCAGTGATGGCCACGGCTCCCCCCACGTCCGCGACCAATAGCCTGCTGCGTGTTGAAAATGTCAGCATGCGTTTCGATGAAGTTGTCGCATTAGAGGGGGTCTCATTTCAGATGGCCGCCGGCGAGACGCGCGTAGTGCTCGGCGCTGCGGGGAGCGGCAAGACCACCCTGTTGAAGGCCTGCCTGGGCCTCATCCAACCAGACTCGGGACACATATATTTATTTGGACGCGATATCACCGGATTGCAAGAACGCGAGCTGTTCGATATCCGCAGCCGAGTGGGCGTGCTGTTTCAAGAGGGGGGCCTCTTCGACTCGATCACAGTCGCCGAAAATGTCGCCTATCCGCTAATCAACGGTCGAGTGCATGACGTTCCACTTAGTGAGGTCGACGCGAAAGTGGAAGACGCGCTTCGATTCGTTGAATTGCAGCACACGCTGGATAAGTTCCCCAGCGAGTTGTCGGGCGGTATGCGCCGGCGCGTCGGAATAGCGCGCGCGGTCGTGAGCGAGCCCCCGCTGGTTTTCTATGATTCGCCCACCGCCGGCCTGGATCCCATCACCGCCAACACGATTATGGCCTTGATCGCCAAGGAGCGAGATTCCAAGAACAGCGCGAGCCTGATCGTGACGCAGCGCTATCAAGATGGGCAGCTGATGGCCAATTTTCGCTACAATCGCACCCATGGACAGTTGGAGCCGGTTTCCGGAAACGGGGCTGGAAACCAGGAACGCTCGAATCCGACGCACACCACCTTTATGGTCATGAAAGAGGGACGTCTCATTTTTGAGGGCGTCCAAGCGGAGCTCGAGGCCTCACAAGATTCCTACATCTCCAAGTTCGTGCCCAAACATTCGGTAAATTATGGCGATTCAGACTAAGGCAAAGTGGGCGCGATTGAAGGTGGGCCTGATGGCCATTGCTTCAATGACCATTTTGGCGATCGTGATCTTTCTGGTGACTGGCCAGACTAATATCTTCGAGTCGAAGGCGACTATATACACCTATCTGTCGGATGCCGCGGCTTTGACCATCGGCGCTCCGGTCAACCTGGATGGCATCCCGGTCGGCAAAGTCAAGCAGATCATTCTTTCCGGCGCCAAGGACCCGCAGCGGCTGGTTCGCATCGAAATGGAGATTCCGGAGCATTCCCTGAAGTCCATCCCGATTGACTCGGTGTCATCCATCAGCGCCGCGAACATCCTGGGCACCAAGTACATCAACATCAGGTCCGGCATGAGCGATATGACCATCCGCGCCGGCCAGGAAATCCCCAGCCTCAATACGGCGGAATTCGAGAACGTGGTGCAGCAGGGCTACGCCGTATTGACCGCTCTGCAAGGCACGGTCGAAAAGGTGAACGTCATTGTTGAGCGCATTGACCGCATTACCGGGATTGTTGAGTCGGGCAAGGGCAGCATCGGCAAATTGCTGGTGGACGAGACGCTTTACAACCATTTCCTGCAGATCGTCGACGAGGTGAAGCAGTTGGCCGACGCGCTCAACAGCGACCAGGGTACGCTGGGAAAGCTGCTCTACAGTCCGGAGGCCTATAACGATTTCCGCAAGGCAATCGCCCGGGTGGACAGTCTCCTCCAGGATTTACAAGACGGCAAGGGCACGGCAGGCAAGTTCCTAAGGGATCCGGCGGTCTACGACGAGCTGCACAAGACCATCGCCGATGCCGACAAGATCATCCAGGATCTGAATGCCGGACAAGGCACTGCCGGAAAACTGCTGAAGAGCGACGAACTCCACAAACAACTGGTGGACACCATCGCGAAGCTCGACCTCATCATCGACAAAGTCAACTCCGGACAAGGCACGATCGGGCAACTCCTGGTCAATCCCCAGTTGTACGACAATCTGAGCGGAGCCACGCGTGAAATGCACGGACTCATGCAGGATTTCCGAGCCAACCCGAAGAAGTTTTTGCGCATCAAGCTCGGCCTGTTTTGAAATACCTCATCACGAATGCCGATGACTTCGGCTTCACACGCGATGTCAACGAGGGCATTGTGCACGCGCATCGGCAGGGGATTCTTACCGCCACGACGTTGATGGCTACCGGGTCGGCATTTGATCACGCTGTCGCGATGGCACGAGAAAATCCGGAGTTGGACGTGGGGGTCCATCTAGTGCTGGTAGGGGGAGACGGCTATCCGACGACCGTGGCGCGTTTAGTGGCATCGCTGGGGCAGATTCGCATATACGATGAACTTGCCCGCCAGATCAGTAAGGTCATGGACGCCGGCATCCGGCCCACTCACCTGGATACGCATAAGCATACTCATTTGTTGCCGCCCGTTCTGGAGGCGGTCGGAAGCCTGTCCGAGAAGTTCAAGATCCCGTGGGTCCGGCGGCCTCTGACGAGTCTTCTGCAAGGCGTGTTAGCGCGCCACGGCTGCCGTACTACCGATCATTTTGCGGGCTTTGCGATCACCGGGCGGTATGATGCTCCTCGACTCGCGAAACTGATTCACCGGCTTCCGGACGGGCTCACCGAATTCATGTGCCATCCCGGGTTCTGCACGGCCGAGCTGGAGCGCGCTCCTACGCGTCTGAAAGCGAGCAGGCGCCAGGAACTGGATGCCCTCACCAGCCCGGAAGTCCGCGCCGCGATCGAAGAATCGAACGTGGTGCTGACCCGCTACGCCGCCCTTTAGCCTAAACTGTCTTGTAGCCTTAACCGGAAGGAAGGATCCAATGGCTAGCATATCGGACCGAAGAACCTTTGTTAAACAAGCTTCCTGGCTGTTCGCGGGAGCGGAGGCGGCAGCATGGCTGAGCGTTGCGAGGGCCGCCGACACCGGCAGCGCCATCGTGGAGACGTCCACTGGTAAAGTTCGCGGGACGGTGGTCGACGGCATCAAAGTCTTCAAGGGCATTCCTTATGGTGGAACGACAGCAGGCAAGAATCGTTTCATGCAGCCCACGAAACCTGTCTCTTGGGCTGGAGTGCGAGACACCCTTGGCTATGGACCCAGCGCTCCACAAGTTAGCGCAAATGGCCGCGGTCCGGCGGGGTCCCCCGAGGAGAGCGAAGACTGCCTGGTGCTCAATGTTTTTACGCCGGATTTGAATGGCGGCAGAAACCGGCCGGTGATGGTATGGCTGCACGGCGGCGGCTTTGCGACCGGTTCGGGTTCCGGCCCCATCATTGACGGAACCAACCTGGCACGCACTGGTGACGCGGTAGTAGTGAGCATCAATCACCGCCTGAACGTATTCGGCTTTACCTATCTGGGCGAGCAGGCAGGCTCGGATTTCGCTCTCTCCGGTGGCGTAGGGATGCTGGATATCGTCGCGGCGCTCGAGTGGGTACGCGACAATATCGGCCGTTTTGGCGGGGATCCGAACCTAGTGACCATCTTCGGCCAGTCGGGCGGCGGGCGCAAGGTGGCTACATTGATGGCGATGCCTGCTGCTAAAGGGCTCTACCACCGGGCCATCATCGAAAGCGGCGCGGTGCTGCGGCTGACCACCCCGGAAGATGCGATCCGTACGACCGCGCTGCTGCTCGACGAGTTAGGGCTGAAGCCGGGCCAGGCGCGGGAACTGCAGACCGTTCCGATCGCCAAACTCCTGGCAGCCAACGATGCTGTAAACAAGAAGATCACCCTGCGCGAGCCCGGCATGGTCGCGAACACACCCATGGTCGATGGCCACGCTCTGCCCAGCCATCCCTGGGACCCTGCTGCGCCGGCTCTTTCCGCCGGCATTCCTTTGTTGGTCGGATACGCCCATACCGAAGAGACGCTCTACGACCGGCCGACTCCCGAAAAGCTCAATCTGGATGAAACTGGGCTGAAACAGCGTGCGGCCAAGCAATTGGGTATCGACCCGGATCCCGTGATCGACGCTTTCCGCAAGGCGCACCCGGATGCTACGCCCTGGGATCTCTATATCCTGATTGCGACCGAACATCCGCGTGGCGCATACACCCGGGAACTCGCGAAACGAAAAGCGGTTCAAGCGGGGGCGCCAGTGTTCATGTATCGCTTTGATTGGGAGACCCCCGAGGGCGGCGGCCATATGCGATCACCGCACACCATCGAGATTCAGTTCGTCTTTAATAACATCAAGATCGCGGGCCCGCTCATATCCAAGATGCCGGAAGCCTACGCATTGGCCGAGAAAGTAAGCGCGGCGTGGGTGGCGTTTGCGCGCACGGGAAATCCCAACACGTCCAAAGCTACCGAAGTGGCCGGGCTATTCAGTCCGGTCGAGAGACACCATGTTGTTCAATGACGAGAGCCGCGTGGAGCAGGACCCCGATCAGGGGCCGCGTCTGGCGATGGAACAAATCCTCCACCTGTCATAAATTAGGGACAGTACACTCAAATACCGATTTCTCTTGACCCGCAGCCGCCAACTCGCGCAAGATCCGGATAGCCGTCTCCTTGCCGCGCTCGCCCACTTCGCCCGCCGGTCCTACACACGCCGGACACCCAGCGTCGCAACTACACGACCGCAGCACGTCGATTGCGCCGCCTAGCAACTTGGCTGTCAACTTGAATAGCGGCTGGCTCTGCCCGATGCCGCCCGGATAATTGTCGAACAGAAAAAGATCCGGCTCAAAGCTCCGCGCTCCTTTCGAAATATCTTCCGCGATAGCGATCCCCAGATCGTGCGGATCGCACATCAGCAGCAAAGCTGCGACGGTCCGCAACACATTCGCCAGGCCCATGAGGCCGTTCTGCTTCTCAGTGGGGGTCAAATCAGAAAAGCGCCCGAGAAAGCTTTCTGGAAAGCGGAGCCAGAACGCGGTGGTCTGCATTTCGCGCTCCGGCATCGATAAATTCCCCGCCCCGACGTTCTCCAGCGTGTAAAATCGAACCTTCTTGAAGCCGACCACCTGTGTGTTCACCCGTACTTCACCGTGAACTGCCCGCACGCCGTTCACGTCGCGCGATTCGAATTCTTCGAGCTCCTTTACCTGCGTATAATCGATCGCATCGGTGAAGTAATCACTGTCCACGTGGCGCACATACGCCTTCCGCCCGTCATAATCAAACCGCTCCACCTGATATTGCCGGGCCTCATGCAGGTAAATCGCTTTCTCGTGCAGCGTCTCAAGCGCGAGTGGAAAAGAGACTTCCGCGATCACCTGGTGCTCACCCGTTATGTCGACCACCACGAAGTTGTCGCTCGACACGGCGCGCAAGCTCACTGCGTCAGCCGGATAAGTGTCGGAGGTCCAATGCCAGCAGCCCGCCGAGTGATGCAGCAGTCCGGCCTCTTCGGCCAGGAAGCGGCACAACTCCGCTGGATCGTGCGGCCCAAACTTCTCACCGTCGCGAATGGGCAGCTCAAACGCCGCACACTTCAAATGGCTGATCAGGATCTCCAGATTGTCGGCATTGATCTGCGCATGCTCAGGCGACCGTTCGAAGAAATATTCGGGATGCTCGATAATGTATTGATCCAAGGGCGCGCTGGAAGCCACCATCACCGCCAGAGCTGCCGTTTGCCTGCGACCTGCCCGGCCCGCGCGCTGCCACGAAGAAGCGATCGACCCCGGATATCCGGCCATCACCACCGCGTCGAGCGATCCGATATCAATACCCAGCTCCAGTGCGTTGGTAGCAACCACAGCGCGTATCTGTCCATCCCGCAGTTTGCGTTCGATCTCGCGCCGCTCGCGTGGCAGATATCCGCCGCGGTAGCCGCGCACCGTGTCGCCGGGCACAGGGCCCCGTTCGCAGGCGTCGCGCAGATACTTCAGAAGGATCTCGGTGGCCAGCCGGCTATTGGCAAATACCAGCGTCTGCTGGTGACGCTCGATGAATTCTGTCGCGATCCGCCGCGTCTCGTGCAGATAGCTGCGCCGGATTCCCAGCGCCCGGTTCACGACCGGAGGATTGTAGAAGACAAAATATTTTTCTCCGCTCGGCGCGCCATTGCGATCCACCAGGTCGAACGTGGATTCTACCAGCGCTTCGGCTAACTCCTTGGGATTGGCGATGGTCGCCGAGCAGCAGATAAACTGCGGCTTCGATCCGTAGAACTCACAGATTCTCCGTAAGCGGCGAAGCAGATTCGCCACATGACTGCCATACACGCCACGGTAGTAATGCAATTCATCGATCACTACATAACGCAGGTTCTCGAAACATTTCGCCCACTTGGTGTGATGCGGCAGGATTCCGCTGTGCAGCATGTCCGGATTCGTCAGCACCACGTTGGCTCGTTCACGAATCGCGCGGCGCGCATCCTGCGGAGTGTCGCCGTCGTAAGTGAAAGCGCGAATGTCCGAGCCCATAGCGTCCACCGCCGCCTGAAACTCATGCAGTTGATCTTCCGCCAGAGCCTTGGTGGGGAAAAGATACATCGCCCGCGCCCCAGGATCGTCTATCAGCTTCTGCAACACCGGCAAGTTGTAGCACAAAGTCTTGCCGCTGGCGGTGGGTGTAACTACGACTACATTCTTGCCTTCGGTGCACAGGCGGAACGCATCGGCTTGATGCGTATAGAGCCGCGGAATCCCTCGTGAAGAAAGTGTCTGGCGGAGCGCGGGCGCGACTTCCGGCGGTATGTCAGCGTACTCGCCCTCCCGAGCCGCTTGATGCCGGATAGCCCGAATCGCCGAATCCGGATCGGCCATTCGTTTCTCGAAGTGCGCGACCGAGGTCTCAATCCCACCTCGCGCCGTGGGACCACTGCCTTCTCGAAGCCCTAAGGTAAAATTCATAGTTTCGCCTTTTCTTTGCCAGCTTACACGAAACTACTGTAGGAATCCAGAGGGTTCATCAGTGGAGGCATGCCGGACCGGGTCATCGAAAATGGTCGCGGCATCTCTCCGAATCATTTCTTCGATCGAGAGCGTAAGCTATCTATTCAGGTCAGGCAAATTCCGAGTACCGTAAAAACTAGTAGTACTTTACCCCTCAAATAATTTCTTTGATGGAGCGGCAAGCCACTAGCAATTCGATTGGTCCCATGATATTCTGCGTCCACGAGAATCTCCTCCGGAACGGTGGGCACGTTGTCTCCCTCTTTCTGCGACGGACACTAGAGGGTTTGTTCATGTCCGAGGCTAGGGGCACAGATCAGTGCCGAGTTCCAAAATCACGCAGGCAAATTGAGGTGCTGCTCGTACAAAGTAATCCTGCCGATACATGGCTCACGGTCGAGGCGTTCAAAGCGGCTGGAGTAACGGATGGACTTCGTTGTGTCGAAGACGGGCAAGATGCGCTCAGCTACCTGCATCGCACCGGTAAGTACAGTGCCGTGCGAATTCCCGACCTGGTTTTTTTGGACTTATCGAATCCCCGGATTTCTGCGCTAGGCGTATTGAGTAGTATCAAGTCGACACCGGAGTTGAGGCACATTCCCATCATCGTGGCGGCGGGGTCCGATGATCCAAAATTCGTCCGCGCCGTCTATGAGCTCAATGGTAATTGCTTTATCAGGAAGCCCGGTGAAATCAGCGAATTTCTGCAGTCCATCCAAGCCTGCTATCTATTCTGGAGCAAGGTGGTTACCTTGAGCCGGGCGACTCGCAGGCTGGGAAGAAAATTCGTTAGCGCCCAGGGAGCCTAAGCCCGTCGAGCACCGAGGCGGCATATGTCTTGCCGCGCTCTAGCGCTTCCATATAAGCCTGACGACGTTCTTCACGGGTATAAGCGGATCCGACGCGATAAAAACGCTCCAGCGACAACCCTACTACACGTGTTCCCGCATAGGCGATCGCAGCTTTGGGGATTAAGCCACCGCCCATAGGAATTTTCCCCACCAGTTCGCGCGCCAACGCGCGCCATCCGAAGGCGCCCAAAACGATGGAGGCGATTTCGCTGCTCTGTTCCCGATAGCCCACATCGCGATTGCTCGCTGCAGCCAGCAAAAAAGCCATTCTGATCTGATTAGCCGTGAGAAAAGCCGTGTCAGACGCAAATTCCCCGATAGCCCAGGGAAGGGATATAAAGGGCACGATATCCGGAATTGCCGTGGCCAGCGAGAACAGAGCATTTTCCTTCGCAACTTTCTTCACCATCCGCCTCGACACTTCCTCGCGGAAAGGATGCACATGCAGCGCCAGGGGAACCGCCAGATCAGGCCGGCGGGCCAGCACATCATGCACAGTCTGTTGGGGAGCATCGGCGCGAAAAGCAAACACGCGGTCGGTCCGGCCCAGGGCGCCTATCGGAGAATCTTCGAAGTAGATCTCCAGGTCATGTTGCGCTGAAGGATAATCGTTTTCCGACGCCCGGTATATAACCCGGTTCACTTCGGCGCGCCTGGCCGCGGAAAGTTCGCGAGGCGCGAGAAAATCTTCCATGCCGCGATACGCATTCTCACTATGAGCGTAGAGAAAAAGTCGAAGGGGACGCTCGGTGTGACGCCGAATCTCTTCCGGGTTCAAATTGCCGATGGCTTCTCGAATGTTTTGGAGTACTTTTACAGACATGCTGGGACGGAGCGGAATACGACTTTCAACTCCTTCCTCCATTCTAAACCGACTCCGATTCGTTCTACTTCGATATGGCGCGCGAAATATCGCAGGACAACCTCGTTAGAAGGATGAAAATCGAGGGCGGGAGAAACCAGCAACAGGCGCGGCGGCTCAGTGAGCAGCTCAGTTCCGGGGAAATAACCATTCCCGGTGAACTCGCGCCGATCGAGGTGCCACTTCACCCGCATCCAGTAATCCAGGGCTTGCAGGGGCAAATGGATGTCTTCGGTGGCCTTCAACTCGATCACTGCCAGTCTGCCACCTCGCTCCAACGCCAGCAGATCCAGGACTCCACGATCGGCGGCCGCGAATGCCGGCACCTGGTCGTAAATCGGAGCCATTAGCAGTCGAGCGTCGATCTCCTCGATCGCGTTGCGCACTTGCGCTTCGAGCCACGCTTCGCGATTTCTCAGATACAGGGGATTCAGACGGTCGGCCGCCTCGGCGCAACGAAACCGGCTGAGTTCGCTGGCGAGCCGTTGGATCTCGCCTCCGTTCGAGGAACTCGCATTCCGTTTTCTACTTAGACCGAAAAGTAACTCGCCATCTACAGTTCTTGCGAATTCCATCCCGCGGACTCGCAAGCTTAGCTCTCCATCGGCGCGATCCACGCTTTCCACGCCGGTCATGGCGCAAATCGGCTGCGTAAGGCCGTCCAAGTGGGAAGGCAGACGCCGGCGGCATGGCTCCAGACGCGTGTCGAGATTGCCGTAGTCCCGCAAGTCGATTCGCTGTTCTATTCCGTCTTCGGTATAGACAAAAGCTATATATTGCGCCGCGGCCGGATCGAGGAAAAGCAGGCGCAGGCACGTAGTCTTCTCTCGACCGGCTGGTAGATAAAGAATCAGACCCTGAATTACAAGACTGTGCTCGCGTTGTCGAAGATAGTCGAGCCAAATCAGTCCAAAAGTGAGGGCGCCATCCGCATGGAAAGGATCCGCCGACGCTCCCACCGCTGCCCAAGCTGAGGCGCCGTGCCGCAGCAGCGCTCTGGGATAAGCGGGCGAAAGGCTGTGCTCCAAATCAGCTTCCGTGGTCAAGCCGGCGACTTTGTAAGCCGGGAACTGGCGTCCCAGAAAGCGGCGGAACAGGTCGCGGAACTCCAAACGCGTGCTTCTAAGTTCCAGATTTTGCCCGCCCGTGCGTCGCAAGTCGATCAGTGAAAGTGTGCCGGAGCGCTTTGCGAATCGCTCGATCCGCAGGACTAATTTCCCCCCTGACTCAGCTTCGATAGCCGTGACCCGCCGCACCAGATTCCGCCGGTCATCCCAGGCCTGCAGACTCAGAATGCCATTGCGGGACTCCAGCACGAAATTATCAGGCGTGATAACGAGGAACTCTTCGCCTGGTTCGCACAACACCGGCTCGGTGCAGGCGTCGAGGAAGCGCTGAATGGTTTGCTGGATTTCAATCAAGGGATTCGGAATCGAAGGAGAGCGGCTTCGACGATGTGGCAGGCGATCCCGTGCGCTACCCTAATTATCATCCTTTGCTGAAAGAAAGACTAGAGCGCGTGGAAGCCAGAATCGCCGGAGCAGCGGCGCGCGCGGGCCGCAAACGTTCCGACATAACGATGCTCGCAGTGACCAAGAAATTTCCGGCCGGGGTCGTCCAGGAGGCTTACGAGCTTGGTCTCCGTGAGTTTGGCGAGAATTACGTCCAGGAGTTCGAAGTTAAGCGCGTGACTCTATCGGGGTGCTCGGGCGCGCGATTTCATCTGATAGGACACTTGCAATCCAATAAGTCGAAGAAGGCCGCGGAGATTTTCCAGGTGATCCAGACGGTCGATACCGCCAAGCTGGCCCGTCGGCTGGATGAAGAGGCGAGGCCCCTGGATGTAATGATCGAAGTGAAGCTTTCGAACGAGGAAGCCAAGGCCGGGGCTGCGCCCGAAGATGTCCCCCTGCTGGTGGAAGCGATCAGCAAGTGCAAGCACCTCCGTCTGCTCGGCCTGATGACCATGCCTCCCTGGTCAGACGACCCCGAGCCGTCTCGCTCTTATTTCGCGCGGCTGCGCGAACTCGCGGAGCGAAATCATCTTACGCACCTGTCGATGGGGATGTCGCACGATCTGGAAGTGGCCATTGAGGAGGGCGCGACCATAGTGCGCATCGGCACGGCCCTATTCGGTCCGCGGAAGAAGGATTGAAGGTCGGCTTCTTTTCTCCCCTGCCTCCCGCGCGGACAGGTGTGGCCGATTATTCCGCGGCGCTGCTGCGGGCGCTCCAGCGATTGGGCCAGGTGGCCGTTAACCGCCCCGCTGATATCGCGCTCTATCATCTCGGCAACAATCAACTGCACCGCGAAATTTATCAACGGGCCCTGGAAGCACCAGGAGTCGTGGTCCTGCACGATGCTGTCCTGCAGCACTTCTTCCTGGGGAGCCTTAGCGAATCCGACTACATCGCGGAGTTCATCTACAACTACGGCGATTGGAGCGCCGATTTGGCCCGCAGCCTGTGGCGGCAGCGCGCACGCTCGGCCGCTGATCCTCAATATTTCCGCTATCCGCTGCTGCGGCGTATTGCGGAGCGATCGCTGGCCGTGATCGTTCATAATCCACGGGCGTCCGAAATGGTCCGCCAACACGCCCCTGACGCCGTGATCCACGAGATTCCGCACCTGTGGGAACCGGCGTCCCTTCCCGCCGCTTTCGATGTCATTCGCCTCCGGGCCGAACTCGGTCTGCCGGCGCACACGTTTCTCTTCGGCATATTCGGACATCTGCGCGAATCCAAACGACTGCCGGCTGTCCTGCGGGCCTTTCAGACGGCGCGTGGCGCGGTTGACGCCGCATTGTTGCTCGCAGGCGATTTCGTCTCTTCAGATCTTGCTCGCTCGCTGGAGCCCATGCTCGTCCCCGCCGGAATCCTGCGCGTTGGATACACCGAGGAACGCGATTTCTGGCGCTATGCCGCCGCAGTGGATGCCTGTATAAACCTGCGCTATCCGGCCGCCGGGGAAACCTCGGGTATCGCTATCCGGCTGATGGGAGCCGGCAAACCTGTGGTCGTGACCGCCGCGCTGGAGACTTCGCGCTTCCCCGAATCGGCCTGCCTGCGTGTCGATCCAGGCGTGGCCGAAGAAGAGATGCTAGCCCAATACATGGTCTGGCTGGCTCGATTTCCCGTAGATGCTCGAGCGATTGGACAACGTGGCTCGGCCCATATCCGCGAATTCCATCCGGTCGAGCGCGTCGCGAGCCTGTATTGGCAGGCCCTCCAGGACTGTTATCATAAGACCAACGGGATCCAGTAGTCTACCGTGGTGAAAATCACTTCATCGCTGCTTCTATGCGCGGCGTTGCTTTACGCCACGACGCCGGCCGCGTTCCAGAAGTTGCTGCGCGTGCGCGTCCCCGTGCGAGACGGCGTCCATCTCGATACCAATATCTTCTATCCCGCCGGCGGTGGCCGCTATCCGACCGTTCTGCTGCGGACTCCCTATGGAAAGGGACTCGACCTGCCGCCCGGCTATTCTGCTTTCCTGGACCACGGCTACGCGGTCGTGCTGCAGGATGTCCGCGGCCGGTATGCTTCCGAAGGCAAATTCGACGCCCTCCTCCAGGAAGGCCCGGACGGCTACGATACGTTGAACTGGATCGCTGAACAACCCTGGTCGAACGGAAGAGTGGGTATGATCGGCGGGTCGTACCTCGGCATCGCGCAGTGGAGAGTCGCTCTGCTGAACAACCCGCATCTGAAGGCCATCTTTCCGGTGGTTTCGGGCTCCGACGATTACTTCGACCGCTTCTACTCGCCCGGCGGCGCCACCAAACTGGGCCACCGTCTACTCTGGTTTTCTCTGAACCTGACGCCGCCCGGAGTTCCGCGGCCGAAGTTCAACGACTATATCCTGCATCTCCCCCTGCGCACTGCCGATCAAGCTGCCACGCATCAGACTCTGAGCCTGTATCAGACGGTCCTCAAGCATCCGACTTACGATGCGTTTTGGAAGGATATCAGCATCCTGGATAATATCGACCGTGTTCACGTTCCGGTCTTTGCCGTGGGCGGCTGGTACGACAATTACGTCGAGAGCGACCTCAACGCTTTCGCCGCCTTGCACAGGTCTGCGGGCAAAGCCGATGACCGGCACCGCATCATGATCGGACCCTGGGCGCACAACATGTCTATCCCGTTTTCCGGTATCGACCTGGGTCTGGATTCTTCGGCGCCCATCCGTGCCTATCAGATCGAATGGTTCGATCATTGGCTCAAAGGCATGCCGGAGAGCGCCACGCGATATTCGCCCGAGACCTGGCACAACGTCCGGTCCGAAGTGGACGAAGCTCCGGTGCATATTTTCGTAATGGGCGTGAATCGTTGGCGCGACGAACAGGAATGGCCTCTGGCTCGTGCCCGTTACACGCCGCTCTATCTGGCGAGCAAGGGCCACGCCAACTCGGCGACCGGCGACGGCGTGCTGCAGTGGGCTCAGGTGAAGAAAAAAATCAAGCCCGATCAGTTTGCTTTCGACCCTCGCTATCCCGTGCCCACCCGCGGCGGCGCGGTTTGTTGCGATCCCAAAATCTTCCCTTGGGGGCCCATCGACCAGCGGCCCGTTGAGCAGCGCAATGACGTTCTCGTATACACCGGCGACGCTTTGAAACAGGATCTGGAGGTGACCGGACCAGTCCAGATGGTTCTCTACGCATCCACAACGGCGCTGGACACCGACTTCACCGCCAAACTGGTGGACGTGTTTCCCAACGGCGAGGCTCGCAATCTTACGGATGGCATCTTGCGCGTTCGCTATCGCCATGGCGTCGAAAAGGCCGAGTTGGCGCAGCCCGGTGAAATCTATCCGCTTACGATCGATGCCGGCGTGACCAGCAACGTGTTCTTGAAAGGGCACCGCATCCGCGTCGAGATTTCAAGCAGCAATTTCCCGCGCTTCGATCGAAATCCCAACACCGGCCGGGGGCTTGCGGACGAGACGGTTCTAAAGACCGCGCAACAGACTGTCTATCATGCGCCCCCGTTCCCGTCGCATTTGTTATTGCCGGTGATCCCGGAAAGCGGAGGTAAGGATTTGACTTCACCGGCGATTGCGCGGTATGGTGCGAAAGGAAACCAGTCGAGTCCGGCCAAGAGCCTCACGTTTCAGGCGCGGTAGCCAAGTGGTAAGGCAGAGGTCTGCAAAACCTTTATTCGTGAGTTCGATTCTCACCCGCGCCTCCAGCATCCAGTTCATTTTCCCGCTGCCAGCCTCGCCCCCGTCGATCCGCTAACCATCAGCACCATCTCAAACCTGCAGCGTATCATCCTCGCTGGCCACCAGCGAATAAAGTACTGGCGCCAGGAAAACCGACAGCAGCAGCCGGGAGGCCAGTCCTCCGACAATCACGATCGCAAACGGTTTCTGAGAATCACTGCCTATGCCGGTCGACATGGCAGCCGGAAGCATACCCAGGCAGGCCACCAGGGCGGTCATCAGGATCGGCCGCAGCCGCAGCAGGGCCGCCTCATGCGTCGCCGTCATGATGTTTCTTCCCTCCAGGCGCAGCTTGTTGATGAACGAATACAAGATCACGCTAGTCTGCACAGCCACTCCCATTAAGGCCACGAATCCCAGCAGCGACGAGACGCTGAAATTGGTATGAGTCAGGTGCAACGCCAAGAGCCCGCCCACCGGCTCAGTCACCAGCACGCTGAAGAAGATGATGAGCGGGAATTTCAGGTTTCCGTACAGCGCGAAGAGGATCATCAGAATCAGCAGCACGGTGAGTGGGCCGATCAGCTTCATCTGGTCGAGGGAAGCAAGATAATCCTTGTACTCTCCGCCCCAGTCAAAGCGGTATCCGATCGGCAGCTTCACATTCCTGTCTACAGTCCGGCGCGCTTCGCCGACGGCGCTGGCCAGATCGCGCCCCTCCACGCTGAACTGAATCCCGATATAGCGCGCATTCGACTCGCGGTAGACGAACGAGGCCCCGTTGTCCACCCGGATGTCGGCGAACTGGCTTAAAGGCAGTTGCTGGCCGTCGGGAGTGGCGATCAAGAGATTCTTGATGGCGTCCATGTTCTTGCGAAAAGGCTCCTGCATTCGCACCACCAGGTCGAACTGGCGCTCCCCCTGAATGACTTGAGTTACCGGCTGCGCGCCCAGCGCCGTACCGATGAGAGTATTGATGTCCGCGACGTTCAAGCCGTAGCGGGCTATCTTGGCGCGGTCCGGCACGATAGTGAGGCTGGGCTGGCCCAACTCCCTAACCACCACCACATGCGTGATCCCGCGAACCTTTTCCAGAGTTGCCTTCACCTGCCTGGCCTTCTCCTCCAACGTTGCCAGATCAGCGCCGAATACTTTTACTGCCAGCGAGCTCTTGAGTCCAGTCTCGGCTTCGTCCACGGCGTCTTCGGCAGGCTGCGTGTAGTTGAAGATCACGCCCGGAAAAGCCGAGAGCTTCTTCTGGATTGCCTCGATTAGTTCCGGCTTGTTGTGAACACCGCCTTTCCAGGCAGAATCTTCGTAGGGTTTCAACCCCACATAGAATTCGTTGTTGAAGAAGCCGGTGGGGTCGGTCCCGTCGTCGGGCCGTCCCAGCTCGTTGGCGACCGTTGTGACTTGCGGAAAGCTCAGCAGGATGTTGCGGATTTGCGGTGACAGTTTGGTAGCTTCATCGAAGGAGATGGTGTACGGGGCGGTAGCGCGAACCCACAGCGCGCCTTCGTCCAGCTTCGGCATGAACTCGGCGCCTATTAAAGGAATCAGCAGCAACGAAGCAGCAAACACCGCCAGGCAAACTATGACCGTAAGCCAACGGAAGCGCAGGCACCCGCGCAGTACAAAGCCGTAACCGTCGCGCAGCCAGTTGTAGACGCGCACGTCCGGCTCGTGCACGTGTTTCCTGAGAAAATAAGCGCACAGCACCGGCAATAGCGTCAGAGCGCACAGGCAGCGAACCTATCAGCGCGAACGACATCGTATCGGCCATGGGCTGGAAGAGCCGGCCGGATGGTCCGGTGAGCACGTAAATGGGCAGGTACCCGGCGATGATCACGGCCACAGCGTAGAAGATGGGCCGCTCCACGTCGTGCGCGGCCTTGCGGATCACATCCAGCAGTTGGTATTGCTGGCCACGGTGCGCCGCCAGCTCGCGGAAGATGTTCTCCACCATCACCACCGCGCCATCCACAATAATTCCGAAATCAATGGCCCCGATCGAGAGCAGGTTCGCCGGGATGTGTCTCCAGTCCAGGCAGATGAACGCGAACATCAAAGCGAATGGGATGGTTACCGCTACAATCAGCGCGGTGCGGATGCTGAAAAGCAGCAGGCCCAGAATCACCAACACCAGCAACATGCCGCGCAATAGGTTTCGCTCCACGGTGCGCGTGGTTTCTTCAATCAGGGAGTGGCGATCGTAATAGGGAATGATCTTCACGTCCGCCGGCAGAACATGTTGGTTCAGGTCGTCTGTCGCGGCTCGCACACGGTCAACACTTGCTGGGCCTGCTCGCCCACCCGCATCAGAATCACGCCCTCTACCGCTTCGTCCTGTTTCATGTATCCGAACTGGCCCAGGCGTATGGCGTGGCCGATCTCTACCTGCGCGACATCGTGCACGTATACCGGAATGCCGGCATGCGCCGCGACGACGATATTCCCGATGTCCTCGGTATTCCTGATCAATCCCAGCCCGCGGATGTAGTAAAACTGCCCGCCCTGTGAATAAAAGCTGCCCCCGGCGTTGGAGTTGTTATTGCTGAGCTGTTGGCTAAGCTGCGCAACAGTAACGTTGTAGGCGAAAAGCTTGTTGGGATTGAGCAGCACATGATACTGCATGGTGGTGCCGCCGAAGCCGGAATCGTCAGCCACGCCCTCGATGGCGCGGTAGCGTCGTTCCAGCACCCAGTCCTCGATAGTCTTTAGCTCTTGAGGCGTCCGGTCCGGGCTCTGAAGCACATATCGATAGATGAGCCCGCTGGGACTGAAGAGCGGCGAAAGTCCGGGCGTAACGCCGGACGGCATCATCGCATTGGCGACCCTTTCAAAAGCCTGTTCGCGCACGAAGTAAGGATCGGTTCCGTATTGAAAATTCATTTGTACGGAGGAAAGCCCGTACAGCGAGATGGAGCGCAGCGTGTCCAGCCGCGGTATACCGTTCATCTCGATTTCGATCGGTATGGTGACCTGCCGCTCCACTTCCTCGGCCGCATGCCCCGGCCACTGGGTGATTATTTCAACGTGCGCCGGGGCCAGATCGGGGTAGGCGTCAATGGGTAGTTTCGAGAAAGAGACGGCGCCCCAAACCATCAGGAGCAGCGATGCTGCCACCACCAGGAAGCGCTGCGAGAGAGCGAACGAGACGATTCGCGCGATCATCCTGGATAGGCCCTATTGTTCACTGGAAAACTGGAGGAAAACGCTGCCTTCCGATACTACCCGCTCCCCAGGCATCAGTCCGGCCAATATTTCCACGGAATCGTTCTGTTCGACGCCGGCCGTGATCTGGCGTTGGGCGAATTTATCGGGCTCGGTTTCCACGTAGACGAACGGCTCATTCTGCGCGTCGTGCAGGACGGCGGAGATTGGAACGGCAAGAACGTTCTTCTGCGTCTTGGTATGAATATTCGCTTCCAGAAACATGTCCTTCTTCAGCAACCCCTCTGGATTCTGAGTAACGATCCGGACCGGCGTGGTCCGAGTGGCCGGATCGAGCATGGCGCTGACGTAAGATACGACCCCGTGAAAAGTCCTATGAATGGATGCGTTGCTTTCCTCCACCATGTCTCCCACCTGGATCGACGATAAATCGGTATCGAAGATGTGCCCCTGGGTCCAAACCGTCGAAACATCGCTGATCATGAAACAGATCGTCATGCCGGCTTGAATAAATTGACCGGGTGAAATCAACTTTTGCACGATCACGCCGGAGATGGGCGATCGGACGGCCAGTTCCGCGGTGACGGCCACGCCCTGCTTTTCAGCCTGGTCGATCTCCTCGCTGGTGATGCCGAAAATCTTAAGGGCCTGCAGGCTGTTCTGGACGTCGGTCCCGGCGTCATTAAAATCCGACTGTGCGTTTTCCAGATCCTTCTGTGGGATTGCCCCATGCTCCAGTAACTGCTTGGCGCGATCTAGCGCCCGCCGCGTAAGCTCCTCTTTGTTGCGAGCTTTTCTAAATGTGGATATCGCGTTGGCCATATCAGGACTGGATACATAGAGCAGCGGATCGCCGGCCTTCACCCGCGTCCCATTGTCCACCACGATTCGCGAAATCGGGCCGCTTACCTGAGTAATCGCCTGGGTAGTATGATCGGCATCCCAATCGACCGTGCCGGTGGTATGAACGGTAATGGTCCACGTGGTGGTGCGTACCGGCAGGATCGTTAAATGCGCCTTTTGCTCCTTGGAAACCGTGAGCAGCTTAGGTTGCATGGGCTGATCCGGGCTAGAGGAAGGGCTGGGAGCCTGGCTGGAGGAAGGGATCGGAGCTTTATCGGTGATCCCGCACCCAACCAGCAGCCCGCCCATGACCGTGAGAAGTAGAGTGGCGGAGGTCGTGACACAGTTCGTCTCAGCACTTCTCTTCCCTGCGGCGAGGCGACGCATTCTGTTAAGCTCAGACCCGAACACGGTTAAGTAGAGGAACCGGAGATTGCAATTATTGGGCTAGCTCCAGTTTATCCTTTGACAGGTACGTTTTAACAGACGCACCGCACGCTTCTTCGTGTACGTGTACGTGCTTAGCGCGCGCCACGTCTCTCGTCCGTGGCCAAACTCCGGGATGACGAGCGGCCCACGAAGATTGTAGACTAAGGAAAGTCATATCATTCTCTCTAGGAGTTCGGAATGCGAACATTAGCTTTAACCCTCGGTATCGGCGGATTGTTGTTCACTGGATTAGCCACGGCAGCTGACAAGGCAGGCGATGCCGCGAAGGGCAAAGAGGTCTTCGATCAGTGCTCCGTGTGTCACAACACGGATAACGATGAAAAGAAGATCGGGCCTTCCCTGAAAGGCCTGTTCAAGCACGACAAGCTCAAGAACGGCAAGGCTGTCAGTGTCGACAACGTCAAGGCCATGATCAATACCGGCGGCAATGGAATGCCGTCCTATGCGGATCTGCTTTCGGACCAGGAAAAGGCCGACGTTATCGCTTATCTGAAGACCCTCTAAGCCTTCAGGGTGGGCGATCTCCGCATGCTACAGTGGATGATGTAGCTCCTTCCGGAAGTCCCCATCGTCTAGCCCGGCCTAGGACACCGCCCTTTCACGGCGATAACAGGGGTTCGAATCCCCTTGGGGACGCCATTTCAAATCAGCAGCTTGCATGTTCGCTTTTTCGCGCGCCCGAAGCGTCTTCAGCTCCAAACAGCGGGTCTCAGGACGACGCCGAAAAGCGGACATCGACCTGTCGGCCTTGCGCCCGATTATCGATGCCGCCGTCGGGTGTAAGCTGTGGTTGAGAGGGCTGCTCCAATGAGAAGGCTCCCTGATTTCGTTCTCTTGTTGACTCTGGTTCTTTCGTGTCTCGCGAAGGACAGCGATAGGAAGTCGCTCACGGTTCGTTCTGTCGCACAGCCACGAGCCAGACCAATGAACAGACCTCCGCGTATACGACGCCAGGGAGGGCCAACACGAACTGTGCGGGAACTGGAACGACGGTTGGCAGCACAACGACTGCAACCGCAAACTGCCAAACTACCTCTACTCCCGCGCAAACGCACCAGGTCACATCGCGCACCACCGAGATCACGAACGTCGTCGAAGCAGACGGGGTCCGATACACCATCGTTTGCACGACGAGTTGGGACAGAAGTAACTGCGCGGCGCTGATTGGGGGCGACTTGTTCCAAGCGGAGATCGACGGCAAGACGATGTGGCTGGTGACGCGAAGGTTCGGGAATCAAGGCAAGGAAGTTAGGATGAAGAACAGGATACTCGACATCCGTCCTGCACTGACGAGCGCCCTCGATGCTAGACCAGGACCGCTCTCCCCCACCGCGTCCGGCGGATCGGATCTTCAAGACGGCAACCTCACAGGCACATTCGCTGGCACAGTGCGGAACGAGACCGCCGGGGTGTCGGCTCATTTTGGCATTGCAATCCGTGAGGAGAACGGCGTCTTTTATGGCTGCATTGCCATTCAAAAACCCCTTTATGGAAGCGGCTCCCTGCAGGGTGCTCACCATGGGTCCAAAATCTCCTTTGATTCGGTCGGCTCCTCTCTCGGTGCTCGGTTTTCTATAAGGTTTGAGGGGGAACTGCATGACGCCATGTTTACGGGAGCCTACGAGGTGTCGTCGCCCGCCCGTCAGAGCGGGCGTTCGAACTCACCAAACGAGGTTCCGACGCACCAAATGCGGGCTTCAATCTGAAGGACTGTATCAACAGCCTGTCGAGCTTTTGAGCTGATCAAACCTAATCGTAGGAGGTCAGGACGGCACAGAAACGTACTACGGGACAACTCGGAGGAGTCGGGCAGAAGCGGATCACAATCTGGCTGATTCTCGGGCCAAGCGGTGTGGGGAAGAGCGACTTCGGCAGGTGGTTAGCCGTTGAGCGGAACTGGCTACACCTGGAGATTGATCAGTTCCCGAAAAACGGGATCGACCTGAATGATTTTCGCGCCGAATGGGATGACTTCTATGAGCGGGGAAACCCAAAGGGCTTGGGCGAAGCGGTTCAGGAGCGCCTCGAAACCAGATCCAGTGCCCGCGGCGTCCTCACCTTCCCAGGCACCTTGGTGCTTTGCCCGGACAAGATTGTTGCGGCCACAAAGGCGGGAATCCGCACGATCTATCTTTACGGATCGGAAGCCCATTGCCTCACCGCCTTCCTGGACCGGGAGCAAGAAAAACGGTCGAAACCTTGGCCGGGATCACTGGATCGCGAACAACCGGAACTTGTACACGCGCATGAGCGGAGCCGCTATCGCGCCCTACAAAATTCAGGTATTCACGCACACCGGTACCCGCAGACCACACGCCGAAGTGTTTGAAAAGCTGCTCAAGGGCGAGGAGAGCGAATAGCATCCGCGAAGCCTCACGTGCCGAGGCTTCGACATTCAGTCATAGTTGTTCACAAACAGAGAAAAATCAACTGAACTCTGACCATGGACATTGAGCCGTTAGTTCAGCCGGCACAACTAATAATTGATCGTACGAACAGCTTCGAGCGCATCAGTTCCCTCTGGAGTTGAGCGGGCTGAAAGCATGCTCGGATGAACTGGATTCCCAGGTCACCACTGCGCTGGGAATGAGTGCGGGCTCATTCGCTTAACCCTGGGTGTTCCTGCTCGCTGGTCCCCGTGCGCGCTCGTTGGTGCGGTGACGCTATGGTGACGATACCACCTGTAAACACCACCAAAGTGCTCCCAAGCCATCCGAGCTTAAATCGCCCTAAGCGCCTATCCAACGTTGAGTTATCCGCATGTCTGCGAGGTGCGGCAAACTGCGAAAAACTCAATCGAACCCTCTTTCACGGCGATAACAGGGGTTCGAATCCCCTTGGGGACGCCACTCACTTTTGCTCACACCGGCTCTACGCAACAACGTTGAACAGTAGCTTGAACCCGTAATCCATGTGTAGCTGCTGGTGGCAGTGGAACAGGGTCAGGCCCTCCATGGCGGGCGTGAAATCCACTTCGATCTTCTTAAAGCCCTTCACCAGGACCACATCCTTCAGAACGCCGCCCGTCGGCTTGCCGTGCACATTGGTCAACTCGAAGCTGTTCCGGTGCAGGTGAACCGGATGGGCGTCGTCGGTCTGATTATCGAAGACCAGACGATAACGCCGGCCCTTGTGAAGGACTCGCGGCTCCGCCTTGGGGTCGTAGCCCTTTCCGTTGATCGTCCAGTGATTAAACCCGCCTGTTCCGCCGTTGATCTTACCGAAGGCGAGCGGAATCGTCTCGTCCGGATTCGCTGGCGGGCGGCTCTCGCCGAATATTGTGTAGTCCCAGGGCTTCTTCTGCGGCTTGATCCAGCGCGGCGCGCCGGTCTTATTGGCATATTCGACGACGATCCCCATTCCATTCTTGCGGTCGTCGTCTTTAGGAGTGCCCAGAATCCAAACGCCGGGATTCTTCATCTCCACGACCGCGTCGATCCGTTCTGCCGTGCCCAGTTCCAGCACGTCCACCAACTGCGGATGCGGCACCGGATTCCCATCCAGGGCGACCACTTGGAACTGGTGCCCCGGCAATGCGAGCTGGATGTTTTCCGTCGCGCTCGCGTTCAGGAAGTGGAATAAAACGCGCTGGCCCTCTTTGACCCGCACCGGATCGCCGAAGCCCAGGCACTTGCCGTTGATCGTGAAGCGCTGATAGCCGATCTCCCAGCCGTTCGGCTTCTCATCCTTCTGTGGCGGCGGTTTCTTTTCGCCGCCTTCGTCCTCCTCTTCCTCCTCTTCGGTGGTGTAAAAAGGCTCCCACTCATGGGTTGCCAGGAACAACTCCTGATCGTACTGCCCGGCATTAGTCTTAGGCTCGATGTAGACGAACCCGAATTGCCCGGTATAGGTGCCCCGGTTCAGATCCGACATCGGCATCACGTGCGTGTGCACAAAGCGCGCTCCGGATGGCTGCGGGGTCAAGCCGATAGCGTAATTTTCCGCGGGCAGGAACAAACAGACTCTTTTCCTCCTCCGCCCCATCCACGGCCACGGGAACAATCTGGCCATGCCAATGGACCAGCTCCGGCGTATCGGTCTCATTGAATAGATCCACCGTTACGGGCACCCCCTCGCGCAGCCGGATCAATGGCCCGGGCGCCGAGCCGTTGTATCCGATCGTGCTGATGGTATGATCCTTCGCGATATCCACCAGCACGGGGCCGATACGCAGCGTCACGTCGGCCGGCCCGGTGGCTGGCTCTGTCCGGCACCGGTGTGCGATTACAGCCGCGACCACACCAGCCCGGTCGCCAGAGCAGCGTCTGAAAGAAAATTACGGCGTGTCTTGCGGGCCTGGTCCATATCTGTGTGCTAGACTAACACTATTCGTAATCGAATGTCGAAAACGAAATCCGAGGACAATGTTTTCAATGCCGACCGGGATCTTTACTCCGGCCTGATCCGCCTCCACGTCCTGCACCATGCCACCGAAGAGCCCATTTTCGGTCTGGGCATGATCGAGGAGCTGGCGCGGCACGGCTATCGAATCAGTCCCGGAAGTTTGTACCCTCTGCTGCACAGCCTGGAAAAGAAGGGCTACCTGCGCGCCAGCGAACAGCGCAACGGCAAGTCGCTGCGAAAAGTATACCGGGCCACTCCGCGGGGAAGAAAAGCTTGTCGGCAGCCAAGAGCAAAGTGCGCGAATTGTTTCGAGAGCTCATCGAGGGCAAGTAGTGCGAACGCCCAAGCGACTCCTGGCCCTGGTGCTCGCTGCTGGTAGCGTCTCTGCCCAGCCTCAGCAGACTCCGCTGACCATAACCGCTGCCGTCGAAGAAGCCGTTCGCAAACTATCCTTCGATTCGGGTTTCCCAGGAGCAGATCAACGCCGCCGCAGCGGCCATACAACTCGCGCGAACTGCTTACCTGCCGCGCGTGGACGCTCTGGCGCAAGTCAATCGGGCCACCAGAAATAATGTCTTCGGACTGCTCCTCCCGCAATCCGTCCTCCCGTCCATGTCCGGTCCTGTCATCGGCACGAACAATTTTGGAACCGCCTGGGGCAGCGCTATTGGAGGACTGGTCACCTGGGAGCCCTTCGATTTCGGCCTGCGGGAAGCGAATGTGGCCGTAGCCTCGGCCGCGAAGAACCAATCCGAGGCCGTGCTGAAGCGGACTCAGTTCGATGTTGCCGTCTCGGCCGCCAATGCCTATCTCACATTGGCCGCGGCCCAGGAAACCGTCCGAGCCGCGCAGGCTGGCGTCGATCGCGCGGATGTGGTTCTCCGAACCATCACAGCGCTGGTGAATGCTCAATTGCGGCCCGGCGCCGACGCCTCGCGCGCCCAAGCCGAGGTGGCCGCCGCGCGAACCCAGCTCATCCAGGCCCAGCAAGCCACGGAAATCGCGCGTGCCACTCTCGCGCAATTCGTGGGCGGAGAGCCCAATCAGATCGACATCTCCGCGCCCGCTTTGCTCCAGATGCCGGAAGAGCGCTCGGTCGCGGCGCTGGACACCGCCTCCAATCCCGTCTCAGTGGAGCAAAACGCGGTAGTGGAACAGGAGCAGGCCCGGCTCAGGGTGCTGGAGCGAACCTATTTCCCTCGGTTTTATCTGCAAGGCGCCGCCTATGCTCGCGGCACCGGCGCCGAGGTCGACGGACGACTGCTCGGCGGCCTGAACGGTCTGGCTCCCAACGTTCAGAACTATGCCGTCGGATTCAGCGTGAACTTCCCCATCCTGGATCTGCCGGCCATTCGGGCCCGGCAAAGTGCGCAGTCGGCCGCCGTCCGCGCCGAAACCGCTCGCTACCAACAGATCGCCACCGACCTGCGCGCGCAATGGAATAGAGCTGTCGCCAATTTGCAGGGCGCCCGCCGGATCGCAGGCAATACGCCGGTCCAGATAACGGCTGCGCGCGCGGCTACTCAGCAATCCACTGCCCGCTATCAAGCCGGTCTGGGAAACATCGACGAAGTAGCCGAGGCCCAACGGCTGCTAACGCAAGCCGAGATCGACGACGCGCTGGCACGCCTTGGAATCTGGCGCGGTCTGCTGGGGGTCGCCGCTGCCGCTGGCGATATTCAGCCCTTTGTCGCCGAGGTAAGCCAGTGAGGCATCGCGAAGAGACAACACCATGCGCCTCGTTCTAGCGGCCCTCACCAGGCCGATCACCGTTGTCATGGCGCTAATCGCCATCGCCCTTTGCGGCGCTCTCGCCATCCACCGCATGCCCGTGGATATTTTTCCCCAGGTCGGTGATCCGGCCATCTATGTCGCGCAGCCTTATAGCGGCATGGATCCGGCACAGATCGAAGGCTATCTCACTTACTACTTCGAATATCACTTCCTCTACATCACCGGCATTGATTACGTCGAGAGCAAGAGCATTCAGGGCGCGGCTCTCATGAAGTTGGTATTCCATCCCGATACCAACATGAGCCAGGCCATGTCGGAGACGGTGGGCTACGTGAATCGCGCCCGCGCATTCATGCCGCCCGGCACGGTGCCGCCTTTTATCACTCGCTTTGATGCGGGCAGCGTCGCCGTCGGCCAACTGGTATTCAGCAGCGCGACGCGCACTCAGGGAGAATTGCAGGATTTTGCCCTCAACCGCGTCCGCCCGCTCTTTGCGACGCTACCGGGCGTCTCCGCTCCCCCGCCCTTCGGCGGAAATCAGCGGACCATCGTCATCACGCTCGATCCCGACAAGCTGCAGCAGTACCGTATTTCGCCCGACGAGGCTGTGGAAGCGGTGAGCAAGGCCACGCTGGTGATGCCTTCCGGCAATACCTGGACCGGCAAGCTCCAAAGGATCGCGCGCACCAACGCGGCGCTCGGTGCGAACCTTTCCGAGTTGCTGAGCACCCCCATCCGGCCCACGTCCGGAACCTCGGTTTATCTGCGTGACATCGGAACCATCGAGAACGGCACCGACATCGTCACCGCCTACGCGCATGTCAACGGCAAGCGGACCGTTTATATTCCCGTCACCAAGCGCTCGGACGCTTCCACGCTGGATGTGCTAAACCACGTCAAGGCCGCCATCCCCGAGTTCAAGAAAGCCCTTCCGGACGACACCGATGTACGTCTCGAATTCGACCAGTCGCCATATGTCACCAACTCGATTCGCGGCCTGATCATCGAAGGACTCCTGGGCGCCGCGCTGACGGGCCTGATGGTGCTCATCTTTTTGCGCGACTGGCGCAGCGCATTGATCGTGGTAACCAACATCCCCTTCGCGCTACTGACAGCGGTGGTACTGCTCTGGGTCACCGGGCAAACCATCAACATCATGACGCTCGGCGGATTAGCCCTGGCGGTTGGCGTGCTGGTAGACGAAGCGACCGTGGAGATTGAAAATATCCACACCCAGATGCTGCCCGGCGTCTCGCGCGCCCGGGCCGTGCTCCAAGCTACCAGCCAGACTGCTCTGGCCCGTCTGCTTTCCATGTTCTGCGTGCTGGCGGTCTTCGTTCCGTCTTTCTTCATGGTCGGTGTAGGACGGCAATTGTTTGTTCCACTTTCTCTCGCGGTCGCATTTTCAATGATCGCGTCCTATCTGCTATCGAGCAGTCTGGTGCCGGTCTTTTCCACCTGGCTCATGAAGCAGCGGCGCGAAGGAGAAGAGCGCGAAGGAATGTTCGGCCATCTGCGCTCCTTCTATTTGCGCTATTTGAATCTCGTCCTGCGGCTGCGCTGGCCGCTGGTGCTAACCTATTTGGCCGGCTCCTTGGCCCTCATCTACGTTCTCCTGCCGCGGCTCGGAACCGAGATTTTTCCCGATGTAAATGCTCCCCTGCTCCGTATTCGCCTGCGTGCGCCGACCGGCACGCGAGTGGAGGAGACCGAGCGCATTGTCCTTCACGCCCTGGATATCATTCATCGGGATATTGGCGCGGATAACGTCGAGATCACCAGTGATTTCGTGGGTGTTGTGCCCTCCAGCTATCCGGTGGACTTGATTCACTTGTTTACCAGCGGCCCACAGGAAGCCGTCATCCAGATCGCGCTTAAGCCTGGCGCTCCCCGAGGCGAGGTCCTGCGCGATAAGCTGCGTGACGACCTGTGCCGTGACCTGCCGGGCTCTCAAGTATCTTTCGAGGCCGGCGACATCGTTACGCAGGTGATGAGCTTTGGATCACCGACTCCCGTGGAAGTAGCCGTGCAAGGTCCCAGCCTCCAGGATGATTACGCCTATGCTCAAAAGGTCCAGACCCAACTGGCAAAGCTCTCTTTCCTGCGCGATCTTCAGTTTGGCCAGGAGATGAATTTTCCAACCCTGGACATTGATATCGATCGGGAGCGCGCCGGCCAGTTCGGTCTGACCATGGCAGACATAGCGCGATCGGTAGTGCCGGCTACCTCTTCCTCGCGATTTACACAACCTAACTACTGGCGGGATCCAAATTCGGGCAACGCCTTCCAGATTCAAGTGGAACTGCCACAGAATCGGATGCAGGGAATCAATCAGCTTGGCAATATTCCTGTCATGCATGATGGACGCTCAAAGCCTCAACTTTCCGATGTCGCGACGCTGAAGCTTGGGACCATGCCCGGGCTGATCGAGCGCTACAACGGACAGCGCGTCGTCAGCCTTACAGCCAACCTCCATGGCTTGACTTTGGGCGAAGCGGCCCAGAAGTTGAACCAGGCACTTTCAGAAGTCGGACAGCCGCCCCGCGGCATCAGTGTAAAATTCCGCGGCGAAATCCCGGCCCTCGAACAAACACTGTCAGGGCTGCGGATTGGTTTGCTGCTCGCCGTAGTTGTGATTTTTCTGCTGTTGGCCGCGAATTTCCAGTCCATCCGCCTGGCGCTCGCCATCGTCCTGACCATTCCGGCCGTGCTCTGCGGCGTGCTCCTTATACTGCTGCTGACGCATACCACCTTGAATGTCCAGTCTTTCATGGGCGCCATTATGGCCATGGGAATCGCGGTGGCGAACTCGATCTTGCTGGTTTCCTTTGCCGAACGGCACCGGCGCCAAGGTCAGACCGTTTTCGAAGCCATTCTGGAAGGAGCCGGCAGCCGCCTGCGTGCCATCCTGATGACCGCCGCGGCCATGATCTTCGGCATGATCCCGATGGCCGTCGGATTCGGCGAAGGCGGTTCACAGTCCGCTCCCCTGGGACGCGCTGTAATCGGGGGCCTGCTACTTTCCACGTTCACTACCCTCACCATCCTACCGTCCATCTACGCCATCCTTCAGCAGAGAGCATCCACCCAATCTCCGTCGCTCAATCCGGCGGATCCAGCGAGCCGATACTATGAAGCGCATTGAAACGATCGCCATTCTCACGTTCTGCATCGGGCTGCCGGCCTGGCCGCAAAAAATAGAGCTTACGCCGGTCGTCTCTAAGACCGTTTCGCGCAATATCGAGCTGCCCGGTGAGTTTCAACCGTTCCTGAGCGTAACGCTGTATGCCAAGGTGCCCGGCTATGTCGAGCGCGTGCTGGTGGATCGCGGCAGCGTTGTGAAGCAAGGCGAGCTGCTAGTGGAGTTGAGCGCACCCGAGATGACCGCGCAAATTGCCGAAGCCGAGTCTAAAGTGCAGGCCGCCGAGTCCGACCGCGTTCAGGCCGATGCTCAGTTGCAAGCCACTGAGAGCACTTACGAGCGCATGAAGAAAGCTTCCGAAACACCCGGTGCGATTGCCGGCAACGAGCTGATCCAGGCCGAAAAGCAGGTCGACGCAGCTAAAGCATTACTTAACTCCCGAAGCCAAGCCAGCCGCGCTACCGAGGGTGCCGTCCAGTCGCTAAAGGACATGCAGGCCTACCTCAAAATCACCGCGCCATTCGATGGCGTCGTGACCGACCGGCTGGTTCATCCCGGCGCTCTGGTGGGATCCGGCACGGAGCCTTTGCTGATCGTTCAGCAGGTCTCGCATCTCAGACTGGTCGTCGCTGTCCCTGAAGAAGATGTCGGGGGGATCGCCCGCGGCGCCAAAGTGGAATTCCGGGTGCCCGCCTATCCGGAGCGCACGTATTCTGGAAGCGTTGCGCGCTCGGCTCATGCGCTCGATCAGAAATCGCGGACCATGCCAGTGGAGCTCGATGTCTTCAATTCCGACGGCACTCTATCTCCGGGCATGTATCCAGCAGTGAAATGGCCCGTGCGACATTCGCGGCCCACTCTCTTCGTGCCGAAGACCAGCGTCGTTACCACCACCGAGCGCATGTTCGTTGTCCGCGCCCGGGAGGGCCGCGCTGAGTGGATCGACGTCCGCAAAGGCGCCGAGGACGGCGACTTGGTCGAGGTAGCCGGCAATTTACAGCCGGGCGACAAAGTTGTTCGCCGTGCTACCGACGAAATTAGAGACGGCTCCGCGCTGCAGCCGCCTCAAAAATAGCCTCCGGCGGCCCGCTTACTGGCAGGCCTGAATAGTCCGGCTCCCCGCTCCTCCCACCGTGTTGGAGAGGTTGATGCTGGCTGAGCTGATGCTGTTATTCGACCCAAGGTCCACCTGGTAAGGCAGCGTCAGAGCGAAACTTCCCCCGGCGCGAATCGTTTCGGGCGCCGAGAAATAAGCCGCGGCAATCCCGCTCACGTCGGTTTGGAACTGGTTCGTCCCGATCGTGACATTCGCCTGCGTAAGCTCACGGGTGGTTGAGTATCCATTCACCTGAACGTTAACGCCGGTCGATGTGGCGGTGTAGCAAGCCGACGTGATCACTGGAGCGACCGGCGCGATACTGAATATCACTGGCGTTGGGTGCAGAGGCAAGTCAACACCGGTTGAACCCAATTTTACGAGCGACACCACCACCGTGCTCGCCACCGTTCCGGTCGAAACCAACGGCAGCGTTACCTGCGTCGAACCGGCCGGAATCACGAAGTACATCGCGGCCTGCCCATTGGCGAACCGCAGCCTGGGATCGGCCTGGTTCGCCGCCCCTTCTGTGCTCTGCGTATTCGGCAAAACATCCAATGTAACCTGGCCATATAGGGGCTGTGTGTACGCCCCGGTGAGCTGCGCCATCACGGCGATATTGGTGGCCGCCGGCGGCACCGTCGACGGAAAGCCTGTGATCCGGATTTGAGGTACGTCCGGCAATCCGACACCGACCGAACAGGGCGCTGTGATAGTTTTGCCTTGCGCGTCAGTTACGCGCACTTGGAAGGCATCTCCGCCCAAGGTCGTCGGAGTTCCAGATAGCCGGCCATTGCTGGCGGTCTGCAGCCCATCCGGCAGGTACCCGAGAAATTCAAATTGATAGGGCGATACGCCCCCAGCTGCAGCTACTTGCGCTGAATAGCTTTGTCCCAACTGCGCATCGGGCAGCGGGCAGGCGGTAGTAATATGCAACACCGAAGGAGCCACATTCAGACTACAGGCTTGCGTAAAAGTTTGACCTGCGGCTTCACGCACTGTCACATTGAAAGGATACGACCCCGCGACGGCCGAAGAGCCGCTGACAAACCCGCTGGGCGAAACCGTGATTCCGTCGGGCACTGAGCCACTTGCTGTAAATGTGTAAGGAGCCGAGCCCCCCAGCGCGTTAAGGCTCGCCTGGTAGGACTGCCCTGCCCCGGCGTCCGGAAGCGGGCAGCCAGTCACCGACAACGCCCCCCGGCTCACCGCCAGGCTGCAGACCTGCGCGGCCGGATTGCCATCTGAATCGGTTGCCACCAAAAGGAAGCGTGATGCACTGGCCGACATCGGCGTGCCTGAAATGCTCCCATCCGGGCTCAGCGTTAGGCCTGCCGGAAGTGTCCCGGAAAGCGACCAGACATAACCGGACGGCAGCGTTGTATTGTACGTCGCTCCTGTCACCCCTGCGGGGAGTGGGCATACGGACGGTAGCTTGAACGCCGGCGCGGTCACCGTGACCGAGCACGACTGCGAGGTTTGGGCGCCGCGGCTGTCCGTAACACCGATTTGGAATGAAAACGTGTCATCAAATAGCGGCGTACCGGCTACGAGCCCATCCTGCGTCATCGCCAACCCGGGCGGCAATTGCCCGACCAGGCTGTACTGGTAAGGGGCATGGCCTCCACTACTCGATAAAAGCTGCGCGTACGGTACTCCGACCGTGGCATTCGGCAGCGCGCACCCGGAAGTCATCTGCACCGCCGCGGGAAGCACATTCATCCGGCACAACGATTGCGCTGCCCGCGTGGTGCTCAGAGCCATGGTGCTGGCTCGAAGGTTGAAGATATACGTGCCAGGTGACATGGGCGTACCCGCCAGTTGCCCGGCATGGCTTAGTCCCACTCCTGGAGGGAGCGAATATGGATCGTCCACGCTCCATAGATAACCGCTGCTGCTTCCAGTTGCTTGCAGGCTTACCGAATAAGGCGAACCAACCGTCGCATCTTGTAGTGGGCAGACATTAAGGATCGAAACCGCGCCCGGACGGACCGTGAGACTTCCCCGCTGATAGGCGGTAAGCTGGCCGTCTTCGGTGTTGGCTGTAACGCCCAGAGTGAAACTGTAAGTCCCAGGGACCGTCGGGATGCCAGTGTAAGTTCCGTCTGCGCTGAACGATAAGCCGGGAGGTGCGGTCACGTCCGGGAGCATAGTCCACTTGAATGGCGGATTTGCACCACTCGCGGTCAACAATGTCGTATAGCGGGTGCCAGCCGTGGCGTCCGGCAGAATGCTGCTGGTGATGCTCAACCCCGGGCTGATAACTCCATCGCGTGCCCGAAAGATCAGCCGTCCAAAAACAGTCGTGCCGGCTTGGCTCGCTGCAATTCCATTGACGGTCTGGCGAGCCAGCGCATGCGGTCCTCCATCCAGGAACGCTCCGCTGATCATCGAACCAGGAAGCTGGTAGGATGTACCCGGATCGCCAGTGCCGTTCGACCACCCGACGACTGCCGGCACGCCGCCGTATCCCCCTACACCGCCCGAAGCATCGCCGGTCTCCCACTGGATTTTTTCATAGTTGAATTCGATATCGAAATTCGTCGAGCCGGTGTCGGCGCGCTCGATGAGCACCACCTGGAAGCTATTCAATTTATCGGCGTGCGCGGCATAGTAGCCAACATCGATAAAGTTCGCGCCGAAAGCTTTATGTCCATTAATGGTGTCTTGGCCGTAAGTGACCAGCTTCGAAGCAGGATTGCGGGTATCGACATCCGCAAAGAACGGCGCGATGATCTCGCGCTGCGTGCTATCGAGGCCGAAGGGAGTGTAAGTAGCCAGCGAGCTGTCAAAAGTGATGTTGCCGTTATTGTTGACGTAAGCCGAGCTACGGCTCTTACCGAAGAAGTTAATGGTGAAGCCCAGCGACTCGAGCGGAGCCGACCCATCATCATTGGCAGGGATCGATTTAGTCTTGAAACCGGCATTTGGTCGAATCGCCTGCCCTTCGGCGGCTGAGCCGCAAAAAACTGCGGCCGTAACGATCATTACCAGCGCTAAACGTTTCATTGGGTAACTCATTGAGCAGCCCCTAGATTCAGTTGCGGCAGCGACGCGATGCGTGGCTGCGCAGAGTCGGCGTCCAACAGCAGTTCGGAGCCGCTTTGTGCATCGATGATCCGCGCCACCAGATTGCCTTGGAGCAGATCAAAGCTCGCCGCCTGACAAGCGCAGGCAATAGAGTTGCCGGCGCCGCTCGCCAGATTGACGATCATCACATTGTCAGCTAGTCCCAGCGCTGCCAGCGATCCATCGCCGGAAATAGCTAAGGCACCCGGTTTTTGGCTGACGCTTAGCACTACCGAAGCTGCCGCGCTATTCTGGACGTCTTGAATCAGCGTCAAAGCCTGGCCAGCTCCATCGGCCGCCAGCAGATCGTTCCCGTTGGGTAAGAATGCCAAACCAACCCAGGCGCCTCCTGTTGCCAGCACGCGAGGGTTATCGCCCAACAACATAACAGCGCCGGAACCGTTACCCGCCGCCACCGTCCCGCTGTCGTTAACTGTCAGAGCTGTAACTCCGCCATCCGGATTGAATGTTGCGCCCAATGTAGCTGTGCCCGTCAGCCCGGACCATGCTTCCACCGTGCTTCCATCCGAAATCGCCGCCCCGTCGCCGGATCTGTTGAACGCGGCCATGGTCACGTGGCTTAACGAGGAACCGAGGCTGGTCACCTGGGGCGCGCCGGTCCAGCGCACCAGCATTACGCCGCCATCCTTGGCATTGGCGATTGCCAGTTGAGCCCGCGAATTGACAAACGCGGAGTCCAATGAAGTTCCTCCGGCAACTGTGCTATCCAAGCTGGCCGCTCCCGGCACTCCCGAAACCATCCGGATGGCTTTGGAATTATCATCGAAAACGTAGCCCAGCGATGGCACGCGGATGCTTGGACCCGGCGGCTGCGCCAGCAACAGTATTGAGGTAGCGGCAAAGACAAGTAGGCGAATCATATTGAGTGTGCGAATCTAAAGCGCGTCTTTCCTAAAGTTCGGCAAACTTTAGTCAGGGGACCGTAGAGCGTTCGCCTTAGAGCGGGTCTGGCGAAGACCGAGAGGTACTAAAACACCCTGGAACGTCGTTCCCGGCCTGGCCGTCACAGAAACAAGCGCCGTTGTGATATTCTGCATGTCGGACAAACAACACTCCCAGGGGTGCACATGAGCCTTACTCGAAAGAAGTCGCTACAATCCTTGCTGGAACAAGCCAGCCATAGCGACCTCAAACGTACGCTGACCGCCCGAAGCCTTATCGCTCTGGGGATTGGTGCCATTATTGGCGCTGGCCTGTTTGTTCGCACCGCCGCCGCCTCGGCCGAAGCCGCCGGGCCTTCCGTTATCCTGTCCTTCGTGGTGGCTGCAACGGGCTGCCTTTTCGCCGGCCTGTGTTACGCCGAGTTCGCATCCATGATCCCTATAGCCGGCAGCGCGTACACTTACTCGTACACCACCATGGGAGAGTTCGCGGCTTGGACCATCGGGTGGGCCCTGATCCTCGAGTACGCCATGGGCGCCGCCACGGTCTCGATCGCCTGGAGTGAATACGCCAACCGATTGCTGGGCGGCGCGATCCCTTTCGAATGGTGCCACTCACCTCTGGAAGTTACCGATGCGGGTGTCCGCGGCATTATAAATCTGCCCGCTCTAGTGATCTTGCTGTTGCTGACCGCCCTATTGATAAAAGGAACCCAGGAATCGGCTAGTGTAAACGCCATCATTGTCGCCGTTAAGGTTACGATTGTCTTGGTTTTCATTGCGCTGGGCTGGCGTTTTATGAACCCGGCGAATCACACGCCGTTCTTCATCCCAGCCGGCACTCCCGGTCATGAGGGCATGATGCAACACGGCATCGGGGGTATGCTGCGGGGCGCCGGAATTGTATTTTTCGCCTTCATCGGTTTCGACGCCGTCTCCACCGCCGCACAGGAAACAAAGGATCCAGGCCGCGACATGCCCAAAGGCATTTTGGGATCGCTGGCCATCTGCACCTTTCTCTATATCCTCTTTGGATACGTGCTCACCGGCGTCGCCAACTGGACGGAATTCTTGAAAGTGGGCAAAGAAGCTTCCGTCGCTTATGCGGTTCAGAGCCACATGCCCGGTTACGGGTGGCTCGCTACCGCCATCACCGTGGCCATTCTGTTCGGGTTTTCTTCGGTCATCCTGGTCATGCTGCTGGGCCAAAGCCGGGTCTTCTACTCCATGGCAAAGGACGGCCTACTGCCTAAGATCTTTTGCGCCGTTCATCCTACTTTCCGCACGCCCTACAAGTGCAATATCACGCTCTTCTTCTTCGTGGGCGTTCTCGGCGGATTTCTGCCAGGATCGCTGTTGGGGGATCTCACATCGATCGGAACGCTGTTCGCATTTGTCCTGGTATCGATCGGCATCTGGATCTTGCGGCGGGCCCAGCCCAATCTGACCCGCCCGTTCCGTACGCCTCTGGTGCCGCTGGTGCCGATCCTGGGCGCTATCGTCTGCAGCATCATGATTCTCTCGCTGGATGGCTATACCCAACTAGTAGCGCTAGGCTGGATGCTGGTCGGTTTCGTGGTGTACTTCCTTTACGGGAGAGGCCACAGCAATCTGAACCAGCCCGAAGCAGAACTGCAAAACGTGCCTCCCACGCTGGCTCGTTAGCGTTCCCACCAGGTCATACGCGGCCTGGTACTCCTGTCTTCACAGTACGCGACAGTCTGTAGGCGCTGCGCCATTTTGTCTCTTGCGCCTTTGTCCCTCCCGACGCGTATGTAGCTGATTTCGCGCACCTTCGACGTGGCAGCGCGAATGCATTGCTTAGGCTTGCGGGCGTACGGTTTTGACGGTATCAAAGTCCTATGTTGAAACGCCGCAGAGAGTCGATGAACAAGATATAAGTCGATGAATAAGATGTGGACGCTATGAGACAACGCACTAAAGAACGTCGTAATACGCCGGTATCCGAAAGGCGCCGCTCCGATCAACGGGGATTCAGTCTCTTATTGATTGCGGCCAGCGGGTCCGTAATGATCGGAATGCTGGGCTTAGCCTTCGACCTGGGACGAATGTTTATCGTAAAGAACGAACTGCAAACTTTTGTCGATGCCAGCGCGATCGCCGCTTGCCGCATGATGGACGGGTCACAAGCCGGCCTTCAGAGCGCGCATAATATCGCGACCGCCGGCCCGTTGGGCTCCAGCCTGCCCAATGGATGGAACTTTGACGTCAACGCCATCGCCAACATCACTGACACCTACTCGACCACCTTCACGGGAACCTACGACACTTATGCGACGGCTTCGACGAACGCTACCAACAACTACCGATTCATCAAGGTAGTCGCCAACGCGACGTTGCCGCTTTACTTTTTACCGGTCATCCCCAATTTGCCGACTTCGCAGCTATTGCAGTCCACCGCCGTCGGCGGCCAACAGGCCCAAACCACGATGCCCAGCGGCCGGATGCTGCCTTTCGCTCCAGACGCGCATAACGCTGCGGACACGACGAATTTCGGACTGACCCCGGGAACGCAGTACTCGCTCAAATGGGACAACCACAGCAGCACCACCTGCGCCGGCGACGCGGGATTCACTCCTCCAGGTAACCCACCCTCCGAACATGGATTTGTGGATATCGGGGAAGGAAACAGCAACAGCAATGTCCGCAACGCGATCGAGTATGGAGGATATCCGAACCCCAATTCCAATCCTTCCTCACTGGCTACCGGAAATTCGTTGGGGGGCGTGCCCGGAAACCGCGGTTCTTCAATTTTCGACGCGCTGAATACCCGAGCGCAGCAGGACAGCAACGACACCGCGACCACCTACGCCGCTTACGAAGCCTCGGGCACCGGCAATGGCCGCCGTATCGTCACGGTCGCAATCGGCGGAGCTTGGAGCGGAAACGGTAATAACGCCTCTACTACCATCGTCGGCTTCGCAAATTTCTTCCTGCTTCCCAGCTACTCGGGAAGTTCAGGCGCGATCTGCGCTGTTTATATCGGCCCGGCGAGTGCGAACGGCAATTCATCCGGCGGCACCGACGGCACCAAGATCTACTCCACCATGTTGTACCAATAGGCGGCAGCCATGAAAAATACCAGGAAAAAATCGGAACGTGGAAACGCGCTGCTCGAGTTCGCGCTCGGCTGGTCGATCCTGTGGGCCCTGTTTGCCGGCATCTACCAATTCGGCTATAGCTTTTATGTCTACAACACGGTGCTGATGTCGGTTGCCAATGCTACCCAACTGGGGTCGAAAATGACCTACGACACAGCCAGTCCATCCACCTTTACCAACGCGCTCAAGAACATGGTGGTCTATGGAAACACCACGGCCGGGACCAGCCCGATTGTCCCGGGTCTAGCGGTTTCCAACGTGACCGTAGGAGTCAATCCGGAGGGCAATATGCCCACCGACATCACGATCACCATCAATAGTTTCACGATCAACGCGCTGTTTACTAATTTCACCTTCAACGGAAAACCGCGCGCCACTGCCGTTTACATGGGACAGATTACTTGCTCAACCTGCTAATGCTCTCGAGGATGATTGTATGCTGAACAAAAAAAACCAAGACACGAAAACACAAAACCGGAAGAAGCGCCAGCGCGGTGCGGCCTTAGTTGAAACAGCCCTGGTCTTCACGGCAGCAGTCTCCATGATTGTGTTTATCGTGGACATGGGCCGGATCCTGCTTACCCAGCAGTTTATAGCCGAGCGCGCTCGCGTAGGCGTCCGCAATGCGGTGGTGAATAATTGGGATTCAACAGCCCTGCAGAATTACGTGGTCTACGGCAACACCACTGCGCCTAACGGTGGGGGCGCGGGTATCATGGGCTTGACGACTTCTGAAGTCGCTCTCACTACCTACGCGGATTCTGGTATCGGCGATGCTCGCTATCAGGTCACCGTTTCGGGTGTTCCACTCTTTACCTGGATTCCGTATATGGCGGGAAAATACACGGCGCCCACCATTATTGCTACTGCGCCCGTACAGAGCCAGGGCGCCATTAACTAAAGGGGCGCGTTACTCAATCCCGACAGCGCGGTCGAAAACCACGTCCAGCGTAGCGCCCTGCCGCAGCTCAACTTCTTTACCGCGCGTCAGCAGAACGGTCGCCAGCCCGACCGCCGACCCGACTCCCGCGCCAATCCCGGCGCCTTTCCAGTTCCGGCCAGTCAGGCCTCCAATGGCTGCTCCGCTGCCGGCTAGAATCGCGATCTGCTTGGCATCCTCGCCCCGCCCGGGCGCCTGTTCCACCGCGCCCTCCTTGCCAACCACTTTCTGGCCGGTCTCGCCCGATTCCACCGCGCTCAAATGCGGCGAGAACTTGAAGGTCTTGCCGCTAGCGAGTGTAAGCGTTTCCAGACGAATCGCCAGCTGCGCCCGGCCGGCCACCCGGCCGCTGCGCTTAGCCTCGGTAACCACGCCCTGCACGTAGCTTCCCACCGGCACTACGATCTCATTGCCCGCGCTGAGCGGGCTGGCGGTCCGAAGATAGATATAGTCGCCTTGCTGCGCAGTTCGCGTATTGATGGAATTTTCCATTCGGAGCAATAGGTGAGCCCCGGGAGGAACTTCGGCGGCAGCCAGCAGCACCGGCAGCGCCAACAGAGAAGATACTTTGGCGAACATGGCGTATACTCCTGCCTGAATGATAGCGCGGCGCCGTCGTGCTGATGCGTTGGATCGGCTCTATATTGGCGCGATAGCGCTGCGAACCGCCGATTGAATTGGGACCGGCCGCAAGAGAATGGATTGAACGTCGGAGCGCGGCAGCACCTGCTTCAAGGCGTTCTCGAGATCCCCCACCGGATTGTCGCCCGATGCGGCCGCACGAACCAAAGCGCGCCATTCCGCCACGTTAAATTCGGCCGCCGCCGGATCCGCCAATGTGGCCCAAAGATTCACCGGTTGGACCAGGCTCGCGCTCAGCCGCACGTCGGCCTCTGTAACGACGGCGCCGGTCGTGGTCTTAACGTATCGATTGCCAAACTCCAAAGCCAAGGCTCCAGCCAGCCGATCGCTGAACTGGTCCGCTTCGGTAAGGCTGATGTTTAGCGTCGCATTCGACGCGGAATAGTCATTTCCCGCAGGATTCATTCTGTAGACTCCTTTTCGCTTCAATCCTGACAGACGCTCCGCGACTCCAGCCCGTCCCGCGCGCTCAAGTTCCGGCAAAGACGGGACAAAGAAATCTGCGAGTGGCGTGACTTTCCGAAGAAACTCATTCTGCCTGCGCGAATCAACGTTGCAGAGGTAAGCCGTGAAGAAGATACGTTATGCCGTCGTCGGGTTAGGTCACATCAGCCAAGCCGCGCTGCTGCCGGCGTTTAAGAACGCCAAGAACAGCGTCCTGGCAGCGCTGGTATCGGACGACAGCCAGAAGCGCCAGGAGCTCGCCCAGCGTTACCGGGTGAATCCCGAATTTACCTATTCCTACGAAGAGTACGACGATTGCTTGAAAAGTGGCGATATCGATGCCGTTTACATTGGATTACCGAACCATATGCATTGCGAATACACGGTTCGCGCCGCGCGGGCCGGCGTTCATGTGCTGTGCGAAAAGCCTATGGCGGTCACCGAAAAGGAATGTAAGCAGATGATCGCGGCCTGCGAACAGGCCGGAATCAAGCTGATGATCGCCTACCGGCTGCATTTCGAAGAGGCTAATCTGGAAGCCGTAAAAATTGCGACTTCGGGCAAGCTCGGCGATCTTCGCATCTTCTCCTCTACCTTTTCGCAACAGGTGGACGCTAGCAATGTGCGCGCCACGGAACCCGAATCGCGGGGCGGCGGGAGCCTATACGATATGGGCGTGTATTGCATCAATGCGGCGCGATATCTCTTCCGGGATGAGCCAATCGAGGTGCTCGCCGCTTCCGCCAGCAATGGCCAGACTCGATTTCGCGGGAGCGCCGAGATGACCACGGCCATCCTTCGGTTCCCCAAGGAGCGTCTGGCGGTCTTCACCAGCAGTTTCGGCGCAGAAGCGACTTCGGAATACTCTTTGATCGGAACCCGCGGACGCCTGAGGCTCTCCCCGGCCTACGATTACAGCGTGCCCCTGGCTTATGAACTGGCGATCGGCGAGGGCAAACCCAAGCCTAAACACAAGAAATTCGCGAAGCATGACCAGTTCGGCGCTCAGCTCCAGTATTTTTCCGACTGCATCTTGCAGGACCGCGCTCCGGAGCCATCCGGCCTCGAAGGGCTGGCCGATATTCGCATCGTCCGCGCCATCCTGAAGTCGGCGGACAAACGTAAGCCTGTGCGTCTTGCAGCCTTCGCGCGTCACGCTCGTCCTACTCCACGCCAGCAATTCAAGAAAAAGGCGGTGCAAAAGCCGGAGTTGGTGCATGCTTCGTCGCCCTCCGGGCATTAGGGACCGAGCTTACTTCTTCTTACGGAACTTCTTAATTCCTAATTCAATCCGTTGCGCCGCGCGCTTCGGCCCGTGCCGGCCCTTAACCTCAAACTTCTTGCCGCGGCTCTTGTTGTACGAGATAAAGAATTGTTCCACCTGGTCCAGAAGCGTCTGGTCGACATCATTGAGAGCGTTGATGTTCTGGTGATTGTAGGAATGTATCGCGACCGCCATCAGCCGGTCATTCTCGGTGGTTTTTCCTTTCTCGATTTGGTCGGCTTCGATAACACCAATGATACGGACGTCCAGTAGACAACCGACATGCGCAGGCTCGTCCATCAAGACCATTACGTCCAGGGGATCGCCGTCGTCGCCGAGCGTTGATGGGATGAAGCCGAAATCGAACGGAAACGCCATGCCTTCCGGCAGCAGGCCGCCCAGCTTAAACATCCGGAATTCCGGGTCGTAGTCGAACTTATTCCGGCGGCCCTTAGGCGTCTCGATAATGGCCTTGCATACGCCCTGCTTTGGATTCCACTCGTTGGGGCTGGCCGCCAGGTCTTTCATCCTGTTTCTCCTGCTTGTAGACTGTTCGAACAATCTTCCGTTTCGCGGCCCAGCTAAAAACAATCTCGCAGAGTATCGTTTGACACGCTAGAATAGCGGTGGGAATGAATGGCACGAATCCAAGGCGTAGAACCCGGTCAAGCGGGACTGTTGACTCGCTTTCTTTTCTGGATGACCAAACGAAGGTTGGGACGCGTGATCCTGCCCTTCCGCATTACCGCGCATCAGCCTCGTCTGTTGCGAGCGATAGGCGAGATGGAAATGGGGCAGCGCGCCTTAGAAACCGTCGATCCTAAGCTCAAAGCGCTGGCAAGCATCAAGACCGCCTTACTGGTCGGCTGTCCTTTCTGAATCGACATCGGGTCTGCGGTCGGCAGACAGTCGGGTATCACTGAAAGTCAATTGGCGTCTCTCCCCGATTTCGAAGACGCGATCGAGTTCAGTGGAACCGAGAAGCTGGTGCTTCGGTACGCGGTCGCGATGACCCATACGCCAGTGGAGGTTTCCGATGACTTGTTCCAGAGTTTGCACCAGGTCTTCGATGAGAGGCAATTGGTGGAATTGACCTCCGCGATCGCCTGGGAGAACTATCGGGCCCGGTTCGATCACGCTTTTGGCATTGAATCGGAAGGATTCTACAAGGGCACCCTGTGCCTGCTTCCGGCGCGGAATTCCTCTTTGGCTCGCCATTCTTAGCGTGTTTTCAATCACCTAGGGTGTTTACCCGGAAAAGCCCAAAGGATTTACTCTAGCCACTATAAGGTTCGAGTACCAGTCCGCCGATAACTGAGCTTTCAGGCCGAAACGCGTGTTTTTGAAGCCCATAGCTCAGAAAATCATCGAATTGCGGGCGAACCGCATTCCCGATCCGGTCGGGCGTCTACGCTACCTGCAAAAGCGCATAGGCCTGGCTCGGCCCGCTCCAAGGTCGCGCAGCAAGGCCCCGATTTTGTTGTTTTTCGTTCTGCTGGCGTCGCTTCTGGTCGCTTACAAGCCTTCTACCACCGAGGCTCGCCAGCCGTTCGTACCGTTGCCGCGCGTTTCTGCCACCGGGGCGGATGTATTCACGACGGTATGGCTGGTGGATCAAACCAAGGACTTCGAAATTTACAGCAACGGGTTGCGGATTGATGATCGCTATAGCGTCACAGCGGATCGCCGCTCAGCTTACCAGGTATACCGGCGCTCGTCGATCGATCCCGCTCAACCGGAATGGCGGACCGCGCCCGCGGGTATCGTTTATCACACCACGGAGAGCGATCAGGCGAGATTCGAAGAGGATGAGACGTCGAAACTGAAGCGGATTGGCAAGGGCGTCCTATCCTATGTTCAGCAGCACCACGCCTACCATTTCCTGATCGACCGTTTTGGACAGGTCTTCCGCGTCGTGAGGGAATCGGATGTGGCCGATCACGCCGGAATGTCGATCTGGGCGGATAATCGCGTCATTTTCGTCAATCTGAACAGCAGCTTCTTCGGGGTCGCGTTTGAGACCCAGACCCAGCCTGGCCAGGAAATGCCTTCCGCTAATCCGGCGCAGATTCATTCGGCGCGGGTGCTAACCGAGATGCTGCGAGGCAAGTACCATATTCCGGAGTCGAACTGCGTCACGCACGCACAGGTTTCGGTGAATCCGGGCAACATGTTGATCGGTTATCACACCGATTGGGCCGGCAACTTTCCCTTTCTCGAAGTTGGCCTGAGCGATAACTACACGGCGCCGCCGCCCAGCATCTACGCGTTCGGGTTCGATTACGACGCGTCGTTCGTGCATCACACCGGAGTCCGGTTATGGGAAGGACTGGCGCTGGCCGACGACGAGATACGGACTCAAGCCGCGGCGCGCGGGCTGGCGGTGGCGCAATACCGGGTGATCCTGCGAAAGAAGTACAAGGAAATTCTAGAACTACTCAAGACAGCCAGTTACAGCAAGGAGAAAAACAATGCAACATCATAATAAAGCCAACGATTCGGCCATCGGGCTGGATGTCGGCACCAGCCGGATTTGTCTGGCAAAGCGCGCGGGCGACGACTTCCAGTTCGACACGCAGCTCAACGCCTTCGTCACCATTCCGGCCTCCAAAATCACCGAGAACGTGCTCGCCAAAGAGCGCGTACCGCACACCGTACGCGGCTCTCAGATCGTCGTGCACGGTAACGAGTCGGACCGGTTCGCCGATCTGCTGAATGTCGAGACGCGCCGCACCATGGACAAGGGGCTGCTCAATCCGGCCGAGCCCGACAGCCTGGACATGATGCGCAAGATCACCGAGTCGCTGCTGGGTCCGGCCAAAGAAGGACAGAAGCTGTGTTTCACGGTTCCCGCCGCGCCGCTAGGCTCGGAAGAGAACCTGACCTATCACGAGGCCACGCTGCATCAACTTTTTGCCGATATGGGCTACGAAGTGAAGAGCATCAATGAGGGCTTGGCCGTGGTTTATTCGGAACTGGAGAGTTCCAACTTCACCGGCATCGGCATCAGCTGCGGCGGCGGGCTGTGCAACGTGTGCGTCGCATATCTCTCGGTTCCGGTATCGAGCTTCTCCATTGCCAAGGCGGGCGATTATATTGACACCAGCGCCGCGGCAATCACGGGTGAGCGGGCCAACCATATCCGGCTCGCTAAAGAGGAGACGTTCTATTTCAACGGATTCTTCTCAGAAAAACTCCACCAGGTGATCGGGGTCTATTATGACGAGATGATCCAGTCGCTGGTGCAGGGTTTGAAGCAGGCCTTCCTGAACACGCGGAATCTGCCAAAATCCGGACGGGCGCTGCCAATTGTGTTGAGCGGAGGGACAGCTCTGCCGACCGGCTTCCGGGATCGATTCGAGAAAGCGCTGCTCGAAGCCGACATGCCGATCGCCACGACGGATATTCGTCTGGCGGCCGATCCGCTGCATACGTCGGCGAAGGGCGCATTGATTGCTGCGCTGGCGGACTCCTAGCGCCGCGGCGAGTGGGTACCGTTTGTACCGGTACTCACTTTTTGATGCGATGAATTGGGAAACCTGATCTTCTGATGTATAGTAGGGTGGCCAAAGTTGGCAAAATGAAGATCGGAGGATCAGTGAAATTTCAGGTTAGATATTCTTTGACCGCGTTGGCGGTGAGTTTTGCTCTCACCTGCCCCGCAGGTGCGGCGGTCTTGTTCGACAATACATTGGACTCGAGCATCGGAGACAGATCTCTTGTTCCGACGGCCCAATTTCAGTCATTCTCAAATGGAGCCGGCAGCTTTTCCCTGACGGATGTAAAGGTCGTCCTAAACGGCAACAATACCGGCACTGGTTCGCTCTCAGTCAGCTTACTTAGCGACTCGTCGACTAGCCCTGGCGGGCTTCTCGATCCCATCGGGTCGCTCAGCGACAGTTCGTTGATTGCGAACTGCAATTGCATCTACGATTTCCCTGTCTTGCCGTTTGCCTTGACGGCAAATACCCGCTATTGGATCGCTTTGAGCAGCTCCAATAACAGTACTGCTAATTGGTCCCTCGAGGGTCCGTTCCTGGGTCAGCCCTTGGACGTCGGAGTCACGGGCGAATTTATTGGCGACAGCGGCAACGTAATGGGGGACCACGGCGAGGCATTTCAGATGAAGGTAACCGTCGCGGCTACCACGGTTCCTTCTGGTGTACCAGAACCCTCGGCAGCTCTATTGTTCGCTACCGGGTTGGGTGCTTTGCTGTTGGGACTTCGGTGGTCGTCGTCCGCACGAAAATCGCGAGTCAGCTAAAAACTAAGTGGGGGCGGGTAATGTTTGCCCGCCTCCGGGATCCTACCGCCTGCACCGCGGGAGCGAATCAAAACGAAACTATACGGCTGAAGCTGTGTCCATAATAGAATAAGTTAATTATTATCAATACCTTGGGATTGAATCGCTCGTTGGTCGGCTCCAAAAACACTGTCCATTTATTCGTGTGTGGCCAAGGCGATGAAGACGCATCGGAGTAAACCCGGGCATTGATATGTTTGCCGCCACCATTCCCTCCGACTTCGCTATATTGTCGAACGTGGGGCTTGAAATCCAGCTTCAGGATGAATGTGGCGGTCGAATTGAGAGTGTCGCAGACTCCAAGAACCTGCTTGCCGATCTTTTGCCTCCGGATGAGAAACGTGACGCTTATCCGATGCTGGCGGGAATTGACCCGTACGGCGATACGGTTTTCAATCCACTTCAGATTCCACGTTTCCTGTCCGAGTGGGTGGACGTTGTTTCAAAAGCACGAACGGAGGAAGACCGGGAGCTGCTGTCGAAGATCGAGAGGTTGGCCCGTCGCTGTGCCGATGAGGTCCATACCTATCTGAAGTTCATCGGCGACTGACCCATCTGGTGGCGTCAACCATATCAAACGCCTAAACCTGATAGGATCGAAACCGAATGGTTGGGATTCGGAGAAGCGTGGTCGTTGGAGCGATCATTCTTGCCCTCCTGCTGATCCCGATTCCATACCGCGCGTGCCCGACATGGGATGTCTGGGTGGTTGATGATGGCGGCCAGCCAGTACGTGACGTGACGGTCCGATTGGTGTACCAGAACTATTCGGCTGAATCGCGATCTCACGAAAACGATCGGATCACGAACGAACGCGGCCACGCGATATTCCCGCGCCAGGAATCCTCAGCTTCGGTATTGCGGCGCTGTTACTACACGGTTCTGTCCGCGACCGCGGGCGTGCATGGCAGTTTTGGGCGGCATGCGTGGGTGTTCGCGTTTGGCAAAGGTCTGGAGGGGAACGCTACGTCCGGGCCGATTGTGACCGACTGGACGGGAAGCCCGGACCATATGGAATCACGGATCGTAGCGAGGGCAACGAATCTGTTGTCGCCCGCAAAACACTGACTCGCCCCCAAAAAACTATTCACAGCGGACCGGTGCGGCGCCGCTTGGAATTCTCGCCGGTATGGGGAATGGAGCGATCAGGCATGGCCAACGGCCTCCAGAGTTCAACAGGGTCGATTCCTAGCCGCTGAGCGTTTCCTTCCGCCAGACAGATTCGGGCCACAAGACCTTCGCAACGCTGGCGCAGGGCTACAATCTCTTGTTCCCGGTCCCGCAATGCGTCTGCTTGAGATCGACGCTCTGTTTCCCGCGGCGGCAGTTTCCCGGCCTTTGCTTGTGCCTGCGCCGCCGTCTCGATATCGATGTCGAGTCCGTACTTCTTCAGGGTCTTGCGATCAAAGCCGGTCTGTTTCGCAACCGCGAGGACGTTCAGCGGCGCTGCTTCCACCGTCTTCGTCACGGCCGCGGCGAGGTAGGCTCTCACAGCTTGGCGGACCTCGTCTTCCACTGGCGGGCGCGGCCTGTATTAGCGTTCCTTCGACGGCTCGAAACGCGCCCTCTTGCCAGAATACGGGCCCCAAGACGCGCGACGGCGCGTTTCGGTGAGGCGCCTTCCACTACGCCCTAAGCGCGCCGCCCTACGGGCGTCGCAGGGCTCCGTTGCAGGCACCCCACCGAAACGCAAGAATGGCAAGAACTGGGAGAGACCGAGGAATCTCTCCTACCAAGAGGACTTTTCTACGTCCCCATGGGGAGGAGACTACCAATTAATGGGCACGAAAATGAAGGCCGTACCCTGTAGAGTGGGCCACTGATTTGAGATGATCTTCTCAGCGGCCCCTCGTCAAACCGTGCGTGCAGTTTTCCCGCACACGGCTTTCCGACTGTCTTCGACCTGGAGCGTTACGACGGCACAAGGCGACCATACCGCGCCTGATCGCTGCCGCCTACCGAGAGGCTGTATAGAGGAAACAGCTTCTGGTATTCGTAGAACCAGGACGGCGGATGGTCCCTCCATCCCTTAGATCGCTTCTTGTGCTTCTTCCGCAGCATAATGCAGAGCGTGTAGGTCGTGTAGTTAGCGATGCTCAAGAAATGCTGTCTTGAGTTGCCCGTCTTGAAGTAGTTGCCCCAACCGCGCAGGATGGGGTTGACCTTCTCCTGAATTAGGTCGGGGAGATCCCAGTGCGGTCCAGTACGGACAACCTCGCGGATCTTCATCTTAACGGACTTCATCGCTTTGGGAGTCGGATAGTAAAACGTTTTCAGTTCGCCTGAGCGCTTGGAAGCACGGACAGCAAACCGGTGTCCCAGGAAGTCGAACGTGTCCTCCCTGGCATTCAGTATCCGAGTCTTCTTGGCTTCAGCGTCAGACCCAGACGGTCAAGAACCGCCCGAGCCTGGTCCAGGTAGTATTCTGGACGCTGGCTGCACAAGATCACGAAATCATCGGCATATCGCACGATGTGTGCATCGTAGCGACGTTCACCAAAGCCTCGTCTTTCCCAGGTGCGGTCCAGCCAATGCAGATAGAGGTTCGCAAGAAGAGGCGAAATGACCCCACCCTGCGGAGTGCCGGTCGTTTCCTTCCGGACGCCCATCTCCTCCATCACACCGGCTTTAAGCCACATCGCAATCAGCTTTACGACTGATCGATCAATGACCTTGGTCCGAACCGACAGGAGCAGCTTGTCATGCGGAATCGTGTCGAAATACGACTTGAGATCCGCATCGACAACCCAGTGGCATTTGTAGTTGAGCCACTTGTAAACCTCCCGCAGGGCCTGATGCGCACTCTTGCGAGGCCTAAACCCGTACGAAAAGTCCCGGAAGCTCGCCTCAAACAGGGGTTCGATGACGATCTTCACTGCTGCCTGCACTACACGATCAACGATGACCGGGATGCCGAGCGGTCGTTGCGTTCCATCGGCCTTGGGGATAAACACCCTTCGGACCGGCAGAGGCTTGTACCGTTTCCCGACGAGCTTTTGGCGGATGTCGCTCAGAAAAGCGTCAATCCCCACTTCCGTTCTCGATTTCCTCGAACGTTTGACGATCAACACCCGGAGCGCCTTGATTGGCCCTCACCTGAGCATATGCCGCCCGAAGCACATCTTCGCGACAAACCTTGTCATACAGCACTCCGAATTTACGCGTCGGATTCGCCTTGGCTGCCAGATATAGCTTTCGCTGGAGTACTCGTACCCTTTCTAACGGCGTGTTTTGAGCTTTCGCAATCACGCAGTACCTCGTCCCTCGAAAACATGACAGAAGCAGAGGCCCTTCCCTCCGGCGAGGTTTTGTTGTCCTCGCCATCGTCGGTACTATGGCCTCCTCCGACTCCTCTGTCCCCGCATCGTTCCTACTTTCGGCGCATACCTTATGCATTCGACTTACGCGGTGGGTTAATCCCGCGACGGAGAAGAGGTCTCCATTGTTCCGCTCAGCTCTATCCACGCATCCCATCCTCTATACCCCGAGTTCCAGCCCTGGCTTCAAATGGTTCATTCATCCACCAAGGTTCGCGGCCTTCGTCCCCGTTCTAAGGACTCGGCGGAACCACCCTTCACCGCGCTCTCCTAGCATGACTGCGCGGCTGACGTTTACGAGGCTTACAAGGTTCACTTTCGTTACGGGCTGCATATTTGCGCGCGCCCACGGTCTAGGTCGGGGGCCACGTTTATCCGGCGTTGCTCCCACGTTTCAGTCGCCATCCACGCGTACGCCATAGCTACGCAGGCAATGAACCAATTCCTGCGGCAGGACTTCCACCTGCAAGATACTGAGCAGCATTCAATGCGCTCAGAAGGGAACGTCGTCGTCAGTGATCCCCTGATCGGCTGACGGTTCCTCCACCGCCCGGGGCTTCTGAGCACCTCGAGGCATTGAGACCGGTTGCGGGCCCGACGATTCCTGCATTCCACCGCCGCCATCGCCGCCGCGGCCGCCCAGCAGGATCACGTCCTCGGCCACGACCTCAGTCATGTACTGCTTCTTACCGTCCTTGTCGTCGTAGCTGCGCGTCTGCAGCCGGCCTTCCACGTAGACTTGCTTGCCCTTGGTCAGGTAATTCGCCAGGTTCTCCTGCCGCCAGAGCACGACATTCGCCCAGTCGGTCTCCTCTTTCCATTCGCCGGTCTGCTGATCCTTCCAGCGACGGTTGGTGGCCACCGAAAACTTAGTAACGGCCACGCCGGCCGGCGTGAATTTAGTCTCGGCGTCCCGGCCCAGATGGCCGACCAGAATTACTTTGTTTACGCTGCGCGATGCCATTATGCAAGCACTGTATCACAAACTCGGCCGCATGCCGCGCCGCGTCAACTTGCGCCTTAATTGTTTTAGAAATCGTGTCCAGCAAATGGCATCCACCTAGATGAGCATTGATCGGAGAGCCGATTGCTCGTCTACGCATAATGATGCGGCGACGCAAATTTCTTATTGCACAAAGTCTATCTGGATGTACAATAGGGAACAATCCAGACGGGGAAGGGCACGGAGGGTATGCAGAGACCCTGCTCTTTAAGCCGAGGGAACTGTCGGCCGGCTGGCTATTACGCCGGTCTATTGGCAGGCGCTGGCGCTCGGACGCGCCCAGACGTTGATGCTCGGTTCGGGCGTCAGCGGCAAAGTCAACATCTTCAACACAGACCTGGCCGTGCTCGAGGCCGGCGAAACCCGCAAAGACTTGGCCTGCACCGTCACGCCCACCAAGCCGGCGCTTGGGTTCGACTTGCGCTTTCATGCCGGCTACGAAGTGACCATCCCGCTCAAAGATCTGGCCGGCGGCGAAAATCTGCTCAACATCCTCTTCCGGGTTCAGCCCAAGGATCAACTCGGATCAGCCCATCTACTTTGCGCAGCATATCCGTGTGCCGGTATCGAAGAAGATGCCAAGGCGACGCCTATCTGCAGGGCGCTTTCGATCTCGGCGAAGGCCAATACCACGTTGACTGGCTGATGCGCGACCGCGCCGAGCGCGTCTGCTCCTTCTCCTGGGACGCCGAAGCGGCCCTTACCCCCAAGGACCGGCCCATGTCGCCTGGCCATCGCGCCGAACGGCCATCCAGCGCGCCGACGGCGAGCAGTTCAAGGAAGAACCGCCCGTCCAGCGGGTCACCGATCCAGCCCCCGCTCAACGTAAAGCTGCTGGTCAACTTCGCGCCGCAGAACTCGCTTTCCGCGGCACTTGCAGCCGCTGGATACGAGCGCGCTGGTCTCCATCCTGCGCAGTATCTTCCGCGATCCGCGCATCGGCAAGTTCTCGATCGTCGCCTTCAATATGCAGGAGCAGAAGGTTGTCTACCGCCAGGAGGACGTGGACCGGCATAGATTTCCCGGCTCTGGGACAGGCGCTTACGTCCCTGAACCTGGGCACTGTGGACCTGAAACGGCTCGGCGAAAAGCATGGCGATACCGACTTTCTGGCCAATCTGGTGCGGCATGAGGTCTCTCCGGCCGCGCCAGGACCACCCCGACGCTGTTATCTTCGCCGGTCCTAAGGTCTGTTGGATGCCAACGTCTCGAAGATGCCCTCAAGGAAGCGGGAGACGTCAATTTCCCTGTTTTTACATGAATTACAACCTCTATCCTCAGGCGGTTCCATGGAAAGACGCCATTAGCCACACCGTTCACTTCTTCCGCGGCTACGAGTACACGATCTCCCGTCCCCGCGACCTGTGGGTTGCTGTATCCGATATGGTCTCACGTATCGTAAAATCAAGGAACGGAAAGCAGGCCGCATCCATCTCAACTCAGTAGGGGCAATGAGTAAGTGCGAATCGTAGCTGTATCGGCTGGACTTGCTGGTACTTTGCGGAATGCCGGCATTCTCACAAGTCCGCTTTATGGCGCAGCAGCGGCCAAGCATTACACCAACAGCCTGGCGCCCTATGTCGTTTCGCCTCAGCAGATTGTCGACCGCATGCTGGAGCTGGCCGATCCTGAAGCCCGGCGAGACGGTTTATGACCTGGGCAGCGGCGACGGGCGCATCCTGATCACCGCCGTGCAGCGCTATCGTGCCAAGGCCGTGGGGATCGAGATCTCCGAGGCGCTGGTGAAGAGCACTACCGACCGGATTCAAAAGCTCGGCCTGCAGAACGACGCGCGAGTGATCCACGGCGATTTGCTGCAGGTGGATCTGAGCCCGGCCGACGTCGTGACCATCTATCTGGCCACCGACGTCAACGAGATGCTGCGGCCCAATCTGGAGAAATACCTGAAACCCGGCGCGCGCGTCGTCTCGCACGAATACGCGATGCCCGGGTGGAAGCCGAAGTTTGTGGACAAGGACCTTCCCGACAGCCACAGTCACGTGATCTATCTGTACCAAATCGCCGCCAAGAAAAAGTAGCGCCTATCCTATCGTGCCTCAATTCGACGTCGTCGGCGTCGGGCTGAACGCCACCGACACGCTGATTCTGGTTCCGCATTTCCCCGCTTATGCCGGAAAAGTCGCTTTCGAGCGCGAGATTGCTGAGCCCGGGCGGACAAGTGGCCAGCGCGCTGGTGACTTGCGCCAAGCTGGGGCTTCGCGCGAAATACATCGGCACGGTCGGCGATGACGAGCGCGGGCCGATTCAGCTCGACAGCCTGCGCGAGAGCGGCATCAATCTGGACGACGTCGAGGTCCGCAAGAACTGCCCAATCAGACGGCCTACATCTTGATCGACCAGTCCACCGGCGAGCGAACCGTTCTGTGGAAGCGCGACGATTGTCTGCGGCTGGATCCCGCCAGCATCACCGACGGAGAAGATCACCAGCGCGCGCCTGCTGCACATCGATGCGCATGACACCGCCGCCGTGGCTCGCGCCGCCCAAATCGCCCGCCGAGCACGGCATCCCGGTCACACGTGGATGTCGACACCATCTATCACGGCTTCGATCGCGTTCTGCCGCACGTCGACTATCTGGTCGCCAGCTCCGAGTTTCCCGTGCAGTGGACCAGCGAGCGCGATCCGTTTCGCGCGCTTGAAACTGATCCAGGAAGAATACGGCATGCGCGTGGCCGGCCATGACGCTTGGGTGCGCTATGGCGCTCTGGCGCGCGCGGAGGGCCGCTTCATCTACTCGCCCGCGTTTGTGGTCAACTGCGTGGACACCACCGGCGCCGGCGACGTGTTTCATGGCGCGTTCTGTTATGCTGTGTTGCAGAACATGCCGCATGCGCGAGACGCTCGAATTTTCCAACGCCATGGCCGCTTTGAACTGCACGGCTCTGGGAGCGCGCGGCGGCATCTCCACGCTCGAAGCAGGCGCGGGCGCTGATGGACCGCGGCGAGCGCCGCTCGCATCGCGATTTCGAGCAGCACATCGTTAGAGCCGGACGGCCCGCATGATCCCGCTTCGATCCTCCGAACCGCACTACACCGCCGTCGACCGTTACTCTGATTCTCATCGTCGATCAACGTGCTGGTGTTTCGTCTACGAGCTGAGCTTTGCGCAGCGGCTACCGGCTTGAATCGCTTCATCGCGCAACTACGGCATCGTGCCGGATCGCTTGCACTGGTCGCTACTGTCTTTACGTCCATGTTCATCCACGGCGGATTCCTGCACATCCTCGGGAACATGTGGTTCCTGTGGGTTTTCGGCCGGGGCGTCGAAGACCTGCTGGGGCACGGCGATTATCTGTTCTTCTATTTGGCTTGCGGCGTGGCGGCGGGCCATCATGCATATCGCTGGTGAACTCCGTCTCCACCGTTCCCACCGTCGGCGCGAGCGGCGCCATCGCGGGAGTGATGGGCGCGCTACCTGGTCAAGTTTCCGCGCGCGCGTGTCGTCACGCTGGTCGTTCATTTTCATTTTCATCACCACCGTCGATATTGCCGGCCGCGTTTCTGCTTCTGTATTGGTTCGCGATTCAATTTTTCAGCGGCGTCGGCTCGGTCGGCTATTCCCAGGCCTCCGAGCGGCGACGTGGCCTGGTTCGCGCATGTCGGCGGATTTCTCGCCGGCATGGTGCTTGATCATAGCTGATGCCGGCCACAGCAGCGCTACCGCAGCTGGTACTGAGAAATGTGGCAGGAAGTGAACTCACCGCTCGGCTGGAATCGAAAAGCCGCTCGATATTCTGGCCATCGCCGCGCATCCCGATGACGTCGAGCAAACCTGCGGCGGCACGCTGATCCGCATGGCGGAGGCGGGCTATCGCACCGGCGTGCTCGATCTCACCGCCGGCGATATGGGAACGCGCGGCACGCCCGAGATCCGTCTGAAGGAATCGGATGCCGCCGGCCGCAAGCATGCAGTTGGCCTGGCGCGGCAACATGCGTTTGCCGGATGCGCGGCTTGAGAATACGGTCAGCGTTCGCATGAGCCTGGCGGCCGAGATCCGCAATCTGCGCCCGCGCGTGGTGATTCTGCCGTATTGGGAGGCGCGCCATCCGGATCACTATCGCGCTTCCGAAATCGGCTTCGAAGCCTGCTTCCTGGCGGGTCTGAAGAAACTGGACGAAGAAGACCGAGCCGCATCGCCCGCAGCAAGATTCTCTACTCGTCGCTCTATGCCAACGTGACGCCGTCGTTCGTGGTGGATATTTCGGCGCAGTTCGAGCGCCGCATGGACGCGCTGTTTTGCTACCAATCGCAATACGGCGACTCGCGCCGAAGGCGCGCATCTGTTTCCCCGACAGCAGGAGATCCGCGATCGCCTGCGGCCATCGCGCGATTCTATGGCAACTTGATCGGCGTGAAATATGGCGAACCGTTCGTGGTGAAGGAGACCATGCGCGTGGACGACATCAGCGCACGCACCATGGCCGCGTTCACATCGTGTGAACGCCTTGTCCGATTACAGCGGAATATTGCCGTGCTTCTTGCGCGGCATGGTGTCCACCTTGTTCGCCAGCATCCGCAGCGCCCGGATCACCTTCGGCCGCGTCTCGATGCGGCTCGATCACGTCGTCGATGAACCCGCGCTCGGCCGCCACAAACGGATTGGCGAACCGCTCGCGAAACTCCTCGATCTTCTGCTTGCCGCAGCGCGTCCTGATCGGCGGCCGCCGTCAGCTCGCGCCGATACACGATGTTCACCGCGCCCTCGGCCCCCATCACCGCGATCTCGGCCGTCGGATATGCGAAGTTCACGTCCGTGCGCAGGTGCTTCGACCCCATCACGCAATACGCGCCGCCATAAGCCTTGCGCGTGATCACGGTGATCTTGGGAACCGTGGCCTCGGCATACGCATACAGCAGCTTCGCGCCCTGGCGAATGATTCCCGCCGAACTCCTGTTCGGTGCCCGGAAGAAATCCGGGCACATCTTCGAAAGTCAGAATCGGAATGTTGAACGCGTCGCAGAAGCGGACGAAGCGGGCGCCTTTGACCGATGAGTTGATATCCAGGCATCCCGCCAGAAACGCGGGCTGATTGGCGACGATGCCGACGCTTCTGCCCATCCATGCGCGCGAAGCCGACCACGATGTTCTTGGCCCAATGCTCGTGGATCTCGAAGAACTCGCCGTCATCCACCACGCGGTGAATGATGTCCTTGATGTCGTAAGGCATATGCGATTCAGCCGGCACCAGCGTGTCGAGCGCAGGATCGGCGCGGTCGATGGGATCGCTAGTCGGCTCGCAGCGGCGCGTCATCGCGATTGTTTGATGGGATGTAGGAGACCAGCTCCCGAATCATCCGCAAGCACTCGGCATCGTCGTGGCGCCAGAAAATGCGCCACGCCGCTGATGGAGTTGTGCGTCTCGGCGCCGCCCAGCTTTTCCTTGGTGACGTCTTCGTGCGTGACGGTCTTGATCACATCCGGACCGGTGACGAACATGTGGCTGGTGTGATCCACCATGAACACGAAATCGGTCAGCGCCGGCGAATAAACCGCGCCGCCGGCGCACGGCCCCATGATGGCCGAGATCTGCGGAATCACGCCGCTCGCCAGCGTATTGCGCAGAAAGATGTCGGCGTATCCGGCCAGCGAAAGCACGCCTTCCTGAATGCGCGCGCCGCCGGAATCGTTCAGCCCGATCACCGGCGCGCCGGTCTTCAGCGCGAGATCCATGATCTTGCAAATCTTCAGCGCGTTCGATTCCGAGAGCGATCCGCCGAATACCGTGAAGTCCTGCGCGAAGACATAAACGAGGCGCCCATGAATGCGGCCGTAGCCGGTTACAAATCCGTCGCCATCCACTACCTGCTGATCCATGCCGAAATCGTGGCAGCGATGCCGGACCAGTTTGTCCATTTCCTCGAAGGTGCCTTCATCCAGCAGCAGATCGATGCGCTCGCGCGCCGAAAGCTTGCCTTCCTGATGCTGCCGCTGCATGCGCTCTTCGCCGCCGCCTGCTTCGGCATTGGCGTGACGGCGGCGCACTTCCGCCCATCGGTCGAGAGACATAAGACATTACAGTAGCACTCAAACCAGGGAACCAATGACAGAAAGGCTACTCAGCGTAATATCCGTTGCGCGCCTTCAGCTCGGCAAGGGGAAATTTCCGGCGCGCGGCTTCGGTTAACGCCACTCCAATGTGGCGAAACGTCCCGGGCGAGGATTCCGGCTCGTGGTAAGCCAGCATGTAGCGGCTGCGAATGCGCCCGATCATCTCGTTGAACGACTCATCGGCGCGCTCGGCCTTCACCCATTCGCCGCCGGTCTCCTCGGACAAGTGGAACACGTTGGAAGGCGTGAAGTCCGGATTCCCGGGCTTACCGGGATCGAGCGGCCTGGGGCGGATTGCGCGTCCAGTCACGATCGCGTTGAATACCGTATCGGCTTTGTTCAATTCGCGGATCACCTGGCCGTCCGTTAACTGATAGCTCGTGCTGAGATTGTCGGTGAGGATCAGGATCGCTCGGCGGCCGTCAGTGCCCGCGTGCTTCCATGTAATGCGCCGCGTCCATGACCGCGGAATTGATCAGCGTGCTGGAACCCACGTCCCATCTTCACGGCGCTGGCGATCTGGCGCGCCGTCTCCGCCAGGTTGTCGCTGAATCCCTGATGCACCGCGCTGCTTGCGCGCGAACACCATGATGGCCACGCGATCGCCCGGACGCAGATGATCCAGCGCATCGCGCGCAGTTTTCGCGATCTCTTCGATGTACTTCTGCATGCTGCCGCTGATATCGAGCAGCAGAATCAGATTGAGCCGCTCGTCGCCGTGAGAGAACGAAACGATGGATTGCGGCTGGTTCTCATCGGTGACGATGAAGTCGTCTTTGGAGAGACCGTTGACCAGATTCTTTCCTTCCGTCACCTGCACGTCCACTCGTACGTCGGACACTCCGGTCTTGAACACGGGTGTATCCGCATCCTGCGCGGCAAGAGGCGCTAGGATGAAGATCGTCGAGATGAAGAACATCATCATCGGCACCGCCGGCCACATCGACCACGGGAAAACCGCTTTGGTGCGAGCCCTCACGGGCATCGATACCGACCGGCTCAAGGAAGAAAAGCAGCGCGGCATTTCCATTGACCTGGGTTTCGCGCATCTGCAGATCTCGCGAGAACGTGCGCCTCGGTTTTGTAGACGTCCCCGGGCCACGAAAGGTTCATCAAAAACATGCTGGCCGGTGTGGGAGGCATCGATCTTGTTCTCTTTGTTATAGCCGCCGATGAGTCCATCAAGCCACAAACTCGCGAACATTTTGACATCTGTATGTTGTTAGGCATCCGGAACGGCATTGTTGTTCTTACTAAGGCCGATCTGGTCGACGACGACCTTCTGGAGCTGGTGCGCCTGGAAGTCGATGAATTCGTGCGCGGATCGTTTCTGGAAGACGCCCCCATCGTGGCCGTCAGCTCCACCACGGGAGCAGGCTTGCTGAATTGCGCGCGGAAATCGAGAAGCTGGCGGCGGCGGTTCCCGAAAAAGACGCCTCGCAATATTTCCGGCTGCCGATTGACCGCGCCTTCTCGATGCGCGGATTTGGCACCGTAGTCACCGGTACGCTGGTGGCGGGTTCGGTGTCGCGTCGAGCAGGAAGTGGAACTGCATCCGGCCCGGCAGCGGGTCCGCGTGCGCGGCATTCAAGTGCATGGCGCGAGCGTGCCGGAAGCCAGGAGCCGGCCAACGAACCGCCCTGAATATCGCCGGCGTAGACGCTGCCGAACTGCGGCGCGGCATGGTGCTGGCTGAAGCGGGACGATTTCACGCCACCACGCAGATCGACTGCGCGTTTGAATTGCTCGCCTCCGCGAAGCCGCTGAAACATCGAGCGCCAGTGCATTTTCACGCGGGAACCGCGGAAGTGGAGGCCGAAATGCGCCGACTGCAGGGCACCGACGCTCTTCCGCCCGGATCGCGCGACTATGTGCGCTTTCTGCTGAGCGAGCCGCTGCTGCTCCTGCCGGGCGATCGTTTCATCGTGCGCATGTTTTCGCCGGTGGTCACCATCGGCGGCGGCACGGTGCTGGATATCGCCGGCCCCCGAAGAGCGGCGTCCGATCGGCTGCGGATGCTGGAATCGGCGCCGGTTCCCGATCGCATCGCGCTGCTGGTGAGCGAATCGCGCTACGGAATGGGAATGGCTGAGCTGGTGGCCCGCACCGGTCTGCTCGAATCCGACATTCACAAAGCCGCTGCGACCGCGTCGCTCTGATCGCGTTCGAGTCCCCGCAGTTCTGGCTGCTGGATCCCGGATTGGGTCGCGGCGTCAGTTGGAAACGATGCACGAAACGCTGAAGCAGTTCCATCGGCAGAACCCGCTGCTGGCTGGAGTGTCCAAAGAAGAGCTGCGCAGCAAGTACCTGCCGGGCGCTCCGCCCTGGCTGATGGACGCGCTGCTGGCGCGATCCAAAACCTTGGCGGTCGATGGCGAGACAGTACGCCTGGCTTCGCATAAGATTTCGCTGAAGCAGGACGAAGCTGAGGCCACCACCAAGATCGAAAACGCCTTCCGAGCCGCCGGCTTGGCCGTGCCCTCGATGCAGGAAGTGCTGGCGAAAGTCCGGCGTCGATCCCAATCGCGCCCGCAACATACTCCAGTTGCTGCTTCGGGACAAACGGCTGGTGCGAGTCAGCGACGAATTGGTGTTTCATGCCTCCGCGATTCGGTCGCTGCGCGAACTGCTGGTGAAAAAGAAGGGCGTGCGCTTCGCCGTCCCCGAATTCAAAGACTGGACCGGGATCTCCCGCAAGTATGCCATTCCGCTGCTCGAATTCCTCGATCGCGAGCGAATCACCCGACGGGAGGGCGATTCGCGGGTCGTGCTTTAACGCAGCGCCGGCCAGCGCTCAGGCGCGGCTTCTCGAAAAATGTAATACCAGGCTAAAGACAAAGCCAACCAGGAAGACCCAGAACAATACTTTCGCTATCGCAGCAAATGTAGTTGCGGCTTCGGCCAGCCCAAGTAGCGCTACGATGATGGCTGCTACGAAAAAGGCAATCGCCCAACCCAACATATAGCCAGACCTCACACTGGTTGGACGCCGCAGTGGCTGGGTTGTGACACTCTAGGCCTAACCTAGGAGATTTTCCAATGTTGTTCTGGTGGAGAGCTTCTTAGGCCAGGTTTCGCCGACCTTGACAATAGGCGAACAAAAGGCGAATATTGAAAGGGTTGTTTATGTTATTTGACGACTCTTCGCTCCGCGACTGGTCGGCATCGCGCGCTTGGCCGCCTCGAGCGATCTGCTCGAAGCCAAGCGACACGTGGAGTATCTGGAACTCGAAACGCGGCGCTTTATCGGACGCGGTTCCGGGCGGATGCGGTCCATCTGGACCGTGAATCCATATCGCGGCTGCGAATTCGGCTGCAAGTATTGCTATGCGCGCTATGCGCACGAATTCATGGAGCTGCGCGATCCGGAGCTTTTCGAGCGTAAGATTTACGCCAAGCAATTTCACGCGCCGTGGTTTCGCGGCGAAGTGCGGCGGCTGAAGACGGGCGACACGATCTGGATCGGCACCGCGACGGATCCCTATCAGCCGGCCGAGCGCCGCTTTCAGATCACGCGCCACATGCTGGAAATATTCGCCGGCGAGCAGGGCTTTACGATCGGCATCACCACCAAATCGGACCTGGTGGCTCGCGACGCGCACTGCTGGCGCGAATCGCGATGAAAAACGCCGTTCGCGTCCACCTGACCATTACCACTCTGGACGAGGCTCTGGCCCGGTTGCTGGAACCGCGCGCGCCCCGTCCTGCCTTGCGTGTGGCGGCGCTCAGCAAACTCACTGATGCGGGCGTTCCCGTGGGCGTGCTGGCGCATCCGGTGATGCCGCTGATCAACGATAGCGAGAAGAGTATCGAGGATGTTTGTGCGGCGGCGGTCGCAAATGGCGCGTCTCCTTCAGCGCCAGCCCGTTGTTCTTGAAGCCCTGCGCTCAGAAGGTATTCTTTCCTTTTCTCGAACAACATTTCCCGCACCTGCTGCGCCGCTACAAGGAACGCTTTGAAGCCAGCGCTTATCTGAAAGGTCACTATCCTGAAATGATCCACGAGCGGGTACAAATCTTATCCCGGCACCAACTCCCGCCGCGAACCCCCGTGGAATGGCCCGTTGACGATCAACTGGATCTCTTTGGTTAAGGTACTTTACAACGCAAAGTAGATCACGTATAATCGCACATGGCTTCCGTTCAGGCCCATTCGCGCGGCTCCGCCTGAGACTGTCTCGCTGCACACGCACGCGATGGACAACCTGCGCTTCATTCGCGAGACCATGGAGCGCGCCGGGTCATTCACCGCTGTGCCGGGCTGGGGAGGATGTGCGATGGGCGTCAGCGCTCTGGCTGCCGCCGGGATCGCCGCCGGCCAATCCGATACGGGAGCGTGGCTAGCCACTTGGCTGCTCGAGGGGATTTTCGCAATAGCGCTAGGCGCGTGGGCGATGAAGCGCAAAGCCGATGCCGCGCAACTTCCGCTGCTGTCAGCGCCCGGCCGAAGGTTCCTGCTGAGCTTTGCTCCGCCGCTGTTGGTCGGCGCGCTGCTGACGGCAGTCCTTTATCAGGCCGGACTCACTCGTGCAATTCCGGGAACATGGCTGCTGCTTTATGGCACGGGAGTGGTCACCGGAGGCGCGTTTTCGGTGCGCATTGTGCCCGTCATGGGCCTGTGTTTCATGCTGGTGGGCGCGGTGGCGTTATTCTGTCCGTTCGCTTGGGGGACTGCGCTGCTAGGGGTGGGATTCGGCGGGCTGCACGTCGTTTTCGGAATTATCATTGCCAGGAGGTACGGTGGCTAGACAAAACACTGCTCGAAAGGAACCGGTGGCGGAGAAATTGGCCGAAGCTCGGGCTATCGCCGGCGGAAGGACACTGCCGGCTCTGGATCGCTTAATCCACGAGCGCATGCGCTTGGGAATCGTGAGCTCTCTCGCCGCTAACCGGTCCCTCACGTTCAACGAACTGAAGAAGCTTCTCGAAACTACCGATGGCAACCTGAGCGTGCATGCGCGCAAACTGGAAGAGGCCAACTATATAGCCTGCACCAAATCGTTCCAGGGCCGCATGCCAAAGACTGAATATCGTTTGACCGAGGCGGGCCGGCGCGCGCTCGAAAAATATCTGAATCACATGGAAGCGCTGATCCAGGCCATGCGCGAGCTGTAGGTCCTTTTTTTTGGAGGAATGCTTTATGTCGCAAAGAACTTCCCGCGGATTGCACGCCGCTATCATCATGGATGGGAACGGACGGTGGGCGACCACCCGGGGCTTGCCGCGCATAGCCGGTCATCGAGCGGGCGCCGAGGCCCTGCGCCGGACAGTGGAGACCGCGCCGGACCTGGGCATCGGCATTCTTACCGTTTATGCTTTCTCATCCGACAACTGGCAGCGGCCGACGACGGAAGTTTCCGCGCTGATGAAGATGTTTCACTCCTATTTGCGCCGTGAACAAGCCGATTGCCTGAAGAACGGCGTACGTGTGTCAGTTATCGGACGGCGTGACCGGCTGCCGCGCATGCTACTGCCAGTCATCGATTCGACCGAGCGGGCAACAGTCGGGGGGAAAAAGCTGCATCTGCGCATTGCCGTGGATTATTCGGCGCGCGACGCGATTCTAAAGGCCGCCCGCAAGATCAAGAGCCGGGCGACGCGCGACGATTTTAGCGCGATACTGGGCGGGCCGGACGTCGATCTGCTGATCCGGACCGGCGGCGAGAAACGCCTTAGCGATTTTCTGCTTTGGGAATGCGCATACGCGGAGTTGATCTTTACGCCGGTCATGTGGCCGGATTTCAGTGCGTCCGATCTGGGCGCGGCGGTAGCAGAATTTCATTCGCGCGAGCGTCGCTTCGGCTCCATCCCGGCCGCTGCGCTGGCATAGATATCACTCATATCTCAACGCCGTCATACCGGACCCGGCTGTTGTGTGCATGCCAGATCATAAAGCGTCTCCACAGCCGAACCGGTTTATTGTACAGTCAGTTTGAATGACTCGACGACAATTTTCACTCGGTGCAACTGGGCTCGCATTGACAGGTCACCTGGCGGCCGCCCCCTCCGCCAGAAGCATCCTGGAACTGCGCTGGCTACACATGCGCACCAACCCCGAGAATCAGATGCAAAGGACCACGGAGTTCTTGCGTGCCGCCGCTCCTGTGCTAAAGCGATCCGGAGCCAGCCAGTTGGGATTTTTTGGAAGCGTGATCGCCGACGAGAGCCCCTTCATTCTGGCGCTGGCCTCCTACCCTAGCTTGGCCGCGATAGAAGCGGCGCGTGACAAGGAGGCGGCTGACAAGGATTACCTCCAGGCTCGCGACACCTACAATGCCATGCCCGGCCTCGGCTTCGAACGCATGGAGAGTTCACTGCTGCGCTGTTTTGAAGGCATGCCGCAAGTGGATCCGCCGCCCACGGAAGGATCCAGCGGACCGCGCGTTTTCGAACTACGCATGTACGAATCGAACAACAGCTTCACGCTGGCGCGCAAGATCAAGATGTTCAACGAGGGTGAAATCGGAATTTTCAAACGACTGGGAATGCGGCCTGTATTCTACGGCGAAACGTTGATTGGGACTCGCATGCCAAATTTAGTTTACATGCTGGCGTTCGACAATCTGGCGGCGCGCGAGAAGTTGTGGCAGGCATTCGGGGCCGATCCGGAATGGCAGAAGCTGCGGGTACAACCGGGCTTTAGCGACAGCGAGAATGTCTCGAACATCAGCAACTCTATTTTGCGGCCGTTGCCGTTTTCCGATATTCGCTAGCCGGGCTTAGCGGCTATCCCCAAGACTGAATTCTGCCCGTGATATCAGCCTTCAATACGGCGGGATCAGGGGTGAAGCGCATACCAGCGGCCTCCGGCAGATCCTGAAGGATCTCGGCAAAGGGTGAGTAGCAGAGATCTGGGAGGACCGCGAATCCCAATGTATCTGCTAACAGGCCGGCGACTCGCACCAAATGCACCATCCGAAACGGACCGCTGGGCGGATCATGATGCTTGGCGACCACCTCGCACAATTCAGGAGGAAAGGGCATTTTCCCCATTAGCCAGGCACCGGCCTGGCAGTGATCGATGTCGAACAATTCTCGCTCGGTAGCGATAAGATCGAAGCCCTGCTCACCGGAAACAGCCAGTAGGTTAATGTACGAATCAGGGTATTTGACCAGCAAGGCGAGCCGGCCGATATCGCGCAGGAGGCCAGCAACATACGCAAAATCGGTATCCATTTTGCAGGCGCGCGCGAGTTTTTCCGAGAGCAGCGCGCAGGCCAGGCTGTTCTGCCAGCACGCACGCAAAGCCTGGCTGTTCAGAACCGGCCCAACAAAATCTCCAAGTGCCCTGGTCACCGTGATGGCCTTCACGCGGTCCAATCCAAGCAGGACGATGGCATGCGAAATAGTCTTCACCTGGGTCTGCAGCGCGAATAGCGGCGAGTTGGCCATCTGCAGCACGCGGCTGGCGAACACTGGTTCGGCTGCGATGATGCGGCCTACGCCGGTTATGTGGGCGTTGTCATTAGAAAGCACTTCTAACAGTCTGGTCGCCACCAACGGAAAGGGCGGCAGATCATCTAAGGCCCAAGGTATTCTTTCGCCCCCAGATTTGGAGATAGGGGCTTCGGTCTCGACACTCGTCATGCTTCTCCTCTCGAAAGAGTACCCGGGAGGAGCGCAATGCACCTCCAAGACAGTCTGCCTTCCCTTATCGCCCAGGTCCTACAATATTTGAGCGATGGAAGAATTTGCGCCGATAAGAAACCCGTGACAAACACTATCCTGGAGACTCCTGCCGAGTCGGAGATCCGCTTTCTGGACTACCGTCTGGACGTCATCAGCCGCTGGCCGCCGTCCGAGCGAAAACGAGCCACGGCAGAAGGCATTTCGCGCCGAATCACTTCTATCGCCCGATTGTCGCTGGCGCAGCCTCAAATCGATCACTTGTTGGAGTCGAGCTGCCGATTACTGGAGAATCTTTTCAAAGCCGGATAGCGGTGGCGAGGTCATTTCGAACAGCCCTGACGTGCCTCTTCAAATTGATCAAAAAGGCGCGCCGCGCCGTTGCCGGCTAAGGTATCCAGCCGATGGCTTTGCCCTTTCTCGACGGTGATTCGAACGGTCATCCCTTTAGCGCGAAATTGCGCGGCCTGCTGCTGCATCTCTTCCTTCCAGCCGGTATCCAGTTCTCCGACATGCATGTTGATACACATCTTCGCCAAAGCGCCGACGCGCGCCGGCGTAGCATCCGGAAGGTAGCCTGGAAAGCCGGTGACGGACCAGAAAAATTGGGGATATGACGCAGCCACATGAAAAGCGCTGATGCCTCCATTAGACTGTCCGGCAATGTGAAACTTGTTGTCGGTGAACTTGTAGTCAGCGAGAATCCTGGTTAAGAACTCGGGAAAAATACGCTCGCCGCCTTCGAAGAACAGCTGGCCATCCGGCGCAGCGGGGATTACAACGATATAGCCGCGTCGCACCGCCTCTGCGCGCCAATTGCGCTGGATGGCGCCATCGACGATGTTCATTGTCTGCGGCCCGCCGCCGAAAGCGAGCACACCGGGATAGGCCTTGGCCGGATCGTAATGGCTGGGAAGCACGACCTTGTAATGAACCGTAACGCCTGCAAGGTTCTTAGTCTTCTCCAGCACATCGGCCGCCGCGGGCCGGCTTCCGGCCAACAGCACCATTGCTGCCGCGAATACGCTGAACACTCGATTCGACATTATGGCTACTGGCAACATTATCATAGAGCCGGTGTGTCAGTATGGTGGTGTCTATGACGCCACAAGGACAGCCGAAATTTCAGTTGGTGAATACTCCGGAATATAGGGAAAGTTACGCCAACAGCGTGCAGATTCGAGTGAACCTCTGGGATTTCTTCCTGATGTTCGGCACCGTGAATCAGACCTCGCCCGAAAACGTTGTGATCCACAACTTTCAGGGTGTCTATCTGAGCCCGCAGCAAGCCAAGGCTTTGCTGAATGTCCTGAACCAAAACATCTCGCAATACGAGGCGACTTTCGGCGAGATTAAGCTGGAGCCGCACAGCAGCCAGGCCAGCGCCATACAGTAGATGACGGCGCCGTCCGATGCAGGACTGAAGGGAAAACGCAGCGTCCGGCCGGACACTTACCTCTTCTTCCTGCTGTCGTTCACGCTGGTGGTCTTTCTCACGCATGCCGCCTATTTCGGTCTGCCCTACTTCTGGGATGAACTGGGCCAATTCGTACCGGCGGCTTTGGATATCTACCATGACGGAGCGTGGATTCCACACTCCACGGTTCCCAATGCTCACGCGCCCGGGGTGATGGCGTATCTCGCTGCGATTTGGGATATTTTCGGCTACTCGATTCCGGCCACTCGCGCGGCGATGCTATTGCTGGGAAGCTGCGCCTCTTTTTTTGCCTTTTTGCTTGCGATTCAGTTGTGCCGTGGATTGCGGGGCGCGCCGGCCTTCGCTCCGGCCCTCCTGCTGCTGATCGATCCACTGTTCTATACGCAGGCCATGATGGCTCAACTGGATATGCCGGCCATGCTTTTCACGGTGCTGGCGCTGCTCTTGTTTCTCGAGGACCGGCATCGCGCCGCCGCCCTGGCATGCACAGCGCTGGCACTTGCAAAAGAGACTGGCGCTTTATTGCCTGCAGTTCTGGCTCTGGTCCTTCTTGCGGATCCGCCACGAAGCAAATTAGCCGTTTACTACATCGCGCCCTTTGCGGTGCTGGCGGTCTGGTTCCTTATTCTGTGGCGCGCCACCGGCCACCTCTTCGGCGATGCCGGATTCACGCACTACAATCTCAGTTACGCGCTGAATCCCGCGCGCGCATCGCTCTGCTTCCTGCGGCGGGTCTATTATCTATTCCTGGCCGATTTCCGGTGGGTGGGAACGGCGGCCATTGTGGTGGCCTACAAAAAGACGAAGATCTACTCCAATCGGGCCTGGCGGATTGTCTGGTTGTTTATCGGCACGCACGTGTTGATGGTCAGTCTACTGGGTGGCGCCGAGTTGGAGCGCTACCTGCTTCCGGTATTGCCTCTGGTATATATAGCGATGGGCGCCGGATGGTCCGTTCTTCGGCCGATATGGCGTAATGCGAGCATCGCGGTGGTCGCCGCCGGGCTGGTTGCGGGCCTCTTCCTAAATCCTCCGTTTCCATTTCCGTTTGAAAACAATCTGGCCATGGTCGATTTCGTCGAGCTGCAACGAACCGCGGCCCAGTTCCTTGAGAAGACTTACCCGAAAGGTCAGATCTACACTGCGTGGCCGCTTACGCAGGCGCTACGCAATCCCGCATTTGGATACGTTAACGCCAAGCTGTCGCCCGCCGAAACTGGCGACCTGCGGTACTCGACTTTGCGCGCGGTCAATCCGAAAGATGTCGATGTGTTAGTGCTGTATTCCCGGACCTGGGAGCCGGAATGGGGCGTCCTGCGCTTCGGAGCGGTCGAGCGCTTCCTGCATCGCTTCTATGAATACGAGCCGCAGATGAATACAGAACAGGTCCGCGAACATTTCGGATTAATCCCGGTTCAGCGTTGGACGCGGCGGGGCCAGTGGGTCGAGATATATTCGCGAGCTCCTATTTGAGGGCGAAGGTCATGATCGACTCGCCTGCGGCGATTGCAATGTACTGTTTTCCGTCTACGGCGTAGCTAATGGGCGGGGCGTGGATGGATGCACCCGTCTGGAATTTCCATAGCACCTTGCCCGTACGGTCGTCGAAGGCGATCAGGTAGCCCTGCGGATCACCAGTGAACACCAGGCCGCCGGCGGTCGCCAACAGTCCAGCCGAAGGAGTGGTGACCATATCGAAGCGCCACTTGGTTTGGGCCGTGGTCGGATCTACGGCGAGAATCGCGCCGGTCCCGTGCGTGCCCGGGGGACCTTCCACGTTGCTGGCCTGATACCATTGGCCGGCTGTAAATTCCTGCTTGCTTTTGTAAAACAGGTGGCAATTTTCGCTGGAGCTGAAATAGTAGAGTCCCGTCCGCGGACTGTACGCCGTAGCCTGCCAATTATGACCGCCGCCCAGTCCCGGACATGCATATTTGCCCTCTTCGGTAGGCTCTTGTCCTGCGATTAGGATCGGGCGTCCATCGGGACCAATCCCATCCGCCCAAGTCACTTTCGTATAGGCCCGGGCTTTCACAACCTTGCCATTAGTGCGGTCAAGGGTGTAGAAGAAGCCATTGCGATTGGCCTGGATCAAGGCTTTCACCTTGCGGCCATCGACAGTGAGATCCACCGGCAGAAGATCGCCGATGGCGTCCCAATCGTGCACGTCGTGTGGAGTGAACTGGTAAAACCATTTCAATTTTCCGGTGTCGGCATCCAAGGCGACCACGCTGCAGGAATAAAGGTTGTCGCCTCGCCGGACATCGCCGTCCATGTCGGGTCCGGGATTGCCGGTGCCCCAGTAGACCAGGTTGAGCTCGGGATCGTAGCTGCCGGTGATCCAGGTGGAAGCGCCGCCGAGCTTCCAGGAATCGCCCGACCAAGTTTCGGCGCCCGGTTGGCCTGCGCCAGCGACAGTGTCGAAACGCCAGACCCGCTTGCCGGTTTCGGTGTCATAAGCTTCGATGAAGCCGCGCGTGCCGAATTCCGCCCCGGCAATTCCGGTCAAGACCAGATTCTTGACCACCAACGGCGCGGCCGTGGCGCTATAGCCCTGCTTGTAATCGGCCAGGGTTGTTTCCCAGAGAGTGGCGCCGGATTTGATGTCCAGCGCGACCAGCGTCCCTTCGATATTTACGCGGAACAGCTTGTCTCCCTGCACTGCGAAGCCGCGATTCACTTGCCCGCAGCATAGGTCGAGCGGGCCCGGCGGAGTCTTGTAACTGTGCCACACGGGCCGGCCGGTGAGCGCGTCCAAGGCCCAGGAATTGTTGGACGGGCCGGCGACGAACATCATGCCGTCGAAGACCAAAGGCGTCGTTTCGGAGCCGCCAACGCCGGTTTGATAGATCCATTTGGGCGCAAGACGCGCGATGGTGCGGGTGTCGATCTGGGTGAGGTCGCTATAGCGCCAGCCTTGCGCGTTCTGGCCGTAAGTTCGCCACTCGCCCGAATTAGGCTGTGCGTTGAGGAGCAGCGCGGCACCAAGCAGGCATGCAATTCGAGTGAGTCTCATCGTTGTGCTCCTCCCAAACTAACCATATAAGCGACCAGGTCATCCAGTTCTTTGGCGGTGAACATCTTGCTATAGGTGGCCGGCATCAAGGAGCGCTCCTCGCGTTGAATGGATGTCACGTCGTCCTTCTGAAAGGAATAGTAATGGCCGGAGAGATCCATCAACCGGGCCGAAAAGTTGTCTAATCCTTTATCCAGTCCGGTGATCTTCTTGCCGTCGCGTGTGACTACAGTGATGGTTGCGTAGCCGGGAGTGATTTCGGTGTTCGGAGCAACCACCGATTCGCGCAAGTATGTCACGCTGCGCTGACGTCCGGCGCGGGTCAAGTTCGGCCCCAACCCGCTCCCCCGGGCACCCACGCGATGACATTGGCCGCAGTTGCCCTTTTCCCAGAACAGCTTTTCACCGGCGATGGGATCACCCGCGACGGGCGCACTTTCGTGAGGAGTGAGCGAGCGAACATAGGAGACCAGCCGCCAGCGCTGCTCATCTTCGATCCTGCCGCCGAATGCCGGCATTTCGCTGCCGGGCACTCCATCCGAGACGACGCGAAACAGGTCGGCATCCGCATCACCGGCAGCAAATGTGCCGCGGGTCAAGTCGGGACCGTTGCGGCCGCCGGTGGCATGCAGGCCGTGGCAACTCGCGCAGGACATCCGAAACTGGACGCGGCCCAATTCGATGGCTTGGGCGTCGCTGGCGTAAGGGTTTTTAGCCTCATGGTTCTGCTGGGCGAGGCAGCAACCTGCCAGCAGGAGAATGGTCAGGAGTCTTAGCTGCACGAAGGAAGCATACGCACAGAGGGGCCGGGGTGTCAATGTTACGGGTTACTTCGACGCTGGCACGCGTCGCCGCAATTCGTCGAAAAAGTTTTCGAGAAAGATCACGTGGGTCCTCGCCTGTTGATCTTCCGGCAGCTCGGACGACATGATTGCGGAGATGTGTTTGCCGTCTGGAGCGAGATCAGCGGTCGGGGTGATGATACCGGAGCTCGCCATCCGCTTTTCAGACCACACCCGAGGTTTTTCCGGAACAAATGAATCTCCTATGACTGTGTATCCGGCCACCATTATTCGGTTATCTAAAGACCGGAAAAACAGCTCCCTACTCGTGCGCGACCACATCGGCTGCGAGCCACCGTCGTTCGAGACTGGCCAGTGGCCTCCATTGTCAGGAAAAGCGCGCACGTACACCTGATAGGTCCCCGAATCATTTGAGATATACGCCAGCCACCGCCCGTCAGGGGAGAAGGAAGGGTGTTGTTCATCGGAGGATGTTTGCAAAAAAGGCTCCGGATTTCCGGCTCGAAGCCCCGCGCCGTCGCTGACAATGGGCACTGTCCAGATGTCGTATCCTGTAGTAGGACTCAAATCGGCATAAGCCAAGCGCCTGCCGTCGGGTGTGAAAGAGTATGCGAACTGTTGGTCCTTGCTCTGGGTCAATGCTTGCGGCTTACCCACCCCATCGGCGCGGGTCCAGAACATGTGTCCCAGTAGTTGGAACAGGATGTATTGACCATCGGGAGTCCAGACGGGAAGGAGAGTAGACAGGCCGATGGTTAGCTGCCTCAAATTATTGCTTTGCAATTCGTACACCCAAACGTCTTGCTTGGATCCCTCCGACACGTTCAGCGTAAGCCGGCGGCCATCCGGTGAGAGGCGCGGCCGGTTATAGGATCCAGGTTTTGGCAGCAGGGTTTGCGTTTTGCCCGCGGCGTCCAACCATTGCACCGTGACCAGCCCGCCTCCGTTTCCGCCACTCCGGTACACGAGCGTTCCGGTACGCGAGAAGCCGAGCTGAGCGCTCCCGTCTTGAGCACTATAGGCTACCTGCTGCAACACGGGCGTCGGCGTGCCGCGCACTTCGAGCCGGTCCGGATCGAATGGTACGGCAAACAGAGTGCCCTGGTTTACATAGATCAAATGGCCACTTGGCAAGTAGCGGCCGTATGTTGCTCCGCGCTGGAGCGTTTTCCTGCGATGATCCGCTAAAGACAACACCTCGATGTTGGCCGCATTGAATCCAGCCACAGAGGTGTGAGAAGTGAACAGCACCGCCTTGCCGCCCGGCAAGATCTGCGGCCAGCGATGAGTGATTTCCCGGTGCTGGCTGTCGAGCTCGGTGATCGGTACAGGTGAACCCCCGCCGGTGGAAATTCGCGACAGACCACCTGCGCCAGTGAGCGACGCGATGATGTCCTCACCGTCGCCCCAGCTTCCGCCACGAGCCGTACCTGGGCAGTCGCTCAGGGGTATTGCGGCGCCGCCTTCGACGGAAATCTTCTTCAACTTTCCCGGTGCAAAAAATGCAATCCATCGCCCATCCGGTGAGAAGAAAGGAGCGTATGCTCCCTCCGTCCCAGCTAGCTCGGATGACTTGGCCTGGTCGAGTTGCCTGGTAAAGAGGCGGTTTTGCGAAATATAGGCCAGACGTGTGCCGTCCGCCGAGATGATTATGTCTTCTCCGGTACCGGAGCCGAGCGATACATCAGGCCCCAAATCGACGTTCAAGCGCGTGAGCGCCTTCAATGGTTGCTCCCCCGGCCGCGTGGCGTGCCAGTAGACGCCGCCGAGCGCAATGAGAGCCAATCCGAGCGCTCCACTAATAATCCAGGGCAGGCGCAGGCTGGAGGCCTGCACCCCTGGCGGAGGTTGCTCCAGCACCCAGGAAAGCGCCGCTTTCAGATCACGCGCAGTCTGAAACCTTTGGTCTGGGTCTTTCGCCAATGATCGCCGGACAACTCGATCCAACGGCCGTGCGACCTCCAGCGGGGCGGGCTCGCGCTCCAGAATCGCGGCGATCACACTCGCCGGATTGGAACCTTCGAAGGCGCGTTTGCCGGTCAGCATCTCGTACAGCACACAGCCGAAGCTGAACAGGTCACTCCGCGCATCCACGTCCTTGCCCTGCAACTGCTCCGGCGACATGTATTGGAGAGTCCCCAGGATTTGCCCTTTGCCCGTGAGCGCTCGCGTGACGTCCGTCTCCTGGAGAGGAGCTGTCTGTTTAGCCAGCCCGAAATCGAGAAGTTTGATACCTTGCTTCGTTAAGAGAATGTTGGCCGGTTTCAGATCCCGATGAGTGATGCCTTTCTTATGCGCTGCATCCAGAGCGTCCAGAATCTGCCCGGCGTACTCAATGGCTTTTTCGAGCGGCAGCGGTCCTTTGAGCGGAGTGCCTTCCACCAGCTCCATCACCAGGTAGTTCGGCCCGACATCATAGAGCTGGCAGATGTGTGGATGATTCAGCGCCGCCACGGCTCGGGCCTCGCGCTCGAAACGTTCGGAGAACTGCTCCTTCGCAGCCTTGATGGCGACTTCGCGGCCCAGGCGAGTATCGGTGGCGCGATAGACCTCGCCCATCCCGCCCTCGCCCAGCTTGGCGGTGACACGGTAATGCGCGATGGTCTCGCCGATCATTTGGTCCCCGCCGGCGCGCGCCGCCGCAATTCGTCGAAGAAGTTCAGCAGGAACGTCATGTGGACATCCCCCTTCTCTTCCGCCGGCGCCTTCAGCTCAGGGAATATTGCAAACCGCTTGCCGTCCGGCGCCAGGTCGTAGTTCAGAATTCCGCCGATGTTCTGAAGTTGCTGATCGGACCACAGGCGCGGCTTGCCGGGCGACGAAAGATTCTCCTTCGCCTTCATAATCCGTCACCATGATGCGGTTGTCCAGATTCTGGAAGAATAGCTCCCGGCCGTTGCGCGACCAGACCGGTAGCTGGCCGCCGGCGTTGGAGATCTGCGCACTTGCCACCCGGCCCTGGAAACGGCCGCACGTACACCTCATCCCTACCCGACTCATCGGACTGGTATGCGATCCAGCGACCGTCCGGTGAGACGGCTGGATAGATTTCATTGGCGGCGTGCGTAGGAAAAGCTCTGGCTTCCCCGGTTTGGGATGATCCGGATCGCTCAGGTCGAGCGCCAGGGTCCAAAGGTCATAACCGCTGTCGGGGTCAAGCTCGTAGTACGCCAGCCGCCGGCCATCGGGAAAGAATGAGTATGGAATCACGATGTTCTTGACTGTCCAGCAGGTGCTGGATCTCCCCGGCCCCGTCAGCGCGAATCCAGCCGAGGCTGTAGCCGCCGGCGGAGGAGAACCGAAACACGATGTGCTTGCCGTCGGGGCTCCATGTCGGATAAACGGCCTGTTGGGTGCTCGAAGGTGAGGCGCGACATCGTATCGCGCTGCAAGTCATAGACGAAGATTCCCCTGTTTGTTGCCTGCAATTTGCGACTATCGCCAGTCGCTGGCCGTCGGGGGAAAAGCGGGGAGCAATGTAGAAGCCTGGCGTGGCGATCAGTGGCTGGGTCTTCCCCGAGTTGTCCAGCCACGACACTGGCCAACTTTGAGCCGACACCTTACCGGTCCGATACACGAAGGTTCCCGGCCCAGGGCATCGGAGAAACTGAATTGTCCCGCGCCCGAATTCGGATCGGCCGCCAAGTCCTCCAGCATGGGCACCGCCGCGCCGCGAAGTTCCAGCCGTGCGGGATCGAACGGCACACCGAAGAGCACGCCCTCATGAACGTACACCAGGTGGCCCGTTGCATCACCTGTTGGCAGGTAGCGGCCGAAGTACCCGCCGCGCACCAGGATCTTGATCTCCCCGGTCTTCAAGGACACCGCCGCGATGCTGGCATCCTCAAAGGCAACGATAGAAGAGGAAAGGGTGAACAGAACAGCTTCACTTCCAGGCAGAGTCTGCGGCCAGCGGTGAGTCAACGCGCCCCCTGCAGCTTGGTGACCGGCTGAGGCGTTCCTCCTTCGGCAGGTACGCGCGAAAGTGCACCCCTGGTGTTCAATGCCGCAACGATGTTGCCGTCCTCCCCCCAACTCGCGCCGCGCGCGTTGGGCGCGTCGCACAACACGACGGGTGCACCGCCCTGGACCGAGATCTTTTTCATTTTTCCATCGGCGAAAAACCCGATCCATTTTCCATCGGGCGAAAAGAACGGGTCTCTTCCGTTCTCGGTTCCCGAGAGCAACGTCGGCTTGGTCTCGCTCAGCAATCGCGTGGCGAGCATTTGTTTGCCGTCCGGACTCTTGACGGGAAATACCAGCCGCGCTCCATCGGGTGAAATCGCGGTGGTGGTGAATTGACCGGCGACCGCGTCCGGCCCGAGATCGACGCTCAGCCGCATGAGCGGGCGATCCACTGGCCGCGTCGCGCGCCACGGCAACCCAAAGCGCAACGCAGCCAGTACCGCTACTGCCAGCGCCGCCGCCACCCAACCGAGCCGCGATCCGTGAGTGGAGCGCTCACCTGCGGCGGTTGCTCCAGCGCCCAGGCAAGCGCGGCCTTCAGATCACGCGCCGTCTGGAACCGTTGGTCCGGGTCTTTTGCCAATGATCGCCGGACCACTCGATCCAGCGGCCGTGCGACCTCCAGCGGCGCCGGCTCCCGCTCCAGAATCGCCGCGATCACGCTCGCCGGACTCTGGCCTTCAAACGCGCGCTTGCCCGTCAGCATCTCGTACAGCACGCAACCGAAGCTGAACAGGTCACTCCGCGCATCCACCTCCTTGCCCTGCAACTGCTCCGGCGACATGTATTGCAGTGTCCCAGGATCTGCCCTTTGCCCGTGAGCGCTCGCGTGACGTCCGTCTCCTGGAGAGGAGCTGTCTGTTTAGCCAGCCCGAAATCGAGCAGCTTGATGCCTTGCTTGGTTACGAGAATGTTGGCCGGTTTTAGATCCCGATGAGTGATGCCTTTCTTATGCGCCGCATCCAGAGCGTCCAGAATCTGCCCGGCGTACTCGATGGCTTTTTCGAGCGGCAGCGGTCCTTTGAGCGGAGTGCCTTCCACCAGCTCCATCACCAGGTAGTTCGGCCCGACATCGTAGAGCTGGCAGATGTGTGGATGATTCAGCGCCGCCACGGCTCGGGCCTCGCGCTCGAAACGTTCGGAGAATTGCTCCTTCGCAACCTTGATGGCGACTTCGCGGCCCAGGCGAGTATCGGTGGCGCGATATACTTCGCCCATCCCGCCTTCGCCCAGCTTGGCGGTGACGCGGTAATGCGCGATGGTCTCGCCGATCATTTGGTCCCCACTGGCACACGCCGCCGCAATTCGTCGAAGAAGTTCAGCAAGAACGTCACGTGGACATTCCCCTTCTCTTCAGCCGGCGCTTTCAGCTCAGGGAATATTGCAAACCGCTTGCCGTCCGGCGCCAGGTCGTAGTTCAAAGCTCCACTGACGGCGTGAAGTTGGTAATCAGACCACAGGCGCGGTTTGCCGGGCATAAAGGAGTCTGCGGTCGCCGTATAATCCGTCACCATGATGCGGTTGTCCAGATTCTGGAAGAATAGCTCTCTGAAGTTGCGCGACCAGATCGGTAGCTGGCCACCTTCGTCGGAGATTTGCACCCTACCCCCCGGCCCTGGAAAAGGCCGCACGGACACTTCTTGCCTGCCCGAATCGTTGGATTCGTATGCGATCCAGTGGCCGTCCGGTGAAACCGCTGGCTGACCTTCATTGGACGGCGTGCGGCGGAAAAGCTCTGGCTTCCCCGGTTTGGGATGATCAGGGTCGGTCCCGTCAAGCGCCAGCGTCCAAAGATCATAACCGCTATCGGGGTCAAGCTCCTGGTATGCGAGCCGCCGGCTACCGGGAAAGAATGAGTATGGAGTGACGAGGTTCTTGCGGTCCAGCAAGTGCTGGGTTTCCCCCGCCCCGTCAGCGCGAATCCAGTTGAGGCTGAAGCCGCCGCCGGAGGAGAAAAAAAACACGATGTGCTTGCCGTCGGGACTCCATGTGGGATAACCCATTACTTGGGTGCCGAAGGTGAGAGGCGACATCCCATCGCGCTGCAGGTCATAGACGACGATTCCCCTATTGATTTGCGCTAGCGCCAGTCGTTGGCCGTCGGGGGAAAAACGAGGTTCAATGTAGAGGCCTGGCGTGGTGATCAGTGGCTTGGTTTTCCCCGATTTGTCCAGCCACCACACCGGCCAACTTTGAGCCGACACATTACCGGTCCGATACACCAACATTCCAGTTCGGGAAGAACTGAATTGTCCTGCGCCCGAAGTCGGATCGGCTGCCAAGCCCTCCAGGACGGGCACTGCCGTGCCGCGAAGTTCCAGCCGCGCCGGGTCGAACGGTACAGCGAATAGCACGCCCTCATGAACGTACACTAGGTGGCCCGTTACATCACCTGTCGGCAAGTATCGGCCGAAATACCCGCCGGGCACCAGGATCTTGATCTCGCCGGTCTTCAAGGACACCGCCGCGATGCTGGCATCCTCAAAAGCAACGATAGAAGACGAGAGGGTGAACAGAACAGATGCACCACCAGGCAGCGTCTGCGGCCAGCGGTGAGTCAATGTGCCCGCCTGAAGCTTGGTGACCGGTTGAGGCGTTCCTCCTCCGGCAGGCACGCGTGAAAATCCACCCGTGACTCTTAATGTGACTGCTACGCTGCCGTCGTCCCCCCAGTTCGCTCCGCGCCCGCCGGGGGCGTCGCACAACACGACGGGTGCGCCACCCTGGACCGAGATCTTTTTCATCTTTCCATCCGCGAAAAATCCGATCCATTTCCCGTCGGGCGAAAAGAACGGGTCTCTCCCGTTCTCGGTTCCCGAGAGCGCCGCTAGCTTGGTCTCGCCCAGCAATCGCGTGGCGAGCATTTGTTTGCCGTCCGCACTCTTGATAGGAAATACTAGGCGGGCTCCATCGGGGGAAATCGTAGCGGTGGTGAATGGACCGGCGATGGCGTCCGGCCCGAGATCAACGTTCAGCCGCATCAACGGGCGGTCGACTGGCTTGGTGGAGCGCCACGGCGCCCAAAGCACAACGGCAGCCAGTACCGTTGCTGCAGCCGCTGCTGCCCAACCGAGCCAGGACCGCGAAGGGGCGGAGGCGCCTGCTGCCGTGGGCAGCAACAGCGCCCGCTTGATGTCGCGCGCTGATTGCCACCGGTCATCAGGGTCTTTTTCGAGGCATGCCGCCACGACGCTTTCGAGCGCCGCCGGCTCCAGGAGTATCCGCTCTTGCATTGCGCGCTTGCCCGTCAAAATCTCGTGCAGCAGGCATCCGAATGAATAAATGTCTGACCGGGGGTCGCCCGGCTTGCCTTCCCACTGTTCCGGCGACATGTAGGCAGGCGTGCCTGCCACTTCACCCGCCATGGTCTTCGTGTAATCGCCGGTTGCGATCCGCGCCAGCCCGAAATCCAGCAGCTTGATGCCTTGCTTGGTTACAAGAATATTGGCGGGTTTTAAGTCCCGATGAGTGATGCCTTTCTTATGCGCTGCATCCAGAGCGTCCAGAATCTGTCCTGCGTATTCAATGGCTTTTTCGATCGGCAGTGGACCTTTGAGCGGAGTGCCATCCACCAGCTCCATGACGAGATAATTCGGGCCGATATCGTAGAGCTGGCAGATGTGCGGATGATTCAGCGCCGCCACGGCTCGGGCCTCACGCTCGAACCGCTCCGAAAATTGCTCCTTGGCAACCTTGATGGCCACGATGCGGTCGAGCCGTGGGTCGCGGGCCTGGTAAACCTCGCTCATGCCGCCGGCACCGAGCGGCGCAAGGATCTCGTAGGGTCCCAAACGAGTCCCGGCTGACAGAGCCATAGGGCCTTGAGTTCTTACTCTACCGCGAACGCGCTAATGCCTGAGCTGACAATGACCACATATTGCTTGCCGTTGCGCCCCATGTAGGTCATCGGGTTGGTGTGCCCTTCCGCATCCAGCTTCGTTTCCCACAATACGCGACCGGTGCGCGAGTCGAAGGCGCGGAACCTTTTGTCGATCGTCCCGGCGATAAATACCAAACCCCCAGCCGTCGTCATGGGGCCGCCCTGTCCGAACGCGCCGGTATTATGGACACCCTTGGCCTCCATTTCATCACTGGTACCCAACGGCACGCGCCATGCGATGTCGCCCGTGTTGGCGTTGACGGCCATCAATTCGGCCCAGGGCGGCTGCTGGCAGGGCAACTGGCTAGCAGGATCCCAGAAGCGGCTGTAAAACGATCCACGGCCGAGTGGGCTGAAGCGGCGGTAGGCCACCTGATCGCCATCCTTGGTCTTGTCCAGCCGTCCCATGCCCGCTACATTACGCGAATTGACGAAGACATACCCTAAGTTGGGATCAACAGAGACGCCGCCATAGTTCGGGCCGCCCTGCTGGCCGGGGAAAATCACCCTGATTTCCTTGCTGCTATAGGGAGTGTAAGCGCCTTCGTTGTGAATGCCGCCGATCTTGGCCGCCAGGTCGCGGCAGAACTTCTCGTGCTCCGGCTCACCCGTGAAGATCTCATCGGGCTTCATTCCGACGCGCGCCAGCGGCGGAGGCTTTAGGGGAAACGGCTGTGTTGGCCAGGATTGTTCGCCGGGAACGTCGCTCTGCGGGACGGCCCGTTCCTCCACCGGATAAATGGACTTGCCGGTTTCGCGATCCAGGAAGAACATCAATCCGGGCTTAGAGACCGCGACCACCACGGGAATCTTCTTGCCGTCTCGAACCAGGTCCATCAACGCCGGCGCAGCTTCAGCGTCGTAATCCCACATGTCGTGATGCGTAAGCTGGAAATACCAGCGCACTTTCCCGGTGTTGGCATCGAGCGCCACGATCGAAGAAGAATACAAGATTCTGGCCGTGCCGCGCGCCGCCATAATATTGGGAAGCGGGCTGGCCCACCGGCAGGAAGATCAGGCCCCGTTCGGCATCTACCGTTGCGGCGCCCCAGTTGGCAGGCGATCCAGCGGTGACCCAGTTATTCTTCGGCCAGGTGTCGTAGCCGGGCTCGCCCGGATGCGGAATGGTGTGGAACGTCCAGCCCAGTTTGCCGCTGCGAAGATCCCAGGCGCGCACATCCATGGCCGGTCCATCGGGATTCTCTTCCTGGCCCTGCGCTCCGGTAATGATCAGGTTGCGAAAGATTACTCCCGGCGAGCTCATATGATAAGGGGCATTGGGAAATTTGTCCGTAACTCCAGATCGCAGGTCCAACGAACCCTCCGAGCCGAAGCCCGGCACCGGCCGCCCGGTTTTGGCGTTGAGCGCTATTAGCGTTCCGTCCGAGAGCCCGGCCAGGACTTGCGCCGGATTTTCCTTGTCGCCGGCCCAATACGTGACCCCGCGCAGCGGAGCGCCGGCCTTCCCCAGATCGTATTTCCATATTTCCTTGCCCGTTTCCGGCTCCAGGGCAACAATGCTGCGATGGACGGTGGGCGTATACATAACACCGCCGACCACAATGGGCACCGCCTCGGTGGATGTAAGCGTGCGCGTCGCGGCGTTAAGATCAACCGAGCCTGAGTCCACGCCGTACTGCCAAGCCAGTTTCAGTTTCGAAACATTCCTGGTGTCGATCTGTTTGAGCGTTGAATATCGCTGGGCGCTTTGGTCGCGGCCATAGGACGGCCAGTCGTCTTGTCCGTAGATCACCGGAGCGGCGCCGCCCAACAATAGGATGATTGCGAGAACTCTCAAGGCTACCTCCTAAACGTCGATGACTTAACGTCGATTTACATGAACGTGATCCGGTCCTTGCGGTCTTCCAGCAGTTTCGCATCCAGGCCGGGCACTTTCTTCAGACCCTCCAGGTCCTTGAAGGCCCCGTTAGCGGCGCGGTATCGAACAATCGCCGCCGCTTGCTCAGAAGAAATCGCCAGGACATCTTCGATCTCTTTGGCTTTGGCCGTGTTGACGTTTACCACGCCGAAAAACTTTGCCAGATACTCAATAACCGCATCGAACTCCTGATCGCTGGCACGCGCGCCGCGATTGACCATGGTCGCGATAACGGTCTGCCATCCGGGTTTGTCATGCCTCTCTCCGATGGCGGTGTCCACGTCGTGGCAGCCGCCGCAAACGTTCTCGACCGTCTTCTTGGCCGGGGCGTCCGGTAGCGGATCCTGCGCGCTCGAAACAATGGCGAAGCACAACAATATCAGGGCGGCTCTACACGCGATCATAGGTTGTTGAACGATTTTACCGTACTGCTTCGGGCTGCTCGGCGCTACTTTCTCGGGTACGAGAATTCTCCAGAAGGATCTTTCTCCTTGAGCGCTTTCACCTGCCCGTTCTCCGTCACGAATTCAAACACCAGATCGGAGAACTGCGGAATGCGGAACTTGAGCCCCTTGGTGTGGGTAAGGGCATAGGGCGGCGAACCAGGCAACACCAGCGAAAGCCCTCTGTTATCCACGAAAGTAATTTGCGCCTTCAGGCCGCTCGGCATTTCGTACATTCCGGCCAGCCCGTTCAGCAGCGCGGCATCGAGCGCTTCGGGCTTGCGCGTGAAGACCGCTTCGGCCTCGTCCAGCGACATCGCCGCTTGATCGACATCGCCCTGAGGATTGGTGCGGAAGTTCACCGACCATTTGCCATCCCGCTCGTCATTTGGCGTATCGAAGCGATCATAGTGAAACTGCGTCAGCGGCATTTTCATCTTGTGAAAGTCGAACTGGAGTTGGTTGTCTTTTAGCCCGATTTTCATAACGCCATAGGCTGGGTTTTCATAATCAGCCACATAGTCGGCCAGGGGATGCGAAGGCTTGGTATTGGGCACCCGATCCTCGCCGGCTTTCGCGCGGGCATCTTTACCCGCTTGCTTCGATTTCAGGCGCATAGTTAGGCGCCGCTCGCTCCAGGGCGTCTGATCCATGCCCAGCAGCCGCTCGTAAACGTTGTAGCTGACTACGTTGTAAAGCGGCGCGGCGTGATCGCCAATGACCAAAACGATGACGCCAAAATGTTCGCGCGGCATGAAGGAAACCTGCGAGTGGAAGCCGGGAAGATCTCCACCGTGATAGGCCAGCAGATGTCCCCGGTATGACGCCGTCCAACGCCCCATTCCATATGCCGAGTTCAATACCTCCCAATAGCCCAGCGATTCAGTCAGTGTGTTCGGCAGCGCGATCGCTGGCTCGAGCGTGGCCTTCAACACTTCGGCGGGTAGAACCTGATGGCCTTTATATTTGCCGTCGTTCATGAGTGCGATCAGCCAGTGCGAAATGTCGTCGATATTGGAGGCAATAGCTCCGCAGGGCGCCACACCCTCGATGTCTTCGTAATACGGGATCTTGTAAAGCTCGAACGAGTCGCGCTTCTCAGTGAAGGGCACGCCGAAGTCGGTTTGATGGGTCATGTCCGAGATCGAATAGCCGGTGGCCTTCATGTCCAGCGGATTCAAGATTTTTTCCCGGACGAAATCCTCCCAGCGCTTCCCGGACTGTAGCTCGATCATCTGGCCTACCGCGGCGAACATGAGGTTGTTGTAGAGAAAGGCCTCCCGCATCGGCTGCTCAGGTTCGAGGTATCTCAATTTGTCGAAGAGTTCCTTGCGCGTGAAGTCGGACTTGTACCAAATGGTGTCATGGCGCGTGACGCCGGTGCGATGCGATAGCATGTCGCGCAACGTGACCGTATTATTGAGCTGTTCATTGTAAAACCGAATGGTGGGGACCGAATCGCGGATCGGCTTATCCCAGGTGAGCTTTCCGTCTTCCACCAGCATGCCGGCCGCGACCGCCGTGAACAGCTTCGTATTGGACGCGATGGGGCAGACGGTAGCGGGAGTGAAGGGCAACTTCTTCTCGTAATCGCGGTAGCCATAGCCTTTGGCGAAGACCAGCTTGTCGTTCACCACTACGCCGACACCAATGCCCGCAGTGTTCCAATCCTTCAGCACCTTCGACATATAGGCGTCGAAGCCGTCCAGTTTTTTCGAGATAGCCGGGTCGTTGGTTTCGGCAGACCAGGTGAGCGTGGGCAGGAGCAAGCCAACAGCAAACAGGCAAAAAACAAGTGCTTTCCGGATAATCATAGAGTGATTCCCTCGTCAATAGCTTACAATCAATGTATCTCGCGGATTTGACCGTATGCGATTTTCGGCGTTCTGTGCATCCGTCGGGCTTTCATGCGCTTGGGCGATCGGCGCGTTCGCGCAGATATCGCCGCCGGCTGCCCCACCCGGCGTGATCGCCGGAATCGTGCTGGATGCCGTCGAAAACTCTCCCCTCCGGCGTGCCATCGTCACACTTTCGACGGTCGAGGCGCAGCCCCAGGATGCGGTTGCGTGGACGGACGCGAATGGCCGCTTTTCCTTTGGCTATCTTCCGCCGGGCCGCTATCAATTGCGAGTGACCAGGGACGGTTATCAGCCGACCGCTTACAGCGGTCGTGGCCCTGGCGGGGCGCCTGCTACCATCCAACTCGCCGCTAGCGAATCTCGTAGCGACTTGATCGTTCGTTTGAAATTGATCAGCTCGATCAGCGGTGTGGTGATGGACGAGGACGGCGATCCGGTGCCTGGCATCCAGATGCAGGCGATGAAGCCTGCCTACCAACGCGGAAAACGCAAACTGGTTCCTGGACCATCGGCAATTACCGACAAAGATGGCCGCTATCGTTTGAGCGGCTTGGTTGGAGGGCAATACACGGTCGTAACGAACAGCGTAAACCGCCAAGCTATCAAAATCCATCCCGAGGCCGTCGCCGGCGAACCTCAGCAGCAATACTCCTACGGAGTTCAATATTATCCGGGTGCCGCTCGGGCCGATGCGGCGACACTCATTACCGTTCAACCTGGACAGGAACTCTCGCAAATTGATTTGCGATTGCAAGCGCGGCCGGCCGTATCAATTGGTGGCAGGATTATCGTTCCGGCTAATGCAGGCTCGGTCAAGGAGGTGTCCGTCAGAATCATGAGCCAGGGATTAGGAGGAAGGATGATGATGGGGACTGGGCGGCTCCACCGGAATATATTTTCGGCGGCCCACAACTCGCTCCCGGCTCATACGTCGTGGTGGCTCAAGCGAGCATCGACGGCAAACAATATCGGGGCTCGCAGGCCGTTGAGCTCGGCTCGCAAAGCATTCACGATCTCGCCATCCCAATCGAAGCCACTATCGATCTGGCGGGCAGCGTTTCCGTTGTGGGACTAGACGCGAGCAAGCAGGGGGTCTCCGTCGTCAGCCTGACTCCTGGCGATGATATCCCGTGGAACGCACCGCCCCTGAGAGCTAATGTGAGCAAGGATGGCAGCTTCAAAATCCCTGGTGTTCCAGCAGGCATCTGGGATATCAACGTAACAATTCCCGAAGGCGGGTACATCAAGTCGATGCTGCTCGGCGATGCGGATGTACTTACCGAAGACATGACGATCCGGCCTTCCACTACGGAGCCGTTAAAGATCGTTCTGAGCACACATGCCGCGAAGCTGGAGGGGAGCGTATTTCAGGGCGATGAGCCCGTTCCCGCAACAGTCGTGTTAGCCCCGGAAGCCAAACTTCGGCACGTGCTGGGCTTTTATCGTACCGTCAGCGCCGACGAAAAGGGACACTTTGAGATCAACCGTGCTAGGCCAGGCGAGTATCGACTGTTTGCCTTCGAGGAGCTTGATCAGGGATCGATTCAAGATCCGGACTTTCTCAAGCCATTCGAAAAGTTCGGCCTGCCGGTGACCTTGCGGGAAGGGTCCAACGAGTCCCAAAAACTGTCGGTCATCCCGAGCGCGCCACCGGCAGGGGAAGGACGACAATGAAGCCGGTCATGTTGTTATCTTCGCTGCTCTGGGTGAGCCTGAGTGCGCAAGTGCAGGTCCTCCCGTTTCAGCGGCCCGGTCTCCCCTCGCGAGGCCAAGCCACGGGGAAAGCTTCCATCGAAGGCTCGGTGCTCGACGCCATTACGCGTGAGCCTGTGAAGAAAGCGTCGGTTGCGATCAACGGTCCGGTTGGTCTCTCCGCGGTCACCGATGCTTCGGGTCATTTTGCCTTCCGGCAGTTACCCGCGGGCCGATACAACATCTTCGCAAGCAACGAAAAATACCCGTCCGCGCAGGGCGCCTTTAACCCGGATCAGCAGCTCAGCGTCTCAGTCGCGGCCGAAGAGCAGAAGCAAGACGTTACGTTGTCGCTCACCCCAGGGGCATCGGTGCGCGGCCGTATCGTCGATGAAGAAGGAAATCCGATGTCAGGCTGCAACGTCGCCGCGATGCAGTTTCGCGAAACGGGAATGGGCCGGACCCTCCAGGCGAGTGCCAATTCACAAAGCGATGAAAAAGGGGAATACCGGGTTTCCAATATTCCACGCGGCAAGTATTACTTGCAGGCGCGCTGCTTTAAAACCGTACCATTGCCGCACGCCTTCGTCCGTCGCACTTCCTCGGTGGACGTGCCGAGGCTTACCTACACGCCCGTTTTCTACCCAGGCGCTCCGGATCTGACCAGCGCGGCGAAAGTGCAGACGTTGCCGGGCGCGGATGTCTCGGGAATCGATTTTCGTATGGCTCCGGCACGCGGCGTCACAATCCGCGGACATGTTGGAGCCCCCTCCGACCGCAACATCCAACTTACGCTCTCACCCAAGGACCCTGTTGGACGTGAGATGCGCAGGCAAGGGGCGCGAGTGAATTCGTCAACGGGAGAATTTCAGATTCCGAACGTGCCGGCAGGATCGTATGATCTGGTCGCGATCACATTGGATGAAGGGCACTCCTATTTCGCCAAAGTTTCGGTTGAAGTTAGCGAAGCGCCCTTGGATCCAATCGATTTGACGCTGGCGCCAGCGCCCTCCTTGAGTGGGAGCATGTCGGTTGAGAGTGACCTCAAAGTTCCGATCAACAATGTCCATTTAATGATGTTTCCGTTAGAAGGGCTTCCTTTGATGGGATCACCGCCGCAGGCTGACGTGCAGAATGATGGGTCGTTCGCCATAAACTCGGTCATGCCCGGGCACTGGAGGCTAAATGTGAACGGTGCGCCGGGCTACGTCAAGTCGGTCCGGCAGGGCGATCAGGAAGTCTCACCTTGGGATCTCGAAATCGGGCCGGCCGGCGGGCAATTGAAGATCATCATCGGCACAAAATGGCCGCAGGTAGTGGCGGCGCTTGCGGCTCCGTCTGCAGGAAGTGAACCAGTCTCGGCGTTGCTTTGGGCCGCTAGTGGCGATCCTCAATCCTTTCGAAACATCATGCTGACTTCCCAGGGGCCGAGCAGGGTCAGCGTTCCCCCCGGAAAGTATTATGCTTGCGCCATTGCGGCCGTGCAACCTTGGGCGCTGATGCAAAATTCAGCCTTGCGAAAGGCGCTCGAAGGCCGCTGCGCAACTGTGGAAGCCACTGAGGAGGCCGACGCTAACGTGCAACTCCCGCTCATCCCGGCGGATGACTTGAAGCAATTGCTTGAAAAGATCGAGGAGTGAAAACCTTATTGGCAGCTATCTGTCTGGGCGGAGTCCTGCTGCACGCCCAAGATGACGGTATTTGGCAGGGTTACGATCCGGAGTGGGGCCACGTCTCCCGCCAACTGATAGCGCTAGCCGAGGCTACGCCTCAAGAAAAATTCGGCTGGCGCCCGGGCCCCGGCGTGCGGTCGACCAGCGAAGTATTCATGCATATCGCGATAGCCAACTTTTATCTGTTAAGCGTCACGGGCCCGAAGATGCCCGCCGATCTCTCCTCTGCAGATATGGAAAAGACCGTGACGGACAAAGCGCAAGTCATCGACTGGCTGAAGCGCTCGTTCGACGCCGTCAAAACGGCTCACGCCGCGGCGAAACCAGCTGATCTCCGACGTAAAGTCAAAATACAAAAGGTGGATGCCGACGTGGACGGCATATATCTGCGTATCATCGTGCACGCTAACGAACACATGGGTCAACTGGTGGCGTATGCGCGAATGAACGGCATCGTCCCGCCCTGGTCTCAGTAAAGCATCGTCGAACCTAGGATTCTGCCACAATAAGATTCCGTGAATATCCGCTTCTTTTTGTGCTTGGTTGTTGTCTTGCTGGTTCGCGTCGCTGAAGGCCAGTCACCTCAACCGGCCCAAGCCGCAAGAGCGTGGCGTGAGGCCCATGAGCAGGCCATTGTTTCTGAATTTTTCAACCTGCTCGCCATCCCTAATCTTGCTTCCGATGCGCCCAACGCACGCCGCAACGCCGAGGCAATCGTTAAGATTCTCGAAAAGCGGGGCGTGAAATCGAAGCTGCTCGAAGTTCCCGGCGCGCCTCCAGCCGTGTACGGCGAGATCCGCACTCCCAACGCCCGGCGCACCATCGTCTTCTATGCGCATTATGACGGCCAGCCGCTCGATCCCAAGGAGTGGGTTACGCCTCCCTGGCAGCCCGTCCTGCGCGACCGTCCGCTCGATCAAGACGGCAAGATCATTCCACTGCCCGAGGCCGGAGCGCGCTTCGATCCGGAGTGGCGCATATACGCACGATCCGCTTCCGACGACAAAGCCCCCATCCTCGCGATTGTCACAGCGCTCGACGCGCTCCATGCCTCTCATATTGCGTTCCAATCGAATATCCGGTTCATCTTCGAAGGCGAGGAGGAGGCCGGCTCGGGGCATCTGGGTGACATTATCTCGGCCAACAAAGAACTCTTAGGTGGAGATGTTTGGCTGATTTGCGACGGGCCGGTGCACCAGAGCCGCCGCCAGACGATCGTCTTTGGCGCGCGCGGTGTCGAGACCTTCGACATCACCATCTTCGGCCCCGCGCACGAACTGCACAGCGGCCATTATGGAAACTGGGCGCCGAATCCGGCCATGCTGCTGGCCCAATTGCTCGCCTCTATGAAGGATTCGGACGGCCGCGTACTCATCGATCATTTCTACGACGGCATCCAGCCGCTAAGCGAAACCGAAAAGCGCGCCCTGGCAGAGGCGCCCATTGCCGACGAGAATCTTAAACGCGAATTCGCGCTGGGCCGCACTGATGGCGGTGGTAAAACTCTGCTGGAGCTGTTGAACCAGCCGTCGCTGAATATTCGTGGGATGACCAGCGCGCGGAGCGGGGCGCAGGCCAGCAACGTCATCCCAGCTACGGCCACCGCTTCGCTCGATATCCGCCTGGTCAAGGGCATCGATCATCGTGAGGCCGTGAGCCGGGTAATTGATCACATCCGCAAGCAGGGGTACTTCATCGTGGATCACGACCCCGACGTTGAAACGCGTATGGCACATCCCAAAGTGGCCAAGGTGGCGAGCCGTGAGTCCGGCTACAACGCTGTCCGCACGTCCATGGATCTGCCCATCTCGAAGGCCGTGATCGCCGCCGCTGAGAGCGCGCGCGGGTCGGTCATCAAGCTTCCGACCATGGGCGGCAGTGTACCGCTCGATACGATCGAGACGATCCTAAAAGTGCCGACCATCTCTACTCCCATCGCCAACCATGACAACAATCAGCACAGCTTCAACGAGAACCTCCGGCTGCAAAATCTGTGGGATGGGATTGAGCTAATGGCGGGCTTGATGGCTGGGCTGTAGTGCTCAGGGCGATAGTGCTATAGAACCGTGAGCGCCAAATGCTCCCGCAAACCGCCGGCGTTGATTGAGCCTATGCGGACATTAATGAGTTGATTGGCGGGTTTGGGCGTCGCCAGTTCTACCTTCAAGAAATTATCGGAGAGCGCGCCTTGAGTCAGGGTCACTACCGAAAGGGTGCGCCCGATCATCCTCCGCCGAAACTCGAGGTTCTTGCGCGCGGCCAGTTCCCGCAGAATGCGATTGCGCTCTTTGCGTATTTCGACTGGCACTTGATCGGGACTTGTGGCCGCCGGAGTTCCCGGCCGCTCGGAATACGTGAACACGTGCAGGTAAGTGAACGGCAGATCTTCGATAAACGCCCGAGTTTCTTCGAATTCCTCGGCGGTCTCGCCCGGAAACCCGGTCATCACATCGGCGCCGATAGCAGCCTCGGGCATGGAGGCACGGGCCTTGCGGATCCGTTCTTCATAGTGCCGCGGGCGGTACTTGCGATGCATCCGGCGCAGCACGCGATCCGATCCCGATTGCAGAGGCGCGTGGACATGTTTCGCGATGCGAGGTGACGAGGCGACGAGTTCCAGCAGATCGTCGCTCCAGTCCATCGGCTCCACCGAGCTTAGGCGCAAGCGAGCGATGCCGGTCTCATCCAGCAGCCTGCGGATGAGGTCAGCCAGACGCATGCTGCTCCCAGGCTCCCGCCCCCAACGGCCTAGATTGATACCGCTCAGAACTACCTCACAGTAGCGTTCCGCCAGATTCCTCACTTGGGCGATCACTTGCTCAACGGGCGCGCTGCGGCTGCGGCCACGCACGAAGGGGATAATGCAGAATGAACAACGGTTGTTGCAGCCGTCTTGAATCTTGAGATTGGGGCGCGATCGATCACCCGCGGCGTCTTCCACCGGGGCGGACAGGAACTGATGGGTGGCGAAAATGTCGCCGACATGTATTTCGCCATGGTAGGGCATGGCCGGGTCGGTGACGATTTCCGGAATCTCGATCTTATGCGAATTTCCTACTACCCAGTACACCCCGGGTAATACTGCCAGCTCCTCCGGTGCCCGCTGGGCATAACATCCGGTGACCAAGATTTTCGCTTCAGGATTTTCGCGATGCACGCGGTGCACAGCCTTGCGCACATCCTGATCGGCCAAAGCGGTGACTGTGCAGCTATTTAGAACAATCAGTTCGGCTTCGGCCACATCCGCGGGGCTCATTCCCTTGGCCAAAAGAGCCGATTCGATGGCCGCGCCATCGGCTTGCGATGCACGGCATCCGAAATTGTGTACGTGGAAGCCCGACACTGTATCGATTTTAGCAGGCGAATAAACATCGGCCGCCGGGCAACTTGGGTAAAAGAAAAGGCGAATGCTGCCGATGGACACTTAGATGACGGACCGGGTTCTCTCACAGGATGAGATCGATGATGTATTTCGGCATCTGCGCGACACGCCGGAAGACGACGATCCTGCCAAACGAGCTCTTCCATACGATTTTCGTCGCCCGGACCGCATCGCGAAAGACCAGCTCCGGGCCATCCATCTGCTGCACGAGAATTTCGCCCGCAGTCTGGCGGCAAGTTTGTCTGCCTACCTGCGCGCTTATGTAGCTGTAAACCTGGTTTCAGTGGAACAGCTTTCTTTCATGGAGTTCTCGCAGTGTCTGCCGTCTCCGACTTGTCTGGTAGCGCTCGACATGAAGCCTTTCGAAGGCGCGGCAGTGCTGGAGCTGAATCCGGCTCTGGTCTTTCCAATCATAGAGATGCTTCTGGGAGGCAACGCTCGGACGCCGCTGAAGGTGAATCGGGAAATCACAGAGATCGAACAAAGCGTTTTGGACGGCCTATACCGGATCACGCTGAATGACCTAAAAATGGCGTGGCACGCGGTTACGCCCATGGAATTCTCCATTCAGGCGCACGAGACGGAGCCGCAGCTGCTCCGAATTCTGGCTCCCAACGAAGCCGTAGTGGCGGTCAGCATGGAAGTCCACATCGGCGATAACGCCGGCATGATGAACATTGGTATCCCCTCCATTGTCATCAAGATGCTGCGCCACAAATTCGACCAGCAATGGTCAGTGCGTAAGAGCGAGTCCACCGAGGCAGAACAGGCCCGCGTCCTGCGGCTGATCCGGCCTTCTCAAATGCATTTAGATGGCCGGCTGGAAGGTCCCACGATGAGCGTGCAAGACCTTATGGATCTCCAGGTAAACGACGTCCTCACATTCGATTACCCGATTGGCCGGCAGGTCGATCTAATCCTCAACCGAAAGCTCAAATATCGCGGTCATATCGTGACTGCCGGACGAAAGCGCGCTTTCCAGATCGACGAACAATACAAGCACGGATAAACCAAGCCAGACGTGCTCATGCAGCGGCCATTCTTGCGGCTGAGCGTGCTACAGTCGTCGCCATGGAGAATAAGTTTTATGAGGAATTCAAGGTCAAAGGCAAAGACCTGGTGGATAAGGTCAAGGCCATCGTCCACGAAGGAAACGCTCGGCGCATCATACTGAAAGACGAAAAAGGGCAAACCTTCCTTGAGATTCCGCTGAGTATTGCCGCCGTTGGTGTTCTGGCTGCTCCATTGGTAGCCGGGTTGGGGGCGATTGCGGCCCTGGTGGCGAATTTCACCCTGGTAGTGGAGCGGACCGAGGGCGGGCCGCCCCACGACAAGCCGGAAAACAGTCACTAGAACGGCAAAGGCATCTGGCATGCAAGCTAGAATCTCGAATGCCCTCGGTTCAGACCAAATACTTTGGAATTCTCTCTTGTCGCGAGGAAGACGTCTTCGAATTCCCCCGCGGACTGCCGGCTTTTGAGTCGGAAAAGCGCTTCGTATTGATTCAATCGCCGGAGAACGCTCCGCTGGTCTTCCTGCAGAGTTTGACGGAGCCCGCGCTTTGTTTCCTTGCGTTTCCGATCCTGGTGGCGCATCGGGAGTACCAACTGGCGGTGTCCGCCGAAGACCTGGCTGCACTCGATCTCGAAGAAGGCCGGCAGCCTGAACTGGGCCGGGAAGTGCTGGTGTTGACGCTGGTGTCGCTCCACGCTGGATTTTCCGCCAGTGCCAATTTAATGGCGCCGGTGGTGCTCAATCTGAAGACGCGGCGCGGCCTGCAGGCGATCCGGCAAGACCAGGCTTATTCGCATCAACATCCGATCGAGACTCATAAGCCGGAGGCGGCATGCTAGTGTTGCGACGCAGGCCGGGTGAATCGTTGCTGATTGGCGACGACGTGGAGATCGAAATCCTGGCGATCACGCCGCAAGGGGCCAAAATTGGCATCCGGGCCCCCCGCGAGACAGTGGTATTGCGTAAGGAACTGAAGATTACTCAGCAACAGAATGAAGCTGCCGCTCATGGACTTACGGGAATTGACTTCCAACAGGCACTGGAAAAACTTCGCAGCAACTCAAAAATCGATCCTTCTCTCCGATGAGCTTAAGTGAGAGCTAAGAGAGAGCCGGTTCCTATCAACGGACAGGAATGGCCTCTTGAGTCCGCCAAAGGCGGTCCGAAGCCGTGAAGATCATGGTGTCGAGTTCTCAAATCTAGGGAGAAATCATGTCTTTTAGTATCAATACCAACGTTACTTCGTTGCAAGCCCAGAATTATCTGCGCATAAACAGTAACTTCCAGAGCAAAACCATTAATCAGGTAACCTCGGGCCTGAAAATCGTGAACAGCGGCGACGATGCGGCCGGCCTGGCCATTGCCAACGCCTATCGATCGACGGAAGCCGTGTTGACCCAGGGCGTTCAGAACGCCAATGATGGCTTGAGCCAGCTGCAGATCATGGACGGCGGCATCAGCAACATTTCCCAACTTCTAGACCGCGCCCGCACTTTGGCGACGCAATCGGCATCGGGCACCTTTGCCGGCGGCACGACTGGCCGTGCGCAGCTGAATGGTGAATTCCAAAGCGTGTTGTCTGAAATTGATCGGCAAGCGCAATCCATCGGTCTCAATCAAGGTGGGCAATACGCCAAGACCCTCGGCGTCTTCATCGGCGGCGGCCAAGGCACCAGCAGTGCGGCGGTCATCGCCAACGGCACCGTTTCGGTGAATCTGAGCACTTCCACTGTGGATACCCAGGGCCTGGGATTGAAGGGTTTCACGGCCGGATGGCAGGCTGCTTCTGGCTCTCCCGACAGCGGCATGTACAATCTGAATTCCGGAGCCAAGAGTACTGCTGGAATCGACACCAGCGTATCGGGCATCCTGACGAATGCTACCAACGCTGGCATCGTGACTGGCAATGGCGGTAACATCAGCTTCACCATCATGGGCCCGGGATTTTCTGCCGGTGCGGGGGGGGCCATCACCATTACCGCCAGCATGAAAGGTGTGGCAGACACGGGCACCCTCACGGCTGCCATCAACGCCGGCATCGCAAGCGCGGCCCTGCAAGGCAGCGCTCAAGCCAAGGCATTTCAAGCCGCCAACATCACTGCACAGGTTCACACGGGAGCCGACGGCGCCACACAGCTCCAGTTTGTGTCGCCTAACTCCACTTTTGAAGTGACCGCTGGTGATAGCGTCGCCAATGCTCTAATGGGCAACTTTCTGGCCGGCAGCGCCAATGGTAACAACGGCGCTACTACCGACGAACAGGGCATGCTCGTCACTAACCATCTAGCCTCGTTTGTAGCTCAGGGGACGCAAGAGATTGCCGGAACGATTAATACCACCAACAAACAAGAGGGTCCCGGGCTGGCTTATGCTTCCTTGGTTTACAGCTCTGCGGCAACCGTTAACGAGACCCAGACACTGACGTTTGCGATCAACGACGCCACGGGCGCGCCGCAGACCGCTAGTATAACTCTCAATGGCGCGAACCTCACTGTACCGGCCAATTTGACCGCCGCAGGTGCCATCCAACAGATCAATTCGGCATTACAGCAAAGCAACAGCGCCGCAATTCGAGGCATCGTTGCGGTAGTTGATAACCAAGCTGCGGGTAGCGAACATATTTCGTTCACCAGCAGCACCGGATCGGCGTTTAACGTGGACTTCGGTCAAGCGGCCACTAGCACGACCAACGTCGCCGATGGCTTTACAGGCGTCTACAACACAATTGTCCAGTCGGCCAGCGTGGGCACGGGCGCGTCATCCGACATCAGCACGCAGACGGGTGCGCAGTCCGCTGTAACGGCGCTTGCCAATTCGGTCTCTGCATTGGGTAATGCTCAGGCTGTGGTTGGAAGAGGCGAAAATCAATTCAACTACGCCATTAACCTGGCGCAGTCGCAACTAACCAACCTGGCCACAGCAGAATCGGGCATTCGTGACGCCGATCTGGCCGCCGCGGCAGCCAACCTTACCAAAGCTCAGATCTTGATGCAGGCCGGCGTGGCCGCTCTCGCGCAAGCGAATTCGGCGCCGCAAAACATTCTTTCACTCCTGAAGGGGTAATCCTCAGGTAGTACAGAGTAAAGTGGTTCTCCTATAAATGAGTGGAGGCGTCCTTTGGGGCGTCTTCGCTCCTTTTTTTGCTGGCTCCGAGAATTATTCACTTTCGAACCACTTAACTGATAAACGTGCCAAAGGTCACAACTCATTTGCGCCAGGGTCCTTCAGCCCTCGCCCTGGTTCGCGAGGGAAATGCCTTCCGCAAATCCGGGGATCTCAAGCGCGCCGAGGATGCCTATCGCGAGGCGGTGCGAACCGATCCACGCGATCCCAATGCCTTGGCGGAACTAGGCTGCCTGATGATGGATTGCCGCCGTTTCCCCGAAAGCGTCACTTGTTTTCAGCAAATTTTAAGGCAGAAGGCCGAGATCGAAGCGGACGATCCCCCTCAAGCAGCCATCCAACTACTGTTAGAAGTAGTGCCTCGAAAACCTGATTGGGCCAGGGGCCAGTTCAGCCTCGGCTGCACGTATGAACATCGGGGCGACAATGAACGAGCGCGCGACCACTTGGCCAACGCTCTGAAGTTGGACCCGTCGCGTCAGGCCGGCGTCCAGGCCTTGTTTGCCCGCATGTATTGGTCTGAGAAGAAGTGGAAGGAGGGGATCGCGGCCTCGGATCGCGCTCTGGAATCGAATCCCAAGTTCTACCTGGCCCACGTTATCCGCAGCAAGTGTTACGCGGAACTCAATGACATTCGGGACAGTATATCGAGCATGCGGCGGGCCCTCGATATTGTGCCGAATCGTGAATTTCACAGCGGCCTGCTATTCGAGATGAACTATCTGCCGGAAACCACGCCGGAGAGCTACTATGCAGAAGCTTGTCGCTGGAATGCCACGTATGTCACACCCTTGGCGAACCAAATTGGCCCACATTCTAATACTCCGGATCCGGAGCGACTCCTCAAAGTTGGCTACGTGTCACCGGATCTCTACGGCCATCCAATCTCGAAGTTCCTGCTGCCGGTCCTCGAATACCACCATCGCTTGCGTTTCGAGGTACATGTCTACTCGGTCGGTGTCAAAGCGGACTTCGTCACGGACTTTATCCGCAATCGCGCCGATAGTTTCGTGTCAACTGTGGTGCCAGACGTGCAACTCGCCGAACGCATCCGGGCGGATGGAATCGACATTCTGGTCGACCTGGCGGGGCATACCACGGGTCCGGTTCACCTGGTTTTCGCCTTGAAGCCGGCCCCGATCCAGGTGTCCTGGATTGGCGTTCTCGCGACGACCGGTATGTCAACCATGGACTACTTTCTCGGGGATGGGCAGATCCCCTGTCCTGGCACTGAGCACTTGTTCACTGAAACAGTGTACCGTCTCCCACGCAGCGTCGCCTGTTACCGCCCTACCGACAATCTCCCCGTTGCGCCGGCACCGTGCCTGGAGCACGGTTATATTACTTTCGGGTGCTGCAATAATCCAAGTAAGATCAATCGCGACGTGATAAAACTCTGGTCGGCCATATTGCATCTGGTCCCCGAAAGCCGAATGCTATTGAAATGGAATGGTATGGAAACGGAGTCGAAACAGAGCCAGCTGCGGCAGTGGTTTACCGAAGACGGAATCGAGCCGACGCGCTTGACCTTTGCTGGCGCCAGCAAGACAACCCAATATCTTCGCGAATACGGCGCTATTGACATAGCGCTCGATCCGTTTCCGTACAACGGCGGCAGCACAACTCTGGATAGCCTCTGGATGGGAGTGCCGGTGGTCACGTTGGCCGGGCGGATGCCGGTGCAGCGCTGTGGCGCGAGCATACTGACCGCTGCCGGACTCTCCGATTTTATCGCCCAGACTCCCGAGCAGTATCTCAAGATTGCGCTCTATCTGGCTGCGATTGTGCCGAAAATGACCAATTTTCGCAACGAGATCCGCCAGGCTCTGCTAACGTCACCCTACATGGATGAGATCGGGATTGTGCGAGATGTGGAAAGCGCATATCGGGAAATGTGGCGCAGATGGTGTCTTGGCCGAAACTAAGCTATGCGGCGCGAAATGTTCCGGCTGCTAAAACCTTCTGACAAGGCGTGGACAACCGCGTCAACATCCTGCTTCCGCATATCTGGAAAATGCGGAAGGCCCAGGACCCGCGCACCCAACTCTTCCGTGACCTGAAGAGCACCGCGGGGGCAATCCACGAAAGCCGGCTGCGTGTGGCATCCGGCCCCCCACCACGACCTGGTCTCGATTCCGGACAGTGCCAGGTTTTTGGATACTCGCTCTCTGGTGCCGGACGGCAGCAGCACGCTGGTAGTGCCGGAGACCCAACCGTCGCCATAGCTCGGCTGAAGCGAGACCCGGTCCAGGCCTGCGACTCCGCGCCGGTACCATTCCATAATCCGGATGTGCCGCTGGCGGGTCTCGGACCAAGCTGCCAGGCTGGCGAGCGCCACGGCCGCGTGGTATTCGCTCATTTTGGCGTTCAATGCGGGCAGCATGGCATTGCGAGAGCCTTGGAATCCGAAGTTGCAGCAGGCCCTCACACGCTCCAGGAACTGCGAATCGGTGCTGGCGATGAAGCCACCCTCTCCTGCGCCGAGAATCTTGGTGGCATGCAAGCTGACGACGAAAGGAAGTCGGCTCGGGCGAGTGGTATCGAATGCCGCGGCGGCGTCGACGATTACCGATACGCCAGTACGATCTTCGAACTCCTCCCAGGCTTTGAAGTCGATCGGTGCGCCAAAAGGCGACACAACTATTAGGGCGCTCACCCGTTTCGGCATTCGCCTCAAGATTTCCACGGCCTGGTCGGGATTCAGCGCCCAGGTCCGGCGGTCCACATCGATAAACCATGGAATCAATCCAGCGGCGCACACAGCATGGGGCGTGGCTGCAAAGGTCCAGGACGGCGACAGACAAATGGAACCATGGGGAATTCCTCTGGCCATGAGGGCCACTGTAAGCCCGAGAGTGGCGTTCGCCGTTGTAATCACGCTATGGCCCGAGAAGCCCAAATGCCGGCTGAGTTGCTCCTCCAGCCGTACCACGAGGGCTCCCGAATTCGAATACCAGTGTCGTTGGTCGATCTCTTCGAGATAGGGCAGAAGTTCCGCTGCGGGCGGAAGGCTGGGTTTCAGGACTTGCAAGAGATTTGAGACTCTCGAAGCCGGCGCCAATGGAGGAGGCATCGGCCGGGTAGGCACCGGATATGGCAGTCTCTGAGTGGCCATCTCTGATACCTCATCGACGATTCTTGTTGCTAACTAGATAAACTCTCTCCGAGACCAGGAGTATACCCCAAGGGAATAAGCCTTTTGAAGAGAATTCCGAAAGCCTGCTATCACCACACCAATGGAGGTAAGAGTGGGTTCGCATTCGGTGCTGGTGTTTCCGGCAGGCATGCCCAACGCCCTAACGTGGGCCCGGCACGCGTCCAAGAACGGCGTGCGTGTTGTAGGTGCATCCTCCTTGACGCATGACCCAGCCCGGCCTAACTACGATGAGTGGGCTTGGCTGCCGTGGATCGGCGGAGACGACTTTTCTACTGCCCTGGGCCGATGTCTGGCCGAGCAGCGAATTAACGCGGTTTTTACGTCGCATCCTGTCGTTTGGTCGGTGCTGAGGGACTTGTTGCCGAAGATTTCGCCCGCTGTGGGCCTGGAGCCGGTGGAACCGTGGGCGGCCGACTTGGGCGATTACCGGGCCTATCGCGACATGGCTGCACGCTTCGCCTCGGACCCGTTGGAACTGGCCGCATCAGGCGATCCGATGCCGGGCATGCCGCTACCGAAACTGGCGGCTTTGGTGCGGTTGTTTCAGTTGGTACCTGGCCAGTGCGATGACAACAAGCTAGAAGCGCTGATCGCAATCTTCGCCCATATGCCGCCGGGAGATGTGGTCGAGATTGGATCGTTATGGGGCCGGTCCGCGGTGGCATTGGCATTCCTCTCGGCTCACTATGCGATTGGAAACCTGTTGTGTGTCGATCCCTGGCTGAAACAAGAGATCAGGCAAGGTATTCCCCAATTGGACGCGGTCTTTGAAGAAGCGCCGCTGGAAGAAATATTCGAGGCCTTTCGGATCAACCTGGCGCCTTTTGCGGGCCGCGCTAACTACTCGCGTGCGCTTTCGAAGGATGCGTCGGAGATCTACGCCAGGGAGCGCTGCTTCACGACGGAGGACTTTGGCCGGACGGATTATGTTGGAGCAATCGCGCTGTTGCACATTGACGGAAACCACGCGCTGGAGGCCGTTCGATGCGATGTACACGCGTGGGAGCGCTTCGTTCGTCCGGGCGGCTGGCTAATCTTTGATGATTACTGTTGGCCTTTTGGTGCTGGGCCGAGAATTGCAGCCGATGAGTTCCTGTTACAGTCGCGCGGCCGGGTTACGGCTGCATTCGTCGCCGGAGGTGCGCTCTTTGTAAAATTCATTTGAGGTAGCGATCGCCTTGCCTTCGTGCTCTGATCGTACGCGCCGGCATTCCATAGGCGGACACAAGATCGGGCAGATCGCCAAGTACCACGCTTCCAGCGCCGACCACGGTATGAGAGCCGATGCGGACCTTTTCCGCCACGCAAGCTTGCAGGCAGATGGCCGAATATGCACCCACGCGAACGTTGCCTGCCAATGTGGCGCCGGGGCCGATGCTTGCATAATCATCCAGATGGGAGTCGTGGTCGAGTGACGCGCGCGTGTTGATAATGCAAAACGAACCCACCGACGCGTAGGGGTTCACCACCGCGCCCGCCATGACCGCGGTCCCAAGGCCGAGGGCCGCGGAACGGGCTATTTGAGCGCTGGGATGGACGGCAGTAATAGCCCGAAGCTCGGGCGTCAGTTGCTCGATTTTCGTGGCAATAATGCCGCGATTCCAGTTGTCGCCAATGGCGACGAAGAAGCCCTGGGGGTCTTGCCTGCGAACTATTTCTGGGAGATCGGCTATGGCACCCAGGATCGGATAACCGATATCGGTCATGCCTGGGGCCTTGGTGTCGTCAAGGATTCCCAGGATCTTGTGAGCGCCGGCCCGTTCAATGATGTCGACTATCACCCGAGCATGGCCGGATGAACCGACGATCAACACACCGCCCATTAAGGTTTGAAGTTGTCCGACAGGTATTTCAGGATCGCCGGGCGGTCTTCGGGCTTGACCTGCGCTCCCCAGCCAGTCATTTTCTGGACCTCGCGGTCCCACTGGGCTGGAGTTAGGCGCTGCTGGATCATCATGGCTTCATCGTGGCAAGCGAAGCACGCAGCCTTGTAGCTTGACGGCTGGCCGGACGGATGAACCGCCGTGGAGGAGGGCGGCGCCTCAGTGCCGGATACGTTGACTTCCACGGGCTGCGCGACGTTCCACAGATATCCCGACGGATTCCACTCCTCGCGGAGCGGTTGCATCTGACCGGCGGCGTTGGTGGCGCGGGCCATCAGAACGTGTTTACCGGCAGGTGCTTGCCAATCGAGTTCCCATAAGCGCCAGGCATAGCGGCTTTGATCCTTGCCCAGCCTGGCCGGCTTCCATGTATTCCCGCCATCCACCGAAATGTCGACCCTGCTTACCGGCGAGCTATTCGACCAGGCGGTTCCGCTAATGCGAACGCGCCCGGGCTTAGTCCAAGTTCCGGGAGTTGCGATTACGGATTTCACATTCAGATCGGTCACGGGCACCAACTCGGAGGCGTCCACTGTTGCTCCTGGTTCGACGTGACGCGCGGGATGCCGGTAAGCGGTCTTCATCCAGAAACCTTCGAATTCGTGATCTAGCACTTCAACGTGCCGCAGCCATTTCACCCACGAATCGCCGGCCCAGCCGGATGCGATCACTCGCAACGGGAAGCCGTGCTCGTCGGGCAAAGGCTGGCCATTCATCTCGTAGGCCAGCAGCGTATCGGGATCTAGAGCTTTCCTCAGCGGGACGGTCCGCTGGAACTTCGGCATGCTTCCGAGCGGCGAATCCGAGCCGTCCAGGAGAATCTCTTTGGCGGATTCTTTTAGGCCGGCTTTCTGCAGGACATCACGGAAGCGGACACCGGCCCATCTCGCATTACCCACGCTACCGAACGCCCACTGAGTGCCGGCTACCCGCGGCTGATAGAAGCTTCGGCCGTTGCCGGCGCACTCCAGCACGCCCACCAATTCCACACGTGGCAGCTTCTTCAAATCGTCCATTGTCAACGAGAGGGGCTGGTTGACGACCCCATCGATTGTCAGCCGCCAGTCGCTCAAATTAACTCGTTCCGGGAAATACGTGTGGCAGCGGACGAAGAAGCGATCAACCGGAGTGATCCATTCATGAAAACCGTCCAGCGGCATCTCTAGATCAGCGGGGCGAGAGGATCTCGGGATCATCCGCGAAAGATCGGCTGGGAGACCGAGTCGGGGAAGCACGCCAGCGGCGGCAGCGAGAAAAAGTTTACGTCGAGTAAGGTCCATCAGAAATTCACATTTCGACTAATAAATTCACCATCGCGGAGCTGAACGTCAAAGTCGAGAAAAGCTCCGTTCCTAGCCACTCGGACATGATAGGCGCCTGGAGGAAAGCTGAACAGCGCAGGGGTGCGTTTGGATTGCATTTCACCGTTAATCTCAATGGAAGCGCCGGGTGGCGTGGAAGTGATGCTTAAGGATGCGGCGATCTTGTTCAACTGCAGAAAAATGTCTCCATCCTGCGGGACATTGAAAACCCTCGGATACGCCCGATAGCCGGCCAGCTGAACGTTCAACACATGCCGGCCCGGTGGAACCGCTAGCAGGCAGGGCGTCTTGCAGGCCAACGACGTATTGTTATCAATGTTCACCTGCGCACCGGGCGGATCGGTCAGAAACTGCACGGTCTGCCCGGCGGCGGGTCGGGCCACGACCGGCGATGGAATCGAGGAAACTTCGCGGCGCGGGGCTTCGCGGGGAGTTTCGTGAGCCGGCTCGCTTGGCGGACTCGCGGTGGCCTTCTCTGGTGACGTCGTTTCGGGCTTAGTGGTCTCAGAAGCCGTGGCTTGGGGCGGAGGCTCAGGCTTCGATGCTTTCTTGGAAGTATCCTCCGTAGCGCGTGCTTCTCCAACCGGGCTGGGCTTTGACCCCGAATCATCGGATGCAGGAACGGACGGAGCCGGCGCCGAAGTAGCTGGACTGGTAGATGCGGGAGGAGGGGGCGCGGCTTGTGTTTCCGCTGACTGAGTTGCCGCCGGCTCGGAATTCCGGTTGAACAAGAACTTTTGGGCGCCGAACAACACGAGGCCGACTAGTCCGATGCCCACCAGCATCCACATCAGACTGCGGAGCAAGGGATTGCCGGGTTCTCCCTCATCGCGACGGAGAGGTCGTGCCGGCGGGCATCTCGATGGGAATGGAAGGTGGAGGAGCCGGTTCCGGCTTTCGCACGGGAGGAGCGGCCGGGCGGGCAGCAGTATGGTCGATGGCCGCTCCAGCACCGAGAGTCGGCAGAGTCTGCGCGGTGCTTCGCGGAAGGGGATGCCAGTTTGGATTTGTGTTCGAGGCCACTGCCAAGGCTTCGATGAACTCCATGCAGCTGGCATATCGGTCGGAGGCGTTTTTCGGCGAGCGCCTTGCGCAGCACCACCTCCACTTGCGGGCCCAACGTGGGATTGAGCCGCTGCGGCGGCACGGGATCCTCGCGTACAATCCGGTAGAGCAAGGAAGGCAAATGGTCGGCCACGAACGGTTTCTCACCAGTGAGCATTTCGTAGGCGATTACGGCCAGCGAGAACTGGTCAGCCCGGCCGTCCACGGCATGCCCCTGGACCTGTTCGGGCGACATGTAATTTGGCGTCCCCATCATCACGCCGCTTTGGGTCATCTGCTGGGAAAGAATCTTGGCGACGCCGAAATCGGTAATCTTGGCGAGCGCGCCCTCATGGATCAGAATATTGGCGGGCTTGATATCGCGGTGAACGATGCCTTTTCGGTGAGCATAATCGAGTGCGGTGGCAGTTTGCCGGAAAATAGACAGTGCCACGTCTTTGCCCACCACTTCGTGGCTGTTAAGAATTTTTTCAAGCGGTGGGCCGTCGACATACTCCATGAAAATGTATGCCAAGCCGTTCTCTTCGGCAATGTCATAGATGGTGACGATGTTGGGGTGGGAGAGGATGCCGGCCGATTGGGCCTCGCGAAAGAGGCGTTCGCGCAGCCGGTCGCGTTCGGTTTCATCGGTGAAATCCGACAACCGGATGGTCTTAATGGCGATGACTCTTCCGATGGCGGGATCCTGGGCGCGATAAACGATCCCGGTGGCGCCCGCGCCCGAGTTCATCTAAGATTCGGTATCGGCCGATCTGCTCCACACTTCTCCAGAGGGGCAATAACCCCTCGCGCACGGCACACTTTCTTCGCGCTGATCGAGCCTTTGCTCTGGTGTGCGCTCGTGTGGTTATTTTAACAAGGTCAGGTCGGTGGCAATCCGATGCGCCGCCGCAGCGCTTGGAAGCGCGTCTCATTCCTCAGACTGTCGAACTCGGGATTGAGCAACTGTACCGGCAGAGAAGGATCGTGGGCTTCGAGCGCCTGTTCGAGGTAGCCCTGAGCTTTCTCCTTATCTCCGAGGCCGCAATAAATGCTGGCGAAGCTCACCGGCGAAACGTAATGCGACTCGGATCTGATGGTCAAATTCGCGATTTCGCGCAGGGCCTCCTCGCGCCGATTGGCCATGGCGTAGCAATAGCCGAGTTGGCCGCCCAGAAGCGAGCGGCACTTCAGTTGGGTCGCATTGGTAAAGTGGGCGATCGCATCTTGGAACATCCCTTTGCCGGCATAAGCCAGGCCCAGACCGAAGTGAGGCAGTGCATAATCGGGTGCCAACTTAGAGACCAGAAGATGCTGCGATATAGCCTGGTCTAAGCGGCGGCACACGCCGATAAAGCCATCCCAAGATGAAATTCGGAAACAGCGAAGCGGGGTCCATTTCCAGGGCCCGCTCAACTTCAACTACCGCCGGATCGCACATTCCCCGGCAGGCGAGTTGAACTCCGTAGGCGATATGGCCGATGGGATCGTGATTATCCAACTGAATCGACTTTTGCAGCTCCCGTTCACCGCCCTCCCAATCCCAATCGAGAATAGACAACACCGATCCGAGAGCAATGTGAGTCTCAGGCAGGATGGTATTCAGCGAAATGGCCTTCAGAGCGGCTTCTTTCATGCGTCCACCAGTCTCGTTCGGCGCGAGGAAGCCGAACATTGAGCTTACAGTAAGAGCTTCGGCCAGCGCAGCCCAAGCCGCGGCGTAGTTTCCATCAGTTTCCACGGCCCGGGTGAAGCACGCGACGCTATTGCGAATCGTATCGGGCGTGGCCAGCTTCCAGTAATATCGGCCTTGCAAATAGGCATCGCGGCCGTCCTGTTGGGAGGCCTGTCGCCGGGCCAATGCCTCGTTGGGGAACGCGAGCAAGTTCGCGCAGCAGAAGCTGAGCCAACTGTTCCACGGGGGCCAGGTCGTCCATCCGGCAATCGGCTGCTTCCGACCAGATGTACGAGCCGTCGGCGACTGTACCAATTGCAATATCAGGTGAAAGCCACCCGGTTGAAACTCAATGCTGCCTTCCACCGCATAGTCCGGTTGGTAGCGGCGGGGAGTGCCCATTTCCGTTGGTTCCGTTGGTGATGCGGTTTCCGCATCGGTCTGGGCGCCGTTAGTTTGGGCGCGGACTTTGCTATTACCTGAAAGCACCCTTCTTTGATCAGACACATGCGACAGCCTACGCTGGATTTCGTCGGCAATCGCTTCCGAACCGGCCGGCGGCTGGACCAGGGCAAATGGACCGATCTCCACGAGCCTCCTTTGGGACGGCGCGGCAGAAGCTGGAGCTGGCGTGGCGGTACTCGAAGATCGGGACGTAGCTGCCTTTCCGCAAGAGGACGCGGACCGGATCTTCCTGCCCTTCAGTCCGATAGTATTCTTCGAGCTTGTTACGCAAGCGGCGCGCTTCTACCCGAACGATGGAGTCGACGCGCGGATCGAATGCTTCCCTGCGGTCGAATACTTCCAGGCCGATCAGGTACTCTTTTAGCCGATGCGGCTGGCCGAGTAGGCTCTCTTCCACTACGAATTGCAAGAAACGGCGGATCCTATGAGATTGAATGAATGCCCGGCTGCGCAGAATGCGATCCAGTTCCGACTTGATCTCAACGGCTGGAACGCCGTTCAGAGTAGTTGTGACTTCGTCGATTGCTGTTGTGACGGCTGAATCATACATTTCATCTAGTTCGACACTCTTCTCTGGTAACTAGTTACAGATGAATCTGCTCCCAGGCGGAATAGCTTCGTTAACCAACTTACTGTGGGCCGACTGATGGTATGCAACTGCTCAGCGGATTGCCGACAGGGGAATCATCTTCTTCGGATCGACCACGGCATTGCGCGTGCAGCACTCGGCGTATAGAAAAGACAGGAGTTCCTCCAACGCGGCAGTGTTGGCGCTGTACCAGAGATAGGTGCCATCGCGCCGGACGCTCACCAGGTCCTCGTTCTTCAGCTTGTCCAGATGGTGGGACAAGGTGGAGGCGGGGATTCCCAGTTCTTCCTGAATCTGACTGACCACCAGACCGGTGGGATGGGCAGTTAGAAGAAGTTGCATGATCCGCAGGCGTGGCTCGGTTCCCATAGCGGAAAACATGTCGGCATAGCGTGCAACCTCTTCGGAAGTCGGCTTCTTCAGGTGCGGCGCAGGCATAACTTCATTATGAACGGTCGAGTTAGAGATTCATGGCGGAAATATCGACCGGGGAACGGTGGCCTTCCACGACGACGATGCCGCTCTCGGTGACGTGATAGAGCTGGCGGTCCCGCTCGAGGTCATAGCCGATGGTGGCATCCTCCGGGACGCGGACATTCTTGTCCAGAATCGCGCGGCGGACGCGCGCTCGGCGGCCGATGTCGCAGTTGTCAAATATAATCGAATCTTCGACGTAAGCGTTGGAGTGGATGCGCACGCCCCGGCCGATCACGGAGCCGCGGACCAAGCCACCCGACAGGATCGCGCCGCCGGAAACGATGGAATCGAGGCCTGGCCGCGGCGGCCGTCGTAGTCGAAGATGAACTTGGCAGGGGCGTCGAAGTAGCCGGCGGTTCGCAGCGGCCATTGGCGATTGTAAAGATTCAACTCCGGAGAGACCGACCGCAGGTCCATGTTGGCATCGAAGTAGGCATCCAGGGTTCCGACGTCCCGCCAGTAAATCGGCGCGCCGGCCGGATCGCCGGGAATCCGGTTGGTCTGAAAATCGTAGGCGAACATGTCGGCCCGGCCGATCAAGCCGGGCAGAATGTCGCGGCCGAAATCGTGGGAGCTGTGCTCATTTTCGCCGTCGGCGCGCAACTCATCCAGCAGCAGCTTGGTGGAGAACAGATAATTCCCCATGGACGCATAGACGCGATTGGGGTCGCCCGGCATAGTGGGCGCATCCAGCCGCTTCTCGTGGAAGCCGCGAATGGAGCCGTCCTCGCGAGTCTCGATCACGCCGAACTCGACGGCCTGCTCCTTTTCGACCGGTATAGCCGAAACAGTGACCTGCGGCGCCGCGGTCGACGTGAAATTCCACCATCTCGCGAATATTCATCCGATAGATGTGATCGGCGCCGAAGATCGCCACCACGTGCGGCTCGGCCTGTTCAATGAGATTGATGTTCTGGTAAATGGCGTCGGCGGTTCCTCGATACCAGTCCTCGCCCAGGGAACGCATCTGCGCGGGAACCGGGATGATGAAATGATTTCGCAACAGGCTGGACGCCTCCCATCCCTCGCGCAGGTGCTGCAGCAGCGACTGGCTCTTGAACTGAACCAGGACGTAGACGGAATAGATTCCCGAGTTGACCAGGTTGCTGAGGACGAAGTCGACAATCCGATAACGGCCGCCAAATGGGACGGCCGGCTTGGCACGCTCTTTGGTGAGCGGATAGAGGCGCGTCCCCTTACCCCCGGCCAGCACAAACGCAAGCACTCGCAATTGCATTTTGAGAGATTCTCGGGCGGCGCCGACAACCAAGCTGCCCTTGCTTATTTTGGCAGAAGGCGGGTGGAACAGGGAAGGGCAACAACACTAGGACGATTTCCAGGGGTGGCAGCAAGAATGCGGCACCTAATTTGTGCTTGCGACTCCACGCGAGGCTTGGTTCGATAGAATCTGCAACACGTTTGATAGAATCAGGCAAAATATGGTAACCGCGATCATTCTGATAAACACGGCGCAAGGACATACGCCGGAGGTAGCGCAGGCGCTGATCGATCTTCCCGGCATCACCGAAGCTTATTCCGTAGCCGGACTATATGATCTAGTGGGCTGTAGCGCGCGTGCGGGATCACGAGACTCTGGCTGACCTGGTAGCGGGACGTGTGCAGGGGTTACCAGGCATTGAAGCTACCAATACTCTGATCGCCTTCCGGGCATACAGCCAGCGTGATTTGGAAGCGATGTGGGACATCGGCAACGAGAGCCGATGAGTTAAGGCAACCCAAACCTCACTCCCAGCGCAGAGCACGCATCGGATCGACCAGGGTGGCACGGCGCGCGGGAATGTAGCCGGAAAAGATAGCTACCAGCACGATCCCAGCTGTGGCCAGCGCGACGGTGAGCGCATCATTGGGCTGGATGCCGTACAACTGCGATTTTGCGTATCGAGTGAGGGCCCAGGCTGAGGGCAGCCCGATCGCGACGCCGACCGCGACCAGTTGCAGGACTTCCTTCATCACGAGCCAAAGGACGTTGGAACTGGCGGCGCCGAGAGCCATCCGAATGCCGATCTCGCGCGTTCTTTGGGCCACCATGTAAGCCATCACTCCGTATAGACCGATGGTTGCGAGGAGCGTCGCCAGAATGCCAAATGCAGTCGAGAGCGACGCCACCAGGCGCTCGGTGATGAGCGACTCCGCCTGCTGCTTTTCGAGCGTTTTCATTTCGGATATAGGAAGATTCGAATCGAGGCCGTTCACCACCTGCCGGATGCTCGAGAACGCCTGTTCCGGCAGGCGCGCAGTACGAACGTAGGACATCATTCCGAGTACGAACGGTACTTGATGATATGGCTGGTACACCTCGACGGGGATCTCGTCGCGCATGCTTTCGTATTTTGTGTCACGCGCCACACCGATAATCTCTATATCGAGCTTGGTTCCAGGATTGCCACCCATGCCAATGTGCCGCCCTAGCGCGTTTCCGTCCTTAAAATATCGTTTCGCGAATTTTTCATTCACGATGCAGACCTTGGGAGCATCGCGCCCATCGCTCATGCGAAAGTCGCGGCCGGCCAGAATAGGGATGTTCAGGGTCCTGAAAAAATCCGGCGAGATGAACTGCATATGCGGATCGGGTCTTTCAGTTGGTTTATGCGAGAAGCCTTCGATGGCGATACTGTTGTCCCATTCATTTCCGCTCAGAACCGGCATGACCGCGAGGGCCGACGCTTCGACGCCTGGAATCGCATCCAGATTCTCGCGCAACTGGCGATAAAAATCGAGACTGCGTTCCGGCTTGTACCCGTTCCTGGTCGGATCGATCGAAAACTCCAGCAGATTGTTAGTACTAAAGCCGGGATCCAGATCCTTCAAGTTTTTCAGACTTCGAATGAACAGGCCCGCACCGATGAGCAGCAACAGCGACAGCGTGACTTGGGCGGCCACCAGTGCCTTGCGAAGTCCAACCGATGTTCCACCGGCGATCGAGCCTACCTGGTCCTTCAATGTGCCGGCGAGCTGTGGGCGCGTCGATTGAAGCGCCGGAACGAGGCCGAAAATGATCCCTGTAAGCAGCGAGACCGCGAGATTGAAGGATAGGATGCGCCAATCCGGAGTGGCCGAAATGGTTAGCGGGGTATCGCCCGTGGGCAAGAATCCGAGCAGGGCCCCATCCATCCACACGGCCAACGCCAAGCCTGCGATCCCACCGGTAATGGCCAGCAGGAGACTCTCGATCAATAGCTGTGAAATGATTCGCGACCGGCTAGCTCCCAGGGCCAGCCTGACCGCGATTTCCTTCTGCCGGGCAGTGGCTCGAGCGATCAGAAGATTGGCAACGTTGGCGCATGCGATCAGCAGCACTAGTCCCACAATAGCCATCAACACCAGCAACGAGCTGGAGAATTGGCGGCGCAGTTCGGAGTCGCCCTTCGAAGCTGGCAACAGATCGATCCACATGGTGAGAAACCGTTGTCTATTTTCGGGTTCGACACGCGCAAACTCCTTTTGCTGGACTTCCATCTCAAGCATCTGGTGGAAAAACGGCTGGAGAGCGGCCTTCGCTTGGGCCTCTGTTACGCCCGGCTTCATACGTCCGAAGGCATTGATCCATCGTCCGCGCCTGGAGGTGAAATTATAGTCAAAACCAGCGCCTAAAGTGTCCATCTCAGTCTTCATCATGACGGGCACGCGGACCTGGGGAGACTTCCCTGGGTCGGTACCATCGAAGCCGGCCTGACTTACGCCGACGATGGTGAGCGGATGGCCGTTCACAATCAGCTTTTTCCCGATTACCCCCGGACTTCCAGCATACCGGCTCAGCCAATAACGATAGCTAAGGACAGCGTAAGGCGCTCCACCCGGGGCCTTGTCGTCTTCCGCAGTGAAGACCCGCCCCAAAGCGGCTCCGACGCCCAAAACAGGAAAATACGTTCCCGACACCAGTTCGCCATCGACTCGCTCGGTTCTGCCGTCCGAACTCACGCTCATCGATGTCTCCCAGCGGCAGAACATACCACTGAAAACCTGATTGTGATCCCGGAAATCTTCGTACATCGGATAAGAGAGCTTGTACCGGCCATTATTGCTGCCGAAATGCGGCCCACGGCCCCAAAGAAGCACCAATTGCTGCGGATCTTTGACCGGCAGCAGCCGCAGAAGAACTTGATCCACCAATGTGAAGATGGCCGTGTTTGCGCCGATTCCGAAAGCCAGCGAAAGTACTGCAACGGCGACGAAAACGGGTGACTTTCGGAAGGTCCTAATGGCGTAACGCAGGTCCTGTAGCAGATTGCCCATGACGTGAATACTCCGCTTTGTCAAGAACGTTACGGACGCCGGAAAGTTAGCTTGAAAAAAGACTAGCTAACCATGTGTTTCACGGCCGCAGGTAGTGAATCGAACCTGGGGTCGACCTTTAGCCAGGGCAGCCAGACATCGCCGCTCGAGCGGGCTTTCTCGAGTGACTCCAATTCCTCTTGGGTCTCGCCGAGCGCCGCGTACAGCAAGGCCATCCAGTAAGGAGCAACGTATCGGCTCTCCGACATCCGCTGAAGCTGGCTCAAGACCTCCTGCGCCTCACGCCTCATACCAGCGTCCGCGTAGGCGTGACCGAGCGAGGCTAGCGCCCCCGGGTGATTTGCTGAGCAGACACATGCATTTTGCAGCTCGACAATGGCATCCTCCAGCATGCCCATCTGCTGGCAGGCGAGCCCCAGGGTATTCTGAGCAGGCGCGAATTTTGGCTCCATGGCTAGGATCTTCCAGGATTGCTCCAGCGCAGCCTGAAAATCCCGTCCCATATAGAGGATCCATGCCATTTTGGAGTTGATAACCAGCGAAAGCGGGTCCAATTGTTGCGCCATTCGGATCTCAAACAAGGCTTCCTGATGCCGTCCCCGGGCCGAAAGATGTTCGGCATAGAGCTGGTGGCCCCTGGCGTAATTCTTATCGGAGTCCAGCGCCTTCCGGTACTGGGTCTCCGCATTCACCCAATCTCGTTGGTGGAACGTTCTCAAGTTTCCCAGCGCAGCGTGTGCGTCGGCAAGGTTGCGATCGATATTCAGGGCGGCCGCGACGTACCGCATGGCTTGATGGCAGGCGTCCTGCGGCGTAGACATTCCTAAAGCGGCGAACAAGTTATAGGTATCAGCGAGAGCCGCATAAGCCGGCGCGTACTCGGGATTACCCGCCAGCGCGGCTTCGAAATAGGCCACGCTCTTGCGCAGATCCTGGTCGTTCAGCTTGTCGGCAAAATGTCGTCCTTTGAGGTAATCGTGATAAGGCTCGAGGCTCTGGCTGCTCATGGCGGCTGGTGAACTATCGGGGACCGGCTCCACAGGCGCGATAAAACGATAGCCGAAGCCCGATCTGGTCTCGATAAAGCGCGGGTTCTCTGATGAATCGCCTAAGGCGCGGCGAAGCGAGTTCATGGCCGTGTTCAGGCTGCGATCGAACTCTACATGCAGATCGGGCCAAAGATGCCGTGCCAGGCGAGTGCGCGGGACGAAATCCCCTGGTGTTTCGAGCAACAGGCGCAGGATTTGAAACGGCTTGTGCTGTAGTTGGATTTTAAGCCCGCGCTTACGCAATTCCCGATCTTCCAGATGCAGCTCGAATACTCCAAACCGAACCGTGCGAGGCGTGCACCGACTTCCCGCATGAGCGTTGTGAGAACTGAGGTTCATTTGCAAAGCGTTTGACACCGTCACTTTAGGTCTTGAGAATGATTTTACTTTCTGTTGACGAGCGCAAGGCCTTCTCGTCACGTCTGAGCAATTGGACGTTTCATACGCCTGAAAGTTCGGAAAAAGGGGAGATTGGTTATGTATTTACAAAAGAAGTTCAGATCTGGTCTATTCGTAGTTCTCGCGGGGCTAAGTATTAGCGCGGTACCGCTAAGCGCGCAACAAGTCTACAAGGCCACCTTCGATCTGCCGTTCGCGGCACATTGGGGCCGCACCGTTCTGGAACCGGGCGAGTATACGGTAACGGTTGAACAGGGTCTTGCGATGAGGTTAATTCGCATTCAAGGAGAAGGTGGAACCGCCGTGACTGTCGCGGGACCTTATAAAATGGAGCCCGCCGGCGAGCACGGGCGGCTCACCTTCGCAAGCGTTGGTGGGACGTACGTACTGGAACAGTTGGATGCAGGCTCACTCGGCCAAGCGTTTACTTTTGCCAAGCCCAAAGCGTCACTAGGCGAATCAGCTCATGCGGGCGAGAAGACCCACGATACGGTCGTGCTCGCCACGCACTAAAATCGCAAAGCGGATGGTCCATATTGAACACCCGGCGGCAGCGTCTATGGCTCTCGCCGGGATTTCTGTCAATTACTAAGTGAATAGGGAGGCTATCAGCTAAAGAGTGACCGCAGCCAAGCTCCGATATGCAGATGCCGACCCGGGCATTCGGCCCAGGGAGCGAAGCTGATAACGTTGGTGCTACGTTCGATGTCCAAAGTAACCGGTTCCTCGGAGCCCTTGTAATCCAGACGGATCACAACGCCGGAGCCACAGGACTGCGACAAACCGATCTTGGCAGAGGATTGGTCGGCATGAGTGCTCTTGGGCCCCCAATCCTCGAGAAACTTATCAAAAGGATAGTCCTGGCAGGGATGTGCGTCGGAGCAGCCCCACAAGCTGTAAGCACCTTGATAATCGTGGGACTGCAGGCGGGACACGAACGTCTTAGCCTGTTGTTCTTCGGAATGGTTCTTGAGTAATCCGTAGGCTATGAGGGCAACCACGATCACCGAACCCACCACAATGGAGGCGTTCTTGATCAGGTGTATACGTTTGGCGCGATGCTCTTCCGCCGCTCCGTAGGCTTCCAGATAGCTGGCCATCTGCCTACAACTATTTTACCGGATAGGCCTTATTGTAACCGGTGACGGCGTCGGCGGTTAAATCCAGGTTGGTTTTGTAGAACAAAGTATTGGCGCTGTCCACTACCAGGTCCAGACCCTTTTCGTCCGCCAGCTTCTTGACGACTTCCTGCATTCGCGTCCCGGCGCGTTGCAGTATCTCATTGCGGTCGCGATCGGCGTCTTCCTGAAGATCCTGCTGCAGGCGCTGCAATTCCCGCTGCTTCCGCTGTCCCTGCGCGGTGAGTTCCTGCTCGCCTAACTGATTCAACTTTCCACCCTGTAATTGGTTCTGAATATCCTGCAGTTCTTTTTGCAGTTTTTCGAGTTGATCCTGACGAGGCTTATATTTGGCCGTCAACTCCACTTGAGCCTTCTTGATTTCTTCAGTCTCGAGTATGGCCTTCTGGGAATTGATCACAGCCACCTTGATCTGGGCGTTGGCGATTCCCAAAGACGCCAAGCCGGCCAGTAGCGTGAGAACGAGCTTACTCATTTCGCGAGAACTCCCAGGACTTCGTCTTCACGAAGGATGAGGTATTCCTGGCCGTCGATCTTCACGTCGGCGCCGGAATACTTGCCGAACAAGATGCGGTCGCCGGCTTTTACATCCAGCGCCGCGCGCTGCCCATCCTCCAGCAGCTTGCCATTGCCCACGGCCACTACTTCAGCCTGCTGCGGTTTTTCTTTAGCTGAATCGGGAATAATGATGCTGCCACGCATCGTTTCCTGTTCTTCCAGTCGCCTGACGAGTATGCGATCGTGAAGCGGACGAAGGTTCATAACCTATCTCCTGTCACTAACCTCAGAGGGATTGAAAAGCGGAATCCACAGAAGCCGCAGGTAGCCAATATAACACAAATCAGGTCTGCCCCACCCATTCCGGCGCAGCCACGGACTTCCACCGGGAGCGGATGGCATTGAGACGTTCACGATCAAGCGGGCCGTCCCGCAAGAGTTCCGCATTCTGCTTCCAGCGCTCGGGTTTGGTAGTCCCAACGATGGCCGTATGGACACCTTCCGCCGAAAGGGTGAAGCGGAGCGCGGTGGCAACATCCTGGCCGGAATTGGAGCGCAGGAAATCATAATCCAGTTGATGCAGCCGCTCCCAATAAGGTTGATAATATTCCGCGGGCTTGGACGATTCCTTCCAGATGGCGTTGGCGATGGGGCGCTTGGCGATGACGCCTATACCTTGGGCTTGGGCAACTGGCAGGACCAGATCGAGCGCTTCCTGATCGGCGATGCTTATGGAAATCTGCAGGGTGTCGAAAACGCCCGATTGGACCGCATAGAGCGCCGCCGCCCCGTCTCCACTGTAACCGATGAATCGAGTCTTACCCGCGTCGCGCGCACGCTGGACGACCTCTATTACGTCACCCTGCAGGAGCTGCTCCTTGGTGCAGCTATGTAGTTGCAGCAAATCGACGCGATCGGTTTGCAGGCGCCCGAGGCTGCGGTCGATCTGCTGCGCCATCTTTATCGGATTCCAATGATCGCCATCTTTATCGTGTCCGCATTTTGTGAACAGAAAATATTCATTACGGCGCCGGGCTGCAACTTTGCCAATCTTCTCTTCGCTGTCGACATAGCACTCGGCCGTATCGATTACGTTCAGACCGGCATCCAGAGCGCCGTTGATCAAGCGCTCGACTGTCTCCTCGGGCACGCCGCGATATCCGATCTCGGCTCCCCCATAACCGAGCACGGTCACATTCATACCGGTCTTTCCAAGAACGCGCTTTTCCATTAGTAGGCTTCTCCTGTTACAGAATCCACGAAGGCACGGGAAATGGGCCACTGGCCGTACACTCGCCGGTCGTCGCGGTGAAAAATTCCTGCTACCAGCACGCCGCTCAAATCGGCCGGATTGGGCTGTTTGTGCTCGCGTGCGATCCATTGGCGCAAAGTGTCCGTGGTGTTCTGGAAGTCCACGAGCATTTTGGCGGCGGCCGGGACGTCTTTGCAGATCACCTGCAGCGATACCTGGAGATGGTCGGAATCGGGACCGACTGTGAAAACGATTTGCTCAGCGTTCTGGAGCGCTGACGCATATGGCTTGGTGCCGGCAGGCAATGCATCGGTGGCTTTCAAGGCAGGAGCCGGAACCAGCATCCAGAGTGGCTGAGGGGGCGGCAGCAAAGCCAATTTTCCGGGGCGGCGGGCCACTGAATAGGCTGCCAGGTCGTCGGAGCTGATAGCCAGCGCCATCAGATTCGGCTTTAACGGATAGAAGGAAATTCGCCGGCTGGGACGGCTAGTGGGAACGACGCAGAAGCTATTGTGGCACGATCCGCCTTGCTGAGCGGCATAATCCATCAGGTTCTTCCAGTGGAAACTTCCGCGCGCTGCCAGGTACACCTGCCCTTCTCTGAAGGCCACGGCTACCGCGTCCAAATCTTGACGGTAGTCGAACATCGTTTGGTCCACGAACTGTTTGTACTCCAGCTCTTCGGCCGCCTTGGAACCTGCAATCATATTCAGGATGCCGGAACGCCGGATAGCGCCGGCATCGATATACACAATGACCGCGTTATCGACCGGCAGGTAGGCGACCAGTTCGGAAGGATTCGATCCGCCGCGCGTGCGGTAAAGACGGACTCCGGCCGTAAAGGCGACACATAGGATCGCCAGCAGGACAGCGAGCTGCCAGGGCTGAAAACGGAACCTCACGGAGGGTTACACCGTAGCGGCGGTTTCTGTCACGCGCGCCTCTTTCCAAAGATCGAGGTACGGCTGCAAATCCAGCATCATTTTCCGGAATTGCGCCAGATCCAGCGATTGCGCGCCATCGCTGACGGCCTTCTCGGGCGCCGGATGTACTTCCACCAGCAAACCGTCAGACCCGATAGCGACAGCGGCGCGCGAAAGAGCCGGAACCAGGCTGCGCTTGCCAGTGGCGTGGCTGGGGTCAAGAACTATAGGAAGATGCGTGAGCTCGTTGAGGGCCGCGACGGCGGTGATGTCGCAAGTGTTGCGAGTGGCGGTTTCAAAGGTACGGATGCCGCGCTCGCACAGGATCACGTGGGGATTGCCGTGCGCTACTACATATTCAGCGGACATGAGCAGTTCCCGAAGAGTCGAGCTCATGCCGCGTTTCAACAGAACCGGGCGGCCACACTTGCCGAGCGTCTTCAGTAGTGCGAAGTTCTGCATGTTGCGGGCGCCGATTTGCATTACGTCGGCATATTCAGCCACCAGATCGACATCGCGGTCGCTCATAACTTCGGTGATGATCCCCAGTCCAGTGGCGTCGCGGGCCTTAGCCAGCAGTTTCAGGCCCTCGGCTTCGAGGCCTTGAAAGTCATAGGGGGAAGTGCGGGGCTTGAACGCGCCACCCCGTAACAGCTTTGCCCCACCTGCGGCCACGCCTTCGGCGGCCTGCATGATCTGTTTCTCCGATTCGACCGAACAGGGTCCCGCCATGACGATGAACTCGTCGCCGCCAATCTCGCAGCCATTCACTCGAATGCGCGTACGCTCGGTACGGAACTCCTTGCTAACGAATTTGTATGGAGCCGAAATGCGCACCGCTTTCTCCACCTGCGGCATGGCTTCCACAGACTCGAGACAGGCCGTGACATCGCCCATGCCCACGGCTCCGATGACCACCCGCTCTTCGCCCTCGATGGCGTGGATCTTGTAGCCGAAGTCCCGGATGCGCGCACAGACCTGTTCGATCTCCTGCTTGGTGGAGTGGAGTTTCATTGAGATGATCATGGTTCGGTCTCCAAAAAATACAAAACCCACTCTTTCGAGTGGGGCGGGTGAAGGATTTAGTATAGTCGCAAATCGAGCCGGGATGCAAATGCAGGCACTCACGCATCAGTGGAGGTCGAATTTCTTCATTTTGTAGCGCAAAGTGTCGCGGGTGATCCCCAGCATCACGGCGGCGCGAGTTTGATTGCCACCGGCCTTTTCGAGCGCCTTACGAAGCAGGCTCTTTTCGGCCTCCTCCAGGCTGAAATCGGACGATGGATCGTTAGGTTGAGCAGCTAACTCACGCAACGCAGGCTGCGCTTCGTCCCGAGCGATCTGAAGGCTAGACATCTGAATCCAGTCGGACTCCTCCAACACCATGGCGCGCTCAATTACGTTCCTAAGTTCGCGGACATTACCCGGCCAACTGTGGGTCAGCAAGGCTGCCGCGGCCGCATGCGAGACGCCCTGCACGCTGCGCTTGAATTTCACATTGTAGTGGCGTATGAAGTTTTCAGCCAGCGGAAGGATGTCTTCCCGGCGCTCCCGCAGGGGCGGCAGCACTACCTGTATCACGTTCAACCGATAGTACAGATCAAGACGAAACTTACCTTGTTCAATGGCGTCGGTGAGCTTCCGGTTAGTAGCTGCGATCACTCGCAAGTCCACCTGGATGTCGCGAACACCGCCCAGCCGGCGGAAGTTTTGCTCCTCCAGCGCCCGCAGGAGTTTGGCCTGGACCACAATGGGCATCTCGCCGATCTCGTCGAGAAAAATCGTGCCACCGGTGGCGATTTCGAAAATGCCTGCTTTGGGTGAGCGAGCGTCGGTGAACGCTCCTTTTTCGTAGCCGAACAGCTCGCTTTCGAGCAGAGTTTCGGGGATGGCGGCGCAGTTGAGCGGAACAAACGGTCCCTCGCGGTGGCGGCCGACGTGATGAATGAACTGCGCAAAGACATCCTTTCCGGTGCCGCTCTCGCCTTCCAACAGAATAGTGGAGACTTCGCTTTCAGCGACGCGGCGGGCAAATCGCAGGACCTGCTTCATGGCCGGCGAGGCTGCCACCATCTTGAAGCCGCCCATGCTGAGTTCGTCGGAATCGCGAGGCGCCGAATCGGGGCGGGGGCGCGCCCCACCATTCTTTCCAGGCCGCCCGAAGACAATTACCGCTCCTGAGACTTCGCCCCGATGATCGCGGGTGGGCGCGATGCTGCTGGTGATAGCTCGCTTTTCGCCCTGGCGATCCACCAGGAGCACGCCCTCGGCCAATTCTTCGACTGTACCTTCGGTTAGCACGCGCCACAACGGCGCATCAACCTCGTCGCCACTTTCGCCGTCGATCAACGGGAATATCTGGCGAAACGGCTTGCCGATGGCCTCCGTCGAATTCAATCCCGTCCAGGCTTCAGCGGATGAATTGAACAGGGTAACAGTCTCGCTTCGATCCACAGCGATCACGCCGTCGGCGATGGCTTCGAGTGTCGCGGCCAGGAGTTCTTTCTGCTCCCGCGCCTTCAGATCCTGCTGATGTTTATGCAAAGCCATCTCGATACTGGCGTGCAATTCGGATTCCTGAAATGGCTTGGTGACATAGCCTAGCGGAAGGGCCAACTTGGCGCGCGAGAGCGTGGCAGTGTCGGCGTGGGCGGTGAGATAGACCACCGGTATGTTGAAGCGATCGCGCAAAATTTGGGCTGTCTCGGTGCCGTCCATTTCCCCCTTGATGCGGATGTCCATCAAGGCCAAATCGGGCTTGGTCTCCGCCGCCTTGGCGATAGCTTCGGCGCCGCTGGACACTGATCCCGACACTATGTAGCCCAGTTCAGTGAGAATGTCGTGCAAATCCTCGGCTGTGATCCGTTCGTCTTCGACGATTAGAATTCGTGCAGGCATCGTTTTAAAGGGGCGTAGTTCAAGCAGCGGCTGCGAAGATAAGCTCGACTTCTGTACCGGCTGTTGATCTTACTTCGATCTTAGCTCCTAACTGCTCGGCCAGGGAGCGGACCAGGCGCAATCCCAACGATCTGGCAGTGGACCAATTTATATCACTCCGCAAACCGACTCCGTTATCCGCCACCACGAGCTTGGCCAAGCCGTCGGAATGCTCGCGCAACTCGATACGGACCTCGCCTTCCCGGCCATCGGGGAACGCATATTTGAGCGAGTTAGAGACCAGCTCGTTGATTATGAGCCCACAAGGGACGGCTGCATCCAGATTGAGATAAAGCTCGTCCAGATTGGTGCGAAGATGAATGCGTTCGGCGCGGACTCCGTAGGAATGGAATAGATGTGACGCGAGCTGGCGGATGTAGTCGGGAAAGTCGATCCGGGAGAGATTGTTGGACTGGTAGAGGCTCTCGTGCAACAGCGCCATGGAGTGAATCCGGTTCTGGCTCTCCAGAAACATTTTGCGCGTCTCTTCGTCGTTTACCAGGCGGGATTGCAAGCCCAGCAGACTGGAAACTACCTGCAAATTATTCTTGACCCGGTGATGGATCTCCTTGAGGAGAGCTTCCTTCTCACGCAGCGACGTCTTAATCTTCTCTTCAGCAGCAACGCGCTGGGTGACGTCGCGCAGGATGACGGTGAACATTGTTTGCCCCCCGACGCCCACCTTAGAAATGGAGGCTTCGGCAGGGAATTCGGTGCCGTCCTTGCGGCGGCCGCGGATCTCGCCGCGCTCACCCATACGGCGCGCTGTCACTTTCGATCCGGCAAAATCTTTGATATGTTCCCGATGGATAGCCGCCAGCTGCGCCGGCAATAGCACGTCCAGGGGTTGTCCGACGACTTCCAGGTAAGTGTATCCGAAGATTTTTTCAGCGCCCTGATTAAAAAGGATGATGCGATGCCCCTCATCCACGGAGATAATGGCGTCATCAGCCAGGTCCAAGATCTTGGCGAGGGGATCCGGTGAGGTTAAGAGAGCGCGGTTCAGAAACGACTCAGTCCGCGACGAAGCTGATGGGTCCCCACCCGACATGTCTTTCGGCAAAGTATCCTCCAGTTGTCAGTCTCGCAGTGGAAATTCAAGCGAGACCCAAGCGGCCTAGATACCGGGCAAGGTCCGCGACCCGTTCACCCCTAAAACTCCAGCGCAACCGCTGCCGGGGACTGCCGTAGTCACTGTATTTTTACCAGTGTATCGGATTCGGCAAGGATTAACAATCCCATGACTTATCGGAAATAAACGCAGCAACATCAGGAAGCGCATCCGGTTAATTATTAGGCTGAAAGGATACACCAAACAAATGCTGTAGATGGCGTTCAGAGCGCGCTAAGCGCCGGCGATCCCGTTTTCGATTGCATAACGAGTGAGCTCGGCAGTCGAGTGGAGGTCCAGCTTCTTCATAATTAAGCCTTTGTGAAACTCGACTGTTTTCGACGAAATTTTCAGGCTTTTAGCGATTTCTTTGGCGGAGTGGCCCTCGGCAACGAGCTGCAGAACTTCGCGCTGCCTCTTAGAGAGAAGCGGGCCTTGCTCGCTGGGGGCCTTGAAGAAGTCTTCTACCGCTGCGCTACGGATCAGAGGCGTGAGGTAGACGATATTGTCGAGTACCTTGTGGACCGCGGTCAACAGTTCGGATGCCGCGCTGCGCTTGAGCACATACCCAGAAGCGCCGGCGCGGAACGCCTCGATGACGTAAGGGGTGTCGGAGTGCACCGTAACGAAGATCAGTTTGGCAAGAGGCGAATCCTTGCGGATTTGACGGGCCGCTTCCAGGCCGTTGAGTACCGGCATGGAGATATCGAGCAGGATAACGTCCGGATTGCGATCGCGAACCGCATCCACAAGCGCTCGGCCGTCGGCTACTGTGCCAATCAAATCGAAGTCGTCTTCGAGCAGCTTTGAAATTCCGGCTGAGACCAGGGCATGGTCATCAGCCAGCAGGACGCGCGGACGTTTGGCGGTAATCATTTCCACAGCCCTCTTATATTGTGGGCTTGTCAGAGGGAAACCGCAAGCCTTCCTTTTGGCGGGATGGCCTCAGGATGGCTCCGCCGGCGTAGGATTCTTGTGGGCCGTGCCTTTGAACGGGACCGTCGCAATCACTTGGGTACCCTCGCCGGGCTTAGTCTTCCACTCGATTGTGCCGCTGATGTAACCCATCCGCTCCCGCATCCCAATCATACCCAGACCGGTTTCAACATGTTCCGGTATGAAGCCGGCTCCGGAGTCGCGGATGCTCAGCTGAATGGCCGTTCGGGAACACGTCAACGTCACCGAGGCGCGTTTTGCGCCGGAATGCTTGGCAACATTACGCAAGCTCTCCTGGACAACCCTATACAGCGCCAGACCAACCGCTGAAGGCAGGCTATCAGGAACGTCGCGGTGCGAGAAGCGAACCTGAATGTTTTCGCGCGCGCTAAATTCGCTGCAGTAGGCCTCCAATGCCGGGACCAGTCCCAAATCATCCAGGATGGAAGGATGCAACTGATAAGCGATGCGACGGAGGTCCTCCGATAGCTCGGAGACTCCATTGTGGACCGATTTCAGTCCTTCGAAGAACTCCGGAGACTTCTTCTCGGCATTCCTTTCGATGGTCTCAAGATTCAGTTCCAGCAAGACCAGCTTTTGGTTCAGTTCGTCGTGGAGTTCGTGGGAAAGACGTCGCCGTTCCTCTTCCTGGGCTTGTAACAGAGCTGCGCCACTCGTAACAGGCCGTTCAATTTGAGCGGCCGGGCCCAAAATCGCACGCACATCCCCGCTTGTTAGGAAGGATACGTCATCCAGAATCTTACCTGGCTCCAGGTCAACGAAGACCATCACCACGCCATCGACCTTGCGGTCTTCGGTTCGGAAGGGACGGATCCGCAAAGAATAGCGGCGACCGTCCTCGTCAGTCACATCCATTGCTAGCGGCGTCAGCGTGTCGATCACATCCCGCAGGACTTTTTCCAAATTAGGCACATGAATGCGCAGGTTGAAGTCCCGGATCGGCCGGCCAATATCGGACGGAATCAAGTTCAGCGACTTTTCGGTGGCTGGAGTGAAGCGGTGAATGCGGAGGTCGTTGCCGAGGATCAGGATCGGCATGTTCACATTCGCCAGTAGATTCACCAGTTCGTTACCCATGCGACTCAGCTGCAAATTGCGATTCTGCAATTCCTCATTGACAGTGTTCAGTTCTTCGTTGGTGGACTGCAGCTCTTCCTTGGCCGTTTCAAGCTCCTCGTTCGTGCTTTGGAGCTCTTCATTGCTGGACTGGATCTCTTCTGTCGCGGACTGTAATTCCTCCTGCGAGGCTTCCTGATCTTCGATTATGGATTGGAGATATTGACGCGAGGAGGACAATTCCTGCCGTAGATGTTGATTTTCATGCTCGAGAGCGCGTACGCGAGCAGGAGCGGGTTTTCCTTTAGCGTGGGCGGCAGGCAAGCTCTTTCGCACCGCTTCGAACAAGATCAAATACTTGCGGTCGCGCTCCAAATTGCGGCTGAATGGAATGACGTGCAGGTTCAGCTCCAAATTCCCGCTGGTAGCAAGGTGCACACCCTCTCGACGAACTGGTTTGTCCTCTTTACGCGCTTTGGTCAGGGCGGCTTTAAGCTCCGCGCCCAAGCCTTCCTTGACCATACGGAGCACGTTTAAGCTGGCGGCGCCCGCAGCTGGCTCCAGAAATGGACTGGTTTGGCCGCGAAATTGGCAAATCTTCAGGTTCTCATCGACCACAATGCCTGGCGGACCATACTTGCTCAACACCAAGCGGTCCGCTTCGCGCTGCAGATCCAGATCGGTCCACATTTCCTGCTTCGCCGGCAATGGCGGCTTTACAGTGGGCAGTTCACGCGCTGGTGTCATGAGAGGAATTCTTGAGATCCCGGGTCTGCGGACGTAAATCTTGCATTTCTTGTCGAGCAGCTGAAATAAGCCGGCGTGGGAACCTATTGTTTCCGAGGACCCCAGAACCAGGAAGCCGTTGGGATTGAGCGCGTAATGGAACAGTGGAACCACGCGCTCTTGAAGGACCGAGCCTAGGTAGATGAGAACATTGCGGCAGCTGATCAAATCCAGTTTGGAAAAGGGCGGGTCTCTGGTGACATTGTGACGCGCGAAGATACAAGAATCACGGATGTGTTTTTGAACCTGAAAGCCGGACTCAGACTTGCTGAAGAAGCGGCGCAGGCGCTCCGGGGAAACGGATTTAGCGATACTGGCCGGGTACGCTCCATTGCGTCCGATCTTCAGAGCAGGGTCGCTGATGTCGGTGGCGAAGATCTGGATCGAGATCCCATCGGCCTTCTCACCAAGAAATTCCGTTAAGGCAATAGCAAGAGAATAAGCCTCTTCGCCGGTGGAACAGCCGGGCACCCAAATGCGAATCTGGCGATCGGCCCCTTTACGGTGCGCGGCGGTAATCTTTGGAAATACATGCTTCGCGAGCGCCTGGTACATCTCCGGGTCGCGGAAGAATTCCGTCACATTGATCAGAAGGTCGTCAAAGAGGCATTGGATTTCGGTGGGATCCTGGCGTAGGATGCCGAGATAAGATTCGATCGTGTCGGTTTGCTTTAACACCATGCGTCGCAGAATTCGGCGCTTAACAGTGTTGGGTTTGTAATCGCGGAAGTCGACACTGGTAGCGCTCCGGATCAGGCTGAGAATGCCATTGAGCGTATCGGGCGAATCCGGCAGGATATCATTGCCCACCCAATCGGGCTTGCCGATGTAAGGATGCTCGACCAGGCGAACAAGCTCCTGCCCTATTTCGGCCGGTTTAAGAACAAAATCGACGCAACCGGCCGCGATCGCACTGCGGGGCATTCCGTCGTATTTGGCGGTATCAGGATCTTGCACGAAGGCAACTCCGCCAGTGGACTTGATAGCCTTGAGTCCCGAGGTTCCATCCGACCCGTTCCCCGAGAGCAGTACGCCAATGGCTCGCGGTCCCTGATCCTGCGCGAGAGCGTGAAAGAAGGTGTCGATGCTGGTCAACTGGCCGCTTGTCAAAGTGCGAGGCCCCAGGCGCAACGTCCGTTTGTCGATGGAAACACTGGTATTCCGAGGAATTACGTAGACATGGTCGCGCTCAACCTGCACGCCGCTGCGAGCCTCGAGCACGGGCATCATCGACTCGCGGGCCAGGATTTCGGCCAGCATGCTGACGTGTTTAGGATCCAGATGCTGCACGAAGACGAAAGCCATTCCGTTGTTCCGGGGAAGCGAATGGAGAAGTTCAGTGAACGCTTCCAACCCTCCAGCCGATGCACCGACGCCAATGATCGGAAAGTGGGTGGAAGCGGCGGAACCGGCAGCCGAAAATGAACTTCCATTGGGTTTGTTCCCGTGCGAGCGGTTGTTGTTTTTTGGGACGCTCAAGGGGGCTTTTTTCTTGGCCATACCACTGGATCGACGCTTCATCATACCGAATGCGGACGAAGTAGTTAGGATGGGGTGTGCCCAGCGACGATGCCATATCGCGAAGACAGATTCGCATCCGGGGCATAGTGCAAGGAGTCGGTTTCCGGCCATTCGTCTACAACCTGGCGCATGTGCTCGGATTGAGCGGATTTGTGCTGAATTCCTCGGCGGGCGTGACCATCGAGGTTGAGGGCGGAAGCAGCGAGCTGGATCGTTTTGTCAGGCGGCTTGGCTCCGAGGCGCCGCCTCTGGCGCATGTCGAAGACGTCAACGTTACGGTGCTTGAACCGGCTGGGTACAGCGCCTTTGTGATTCGCGAAAGCCGGGATGAGCCGGGCCAGCCGGCGCCGGTTTCGCCCGACATCTCCACTTGCGACGATTGCATGCGGGAGTTTCGAAATCCGGAAAATCGGCGCCACGGGTATCCGTTCACCAATTGCACCAACTGCGGTCCACGATATACGATCACGCGTCAGGTCCCTTATGATCGTCCGCTGACGACCATGGCATGTTTCGCGATGTGCGAGCGGTGCCTCGAGGAGTACAAAGATCCGCACGACCGGCGCTTCCATGCGCAGCCGAACGCTTGTCCGGATTGCGGGCCGTCGCTTGCTCTTGTTGCAGCAGAGGATTTGGTGAAAGCGCCAGAGCACAGGCGCGCCTGCGAGAGTCTGGCTACGATCAGTGAGGTGCGCCGACTCTTGCGCGAGGGCCGGATCGTCGCCATCAAAGGGCTGGGTGGATTCCACCTGGCGTGCGATCCAACCAATGAGGAGGCCGTTGAGATGCTGCGCCGGAGGAAGAAACGCAGCGACAAACCATTCGCGCTCATGGTGCCGGACGTTGCGCACGCCGAGCGGTTTTGCTTCGTTTCCGAGACAGAGCGGCTGGCTTTGACGAGCCCGAGACGTCCGATCGTGATTATGCCGCGGCGGACAGATGCCACACTTCCGCCCAACTTAGCGCCAGGGAATAACACCCTGGGCATAATGCTACCGTATACTCCGCTGCACTTTTTGCTTTTCGGCGATTCCCTGGATACCTCGCCTGAATTCCCAGCGCTGGTAATGACCAGCGGAAATCTCAGCGAAGAACCCATCGTTACGGCGAATCGCGAGGCGGCATCGAGGCTAGGCCGGATCGCCGATGCGTTCCTGTTTCACAATCGCGATATCCACACCCGGGTGGACGATTCGGTAGTGCGGGTCTTTGAGGACCAGGAGCGAGTGCTGCGGCGTTCTCGCGGCTACGCGCCCTATCCCTTAAATCTTGCCTTCCCGGTGGGTGAGATCCTGGCCTGTGGAGCGGAGCTTAAGAATACTTTCTGCCTCACCAAAGAACGGCACGCCTTTTTGAGCCAGCACATCGGCGACCTGGAGAACTACGAGACGCTGGTTTTTTTCGAGGAAACGCTGGAGCGAATGAAGGCGCTGTTCCGCCTCGCGCCCCGATTGGTGGCCTACGATCTTCATCCGCTGTACTTAAGCACCAAGCTGGCGCTGGGGATGACGGGTGTCGAAAAGACCGGCGTGCAGCATCATCACGCGCACATCGCGAGCTGCATGGCCGAGAACGGCATTGACGGCAAGGTGATCGGCGTGGCGTTCGATGGCACAGGCTACGGCACCGACGGCAAGATCTGGGGCGGAGAGTTTCTGCATAGCCGATTTTCGCGGATTTGAGCGGCGCGCGCATTTCCGGTATATTCCGCTAGCTGGCGGCGACACGGCGGTTCGCGAGCCCTGGCGAATCGGGCTGAGTTATTTGCTGGATACGTTTGGCGCGAGGGCCGAATCGCTGGATCTTCCGCTATGGCGGAGAGTGCCTCCAAAGAAACTTGCGACAGTGCGGTCAATGATCGAACGCGGCATCAACAGCATCGACACTTCGGCGTGCGGCCGTCTGTTCGATGCGGTGGCATCGATCTCGGACGTGCGTAACGAAGTGAATTTCGAGGCGCAGGCGGCAATTGAGTTGGAGATGAGCGCAGCAGCGGGCGTGGACGCGGTCTATCCGTTCGATATTGTGGACGCCGAACCGTGGCAAATCGACATGCGGCCGGCCATCGAGGCTATGGTGCGGGACGTACTGGCGGGCGTGCCGCAGGATATATTTCCTCTGCTTTTCACAACACGGTGGCAGCGATTGTGGTGGAAGTCTGTCGCCGTTTGCGGGCCAGCGAGGGTCTCGGGCGAGTGTGCCTCAGCGGGGGCACTTTTCAGAATATATTCCTGCTGGAGCGCGCCGTCGCTGGACTGCGAGCGCAGGGCTTCGAAGTATTTCTGCACTCCCAGGTTCCTCCAAATGACGGCGGGATTGCGTTAGGTCAAGCGGTAATTGCAAATGCGAAGCTGAACCGATCGGCGCGAGTATGAAAGCGACCCTGATCTAAGGGATATCGGGCGTACACAGCATCGCGTCGTTGAAGCGATTAGTGAAATTGGCGATGCAGATGGTCAGCGTCAGTTCGACGATCTGATCGTCATTGAAATACTGCTTCAGTTCCTGAATCGCCGGGCGGCCGGATGGCGGATGCGCCGCGCGTAACTCGCTCGGCATACAGCAGCACCGCTTTCTCCTTGGCGTCGAAAGCCTCGCTGCGCTGGAAAAACGCCAGCGCTCTTGATCTGCTCCTCGGTGACGCCGTTCTTTTTTCCGGAAGCCGAATGGGCGCGGAAGCAATACTCGCAGCCATTGATCAGGGCGGTCTTCAGATAGGCCAGCTCCTTGTACTTCGCCTCCACCGATCCTTTATCGATCACCGCGCCATACAGCGGCATGAAATGCTCCAAGGCCTGCGGCGACTCGCGCCATGGTGGCGAAGAAGCTGGGCATGTGGCCGAAAACATGCGTCAGTTTATCGAAAATAGGCTGAACTGCCGGCGCCGCCTGCTCCTTGGAGAGCGGGCTGATGGCCGGTTGAGAACTGACTGTTGCTGTTGACATAGTTTGCTCCTTGGCTTTGATGATTTCGATTGACGAATGGTTTCGTTTTTGTGCGCTGATGACGCCGGTATTCAAGCCGATGGTGCTCAACCCCCCGAAGAAGCGCGCGTGCTCGATCTTCATGCAGCGGTCCATCACCACTTCCAGACCCGCCTGCGCGGGCGCGTTCCGCGGCTTCTTCGTGGATCACGCCGAGTTGCATCCAGATCACTTTCGCGCCCGCGGCGATGGCCTCATCCACGATCGCCGGAACGGCCGCCGGCTCGCGGAAAATATCGACGATTTCGACCGGGCCCGGCACATCGCGCAGCGACGCATAAGAACGCCGGCCCAGCACTTCTTTCTCGCGCGGATTTACCGGAATCACATCGTAACCTTGCGACAGCATATAAATCGCCGCGAAATGGCTGGGCCGGAACGGATTCGACGACAGCCCCACCATCGCGATGCGCCGTAGCGCTCCAGAATCCGCATGCGATCCGCCGCCGTGGTCGCAAACCGGCCCTGGTTCACCGGCGAATTCGCGCTGACGCCGTCGGCCATTATGCCCTTTGCCGCCGGACGCCGAGCGCCTGATCCAGATCCCACAGAATGTCCTCGATCTCCTCGATCCCGACCGACAGCCGGATCATGTCGTCGCTGATGCCGCAAGCCTGCTTTTCTTCGTCGCTCAACTGCTGATGCGTGGTGGACGCCGGATGAATCACCAGGCTTTTCGCGTCGCCCACGTTGGCCAGATGCGAGAACAGTTGCAGGCTTTCGATGAACCGCTTGCCCGCCTCCAGCCCGCCGCGAATTCCGAAGCTCAGGATCGCGCCCGCGCCGCGCGGCAGATATTTCTGCGCCAGCGCGTGATACCGGCTGGACGGCAGCCCCGGATAATTCACCCACGCCACCTGCGGATGCGCCGACAAGATAGCGCGCCACTTCCAGCGCGTTGCGCGAGTGGCACTCCATGCGCAGCTTCAACGTCTCCAGGCCCTGCAGGAACAGGAACGAATTGAACGGGCTCAGCGCCGGCCCAAAATCGCGCAGCCCTTCCACGCGCGCCTTCATGATGTAGGCGAAGTCGCCGAACGTTTCGTAAAACCGGATGCCGTGATAGCCCTTGCTCGGCTCCAGCATCTGCGGAAACGTGCCGCGATCCCAGGGAAAGCGCCCGCTGTCGACAATCACGCCGCCGATGGACGTGCCATGGCCGCCGATGAACTTGGTGGCCGAATGCAGCACGATGTCCGCGCCATGCTCGATGGGCCGGCACAGATAGGGCGAGGCGAATGTGTTGTCGATCATCAGCGGAAGATTGGCCTGCGTGCGCGACGGCTGCGACGGCTTCGATATCCAGAACGTTCAGCAGCGGATTGCCGATGGTCTCGCCGTAAATCACGCGCGTGCGCGGCGTGATGGCGCGGCGGAAATTCTCCGGATCGTCCGGATCGACGAAAACGGTGTTGATCCCCAGCCGCCGGAAGCTCACGTCGAATTGCGTGTACGTGCCGCCGTACAGATTCTTGGACGCGACGATCTCGTCGCCCTGCGCCGAGCAGATTCGCGATCGCGATAAACTGCGCCGCCTGCCCGCTGGCCACCGCCAGCGCGCCCACGCCGCGTTCCAGAGCCGCCATGCGCTCTTCGAACACCGCCGTGGTCGGATTCATGATGCGCGTATAAATGTTGCCGAAGCGCTGCAGGTTGAACAGATTGGCGGCGTGCTCGGTATCTTCGAAGACGTAGGAAGTGGTCTGGTAAATCGGCACCGCGCGCGAGCCCGTTTCGGCATCCGGCCGCTGGCCCGCGTGCAGCGCGCGGGTGCTGAAGCCGAAGACGCGGTCCTTCAGCGCTTCCGTTAGACGACGGAGATCTTGCAGGATAGCTGGGTTTCTTCCGGCATACGTCCTGATTGTACGATTTCCACTGGGTAGCAACGCCGTCAGGCTACAGTTGGCCGGGCTCGATTACTTATTTTTGCGCTTCCAGAGACGCGAGGTTCGGGGCTGGCTTGTATTGGCGGTAGGTCTCATCGTCAGTAGAATCCTCATTGATGAACCCGAGAGCGGAGGCCTTTACGCTGACACTGAAATGCGTGGGCAGCCAGAGATTCCCGGCTACGGGCGCTTGTTCCAGGCAGAAACGCGTGCCCGGACCAACTTTGGCGACGGCGTACATCGTGACCGGCCGCATGACATCGGCTTCCACCCGGACCCATTGGTATTGGCTCTTATCGATCCAAAGCTTGCCTTTCATGCGCAACTAAGACTTTCGTCTCGCGAGTCTTGGGCTGATAGCCTGGCTTTGGCTCGGCAGCGAACACCCAGCACTTGTGCCCGTTAACGTCCGCCTCCCCAACCAGGCGAAAGTCGAACGCATCCACCATTTCCTTAAGCATGGCGTGATCCTGGTCACGTTCCCTGAGGAACTTCGCGATGCGACGATGACGCTCCCTCTGATTTTCATGACCGCGGTTCAGGACCTCGGCCCGAAGCTTATGTTCCTCCTCAACCTGTTCAACAGAGGATATCGGATGGTCGTTGATGGCGATCAATTGGCGGTAGGGTGAACCGTCAATCGTCAGGACTTGATAGGACTTCACGGACGGAGTGGCATGATGTTTACCCTCGACGTCACGCTCCACGAAGGAATACTGTGGGGCCTGCCTCCAATCGGTCTCTATGTTCTGCACCGACCGGCGAATGATCTCGGTCGCGTCCGGCTGCGTGGCTGCGTTCAATGCACAGCCGGTCGCGATCGCGAGTACAAGGAGAGGTCTCATAGCCTCTAACGTGTTACATCGATGCAATCGATCAGCCAATTGAAAATTCGTTGCAGGTCGCGCACTTGGCCCGCCAGGGGTGCTGTGACGATGTAAAGTTTCTACAGGGTGCGGGCCCCCCGTGTTGTTTTTATCTTCGTTCAACCTTTGGCGGCGGTCTGAGGAATTCGAGCCGCAAAGCCGACGATCTGGCCTCCCGCCTCCCGAACGAAAATTTCGCGCATGCCGTAAAACGTGTCCCGCTGAGGAACCAGTACCTCGGTGCCCTTAACCCGCTCGAGGGCGTCGGCAAAGCTATCTACCTCGATATACAGGCATGAGGTCATAGAGAGCATGGCCTTGCCAGCCGTCAGGTCCTTCCTTATGCTTTCGTGGGTTTGTATCATTATCTCGGAATCGCCCTTTTTGAGAATAACGAACCCGAGCTGGTTGCCTTCAGGCACTTCGGCAATCTTCTCAAACTGCAGGCGGCCCACCCAAAATTCGAGCGAGGGTTCAATAGTATCGACAAACAGGATTGGTGTGATCTTCATGCGGCTATCTTATTCGATGACTGCCGGAGAGGGATTGGAAAAATCGGTCAGCGCGGGAGCATGGCAAATTCGCCCGGTGTGTAACCACTGAACTGCCGGAACTCGTTGATAAAATGCGCCTGATCGTAATAACCGGAATCGAGTGCTACCTGCGCCCAGCCGGCGCGGCCGGCTTCAGTCAGGCGCGAAAGGCTGCTTCGAAACCGGATGATCCGGCACAGATGCTTGGGTGAGAGCCCGACTTGTTCGAGAAAGAGCCGCCGTAACTGCCGGGGGCTGAATCCGGCTTGAAAGGCCAGATCGTCGATGCGAACCTGGCCGGCTTGATCGACGATGGACGTACAGAGGCGCTGAACCACCGTAATTTCGCTTGGGTTCGGCAGGCGCTCTTCAACAAGCCGGATGCAGTTCCGGACCGATTGCGCTTCCGAAATTTGCTGGGTGAGACGGCGTGCGTCCCCGCCCCAGATCTCGCTCAAGCCGATCCGTTTATCGGTCGTGTCCAGCGCTGGCACCGGTAAAAACGCTTGAGACATGCCGGGCCTGAATCGCACGCCGAACCCGACCCGGCCCGCAGCAAGCTCGAATTTTTGCGCCCCCGTCATGACGCCGACCAATTGCGGCTCGCTCGCAGTGCCGGGCGAATACACGATATCGACGCAGCCATCGGGTAGCACCGGATATTCAGGATTAGCGTCAGAAGGCTGGACCGTCCACAGGCACTCTACGAACGGCCTGAGGCGCGGCGAGGGCTGATATTCCTGGTAGCGTGCGCCCATGCAGTTAAAGGTTGACGGACACCGCGATCGGGAAATGATCGGAGGCGTGCGCATCCGGAAACACCTGGGGATCCTCAAACTGGATCGGCCCGCGCGCGAAAATCCAGTCCAGAGCTCCGATAATGATGTGGGTCCGCACTTTCCGGTCGCCAAATGCGCTGCGATACCCTGTCTCCCTGAGGCGCGGGATTACTGGTGAGCTGCGAACTTTGGTGTTTAGATCGCCCGCTATGATTACGGGGGTTTCGGCAGGGTAGCGCTCCGCGTCGGCCAGAACTTCGTTTAACTGCAGAAGCCTGCCTTGCTCGCTGCCGCGGCTTTCGAGATGAAGATTGTAGACCACCAGGGTCTGGCCTCCGTTGTCCAGCTCGGTAACCAGCGCGATTCGGCCACCCTCGCGCCTTTGCCAGATGGGGAGGGCGGAGATCATCAGAGGATTGGGCTTCCAAAAGCCCGATTGATGTGCGAATCGCAAGATACGAGACGAACGGATCGGCAGGGTGCTGAACGTTGCCTGGCCATGATAGGCCGCCCCTTCGTCGGTGCTTTGACTGAGCTCTTCGAACTCGGGCGCGAAAGCGTAGTTCATTTTGATGGTCTTGGCGAGTTCCTCAGCCACGTCCTTACCTTGCGTGCGCCTCGCGCCCAGGTCCACTTCCTGGAAAATGCACAGGTCAGGTTTGCTCTCGCTGGATCGTGGCCAGGATGCCATCCAGATGTTTACCGCGGTCGATGTTCCAGTTGAGCAGGCGGGCGTTGCGGCGTGAACTCGATGACTGGGAATAAGATCCCACCCGTATGGTGTCCAGCGGATTGGGTGCGGGAGTGTCCGCGGCGCCTGTCAAAGCAACGGAAAGCACAAGGAATGGACAACTATTGCGGAGCATCGAAGTGCAGCAAATCCTATACTCTTTAGTCTATACTGGAGGGGAGTTCGGTCGGTTTCATCCCCAGACGCTGGAAGATCGAAGCCCCCATTTAGGAAAATCGCATGACTATCATATTGACGATCATACACGTCATTGTTTGTTTCTTCCTGGTAGTGGTTGTGCTGCTGCAGAGCGGCAAGGCCGCGGATCTGGCCGGCGCTTTTGGCGGGATGGGTTCGCAGACGGCGTTTGGGCCGCGTGGGTCGGCAACGGTTCTCTCCAAAGCCACTACGATTGCGGCGGCGGTTTTCATGATAACCTCGCTCTCGCTCGCAATTCTGGCGACCCGCAATGCTGGTTCCTCAGGCAGTGTTTTAGAGCGGCAGAAGGCGCCCGTCAAGACGGCTCCAGCGCAACCCGGGAAGGCTCCAGCGCCAGTGGTGCCGCCGCCGACGGCCCCGGTTCAACCTCAATCGGCTCCGAAGAAGTAGTGATTTTACAAATGCGGTCGTGGCGGAATTGGCAGACGCACTAGCTTGAGGTGCTAGCGGGAGCAATCTCGTGGAGGTTCAAGTCCTCTCGACCGCACCACTATCCTGTTTAATTCAGCAGCCGTGTGTCATCCGGTGAAGCTCGAATTCTTCCCTAGCAGCGTCCATTTGTGACTTCGCATCTGTCATAATGCCGAGGAGAAATGCGTGGTTCGCTTCGGGTTTTGAGTTCTTCGTCGCTAGGATCGCACGGGAGTATTCCTGGCTCAGATTCAACCAACGGCACAGCAGCGACAAGCGGCGTGTGCAGACAGAGGTACGGGGTGTGGTTTCTGAAGCGACGACGTCGTCGATGGTTCGATGTGCCAAGGGAATTGTTATGAAGACGCACGGCGGTTCGAAATGTGATGCTAGGCAAATTACCGGAATCGCCTAGCTAGCAAGAATACTGGGTTCGCCTCTTAGCAGCCGTGCTCGGCGGTTGAGGTCGAGCATCGTGTGGGCATGCTCGGAGTGGAGACGTACTTGCCCGGTTTCCCGATATTGCGTCGCGAAGGTCCGTTCACTATGACGCTATGGGGCTCATCCATTTCTTCGCAGCGGTTAGATTCCCGCGCTGGCCGGAACACGGACGGTGCGCAAGCGGGATTTGTTCGTGACTACGCCGCAATCGTGCACTGCGACGTGTTGTTCAAACTCCACTCCAGCACTTTCGCAGCGTTCGGCGTGTTTCGTTCACGACCGATCGCAATGCGCCGTATTCGGCATTCGATGAAGGACCCTCATGCTGGGCCAGTCGGGCGACTGCCTCAGAGTACTCGCGTGCAAACAGCGCAAACTGTTCTGCCAACCTTCGCCGATCGTTGCAAAGCGCCATGGGGGAAGTACTCAGTGTTATAGCTAAAACCTAGTATTATTACTTGGCTCGATGTAGCGAAGATTAAATCCGATTTAGTTTATTTCTTGCATCCGTTCCAGTCCTGTAAAGCATCTTTACTGCACCATGTACGTTGACGTACTGTTGATCGAGGACAACCTCGGCGAAGTAGTCTTGATTCGCGATGCTGTCAACCGTCTGCCGTGCCGGTCAATCTCCACGTCGCTCTGGATGGTCACCAAGCCCTGCTCATGTTGAGTAATCCGCACTTTCAACCAGACCTGATCCTTCTGGATCTGAACATTCCGAAGATATCCGGCACCGCGTTGCTTCAGAGCGGTGGAAAGGCAATCGAACGCCGGTGGTGGTTCTGAGTTCTTCCAGGAATCCCGCTGAGATTGAACTCTGCCTCGCATCTGGCGCTCGGGAGTTTGTCACGAAACCGGTCGAGTTGGAGGAGTTCCAGGAAGCTGTCGCCAGAATCATCGAACAGTGGGGGACGAGAGCAGTTTCGGCAGGTCGCTCGGTGACCGCGTGCGTCGGGAACTCTCCGTAGCGGTGCTTTCGCTGCATTGGAATATCGCGTCACGGCTTCTGCAAACTCATGGCCTGCCGAACGGCTACCACGCCTTCGGCGCTAGGAGTACCTTCCTCCGCTACGGTTTCCAGAGCACGTTCGTATCTGCGATCGGCCACCGGTCGACCGACGCGTTTATGAAATACGATTGTCTCCTTAGCTGCTATCTGGGATATACTTTCAGACACTCCAAAGGAGGGAACGCATGGCTGCATCTGATCGAGTCCAGTACTTGCGCATTGCTTTGCTCGTAGTTGGTGTAATCTTCACCGTCGGGATTTACCCGCTCACGATACTCTGGCCGTCCGGTTGGTCTTGGAACACGGGACAATCAGAATACCTACAGATGATTCTAGGAATTTACGCCACGCTCGGAGTTTTCCTGCTGATAGCGTCTCGGAATCCCCTCGCGCACCGAAGTCTCATATGGTTTACAGTGTGGTCGAGCATTGTTCACGCCGGTATCATGGCGGCACAGTCGCTCGCGAACACGCAGTACATGGGCCACCTCTGGGGCGACGTCCTGGCGCTGTTTGTGGTGGCGGTGGTTCTTGCTCTGTTTACACCGCGAGGTGCGGCGGCGACGATTTAGGCGAGCGATGCCAGGCGCGAGCATATGCAGGGCGCTCCGGGTTTAGTATTTTCGTCAAAGTTTTGTAAATCCACCCGACCTTCACCAGCATCTTAGCAGCGCGAGTACTGACTGGTCGGGGGTTCTTGAGCTTCCTCGCCCCACATCATTCTTTCGTACCCCGCAAGCCTCCCCCGTCGTGGGTGGCCGGACGGCCACCACGACTAGGCCGGGAAACTCTTAACACCGGGGTTTCCCGGCTTCCCATCAAAGAAGTGCAGCGTACCAAGCGACTATGGTCAGTTGCAAGCACCGGCACCAGACGCGCCCGTGAGTGTGGCGAGCGCGAGGAGGATGACCAACGCCGCGAGGATCGCTCCGGCGACGGTCAGGAAAGACTCTGGGATGTCGTGCTCGTTTCGATGTGCTGGAAACAGGCGTGTGAACATGGCAGCACGTGCTCCTTTGATAACTTGGATTCGGACATGTCGAGGCAGGGCGCAGAAGATCGCGGCCGTGAGGTTTGCGGTACGCACCATCGGCTCCAGCGGAAACCTCGTTCGGCGAACCGGCGGCCCGGCGATCGGCATCATACGGGCAGAGGTATCCCGTATGACCATCAAACATGAAACGTGGCTGGCGGATGCCCTCGCCGGGTCCGCCATGCTGTTCGCGCTGTATTTCATCCTGCTGGAGTTCAGCAAGGCGAAGTTGCCGTAGATGGAAGAGGTTGCCCTGGGCCGAATCGACAGTCCATTGGGGTTTGGCATGAGCTAACCGGAAGTCTTTAACCCCAAAAAGCACCCGACTGTTTCCGGCGCGAATCCTGCTCAGTGGAGGTTGGCTATGCTCTCAAAAATATCGTTCGTCTGTGCGAGCGCAGTCGTAGCTACCGTGTTGTCGGTGCCGAGCTTCGCTCGTGGGAAGACCAACACGGCGCACACAGCCACGGTGACCGGATGCTTGGGTCAAGGCGATGAGCCGAAGGAGTACGCGATAAAAACCGAGAATGGCAAGATTTACGGAGTGAGTAGTTCGACCGTCGATCTCGCAAAGCACATGAACCATACGGTAACCGTGACTGGCGCAGTTACAGCCAACAACGAAAAGAACAATACCACTTCGATTGGGCAACCGGAAGAAGACTTTCTTATGAAAGTGACCGATTTGAAGATGGTCAGTACCACGTGCCAATAAGGTCGCGGATCGCCCAAACGGAAGGACACAACGTCTGAACGGCCGCTATTGCACGTCGATCTTGTTTCTTTCCTCGATGAGTAGGCTAAGTAGGTGGTCGATGGGCCTGAAAAAATACTGTAACGGTACCATCGGCGCCCTACGTCAAAATTCGCGACCTGCGACTCGGAAAGGAGCTCCACTCCCTCGGCTTTCGAGCCGTGCCGGGGATCGATCCGCCACTACGCCGATTGCTTCAAGATAAACAATCCACGAGTACGAAGGTCTTCCGCAAACATGATCATAGTTTCATTGTCGTGGAGAATTTGAACGAATCCCTTTGCGCCGATGTCTCCAACGACGAGCGTCACCAAAGCTCCCTGAGGCAGTGTGACAATAACCCGATGATCCTTCCCTTCCCGAATTGCCAGGGTAGGAGAATTCAACTTGAAGGATTGTTGTGGCATTGTCGAAGATTTTCCCGTAGTAGTCCAAATCGGGAGCGATCCGCCCCTAAGCCTATGCTGGAACGATGGTCTGGTTAAAGATGCCGAAGAGATTGATTTCGGTGTAAAAACCTTAGCTCCAGGTTCTTAGTGACGGAGCGGAAAGGCGTCCCGCAAACCGCTAAGGAGAGCGTCCTCCAGTTCTCGAGGGAAGCTTTCGAAACCGCTGAGAAATCGCCCGGGGTGCAAACCTCCGCCGGGGCGCGAAAGCGAAATCAACTCCAATTCGGCGTAAACTCCGTCATCTGCCTGATATAGGCGATAATACAAATTCACACGCCACAAATAGCCGGTCGCCTCTTCGGGAGATCGCTCCTGGTCATAGGTGCTCTTCTTGTTCGGATGCGCAGCTTCTGCCAGGTGGGTTGACCGGCATATGACGTACGCTCGCGATGGATCGATGGACGTGTAAGTGGCGGAGAGTTGCGTGTTTAACACGATCGGGGTAACCTGCCGCTTGTACAAGCGCAGGAATGCGTCGAAGTGATCTCCATCGCGTTTGACCAGCCGTGACTCTATAATCTGCTGCTTAAAATAGCTCTTGTAGTCGGCGAAGTTGAGCAGCATGTCGCGCACGCGTTCGAGGGTCGTTCCCTCCAGAAAAATATCTCCCACCCAATCCTGCATCAGCCCATCTGGGATGTCGATCTCGTGGCCCTGATCCAGCATCTTCTTTGGCTCGATCACGGTCTGGCCCAGCCACACCAGGGTCTTCTGCTTGGCATCTCGCCCCAGTAGCAAGAAATCGGAGCCGGTTCGTTTCTCCATCCCCTCCTCGGTCAGCTTCGCGTAATGATCGAAAGCAGCGGATGTTTCCGGCTTAAGATCGGCGGCATGGATGAGGCACAACGCGTAGGCCATCGGCGCCAGGCGATATAACGAGTTCACACTACCAGGATAAAGCCGGCTTGACCCAGCGCGAGCCAGCAGAGTAGCATCAGGCCTGATCAGGAGTCATAAATGCAACTCGATCGTCGCGCGTTCCTGGCCGCCCTCTCCCCCTCGGCTTCCGCTTTCTCGGGCGGTAGCCATACGCCGGTACGAATCACGCGCATTCGGGTTTCCATCCTGGAGGGCCGTTTTCACAAGCTGGTGGCGATGAATGCCTATGACCAGGTTCCCAAAGGCGGGACCTATACTCATCCCTTGCTTCGTATTGAAACCGATCAGGGCATCGAGGGCATTGGCGCCGGCACTTACCGGATGAACCTGGATGATTATGTGCAGGAACTCCAGCCGTTAATCGGGAGGAATCCGCTGGAGTTGTACGACATGGCCGGCGGCAAGGTTGTTCGTCCGTCGGAGTGGTTCGCAGGCTTGCAAGCGAAGGCGCAGTATCTCGATGGCCCGTTGCTTGACCTGATCGGCAAACTGACCAATAAGCCTGTCTGGGCGCTGCTCGGCGACTCGGTCCGCGACAGCGTCCTTTGCTATGACGGGACACTTTATTTCGCCGACGTGATGCGGCCGGAGCGAGGCATTGGCGCGGTCGTCGACGAAGCGGAAGAATCAGTGGGCGCCGGATTTAAGGCACTGAAACTGAAGCTGGGACGCGGATCGAAGTGGATGAGCCGCGCCGAGGGAGACGCTCGCGACATCGCCGTCATCCACGCTGTTCGCAAGGCGGTCGGCCCGAATATTACCGTCATGGGCGACGCGAACAATGGCTACGGAGGGCAATTCGATGGCCTCTGGAGGCTGCTCACCGAAACCCGGAGCGATAAACTGCACTGGATGGAGGAGCCGTTTCCGGAAACTGTGGAAGGTTACGGCCGGTTGAAAGACAAGCTGGCCGAATCGAAGATGACCACTTTGATCGCCGACGGCGAGAACTTCCGGCATGCGAAAGACTTCGAGCCGTTTCTTCATCCGCGGCGACTCATGGACGTTCTGCAGCTGGATATACGCGCCGGTGGCTTGATCGCCAACCGGGAAGTGGCGCGAATCGGGGAGGCGGCGGGCGCGCTGGCAATTCCGCACAATTGGGCGTCGCAAATTGGACATCTCATGGGCCTCCATCTCGCAAAAGCAATGAAGGGAGTGCCCTGGGCCGAAGATGACCGGTCACACTGCGACGTCATCATCCCGACTGGATACTCTCTGGGCAAGGGGGTGCAAGTGGTTTCTAACGACCCCGGATTAGGCATTCGCATCGACGCAAAGATCTATGAAAGGCAGTGCAAGCCGGCTGAGCGGGTTGTTTCATGATCGCTCGCAGGCAGTTCCTCAAGCAGGCCGCTATTAGCGCCGCAGCCCCGTCCGCGCTTCTCGCTGCTGATTCGAACACAATCGTGCTCGATCCCCGGCCGTTGTTTGACATCTCACCGCATCTCTACATGCAATTCATGGAGCCGCTCGGCACAACCGACGGCTCGGTGGAAGCATCGTGGGATTGGGATGTGGACGATTGGCGCAAGGATTTCGTCGATTTGACGCGGGAACTTTCACCGGATGTCGTGCGCTACGGCGGGCTTTTCAGCCGCTATTACCATTGGCGCGAAGGCGTCGGACCGGTCGGGAAACGTCCGTCGATGCGCAATTACGTGTGGGGGGGCAAAGAATCGAACCGGGTTGGCACTCATGAGTTCGTCGACTTTTGCCGGAGAGTCGGTGCGGCGCCTCTCTATTGTGTCAATTTCCTGAGCGATGGCGAAGCGCGTTACCGCACTACCCCTGAGGGCAACCGTAGCGGCGATGCACTGGAAGCGGCCGATTGGGTTTCCTACGCAAATGATCCGGATAATCGGGAACGCAAGGCCAACGGCCGTACCGAGCCGCTGAATATCCAGCTGTGGCAGATCGGCAACGAAACATCCTACGGGACGGCTACGTTTTTAAAAGATGACTCGATCGCACACACCATTGAATTTGCGAGAGCGATGAAAGAGCGGGACCGCTCCATCCAGTTGATCGGATGGGGAGATCGGGGACGTGGATCAGGCTTGTGGGCGGCCGATCTGTTGAAACAAGCCGGTGAACACCTGGATATGGTCGCGATCCACATGATGGGTCAGGGTCCTAAACGGCCGGACACCGTTCTCAAGGGGCTGCGGTACGAGAAGGAGCCCGAGCGCGCCTGGGACGAATTGCTGGAATTATCGAACGTCGTTGAAAAACGAGTCAGCGAACTGGAAGAGACCATTGCGGCCGTAGGTTCGAGTGCCGGGATCGCGATCACCGAAGGCCATCTCAGCTTGTCTCCCCCTAATGCCAATCCGATTCTGCGCGAGTGGCTTTCGGCGGTTTACCACGCGCGCTCCTTGAATATCTATCAGCGTCATGGCGCTCGCGTGAAAATCGCGACAGCGGCCGACTTTCAGGGCAATCGCTGGACTAATACTGCAGTGATGCTGCCAACGCCCAGGGGATCGAGTTACCTGATGCCGGTGGGATCGATCGCACGGCTTTTCAAGCGGCACAACGGGACGCAGGCAGTGGCCGTGAAATCTGCCCCGTCTGGTTTGGATATAGCTGCTAGCCGGAGGGGAGAAACCTTTTACCTGCACGTGGCGAACTTAGAGTACGGGAAATCCGTGGCAGCCGCGTTTGCCATCGCGAGCGCGAAGGTGACTTCCGGCCGTGCTTTTGCGATTGAGCCGCAGGATCTGCGCACTTACGTTGACCAGGATCAGGCGGAGGTATTCAAACCCAGGGAAGCAGCTTTACCGGCTGGCCCAATACCGCAGTGGCGTTTCCCGCCCGGCTCAGTCTGCGTCATCGAACTCAAAGCAGACAGCCTGTGATCACCAAATCCCTCGCCCATTACTGAATGAGCGAGATGCAGGTTTCGGAAAATCGTTTCCCTGATGGACCATTCTGAAACTGAACCGAGCCGCGAATGGCGTCCTCACTTGTAGCAACGGGCTGATCGCCGAGGCTAACAGCCTGACAACCGCTCGCCTTCTCATAGACGTTATGCGTCGCCCCGTTGGTGCTGGCGTCTGAATCGTAGATAACCTGTGTTCCATCCATGGACATCGCCGCCCGGGAGCTCGACCAGTAGTTAGCGTCCGCGTTGGGACCAGCGTTGACGTACGACGTCGAGCTCACGCCTAGCTTGGTGTAAATTGGCGTTCCAGTCGAATCGGTGCTCAGCAGCCAGAGTTCATTCTTCTTCGGTGTACCCGTCTGTGTAGTTGGTTTCGGCGTGTCGAAGGACACCATGCAGTGACCGCCCCAGCGATTGCAACCGATGTGTGTAGCAGACCACACTTGATAGCCGCCACAGAAGAAGTCAGGCCCAGCGTACTTCATCCCGCCGCCGGTCACGCCCGCCAGGTTCTCAGCTCTCGTCATCAGCGCGCCGGCATTCAGTCGTAACAGGCCCCGCCCTTCCTGGCAAATGCTGAGCGCATCGGCTTCGATCCCGGCATCCAGCGATAGATAAACCTGCCCATCGGCCGCGGTCAAAATATCAGCGTGTGGCGTGGTCAGGCAGGATTCGCCCGGGTCGCAATTCCCATCGCCGTTTCCTTTTGCTCCCATCCACGGGAACACGGTTTCCGGACGGACAACCCAACGCAGCACGCCGGCCGCCTCATCAACGGAAAAGACGCCCATCGCTGGCGTTGCCATCATGACGACGTAATGCAAGCCGGACATGGAATCCCGCGGCGTGGCTGCAACCCAGTCGACACTGGGTGTAACGAGCGGCAGATGGTTCAGAGGATCCGGAGCATTGACGTCTAGGCAGTACGTGTTCTGAGCGGTTAAGTCCACTGCACATAGAGTGTGTTCCGTCTGGGCCCAGAAGGCGAACCAGTTGTCGTAGGTGATGTCCGCGGTGGATCCGGTGATTATGCTCTTGAAGACGCCGGTGTAGTCGATGTAGGTTGTATAGATTCCTGTGGATGGACGCCAAGTGGAGATTTGAGGCGATGTGTTCTGCCCGTTGCGGCGAACGACGTACATTAAATCGTTGTCGACGTTGTCCCAGTGCCCCTCCGGGTAAGGTGCGTCTGTTGCGATTACGCTTCCATCTGCAACCTTCACTATACTCGCGTGGCCGCTCGGGTCCATCACATGAAGCTGGTCCATGTTCACGCTCAGCGGGCTGATGCCCGAGTACTGGTGAACCTGGGTTGATATGACCATACGGCCGTCTTGCGCGGCGAGCGTCGCGGCGAACAAGAAAAGAAGATGTCTCATGCGAACCCCCATTCCACCTGGCCGTTGTCTTTTATGTCGAGCGCCTTCATTTAATTCGTAGCCGCGAAGCCGATAAGTCGCACGGAATCAGCTTTTTTCGTTAAAGTCGTTTCTTTCGTAGATACTGGGGTAAGAACCACTATATTTCCGCAAGACCACATTTTGCAAGCTATTGAAAAGAATTGGTGGGCCCTGAAGGATTTGAACCTTCGACCAACGGATTATGAGTCCGCTGCTCTAACCGCTGAGCTAAGGGCCCGTGACGACGTCTGCCAATCACCTTCTCAAGTATTCTACCGTTCAAGCAGTGTGCCCAGCGTTTTTTCGGAAACATCACTTACCGATCGCCTGCTTCATGACCCGCAGGAAATTCCCGCCCATCACCTTGTCCACGTCCGCTTCGCTGTAACCTCGTTTGCGCAAGGCAGCCGCCAGCGCAGGCATCTTTGATGCGTCCTCCAACCCTTTCGGGACATCATTCCCGATACCGTCGAAGTCCGTTCCGATGCCGACGTGATCTATACCCGCGACCTTGGCAATGTGGTCGATGTTGGCGGCGACATCCTCGATCGTCGCCGACGAGGGGTGGGGAGGCGGCCCTTGCTCGCGCTCATACTCCTTGGCTGCATAATCATCCAGCGCCTTTCCGGTCAGATTCGGTTCTTGAGCCGCCATGCCGTTTATGTTTGCCATGGTGGCGCGCGCGTCACGCGGATTTACGAATCCGGCACCGAAATTGATGCCGACCACACCGCCATTGCGCGCCAGCGCTTTCAACATGTCGTCGGTCATGTTGCGGGGAATCTCCGCGATGGCACGGCTGGAGGAATGGGAAGCGATAACAGGCTTGCTCGTCACGGCCAGCGCATCGTAGAAAGTCTTGTCCGAAACGTGCGAAATATCGACGATCATTCCGATACGATTCATCTCACGCACCACTTGTTTCCCAAAATCCGTTAGACCATTGTGTTGTGGTTTATCCGTCGATGAGTCCGCCCAGTTGTTATTGCGGAAATGAGTAAGCGTCATGGCGCGGATGCCCATGCGCTGATACATGCGCAGAACAGCCAGATCATCGGCGATCTGATGTCCGCCTTCCAGCGTCAGAACCGCGGCGATTTTGCCGGACTTCACGATCCGTTCCAGATCGCCCGCCGTAGTCGCCATCTCGATCTGGTCGGGATAACGGTCAAATACACCCTGCATCGCATCCCGCAAATCAAGCGTGCGTCGCACCGCTTCCGACCCTTTGTAATAGGTCGGAACCCACAGCGCGAAAAACGGCGCGCGCATTCCACCTTCTTTCAAGCGCGGAATGTCCACCTGTCCATCAGGCAGTCTCTGAGTGATAACCACGTGGCCGATCATAATGCGTTGCGCGGTGTCTATGTGGGTGTCGATCCCCAGGTATCGGGGAGCCTGAGCGAAGAGCGAGGATGCGCCCATGACCAGAGCAGTCAATCCGATGGTTCGAGTCATGATGTTATTTTCAGATTACCGAATTTGTCGCGGGAAAACCGCCACCCAGGTGGAATTAGAGTCGTCGATCCATAGTCGATCACCAGGGCCGGGCCGCGCAATGTTGTCTTTGGCAAGTCGGCGCGCGCGTGAACAGGAGTCTGGCGCCAGGCTCCGGCGCCGTAAACGCTGCGTGAAGCGGCCCTCCCGCGTTTGGGTGCTCCAGCCCGCATGGTCAACCTGGGCCGCTTGACTGCTAACTTTGCGCGCACGCGAATGGTTACGATCTCGACCCCGCGATCCGGATTCGCGTAACCATAGACGCGCTGATGCTCACGATGGAAGGGCTCGCCTGGGTTTGTCGGATGCCACGGGACGGTCAGTTCATAGCTCTGGCCGCTATAGCGAAGATCAGCCGACCGGAGCATCTCAGATCCGGGAAGCTCCCTGCGGGCCATGCGCTCCAGACGCTCGAATTCACGTTCGATGCGAGGGCTGTTCAATACTCCTGCAGCATAGTCGCGAACCCGATCAGCCAGCAGCATTCCTAGCGCGGACAGGGCACCGGCGTGCTCGGGGACGAGCACTGTTCGAATCCCCAGTTCACGAGCCATTTCGCAGGCGTGCAGGCCCCCGCAGCCACCGAATGCCACTAGAGCGAAGTCGCGTGGATCATGCCCCCGTTCCACCGACACTAGTCGGATGGCACGCTCCATGTTGGCGTTGGCGACCCGCAGAATACCTTCAGCCGCCGCGACCCGTTCAAGCCCCAGCCGGGTTGCGATGGAATCAACTGCTTCGCCGGCGCGCTCCACATCCAGGTGCATTCCCCCACCGATAAGCTGGTCGGCTTGAATGCGGCCCAGCACGACGTGCGCATCCGTAACCGTCGGTTGATCACCGGTGCCGTAACAAGCCGGGCCCGGATCGGCGCCCGCGCTTTGAGGGCCGACACGCAACAGTCCGCCTTCATCGACACGCGCGATGGATCCACCGCCGGCGCCGACGGTGTGGATGTCGAGCATCGGAACGCGCACCGGAAAACCATCGATGGAAGCTTCCATGGTTTCGCGCGGCTGGCCGTCGCAGAGGCTTACGTCGGTGGATGTTCCGCCCATGTCGAAGCCCAGAATGCGCGAAAATCCGGAGACGCGGGCGGTTTCGAGCGCTCCCACTACGCCGCCGGCCGGCCCGGAAAGCACGGTGCGAATGGCATGCCGCCGGGCCTCCCTGGTGGATATGTAGCCCCCGTTCGATTGCATGATCGAAATCGACCTGCGAGTTCCGCGTTCCAGCTCCAGGAGGTATCGATCCATCAGCGGCCCAACGTAAGCGTTGATCAATGTAGTGGAAGACCGCTCGTACTCGCGAAACTCCGGGCACACATCATGCGAGCAGCATAGGTAGCCTAGCCCAGTGAGCGCGTCCGCTACGAGTTTTTCGTTGGCGCGATTCCGATAAGCGTGTAGAAAGCAAATGGCTACGGATTCCACTCGTGCCTTGCGTAGCAGGGTCTTTAAACGGGCAACGTCGGCTGGGCGAGGCCGTTCCGCAATCGTGCCGTCGAAGTGAGAGCGCTCCTGCACACCGAAGCACATTGTTCGGGGCACGATGGGGACGCGGGGCTTGGGAGTGAGATTATACAGCTCCGGACGGTTCTGCCGGCCGATTTGAATTACGTCTTCGAATCCAGCCGTGGTAATCAAAGCGGTGCGGACGCCTTTGCGTTCCAGCAGCGCGTTGGTCGCGACCGTGGATCCGTGCACAACTTCTGCCTTCAGTGAACCGGCCACTTGCTCCAGACCAGCCAAAATTACGCTCGCGGGCGACCGCGGATTGGAGCGCAGCTTGAACGTCTGAAGCCTTCCGCTATCGTGCTGGACGATGAAATCGGTGAACGTGCCGCCGGCGTCGATTCCTATTCTCATTCGGCTTTTAAGTGAAGCGTGCACCCGACCATCGCGATAAGACATCATAACTAATAGGTGATTCGGCTCGCTAAGGTCAGCAAGACTTTCAACGGAAAGCGCAACGTCACGGCGCTCCAGGATATCGATCTGAAGATCGCGCGCGGCGAAATGGTGTCCATCGTCGGCCCGTCCGGCTCGGGCAAATCCACGCTTCTTAACCTGATTGGCGGCCTGGACACCCCCAGCTCCGGCAGCATTGCGATCGACGGCACGTTGTTGAGCGGCCTTCCTGATGACGATTTGACTCGCATACGGCGCGACAAAATCGGATTCATCTTTCAGTTTTTCAATCTGCTGCCGACCCTTAACTGCACCGAGAACGTATCCATTCCACTCCATCTGCGTGGCTGGCCGAAAAAGAAGATCGATGACCGCGCTCGTGAATTGCTCAATCTGGTCGGGCTGGGCGCTCGAATGGATCACCTTCCCGATGAGCTTTCCGGCGGCGAACGGCAGCGCTGCGCCATTGCGCGCGCTCTCTCGGTGTATCCTCCTGTGTTATTGGCCGACGAACCGACCGGCAACCTGGACACGCACACCGGCGCGGACATCCTGAAATTGATTCGGGATGTGCATCAGCGGCTCGGCTCGACCGTGCTGATCGTGACGCACGATACCCACGTGGCGGAAAGTTGTTCGCGCGTCGTCGCCCTCTGCGATGGCGGCATTGTGGAAGACCGCGCCGGCAAGCAACGCTCCCCGATCCATGATCCTGCTCAGGCTTATTAGCTGGCCCTATATTCGCAAGCATCTATTGCGGTGGATGCTTACCGTCGCCGGTATCGTTCTGGGCGTGGCCGTGTTCGTGGGAATGCATACGGCCAATCAGTCTGTCCTGTTTGCATTTCGGCACACCGTCGACCAGATCGCAGGTGCGACACAGCTTCAAATCTCAGCAGGAGAAACAGGTTTTGATGAGAACGTGCTCGACCGCGTTCAAGCCACGCCCGGTGTTCGCGTTGCGGTTCCGGTGATCGAGGCCGTCGTCAGCACCGGGCTCAAGGGACAGGGGAATGTGTTGATCCTGGGCGTCGACATGACGGGCGATCGCAGCTTACGCAATTACGATTTGAAGGGCGACCAGGATACCACCCTGGACGATCCGCTGATTTTTCTGTCCCAGCCTGACTCGCTCATTGTTACCGACACCTTCGCCCACGAGAACAGCCTCGGCATTGGAAGCAAAGTCCCGATGAGCACCATGGACGGAGAAAAACTTTTCACCGTGCGCGGCATCATGAGGTCCGGCGGTCTCACCAGCGCCTTCGGTGGAAATCTCGCGGTGATGGATGTTTATGCCGCTCAGAAAGTGTTCGGCCGCGGCCGTAAGTTCGACCGCATTGACCTGGCTGTGAAGGACGGCCAAAGCGTCAACGAAGTAGGAGGCAGGATTCAAGCCGTATTGGGCGCCGGGTTTCAGGTGGAAGCACCCGCCGCGCGCGGCCAGCAGTTCGAATCGATCTCGCGAATTTATGCCCTCACCGCGAATATTACCAGCGCCTTCGCCTTGTTCATTGGAATGTTCATCATCTACAACACTTTCCAGATCGCGGTGACGCAGCGGCGCTCCGAAATAGGAATTCTGCGGGCTCTGGGCGCCACTCGCCGTCAAATCAGGACGCTCTTTCTGGGAGAAAGCGCAATAGCAGGACTTTTTGGATCGGTCGCAGGATTGCTTATGGGGATCTTGATTGCTCGAGGAATGACACGTTATATAGGCGCATTGCTGGGCGAGGTCTTCGGCATTGCCCAGAAGGCCGACGAAATCTCCACCAATCCGGTGCTGATGACCTTCGCTGTCGTGCTCGGTGTGATTACCAGCGTGGTGGCGGCGTTCATTCCCGCGCGAAATGCGGCTCGCCTCGATCCCGTGCAGGCGCTTCAAAAAGGCAAATACCAACAGTTGAGCGAAGGCGAAAATCGGACTCGCCGGATTGCGGCTCTAATCGTGGCACTGCTCGCTTTGGGATGCGCGCTGCTGGGCAGGTATCGCATTTTGTTCTACCTGGGCGACGCCCTGGCGGTGCTCGCTGCATTGCTGCTAACGCCGACCATGGCGCAGTTGATAGCCCGCGCGCTTCGTCCTCTCTTGAGATGGCTGCGGCCGGTTGAGGGAACATTGGCCGTCGACAGCTTATTGCAGGCGCCCCGGCGAACTTCGGGAGCCGTCGCGGCGCTGATGCTATCTCTCGCCTTGGTGGTCGCTCTGGGCGGCTTGACGCGCGCCAGCTACGATTCCATCTTTAAATGGCTCAATGTGGCATTGAATCCCGACTTGTTTATTTCTCCCACGGAAAGTCTCACCGCGCGCAGCTTCCGGTTTCCCGATTCGATGGCCGCCCAGTTGCGTGCAATCCCCGGAATCGCTGAGGTCCAAAGCGTCCGAGATGCTCGCATCCAGGTGAGAGGTACGCCGATCATGTTCGTGGCAACTGATGTCGAATCGCTGCGGCACCGCGCCACTTTGCCGCCCGTCGCCGGTGATCCGAAGGAGATGTTTCGCCTGGCTGCCGAGGGAAAGGCGATTCTTGCCTCTGAAAATTTCGCCCTGCTGCGCGGCTATAAGCTCGGCGACGTGGTCGACATCCCGAGCCCGGCAGGTATTTTGCATTTGCCGATCGCGGGCATCGTAACCGACTTTTCCGACCAGCAAGGCTCCATCCTGATGGATCGGGCGCTCTACAAGCGCTATTGGAACGATGATACGGTGAACGTGTTCCGCATTTACCTTGCTCCCGGCGCTCCGGAAGCGGATGTGAAGCGGCGCATCCTCGAAACATTCAGCAACCAACGGCGCTTATTCGTCATGACCAACCGCGAAGTTCGCGCCTATATCCTACGCTTGACCGATCAGTGGTTCGGCATCACCTATGTCCAGATTGCTGTCGCCGTTTTGGTGGCCGTGCTGGGCATCGTTAACACACTGACCGTATCGATCACCGACCGCCGCCGTGAATTGGGCGTGTTACAAGCGGTCGGCGGTCTGCGCAATCAAGTCCGACGCACCATCTGGCTGGAGGCGCTGACCATTGGGATGGTGGGCTTGATTCTTGGTCTGGCCTTCGGCGCATTGCAACTCTACTTCAGCCTGCGAATTTCGGCCGAGGATATCGCAGGGATGCGGCTGGATTACGAGTACCCTTATCAGATTTCGCTGGTTCTGCTGCCCGTGATTCTCGCGGTCGCTTTCTTTTCTGCCATAGGACCCGCGGAATCGGCTGTCCGAGGGTCGCTGGTCGAAGCATTGGAATATGAGTAAGCTACTGCTTCACGGCTTGTGGTTCCTGGCTGCCGCCACTGCTCAGCCACAAGACGCCCGCAAGATCGTCACCGAATCTCAGGAGCGCTCTCGGTCGAAATCGCAGCGCTATGAAGGCACGCTGGAGATGATTGGGCCATCCGGGAAACCCAATCTCAAGCGCTGGAATTACCAGCGGATCGGCTCCTTCGGCGCGAGCAAAGCCGTCCTGCGATTCACGGCTCCTCCGGAGTTGAAAGGGTTGGCACTCCTCATCGTGAATCATACCGACCGCGCCGCGGACCAATGGATGTGGACGCCGGCCATTGAGCGAGAACGGCGCATCGCGGTGCAGGATCGATCCACCCGATTCTTCGGCACTGACTTCAGTTTTGAAGACCTGGAAGAGCGCGATCTCAACCTTTTCGACTATAAATCCGCGGGCGAAGACACGATCGACGGAGCGGCCTGCTGGAAGATCGAATCGAAGCCGAAGGAATCGAAGTCCTCACAATATTCTTCGTCGATGCTCTGGATCCGCAAAGACAATTACGTCATCGCGCAGATCGAAAACTATTCCGACTCTTCCAAAGATAGGCTTGTTCGCCGCATCCACTACCGCGACCTCGAAAAGGTGGACAACATCTGGACGCCCCGTACGGTGGAAGTCTTGGATGCCGGCCGCAACAGCCGCACCGTTCTGAAGCTCGAAAAGCTTCAGTACAATGCCCCGCTAAAAGACGAGGATTTCACCATCGAGGCGCTTCGAAGAAGCGAGTAGCCTACACTGACTGCAGCGCCTCGTACACCTCCTCCGCATGTCCTTCGGGTTTTACTTTGTGGAAGATCTTTTTGATTTTCCCGTCCTTGCCGATCAGAAACGTGCTGCGCTCGATGCCCATGTACTTGCGGCCGTACATGCTCTTTTCCACCCACGCGCCATAAGCTTCGGCCACGTTATGGTCGACATCGGAGACCAGAGTAAACGGAAGGTCGAATTTGTCCTTGAATTTCGCCTGAGCGGCCGATTTATCTGGCGACACGCCTACGATCACCGTGTCCGCCTTAGTGAATTTCTTCGAGTTCTCACGGAACCCGGCGGCTTCCTTGTTTCAACCCGGCGTATCCGCTTTAGGGAAGAAGTACAGCACCACATTCTTGCCTTTGAGGCTCGCTAGTTCGAACGGCCGCCCTCCATCGTCATCGGCGCGAATCGCGGGCGCGGCGTCGCCTTCTTTCAGAGCTTTTGCCATAGTGATAGTTTAGCGGGCCGAGGAGAATTTTCCAATCGCGAAGCGAGCAGAGCAACGCGTCAGGCTTTCAGGCGTGGGAACAGCTGCTCTGCATTGCCGCGATTTATCGCGCGCCAATCGGCCTCGGAAAATCCACGGTATTCCTCCAATCCGTCCATCGTCAACTCATAGTTCCGGATCGGGACATCTGCGCCGAATAGGATCTGCGATACAGGTGCAAGATCTTTGAGAGCGTCCAATGCGGGCGCCTTGCTGGCATGCGCTACCTCGTAGTAGAACTTCTTGAACTCATACTCGACTCCCTTGGGCAGCTGGTTCAGACCGTTTCTCGGATAGTCATCGATCATGCGGGCGGCCAGCACCGTAATCGCTCCACCCGAGTGCGAAAAGATGAAGCGAATGTTGGGGAAGCGCGCGGGCGTACCGTTGACCAGTAAGCTTTCGGCCGCGCGGGCCGTGTCCAGGTCGTACTCGATCATGCCCGCCACTTGAAGTCCGGGAATCAGATTGCGGCAGCAGGAAGCCGTGGCGGGATGGAAAAATACCACCGCCTTGCGCCGATTGAGTTCCTCGAATGCCCGCTCGAACGCCGGATCACCGGGCCATTTATCCAGATAGCTGGTCCACAAAGCGATTCCATCGGCTTTGAGGGTATCGTAGGCGTATTCGATTTCTCTCAAACTGCCGTCCTGATCGGGTAGCGGCAGCGCGGCGAACAGCCCGAACCGGCCGGGATGGTCTCTCACCACCTGCGCTCCGTAATCGTTACTCTGCCGCGTGAGGCTACGGGCCCGCTCGCTACGGTCGCTCATGGAATCGGCCACCACGCGTTGTACTGGTGAGAGCACTGCCGTGGCAATGCCGTGCTTGTCCATTGCGTCGAGCGACACCGCAGGCGTCCATGGACGGACGTTGAAATTGCTGCGCTTCAGCTCATCCTGCATGGCGGTCACGTAGAAAGGCGGCTGCATGTGATGATGTACGTCGATCCGGCCCAAGGCGGCGTGGGCGGGCGCCTGCCCACTGGCTGGGAACATAGTTCCGGCTCCGGCGGCTGCCATCGTCTTCAAGAAATCGCGGCGGGATTTCATGGCTCCATCATGATACTCCGCGCCGGGTCTTCCGGCTGCCTGGGGCGATTGATGGGCGTTAATGCCTCAAGGCACGCCGCGCCGCCGCGTCCGGCCGAACCTGTGCGATAAACTGGAACCCAGTTATGTATTTACACCGGAACCGCTTAGTCCTTTCGCTTCTCATCACCCTGGCATCGGTCGTACCGGCAGTCGCCAATCGAGGTGTAACCGCCGAAGACTACTTCGCCTTCCACTTCACTAGCGACGCCCACATTTCCCCGGATGGCAAACAGGTAGCCTACGTCGTCACGGTGATCGATCAGCAGCGGAATCGTCGCGTCTCCTCCATCTGGCTGGTGGATACGGATGGCCGCTCGGCTCCCCGGCGGCTCACGGCAGAAGGTGTCAATTCGAACGCCCCCCGCTGGAGTCCGGATGGATCTGCATTGGCATTTCTGTCGACGCGCAATGCGCCAGCCGGCGAGTCCACCGGCACAGGAGCAGCGGCCGAGGCTGCGCGCCCGCAGATCTGCATCCTGCACATGGGATGGCGGCGAGGCTCAGGTGGTCAGCCATCTGAAGAACGGCGTCAGTGCGTTTCAATGGTCGCCCGACGGCAAGCGTTTCGTCGCGGTCAGCCGCACTGGGCCCAGCGACGAGGTGGCGCCTAACGCGCGCAAGAGCGACGTCCGGCACTACACGCACATCTCCTACAAGTTCAACGACACCGGCTGGTACGACGACAAGCGCAGCCACCTCTGGGTGGTCGAGGCCGTCGGGCGGCAAAGACAAGCAGATCACGTCAGGCGACGATTGGAACGATACCGATCCGCAATGGTCGCCCGATGGCGCGCGCATCGCCTTCGTCTCCGACCGCACGGGACGCGAGTACGACGACGGCCACAACAAAGATGTCTGGGTGATCCCTGCCGACGGCGGGGCGCTCACCAAAATCTCCGATCACGATTTCGACGACGATCTGCCGCGCTGGTCGCCCGATGGCAAGCAGATTGTGTTCGCTGGCCAGACCGTCGCGGCGCCAATTTCCCAAATTATACTCGCTTCGTCCAGCGGTGGCGTCGGCGTCCAAGCTGATCGTGGATGACCTCGATCTCATCCCAGGCGACCTGCACTGGGGCCGGCGTCGAACGAACTGCGCTTCGAGACCGGGCGTGAAAGGCGCCGAGCACGTTTTCCGCGTGGATCTCTCGGCTCGCAAAGTCGTTCCCGTTACCTCGGGCGAGCGCGGCGTGCGCGGATTCGACATCAACGAGAAGGCCGGCGTGATGACTTACCTCGCCAACGATTTCGAGCATCTGGACGATCTTTATGCCTCCGCGCTCGATGGCAGCGGCGAGCGCCAGCTCACGCACCTCAACGCCAAGCTGTGGTCCGAGCTCGATGCTCGCCAAGGTGGAGCGGATGCCTTACAAGAGCACCGACGGCTGGGACATCGATGGCTTCCTGGTGAAGCCGGTCGGCTGGCAGCCGGGCAAGAAATACCCGATGGTTCTTAGCATCCATGGCGGCCCGGCCGGGCAATACGGAGTCGACTGGTATCACGAATTTCAGGTATACGCCGGCAAAGGGTTGGGCCGTGTTCTTCTGCAATCCGCGCGGCTCCACCGGCTACGGCCAGAAATTCGAGCGCGGCATCGTGAACAACTGGGGCGGCATGGATTACCAGGACGTCATGGCCGGTGTGGATGCGGCGCTGAAACAGAATCCGTGGATCGATCGCGATCGGCTGGGCGTTACCGGCGGCAGCTACGGCGGCTTCATGACCAACTGGATTCTCGGCCACACCGATCGCTTCAAAGCGGCGGTGACGTTGCGCAGCGTCTCCAACTTCATCAGCGACGACGGCACGCGCGACGGCGCCTACGGCCACGAGGAAGACTTCAACGGATTCCTGTTCGACGATTTCGACCAGTACTGGAACGCCTCGCCGCTCAAGTACGCCAAGAACGTCAAGACGCCGACGCTTGGTTCTGCATTCCGACAACGACTATCGAGTTCCGATCGAGCAAGGGCGAGCAGTGGTTCCGCGCGCTGCAGCATTACGGCGTAAACGCGGAGTTCGTGATCTTCCCGCGCGAGAATCACAACCTGACGCGGACCGGCGAGCCGAAACACTTAGTGGAGAGCCTGAACTGGCAATGCTATTGGTTCGACCGATTCTTGAACGGAAACGAAAACGCCCAACCGCCGGATGCCTTGTAAGAAATTTCATGTATATCAAGACCATTCCGATCATCGCCGTTGCTCTTTCCGCCGCGGCACTGGCTCAACAACCCCAGGATCCTGACTACGCCCGGCTGGTTAAAGAATGGACCACCCGGCCCGAATTCATGAGCCCGCTCGTGGATCACCTGCCCAAAGTCGCCGGCGTCCCCAGTCCGAAAGATGTTCTCGGCTACTACGTCGGCGCGCCGAAGAAGCTCACGCATGCCGCCGATCTGCTTCGCTACTACCGCGCGCTGGCCGCCGCTTCGAAGCGCGTCAAGATCTTCCCGGCCGGTCAGACGGACGAAGGCCGCGAGCAGATCGTGGTCGCGATCGCCGACGAAGAGACCATCCGCAATCTCGACACATATAAAGGATATCTGGCGAGGCTGGCCGACCCGCGCGGTCTATCGGACGATCAAGCCCGGCAAATCATCGCGCAGGCCAAGCCCATCTACATGTTCACCGGCGGACTGCATAGCGCCGAAACCGGACCTCCGGAGATGCTCATGGAGCTGGCGTACCGGCTCGCGGTGGAAGAATCGCCGCTCTTCGATCAGATCCGCCGCAACGTGATCGTGATGATTACGCCCGCCGCCGAGCCCGATGGCCGCGACCGCTACGTCGACTGGTATTACCGCCACAAGATCAACGAAGAGACCGAGGAAGACCGCGTCGCCGGGCCGCCCTACTGGGGCAAGTACATCTACCACGACAACAATCGCGACATCAACTATTCGCAAGTGACCATGCGCAACTGGCTCAAGTTTTATCTGGAGTGGCATCCGCCCATCATGCACGACCTGCATGAATCCGTGCCGTTCATGTACACCTTCAGCGGACAGGCGCCGCAGAATCCGACGCTCGATCCGATTCTCTATGCCGAGCTGCCGTGGTTCTCGAATTTCGAGATGACCAAAATGATCGGCTACGGCATGCCCGGAGTCTGGACGCACGCGTACGTCGACATGTGGTCGCCCGGGTATCTCGGATTCATGTCGTCGAATCACAACGGCATGCTGCGCATGTACGAAACATTCGGCAATGGCGGCGCGAACACCATGAAGCGCAACATCGACGCCGCCGGAGGGTGGCGGCGGACCTCCTGGAGGCGCCAGCATGACCGCGCGCGAGTGGTACCGCCCGCTGCCGCCCTATAAAGAGGTGGTGTGGTCGATGCGCAACAACACCAACTACATGGAGACCGGCGTGCTCTCCGCGCTCGAGCTGGCTTCCGGATTCGCCAAGACCATCCTCGAAAACTTCTACGACAAGAGCCGCAATTCAGTCGAATCCGGAAAGACCGAAGCGCCCTTCGGCTACGTGCTTCCCGCGGGCCAGCGCGACATGACGCGCGTGGCCTTCATCGTGAACATTCTCCGGCTGCAGGGCATCGAGGTGGGCCGCGCCACGGCGGAAGTGAAACTCAAAGAAGGAACCTTCCCGGCTGGCTCGCTGATCGTCAAACGCAATCAGCCCTACGGGCGGCTGGCCAAGATCCTGCTCGAGAAGCAGAATTTTCCCGACCAGAACCTGCGCACCTACGACGACACCGGCTGGACCATGGGGCTGATGAGCCACGCCGCAGGTGGAGGAAATCGCCGACAAAGCCGTGCTGGATGTGCCCGTGCAAGCCGTCGACACGCTCACCATCCCGGGCGTCGTGAAGGGCGACGGACCGGTCATCGCCGTGCTCGCACAACGGAGCGAATTCGCTGGTCACACTGCGCTACCGCCTGAAGAATGTGAAGTTCGAGGCCATCGAGCAGTCCGTTCAAGACGGGCGACACGGAGCTTCCCGCTGGTTCGTTCCTGGTTGCAGTCCAGCCCGCAGTTGAGAGCCGAGATCGAAAAGCTGGGGCTTGCAGGCCGTCGCACTCGCAAGCATGCCGGACGTTCCACGCCACGTCGTCGATCTGCCGCGCCTGGCGATGTACAGCACCTGGGGCAGCACCCAGGATGTCGGCTGGGTGCGCTATGCCTTTGATCATTTCGAAGTCGCCTACGACCTTATATATAAGGAGCGCGTACGCAAGGGCAATCTGCGCGATTCCTACGATGTCATCGTGATTCCGAATCAGGGCCGCGGCAGTGCGAAGTCGATCGTCTTCGATGTCGAATCGAAAGGCAAGCCGCTCGCCTATACCAAAACCGCTGAGTTTCCGACCCTCGGCATGTACGGCGAATCGGACGATATCACCGGCGGCATGGGCCTCGCAGGCGTGGTCGAGCTCGACAAGTTCGTCAAAGACGGCGGCGTGCTGATCACGCTCGGCGGCTCGAGCTACTTTCCTACCGAATTCGGCATCACGCAGACTGTCGACGCCGCGCGCCCTACGCCGCAGTTCTACGCGCCCGGGCCGATTGTCGAAGCGGAGATCCTGAAGCCCCCGCATCCCATCTTCTACGGCTATAGCGCAAAAAATCGTGCCGGTGCGATATGCCAACGGTCCGCTGCTGCGCGTTCCTCAGGAAGACCGCAAGAAGTGGGTGCTGGCGCAGTTCCCGGGGACGGACAAATCCGTACTAAGCGGTCTGATGAAAGGCGTTGCGGAGACGCGCGGGCGGCCCGCCATCGTCGACGTCCCCGTCGGGCAGGGACGAGTGCTGCTATTCGCGACCAATCCCTGCTATCGCTGGCAAAATCTCGGCGAGTTCAACATGCTGGCCAATTCGATTCTGCACTTCAACGATTTTCCAAAGCCGGCGGCCAGCCCCGCGGCCACCGCGGAATAACGCGTGCCAACTCATGCCGAAGCCATGGCCGGCGTTCTGGCCAATCGCGGAGTTCAATATCTCTTCGGATTGCCGGGCGGTGAGATCGTCGCGTTCATCGATGCCTGCCGCCGCGCCGGCATCCGATTCCTGCTGACCGGTCACGAGTCGAGCGCCGCGTGGATGGCGCAGGTGGTCGGGCAAATTACCGGCGTTCCCGGAGTTTGTGCGTCCACTCTCGGTCCCGGCGCCACCAACCTGGTGACCGGCGTTGCGAATGCCTGGCTGGACCGCGCGCCAATGCTGGCTGTCACCGCCCAGATTCCGGGCGCCGCTATGGAAACGATGACGCACCAGCGCGTGCCACTCGATCGTTTATTTGCTCCGGTCACCAAAGGATCGTTCGCTGTCGGCAGCGGCGATACCACCGCGCTGGTCGAACGCGGCATGGACCTGGCAGCGGCGCCGCGCCCCGGTCCAATTCACATTGCGCTCGCGAGCGATCTCGCTGTCCAGGAATATCACGCCCAAGCGCGTCAGGGAGCCATCGATCTTCCCGCCCGCCAACCCGATCTGGGCCCGCTCATTGCCAGGTTGGATAGAGCCGCGCGGCCTCTTGTGCTGATTGGTCTGGGAGCCACGCCCGCTTGCGCTCCAGCCATCCGCGCCTTTATCGAGCGCTTACAAGCGCCGTTTCTTATAACGCCCAAGGCCAAGGGCATAGCCGCTGAAGATTACCCCTTGTTCGCCGGCGTGGCGTCAGGAATGGCAATCGACCGCGATATTGTTGAGACCATAAAGAGTGCCGATCTCATCGTCAGCCTCGGCTTCGATCCCGTGGAGTGCGACAAGACCTGGTTTGCGGATGTAGACGTGGTCTCGATTGATTCGACTTCGATGGCCGAGGGGCGCTACCGGCCGCTCGAAGCCATCGGCGATCTTGCAACGCTGTTGGGTGGTCTCTCGCCCAGGCCCAAGCCCTGGCCGGTGGAGTTATTCGATCGACGCCGCGCGGCTATCCGGCGCCAGCCCGTTTCGGGGCTCTCCCCATTGCGTTTGATCGAAGAGCTGCGATCGGTCTTTCCGCGCGACGGAATCACGACCTGCGATGTCGGCTCGCACAAGCTGGTCATGGGCCAGTTCTGGCGTTCCTATGAACCCGGGACATTCTTCATGTCCAACGGGCTTTCCGGCATGGGCTTCGGCGTTCCCGCCGCCATCGCAGCGCAATTGTGTCATCCCCAAAAGCATGTCATGGCCGTGGTTGGCGACGGTGGAATGCTCATGATGCTGCACGACTTGGTTCTGCTTCGCGAGCTTAGCCTTCCTGTTCTGATTGTCGTGCTCTCGGACCGCAGCCTGAGCCTGATCCGCGTGAGCGAAGAGCGCCGCGGCTTTCCGGCTTACGGCGTGGATTTTGCGCCCCCCGATTTTGCGGCCATCGCGCAATCCTTCGGAATTGCCGGACGCCGCGTCAGCACCATAGCTGAAGCGAAAGCCTGTGCCGAACAAGCCCTCGCTGGGCGCGCGTCTTTCGTTCTGGATGTCCCCATCGACTATCGCGAATACTACGACCTGGTCTGACCACTCGATAAAGCCCCTTCAGTTGCTACCCGCCGTTGGAACCACCTCGGATCTTCCATCATGCTTGCGCCATTTCTCGAACCAAGCCTGTAAGTAAAGCTGTTGCAGCAGCCGATGCGACGGCCGCCTCCAGCCATGGAACTCGTCCGGCATGCGCACCATCAGTGTTTCCTTGTGTAGCATCTTCAGCGCGCGATAGAACTCCTCGCTCTGCACGATGGGCGTGCGCAGGTCCGATTCTCCGGTCATCACCATGGTCGGTGTCGTGACGTCGGCGACGTAATGCAGCGGCGATCGAACGGCGTACTCTTGCGGATCCTCCCATGGGTATTTGTGGAACTGCTGATACCAGCTCGGTCCGTCGGTTATTCCGACAAACGACCCCCAGTCGATCACCGGACGCATCGACACCGCCGCCCGGAAGCGATGTGTGTGGCCGACGATCCAAGCGGTCAGCACTCCTCCGCCTGAGCCGCCACACACAAAAAGATTATCTTCATCGATGAAGCCTTTAGCGATGGCCGCATTCACCCCCGCCATCAGGTCATCGTAGTCTTTACCGGGATAGGAATATTGAATCCCGTTCACAAACTCCTGCCCGTAGCCAGTGGACCCCCGCGGATTCAAGTACAGCACCGCGTATCCATTGGCGGCGAAATTCTGCCAGTCCCAATTGAACGCAACGGTGTAAAGCGACCACGGCCCGCCATGAATGTAGAGCAGCAGCGGATATTTCTTGCCTGGCTCAAAATTCGCGGGCTTCATCAGCCAGCCTTGAATCTTCCAGCCATCCGAAGAGGGGAACCACATCTCTTCAACATCAGCGAGCTTTATGCCATGCAGTACGTCAGCGTTGACGTCCACCAGCTTCTTCACTTCGGCTGGATTTTGGATCGCGAACGTCACTAGAGTACCCGGCTCCTTGAAGCTCGATCGAACCGCTGCCACTTGTCCGTTGTCTGAAATCGACACGCCGTTTAGCACTTGCGCGCCAGAAGTGATTTTGCGCGCCTTGGCGCCGGCCGCATTCATCGCCGCAAAGTATAGATTTGTGGTTCCGGCTTCAGACAGCGTAAAGTAGACTCCCGAATTGTCGTGCGCCCACTGGATCTCGGTGGGCGAGTTCGCCAGATTATCCGCCCACACCCGCTGGTTGCCGCCGTTCGAGTCCATCAGATACAGATTCGACAGATGATTGGTATAGCCCTTTTCATCGTTGCCCGTATAGGCGATCCAATTGCCGTCCGGGGAAACTCGCGGCTCCCGGTCCGGCCCTTTACGATCAGTGAGAGCCTTCACGGTGCCGCTCTCGACGTCGATCGCGTAAATCTCGGTGTCCTGGTGCAGATACTCCGCCTCTGCCTTGCGGATTCCTGAAGCGTACAGGGTCTTGCCGTCGCTGGACCATTCCGGACCGCCGTGATTGTACTTGCCTTGTGTGATCTGGCGCGTCGTGCCGCCAATGTTCGAGTCCACCACGAACACCTGCGAAAACTCCTTCACCGTCTGGCCAAATCCATCGCGCCCCCAACTCAACCGGTCCACGACCACCGCCGGCTTGGCCAGTTGAGCGCCTTTAGGAACCTTGGGCATTTTCACGGGCAGCAGATTAGTCTCATCCGGGATTGCCAGGGTGAATGCGATCCATTTTCCGTCCGGCGACCAGCGCAGATTCGACGGCGCATGTTCGAGATGGGTAAGTTGCGAGACTTCGTGCGACTCTATCCACATGACGTGAATCTGCTGGGCGCCCGAGCGATCGGACAGGAACGCGATGCGTTTGCCATCGGGCGACCACGCCGCCAAGGAATCCCGCCAGGTCCCTTGAGTCAGTTCGCGCGGACGCCGGCCGTTGACGTCTACTAACCAGAGATTGGATTGCTCCTCGTCCTTCATCACGTCGTCCCAGTTCGAGAGAAGACGATCTGGGAACCATCCGGCGATATGGACGGATTCGAGACGCCCTCCATCTGGAAAAAGGTCTCTTTATCGAGGTATTTCGGTTGCTTTTCCGCGGCGTAAGCAGCGGCGGAAAATAGCGTCAGGGCGACCATCCATCGGCGCGGGCGATGATTTCTCATGTGCAGCCTCCTAACAGCTTGAAGCATACACCAGCAGCTGACCAGGTCGCCGACCCGGCTGCCAAGGCGTTTATTCCTTGAGCGTTCGTACAAACGCGACGACGTCGGCCACCTGCTTCTCATCCAGTCCGCCGACCGGCTTCATTTTGCCGCGGCCATCGGTGATGACCTTCTTGAGGTCCGCATCGCTCTTAGCCTGGGTTTCCTTCGAACCCAGAGCAGGTAAAGTGACATTGAACATTTTGGCGATGGCAGCTTTGCCTTCGCCGCCGGCGCCATGGCAGCCTTGACACTTAGCCACGTAAACTGATTTGCCTTCTGGCGCGCCCGCGTACGTCAGGCCCAACGACGCGCCCAGTGAAATTGCTACGAGTAAAGTTGTTCGCATATTACTTCCCTTCTGGTAACTTGCTCATACAGCCGATTCATTTTTCTCAACGCGCCCTTTAGCGCGAATTTAAGTAGGCGATCACATTATTCATCTCACTTTGAGTGAGCTGCGGCCAGATAATATGTTTCTCCTGCATCATCTTTAACATCACAGGACCGTGCATCCACAGTGCCGATACGATGGTGATAGCCGAGTAAGGTTCGGCCGGCTTCGACAACTTCGGAGCTCCCGTCGACGGATCGTTGTGGCAGACCGCGCACTTCTTGGTATCGAACACCTTATGACCCCGCGCCGCGTCGCCTCGGGTTGCAAAAAACTGCTTGGCCCAAACGTAGCTGATCAGTTGACGCCACTCCGTCACCGACAACTCCGGCGGTGGCTGGCGCATTTGAGGTGCGTGATTCCACATCGCAGCGGCCACGTCGGTGAGCGTGCTGTCTCCCAGCCGGGTCTCTAATGCCAACGCGCCCTTATGGCACTCGGCGCAGCCCTTTTCGCGAAACAGTGCCTCGCCACCTTCGCCGGGTGCCGGCAGTAACAAAATGGTCTGCGTATTTCGGGTCTGCGGTAGATTCTGAAGATACACCAGCATGTCCGTCAGCTCTTGGCTGGTCACCTGCGGCCAGGGAATGCTCCGCGCCGCCATGGCGTTATGCATTTGGGTCTGGTGATTCCACATGTGCTCTATTAGACCGACTGGCGAAGACAGCGATTCCCACTTTTCCGCTGGTGGCCCCATTGTGCCGCCTACGCCCCCGACGGAATGGCATTCGGTGCAGCGCTTGTCCTGGAGAAATCGCTTGCCCCGCTGGGCTTCACCCGGCTTCTCGAAATAACGAGCGGCATAGAAATATGCGAATACATCGGCCGCATCATCCGGATTGACTTGTGGAATCGGGATGTTGTCCTTGGCCATCGCAGTCCACATGACAGGCGCATGGTTCCACATTCGGGCCGCGATGCCCGCCGGCGTGTAATCGCGATCGAGTCGGCGGCCGAGATCGGGTGCCTTGCCCGCACCCGCTCCTTTCACAGAATGACAAGTCACACAACGTTGGGCGTCGAAAAAGTCCGCGCCGCGTCGGGCGTCAGCCTCTGCCGTCAGGGCCAGAAGACTGGGCGTCACCGCCAGAATCAGTAGCATTAAGATGAATGCGGCTTTGTTCATAGACACACGGCTCTCCCTTCCCTAGCAGATCACGCTCCGCGGGCTCCCACCAGGGTTTTTCAATCACTTAAGTGTTTCACTTTTTGGAACTGACGTTGAAGAGTTGGGGCAAAGTACGATGCGAATGGGTCAAATCACCCTATAACGACTAGCGGAATGATGGGTCTTTGAACCAGGCAGGAAGGGGGGAAAATTGCTAACAGTAAACCGACTGGGAGCCACATCGGAACAAGAGTGCTCGACGACGCGGACTCAACAACGAAAACCGAATGTACTCCCAGCCGTCTTCATTAGATTACCCGGAGACCGCTGCCATATCAACCTGGGTTCTTTCCGAGGGTGTCGCTCTGCATCGAGCACTTGCCCGGCACCACACCCAGCATCGGGGAATGGCGCAATCGAAGGGGCCTAATGACGCTTGTACTTCGGATTAGGTTGCCGTTCGATGTATGTCCTTGTAGATCTGTCACAACCCACTCTTGCGACCATGTATCTCCTGATTTTCTCATCGTTAGCATTTCCATAAATGCGCCGTTGGATGAAATAAATTCGATTTGATACACATCAAAATCATCTCCCTGGGAAAAATTTTCAATGCCAATCCGATTGAGTGATGGGCCAGAACGCTAGGGACAAACTGAGATTTGCTGGAGAGCCATTGCTGGCGCACGCCCGGTAACTGCATGTGGGACATAACAGTTATATACGTACCAGCGAGGTTGTATTTTCCATTGGCTACCAACTGAAGGTTCCACCCCTGCCCATCGTCGCTTCGGACGGCGAAAATCGACGGATAGGTGTTGCCGCCAGTAATCGTGTCTATTGTTCGCTTTGATAGCGTCTGCTCTTGGTGAAAGATTTGCGTTCCGGCTTCTAGAAGCTTTTCAAATTGCATTCTCTCCTGTTTGCGATTGGATGCGTCTTGCCAGCGGATCTCAGCCTCCTGCTTATCGTGGTCGGCCCGGTCTTTGGTCAGGGCACGGAACTCAATGACGCAGAGCGCCCCCGCTACGAGAATCCAGACAACCTTCTCCGTAGGTGTGAAATGCTCCGTCCTAACCGCCATAACGCCAGCCACAAAAGCCAAGACGGCCACCGCGAAGCCGGGCGAGGGAGTAAAGAGCATCCAAAATATAGTTAGAGCCAATATGGGAGCTTGGAACGTTGCTGCCCACCAACTGTACGTGATGACTGAGCGTCGCATCATTCCTAACGTCCAAGCCAGGGAATAATGCATCGTCACAGTCTACTATGCTCAGCGGCTGAATATTTAACCAACAAAACCTTGAGCCACCACCGATCATCGATAATGGTATAATTATGCACGAGAGTGAATAATTATAACGTAGGCATCGTCGGCTTCAGAGGCTATAGCGGCGCGGAATTGGTCCGCCTCCTCACCCGCCATCCTGGCGTCCAACCCGTGCTGCTGGAACATCGCCAGGACTCGGGATCGCGACCTCAGCCCATCGGCGCTCCGCAGCAGTTCCGCAAAGTGCCATGCAGTCCGGACGCGGTCCAAACCGAACATCTAGACCTGGTGTTCCTCGCAACGCCCGCTGACGTATCCATGGAACTAGCGCCCCAAATGCTCGATGCCGGCGCTAAAGTGATCGACTTGAGCGGCGCGTTCCGTCTGCGCGAGGCCGATGCATATTCGCGCTGGTACAAAGAGAAGCACAGCGCCCCCCAACTGCTCGAAGAGGCTGTCTATGGGCTGCCCGAGTTCTGTCGGGACCGGATCTCGCAAGCCCGCCTCATCTCAAACCCGGGCTGCTATCCGACCGCGGCCAACCTGGCCATCCAGCCGCTGATCGCCGGAGGCGTGATCGACCGCAGCGCCGGGATCGTTTGCGATGCCAAGTCTGGAGTCAGCGGCGCAGGCCGCAAGCCCAGCCTCAAAACCAGCTTTTGTGAAGTAACCGAAAATTTTTCGGCTTATTCGGTCCTCGATCACCGCCACGTGCCCGAGATCCTGATGGTCTCTGGGCTAGAGGAGTTTGAACTAAGCTTCACTGCTCAACTCATTCCCATCCACCGTGGCATTCTGGAGACTATCTATTTTCGTGCTCCAAGTCTTTCGAGCGCCGAAGCGCTCCTCGAAATCTACAGCGCGCGCTACCGCGGTGAACCATTTGTCCGCCTTTACCCGCTGGGCGACATGCCGGACATCCAGGGCGTGGCAAACACCAACTTCTGCGATATTGGCGTGAAGTTCGATCGAGCGACGGGTCGCGCGGTGGTTATCAGCGCCATCGACAACCTGGTGAAAGGGGCAGCCGGGCAGGCAGTGCAGAATATGAATCTGGCGTTGAACTTCGATGAGACCGAGGGGCTCGTGTGATCGAAGGGTTGGCATGAAGGTTCTGATCAAACTCGGCGGAACACTGCTCGATTCCTTACAGTCGCGCCAACGTTTGGCGGCCGAAATTGGGCAAGCGGTCCAAGGCGGTCTCGAAGCCATCGTCGTTCATGGAGGCGGCCGGCAGATGACCCGCTTCCTTGAGGAACGCGGCGTCGAGAGCCGCTTCGTCAACGGCTTACGCGTAACTACGCCGGACGTGCTGGACGCGGTGCTCAAGGTATTCGCTGGTTCAGTAAATCAGGAGTTAGTGGCTGCCTTCATCGCGCGTGGAGTCCCCGCCGTCGGGCTCACTGGCATGGATGGGCTCCTCACGGAAGCGCGGCAGTTGAATGCGGAACTCGGCTTCGTTGGCAAACCGCTGCGATCCGATGCGCGTTTGCTCAATCTGTTGCTGAGCGGTAGGTATTTGCCCGTGGTCGCTTGCGTGGCAGGCGATCGCCAGGGGCAGTTTTACAACGTCAACGCGGATCAGATGGCCGCGTCGGTTGCGTCGGCCATGCCCGCGGAAAAACTTTTCTTTTTGACAGATGTAAATGGGGTTTGGGGACAAGAAAAAGCTATTTATCCCACGATCACAATTGACAAATGTAAAACACTGATCGAAGAGGGCATCGCCACCGCCGGGATGCAAGCCAAGCTGGAAGCCGCCATCGAAGCGCTCAGGCTGGGAGTGGGCGAGGTGGTCATCGCGCCCGGCGGCGCGGCCGGCATAATTGACGGTCTGCTGTCCGGCCAGCAGATTGGAACCCGCCTTTTGGCGGAAATAGGTATTCCCAGCAATGGCTAGTCTCAGCTTGACCGAATCTACTGTGCCGTACGACGCGAACGATCTGACCGTCCGCAAGGCGACCATGAGCGACATCGGCCCTCTACTGGGCCTCATAAACGATTACGCCGCGAATGGAATAATGCTGCCGCGTACAGAGTTTGAAATGTCCGAAAATATTCGTGATTTCTCGGTTGCATATCTGGGAGATCGCCTGGCGGGCTGTGGCGCACTGCACTTTTACACCCCCACTTCGGGCGAAGTTCGATCCCTGGCCGTGGATCCAACTTTGAAAACTCGTGGTGTTGGACGCCGCATTGTGGAAGCCATTGAACGCGAGTCTGTAGAAAATCAACTACACGCTATCTTTGCATTCACCTATGTGCCGGGGTTTTTTAGAAAGCTGGGATTTCGTGAAGTGGAGCGCGGTGAGTTGCCGCTAAAGGTCTGGAAAGATTGCCTTCGCTGTCCAAAATTTCAATGCTGCGATGAAATCGCGATGTTGAAACCGTTGCGCCCGGACCCAGTACTCGGTGCCGGTATCGAACCTGAGTCCGTCCTCGTGCAGCTCCCTCAATTAAGACCGGCCCGGTAGCTTGTTTTGCTTTCGGCAAATTAATTCGTCGCATACTTGAGAATTTTCTCTTGGTTTTCCACTTGTAAGGAGTATAATTTCTCCAAGCTAGGGAAAACCCTAGGAAGTTTCAGGAAGAGGATCGCGGAGTATGCGGGCTCAAACCATAGATGTCAAGGAAGCGACCGGAAGGGTTCTCTGCTGCACCGTTTTTCGCGCGGGCGGAAAGAAGCTGCTGGCAAAGGGCCACGTGATCAGCGAGGAAGATGCTCGCATGCTGGCGACTGAAGGCATGAGCGAGGTGTGGGTCACGGAGTTGGAAGAGGGTGAAGTTGGCGAGGACGATGCTGTCATGCAAGTCGCGAGCGAAATCGGTTGTGGATCGCTCGAAATTCGTCTCGCTGCGGGAGGGAGAGCTAATCTATTCGCTACCGAGCCCTGTTGTCTGCTGGTCGACGATGAGTTGCTCAAGCAGATTAACTGCACGGCCAGTGTCGTGATCGCCACGATGCTCAACTTCGCTTACGCCAAAGCCGGCCAGCGCGTGGCTACCGTCAAGAGCACTCCTTTTGCCGTAGCCGCCTCGCAACTGGAGGCAGTCATCTCGATAATCAAAGAGCGCGGGCCAATTCTGCAGGCTCGGCCCATTCGCTCGCCGGCGCTCGGAGTCTTGTACTCCGATCCCGCTAATGGAGAGCGAGCCCGCCAGTTGTTCGAAAGTATTATGCGGCAGCGGTTAGAGCGGTTGGGGACCAGCACAGCGTTTGTGCTCGCTTCGGTAGAAGACGAGACCACTGTCGCAAAATCCTTGCAGCATCTTCTCCGCGCCAAACCCACTGCTGTTCTGATAGCGTCTACTACCGCGCCGGCCGGCCCGGACGACGTCGTCGGACGCGCCATGCTTCATGCCGGTTGCACCTTCGAGCGTTTTCTGGCCCCGGTAGAGCCCGGCAATCTTTTGCTGTTGGGCTATAAAGATGAAATCCCCATCTTGTCAGCGCCCGGTTGCTTTCGCTCGGCTAAGCCAAATGTGGTAGATTGGGTGCTTCCCCCGATGTTGGCCCGATATCGTGTTTCGGGTTGGGAAATCGCCTGCCTTGGGCATGGCGGTCTCCTGGCCTAGTGGCTCCTCCACTACCGTAGGCGGTGACCTCCGAGCCGCCTATGGGTGCTCCTCAGCCGGGTGCCTGACCAGCGCCCGGCTCTTTTTGGCGCGCTGGGTTTCAACCACAACCCACATCCATCCTGGTACGCTGAGCTTAGCAGCATGCGGATCCATTCCGTTCAGGCCCACTTACTCTCCTATCTCTTGCCCGACCCGCTAAGGGTCACCTTTCACGGCGGCGAACAGACCATTGTCAAACGCGACGCCATGTTGATTCGCATCCAGGCCGACAATCGAATGATCGGCTATGCTCCGGGGCCGGGAACCGAGTCGGCCAAGGACGCCATCGATAACGTCATAGCCCCCTTTCTGGTTGGTCGAACCTTGGCGGATCCGGACGCGCTGCGCGTGCAATTTCTCGAAGAAACCGGCCGCGACCCTGCACTTCAGCGAGTCTACTGCGCCCTCGAAATCGGGCTGTACGACCTGATCGGAAAGGAGCAAGGACCGCCCCGTCTCGGAGCTATTGGGCGGACGGACGCGCGATCGTATTCGGCTCTATGCCAGCGCCGGCCTGCATATGACGCCGGAAAAGCATGCCGAAGAGGCGTACGCTATCTCTCAACTCGGGTTTCGCGCTTATAAAATGCACTCCGGAATCGGTCCGGATAATGATATCGAGACCGTCCGGTGGATGCGCGAAGCGGTGGGAACCGACTTTGATCTTATCGTCGACGCCCGCACCTGGTGGCAGATGGGGGATCGGAATTACCTGCCCGCGATAATCGACCAACTCGCCGAAAAACTGGGCGAATACAACATCGCGTGGCTCGAGGAGCCGCTTCCTCCGGACGACTATGAAGGCTACCGCCGTCTCAAGGAAATGGACTTGGTCTCGCTGGCGAGTAGCTTGCACGAGCCCCACGAGCCCGGTTTTTTAGATCTCATCTTCGCCGGCGTCGACTATCTGCAGTTGGATCTGGTCTCGCAGGGCGGCTATGCCACGGCCAGGCGTCTGGTGGGCGAAGTCTCGCGCGCCGGATTGAAGTTTGCTTTCCACAGTTGGGGAACGGCGCTGGAAGTGATCGCTGCCGCGCACCTGGGAGTCTGCTGGCCCGATCAAGTGGTCGAATGGTTGGAGTATCCCTGCTATTCCACTCCATCGACGGCCGGAATGTATCCGTTTCCTTTGGCCGCGGAGGTGTTGAAAGAACCGCTTCAACTCGACCATGGCGATCTGATCATGCCCAAGGGTCCGGGGCTGGGTGTCGAAGTGGATGAAGGTGTTATCGAGCGCTATCCGTGGATTCCCGGGCCTGGGGCTCTGGTTCGCACCGGACCAAAGCCTCCTGGCACAGTCGCTTCGCGTGGCGCCAGCCGCCAGGCATCGTGATGGATGTTAGCGGATTGCTCGCAAGTGGGGCAGCGGTCGTTAGCGCTTCGGCCGGTGTCTTAGCCTACGCGGTACGGGTTCCATCGTCCTCACTGCTGGCGCCCTCCATATATAAAGGCTCCGCCGACCGGCCGGCCATCGCGCTGACATTCGACGACGGGCCCAGTGAGTCCACGCCTGAATTGCTCGAGATCCTAGCCCGTCACCGGGTGCCGGCTACTTTCTTCCAATGCGGCGCCAACGTCCGCCGTCTGCCGGAGATTGCGCGCCAGGTGGCCAGCCGGGGGCACGAGATCGGCAATCACACCGATACACATCCGAAACTGTATTTCCAATCGCCCCGGTTCATCCATGCCGAGCTGGCTCGCGCGCAGGAGACTATCGAGCAAAGCACCGGAATCCGGCCGCGGCTCTTCCGCCCGCCCTACGGCGCGCGCTGGTTCGGATTACGCCCGGCGCAACAGCGCCTCGGGCTGCTGGGGGTGATGTGGACCACCCTCGCTCTGGATTGGAAATGGCCCGAGCCGCGTGTAATTCAACGGCTCCTGAACGGATCCGGCAATGGCGCGATTTTTTGTCTGCACGATGGCCGCGGACTCGAACCCAAGCCGGATGTCCGCGCCACCCTGGGAGCTTTGCGCGCAGTTCTGCCAAAATTGATGGAGCAAGGTTTTCACTTCGAAAAGGTGACCGACATTTTATGTCCCACACGGAACTGACCGAGCGCGTCAGAGGAATCATCGCCACGGCCCAACATCTTCCTCCAGAGAAGGTCACGGCCGACAGTACCTTCGAAGAGCTCGGTATTGATTCATTAGATGGCATCAACATCCTTTTCGCGGTGGAGAGCGAGTTCAACATAAATATTCCTGACGATGCAGCGCAGAATATCCGATCGGTGCGCGATGTAGTGGATGGCATCGCCAAATTGCTCGAAAGTGGCCAGGGGGGCCCGGCGGCCGCCAGAGCCTGACATGCAGGCACGGGTAGTCGTGACGGGCGCCGGCATCCTATCGGCGCTGGGGCATAACTGTAACGAGTTTTGGCAGGCGCTCGCCGGCGGGCGGCCGGGCATTCGACCACTCCTGGCCGTCGATCGCGTGCTGCTTCGTTTTCAGAATGGCGCCGAAGTTCAGGGCTTCGATCCAGCTCTTCATTTCGAAGAAAAGGAAATCGGGCTGCTCGATCGCTTTGCGCAATTCGGCGTTGTGGCGGCGCGCCAGGCCATCGCCCAGGCCGGTATTGAATGGAACGAGCAATTGCGCGAAAACACCGCGATTGTCACCGGCAGTTGCGTGGGCGGCCAGAATACCGAGGACGAGGGGTTCGTCAATCTCTATCGCAATAACATTCCCCGGGTAAATCCACTGACCATTCCCCGTACGATGGAAAATGCGGCCGCTAGCCGGATTTCGCTCGAAACGGGCGTCGTAGGGCCCACCTACACCATTTCAACCGCGTGCTCTTCGGCCAATCACGCCATCGGCCAGGCGTTCTGGATGGTTCGCAGCGGCGCCGTTCGCATGGCCATCGCGGGCGGAAGCGAGGCGGTCTTCAGTCTTGGCTTTTTGAAAGCTTGGGAAGCGATGCGCGTAGTCTCGCCCGACACCTGCCGTCCATTTTCAAAGGACCGCCGCGGCCTGATATTGGGCGAAGGCGGCGCCATGCTGGTGTTGGAGCCGCTTGAAGCGGCGCGAGCGCGCGGCGCCAAGATCTATGGCGAGATCGTCAGGCTTCGGAATGTCTTCCGATGCTTACCATATCACCCAGCCTTCGCCCGATGGCGCAGCCCGAGCTATGCAAGCCGCCATCCGCGATGCCGGACTTCAACCCCAAGATATCGGCTACATTAACGCGCATGGCACCGCCACGCAGGCCAACGACGCCACTGAGACGGCCGCCATCCGCAAGGTCTTCGGCTCCCACGCCGAACGGCTTCCTGTCAGCTCCACCAAATCGATGCATGGCCACGCCTTAGGCGCCGCCGGGGCCATCGAAGCCGTGGCCACCTTGCTGTCGTTATGCAACGGCGTCTTGCCGCCCACCGCCAACTTCACTGCGCCCGACCCGGCCTGCGATCTGGATGTGATTCCAAATCAGGCCCGCCCTGCGCAGGTGGAATACGCGCTTTCGAACTCCTTCGCTTTCGGTGGATTGAACGCCGTCCTCCTATTTCGCCGCGCGTCTTAGCGCTCCAGGAACAGGAGCCGGAAACCAACCGGTTATCATGGTTCTTGGGTGATATGGCCGTTGCCTCCCCGGAAACTCGACTCCGTACCCGTGTCTTTGCTCTCGTCACGATCCTGGTATCCCTGGCAGCCTTGGCCTGGGCGCTGCACGGTGTAAGCTGGACCGAGCTAGCCGAAGAGATTCGCGAATTGGACTGGCGCTGGATCGCTGTCGGCGCCCTAGCCGACCTGTTAGCGTATGCCATCCAAGGCTGGCGCTGGAGTCTACTGTTGCGCCCGCTCGGCCCCGTATCGGTCTGGAGCGCCACCCGGGCCATCTTTGTCGGCTTGTTTGCCAATGAAGTACTTCCCCTGCGCGGCGGAGAGCTGATTCGCTGCTTTCTGATCACCCGCTGGAGCGAAATCCCGATTTCTGTCACGCTCGCCTCGGCGCTAATCGAACGTATCTTCGACGGCCTGTTGCTGATCGCCGGGCTGTTCTTCTCGTTTGGATATCTGCAGCACTTCCCCTTGAGCCATGGCCAGGCCCGCGCGCTCGGCCTGCTGACCGATGGCGCCATTTTTCTGGGTGTATTGATTCTGGTCTGTGGCGCGGTCCTGGCCGTCGCAATGTATTGGCGGGAGCAGGCCCTCGAAGTCATCCTGGATTCTCGTATGTTCGGTTGGGCGCACGTCTTCATTGAAGACCTGCATCGCATTGGCCACTCCCGTTATCTCTACCTTTCGGCGCTGGTCAGCATTCCCCATCTGCTTATGCAGGTAGTGCCGATTTATGCGGTCATGCAGGCCTATGGATTGGACGAGGCGTCCTGGAAGGGTGCCGCCACTTTAATGATTCTGTTGAGGCTGGGCTCGGTCGCCCCACAGGCTCCCGGCAACGTGGGTCTCTTTCAGGTGTTGTCCACTCTGGGCCTGACATTGTTCGGCGTCCAACAGGCTATGGCCCGCCGTTTCACCCTCATCCTCTGGGGCATGGTCACATTACCGCTGCTGATCGTCGGGTTCATAGCCCTGGTTGCCACCGGCGCAAAAATGGGCGAGATCCATCGCGAGGCGCGCGCCTCGATGCGGGCGCGTCAGGACGAATTGGCCCGGCCTTAGCAGAACGCCGCCAAGCTCGCCCAAGAAACCTGGCATCCATCCGATAAGACAATTTAGTACGGATGCGGAGGCAGCTTGCCAGGACGCAAACGAGCGCACCTGGTCCATAGACCACTGATGATTTCTCTAAAGCCCTATCTCTTCGGCGACAAGAACAAGGATGCCGATACCGCTTACCGTCGAATTATCGGCTTGTTCCTGCAAGGGATCGCTTTGCATGCCGTGGAAGGCGACAAGACCGACCATGTTCGTTTTACATCCGACATCGATGAATTTGCAAGAAAGATAACCCCCGAGCTCCCCATGTCGGAAGTATTGCTGGCAGTGGGCGGTGCTCTGCGCGCCATGGAGGACTACAACCGGCGCACCACTAACGTAGTCCGGCGGCAGAATATTGAGCTGCAGCACATGGTTTCCATGCTGACTCAAACGGTCATTACCATCGGGGCCAGCGGGGAATCCTCTGTGACCAAACTGCAGGACATCGAAAAATCTATCGAGAGCGTCCGCATGTTGGAAGACATGCAGCTCCTCAAACTGCGTCTGGGAGAATGCCTCGAAGCGGTGCGGGAGGAAGCGTTACGCCAGAAAACGGACGGTCAAAGCACGCTCGACACTCTCAAACGGGAGCTGGAAAATTCCAAAGAACACCCCGGACCCGTTGCGGATGCTGTGGATCTGGATCTCGCCACCGGCCTGCCCAGTAAGAGGGAAGCGATGAGGGCTATTCAAACCGCTGTGACTTCACCTCGCAACAAATTCCTGGCGATTGTCGTGGTGAACAGAGTGCAGGCCGTGAATGCGCGGTTCGGATATGCCATCGGGGACCGCGTTCTCTCGGCCTTTGCCGAGCATTTTCGAGGAAATCTGGGGGCTAGCGATCACGTGTTCCGTTGGCATGGTCCGGCGCTGATTGCCTTGCTGGAACGAAGCGACCGCTTAGAAAACGTGCGCACCGAGATTCGCCGCTTTGCCGATGTCAAGCTGGAGAAGACTGTCGAAGTCGGCGCGCGAACCGTTATGCTGCCTATTTCGGCCAGTTGGACCATATTCCCGGTATCTTCCCCTATGGAGGACCTGCTTAAGAAAATGGAAGCTTTCACGGCCGCGCAAATCTCGCGAGACTTCGTTTAAGCTTATGTTCAACATCCGCAATCTGCAAGCCATGTTGGCCTTTCACGATCCACCCGGCCGGCCACAGCCGCCCCCGGAGCAAGAAATAGACCGGCTTCGCGATCGCGTCGCAGAATTAGAAGAGGAGAACATCAACCTCCGGCGGCTGGAGGACATCATTCAAAAGAACGCCCGCATGTTCAATGCGATCCTCCGCAAAAGCCGGGAAGGCGTTGGCCTCCTCACTCCCGATCTGATCGTCCTGCGAGCGCTTCACTCGGCGCTCGGATATCAGGAGGTTGAGTTGTTGGGGCAATCGGTTCTTTCGATGATTCACCCGGACGATTCAAGCGGCTTCCAGGAATCGTTCTCCCACCTGCTTAGCGCCCAAGCGAAATGTACGTCCTGTGAGGTTCGCGTGAAGAAGGAGGATGGAAGCTGGGCCTGGGTTTCGTTCGAAATGACGGACATGCTGGACGATCCGGATGTCCAAGCTATTCTCGTGAACACTCGAACCATAAATAGAACGTAAGCGGCGTATGGTGTCCGATCGCTCCCAGGAACGCCCTAGCTAGACCAGCACTGGTCTTTCGGCGCCGGAGTGGCGGCGGTAGGGACCGCGGGACCCGTTAGGCAAGGTAGTGGATTCGTCCGTGCGCGCTTGCGTGAGCTGCCCCGCTGTCAGTTCCCGCGCGCCCGTCAGATTGGCGGCGCGTAGATCGGCGGCAAACAGTTTGGCGCCTCCAAAATGCGCATTCGATAGGTCGGACCGGCTAAAGTCTACGCCGCTCAGGTCAGCGTGCCGGAAGTCGGCATCCGGCAACACCGTGCGATCGAATTGAGAGGCGCCGAATCAGCCCTGGTAAACTTCGCTCCCGCCAGGTCCGCCTTCGTGAAATCGCATGCCTTCAGATGAGTATTACTGAAGTTGGCATTCAGTCCGGAAACTGAATGAAAACGACAGGCTGCATATGAGCCCCGTAGAACTCGACGTGGTTGAACTCACAGTCTGAGAAATCGCAGCTGGTCAGCCGGGCATGATGAAATGAGGCTGAATCCAGTATGGCTGCGGCCAGCTTGCAGTTTTCCATAATCGCCCCTTGGCAGCGGCTCTCGCGCAACTGCGCTTTTCGAAAGCACGTGCCCCGGAACTTGGCATCCGACAGGATCGCGGCGGTCAGCCAAGCCTCCGAGAACTGAGAGTCGGAAACCTGTGCGTGGTTCATATCCGAACCTGAGAGGATCGCCCGCTCAAAGTCGACGGCTTCCAGGATCGCCTCACTCAAATCGACATCTGTGAGATCGGCATCTAAGAACGTAGTGCCTTTTAAGATCGCGCGCCGCAGATAAATCTTCTGAAGCGGCGCTTCGTTCAGCGTCTCACCGTCCAGTACACAGCGGAGGTGCTCCGATCCGCCTTCGGTCCACTGCCGGTGGCAATGCAGTATGTCCTTGAGTAAGCGGCCGTTAGTAGTGGTTAGTTTATCCATTGCGACAAAGGTCTAGTCGGCTTCGACAACAGCCTTATCGGCGAGAGAATAGCTTGCGTTAGCGGCTGCCAAGAATCCGGCCTGCACACGTTCCAGGCTGACGGCACTTCGATCGCAGTGCTTTAATTGTAGTTATAGGAGCCTAAGCGGATGTTACACTGGCTCCAGGCCTAAGCCTATGAGAATACTCATCGTTGAGGACGAGAAGCGTATTCAGGATTTCCTCTCGCGCGGTCTGGAGAGCGCCGGATACGCTGTGGATGTCGCTGGCGATGGTAACACCGCCCTGGAGTTGGTTCATGGCACCGAGTATGATCTGATCATTCTGGACCTGATGCTTCCCGATATAGACGGTCTTAGCATCCTCCAGAAGATCCGCAATCGAAAATCCAGCCCCCCGGTGCTGATCCTAAGCGCGCGCGACGCGGTGGATGATCGCGTGAAAGGCCTGGAACTGGGCGCCGACGACTACCTCACCAAACCGTTCGCCTTTGTCGAACTGCTGGCGCGCGTCCGCGCTCTCCTGCGTCGCGGCCAGCCCACGCCCGAACGATTACAGGTAAGCGACCTGGTGCTGGATTGCATCCGCCGCAAAGTAACCCGCGGCAACGAGAACATCGAGCTCGCGCCCAAGGAATTCAGCATCCTCGAATACTTGATGCGCAATCGCGGCCGTCCGCTTGAGCCGCACCATGATCGTCGAGCATGTCTGGGATATGGACTACGACGGCCTCACCAACATCGTCGACGTTTACATCCGCCATCTGCGCAGCAAGATCGACGACAAGTTTCCGGTCAAGATGATCCATACCGTGCGCGGCATCGGCTACATGCTGGATGCGCCGGAAAAGGCCGAGAAACCGGTAGAAAAGCAGGTTGAGCAGTCGTCATGAACGCGTTCGGCAAGGCGCTGCGATTCACTCGCGGGTTGCGTTTCCGCCTGGCCTTCAGCTACGTATTTTTCTTCACCATCCTGCTGGTGTTGCTGGGCATTGTATTCCGTCAGACCTTGAGCGCCACTTTCGAAGCCCAAATGGGAAGTATTCTGCAAGAGGAATGGGGCGCCGCTAAGGGTTATCTTCGTACCGGTCCCACCGGCCCGGATTGGTTTTACGATCCCATGGATCCCGATGAGACCTTCACCGTGGAGCGGCTGCGGCGTGTGTACATGTTGGCCGACACCCAGGGCCACCCTCTGGAATGGTCCCTGATTTACAAATCCATGGGCGTCGATTCGCCCGCCGACGCAGTGCCACACCGGGACCAAGGATCTCGCCGCGCACACCAGGACCGCGGACATCGTGGTGGTGGCGGCGGGACGGCCCGGGCTGCTGACCGCGGACATGGTCAAGCCCGGCGCGGCCGGGTCGACGTGGGCATCACCCGGACCGACGCCGAGCCGGCGCTCACCGGCGACGTCGCCCCCGAGGTCGCCGAGGTGGCCGGCTGGCTGGCCCCGATGCCGGGCGGAGTCGGCCCGATGACCCGCGCCATGCTCCTGGCCAACGTCGTCGAGGCCGCCGAACGAGCCCTGCTCGCCGGCTCCCGCTAACCCTAACAGGTACGGGCGGCCGAGCACGTGCACGGTCCAGCCGGCCTCGCGCCAGAGCCCGGCGTCCAGGCAGCAGCGGGCGTCGATGATCACCCGGCGGGCGACGACGCGGGCCAGCGCGGCGGGGTCGATCGCCCGGTAGGCGGACCACTCGGTCAGGTGCAGGACCAAGTCGGCGCCCTCGGCCGCCTCGAAGACCGACGGCGCGCAGCCCAGCCCCGGCCGTTTCCTGGCCGCGCTGGGCATGGCCACCGGGTCGTGCACCGACACGACCGCCCCCTCGGCCGCCAGGCGGTCGCAGACGGCCAGGCTGGGGGAGTCCCGTACGTCGTCGCTGTCCGGCTTGAACGCGACGCCGAGCACCGCCACCCGCAGGCCGGCCAGCGAGCCCCCGGCGGCCCGGCGGGCCAGCGCGACCACCCGCTCCCGGCGGCCGAGGTTGATCGCGTCCACCGTGGCCAGCAGGCTCTCCAGCGAGCTCACCCCCAGGTCCGCGGCGGTGGCGCGGAACCCGCGGATGTCCTTGGGCAGGCAGCCGCCGCCGTAGCCGAGCCCGGGCGACAGGAACCGGCGGCCGATCCGCGCGTCGTAGCCGAGCGCCTCGGCCAGCGGCAGCACGTCGGCGCCCGCCTGCTCGCACACCTCGGCCATGGCGTTGATGAAGGAGATCTTGGTCGCGAGGAACGCGTTCGCGGCCACCTTGACCAGTTCGGCCGTCTCCAGGTCCATCACCAGCAGCGGGCTTCCCGCCTCGAGCGGCGCCGCGGTACACCTGGCGCAGCCGCGCCTCGGCCCGCTCCGAGGTCACGCCGAGCACGATGCGGTCGGGCGCCAGGCTGTCCTGCACCGCGAACCCTTCGCGCAGGAACTCCGGGTTCCAGGCCAGGTCGACCTCGTCGCCGGCCGGCGCGATCGCGCGCATCCGGGCCATCACCTGCCGCGCCGTCCCGACCGGGACGGTCGACTTCCCCACGATCAGGCACGGCGCCGTCAGGTGCGGGGCGAGCGCCTCAGCCGCGGCGTAGACCGAGCCGAGGTCGGCCCGGCCCGACTCGCCCTCGGGCGTGCCCACGCACAGGAAGTGCACCTCGCCGAACTCGCCGATCTCGGCGAACGACATGGTGAAGCGGAGCCGGCCCGCTCCAGGTTCTTCCGCAGCAGCGGTTCCAGGCCGGGCTCGAAGAACGGGGCCTCGCCGTTGGCGGCCATCGCGATCTTCTCCGCGTCGACGTCGATCGCCAGCACCTCGTGGCCGAGGTCGGCCAGGCAGACGGCATGGGTGAGGCCGAGGTATCCGGTCCCGATGACGGTGACCCGCGGCAACTGGCCCTCCTCCTGGTGAACTGCTCCCCATCGATTCTTACCCACCAGCGACTCTAGGCGCCGACGTCACGGTGGCGGGCACCTTGCGTCTCGGTAGAAGTCGCGTTATGCAATGACCCGCTGAGGTTGCTGACCGTGACCGGGCACCGGCCGCTCGCGCAGGCCCAGAAGGCCTGCACTCGCAGCCGGTATTGCATACGCTCCTGGCCGTTGCATGAAACGACCATGACCGGGTAACCGTCTGCCAGCCATTACGATTACCCTCAGCAAGCTACCGGCT
>CAVYKR010000018.1:0-590827 GCA_963769205.1 Bryobacterales bacterium | reverse complement strand
GCGTTCTGAAAATCTCGCTGAACCGAAGAGGCGTGGCAAACATAAAGGGACGTGCCCCGCTTTATCGCGGAACGATAGTTTTGGAAGACTGCGCTGAGGAATTGCCGAAACTGATCGTCGGTGAGTCGGTCACCTTCAATCGTGAGCTTGTCTTTGGTGTATCCGGAGTAGGCCACATTGTAGGGCGGGTCAGTGAAGACCAAGTCAGCCTTTTCACCGGTCATGAGCCGCTCGACGTCGCTGGGCTTCGTTGCGTCTCCGCAGAGTACACGGTGGCGCCCTAAAATCCAAAGATCCCCGAGCGTGCTAACTGGTGTTTCGGGTGGCTCGGGCGCATCGTCCTCGTCAGTCAAGCCGGGATCTGCATCGATGCCGGCGAGATACCGATCCAACTCGTCGCTGTTGAAGCCTGTCAGGTCGAGATCAAAATCAAGTCCTTTCAATTCCAGCAGTTCCAAACCGACTAGTTCCGCATCCCATTCGGCCCAGCCGACCGAGCGATTCACCATCAAACGAAAGGCTTTAACCTGCGTTTCGGTCCATTCGTCGCATAGAATGACAGGCACCTCGTTGATGCCGAGTTTCTTTGCCGCTTTCAGACGTAAATGGCCATCGACTACCTGGCCGTCGCTGCGCGCTAACACAGGAATCTTAAACCCGAATTCCTGGATGGACGCTGCCATTCGATCTATCGCGGCGTCGTTCTTCCGTGGATTGCGTGCGTATGGTACGAGCCGGGCAATCGACCATAGTTGGACCAACGCGGCGGTAAGCACACTTGCCTTCTGTGAGGTCATGACTCACTTCAACAAACTAGATTTTGTGAGAGTCTTTCGGAGGGTGCGCTTTACGCTAGCCTAACGAACCGAGCCCTTAATCAATTTATACGCCCAACCCGGCAGGTTGTAAAGAAGTTTGTTATGCGAGACTTGTGAAATGGCAAATCGACCGGGCAGCCTTGGCAGCGCCATCGTGTGGATGTTCCTACTTTCGATTCTACTTTTCTGGCTGCCTTTCATTGGTCCGCTAGTGGCGGGGTTTGTTGGCGGCAGAAAGGCCGGGAGCTTAGGCAACGCGATTCTCGCCGTGTTCTTGCCCGGCTTGATTTTCGGTATAGCGCTCTTCTTTTTCGCTTCCGTACTAACTGGTATTCCGCTATTTGGCCTTATCGCAGGCGCGGGAGGGTTTGTGCTGGCGGCTGCACACGTAGCGCCGCTGCTATTGGGAGCTATTGTCGGCGCGCTTGTGTAAATTGAAACGCTCGTCAACATCGAGTAGGCGAGAACGCCTTTCGCGCGCCTTCATTATTTGTGCGCTTGCTCAAAGTCTGTCCGCGGGGGAAGGAAGCGCGAACCGCGGCGAACGTCAGTCTGGATTGCCCGCCCGCTTCTGATAATCGCGCACTGTAGCGTTGAACTTTCGTTTCCAATGGTGTACTTCGGCGACGACCCCTGGGTCATCGATCTGAATCACTCGGCGCACCTCGGCAGCAGTGTAGACATTGCCCCTCGGTTCCCCGAGCTTTGCGGCGTCCGCTTCATCGGCGACGATGAACAGACGGTCACCATCGGCAAGGTAAAGTTCTACGGCCCTGCCCTTGAGCGCTTCCTCCAGAGGGCGTATTTCAGACGTTTCCTCGGAAACCGTACCTACAAAACCATCAAAACCCGGTTCTGAAGGTTTTGTAGGTTCGCTTCCACCCGATTCGCGCAAGATTTGCTCCCTAGGTTTCCAATTCAACCACCGGCTAGCGTTCATCGCCACACTCCAGGATTCACCGCGTAGCGGTTCGCGGGACGTCCACCAAACTGACCCGGCTCGCCCGCCAGCTCCCTGACCCATCCCGCGTCCTGCAACAGCTCCGCCGCCTGTTTCACAGCCTCAGGGGTGTCTAAGCCGCTCCACCCCTTAAGGTAAACTTCGCGACAAGAGAATAAGCCACCTGCACCTACTTTGCGCTGTTTGAGCTTCTCCGATAATTCCCGCGCCGCACGCATTTGTGGCGTCGTGATGCAGGAATAGATCCGCCTAGCGTGCGACTCCAGATAGTCACAATAGGCTGCCGCCTGGCGGGCATGCTCCAGACTGACTAAGTTTTCGATCTGAGCAAGAGCGGAACCATCAAAACCTACAATACCGGCCAGGTCGGCAAGTTCGAATAGAAGCGCCAGGGAAGGCATAAGAGAACGGTACTTGCTCAAGTGTGAAACGAGAGCTGGGTGGAGATCTTGGCCGCCGCGGACTTTCCGTTCTAGGTCCGCCATCCAGTCAATGAACAGTTCCTGGGCGTCGGCCGCGAAGCGGAAGATTGCCGGATTGCCAGCGTCCAGTTCCGCCAGCTTGCGGAATACGTGCCCTGCCTGGCGTTCGGGGGCCAAATCGGGCGCTCGATCGACATAGGTCCAGCCTGGTGCAGTGTCCGGCCAGACCAGTAGTTGAAAGCGCTGGATCAGCCCGTCGTTGGCGGGCCCATCTTTGAGTGCGTCCGCTAAATTAGGACCGAAGACGAGCCGGTTGGATACCCCCCAACATCGACATGCAGCACGCTTCTACGTGGATCGTGCCGCGCCCGATCCGATCTATGGTGTGTCCCGTGTCACCGTTCCACGCCTGGAGGCAGAAGGCCCGCTCTCCTTCACGGCCAGCCCGGTCCAATGTGCTCCACCAGCCAGTTAATTCATCGCGAATGACGAAAATCCCCCCAGGGTTCTCGCTCATGGTCTGATGCAGCGCTTCGAAGGTGGCATCGTTTACGATCAACCGCCGGAACTTCGGTTCCTCCGGCTTGTCCTCCAGCCGGTTTGGTACCGCGTCCCCTTTCTTCGACGCCGCCTTATATTGCTGTTTCCACGCGGCGCGCCGAAGCTCGTATTCTTCCTTCTCTCGCGCGTGATCCTGGAGCGCCTCTTCGTGCTCACAGCGCCAATCGGTTTGAATGTGGATCAGTGGGCTCGTGATGGCAGAAATGACGGGTGACTTCATGAAGCCCGGTGGGGCTATGATTCCGCCCCAAAGGTTCGGCACCACCACCCAACTCGTATCGTTCGCCTTCGGCTGGATCATGGCTCGTCGATTAACGACGCCGGCGAGACACAGCACGGCCACTACTGCCGGATAGTCCGCAGGCGTCTGCATTCGCTCGGCCACGTCCCGCACTAGTGGACGAAACGAAGCCGGCAGCAGCTGGTCTGTAATCGGTTCGACAGGTGGCAGATCTCTCTGAAGTGGCAGCGGCTCCGGCCACGTGCCTTCGGATGCGTCAACCGTCGGCAACCAGTCCGACGCCGGTGCGGGAGGTGCCTCGTTCATCGTATCCCCCATTTCCGAGAACTGACCACAATGCGCGAGATGTGGTCCCGCGTGCCCGGTTTTTCACACTGCGCCTCATTGACGATCTGGAGACACGACTCGATTGCCTCTTCGCACACGCCCCTGGCGCGAAGCGTGCCGCAGAGGCTTACAAGCGTGTTGTGCTGGCGGCCGTGGGGTATCTGTCCGCCGGGCTGTGGCTGGAGCGGCCATCCCTTTCGGCCAGCGGTGAGCCGGTCGTACAACATCAGCAGGTCACCCGAGTGGTCCTCGATTTCGAGTGGAGCGCCGCGAAACACCCGGGCGGTCACCGCGAAGTAGCGCGCGTGGTCGTACAGTTCAACAGTGCCGTCCCCCACTTGCACACCCGGCAAGTTCGCCGGCAGCGATCCGCGCGCCCAAATCTTCAAACCCTGGCCGCCGGGTGAGATCTCCATGTAGGTGTCGCTGAACCGCTCTACGATTCCGAGTGCCCATGTTTTGACGTCGCCCTGCTCATCAAGCGAATCATCAAGGTCGATACCGGCGAGAGTGTCTTCCTTGGAGAACACAAAGCCGAGTCCGGCATACCGCTGCCGATTACGACACCAAGTACTAAGCGTGTCTTCGAAGGTTGCCCAAGTAACTGGGTTGGTGCTATCAACACGTTTGCCGTTCGGCTGGTACGGAACCTTGGTGCGCTTGCCCTGCCGAGCTTCGTAGCGCCACAGTACCCATTGATCACGTTCGGTGAGGTCGTCCGGCACACGGAAACCCGCAATGGGTGCCGGCACTGTGATGGTCATCGGCCGCCCTCCTTCCGACGGGGGTATCGGCTGCTCGCAAGTCCCGCTGCAGTGAAAGCGAGGCGCAAGCGAGCTATCGCGCGGTATATCGTCGCGCGGGAGACGCCGAGCCTTCGGCAGGTTTCGGTCGGAGAGTGTGTGACCAAACAGACGGCTACGTTGCGGTTGAACTGTGACACGCCAGCCAAAACTCGCGCGACGTCCGTGCGTAGATCAACGTGGTCGTTAGGTGCGGCCAAACCGGCCACAAGTTCAAGTGGATCTTCCCTGAATAGCCCCGACCGTTGGGAACGCATTCGACGAACCAGCGAAGTAACTTTGTTGGCGATGATTGCTTCCGCGAACCTGCGCCAGCAACCGCGGCGTGCGTCGTAAGCCTGACGTTTCCGCCACAGCTCCAGCAGGCCTTCCTGTTCCATATCACGGCGGAGGTTACTTGGCAGTCCGTACATGGTCACGGTCGTGGCCGCCCGGACGCTGGCAATACGGGTGGTTGCGGAATAGGACTGCTCGAAGACTGTTTCAACCACCATAGGCTCCCTCATCGCCGAGACCCTCAACTAGAAGGTCGAGATATGGGTTCGAGGGTCCGGGTCCGTAGTCAGGATCGATGCCGCTTGTGACCATCAGGACTTCCCGAGATTGGTCACCGCTCGGCCATTTCTGAATGAGATCGATGAGAGCCAGGTAGGGGCTGGCGGAGATCCCAGGTTGGCCGAGAGGAAGACGGATCGTTTTGGCTGCCAGCGCGTGGTCTGAGGTGGGCTTCTATTCCACCTGCACTGTTCCGTTGCAAGTAGCCGATGCCGACTCGCGTGGTGGACGATTGCTCAAGCACGAATCTGCGCAGATCCTCTAGAGTTGAGTACCCAACGCCGTGTCCGTGCCGTCGTCAATGAGGGGCCAGAGTTGCAGGCCGCGATCGTTCTGAACTGACGTCCAGTCGGTGACACGCATTCTCTAGTTATCCAGATAAGCCATGACGTCATCTCGAGTGAGGTTGGGCGGAGCACCGTCCTTCTTTCCTTCGACGTCACAACGACTCGTACCGGCACACCCGAGCCGGCCGCTTTATCCTGCGCGCGCTTGGCCAGCAAGTAAGCAGACAATCAGCAAAGCAAACACCTTTCCTGTAGTGAGCATCTTAACCGCCTCGACAATTAGACGCTGTGGAGCTTCGCCGCGATTCCGAAAGTATGTAATGCCCCTTCGCCGGTGCGCACCGTGGAGCCCGTCTGGCCCGCAACTTCCACGCTCGCGTCTAGAGTTCAGTCAGTCTCCGAGTCGTTTAGGCAACCGCAATGGGCACCGATGGGCTCACATCAGGCTGGTGCACCGCGTCGACAGGACCACATCAACGAGTCGGGCGTGACACGTCAAGTTGAAATCCGGCACACCCTACTGGGCTGGCATGGCCTTGGTACCGGAGGCCGGGTCCACCCTGGGAATAGGAGATGACCTTAAAAAATGGAAAACATCAGGGTGTTGTTCATCGCGGGCTTTGGCCCGATCGTCCGTGAAGCTGGTGCCAGTCGCAAGCTGTTTAACCAAATCCCCGGGATTGGCTTCAAAGAAGAGGATGCCTTTATCTTCACACCGAGGCAGTGAAAGGCGCAAAGACTTTCGCTCTGTGGCCGTTTTCGCAAGCAGCACAGTCCTGCTTTGGTAAGGATTCCTGGCCCCGCGAACTTCCTGCGCCACAGGCTTGGCTTGAGTTTGACGTTGATGATGTCGAAAAGGCTACCGAGGAGCTTGAAGCGCAAGGGCATCGAATGCTCGTAAAGAATAAGAAGGAACCCTGGGGACAGACTGTTAGCCGCTTCATCAGTCCTGAAGGATTATTGGTCAGAATCACGTTCACTCCCTCGATGCGAGAAGAAAGATAGCGTCAGCTGGAGGAGAAGCGATACCCGGGCGACATCCCGGACGAATCGTCGAGGGCTCCGTGCTCGCGCCGCCGGACGGCGGTTGATCCGCTCGCTGGACAGCCCCAACGATCCACTCCTACGGCTTATCGTATGCGAGTGAAGAGGACAGCTCGCGGTAGGCATCGGTCTGCTGCTGAAGCGTTGCAGCCACCTTATCAGCGGTGCCGACAGCATCTGCGCCTGCAATGAAACGGCGCGGCGGCTTTTCCTGACTCGAAATTGTAATCAATGCCTTTGCGAGCTTCGCGAGGTCGCCAGATTGCTGACCGTTGTAGCCTTTCCAAAATTCCATTTGCTTCACTCTGCGCTCGTCGTAGTCCTCGATCGTCCGCTCTGCGAAATTTGTTGACTCCTCAGTCAGAAGCTCAGTGCGAAAAAAGCCCGGTTGACAGTGATGGTTTCGATACCAAACGGTTCGATCTCGGCCTGCAGCGACTGCATCCATCCCTCAAGGCCGAACTTCGACGCAGCGTAGGCGGTACCGAATTCAAACCCAATCAGGCCCGCAGTTGAGGAGATCGTGATTATCAGGCCTGACACAAGTTTTTTGGTCGGCTTGGTGTGCCCGAGCTTCAGTCTGTTCCGAGCAAGACCTATCCGTTGGAACCAAGCTCACCGGTAATCCACCCAGTTCAACATCGCCTTTACGTCCTCTTCGTCGTCGGGTTTGTGTTGAGGCTGGCTGACCTATTATCAGACTTGGTTGAACGAGCAGCATAGGACTGTTCGTGATCTGCTGAAGTTGCCTGCGGAATTTGTGCCGCATTCTTTTCGTCACACCTTTGGCACGCGACTGGGAGAATCAGGAGCAGATAGGTTCACTATAATGGAGCTCATGGGTCACAGCACCATCACAGTTTCACAGCGTTACGTTCATCCCTCGCCTGAATCCCTAGAATTGGCAGTGACTCGATTAGAGGCGCTCAATGAACGGAATTTGGACGAGGTGGGCATAGTTTCAGCCATACCCGACGGCGTGGTAATGCTCCAAGTTCAGTAGACTGTTTATTTTCAATGGGCCCGGGTGGCGAAATCGGCAGACGCAAAGGACTTAAAATCCTTTTTCCGGCAACGGGAGTGCGGGTTCAAGTCCCGCCCCGGGCACCACACTCATGAGCCGAATGATTGGGTAGGATTAAGGCGATTGGGCGGACATGGTCCTTATTTTATAGGATTCGAGAAACTGAGGCCTGACTGACGATAATCGCGAGCTAGACGCGCGTCTCGCAGCAATTTGCCGGAGCACGAATGGATTATTCGGAAGCTTGCGGCCCCAGTCCTGCCACAGTTTCAGACGGTTTTCCACTAGGAGCTCCATCGAAAATCATGGTTGTGACGTCGGTGTGGAGGAGGGTGGCAAGACGTATCCGAGCCGGCGCAGGGCCTTGAGGTGGAGTTGTATAGCGCGTTGGACGGCCTTGGGATTGACCACACCGCTTTCAAGGTAACGGGCGCCATGGTGCAGGATAATCCAGACGATCTTGCATAGTTTGTGTGCCACCGCCCAGATGGCTTTGTTGTATCCCTTATGCAGGAACTTTCGAAACATGACCTCGAAGTGACTTCCTTTGGTGCGGGCGGCGGCATGGGCCACTTGGCATAGCACGCGGCGAATGTAGCGGTTGCCTTTAGGGCAACGGCCGGAGTGGTTTTCTCCGGCCGATTCCTGGGTTCCCGGACAGACTCCGATCCAGGATGCCAGCTTGGCGCTGGAGGAGAAGGCCGCTGCAGTGGGTCCGATTTCCGCCAGGATTTCTTGTGCCGCTTCAGCGCCAATGCCAGGTACTTCGATCAACCGCTCGAGGGTGGACGCATACGGCTGCAGGCGCTGCGCGGCGAGTCGACTTAGTTCCGCAATCTGCTTCGAAAGAATTGCCAACCGCTGGAGCGCCTGATCGAGCAGTTGACGATGTACCTCTCGGAAACGCCCCCGCAAGGCATCCACTAACGTCTGCTGTCCGCAGCGCAGGCGCGGATCGGCTAGCTGAGCCAGCTTCTCGGCGTCGGTCTGGCCTTCGGCTAGGGCGGAGAGAATTCGTAAGCTGCTCAGGCCGAACAGATCGCTGACCACGCTCGATAGCTTGATCGAAGCTTGTTCCAGGAGAGCTTCGATTTGATTCTGCAGATGCACGTGATCCCGCACCAAGGCTTGGCGGGCGCGCGTGAGCGTGCGCCAATCGCGTTGTTCCGGTTCGGGCACGAAGCTCAGAAACAGTTCCTCAGCAGCGAAACGCTTCACCAGCCGTCTTGCATCGGCCCAGTCGGACTTGCGGCCTTGGGGAGCGCGGTTGGATTGAGCATGGGCTAGCTGCAGTGCGAAGAATGGCTCCAGTTCGTTCCACACAGGCCGCCAGTATTGGGCCGTGCTTTCCATTACTACGTCGCCGACTTCGGTTTGCTGTAGCCACACGCGCAGTCGTTCCAACTCCGCGCGCCCGGTCCCGAACTTGTCCTTTCGCACAATCTGTTCCGGGGAAGCAGCTTCCGCGATTACCACCATCAAGACCTTCTTATGTACGTCGATTCCTGCTATCTTCTTCATGTTCGCCTCTCTGCGGCGTAGAAGGGAGAATGCACGGACAAGTTGTGACGCACCATCTCGTGCTGCCTCCCTTCCCCGCAGGGCGGGCTGCGCACATATATCGGTTCCTACGGCATTCCGGACCAGGCTTGCTGACGGTCTCGACAGCTCCAAAGTTCCTTCGGCCTCTTTCCTTCCACACCGCTCCGCCAGCCTACACGATTTTCATCAAGTTCGGTGCCCCGCAGGGCCATATAGGCTTGCTGAAAAACCCCTCGGCGATGTAGCCTCGAACATTTTCGGAACGTCTTGTTGTATATGCGAGGCCCCGACCAGAAGCAAGACGTCGTTTTCAGCTACCTATCGCCGGAGGAACGAGTGCCGACCGACCACCCTTTGCGGAAGATCCGTACGCTGGTAGACGAGGTACTCAGGACATGTCGCCACAGTTCGGCAAGTTGTATTCCGATGTGGGACGGCCATCGATCGCACCCGAGCGGCTGCTGCGGGCGCTACTTTTACAGATCTTCTACTCGGTGCGGAGCGAGCGTCTGCTGATGGAGCAGCTGGACTACAATCTGTTGTTTCGCTGGTTTGTGGGTATGAATATGGACGAGCAGGTGTGGGTGGCAACTGTGTTCACCAAGAACCACGACCGGCTGTTGAAGCACTCCCTCGCCGAGAGCTTCTTCCAGCGGGTGCTGAAAGTAGCGCAGCCGTATCTGTCCGATGAGCACTTCAGTGTAGATGGGACGCTGATCGAAGCGTGGGCCTCGCAGAAGAGTTTTCAGCGCAAAGATGGTGGTTCCGAAGATGGGGAAAACTTTCACGGTGACCGGCGCAGCAATCAGACCCACGAGTCCAAGACCGACCCGGACGCCAAGTTGTACCGCAAAAGTTCCGGCAGCGAGGCGCGGCTGAGTTATTTAGGGCACACGCTGGTGGAAAATCAAAGTGGCTTGATCGTGGGAACCTATTTGACCGAAGCCGATGGACACGCTGAGCGAGATGCGGCGCTGCTGATGGCGTACCAGAAACGACGCAAGAGCAACAAGCCCATGACTCTGGGCGCGGACAAGGCCTACGACACCCAAGATTTTGTTGCCGCACTACGCGAACTCAAGATCACGCCGCACGTGGCGCAGAATGATCGCCATCGCAGGAGCGCCATAGACGGCAGAACCACTCGGCACACCAGCTATCAGATCAGTCAGGCCAAGCGTTACTGGGTGGAGAAGCCCTTCGGCTGGATGAAATCGGTAGGGCCGTTGCGGAAGGTGAAGTTACGAGGCCGCGACAAGCTGTGGTGGTTGTTCACCTTCACTGCGGCGGCGTTCAACATCTGGCGAATTCCGAAGTTGCAGGCGGCCGCATGCTGAAACGCTCTCGCCGCGCCAGTCTGCAGCCGCCCGCATTGCTCTTGCGGTCCCCGCGCAGACTTCCAACCTGTCCCAAAAAACTCGTTTAAAGCAATTCCAGGAACTCTGTCGTCCGATTTTTCAGCAAGCCTATATGGCCCTGCGGGGCACCGAACTTGATGAAAATCGTGTAGGCTGGCGGAGCGGTGTGGAAGGAAAGAGGCCGAAGGAACTTTGGAGCTGTCGAGACCGTCAGCAAGCCTGGTCCGGAATGCCGTAGGAACCGATATATGTGCGCAGCCCGCCCTGCGGGGAAGGGAGGCAGCACGAGATGGTGCGTCACAACTTGTCCGTGCATTCTCCCTTCTACGCCGCAGAGAGGCGAACATGAAGAAGATAGCAGGAATCGACGTACATAAGAAGGTCTTGATGGTGGTAATCGCGGAAGCTGCTTCCCCGGAACAGATTGTGCGAAAGGACAAGTTCGGGACCGGGCGCGCGGAGTTGGAACGACTGCGCGTGTGGCTACAGCAAACCGAAGTCGGCGACGTAGTAATGGAAAGCACGGCCCAATACTGGCGGCCTGTGTGGAACGAACTGGAGCCATTCTTCGCACTGCAGCTAGCCCATGCTCAATCCAACCGCGCTCCCCAAGGCCGCAAGTCCGACTGGGCCGATGCAAGACGGCTGGTGAAGCGTTTCGCTGCTGAGGAACTGTTTCTGAGCTTCGTGCCCGAACCGGAACAACGCGATTGGCGCACGCTCACGCGCGCCCGCCAAGCCTTGGTGCGGGATCACGTGCATCTGCAGAATCAAATCGAAGCTCTCCTGGAACAAGCTTCGATCAAGCTATCGAGCGTGGTCAGCGATCTGTTCGGCCTGAGCAGCTTACGAATTCTCTCCGCCCTAGCCGAAGGCCAGACCGACGCCGAGAAGCTGGCTCAGCTAGCCGATCCGCGCCTGCGCTGCGGACAGCAGACGTTAGTGGATGCCTTGCGGGGGCGTTTCCGAGAGGTACATCGTCAACTGCTCGATCAGGCGCTCCAGCGGTTGGCAATTCTTTCGAAGCAGATTGCGGAACTAAGTCGACTCGCCGCGCAGCGCCTGCAGCCGTATGCGTCCACCCTCGAGCGGTTGATCGAAGTACCTGGCATTGGCGCTGAAGCGGCACAAGAAATCCTGGCGGAAATCGGACCCACTGCAGCGGCCTTCTCCTCCAGCGCCAAGCTGGCATCCTGGATCGGAGTCTGTCCGGGAACCCAGGAATCGGCCGGAGAAAACCACTCCGGCCGTTGCCCTAAAGGCAACCGCTACATTCGCCGCGTGCTATGCCAAGTGGCCCATGCCGCCGCCCGCACCAAAGGAAGTCACTTCGAGGTCATGTTTCGAAAGTTCCTGCATAAGGGATACAACAAAGCCATCTGGGCGGTGGCACACAAACTATGCAAGATCGTCTGGATTATCCTGCACCATGGCGCCCGTTACCTTGAAAGCGGTGTGGTCAATCCCAAGGCCGTCCAACGCGCTATACAACTCCACCTCAAGGCCCTGCGCCGGCTCGGATACGTCTTGCCACCCTCCTCCACACCGACGTCACAACCATGATTTTCGATGGAGCTCCTAGTGCGGCCGCCTCCTCGATCCGGTCCACATGGCGGAGCAGCGCGGCCAGAGAATCGTCAAGTCGCGAGATGCGAGCCGCGTTAACCAGGTCGTTCTGAGGGTCGGGATTCGATGCCATGATCTGACGGCGCAATTCGCGGTAGCAGTTCACGGCTTTGGTAGACTGGTCCGTCTCGGTGTAATGATCGGCGAGAGCGTTGAGGGCGCTATCGGCCTCGCTGCCAGGCATTATAGCTTCCACCGGAAAGTCCTTGGTTTCGCGCAACAGGCGAAAGGCAGCGTCGATTCTTGCACGGGCGTCGTCCTCATGATGAACCCAGCGCGCGGCGTAGGAAGAACCGGCGAGCAGGTGCGCTTCCACCCGGCGTGCGTCGACATCGTTTGGGACCTCGCGAATCCTGGTCAGGCTGTGGTCATAGATCTCCAGAGCGCGCTTCGGATTGCTGTGACGCAAGATATTACCCAGGTGACGGCCTCCGATGGCGATCATGGAACGGGCTTCGTAATTGTTGGCATCGTTCTGAACGAACGGTTCGAGAGTGTCGAGCGCTTGCTGGAGCAGAACCGCGGCTTCGAGCGGCCGGTCCAAGTTGACGCTGCCATCCTCTCCCAGACTTTAGGGCTTCGCGGCAGCGCGTCTGGTACTGGATCAACCGTATATACGAAGGATTCGGGTCTTCATGACGTAATTGCTCCAGTTGCTTCCGCGCTTCCTGGACCGCTTCGAGCGCGCCCGGGTAGTCCCCCATGTACATCAGCGCGCCTGCCAACATGCTGAAGGCTTGACCACGCGGCCCCGGAATGGATGCAATGTCTCGGGAGAATTCGATGCCCAGGCGGGCATAACGAACTGCATCCGCGAACCGATGTAGGGCTATGTGGACTTCAGCGAGGTCTCCGTAGATATAAGTCGCGGCATTGATCTCGCGTCGCGTCATATTCCCAAGCTGGGCCAGCCGAGCGAAGCCCTCCACCGGTTTCGGAGAATAGAGGAGAACTTGCTCTGAACTGCGTTCGGCATACGCTGTCACTGCACGATCATGCGCAACATTAGCCAATAATCACAGCGCTTCGCGGTTGCGCGGATCCTCGTGCAGAACGGAATCCGAATCGTGAATTTCGAAATGCAATTGAGGACTGCTCAAGCCATCGACTGTCGCGCCGGGTTCCTGAATGCGGATGGGGCAAACGGCGGCCCGGTTGCGCTCGTATCGCAGCAATTCTTTATCGGAACAACAATTCATTCCCGGCGAGCTTTCATTTCAACCCATTCGGGACGCCATTTAATCCCGCAATTTTCGATCTGTTTGACGCATGGGCTAATTCACAGAACCGTGCGCGTGCCAGCATTGCACGAGGGCAGACCGTATTCAATACGAAGCCAATCAACATTACTGCCGTGGCGGGCATAAATGGCGTGCTGGGGTTGCCTTCTCTTACCGGCAACTGCGGAACTTGCCACGATTCGCTGAACGTTGGCGACCACTCATTTCCTGCGCCTCTGAATATCGGCGTCGGCGACCTCACCAGCCCTCTGGACGTAAGCTATCTGCCCGTGATCACGCTCCGCAACACTACCACCGCCGGAACTATGCAGACTACCGATCCAGGACGCGCTCTAATCACCGGGCTTTGGGCGACGTCGGAAAGGTTAAAGGTCCTATCCTACGGGGACTCGCGGCCCGGGCGCCCTACTTCCACAACGGCTCGGCCGCCGGGTTGAGCGACGTTGTCACCTTCTATGAGAAACGTTTCAATGTGCCGTTTACCGATCAGGAGAAAGCGGACCTGGTGGCGTTTCTCAACAGCTTGTGAAGACCGCGAAAGTCGGGATTTCGTCATGTGACGCCTGTGCCAGGCACCACTTAATCCAGCAGTCCGAATGAGATGATGGACTGGCCGGAAGCCACGGCCACGTACTGTTTCCCATCGAAAGTGTATGTCATTGGCGAGGCCTTCCACAGACGGTTGGCCTGAAATTCCCAGAGGCGTTTTCCGCTCCGAGCGTCGGCCGCCGCGAATGCGCCACTGTCGTCGCAGAAAAACACCAGCCCGCCGGCCGTGCCCAGCACGCCACCCCAGGACTCGGCATGGCCCGGCTCCGGCAGCTCCCACGCGATGGCCCCGGTATGGATGTCAATCGCGCGCAGAACTTTGAGTGGATTGTCTCCGGGCACATTGCGCGTTGTTCCGCCCATATAGCCTTTGCCGGCCTTCCACTCCATATCGATCTTCGTGTATACACCGCATTTCTCGAGGGCCTGAATATAATAGAAGCCAGTTTCGGGGCTATAAGAGGTCGAAAACCAATTAGTGGCTCCCTCGATGGGCGGGCAGATGGTATTGCCCTGCGAAGTCGGTTGTTTATTCGGAATCAACACCGGCCGCCCGTCCGCGCCGACCTCACGCGCCCAGTCAAGCTTTTTCACGAAAGGCTTGGCCAAAAGAAGCTTGCCGCTAACGCGATCGAGCACGTAGAAGAATCCATTTCGGTTTGCGTGCACGAGCAGCTTGCGCGGTTGTCCATCCCAGGTGGCATCCACCAGCGCCTGAGTCTGGGCGGCATCCCAATCCCAAACGTCGTGAGGCGTGTATTGGAAATACCACTTGAGTTTGCCGCTCTTGGCCTCCAGTGCAAGCACCGAAGTAGTGTACAAATTGTCACCCTGACGGTCATCTCCGTTGAAATCCGGGCCGGCATTGCCAGTGGGCCAATACACGATGCCCAATTCAGGATCGTAGGTACCGGTCAGCCAAGTGGACCCGCCCGGATGCGCTATGCCTTTGCCCTTCCAGGTCTCAGCGCCGGATTCTCCAGCTCCCGGAACGGTCCAGAATCGCCACGCCTCTTTACCGGTGGCCTGATCGAAAGCCGCGAGGAACCCGCGCACTCCTTCGTCACCACCGGCGGTACCGGTGATAACCAGATTGCCAGCCACCAGCGGCGCAGACGTGGCGTTGTAATTCTGATGCCAATCGGCCATTTCGGTTTCCCAAAGCAGTTCTCCGGTGCCTCGTTGGAGAGCGATGATGTGGGCGTTGTCGGTGACCATAAAAATGCGGTCCCCCGCGGCGGCGACGCCACGATTGATACCGCCGGCGGCGTTGCCGACCAGGCCTTGAGTCCGCTTTCGCTGGTAATGCCAGATGGGGCGGCCGTTGCCTGCATCGAGCGCCCAACATTCGTTGGCGATGGTCACGTACATCACGCCCTCGACCACCACCGGGGTAACCTGCAGGTTGCCTGTATTGGGAACCGGAAAGATCCAGCGGGGGGCTAATTTCGAAACATTCGACGCGTTAATTTGCGACAGTTTGCTGTAGCGGCTGCCGCCGGGCTCGCCGTTATAGCCGGGCCAGTCGGATTGAGAAGTAACTTCACGATAGCGGTCGCCGGTTTTTCGAAGCAGATGTAGATGGTGATCGTCGGTCAACATCTGCATGTCGTCGCCGGTCTGGTTCATCACCAAACCTTCCAGCGTTTCTCCATTCGATTTTTCCGCTTTTCCGTGGATTCCGGGGTCACTCGGCGGCCGTTCCATGGTGCGCAGGAATTGAATCAGCTCGCGCATCTCCAGATCAGCCAGGCGAAAGGCCGGCATCCCCGCATCGGGCCTGCCTGCACGGATAAACTTAGCTAAGTCGGCGTCGTCGTACGACCAGATCCGAGAAGTAATGGCGGGGCCGTGTTCACCGCCGTTGGCATCGCCACCGTGGCAGGACACGCAGCGGCTTTCGTACTGGCGGCGCCCGGCGGCAGGGGTTTGCGCCAAAACCAGGGAAATCGATGCGAGCAGGCCGGCAGAACGCAGAAGAATCCCGCAGAATCTCATGGAAGTGAGGCTACCATAAGCCGCCGGCTTCAGTTTTGTTTGGGCAGTCCCGATAGCGCTAGCCGGATTGCCGGTGAGTCCTGAACCGTGAGCGCGCGCCGATAGAGATCCGCGGCTACGGCGTAGTCTTGCAGCTTCGCTTCGACGTAGGCGTACACGCAGAGCGCCTCGAATTGATTGGGATCAGCGGCCAGGATCGGACGCAAGCGCTCGCGAGCCTGATCCCAGCGGCCGGAGAAGGCGTCAATGCGAGCCAGATCCACTTGCGCTTCTCTGAGCGGCGCCCGTTGGAGCGATTCAGTGAGACTACGAAGGGCATCGTCCAGCTCGCCTCTCAAGAGCAGTTCGTGCCCGATCAGCGCGTAGCGCGAGGCGGCCGAGAGATTGGCATTGAACGAAACGAGCGCGGGCGACGGCGTATTCGGCTCTGTTTTCTTGGACACGAAGGCGATTCGGCGGGTCTCACCGTGGGCCGTCGCTTCCAGTTCGTACTTCCCCGGTTCGAGCGTGTCAAAGGGAAGCCGCAGGATCGCTACATCCCCGGCGTTAGTCTTTTCACGCCAGACGATTTCAACGCCCCGGCGTACAGTCCATGCTACTTCTCCCCGTTCCGGGACCGCGATCAATGCGAATCTGCCCTCTGGTGTGGGATAAAGATTCCTACCTCCGAACTCGTAGGGCGTCTCATGCGCACTGCCGCGGGCGTCTGACGCCAGTATGATGTCACTCATCCCAGGCTGGGGAGGCACGTCTAGCGGATACGGATACATCTTGCCGTCCACACTGATGAGCGCCCGATACGATCCCGGGAGCAGATCCAGGCGATGTAAATATTGAATGGGCTGGGCCGCGTCGAACTTCAAATTCACGACGTTCTTGTAGATTGTGACGATACCTTGAAGAACCTCGACCGTGATGCCCTGGCGGGCGGAGATTTCGAGTGACAAGTCGACCTGCAAGCCACCATAAGTCGACCGGCTGAGCAGCGCATCCAGCCTGGGGCGGCCAACAATGAACTTCGATTCAACCAGTGGCCTGAGATCGCGCCGGAGCATAGTTTCGGGCGAAGTGATCCGGCCCAGGATTTCGTCATTTCCGCTGTACTTTACGCCGGTGGCCACGTTCATTGCGGCCGAAATTGCCTCGTCCTCAGCGGGCGGCAGCGTCAAGTTAGTGCGAATCGCCGCCTCCGTGATCCCGTCATTCGGGCCGAACATACCGTTGGCACCGGCCTGCGGCAGCAGCAGAGCCCGGATGGTGTCCACCGTCGGAGAATAGAGTTTGAGAAATCCGATACTGTTTTTCTGGAAGAAGATGAGCCGCAGCTCAGTGTTCAGCACGCCAGGAACGGAATCGTAATACCAGATCTCCATCGGAACTAGAATTCGCGAAGAAGGAATTCGAGTGATCCCCTGGGGCGGTCCGAGCGAGAGATAGACGCGGCCTGGATCGGTGTTTGCGCCCGATGCCGGCTTGCTCGATCCGTACATCGAGTCGATGTATTGAAGCCGCCGGAAATACTCTTCCGGAGCTATCGACTTACTTTTCCAGAACTGCTCTTCGAATTTCTCGCGAGCATCAGTGTGGAGCGCTAGATAAGTCTTCTTCTCAGCGGGGGTGATAACAGGCGCAACCAACTCAAGCCAACCCGGCGTCGCAGCCGGCAAGACGGCGACATACATCACGATGGACAGCAAACTTCGCACGGAAGAACTCTAGAACTCGATGCGTCCCGCAAACTGCAGCATGCGCGCGGCAAAAGCCAGATCGGAGTTCTGGACTGGTCCGCCGTAGGAAGCCACGTTCACCACGGTTTGATAGCTGCCGAAATTCGAATGGTTGAACAGATTGAAGGCTTCCACCATCGGGATGAAGCGGAGACGGTCCTTCACGGTGAAGGTCTTCGAGAGACGCATGTCGACGCGTGAAATCGGATTGCCGACCAAGGAATCGCGCTTGAGAAGAAGATAATTGACGCCCGCGATCGCGACCGGTTGTACATTGGAGGGGGCCCCGTAGTAAGCCGCTGTCGCCAGGAAGATGCGATCGGCGGAAAGGCCGGTAGCGTTGAATGGATTCTGGTTGGCGGAGACCTGGAAATTCTGGCCGGATCCGTAGTGATATCCGCCGCTCAAGGTGAGGCCCCACTTCCACAAATACGAGGCGCCGATGGTCAGTGTGTGGGTCTGGTTGTCAGGCGAGTTGGCCCATTCCGAGGCAAGGTCCATCTGGTTGTTCGGATAGTAGAAAGGTCCTGTGGTGGAATCTTTCAAGCGGGCGTAGGTGTATGCAATCTGCGCCGAGAGATTCTGAGATAAGCGGTGTGTGATACCGATCTGGAGCCCGTCATTGAGCGATCCGGCAGCGGCAGGCGTGGTGAAATTCAGGATGCCCGCAAAATTTGGATTCGGACGGCCCAGACTCGGGTTAGCGAGGTAACCGGTGGCGGGATTAAAAAATACATTGGCATCGGTACGGATCCAGTCGTGATAGATGCGCCAGTGCACATAATCGGCTGTCACGGTCCAGGTCTTGGTCAATTGCTGCTCCACACCGATGCTCATCTGCAGCGAGTACGGCGTTTGGACATGCGGGCCAAGCGGTTGAATGGTCTGTGCAGTCACAGGGACCGTGCCGGAAAGGAACTGTGCGCCTGTGACACCATTGAACGGATTGCTCAAATTGACCGGGTTACTGGCCGTGCCTGTAACGGAAGGCGACAGTGTAGTCTGGCCGTTGAAAATGGAATCGTCAATGGTCTGGTTAGCCTGAATATCCGCATAGAACAAACCAGCGCCGCCGCGGATCACAGTTTTTCTGGCTCCGGTGACATCCCATGCAAAGCCGACGCGCGGCTGAAACAGGAGATTCTGATTATAGTGCGGAGTCTCAATGCCGCTCTTTAACTGCAGATTCGGATTGAAGACTCCTAGATCGTTGTCATAGCGCAATCCCAAATTGAGGGTCAGCCTCGGATTAAGCTTCCAATCGTCTTGTAACCAAAGGCCCATTCCGTTGGTGGGGACACTGTAATTCCAAGCGCCGAAGCCTTGCGTATAGGAGGTCGCGTACTGGCTGAGTGCGGCGAGATTCCAGGTGGATGGGTCGCTATAGTTCGGAAAGACCTGGGCCAAGTTGAGCGAACTTACTCCCGAAGAGAAACTCAATACGGTTCCGCGAACATTCTGGCCGAAGTAGCCCGAGTAGGTGTTGTGCAAGTACTCAATGCCGCCCTTCACGCTATGGCCGCCCTTCAGCCAGAATAGATCGTCGCGATATTGTTGCGTATTCTGGCTGAGCGTTTGGGGATAGTTGTAAGGAGCGCCGACAGTGATGGTGGGCAGCCGGTATTCCTGACTTAGAATCAGCGGGTCATTCGACCATCCGAAGTGCTGCAATCCTCCCTTAACTTCATTCACTATGGACGGGGAGACGGTCCAGGTCCAGGTTGCCAGCACGGCATAGGCGGTACGGGTGGAATCGGTTGCGCGCGTGGGCGACGAGCTGCCGGTGACATTGTTGAACGGGACGGCCCAGGTGTAGCCCGTGGCCCGCACAGAAATGCGATTGGCGGTGTTGACCTGCCAGTCGGAATGCAGGAGATAGCTATTGGTGCGGAGCTGGGTGGAAAAGGTGTAGGTGAGGCCGCCGAATCCGGTGGGTGTATCAAAGATCGTATTGGGCTGGCGCTCCCCTTCATAGGCGAAGAAGAAGAACAGCCGGTTCTTAAGGATCGGCCCGCCTACGGTGCCGCCGAACTGCTGATCTGAAAAAGGCAGGACACGGTGAGCGACTGAATCGGAAGCATTGAATGCATCATTGCGGAAATATCCGTACAGCGTGCCATGAAAATTGTTGGACCCGGACTTGGTTTGCGCATTCACTTGCACCCGGGCTGATCTGCCCAGTGTCGCATCAAAGCGGTTGGTGATGATCTGAAACTGGTCGATCGCATCCTGGCTATATTGCGGCTCGCCGAAAGAGTCGGCCGCGGAGTTTTGCGTGACCTGCTGGCCATCGATATTGATCTGAATCTTGCCGCCGTCGGTGGCGCCCAGAGGCGAGTTGGTCACGTCGTTGCTCGTTATGCCCGGCACCAGTGTGGCCAGCTGCAGGTAGTTGCGGCCGTTCAGGGGAAGCTTGCTGACTTCAGTGGGGCTGACGTTTCCAGCTACTGTTGAGCTGCTGGTCTCCACATCCGCGATCTCGGTTTGGACGGCCACCGTGGTACCGACGGATGCCAATTGAAGAGTGACCTCGATACTGGGCGTTTGGCCGACCAGCAGTGTTACAGTTCGCTCGGCGGGAGCGAAACCGGGCGCTTCAAAACGCAGCACGTATTTGGTGGCGCGAACAACTGGAAACTGAAACAGGCCTTGCGCGTTGGTGGTGGTGTCGAAACTGGATCCGTCCTCGCCGCTTGCTAATACCTTGGTATTCGCGATAGTCGCTCCGGAAGGATCAGCGACCCGGCCGCTGATTCCGGTTTGTTGCGCCAGCAGAGGGAAGCACAGAAATAGCGCCGCAGAGAGCAGCGTCAGAGAACCAGAGCGTGTCATTTTGCAGCGACCTCCAGCAGCGTCTGATAGATCAGGTTGGTTCCTTGTTCCAGCGAGTCGACGGGCACACGCTCATCATTTCCATGCATCCGGCTCAAGTCATCGTTTGATATCGGATAAGGATAGATTCCGTAAACCGGCACGCCCCGGCTGCGCCACGCGAAAGCGTCGGTGCCGGCCTGAAAAAGATAAGGCGTGACGGGCACATTCGGCCAAACCTTGCCTGCGCTATGCACCAGCGCTTGATAGAGCCCGTTGTCGGTCGGCGAATCCTTCATGCCGGACGTCATGCGTGCGTATCGCCGCATGGTTCCGGTCGGATCACGCGGAGGAGCGACATCCACGTCCGGATCGTTAATCACCTTCTTGATTTCGGCGGCCAAGTCCTCGGCGGTGGTTCCTGGAATCGTTCGGAAGTTGATGGTCGCTTCGGCCGAGCCGGGGATCACGTTTCCGCGAAATCCGGCCTGCATCAGCACCGGGGCGATGGTATTGCGCATGATCGCGTGCAGCAGGGTGTCCTTGCTGATTTCCTTGTCCGCCTGGGCAATCAGGGCCGGATCTTTGCTGTTCACCAGATTGTTGAAATAGGTGGACATGGGCGGCTCGCTGGTCTTGCCGAGAGTCAGAAAGAATTCGCGCGTGCTGGCGGTCAGCTCAGGTTTGGTATCGTAGTCGGCCAGCTTGGCCATGGCTTTGGAAAGACGAAAGATGGCTTGATCGGGCCGCGGCATGGATGAATGGGTGGAGGTGCCGTGCGCGGTCAGCACCAGCGAGAGCCCGGATTTGTCGAGAGTGGAGATGCTGACGTAGCGGACCCGGCCGTCGGCCCGCTTCATGATCCAGCCGCCTTCGTTGAGGGCGAACTCGCAGTCCATTTTGTCCCAGTGCGACTCGGCCAGCCAGCTAGTGTTGTATTGCGCGCCTTCCTCGTCCGCTTCCACCAGGAAAATAACGTCGCGCTTGAGGGGGATTTTGTTTTGCGCCAGCCGCATCACCGCTGCGGCGAACACCGCGACGCCTCCCTTGAAATCGATAGCGCCGCGGCCATACACATAGCCATCCTTGACCACTCCGGCGAAGGGATCCACCGACCACTTCTCGCGCTCGACGCCTACAACATCGGCGTGGGAAGCAATAAGGACCGGCTTCGCGCTGCCGTCGCCTTTGAGCCGCGCAAAAAGGACCGATTTGCCGGGTTGCGGCGTGGGGATGATATCGATCGCGAAACCGAGGGGTTTCAGCTTCGCGGCCAGCAGCTCGTCGAGCTTGGCTTCATTGCCGGGAGGATTGCTAGTGTCGACGCGGATCAGTTCCGAGAGCAGCTCAGCGGTTGGGTTAGCCGCAGTGTCGCCTCGGGCCACGAAAATGGCAGCGAATGAACAAACAACTGCGGCACAGGGCCAACGACCGATACGCATTTCCGCCTCCAGAAAAACGCCCCAATATTAGGCCGCTCGCCGAGTATATGAGATGATCCGCAAAACCGTTACCCGCGACGGCCGGCAACGGAGCCAACTGTTTAAACGCAACTATTATGAAAGAGGGATTACGCTCTGTCAACATAATTCTTGTGCGCTTAACGTCTGGGCGTTCCGAGGCACCTGGCTACAGGACCGCGGCTCTTGATATCATGGTTAACATCCCCGGCAGTTAGCTTGCGATAATAATGACCGTCGATCAACAGGAGGGCAACACCATGAAATTTCGACTAACACTTTCGGCAGCGCCAGCCGTTTTGCTACTGGCTCTGGCTGCGGCTTCGCTGGCTCAGGCAGCCTCAGCCCCCACTTACTCGAAAGATGTCGCGCCCATCCTAAATAAGAACTGCGCCAGCTGCCACCGACCTGGTGACATCGCCCCTATGTCACTGCTCACTTACGATGAAGCCCGTCCCTGGGCCAAGGCCATTCGATCGGCCGTCGCTCAGGGCAAAATGCCGCCTTGGCATGCAGAGGCGCCTCGCGGCACATTCTCCAACGATCGCCGGCTGACGGATCAAGATAAAGAGACGCTCATTGCCTGGGCCGATGGTGGTTCCCCGCAAGGCAACCCGAAGGATTTGCCGCCCGCACCGAAGTTCGTGGAGGGTTGGGAAATCGGCCAGCCGGATGCCGTCGTCAACATGACGAAGCCTTTCGATGTACCGGCCTCGGGCACGATCGACTATCAATATTTCCAGATGCCGACCAACTTCACGGAAGACAAGTGGGTGCAGGCGATCGAGGTTAAACCTGGCGTACGCGGCGTCGTGCACCACATCCTGGTCTTCTCGAAAGAGCCCGACGGTACGGTAATGCCGTCTGCGTTCACCACCGTTGTGCCGAAGCCTCCCACGCCTAAAGAAGGGCAAAAGCCGTTCGATAGCAATGCCGCATTGGCTCGCATGCGCGGGGCCCTGATAGCCACGACGGCGCCCGGCACCAACGCGATGGCGTTTCAACCGGGCTCGGCGATGCTAGTCAAAGCCGGCTCTGTACTGACGTTCCAGGTGCACTACACTGCTAACGGCAAACCGGCCAGCGACGTTTCCAGCGTCGGGTTCATCTTCGCCAAGCGGCCGCCCCAGCGCGAAGTACGCAACAGCGCTTTTATAAACGCGACGTTCGTGCTCGAGCCCGGAGAGGCCAACAAAGCGGTCGATTCCGCCATAGAATTCAATCAGGATTCACACATTACTGCGCTGTTTCCGCACACGCACCTGCGCGGCAAGAGCTGGGAATATCGGCTGGTCTATCCTGACGGGCGCACCGAAGTGGTTCTCTCGGTGCCGAAGTACGATTTCAACTGGCAGACTTACTACGAGTTCACCACTCCACTGGCCGTTCCCAAAGGATCGCGGCTTGAGGCTACTGCCCATTACGACAATTCGCTGAACAATCCGTCAAATCCGGATGCGAAGGTAGCCGTGCATTGGGGCGAGCAGACCTGGCAGGAGATGCAGTATTCGGGCATCACCTTCACTTTGGACGAAGAACCGCGCCAGACTACTGCCCAGAAGTAACGTCGCGCTTGGGATGCTTGGCGGTTTTGCGCAGCTGTTTGACCGGAACGGTCATCGAGCGCCAGGCGTACTTCCCGTCGCGGAGCGTGCACACTTCCGGCAACCCGTAGGGCATCAGCGCCGCGGCGAACTTCGGGTTATCGTTCGCCTCGTCGGGCCAATATCGGCCTTCAATTTCGGCGGTACACGGCGGCCGCGCCGGAGCATCGCCGGCTACGCCCAGAGCGTAACCGATTCCAAGCAGCAGTGCCCAACGCGCATAGCGCATATCCGGCGTCCAGCTTAACCGGCCGATCAGCGGCCGTGCACCCCCCAAAAGTGCTGGCCTGGGCCACAGGCAGTACCAGTACAGGGGCGACTTCTGCGAAACTCGCTGTATGCCTGATAAAGTGCGTTGGGCGGTTCTCGGCGTCGCAAAAATCGCCACCGCCAAGGTAATCCCGGCGATGCAAACGGGTGAGTGGTCCGAAATAGTAGCGATCGGCTCCAGAGATTTGGAGAAGGCCAAGACCGCCGCCGGCAAGCTCGGAATTCGCAAGGCAGTCGGTTCTTACGAGGAGTTGCTTTCCGATCCAGAGATCGAAGCCATCTATAACCCGCTACCGAATCACCTGCACGTTCCCTGGTCCATCCGGGCCGCTGAAGCCGGCAAGCATGTGTTGTGCGAAAAACCAATTGCTTTGAGTGTCGCCGAGTGCCGGACGCTGATCGCCGCCCGAGACCGCACCGGGGTAAAAATCGGCGAGGCCTTTATGGTGCGAACTCATCCTCAATGGCTGCGTGCTCGGGAAATTGTGCAATCGGGAGAAATCGGGGAGCTGCGGGCAGTGGTGGGTGCCTACAGCTATTCCAATCGCGATCCCGCGAACATCCGTAATAAGCCCGAATTCGGCGGCGGCGCCATTATGGACATAGGATGTTATCCGATCCAGATCTCGCGCTTTCTTTTCGGCCGCGAGCCGGAGACCGCCGCGGCGCTGATCGATCGCGATCCCGAAATGCGGACAGACCGGCTTAGCTCCGTCCTGCTGGCATTTCCCTCCGGCCACTGCGTCTTTACGTGCAGCACGCAGTTGGTGCCCTATCAGAAGATCCAGATTCTGGGCACCAAGGGCCGCATCGAAATGGAAGTGCCATTTAACGCGCCGCCCGATCGCAAAACGCGGCTATTCGTAGACAACGGCGCCGATCTGTGGGGAGCCGGAATGAGGGCGGAGGAGTTCCCAATCGCCGACCAATACACTATCCAGGGCGACCGGTTTTCCCAAGCCATTCGGGAACAGGCGACGTGCCAACTCCGCTCGAAGATTCGGTGGCGAATATGGCGGTGATCGAAGCCGTTTTCGAATCGGCACGGACCGGCCGAGCCATTCCCGTCGCTCGTTAGCGCTTCGATCCTAAAAGCGGCTGGACTAGTGTATTGGTTAAAGCGCCGCCCGTGAACTCGGTCTGCTGTCCAGCCTGTTTTCCAGGTGCTGGAAGCAGGCGCGCGGCCAGCGGCTTGTTCCATTTGTAGGCCAGCCATGCGACATCTCCGAGAATGCGCGCGATCTGTTCCTCAGTCACAGCGCCCGGCAGCGGTACCGTGTCCGCGCCCCCGGCACATACCGCCGAATAAGCCAGGATCGAATCCAGATTGAAAGTGCCCTCCGCCCACCGGCGTGCCAGCAGGTTGTCTTCCATGACAGGAATCATCAGGCCGGAATATCCGGTCCGTTTGACGGGCGTGGATTGCACGGCGCGTGTGATGATACCCGAAGCTGTCAACGTGCCGCTGGAACCGAAAGGTCCGCCGATAAACGACTCTATGGCCCCGCCGATCGAACTATCTTTCAGCGGCGCGGGAGTCGCATCGATTCCTTCATAGGTCCAGCCGGTGCTCGCGGCCACCTGCATTGCAACGGCCTCGGCTTCCTTCGTATATTTTGTAAACGCTTCCGACAAATGCTCTTCAGCTTCGCGAGGATCGTGATAGCGCGCGAAAATATCGGCTACCACGTTAGCGCCCTCCATCGCCAGCGCGAACGCGTGGCCCTTGCCTACATGATATGAACCGGGATAATACGGGCCGTACGGCTTCATCATCGCGATCGCGCCAAAATTGAAGTTGCCGTCTCCATGCGGGCTGCGTTGGGATACCTCTTTGATCAGCTTGGCTGCTGCCTGGATCGCGTGCCAATGAATACCGCGCTCGTCGGCCATGACCACGTTGGCATTGACGCTAACTGACGACAAAATCTCTGCCAATAAAGCAACGGGCGCAGTGTCGTCGTTGTCGTTTAGCATCGCCGCGCCGATGTTCAACCCGGTGCGGGCCTTCGACGTCGATTCCCGGAGCTTGCGGATCAGATCCAGCGCCTCCTCACGCTGCATTCCTTTGGTGTATACCGGAAAAGGCTGAGTGGTGATCCTTCCGCCTGCTCCCTCGAACCCGGCTCGGTTCAGAGCCTCTCGCGCGATGCCCAAAAACTTCTGCGTCTCTTCGATCCGGGCAGCATAGTTGTTGCGGTCGATTTCGATAAAAGCAGTTACCGCACGTATTCGGGGACGGCTCTCGGCAGCGAGCGTAACCGTGCTGAACGCCATTGCGGCGCAAGAAAGCAGGAGTAAAAGCCTTCGCATTTTCAACTACCTTTTCGCGGCAGTCGCCGGGCCGCTGCTCTTACCGGTAGCGCGCGCGAGCCGTTCCACCGATGGAGTCCGCTTAGGCGTTCGCAGCAATTCCTGTTGAAACGCCACGGCGGCTTCGGCCGGACGGCCCGCTTCCAACAAGACTTCGCCATAAAGCTCGAGCGCGGGTTTGATCGGCTCCGGTGGGCCGGAAGGCGCGGCCATGGTCGATTCGATATCGGCGGCAACTTTGGCCAGACGAACGGCCTCGGCCTTTTGTCCGCGCGCCAATTGGGCGACTGAAGCGACTTCGTTTTCCATGATGGCGAACGGCTTGGCTGCGTACGAGTCGCCGGACGATTCCACACTCTGCCGCATGGCACTGAGCCTGGAGCGGGCGGCATCCGCCTGGTTAGGATCACCTAATTTCGCAGCGCTGAGGCCGGCGATAAAGATCCACGCCCCTTGGCCGGAATACTGCCCACCCATGCCGGGCATACCGGGCATCGATTCGTGCTCAGCTCCAGCTCCCTTCGCATCTTCCAGCGGAATCTTTTCCCACTTTCCGCTTTCTAGAATGTAGCGAGCCAGCATAGTGTGATATTGCTGTCCGATATTTGCGTTCTTAGGATTTCGATCCGCGGCCTGCTTGGCAAGATCCACGTTCTTGCGCGCGTCGTCGAACTTGCCCAGCATCAGGTTCGCGTATTCCAACCACGAGAGCGTGTGGAAATCCTCGCGTCCTTCGGGAAGGTGCATGCGGGCGATGAGATCGACCGCGGCCTGGTGGGCCACGATGTTGGACGCAACCACATCCGGCCACATCCCGAGTTGGACAAAGATATGCGACGGCATGTGCAGAGCGTGCGGCGCCGCAGGTGCTATTTTGGCGTAGACACGCGCCGCCGGAAGGGCGAGAATCGCGTGGTCGGGATCGTCAAAGGCGTGAATGATAAAGTGCGCGGCGCCCGGATGGTTCGGATTGTCCTGGAATACCTTGAACGCGATAGACGCTGCCAGTGCCTGACGCCGGAAACCCTTGTCCGCGGGACGCACCGAACCGAGCAAAGAAAGCGCGTAGAAAATGGAGACCTCGTGATCATCCGGCCAGCGTTCGTATAGGCGAGCCATCGCGTCGGAGTAAGCGTTGTCGCGCGCAAGCTTATCACCGGGCGCGTAGAACAACTCATTCACCGCCTCCAGATACGCCTTCTCTTTGTCCGTGCGCGCCTTCGCCAGACGACCCTCCAGTGTCGGAGCCAGCCTTTCCAGCGCCTTCCGGGCCGCCGGCAGATCCAACTGCGCCCACAGCGGATGGTTGTAACTCATCGCTTCGCCCCAGTAAGCCAGCGCGAAGTTCGGATCTATCTGTTGCGCCTGATGAAACGCTTCCGCCGCTTCGTCAAATTCGAAGCTGTGAAGGTCCTTGACGCCCTCAATGAATTTTGGCTGCGCGCCCGCGGCGCCCGACGTTGGAAAGCTGATGCTTCCGAGTTGTTGCGCGTTCAGACCAGCGCAATTAAAGCACGCAATAACAGCTGCAATCAGTACTGTGGCGCACGTTTGCAGTTTACACATAGGGCCTCCTATAACTGGGCGCTTCCCATTATGTCGCATGTAAAGTGGCCCGGCAGGCGTCCGCAATGCCATGCTGGAAAGAGATGGCCGTTTTGTTAAGTGGCGTGGCTCTCAGCAGGGCGTTCGGTAAGCGAGTGCTATTTGAAAATCTTTCGCTGAGTCTGTCGGAAGGCGACCGTACTGGTCTGATCGGCCCAAATGGCAGCGGAAAAACAACTTTGCTGGAGATCCTGGCGGGCAATGAGGCGCCCGATGCCGGATTCCGAGCGCTCCGCAAACAAACCAAGCTGGCTTATGTCCCGCAAGATTCGCTGTTTGCGCCCGCGGATACGGTCGGCTCCATTCTCCGGGCGGCAGTAGAAGGGCTGGCCCTTGAGGAGGACGAGAAGCGGGTTCGCGTGGAAGTGATGTTGGACAGGGCCGGTTTCGAGAGCACCAATGCATCGGCCGCGTCACTCTCGGGCGGGTGGAAGAAGCGGCTCGCCATCGCGGCAGCATTGGTGACCTCCCCGGATGCGTTGCTACTGGACGAGCCGACCAATCACCTGGATCTGGAAGGCATTCTATGGCTGGAGACAGCGATCGAGACTGTGAACACCTGCCTGGTGGTCACGCACGACCGGTACTTTCTTGAGAACGTCGCCACCCAAATGGTCGAAATCAATCGGGCTTATCCACAGAGCACATTCCAGGTAAAGGGGAACTACAGCGAGTTTCTGGAACGGCGCGAGGAGTTTCTGGAGGCGCAGGCCAAGCAGCAAGAGTCGCTGGCGACCAAGGTGCGGCGGGAGGTGGAATGGCTCCGCCGTGGACCGAAAGCCAGGACAGGCAAGTCGAAGGCGCGCGTGGACGCGGCCGGGCGGCTCATCGAGGAACTCGCGTCGGCAAATATCCGGAGCCGCACTGCAACCGCGCAAATCGACTTCACCGCGTCGGATCGAAGCACCAAGCGCTTAATCGAGGCTGAAGGCATCGGGAAAACGCTCGGCGGCCGCAGGCTTTTCCAAAATCTGAACCTGATTCTCGCGCCGGGCGTTCGCGTCGGCCTGGTGGGAGCGAACGGAAGCGGGAAGACCACCCTGCTCAAGTTACTCGAAGGAGCCTTGGAGCCTGACGAAGGAACCATCCGGCGGGCGGACCGGCTGCAGATTGTGAGCTTCGCGCAGGACCGCGGTGCGCATCTGGACCTGGAAACCAATCTCAGGCGAACCTTGTGTCCGGACGGGGACTCGGTAATTTACCGAGGGCGTCCGATCCATGTCGCGGGCTGGGCCAAGCGTTTCCTCTTTCGGGATGATCAGCTCGAGATGCCGGTGTCGAGACTATCGGGCGGGGAGCGAGCGCGCGTGATGATTGCGAGGCTGATGCTGGCGTCGGCCGACGTGTTGTTGCTCGATGAACCGACCAACGACCTGGATATTCCGACACTTGAGGTGCTGGAGGACAGCCTGCTCGAGTTTTCAGGCGCCGTGGTCCTGGTGAGTCATGACCGCTACCTGCTGGATCGGGTGTCCACCGTCGTCATCGGTCTGGATGGGGGCGAGGGAGCGGTCTTCGCCGACTACTCGCAGTGGGAAGCCGCAAGAAGTAAACCGTCGGCGGAGAATGCGACGGATAGAGTCACGCGGCTGCCGGCTCCGGTGGATGGACCCAAGAAGAAACTGGCTTACCTTGACCAGCGCGAGTGGGATGGCATGGAGGCGCGCATTCTCGAAGCGGAAAAGGAACTGGCCGCCCGGCAGCGGGAGTTGGAAGCGGCTGCGTCGGATGCCGAAAGAGTGGGCGAAGCGTACGAAAAGATGCAGGATGCCCACCGTCGAGTGGAAGAATTGTACGCGCGCTGGGCAGAGCTGGAAGCTAAAGTCTCGCGCTAAAGAGACGAATAGCGGTACAATAGAGACTACTGGAAGTTGATCCGCAACCCCCTCTCCCTTCGTTGGTAGTCGGCTCGCCGATTCTCATCCTCAAAACATAAATGAAAAGTTTCTCTGAATTCTCACTTTCTGCTCCCTTAAAGAGCAATCTGGCAAAGCACGGCTTTACAGAACCAACGCCCGTTCAAGCCCAAGCCATCGGGCCAGCCCTGGCAGGGCGCGACGTTGTCGCTACAGCGCAAACCGGCACCGGCAAGACGCTCGCTTTTGTCCTGCCCATGATCCATCTGATCGCCAAGCAGCCATCCAAGACCGGCATCCGGGCCGTCATCCTCATCCCGACGCGCGAGCTCGCCATCCAAATCAATGAGACCTTCGCCAAAATGGCGGCGGGCACCGGCGTTCGCGCCGCCGTCGTCGTCGGCGGGCTCAACGAGCGAACGCAGCTGCAATCCATCCGCAAGGGCGCGCATGTGCTGATCGCCACTCCGGGGAGGCTGTACGATTTCCTCAGCCGGAAACTCATCGATCTCAGCGGCGTCCGCATACTGGTTCTGGATGAAGCCGACCGCATGCTGGACATGGGTTTCCTGCCCACCATCAAAAGGATCATGGCCGCCATACCCTCCGATCGCCAGACGCATGTTCTTCTCGGCGACCATCGAAAGCTCGGTCAAACACCTGGTAGAGACGCACGTCCGCAACGCGGTGCGCGTAGCCGTCGGTTCCACCACCAAGCCCATCGAGAAGGTGGACCTGCATCTTTACGAAGTCGAACAGGATCGCAAGCTGGGCCTGCTCGAAAAGATGCTGCGCCAGGAGCAAGGTTCCTTCCTGGTATTCGCGCGCACCAAGCGTGGCGCCGACCGGCTGTCGAAGAAGCTATCGCGCGGCGGCGTAAAATACGGCGGCGATCCACGGCGACCGCAGCCAGAACCAGCGCAACCAAGCGCTGCGCGGGTTCCAGGAGGGAGACTATCGGGTGCTGGTGGCCACCGACGTCGCGGCCCGCGGCATTCACGTGGAGGGAATCTCTCACGTGGTGAATTACGATCTTCCGCAAGTCCCGGAGGACTTCATTCACCGGGTTGGCCGCACGGGGCGCGCGGGCGCGCGCGGAACCGCTTCGACTTTCGCTACGCGCTCCGAGCGCGCCGACATCGCGCATATCGAGCGAACCTTAGACACCAGGCTGGTACGCCGCCAGGTATCGTCCGACGTGGCCCGGGAGCAGAAGCAACACGGGACTGTAATCGTCATTCCGACCGTTTCGCGGCCGCCCCAGCGGCATGTCAAGTCGTTCGGACCGCGGCGCAAGGGCGGCAGGAGCCTGGCACGCCGTGTGGTGTAGTACGGCATTGGCGGGCTCGCGGGATTCAATATAATACGGCAGTGACCCTACCAACTTTCGCGGCAGCAATAGTCGCGACTACACTCGGCTTCACCTGCCTGTGCCCACCTCAAGCCGCGGCACAAGGCACGCCCGTTCGCGTCCTGGTTTCCAACGGCATGAAGGCCGCGGTAGAGGAACTCCAGCCGCAGTGCGAGCGCGCGATCGGGCATCCGCTGCAAGTGCAATTCAATTCCACCGCCGGCGTGAAAAAGAGGATCGAGGCGGGCGAAGCGTTCGACGTCACAATCATCACCAGGGAAGCGATCGATGATTTGATCAAAGAGGGGAAGCTGGCCGGTGCATCGCGCGCCGACGTGGCCCACTCTCAGCTGGGCATCGGAATCCGAGCGGGTTCGGCGAAGCCTGACATCCATACGCAAAACACGCTTAAACAGTCGTTGCGAGAGGCAAAATCGATCACTTATCCGCAGGATGGAGCCAGCCGAGGGTATATCGAGAAGATGTTCGAAAGCCTGGGGATCGCGGCGGAGGTCATGCCCAGGATAATACTGGCAGACGGATCCGCAGCAGCTACCGAAAGTGTAGCGTCTGGCCAGGCAGCCATGGTAATCACGTTGTTTAGCGAAATAGTTCCTGTGCACGGCGTCGAAATCCTCGGCCCACTGCCGGGCAAGCTCCACTACGATATTCGCTTTGGAGCCGCCGCCAGCGTGGCCGCAAAAGATAAACCCAGCGCGCAGGCAGTGATCGGCTTTCTCGTAGGGCCGGAGGCCGCGCGCACGTTCAAGACCAAAGGCCTGGAGCCACGCTGATTTCCGGGCTGATTTACCAACCTACCTGGGTCATCCGGTTCAGAATCTCAGTACTGTAGTCGTTCATTCGCTCCGGCTTCCTCTTCAACGGCGCCGGGATGATCGCCGCCAGCCGAGCCGCCTGATCCCGATTCAATCCGCTGGCCGGCAAATGATAGTAATACTCGGATGCGGCTTCGGCTCCGTAAATGCCCGGCCCCCACTCGATCACATTCAAATAGAGTTCCAGAATTCGATTCTTGCTGAGCAGCAACTCCATTATCGGCACCACCGCAAACTCCGCGCCCTTGCGAATGATAGACCGCTCCGTTGTCAGGAAGAGGTTCTTCACCAACTGCTGGGTGATGGTCGACCCTCCGCGACCCAACCTCCCGCGTTGGATGTCATCTTCCAAAACCTTGTGCATTTCGACCCAGTCGAAGCCATGGTGCTGACGAAACCGGCCGTCTTCACCCGAGATCACTGCATGTTGTAGAACCGGCGCAATCCGCCGCAGCGGGACAAAATCGTAGCGCTTCCTGTAAGCGCGATGGAGCCGCGCCGCCTCCAGCCGGCGTTCTATTTGCACCATGGTGGTCGGTGGATCGATCCACCGCAGTCCTAAGACGCACATCGCGCACACGACGTAGAGCGTCATCGCCACGGCCACAGTGCCGATTGCTATCGTCCGCATCCAATGCCTGCCTTGGCGCGCCATACTTGCTACCAATCTCGCACGCCACGCCTTTCCCGACGGGTTGCTATCATCGAAACTTCGAACATGACCACTGTTACTCACCTGGAATGCAGCGTCTGCGGCAAACACCGCGAAGCCGGAAAAGTTCACAACCTGTGCGAATGCGGTGGACCGTTGTTGGTGCTCTACGACCTCGAGAAAACACGCGTATCCTGGAATCGGGAAACGCTTTCGAAGGGTCCAGCCAGCATGTGGCGCTATCGTCCGGTGTTGCCGGTTAGCAACGAATCGTCCATCGTCACGCTCGGCGAAGGCATGACCCCGCTGCTTAAGACCAGCAAGCTAGGCGCGCGGATCGGCGCTCGGGATCTGTGGGTCAAAGACGACGGCATCAATCCCACCGGCTCATTCAAAGCCCGGGGACTGTCGTGCGCAGTATCGATGCTGGTCGAATTCGGCATCCGCAAAGTAGCGATTCCCTCAGCCGGAAATGCCGCCAGCGCCATGGCAGCCTATGCCGCCGCGGCCGGAATCGAAGCCTTCATCTTTATGCCGCGCGACGTGCCGCAGGCCAACTACATCGAGTGCAAAGCGTTCGGGGCGCATGTCACGCTGGTGGATGGCTTGATCAGCGATTGTGGGCGCATCGTCGCCGAGCGCAAGGACGCCGAAGGCTGGTTCGATGTCAGCACCCTCAAGGAGCCGTATCGCATTGAAGGCAAGAAGACCATGGGTTACGAGCTGGCTGAACAGTTCGGATGGACCTTGCCGGATGCCATCTTTTATCCCGCCGGCGGCGGCGTCGGCCTGATCGGAATGTGGAAAGCGTTTGGCGAAATGGAGGCGCTGGGCTGGATTTCGAGCAAGCGGCCCAAGATGATAGCTGTCCAAACCGAAGGCTGCCAGCCGGTGGTGCGAGCGTTCGAGCGCGGCGAATCGAAAACCCAGTTCTGGGAAAATGCTCACACCGTAGCCGCCGGTCTGCGCGTGCCCAAGCCGCTGGGCGATGCTCTGATGTTGGATGCGGTCCGAAAAAGCGGAGGCACCGCAATCGCCGTTAGCGATGAAGCGCTGCTGGATGCTTCCCTCGAACTCGGTGCAACGGAGGGGATTTTCGCCGCACCCGAAGGCGGCGCATGTGTCGCTGCCTTGAAGACATTGCTGGCCAACGGATTCCTTAAGCCCGAAGAGCGCATCCTGCTCTACAATACTGGCGCCGGCCTGAAATATTTGGAAGCATTTTCGCCCCGTTTTCCGCGCACCAGTACGTCCGAGCAGGACAAACTCGGCGGCTTGATTACGCCTCGTTAGGCGCGTACTTGGCGAGGCCCGCTCATTATTGACACGCCTTTTGACACTGCCGGGCGGTTTTGGCAAACTAATATAGTGTTTTCGGAGTCAGTCTTTCCCCCCGGCTTAGGCCCTGTTGGTGATCTCGAGTCCGCGGTCGTAAACCTGCCTCTGTAGCGAAGATGTCAAGGAGACTTCAATGAAACTATTTGTAGGGAACCTCCCCTATGCCGCCACTGAAGCCGATATAACGGATTTCTTTACGCAGGCTGGTGTTACTGTCGATAGCGTGAACGTGATGCGCGACCGTTTCACCGGCGAGGCTCGCGGATTCGGCTTCGTGGAAATCAACGACGATGGCGCGGCCAACCGCGCGATCGAAGCTTGCAATGGCCGCGATCTAATGGGCCGCGCAATGGTGGTCAACGAAGCTCGTCCCATGGTCCCCCGCGAAGGGGGCGGCGGCGGTGGTGGTGGACGGCGCGAAGGCGGCGGTGGCGGACGGCGTGAAGGTGGCGGCGGGCGCCGCAGCCGCTAGCTTTCCAAGATCCTGGCAATCGCATCGGCGTCGTTGGGCGCAACAATGGGTTTATTCCCAAAGCGAGAGTCGATGTTTCTGCCTTCCGGGTCTTTCAATTGACCGGTGTGGTACTGGTAAATGTAATCGGGATCCTTTAAAACATTTCCAGTCAAAACCGCAATTACGTCATCGCTTTCATTAATGACGCCCGCCTCAGTTAGTTTTTTGATACCGGCCAACGTGGCCGCGGAGGCCGGCTCGCATCCGATCCCACAGCGTCCAATGATCGCCTTTGCATCGGCGATCTGCTGTTCGCTTACTTTCTCCACTACTCCTTTTGAGACTTCGATCTCCTGGAATGCCTTAGGCCACGACACAGGATCTCCAATCTTGATTGCGGTCGCCAGCGTGTGCGGGTCGGGCTGGCTTCTGAAATTACCGCCGTCCCGCATAAACTCGTAGAATGGTGAGGCGCCGTCGGCTTGAATCACCGCCAGGCGCGGGATCGAGCTTATCAATCCGACATCGCGCAACTCTCGCAAGGCTTTTCCGAATGCGGACGTGTTGCCGAGATTGCCTCCAGGCAAGACTATCCAGTCCGGTGGAATCCAGTCGCGTTGATCCATCATTTCGAAAATGATGGTTTTTTGTCCTTCAATACGAAAAGGATTAATTGAGTTCAGCAGATAAATGCCCAGCCGTTCCGCCAGCACGCGCACCAGCGCCAGAATCTGATCGAAGTTGGCCTCCACCTGCAGCGTTCGGGCGCCGTACTCCAAAGCTTGCGCGAGTTTGCCATACGAAATGTTGCCGTGCGGAATAAAAACAATCGATTCCAAGCCTGCCGCGCTGGCATAGGCCGCCATCGATGCCGACGTGTTACCGGTCGAGACGCAGGCCACTCGCTTTTTGCCGAGGCGCACCGCCTGAGTGACGCCGCAAGTCATGCCGTTATCCTTAAATGACCCGGTAGGATTATAGCCCTGGTGCTTGAAGGTGAGACGCTGCAGGCTCGCATATTCCGCCGCGCGCGGTGCATTCAGCAGCGGGGTGTTACCTTCTCGCAGGGATACTGCTTGCAGATGATAGCCCTCGAACGGCAGCAATTCGCGGTAGCGCCAGACACCGCTCTGATCGAAAACTTCGTTCGATGTCCGGCGATCGCGCCAGATCTTCTTCCACTGCTCCGTGTCGACCCCGCTGTCATGAAACGAGATTTCCAGCAATCCGCCGCACTTCAGACAGTTATAGATCGGCTCGTCAATTGGAAAGTGCGTTTGACACTTCCGCTCAAAACAGGCCAACTCGGCTAGCATGATTAAAGTATCTACGATATGCTCGCGGTTTGTCTTTACAACGGCGCAGTGTTTGTGCGCGACCAGCCTCGCCCCCGGCGGCCTCCAGGATTTGCATTGATCCGGCTGCTGTGCGGAGGAATCTGCAATACCGACCTGGAATTGCAGCGCGGCTACTATGGCTTTGGTGGAACGCCCGGGCACGAATTCGTCGGCGAGGTAATCGCGGCGGATAATCCTGAGTTGATCGGCGACCGTGTAGTCGGCGAAATCAATCTGGCATGCGGCCGTTGCGAGTGGTGCCAACGAGGGCTGCGACGGCATTGCCCGCGTCGCACCGTGCTCGGAATCGTCAAACAGCCCGGCGCCTTCCGGGAATTCCTGACGCTGCCCGAACAGAATCTGCATCGGGTGCCGCGCGAGATCTCCACCGAGCAAGCTGTGTTCGTAGAACCGCTCGCGGCAGCCTGCGAGATTCTCGATCAAGTCCGGATTCCCGCTGGCGCGCCCGTGGCCGTGCTCGGAGACGGAAAGCTAGGCCTGCTGATCGGCCAGGTTTTGAAAGCTCACGGCGCGCAGGTTCATCAGTATGGACATCACAAAGATAAGCTCCGGATTGCCGCCGGTCAAGGTATCGACGTGCGAACGGCGAAGAAGACGCCGAAAGCAGTCTACGATTGGGTAGTCGACGCCAGCGGCTCAAGCCTGGGATTGGTCGAAGCCACAAAGATGACCCGGCCACGCGGCACCGTGATAATGAAATCGACCGTGCATGGGTTGGTAGGCATCGATTCAGCTCCAGTCATCGTCAACGAGCTTACGCTGGTGGGTTCGCGCTGCGGCCGCTTTGAGCCCGCGCTGAAACTGCTAAGGAGCGGAAAGGTGAAGGTCGACAATTTGATATCCGAAATACTTCCGTTGAAAAAAGCACCGCTCGCGTTCCGGCGCGCCGCCCAGCCGGGCGCATTGAAGGTCCTATTGAATGGCTAATATTCAAATCGTGTACTATCTGTTTGCGGCGGCTCTGGCATGCGCGGCGCAGACCCCGCAATATGGCTATCAAGTGGTTCGCGTATACCCGCACGACCGCAATGCGTTTACCCAGGGGCTGGAGTTTCGCGCCGGCTTTCTGTACGAAGGCACCGGCTTGAACGGGCACTCCACGCTCCGCAAGGTGAAGCTCGAAACCGGCGAAGTGGCGCAGCAGATCAGCCTGTCGCCGGAATATTTCGGCGAGGGCATCACGGTCATCAATCAACAGATCATCGAGCTGACTTGGCGGGCGCAGACCGGCTTTGTCTACGAGCAGAACTCTTTTCGACGGCTGCGGTCGTTCAACTATTCCGGCGAGGGCTGGGGACTGGCCAACGATGGCGCTCAAATCTACATGAGCGACGGCACTCCCCAGATCCGCGTTTGGGACCCCGTCACACTGCAGGAAAAGCGGCGCTTTACGGTTCGCGACGCCGGCGCACCGGTAACGTACTTGAATGAACTAGAGTGGGTTCGGGGCGAGCTTTATGCCAACGTCTGGCAGACCGATCGCATCGTTCGTATTTCCCCCGCTGACGGGCGGGTGCTAGGGTGGGTGGACCTGGCCGGCCTCTTGACTGACGCCGATCGAAGCGAGCGCGTGGACGTTCTCAATGGCATCGCCTATGACGTGTTGGGCGATCGTCTGTTCGTCACGGGCAAGCTCTGGCCCAAGCTCTTCGAGATTAAGCTAATCCCGAAGGCTCGCCGTTAGTGAAATAATCTCTGTACTCGCTCCTTCAATCTGGCGTAGAGGGAAAGCTCATTCGCTGCCGTGGGCGCGGTTGCATTGGCAATGGCCTTGGGCGCTTCTACGTCGGTCCGCGGATTGTAAGGCTCTCGTTTCACCATCCGGATACGATAGCTGTCGAACGTGTAAGTCTTTCGATTAAGCCCGCCGTCATTCGCTTCCACTACTACAGAAAAACTGGGGGCTTCACCCGACGTGTTCACTTCCACCGGAAAGTGGCCCAGGATGTTGCGCTCGATGTAGGCGGTCTCATAGCGATGGTGCTTGCGGCTCCAAACGAAAACGCGGAAGCTGTCAAACTCATACGGCTGAAGACCCTTCACAATCGTGGTCCAGAGCCAATTGTTCTTGACAGTGTCGCCGTCTTGAACTTGCCCTAGCGGGAAGTACGACGTAATGCGATGGCCTTCGGCATATTGTGCGACTTCGTCCGGTATCGCCATGTTGAGCATGCGTGTCAAAACCCACCCCGCCTTGCCGTCCTTGGTTCGCACCAAACTCCAGTCATCCGTGGGAACGGGCCCGGCAGGCTTGGTTTCCCGCTTGGGCGCTTCGGGTTCTTGCGCCTGTTCCTTTGGAACCGATAAAGCCACCCAGTTAGGCGGCAATTTTGGAGCAGGCGGCGCCGGAGGCGGCGGAAGTTTGGTTTGCGACTGGCGTTCCTTCGTCTTTCGCCTTTGGGGCACGGGTTTCGGCGTTGGCGCTACAGCCGGAGCCGCCGGCTGCACTCGCGGTGAGAGCTGGTGGCCGATCACGTCGACTTTTGCATTCTCCGGAATCTGCCAAAAGCTGGGTGACACTCGATTCGGTTCAGAGTGCATGTTCAATAGCTCATACACGGAAGCAGCGCCATGCGAAGGATATTTCGAAACAGTGTCGGCCATGCGCTGCAGACCGGCCATCTGCTCGGGCGTAAGCAGCTGCCGCATATCCGTCCAGCCCTCGGCGCCCTGCGCGTTGCGCACTTTCACAAAGCGCCGCCGATATTCCAAAATTTCGAGTTTCTCGCCGTGTTTCAGGGTCACCGAAACTGGAGATTTCGGGCCAAGTTCCTGGCGCAGGCCCAAGGTGGACGGTCCGACATAAGCTTCGCCGATGCCGGGCGGCCGGCTGGGCTCAGGAGAGCAGGAAATCAGGAAGCCAGCGAGGACATATATTGCTGCGCGAGGCAATGTCACGAGCGGAGCTTCTGTTGCTAGTGTAACAAGTAATGACCGAAAACGAGAGCGCAGCCCCTCTGGATTATTACTGCCCGAGATGCCACACCGGGGTGCCGGATCCATTGGTCTGTGGTGACTGCTCAGCGATCATTTGCCGGCTTTGCGGGACGCCGCTGGAGCGGGTCGATGAACTGGGGATTGGCTAACTAAATAGCCGCCAGTTCCCAGGCCGCAACTCCTAAGACATCGTTGGCCCACTCCAACAGGTCCCACTTTGTCAGATTACGGCTCTGCAGCGGGCGCCCCTCCTGCTGGTATCCGTCGAATAATCGCACGTAAATCCCCGGCTTCTCGTGCAGTAAGGTTCCAGCCAATTCCGACCGGAGTGGATCTTCTTTGGAGGGATTGGCGATTACCAAGCGGATAGGCTGCGCAAAGGATTGGGCCAGGAGCAGGGCGCCATTGCAATCGCAAGCTTCCAAAACATTGTACCCATGCTGCTCGAAATGAGCATGCAGGACTCGCCTGGCCTCGGCGTTGGCGTCGACTAATAGAATCGCCGGCCTTTCAAAATGCTCCAACGGAACTCCTGCCGCAGTGACCTTGATGGCCGGCAGATAGACTTCAAACGTAACCTTATCATCTTCGCCCATCCGCGCACTGATCAATCCTCCCATGCGTTTGATCAAGCCGTAAACAAAGGGCAGGCCTTCCCAGTTTCCATCCCAGGATGGATCGAATACACGCTCGATCGCACGTGCATCCTCGCCAGTGCTGGCATAGGTGATTCGTATGCAAAGCCAATTCTGCAGACCTTCCAGCTCGGCGCGCGAAGCGGCCACCCGGATGCCGCAGCTTTGGTCCATAAAGTTCTGGGCATGTTGGAAGATGAGGTCCAAAGCCCGGGTCAGTTCACGAGAATCGGCCTGAACCGGCCGAGGATCCGGGTCAAGCTCGAGACTAAAGCCCGGTAACGCCTCCTTCCAGATAGTTTCCAGCCGCTTAAGGACCTCGTTTATCTGCACTAATCGCGGCTCGATCTCTTTCACCTGAGCGAATGCGCGCAGGCGACTGGTGACCGCGAATGCTTCCTTCGCCGCACTCTCAATCGTCTGGAGCGAGGGAAGCCAGGTGCAAGCTGCGGGCAAAGATTCGAGGATGCGCGTGCTCTCTTCGGCGACGGCGATTAACTCCAACTGGAGGTGGCCCGAGATTCCATCAGCCAGCCTCGAAAGCGCTTCATGTTTCTTCTCATGGTTGGATTGCTCCAGTTCGAAATTGCGCAGCGTTACGTCATGGAAGACGACTACTACCCCTTGAATGTGGCCGTCCTGCACCCTGGGGGCGGCGGTTCCTTCTATCGCCCGAGGCGATTCACCCGCGCCTTTCAACCAGATATCGGCGGGCAAGGACACCGGCGTACCTTGTAGCATTGCTACCGGCACAAGGTCCTCGATGGGTCTGCCATCACGGTAAGTGAACACCAACAGTTCGGACGACGGGCGCCCGAGCGCTTTATCGACTAGGCAGCCCGTAATTTCCTCGGCCAGACGATTCAAATAGCAGATCCGTCCGGAGCTGTCAGTAACCAGGACCGCGTCGGGCACCGCTGAAAAGCTGGTGGTGAGCCAATCTCTTTGCTCGCGCAAATAGCGCTCGTGCCGATGCTTGGCAAGCGCCATCTCAATAGAGCCCTCTAAACTGGCAGAGGCGATGGGCTTCTTGATGAATCCGAACGCTTGTGTGTGGCTAGCTCGCTGCAACGTCTCCCGGTCTTCATACGCGGTCAAATAAACTACCGGAATATCGAATTCATTGCGGACTTTCTCGGCGACTTGTATCCCATCCAGATCCCCAGCCAAACGGATATCCATAAGCACCAGATCGGGCGACTGGCTGCGTATAAGCTCTAACGCTTCCCCGCCCGATGAGGCCACGCCCGGCACCTGGTAGCCAGCCTTTTCTAAGCGGTCTTGTAAGTCTGCGGCTATAATGCCTTCATCTTCGACTATGACGATTTTGCGCTCGCAAGATACCATCAGAACTCCTGTACTAGAGGCCCAAAACTGGACCATTCGTCGCTACCGGCAGGCGGCGGAAGCAACCACTATATCGGCGTTCAAATTAGTGTGGCGAAAATAGAAGTTTTCTCTTCTTACTTTGAGGATACACGTGCAAAGTCGGGGAGACTCACGTTCCCTCAGCGAATCTCATTGAAACAAAAGAAGATTTTCGTGCTGAAAGTTTGGGACTCAGAAACCAGGCGCCGCTGTTAGGGTACCCAGGCACGCAGGAATTTGACCGGGTCGCCGGGCTGAATTAAGAAGGGACTTGCCCCCGCTGGCACGAGCCAAGTCTCACCTTCCACAAACGGCTGATCTCCGATGTTGCCGCTGCCGCGAAGAAAGATCAGCAAATGAAAGCGCCCTTGCTCCGGAGAATAACGCAGGGGCGACGCGGTCTTCGCAATCTCCGTGTGAAAATACCGGCAATCGATCGGCAGGGGAACCGGCCCAGCACTGCCAGCCTCCGTGGAAGCCACCTGGACGGCTTTCTCCAGATGCAATTCGCGCGGGCGGCCATAGTCATACAGGCGATAGGTAATATCGGAATACTGTTGGATCTCGCACAGCGCCAGGCCTCCTCCAATGGCATGGACTGTGCCCGCGGGAACATAAAACGAGTCACCCGCCTTGACGTCCACCCATTGCAGCAGTTCCTCGATCTCGCCGTTTAACGCGGATTCACGGAGTCGATCGCGGCTGATGGATTTGCGAAAGCCGGCCGCGATCTTGGCGCCTGGGTCGGCCCGTAATACGTACCACATCTCCGTTTTTCCCCGAGAGTTTTCATGCGCCTGGGCGAACTCGTCGTCCGGGTGAACTTGGACCGACAGCCGGTCGCTGGTGAACACGAACTTAACCAAAAGCGGAAGGTCGGCTTCAAACCAGACTTCACCGATCTTCTTGTCCGAATTCGGATACCAGGGCGAAAGGTCGTTTGCACCCCATACCTTCTCGAGAAACCTGGTGGGAAGGCGTACCGGCTGGTTATCGCCCACGGATGAATTGGTCGATTCGGTCCAGCCCGCGCTCCAGCTCTGTCATCGAAGTGGCGTAGGAAATCCGAACGTGCTCCTGGGTCCCGAAGGCTTCGCCCGGAACCACGGCGACGTGCGCTTCAGCCAGCAGTCGTTCAGAGAACTGCATCGCCGACGATATGCCGTTGCGGAAGCCGACGGAAACATTCGGATATGCATAAAAAGCGCCGCGCGGCTCGGCGATCTTGACTCCCTGGATGGCGCGCAGCCGTTGGACCACGAAATCACGACGCTTCCGATACTCCGCCAGCATGATGCCGATCGATTCCTGCGGACCGCGAAGCGCCTCGATGGCGCCCTTCTGCGCAATCGAAGTGGGGTTCGACGTGGTGTGGCTTTGCAGTTTCATCATGGCGTCGATGAGCGGCTTTGGCGCCAGCGCGAAACCGATGCGCCAACCGGTCATAGCGTAAGTCTTGGACAACGATCCAGCAACTACCACGTGCTCCTTGGCGCCCGGCATGGACGCGATCGAGAACGGCTCGCTGTCATAAAGAAAGCGGCAATAACACTCGTCGGTCATCAGTTGGATGCCGCGTTTTGCCGCCAAATGATAAATGCGCTCGAACTCTTCGCGGCTGAGCACCGCGCCGCTCGGATTCGACGGCGAATTGATGATCAGAAGCTTGGTCTTGCTGGTGATGTGCGGCGCGATCGAATCAGCAGTGAAAGTGAAACCCTTGTCTTCGTCCGTTTCAACGAAAACGCACTTGCCGCCGGCATAGTTGACGACGTCCTTATAGGTCACCCAGTACGGCACCGGGATAATGACCTCGTCGCCATCGCCAATCAGTATCTGCATGAGATTGAAGATGGCGTGTTTGCCGCCCACCGACGCGATGCACTCGCCGGGAGCGTAATCGGTTCCGTAATCCTCGCGATGACGGGCGCAGATGGCCTGTTTCAGCTCGACAGTTCCGCCAGTGGGCGTGTACTTTGTAAAATTGGCATCGAGCGCGGCAATTGCGGCTTTCTTGATGTTGTCGGGCGTTGGAAAATCGGGTTCGCCCGCGCCGAAATCCACCACATCGACGCCCTCCCGGCGCAGACGGTCGGCCTCGGCCGCAACTTTCATGGTCGACGATTCGCTAATGCGGGAAACCCGCTCGGCTAAATCCAGAGTGGCTTGCATGGAAGGGTTCAAGATTCTCCTAAAAGTAGTCTTTTTCTTAGTCTACCTTCAATCGAGGGCGGCACGAGGCCTGAGATATTTCCGCCCAGCCGGATCACTTCCTTGACCAGGCGCGAGCTGATAAACGAATGCGCCTCACTGGCCATCAGGAATACGGTCTCGATCTCCGGTCTAAGCCGCCGATTCATGAGCGCCATTTGCAGCTCATATTCGTAATCGGACACGGCGCGAATCCCCCGCAGGATTACGCTGGCGCCGCACTCGGCAGCGTAATCGACCAGCAGGCCGTCGAAGGAGCCAACTTGTACATTGGTAAGGCTGCAAGTCACTTCGTTCAGCATTTCGATTCGGTCCGCGACGCTGAAAAGTACCTTCTTTTCTTCGTTGCGCAAAATGGAGACGATCAGCTTGTCGAACAAGGCCGAGCCGCGCTGGATCAGGTCCAGATGACCGTTCGTAATCGGATCGAAGGAGCCGGGATAGAGGGCCACAACGGTGGCAGGTTTGGGTCTCACAGGGAAGGTTAGTTTATCAGATTGCGATGAGGTTACTGATAGCGGAGCAGCTTGAACTTGACTATCAAGGAACAGGTGACTGGAGCCGAACGCGGGGTCGTAAGCACCCGCTGGACGATTGTTCCGGCCGATCCGGTGAAGCCAGCAAGTGCGAAAGCGCCGGTCACTTGATTGGGAACTGGCGTCAAATTCAGGTTGGATAGCGTCATGACCGGTCCGACGGCCAGCCCGGCAACCGACGCCACGCTCTGAGCCTGCGCTTGCGCTGCGGCGAAGAGTTCCGTCATCGAGCAAGGCTGTGATTGGATCAGATCGGCCGAGACCTGGCTGCCTTGCACCTGGAACATCAATGTCATGGTCGTGCTGCTCTGCGCGATCGACTGCTGAAGCGCCGTGAGCGATGCGATCGTCGCCTTCATCCTGGCGAGCGGCGCCGCCAGCGTGAAATCCCAATAGATTGCAGATTGGCTGTCTGTTCCGCCGGCTACGTTCGCCAGGTTTGCTGCCGTCACACCTACAGTTCGCCAACGCCGCTACGACTTGATCCAGGCTCGTGTTCGGGCTAGCGCTCATTGAAATGGAGAAGACAACCTGATCGGGCGTCAGGTTCACGGTTCGCGAGGCCTGGATTGTCAACGTATCGGAATCGAGCTGTCCGAAAAGAAGCGAGCCGCCAGCCAGTAGTATCGTGATGAGGCAAAGTGATCGCATGCGGCTAATAGCGCAACAGCGCGAATTTCACTGTCAGCGTACAGGGTGCCACTGGTGCTCCCAACAGGATGCCGCTGATGCCCCCCGCGGGTGCCGCGCCAATGGTCATACTGGACATGGCCAAAATGTTCCCCACGTTGACTCCGGTGCCATCCGCCAGATTCTGGGCCTGAGTTCGGGCGTCAGCTAACAAGTTCGGCAGCGAACATGCCTGCGGCGCTGAAGACTGGGTTCCCTGGATCGAGAACGATAAGGCCAGCCCATTATTTTGCGCCGCGATCTTTTGCTGCAAGCTGCTTAACGTCGTAATCGTGTCCTTGACCATTGCCAAAGGGGCCGCCAATTGAAACGACCAGTCCAGCGCCTGGGCGGGTACTGTCGTCCCTGGTCCCGAAACACCCGCGGGGAAAAATGCGCTCAACCCTTGAAAGTTTGCGGCGCTGATTCCAGATCCCTTCAAAGCTGCGATCACATCGTCCAGGCTTGCGCCGAGGCCTGAATTGACCTGAACGTTGAACACGGCTTGATCGGGCTGGACAGATGCATTGTTCCGGGAAGCTGTGACAGTAATAGAATTTGAGTCCACCTGACCGAACGCGAGCGTTAGAGAAACCAGTAGCGCAGAAAGCAGCGGGAGTTTTCGCATAATTGAGTATAATCCCGGGTTGGAGCAGCGCCTCAGCGACAAAGCGGAGATTCGCCGCCGGCTAAATATCGACCGTGAATGGTCGCTCTACGCCTTGGCCGACCTGGATGACGAGATGTTTGAACACTGCCGCTGGTGGGGTTTGGGAGATAGCCTGGCCCTGGTATTCGATGCGCTAGAAATTCATCCGATTTTCGTGCTGGGCGATGCCGAGTCCACCCGCCGGCTTCTCGCGGCGCTGCAGGTGACGGCGGGCTATCTAAATCTGAAACCGCACCAACTGGAGGCTGCCGCGGGGATATACCGCTATCGCGAGCTGCATCAGATGCATCGCATGTTTCTCCAAGACCTCGAGCCCCAGCGAGGAGCTGCGGAGCCGCTCACCGCAGGCGATCTCGCGCAAGTCGAGCGCCTGTATGCCTCCGGCGATGGCGGCGGGATCGCTTTCGCTCCCTTTCAACTCGACACCGGCTTTTTTTATGGGATTCGCAAAGGTGCCGAATTGGTATCTGTGGCCGGGGTGCACGTAGTATCCCGCAACGAGAGCGTGGCGGGCGTCGGAAACATCTTCACGCGGCCGGATTGTCGCGGCCAAGGTATGGCGCAAATCGCTACGTCAGCCGTTGCGGCGGCCCTGCGAGAGGCCGGCATTCGTACCGTCGGACTCAATGTGGAGCAGACCAACACAGGTGCAATCCGTGTGTACGAGCGCGTTGGATTTCGCTCCAGCTTTAGTTATTACGAAGGCATGGCGGACCGAATAGCTGATTAGCGCTTGCTACAATTCCTGGCTATGCGACCAATTCTCTTTTGCGTGTTGGCTCTTGGCCTGTTTGCTCAGGATCAAACTGAGCTTACCCGCGCGCTGAGCTCGTCGCGGCAGCGAATCGATCACATCGACGACCAGATCGTAAAGCTACTGAACGAGCGGGCGGCGGTGGTGCGCGAAGTGGGCGTGGTTAAGACGCGATTCCATGCACCGGCCAGCGCACCAGGACGAGAAGAACAAGTCCTGCGCCGGGTTTCGGACCAAGCCCAGGCGCCGCTCACACCGGACGCGGTCCGAAAGATCTACCGAACCCTGCTCGCCGAAATGTCTGCAATGGAAGACCGGGACATGCACTCGCCGCCGAAATAGAACGCCTAGAAGACAAGGCCGCTGGATTCGTGATCCGGGCTTCGCCTGCGCCGAGAACAACTTATGCAGCGAAACTGGATCTGGCGGAGAGGGGGGGATTCGAACCCCCGGTAGACTTTAAAGGCCTACGACGGTTTAGCAAACCGCTGCTTTCGACCACTCAGCCACCTCTCCGGTGTGTGAGGCGGGTCTCAAACGGATGGTAGCACGCGGGCTTACTTCTTCGCAAAAATAACGATGTACTGGCTCTTCGGCACCAGATCGCGCTTGGACACCAGCCGGAATCCGTTCGCCTCCACTTCTTTGATCAAGTCGTCCTCGTCGAGCCGGATATGCTCCACCGCGCGATTCGGATCGCGCGCCCTGCATGGCGCCGCGCCGCTTGAAATACTCGACGATGACCAGCTTCCCGTCCGACAACAGGCTATCGCGGATGTGTTCCAGCATCGCCTCCGGATAGTCGAAGTGATGATACACATCCAGGACCAGCACGCTCTGGAGCGTGTCGGCCGGCAGTTTCGGATCGCGATCCGTCCCCAGCACGAACTTCACGTTGTTCAGGTGGCTGAGCTGCGCCTTGGTCTTGGCTTTCTCCAGAAAATCGGTCTGGATATCCTCACCGATAGACGTGGCCCGTGTCGCCCACGGCGTGGCTCAGATACGGCAGCATGAAGCCGACGCCGGTGCCGATGTCGGCCACCGATCCGCCGGGCTTCAGACCCATGGCGTCGATGATGTCGCGCGGCCTCTGCCGCTCGTAGCGCGCGGGATCGCCCAGACCCTTGCGACGCTCTCGCGGCCTTCGTTGGTCTTGTAGCCTTCGTTGGCTTTTTCGGCCACCTGCGCAAACGCGACGGCGCCAGAACAGCAGAATAAGCACAGCAAGACTTTTTCATACGATTTCTCCATGGGCATGGCGAGCGGCGGCTCGACCAGGAAATCGTGCGCGGACATTTCGGCCAGCGCTTCTCGAATGGACTGCTCGGACGTCGGCTCCACCGTAATCACGAACGGCAGGTCGCGCCGGTTCTCCGCTGGGCAGTTGCAGCACGGCTTCCAGACTGATCTGCTTTTCGGCCAGCACGCCGGCCAGCTCGGCGATGATGCCCGGGCGATCCACCACGCGGAATCGAAGATAGTAAGCGGAGTGCTGCAGCGTGACCGGAATCGGCTTGTACTCGCCCAGGCGCTCGTGGGCGAACGGCGACACGCGCTCCGGGCTGCCGCAGCGGATCTCGCGCGCCACGCGCATCAGGTCGCTCACCACCGCAACGCCGGTGGGAGCCGCACCCGCGCCGCGGCCGTAGTAGAACGTATCTGCTCCGTACTTGCCGCGCACCCAAACGGCATTGTACGCGCCCTGAACGCCGGCCAGAATGGTGGACTGCGGAATCAGCGCGGGCCGCACCGACAGGATCAAGCCCGTCGGGAGTCTGGCGCGCCGCGCAGATCAATCGGATGGTGTGGCCCAGCTGGTGCGCGTATTGGAAATCGAGCGGCAGGATGCGGCGGATGCCTTCGGTGTAAATATCCGACGGCGTGATCTTCTCGCCGAACGCCAGCGCCGCCAGGATCGCGAGCTTGGAGCGCGCATCGTAGCCATCCACGTCGGCGCTTGGATCCGCCTCGGCGTAACCCAGCCGCTGCGCTTCTTGCAGCACATCGTCAAATGACGACCCGTGCTTCTCGATCTCGGTGAGGATGTAGTTGCTGGTGCCGTTCAGGATGCCGTACAGCGTGGTGACGCGGTCGCCCGAAATGCCCTCGCGCAACACGGTATGAATCGGGATTCCGCCGGCGACGCTGGCCTCCATCGCCAGGTTGATGCCGGCCGCGATGGCGCGGTCCCAAATTTCGGCGCCGCACAAGCGCCATCAGTTCTTTGTTGGCGGTGACCACCGATTTCTTGTGCGCGATGGCGGCGTCGATGATTTCGCGCGCGACGGTGGTGCCGCCCACCAGCTCGGCGACGATGTCGACTTCGGGGTGCGCCACCACCTGGCGCCAGTCGGTCGTTCGAAAAATGGCCCAACCTGCAGCGGGCTTGGTCGTGATCGATCGGCTGCACAGCGCCTTTACGCGCAGATTGAAAGCCCAGCTTCAGCGCGATCTGTTCGGCGTTCTCGGTGAGAATCGCGAGCGTGCCCGAGCCCACGTTTCCCAGCCCGATGATGCCTACGTTGACCTCCTGCATATTCCGCTATTATGCGGGATCGATGGCATCACTGTCAGAAAGCAGCGAACACTTGCGTAATCATGTACGCTCCATCCCGGCCGATCACAATGCCGATGCCGGTCTGGGTGAATGCCCGGGTTAGGATGTTTTTACGGTGGCCGGAACTCTGCATCCAGCTCCGCACTGCGGCCCGCACAGGATCCCCCTCGCCGTATTCTTCAAAGATGTTCTCACCGCACTGCCGCCACACGACTCCTGCCGCGCTGAGGCGATTGTCGGGTCCGCCGAATTGCGGATCCTGGTGTGAGAAAAAACGTTTCGTGGTCATCCGCTGGCTGTGTGATCTCGCCACTTCGGCCATTTTCGCGTTCCACTTCAACGGAGGCAATTTATTCTGCTGGCGGACTTGATTGATGGCCTGGAAGGTGCGCTGCTCAACAGACTGCGCCTGTTGGGCAAAACCGGACGTCAGCAGCAGGAAGCCGACGAACCCGATCCGAATGAGACCCGAACTGGGAGTACTCACCTTGTAAACCAGCCTGCGCGCTCCTCAAGATATCATGTAATCGGTAAAGAAATATGCGCACGCGAATCCTGCTTGCCCTGGCTGTCGCGCTGGTGATTTCGGGGCAGCAGCCCCCGCCCCATCCCCGCCCCGGAGAAGAGCCTGCCGAAGATACCCGCCTGCCAAATGGAAAACTGCAGCGCGACGAGATTCTCAAAGCCGAATTCCAAAAGTCGCTGGACGACGCCCGCGAGCTGTCCAAGCTCGCCGACGAGTTGAAGCTCGACCTGGAGAAGAACGACCGTTACGTCCTCTCGATCGCGACGCTCAAGAAGACCGAGGAAATCGAGAAGCTCGCGAAGCGAATTCACGATCGGCTGAAGCATTGATGTGTTACGCTGAAGCGAGCGTTCAGCCTCATGGCCCCCACACGCGAAAAAGCCCAATTGATGAGCGCCTCGGAGATCGATCGGACGCTGGTCCGGCTGGCGCACGAGATTCTGGAAAAGACTGAAGATCTGAATCGTCTGGCCTTCATCGGAATCCGGCGGCGCGGCGTGCCCATGGCGCTTCGGCTGGCCGAAAAGATCAAGGACCTGGAAAAACTGGTGGTTCCGGTCGGTTTCCTGGACATCAATCTTTATCGCGACGACCTCTCCACGGTTTCCGAGAAGCCGGTGCACAGCGCCACCGAAATCAATTTCCCGGTCACCGGCAAAGACATCATCCTGATGGACGACGTCCTTGTATACCGGCCGCACCATCCGCGCCGCCCTGGATGCTCTGTTCGACAAAGGCCGCCCCGCGCGGGTGCAACTGCTGGTGCTGATCGATCGCGGCTGGCGCGAGCTTCCCATTGAGGCCCGATACGTCGGCCGCATGGTCCAAACCAGCGCTAACGAAATCATCGAGGTGAAGTTTCAGGAAGTGGATCAGATGGAGAAAGTGCTGCTGGTGGAAAAGACCTAGGACGCTGGCTATGCCGGGTGGACTGCTGGGAATCGAACCGCTCGATCGCGTCGAGATCGAAGCCATTCTCGACCGGGCCAAGTATTTCCAGCCGCAGCAGACGCGAAGCACGAAAGTCGGACATGCTGCGCGGGCGCATGATGGTGAACCTTTTCTTCGAGGCGTCCACGCGTACTCGCACCAGCTTCGAGATCGCGGCGAAACGCCTGGGAGCGGACGCGATCTCCATCACCGCTTCCGGCTCCAGCGTCGACAAAGGCGAATCGCTGGTGGATACGCTGAACACGCTGGGCGCCATGCATCCGGACGCGATCGTGATGCGCCACTCGGCCTCGGGCGCGCCGCACTTTCTGGCGCGGCATCTTCCCACGCCCATCATCAACGCCGGCGATGGCACGCACGAGCATCCCACCCAGGCGCTGCTGGATGCTCGCACGATTCTGGATCGCCGCCCGACGCTGGAAGGCTTGCGCGTGGCCATCATCGGCGACATCGCGCACAGCCGCGTGGCGCGCTCCAACATGTACCTGCTGTCCAAATTCGGAGCCGAGATCGTGCTGTGCGGGCCTGCGCCGCTGTTGCCCGCGGAACTAGCTCACATCACTCCCGGCGTGACGCTGACCCACGATATCCGCGAGGCCATTCGCGATGCCGACGTGATCATGATGCTGCGCGTTCAACTGGAGCGGCAGCACGAAGCCGCGTTTTCGGCCAGCGAATATTTCCGGTTTTACGGACTGCGCCTGGAGCACATGGAGCTGGCCAAGCCGGACGTCATCGTGATGCATCCCGGGCCCATCAATCGCGGGCGCGAGATTTCCTCCGAGGTCGCCGATTCGCAGCGCTCGGTGATTCTGAACCAGGTGGAAAACGGGATCGCGGTGCGAATGGCGGTGCTGGAACGAATCTTGAGCAATTAATTCAATGCGGAAGCTGATCATCCGAAATGGGCGCGTGATCGATCCGGCGAGCGGGCTGGATGCCATTCGCGACGTGTTGATCGAGGAAGGCCAGCATCGCGGCGTATCGGCGAAAAACTGCATGTCACCGGCGCCGAGAGATTCGACGCCGCGGGTCTGGTCGTCGCGCCCGGCTTCATCGACATGCACGTGCACCTGCGCGAGCCTGGCTTTGAGTATGCCGAAACCATCGAATCCGGCTCGCGCGCCGCCGCGGCGGGTGGATTCACGTCCATCTGCTGCATGCCCAACACGTCGCCGGTCAACGACAACGCCACCGTCACCAGTTACATCATCGAGCGCGCCGAGCGGCACGGCGTTGTCAACGTGTTCCCCATCGGCGCCATCACCAAGGGCAGCGCGGGAGAAGAATTGGCCGCCATCGGATCCATGAAGGAGGCCGGCATCGTCGCCATTTCGGACGACGGACGTCCGGTGATGAACGCGCGCGTCATGCGCCGCGCCATGGAGACCGCGCGCTCGTTCGGGCTTCCGGTGATCGATCATTGCGAAGATCTGCACCTCAGCGCGGGCGGCGACATGCACGAAGGCATGGAAAGCGTCCGGCTGGGCCTGCGCGGAATCCCGGCGGCGTCGGAAGACGTCATGGTGGCGCGCGATATCCTGCTGGCCGAGCTGACCGGCGCGCGTTTCCATGTCGCGCACATTTCGTCGCGCTATTCCGTCGAGATGGTGGCATTTGCCAAGAGCCGGGGCCTGGCCGTCACCTGCGAAGCGACGCCGCACCACTTCACGCTGGCCGACGCCGACATGCCGCCCTACGACAGCAATTACAAAATGAAGCCGCCGCTGCGTTCCGGCTGCGACGTCGGCGCGGTCACGCAGGGCATCGTTTCCGGCACCGTCGACGCCATCGCCACCGATCATGCTCCGCATGCGGGCAGCGAGAAAATGCAGGAGTTCGAAAAGTGCCCGTTCGGCATCATCGGCCTGGAGACCGCGGTCGGGCTGGCGCTCGAACGGCTGGTGCACTCCGGCAAGATTCCGCTTGCGCGGATGGTGGAGCTTGTTCACCGCCGGTCCCGCGCGCGTGCTGAATCTCGAGCGCGGCCGCCTGGCCGCCGGCGCGCCGGCCGACGTCACGATTCTGGATCTCGAACGCGACTGGACCTACGATGTAAACCAGTCGGTTTCCAAGAGCCGCAATTCTCCGTTTCGACGGCCGCGAGTTCCGCGGCGGCCCGGTGGCGACCATCGTCAACGGCCGCGTCGTCTGGACGGCCGAAGAGCGGGGCTTCGATGCGCCCGTCGGGCACGCAATGCGCACGACGCCATAACGGGCTGGGCTCCGTTAGAGTACAGTTACTAATGATTGGATCCTTCCTCCCGCCAACGCCGGATTGAGGCCCAGCGCAGAGCCGCGGCGGCTGCATTTCCATCGCTGATTGCCGCTGCTGGTACTCTTGATCGGCGCGCGCCTCACCTCCTCCTACGCCATCGACTATCAGTGGTGGAAGGAGATGGGGCAGGTTCACACCTGGTTCAGCATGCTGGTCTATAGCGTCGTTCCCACCACGGCCGCCACGCATCCTGGCCTTCGTTGTCTTCTGGATCGCTCACGCTCGCGGTCTGAAACACGCCGGCACCGGGCTGCGGAACAATCCGCTGTATGCGAAGCTTGCAACGCTCGGGACTTTCCTGGTCGCGCTGATCGTGGCGCCGGCAGCGATCGATACCTGGACCGTGGTGCGTTACTTTGGCGGAACAGGCCTGGGCGGCGCGGTCAGCTCGTGGCTAGACCCGGTCTTCGACAATCCACTGACGTTTTATCTGTTTCGAATTGCCTTTCTATTCCGATCTGCTTGGCCTGGTGCTGAGCATTGCCGTGATAGCAGCCATCATCTATTGGGTGGCGGCGCGCGGCTGGCAGCTTCGCAACAGCGTACCCGACTGGAGCCGAGTGCGCGAGATCAACCTGAGCCAACTGGGCTTGGGCGGGGCGCTCGAGACTCGTTTCCTGCGCGGCATCGGAGCGGTTTTCCTGCTGGCTCTGGCTGTTCGATTCTTCCTGGGCCGCTACAGCATGCTGCTGGATGAGCATGGCAGCTTCATGGTGGGCATTGATTATGTCGACCAAAACATCGCGCTGCCTCTCCAGTGGGTTTTGATCGCAAGCTGCGTGCTGTCCGCGGTCGCGTCTAGTGGCCGGAAAATGGCGGCTCGCAGCCATGGTCGTCGTGGCGTTTATCATCCGCAACGTTGTTCCGTCCATCGTGAGCGCGATCTACGTCAGGCCCAACGAGATCTCCATCGAGCGCCCTTTTATCGCCAGGCATATTGCCGCTACGCGTTCCGCGTTCGGAATCGATCAACGCACCAAAGAGATCGACTTCCAGGCCAAACCCGCGGAACAGATCGATCTTGCCAAACACAAACCGCTGCTCGACAACGTACGGCTTTGGGACTGGCATGCTTTTCACGACACCCTGCCCCAACTGCAGCCCTACCGCCTTACACCTACTCCGACACCGACGTGGATCGGTACACCTTCCAAGGCGAAATGCGCCAGGTGCTCATCTCGCCGCGCGAGCTCGATCTGACACAGCTAGGCGATCGCTGGATCAATACCCACTTCATTTACACCCATGGGTACGGCGTCGTTATGGCCGAGGCAAATCAGGTTTCTTCCAACGGACTGCCCGAGCTGATTATCAAGGACACCCCGCCTGAGATCACCGTTCCCGGCTTAAAGCTCAATCGTCCCGAGCTATATTACGGCGAGAACGTGCACGATCCGGTATTCGTGCGCACCGCTCAGCCCGAGTTTGACTATCCGGCCGGCGACCGCAATGTCGAAACGCGCTACGAGGGCAAGGGCGGCTTTCCGATTTCATCGTTTCTAATGCGTACTGCGGCGGCCGTCTCACGCGGCGATTGGAACATCCTGCTGACCGGCTATCTTACTCCGGAAAGCCGCATGATGATCCACCGCAATGTGACCGAGCGTTTGAGCACGCTTGCGAATTTTCTCGCGTGGGACACGGATCCTTATCTGGTTTTGACGGACGATGGCCGTCCGGTCTGGATCGTGGACGGCTACATGACGTCTAACGTCCACCCTTACTCGCGCAGCGTGGCGCTCGAAGGCATCGGAGCGTTTAACTACATTCGCAACTCCGTCAAAGCGACCATCGACGCTTACGATGGAACGGTCCATTTATACGTCTTCGATACCACCGACCCGCTGCTTCAGGCGTACCGTAATCTGTTCCCCGATCTGTTCGAGCCGGACAGCGGCATGCCGGCTGATCTTCGAAGGCACGTCCGCTATCCGGAGATGATCTTCGCAGCGCAATCGGACATCTACCGTCTGTTTCATATGCGCGATGCCGACACGTTCTACAACCGGTCGGACGCTTGGGATGTGGCGAAATTCACCAACGAGCAAGGCGCCATGCCGGGTCCGGTCGCGCCATCCTACGTCGTCGCCACTCTGCCTGGCGAGACTCAGCCCGAATTTCTGTTGATGATTCCATTCACGCCCCGCAGCCGCGACAATCTCATCGGTCTGATGATGGCCCGTTGCGACGGCCCGCACCTCGGCGAAAAGATAGTGTTGCTGCTTTCCAAACAGGAAATCATTTACGGCCCCATGCAGGTAGAAGCACGCATCAACCAGGATCAGAACATCTCGAAAGATCTCACGCTTTGGAACCAGCAAGGCTCGCAGGTGCTCCGCGGTCAGATGCTGGTTTTGCCGATCGAGCATACGTTCCTGTATGTCGAGCCCATCTACATTCAGGCCTCGCAGGCCAAGATGCCGCAATTGAAAAAGGTGGCTCTCGCAATGGGCAACAATCTGGTTTACGCGGATACTTACCAGGAAGCGCTCGCGCAGCTCGCCGGCGAGAATTTGCCCGCGCCCGAGGCTGCTGCCAATCCACGGCCAACCACGTCCTCGCCGCCTGCCGCTACCCAGGGTCAGGCTGCGCCGCCCCCCGACGCCCGAATTTCCGAGGTCCGACGCCACCTGCAGCGCTATCGGGACTTGGTTTCGCAGGGCAAGCTCTCCGAGGCCGGCAAAGAGCTGGAAGCGATACAGTCGCTAGTGGAACGATAGCCAGGTCGCCCTTCATTGCCGCTGCGCGAAATCACCCAAAGAAATCCGCTTGACCGCTGTGGCATTCCAGACAGCCGGGACCTAAACATCAGTCGATCGTTGGGTTTGGGCGTGGCATTAATCGTGCTGCTACATACGATGAAGGAGGGTGCCATGCGAGCTTTCCAAAAGATCCTCTTCCCGGTTGACATGTCGGATAGCTGCACTGCCGCGGCGCCATTTGTCGAAGCCTTGGCGAGAAAATTTAACGCCGAGCTGACCTTGCTCCATGTTCTTGAAATGCCTCCAGGGTATGTAACCGACTGGTATGGCTATATGGCCCTGGTCGACACTGAGGCCATTCGCGGAGCACGCCAGAGCGAGCTCGATCTGTATTTGAAGGACAAATTTGAGGGGCTGAAAGTCCGACGCGTCATGCTGGAGGGCGACGCGGCGCACGAGATAACAGAGTACGCGCAAGAGAACGGCACGGATTTAATCATGATGCCGACCCACGGTTATGGAATCTTCCGAAGCCTGCTGCTGGGATCGGTCACCGCCAAGGTGTTGCACGACGCGGCCTGTCCGGTCTGGACCGGAGTTCACGTCGCAGAGACCCCGCCTGCATCGGCGGCATTCACTAACATCATGTGCGCGGTGGACTTGACCGAGAAAAGCCTGCCGACGATGCAGTTTGCCTCGAAACTCGCTCAGGAGTTTAAGGCCAAGCTCTGGCTGGTGCATGCCGTGCCCGGCGCGGAGACGAGGCCGGAGAAGTATTTCGATGCCGACCTCCAGGCTTTCCTGCAGGACGAGGCCAGAAAAGTCCTGTCCAAAACCCAGCACGACGCCGGCATTGTCGCTCAACTCTGTCTCGGTGCGGGTGAAGTTGCGCATGTCCTGCACGAAGCCGCCCTAAACCATGGCGGTGATCTGCTGGTGATTGGACGCGGCCATGCGACCGGCGCGCTAGGGCGGCTGCGGACGAATGTATATTCGATAATCAGGCAATCGCCCTGCCCCGTGATCAGCGTCTAACACTGGCATCCGCATGCGAACATGGTAGGTGTCGCGGCGGCTCTCTCTCGTTCTTAGCAGCGCGATCGTCGTTTCGATATGGATCTGGTTCACGCGGGACGGACTGGCTTCCTATTTCAGCGGCGACGACCTGATGAACATTTACCTGGCTTGGCAGAAGCCTCTGCTGCGCCTCGCGGGGGAGAATCTGCTTTTCTTTTCCCCAGGCTACCGGCCGTTCGGAAATCTGGTTTATCGCTTGCTCTTTGAGATGGCGGGGTTTTACCCGCTGCCCTTCCGCATCGCCTGTTTTGTCCTGCTCTTTTTGAATCTGTACCTGGTCTACCGGACGGCTGCAGCCATCGGTGGCCGCGAAATAGCGGCTCTAACCGCGCTCCTGTCCTGCTACAACGCCGGTGTTGATGTTTACCACGACACCGGTATCATCTACGACATTCTGTGCTTCACTTTCTATTTCGCGGCGCTGGGGCTTTACTGCACCGTCCGAGAGCGCAAACAGTACTTCAGCGGCGCGCAGCTTGCGTACTTTCTGCTCCTCTACGTTTTCGCGCTCGATTCCAAAGAGATGGCTGTGACTCTGCCGTTTGTAGTCATCGCGTACGAATTCTTTCTTGCTGAGCCTGCCTCCGGTACCGTGATTCGGCGCTGGTTGCCGTCGGCGCTGAGCGCGCTGATGACCGTGCCTTATGTTCTCGGGAAATTGTCTCACTCCAGCCCCTTGATCGATAACGAGTCCTACCGGCTGCATATCAGCCCTGCCAATTACGTCGCGGGTTTTACTCATTATCTGGACCTTTTGACGTCGCTACATCCTGGAACGCTGACGGCGCCCATCTGCTTGACGGCAATCTCGCTGGCTGGGGTGGCCGCCCTCATCACGCGCGACCGGCGACTGATCTTTGCGCTGACGTTCCTGCTAATCACGCCCCTGCCGATCTTATTCGTTGCCCTCCGCGGCGCTTACGTCATGTACATCCCCCTGTTTGGCATTGCGCTCTACCTGGCAGTGGCAATTGAACGGGTGCGTGAGGCTTTGGCAGGACGCCGGCTTCAATTCGCGACTTTTGCAGTCTGCGCCGCCGCGGTGATTGCCTTCCATGCCGCGCGCCCCTGGCAGCCGTACGTGAATCCGCTCATCCGATCGACTGTCCAGCAGCTTGGCCAGATTCAGCCGCGCGTGCCGGATAGCTCCAGGATCCTCTTCGTCGACGATCCTTTCGACAAAGATGATCCCTGGGTTCTGCTGTTTATTTGCCGGCTATACTACGGGCTTCCCCAACTGCAGGTGGATCGGGCCAAGCTGCTGGCCGCAAGGCCGGAACCGGTCGCAGTCGATTCCTACAACCTGATTTTCGCGTATCGCGAGTCGCGCTGGGTTCGAATCAAGCCGTGAAATGCACGGTTTCGGCGCGATTTAGTGCGGTTTAGGGCCATAAATGCGACGATAAACCTCGGCATTTCGCAGGACACTTTGCACATAGATTCGGGTTTCGCTGAACGGAATGCTCTCGACAAACTCAGCCGGCTCATGGTAGTTGGCTGAGCTGGTCCAGGAGTTAACCCGTGATTTTCCAGCATTATACGAGGCCAGCGTCTCTTCCCATTTACCCTGCAATTGATCGGACAAGGCCTTCAGGTAGTAGGTGCCGATCTTCAGATTCATATCCGGCCGGAACAACATGGCAGTGCTGTAGCGCGGTATTCCGAGCTTGCGGCTGAGTTGGCGGGCCGTGGAGGGAAGCACCTGGGTCAATCCGCGGGCGTTGGAGCGGGACACGGCGTTGGTATTGAACTCGGACTCCTGCCGGATAAGAGCGGCGACCAGGAACGGATCAAGCGACTGTTGGCGGCTGTATTCTTCGAGCGAATGGCGATAAGGCAGCGGAAATGCCAGCCGCCAGAATTTGTCCGGAGCGTTATCGAGCGAATACGACAGGTAGCCCGAGGCGAAGCGCTTGATGTATCGAATCGCCTGATCTGGAGCATCGCGCCGGTTGGCCAGTTCGGCCAGTTCCACGGCCAGGATCTGCGGCTGCCCGTCGGTTTTGGCGCCGAAACGCAGTTCGTTCTCCGCCAGATCGTCCAATCCGGCAGAAGCCAGAAGATGCGAGCGGTCGATACGTTCGGTAGTAATGGTAGTTGCCACGAAACTTTCCGACGGATGGCGCGGCGTGAGTTGAAGCCCATTCAGAAATTGCAAGGCGTCCGCGGCAGGCGTAGCGCCGGAGATGGCCTGCAAGGTCAGACGCTCGCGAGCCAGCATGGCATAGTAATAATTCGGAAAGGCCTTATCGAGCTTTTCGTAGTAGGCCCGGGCCGTACCCAGATCCGATTTCGATTCGGCGATCCGTCCCAGGAAATAGAGCGCCGTGCTGGCGCGGTCGGAGTCCGGATAGCGCCTCAAATGCTCCTGCAACAGCTTGGCCGCGCTGGCGGAGTCACGCAGATATTGCGTCCACGCTATTCTCCACTGGCACTGTGCGGATCGCGGCTCGTTTGGAAACGCCTCAGAGCAGGTGCGGTAGAGCGGCTCGGCGGCATCGCTCTGGCTGTGGGCGGTGTAATAATTCGCGACGGAGAGCAGCGCATCGAAACGCCAGATGGATTGCGGATACGACGCGGAAAGCTTATCCAGAATCGATCGCATCTCGTCCAGGCGATCCAGACGCCGGGCGCATTCGAGCAGATTAAAAAGCCGCTCGGCTTCCAGTTCAGGCGATGAAGCCTGAAAGGAGGAAAGGTACTCGTATGCCGGCTTGTCTTCGCGGGAAAGGTGCCGCGCGGCGCCGATACGCACCCGCGCCAAATCGAGATTGGCGCCGCTCAACACCGGAAGCAGCGCTGTGAGCTCCTTGCGGGCGCGATCGTAGTCTCCGCCCTCCACCAGTTTCAGGCCGCGAGACAGCAGTGCCTGCGTATCGGGCGCCGGATATCGAGCCAGGGCGGCCTGGGCATCGGAAGCTTCATTCGATAAAGGAAACTCGATGTAGATTTTCTGGTAGTGCGCGGCCGCCGATTCCCGGTTGCCATCCGCTTCGTAGCTACGCGCCAGCAGCAGTTCGGCCTGGGGAACGCTGAAATCGGTCAAATGCCTTTGGATCAATTCCAAGGCGCGGCCAGGCTTCGAATCCTGCAAGTACGAGTTCACTTGCACCGTTACCGACTTCGCTATCAGCGGGGACGCCGGGGTTGCCTGCCAGACCGGAATGAGCGTCTTTTCCATGTCCGAAAATTGGCGCAGCTCAGCCTGAGAAGCAGCGCTCAGATAGGCCGTGTAATCAGCCAGAGCGGGCAGGCGCTTCGCGGCGGCCGTCAGATGTTGCAGAGCATCCCCGAACTGTCGCTCGTCGATTTCAGTCGCCCCTAGCGCCAGAAGAGCCAGAGCGCCGTTCTTGTCTTTTGGATGGGCGTTGGCGTAGCGCAGCAGCGCGGCGCGGGTTCTGGGATTGGGCGTCTTGCGATAGCTTGCGCCCAGCGTCTCGAGCGATTGCGCGGACACACTCACGGCGCACAGGCAAGCCAAAGCGGCAAGCCGGCGCCAACTAGAGCAGCGGACCGGGATAATCGGAACCGAGTAATTGGACATCATCGTTTGCCAGCGTTCGCACCAATTCCTGGTGCAAATAGTCGACCATGCCTGGGATGGACAAAAACTCCCGGCGGAAACCCTCTCGCGCTGAATCGATCTCTGCTTTTAGAGACGTATATAAATCGCGATCGGCGCGGCCGTTTCTCACACTTTCAGATTTATAAAGCCTAATCTCGGCGACCTGATTGCGGGCGAAGCGCTGCGCTTTGAGTTGCAGGTCATGGTTCGGCTGGATATTAACCAGCGTTGGCCGTGAAAACGTCCGGCTTTCGATCACCGCGCCGGCCACGGTTGCCAATAGTTCCAGGCCATTAGTCTCGATATTATGCTCCGTTGCATCGGCGTAGAGCAGCGCTACAACGCGGTCTTTGGCAACTATTGGAAACAGGAAAAACTTGCCCCCCGTGTCCTCCCCGGCCCAGCGGGCGATGGGTTCGGACATTTCACCTTTGGTTCGCAGGGCCACGAAAGTGTCCTTAGATTGCGCCGCACTTCGAAAAGCGGACGCCGAATCGAGCGGGACGGCAGGCATTTGTTCGGCGTCGGAAATGTTCCGTGCCGCATTAACATGGAGCGAACCATCGCGCAGAATGAACAAAGCCGCACGGTCAGAGAAGCCCGGCGTACCGTCAATGATCGCCTGGCTCCACTGCTCTTCCGTTTCCGATGCTCGCAGACGTCGCACGGCTTGGTTTAATTTGGATGTGAGTTCACGGCGGGCTCCGGCCAGCGACTCAGTGACCGCCTGGACTACCCCCGCGTTAAGGGCATCCAATCGTTCATCGAAAATGCGTTCTATCTGGTCACGCGCAACATTGCGGGTGTCCGCAAGTAGAGCGCGCGTCAAATCCTTCATGTGGCGTCGGGGTCTAATAGTATTCTATCGGACAAGAGACCGCATGACTACAGTTTTGATGGAAACTATCGCGCTGGAGGGGCTTCCGGATGAACTGGCAGCAGCATTCCGCTCAGCCTCAACTGCTTGCGTCCACTGGTAAGATCCAACACGATGTGCCCGTCCGGCTGGCTGGAACCTTGGCCGGAGAACGTGTCCGCTCCCTGCTCTACCTGAATGTTGGAAAGCACCAGTCGGGGGATACCGGAAACGGGCCCCAACTTGTAGCCGCCGGCGATCGCGGTCACTTCAGCATCCGGGCCAAGCTCGATTCCCTGGCCTTCGAAGGTGCCCTGGGACCGAATATTCAGCAGCAGGTTTTCAGCGATGCCGTTGGTCTCGATCTCTCCTTCCAGATTCAGTCGCCCGTTGCGATACTCGAGGTTTTCGATAGTGCCGGTCCAATGGTAAGCGGGCGATGGTTTGTCCAGATTCAGGCTGAGCTTGCCGAGGGCATGCATATCAGCGAGCCGGCAATCCAGACCGGACAACACGATGCTTGCTCCGTCCCAAACCAGGCGCGCCCGAATCTCGCCGATTGGTGATTCACCATTGACGAGTCTCGCGACATGAATATCGCCCTCCACCTCCCGATCCAGAAGCCACTTGGGCAAGCTCTCTTTGCTAAGGCGGAAGGTTCGGGCCAGAAAGCCCTCGCTGCGGCGAAGAGTGGGCATCATCAGACTCTCGATTTCAGAGAGCTGCAGTTCCGGGATGTTGAGACGCAGGCGATGCGGGCGCCCGGCCGCTGGGTCATAGCGATAATCGCCTTCCAGCGTCACCGCGCCGGCCCGCGCGTGAATCCGGCTCATCTGAATCAACCCATCTTTGATTTCGACCGATGCATTCGCAATACGTATGGGCGTGGCCAAGCCGGGGATTTCGAGGACGGTATTTTGCAGCTCGTACTGGCCGGACCACACGCCCGGATGCTCGTCAATTCGTTCATAAGCGATGGAGCCACGCCAAGTGCCTTGCCGCAGATTCTCCAGCAATGGAATGGGCGGCGCCGAGACAACGTGCTCGGCGCTCGATTCCACTTCCGCGATGGTCAATTGGCGGGTGGCGATGCGAAGCGCGGCGCGGCTGTTGTCCAGAGCGTAAACTCCTTCGATTTGCGCCGACTGGCCGTTCTCCATGGTCACGTCCTCGGGACCAAATGCGATGGTATTGTTGGCGAACAGGACGCGTGCCGAGTCAAACTCCGCAGATTCCTCGTGAGCGGACTTAACGGAAGCATTCTCGAGCGCAAGCTCCCCTTGAAGGCCTCCGCCATTCGAGTAGCCGATCACGCCATTCACGCGGCCATCCACCTGAACGCCGGGCAGAAAAGGAGCGCCCATGTGACGCGCTGTTTCCACCAGCGAGGCGGCCGGAAGGTCACGGAAGGCGAAGCTGGCGGCCCATTTTGGAGAAGAAAGATAGTCCGCCAGGCGCAGCCTCACCGCAACGGGCTGAACTTGTCCCTGGGCGGCGATGGTTTCCACATCCAGCTGATGACCGGGAAGGTTGAGCAGGCCGCGATAATTGAGAGTCCAGCCTTCGCCTTTGGGCGGCATGAGGTCCCAGCGGTGAACGTCGGTAATATTCAGATCACCCGTAATAGCGAGCTGAGAGAGCGGGCCAGCCAGGCGCGCGTTGGCCAGGGCGAATCCATGCATGCCCATGTCGCGCCCGTTGAACAAACGTGCTAGCTCAGAGATCGCTGTCCGCTCCAGGCGCAGGCCCATGTTGAGCTGGTCTTCGGCATTCGGAGAGAAGTGGAGTATCCCGCGGGCGCTGAGGGCTCCGAAGTTCTGCGATCCGCGATCGGTACGGGCCGGCGCGCCGGAAAAGCGAATGACGATATCGCCGCTTTCGTTGGGATAGACATCAATGTCGGCTGCGCTGATATAGAAGACCGACTTGGTGTCGCCGAACTTGAAATTTAGACGTCCCTCGCGAATCTGGATATCGGGAACGTTTCGACCGCCGCCAGCGTTGATTCCGGAGCTATGATCAAGCAGTTGTTGGATGTTCCAGGGGCCGTCTTGCAGCTTGACCAGATTCACGCTGGGTGAATCCATCCGCAGGCTGGAGAAAGCCAGTTTCCCGCGCAGGAGGCTCAGCCACCGAACTCGCGCCTGCATGGATTCGACGTGCGCAAAGGGCTCTATGCCGGCGGTAGGATCGTCGCCAATGACGACATCCTGGACGGTGAAGCCGGGACCCGAAAACACATTGAGATGTGCCGCGCCGATTTCGACTGGCCGATTGAATGCCATTTCGAGCGCGGCTTGAATGCGGGGGCGCATTCGATTCGCATCCATATATGGAGCCAGTACTCCAATGGCGACTACGGCCGCGAGTGCTATCCAAAGCGCGCGCCTAAGCCTCTTCATGGGTGCTGCGCCAGCAAGCCGGCATAGGCTTCCGGATCGTCCACATCGGTGGTAACGGCCGGGTCGTCTACGGCGATGTACGACGTCTGTCCGGCATATTTGTGAATAACGTCGCTCGCCATCGCGCTAGAAGGAAGCTCCAACAGTTCTTGCGCGAGCGCTCGTGCAATGCAGACCGGATGTCCGTGCTGCCCGTTATAGGTAGGCACCGTGACTGGGGCACGTTCCGCTTCAAATTGGGCGGCTATTCTTCTGAGCGTTGCGAGCTGGATATTGGGATGGTCCACGGGCGTAAACATCACGGCTGCCGTGTCGGCCGGCAGCGCTTGCAAGCCGCACTGGAGCGAGCTGAGCATGCCGCGCTCCGGATCGGGATTCACGGCGAAGGTGGCTTCGGACGCGCGTTCGATGCCGGCGCGAATCTGCTCGGACTGGTGGCCAAGCACAACAATCACCGGGCTCGATACCGCGGAAAAAAGTCGAATCATTCGGTCCAGGAAAGTTTCGTTATGAAACCGCAGGAGGGCTTTAGGAGCGCCCATGCGTCGCGATGCACCGCCCGCCAGAATCAGGCCGGCAATCGGACAGCGTGAATTCACTTCAGAACGGCTCGCGAGGTCTCGGTGGCGAAGATGGATTTGGAATGCGATCGCCAATCCGAATCGGGCGCGCGCCGCATGGCGATCATCTCAGCCACAATCGAAATGGCGATTTCTTCCGGCGTGATCGCGCCGATATCGAGACCCATGGGCGCGAAGACGCGCTCGAAAGCCGCGCGCGAAATGCCTTCCTTTTCCAGCTCCTTGACGACGCCGATTACCTTACGTTTGCTGCCGATCATGGCGATGTATTTGGCGTTGGTTTCGACCGCCCAGCGCAGCACGCGCATGTCGTCGCGATGGCCGCGCGTCACGATGACGATATAACTGGTGTCGCGGATGACCAGCTTGGGGAAGACTTCCTCGTACTCTTCCGAGTGGATCTCGTCGGCTTCCGGGAACCGGTCGCGATTAGCGAAGGCTTCACGATTGTCGACGATTACCGAGGCAAATCCCGCCATAGTGGCGACTTTGGAGATGCTCTTCGAGATGTGGCCTGCGCCGAAAACGAACAAGCGCGGCTGAGGGATCACCGGCTCGACGAATACGCTGAGCTGCCCGCCGCAGATCAGGCCATTGTCATAGGCGGCGTCCTGGCCGAGACTGAAATTCATCTGGCGGGGCCGTTCCTGCTGCATCACTTCTCGGGCTGCGTTCCAGACCTCGGCCTCGACGCAGCCGCCGCCGATGGTGCCGATCATGGAACCGTCTTCGCGAACCAGCAGTTTGGCGCTTTCGTAGCTGGGGATGGATCCGTTGACCTGCACGATGGTTGCCAGGGCGCATTTTTGGCCCAACCGGCGCAGGCGGACCACTTCGTCGTAGATATCCATGCGATTGAATTATAACGAAATCAGGGATCGCCGTGGATCGTTCGGCGGCTTTCCCTAATTGAATTTTTCCAGGGCCGCCCGGATCGCAGGGTCACGTTGGGCTTCTACTTCATCGCCCTTGGCTACCCCCAACGCCTGGTTGAAAATCTCCTGCTTCAACCGGTTCTGCACCCACCCGCGCTCGCGTACCCATTCGCCCACCGGTGGCTGGATGCTGTGCTGGCCGGCATAAACCTGAAACTCCTCCAGGACCGCAGGCGTCACCTCAAACTCCTCAGTGATCTTGCTTTTCTGGATAAAATCGGTGGCGAACGACGTGATCATCCCACTCGCGTCTAAAGCGACCCGCAGTTGTGTCAACGGTTCGGGCGTGATCAAAATGTCCGGCTGTATGCCGCCGCCACCGGTCACAACACGCCCCGAGTCCGTATGAAATTCGTCCTTCTGTTTCTCGATCTCCAGGTGGCCGCTCGGAAGTGTTTTCTGGATGGACCGCCCGCTCGGCGTGTAGTAAAAAGCGGTCGTCAGCGCCAGCGCGGTGTTGCCCGACAGCGGGAATACATTCTGAACCAGGCCCTTTCCGAAAGTTGGCTGCCCGATGATCGTCGCTCGATCATGGTCCTGCAAAGCTCCTGAGACGATCTCGGCGGCGCTGGCCGTCTTCGCGTTCACCAGCACTGCGACGGGGAAGGCGTACGGCGACGCGTTCTTGGGCGCATCCACGTTCTGGCCTTCGATACTGCGTCCCTTAACGCTAAGGATTCGCTGCCCGGGTTTGAGAAAGTAGGACGCTGCTTCGAGCGCGGTTTGCACCACGCCTCCGGGATTGTCCCGCAGGTCGAGCACCAGTCCCTTCAGTTTCTCGCCGCCCAGTTTCTCGATCGCGTCCTTAAGCTGCTTGGCGGTTTGCGGATCGAAGCCATTGGCGCGGATATAGCCGATGCCGGGCTTGAGGAGGAACGCTCGATCGACGCTCGGAGAATCCACCAGCGCAGGATCCAGAACGAAATTGAGCAGTCGTACATTACCCGGACGCCGCACGATAAGTTGAGCCTGATGTTGCCGGGCCTCGCTCAGAAATCCAACAATTTGCTCAAATTCGAGACGCGCCAGCGCAATGTTATTGACGGCGACAATCTCGTCGCCCGGCTGCAGACCGGACTTGGCCGAAGGCGTGCCTGGCAGCGCCTGCAGAATGATCACGCGACCTGGCAGAACCGATACCACCGTCCCAAACCCCTTGCGCTCGGAGCTTTCCATTTCCTTGAGCTGCTGGTTCTGTTGGGGATCGAAAAAGATCGAATGGGGATCGAGCTCCCGCAACATTCCGGGGATTGCGCCCCCGTAGATGGCTTGCTCGCTGTTCACCGGATCCGCTGCCTGACTCTCGACAATAGCCACTACGTCGGTAAATCGTTTCAGCAGGCCGTCCAGGTCATCGACCGTCGCAGGAGGCGCGAAAAAGAGCAATAACGGGACGAGCATTTACTTCGTGTAACGCAGACGCTTCTTAGCCGCATGCCTTTCCAGGGCCAGTTCGATCAGCCGGTCGATCAACTTGGGCATGGCCAGGCCGGAATATTCCCACATCTTCGGATACATGCTGATCGACGTGAAACCCGGAATAGTATTGATCTCGTTGATGTACAGCTTTTGGGTGGCGCTTTCCATCAGGAAATCGACGCGCGCCATGCCCTCGCACTCTACCGCGCGATAGCACTCTACCGCCAGCCTTTGCAGTTCCGCAGTCTGTTCCGGCGAAAGGTCAGCGGGAATTACCGTCCCCGCCTTTTCGAGCAGGTACTTGTCGTCATAGTCGTAGAAATCCCGGGAGGGAAGGATCTCGCAGGGTACTGCCGCGACTGGATCGCTGTTGCCCAGAACGGAACATTCGAACTCGCGGCCGATGATGCCCCGTTCCACGATTACTTTTCGATCGAAGGACGCGGCCAACTCCAGCGCTGTCTTCAGTTCTTCGCAGTTGCGGGCTTTCGAAATTCCGACGGACGACCCCAGGTTGGCCGGCTTGACGAAAACCGGAAACTCGAACCGGGCGCAGACTCCCTCCACATTACTCACATCCTGGCTGGACATGACCAGGTAATCCACCACCGGCAGCCCGCGCTCCCTGGCCAACCGCTTCATGACCTCTTTGTCCATCGATGCGGAGGAAGCCAACACGCCGGCGCCGACGTAAGGCAGCTCGGCCAGCTCCAGCAGCCCTTGAATGGTGCCGTCTTCGCCGAACGTGCCATGCAGCACCGGGAAAACCACGTCGATTTCGGGATTGGCGCGAGGCTCAGGTACGATCGGACGGGGGCTCCACTTACCTTCCTTCGAAATCAAGTAATGAAGGATCTTGTATTTCTCCGGATCCATCGCATCCATGATTGATTTGGCTGAGCGCAGCGAGACCTCGTGCTCACCGCTTCGCCCGCCGTAGATCACCGCCACGCGTGTCTTCATGATCGTTACAGAATCCTCTTCCCCATCGCCGACATCACTAGTTCGACGGCCAGGACCGCCGTCCGGTTCACTTCATCGATCACCGGATTCACTTCCACCACTTCCAGGGATGTCATCCGGCCCGAGTCGCACATGGTTTCCATGGCCAGGTGCGCCTCGCGATAAGTGATGCCGCCCCGCACCGGCGTGCCGACCCCGGGCGCCTCGCGAGGGTCCACGGCGTCCATATCCAGCGAAACATGAAAGCCCGCGGTTCCCGAGCTTGCAATTCGGATCGACCTCCTCGATTACCGCCCGCATGCCGCGCTCGTCGATATCCCGCATAGTAAAAGCATGAACCCCGGAACGCTGGACATTGTCGCGCTCGTCGTCGTCCACCGAGCGAATTCCCGACCAGCGCGACGTTTTCAGGGGTCGACCTTGGGCGAATAACCGAAAATATCGGTCAATTCTTCGGGCCCAGACCGATGCAGCAGGCCAGCGGCATGCCGTGGACGTTGCCGCTCGGGCTGGTGGCGGGAGTGTTCATGTCGGTGTGCGCGTCGATCCAGATCATGCCCAGCTTTTCGCCTCGATCGCGCAAGTGTTTCGAAACGCCCGAGACCGTGCCCACCGCCAGCGAATGATCGCCGCCGAGCACCAGCGGGAAGCTTTCCCGAGGCCATCTGTTTCTCCACCAGTTCGCGCAAGCGTCGTGCAGGTCTGCGTGATCTGAGGCAGATACTTGGCGTTGGGCTGGCCTTCCGGCTGGCTTTCGCGGCTGCTCCACCGGAACGTTGCCCAGGTCTTCGACTCGTATGCCGATCTCGATGAGCCGGGCGTTCAGATTGGCGACGCGCACCGCGGACGGACCCATGTCGACGCCGCGGCGCCCCGCGCCGAGATCGAGCGGAACACCGATGATCGCGATGTGGGAATGGCGCATGACTAACCGTGGCTCATGGCCGCGTCCGGTAGAGCATCCGCGGAAACGCGATGGTCTCGCGGATATGCTCCAGCCCGCACATCCACGCCACGAAGCGCTCGATGCCCATGCCGAAGCCGCCGTGCGGAACGGTGCCGTACTTGCGCAGATCGATATACCAGTTGAAGGCTTCGCGCGGCAGCTTGTGCTCTTCCAGGCGCTTCAGCAGCAGATCCAGATCGTGGATGCGCTGGCCGCCGCCGATGATCTCGCCGTAGCCTTCGGGCGCGATCACGTCCACGCCCAGCGCCACTTCCGGCCGCTCCGGATCGGGCTGGAAGTAGAACGCCTTCACCTGGGTCGGATAGCGGTCCACCATCAGCGGCCGGTCGAGATCTTCGGTGATCAGCGTCTCGTCGGTGCCGCCGAAATCGCCGCCCCACTGGATCTCGCTGCCCTTCTTCTGCAGCTCTTCACCGCGTCGTCGTAGCTCATGCGCGGGAACGGCGCCTTGACGGTTTCCAGCTTGGTGACGTCGCGCTCCAGCGCCTGCGAGCTCGGCGCGGCGGTTCTCCAGCACGCGGCCGACCACGAAAACGACCAGCTCCTCGGCCACCTGCTTCACGTCTTCCAGCGTCGCGTAGGCCATCTCCGGCTCCACCATCCAGAACTCCGTCAGATGGCGGCGCGTCTTCGATTTCTCGGCGCGAAAAGTCGGCCCGAAGCAATAGACCTTGCCGAACGCCATCGCGGTCGGCTTCGTTGTAAAGCTGGCCGGATTGCGTCAGGTACACCTTTTCTTCCTCGAAGTAATTCACTTCGAACAGCGTGGTGGTGCCTTCGCAGGCGGCGGGCGTGAAGATGGGCGTATCCACCAGCGTGAAGCCGTGCGAATCGAAATAATCGCGCACCGCCTTGATCACTTCGTGCGCGCACGCGCAGGATGGCGTGCTGGCGCTTGCTGCGCAGCCAGAGATGGCGGTGGTCCATCAGGAAATCGATGCCGTGCTCCTTGGGCGTGATGGGATAGGGATCCGATTCCGGCACGCGCTGCAGCACTTCGGCGCCTTCCACATCCATTTCGTAGCCGCCGGGCGCGCGCTGCTCGGCGCGAATCTTGCCGCGCAGAATCAGCGACGATTCCTGGGTCAGGTTCTTCAACGTCTCAAACAGCGCTTCGGCCAGGTTGGCCTTCACGGCGACGCACTGCATGATGCCGGTGCCGTCGCGCAGCAGCGGAAACACGATCTTGCCGGACTTGCGGAGGTTGTAGAGCCAGCCGGCGATCTCCACCGTTTCGCCGGCGTGCGCGGCCGGCGTCGTCGAATGCGGATTCGCGGGTAGGCCATCACAGCGGCCTCGAGCTTTTCGAAAATCTGCTTCACGGTTCGAAGCGATTGCGGCAGCGGGATACTCGGGCAATTCCCGCAACTCCAGCAGCAGCGGATACTGCTCCGGGCGCGAGCGCAGCAGCTCCATGGTCTTCTTCCAATCGATGGTGCCGCCTTCGCGAGAAGAACGGCAACAGATGGCTGTCCTCCTCGCCGTCGTTGTCGTGCAGGTGCGTGGACCGGATGCGGTCCTTCATGATGCTGAATGCCGCTGGCGACGCCCTCGTTCATGTTGGCGTGGCCGACGTCGAGACAGAAGTTCAGCTTCAGGTGCGTCTGGTTCGAGAAAGTAGATCAGGCGCTCGGCGCTGGAGAGCTGGTTGGGAATGTTTTCCAGCAGCACTTCCACGCCGCGCTGGCGCGCAAACAGATTGAATTCTTCCAGCGCCGTGAAGGCCGCGTCCACTTTGCGCTCGTCGAACTCTTCCTCCGATACGCCCAGGTGCTGGATCAGGTAACGGAACGGAATGACTTCGGCGATTTCGAGCGCGCGCTTGATCTCGTCCACCATGTCCAGCCGCTTGGATTTCACCGGCTCGGTGATGTTGATATCGGCATTGCGGCCCGGACCGGCCCCACATGTCGTCGCTGTACATGGGCGAGTGCAGCGAGTGCAGCTTCAGCTCGGAATCGCGGAACCAGTGGCCCAGTTCGTTGATCTGCGCGCGATCGCGATAATCCAGATGCTGGCGCGCGCAGAAGATCTCGACCGCCGGAACGCCGGCCTGCTAGATCCTGTCCAGCCAGACCGTCGTGAGCCGATGATTGACGAACAGGTGCGTCGATAGAACGTGGTTCATCCGGATCTAGTATCCTTCCGCTTTCGCGTTGCCGCGGCCATCGGCCGCGCCCTGCAGCCAGCCGTCCTGGTTCAGGATCGCTTCGACGCGCGCCACCACCGGATCGGTGGCTTCAAAGGCTGCGATCTGGTGGCCCATGGCGCGCAGCAGGGCCGATGGTGTCGGGCGAAATGCCGCGTCTCCAGATACAGCTGGTCCGGCATCCATTGGTGATGGAAGCGCGGCCAATCCACCGCATCCTGCACGTTCATGTGGAAGTCCACCACGTTCAGGATCACCTGGAGCACGCCGTTGATGATGCGCGACGCCGCCGGGCGCGCCCAGCACCATGAACGAGCTTGCCGTCGCGCAGCCAGGATGGTCGGCGTCATGGACGAGAGCGGACGCTTGCCGGGCTGGATGGCGTTGGCCTCGCCCTGAATCAGGTCGAACATGTTCTCGGTCGCCGGGCTTGGCGGCGAAATCGTCCATCTCGTTGTTCAGCAGGAAGCCCAGGCCCGGGACCGTGACGCCGCTGCCGTAATCCGCCGTTCAGCGTGTAAGTGACCGCGACCGCGTTGCCTTCGCTATCCACGACGTTGAAGTGCGTGGTCTCGGTGCTTTCGTGCGCGGCAGATTGCCGGGACGAATCTGCGCTGCTGGGCGTGGCATGCTGCGGATCGATGCTGCGCGCGGCGGCTCGCGATGTAGCGCGGGATCGAGCAGCTTGGCGATCGGAACCTTGACGAAATCCGGGATCGCCGAAGTACTCGCTGCGGTCGGCGTAGAAGCGGCGCATCACTTCGGCCACATAGTGGATCGAGCCGGCCGAGCCCGCGCCGGATTTCTCATAGCCGGAGCCTTCCAGCATCCCCAGCATCTGCAGAATTCCGATGCCGCCCGAGCTGGGCGGCGGCGCGGTGATGACCTCGTAGTCGCGATAGTGGCCGCGCAATGGCGTGCGCTCCACGGCCTGATAGTCCTTCAGATCCTCCAGCGTGATCAGTCCGCCGTTGGCCTCCATCGCGGCCGCGAACTTGCTGCGCCGTTTCGCCTTCGTAGAAATCGGCCGCGCCGTGTTCGCGGATGCGCTTCAGTGTCGCGGCCAGCTCCGGCTGAACCAGCTTGTCGCCGTATTGTCGCGCCCAGGAAGATTCGCTTCGACTCCGGAAATTGCGCGAGCAGCTTGCTGGTGCCTGCGCTTTGCAGCGATTCGGCCAGGCCGTACGAGACCGGGAAGCCATTCGGACGCCAGCTCGACGGCGGGATCCAGCAATTCGGCCCAGGGCTTGTGTCCGTATTTCTTGTGCGCCAGTTCGAATCCGCGCACCGATCCGGGAACGCCCGACGCGCGCCATCCCACCAGGCTGTCTCTGGTGAGCTTGCCATTGGCGTCCAGATACATGTTGCGCGAGGCCTTGCAGCGGCGCCTTCTCGCGGAAGTCGATGAAGGTCGGTGCGGCCATCCGCGAAACGCACCAGCATGAATCCGCCGCCGCCGATGTTGCCGGCGAACGGATGCGTGACCGCCAGCGCGAATCCGACCGCGACCGCCGCATCCACCGCATTGCCGCCGGCCTTGAGCACCGCGACGCCGACGTCGGTGGCCAGCGGCTCCTGCGCGACCACCATGGCGTGGTGCGAATGGACGGGCTGGCGGGCCGCGAGGCTCATTCCCAGCAGCAAAGCGCAAAGGACGACCTTAAATCGCATAAGTATTTCGATTTTACCGTGGCTGGGCCGTCCGTGCCGATAATGTTCGTTTCGCCCCGTGGCTGCTTAGAATGAATATGGATGTCTTCGGCCGCCAAAGAACTTACCGCGCGTCACTTCTTCTCGCGGCATGGACTGCTTTCGCGGTGGCATCCGCGCTACGAATTCCGTCCCGGGCAACTCGAGATGGCCGAGGCGGTAGAAGCGGCTCTGGCCGAAAAGAAACACCTGTTGGTGGATGCCGGAACCGGCACCGGCAAAACGCTGGCGTATCTGGTGCCGGCCATTCTTTCCGGCAAGCGCGTGGTGGTCTCCACCGGAACCAAGAACTTGCAGGAGCAGCTTTTCTATAAAGACATCCCGTTCCTGCAAAAGCATTTCGACCGGCCTCTACAAGTCAGCTACATGAAGGGCCGCAACAATTTCGCGTGCCGGCAGAAGATCTACGACGCCGAGCGCGAGCCGATTCTGACCGGTCTGGAAGAGATCGCCGACTTTCAAATCATCCGCGAGTGGGAAAAAACCACCACCACCGGCGACCGCGCCGAAATCAAGACTCTGCCCGAAGACAGCTCGGCCTGGCACAAGGTGGATGCGCGGCGCGAGCTATGCACCGGCCAGAAGTGCCAGCAATTCGAGCGCTGCTTCCTTACCCAAATGCACCAGCGCGCGAATGAAAGCGACATCATTATCGTCAACCATCACCTGTTCTTCGCGGACCTGGCGGTGAAGGACGAGGAGTTCGGAGGCATCATCCCGGAATATGCGGCCGTGGTCTTCGATGAGGCGCACGAAATCGAGGATGTCGCTGGTAGATACTTCGGCGTGGGCATCAGCAGCTATCAATTTCAGGAGCTGGCCCGGGACATCGCGCAGATTTCACGTACCAAGCAATTCGGATCGGGCGAATTGGACCGGACTCTGGATACGCTCGACGATCGCGCCACGCAGTTCTTCGCGCTGTTCGGTGAAACGGAGGGGCGCACCGGTTTCAAGGGCCACACGGCTTTTTTCGAGAAGAACGAAGATGCCTATAACGACGTCCAGCGCGCGCTTGAGCTCGTCGGTACGTATCTCCAACTGGTCAAGAATGCGCCCGGACGAAGTGATCCCGCTTTTCAGGCGGACCCAGGAACTGCAAGCAGCGGCTGACATTCTGGAGCAAGGGCGACAATCGGTCCTACGTTTATTGGGTGGAACGGCGGGGCCGGGGCTGTTTCCTGCAAGCCACTCCGATCGACGTGTCCTCGGTCCTGGAAGAAAAACTGTTCGACGTGCTCGACACGGTGATCATGACCTCGGCCACGCTGGCGGTCGGCGGAACCTTCGATTTCACCGAACAGCGCCTGGGAATCCGGCACACCCGGTCTCTGGTGGTGCCCAGCCACTTCGAATATCAGAAGCAGGTGCTGATGTATGTGCCGCAGCACATGCCGGACCCTCGTTCGCCCGCATTCCCGCGCTGCGCTGCCGAAGAAGTGACGCGGATCCTGCGCCATAGCCGCGGCCGGGCCTTCGTGCTATTCACCAGTTATCAGCAGATGCGCATCGTTTACGATCAAGTGTCGCTGGAGATCGACTATCCGACACTTCTGCAGGGCACGGGCCCACGCAATGCGCTGCTCGACGAGTTTCGGCGCACCCCGCACTGCGTCCTGTTCGCGACTTCGTCATTCTGGCAAGGCGTGGACGTGCAGGGCGATCAGTTGAGCTGCGTCATAATCGACAAGCTGCCCTTCGCTGTTCCAAGCGATCCGGTAGTGGAGGCCAGGATCGAGCGGATCCGGGAAGATGGCGGCAATCCCTTTTACGACTACCAGATTCCGCAAGCGGCGTTAACATTGAAGCAGGGCTTCGGGCGGCTGATCCGCAGCAAGACCGACCGGGGCGCACTGGTTCTGCTGGATAATCGTATTACCAAGCAGCGTTACGGCCAGGTGTTCTTCGACAGCCTGCCGGACTACGGCTTTACCACTAATTTGAGCGACGTAGAGAAATTCTTCGATGTTTGAAGTTTCTGTTGAACAAACTTTCGCCGCCGGTCATGCCCTTCGCAATTACAAGGGCAAGTGTGAAAACGTGCACGGTCATAACTACCGCGTACGGATCACTGTCCAGGGAGACCAGCTTGATTCTACCGGCCTGCTGGTGGATTTTCTGGATATAAAAAACTTGATTGGCGGCGTGGTCGACTACCTGGACCACCAGTTCATCAACGATCTGCCGCCCTTTGACGAGCTCAATCCGTCGGCGGAGAACATTGCGAAGTATTTTTACGATCGCATCAGCGGCGGGCTGAAGAACGATGTCCCCGCGCGAGTAGCCGAAGTCAAGGTCTGGGAGACGGACACCAGTTCCGCGGTCTACCGCCCCTAGCGGTCAAGGGCGCGAGCGGGCGGCTTCAGCGTCCGAAGTACTCGGCGTTGGTCTGCGCGAAGTTGGACCACTTCTCCGGCAGATCATCCAGCGCGAAGATCGCCGAAACCGGGCAAACCGGAACACAAGCTCCACAGTCGATGCACTCTACCGGATCGATGTAGATCATGTTCACTTCGCCGAAGTTAGGTTCGTCTTTCTTGGGGTGGATGCAATCCACGGGGCAAGCGTCTACGCAGGCCGCGTCTTTCGTTCCGATACAAGGTTCTGCAATTACGTAAGCCATTCACTCTCCAGGAGCGCCCCGAAGGCGTTTCTTGTGGGGTAAGCCATATTATAGCGTGAGTGGGCACCGGAACGCGAGTTCGGCATCGAAATGCTTGATTTAGAAGCCAGATGGCGGAAATCCGAGCTTGGCGTGCCGTGCTATGCTTCCCACAGGTGGCTATCGGGACGCAAATCACGGGGGAGCAGTACCTGCGGATGGCTTTCGACCCTCAGGATTTGCTCGTCCGATTCTCCTTGTTTAGCGACTTCTAAAGCGCGACTATAAACGAGGAACGAGATACCAGACCCATGATTCCAAAAGTGCGCAAAGCGGTCTTCCCCGCAGCAGGCCTCGGCACGCGATTTCTTCCGGCCACCAAAGCGCAGCCCAAGGAGATGCTGCCATTGGTGGACAAACCACTCATCCAATATGGGGTGGAGGAGGCGATCCACTCCGGCATTCAGAACATCATCATCGTTACCGGAAGGGGCAAGACAGCCATCGAGGATCACTTCGATGTCAGTTTTGAGCTGGAGCAGACACTCGAAGCCAAGGGCAAGAAGGACCTGCTGAAGATCGTCCGGGATGTTTCCGACATGATCGACGTGGCCTATGTACGCCAAAAAGAGGCTCTTGGGCTCGGCCATGCCGTCTTACGGGCACGAGATCTGGTAGGCAATGAGTCATTTGCCGTGGTGCTCTCGGACGACGTAATCGATGCTGAAACTCCCGCCATTCGTCAACTTCTGGACGTTTACGAGTTTTATGGGGCTTCGGTGGTCGCATTGATGGAGGTGCCCGGCGACGCAATCTCTGCCTACGGTGCCGTCGATGCCGAACCAATGTCGCACAGCACCGGCAAAGATCGCCTGTTCCGGATCCGCAATCTGGTAGAGAAACCCAAGCCTTCCGAAGCGCCGTCCAATCTCGCCATCATAGGGCGATATGTGCTCACGTCGGAAGTTTTCCAGTCCATCGAAGCGATCGAGCCGGGAAGCGGCGGGGAAATTCAGCTTACCGATGCCTTGAAGCACTTGCTGCGTAACCGGCCCATTTACGGCTATGTCTTCGAAGGCACGCGCTACGATGCCGGAGACAAGCTCGGATTCCTGAAGGCCACCGTAGAGTTTGCCCTGCGCCGCTATGATTTGGGCAATGAGTTTCGTGCATACCTGAAGAGTTTGAAGCTTTGATGCGAGTCATTCATGAGCCAACTTAAAGACAAAGTAGCCATTGTGACCGGCGGAAGCCGCGGGATCGGGCAGTCCATCGCGGAAGTGTTCGCGCGCGAGGGAGCTACGGTCGTCATATGTGGACGCAAGCAGAGTACGCTCGACGAAGTCGCGCAGGGAATGAAAGGACTTGCCGGCCGGGTGGTTCCTTTGGCTTGTCACGTCGGCAAGCTCGAGGAATTACAGCGCCTGGTGGATACCACCGCGCGCGACTTTGGCAAAATCGACATCCTGGTGAACAATGCCGCCACCAATATCGCGCAGGGGCCAGCCATTGAGATGGATGACGGTCAGTTCGACAAGATGGTTGAGGTAAATCTCAAGAGCACCTACCGGCTAACGCGCCTGGCAGCTCCGGGGATGTGCCGGCGCGGCTCCGGCTCGATCATAAACATCGCATCCATTGCCGGACTTCGGCCGCAATTTCACGGGCTGCTCTACAGCATGACCAAAGCCGCCCTGATCATGATGACGCAGTCCTACGCGGTCGAGCTTGGCCCCCAGGGCGTGCGTGTGAACGCAATTGCCCCAGGCCTGGTACAGACGGTCTTGAGTGAGTATTACTGGAAAGACGAAACCCGCCGTCAGCAGTTGATGGCGCATCAACCCATTCGTCACCTGGGCCAGCCGCCGGAGATCGCCGAAGTGGCCCTTATGCTGGCCAGCGACGCATCGTCCTATTTGACCGGCCAGACCATCGTCGTGGATGGCGGCCGCCTGTTATCCTCGATGTAAGATGCGATCGAAGCTAATCGTTGCCTCCCTGCTCGCGGCAGCCGCTTGGGCGGACGTCGTTCCCGATGTTCGAGTGGCCCTGTCCAAGAATAATTTTCCACTGGCTGTATCGCTGGTCCAGAATTATCGTGCTCAGAAGGGCGTTACGCCGGAGATGATCGAGGCGCTTTCGTGGCTGGGGCGCGGGGCGCTGGCCGCGAAAAATCTCGATCAAGCCGAAGCCTACGCCAAGGAGACCGAGCAATTGTCGCTCGCCGAGCTCAAGAAGCGTCCGCTCGATGCCGAGCCCCACCTGCCTCTGGCCCTGGGAGCCTCGATCGAAGTACAAGCTCAGATACTGAACCTGCGCGGCCAGCGGGCCGATGCCTTAGAGCTGCTTCATAAGGATCTAGGTCTCTACCGCAGCACCTCCATCCGTGCCCGTCTGCAGAAGAATATCAATCTGCTCAGCCTGGAAGGCAAAGTGGCTCCGGCACTCGACGAGCGCGAGTTTCTGGGATCGAAGCCCGCGCCTCTGAGCGCTCTCAAGGGATCGCCGGTGCTGGTATTCTTCTGGGCACACTGGTGCCCGGACTGCAAGCAGGAAGTTGCCATCCTCACGGAAATAGAGAAAGAATTCGCGGCCCAACACCTCGCCATCGTCGCGCCCACCCAGCGTTACGGATACGTTGCCAAGGGCGAAGAAGCCGGCCCGGCCGATGAGTTGAAGTACATCGATGAGGTGCGCCATAAGTTTTATCACGACCTGCTGGATGTTCCCGCGCCGGTCAGTGAAGAAAACTTCAAGAACTATGGCGCCAGCACTACCCCCACGCTGGTACTGATCGACCGCCAGGGTATTGTGCGCCTCTATCATCCGGGTGCCATGACGCTGGAGGAACTGCGTGCCGCGTTGAACCGATTAGGTTAGTATGAAAAATCCGCTTAGGAACCCCGTTGCGGTAGCTGCTTTCGGATTATGCCTGGCCTGGATGGCGAATGCCCAAAATGTGCGGACCCAGTCCAACAACGGCGTTCAATTTACCGCTCCGCCGCCACCCAAAGGTCTGGCCCCGCCGGGAACGCCCTTCGACAAGCACGATATCTCGGGCAAATGGAACCGGGCGACGCCTTTCGAAACCTATAGCAATGTTCCCGGCGGCGTGCCCACCGGAAGGAACGGCATCGATGCCAATGGCGGCCAGCAAGTGGAAGAAGCCCCATTCACTCCGGCGGGCCAGGAAGCGCTGCTGAAGAATCTCCCCTCCTACGGCCGGCGCCAGGTTGCTCCGCGGCTGGGCAACGATCCGCAAATGATGTGCGATCCGATGGGCGTCCCGCGTATACTGAACGGCCAGGTGAAAGATCCGCACGCCACCTTTGAAATCGTGGTGCTGCCGGACCGCATGCTCGAGCTGGTTCAATGGCATCACGAAATGCGCGAGGTCTGGACCGATGGCCGTAAACTTCCCAAGCTGGACGACGAGCTGGATCGAAAGTGGAACGGCTATTCTGTGGGCCGCTGGGATGGCGACACCTTTGTGGTCGAATCGGTCGGTTTCGATCCCAGAACGTGGCTCGATCACAACGGCTATCCCCATACTGAAAACATGCGGTTGGAGGAGCGATATCGACGGCTGGATGCCAATACGCTAGAGCTCCAGATGACGGTTACCGACCCGGAATACTACAGTCGGCCCTTCAAAAGCGACGTCAAGCGCTTCTTGTTGGACCGCGTGGGCGTGAAGGATTGGGACGAGCAGATATACTGCGTTCCATCAGAAGAATTCAAGTTCAACAGCCTGATTCGCGACGGTGGCGCCGGCAAGCAGGGCAAATAACCGTAATCCGCGCGGTAGCGCCTAAAGCACGCTGGGCAGCTTCGTCTCGGTGCCGCACCAGGCGCGCCAGGTGGCGGATTCTGAAGGCGGCAAAATCAAAAGGTGCGGTTTAAGGACGATTAACGTCTGGCCGTAGTCGGTATTGACGTTGTTACTCCGCAAAAGCGGAATGAGGCTCAAGATGGGTAATCCGGTGATGGTACGCGCTTCGGACGACGTCATTAAGCCGGCCAGCACGGCCCATTCGCCCGTCATAACGCGAGTCTTGGATTCATATTTGCGGCTCGAAATGACCGGGATTCCGTCGACTGAAGTGGCGCCCAGCAACTTGAATTCGGCGCTTAGATCCAGGGTAACTTCGTCGATTCCGTGGATGTGAGGCGTTACCTTGAGCACCAGGCCGAGATCTTCAAAGCTGAAAGTCGGAGGGGGCGTGAAGACCGCACCGCCTCCCGACGTGTTTCCAATATAGGCGTTCGTAACCAGCGGGTACTTATCGCCCACATGCAAAGTTGAGGGCTGGCCGTCCAGGGCCACGATTTCTGAGGTCAGAACGGTGCTGGCGCTGCCCTTCGAAACGGTGGCGAAGAGATTGGCATTCGTCACGCCAAACCCCAGCAGGCTGGCGCCGCCGCCGAAGGTCATGAAGTTCGCAATCCCGGAGGGAATGCTGGATAGCAGATTGGCCTTGCTGGAAAAATTGACGAGCGAAAAACTGGTCTGCAGCGATAATCCATAGCTGAGCGCCGAGGATTGGTCGGTGGTCATGATCTCCACCTCAATAGCGACCTGGGCGCGGGGGCGCAGCAGATCCTGAAGCAGTTTCTCAGCCAGCCGCACCTTGGTGACGCGGTCCCGCACCAGGATCACATGCCGCTGGGTGTCCACCATCAGCCGGGTCATATCGAGCGTGCCGCGCACACCAGTTGAGATCTCTTGGAGTTCCTGTACCGATATTGTTTCCGGGAAAGGGATCAGCACCGCGGCTGTGCCCTCATACTCGGTGCGCTTCGCCGGAGTATCGTTGGCGACGAAGAGCAGCCGGTCGCTTACGGGAGTGAGGAAGGAGTTGGTAGCTGCTTCTAGCGCGCGCAGGGCATCCCGATAGTCGGTGCTGTCCAGTTGCAACCGGAGAGCGGGAACAGGCTGGTAGGCAGTGTCAAAGATCACCATGAGATGGAAGGCGGCGGCGATCTTCTCCCACAAAGCTTTGGAATCGCCTCTCAGGTCGAAATCCTGCCGCCCGGGCAGAGCTTTCAATATGGCCGGCGGCAGCGGTTTGCGCGCCTGCTCGAGATCCTGATCGGTGATCGACCCAAACAGCGTTCGATCTACTTTCTCGGGAGCCAGATCTGCGGGAACGGGTTGGCTTTCCTTCATCAGGCTGGCCATCGGGCGCAGGGCCTGGGCTCTTTCCCAGTACGCGAGATTTGCCGGGTCGGACGCGGCGGCCTGTGCATACAGAAGATAGGCGCGGACGGTCTCGCCGGCATGCTCAGCCTTTTGAGCCTGTTGGTACAATTCCAGGGCCGTGACGCCCCACGCCGAGGAGCAAAGGAGGAGGACGCAACAAAAACAACAGAACTTCACAAGAGTTCTGACGGTGCTTTGTTGTCAAGCGTGTATAAACAATTGAACAATCACGGCCGATGAGGAGAAGTGAGGTTATTTTAACTACATGGCTGCCACACTTGCGCCCATTCGCAGCGGGTTCGCCCCCACGATCCCCCAATCCTTTGAAGACTTAGGGATTTCCCAATCATTGGTGCTGGATCTGGTTCTGCGGCGGCTGTTACTGGAAGGCTTTAGCAATCTACAGAGCTTGAGCCAGACGCTGAAGCTTTCGATACCCATTCTGAACATTGTGTTCAATCACATGCGGCAGCAGCAAATGGTGGACGTAAAGGGCATGGTCGGCAACGATTATCATTTCACGCTTTCGCAGGCCGGCAAGTTGCTCGCGGGCGAGCGGTTTCAGATCACGCAATACGCTGGAGCGGCGCCCGTCTCGCTGAGGGACTATGCCGCTGCCACGAAATCCCAGGCGGCCGAGGTTCGCATCGATCGCAAGGCGCTGCGCTCGGCCTTTTCGGATCTGGTTATCTCCGACCAACTGCTCGATCAACTCGGACCGGCCCTTATTTCGCAGAACTCCATCTTCATTTATGGCCCCACCGGAAACGGCAAGACCAGTCTGGCGGAGCGAATGCTGCGCGTCTATCAAGATGCGATCCTGCTTCCCTACGCGGTGGAAGTGGACGGCCAGATCATCAGTTTGTACGATCCGGTGGTGCACCAGCCGCTGGATGTCGACGATAGCGACATCGATCCGCGATGGGTGCTGTGCCAGCGTCCCTGCATCGTAGTGGGCGGCGAGCTGATTCCCAGCATGCTGGAGCTGCGCCTGGACGAATCATCGGGTATCTATGCCGCGCCGCTGCAGATGAAAGCCAACAACGGCATCTTGATCATTGACGACTTTGGACGCCAGTTGATGTCGCCGAGCGACTTGCTGAATCGCTGGATCGTGCCCTTGGATCGCCGCGTCGATTACCTGATGTTGCGTTATGGCGTCAAGTTCCAGATCCCCTTCGAGCTCATGGTGGTCTTCTCCACCAACCTGGAACCGAGCGATCTGGCCGATGAAGCGTTCCTGCGCCGCATTCACAATAAGATCTTCGTTGACGCCGTGGACGATAAAGCGTTCGACCAGATTTTCCACCGCGTAATAGGCAGCTTCAATATCCCCTGCGAGCCCGACAGCGCCGAATACCTGCGCAAGTTGTGCCTGCGAGAAGGGCGCACCGAGCTTCGGGCTTGCTACCCGGCCGACATTTGCAACATCCTCACGTCTATCGGCAAATACGAAGGCCGGCCGCCCTACATGAGCAAGTCTGAATTAGAGCGCGCCTCGGCGCTTTACTTCGCGAAAGGTTAGTTGCAATCATGAAGGTTGCCGCTCGCAGCCACTGAGTTCGAACTGCGCCAGCTTTTGTCGCAAGTTGGTTCCACGAATCATTACCAATTCCAACTCCACTCATTTGGCGATGGGGAATGCACGCTCCTGGTCCCCTTCCGGAAGGATTTCGAACGGCCGGGAAGTGTGATCGCCGGCCCGCTGTTCATGGCGGCCGCCGACGTGGCGATGTGGCTGGCGATCCTCACTAAACTGGGAGCAGCGGATGGCTCGGTCACTGCCGAGATGAAAACCAACTTCCTGAACGGTGCAAAAGAGGAGGATATCCTTTGCCACGCGAAGATCCTGAAGTTGGGCCGGCGGCTGGTGTATGGCGTAGCCGAGTGCACGAATCCTGCCGCTAAGCTGATTACTCACCATACGATCACATATATCCGCCCGTAAAGAACTTGGCACGCGGGATAATGGAAGCGACCCACGATGAAAGTTCTGCTGGTGTCCACCTACGAGCTGGGGCGTCAACCTTTCGGGCTGGCCTCTCCGGCCGCCTGGCTATCCGAGCGTGGACACGATGTTCGATGCGCGGATCTCTCGGTTGAGTCGTTAGATCCGGATTTGGCCCGCGACGCTGAGTTGATCGCGTTCTATCTGCCGATGCACACCGCCACGCGCCTCGCAGTCGAGTTGATTCCGAAGATGCGGCGGTTGAATCCGGCGGCGCATTTGTGCTGCTACGGGCTGTACGCGCCTCTCAACGAGGCTTACTTGCGAACACTCGGCGTCACAACCATCCTGGGCGGCGAATTCGAGGCGGGCTTAGCTGCGGTGGCCGATGGCGCCGGCCCCGGACCAGTCGTTTCACTCGACCGGTTGAAGTTCCTCACTCCTATGCGGACCGGGCTGCCGCCGCTCGAAGAGTACGCCCAACTCCGTATCAATGGGACGCGCCGGCGGGCGGGCTACACCGAAGCAAGCCGCGGATGCAAACACCTGTGCCGGCATTGTCCAGTGGTCCCGGTATATCAGGGCGCGTTTCGAATCGTGCAGCCCGAAGTGGTGCTGGAGGACGTCCGGCGGCAGGTGGCGGCCGGGGCCGAGCACATTACGTTTGGCGATCCCGATTTCTTCAATGGACCCACGCACGCCATGCGTATTGTCGATGCGATGCATCGCGAATTCCCTGGCTTGACGTATGACGCGACCATCAAGATCGAGCATCTGCGGGCACATCGCGACTTAATGCCGCGATTGAAGCAGACCGGCTGTCTGTTTGTGACCAGCGCCGTCGAGTCTGTGGACGATCGGGTATTGGAGAAGCTGGACAAGGGTCACACGCGCTCGGATTTCGTGTGGGTGGTGGAGCAGTTCCGGACCTTCGGCCTGACGCTGGCACCGACGTTTATCCCGTTTACGCCCTGGACAACTTGCCGGTCCTATCATGAACTCTTGGCGCTGCTCGCTGAATTAGACCTGGCAGAGCACGTCGCGCCGATCCAGCTGGCGCTGAGGCTGTTGATTCCGCATGGATCGCGCCTGCTGGAGCTGGACGATGTGCGGTCGGTTATAACCGGCTATGACGAACCGGCGCTATTGTATCGCTGGAGGCATCCTGATCCTGAGGTGGACTTACTAGCAGCCGAGGCGCTGAAGCTGGCCGCACTCGACGCGTCGCGCCGTGAGATCTTCCGTAGGATGTGGAACCTGGCGGCGGACCGTCCACTGCCTGAAAATTTCGATCTGATGCCGCGCGCGACGATCCCCTATATGGACGAGCCCTGGTATTGTTGAGCGGAGCCAACCGAAGAGCAGTTGGCTCTTGTTTAGATGAACAACCGTAAGAAGCTTCTTCTGATCGGCGCAACCACTGGCTATCAGACCCGAGTCTTTGCCGAGGCTGCAGAGCGTCTGGGATTCGAGCTGGTTCTGGCAACCGATCGCTGCCATGTTCTGGACGATCCCTGGGGCGATCATGCCATCGCGCTGCGTTTTGAAGATCCACAGGCGGCGGCCGCGGTACTGGCGGCTGAAGCTCGGGTCGATGGCATTGTTGCAGTCGGCGATCGACCGGCTTATCTGGCGGCGCTTGCGGCCGGGCGCTGGGGGCTCCCCTACAACTCCCCGGATTCGGTGCTGGCCTGCCGCAACAAATTTCTGGCCCGCGAACGCTTTCGCTCCGCCGGTTTGCTGGTGCCCGAGTATCATCGTGTGGCGCTTGCGGATGGGCCGCAGCGAGCGGCAGCGGCGGCCAGATACCCGTGTGTACTCAAGCCGCTGGGGTTATCGGCGAGCCGCGGCGTGATCCGCGCTAACGATCCCGCCCAGTTCGTGGTGGCATTTCGGCGCATCGAAGCTCTGCTTGGCGATCCAGATATACTGCGTCTGCACGAAGAGCAGGATCGCTTCCTCCAAGTGGAAAGCTTCATCGAAGGCAGCGAGTTCGCCCTGGAGGGGATTTTGACTGGCGGCCAGCTGCGGGTGCTGGCAATCTTCGATAAGCCCGATCCGCTGGACGGCCCATACTTCGAGGAAACGATCTATCTGACGCCTTCCCGCCAGCCCTCTGAAACGCAGCAGGAGATCGTGCAGACCACCGAAAGAGCGGTGCGGGCTCTCGGTCTTACGCACGGCCCGGTGCATGCCGAGATGCGCGTGAATCAGCGCGGTGTCTGGATGTTGGAAGTCGCCGCGCGGCCGATCGGCGGCCTATGCGCTCGAGTACTTCCAGGGCTCGAAGAACTGATTCTGCGTCATTCGGCCGGTGAAGATGTTTCCGGCGTTATGCTGCCCCGGGGGGCGGCTGGCGTCATGATGATCCCGATCCCGCGCGAAGGAATCTACGTCGCTACCGAAGGATTGCAGCTAGCGCGCTCGGTGCAGGGCATAGAAGACATCTTGATTACCGCGAAGGAGGGTCAAAAGCTGGTTCAATTGCCTGAGGGAGCGAGCTATCTGGGCTTTATCTTTGCCAGGGCGAACTCTCCGGAAAGCGTGGAACGAGCTTTACGTACTTCGCACCAACAGTTGCGATTTGAGATCGCCGCCGCGCTTCCCGTGCTCTAGCCTTTGGACTTTGGCGGAACGAAGCCGGGCGGCAGCGCCGCGCCATCCCCGAAGAAGTAATCTTCCATTTGTTTGAGCAGAAACTCCTGAGCTTCCTGAGTGCCCAAGTTCAGACGATACTCGTTCATTATCATCTTCATCTGCTCCAGCCACATCTTCCAAGCTTCCTTAGAGACGTTATCGTAGATGCGCTGTCCCAGCGGGTGATTATCGAAGGGGGACTCATCGAGCCCCGGCATCTCACGTTGGAATTTGACGCAAAAGACCTTGCGTTTGCCGGTCTCTTCTTCGATTCGGGGGCCCACCATCCCGCTGCCACAACCCATGGGAATTCTCCTTGTGCGATGTTGCTGAACCCAGCATAGCAGACAGGGGATGAAGGCTCGATCCTTGGGCTGGGGTAAGTGCTTGGTTAGACTGGTTCTGATTTGACGGACGCTGACTTTTTGCCATTTAAGTATTGGGACAGACGGAACGGAGTAGGCGCGCCTTTTTCCATGGCTCGCTGAACGGCCTTTTGGTACCGGCGCAGGGTCTCTTTCTTGACCCCTTCCCGGAGATTGCAGGCTTCGATATCCAACAGGATTTCTATCTCCCACGGCTGGAAGGTGTTACGGTTCATCGACCCTCGAACCAGTTCCTGCAGCAGCTTGTTGAACCGGGTAAGAAGGACTTCGCTATTTTGCGTCTCCGCGAGCATATCCAGTTGATGTATCGGCAATTTCCCTGAGAATCTTGAGTGTCGAGAACACTTAGTTCCGGTGCTTTCGGCGTCTCCGGGTCATATCGGAGACAATGGAAATCGGAACCGCTCCTTCACTATGGCCGATCCTAAATTCAACGAACCTCGCCTCGCACTCAACCGCATTTACACCAAGACCGGCGACAAGGGCGAGACTCACCTGGTTGGCGGGCAGCGGGTTGCCAAGGACTCGCCACGGATCGAATGCTATGGAACCGTCGACGAGCTGAACGCTTTCGTCGGGATGGCCTGCATCTCAGCCGAAGAACGTATTCCCGATCTGGCTGCGATTCTCAGACGAGTGCAGCATGAGCTGTTTAATCTGGGCTCGATCCTGGCTACGCGTCCGCAGGATGTTCATCCGAAACAGGCGCGCATTACCGGCGTCGAAATCGAGCAGCTTGAAAAGGAAATCGACCGCATGAATGCAGACCTGGCGCCGCTGCGCTCGTTCGTGCTGCCGGGCGGCTCGCGCCTCAATACCGAGCTGCATGCCTGCCGGACCATCTGTCGACGCGCCGAGCGCCTGGCCGTCAGCTTGGCGCGCCAGGAGGAGACGCCCGCCGAGGCGGTCCAGTATCTAAATCGGCTGAGTGACGCGTTTTTCGTCTGGAGCCGCTGGGCGAATCATGTACTGGGCGTGCCTGAAGTGCTCTGGGAGCCGAACAAAGCCGCGTCGGGACAATAGACCTGTCCGGTTATCCAGTCCGTCCAGATGGCCGAGTCGCCGCTCGACAATAACGGTGCGCCGTCCAGCACGGCCGCTACGAAGTTCTCGATCATCGGGAAATGGATGTTCGCATGCGTCGGCAGCAGTTCTCTTCCGCCGGGATGCACCAGTTCTGGCCCGCTCAGCGGATCGAGATTGATTTCACCTTTGGTGCCAATGATGCGGAACTGGTCGCGCACCACATCCGAATGCCAGCGCACATCGACAATTCCGCGCACGCCGCTCTCATACTCGATCAGCGCCGTAGCATTGTCTTCGATGGGCCATGCAAAGACGGCATTCGAGAGCATCCCCGTCGCACGCACGGGCTTCCCGAACAGGTAATTCAGCAGGTCGATGCGGTGGCTTGCGACGTCGAACAGCGGACCGCCTCCGGCCAGCTTCGGATCGAGGAGCCAGGAGCGGAATAAGCCCTGCGCCGGCGATGGGCCGTGATGATTCGCTTCCGCTAGCACCGGCTGCCCGATAGCGCCCTGTGCTATCAATTCCCGCGCTCTTTGGACTTTAGGGTAAGTACGGCGATAGTACGCCACGCCCAGAACCCGGTCGTTTTCCCGCGCCACGCGCACCATGCCGGACGCTTCGGCATAATTCATGCCAACCGGTTTTTCACACAGCACGTGCTTGGACGCTCTCAACGCCGCGATCGTCTGCGGCGCGTGCAAGGCCACTGGAGTGGCGACGTAGACCGCGTCTATTTCCGGGTCGGCCAGCGCGGCATCCAGGTTGTCCCAGATATGCTCGGCGACACCGGCGCCCTTGGCCTTATCGCGCGTCACCACTCCATACACCCTGCTGCGAGGTTCCGCGCGTATCGCCGGAATGACGCGCTTGGTGCTGATGTCTCCAATACCGATCACGAGCCAATTGAGCATGCTCTATCATCGTATCGATGAAGCTTCTGATTTTCTCCGATATCCACGGAGACAAGGCCGCGCTCGAAAAACTTATGGCTATAGACGCGGATTATTACTTTGCCGCCGGTGACCTGGCGAATTGGGGGCGCGGTTTGGACGCACTGGGCCCTATCATGCAAAGACGCGCCGAGCGGATGTACGTGATCCCGGGCAATCATGAATCGGAATCGGATATTGCGGAATTCTGCAGCCAATACGGCTTTCACAATTTTCACGGCCAGAGCATGCAGATCGCAGGGCAAACGATAGCGGGCCTGGGCTACTCAAATCCGACGCCGTTCAACACCCCGGGCGAGTACAGTGAAGACGAACTCGTCGACGCGGCTCGCGAAATTCTCCGGCCTGAATCCTCGGATTCTGATCTTCCACGCCCCGCCCAAAAACACGCAGCTGGATCGCGCCGGCGAAGGCCGCCATTTCGGCAGCACGGCGGTTCGCAAATTTATCGAGCAGGCGCAGCCCGAGGTTTTCTATTGCGGGCACATCCACGAGGCGGCCGGCCAGCGGGACAGCATCGGAAAATCGCGCGGCTGGAACGTCGGAAAAGCGGGCCAGGTGCTCGATTTGGACGACTTGTTAAAGTAGAAGCTGATGACCTTCGAAGAATTGGAAAGAGAGTACGGTTCGCTCCGCCAGCAGGCCGACGCTGTGCGGAGCTATCTTTGACGCTTCCGGCAAGCGAGCCCAACTAGCCAAGACCGAGCAGCAGATCTCCGATCCTGATTTTTGGAACCAGCCCGAAAAGTCCCAAAAAGTGATGCAGGATCGCAAGAGACTGGAACAGGCCATCGCCGAGGATGCCGACGTGACGCGGCTGACCTCGGATCTCGACACCCTGTTTGAGCTGGGCCGCGAAGGCGAGAACGTCACCGCCGACCTGGAGCGCGAAATGAAGACGTTCGCGGAACGTCTGGAGACGCTTGAGACGGGCATGCTGCTTTCGGGCCGGAACGACTCGAAAAGCGCCATCATGGCCATCCATCCGGGCGCGGGCGGCACCGAAAGCCAGGATTGGGCCGAAATGCTGCTGCGGATGTACCTGCGCTGGGCGGAACGGCACGGCTACCAGTCCGTGGTCACCGACCGGCTGGAGGGTGAAGGCGCCGGGATCAAATCGGCCACGCTCGAAATCAACGGCGATAACGCCTACGGATTGCTCCAATCGGAAATAGGCGTGCACCGGCTGGTGCGGATCTCGCCGTTCGATGCCAATGCGCGCCGCCACACGTCCTTCGCCTCCGTGTTTGTTTATCCGCAGATTGAAGACGACATCAACATCGACATCAAACCGGAAGATCTGCGAGTGGACGTTTTCCGCGCTAGTGGCGCCGGCGGCCAGCACGTCAACCGGACTGAATCAGCCGTGCGCATGACACACATTCCCACCGGCATCGTGGTGCAGTGCCAGAACGAACGCTCCCAGCACAAGAATCGGGCCAGCGCCATTAAGCAATTGCGCGCTCGCCTGTACGAACACGAAATGGCCAAGAAGCAGGTCGAGCTGGACAAGATGGAAGACTCGAAGCTGGATATCAACTTCGGCAGCCAGATCCGCAGCTATGTGCTGGCGCCCTACCGGTTGATCAAAGACCATCGGACGAAGCTCTCGATCGGCGATGTAGACCGCGTGCTGGACGGCGACATGGATCGGCTGATGCACGCCTTCCTGGTCTACAAACACACTGGCAAAATAGCTGGCGACGGAAAAGAGGATCTGCCTGATTGAGGCATCCGATCTCCATCGCGCTGCGGCATTGATCCGGGCGCGGCCAGCTGGTGGCTTTCCCTACCGAGACCGTCTACGGTCTGGGCGCCAACGCGCTCGATCGAACAGCAGTGGAGCGGATCTACGCCGCTAAGGGCCGCCCGGCCAGCAGTCCGCTGATCGTTCATGTAGATTCCATCGAGATGGCGCGTGGTCTCGCTCGCGAGTGGCCGGAAAAAGCGGAAAAGCTGGCGATGCGGTTCTGGCCGGGGCCGCTGACGTTGGTCTTGCCTAAGCTACCGCACGTTCCCGATACTTTAACTGCCGGATTGGATACGGTTGGAATTCGCATGCCCGCGAATCCGGTGGCGCTGGCCTTGATCCGAGCGGCGGGCCTTCCTATTGCCGCCCCGAGCGCCAATCGCTTCGGTGAGCTTTCACCCACCACTGCCGAGCATGTCCGCGCAGCGCTGGGCGATCGCGTGGCGATGGTGCTGGATGGTGGCCCGGCCACAGTTGGGATCGAATCGACCGTGCTTTCGCTGGCTGGCCCGGAAGCGATATTGTTGAGACCTGGAATGATATCGCAAGCCGAGATCGAAGAAGTGATCGGGCCGGTTCAGGTGCAGCGCGAAACGCCGGAATCGGCGCACCCCTCGCCCGGAATGCACCGCCGGCATTACAGTCCCAGGACGCCGTTAATTCTAGTGAAACCGGGCCAGCCGCCTGGGCATGGCCGTGGTGTCCGGCTTCAGATGCCGGCCGATCCCAGCCAGTACGCCGCGGTCCTTTACGAAAGATTGCATCTGGCAGATTCCGAACATTGGGACTGGATCGAGATCGAGCTGCCGCCCGACGATCCGGCTTGGGACCGCGATACGCGACCGTCTGGAAAGGGCCGCGGCCCGATGACCGATCTAGTAGCTCAAATGGATAGCACCGACGAAACCTCCCCCGCCTTGTGGTGGCTGGGTCATGCCGGCTTCGCGGTGAAACACTTCGGGATCGTGTTCTATGTCGATCCCTGCCTCTCCACTATGCCTGGCCGCGCCCGGACAATTGATCCGCCGCTCACGCCCCAACAAGCTACCAACGCGGACATGATCCTGTGTACGCACGCGCACGCATCGCACATGGATCCGGGAACACTCGCCACGATGCTGGAGGCGTCGCCGCGCGCCAAGGTCGTGATTCCCAAGAGCGCCGCCGAGCATGCCCGCTCTATCGGCGTTCCATTCGATCGCATGACGACGACCGATTCCGACTTGCGGGTCGAGTATTTCAAAGGTGGGCTGTATGGCCGCGTGTATGCGGTGCCGTCGGCACATCCGGAGCTGAGTTGGACGCCGCTCGGCGGCTATCCGCATCTCGGGTACCTGATGCGTTTCGGACAGCACACCATCTATCACGCCGGTGATTGCCGCTGGTACGAAGGCATTGTCGGACGCTTGCGTCCCTATAACGTGACAGCGGCGCTGCTGCCGATCGACGGCCATGGTAATTTCGAGATCGCCGAGGCGGCGCAATTGGCGGAAGATATTCGCGCCCGCTGGCTGGTCCCGATGCATTACGGCACGTTTCGCGGACCAGAAGGCGGATGTGAGCCGTTTCGTCGATCACATGCTCGGCTTCCGGCCATCCGTCGGCTTTAAGGTCTTCGAACCGGGCGAGCGCTGGATCATCCCATGAAGCTGAGCCGGATGAGCGCCGAGGCTTTCGCGTCCCTGGACTCGATGGAAGGCATCGAGCTTCCGCACCCCCGAACTAGCGCGCCATCCCCTACTGTTGTTTGGAGCCGCCTGGGTCTGCTCGCCGCTGTGTTGATAGCAGCGGCCGCTTGGGGCGTACACCTGCTGTTCCCGCCGATCAGCGCGGCAATTTTGGCGATCGTGCTCGGTGGCGTCATTCGCAACAGCATCACGCTACCCCCGGCGCTGATCGACGACTGTAAAGGTCTGGTGAAGCGCGTGATTCCCATCACCATTGTGCTGACCGGGGCCAGCGTAAATCTCGCCGAGGTAGCGCGGGTCGGGGCCCCTTCTCTGGTGGTAATCCTGGCAGCGGTGGTGGGTGGATGCGGCATCGCCGTCCTGGCCGGCCGTATGATCACGATCTCGCGCAACGCTGCGCTGCTGGTGGGCTGTGGGACAGCAATCTGCGGAACCAGCGCGATCATCGCCTCCGCACCCATACATCGGCGCCGATGATGACGATCTCCTGCTCTCGGTGTCGACCATCAACATCCTGGGCCTGGTAGTAATGTTCACGTTGCCGGCACTCGGGGCTGCGATCCATCTCAGCCAGCAATCCTTCGGCATCTGGGCCGGCGTTACCGTTCATGCGGTTCCGCAAGCGATCACCACGGGATTTGCTTACGGCGCACAATCCGGCGCGCTGGCTACGCTCGTAAAATTGGTGCGCGTCACCTTGCTTGCGCCGTTCCTGATCGTCCTGGCTTTGGTATCCTCGCGAAACGGCCAGACGCGGATGAGCTGGTCAACCCTGCTCCCGCGATTCATTTGGGGCTTTCTGGCCCTGGCTCTATGCAATACCCTGCATCTGTTTCCCGATGTCGAGTTTTCATCTGCCCTTCGGCGCATCCAGTTGGTCGGCCTCGTTGAACACGATTCTGGCGCAGTTCGCTGAAGCGCTGCTGACACTCTCGATGGCCGCGATGGGGCTGGAGGTAAACCTGCGCTTCTTGTTGCGCACCGGTTTGGCGGCCCTGGTGGTAGGTGTGGCGGCTAGTGTGGCACAGATCCTGGTGACGTTTGGCCTGATCCGCTGGCTGTTGTGATTTAACTTTCCCGGTATTCGCCGAACACCGCGCGCAAGCGGTCCGATATTTCGCCGACCGTCGCATAGGCTTCAGCGCAGCCGAGGATATGCGGCATCAGATTCTCGCTGCCGCGCGCGGCCTGCTCCAAGCCTTGCAATCGTTCCTCACCACGCCAGCGCTGCGCGAGGCCCGCACCTGGCGCAACCGCTCCACCTGCTGCTGCTCGAGTTCCGGATCGAGGCGGAAGGCTGTTAGTGGTTCGGCCGCTTCCTGCTTGAACCGGTTCACGCCCACCACCACCGCGTCGCCGCGCTCCACCTCCTGCTGATACTCGTAAGCCGCGTTCTGAATCTCGTTCTGGATGTAGCTCTTCTCGATGGCCGCCAGCGTTCCGCCCATGGCATCGATGCGGTCGATGTACTCGCGCGCGCCCTGCTCGATCTTATCGGTGAGCTCCTCGATGTAGCGGCTGCCGCCAAACGGATCGGCCGTATTGGTCACCCCGCTCTCGTGCGCGATGATCTGCTGGGTTCGCAGCGCCAGCCGCGCCGACTCCTCGGTGGGCAATCCAAGCGCCTCGTCCTTGGAATTGGTGTGCAGCGATTGCGCGCCGCCCAGTACCGCCGCCAGCGCCTGCATCGACACGCGCACGACGTTGACGTCCGGCTGCTGCGCGGTCAGCGTCGACCCGGCGGTCTGCACGTGAAAGCGCATCATCATCGACCGCGGATTTCGGGCGCCGAAACGCTCGCGCATGATAGTGGCGTACAGCCGCCGCGCGGCGCGAAACTTGGCGATCTCCTCCAGAAAATCGTTGTGCGAGTTGAAGAAGAACGACAGCCGCGGCGCGAAGGAGTCGATCGCCAGGCCGGCCGCGAGCGCCGCCTCGATGTAAGCGATCGCGTTGGCCAGCGTGAAGGCCACTTCCTGAATCGCGGTCGAGCCGGCTTCGCGAATGTGATAGCCGCTGATCGAGATGGTGTTCCACTCCGGCACTTCGCACGCGGCCCACGCGAACAGATCGGTGATGATGCGCATGGCCGGGCGCGGCGGATAAATGTAGGTGCCGCGCGCGATATATTCCTTCAGGATGTCGTTCTGGATGGTGCCGGAGATCTTCCGGAGATCGGCGCCCTGGCTTTTGGCCACCAGCACGTAGAGGCTCAGCAGAATCGCCGCCGTGGAGTTGATGGTCATCGAGGTGGTGATGTCCGCCAGACGAATGCCATCGAACAGCCGCTGCATATCCGCCAGCGAGCAGATCGCGACTCCCACGCGGCCCACTTCTCCGGCGGCGAGCGGATGATCGGAATCCATGCCCATCTGCGTGGGCAGATCGAAGGCCACCGACAGTCCGGTGATGCCCTTGCGACAGCAGATAGCGGTAACGCCGGTTGCTCTCCTCGGCGGTGCCGAATCCGGCGTACTGGCGCATGGTCCACAAGCCGGCCTCGATACATGTCCGGATAGATCCCGCGAGTGTAGGGATACTCGCCCGGCTGCTCGTGGTCGCATGTCATGATCTGGAGATCTTGCGGGCCCGCCAGAAAGGACGAGATCCCGAACGCAGCCCATCAGTATCGACGAAGGGAATCTCACAGCGCCAGGCGCGCGGAAGCCGTCCTCTTGCCCCAGTCACGCATGATTGCCGATGGATCGGCAGCACGGCCAGAACCAGAAAGAAGAATCCAATTACCTGATTCCACAGGATATGGATGGGCCGAATGACGCCCGGCAAGATGTAGCCCATCAACTTTTAGCCTTCGAAAACATGCTGCTACTATCAGTGTAGCGGAAGGCCTGCGTACCGGCCGGGGCGCTACTGGGAAGCGAAGGATTCGAGCCGATATATAAAAGGAAGAGCAGAATCTGGAGCCTGGGGCACTAAGAATTTGGATGAAACTGTCGTTGCCTTCGAAACATCCACAAGGTAGTGATATGCTTGTAGTGGCCCGCCAAGAAAGGGGCAACGCGTGGAAGAAAAACTGAAGGAGCTGATGCAGGAATTGGGCAACGCTATCAACGAATCGTTGTCCGATTCAGATCGCATTGCGGCTGCAATCGGTGAGATCAAGCGCGCCGGATATGACGTGTTCCTGGTGCTCGAAGCCACCATCGGATTCAACAAACGGGATGAGAACGGTGAATACGAATCTGAAGAGGGCGAGGTCGAAGCTGATTCAGAAACGCCTCCCAAGCGCAAGTTTGAATCTACAGGCAAGATCAAACTGACCTCTCAGGATCAAAAGTTTTTAAAAGCTCTTAAAATCGCGATCGACGAAGACAAAAGTTAGTCACTTCAAGAGTTCCTGGTAGACCTTCCAGGTTTCCTCAACCGCTCTTTCCCAAGTAAAGCTAGAGCTGTGCGCCAAACCTTCCCGGGTCAAGCGCTGTCTCAGTGCTTCGTCTTCCATGAGCTGGCGTCAGCCCCAAGGCAATGGATGCCGTGTCCGCCGGGTCCACCAGAAGAGCTGCGTCTCCGGCCACCTCCGGCAGCGCCGATCGGTTCGATGTCAGCACCGGCAGCCCGTGAGCCATCGCATCGATAACGGGCATGCCAAATCCTTCGTCAAGGGATGGAAATGCGAAGATGCCCGCTCGCCGGTATAGGTCTTTCAGCGTTGCGTCGGAGACATAGCCGAGCACCTGGATATCCTGTTTGCGCTTGCTGACCGCGATTCGCTGCAACGCTTCCTCCGCGCCGTAGCCGCTGGACCCGGCCAAGACCAGCGTCCATCCTGGGGCGACCTGTTCGAACGCCTCTACCAGACGGGCGACGTTCTTGCGGCGCTGAATTGCTCCCACGAACAGGATCATCCGCTCGCGCTTGGGCGGTGTGACGCTGGAAGAAACCCGTCCGGCGCCGTGGGGAATCACGCGAATGCGGGCAGGTTCGACGTGGAGCAGCGCTTCCACCTGGGCGGCGGTGAAACGCGAAACCGTGATGATGAGATCGGAACGCTCCGCCGCCGTTCGGGCCTGCACCGAGAATCTTTTGCGGAATTCCGGCGTCGAGTATTCCCCGGTCATGACGAAGAGGTCGTGGAAGGTCGTCACCGTGCGCCGGCGGTTAGCGGACTGATAATCAGTGAAATGAATCCGCTGATTCAGGCCGTGAAACAGATCGGCCGACCCGGGCCATTCTTGCCTCAGCAATCTTCGGTGACATCCGGAAGGAAGGCGGCGGGAAAAAGATCGCAGGTAGCGATGCGGGCGATAGCAATACAGATAGCTGGACTTCAGCATGCGCTGCTGCCAGACCGTACAATATCTCCTGCGAGTACACGCCCACTCCCGACAGATTCGAATCCAGGCTATAGGTCGCATCCAGGGCAATTTTCAATCTGCCAGCATAACGGTTTTCAACGGATGATGTGTCCGGGCGGCAAACTCGTCGCCATCTTCGCCCAGCAGTTCCTCAGCGCTGGCGCCTGATTCAAATTCGGCGACCGAATAGCGAACTGTCGATCGGGTCCGGACGCCGCCGGCGCCAGCGTCTTCAATATCGGCCGCCACTCGATTGAGCAGAGCTTCCACCGTGGTCTCGGTTAATCCCACTGTGATCAATCCGAAGCGGCAACGGTTCAGACGGCCGAGAAGGGCGGGCGCCTCAAAGGCACCTCGCAGAAGTTCCGCCGCGCGAATTAGAAGCAACTCCCCGGCTTCGCGATCGTCCTGCGTCTCAGCCGGTACGCCGGCAATATCGATGGAAGCGATAAGTAGCGTGCTTCGGCAGTAGCGCGAGAGCTGTTCATAGTGCCTGCCAATGGTCAGAAAGCCCGGTCGCGTCAGAGCTCCGGTCAGATCATCCACGCATGGGGAAGACTGCAGGGCGTTAGTGCGGCGCTGGCGCTCCACGGCGTATCGCAAGGAGTGCGCCAGTGAATCGCACTCCAACTTCGATTTCAGTACGACATCTTGCGCTCCCTCACGCAGCAAGCGATTTGCTAGATTTTCGTCTTCCCGGTCGACCAGAACGACGATGGGAGTGCCCCGCGCATAGGCATTAGCTTTCAGAAACGAATCCAGCAGCGCCGGGCTGTCCGGCAAGCTGAGATTGAGCAGGACTACGTCGAACCAATCCCGGCGCAGGCAGTCCACTGCATCCGCAAGCTGGTCCACATGAACAATACTAGACGTCCGCCAGTTGCACCATTGCCGGTTCTCTTCGATCTCAATAAGTGCCTCGCAAAGAAGCTGCTCATCCTCGAGATCGTCTTCCACCAGTAGAAGCTTAAGGTTTTTGGCGTCGGTCACACCGTGTAGTGGCCGGGGCTTTGGGTTTGTCTCAGTACTTCGAAGGAGGATTCCGGCTCAGACCGCGAGCTGATATTCTTTGAGCTTTCGATACAGTGTGGTCCGGCCGATTCCCAGCAGGTTCGCGGCGATGGCGCGATCTCCCTTGGTATATTCCAACGCCTCGAGAATAGCCTGCCGCTCCATCTGCGTGAGTGGAACGATGGGCGGACGGCCTGGCTCAGCCGAGCGGTGGTCGTGGGCCATTGCCTCTGCCGCAGGTTTGGCCAGCGGATGTGAGCCTACGGCCACGGACATGAACTGTGCCTTCTTGGTAATGAGGTGATTCTGCAACATCGAAGGCAGCTCGCCGACATGCACCAATGGCCCGGAGTTGATGGCCACCATGTGCTGGATGCAATTCTCCAGCTCGCGCACGTTGCCTGGCCAGTCATAAGAGAGCATGGCCTCTAGAGTTTCCTGGGTAAGAGTGTGGCCTTTGCCGTAGCGGTTCAGAAAATGCGAAATGAGCCCTGGAATGTCTTCCTTGCGGTCACGCAATGGCGCGATTCGTAGATTCACAACATTTAGCCGATAGAAGAGGTCGCGGCGGAACGTGCCCTTTTCCACTTCCTTGGCCAAGTCTCGGTTGGTAGCCGCAAGCACTCGAAAATCCGAGCGGTGATGCATCAGTGAACCGACCGGCCGAAATTCTTTTTCCTGCAGCACGCGCAGCAGCTTGGCTTGTAGGTCTAGTGGAAGCTCGCCAATTTCATCAAAAAATGCCGTGCCTCCGTTGGCCGCTTCGATCAGCCCGGTCTTTTGGCCGACCGCGCCCGTGAACGCGCCCTTGACGTGACCGAAAAGCTCGCTCTCCATCAACGGTCCTACTAAAGACGAGCAGTCGATTGTTACAAAAGGACCAACCGGGTTGATGCCATGGATGGAACGCGCCACTACCTCCTTGCCGGTACCGGTCTCGCCCAATAAGAGGACCGGCCAACGGCAGCGCCCCAGTTTATCCACCATCCGCAACACGTTCCGGATGCGCGGCGACTGGCCGATTAAAATATGGTTCGAGACTTCAGCGTGACCAACCATGTCGTTTGCCTGGCCATTCTCCCTTAGAAGATGGTAGTGCCTTGACCCAAGATAAACTCTACAGAGACTTTAGGATTTCAGCAACACCCCAAGGCATTAGATCCGGGTGAAAATTGCGGTAAGAGCACCACCTACTTTGGGGGTAGTGCAGTAGTACCCTATTGAAAATCCTAGGGATATCCTGGGGTAAATACCTCAATGAGGGTAGTGCTATGGTTGCAACGAGGACGTCCCGGCCATCGAGCCCGATGCCTCATCCAGCCGAACTACGAATGCCGGGCCCACCTCCGCGCGAACTCGCTCGGCTAAGAGCCCCGCGGCATCTTCCGTGCTTTCCCTTCCCACCAGCACCCTCCATAAAGAAGGACTGCCGGGACGCAGGACCAGCCGTGCCGATCCATACTCGCGGGCCATGGTCGCTCTCAAATGTTCGGCGCGATCCTTATCCCGGAACGCGCCCGCTTGAACGGCGTACCAGTTGTCAGCCGAGGCGGTCTGCGGCGCCGAGAGGATATCCAGGCGAACTTGCGGCGACGCCTGGACCGATCAGATCGATAGCCTGCGCAGCGGCGTGCGAAAGATCGATGACCCGGCCGTCCACGAAAGGACCGCGATCTATGATGCGAACGTCCACCGATTTCTGGTTGGCCAGGTTGACGACATGCACCCAGGTTCCGAACGGAAGCGTGCGATGCGCGGCCGTGAGTTTTTCCATGTCATAGATCTCGCCGTTAGAGGCAGCGCGGCCATGATAAGGATGCCCGTACCAACTTGCCAACCCGGTTTCTGCGGTGCGAATCTGCGGAGCTGGGGCGGATGCCGCGGTCACGCGGGGCTTCTTCGCGCAAGCGGACAGCACAAAAATTGCCAGCGGCAGCGCCAGACGCGAAGGAAGCGGCTCGCGACATCTCTAGCTCCGATCGTAGCGCGGCTCAGCGCTTCGGGCAAGAACAGATTCGGGCGCGTTTTGGCGTTTTTGGCCCCGAACAATTCACGGGTCAAATGGTTTTGGAGCGATTCCGGCGGGCGTCGAGTACCACATCGCGGGAGCCGATGTGCATTTTTTTCTTGACTTTCAGTTCAAAGAACCTTATATATGAATCACACTGCGATCTTAGATCGCAAATCTGATGTTAGGGAGAATCAATCGATGAAGAACGCAACGAAGAAAGCAAAGACTGCGAAGAAGAAAGCGCCCGCCAAGAAGAAAAAGTAGCGTAGGCGCCCCGAGAGGGCATGCAGTCTAATTAGGGTTCATGCAAACGGCCCCGAGTGATCGGGGCCATTTTTATTGGCTTCCAGCGTATTCTTCTAGCTCGCTGTTTCCGCTGTTCCGTTCCATTTTCTTCTCTCCTGCGTTAAGATTCGGACATGCGCAGACGAACTTTCCTCCAGGCCGCAGCCGGGCTCAGCGCCGCAGCAGCAGCCTCCGGCGCGGACGATCAGCCGGCGGTTCCCATCCGCCTGGGCTTCGACACCTACTCCATCCGCGCCTTTCAATGGAAGGCGCTCCAGCTTATCGATTATGCGGCTGGTCTGAAGCTCGACACCCTCCAGATCTCCAGCCTGGACGATTACGAGAGCCTCGAGCCCGCCTATCTTGCCCAAGTGAAAGACCACGCCGCGAAGGCCGGGATCGTTCTCGATGGCGGCATGGGCTGCATCTGCCCGCTCTCCACCAGTTGGAACGCCAAGAACGGCGACCCGAAGGAAAATATCCTGCGTGGGCTGCGGGTTTCAAAAGCTATCGGCGCGACCTCCATGCGCTGCTTCCTGGGCCAGGAAGCGGATCGGCTCGGTAAGTACGGGATCGAGGCATGCATGGAGCGGACCATCGCAGTCTTGCGCTCAGTTCGCTCCGAGGCGCAGGACCTGGGGGTGAAGATCGCGATCGAGAATCATGCCGGCGATACGCAGGCTCGTGAAGTTCGGACCATGATCGAGGAGGCCGGCAAGGATTTCGTGGGTTCCTGTCTCGATACCGGCAATCCGATGTGGGTGGTGGAAGACCCTATGGTGTCGCTGGAAACCCTGGCGCCTTACGTGGTGACAACGCACATTCGCGACTCCGCGGTGTATGAGGTGCCGCGAGGCGCAGCAGCTCAGTGGGTCGCCTTAGGCGACGGCACTATCGACTTCCATAAGTTCGTCGCGCGCTACCGCGAGCTGTGCCCCAACGCCAGCATGCAACTGGAGGTCATTACCGGCCGGCCGCCTCGGACGCTGCCTTATCTCGATCCGGACTTCTGGAAGGAATTTCCGAAGGCCGACGCGTCCGAGTTCGCTCGTTTCGTGGCTCTCGCCAAGAACGGCCATCCGTTCACCGGCTTCATGGTGGTGGAAGACGGGGCAAAAGAACTTCTGCCGGAGTTCAAGGCGGCGTTACGCGAGCAGCAGCGCGTAGACCTTGAGCGCAGCTTAGAATATGCCAAGAAGTCGCTCGGCGTGGGCGTCCGCTGGCGCGGCTAGAAACCATTTTCTATTGACGCAACTCAGCGCTACCGCCTATACTCTCAACATCCACGTAGAATTCGACCGTGTCTCGCACGACAACTATCCAGAGCGATTCAGGAGGTTTCATATTATGCATCGACGTATCCATACTATTGCTGTTTTTCTAACGCTGGCCTGTGGTTTGCTGCTTCCTTCTCTTGTACACGCGCAGGCCACCGGCCAGATTACCGGCCTGATCACAGATCCTTCCGGCGCTGTGGTCCCGGATGCAACCGTTGAGGTCGTCAACGAAGCCACCGGCCAGAAGCGCACAGTTAACTCGCGCGATGACGGGTTCTACCTGGTGCCCCTCGTCAACCCCGGCATCTATCAAGTGAAGGCTTCGAAGAGTGGCTTCGGCGCCTTGACGCGCAATGGCAACGAGGTAGCGGTCAATGGAACTACGCGCGTCGATTTCTCGTTGCAAGTCGGACAGGTGGCCGAGCAGGTCATCGCTACCGCCACTGCGCCACTGGTCGAGACCAGCAACGCCACGCTGGGCGTGGTGGTCGATCAGCAAAAGGTGGTCGATCTTCCGCTCAACGGCCGGAACTTCGCGCAACTGGGCACGCTGCTTCCCGGAGTGGTCGCGCCGCCCGCTGCGCCTCGGAGGATTGAACGGCACCGCCACCGTCGGCGGCTTCGGCGATACCACCGGCAGCTTCAACGTCAACGGAATGCGAAATCAATCCAACAATTTCCAGCTGGATGGCGCCTCCAACAACGACTCATTCAATAGCGGATTCGTGGTCCGGCCGCCCCCCGATGCCGTCCAGGAATTTAAGATCATGACGCATTCTTACGGCGCCGAGTACGGACGAAACGCCGGATCCGTGGTGAATGTCGTTACCAAATCCGGCACCAACGCCTGGCACGGCAGCGCCTGGGAATTTAATCGAGACGACACGTTTCAGGCACGAAACTTCTTTGCGTCCTCCACGCCAACCCTGAAGCAGAACCAGTATGGCGGCACCATCGGCGGGCCGATTCTGAAGAATCGGTTATTCGTCTTCGGATACTACGAAGGATTTCGGAACACGCAGGGAACCACCTCCAACCTAGTGGTGCTATCGGCGGATCAGCGCGCCGGAAACTTCGGCGCAACTAACATCATTGATCCTCTAACGGGCGTGGCGTTTCCGGGCAACATGATCCCGGCGGGCCGCATCGACCCCATCGCCGCAAAAATTCTCAGCAGTTACATCCCTCTCCCGAATTCGCCCGGCAATCGCCTGGTACGCTCCCCCAACACGACGGACGATCGGAATCAGTTCGGGGACCGCGTGGATTACCGCCTGAACGACCACCATACCCTGTATGGACGCTACCTTTTTGGGCACTCCAACCAATTCAACCCGCTGGGAGGATCGAACTTCGCCCCTAAAGGCAATGTTGCAGTGGCCCGCGTGCAGGACGGCATGGGATCGGATACCTGGACTATTCGGCCGAACATGATCAATGTCGCGCGCTTTGGCGTGAACCGTATCGACGCGAAACCCAATGTCACCAGCGGCCTCAGCTTAGGCAGCTTGGGATTTCAATACACCGGCAGCAATGCCACCGCGGCCGGACTGCCATTTATCACCATTAACGGATTCTTCACTACCGGCGATGCTCAGCAGCCATTTGCGAACCGCGTAAATAACGTCATTAGTTTCTCCGATGACCTATCCTGGATTGTCGGACGGCATTCAGTGAAGTTCGGCGGTGAAATACGCCGTGATCAGATTAACGTCGTCTATATCAACCGTCCCAATGGCGACTTTACTTTTACCGGCCAGTACGCCGGTAACGCAGCCGCCGACTTCCTGTTAGGCTTCCCGATTCAGTTTCGGCAGGCCACCGGCGATCCGACGCTGGACGGCTCTTCCTGGACCTACGCCGGTTATGCCCAGGATGAATTTCGGATCAATTCACGCTTGACCGTGACCTATGGGCTGCGCTATGAGGTCAACCAACCGTTTGTCGAAGCCAGCGATCACCTGGCTGCCTTCCACCCGGGTCAGCAGTCCACCAAGTTTCCCAACGCGCCCACCGGTTTGGTCTACCCCGGCGACACCGGAGTTCCGCGTGGAACTTATCACACCGACACCAACAATTTTGCTCCACGCCTCGCGTCGGTCTGGGACCCCCTCGGCACTGGCCGCACTACCATCCGTACAGCGTGGGGGCTGTTCTATGATACTGTGCCGGGACAAGGCGATTTTTTCCAGAATGGCACCCTCGCCCCGCCCTTCCAGCCCTTGACCGAGGTGGATTTTCCAATCAAGGTCGCCGGACCTAGTTTTGCCAATCCTCTGCAAGGTGTGACCGGCGGAGGCGCTGCATTCCCGCCTGGCCTCATCTTCATCGGGTGGGGACCGGATTTCACGACGCCGGTGGTGCAGCAGTACAACCTCACCGTGCAACGCCAGGTCGGCAGCCTCTTCGGAATCGAGGCCGGATACGTCGGTTCTTACGGAAACCACCTGCCCATCTTCATGGAGGTCAACCCCACGATCCCGATACTCTCCCCGGCGCCGGCTATCGGACCGCGTCTGTTCCCCGCTTTTTCACTGGTGCGGCCCACTTTCTCAGTCGCGAAATCCTGGTACAACGCGTTTCAGTCCACCTTGCGGATGCGACCTTCGCACGGCCTGAACATGTTGGCTTCCTATACCTGGAGCCATGCCATTGATGATGTATCCGGCTTGAACATCGGCGGTGAGTCGCGGCCCATGCTCCCCGTCACCATCGGAGATCCTGCCTCATTTACCGCGGCGCTCTCTCGCGAGAAAGGTAGTGCGCTGTTCGATGTACGCCATCGCTTTGTGCTCAGCTTCGGCTACGAACTGCCGAGCCTCGCCAAGCGGAATCTTGCTACGCGCCTGCTTGTCGGCGGCTGGCAACTGAACGGTATCGTTCAGGCGCAAACCGGCTTCCCGCTCACCGTCATCGAACCCAATAACGTGTCGCTAACGTCGCTCACCAACCGCCCGAACCTGGTCTGCAATCCCAACAACGGCGGCGCCGGAACGCCATCTCAGTTCTTCAACACCAGTTGCTTCCAGCGCCTGACGCTGGCTGCCAATGCAGGTCAGGTCGGAAACGAAGGCCGCAACGTTGTAACGGGGCCAGGCTTCAGCCAGACGGACTTGTCGCTCTTTAAGAATTTCGCGATCCGCGAATCCATGCAGGCTCAGTTTCGCATCGAGGCTTTCAATGCGCTCAATCAGGCGGTGTTCCTTTCGCCCGGCAACATGATCGGTACACCGACCTTTGGCGTCATTACCCAAGCTGCGGACGGCCGAGTATTCCAGATGGCGGCGAAGTTTAGTTTCTAACCGCGATTCCAATCACGCAATCCCGGCACTCCGGCGCTCGTTTGGGCCTGCGTGGCCGCCCGCACAATCGCTTGTGCCATGGCCTCTGCCGCCAGCGCGCCGATCATGCCGTGATTGGCTTTTGAGTCCAGCGTCCCGGTGGCGAGCGCGAAAATCGTGTCGCCGTCCCCGGGCGTATGCACGGGGTTGATCGCTCGAGCGTACCCGTCGTGCGCCATTTGCGCGACTTTGGCGATCTGCACCTTCTCCATCGCGACGTTGGTCGCCACTAACCCGATGGTTGTGTTGGCTCCTGGTTGAACCAATACGCGATTCCCTTTCATCACTTGGGCCATCGCATCCCGGAAGCTTTTCCCATCTTCAGATCGCGCCCCGGCGACGATCTTTCCGGTCTTCGGATTCCACACGTCGCCCACTGCATTCACCGCGACAATCGCGCCCACCACCACTCCGGTGTTCCCCACCTTGATACTGGCCGAGCCGATCCCGGCCTTCATGGAGAACTTCCCGCCGGCCATCTTGCCGATCGTAGCGCCCGCTCCCGCGCCTATGTTGCCTTGCACTACCGGCTTGTTCGTCGCTGCCAGACAAGCCTGATACCCTGCTTCGGCATCCGGCCGAATTTTGAAATCGCCGCCGAACCCAAGGTCCATCAAAATGGCCGCAGGCACAATCGGCACCACGCCGCCGCCGATGCGGAAGCCTTTTCCCTGCGATTCCAGATACCGCATCACGCCGCTGGCCGTATCCAGCCCGTAGGCGCTGCCGCCCGAGAGCACCACGGCCTGGACCTGCTGTACGGTATTAATCGGGTTGAGAAGATCGGTCTCGCGTGTGCCGGGCGCCGAACCTCGTACATCCACACCCGCAGTCGCGCCCGCTTCGCAGAGAATCACGGTACAGCCCGTCGGACGCGTCTTCAGCGTGAAATGCCCGACTTTGATTCCGGGAACATCGGTGATGCTGCCCGGCGGAAGCCATTCGTTCGGATCCGAGCCTTCAGCGGCGCCCAGGTTGCCGCTCGCGCCGGCGGCCAGCATCGCTAGAAGTCCTTGGGTAAGTTCTCTGCGTTTCATGCTCTCTCCTATTAACGATTATCCGGTACCCAACAATCTCATGGCTGAGAGCGCCATCACCTTCGCGGATTGGACCAGGTCATCGATGATGACGTATTCATCCGGCTGGTGCGCCAGATCCAGAATCCCGGGCCCGTACGCGATGCAGTCTTCGATGTGGCCGATGCGCGTGACGTGCTTCTGGTCGTAGGTTCCGGGACTGGCCATCAGCGGCGGCGTGCTCCCCAGCACACGCTCGATGCTGGAGGAAACAGCATGCACCAGAACGCTGGAGGGATCGGTCTGCGTCGGGCGCACGATCATGAGATCTTCCATGCTGTATTTGGCTGCGGGATTCTTCGCACAAAGATCATCCAAGAGCTGTCGGATCTCGCCTTGCACATCCTCCAGGCGCTCCTCCGCCAGGAAACGGCGATCGAAGATGGCGCCCGCGCGGTCGATCACGCAGGGAGTCTGGGTACCCTGCTCAGGCTGTCCGCCGAAAACAGAATTGATGTTGATGCTGGCATAACGCGAGCCGGGCGGCTCCACCGGCATCTCCGTTTTTCGTTTCGCCAGCTCGGGCTTCAGCGTGTGGGTCATAGCATGGATGACGTCGCCTAAATGATCAGCCGCGCTCACGCCCAGATAAGGCATGCTGCCGTGACCGATACGGCCGTGCTGCACTACCTTGAACCAATAGACGCCCCGATGTCCAATGCAGATGCGGTCTACGTTGGACGGCTCTGTGATGATCACAAAGTCTGTGCGATCTTTGTGAATCAGCCCCTGCTGAGCGAGCCAGGCGACGCCGGCGAAACCGCCGCTCTCTTCATCCACCGTGCCGCTCTGCTCCACATTTCCCGCCAGGCGGATTCCCGATCGGCGGATCGCCTCAATCGCGAAGATCGACGCTGCGATTCCAGCCTTCTGGTCGGCCGTCCCGCGCCCATACAACTTCCCATCGCGAAGTAACGCACCAAACGGCTCCACGGTCCACCCGTCGCCAACCGGAACGACGTCGAAATGACCGTTGAAGTGTAGCCGGGGCCCCGTGCCGCACCCTTCCATATGGCCGAGCACGTTGATGCGAGGATGCGTGGGCGTATGTTCCGGCCGCCCCTCGGCCGCCACAAACTGGCAGGAGTACCCGAAATCTTTAAGTTTGGCGCCGATGAACTCTGCTCCCGCGCGATATTCCTCGCCCGGGGGATTGATGGTCGGGATGCGCGTGAGGCCTCGAAGAAAATCGACCATCTCGTCGGCAATCGCGTCCACTGCGCGAATAATTGCCGATTCGTTTTGCAGAGCCGGTGCACTCATAATGGCGGCTCGTAACGGCCGTCGATCCCGGTCCAGCCACCGTCGACGAACAGCACTGTGCCGGTAACGTAGCTGCTGGCGCTCGATGCCAGGAAAACGATCGGCCAGGCCATCTCCTCCGGCTGTGCCCAGCGCTTCAATGCATTGCGATTGGCATAGGCGGAGTACCATTCCTTGTTTTTCTTGATGGGCTCGGTCAGCGGGGTCTCGACTACGCCTGGCGCCAGCGCATTGACCCGGATGTTTTTCTGAGCAAGCTCGACCGCAAATCCGCGAGCCAGCTGAACCAGTGCAGCCTTGGTGGCGGCGTAGACGCCTTGCCCCGGTTCAACCGTCACCGACCGGATGGACGACGTTAAGATAATGCTGCCGCCTTCTTCCATCACCTGCGCCACGGCTTGGGTGACTCGCAGCGTAGCCTTCAGGTTCAAATCGATGACGCGGTCCATTTCCTCATCGGTATAACTGAGCAGCCGCTTGCGAACGTTGACGGCGGGCGTGGCCACCAGCACATCGATTCTATGGAATCGCGACCGGATTCCTTCCACCACGGTGTTTATGTTTTCACGGCGCCGAATGTCGAGCGTAAAGCCAGCAGCTTTGCCGCCAGCGCCCGTAATCTCATCGGCTACCTTTTGCGCGCCCGCGGCATCCATATCCGTGCACGCAACTGCTGCGCCCGAGTCGCCCAGCGCCAGTGCTGCTGCGCGGCCTATGCCGGACGCTGCGCCTACAACAACCGCAACCTTGCCATCGAGTCGAAAAACGGAGTTTGCTGTCTTCATGAAAATCCAGGTAGGAGATAGAACCGTAATTATAGCGTTTTGCCGGCGCGCTACTTCGGGTTATGCTGGTCGGATGCGACCATTGCTGGTACTACTCGCCGTATCGTCGATATTCGCGCAGGCGCCGGCTAAGCCCGACGATCGTTGGGCTCCGCTCGCTTTCTTGATCGGCGAATGGACCGGGGAAGGCGGAGGCGGCCCGGGACAGGGCAGCGGCGGCTTCTCATTCCTGCCGGAGCAGGACGGAAAGATCCTGGTTCGCAAGAATCGCGCGGATTACCCGGCATCCAAAGATCGTCCGGCCTTCTCGCATACCGACCTGATGATCGTTTATAAGGAACCGGGCGAAACCAAACTCCGCGCTATCTATTTCGATACCGAAGATCACACCATCCACTACACCCTGGAGCCATCCAAGGACGGAAATAGCGCGACCTTCGTCAGCGACAATTTTCGATTGACTTATCGTAAGACCGGCTCCGATAGCGTGGCGCTCAAATTCGAGATCGCGCCTCCCGGAAAGCCCGGCGCGTTCACCACCTATATCGACGCGACCGCACATCGCAAGACCGCCAATTAGTAGTTGATCAACCGTTCCGCTTCCGCCACCAGATTCTCCACCTGCGGCAGAATTTCATACTCGAGCTGAGGATTGTAGCCGACCCAGGTGTCCAGCGCCCCCACGCGCCCCACCGGAGCGTCCAGATGCTCGAACAGCTCGTTGGCGATGCGCGCGGCCAGCTCCGCGCCATAGCCCAAGGACAGCACATCCTCGTGCGCGACCATCACGCGATTGGTCTTTTCCACCGATGTCCGGATCGCCTCCCAATCGTAGGGCGCCAGCGTCCGCAGATCGATCACCTCAACGCTCTTGTCGGGATAACGCTGCTCCACTTGCAGCGCCGCCTGCAGCATCTTCTGCACCAGCGCGCCGTAAGTGATGACGGTCAGGCTCTGGCCGGTCTTGACCACTTCGCCTTGCCGAACGGAATGGTGTAATCCGGGCCCGGATGTTGCGAGCGATTGTAGGGCTCGCGATACAGCCGCTTGTGTTCCAGGAACAAGCACCGGATCGTCGCAGCGTATCGCGGTTCGCAGCAATCCGCAGGCATCCAGCGCGTTCGACGGCATCACCACGCGCAACCCGGGAATGTGCGTGAAAATCACCTCGCCGCACTGGCTGTGATAAATGGCGCCGCCGTTCAGATAGCCGCCGATCGCCACGCGAATCACCACCGGCGCGCTGAAGGCGTTGTTCGATCGCCAGCGCATGGTGGCCAGCTCATCGCGAATCTGCATCATGGCCGGCCAGATGTAATCGAAGAACTGAATCTCGGCCACCGGCTTCAACCCGCGTTCGGCCATCCCGATGGCGCGGCCCACGATGGCCGCTTCGGCCAGCGGGCTGTTGAAGCAGCGCGACGCGCCGAACTTGATCTGCAATCCGGCGGTGGCCTTGAATACGCCGCCTTTGCCCTTCACCTCCGCCAGGTTCGCTTCGCGGCTGCAATCGGCCACGTCTTCGCCGAACACGACGATCCGCGGATTGCGCTGCATCTCTTCATGCAGCGTGAGATTGATTTCGTCCACCATGGTCCGCGGGTCGCCGCTGAACTGCGGCTCGGTGTCAAACTCGGCTGAGGTCGGATCCACTTTATCGGAATACAGATACCGGAGCGCCGACCCCTTAGGCGGCGGATCGGCGCGCAAGACGCGATCGGTGGCCTGCTGGATCTCCTGGTCCACTTCGTGCACGATCACCTGCAGCGCCTGGCGGTCCAGAATGCCTTCCGATACCAGCCATTCCGGAAACTTGCAGCATCGGATCGCGCGCTTCCTCGGCGGCGCGCTCGGCCTTGGTCTTATATAGCCGCTCGTCGTCGGAAAGCGAATGCGAGTATGGCCGGGTCACGGTGGCATGCACCAGCGCCGGACCTTTCCGCGCCCGCGCATGGGCCGCCGCTGCCGACAAGCGCATGATACGAAGCCATGAAATCGGTGCCGTCCACTTCGATGCGCTTCAGATTCGGAAAGCCGGACAGCACCTGCGCGATATTTCCGCCGGCGGTCTGCTTCTCCACCGGCACGGAAATCGCGTACCCGTTGTCTTCGATCAGAAAGACCAGCGGAAGCCTTTCCAGGCAGGCCGCGTTCATCGCTTCCCAGAACTCGCCTTCGCTGGTCGCGCCTTCGCCGCTGCACACCAGAGTAACTTCGTCCGATTCCGGCGCCAGGTAGCGGGAGGCCTGCGCGCATCCGGCGGCTTGCAGATACTGCGTCCCGGTGGGCGACGACCGGGTCATGATGTGCAGTTCCGGCTGCGCCCCAGTGCGAGGGCATCTGCCGGCCGCCCGAAGCCGGGTCCTCGCCCGCGCCCACCGCTCCCAGCAGCATCTGCTCGGCCGTCACGCCCAGCATCAGGCCAGCGCCCGGTCGCGATAGTAAAGATAAAACCAGTCGTGCGCAGGGCGGAATACCAGTCCCGCCGGCCGCCTGCACCGCCTCATGCCCAGCCCCGCTGATCTGGAAAAAGATGCGATTCTGGCGCTTGAGCAGAATCTCCCGGTCGTCCAGCCGCCGCGCCATATACATCGCGCGATAAGCCCTGATCAGGTCTTCCCGCGCGGGCGCGACATCCACCGAGCTTCTACGCTGGTTGGCGTTGCCATCGGTATGATCTAGTCCTCTCCCGTCCTCAGTTTATCAGCGGGCGGCTCCGTGTCACCGCCCGGCCTAAAGCGGGACTGATCGTTCATAATAGTTGTATATGAAAGTTCTGGCTCCACTCACGATCCTCGCCTGTTCGTCCATGTTCGCAGCCGACCTGCCGGTGGTCGAAGAGATTGTCGCCAAATGCAACGGCGACATCGTCACGCGCGGCGATCTCGACCACAGCCGCAAACAGCTCATCGAAGCTCTGCGGCACGAGGGCATGACTGGGGCTACCCTGGAGCAAACCCTCCAGGAGCAGGAGAAGAACCTGCTGCGCGATCGCATCGATCAGTTGCTTCTGGTCCAAAAAGGCAAGGACCTCAACATCAACGTCGATAGCGATGTCACCAAGCGGCTTGCCGCCATCCAGAAGGACTCCAGAATTGCCGACCCCGAAAAGTTCCAGGACTGGGTCAAGGAACAAAGCGGCATGCCGTTTGAAGATTTCAAATAGGACATGAAGAACGACTTGCTGACGCAGCGCGTGATTCGTCAGGAAGTCAGCGAAAGGGTAAACATTAAACACGAAGAAATGGAGAAATACTACAACGAGCACAAGACGGAATTCGTGCGCGAGGAACGCCTCTTTCTGCGGGAAATCTTCATCTCCACCGAAGGCAAGGATGCCGCTGGCACCGCCGCCGCCGAAAAGAAGGCCAAGGATTTGGTGGCCCGCGCCCGCAAGGGCGAGCGGTTCGCCGAAATGGCGCGCGACAATTCCGACTCCGTCACCGCCAAGAGCATGGGCGAGCTTCCGCCCTTCAAGAAAGGCGACCTTGCCAAGAACCTCGAGGATCAGGTCTGGAGCCAGCCCAAGGGCTACATCACCGATCCTGTTCGCACCGGCAACGGGTTCCTGATCCTGCGGGTGGAGGATCATCAGAAGGCCGGACAGGCCGAGCTGTCCGAAGTGGAAAACGAAATCATCGGAGAAGCTTTATGCGCCCCGCATGCAGCCCAAGGTGCGCGAGTATCTCACGAAACTGCGCAAGGCGGCCTTCCTCGAAATCAAGGCCGATTATATCGACAGCGGCGCTGCCGCGGGAAAAGACACGGCCTGGGTGGATCCGGCGCAGCTCAAGCCCGAAACCGTGAGCAAGACAGAAGTTGCAAACACGCCGAAGCACAAGAAGCTGCTGTGGGCCATACCGGTTCCCGGCACCACCACCGGCGGCACCAGTTCCTCGTCAGTAATTCATGAAATCGCCCTATGTCAGCGATCTGAAGCCGAACCAGGTGTTCACCACCACTCTTCTGGTTCATGGCAAAGACGTGCGGCAGAAGAAATCGGGCGAACCCTATCTTTCGCTCCTGCTGGGCGACCGCACTGGCGAAGTGGACGCCAAGATGTGGGACAACGTTGCCGAAGTGATGGACACCTTCGAGCGCGACGATTTCGTCAAGGTCAAAGGCCTACTGCAGATCTTCCAGAACCGGCCGCAGCTCACCATCCACAAAATGGCGCGCGTGCTGGATGCCGACGTCGATTTCGCCGATTATTTTCCAGCCTCCACGCGCGACCCGGCGGAAATGTTCGCCGAGCTGCGCGGCATCGTCGCCGGCATCCAAATCCACACTTGCGTGCACTGTTGGAGGCGTTTCTCGACGACGAGCCGCTGGCGCGCATGTATCGCACAGCGCCCGCCGCGAAGCATGTCCATCATGCCTTTCTGGGCGGTTTGATCGAGCATGTGCTCTCGGTCTGCAACCTGTGCCGAGTCACCGCGGCGCACTACAGCTACGTTGATCTGGATCTGCTGCTGACCGGCGCTGTTCTGCACGACGTCGGCAAAGTGGCCGAGCTGACTTACGACCGCAGCTTCGGCTACAGCACCGAAGGTCAACTGCTGGGCCATATCATTATCGGGCTGCGGCTGTTGCACGAGAAACTGCAGCGTTTTCCCGATTTCCCGCCCAAGCTGCGGGTGCTGGTGGAGCACCTGATCGTCAGCCACCACGGCGAACTGGAGTACGGATCTCCCAAAGTTCCGCTGTTTCCGGAAGCGATGCTGCTGCATCATCTGGACAATCTCGATTCCAAGATGGAGTGCATGCGCTCGCTGGTGGCCAAGGACCGCCACGTGGAAGGCTGCTGGACCGGCTACAATGCCTCGCTCGAACGCTCGCTACTGAAGAAGGCCAAGTACCTGGAAGAAGACCCGGGCGCTTTGGTCCCCGAACCGATTCCAGCCGAACCGTCGCCGATAAACCACCCTGTGATACACCACCCGGTAGTCACCCCGACGACGACGCCACCGCAGCCGCCCTCGACACCAGCTGTGGCAAGCCATCCCCGGTCCCCTTCCTTCTTCGCCGAAAAGTTGAAGGAGGCCTTTCGCAAGGACTCCTAAATGCCTGCCAATGGCGCGCGTGACATTCCTCCTCCGCTCGAAATCGAGTGCCTTAAAGTGCTCTGGAATTTGGGGGAAGGTAACGTCAAGGATGTTCGCCGGGCCATGTCCGCCAGTCGCAGCCTGGCCTATACGACGGTGATGACCGTGCTCGATCGCTTAGCCCGAAAAGGCGGCGTGGCTCGCCGTAAAGTGGGCCGCTCATTTATCTACTCGCCCGTTCTGAGCCGCGAACATTTGCGCCGCCTGGTGATTCGAGATCTGGTGGATCGCTTCTTTGATGGTTCCGAGGATGCCTTAGCCCTCTACTTGCGAAATGGCGATGCCCCGGCCGGCGCACTGCCGGTCGAGAATTACGACGCGACTGGGAATGACGAAGAAGTTCACCTCGACGCCGCCCTGCTATAGGACTCCTCGCGCTTTCAATTCTCCTTCAAGCTGCGCGGCCGACACAAACTGGACGGCATCCATCCCGCATTCTCGCGCAGCATCGACATTGATGGAGATGTCATCCGTGAAGAAGCATTCCTCCGGCCGGCATCGAGCGCGCTTGATCGCCTCCCGATAGATTTCCGCCTCGGGCTTCAGCGCTCCCACTTCGTAGGAGAGCACAAAGTCATCGAAGTGGCCGAAAACCGGGTAACGGTCCTTCAGCATCGAGAAATGGATCGGGTTCGTGTTGGACAGCACCAGCAGGCGATACCGGGCGCGTAGCCCGGCGATCAGCGATTCGGGTACCAGCGTGTCTTCGAAAAAAATGCTGGACCATAGGTCGCAAAACTCGCCGTAGTTTGTCTTCAGGCCGAGCAGTGTGGAAAGCTCTCCAACGAACGGCTCAGCCGCGATCCGTCCGCTTTCAAAGCGCCGCACCAGGTCGGTCGAGCGAAGCCGCGCGGAAATCTCCGTTACCGGGCAATCGCACAGCGGCCCCAGCTTGGCATAGGCGCGCTTGAAATCGAACGGGACGATAACATTCCCGAGGTCGAAAAGGATGGCTTTTATCACTCACTCTTGATTGTAGAGGTCTACGCTTCTAGAACACGGACGTGGCGCTGGCGGGAATACTCGATCAGCCGGTGATCTTTAGTCAGCAGAGTGGCGTTCCGAGCCCGGGCAGTAGCAACGATAATCCGATCGGCTGGGTCGCCGTGCAAATTGCCAGGCAGGTTGCTGCTTTCCAGCGCAATCTCGGGCGTTAGCGGCACCAAGGAAATGCCCGGCTTCGTCAGGGCTTCGTTGACCCAATTTTGGATACTCATTGGAAGAGCCACACGCCCGTGACTCTCCAGCATTCCAAGCTCCCAAATAGAAATCACTGAGACGGCTAGGTTGCCCGTAGATTCTGCGTTGCGCAAAGCGGAGACTGCCGAACGCGACAACCGATTTACGTGGCCCAGTTGCGCCCACACCCAACAATGCGTGTCCAGAAGGAGCAACTCATTCCGCATCCGCGTCCCACTTCTCATCAATTGGAGAAATGATATCGCCAACAATCTCCATGGTCCCCTGCATGCTGCCAATGAAGCTTTCCGATCGCTCCTCTTTCACGGGAACAAGTTTTGCCACCGGCTTACCGCGCTTCGTGATTAGGATTTCCTTGCGCTGGCGCTGCACTTCATCCAGCAATCCTAAACACTTGGCCTTGAATTCACCGGCTGCAATTGTGTTGCTCATGACCATAGTCATGATAACATAGTCATATCGTACAAATACATCACCATCCCAGTACGTAACTGTCTCCGGTCGGGCTCACTCCTCCCATCAGCACTCCGGTCTTCGGATTCACGATAATCGCCTTCACCGATCCCACTCCCTTTACATCCCGGATATCCAAGCTTGTGCCCCATCGCAGCCAGCTCATCCAGCACATATTTTGGCAGCGCCGCCGGCGCCATCAGCTTCCCGGCTATAGCGTGCGGGTAATAGGAAGACCGGAAATTGCTGCTGATCACCGCCGGTGATTCCAGCGCCTGCTGCACGTTCATTCCGAAATCGACCACGTTCAGAAAGAACTGCAGCTGCGTCTGCGGTTGGGTATCTGATCCGGGAGTCCCGAAAGTGATGAACGGCTTGCCATCCTTAACCGCCAGCGCCGGATTGATGGTCTGGCGCGTGCGCTTTCCTGGCACCAGGGCGTTCACATCATTCGAATCCAGATAAAAGTAATCCATCCGGTTGTTCAGGAAATAACCGGCATTCTCCACCACCATTCCGCTGCCGAACGAGCTCAACAGGCTGGACGTGATCGAAACCATATTCCGATCCTTGTCCACCACCGCCAGATACGTCGTCAAGCCATATGTATTCTCAGGTGCGCTGCCCACCGCATTCGAAAACTGCCGCGGCTCGGCATAGGACGCCGTATTCACAGCGGCCGGATGTCGTGGGTCGCCGGGTTCGGGCTCGCCTTCAATTGCGCGCCGGGGATCAATCGCCCGCCGCCGCGCCACCGCGTATTCTTTCGATAGCAGCTCCCGGACCGGAATCGGCGGCACGAATTTTGGATCGCCATCGTACTTATCGCGGTCCGCGAAGGCCAACTTCAACGCCTCGGTGACCACATGCAGGTACGGCGCGCTGTTGTGCCCCATATACCGCAGGTTGAACCCTTCCAGGATATTCAGCGCCTCCAGCATCACCATGCCCTGCGAGTTCGGCGGGCATTCGTACACGTCGATGCCCCGATAGTTCACCTTAATCGGCTGGTCTTCGAACGCCTGATAACTGGCCAGGTCGGCTGCGGTGATTAGCCCGCCGTTCGCTTTCATAAACGCCGCGGTGGTTTTGGCGATCGATCCCTGGTAGAACGCCTTGCTCCCTTGAGCGCCGATGGCCTCCAGCGTTGCCGCCAGATCCTTTTGCACGACGCGATCACCCATCTCGAGCGGCTTGCCGTTGCGGAACCAGATTTTGGTCGACGATGGATATTTCGCCAGCGTCTTCGCGCTGCTCTGGAGTGAGTTTGCCAGATGTTCGGTCACCGGAAAGCCTTGCCCGGCCAGCTCGATTGCCGGCGCCAACACTTCGGCGAGCGGCTTGCTGCCATACTTCTGGATGGCCAGCTCCGCTCCTCCCACCGACCCTGGAATGCTCACTGAAAGCGGCCCGTCACCGGGAATCCCACCCTTGGTCTTGTAATAATCGATGGTCGCCCCCATGGGCGCAAACCCGCTTCCATTGATGAATTTCACCTCGCCGGTCTTGGCCAGATAGATCATTACGAACATGTCGCTGCCTAATCCGGTCATCATCGGCTCAACCAGCCCTTGCGCCGCCCAGGTCGCGATGGCCGCGTCCACGGCATTGCCGCCGGCCTTCAGAATGCGCATGCCCGCCTCCGAGGCCAGCGGATGTCCGGAGGCCACCATACCGTGATCGGACATCACTACCGGCCGCCAGGTCGAGGTCTGAGCTGGGAGATTTGCCAGCGAGCACAATGCCATCGCGGCTGCCAGGAAACGAATTGGGTTTGGCACGGGTTTCTCCTATCGCCGTAAAGCATATCACGGCGGAGCTAAAATCTAGAGCAGTACCTCATGCGGACCAAATTACCCCACTTGAAGCTCATTCTCATCTTCTCGGCCGCCTGCGCCTCACTCGCTTGGGCTGCTCCTAAAGACCAGGAGCAGGCGCGTTGGGATCAGGAAGCCCGCAATGTCACGATCATCCGCGACGATTGGGGTATCGCGCACGTCTACGGAAAGACCGACGCCGACGCGGTCTTCGGCATGATCTACGCCCAGGCGGAGGACGATTTCAATCGCGTCGAAATGAACTACATCAATGGCATGGGACGTCTGGCCGAGGCGGAGGGCGAGTCCAAAGTCTTCTTGGATCTGCGCATGAAGCTCTTCATCAATCCTGACGATTTGAAGAAGCAGTACGCCGCCAGCCCGCCGTGGCTGCAGGCGCTCATGAACTCTTGGGCAGACGGCCTGAATTATTACCTGTCGCAACACCCGGACGTGAAGCCGCGCGTCATCCAGCGATTCGAGCCTTGGATGGCTCTCTGCTTCACAGAGGGCAGCATCGGCGGCGACATCGAGCGCGTCAACCTGACCCAGCTGGAAGCGTTCTACGGCAAATCTGCGCCAGGTTGGAAGGCGTCACTCGACGAGAGCGGGCCTAAGGACAAGGAGCCCAGCGGATCGAACGGCATCGCCATCGCGCCGTCGAACACCCTCGGGCATCACTCGCTGCTTCTGATCAATCCTCACACTTCCTTCTTTTTCCGATCGGAACTACAAATGGTCAGCGAGCAAGGGCTGAATGCCTACGGCGCCGTGACTTGGGGCCAGTTCTTCATCTACCAGGGCTTCAACGATCGCGCGGGCTGGATGCACACCAGTAGCGGGGTCGATGCCATCGATGAGTATCTGGAAACCGTACAGAAGAAGAGCGATGGTTTCTATTACAAGTACGGCAATGAGGAACGTAAACTGGCGACTTCCGAGATCGCGGTGCCGTTCAAAACCGACCAGGGGATGGGTGTCAAGAAATTTACTGTCTACCGCACCCATCACGGACCTGTCATCCGTGAAGCCAACGGTAAATGGGTAAGCTTCCGCATCATGCAGGAGCCCATCAAGGCGCTGGAGCAATCCTACCTGCGCACCAAGGCCCGGAGCTACAAGGCTTACCTGGAAACCATGGAGTTGAAAGCGAACTCGTCCAACAACACCATCTTTGCCGACGCCGATGGCGATATCGCCTACTTTCACGGCAACTATATCCCCAAACGCGATACCAGTTTCGATTGGACCAAGCCCGTAGACGGCAGCAACCCGGCGACCGAATGGAAGGGACTTTTATCGGTCGACGAGACGCCGCACCTGCTGAATCCGAAAAGCGGCTGGCTCTACAACGTCAATAACTGGCCCTGGTCGGCGGCCGGTGCGAGCAGCCCGAAGAAGGAGGATTATCCCGCTTATGTCGAGAACGGCGGTGAATCCGCCCGCGGACTCCACGCCATCCGGGTGCTCGAGAACAAGAAGGATTTCACGCTAGAGTCTTTGTTGGCAGCGGCCTACGACAGCTACCTGCCGTGGTTCGAGAAGACCACTCCCGCCTTGATCAAAGCGTGGGACGACCTTCCTTCCGCCGCAGCGACGAAAACCAAATTGGCCGATCAGATTGCACTGTTGCGTAAATGGGATCTGCGGTGGAGCGCAACCTCCGTGCCAACATCGCTAGCGGTGTTTTGGGGCGAGGACGTGCGGCGTCGATTGGGCGCTGATGTGCGAAAGCCGGGCGTCGCTGTCGGCGACCTCGGAGGCGCCGTATCGCCGGAGCAACTACTGGCGTCGCTCGGGGCCGCATCCGACAAACTGGCTGCCGACTTCGGAAGCTGGAAAACGCCCTGGGGCGACATCAACAGATTCCAGCGCCTTACCGGCGACATCGTGCAACCGTTTAATGATTCGCAGCCGAGCATCCCGGTCGCCTTTACTTCTTCCACCTGGGGTTCGCTCGCTTCGTTCGGAGCGCGCGCTTATCCAGGAACGAAAAAATGGTACGGCACCAGTGGCAACAGCTTCGTCGCCGTGGTGGAATTTGGCGACAAAGTACGCGCCCGGGCCGTGACTGCGGGCGGCGAGAGCGGCCATCCGACGTCCCCCCACTTCAATGACGAGGCCAAACGCTACAGCACAGGCGAACTGCGCGAGGTCTATTACTATCGGTCGCAGCTCAAGGGTCACACCGAGCGTGAATACCACCCCGGAAATTAGGGACAGAGGTACTCGCCATCTGGCGGCGCCCCATCGGTTTGTCTTCACTGTTCCCCTGGTAAAGCTCGGTAAACGCGCGCCCGCCTATGTTTTGGAGATTCCCGAGCGTGTTAGCTCGGCGATTGGCCGGCGAGGCCCTGTGCCGATCCTCGCTACACTCAACCAGACCGTGGAGGTTCAGGCTAGCCTGGTTCCCATCGGCGGTGGACGACATCGGCTGCAGCTGAATGGGCGCACACGTGGCGAGTTGGAAATCGAGGCCGGTGATCGGGTGCGCGTCGTTCTGTCGGTGCCGCAGAAGCCGCCTACACTTCCCTTGCCCTCTGACCTTGCGCTGGCACTTAGGGAGACGGATTTGCAAGAGTCTTTTACGGCCTTGCCAGTAGGAAAACAGAATCACATTATCCTGTGGATCGAGGAAGCCGCCCGGCCGGAGACGCGCGAGAAGCGCGTTGCCAAGGCCGTCGAGGTGATCTTCCGCGCCCGTGAACGAGCTTACGAACGGCAGCAGCATCGCGGAAAAGCTATTGGGGCTAACTAACCGAAACCCAGGATAATTCGTCGTAACCCCTGAGGCGTTGGACAGTAATGATAGACGTGCTGCAAGACCTCCGGTTTTCCGTCCGCGAACTCCGCAGGAAGCCCGATTTCGCTCTTACTGCCATCCTTTCGCTCGCACTGGGCATCGGCGCCACCACGGCTGTCTTCAGCGTCATCTACGGCATTCTGGCTAACCCCTTCCCCTATCAGGGCGCCGACCGGATGATCCACCTGAACGTATTGAACGAGGGCGGCAACAACCGCTGGGTCGGCGTGACCGGGCCCGCAACTCAAGTTACTCCAGCAGGTAAAGTGCGTCGAGAGCGTAGCGGCGACTGGGGGACCTGGAATCTCACCACCACGGACGAAGATCTTCCCCAGGATGTTCCTTCTGTCCAACTCTCGGCGAACTCCGGCATTTATTTCGGCGTACCCGCCCTCCTCGGCCGCACCCTGCTCCCTTCCGACGCGCCCGATGGCCAGGATCCGCAGCCGGTGGTGGTGCTCAGTTATCTGTTTTGGCAGCGGCATTACAATGGCGATCCAACGGTGATCGGGCATACGCTTCAGTTGGTACACAAGAACTACACGATCATCGGAGTTCTACCGCCGCGCTTCACGTTGGATGACGCCGACGTATACCTGCCGCTGAAAATCACCAACGACGCCAACATCACCTTCGGAGCACTGGTCAAACTGAAGCCCGGAGTTACTCACGCCGCCGCCGACGCCGAGTTGCAACCTCTGCTCGAACAGTTCGCGAAAGAAACTCCTAATCATTTCCCCAAGAAGTTTCGGGTCCATGTTCGGGGCCTGAATGAGCGATATGTGGAGCGTCTCGGCCCTTCCCTGTACCTGCTGTTCGGAGCGGTAGCGCTGCTCCTGCTGATCGGTTGCGCCAACGTATCCATCCTGTTGCTCGCCCGCGGAACGGCCCGCCAGCATGAGCTCGCGGTTCGCAGCGCCATCGGAGCCAGCCGTTGGCGGATTCAGCGCCAGCTTCTTACCGAGGCCCTGGCCTTGTCTCTGCTGGGCGCGCTGAGCGGCGTCCTTTTGGCCTATCGTTTGCTGCCCCTTCTGGTTCGATGGTTGCCGGAATATTCGTTTCCGCATGAAGTCGCCATTGGAATCAATCTTCCGGTGCTGGGGTTCTGCATCGCGATCGCCATGCTCACCGGTGTTTTGTCCGGTCTCGCTCCCGCGTTCCAGTTCTCTCGTCCGCAGGTAGCACAGCTCATGCAGTCCGGTTCGCGACGCACCACCGGCGGCGCGCAGAGCAAACGCACGCATGCTGTGCTGGTGGCCGGCCAAATCGCTCTTACTCTCTTGCTGCTCACCTCGGCCGCGGCCGCTACCAATGGCTTTTTGCGGTTGATTCGCACCGATCTCGGGCTACGATCCGCATAATGCCATGTCAGTGGGCATTCCGGTCCACCAAAATGTGCACGTGAGTTGGCAGGACCGTTCCACCTACTTCGAACAGCTCCTGGCGCGCGTGGCAGCCATGCCGGAGGTGGTTGCGGCCGGAATCTCGACGAATGCCACGCCGCCCTCCAACGGCTTCGATGTCTCCTTCGAGATCTTCGGCCGTCCGTCGGCCCGGCAGGAACAAGTGCGCGCTAACTTCATCAGTTCCGGCTACTTTTCTGTTCTCCGCATCCCGCTCTTGCAGGGCAGGCTGTGGGACCATCCTGAGATTGTGCGCGGCGCGCGGCTGGCGGTGATCAATCAGACTATGGCGCGTCAATATTGGCCTCAAGGCGACGCATTGGGGAAACAACTTCGGCTCCCGGATATGAAGGGCGAGCCTCCTTTCACTCAGGCCGTGGCGGACAGTAACGGGTGGCTGCAGGTCATCGGCATTGTCGCCGACGCTCGGGATGACGGCCTGCGTAAACCCATCAAAGCCGCCGTCTTTGTTCCGTTCACGATGCAGATGCGCGTGTGGACGCAGATCCTGGTGCGCACTCGCGCGGCGCCGCTGTCGGTCTTAAATCGCGTGCGCGCTGAGGTCAAAGCCGTCGATCCCGATCAGCAGGTCTTCGGCCAGACTCGCGACCTGGAGCAGTGGATCCAGACGCCAGGAAGAATATGCCTATGGACGTCTGGTGGCCGCGCTGTTTAGCGGCTTCTCGCTGCTCGCGCTGGCTTTGGCTGCGAGCGGGCTTTTCAGCGTGGTCTCCTACGGCGTGGCACAGCGCACCAACGAATTTGGTATCCGCATGGCCCTGGGCGCAACCGGCGGGCAGGTGCTGCGGCTTGTGTTCGCTTCCACCGCGCGCAACGTCTTCGCCGGACTGGCGTGTGGGCTTCTGCTGAGTCTTCTGTTCAGCGGCATTCTGGCGAAATGGGCCGTGGGCAGTTCGCACGATCCGCTGGCTTTTGCGGCGGTCACTTTGCTCTTGATTCTGATATCCGGCCTGGCGGCCCTCATCCCCACGCGCCGGGCATCTTCCATCGATCCGATGGACGCCCTCCGAAATTAGGGACAGTACACTCAAATACCGATTTCACAGAGACTTCTGCGCGGCTACACGCACTCCCTTCGCAAAATGCCTAGAATTGCGCGAGTGGTCGCGGAGGGCGTCCCTCATCACATAACGCAGCGCGGCAACGGTCGTCAGACGGTCTTCGATGATGCACAAGACCATCACGTCTATCTGAAGCTGCTGCGGGAGTATGCGCGCGAGCACGACTTGCACATTTGGGCGTGGTGTCTGATGAGCAATCACGTACATCTGCTGGCTGTGCCCGACACAAGTCATTCTTTGTCTCGCGCCCTCGGACGGATTCATTGCGATTATGCCCGCTACCGGAACGCTAAGGCGGCAACTTGTGGCCACCTGTGGCAGGCACGATATTATTCATGTCCGGTCGATGGGCCGGCGGTGTGGCGTGTGATGGCGTATATCGAGCGCAATCCGATCAGGGCCGGTTTGGTTGAGATCGCTGAGGAATTTCAATGGTCGAGCGCTAGGACCCATGTGGCGGATCGCGAGGACGGATTCGTGCAAATGGCACCTTGGCGCCAGTCTTACACTGCGGCGCGCTGGACGGAGACCCTGCGGGTGGGCGTGGATGACGAGATACTGCGGGAACGGCTGCGTTCGGCAACCCGGACGGGCCGTCCACTTGGCTCGCCTGAGTTTCTCGAAGAAATCGAGCGCAACACCCGCCGCGCGCTGCAGCCGCGGCAAGTCGGCCGGCCGCGGAAGAGTCGGCAAGAGCCGCAATTACGCCTGGAAATCGGTATTTGAGTGTACTGTCCCTAATTTTGCGCGGACGGCGTGGATGATCACCGGCAGCAGCGACACAAAAATGATCAGCAGTACGAACTTCTCGAAATTGCGCCGCACGATCGCTACTTCGCCCAGCAAATAGCCCAGGATCGTCATCGAAAACACCCAGCCGATTCCACCGAAAATATCGAACGAAAGAAACCGCGCATAACGCATGTTCGCGACCCCGGCGATAAATGGCGCGAAGGTGCGGATAATCGGCACGAACTTGGCGTAAATGATGGTCTTGCCGCCGTGCTTCTCATAGAAGGCCTTGGTCCGCTGCAAATGCTCCTGCTTGAAAAAGCGCGAGTCCGGCCGATCGAAAATGGCAGGCCCGACGCGCCGGCCCAGCAGGTAGCCGCTCCAATCGCCAAGCATGGTCGCGCAAATCAGGAGCAGCATGATTATCACGAGGTTGAGCTCCCCGGCCCCGGCTACGACGCCGATGGTGAACAGTAACGAGTCGCCCGGGAGCACAAAGCCAACCAGGAGGCCGGTTTCGGCGAACACAATGCCGGTCAGCATGGCATAACCTGCCCAGCCTGACATAGCGCTCGATAGTAGTTGTATGAGGCGCTCGGGTGTTGTGAGCGTCCGCAGAAAATCCAGCAGGGCGTGGATCATCCGGAGGCGCGGTTAACTTCGATACCGCGCGATCAACCGATTGATTACATCCCTGTGCATCTTCACTTTGCCTTGTTGGATCAGCTTGCTGAGGATGCTGTCCCGCAGCATGATCTGCCGTTCCGACGCGCGTTTGCTCTTCAGAGACAGGACAATGCCATCCCGCTCCTGGGCGAACTTGCTCATGTCGGCCGCTTGCCGGTCGGCGATCTTGGCGACCACCGTCTGTGAGCCGGCATTGATCGGCCCAATAATGGCTCCCACCGGCTTGTCGAAACCTTCGGCGAGATAACTGGCCGCTCCAATGCCCTCAGCCGCGCCGTTCCGGGCAAAGAAATCCGCAGTTTTCACTTCGATTCCGAGGGCCTTGGCGGCGGCCTTCAAATCGCCACCATTCGTCTTCAAAAGCTCGGCTGCCTTGTCGGCTCTCTCTTTCACCACCTGCACGCCCTGCTGCTGGCCATACTGGGCCCGGACCTGAGCCTCCACTTCGCCGAACTCGGCTGGATGGGCCGGATGGACGTCGGTCACCTCCGCCACCACCAGCTTATTTCCGGCCTGGATGACCTGGCTGATCTCGCCCTTTTTCAAAGCCATGAGGGCGGCCGGCGCCTGCGGGTCAGTGCCGAGCGTGGCAACCGTATCGCCCTGTTTGAATTTGTCTACAGCGACAAACTGCAGCTTCAGCATGTCGGCAATCTGGCGCGCGTTTTGAGGAGCCTTTACCAATGCCGCGTGAGCCTGATCGGCCAGGTTTTGCATCAGGTCGAACACCTGTTGATTTCGCAAATTGCCAACGATTTCAGGCCTTACTTCATCTATCGTTCGCAGACGGGCCGGCTCCTTCGCCATCACCTGGATGATATGGAAACCATACTCGGTGGTGATGACATCGCTGATGTCCTTGGGCTTTAACGAAAATACGGTGTCCTCGAAATTCTTTACCATCTGACCGCGCACGATCCATCCCAGGTCGCCACCCTTGGCGGCTGAACCCGGATCTTCCGAATTTTTCTCCGCCACTTTCGCGAAATCCGCGCCGCCCTTGATTTGCTTCAGCAGATCGTCCGCTTTGGTTTTCAGCTGGGCAGCCTCTTCCTTGGATTTGCCGGTGGTCTTGATCAGGATGTGGCGGGCTTGTACGCGCTCGGGCGTGCGGTATTGGTCCTTGTGCGAGTTGTAGTAGGATTCCGCCTGCGTATCGGGAATCTGAATGGCCTGGCCTATCTGAGCCTGATCGGCCACAATCAACTGCACGTCGCGCGTTTCAGGCTGGGTGAAGAAGTTCTTGTTCCGGTCATAATAGGCTTTCAATTGCTCGGGCGTGGGCTTTATTTCCGACGCCAGCTTGGCTGGATCGAATCCCAGGTACTCCAATTTGATCTTCTCGTTGCGGCGCCGATACTCGGCTTCCACCTCGCTCGGCGAGACGACCCCGCCTTCAATCGCGAGGCTCTCCAGGGCATTTAACGTGAGACCGGCACGCATGTTGTTCTCAAACTCGCCGACGCTCTGGCCCATTTGCTCGACCGCGTCGCGATATTGTTGCGGGTTGAGCGTGCCGAATTGCGTCGAACGGATGGCATTGGCCAGATCCTGATCGGTAATCTCAAAGCCCAACTGTTTGGCTTCGTAAGCGATGGCGCGTTCCTCCACCATCTGATCCACCTGTTGCGGGATCACCACCTGGACCAGATCCGGAGGAATCTGGTTGGTTCTTAACTGACTCTGGATTCCCAGTTCGACATCGTGCAAGGTGAGCACATCCTTGCCAATTTCGGCCACTACCTGATCGTTCTGGTCGGCGGCGGTGGTTGTCCCGGCACCCGGGATCAAATAGACCAGCATCGAAAGCGCGACCATCCCGAGCATGACGCCCAGTAGAATGCGCACTGCTTTTGCTCTGCTACGAAACAAATCAAACATGGGTGAGAACTCCTACAAAATACCGGAGGGTATGAAACACCATTATACCTGAAACCCGCCCGGTTACCTCTGCAGCGCTCAGCCAGTGACAACACTCATGAAGATATTCTTCGCGCCTAACACCCATCGAAACAAAGACTTCCGAGTTAGCCCCCGTGCGCCAACTTGGCGAACTCGTGCGGGACTGATGCGACACTGTAGACGCTATGTTTCGAATTCAACAACTTCTGTTGATGATCGCGGCAGCAGGCGTGCTGCACGGTCAAATCACTCAATTGGACCTCCACTTCCAAAGCCGAGATGTGGACTTCTCCACTGCTAATGCGACCAAGCCATTCAAATCGGGCGCGACATTGCCCGTTATTTGCGGCACAGGCGAAATGTTCTTCAACCTCACGGCACCGGCTGGCTCTAACCTCTACGGGTGCACATCGCTGAATGCCTGGACGCTGGAGTCCACGTCGAGCGGCGGTTCGGGCGTGATGGCGAGCCAGTTGGGCGATTTCGCAGTCGCCAGAAGCAGCGCGACGGTGTTGACGATTGGCGCCAACTGTGCGGTATCGACGCCTTGCAACGTGCGTTTTGGAAGCCTGGTTTATTCGTTTGCGAGCGGCGGTTCTGTTTCGGTCTCCGCCGGCACCGGCGTGGCTTACGTATACATCTCGGCCACGGGGGCTTTGACGGTGGGACAAAATCTGACAGCCAACTGTACCTCCGGATGCGTCGCCCAGAGCGGAGTCACGTCGTTCCCCCGGATGCGATCCCGTTATTCACGTGGTCGGCAACCGGCGGGACCTGGGATGTTGCCGGGGGGGTGGACCAGCGCGCGCTGCTCAGCTCCAAGAGCGTCGTCGCGAGCACCGGGCTCACCAGCGTGGAGACGTCCGGCAAGACGTTTGTGACGATCGATGCCACCGTCGTTAGCCTGAGGGCCGCCGTACCACCCACTTCGAGCACGGCCTGCTCGGCGGGCACGTGGGCTCTCGATTCGTCGTTCTATTACGTCTGCGTGAGTCTCAATTCCTGGCGGCGCGCCACGCTGGCAATCTGGTAGGTCTTTATGCGCATTCTTACAACACTTTCGATACGCTGCTTGCTGTTGTGCCCCGCAGCGCTGCCCGCCTTTGGAGCAACGTCCATTCTCTCCATTGAGCCCACGCAAATGCAGGCTAAGATCACCGTTCAAACCGATCAAATCGGCTTCTGCACTTATCGAGCGTCGCGAGGGAGCACCTTCAACAGCAATATTCCCGATCTTGTGGATAATGGCAACACGGATGCCCGCAGCGGCTCTATCGTGAACCCGGGAGCACGCGTTTTCATCCTGGGTACACGCAAGGCCAACGACTCTCTCGCTGCCGCAGCGACCTACTGGATCGGGGTGACCTGCGGCGCCGATTCGGAAGTGTCGAAGGTGGTCACAACCCGGCCCATCCAATGGGGAAATACCGCACCCGATCTGGTGCCGTTCAATGCGGCGAAGTTCGGCAACATGGATCATCCGACAATCGATTGGGACGGAACCGCACCGGGAACTGCTTTTTGCGATCCGGCATCGCGCTCATATTGCGACCCCAATACGGGGGTCGAGTACTGGCCGGTATCGAAACCCGGCTGGTTATCCCCGACGATTTATTCGGCGCCCACGGCCGGCTCCTGGGCCGGAATTCCCATCGATGTAAGCGGTACAGGAAAGTGGACTAATCCGGCTCAGCTGGCCTTTCATTCCTCTGCACCCTCGCTGTTCGCCACTGCCACGGGGGGAGCCACAGACAAGCTATTTATTCCCCTTTCGAGCTTCGGGTGTCCCGCCGGGGGGACACTGGCCGCATTCGCGGGTGGGTGCACGATGGACGACATCAATTTCGATCTCTGGTGCGGTAACGCGACCACCGGAAGCGTGACCGGCTTCAATCTCCAAATGACCGTGGACGGAGGCCAGACCCTGGTGGGGAACGTGATTACGACCGGCAATTGTACGGCCTCCGCGCCGGCCGACTTAGGAAACTGGCCAAGCGGAGATGCCAATCCGGTGGCACGGCCGTTGTTCAAGGCCTGGGGCTTCACACCGCCGCGCAACATGATCGGCCATCCATCGGGACTGGTCAGCGCTTCCGGTACTGCCGTTACGCTCGCCAACCCCACACCGCAACCCGGGAATTATTTCAATCTCGATTGGAAGCCGAACACTCCGATACTTATCAACGGCAATTACGCGCATTTAGCCGCACCTCCCATGTCATCGAAGACGCTGACCACGATCGAGAATTTGGGCACACTGACGAGCGTAGCTTACGCCGGCGCCAACTTTGGCGTTGTTCTTACCAAAACCAACTCTTCTTCGGCCAGCGTGGATGTGGCGATCGGATTGAATTTTTCGTTCTCTTTGCAGTCCTATCAAGGCGCGAATGGCGATCAGGAAATGGTTAACCAAGCCAGCGTGACTGTGTCGCGAAGCGCCGACGGAGCGACTTGCGGAATTTATTCGGTGGGCTGTATCGGGGGCGTGTTGAGCCCTGCAATCAAAGGCTATTTAGGCATCGTACAATCCAGCGGCGGGAACGGATCAGTGTTTCTTTTCGTGCCTAGAAATTCCGATGGCTCTCCGCGCGGTGAGACACGCCTGCTGGGGCTGTTCAGCAAGAAGCCTGGCAGCACGAGAACCAATGGCAACGGGGACTCTGTCGGTTACAACGTACAGTTGGCCGGTCCTTACTTTTTTGACGACGTAGACGGAACATCGGTCTATAGCACAGACCAAAGTGGGAAACGCGTGTGGCGATTGAAGTACACCGAGTCTTATGGCGGAGCCTGCACCGGTTATCAAGCGTTCCAGCCCTGGCCGAGTTGGGGCAATTATCAAAACGCCTACACCACGCCGGTCATCACCGACGATTGCTTCCTTTGGACCGTGATGACCCCTCTCGCCGGAGGCAAGGACGTCAAAACCCAGATCATGGGGCCGGCAGGAAATAACGGCGCATATCAAAGCGGCTTGAATTATTTGGGGCAGACAGTGGGGCCGGCACACGCTGGTTATGATCTGGGGTGGATGCCGGCGGCCTCGGCTGGTTCATTTGCCGGCGGCTTTCTAATGGGTAACGCGGCCACCGGGGTTCAGAACCATCTCGGCGTCATTGCCGCCTTCGCCGATGACGGATCTGGAAACGGAACATTCGTACTGAAAACTATACGAAATGGCTGGAGCGAGAACGGGAAGCGCTGGGCGGGCAATCATACCTGTCCGCTATTCAATATGGGCACTTACGTTTTTTGCGCAATTGATCCACTAGATAACTTCGGGTTCGCTTCTCTCGTATTTCCCAATCGCAACATTTCCTTGGTATCTCAGGTGAATCGCGCCGGATCTGGCGCCACTGCGAATTGGGACAGCAATACCGGCCTGACATCCAACACAAATTTCTATGCGTGTCCCGCCGGCCTTCCGGCTCCCTACACGAGCCTGTCAGGTTCAACCAACTGCATTCAAGTGCGAATGCACGATCCGTTCTGTCAGGTTACGCCCAACTCAACGTATACGTTTCCGGACGGAAAGCATGAGGCCGCCGAGTTTCCGTGTGTCACGCCCGGCTTCGGAGTTTCGAACGCAGCGTATTCAAAGCTCCAGGATATTCAAGTAGGCGACTATCTTCAGGACAACAGCGGATCGCGAGAATACTTCGCGGTGATGACTGCGCCGTCGTACAACGGATTGAACGATATTACGTTCTGGTTGCTGCGGACGGCAGGTTTCTCCTATCTGAATCCGCTTTATCAATCGAACAATACCGACGACACTTTCGGTTCCGGGCATTCCGCAGCAGGCCTGTCTTGTTGCACGCATTCGAACGGATGGTCCCTGTGGGCGATTCCATGGGGTGGAACGCAGGGCGCTGTAATAGACATTTCCAGTCCATCGAATACCTGGTTTTATGACAACCCCGCTCGTGGCGAAAGCCACTCTGTGCAAGGGCCGGGCTCCTTGGCGGGTACGTATAACTTTTCAATGGCGGATTGCGGGCCGGGGTTCAATATATTCTGCGGAACTTCTAACCTCGGTCCAGCCGCGAGCACCAACATCCCGTTTACCAATTCGGCCACATCAGCACCGGTGTTCGCCGGGGTGGCTCAGCCGAGCGTGGGAATCCAAAGCTACCAGAACGCTACCTACTCGCAGGGAGCATCTCCGCTGCCATTCTTCGTCGACTACAAGGCGATCAACCCATCTAATGTGGCAGGCCCGGAAGGATTTAACGGCTATGGCGGCATGAGCATGTCGCTAACGGGAGGCACGAACCAGACCTACCTGGTGGCCGGCGACTGCTGCTCCGGCAGCCCCAACTACAAGGCCTGGGGCCTATCGGGTTATGCGGGACGATTTTTGCTCAAAGACGTGTCCAGTCCAACCACCTTTGGAAGTGCGGCCGACCTGCCCAACTACTCGGTATGCTGGGCGCGCAATAACAATGAATGTGTATTTGGCTCGATACCCGGACAACTGTATATGAGCATCTCACAGCGCGATATTCAGTCAGCCTGCAGCTCAGCAAATTTCGGGAACGCTGTACCGTGTTTATCGAGTTTCGGACCGATCAGCGGGCAAGTCATTCAATTTCGCAACGACAAATTGGATCCACTAGGAAACAGCCTCCGAAAGTTCGGGTTCGCGCACAATCACGTCGGTCTGGGATATTCATTCAGTAATTGCCGTACGATGCCCGATGCGCAATTTTTGTTCTGTCCGGCGTATTGGATGGATGGAATGAGGACTGACTGGCTAGCCCTTCGCATCGAAACTCTGCCCGCGGTCGACAACGTGAGTCGAACCAGGTTCGTACCGATCAATGTTACCTACCAGGGCGTGTCGCTGGCCACGAATCTGCGCGCGCGATTTGGCTACGCGGAAAATGGCGGCGATCTACTGCGATGCACCGCTTATGGACAGGACTGTTCGACCGAGATCCCCAGCGGCTCACCCGGCGACCCGTTTAGCTTCACGAATGAAGGCGTGACACGCCAGGCGTGCGTCAGTGGCGCAAGTTGTACGATTACAATCCCCAGTCTACCGAATCGGATTTTGTACTACGTTGTTGACCGCCTCGACGTGAGCGGCACCATTCTGGCAACGAGCCCGATACAGGCAGTGGCGGTGCCCTGAAGCACTGATTGTCAAATGCCTGCTTCCAGGCGCAAGGCCAAAAGCTCCGGCAAGCCCGGCGTCGAGAATCTTCTTTTGCGCGGAAGCGACGTCGTATTCAGCGCGGCAAAGCGTCACCACCGTGCTTCGGGCTGATAGATCGCGTAGGCGGCGCGGGATCGCCATCGCGCGGCTGTCCCACCGAGCCGGGATTGATCAGGTAATTCACGTCGTGCTCCAGCTCGAGTACTTCTCCGTCCGGAATCCGGGTCCACGCGCTCGTCAAACGCCTCACCCCGTTGCGATGACACAGAAACCCTCCCTGCAGATGGGTGTGGCCGAAAAACGAGACGGCTGCAATCCAGATAGGGCGCCACCTGGGCAACATCCTGTTCGGACGACCACATATTCATCTTCGTCGAGCGGCGAGCCGTGGAGTATTTGAAACCCGTTGATCCGCTCCGGGACCTCGGGCGAGACCGCGCAGATATCCGATGTTTTCGGGCTGCATCATGGCTTGGGTCCACAGCGCCGACAAGCGCGCGCACCGGATTGAACCACTCCAGATCCTCCAGGCCGGCGCAGGCTTTGTCGTGATTTCCGCGGACCATGCCGTCGACGTTGTCGCGTACCCATTGCACAACCGCGTCCGGATCGGCGCCGTAGCCGACTAAATCGCCGCAGCAGACGATGCGATCGTAACTGGATCCGCGCGTGGCCGAAGCACGGCCTGCAGCGCCTCCCAATTGGCGTGGATGTCGCTGAGGATCAGATAGCGCACAGGCGAAGAACCGATATCTCGGGAGGCGCGCCCAAGCGGACCGGCACGCCGATGGTGCCCATCCCGTTTGATACGTAGACGGACGACTTGCCGTCGCGGTAAAGGCCGCGCACATACGGCGTGAAGTAGCGGGCGACGTTCAGATGCTGGTGCAGGATCTCGAAATCCACCTGGCCGCCATGGGTATGGCCGGCGATGGTCACATCGTAGCCTTGGGCGGCCGCCACGCGGAAAAACGTCGGGATTGTGGGAGAGCAAGATGTTCAAGGCGCCGGGGACGATCAGTCTGTTCGGCGCCCACCAGATACTTGCGAGTGCATCTTCTGATAATCCACTCCGGCGAAATTGATGGCGGCGTCTCCGAATCGAAGCACTTTCGCTTGATGCCGCAGAAATTCGATTCCCTGGCGCCGCCCCTGGGTCGCGACATAGTTCTCCGCCTGGGCATAGATCTCGTGATTGCCGAGGCATCCGAGCACGCCGGCATCGGCGCGCAGGCGCGCCAGTTGGCGCAGGCAAGCATCCAGCGGATCGCCGCGGCGGGTGATCAGATCGCCCGTCACCAGCGCGAGATGTGGCGCGGGTCTCGTTGGCCATGTCGATTGCACGGGCAAATTCGCGCTCACTCAAGAACGGACTGAGGTGGATGTCGGTGATCTGCACGATCCGCAGTCCGTCCAGATCCTTGGGCAGATTGGGGATCGGAACTTTGACCTCGCTTACACGAAACTGATTATGCTTTACGATTCCGAAAAACGTGCCGGCTACGGGCGTTACGCACATTGCGGCCCCCGCCGCCTCAACGAATCGACGCCGGGAAGCTCGGAACTTAGGAGCCTCCTCCCAGGTCAACAGGGCGAAATAGAGCCCAACCAGGCACATGCTCTCCACCAGCGCCGCGCACTCCAGCCACGAGCACATCGCCGCCGGAATATAACGCTGGACGCGTTGAAACTCGAGCAGATAACCGAGCATTTGCAATACGGTGGAAACTGCGGTCGCCGCCACCAGCACGATTCTGTAGCGCGGATGCCGCAGCCAGAGCCGCTGGGCGACAGCCAGCACCAGCAACTGGCCTAAAAGCAAAAAACATAGCCCGGGAAAGAAATGAATGCGGAAAAGCATTGAGAGGCTAGTACTATTCTATAGACTTCTTGTCAGCCGATAGATTAGATGTCGATACTCTATCGGCAATTTCATAGCTACAATGTAGTCGGAGGCGCACCCCAATGATTCTCGAAGCGACCCAGTCTGTCGATAATGAAATCAATCCGTGGCTGTCCGCCGCCGCGCGCTTCGATGAAGCCGCCGCGCGGCTGGGCCTGGATGAGGGCTTGTGCAAAGTGTTGAGAACATCAGCGTTGGAGCTGAAGGTGGCCATTCCGGTGCAGCTGGACGACGGCCGCATAGAAGTTTTCACGGGCTATCGGGTGCAGCACTCGATCGTCGCGCGGTCCGGCGAAGGGTGGGATTCGTTTCGCTCCTGACGTCACGCTGGACGAAGTGCGCGCTCTGGCGGCCTGGATGACCTGGAAGTGCGCGGTGGTGAACATTCCGTTCGGCGGAGGCAAGGGCGGCGTCATCTGCGATCCCGACGTCCTTTCGCCCGGCGAACTGGAGCGCATTACGCGCCGCTACACGGCCGAGATCATGGATATTATCGGTCCGGAACGCGACGTACCGGCGCCCGACGTCAACACCAACCCGCAGACCATGGCGTGGATCATGGATACTTACTCGATGCACAAGCGCCAGACTTGCACGGCGGTGGTGACGGGCAAGCCTCTCGACCTGGGCGGATCGCGCGGCCGCACGGAAGCCACTGGCCGCGGCTGCATGATCGTGACCATTCAGGCACTGCGCCGGTTCGGCCTGGATCCCGCCCATACGCGAGTCATCGTGCAGGGCTTCGGCAATGTGGGCGGCATGGCGGCCAAGTTGATGGCGCGCGCCGGGTTCAAAATCGTATGCATCATTGAATACGACGGCGCGGTTTATAACGCGCATGGCCTCAACATCGAAGGCTTAATGAAGCACCGGCAGGAAACGGGCTCTATCACCGGTTTCCCGGAAGCGGAAGATGTTGACCGCGACGAGGCGCTGTATATGGACTGCGAAGTGTTTCTGCCCGCAGCGAAAGAGAACGTCATCACCTCCGCCAACGCCGATCGCCTCAAGGCCAAGATTATTTGCGAAGGCGCCAATGGTCCCACCACTTCAGAAGCCGACGCCATCCTGGCGGACAAGAAGATCTTCGTGATCCCCGATATTCTCGCCAACGCGGGCGGCGTCACCGTTTCCTATTTCGAATGGGTGCAGGACCGGCAGGGCTATTTCTGGAATGAACAACTGGTTAACGGGCGCCTGGAAGAAATCATGGTGAACAGTTTCCGGGACGTGGTCGGCTATGCGGACAAGCATCAGGTGCATAACCGGCTGGCGGCGTATATGCTCGCCATCGACCGCGTGGCGTTCGCGCTCCAGACCCGCGGCATCTATGCCTGATGGCATTGAGGACCCGACTCAAGCCACCTCCCCCTCCACGCCGCTGATGCGGCAATATCACGCCGTTAAGCAGCAGGTTCCCAATGTCCTGCTGATGTTTCGATTGGGCGACTTCTACGAATTGTTCTATGAAGACGCTATCACCGCTTCCCGCGAGCTCGAAATCACGCTGACTGCCAGAAACAAGGAGAAAGGCCAGCCGATTCCGATGTGCGGGGTCCCTTATCATGCCGCCGAAGGATATCTTACGCGGTTAATCCAAAAGGGCTATCGCGTCGCGATCTGCGATCAGATGGAAGAGGCGGGTCCGGGTAAGAAACTGGTAAAGCGCGAGGTTACCCGCGTGGTCACGCCCGGCACGGCTACTGAGGCGTCGCTGCTGAGATCGCACGAGAACAACTACCTGGCTGCGGTGTTTCGCAATGGATCACGCGCCGGATTGGCGCATGCCGACATTACCACTGGCGAATTCCGCGCTACGGAGATCGATGCCGTCGACGTGAATGCGACGCTGGAGAATTTGAACGTCCGCGAGGTGCTGGCGCCGGAATCCATCAAAGCACTGCCCGGACTCCGCACGGTAGTTGACGATTGGGTTTTCGGATTGGATCACGCCGACCGCGCTCTGCGGGAGCACTTCCGCTTGCTGGCGCTGGATGGATGCGGCTTGAACGACCGGCCACTGGCTGTTTCGGCTGCCGGCGCGATCCTCCATTATTTACGTGAGACGCAGAAATCGGCGCTCGATCACCTGGATCGTCCCACCTACTACGACCGCAGCGACTCCATGATTTTGGATGCGGTAACGGTGCGAAATCTCGAGCTGTTGGAGCCGCTGTTTGCAGGAGAAAGCAAAGAATCCACTTTGATTCACGTTCTCGACCAGACCTGCACGGGAATGGGCGGACGGCTGCTGCGCAACCGGCTGCTGCGGCCATGCCTGCAACTGGAAGAGATTGAAGAGCGGCTGGATGCGGTTCAGGAAGTGTGGCAGGCGACCATTGCACGCTCGGAAATCCGCAAACTGCTGGCGCAAGTGCTGGATCTGGAGCGATTGCTGGCTAAGCTGACGCTGGGGACGGCCGGTCCGCGCGAATTGCTGGCTCTGGGACGATCGATGGCTCTCATGCCCCGTCTGAAAGAGCATGTTTCCTCCTTCGAAAAGGCCCGAATACGCTCCATTTCGAGCGAACTGGATGAGATTCCGGAGCTGCGGGACCGGATTCTCAACGCCATCGCAGAGGAGCCACCCGCAAATCTGGCCGACGGAGGAACTATCCGGCCCGGTTATCACTCGGAGCTGGACGAGCTGCGCGATATCAGCCGCAATAGCCGTCAATACATCGCCCAGATTGAAGCGCGGGAGCGCGGCCGCAGCGGAATCCAGTCGCTAAAGGTGCGATTCAACAACATCTTCGGCTATTACATCGAGATAACCAAGTCGAATCTGCATCTGGCGCCCTCCGATTACGAGCGCAAGCAGACGCTGGTGAATGCCGAGCGCTTCACCACGCCCGAATTGAAGGACCTGGAAAGCAAGATTCTGGAAGCCGAGGAAAAGATGCTGGCGCTGGAGCGCGAGATCTTCCAGGAGCTGCGCCAGTTTGCCGCTGAACACGCCGCACGCATCCGGAAGACGGCGGCCGCGGTGGCGGAGTTGGATGTGACGTGCGCCCTGGCTCAGGTGGCCGCCCAGAACCGCTATACGCGGCCAAGTTTTTCTGAATCCGGCGAGATTCGCATCGTGGCGGGGCGGCATCCTGTGATCGAGAAGCTGGCGGAAAAAGAAGCGGTACGCTTTATTCCTAACGATCTTTATTTCGACACTGATTCGCAATTTATAGCGGTGATCACCGGTCCGAACATGGGCGGCAAGTCGACTTATCTCCGCCAAGCCGCGGCGATCGTGATCCTGGCCCAGATGGGATCGTTCGTACCGGCAGACTCGGCTGCACTGTCAATCGTGGATCGTGTATTCACGCGCATCGGAGCCGCGGACAACCTGGCGCGCGGGCGGTCCACTTTCATGGTGGAGATGACTGAGACGGCGGTGATCCTGAACACGGCTACGTCGCGCAGTTTGGTAGTGCTGGATGAGATCGGCCGCGGCACGGCGACCTACGATGGCTTGGCGCTGGCCTGGTCCGTGATCGAGCACCTGCACCAGCGCATTCGCGCTCGCACGCTCTTCGCCACGCACTATCACGAATTGACGGAGCTGGCCGATCAACTGCCCGGCATCCGCAATTTGCACGTATCGGTGAAGGAAGCCGGGGACCAGGTGATCTTTCTGCGGAAAGTAGAACCGGGCCGGGCGGACCGAAGCTATGGGATCGAGGTGGCGCGCCTGGCTGGACTTCCGGTTACGGTGATCGAGCGGGCGCGCGAAATTCTGGCGCTGCACGAAAAGTCCGAGCAAGCGGTTACAGAAGAGCTGACTCCGCGCGCGACACCGGCGCCGATGCAAATTCAGATGTTCGAACCGGTGAATTACCAGATTGCCGAGCGCATCCGCAATCTGAAGGTGGATGAGCTGCGGCCGATTGAGGCTTTGCAGTTACTCAATGAGCTACAGAAGGAGCTGAAGCGCTAGTGCGCGTCGCGGGCCTGATCAGCGGCACGTCGGTGGATGGCGTCGATGTCGCGGTGGTCGATATTGACACGGAAATCAAAGTCGTAGCGACGAAGACGGTTCCTTATCCAACGGACGTGCGGGCCGCGATTCTATCCATTTCAAACGCCGCGACCCACACGGCTGCTATCGCGCGACTCAACTTTTTACTGGGCGAACTCTTTGCAGAAGCTTTACTGAAAACAGGCGTGCCATTGGAGACCATCGAGCTGATCGGGTCGCATGGGCAGACCATTTTCCATGAAGGCCAGGCGGTGGAATTTCTCGGGCGCCAGATCGCCAGCACCATGCAGATCGGCGAAGCGGCGGTGATCGCGGCGCGGACCGGCATAGAGACCATCGCCGATTTTCGACCAAGCGATATGGCGGTGGGGGGAAACGGCGCACCGCTGGTACCCTTCCTCGACTATCAACTGTTTCGTAATCCTGAGCAAGCCCGCGTCGCGCTGAACATCGGCGGTATCGCTAACATCACGGTTATCCCGACAAACGCGCGCGTCGAAGACGTTGTCGCTTTCGACACCGGTCCAGGCAACATGGTGATGGATGCACTGGCGCCGCCCTTCGATCGCGATGGGGAAGGCGCGCGCGCCGGGCGCGTCAACGAGCCGCTGCTGCGTCAGCTCCTGGACGACCCGTATTACCATCGTCCGCCGCCAAAATCCTGCGGGAGGGAGCAGTACGGCGCGGACTTCATCCGCAATAGCGGGATCGACCTGGGGACCGCGATGGAGCTGACCGTCCGGACGGTGGCGCTCGCAATCGCACGCTACCCGGAAACCGCTGAGGTGATCGTTTCCGGGGGAGGTGCGCATAATCTATATATGATGGAGCGGCTGCGATCAAGCATGGGTATCCGCGTTACGACTTCGGCTGAGTTCGGAATCGATGTCGATGCCAAAGAGGCCATCCTGTTCGCCGTGCTAGCGTATCAGACATATCACCGGCGGCCGGGAAATATCCCGTCAGCTACGGGTGCGAGGAAGCCGGTCATCTTGGGAAAGGTTTCGCGAATATGAAACTAACCAGAAGAACCGTACTTTTAGGAACCAGCGCGGGCCTGGCATTACGGGCCGCCGGCGGCGCGGGACTCACGCGCTACGTGGCCGAGTTCGTGGTGCGGACGAAACTATCGGACATCCCGCCGGATGTCATCGAGCTTGGAAAGAAATCGGTGTTGGACGGGCTGGGTCTTGCGCTGGCGGGTTCGGTTTCGCAGCTCGGGAAGATTACCGGCGGGTATGCGCAGTCGCTAGGCTTGGCCCGCAACGACTCCACGATCATCGGAACGAACAAGAAGGCACCCCCGCGATTCGCTGCTTTTGCGAACGGAATCGGAATTCATGCCGACGATTACGACGACACGCAGCTGGCCGTCGCGCCCGATCGCGTCTACGGATTATTGACGCATCCGACGGCGCCATGTCTTCCCGCGGCGCTGGCTGTGGCGGAAGCACGGGGACTGAGCGGGCGGGATCTGATGCTGGCGTATAGCTTGGGCGTGGAAGTGGAATGCAAAATCGCCGAAGCCATCGCGCCGCGGCATTACGAAGACGGGTTTCATAGCACGGGAACATGCGGTCCCTTCGCCTCGGCAGCAGCGGTGGCGAAACTTTATGGGTTCGACAGCGAGCGCTGCGCACGAGCTTTTGGAATTGCCGCCAGCGAGGGCGGGGGACTGCGTGAGAATTTCGGAACGATGACCAAGCCGTTTCACGCCGGGCGCGCGGCTGAATCGGGAGTGGTAGCGGCGGATCTGGCCGCACTGGGATGGACCGCCAGCGACGAGATTCTGGAAGCGCCTCGCGGCTTTTTCCACGCCGCCGGCGGCGGGTATGATCCGGCGGCGATCGAGAACAAGCTGGGCAAGCCCTGGACCTTCGCATCACCAGGCGTTTCCATCAAGCCGTTCCCATCGGGGTCGCTCACTCATCCAGGAATGACCGAAATGCTGCGGCTGATCCACAAGAACACTATCCAAGCCAATCAGGTGGAAGCAGTAACGGTGGGCACCAACAAGAATATGCCCAACGCGCTGATCCATCACCATCCCACGGATGCTCTGCAGGGCAAGTTCAGCATGGAATTTTGCATGGCCGCGCTGTTGCTCTATGGCAAGGCGGGCCTGACGGAATTCACCGACGAAGTGGTCCGGCGCAAGGAAGTGCAGGACATGATTCAGCGCGTCCATTTCGGCGTGAATGCGGAGGCCGAAGCCGCCGGGTATAACAAGATGACTACTATCATCGAAATCAAGCTGCAAGACGGGCGTACGATTTCCGGACGCGCTGATTTCGGCAAGGGTAGTCCGGTGGATCCGATGAGCTTCGATGACGTGGCCGCCAAGTTTCAGGATTGCGCGGCCTTCGCCAAGTGGCCCAAACAGAAAGCGGACCGGGTCGTGGAGATGGTGCATAAGCTGGAAACCGTAGGCAACGTTCGGGATTTGACCGCCCTCATTTAGGGAACAAATCCGGCCCTGGCCCCGTAATAATTGAGCGAGGGGAAATCATGTTCTGTACCAAGTGCGGGATCGAACTAAGAGAGCAGGATAAATTCTGCTATGAATGCGGAACTGTGACGGGCCGGGGCGTTCCGCCTAGCGTTCCGAGAACCGAGCGGCTGACCCGGTCGGTTCGCGACGCCAAAATCGCAGGCGTCTGCGCGGGATTCGCGAAGCATTTCGGCCTGGATGTGACGCTGGTCCGGATTCTGTGGCTGGTGGTGACGGTCTGGCCGCTGCCGTTGTTCGGGATCGTCGCTTATATCGTGGCTTGGATCGTCATGCCCAAAGATCAGGATGCCGTGACTAATACCAGCCTGCAACCACTGAAATCTTAGCCGAAGACCAATTCTCGGGCCTTCTCGCGCACGTACATCGGAAACGCCCGGCGGATGAGAGCGCGCTTGAACTCAGCGTGTCCGAGCGCGCCGGTGGCGTAGCGGGCCAGCAGATCCGCCAGCATCGGATTGCGGCCGGCGGCTTTGATGATTCGGTCCACACGATTCGAATCCGCCAGAAGCAGCTTCTGAAAGCGAACGCTTTGTTCGAGCTCGACTCCGACTTCCTGCTTCCACGAATGTTGGTAGCGCCCGAGCGAGGCACCAGTGAAATCGTTAGCTTTGACGGCCGCGATGGCCGTTTGAGCGGCGTGGGCACCGCTGACCATGGCGTAGTAAATCCCTTCGGCGGTTAAGGCATTTACGAACCCGCCGGCATCGCCGCCGGCCAGAACGCGGTCGCTATAAGTTCGCGCCAGAGGGCCGGAAATCGGGAGAGGAAAAGCGCGAAAGTTGGCGCGATTCGATCGGCCGGCCACCAGTTGCTTAGACACCATATCCTGGACGAAGCTGCTGTGATGCGCATAGTGCTCGCCGCGCAGCTTGGAAAGATAGTAGTCCAGCTTGAAGCCGACGCCGAGATTTATGTGGCTGGCCTTCGGGAAGACGTACCCATAACCATAGTGGCTGCGAATCCGGTAGTAGACGTACATGCGGTCGCGATCGGGAAGATTCAACTCCTGGTAGGGAGTCTCTTCCATCATGTCGATGGCGTAATCGGTTTGAACACTCCCACCTCGCAGGCCGGAGGCACGCGCAACAATACTATTGGCACCGTCGCAGCCGAGAACCAAGTTGCACTCGTAGTCCCTGCTCTCGCCGCCGCCCAGGTCCGCCGTGACGGTAGCTTTGCCGGAGGTCACGATCACCTTCCGTACCAGGGCCGGCGCCTGGAACTGCACCTGTTTTCGCGCCAGAGAGAGCAGCAGATTATCGAACTCACAGCGCCGGATCATGAGATAGAGGGGCGTGTCGGAATGGTAGTCTACTGCGAATCCGGCGGGCGATTCCAGGTATACCTTGTTCACCCAGTTCAGCGGGATGTTGGCGAGCGCGGATTCCAGATATGGAAAGCGCTGGATCACGCGCGAACTTATGCCGCCGCCGCAGGGCTTATCGCGTGGAAAAGAGCTTTTGTCGAGCAGTAACGTCGAGACGCCAGCTTCGCCGAGGAGTTTGGCGGCAGTGGATCCGGCGGGCCCGCCGCCCACCACGATGACGTCGAACGTCAAGATTCAGGCCGGAAAGAACTGGCGTAGCGTTCCAAAAAACGCCTGGATGAACTCGACGCCGGTTTGAGTGGCGGCATCCTGCTGGCCTTTTGCGATCGGCACCACCACGCGCACCAGCGAGGTATCGGTGCGGTTATAACGCAACGCATCCAAGGCAACGAACGCCGCGGCTTTATACTCGCTGGCGACCACGCGATCCCGCGATTGATACCAGTACAGCACCACCGACCTGTCTTCGCCCTTCGAAACAATGTAGCGATTTATCTGGATCGGCTCTGCCCGGCCCGCAACCGTGACCGGAATCATATCGGAGACGGTCCAAACCCAGCCCGATCCCGGCAGGCAGTTCTTAGGAGAATGCGGCGTTTGACCGGCCCGCTGCGACTTGAAAAACGCCACGAATAGATTGGCGTACTTTGTCGGGCGAAGAGGCATAGTCGCGGGTGACGTAATCGTCAGCGCGTAAAACCTCTTTCACCTCTTGCTCCATCACTCCCTGCTGAACCATGCGCCAGCCGCCCACCTGGGTGGGAAATCCGTCCAAGGGCTTGCACGACGGCGGCGTTTCTCCCCGCGAGAATCCGTAGAACAACGAACCTTGCACCATCAGAAACACGGTGAGAATTATCGCCGCCCGGCTCTTTAGGAAATTAAGCTGTGTCATGTTGCGCCGGCGCCCCCGGCTCGGCCCGTGGTTACCGCGAATAAATTCGATTCACCAGTTGATGGAATACCACCAGCAAGACCAAGCGCCACGATGAACAACACCCAGCCTTCGAGCAGTATGGAAGAAGCCCTGCGCCAGATCCGGCCGATACTCGCTGATCAGCCCCATCAGCGTGACGCGCGCGGCATTGGCCGCGATCGCGATCGGAATCGTGGCCGCCAGCAGCACCCAACGCATCCAAGCCTTGCGGTCGAAAAAATAGGCGTAAACCAACGACAGAAAGCGAGCGAAACCAGCGACCGGATTCCGCTGCAAGCCTCCACCACCGAAAGCCGCTGGCTGGCCAATTCCAGAACATTGCCGTCGCGCAGCACCGGCGACGCCGATCAAGCTCAGAATCGTCTCCGCCACGCTGGACGCGAATAACTGCAGCGGCAGCGTCATGCGCGCGTAAATAATCGCCGGAATCGGAAACATGAACGTCAGCAGAAAAAGCGGAAACGCCAGGATCTTGAGCGTTCGCGTGCCGCCCAGGAACAGAACCGCGCCCACCAGCGACACCAGAAACGCGGTGCGCGCGACGAAAATCTGCGCGGCCAGCGTCCCCAGCACCATCTGGACGCCGCCCAGACGCCACCAGCGCAAGTCCCCAATAATTCGGAACGGGCTCAACCGCCGCGATCTCGGCGCGCCGTTTGCCAGGCCATGAATCCCGCCACCACCGGCACGAAGAATCCGTGGCCCATGTCCTCGTCCGTGGCCCATTGGCGCACCAGACCACATAGCACCGGCGCGTAGCAGGCCATCAATAAGACGCCAAACCACGCGATTGCCGTCCAGGGCAATCTGCGCTTTTCGGACGGTGCCGGATTGTTCCGGCTAACGCTGTCGGCGTAGGTTCGCCATGGACTCTGTCGAACCGCTAACTGACGCAACGTGTCTTCACTCCGAACGGTCTGTTGAGACCCAAGCAGACTAAAATAGACGTGTGGGCGTGTTGCGATTCCTCGTCTTCCTGATTGTATCATCGGATCTTTTCGCCAGACCGCGATTTTCCCGCTTGCGCGAGATCCGCGCCGGCCAGCGGGGCATCGGCAAAGACAGTCTTCTCCGGCAACAAGATCGAAGAATTTCAAGTGGAGATCCTGGGAGTTCTGGAGAATGTCGGGCCCCAGGCAATCCGTCATCCTGGCGCGGTTGTCCGGCGGACCGCTGGAAAAAACCGGCGTGATGCAAGGCATGAGCGGCAGCCCGGTTTATATCGACGGCCGTCTGGTGGGAGCCGTGGCGCTGGCCTTCAACTTCGCCAAGGAACCCATCGCCGGAATCCGGCCGATCGAGGAAATGCTGGCGGTGGGCGGAACCGCCGGCGCGCCAACAACCCCGCCACGCGCCACGCGCCGCCGCGCGAAGCAGACATTCCGCTTAGCGCCCCGCGGCGTCCGAGTCTCGATCCGCCAGCCTGATCGAAATCGCCACGCCGGTCTCCTTCAGCGGATTCACTTCCGCAACGCTGGATCATTTCGCGCCCGAGCTCAAGAAACTGGGCCTGGAGCCGCGCCAGGGGATTTCGAGCGGCGGCCCGCTGCCGACCAAGCTGGGCAATCCGGCGCAGCTTCGCCCCGGCGACATGATTTCGGTGGATCTGCTCTCGGGCGACCTACACCATCGGCGCCGAAGGCACCGTCACCGAAGTGGACGGCAAGCGCATCTACGCTTTCGGACATCGCTTCATGTCCGCCGGCGAAACCGAGCTGCCCTTCGCGCGCGCGGAAGTGCTGGCGCTGCTTCCCAATCTGGCAGCCTCGTTCAAAATCTCCTCGCCGCGCGAATGGATGGGCACCATCACGCAGGATCGCAGCACCAGCATCTACGGCGAACTGGGACGCAAGGCCGACACCGTGCCGCTGGCCATCACCGTCAAAGACGGACGCCGCGCGCCGCTCGCGTACCACATGCAAATGGTGCAAGATCGCGTGCTGTCGCCTTTCATTCTTCAGATGGCGGTGTACTCGGCGATCGACGCCACCGAGCGCACGCTGGGCCTGGGCAGCTACTCGCTCCGCGGCGCGGTCGAGTTCCAGCGCGGCGTTCAGCCGCTGAAGCTCGACAATACTTACTCCGGCGATTTCAACGTGCCGTCGCAAGCCTCGCTCGGGTGTCGCGTCGCCGCTGGCCGACCTGATGAGCGCCGGATTCGACGCGCTGAAGATCAAGAACATCAACCTGGCCATCGAAGCGTCCGAGCGCAAACGCGTGCTGCAGATCGACCAGATTACCGCGTCGCGCAAAGAAGTACACCCCGGCGATTCCGTGGAATTGACCGTGACGTTCACCGGAGAAAACGGCGTGGAAATGCATCAAGACCGTTCGCTACACGGTGCCCGTAGGCGCGCCAGCCGGCACGCTGAATTTCACCGTCGCCGACGCCAACTATTCGAACCTGCTGGACTATCAGCAACTGGCCTGCCGCGCTTCCGAAATCGCCGACGCAGCTGGTCTCGTTCCTGAACAACCTGCGGCCCAACACCAACGCCTATGTGCGGGTGTGGCGCACCGACCCGGCGTTTCAGGTGCAAGGCAGGATCTGCCGGACCCGCCGCCGTCGGTCGGCCTGATTCTCGCGCGCGCAAGCGGCGCAGGGATTGTGGTTGCCGCGCGGATCGAAGATCGATGAGCTGCAAATCCAAACCGGCGACGTGGTGGTAACAGGATCGAAAACCGTTCCGGTGGAAGTGAAGGAATGAAGACCGCTATTTCGAGCGCTGCGCACTCGCGTTGTGCTGCATCGCAGCCGGCCTGCTCCGGCCGCCACCACCACGACCTGGGAGATGAACACCTATCAGGATTTTCTGAAGGGCCGCTTTTCGCGGAGTCTCGCTCGACCGCGACGGCAAGCTGCGCCTCGCGCCGAAACTCGAAACTCTTTTCTCCTCCGGCCAGCCCGCCATCTGGAGCGTGGCGCAGGCCCCGGATGGCTCCTATCTACGCCGGCACCGGACATCGCGGCCGCGTCTATCATGTCACCGCGTCCGGCGCGAGCACGCTGGTCTGGACTGCCGACGAGCCGGAGGTTTTCGCGCTCGCCCTGGATCCGGCGGGCGTCCTCTACGCCGCCAGTTCGCCCGACGGCAAAGTCTACCGCATCGAAAAGGGAAAGGCCGCCGAGTTCTTCGCGCCCAAGAGCGAAATACATCTGGTCGCTGGCGTTCGCCCCCGACGGCAGCCTGTTCGTCGGCACCGGCGATCCCGGCAATGTCTATCGCGTGGACAAAGCCGGAAAATCGGAGCTGTACTACGAAACCGGCCAATCGCACGTCACCGCGCTGGCGTTCGATTCCCAAGGCAATGTGCTGGCCGGCACCGAACCCAACGGCATCCTCTATCGCATCGAGCGCCAAGGACAAGGCTTTCGTGCTGTACGACGCCAGCCTGCCGGAGATCCGCGACCATTGTTCCGCATGCCGGACGGCACCGTGTACGCCGCGGCTCTGGGCGGCTCGATCGCGAATCGCTCGGGACCGCTTACTGCCGGCCATTGCGCTCGCCGATGAGCATCACGGTCACCGCCCCGGCCACTTCCATCACAGTTCACCGCCATTCCGAGCGCAAGCCGGCGGCGATATCAAGCCCAAAGCCGGATGCTCCCGAAGCCCGCCGCGCAAGCCGGTGCAGCAGTACGCCACCGCATCAGCCCGCTGACGGAAATCCCGGGCGTCGAGAAATCCGCGGTCTACAAAATCAATCCGGACGCGCACAGTGGAAACGCTGTGGAGCTCGAAGGAAGAGAACGTGTACAGCATGCTGGTGGAGCCGAACGGCGCGATCGTCTTCGCCACCGACGCGCAAGGCCGCGTCTACCGGCTGGGCCCGGATCGCAAAGCCACGCTGCTGGTGGAAACCAACGAAGGCGAAGCAACGCGGCTGCTGCGACGCTCCCAACGGCCTGCTGGCCGCCACCGGCGACATGGGCAAGCTTTTCCGGCTGGCCGGCGCTGAAGGCGCGACGCGGCAACTTACGAATCGCCGGTGCACGACGCCGGCACCGTGGCGCGCTGGGGCCGCATCACTTGGCGCGGTCCAGCGCGGAAAAGTCGAGCTTCTTCACGCGCTCGGGAAATTCCGCGCGTCCGGATAAGACCTGGAGCGATTGGTCGGAGCCGCTTGACCGATCCGCAGAATTCGATCATCCGCAGCCCCAATGCGCGCTATATCCAATGGCGCGCCGAGCTGAACGGCGCCGGGCGCGGTGGTCGAAAACGTCAGCGTGGCCTATCTGCCGCAGAATAATCCGCCCGTGGTGCGCAGCATCAACGTGACCACGCAGGCGCCGGCGCAGCAGCGCGTCACAAAACGCGCAGCCGCCAATTCGACCAGCCGCGGCGTACAGCATCACCGTGACCGACACCGGCGATTCCTCCACGCCCGCCGGCACTCCCACGCAGACGCTTTCGCACGGAGCCGGATCACAGATCCAAGTCACCTGGCAGGCCGACGATCCGGATGGCGATCGTCTGGTCTATTCGCTCTATTTCCGCGGCGAAGACGAAAAGGAATGGAAGCTGCTGCGGGCGAATATGTCCGAGAATTCGCTGCTGCTGGATGGCGACGTTCTGGCCGATGGCCGCTATTATTTCCGCGTGGTGGCTTCCGACCGCCCCTCCAACGCCGCCGAACGTGGCGCGCGAAGATGAACTGGTCAGCTCGCCGGTATTGATCGACAATACGCCGCCGGTAGTCACGCTTAGCGCTCCTCGCCGGACTGATGCTCACGTGGAAGTGGACGCCGAAGTGGTGGACCAGACGTCGCCGCTGCGCCGCTGCGAATATTCGCTGGACGCCGGCCCTTGGATTCCGGTGGAAGCCGCCGACGGCGTGACCGATTCGCCGCGCGAACAGTTTCACATCGCCATCGACAAGCTGCGCCCCGGCGAGCATCTGCTGGTCGTCCGTGCGTACGATACAGCGAATAACGCCGGCCTAGCCAAAGTTGTGATCCGATAAGTAGCGAGGGCGGAGCGCGGCCCGGCACACAAAAGCGCGTGCGCTACGCTACGATGACTAGTTCATGCCGATCTACCAGGTCATTGTTCTCGCCATCGTCCAGGCGCTGACTGAATTCCTGCCCATCAGCAGCTACCGCTCACCTGGTGCTTGTTCCGTGGCTGCTCGGCTGGAAAGATCCGGGCCTCACCTTCGATGTCGCGCTGCACGCCGGAACACTGGTCGCGATCCTGCTGTACTTTTTCCACGATTGGATCCAGATTGCCGGCCAAGGTCTGGGCTTGAACATCGGCGCGGATCCACAGCTCAAGCAGAATCGAAATCTGCTATGGCTTCTGGCCGCCGCCTCCGTTCCGATCGGGATCTTCGGGTTCCTGTTCGATAAGCAGGCCGATACCACCTGGCGCACGCCCTACGTTATCGGCACGATGATGATCGTAATTGGCGTACTGATCTGGATTGCCGAACGCCGCCGGGTGGGCGACAAATCCATGGACAAGATCAGCTGGGGCGACGGATTGGCGATCGGCGCGGCTCAGGCGCTTTCGGTTATTCCGGGAACGTCGCGCAGCGGCATCACCATCGCTACCGGGCTATTCCGCGGGCTGAATCGCGAAACAGCGGCGCGCTTTTCTTTCTTGCTCTCGACACCGGCCATAGCGGCGGCCGTGGCGAAGAAACTCTGGGACATCCACAAAGAGGGCGGCATTCCCGAGGACATGCGCGTCCCCTTTATCCTGGGAGCGGCGGTGAGCGGCGTGCTGGGCGCGATCGTAATCGCCTACTTCCTTCGGTACCTTCGCCACCGCAGCCTGATGCCCTTCGTTTACTACCGCATCATTTTTGGCATAATAGTAATCGCTCTCGCTGCATTTTTCCGCTTCAACGCGGGATGAGAATTCTAGGACCGACGCGCTTCCATAGGCTGAACGAAGCCGGGGGATTGGTGTTCCTGTTCGCGGGACTATTCTTCATCCTCAGCCTGATCTCCTTTCATCCCGAAGATCCATCCTGGAACACTGCCTCAGGGCTGCTGCACGCCCACAATCTGACCGGATTCGCGGGCTCTTACGCCGCCGACTTTTGCTTCCAATTATTGGGACTGGGCGCTTTCGGAATTCCGGCGCTGCTGTGGCTTTTGGCCTGGAAATGGGTCCGCTCGCAATCGATCCAGGCTCCCTGGGTGAAGATCTTCGGCTCCATGCTGCTGTTCCTGAGCGCCTGCACCGCACTGTCGATCGGCCCGGAATGGCGGCCCTGGGGAGGCGCGTTTTCGGCCGGTGGAATTCTGGGCGTCCTGATCGCCGATTCTCTAATGTCCTCGCTCAACCTGACCGGTACAGTGCTGCTCACCTCCATCTGTCTAATCGTTTCCGTCTACCTCATCTCGACATTTTCGATGGTGACTGCGGCCGAGCGATTCTCTGGACCTTTGGCGCACCTGAGAAAGATAGCAGGGCGCTGGGATAAGTGGAGGGCCGGACGAAGGCAGTTGGCGCTTGAAAGGGCCGAACATCGAGCGACCGAAAAGGCCCAAGCGCGCGCCGAAAAGGAAGCAGCACGAGCGGCCAAGAAGGCAGAACTTCCGGTTCCGCTTGCACCGCCGCCTATGGCTGAGCCCCATGTACAAGAGCCGGTAAACGCGAGTCCCGAGCCGGTTGAGGAACCGGAGATTCCGATTCGAACGTTGGAATATTTGCCTTCGCCCCCGCCTCCTCCGCCGGCGCCGCCACTGGTGGTTGAGAAAACAGAACCCGCGCTCGTGCGGATGTCCGCGAAGCGCCTCGCGGCAGTTCCCGAGGTTACCGAGCATCCGGAATACAGGCTGCCTTCCACCGACCTGCTCAATGAAGTTCCTGGACGCAATTCGCACGATTCCCTGGAGCTCAAGGAGATCGCGGCCCGCATTAAGGGCAAGTTCGAAGAGTTCAATGTCCACGGAGCAGTAGTGCAGATCAACCCCGGCCCGGTGGTCACCACTTTCGAATTCAAGCCGGAGGCAGGTATCAAATACAGCAGGATCACGACCCTAACCGAAGATCTCTGCCTGGGCCTGCAGGCCGAATCCATTTTGATCGAGCGTATTCCGGGCAAGCCGACGGTAGGCATCGAAGTCCCCAATAACCGGCGGGAACTGATCAGCCTGCGCCAGATACTGGAATCCGAAGAATTTGGCGACTCGAACTCGCGCCTGACGATCTGCCTGGGTAAAGATATCAGCGGGCGCATCAAAGTGGCTGCGCTGGAATCGATGCCGCACCTTCTGATCGCAGGGTCGACGGGCGCCGGCAAGAGCGTGATGCTCAATTCGATGATCATGTCGATCCTCTACAAGGCGACGCCTGACGAAGTTCGGATGATCCTGGTGGATCCCAAGCGGCTGGAGATGGGGCTCTACGAAGGCGTGCCACATCTGCTTACTCCGGTGATTACGGACGCGAAGAAGGCTACCAACGCGCTGCGCAATGCCGTCCTCGAAATGGAGCGGCGGTTGAAACTGCTGGCCGGGCGAGGGGTACGCAACATCGATCAATACAATCGTAAAGTGCGCCAGCTCTTGAATGAGCCGCGCAGCTTGTTCGACGACGACGCGGCTCCGGAAGAAGATTTGAAGCCGCTGCCTTATATTTTGATCGTGATCGACGAGCTGGCCGATCTAATGATGGTAGAGCGGGCAAATGTGGAAGAATGCGTGACGCGTCTGGCGCAGATGGCTCGCGCGGTCGGCATGCACCTGGTGCTCGCCACGCAGCGGCCCAGCGTTGATGTGATCACCGGCTTAATCAAAGCGAACTTTCCCTCGCGCATGAGTTTTCGGGTCGCCACGCGCGTGGACTCGCGAACTGTGCTGGATGTCATGGGCGCCGAGCATTTGTTGGGGAAGGGTGACATGCTGTTCCTGCCGCCAGGATCGTCGCGCTTGATCCGCGTGCACGGGGCATTCGTAACGGAAGCGGAGACCAATCGAGTGGTCGAGTTCTGGAAAGCGCAGGCGCGGCCGGATTACGACCAGACCTTCCTGCTGGCGCCGCCGCCGGATGAGGGCGAAGATGGCGAGGCTGCCGAATTTGAGGGCGGCGACGATCCTGCCTATACGGACGCGGTGCGCGTGGTGCTCGAAATGGGCAAGGCGTCCACATCGACGCTACAGCGACGGCTGCGCTTAGGGTACGGGAGGGCCGCCCGCATCCTCGATATGATGCAGCACGAAGGCATCATTGGGCCGCCGGATGGCAGCAAGCCGCGCGAAGTTTTGAAGCGTCCGGATTGGCTGGAAGAGGTAGAGAACCAGCTGCGTTAGCATTTATAGATGCAAAAGGGCCCCCCGGTTCACGTTGCAGGCGCCTCAGAGCTTGTATCGTGGTTTGGCTACTGGCCATCTTTTCACGATGCCGAGGTTCTGAGCATCCATTTGAATAGGAGTGGCGAATCCGCGGTCGCAATCCTTACCTGGCACACGACCAATCGAGTCGACGAGCGTAGCTACTTTATCGACACCAAGCACTTTATAGTGACCTTTATCCTGGAAGGCATCCAAGCAGTCCAGCTAGCTGACTTCAACCATCAGAACGTCATCAGCGGGCTCAGCCTGGAAGAAACCGCCGCAGGCTTTCGACTAACTCTACACCCCTGCTTTGGCGCCCAAGGCGCAATTGAGGCGGAACACGTGACAATAACAATCCAACCTGGATTTCCGCTTAGCTCCTGAACTCCCGTTCAAAGACACCCTTCAACCCCGCGCTCCCGCGCTTCCCCACAATCTCCTCCGCCCGCTTCCGCACCGACTCATCCCGCCCATAGAGCGCCAGCGACGCCAGTGCATCGCCGGCCGCCAGCTCGCGATCCTCGGCCACCCGAGCGAGTAGAAATTCCACCGCCTCATCCAAGCGCAGCATCGCGATGCTGAGCAGCAAGGTCCGCCTGCGCGCCGCTTGTGCCGTCTCAACCCAAGCGTCGCGCAACACCGGGAACGCAGCCGGCAAATGGGATTCGCCCAATGCCAACGCAGCCCTCTCGCGGATCTCTTCAGACGCGGACCCGAGGAATCGCGAGACGAATTCCAGCGACGACCCGGGCGCCAACCGAAGCAGCCCGGCGAAGCACTCGCCTATCACCTCGTCCTCTTTATCACCAAGCAGTACTTTCAAACGGAGAAGCAGTGTTCCCGCAACATCGCCTGAATCGGCGATCGCTCGAATTGCTCCAACACGGGCAGGTACCTCCGGGTCGGCTAGCAGATTCACGCACTCCAGCAGCGCATCCGGATGACCCATTCGGGACAATCCTTGGGCGCACACCGCCCGCAGAGGGGCGGCGGCATCGATCGGAGGTCCGAAACTGCCCTCCAGCTGCACGTGATGGACGCCGGCGAAGTACACTTTCGCCGCTGGTTGATCTATGCTAATCAAGGCTTTAGCGATAGCAATCAACGCCTCGCAACCTTGATCGCGCTTGGCAGGGTCGTGCATAAGATTTAAGAACGATGCCACCAGGTCCTGCGCGAGGGCCCCAGCTGCTAGTCGCTCAGCGGTGCTCGCGGCTGCGGCGGCAACATGATTGCTCTTATGCCTCAAGAAGGGAGCGAGGTCACGCTTCAGGTCGTAGCTTTCCGGGGAATCGCGGATGGCCCGAATCGCCCGTAACGCCTTATCTGTAGGGGTAGCCTTCGCCACCCGACCATTATCACAATGAAATCAATCACTTACAGTAGGGGAAGGTGACCCTGCACATCCGGCAGTGGTGTATCGTCAAGACTAATGTGACAAGAGTTGCGCTATGGGTGTCCCTTGCCTGTCTGCAGGTGCAGGCCGCCGATGTCGATCTACAAGCTCTGCTCAAGGGCATCGAACAGCGCTACAACCGCGCCAAGACCCTGCAAGTCCAGTTTACTGAGTCATATAGCGTCGGTGGGCAGGCGCGGAAGAGCGAGTCCGGGGCGCTGACGCTGCGCAAGCCCGGCCGGATGCGTTGGGACTATACCGACGCCTCCCGGCAAGCTGTTTCTTTCCGACGGCAAAGATGTCTATCTCTACACGCCCGACGCCCACCGCGTGGAGAAGAGCCAAGCTGAAAGCCAGCGACGACATGCGCGCGCCGCTCGCGTTTCTGCTCGGCAAGCTCGATTTCGCCAAGGAATTTCGCGATTTCGAGGTAAAGCCGGAAGGCGCAAACTACATCGTCACGGCCAAGGCCAAGACCGACAAGCTGCCCTACGAAAAAGTCGAGATGCTGGTCACGCCGGATTACCAGATCCAGCGCCTGGTGATCAACGGGCAGGACCTGTCCATTCTCACCTTCCAGTTTGCGCTGGAGAAAGCTGAATCCGCCGGTGGACGACGCGCTGTTCAAGTTCCAGATGCCCGCCGGGAGCCACGCTGGTCGCTGGCGAAGGGGAGCCAATAATGGCGGAATTCGTTCTGAAATACGCCGACCCGCGCGGCGAAATGCACCAGCAGGTGGCCGAAGCCGGCTCCGAAAAGGAACTGCGCGACCGGTATTCGCAGCAGGGCTTCCTGATTTATTCCGATCAAGCCGCGCCGCGAAATTGCGGGCATGGTCGGTCGGGCGGCACGCGGAAGAAGAAGATCAATCTGGAGAAGTTCCTGATCTTCAACCAGCAGTTCGTGACGCTGGTCCGCGCCGGTCTGCCGATTTTGAAAGCGCTGGATCTTGCTGTCGGAGCGCCTGACCGACGCCAAGCTGGCGCCGCACATCAAGAGCGTCCGCGAAGAAGTGAAGAACGGCTCGCTGCTGTCGGACGCCTTCGCCAAGCAAGGCGTGTTTCCGCCCATCTACGTGACTTCGGTGCTGGCGGGCGAAAAGAGCGGCGCGCTGGGCGAGGTGCTGGACCGGTTTATCACCTATCAGAAACTGGCGCTGGCGGTTCGCAAGAAGCTGATCCTTTCGCTGGTTTATCCCTGCCTGCTGATCGTGCTGGTGATCTGCCTGATGGTGTTTCTGGTCACCTTCGTGGTTCCGAAATTCGCCGAGCTGTACAGCAGCATGTCGGCGCAGCTGCCGGCCGCCACGCACATCCTGATCGCGGTGGGAACCACGGCGCGCAACTACATCCTGTTCGGCTTTGTCGGCCTGGTGGCTGGCCGCGATCGCCTTCCGCTTCTGGGCCAAGACCGACAAGGGCGAAGAACGGTGGACCGCTGGCGGCTGCGCACGCCGCTGGTGGGCGAAATCTGGATCAAATACCAGGTGGCGCAGTTCGCGCGCGTATTGAGCACGCTGCTGGTGGGCGGCATCCCGCTGATGCAGGCGCTGGACACGGCGTCCAGTTCGCTGGGCACGCGGCTGCTGAAGAATACTCTGGCGGAGGCCGGCCAGGGGTGAAGGAAGGCAAGCGCTGTCGGCGGCGCTGGCGCAGACCAAGATTTTTCCGGGGCTTTCCATCGACATGATCGAGGTGGGCGAATCCACCGGCGCGCTGCCGCAGATGCTGGCCAGCGTGGCCGAATTCTACGAGGACGACGTCAATACCCGCATGACGGCGTCGCTATCGCTGATCGAGCCGGCCATCATGATTTTCATGGGCGGTTTCGTCACCTTCGTGCTGGTGGCGCTGTATTTGCCGATCTTCTCGCTTGGCGGACACGTTCGAAGGATAATCGCATGGAAACCAATCTGACCGCACTCGTATCGCTGATCCGCCAGGACGAAGTTACGCTCGCCAAAGCCGTGGCGTGCGCGCTACCGCTGCGAGTTCGTCGACCTGCGCGAAGTTCGCATCGATCACGACCTGTTCCATTCGGTCCCGGTGGACCTGATGTTCCGCTACAACTTCGTGCCCATCCAATGCCCAGAACGGGCACCTGGACATCGCGCTGGCCGATCCGCGCAACCTGAACCTGATCGACGAGCTGTCGATCCTGCTGCAGAAGAAGCTGCACGTCAAAGTGGCGACGCTGTCGCAGATCTCCGATCTGCTGAAGAAAACCGAGCAGTCGCAGCGCGTGCTGGAAGAGGTCACCGAAGGCTTCACGCTGGATGTGATCGGCGAGGAAGAGAACCAGGACGAAACGCTCTCCATCGACAAGCTGACCGCCGACAGCGACATCGCGCCGGTGATCAAGCTGGTGGACACCACCATCTTCAACGCGCTCGAACGGCGCGCCAGCGACATCCACATCGAGACGCGCGATCAGGAAGTGGCCATCAAGTATCGTATTGATGGCGTGTTGCATTATGCCATGCCGCCGATTTCGAAGGACTGGCACTCCACCATCATTTCGCGCATCAAGGTGATGAGCGAGCTGGATATCGCCGAGCGCCGCATCCCGCAGGACGGCCGTTTCCGCGTGCGCTACAAGGGCCGCCTGATCGACTTCCGCGTGTCCATCATGCCCACCATTCACGGCGAGGACGCCGTGCTGCGCGTGCTGGACAAAGAATCGATGAGCGAAAAGTTCGCCAAGCTTTCGCTCGAAGTGGTCGGGTTTCTCGGAAGCCGATCTGGTCAAATTCCGCCGCTACATCAAGGAGCCTTACGGGATGGTGCTGGTCACCGGTCCCACCGGCTCCGGCAAAACCACCACGCTCTACGCCGGGGTGAGCGAGATCAAGAACGACGAAGACAAGATCATCACCATCGAAGATCCGGTGGAATACCAGATCAAGGGCATCACGCAGATTCCGGTGAACGAGAAAAAAGGGCTGACGTTCGCGCGCGGACTGCGTTCCATCCTGCGTCACGATCCGGACAAGATCATGGTGGGCGAAATCCGCGACCAGGAAACCGCGCAGATCGCCATTAACGCCGCGCTCACCGGCCACCTGGTGTTCACCACCGTTCACGCCAACAACGTGCTGGACGTGCTGGGACGCTTCCTGAACATGGGCGTCGAGCCGTACAATTTCGTTTCGGCGCTCAACTGCATCCTGGCGCAGCGGCTGGTGCGCGTGATCTGCGTTTACTGCAAAGCGCCGGTGAAATATCCCGACTCCTATCTGGTGGAGAGCGGCCTGAATCCGGAGGAATGGCGGGATGTGACGTCTTCTATGAAGGTCCGGGCTGCTTTGAATGCGGCGGCACCGGATTCCGCGGCCGCACGGCGATTCATGAGCTGCTGGATTTGAGCGAGCACATCCGCGAAATGATTCTGGACAAACGCCCGGCGTCGGAAATCAAGCGCGTGGCGCGCGACGAAGGCATGACGTTCCTGCGCGATCGGCCATCGATAAGGCGCGCGAGGGAGTGACCACATTGAAGGAGATCAACAAGGTAACCTTCATCGAAGGATGACGGCTTCCCTCCCCATGACTTCGCTCGCCAATCTGCTGAAAGATCCGCCGCCCACGCACGCTTTCGAGCTGTCGGAGGCAGGGCATCGCGTTCGCGCCGTGTGGCGCGAGCCGGCGCTGGCCGAATTTCATGCCCTTTGAACCCGGCGTGCTGCTGGTGTCGCCCGTGCACGACAACATCCAGCAGCCGCACGTGGTTGGGAGAAAGGATTCACGCTCTGGTCCCGCCCAATGGACATCGCAAACGGCGCGCCGCGCGTGATTCTGCCGGATTATTGCGCGCGCGTCGCGGTGCTCGATTTCGACACATTTCCCTACCGATCACGAGGAGCAACAGGCGCTGGTGCGCTTCCGGATGAAGAAGAGCGTGCCGTTCGATGTGGATACCGCCATGGTCAGCTACGCCGTAGCAGCTGCGCGGGGCGGATGCAAGCGCGAAAGTGGAAGTGCTGGCGGCAGTGATGGCTTCCGAAATCGTGGCGGCAATATGAAGCTCCCTTTCGTGCCGCCGGTTTTCATCCGGGCCTGGTGACCACCTCGTCGCTCGCCGCGCTGAATCTGCTGGATCCGGACGGCATCACGCTGCTGGTCAAGACTCAGCGGGCGGGTTCTCTCGGTGCTGGTGCTGGATGGAAGCACGCTTAAACTGGCGCGCTGCATCGAAATGGATGCGAGCCCGGCTGGAAGAGATCGAGTCCGTGCTGCATCCCACCATCGCCTATATCGAAGACGAGCTGAAGGCGCGTCCGCAGCACGATCTGGCTGGCGGATTCGGCTCGGAGAGCGCACGAACTTGCCCGCGCTGTGGAAAGCGGAATGGGGAGTCGCGGTGGAGCCGCTCCGGTCGCGTTTCGGCGCGCCCGACGGGGAATAACGCGGGTCTGCTCGGATATCTGGAGTCGGTGGCAGGTGATGAAGCATGGCGATGCGATATCCCCATCAATCTTGCGAGTGAGCCCTTCCGGCGGGACCGGGCTGCTCCTGGTGGCTCGGCTGCTTGGGCATCGCGCTAGTGGGCTTGCTGCTGATGTTCCAAGTGCTCGGCCATCGTTTCCGAGCGCCATCAGGCCGCCGACATTCGGGTCACCATCGAACGCCTGAGAACGCTCAGATTGCGAACCATCGGCCCGCAACAGGCCAAACTGAACGCCACGCTGCGCAGGCCGGAGAACGCCGAGGTGCTGGAGCGCAGCCTGTTCCTGAACACGCTGATCGAGCGCAAGGCCATCAGTTGGACCAAGATCTTCGCCGATCTGGAAAAGGTGATGCCGTACAACGTGCGGCTGGTTTCGGTGCGGCTGCCGGAGGTGGATTCCAACAATCAGGTTCTGCTGGACATGGTGGTGGGCGCCAAGGAAGTGCAGCCGATGCTGGACCTGTTACGCAAACTGGAAGCCTCGCCTCAGTTCGGAGCGCCGGAAGTGCCCAACTCGATGCCGCCGTCGCAAACCGATCCGTTTTTCCGCTATCACGTGACGGTGAGCTATGCCCAGAAATTTTAGCTTGAAGGTGGGGGCTCCCAACAATCCGCGCTCGGCGATCCGGCTGGGGCTGGGCGTGCTGGCCGCCGCCAACCTGGTGGCGGCTTATTTTGTGATGCGGCCCATCGGCGGATCGGCGGAGGAACTTCGGCAGCAGGCGGTGGAGATGCGGACCCAGATCCGGCAGCAGCAGGGCGCGCTGGAGCGCACCCGCCTTATGACCGGCAAGATCGAGAGCGGGCGGGGTGAAGGCGACAAATTCATGGGCAAGTATTTTCTGCCTCGCCGCAGCGCCTATTCGACCATCATGGCGGAGTTGAACGATCTGGCCAGCCAGCGCAAAGTCACAGCCAAGGACAGCGCCTACGCGATCGAACCGGTGGATGGCAGCGACACGCTCGACATGATGCAGATCTCCGCCAATTACGAAGCCACGTATCCGGATCTGGTGCACTTCGTGAACCTGATTGATAAATCCGACCGGCTGCTGGTCATCGAGAGTCTGAACGCCACCCCGCAGCAAGGCGGCGGAAAACTGAACGTCATGCTGAAGCTGGATACGTTCGTGGGGGAGGACGGCTCGGCGCAATGAACCTGAAACTCAGCCGGAGTCGGGAGCGGAGCCGAAGAAGATCGCGATCCTGGTCGGACTGGGAGCGATCGCGGGCTATTTCTACATCAGCAACAGCAATTTCGGCAGCTCTTCGACGCCCGCGCCGGTAAGTACCGCTCAGCCCGCCCCTGGCTCCCGAATAGCTGCCCGACCGGGCGGCCGTATCGGCGGGAGGGGTGCGCAAAAAGGGCTAAACAGCAATTCGCGCGAGTTCAAGCCGTGCTTCAAGTTTTCAGGCATCGACCCATCGAACATCGACCCGACTCTGCACCTGGATCTGCTGGCGAAGCTGCAGGGCGTTCAGGTGGAAGCCGGATCGCGGTCGCTGTTCGAGATCGGCACGGCGCCGGCCGCTGAAATTAAGCCCGGCCCGGAGCCGGATAAAATCGCGGTGGTCAAACCGTTTGTCGGCCCGAAAGAACCCCCGCCGCCTCCACCGCCGCCACCCGATCCGAAAGCGCCGCCCATTCCGCTCAAGTTCTACGGCTTCGTAAACCCATCCAAAGCGGCCAACAAGCGCGCGTTCTTTCTGGATGGCGAAGACATTGTTATTGCCGGCGAAGGCGACATGATCAAGAAGCGCTACAAGATCGTGCGGATCGGCATCAACTCGGCAGTAGTGGAAGACACGGAGTTCAAGAGCAACAACCAGCAGACCCTGCCGCTGGAAGCGGAGATGGCCGGATGAAGACGCAAACGCACGAGTCCGGCTTTGCGCTGCTGCTGGTGTTCGTGATGGCAGCCGTCATCGCCATCACGCTTTACATCGAGATGCCGCGCGTCGCGTTTGAATCGCAGCGCACGCGCGAGCAGTTGCCCATCGATCGCGGGCCTGCAATACCAGCGCGCCATCCAGCTTTTCTACCGCAAGTACCGGTCTTATCCGCAAACGCTGGACGATCTGGAAACCACGCGCAATATCCGGTTTCTGCGCCGGCGCTACACCGACCCTTTGACGGGCAAAGCAGAGTGGCGGATCATCCATGTCGGACCCGGCGGCGTGCTGACCGACTCGTTGATTAAGCCCGCTACGCCGCCCGGCGCAGGCACGAATGCCGGACCGAACGGCACCCAAACCAATGGCACCCAGGCTGGAACTGCGTCGAACGGTAGCTCGCAGACGGGCGCGTCCGCATCGGGAACTGGCTCCACGCCGGGCACTGGGACAGCCGCTGATGGGACACAACAACCTCCCGGTCTCAACATGGCATTGCGCCGGCCAAGCGATCGCATTCTAACCGGAGCTGAACAGCCGGTTCCTCCTGAAGGCGATCCTAATCAACAGCCGGTTCAGCCGCAATACCCGGTTCAACAGCAATATCCTGGTCAGCCGCAGTATCCGGGCCAGCCGGTCCAGCCCGGACAACCCGGCCAGCCAGTGGATCCGTCGCAGCCGGGACAGCCGCAATATCCCGGACAACCGCAATATCCCGGGCAACCGGGGCAATTCCCGGTACAACCAGGGCAACCCGGACAGCCCGTGGATCCGTCGCAGCAGCCTAATCCTGCAGTGCCGCAATACCCGGGACAACCTGGTTACCCCGGCCAACCAGGGTATCCCGGACAACCCGTATATCCAGGCCAGCCAGTGCAACCCGGACAACAACCGGGGTATCCGGGTCAGCCATATCCCGTGCAGCCTGCATATCCTGTCCAGCAGCCCGGATATCCGGGGCAACCACCCGCATATACAGGGCAACCCACATATCCAGGCCAGCAACCGGCATATCCAGGACAGCCCGTTACTCCAGGGCAGCCCTACACATATCCGCAGATCATTCCTGGACAGTTTCCGCCGGGACAGGCTCAACCCGGCCAAATCCCACAACCCGGCCAGCCGGCTCAACCGTACAATCCGTTTCAGCAGCAGAACCAGCCGTATAATCCCAATCAACCTCAAGGCAGCGGAGTTGGGCCAACTGGAAACACACCGGCAGGGCAGCAGAACCCAGCAGTGGGACTCATTCAACAGATTCTCACGACGCCACGGCAAGCTCCCTCGACCACAGGTGCATTAACCGGGGGCGGCACCGGGATAGCGGGAGTGGCCAGTAACGCTGAGGGGAAAGGAATCCATGTCGTGAACGATCACACCAAGTATAAAGAGTGGGAGTTTGTCTACGACTTGAAGAATGACAAGTCCGCGCTAGGCGCAGGAATGCAGCAACAGCAGCTGCAACAGCAATTCGGCGCAGGCCAGGCTCCCATCGTCGCCCCTAGCGGCGGTGTCCCTCAGACCCCGGCACAGCCTCAACCTCAAGGCCGCTAGGCCGAAGACTCGCTTCACCGAGACCTTGCTCGGTGGACACTTCGATTCTCAGTTCGGCCGGCCCATCGCTTCGGTAGCGCAACAGATAACTACTCGAGAGATACGCGTAAAGACCCGTGAATAGTTCCACCAGCGATTCGTCGTTGGGAGTCAGGAGCCATTGGCCTCCGGTATCCACGCAGATATTGCGCCAAGCGGTCTGGCGTTGGCTCAGTCCATGGATCGTAATTTCGCTTTTCTTTGCCAGAGCAATGACTTCTCGAAGCGCTTGTGAATCAGGTGGCTGGCAGGAACCATCATCCAGGAAAACGAGATGCCGGGGGCCGCGCCCTCGCGACATCGCTACCAGGAGTGAGCGCACGGCATGCAAAAGGCCTGGGGCGGAGGAGAGCCGAGGCCTGCGAATTCTATAAATTTTCTCCGCAACCGAGGGATCCAATATGAACCGCAACTCACCCAGCGACTCTTCCTGGGCGAGACTCGCTTCTTCCGGTCCCTCGTAACGGCAATATTGGAGCAGCATCCAGCCGTCAATCTTACGCTTCTGCTGCAAACAACTATCCAAAGATCGTTCGCTAACGCTGGGCGATTCAGGGGGCTCCGTGTTCCGTGGGATCGCGAAAGCGATCGACAACGGTTCTTTTTCGATCACCGGGCGTAGGTTATAGTCCAACACCAAATCATTCTTTTCCCAAAGGGAGAGTTGAGTAGCTTTCAGCCCGGTAACCGGCTGACCCGATGCAGAGAGCAGGATTATATGGGCCTCACGCCAACCTGCGACCGAGCTCTTTCTCTCTAGAACATGCAGCCGCAGAGGTGGCAACGCGGCTAGACGGGAGCGCTTCTGCTTCAGTTTCGCAAAGGCTCGAAAGACATGGGGCCTGAGCGCCGGTCCGGATTCCTTCATCAAGCGCGCCAGCACAGGCAGGAAACGCAGGTCTGCCATCTCGGCAGTCAGCCAGATGCCGGTCTTACGGAAGCCATCGTCCGGGTGAGCGATCATTGTCAAAACCGAGCCAATGGCGGAGGCCGCTCCCAATAAGTAGAGGCCCAGTATGCCATTCCCGACCACCCGGTTCGCCGGGTCGTCCAGGGCATCCCGAAAGACTTTGCGGCAATCCTCGGATTCCACGCCCCACAATGCTTCGAGGGCATTGGCCCGGACGCGGCTGTCGTTCCCGTTCATCTGCTTTGAAACCCACTTCACATCCTTGTTAGACTTCCCGACCAAGAGGGCGACTTTGGAACGGACTTGGAGATTGGGATGGTGCAGAAGCTGCGCGAGCAGCAGGCTGCGGCCGCGATCAGAAGTCTCCGCCATGATCTCGAGCAGCCTCAGGCCGGCCAGGCTTTGCGTGTCTTGCTCTGCTTCGCTTCCAGCCGGCTTGGCTTCGGTGGCTAGCAGCATCTTCGCCAACCGCATATCAAAGAGCGGTTCGACGCGAGACATTCGCTTGGCCAGCGCGATCGATTCTGATTTGTTGAAGAGGACGGGATCGCAAAGATTCTTCAGAATCAGGTTCTGGGAGTGTAGCAGGGCGAGGACATAATAGAAGCCCGGTGTGTCAGGAGAAGTCCGCAATAGTGGGAGGGCGTCGACAAAGAACTGCCGCGGATCGTCCAAAAGCAGCCGGTGCAAGAACTTGCCCGATGCTACGGGATTAGCCGGGAATCCTTCGATCAGCTTGTTCAGACTCGACTCCATCTAATGGGCTGATCGGCAAACCAGGAGGGTATAAGATATTCCCCGAAGTAATAGGCGGTGGAGTGGTATGCAGTGGTGAGGAGGTAGGAAGGCCTACCTCCGTTCAGATAAACATCTCTTCGTCGCTGGTGGCTTGGGCGACGCTGGGCCGGTTGTTGCGAGCAAGATAACCGAGGGCGGCTTTGACACCGGCCGCTATCCCATTAAGTTCCTGAAGCGGACGCATAATTCCGTTGTGCACAGTGGCGACGGTTTCATGCGCCCGGTTGATCGTATCGTCGAGGACCAGCTCCACACGCTCTATTTGCACCTTGGCACGCGCGGTAGCATCACTGACTACTTCCTCCACCATGGCGAGTTGATTCTTGGCAGACGCCAGAATGTCATTGGCTTTGGAAGTGATCTCCATGATTTGCACTTTGCTCTGCTCCACAGTCGCCTTGGTAGATTCGACCAGGGATTCCACTTTAGGCACCAAGGGAGAGATCTTGTCGACCAGGGGGTTGATCTTCTCCTGAAGCATCTTGGTTTTCGAATAGAGCGCAACCAGCATTCCGGCCTGAATGCAGAGAGCGACCGCGGCAATAATCACGAAGGCCGTCATGATATAGAGCAAAGTGGTCTGGTCCATGATAATTACCCTCCCTTGGCAGGGATCAGAGGCCTTGCATAGCGTCCGGGGTAGCGGTGGAGACGGCGTCGCGATAGGCCTGTTTGCCAGCATCTACGGCGGCCGACAGATGGTCGCGCTGCCGAGAAACAGCGGTCTTCCCTTTTTCAATCACGTCGTTGGCGGAATCGCGCAACTCAGTGCCGCGCCGCCGCAAATAATCTTTGCTTTCATCGGCCTTCGAACGGATCATATCGCGTGTCTCAGCACCGGAGCTGGGAGCGAACAGTAAACCAACCGCGACTCCCAGGCCAAGGCCTAAAAAGAAATAAGAGAATTTATTCTCATCCTCCATGTTGTTGTCCTTTCTCATGAAAGTGCTCTCTACCTCTACAATACCAGTGTCTACTCTGATAGTGTCCTGTTAGATGACTAAGCGCAAGCCTAAACTGTTTCAGGAAAACGAGCTATTCAATTTCGCAGTTAGGGCGCTGGGAGGAAGGGCGCATTCGACCGGCGAGCTGCGCGAAAAACTGCGCCGCCGAGCCGCCCGGGCCGAAGATGTGGACCTGGTGTTGGCCAAGCTGAAGGACATTGGCTATCTGGACGACCGCCGTTTCGCTGAGAGCTACGCCGCTTCGCGCCTGGAAAACGAAGGCCTTGGGAAAATGCGTGTGCTGCGTGATCTCCGCCAGCGCCACGTCGCTCCCCAACTGGCCGAGCAGGTGACCGAGAAGACCTATCAGGAGACGGACGAAGGGGCGCTGATCGAGGAGTTCCTCAAGCGGAAGTACCGGGGCAAGAAGCTGGGAGAATTTCTGGGGGTGGAGAAGAACCTGGCGGCCGCCTATCGGCGTTTGCGTTATGCCGGGTTCGCGGCGGGTTCGTCCATCCGAGTGCTCAAGCGCTATGCCCAACGGGCCGAAGAACTGGAAGCGCTGGAGGTGGAGGAGCCCGGGGAGCCGGATGTCTAGGCTGGCCGGCGCGGAAAAGCGGATATACGCACCCTATCGTGGAGCAACTGGTGGAATCTTCTTCCGATACTCGGGATAAAGCGTTTCGGGCTTTCCGATGGCGGCGTCGCGTGGGACGCCGTACTTGGTGGTCATCTCATCGACGAAGGGATTTTTCTCCGGCAAATAATGCGGAGCTGTTTGCCTGGTGCTGCCCTCAAAAGTGGTAAGGCACGGCGGTCCAATTGGAGGCAGAGGCGTGGCGCTGAGTTGAAAACTTCGGGATAGGATCCATGGTTCGGCCAGGTAGATTGGATCCTCAATGATGGCGAGAACCGTCAGGATGTCGCCGTGGCGGTAAAAGCGCAGCGTCATCGTGGCCGCGTCGCTCGAGGGTGCACCGGTTTTTCGCAGGAACCCGGCTTTCATGTGTGTCGTGTAGGAGACGAGAGTGTTGCCTTCCCAAACACCGGTGGTGAAACCGGCACGGGTGTGCTCCGCATATTTGGACGGGTGAGGCCTGCCGTCCATCCAAATAGTAAGCGGCGCCCGATCCTCCCACGCCCCGATGGTATAAGAAATCACGTTTCCTTTGAGCGGGTCTGTTTCGCTCCAGATTTTCAAGCCAAAAGGCCCTTGGACCAAGTAAAAGGCCGGCCACCCTTGGCACTGCCGTTCCACCATCGCCAGTTGCGATTCGGAATAACTCAAGGCTCTAATCCGACCTTCCTCGTTAAGGGGGAGTCCCGTGAAGTCTACCGGCAGACCGTCGCCGGCAAGGATCTCATGGTTTCGTGCCGCCCAAGAGCCGGTGATCTCCACCTGAGCCGCGGCGGTCCGGCAGAAAAAACAGCACAGGAACACGGCACCAAGCAGCGCGGCTAAGGACCGGTTCATCTTGAGGTGCACGGCTGGGGATCCCATTTCGAACCGTCGGCCTCCTTTTTGAACTGCGAACTCACGATAAACGGCTGCTGGAGATACTGCGGATCATCGACGATGGTGGTGACCAGCAGCACCTGGCCGCCGCCCGGGATTGGCGCGATATCGAAGTATTCCGTAACGGTCGCATTCTCGCTGTAGGGCACGCCATTCTTTCGCAGATATCCGGAGCGCATGTTGGTGGTTGTCACTTTCAGCGACGCTGGTCTTTGCCACTCTGCGGTGGAATTACCTTGCCAGGACCGCGGACCCGGCGACAACGGTGGCGAGTTGAAATGGAAGAGTCGCGTCTGCATGCCCGAATCGCTCTCTAAGCGGAGTGCGTTATCATCCTGCCAAGAGATACGAAACCGCGCAGGTACCCGCATGATCGCGGCTGCTCCATACGCCTTGCATTGATCGCCCGACGCGGCGTCGGCTACGGGATCCCACGCATTTGCGAGCTTTCGTGCCGGTTCAGTCATGGGTACGCCTTGGAAATCTCCTTTGCGGGGCGTGATCATCCGGAAACGCCAGTCCTCAGTCACCAAAGCAACCCAATAGCCTGTTATATCTACGGGGGCTGAGGCCTTTGGCGTAGCCGACGGGGCGGGTGGCCCGGTACGATCCTGGCCGTCCGCGCGGTGAGGTGCAGCTACGAATGGCAGTGTAACGAGCAGCGCGATGAGGCGGTTTTTCATGGCGCCTTCTCACTGGTCGTACGCTTACCGATGCTGCGATACACCGCTTCGACAAAGTCGTTGGTGGTCCAGGAGCCGGTGTCCGACCCGTACCGGCGGATGTAGCCACGGGCTGGCGAGGCGGCTTTGACTTGTTCCAAAGTGAGGCCCTGTTTCATCAAGTCGCCGATACGGTCGCGTATGATCGTCACCATGTCACGGTATTCGACGACATCGAGTTGATCGCAAATGCGGCCGTGGCCTGGAATGATCAACGTGCCCTCCTCGCGGGATACGATCGGCACGGACGGAATGGCGGTATCAACCAGCTTCTGCAACGCTGCGATTTCACCTTGAATGCCGCCGCCTTTCGCGATATCGATCACAGGGAATCGCGTCGTGTCAAAGGTGTCGCCAGCCACTAAAACATCGGAACGTCGAAAGAAGACAATCGCATCGCCATCCGTGTGCGCTGCCGGCTGATGCAAGACTTCAATGCCCTCACCGTTCAGGTACATGTATTTCCGCGGCTGATTGAAAGTTTCCGTAGGCCACGCGCCGGCTGGAAATGGTGAAGGCTGCCCGCTCGCTCCGCTCATTCTGGTCAAGACCTGCTCGACGGAGAGTATCGACGCACCGCTTCCCACGAAATCGGCGCCTTGCGTGAATAATGTCTGTCCGGCTTTGGCCACAATCGCATTGCCGCCCACATGGTCCGGATCAGCGCTGGTGTTAATCAGATAACGAATGGGTTGCGACGTGACTTTCCTGATAGCAGCGACCACGGCATCGGCGCTGGACGACGAACCTGAATCGACCACCACGACTCCATCCACTCCAACCTGAAAGGCGACGTTGCCGCCGGCGCCCGCAATCATATAGAAGTCCGGCCGTACTTTAAGCACTTCAATATTCGTGCCTGAGGGCTGCTGCGCCACCAAACCAGTGAAACCGGCTAGTGTTGCAGCCACTATCGCGATTGTGCCGGGAATGCGACCCATCGCGCGCAATCCGCTGGAAAGGGGCATAGGTCTCGAACAATTTTACTCTAGTGGCAGCGCGCGCCGTCCCTGGCCTGTCCTCGGAACGCCCAAACAGGATACAGTTGAGTGGAGGTTCGCTCACTTGGCTAAACGAAAAGAAACAGCAGACGAGAAAGAGTCGGCGACGGCGGTGTCAGACAGTCCGGCTATACCCGAGGTGGTCAAGCCGTCTACAAAGTCCGTGAAGAAAGGGAAGCTGCCTCCGAAGAACAAATCCCGTTTGCCTCGGCGGCAAAAGAAAGCCCAACACAAGGCCGCAGGCCGCCTTTAACTCTGAATCACGCTTGCCAGGGGCCAGCCGGCGCCGGGCAAAATGTAACACTAAGGTTCGATCTGCATCACACCAAGGGGCGATCCGGGATCGGCTCCCACCGGATTACTATCTTCTGCCGATGAAATTGCTGAAATGAGCTCCACCACTTTGTCAACGAGGCGCGGCGCCGGACGCTGGATCCTAATAGGCGTCGCCGTAGTGGTGGTGGGAGTAGCGGTGGCTGCCATCCTGCTGGCGTTAAACTGGCCTTTCAGCCAAGCAGCTGTAACCAAAACTCTACAGGATCGCTTCGCCAGGGAAGTACGGATCCGCAAATTCCGAACTACGTATTTTCCGCCGGGATGTGTGGCCGAAGGTATCGATTTCCTGCATCGGAAGCGAAAGGATCTCGCGCCGCTCATTACAGTGGAAACTCTGGTCCTGCGCACCGGTTATACGGGCATGTTCCGAGTTACCAAGCTAGTAGATTACGTTCAGGTCGGAGGCCTGCATATCCGGGTTCCTCCGAAAAACCCTAATGGCACGCAAGAAACGTTCCCACTCACCAACAGCGTCTCGGGCAAGACAATCACAATTGGCGAGATCACTACCGACAACGCCGTGATAGAGTTCCTGACCAAACAACTGGACGAGGACCGGTTCATTCTAAAAATCGATCATTTGACCCTAGACCACGTGGCACAGAGCGATCCTGTCACTTTTCACGCGCGGTTCAAAAATACCGAGCCGCCGGGCGAGATCCGCTCGGATGGGAAGTTCGGACCATGGAACGACGACGATCCCGCCATCACCCCGCTTTCTGGCACTTACACCTATGAGCACGTGAAGCTGGGAGTATTCGAAGGCATCCAAGGAACTCTGGCTTCCCAAGGAAAATTCAGCGGTAGGCTCGGCCACATCGAGGCGGAAGGAAACGCGGATGTGCCCGATTTCAATGTGTCCGGCAGCAAGCATCCGGAACGCCTGGCCTCGAATTTTCAGGCGGTGATCGATGGAACTAACGGAGACACCTATCTCACGCGCGTAGAGTCACATTTCGGCAGAACGACCGTGATATCCGAGGGCGAGGTAAAGGGCCATCCAGGCCAGCACGGAAAGACGGTGACGCTTAACGTCAGCGTTAATCAAGGACGCATTGAGGACTTGTTACGTCTGTTCACCGGGGCGGTGCGGCCCGCGGAGATTGGCAGTGTACGGTTGAAGACGAAGGTGGACCTGCCACCCGGGCCGCAGGCGTTCCTGAGACGTCTCCGCCTGGATGGTGACTTCGGCATTGGGGACGCGCACTTCACCGATCCTCAGCTTCAGCAACCGGTAAACCGGCTGGCCGAAAGCGCGCGCGGCGAGACCAAGCGCCAGGAGGAAGCCGATACATCGATCGTCCTTTCGAATTTAAAAGGTCATGTATCGGCGAAAGGAGGGATTGCGACGCTTTCTAAGACCTCGTTCACCGAACCTGGGACGCTAGCGGAGATGGAAGGCACATATAATCTCATTGATAAGAAGCTGAATCTGCGAGGCGTTCTGCATACCAACGGAAAGCTGGCCGATACGAAGTCAGGCTTTAAGTCGTTGGCATTAAAAGCGCTCGGTCCGTTCATGAAAAAGAAATCGATCACCGTAGTGCCGTTTGAGATTACCGGCACGTCCAGTAATCCCTCGCTGGGCTTAGATCTGCTCGCTAAACACTAAACAGCATCCGATGTCCGCGGCCAAGCACAGCGGTAGACTGGTGTCGAGTGGCACAATGAGTACTCAATCGGCGAAGCGAGCCATGGCCTCTACAGACCGAATTTCACGTGTAATTTTCGATTATGCAGCCAAAATCGGGGCAGCACAGGATCTGGATGCTCTGCTGGTATTGAATGCCGGGATGGCGCGCGGCTTGGTGGGAGCGGACCGGTGCAGCATCTGGCTGGCCGACACCAAGAATAATCGTCTGTGGACCAAGGTTGCCGACGGCGTGCGTGAGCTGCACATTCCAATCGGGCAAGGGCTGGTGGGCGCCGCGGTGGCGAGGAACGAGACGATTCTGGTAAATGACCCCTCGCAGGATGATCGGTTCTTGAAGAGCGTAGATGTCGAAACCGGGTATGTTACGAAATCCGTTCTCACCATGCCTCTGCACGGCCTGGACGGAAAGCCGATGGGCGCGCTGCAAGTCCTGAACAAACCGGGAGGGTTCTCACCGGAGGACGTGGATCTGCTGGGATTGTGCGGCAGCTATGCAGCATCCACTCTGGAGACTCAGCGATTGCGCATAGAAGCAGAGGTAGCGCGATTTCTGCTGCGGGAAATGGAGATCGCACGGGAGGTCCAGCAGCACTTGTTGCCTCAGGATTTGCCGCTGATACAGGGACTGGATTACGCAGGCTATTGCCGTTCGGCGAATTTCGTAGGCGGGGACTACTATGATTTTTTGCCGATGCCGAACGACCAATGGCTTTTCACACTTGGGGATGTCTCGGGCAAAGGCATAGCGGCCGCAGTGTTGATGGCCAGCATGCAGGCTTCCCTGCGATCGCAGGTGGTAAGGAGCGCCCGCTTCTATCGCGTCTCTGATCGGAGATCTGAACAAAGCGGCGTATTCATTTACTACGGCGGACAAGTACTCCACGCTCTTCTGCGGCTTGCTGGACGTGCGCTCCGAAAACTGACCTACGTCAATGCGGGCCAGGTGCGCCCGATGCTGTTGCGATGCGGCGAGGGCGGGGTGGAGCGCCTGGACAGCGGCGGTTTTCCGGTGGGTCTGTTGGATTCTTCCGAGTACGATCAAGGTGAAGTCCAGCTTCATCCAGGCGACGCGGTGTTGTGTTTCTCGGATGGGATCAGCGAAGCGACCAACGCGAAGGACGAGATGTGGAACGAGTCCGAAGTAGAGAAGATCGTCCAAACGTGCCGGGGCCTGACGGCCAGGCAGATGATCGACCTGCTGGTTGAAGCGACTGACCGATTCAGCGGAGACGCCCAACAGGCTGACGATATGACGGTGGTCGCCATCCGGGTGTAGGACAGCACTCGAATCGTCGTAACCTGTTCTCATGGTGGAGATTCGAAGGTTGACAGCAACAGAAGGACAGCAGCACTTGGCAGCGCTGGCTGAAGTTCTGTTGGACTGCGTGGAAGGCGGCGCGTCGGTGAGCTTTATGGCTTCACTTACGAGAGCCGAGGCTGAATCTTTTTTCGGAAAAGTTGTTGACGGCGTTCAACAGGGCGATCGCATCTTACTGGCGGCCTTCATCGATTCCAAATTGGTCGGGACAGTCCAGGTCGTCAGCGCCACGCCTCCTAATCAGCCCCATCGAGCTGACGTCGCCAAGTTACTGGTTCTAAGGTCAGCCCGCAAGCAAGGCGTCGGCGCCCGGCTCATGGAACACGCTGAAGAGGCGAGCCGCCTGGCCGGCAAGACGCTCCTGGTGCTGGATACTGTCACAGGGGATCACGCCGAGAGACTGTACTCACGCATAGGGTGGAACCGATTGGGTGTCATTCCGAACTATGCGCTCTTTCCTGACGGAAGATTTTGCGACACAACCGTTTTTTGGAAACAGCTGGTCTAAACGGCGAGCCGCTGACGACCCGGTACGAGAATGGGAACATGCCCGGCGTGAGAATGGACAAGTGGCTGTGGGCCGCGCGATTCTTCAAAACGCGCTCGCTCGCCGGACGCGCCTGTGAACTAGGCAGGATTGAGTCTAACGGACAGCCAGCCAAGCCGGCGCGCGAGGTGCGGATCGGCGACGTCTTGCGAGTGAAGAACCCTGGCGGCGAATTTCAGGTCGAGGTTCTGGCGCTGAGCGAGATGCGCGGACCGGCGCCGGTGGCTCAGAAGCTCTATCGCGAGTCGGAGGCTAGCCGCGAATTACGTCGCAAGTTGGCCGAAGAGCGCAGAGCGATGCCACCCGTCGAAACGACGCGGGAAGGCAAGCCATCCAAACGCGATCGCCGGGAAATCGACCGGCTGCGGGGGAGAGCTTGATCCGCTCTGTTAGCTTGGTTATGGGCGGATGATTTCTTTTTCCAATATAAACAAGCAGTACGGCAAGCAGCTAATCTTCGTGGACGCCTCATTTCAGTTGAATCCCGGCGAGAAGGTCGGCTTGGTCGGCCCCAATGGCTCCGGCAAGACCACGCTCTTTCGTATGGTGGTTGGAGAGGAGGAGCCCGACGACGGCGAGGTCTCCGTTCCGAAGAGGCTGACCATCGGCTATTTCCGCCAGGATGTGGAGGAGATGAGCGGCCGGCCGGTGCTGGATGAAGCCATCGCCGGAAGCGGACGGATTGGCGATCTGCATCACGAATTGGAAGACTTGCAGAAGGGTCTGGAAGATCCCGCGCGCTCGGACGAGATGGACCAGATTCTGGCGCGCTTTGGCGAGGTGCAGGAGGAATACGAGCATCTGGGCGGATACTCGCTTGAGGCGCAGGCCCGCGAGGTGCTGCATGGGCTAGGCTTCACAGATGACCAGATCGATGGCGACGTAGGGGCACTCTCGGGCGGCTGGAAGATGCGCGTGGCGCTAGCCCGTGTGCTGCTCGGACGGCCCGGACGTGCTGCTGATGGACGAGCCCACCAACCACCTGGACATCGAATCGATCATCTGGCTGGAGGACTTTCTCAAATCCTATCCTGGCGCGCTTCTGATGACCTCGCACGACCGCGAGTTCATGAACCGTATCGTGTCGCAGATCGCCGAGATCAACGCGGGCGAGATCATCACCTACTCGGGCAATTACGACTTCTATGAACGCGAACGCGCCATCCAGGATGCCAACCTGCAAGCAGCTTTCACGCGGCAGCAGGCCATGCTGGCCAAGGAGCAGCGCTTTATCGACCGCTTCCGGACCCACGCTGCCAAGGCCGCCCAAGTACAGAGCCGCATCAAGGCGCTGGACAAGATCGAGAAGGTCGAGCTTCCGCGGAAGCGGCAAGTGGTGAAGTTCGAGTTCCGCGTCCCGCCACGCTCGGGCGACCAGGTGGCCGTTATCGAAGACGTGCACAAGAGCTACGGCTCGCAGATCATCTACCGGGGATTCAATCTGACCATCCGGCGAGGCGAGCGCTGGGCGGTAATGGGGCGGAACGGCGCAGGCAAGACCACGCTTCTGAAGATGATCGCCGGCGCGAGCGTGCCCGATGCGGGGAGCGTCACGCTGGGCGCCAGCCTGACAATGGGCTACTTCGCGCAACAGGCGCTAGACGTACTCGATCCGGAACTGACCATTATCGAGCAACTGCAGCGGGATTTTCCGCAGGACGGCATCGGTTCACTTCGGACGCTGGCCGGCGCGTTCCAATTCTCGGGAGATGATGTTGAGAAACGGATTGGGGCGCTGTCGGGCGGAGAAAAATCGCGGCTCGCGATGGCGCGGATGCTTTATAATCCGCCCAACTTCCTGGTGCTGGACGAGCCCACCAATCACCTGGACCTCGCAACCAAGGAGATGCTGGTGGAGGCTCTAAAGGATTTCGAGGGCACTATGATTTTCGTGTCGCATGACCGCACGTTCCTACGGGGTCTAGGCTCCCGCGTTCTGGAGTTGGGCGGCGAAAGCGGCAAGGACAGAAGCCCGCTGGTTTATCCGGGTTCGTACATAGAGTATGTTCAAAAGACGGGACACGAGGCGCCTGGGATCATACGTTGACGCCTGGTTATTTCCATGCCAAGGAAGAAGATTGATTTCGATGCGGTACGAAGAATCGGGCGTGGGTTGGCTGGTGTGGAGGAGTCCACCATTCATGGGTCGCCGGCTCTCAAAGTTCGCGGAAAACTGTTGATATGCATTCCCACTCACAAATCCGCTGAACCTGACTCACTTGCGGTGAGCGTCGATTTCGATCGCCGCTCTGAACTCGTCTCCACTGCGCCGGACGTCTATTACTTGACTGATCACTACTTAAACTATCCGATTGTCCTGGTGCGCTTGTCTCGCATCCATCCCGACGCCTTGCCGGATCTGCTGGGCATGGCCTGGCGCTTTGTGACTGCGAAAACGCCCGGCCGCAAGAAAGGAAAGAGAAATGTCGCTCCGTCCCATTAAACGAGTTATATCCGCAAAACCAACGCTGGAGGGCGCGGGCGTGCATCTGCGCCGGGCTTTCGGCTTCGGAAATACCACCGATTTCGATCCGTTTCTGCTGTTGGATGACTTCCGCAATGACGTTCCCGAAGATTATTTAGCCGGCTTTCCGTGGCATCCGCACCGCGGGATCGAGACCATCACTTACGTCCTGGCCGGAACCGTGGAGCATGGCGACAGCATGGGGAATAGCGGGGCCATCGCCGCCGGCGACGTGCAATGGATGACGGCTGGCAGCGGGATCATTCATCAGGAAATGCCGAAGGGCGACCATGCCGGCCGGATGCACGGTTTTCAGTTGTGGGCCAACCTTCCTGCTTCGCTCAAAATGACTGCGCCGCGCTACCAGGAGGTAAAGTCGCCCGATATCGTTTCCGTCAAGGACGATGATGGAACTGAAGTACGGATCATCTGCGGCACATTCTGGGGCAAGAAAGGCCCGGTGGATGGGATCGCCGCGGATCCGATCTATCTGGACGTTACGGTGCCGCCCGGCCGCAGGAAGACTCTTCCCGTGGTGACCACGCACCACGCCTTCGCTTACGTCTTCGCGGGCGCCGGCAAGTTCTGCAACGCATCGGGTCCGCTGGCTGTTCCGACTGAACCTGTAGGATGGGCGGACACGGCGCCTCCGGCGCAGGCGGAGAACCGGTCACTGGTGCTTTTCGATCGCGGCGACGAGGTAGTGGTGCAGGCCGGCGAAGACGGAATCCGGTTTCTGCTCGTCTCCGGGAAACCGCTCGAGGAGCCGGTGGCCTGGTACGGGCCGATCGTGATGAATACCCAGCAACAGCTTCAGGAAGCCTTCGCGGAGCTTCGCGAGGGCAACTTCCTGAAGGGGGCCGCGCCCAAGTAGGCTGCCTGGTAGAAGGTTTAGGGCTCTACGGCGACCACATAGGCCAGAGAGTATCCGTGATAGCGACTGGTGATTTCCCAACATCCAGTCGTGGGAACGCTAACGCCAACCAGCATTGCCGCCGTACCGTCCGCGAACACGCCATGCGTCGGGTGTTCGCCAGTAAAGGACGGAGAATTGCCATCGAGTCGTCTGCCGCTGATTACGACTCCGGGCTCCGGTTCCTTCCGCGGATCGTAACCTTTACTCCAAGCCCAAATCTTCTGCGAGTAGCCTTTAGCACTGTGGGGAAGTCCATTCCAGGAGCCAGAGAGATCAAGAATTGTCCAAAGCGACTCGGTGCCGTACCAGAATGAGCTGGGCGACCGCCAACCTGAGCATTTGGAGGGTATGGCGCGGGCGCCACAAATGGTGGATTTGACGGTCGCGTTGTCGGGCAGTTTGAAGCTAACACGGGTGCTGCCAGCGTCAGTACTGCCACGACAACGTGACGAAACATTTGAGCTTCAAGCCAGCGACGTCTTGTACAAGCTCTCGAGTTTGCCCCAGGCGCGCTCGGCGTCCGGCTTGTTGTAGATGGGCTTGCCCGCTTGAGCCGGCATGTCCGGCACGCACCAGCCGTGCAACGATTCCGAGTAAACTTCGATTTCCGCGGGAACGTGCGCGGCTGCGAACGCTTCCTTGAGTTTGTCCTTCGCATCCGGCTGCCGCATGTCGTCATTCGAGGCGATGCCGAAATACATATGAGCCTTTATTTTCGGCGCCAGAAGGTGCGGGCTGTCGGGCTTGTCGGTGACTAATCCTCCGCCATGGAAGGATGCGCCGGCGCCTACGCGATTGGGTACGGCGGCACAAGTCCTCACCACCAGCGGGCCGCCCATGCAGTAACCCTGGGTACCGATCTTTTTGGACTTATTTACCTGCTTTTGAGCGTCCAGGAAGGCGATATAGGCGACGGCATCTTTCTCAGGATTGCCAGCTGCGTTCACCGAGTCCATTAGCGGCTGGATCTTCCCCCGGTCGGTCTGGAAGTTGACGGTGGAGGCATCCGTAAAGAAAGGCGCTTTGCCTACGCGATAAAAGGGATTTGGCACCAGAACGGAATATCCCTCAGCAGCAATGCGCTTGGCCATCTCACGCATGGAGGGCCGCAATCCGAACGCGTCGGGCCAGATCAGCACGCCGGGATGAGAGCCGCTCTTAGGGTGAATAAATGCGGCGTCGCAGGTGCCATCGGGCGTCTTGATCTCGACGTCGGTCTCAACCACGGGCAATCCGGCGCCGCTGGCCGAACCTGCCGCAGCGAGGCCCGCAGCCACAGACATAGCTACAAAATCGCGCCGATGCATCTCGCTCGATGATTCGTTATTGTTGTTGGGATCTTTCGGATCGATTGCCATTTTAAATCTCCTTTGTACAGTGTATCTCACAGTTGAGATAGCGCTTGATCTTCATCCCTCCACAAATTTCTTCAAGCGATCCAAGGCCGCATCCCACTGGGCTGAAATGCCATCCAGGCAGTGACGAGCGGTGTCGAGTGGTTTGGGCTCCAACGCCCAGACGCTCTCCCTTCCCGACCGGGAGTTGCACGCCAAGCCGACTTTCTCCAGGACCCGGAGATGTTTCGTAACCGCTTGGCGCGTCACCGAAGCGCCCTCGGTTAGACGCGCGATGGACATAGGTCCGTCGGCAGACAACCGGGCCACCAGACGGAGGCGGTTCTCATCGCCAAGAGCCGCGAAGATGAAAGCGGTATTTTCGAATCCGCGGCCCCCGGTCTTGCGGCTGCGCGTACGCACTCTACGCTGCCGCGCCGACATACTTCTCGATCGCCTTCATCTGAGCGGCCCAGCCCTCATCGTTCTTCCGGTAGGCTTCGGGGCGGCGAGCCGAGGGAATGGTCTCAAAGCCCGACTCCACGACGGTGAGTAATGTTCCGTCCGGCACCTCTTTCAGTTCGAAAACGACCAACGTCATGGGCTCCGCCGAATAATCAACTTTGGGATCGATCGCATAGGGGTGCCATCGCCAGGCTAGGAGCCGTTCTGGTTCCATCCGCTCGATGCTGATCTCAAAAGGCACGTGCTCGTAGCCCTTAAGCGTGACGTGTCCCTGGAGGCGGGCGCCGGGAGCAAATGAGCCCTCAAGTTTCACGCCGAACCACTGGCCGAATGCCTGGGCGTCGGCCAAGGCCAGCCAGACGCGAGAGCGCGGAGCGCGCAGGACGATACTCTTTTCGATACGATCCATGGAAGATGCAATCTCCTGGTTGCATATTAACAGGGTCGACGGGAAAGCGCAACCCTTTAGTTGCGGATAGATTCAGCTTGCATTCTCACGCAGCCGAGCGGCCTGGGTGATAAGGTAATTCCTCTCCGGCAGGCTCGCCGTCCGAGCGGCGGCGGCACGGTAGTGGGAGATGGCGCCCGGATTATCGCCGGCCAGCTCCAGCAAATGGGCGCGTACGGCATCCAGGCGGTGATGGCCTGCTAGCCGTCCATCGGCGTCCAGCCCATGGAGCAGTTCGAGTCCCGCAGAAGGGCCATTGACCATGGCCGTAGCGATGGCGTGGTTCAGCATCACCATAGGATTGTCGGACATGCGTCTTAGAAGGTCATATAGCGCCAGGATCTGCGGCCAGTCGGTATCCTGGGCTCGCGGCGCTTCGTCATGAACGGCGGCAATTGCGGCCTGTAGCTGATAGGGACCGATGGATCCCTTCGAAAGGGTCGCGGTGAGCAGCGCGATGCCTTCGGCGATCTCCTTGGCATCCCACTGTGTTCGATCCTGTTTCGGGAGCGGAATCAACTCACCGTCCGGTCCGGTTCGGGCCGTGCGGCGCGCGTCGGTCAAAAGCATGAGCGCGAGTAATCCGGCTACTTCGCACTCGTCGGGAAGCAATTTGCGGACGGCTCTCGTTAGGCGGATCGCCTCGCTGGAAAGCTCCGGCCGGTTCAGTTGTGGACCAGCGCTGCTGGTATAACCTTCGTTGAAAATAAGGTAGAGGACGTGCAGTACAGCGCGAAGGCGTTGAGTCTGTTCTTGATTGGTTGGCAGCGAGAAGGGCACGCCCGACGCCTTAATGGTTTGCTTGGCCCGGCTTATGCGCTGCGCCATGGTCGCCTCAGGTACCAGGAAGGCATTCCCGATTTCGGCCGTAGTCAGGCCGCCCACCGCCCGCAACGTCAAGGCGATTGCCGACGACGAAGTCAGCGCTGGGTGGCAACACATGAAGAGCAGTACGAGCGTGTCATCCTGATCGGCTTGAATCCCTGCTAGGGTCGCAGGCGACAGAGGTTCAGGTTGTAACGCAGCCGTTTCCCGGCGGCGTCGAGCTAGTTCGCTACGGAGGTGATCGGTCATACGCCGGAACGCCACCTGGATCAGCCAGCCACGAGGGTTACCGGGAACGCCTTCTCGCGGCCATTGAATGGCTGCCGCGATCAAGGCCTCTTGAACTGCGTCCTCTGCGTCGGCGAAGTCTCGAAAGCGGCGGATGACCGCACCGAGCACCTGCGGCGCAAGGTCGCGCAACAAATGCTCGGCTGCGATATTGAAATTCACAATAAGTCGGCGGGCGGCCCGCTCATCACCTGACGTACTTCGATCGACATGTTGATGGGAGTCCCGCCGGGTCCGGGTGCCGCCGATGCCCGGGCAGCGATTTTATAGGCTTGCTCCTCACTGTCGACGTCAATGATCCAGTAGCCGGCCAGAAATTCCTTGGCTTCGGGGAACACTCCGTCGGTGATCGGCTCGCCGTCCTGGCCGGCTCGAACTCGCTTCGCCTGTTTGGGGTCGGCCAAGCCTTCGGCTGAGACCAATTCTCCAGATTCGCGGAGTGCCTGGTTGAGACCGTGCATGAACGCGATGTGCGCCTGGATGTCTTTCTTGGGCATCGCGCCAAAACTGTCATAGCCCGTTCTGGGGCAGTTCATCATCAAAATGTATTTCATGTCCTCTGCTCCTTTCGATTTTCGCACCCGGTGGCGCGCTTTCATCGATTAGTCGGAGCAGGCGCAGGATTCTCGACATGTCAGGGAAAAAATCTTCGCAGGAACCTGAACTGCCCACGCAGAAGTTTGTCAGTCCTGGTTAGAACGCCACTTTGGGTGCGTTGCGGGCGGCGCCTTCGGTCTTGAAATACGCATCGTTGCGCTGGAAGCCGAACATCGAAGCCGCTATATTGTTGGGAAACAGCTCGATATCGGTATTGTATTTTTGCACCGTCTCGTTGTACTTGCGGCGCTCGACGGCAATCCGGTTTTCAGTGCCGGCCAGTTCGTCCTGTAGCCGCAGGAAGTTCTCGTTGGATTTGAGCTGTGGATAGTTCTCCACCACCACCAGCAAGCGGCTCAGCGCGCCATCCAACTGCGAGTTGGCCTGGATCTTCTCCGATGGAGTGCGTGCGCCGCCGAGGGCTGCGCGAGCATCGGTCACTTCTTTGATAACGGCTTGTTCCTGTTTGGCGAACCCCTTCACTGTCTCGACCAGGTTTGGAATCAGGTCAGCTCGACGCTGCAGTGCGACGTCCACCTGTGACCACGCCCCATTAACTGACTCGCGCTCGGTTACCAGCGTATTTCTCGAGCCCATGGCCCATCCGAAGATTCCCAGACCAATCAACACCAAAACGCCGATGATGATAATCGCAAATTTCATTTATGCCTCATTTCTCCAGGCGGTCAACGTGCGCGACCACGGTTTCTATCTGTCTCAAATAGCTCTCAAACAGTGCTTCGGGATCCACTTCGCCGGCTTTCTTTTTTTGTTCGCGCAAGTCGAGAAGTGTATCAAACGGCAACGCATCGACTCCGATACCCTTGAGCTCGCGCGCAATTTCCCGCTTTTGGTGTCCGGCCCGCAAACCTGATACCAGCAGTGCATGCCGGGAAAGTACGAGGAAATTCGGGACCGAATCGATCATAAGCCGCAGCAGCGCCTTTTTGTCCGAAAGGACGCCGCCGGCTTTTTGGCGCAAACGCAGAAGTTTGGTGCGCAACTCCATCTCCACCTGCGCCCGGTAAAAAATCCGGTCGATGACCAGTCTTTCGACAACGTCCGGGCCGAACAAAACCCGGCGATTCTCCTCGATGTCGTGAAACTCGATAGGAAAACAGTCCGTAGAGTGTTGAACCTCTTCTTCGCTCAAAAGCAACGGCGAGGGATTGCCCTGGGCGCGCCACCACTTGAAAATCGGCTCGGCGTCGGCCAACTCGGCCGGCGTTACGCGGGTCAGAACGCACAGAATATTGAGATCCGAGAATTCGGCGTGATGATTGCCCGAGGCCGCCGAACCGTACAAGATCACCGACACCAGCCGGTCACGCTCGGCCTTGCGCAGACGATCGACCAATTCCTGCAGCTTCTGTTCCATGTTTACCAATCGCCGGAAGCGCCGCCTCCGCCCGAGTCTCCTCCGCCAAAACCGCCAAAGCCTCCTCCGCCACCGCCGCCCGAGTCATAGCCGCCGAATCCGCCGCCGCCCCATCCGCCTCGCCCGCCGCCGCGCCCTAATAGGTTACCGAGAATCATGCCGGTTAAGAAACCACCGCCACCGCCGCCACGCATAATGAGCAGCAAAACAATGATCCCGATCACCAGCAACGGCCACGGGATTCCGGGGCGCTGTTGGACAACGCGGCGCTGGGGCCGCAGGCTGACATCCAGCGTGACGCCCTTTGCGGCGGCAATGCGGGAGCCCATCTGCTCGGCAGCGGCAAACAAGGCGGCACCATAGGCATTCTGGCGCAACAGGGGCCGGGCGTCACGCATCACACTGCCAACGAATCCGTCAGGCAGGATCGGTTCGAGGCCATAGCCGACCTCGATGCGATCGCGACGGTCCTTGATCGCCAGCAGCAGCATGATCCCTTCGTCTTTGCCCTTCTTGCCGACGCCCCACTTGCGATACAGCGTGTTGGTGACATCCTCGATGGGCTCGCCGTCCAGTGTGTCGATGGTGACGATGGCCATCTGGACACCGGTGACTTGTTCGACTCGGCCGGAGTAGGCTTCCAGGCGGGCGTGCGATGAATCGTCCAGCACGTGGGCGAAATCGCTGACGTAGCCCTGGGGTGTGAGCTTATTCAGGTCGAGAGCGAAAGAGAAGCCTAGCGTCAGCACGAGTGCTGGCGCGACGCGCAAAAATGCGCGCGCAACACGGCGTCTATTTCTCAGCAGGCGAGGTCCTCACGCTTGACCCGAAATTCACCCAGGTTGCCCAGGACGGCTAGCGCGATGTTCTTAGGATTGAAGAACTCCTGCGCGATTTGTTGGATCTGCTCGGCAGTCACATCTTCAATGCTCTGAAGCATCTCGTCCAGAGTAAAAAAATGTTTGAAGTAGAGTTCCTGGCGCGCCAGGTTGCCCATGCGGCTGGAGGTTGATTCGAGTCCCAGCATGAATGAGCCTTTCAGGTGATCCTTGGCTCGCCGCAATTCCTCGTCAGGAACCAGGTGCTCTTTGAGCTCCCGGAATTCCTTTACGATGCAATCGATCACCTGGCGGGCCGCTTCCACCGATGTGCCGGCGTAGATGGCCATGCATCCGGTGTCGCGATACATGCCTAGCTCAGAGTAAACCGCATATGCCAAGCCCTGCTTCTCGCGGATGTTCTGGAAAAGACGCGAGCTCATGCCGCCGCCGAGCACCGTGTTCAAAGCGTAACAGGCAAAGCGTAACGGATGGGGAAAGGGATAAGCGGGGACGCCCAAGTAAAGATGAGTCTGCTCCAACGATGTCTTGTTACGAAACACCAGGCGCGAATGCGGTGCAGGTGGATGACCGGGTGACGGATGGCCGTTTACCCGCAATGCTTCAAAGTGCTCTCGCGCCAGATCCACCAAGCGGTCATGATCCAGGTTGCCGGCGGCAGTAATCAGGATATTCGACGGCGAATAATAGCGGTGGTAATAATCCTGAATTCGCTCCCGATCGAATTTCTTCACGGTTTCTTTGGTCCCGAGGATCGGCTTGCCAAGCGGATGGTCCTTCCAAAAATTGCTGGAGAAGATTTCGTGCAGGAGGTATTCAGGATTGTCGACCTCCATCTTCAACTCTTCGAGAATGACGCCTTTCTCCTTTTCGATGTCTTCATCGCGGAACAGTGGATTCAAGACCATGTCAGCGAGAACGTCGAAAGCCAGTGGTAAGTGCTCGTCGAGTACTTTGGTGTTATAACTGACCATTTCCTTAGCGGTGAAAGCGTCTAAGCCGCCGCCAATGGAATCGACCGAGCGCGCGATATCTTCCGCGGAGCGGTGGGTAGTCCCCTTAAAGACCATGTGCTCGATGAAATGCGATAGTCCGTTTTCGTCCGGGGTCTCGCAACGCGAGCCGGTCCCGATCCAAATGCCCATCGAGACTGATCGGACGTGGGGCATGCGTTCGGTGATCACCCGTACGCCGTTTGGAAGCGTAGTACTGTCGATCTCGGGGATCTTCCGCGGTGCGATCTCGATGATGGTGGCCACTGATCCTATTTTATCGCTTCCGTCCAGCCTAAAAGGCGCAGGCGCGCGTGATATAGTGAAAAGTAGTGCAAAGTATTGTAGGACTTGAACTTCCCGATCTTAAAGAGGCTCTGGGAGACTCTCAGCCGGCGTTTCGTGCCCTCCAAGTTTATGACGCCGTCTACAGGCAGCGGGTGGCCGATCTGGGCCACATGACCACTCTTCCTGTAACTCTCAGAAAAGACTTAGCTTCGCGTCTTTCGATGGGCCTGCCTCGCCTAGTTACCGAGTTCCATTCGAGCGACGGAACGCGACGTTATTTGCTCGGTTTAGAGGATAGCCGCACTGTGGAGACGGTTCTGATGCCGGAGGAGGGCCGGGATACGATCTGCATTTCAAGTCAGGTCGGTTGCCCGGTGAATTGCCAGTTTTGCCTGACAGCGCAGATGGGGCTGGAGAGGAATCTCACGGCAGGCGAAATCGTCGGACAGGTGCTGTTCGTGATGCAAACTCACCAACTGGCCACCGATAGCGGCCGGCTCAACATCGTAATGATGGGGATGGGTGAGCCGCTGCTGAACTTGCCGAACGTTATAAAGGCCACCCGGCTGCTGACCGACCCGAAAGGCATAGGACTTTCGCCTCGCCGCATCACGCTTTCTACGGCCGGGATTATCCCGAAGATCATCGAACTGGGCCGTGAGCCGGTACGACCCAAGCTGGCGATCTCGCTCAATGCATCCGCCGAAGAGCAGCGGCGCGAGCTGATGCCGATCACGCGCAAGTATTCACTGAAAGATCTTCTGGCGGCCTGCAGAGCCTATCCCCTTCGGACCTGGGAAAAGCTGACATTCGAATACGTGCTGCTCAAGGGCGTGAATGATACGGACGCAGACGCGCGCCGGGTGGTGAAGCTCCTGGCGCATTTGGATGCGAAAGTGAATTTGATCGCGCTTAATCCGGGGCCCGGGATTCAGTTCAAAATGCCGGACCCGGAGCGCGTGCTGGCCTTCCAGGCGATTGTCAGGCGATCGATGCCTTGCTTTGTGCGAAAACCACGCGGGCGGGACATTTTTGCCGCTTGCGGACAGCTCAAGCGCCAGGAGACTGCGGCTATCGAGTTGCAGTCGGCATCGGATGCGGTGTCACATCCGCGCTAGTCATCCCCAGAGCCCACTTAATTGCTTCCAGGTACATCTTTTGCACGTCGGGGCGATCCCAGGTCTCTTCGCGATGGCCGAGCGTGTTGTAATAGACGCGCCCTTTGCCGTACATCTTGGCCCAGATGATCGGGAAATCCTTATCGGCGCGGTGTTCCGGCATCACTTTGGGATTGCTCAGATCGAGCTTGGAAGCATCCATGCGCGCGATGACATGGGTCTTGTCTCGCGAGAAATTACGCTCCTGGTACATCTCATCGTTGAAGACGAACTGGCGTGGAAAGTCCTGCATCCCGGGGAAGTTAGGGTCCTCCACGATCACAGGCGCCTCAAAGACCCCCCACGGATGGTCCTTAAAGTAGCCGCCGACCATTTCTCCGTATTCGGGCCAATCATAGAAGGTGTCGGTCGCGCTGTGGAGGCCGATGAAGCCCTTTCCGTCGTCGTGCACGAATGAGAGCAGGTCCTTTTTCTGCTGCGGGCTAAGATCCAGCTCGCCGGTGGTGTAGAAAACCACTGCATCGAAATAGTCGAGGTTTTTTGCATTTCCGGCGGCCAGCTTTTGCTTAGTAATTAATTGGGTGTCGGTCCGGATATAAGTGTCATAGACACCCGATTGCCGCCCGATCTTTTCGATGGTGGCCAGAGAATGAGAAACCGAATCGTGCTGGTAACCCGCCACCGCACCAATGGCCAGAATTTTCTTTCTCTTGGGCTGGGCGGAAAGAGTGAGCGATAAAGCTGCGCCGAGGATTAAGCTAATCGCGAGCCGGTACATGACACTAGGATACAGGTTCCACTACCCTCGTATCGACAGGGTCAACTCTTCCGGAATTCCCGTCGCGCCGTCAATTTGTAGAGCGCCGTTCACATCTTTTGAACGCGGCGAAGAGTGTAGATCTCGGGGTGAAGATTCGCGTCTTTAAGCTTTTTCCAATCGTCGGAGACCTGAATCAACTTGCCGCTGATGTGGTTGGACTGCTCGGAGGCCAGAAACAGTGCGAGCTGGATCTGCTTATCGGGCGCGACGCCGCCGGTCTGACGGACTTCCAGCGCTTCCTCGGTCTCCTTCCATCCGGCTTTATCGCCCGCGCGAAGAATCTCATCGGTCATGTGGGTGTATGCTCCACCCGGCCCCATGCAGTTGATCTGAACATTGTGATCGCGAATCTCTTCGGCCACGGTTTCGACGAAGCGGACCAGACCTGCCTTGGCGGACGCATAAGCGGAAAGGTTGGGCCGCGCCGCTGTTGCGCCGGAGCCGCTTAGCACGATGATCTTGCCCGAGCGCTGCTCGATCATATGCGGCAGCACCGACTTGCAGGCATTCATCACCCCTATGAGATTGGTCTGAATGGTTTCGGCCCAGGCTTTGGGCGATTGTTCCACGAGCGGGCCAATCGGTCCCTGGATGGCCGCCGCGCAAATCAACACATGCACGCCGCCATAGTGCACACGCATGCGGTCGGCCGCGGCAGTGACCTGCTCGAAGTCAGTGACGTCGGCGCGGATTCGGAGGGCGTTGCCACCGGCATGCTCGATTTCCAGGTGTGCGAGATCGAGTTCGGCCTTACTGCGAGCCAATAGGCCCACCCGGCATCCGGCCGTTGCAAATCCGATCGCCAGCCGTTTACCGATTCCTCGTCCCGCACCCGTCACGAGCACACCGGCATTCGTCAGACTATGCACTCGAAGCCTTCCAATTCAAGTTAGTACAATCCCGGGAGAATCGGGCGAGGTGCCCGTTTTATTGTCTTGGTGGCTGCTCGCTCTTGGGCGGCTCAGGCGGCGCCTTGCGGTCGAAGCCGTCCTGATATGCTTCAACGCCTTGAGAAGGAACCGCGATCTTGATCACTTTTCGGCTATCGTCCAGCCAGAAATCCAGACTGATGGCTTGGCCCTGCGGCGTAGTAGCGTTCACCGTGATGTGATTCAGGTCAGCGGTTTTATTGGCGAACTCCACAGCCTCGCGGCCCTTGAAGACCACGGTTGCAGGAACCTCGGCCTGGCCAAGGACGTAGACCGGAAACTGCTGAGGGTCCTGGTTTTTCAACTCGGCGCGCATTGCCAGAAAGCTCCAGGGATAGAGCGGAAGGTTGGCATTAACGACGATTGCGCCTGCCGACACAGCGTCTTCCTTCGACTTGGGTCCTTGTCCGCTATCGATCTGGTTGGTGGCTTTGCCATCCGCAAAGGTGGTCTTTACATTCATCTGAATTTGACCGAGCTTAGCTTGGGCGATGGCTTCGAGCGGCTGAAATTTGTCGTCGGTCACGACCTTGAATTGCTGGATATCGATCTTCATGGGACCAATAGTGGCGTTTCCGGAACCGCTAACTTCGATCTTGCCGTCGGATTTATCGACCGTATAAGTCTCGGAAGCCATGGGCTTGCCGGCCATGTAAATGCTCAGTTTGCCGCCCAGACCGCTGCTAGACGCTACAGGCGCTTGAGCAGGCGCGGGCTTAGCAGCAGCCTGGGGTGCTTTCTTTAGTAACGCCTGGATCTCTGCCGGCAGGTCGAAGCGGTCCCTCGGCATGTCGACATTGACCTCCACCTTATCGACCACGATCAAGAACTCCTGTCCGGCGGCGCGATTGATCATTTTATGCGGGACGAGGATATCACCCTCTTTTCGATAATCGTCGGCGATGACTTCGGCCGTGATCTCTCCCATGGGCGTATTGCGAGTGACGGTGGTCTTGATCAAAAGTCCGGACTTCTTATCGAAAAATTCCGCGGTAGGCTTGCCCTCCTTAGGGGTGAGCATTACCTTGTAGCACTCGTGACCTTCAACGGTTTCGACGCCTGCGTTCTCCGCCTTAGTGTAGAGTTTGTGCCAGTTCAGCGGCGCATTGAACACGCCGTCGCGAAGAGACCCGGCCTTTTCGTCGCCCTGCTTGATCCGGGGACCCTGCAAAGCCGAATTCTCCCATGCGATTTCACCATTGCTGCCGGATTCGATCTTTCCGATACCTTCGATTTCAATGACAGCGAGGTTCTTGTCCGGCTCCGCCTGATAAACCGCCATGGTTCCCTTGATTCCTCGCCCGGTGAACTCCATAGAGCCGTGCATGACTTCGTTATGTCGCTTTTCGAACGCAGCTCTGCCACCCGTAACTTCCAGCGACCGATCCAGCACAGCCTCAGCTTTTGGAACCGTCTCATCGGCGCAGAACAGGGGTATAGAACTCAGCAGTATAGCCAGGGCAAGCTTAGTCATGGTTGACCTCCGCGTTTCCTTCAGGGTACCGCAGGGAAGGAGCCAGCTGCGAAAATGGCGTTGTGATGATCCGCCGGGCAGTTGCGCAAGATGCTCCAGCAATTGCATCGATATTGTATGAATCTTTCGTCGATTTTCGATCTCTCTACACACCCGGGGGCTTTGCGGCAACTGCGATTAGAGCCGAAGAAGTAATGCTTCGCCTGAGTGAAGGGCCAGTCTGGGTAGCCTGCTGGAAAGGTTCAATTTGCGGCACTGTTGCCGCGTTGGCCAAGGGTTCTGCACTCTACGTACGTGGCATGGCCGTGCTTCCAGGGACTCGGGGCAAGGGTATCGGCGAAGCCCTCTTGCAAAAGGTGGAGAATTTCGCCACCGAGCACGGCCATGAGACGCTGCTCCTAACGACAACTCCATTTCTGGAGTCGGCCATCCGTTTGTACGACAAATCCGGCTTTCACCGCATTGCCGGCGGTCAAACCGATCTCTGCGGAACGCCGCTCTTCACGATGGAGAAAAAGCTGGACGCTTCCGCCAACTCCGGTGTCTGATCACGCACCTTAGCGAATCGTGGCGGTGAAGACCTCTTCCATCGCCAGATTGGTACGGCAGCCGGGGGCGAAATTCAACTGGTCGCGGCTGTCGGTCCAGATGGCATGCGAGATGCCATTGAACGAAACCAAACCCTCATAGTCGCCGTATTGATTTCCATAGTCGATGGCACTGCATGGAAATAGTCCGTTGCAATCGTGCTCATTCGAGCTGGCGGTGGTGACACGCGCATTAGGCGAGAGCCAGCTGCTGCCATCGGCGGAGCGGCTGAAATAGACATCGGTCGTGAAGCGCTGGCCGGTAGTGTCGTTCCGCGTATCGTAGAACGATATGTTCACTTCGCCGGTCACGGCGTCGACGGAAAGCCACTGAAAGAACTGGTCTATTGAGCCACTCAAGCTATCGGCGACACGCTGGGGAGCCGACCAGGAGGAGCCCTTATCATCGGAAAATGCGGTGAAGATGTCCGTGTTCACGCCGTTCGAAGCCAGGTCGGTCCAGGAACAGTACAGGCGGCCGCGATGGGAGCCGCTGGAGCGGTCGGCATCGCAAGACGGGTAGATCAGGGCGTGCCGGAACGAGATGGCCGGGATTCCGATGTCAAACGCGATCGATTTGCCAGCCACGACACTCGGGGTGCCAAAAGTCACGCCGCCATCGAAGGATCGATTGAAGGCGATGGTATTGGCCGCTATATCGTTCCAAGCGACGTAAACTTCGCCATCGGGACCCACAAACGGCTGGGCCGCGATGGAACGGCCTGGTCCGGTCGGACTATCGATGCGGGCGGTCGAAAAGCTGGCGCCATGATCGGTGGACCGAGCGAAACGGATGCCACCGCTGGACGATCCACCGCTGGCCGCATCCCAGGCCAGATAAACATTATCGCGGAAGGGAGAGCTCAGGTTCGTATCGGCGGCGATCATGGGCTTGTCATTAAAATGATCCTTCCCGCTGGAGAAGGAGAAGAAATTGGCGGATGGGTAGGTCTTGCCCCCGTCGGTTGAGCGCGCCACGGCAAGCTCGGTACCGTTGATTCCCTTACCCGCGCTGAAAAACACGACGATATAGCTATAGAACACGTTGCCGCGTGTGTCGAATGCCAGGCTGGGATCGGAACCGAAGTCGATGCCGTTGGTGCCGATTGCGGGAGGAAGAGGCAGGTCGACACCCGCCCAACTGGCGCCGCCGTCGGATGACGCATAGCCGCGCATCGGCAGCCGGAAAATTTCGTTCGATCCGCCGGCCACGGAGTTGGCATTGCGGGTATTCAGCGTGATGAAAGTTTCGCTCTGGGGACCGCACTCGTTGGACACGTCAATGTTGGATCCGACGACCGGCGCGGGGCTGGTCAGGCCGGCTGCGCTGCCGGCGCCATTCTGTAGAAGTGTCTGGTATTTCGCCCACCAGCGGGGAGGGAAAGAGTTGTTGTTGTTCTGAGCGGTGACAAAAACAGTGGCAAAAAGCCCCATTATCGTTAGGCGATTGAAGAAAGACATAAGAACCTCCGGCCAAAGGATACCAAAAGCCGCTAGGAGGTTTTTAGCGCCGATGTGATGTCGTCGATCATCCGCAGAGTGTTCTCGCGGACTGCGGCAACGAAAGCTTGGCAGGGCAAATCAGGCGTCGAGTACTTATAAGTAATACCGCGAGACGAACTCACGACTGCGCCAAGTCCGTCGTTGTTGAAGCACGCCGCGGCGCTTGCGGCGCTTCCACCTTGCGCACCGTAACCCGGAACAAGGATTAGCGCGGAGGGCATCAAGCGGCGCAGTTTCCGGCCTTCTGCGGGGAAAGTTGCACCGATCACAGCGCCGACGGAACTGTAACCTGATTCTCCGACTAGCGCGCCCCCAAGCTCGTGCACAGTGGCTGCAATCGATTCGTACAGCGGCTTTCCGGTAGCGGCGACCGGCTGGTCTTGAAAATCGCGCGAGCCAGGGTTCGAGGTCTTCAGAACGACAAACAGTCCTTTGCCAAACTTCGCGCACGCATCGACAAACGGCTCCAGGCTGTCGCGGCCCAGGTAAGGCGTTACGGTAGCGGCATCCGCGTCGAAGGCTCTTTGTTTGTGACCAAGAATATCGGCCTCGCCTAGGAACGCCGCAGCGTAGGCTTCGGCCGTGGACGAAATGTCGTTGCGTTTGCCATCAGCGATGACCAACAGCCCGCGCTGCCTAGCGTATGCGACGGTGTTTTCGAACGCTTCGATTCCGGCCGATCCATACTGTTCGAAGAATGCCAGTTGGGGTTTGACAGCGGGGACCAGGCCGGCAACAGCGTCGATGACCAGTTGGTGAAACTCCGTAATGATCGAACGGACCACGTCGCGCGTAGGCTCGCCTCGTCCCGACTTAATGAAAGCCGGCATGAGATCGATGCGTGGGTCGAGGCCAACCACGCAAGGGTTTCCTTTGGCGCGGACGGACTGGATAAGGCGGTCGGCGAACACGGTTGTGGTCTATTTCTTAGTCAGTAACGCGAGGCTGCCGCCGGAGGGATAAGTTTCGATTTTAGTGCCGGCCGGAAAGTTGAGTGGCTGGCTGAAGTAGTAAGTCTGATCGTACTTGGGTTTATAGTCGTAGATCCAGATCAGTTGTTCGATCATGCCATCGGGAAGCTGTGCGATCGCTTTAACGGAAGCCCCTTCTGCTAGAGACTTGGCGCGGGCTCCCACGAAGGTCTCAGGCCGCGTTAGCTCCAGACGCCCATCAACAACCAGTTCGGCGCCGGTCTTGGGCGGCTTGGGGGTTGTATCGGTGAGTGCCTTGAAGTCGGGAGGCTTGGGCATCAGTGACGGTTCGCCTTCAGGAGAACCACCCTCCACCCAGTCGGCAATCAGATGCAGCTCTTCCTGCGTAATCGCGCGGTCATCGCGCAATTCGCCGAAACCTTTGATGGCGCCGAAGGGAGGCATCCGGCGCTCGAGCACCTCTTCCTTGATCGCCTTCGCCCAAGGTCGAGCTTCCTGGTAGGTCATGAGTGAGAACGCCGAGCTACCTTCATGATGGCAAGACGCGCAACGCTTGTACACTATGCGGGAGATCTCGCGCGACCAAGTGATTTTGGTGGAAATAACGTCGTGGGCGCTCAGCACGAGGCCGGCGCCCACGAGGAGGGGAATGGCTAGCTTAGATACAACCGCGTTCACTGACCGCTTCCGCTGGTCGCGCCCTCCGTTTTCTTGGGCGTGAAAAGTTCGCGCAATGTCATGTCGGCCGGGATCACGATGTCGTAAAAACCAATCATCATCTCTTCCCAGCTTTGTTCTCCAAACCGGACCGTGGCGTTAGGGTCTGGATTCTTTGGATTGTTAGGGGAGTTGTCAAACCAGCCCGTGCATTCGATGCGAGCTCCCGGCGGTATCGTCAATGGCTGGGCCAGTTTATAGTCGAGCTGCCAGAAGAAATCGTACTTGGGAACCCGCAGCAGGGTTTCAGTTTTTCCGTCCGCATAAACGATGCGATATTCGAACGATTTCCCACGCAAGTGCATGTGCGGGAAGAAATTCAGAATGGTGGCGCCATTCGGGAACACGTTCTTCGCGTCCACACGAAAATTTGGATCACCAGGAGGAATTTTGAAGCCAAGATTATTACCGCCGATGGTGACAGCGCGCTCAGTCGGTTTTTCTTTGGCGAACACCATCCCGACTTTAGTATGATCCGTCGTTTCTTTACCGTTAGTCGTGTAATGAATCTGCAGCACCAGATCGGAACCCGCCTTGATCATTTTACCGAGCCCCGGACGCCACATCTCGGGAATCTTGCCGGGGGTATAGATCATGAGAATGTCGTTGCCACCGCCGGATGTGTTATTGAAATCTTTGCCCCCACCCGGAGGAACGAACGGAACGCCCGGCTCAGCCTGACGCAACCACTTCGATTGTGGATCGCGAACGAAGATCACCACGTGATGAACCACCGTGCGATCGCTCGGCCGCGCTTCCGCCGTTTGAATCCACTGATCCTCGGTGAACTTGGTAGGCAGCACCACGTACTGATAAGGGATGTCGCCCGTGGCCGGGATATGGAACGTATTCATATCCGAGCACGAGATCGGGCTTGGGAATGTTCCATCCCTCGGTAAAGGTGCGCGGCTTGGGCGCTTCCTTGGAATCGCCTTCCTTGGCCCCGCCATCCACCCATGAAACCAGCGTGTCGATTTCCTGTTGGCTCAGCGAGCGGTCGTCAGCGAAGTGGCCGTATTGCGGATCGGCGAACCAGGGAGGCATCTTCTTCGTAACGACGTCCTCCTTGATGGCTTTCGCCCATGGGCGCGCGTCATTATATGAAATCAGAGCGAAGGGGGCGATTTCCCCGGCGCGGTGGCATTCCTGGCAATGTTGCTGCAGGATCGGCTCGACGTCCTTATGAAACGTAGCCGGGCGCGCGCTAGCGGACCATGCGCAAACCGCTGCGGAGGCAAGAAGAAAAGCGAGTGATTTGGCGCGCTTCATGCGTCACTCCGACTTTCCGGGAAGGCGCTGCAACGCACTTGGGTCGGAATGAGCGTCGAAAGAGACGTCGAAAAAGCCGACCATCATTTCCTCAAAAGTCTGGTCGCCCCAACGAACTTCTTTGGTCGGATCGGGATTGGCCGGATTATTAGCGGAATTGTCGTAGTGCGCTGTGCATTCGATGCGGGTCCCCTTGGGCAGCAAAAGCTCTTCGTCCAAGGCGTACTGAATCTGCCAGCTGAAATCGTATTTCGGCACGCTTAGGAGAACCTGGGTTTCACCAGACGGATAAACTGCTTTGTAAGTAAAATCCTTGCCGCGCAAGTGCATGTGCGGCAACAGGCTCACCAGGTTGACGTCTTGTTGCAGCGTCGCCCGTGAGTGCGCTTCGTAATTGGGATCGCCGGCTGGAATCTTGATGAAATAATTGATCGCCATCATGCTCATGACGCGCTTCTGAGGAGCTTCTTTGGCGAAGATAAGGCCGAACTTGGTCCGGTCCGTGACGGCCTTTCCATTGGGTGTGTAGTGAAGCTGAAGAACGATGTCGGAACCGGCCGGAATCAACTTCGCCTCGCCCGGTTTGGTTTGGCTGGGTGGAAGGCCCGGAGCATACCCGACCAGCATCTCACCAGGGATCTGCTCTTGAATATTCCCCTGACCGCGTTGGCCGGTCTCGCCTCCTGGACGGCGCGGGATATAGGGCACGCCGGGCTCAGCGGCTTTCATAAAGTTGTTTCCTGGAGGACGCAGGAAAGCGAGCACGTGATGCACGGCCGACCGGGCATCCGGACGAACTTCGGCGAACTGCACCCATTTGTCCTCTGTGAAGTTTGTCGGGATGACGACGTAAGTGTAATCGACAATCCCGGAAGCGGGAACATCGATGGGTGTCGGCAGCTCGAACACCACATCGGGCTTTCCGATCTGCCAGCCCTCGGTGTACTCGCGCGGTGTCGGAGCGTCCGTGGGATTACCTGCGGCAGCTCCGCTATCCACCCAGGCGACCAGCGTGTCCATTTCGGCTTGGGATAAAGATCGGTCGTTCGAGAACTTGCCGTAATGCGGGTCGGCCGACCATGGTGGCATCTTCTTGGTCACCACGGCAGTCTTCATAGCCTTCGCCCACGGCCGAACCTGCTCGTAGGTCATAAAGCTCATGGGAGCGACTTCACCGGGCCGGTGACATTCCTGGCACCGGTTCTGAACGATCGGAGCGACGTCCTTGTAATAGGTGACGCTGCTGGGAGCAGCTACGGCAACAGCCGACACTGCGAGTGTGAGTACGGCGCCATTGAGTTTCATAATCGATCTCCGCTTATTTCTAACTAGAGGCCAGGGCCGCCGGTGACTGCCGGTTTGGGCTGGCTCTTCGGCCGCATCAGATCCATGGCTGTCTTGTTCATAGGGACAGACACATCGAAGAAACCGATCATCATCTCTTCCCAGGTCTGCTCGCCCCAATGCACTTCTTTGGTCGGATCCGGATTGTATTTGTTGTTGACAGAATTGTCGAAGTGCGCCGTGCATTCGATCACCGTCCCCTTGGGCAGCAGCTTTGGTTGAGCTAGCTCATAGGTAAGCTGCCAGTTGAAATCGTAGTTCGGCACATTGAGCAGCGTTTCTTTCTCGCCGCTAGGATAGGTCACCCGGTACTCGAAATCCTTGCCGCGGAAATGCATATGCGGCAGCAGGTCAATCAAGGTCGAGTCATCTTGAAGCGTGATCTTGGCATCCACTTGATAGTTGGAATCGCCCGGAGGAATCGCGAAATTGCGGGTTGGCTGCAGCAAGGGTCAGCACACGCTCGGTGGGCTTCTGAGTGGCGAATACCAGGCCCACCCTGGAGATATCCGTGCTTGCCTTACCGTTGGCGGTATAGTGCATTTGGAGTACGATGTCGGAGCCGGCCTTCACCAGTTTCGCTTGGCCCGGCTTCAAGACATCGGGAAGTGTTCCGGGCGCATAGCCCGCCAGGAAATCGCCTCCGAAGCCGAGTCCCGCCACCACCACCCTCACGTTTTTGACCTTTTCCATCGGATTGACGCTCTTGCTCTCTCGGAACGAACGGAACGCCCACCTTGGCATCCTTCAGCCAGGGATTACCAGGTTCGCGGATGAACGCAATGATATGATGCACGGCGGTGCGATCCCCGGGCCGCGCTTCTGCCATCTGCACATATTTGTCTTCCGTAAAACCCGTCGGGACGATGATGTATTGGTAGTCGATCGTACCGGAAGCAGGAACATTGAAAGCTACGGGCATGGTGAGAACCACGTCGGGCTTACCGATCCGCCAGCCTTCCACCCACTCCGTCGGCTTCGGCGCGTCTTTGGGATTGCCAGCCAGTGCGCCGTTATCGGCCCAGGCGACGAGCGTGTTCATTTCAGCCTGCGACAAAGACCGGTCGTTAGAGAATTTGCCGTAATGCGGGTCGGCGTACCATGGCGGCATCTTCTTGGTTACGACAGCGGTCTTGATGGCTTTGGCCCATGGACGCGCCTCTTCATAACTCAAGAACGCCATTGGAGCTGCTTCGCCGGGGCGATGGCAGGACTGACAATTTTTCTGTAATACCGGCAACACATCCTTGTAGAATGTGACTTGTGGGGTGGTTGCTGCCGCAGCCAAGGCGACAGAGCACAAAGACAGTACGAGTGATCGCATGAACAGCCTCCCTAGGATCTCTGCTTCTAATGATACGGGACTACGGCTGAATTTGGTCCTGCGAAAATCGAATTCCGCCGGGAAAAAACCGTTGTTTTGAGGTTGTTGAACGCAGTCGATAGGGGCCTTCCCATAGTAGCTCTACTTTCAATCTCGCCGATTCTCCACCCCGTTAGTAAATTTACCAGGCAAGTTAAGGTATTTTCACTCTCGAATCATGTTGACAGATGGGTTATGATAGTCCCTTACAGCTTTTAGTACTGTTACTACTCTTTTTAAGGACCTCATGCCCTCAAAAAAGCCCCGCACGGCTGTGCCGCCCTCTCGACCCCGTATTTACCCTCTGGATCTTTCCAGATTTCGCAAGAAAACAGGCATCTCGCTCGAGCAGATCGCCGATCGAACGAAGATTAGTCTGCGATTTCTCCACGCCATTGAAGCCGAGGAATTCGAGAAGCTCCCGGGGGGCATCTTTAGCACCAGCTATCTGCGCCAGTACGCGACTTCAATCGGCTACGATGAAATCGAGTTGCTGGCCCACTTCGATCGCAAGATGAATCCTGCCCCCCCCGTGGGCGGACCGGAACGTGAAAGTGGAAGCCGAAAGTTTTTAGATCGCTGGCTTCGAATTCCGGCACAGGCGCAACGCTGAATCAACGCTTCGGCCTCGCCTATCCCCTTGGGGTGCATAGGGATACCTACCTTTTTTTGACACCTTAGTCCCTACGATCAACCGCCCGGGCGTCGATAGGAAAGTCAGGGAGGCGGTGAGCTAGCGGTTCATCGAAGACTCGGGCCAATGAAAATCAATAATTCCGAAGGTAGACCAGTTCCTGGCTTAGGACCGTCAAACGCGGCTGCGCCTGCCCGCGAGAGTGAGGGCGGCGCCATTACTGGTCCCGGAAAGTCATCCTTGGAAGGGGATCGAGTGCAGCTGTCAAATCTCAGCGCGAATCTTACGGCCACTCTAAGCGATTCCGCCGCCCATTCTACGAAGCTCTCGGCCCTAAGCAGCGCGGTATCGATCGGCGGGTATCACGTGGACGCCGGCATCGTGGGCGATGGCCTCATTCGGCACAGCCTGCAGTTCGGGGGATCTAACTACATTTAAATGGGCGGCCCATGTCGAACATAAGTGCGGAGTTGCGGCAGCTCAAGTCTGCCCGTGCGAGCATTCAAAAATTCCGTTTAAAGTTGATGCGCCCATCGGTAGCGGCCCTGGAGAGCGGTGCGGTCGATCTGGCGTTTTCGGTGCAGTGCCTGGAGCGGCTCGAACCTGTTCTGCGGGCACGAGGCTCACGGCCTCTGGCTCTTGAGCAAGCTTTGCGTTTTGAAGTCGCCGGGTTGCGGCGCGATTTGCAACAGGTCAACGCATTGCTACAAGGCGCTGGCAAGTTTTATCAAGGCTGGTCGCGGCTGGTGGGGTGCGCAGCGGAGGAAGAATCCCCCAACTACACGGCCAATGGCCAGCCCGGCGCTTTAATGTCCGGGCATCGGAAGAATGTGGTGATCCATGGGTAATCTGATGACGGCGCTGCTGAACACGGCCAATTCAATGAGGGCCGTCGAGCAGGCACTCACAGTGACCGAAAACAACGTCGTCAACGCTTCGACGCCGGGCTATGCCAGGCAAACGGCGACATTTGAAGCTCTGCCCTTCGATCTGACAGTAGGACTGCCCGGAGGAGTGGCTCCAGGTCTAGTACAAAGTTCGCGCGACGCATTCGCCGAACAAGCGGTCCGCAACCAGCAGACGGACCTTGGTTTTTACCAGCAAAAGGTCTCTGATCTGACGACGGCGGAGAGCTTTTCAGTACTTCAAGCACTTCCGGAATCGGTCCAGCCATGACCAGCTTCTTTCAGAGTTTTTCGCAACTCAGCGTGAATCCCAACGACACCGTTTCGCGCCAGGCCGTGCTGAACCAGGCCCAGGTATTAGCTCAAAACTTTCAGACCACCGCGGCGGGCTTGGAGAATCAAGGAAGCGGTATCGACAATGAGGCCCGCAGCACGATCGCTTCCATCAACCAGTTGGCGGGCCAAGTGGCTACGATAAACCAGCAGAACCGTGTGGATCCCTCGGGCGGCGTCAACGCGGGAGTAGACGCGCAGTTGAACTCCACCCTCGAGCAACTCTCGCAACTGGTAAACTTCACGGCTCTGCAACAGCCCGACGGCACAGTTACGATTTACATCGGTGGCCAGACCCCGTTAGTGACAGGGGGACAAGCCTTCGCCATCTCGGGAGATTTCTCAACTCCACAGACTGCCATCATCTCCAGTACAGGGGCTGATATTAGCGGCCAGATCACCGGCGGGCAGCTGAGCGGTTTGCTGGACGATAAAAATAACGTTCTGCCGTCTTATATGCAAGATCTCAATACACTCGCTCAAAGCGTGGCGGACCAGGTGAACACTGGCTTGTCGAATGGAATTGATCAAAATGGCGCTGCTCCGTCGGCCGATTTATTCACCTACAATCCGGCCACGGGAGCGGCCGTAACATTGGGAGTCAACCCGTTGACGCCGGACCAAATCGCAGCCGCCTCACCGGGGCGCCAGGCGGAAACGGCAATGCGCTGAATCTGGCGGCGCTGGCCAATGCAAAAAACCTGAGGAACTATACATTCGCGCAGTTCTATGGAAATCTCGGCGGGCGGGTTGGGCAACGACTTGTCGACCGCTACGGACAACCAATCCACCAAGCAGCAGTTATTGAACCAGGCGCAGACTTTGCGCCAACAGATTCCGGCGTGTCGCTCGACCAGGAAGCGGCAAACTTAATCAGTTTTCAGCGCGCTTACCAGGCGAACGCCAAAATGCTCACGGTGCTGGATGGTCTCACAGATACTCTGATGAACATAATTCCAAGCGTTTCAAGCGGTTAAGGAGCATCGATGATTACCTCTTTTGATCCCTCCGTTGCAAGCTTCCTCAATGGCATGGCGCAAATTCAGCAACGGGCGCAAACCGCCGAAGATCAGATGACCACGGGCTTGAAGATCAACACGGTCGCAGATGACCCCGGTCAGATCGCCAACCTCTATCAGACACGCTCAGAACTGGCTCAAACCCAGCAGATCGATACCAATCTAGGCCGCGTGACGGCCGAGGTAAATACGGCTGAATCGACGCTCAGCTCGGCCGTAACACTGGTAGAACGGGTTCAAACTCTGGCTTCGGAAGGCGACACCGGTACCGCCACGGCTTCGACACGCCAGGACATAGCAGCCGAAATTGGCGGGATCATGCAGCAACTTGTCAGCGCCGCTAATACCTCAGTGGGAGGCCGCTTCATTTTCGCGGGCGACAGCGATCAGCAGGTCCCGTATAGCTATCGACCTAACTCAAGCAAGTCCAGTTAGCGCATATCAGGGGTCGGCTTCAACCCGGCAGATACAGGGTGGCGACGGCTCGACCTTTGGGGTCGCTCAAACCGCACAAACGATCTTTGACGACCCAACTGGACAGCAAAACATCTTCTCGTCGATCAACAATCTTCGCGTAGCTTTGTTGAACAATGATCAAGCCGGCATCGACGCCGCCATGCCCAACGTTCAGTCGATTGACGGCTACTTGAATCAACAACTGGCCTTTTACGGCAACGTCCAGGATCGGGTGGCAAGCGAAACTGATTTCGGCGCTAACTTTGAGACCCAGCTTAAGACGCAGATGAGCGGCATCGAGGATGCCGACTTGGCGCAAGCCATCACAGAAATGCAACAGGCACAGACGCAACAGACCGCGGCGTTAACTGCCCGTGCGCAACTGCCGAAGACCAGCCTCTTCGATTTCTTAGGATAACCCTTAATGCGATTTCATCCGCTTAATAGTGGAAGGACGAAGAAAGTACGCGGTTCGAGCCATCCACTGTGGCGCTGGCCGTAAACGGGAATCGCCAATCGCGCACGTCCACATCGCGCGCCCCTTCCGGATCGGCCATCGGAGTCACTCGCCATAGCGGAAATTGTGCGAATTCGAGAAACTTGCTGACAATGAGCGTCTGGCGCGCGGCCTCCAGCGCTGCGCTTGGCTCCGGCTTATAAATGACCGTGCCCTCGGTGGGGTCGAACTCTCCGAGCAAGTTCATCGAAAAGTGCATCACGAACTCGCGGCCGCTCTACCCAACCGGACCAAACAAAAGGATTGCCGGCGGAACCTGGAAATGCCGCGACGCGAATCGGCGGCCCGCCCTGGTAAATGCGCGAGTTGAGAGTCTCGAGCGCGCGCTGGTGGGTCAGATAGCGGCCGAAATCGTACGCCGGGACAAAGGCCAACGCGAAAATCGCCAGCCCGCTCCAGCGCTGGGCTTCGCCCCGATTTCGGAGCTCACCAGTCGCCCTACCAGCGGCCCGAGGCAGGCCAGGAGGAGAACACCCCAAATCCAGAGATCGATCAGGCTGTTGAGATCCAGGCGAAACCATTGCGATGAAAATGGCAAGCAGAAACCGAACTCCGTAGGTGTTGGTCCAATCCAGCAGCAGTGGCTTGCTACGCCGATGAGCGACAAGCACATAGGCCGCTTTCCAACCTCGCATGCTCCGGCTAACGGCGCAGACCAGAAGCACCGGAAGCAACGCCATCACGGGCGCCATCGCTATCGCGTGCGTGATGCCGCGATGATACTGAAATAAGTCAACGGGCCCCCGGCAATCGTGACGATGTCGATGTCGGGAATATTGGCGGCCAGCATGAGCACCAGAGCCGGCCGGGTATACCAGCGATTCAGACCGGCGCGGCTCAGCGCGAGGCCGGTCAGCGTGTGGGTGAGGTTGTCCATGCGGTGTCGACGGCAGTGCTGGCGGCGGCTTCGCATTTCGAATACGAAATTGGGGCGGCACCAGCAAGGTCAGCGCGTTCGGCACGATTATCTCGACGCTGCGCCGGCGCGAACCCGGCGTATTCGCCATCCACCTGCACATGAACCTTGCCGTGCCGCGGACGCCGAAAATAACGCTTGCCGCGTGCGAAGTGATGGTGACGCCGCGCATGCCGCTGATGCGGTGCGCCGCGACACCCAGCATGTACTTTAGATACGGGAAAGTATTCGCGCCCTCGAACAACACCACTTCGAACTCGTCGTCGAGCAGCGAAATGCCACGCGCGATTTCCAGGTCGCCGCCGTAATTGCGAACGCGGCTCGCCAGCGCAAAACCGGCCCGAAATGTCCGCCCCTCCGTTTCCACGGTGAACTCGGGCAATCGGCGGCCCAACTTTCGCAAAACCACCGATCCAGTACGCGACCTTTCCAAGGGCGTCCTTCAAGCCCAGCGCCAGGTGATACACGATGTCGGCATCCAGACCCGCGCCCGCCATCAACAGAAAGTAGCGCGCTGCGTTCATCACAATGTCCTGTCGAGCAGACCCACGGCGATCGCGCTCCGGCACGCATTCGGCAAGCAGCGATTCGCGGCGCGCTCCATGCGTTTGCCGATCCCCAGTTCGTTGGCCAGCACGTTGGCGGTTCCCGCTGGCAGAATTCCGAGCGGAACCTTCGGAGTCGACCATGCCGTTGACCACTTCGTTGATGGTGCCGTCGCCGCCGGCCACGAAGATCAGGTCCGCGCCTCGATCCATGGCGTCGCGCGCGAAGTTCGGCCGCCGTGCCGGGGCCGGTGGTGGGAATCGCTTCACATCGCATGCCTTCGGACGCCAGCAACCCCGAGCGAGCGCTCGAGCGCATGCCTCCGCCGCCTGAGCCCGCCGGCGAAAGGATTGTAAATGAGAAAGGTTTGCCGGTAGGTCGCGATAGTACCCTAATTATAGTAGAATGCCTTCGACGAACGCAAGCAAAAGAAATCGAAGAGCTGCGCGAACACGCTGCGCCATCACGAGCATTTGTACTACGTGCTGGACCAGCCGGAAATCACCGACGCCGAATATGACGCTCTGATGCGCCGGCTGCAGGAGCTGGAAGCGCAGCATCCCGAGTTGATCACGCCCGATTCCCCCACCCAGCGCGTGGGAGGCAAGCCGCGCGAAGGATTCGTCAAGGTGCCGCACAGCTCGCCCATGCTGAGTCTGGATAACGCGCTGAACGAGGACGAGATGCGCGAATTCGACCGGCGCGTGCGCGACCTCCTGGGCGGCGAGCCTTTCGAGTACGTCGCGGAACTGAAGCTGGACGGCTTGTCGATGGCGGTGCACTATCAGGACGGCCGCATTCGCGCAGGCGGTCACGCGCGGCGACGGGACTGGTGGGCGAAGACGTCACGGAAAACGCGCGCACCATCCGCTCGCTGCCGCTGCGAGCGAAGATCCGATCTGTCCGCGTTTGAAGCGCGCGGCGAAGTGATCATGCCGCGCAAGTCTTTCGAGAAGCTGAACGCCGAGCGCGAGCAGCAGCAGCTCTCGCTGTTCGCCAATCCTCGCAATGCGGCGGCCGGGGCTCTGCGGGCGCTGGAGCCGAGCGTCACGGCTTCGCCGCCAGCTGGAATACTTCGCGTATTTTCTGCTGGTCGACGGACAGTTTCATTACGACAGCCATTGGGAATCGCTGGAAGCGCTCGAAAAAGATGGGCTTCAAAGTGAACCCCTATCGAAGAAATGCGCCGACCTGGACGATCTGCTGAAGTTCTACCGGCAATGGGAAACCAAACGCGAGATCGCTGCCGTATGAGATCGATGGCGTGGTGGTGAAAGTGGACTCAGTGCCGCAGCAGCAGGCTCTTGGGCTGGACGGCCAAAGCGCCGCGCTGGGCCATCGCGTTCAAGTTTGCCGCGCATCAGGCGGAGACCGTGATCGAAGACATTCAGGTTTATGTGGGCCGCACCGGCGCGCTGACCCCGGTGGCGTTCTTGAAACCGGTGAACATCGGCGGCGTCACGGTGGCGCGGGCCTCGCTGCACAACGAAGACGAGATCGGACGGCTGGGCGTCGAGATCGGCGACCGCGTGCTGGTGGAGCGCAGCGGCGACGTGATTCCGAAAGTGGTGCGCGTGGTTAACCAGGGCAGCCGAGCGGCGGCCGTTTCGCATGCCCAAGCACTGTCCGGTCTGCGGCGGCGAGATCGTGCGCGAGGAAGGCGAAGCCGCCAGCCGCTGCATCAATACCAACTGCCCGGCCCGGCTGCAGCAATCCATTCTGCATTTCGCCGCGCCGCGGCGTCATGGATATCGACGGCATGGGCGACGTGCTGGTGGATCAACTGGTGTCGCGCGGGTTGGTTAAGAGTGTCGCCGACATCTACGATCTGACGCTCGAGCAACTTGCTGTCGCTCGATCGGATGGGCCAGAAGTCGGCGGAAAAGATCTTGAAGAATATCGATCGCGTCGCGGAAGCAGCCGCTGCCGCGCGTTCTGAACGGCCTGGGAATTCCATTCGTCGGCGAGCGGACCGCGCAGATTCTGGCGGAGACGTTCGGCAGCCTGGATGCCATCATGGACGCCGACGAAGAGGCTTTGCAGCAGGCCGAAGAAGTTGGGCCCGAAGGTTTCAGCAAAGTATCCGGCAGTTCTTCCACGAGCAGCGACAACCGCGACTTGGTGGAACGGCTTCGAAAAGCCGGTCTCACGTTCGAGCCACGCAGTCGCGAAGAATAGCCGGAGGGCCGCTGACCGGCAAGACGTTCGTGCTTACGGGAACCCTTCCCGAATCTTGCCCGCGAAGACGCTAAGGCGCGTATCGAATCGGCGGGCGGAAAAGTCACCGGCTCGGTGAGCAAGAAAACCGATTATGTGGTGGCGGGCGCCGACGCGGGCTCCAAACTCGACAAGGCGAACGAACCTGGGGATCCCCGTGCTTAGCGAACCTGAGTTGCTCGAGATGCTGAAGTAAGGATTGAATCGGAGCGCCACTGGCCAAACTCATTCAAACGCTCATTTCATGGGGACCCACCGGCGTTTTTCTTTTGGCGATCCTCGATAACACGGGCGTTCCCATGATCGGCGGCGTCGATGTGTTGATTATCCTGATAGCAGCAGTAGATCATGCGCAGGCGTATTGGTCTGCGGCCGCCGCCGTGGCAGGGTCGTTGATCGGTTGTCTGCTGCTATTTCTGATCGCGCGAAAAGGGGGGGAAGCATACCTTCAACGTCACACTGTTAGCCCGCGCGAGGCTCGTTTCCGGGCTTGGTTTCACGAGTACGGGCTACTTACCGTTTTTGTCCCGGCGTTTGTGCCCTTCCCTCTGCCATTGAAAATCTTCATCGTCTCGGCGGGCGCGCTCGAAGAGAGTCCCGTCACCTTCACCATTGTTATGCTGGCGGCAAGAATTCCCCGCTACTTATTCCTGGCTTGGCTGGGCACTCGACTTGGAAAAGACACGATGCCCTACCTGCGGCAGCATGTCTGGGAATTCGGACTGTTAGCCGGCGGTTTGTTCATTATTCTTTACTTGGCAATCCGTTTCTTGCATAAGCGCGGCATTATTAAGTCAGCTCCTATTGACCCGGCGTGAAATTTACATCGATAGGAGCAATTACTTCCACCGGCCGGCCATTCAGCAGCGTAGGTTGATAGACCCATTGTCGAACGGCCGCCAGCGCTGCACTCGCCAGGATTGGATGGCCGCTGATTAGTTCCAGGTTCTGGATCGTTCCGTCTTTCGCAATGACACCGAGCAAATGGACCACGCCCGATAGCCGGGCTGTCTTTGCCAGGGACGGATATTCCGGGATCACCTTCTTCATCAGCTTGGCCATTTGGACACCTTCGCTAACACGAAGCGGCCCGGAGGGCGGGTTAGTGACAACTTGCGGCTGAGGCGGAGTTGCGATAACTGGAAGAGCGATAAACGTTTCTAGTTTGATACCTGATGTACTCGACGGCTCGCCAACACCGATCGTTCCAGGCGGCTCGACAGAGAATGAGGCGCCCGTGTCGGCGGGGTTTACAACCGAGGATCGCCGCGGGGCAAAAACAAAAATGCGATGCTCTAATAACGCCCCAGAATGAATCGCGGACTGTGCTGGCCTGATTGGGACAGGTTCCGGTAGTCTTGCTGGCGCGCCCAACCTCACTGAATTCCACCGGTAGCCTGGAAGCAACTCAGTGTGCGCAAGCGGAATCAGAATCGCCAAACTCAACGCAAGTAACTCCGCACTCACTGATGCAAAAAAGCTCCAGGACTTAGTGGAAGGAGTATCGAGGAGAATGGATTGCTCGAACACGTCTAGAACGAGTCCAGATAGTCGAGATTTGCTCCGCCGAATAATCGGCACTAGCCGAAATGTCGGCGCCGTTCCGTCGTCAGTTATCTGCAAGATGTTGATTAAGTTAGTGAAACCATTGGCTTGATGAGTGCCCCTTGTTCAGTGGCAGGCGGGGGAATGCTTAAGATTACGATTCATGACGGTCCGGAAACACTTATCTTCCAGGTGGAAGGCAAGCTGATAGGCGCATGGGCGAAAGAATTGGAGCAATCCTGGAAGACCAGCGCTTCGATCCGGACAGGCAGAGCACTGATCATTGATCTCACTGAAACGCAATATATCGATGAGGAAGGTAAACGAGTTCTCAAGAGACTCTTTCAGGATGGAGCATTTTTCCACACGGCCGGTCCGATGACCAATGCGGTCGTGGATGAGATTACAGGCAAATCATCGACCCCGTGGCGCGGCATCCTCACGCAGTCGATGCTGCTGCTGCTGGTTGTATCAATTGGGAAGGGAGCGGCGGATCCGCCCGCATCGCCACCCGCTCTGAGGCTAACGCTGCGCGATGCCGTACAACTGGCACTGAAACAAAACCCGCAAGTACAAATTGCAAACCTGAATATCGCCGAGAGCCAGGAGAATCAGACTATCGCGCGCTCCGCGCTTTTGCCACAAGCCAGCTTAGGAATTTCGGACACACTGCGACGGTCGAATCTGGAGACTGCCTTCGGCCAGAGATTTCCGGGCCTTCCTGGGCATCTCGGACCGTTTTACATTGTGCAAGCGGGGCCTAGTTTTTCAGCGCCGATCCTGGATCTTACAGCCTGGCGCCGCTGGCAAGCTTCCAAAGAAAATGTGCAAAGAACGCGTGCGCAAGATCAGACCGTTCGTGAAGAAACGGTGCAGTTGGTCGTTTCGCAATACCTGGGCAGCCTTCGAGCGGCTGCGGACGTCACCTCCGCGGAGTCGCGCGTTGAATTGGCGAAGGCTATTTTCGATCAAGCCGCCGATCTTCAAAAGAACGGCGCGGGAACCGGCATCGATACTCTCCGCTCCAATGTTCAATATCAGAATGAAAGACAGCGATTAATCACGGCCCAAACGCAGCTCAAGACATCCATTTACGCTTTGGCGCGGTTGCTGAATGTCGATCCGCATCAAACGGTCGAATTGGCTGACCAATCCGAATTTTTTCACATTCCCGAATACTCGGCTGACGACACCATCGAGCGTGCCTATGCCGAGCGCCCGGAGATGAAAGCACTGACTTCGCAGGTTCGTTCGCAGCACTTGGAGAAGCAGAGCGCGCGCGATCAAAGGCTGCCGCGCTTGAGCCTGCTCGGGTCCTGGAGTCAGGAGGGCCTCACGCCGGCCTCCGTAATCCCTACTTACAATTACGAGGCCAGCTTCGAGGTTCCCTTGTTCACCGGCGGACGCATTCGGGCTCAAACCGCCATCGCTGATATTGAAGTAAAAAAGCTGGCGCGGCAGGAGGAAGACCTGCGAAACCGAATCGCGCTCGAGGTAAAGACTGCGGGGGAGCAGCTCGAATCTGCGCGAAGCGAAGTGCAAGTTGCGAACCTGGGCATTGACCTGGCCCAGCAGGAGGTCACGCAAGCTCGTGATCGCTTTCAAGCCGGCGTAGCCAATAACATTGAGGTCGTCACCGCGCAGGATGAGTTGAGCCGCGCCAATGACAACCAGATCGCAGCCTTGTATCGTTACAACCAGGCTCGTGCTGACTTGGCTCACGCCACCGGACAAATGGAATCTTTGTATGCCAAATGAGGGGATGGAGGAAATGGAACGGGACGCTGTCGATTACGATATTGAACGGGAATTAGAACCAGCTCCACGTCCGCAACCACGCCCTGAGCAGGTGCGCCCGTCGCCGCCTCCGCGCAAACGCACCAATCGAAACCTGATCGTCGCCGGCGCTTTGCTCGTGCTGATCGCAGCCAGCCTGTACCTGTGGATCGGATCATGGAATCGCGTTTCCACTGATGACGCCCAGGTGGATGGTCATATTATTCCTGTGTCATCGAAGATTTACGGTAATGTCATCGACGTGCTGGTTCACGACAACGAAGCGGTAAAGCAAGGCCAGGTGTTGGTGCGCTTGGATATGCGGGATTATCAAGCCAAGGTCAACCAGGCGAATGCCGCTGTATTGGTCGCGCAAAGCCAGGCCCGAGGCGCCAGCGTGGGGGTTCCTCTAACCAGAGAAACGACGCTCAGTGGCAGTTCGAGCGCGGAAGCGCAGTTAAGCGCCGCGCAGGCAGATTTCGAAAAGTCAAAGGGAGACTACGAGCGGGCCGCCAATTCCGATATCTCGTGGGCGCGCGCCAATGTGGACGCCGCTCAAGCTACTTACGATCGCGCGCAAGCGGACTTGAACCGGATGCGGCCGCTGATGGAGAAGGAAGAGATTTCGCGGCAACAATTCGATTCATACACGGCTGCCGCCCGCGTGGCGGATAGCGAATTGAAAGCCGCCAAAGATAAGGTAGCATCGGCTAATCAGGATGCGGAGACGAAAAAGGCAGCTATGCTGGCCGAGCAGGCCCGCATTGCGCAGGCTCGCGCTGGAGTAACCCAGGCACAAGCCGCTCAGAAGCAAGTAGACGTGCGTGTAGCTGATGTTGCCACGGCATCCGCCAATATTGAGCAGGCTCGAGCCAATCTCGAGGCCGCGCAGCTGAACCTGAGTTATACGACCATTGTGGCTCCGGCCGACGGAGTGGTAACCAAGAAATCGGTCGAGGCGGGCCAGGTGCTGCAGCCGGGACAAGGGCTGTTGATGCTCGTTCCGTTAAATGATGTGTGGGTGACCGCGAACTTCAAGGAGACGCAGCTTCGCGATGTGAATGCCGGTCAAAAAGCAGAGATCAAGGTGGATCTTACAGGCAAGACCTACCCCGGCCGCGTGGATTCGATTGCCGGCGCGACGGGAACAAGAATGAGCTTGCTGCCTCCTGAGAACGCGACCGGCAACTACGTGAAAGTGGTGCAGCGCATTCCTGTCAAGATCGTCCTCGATCCCGTTCCGGGCGGCAATTCGATCCTGCGCCCGGGAATGAATGTCGAAGCCACAATCCTGATTAAGTGATTGGCGCCACGAAAATGCCCCAGGAAACTTCATTCGCGGCGCCGAAGGTCGACGTGAATCCGTGGGTGATCGCCGGCACCGTAATGCTGGCGACCTTCATGGAGGTGCTGGATACCAGTGTCGCCAACGTCGCGCTGCCGCATATCGCGGGTAACCTTTCATCTTCAATCGATGAAACTACCTGGGTTCTTACAGGCTACCTGGTGGCTAATGCCATTGTGCTGCCATTGAGCGGCTGGTTCTCAGCATTGTTCGGACGAAAACGCTTCTACATGACTTGCGTGCTGCTCTTCACGGTAAGTTCGGCACTATGCGGACTGGCGCCTAGCCTGCCGGTCTTGATCATTTGCCGTGTCGTCCAGGGCTTGGGGGGCGGAGCCTTGCAACCCGTATCGCAAGCTATCCTGCGCGAGACTTTTCCACGAGAAAAGCAGGGAATGGCGATGGCCGTCTATGGCATGGGTGTCGTTTTTGCGCCAGTGCTAGGGCCGACACTCGGCGGGTGGATCACTGACAACTTCACGTGGCGATGGATTTTCCTGATCAACATCCCGGTAGGCATTTGCTCGCTGCTGCTGACTTCACTGCTGATTTTCGATCCGCCTTACTTGGTCCGCAAGAAGTTAGGGCAAGGTCTGAAGATCGACTACATCGGACTGGGATTGTTGGCCACCGGCCTGGGCGCGCTCGAAATCGCGCTCGATGAGGGACAGCGCAAGGATTGGTTCTCTTCGTCGGCAATCGTTACTGCCGCCGTGATCGGTGTTGTCGCACTGGTTTCCGTGGTCTTTTGGGAGCTTCAACAGAAGGATCCCGTGGTGGACTTTCACCTGCTCAAGGACCGGAACTTCGCCATCTCCACACTCACAATGTTCATCCTCGGCTTCGTGCTCTATGGGAGCACCATGGCGCTGCCGCTTTTCCTCCAGGAGTTGCTTGGATACACCGCCATGCAAAGCGGGATGGCCCTCTCTCCGGGAGGCCTCGCCATTATGGTGATGATGCCCATCGTAGGATTTCTGATGGCCAAATTCGAGGCCCGATGGCTGGTGATCTTCGGACTGCTGATCTCCTCGTACGGCCTATACCAGATGACCAACTTCGATCTGAATATCGATTTTAAGCACGCCGTCACTGCTCGCATCGTGCAGAGCCTGGGCTTGGCCTTCTTATTCGTGCCAATCAATACGATGGCCTTCTATTTCATTGCCAAGGAGAAGACCAGCTATGCAACCGGACTTATCAACTTGGCCCGAAATTTCGGAGGCAGCACCGGTATCGCGCTCTCCACTACGCTCATCGCGCGCCGCCAGCAATTCCATCAATACAGGCTGGTGGAGAACTTGAATCCGATGAACGGCGCTTATCAATCGGCGCTGGAGGGTGCGAAGCAGACATTCATGAGCCGGGGCGCTGATGCGGTTCATGCCGCAGCCCAGGCCCAGCAATTGCTCTATGGAATGGTCCAGCGCCAAGCCATGCTGCTCTCCTTCCTGGAGAGTTTTCGTCTGCTGGCATTGACGTTCCTGGCAGTAATTCCATTAATGTTTCTGATGAAGAGGATCCGGCCGCGCAAGACTGAAATGGTCGTGGAATAACTTCGCGTCTTACTTGATTCTTTCGTCTTTCTCTACTTTGCCGTCGCGAATGTGGATCACCCGATGTGCGCGCATGGCGATGTCCAGCTCGTGCGTAACCAGCACGATGGTATTGCCTTGCTGGTACAGCCGCTCGAATAGCGCCATGATGTCGTTGCCGGTGACAGTATCCAGTGCGCCCGTAGGCTCGTCGGCCAGCAGAATCGACGGATTGTTCACCAGCGCGCGTGCCACGGCGACGCGTTGTCTTTGTCCGCCCGAAAGCTCATTGGGCTTGTGATGCATACGCGGCTCGAGGTCCACCGCGCGCAGAGCAGCCTTGGCCTTTTCGATCCGCGTTTGGGCCGGTATCCCGGCATAGATCAGCGGCAGCTCCACGTTGTGCAATGCAGTGGCTCGAGCCAGGAGATTAAAGGTCTGGAAAACGAACCCGATCTCTTTGTTGCGAATTCGTGCCAGTTCATCGTCCTGCATGTCGCTGGCAAGTTTGCCGTTGAGATAGTAGAGACCTTTGGTGGGAGTGTCCAGGCAACCGATCAGGTTCATTAGCGTAGATTTCCCGGAACCAGAAGGACCCATGATCGCGACATACTCCCCCCGGCGGATCTCGATGTCCACGCCCGACACGGCATGAATCTCTTGATCGCCCATTACGTACGTTTTCCACAGATCGTACGTGCGGATAACAATCCCGTCGCGCTTTAGATTCTCGCCACGATCGACGAGTTCCTGTGTTGCTGTAGCCATGCCGGGGACTTAGCTCTCCGTCTTCACCGGTGGCGGCGTGTTATCGACTTTGACTTTCGCGGAGTTGCGCAGCGTCCGAATCACCTTATAGCTGCCGGTGACAATCTGATCATCCTCGTTGAGACCGTTCAATACTTCGATGTCAGTAGCACCGGTGATTCCAGTCGCCACCTTCTGAAACTCAGCTTTACCATTACGAACCAGGAAGACACCCTGTAATTCTTCTTTTTTCGCCTTCTCCACCACCGGATCAAGCTTGGGGGCCGCCTGGACGTTCTTGTTCTTGTCCACCGGATCCAGGTCGCCGCGCTGCCGGACCGTCAGGGCCTGAATGGGAATCGTAAGCACGCGCTGGCGTGTCGCGGTTGTAATCTTGCCGGTGCAGGACAGACCCGGCCGGATAGAATCCGGTGGATTATCGATCGCGATCACAACTTTGAAATCTTTGGCTTCCTGGTTAGATGTCGTGCTCTGGGATGCGGCTAAGCCGGTGGAACGAAGGATTGCGGTGTCGCCGATTTCGATCACGTGGCCCTTGAAGGTCTGATTCGGAATTGCGTCGATGGTGACTTCGGCCTGCTGATCAACCTTAACGTTTACGATGTCGGTTTCATCCACTTTTACCTCGGCCGTAATCAGTGACATATCGGCTACAGTCATGATTGTGCTGGCCGCTGAATTCTGTACACCCGGGACCACGGTCTCGCCCATACGCACCGGAAGATTGGTAATCACTCCATCGATAGGCGAGGTGACAAAATATTTTTCCAAAACATCCGAGTAACGGGTCAAATTCGCCCGCAATTGCGCAATGCGTTTGTTGGCCGAGTCTAACTGCTGCCGCGATTGAGATTGCTGCGATTTAGCCTGAGCAATGCGCGCTTCGGCTTCGCTCATCGCCGCAACCGCTGTGTCATACTCCGCCTTCTTCTGATCGAAATCCTGCTTGGCTAACAGCTTCGAGTTGTAAAGCTCGGTCGCCCGGTCCAGATTCGACTTAGTGCGGCTCAACTCGGCCCGGTTGCGTTCCAAGGTCGCCTGAGCGGTCCTAACCGCGTCCTCCATCGATTTCATCCCGGCTTCAGCGGCGGCCGAATCAGCCAAAGCCGTGTCAATGGTAGCTTTCTGGGCCACGACGTCCGCATTAGCCTGCACCGATTCCAGCTTCGCAACCACTTGGCCCTTCCGAACATGGTCGCCTTCCTTCACCAGAATTTCAGTGATGGGGGCGGGACCGAATGTGTTCGCTCCCAAATTAATGTAGTTCTTGGGTTTAATTTCGCCCGAGGCCGTCACAACGGCGATCAGATCCTGCCGCATTACCCTGCCTGTCTGCACACCCACAATCCCGCGCTGGTTGTACTTGATGCTCGCGAACACACCACCTGCGGCGAGTGCGATCAGGCCGATTGTCAGTAAAACCTTCCACTTGGTCTTCACTCAGGATAGTTCCCCTGTCGGGATTAGACGTACAAACAGGGCTGTTTGTTCGATAATTCCATCGTAACATGGGCTACTGCAGTACTTGTACTGTGCCGTCCACGCAAACCTTAGCCTTGGTACCGCTACGTAGAGTCTGGAACTGTTCCTGGTCCAGGGCCACCAGCGGAATAACACGGCCGTACATTTCGTTTGAAACGATCGACGCCAAGGCCAGGAAGGAGTCCACGCCGATGGTCAAAATGGCCGCCGGCGCGGTTCCGGCGCGAACGGCTTCGAGCAGTACAGAAGTGGTTGTGCTCGATCCGATCGTGTTAGGAAGCGCCAGTATTCGGCCTTTAACAATCTGGCCGGACAGCGGATGTCTCCGGTCGATGATTTCGCCCGTGCGGGAATCGTAGCCGCCCCAGAAACTAAGTGGCTCCATGCTGACCAGTAGCTCGCCTATGGCCTCGCCCGCCACAACCACCGTTCCCCGCGTCAACTCTCCCATAACGATTCATCTCGGACTACGCGACCTTCGATCGCCGACCGAACGCAATCCCCCATGCTGCCGAACACGACCTTCGTTGCCAAGAGACCTGGGGCGTAGTAGGCGTACTTGGCCGAATTTGTCATTAATACTTGGATGGATTTGGGAAGCATGGGCGTTGCCAGGATGCAGGTATCCACCGTAAGCCGCGCACCAAATGCCTCCAACGGCGCGAGCACTCCCTGTTCGCAAGCCAGCGCGCTCATTATTCGGCTGGTGGTCACCAGGAACTGTACGTCCGGATGCCGCCGCTTTCCTGCCACGAGCGGGGCCAACTGCTGGAATTCAGCGATGGAAAAATGCGGACTGCCAAGCACAACCATGTCGAGTTTCGCGCCCACGGCTGTAGTCAGCTCACGGCGGATCTCCCGCAGCTGATCTACGGTGATGCTGCGCTCTTCAACGGCCGGCCGTCCTTGAAACGCCGCTTCCAGGGTCGGAGCTTCTGGGGTTACTCCTACGATGTGAAACAGCGCCACGGCGCCCGAGGAGGCAGTCGCGGCTCCGAATGCTTTGAGCTGATCTTCGGCGGGCGTTACCGTGAGCCCCGAAATGACCGGAATACGATGACCGGCTAACCGGCCAACCAGGATACCGAGCACCGGATAGAAGGAATCATCCTGCTGGAGCCGCTTAGGGATGTCATCGAGCCGAAGCAGCAGTTGGCCGGCGCGATTGTCAGTTAAATGCAGTCCGATAGCGGGAGCACGCCCGGTGATGGCTGCGCAGATATCGAGCAGATCCGGGTAGCGTTCCGTGCGCGCACCAATCACCGAGTTTGCAAACACAATCGCATTCGATTCGCCCCAAGCGATCTGCTGGCCGAACTTCGGCGCCATCGACGTTTGATATGGCGCGCAAGTCCACATTGGAACGCAGCCCATGCTCTGATACGCGCGCATCTGGCGCTGGGCCTTGCTGAGCCCAATCCTCCGGCACAGGCCAATCGCGCCAATGGCATTCATCGAGCCCGCTTACGTTGAGCGACGTCGGTACCGCGACCTTCGCGCCCCACCCCGCCAGGCGCTCGGCGAACTCCAGGCCGGCCTCGCCCATGTAGATCGTGCTGTCTATGTGGGCCTGCGAAATGTCGAGCATTTCGCGCGCGCCCTGGACTTCCGCCATGCGCGTGAGGATCGACATGGCCATGCGCGCCGCCGGACCACGGTCGCCCGAAAGCAGCGCATGATCGTATTCAGACAAAATCATCTGCAACCGATCTTACCGCCGATTGGTTAACCTCAAATGGATGCCCTTCGACGGTCTGCGCGTCCTTTCGTTCGAGAGCCGCCGCGCCACGGAGATCGCTGAGCTTATCCGGCGCCAGGGCGGCGATGCGTTCGTCGCTCCCTCCATGCGCGAGACGCCCATCGAAAACAACCCGGACGCCTTCGCCTTTGCCGAGCTGCTCTTTCGCGGGGAATTCGACATGATGATCTTCCTCACCGGCGTTGGCACGCGGGCGCTCGACAAGATCCTGGCATCGCACTATCCGCCGGAGACCTTCGCCGAGGCTTTGCGGGAAATCACGATCGTAGCCCGCGGGCCTAAGCCGCTGGCCGCGCTGCGCGAGATGCAAGTGCCGGTTACCGTCACGGTTCCGGAGCCAAACACCTGGCGCGAACTCCTGGCCGCCATTGCAAATCGGCCGGAGAGCCGCATCGCGGTCCAGGAGTATGGCAAATCCAACCCCGAACTACTGGAAGGTTTGCGAGCGCGTGGCGCCGAGGTTACGCCGGTTCGCGTCTACCAATGGGATCTGCCGGAAGACACTCGTCCGATGCGTGAGGCGATTCGCCGGATCGTCGAAGGTCAGGCCGACGTCGCTATCTTCACAACGTCCATTCAACTGACGCATCTGCTCCGGGTGGCTGCCACAGCGCGGCTCGAAAAAACAGTGCTGGGGGCGCTGCGGAAAATGGTCGTCGCATCCATTGGCCCGACTACATCGGAGGCACTGGAAGAATTCGGCCTCACACCCGACATCGTTCCCACCCATCCTAAAATGGGCTTCCTGGTTAAGGAGGCCGCTGACCAGGCGGGCGCGATCTTGGAACGGAAACGGGCCGCCCATGCCTAAAGATAATCTGGTCCGCGAGTTCGGAAAATACTACAGCTTAGCGTTTCTGCTGCCGGCGGCCATTTTGGTCGGCTTCCTCATCGGATACGGGCTCGACAAGCTGTTCGGAACCGGCTTCCTGAAGATCATCTTCCTGTTTCTCGGCGTCGCAGCCGGCATCATCGAAGTAATTCGAGAGTTGAACAAGGACAATGCCGCTGGGTGACCAGGCCTTCTATGATCGGTTCATCCGCCGCGTCACCTGGATCATTCTGGTTCTGGCGCTCACAACATCGATCGGCCTGGCAATAATCAAGGGAATCGGAATCGGCCTCGCGTTTCTGATCGGAGCGGCTGTATCCTACGCAAGTTTTTGGGGCTGGCGCCAGTTGGTCGACGCCCTCACGCCGGAGCCTAAGAAGCGGTCGCCCTTTCCCTTCGCGCTCCGCATTCTACTGCTCATCGCGCTGGCCTACGCTATAATCAGATTTCTGGGATTGAACGTCGCGGCCGCGGCGTCGGGTCTTTTGGTTTCCGCGGCGGCTGTACTCCTCGAGTTGATCCACGAATTAATCTATGCCCGAACATGAAGTAGACCTGTGGACTACCAAGCTGTTCAACCGGTTTTTGGCCGGTCCGCTCGATTCTCTCCTGAATGCGATCGGCCGTCCGCCGGAGAATCCCGCGCACCCGTGGGAAAACTGGATCACGATGGAGATCCTGGTAGTGGTCATCATCCTGGTGCTCTTCGCATTTCTGCGCTCGCGGCTTTCATCCGAGAAGCCTGGCGGGCTGCAGCTGACCTTCGAAGCGTTGTACAACTTCATTTCCGGCCAGGCGCACGACGCAGTTGAACACGGCGCCAATAAATATGTATCGTTCATCGGAACTCTCTTCATCTTCGTTCTCTTCATGAACTTGATCGGAGTGATTCCGGGTTTCGAGTCGCCCACCATGACTCCCGCTGTGCCTGCTGGCCTGGCCATCGCAGTTTTCTTCTACTACCACGCGATGGGCGTTCGGGAGCAGGGTGTTGGGCGTTATTTGGTGCATTTCGCCGGGCCTATGCCGTTACTGGCCCCGTTGATGGTGCCCATCGAATTCATCAGTCACCTGGCTCGCCCTCTTTCCCTCACGATTCGTCTTTACGCCAACATGTTTGCCGGCGAGATGGTAACCATCACTTTCCTCTCCCTTACGTATTTGGTATTGCCCGCGGTCTTCATGGGCCTGCACGTCTTCGTCGCATTCTTACAAGCTTTCATATTTATGCTGCTCACCGTGATTTATGTCAGCGGAGCAGTCGCGCACGAACATTAATGGCTTTATCCGTTCCGAGTGTGAGCCCGTCGTCCCCCAGGGCAGATCGGGAACCACCTCCTCGCGAACAAATCTATACAAGGAGAACAGTCACATGACACGCAAGATGATTTTTCTGGCAGTGGCATTTCTGCTGCTGGCCAGCCCGATTTTCGCACAGACTCCCGGCGGCGGAACCGCCGATCTGCATCTACCCTTCGCCTACCTCGCTATGGGCATCGCGTCCGGCCTCTGCGGGCTGGGACAAGGAAAGGCCGTCGCTTCGGCAGCCGAGGCCATGGCACGGAATCCCGGCGCTCAAGCGGGCATCCGTTTCGCCCTCATTCTCGGACTGGTGCTGATCGAATCCCTGGCGCTTTACACGCTGGTCATCACGTACGTCGCAAAATAAGTTCCAAGGGGCAGCCTTCAGCGCTGCCCCAAATCTCCCATGAAGCTGCAAGGAATCTTCCCGCCCATCGCCACGCCCTTCAACCACGAAGGCGAGATCTGGAAAATCAAGGTCCAGCACAACGTCGAGAAGTGGAATCTCACAGGACTCGCCGGCTATGTGGTCTGTGGTTCTACCGGTGAAAGCGTGATGCTGACCACCGAAGAGAAGATCCAGCTCTGGGAGTGGGTTGCCCAATATGCCGCGCCTGAAAAGCTGCTGATTGCCGGCACCGGCGTGGAGAGCGTTCGCGAGACCGTCGATCTCACCAACCGCGCGGCCGAAATCGGCTACAAAGCCGCCATGGTGCGCACGCCGCACTACTACAAGAATTTGATCAACAACGCCGCAACGCAGATGCTGTACTTTCGCGCTGTGGCCGATCAGGCCAAGATCCCGATCTTCATTTACAATTGGCCGCAAGTCACCGGCGTCGACATTCCGGCCGAAGCAGTGGCCGAACTATCGCATCATCCCAACATCATTGCCATTAAGGAAAGCTCCGGAAATCTCGAAAAGGTGATGCGGATGATCCGCGAAGTGAAGCCCGGTTTCCAGGTGCTTACCGGCTCAGCTCCGACGCTGGCGCCTTCCTTTGCCGTCGGATGCTCGGGCGCCGTGCTCGCGTTCGCCAACGCCGCCCCCTATGCCACGGTTTCGATCTGGGAGGCGCATCGGACCCGCGAGCCCGAGGCTGCGCTCGACTGGCAGAACCGGATCAGCCACGCCGCTTATCTGGTTACCGCCAAACATGGAGTGCCGGGTTTAAAGTACGCGATGGATCTGGCCGGCTACTATGGCGGACCGCCGCGGCTGCCGCTAACGGTGCCGTGTCCGGCGGCTAAGAAGGAAATCGAAGCAGCATTCGCCGATCTACGCGGCTGATCTTCCTTCACCTTCCGAATTCTTCGATCACAGATTCGGTGACATCCGCCGTCCGGCTCTTCCCACCGACGTCAGCAGTCCTGACGTTTCCCTCAGCCAAAACCTTTGCGACCGCGCGCTCGATGGAATGGCCGGCTTGCTCCAGCCCGAGATGTTCCAGCATCATGCCGGCCGATAGTATTGCCGCCAGCGGATTTACCAGACCTCGACCCGCGATATCGGGGGCGGACCCATGCACCGGCTCAAACATAGATGGAAAGCGACGGGTAGGATCCAGATTGGCGCTGGGCGCAAGGCCGATGCTGCCCGTAATCATAGCGGAAATGTCGCTTAGGATATCGCCGAAGAGATTAGACGCAACCACAACGTCAAAACTATGGGGACGGCGGATGAAGTTCATAGCCGCCGCATCCACCAGCAGTGATTCAGTTTCGATATCGGAGTATTCCGAGGCCACTAACTGAAACACGCGGTCCCACAACACCATGCCGAAGCCCTGGGCGTTCGATTTGGTTATTGAGGTGACGAGCTTTTTCTGATTGCGCTTGCGCGCCAGTTCAAAAGCGAATCGCACGACACGCTCGATTCCGCGCCGCGTGAATACTCCCGTCTGGATGGCTACTTCGTCGGGCTGCTCATGGTAAACGAACCCGCCGACCTGCGCGTATTCGCCTTCCGTGTTCTCGCGTACAACCACCATGTCGATTTTGCCCGGCTTGGCCAGAGGCGACTGCACACCCTCGTACAATATAGCGGGACGAACATTGGCAAACTGATCGAATGTCCGGCGGATCGGTAGCAGCAAACCGTTGAGCGTAATATGGTCAGGAATCTTCGGATCACCCACCGCGCCCAGCAAGATCGCATCCTTCGTTCGGAGCAGTTCGAGCGCATTGGCCGGCATCATCCGGCCGTTTTTTGAATAAAAAGCTGCGCCCCAGGCAAACTCTTCAAAGTCGAAAGCCGCGTCAAACTTTCGACCCGCTACTTCGATCACGCGCAGGGCGGCCGGGGTGACCTCTTGGCCGACACCGTCACCGGGAATGACTGCAATGGAAAACCGTTTCATGTCAGCAACCATTCTCGCGCGACTGAGGCGATAAAATGGAATAGTGCGTATTATCCTGGCTTTCCTCGTGGTCTTGATGCTGGGCCCCCTGCTGGCACAGCCGCCCGCTTCCAATCCCGCCGTGCCGCAGGACTATGTATGCCCGATGGACAAAGACGTCCGCTCCGACAAGCCCGGCTTCTGCCCGCGCTGCCACATGGCGTTGGTGCTCGGAATTCCCGATGAGGAGGAATATCCGCTCGATCTGAAGCTTACTCCCGCTGTCTTCCACGCCGGCGAAAAAGTGAAGGTCACGTTTCAGGTCAAAGACCCGCATACCGGCAAGCTGGTCGATCATTTTGAGCTGGTGCATGACAAGCTTTTCCATATGTTCGTAGTCAGCGAGGACCTGCAGTATTTCCTTCACGATCATCCGGTGCCGCAGCCAGACGGCTCGTTCGTTTTTGACATGACCTTTCCCAAGCCCGGAATGTATCGCGTCGTGGGCGACCTTTATCCGACCGGTGGGACACCGCAATTGATCGCCAAGACGGTAATCGTGCCGGGCGCTTCCGGTGCCGGCGTGCTCCTAGTGGATGCGAAGCTGCAGCCCGAATTGGGCGTCAGTCATTGCAAGAACATGGACGTCGAGCTGGTGATGGATCCACCTGTACCCATCGTCGGTTTGAAGACTTTATTGTTTTTCAAGATCACTCCCTCCGACGGGCTGGAGCAATACTTGAGCGCATGGGCTCACATGCTGGTGGCCAGCGACGACACGATCGACCTGATCCACGACCATCCTTACATCGCCGATGGCGGTCCACAGATGCAGTTCAATATTATTTTTCCGCGTGCGCGGACTTACCGGATCTGGGTGCAGTTTCAACGCAAGGGAGTGGTGAACACAGCCGAGTTCACCATCCCTGTTTCTGAATTGAAATAGGCGCTACTGTTTCAGCTTCTCGCGCTGTTCCCGCAGGATCGCCTTGCGGCTGAGCTTGATCTTGTTGCCATCCAGCGCCAGGACTTTGACCATGATCTGGTCGCCTTCCTTCAACTCGTCCCGTACGTTCTTGATGCGGTTCTCCGAGATTTCGCTGATGTGCAGCAAACCGTCGGTGCCGGGGAAAATTTCGACGAATGCGCCGAATTCCACGATCCTCACGACTTTGCCGAGATAAGTTTTGCCGGGCTCAGCGACGGCCGCAATATCGGTCACGCGCTGGATCGCCTTCTTTGCGGATTCGCCGTCGGCAGCGAAGATGTTGACCGTACCGTCGTCTTCAACGTCGATCTTAACCCCGGTTTCGTCCACAATGCTGCGGATCATCTTGCCACCGGGCCCGATCAACTCGCGAATCTTGTCGGTCGGAATAGTCAACGTATAGATGCGCGGAGCGTACTGCGACATCTCCTTGCGCGGCTCGGAAATTACCGCCACCATCTTGTCCAGGATGAAAAGCCGGGCCTTGCGAGCTTGCTCCAGCGCCTCCTTCATGATCTTGGTGGTGACGTTGGGAACCTTGATGTCCATCTGCAGGCCAGTGATGCCCTGACGTGATCCCGCTACCTTGAAATCCATGTCGCCGTAATGGTCCTCGGCTCCCGCGATGTCCGTCAGAATGGCATAATCCTTGCCTTCCATCACAAGACCCATCGCGATCCCCGCGACCGGTGTCTCAATCGGGACGCCCGCGTCCATCAGCGCCAGCGTAGCGCCGCAGACCGTGGCCATGGAGCTCGATCCATTCGATTCCAGAATGTCGCTCACCACGCGCATGGTGTACGGAAAGGTCTTATCGTCCGGGTTTACGGCCGCAATCGACCGTTCGGCTAGCGCGCCATGGCCGATCTCGCGGCGCCCTGGCCCGCGCATGAACCCTACTTCGCCCACACTGAACGGCGGGAAGTTGTAATGCAGCATGAAGCGCTTGGACGTCTCGCTAAGGTCGAACATCTCGATGCGCTGTTCGTCGTCCTTAGTTCCCAGCGTTACTGTAACCAGCGCCTGCGTCTCGCCGCGCGTGAATAATGCCGAGCCGTGCGTGCGCGGCAGAACGCCGACTTCGACGTCGATATTGCGGATCTCATCGAACGCCCGTCCATCGGGACGACGGCGCGCCTTTAGCATCTCATCGCGGAAAATTCGCTCCTTGAGATGATCGAATATATCCCCAGCCTCTTCGAACAGCTCTTCCTCATCATCATCCAGCGGATCAAGAACTTTCTTCTTGGCTTCGGCGACGCGATGGTAGCTTTCCAGCTTCTGATATTTCTTGGTATTGAGCGCGTCCGTCAGTTCGGCGCGAATCTGCGATTCAATCTTGCTGTACAGCTCTTTATTGATCTCCGGGGGCGTGTAGGTCCACTTGGCTTTGCCCACTTTGGCAACCAGCTCGCGGATGCCGGCTACGATCTTCTTGCAGCACTGGTGCCCGTATTCGATCGCTTCCAGCACTTCTTCCTCGCTTGCCTGCTGCGCGCCGGCTTCCACCATTACGATGCCATCTTCGGTTCCAGCAACCACGATGTTGGCTTTCGATTCCTTGGTCTCGTCGTAGCTGGGGTTGGCCATAAGCTTCCCCTTCACCGAGGCCACGCGGACTCCTCCCAGCACGTGTTGGAACGGAATATCTGAGATCGCCAGCGAGGCGCCGGCCCCTATGATCGCCAGTGTGCTGGGATCGCGTGTCGGATCCGCTGAAAGCACCATCGCGATCACCTGCGTCTCGTTCATGTAGCCTTCGGGAAACAGCGGACGGATGGGCCGGTCGATCAGGCGGCTGGTCAGAATCTCCTTCTCCGATGGCCGTCCCTCGCGCTTGATAAAGCCGCCTGGGAATTTGCCGGCAGCGTAAGTATATTCACGATAATCCACCGTGAGCGGAAAAAATGCTGCGTTCGGTTTGGGTTGCGGATTGGAGCAGGCCGAAACCAGCACAACCGAATCCCCCGAGCGCACAATAACGGCCCCATTGGCCTGCTTGGCGATCTTGCCTGTTTCCAGGGTGATCTTTTGACCATCAAGGTCAATTTCTACAGTTTGTAACATCTGAATGTCCTTTTAATCCAGACGAAGCTTCTGCCCCGCCTGCTGAGGATTAAGAGGAGACTTTGGAGTGAATGATCTGTGGGAGCGCCGCCCACCGGGGCGGGTTACCTGAGCTCGAGCATCTAACGACGGATGCCCAGGCTTTGAATCAGGCTCTTGTACCTTTCCGGATTACGGCTTTTCAGGTATTTCAAGAGTCGTCGGCGTCGGGCGACCATCGACAACAATCCCCTGCGGGAATGATGATCTTTACCGTGCATCTTGAAATGATCCTGGAGCTGCAGAATACGCTGGCTCAGGATGGCTACCTGTACCTCTGGCGAACCGGTGTCGGTGTTGTGGACTCGAAACTTCGTTATCGTTTGTGCCTTCGAATCAGTCGCCAGTGCCATTCTCGAATCGATACTCCTCGTCTTTTCTTAATCTTTTTATACGGTAACAGGATAGCACATTGCGGCAGTAGCATGCTCAGGCAATACCGGTAAATCCTGGTTGGCGGCGCTAGTTGGTCCGAAGGCGTCCCAAATGGTTTATGAGCTGGAGGGAAGCGCTTTCCATCTCCGAATCGAACGCTTCGACCTCAGCGAGCAAGTACTTATAGCACCACATCGCTGCGAGCGCGACAACAAGAGCGAGCGCGGCCGGCACGAGTGACTGCGAAAGCCTTTCAAATATGGCCGCCATAATTGATTCTTTGCTTCCGTTAACACCCGGAACGTATCGTGAATGCCCCGCACGGTACTCAAAACGCCAATCCATGGTGCCGTAGACGCTATGGTAGCCAGACTGGCTAGACCTCGTTTCATTTCTCCGTGGACAACAGTGGCTGCACGGAACGACGCTCGCTCGGCGCATTGTAGAGCTTCCGCGCGGGTCCTGCGAACTTCCTCCGGATCAGTCATGCCACTCACTAATACTACTCCTTCGAGCGCCCCACGGGAGCACGGCTATTTCTTGGTCTCCTGCTCGCGCTCCTCCATCATACGCTTCACCCGATCCAGCTCCTGCCGAAGTTTCCGCTCCCTTAGCGCGATGGAGATCACATATACAATGACGATCAGCCACGCGGCTAGAAAGCCATAAAACATGAATGTGTAGTTGGATGTAGGCATGGCTTCCTCAGAAAGCGTGCGCGTACCGCCGTAGCGAATCGATCTCGCGCTGCATTGACTCCTGGCGCATACGAATGATCACCAGCGCGCTCGCGAGCAGTATAAGCGCCAGAAAGTTCCACCATAGCGGCGCTTCCATACCCGGCGCCATCCCTCCGCCACCCCGGATCTCGAGCACCGGGCCAGGATGCTGCGTGCGCCACCATTCGATTGATTTCCACACGATCACGATATCGATGGCCGCGAAGATCGAAAGCACCGCGCCCAGCCGCGCCCGCGTGGTCGGATCGTCAATCGCGCGCCGCAGCATGAAGTAGCCTACGTAGAGCAGCCAGCAGACGAAGTAAGAAGTAATGCGCGGATCCCACGCCCACCAGATGCCCCAGATGATGCGGCCCCAGATGCTGCCAGTGATCAACGTAACCGTGGCGAAGGCCAGCGAGACTTCGTTAACCGCCGCGGCAAACGCATCGAATCGAAGATCTTTTTTCATCAAGTAGCCCACGCCCGCGAACATCCCGATATAAAACCCGGTGAAGGAAGTAATCGCCGAGGGCACATGGAAATAGATAATGCGGAAGGCCGCACCCTGGTTCAATTCATCGGGCACCTGCAGGAACATCGTATGCAGGTTCCAGGAAAGGATCAGGCCGGAGAGGACTGACAGCGCCAAGATGATTTTCACGCGCATATTTTTACCCCACTAACACGGTTTCAACCAACGCTAAAGCCAGAATAGTAAATATCACATCAAAAGCAACCAGGAGCCGGAACCAGATCTGATTTTCCGCTCCCAGGGGCTCGCCGGCAATGAGCAAGCCGCTCAACTGGATCGCGCCCATCAATGCCGGAATCAGCATAGGGTAGATCAAGGTCGGCAACATCAGCTCACGCAAGCGCAAGTTTACTGTCATCGCGCTGAAGAGCGTCCCGATCACAGTGATGCCCCACGTGCCTAACAGCATGACCAGAAACAAAACGGCCAGTTGCTGCGGCAAGCGAACATTATAGAAAACCGCGAAAATCGGCAGGCAAATGCACTCCACGATAACCAGCAGGACGTAGTTGGCTACGCACTTTCCAAAGAACAGCTGCGCACCGCTGGCCGGCGACGAGATGAGCGCATCCAGGCAGTCATTTACCAGCTCTCGAGCGAAGCTGCGGTTAAGAATCAAGGTGCCGGCAAATGCGAACACCAGCCACAGCAGACCTCCGGCGATCTCGCGAACCTGGTCCGACCCTGGGTCGAAGGCGAAGCTGAACAGCAGCAGGATTACGAGCGCGAACGACAGTGACGCGTTCACGGTCTCTTTGCTGCGGACCTCCGAGCGCAGATCCTTCGCGGCCACTGCCCACGCTTGCCGGAAAAAGTTCATGCTTCTCCGTAGTGACGATACAGCCAGCCTGGATCTTCCGCCATTTCGCGGGTTCGTTCCCCGCGGAAAGCCAGCTTGCCCCGATTGATGAGAGCGACATCGGTGGCCAGCTCCAGCGCTTCGCGCAATTGGTGCGTGGACATGATGATGGTGCGGCCCTCCTGGAGCGCGGAGTTCAGCAGATCCTGCAGCACCTTAATAGCCCGATCATCCAGCGCGGTAAAAGGTTCGTCCAGCAATAGCAGCGCCGGATTGTGCAGGAAAGCCCGTGCGACGGCCAGACGCTGCCGCATGCCGCGCGAGAATTCGCGGACCAGTCCGTCGCGCACGCGGTCCAGACCCGTGCGTTCCAACCACTCCCGCGCGGTTTTGTTTGGATCACTGATTCCATACAGGCGCGCAAAGAGCCGCAGGTTTTCGTACGCAGAGAGTTCCTCGTAGACCCCGATACCATGCCCCAGCACGCCGATCTTGCGCCGCGTGTCCTCCTCGCGCGCATCTTTCCCCAGGACAGTGATGCTTCCGCGCGCCGGCTTGGACAACCCAGCCAGTATACGCAGCAAGGTGGTTTTGCCCGCGCCGTTGCGGCCCAGCAGTGCCAAACAAGCCCCGCCGTTTACGGAGAAGCTGATGTCCCGAAGTGCGGGATAGTCGCCAAAAAATTTCCAGACGCCCTCAATCGCGACGGCGCTCATGTTCCTTTGGAACTGCTCACCGAACTCCGATACAAAAGAACCGATCCCAGCCCCAGAATCGCAAAGGCCATGCCCAAGATCCAATACAGCCGATCGTAAATCCGCGGCTTCACCTCTTGAATGGTCGGCATCCCATTGTCCTCATCCGGCGACGCGCCACCCGGCTGCAGCGATCCGGTGCCTTCCACCTCGACCTTGTAATCCGCGCCTTTTATCTGGTAGATGCTGGCCTGCGTCTTGGGCTCCTGCCCGGCCAGTTCGATGTTGTCGCCCTTCAACGTGACGCCGTTGGGAGCCACCAGATCGGACGCACCTTCCGAATGCAGAATCTTGCCTGAAAAAATCAGCGGATTCGCCACAGGGACGACGTAATTCAAATCGAAGCGTGTTTCGCCTGGCTTGATCGGATAATCAACTTTGTAAACATTCGCCTCTTTGGTCTTCTCAGCCGGCCGTTGGATGGGCATGCCTCCGGGCGCGTTGATCGTCACGCTGACTTTGCCGTTGGCCTCAGGCGGCAGATAAAAGCGCAAGGTACCGTTGGACGTGTCGTTGTAAGTGACGCTGGCATCGCCTTGATATAGAATGCCCTCGCTCACCGCCATCTCACTGGCTCCCGGCTGCAGCACGATGAAATGCTGGCTTACCTTTGCAATTGGCTTATTGGTGGAATCGAAGACTTGTACCTGTAGGCCGCTGGTCGGCGTGCCCGGTACGATCATTTTGTTGTATAGAACACCCGCATGCAGCGCCTGCAGTAGCGTGGGACCTTGCAGTTCCTTATCGAAGCGAAACTTACCTTCCGCATCCGACTTCGTACTACCGAGCGCCTGCATCCCACCCTGCCCCGGCTGTACCAGCGAGACAATTGCATTCGGCTGCGGCTTGCCGGTCGTAGAGTTGATCACTACGCCATCCACCGCGGCCAGCGCAGGAATCGCGCAAAGCACCGCCATTGAAACCCGAAGCATTAGGCCATGGCCTTTCCGCATGCTCCGCAGAACTTCAACGGCAGGGGGAATTTCGCCCCGCAGTGCGGGCACGTGTCGGCCATGCGGGCAACCTGTTCGGCGACAATCTTCGCCTTTGGCGCCGCGGCCGCTTTCGCTTGAGAAGGTTGCACCGTATCGATCTCGGCCAGAACCTTCGCCAGTTCTCTCTGCAAATCAACTTTGGTCTTCTGATAATCCTGATCGGAGAGCTTGCCAAGGCGATATTCAAACTGCAGATCGCGCAGGTTCTCGTAGATTTGCGCTTTACGTTGATCCAGGTGCGCGGTTGGCGAAATCACGGGAGTCTCAGGAATATCCTTGCCTCGTACGATCAACGTAAAGGCGATTGACCCCAAGGCAAGAAGAACCGCTACAGCGAGAACCATTAATCGAGCTTTTCCACTTCTTTCTCGATCTGGTCGTGGTAGCGGTTGAATTCCGGATCGTCGGCGGAAGGCACAGCCCCGGCGACAACGTTCTTGCGGCTATATTTCCGGATCACGAACACTACGAGAATTAGTCCAAGCGCGGCAGCGGTGTAAAACGAAAGTGATCCGATTACGCCGGGCTGGACCGCGACAACGTCCTTGCCCATCTCTTGCGCGAACTGATCCAAAATCGCTTGGTCAGACATTCCGGCTGCCTGCAGTTTGAGAATCTTTTTCTTGTTGTCCCAGCACGTGCGGCAAGGATAAGGATCCATACGACACGCCATATTCGTCTTGCACCCACATGGACAAAGCAATTTCTCGGCCACCCGATTACAGGCCGCGCTCTCCATCTCTTCCGCGTTTTGCGCGAATGCCGACACAGCGGCAAACACCAGAAAAATTAGGCTATTTCTCAACCGTCGCATGTTGTTGTGTGACTCCCACTACCTGCGTGCGAGCGTATGACAGTCTGATCTTACTGGGGATCAGGCACACCAGCGTACCCATCGCCAGCACCCAAAACCCAATCCAGATCCACGACACCAGTGGGAAAACGTAAGCTTGCACCACCGCCCGCTTGTTATCGGCCGACGGCCCCGCGAAATTAATGTACAGGTCTTCGTTCAAGCGGCGCCGGATGGCAACTTCCGAAGTCGGTTGCTGGCTCGATTTGTAAAAGCGATGCTCGGGCTCGAGCGTGCCGATCGATTTCCCGCCGCGTGACACCTCCGCAATCAACTTCTGCGATGCGTAATTTTCGTTCTCGGTCGCCTGCACATCCGCTACCCGCACGGTGTAGCTCCCTATGTCGAACGTTTGCCCCGGAGCTACTTCCTTGGTGACGTCCTTGTTGAACGCCGCGCCGGTGTAGCCGATAAACATGAAGACGATGCCCATGTGCACCAGGTATCCGCCGTAGCGCCGGGTGTTGCGATGAGTCAGCTCCACAGCCGCCGGAATTAAACCCGTGCCGCTCTTGGCCCGGATCGCCGAAGCGCCCTTCCAGAACTCGGAGAGGACGGTTGTTGTAACGAACATGCACAGACCGAACGACACCAGAGCATAAGGATGCTCGTAGACGCCGAAGATCGCCAGTATGACCATCAATGCCACACCCGCGATGGACGGCCAGAAGAACGCGCGACGCAGGCTCTCCATCGAGCTTCTACGCCAGGCGATCAACGGTCCAATGCCCGTTAGCAGCATAAGGCCAAACGCAATTGGAATATTGATGCGATTGAAGAATGGCGCATCTACGCTGATTTTTTCGCCGGTCACGGCTTCCGAAATCACCGGAAACAGCGTGCCCCACAGAACCGCGAAGCAGCTGGCCAGCAGGATCAGGTTATTGAACATGAAGCTGGATTCGCGCGACACCACACTCTCCAGGCGCGCTTCACTCTTCAAGTAGGGCAGCCGGTCCAGGATGAGGTAAATCGTCGCCGCCAGCCCGATGGCCAAAAACGTCACAAAATAAGTCCCGATAGACGACTGCGCAAACGCGTGCACCGAGCTCACCACGCCTGATCGCGTGAGGAAAGTGCCGAAAATGCACAGGAAGAAGGTTGCGGAAATCAGAACCATATTCCACACCTTCATCATTCCCTTCTTTTCCTGCATCATCACCGAGTGCAAAAAAGCGGTCGCGGTGATCCAGGGCAGCAGAGACGCATTCTCCACCGGATCCCAGGCCCAATATCCGCCCCAACCCAGCACCGCGTATGCCCAACCTTGCCCCAGCAGGATACCCGTACTCTGAAACAGCCACGTGACGATAGTCCAGCGTCGTGTGGTATGAATCCACGATTCGCCTGGTTGCTTAGTGATTAGCGATCCCATCGCAAACGCGAAGGGCACCGTGAATCCTACGTAGCCCAGGTAAAGCATCGGTGGATGGATCACCATCGTCCAGTACTGCAGCAGCGGGTTCAAGCCTCGGCCCATGCCTTCGACGATATTGCCGCGGCCCGCGATCAGCACCGCAAATGGACTGAGCACGAAAGAGATGAGAATCAGGAAAAAGGTCTCGGTGGACATCAGCACAGCCGTGACCCAGGGCATCATGTCGCGGAACTTCCGGCGATTCATGAAGACCACGACCGCCGAATAGGTGGCCAGAATCCACGCCCACAGCAGCAGCGACCCTTCCTGCCCGCCCCACCAAGCCGTAAACTTGTAGATATTGGGCATCGTCGCGTCGGTGTGCGCCGCCACGTAGCCCAGCCGGAAGTCGCCGATGATGAGGGAATAAATCAGGAGGCCGGAAGCGATGGAGAGCAGAATCCAGACCGAGTAAACCGCACGCTCCGCGCTCACTACCAGGAATGCATTCTTCTTAACCTTGCCGGCCACTGAGCCGACCACGGCGTATATGGCGAAACAAAACGCCAGCAGAATCGAGAGAGCGCCTATATTTTCCATTCGAGCTTAGTTCCTCTAAATGATTCAGGCGCTTTTCGCCTGTCTTACTATTTGCTATATGCCGGCTTGACTGGCGTCCTTCTTCAGTTGAGGCTTGGCCTCATACTTGGACGCGCACTTAGCCTGGATCTTGCTGGCCTGGAACACTCCGTCCGGACCAAGCTTTCCGTCGGCCAGCGCCTGGGCATCATCCTTGAAAGTGTCCGGCAGAGGATCGATGCCGCGATACACAATCTTCAGCGTCAGGTTATCTTGCTGTCGCTTGTTGGGGTCCTGATGAATAACGAAGGACACTTCGGAGCCGTTGCGCACAATCGATCCAGCTTGGACAAAGCCGTCCACACGCACCCGCTTGACCTGTGCCTGATCACCCATTTGCTTAAGCTCGGAAATCGTTTTGAAGTAGCTCTTGCTTTCATTCGTGCCGCCGACCGCCAGCCAGCCCAATACACCGATCACGGCAACCACGATGGCTCCAAACTTCACATAGGTATTCATGCTTTGCTCCTGAATCTCCAGTATAGCGCTGATGCAATCATTGGACCAAGGGGTCTAGTGGATTGCATCTCTTTGTAAAACAAGAACATACGCTTGCTGGAGTACTGACTCTGCTGCGCAATTCTATCAGAAATCGCAACTAACCCCCAATTTTCACCCACCCGCATGACATCGCAAACACGCGGCATTCAAAGCCTCGGCCGGCTGAGCCGCCTTTGAAACCTGCAGCGTCAGGGTATGTTGCGGCAGACTGTATTGAACCTCCACTGTCGCTCGGCGGGTATTAAAAGCCACCACTCCCACCAGGCCCAGTGCTGCCAGAGCCAGTGTCCCGCGCACTCTCGAAAACCGCGCGGGTACTGCCGATATCTGTGGATTTTCAATCCTATTCCACAACTCCTCCGGGGCTGCTACCACGCCCAAATGCCGCGTCAACACCTCACCGATCTCCGGCTTATACACCCATACCTCCTCGCACTCTAAGGTGCGCCAACCGCCGCTCCAGCACTTTGTGCGCCCGGCTCAGTCGCGATGCCACAGTCCCCGCTGAACATCCCAGGATCTCGGCGATCTGGTCGTAAGCGAGACCTTCGGTATATCGCAGTACTACGACGATACGCTGCTCCGGCGGCAACGTCCCGACGATATCCTGGACTCCCTTCGCCATCTCAGCCCGTAGCAACTCCTCTAACACGGTCTCCCTCCGAGCACTGACCATATCAAGGAGACTGTCGAAAAAGGGCATCAGCCGCCGGCCACGCCGCTGGTGATCCATACAGCGATTCACCACGATCCGATACAGCCAGGATTCGAAGCCGGCGCCGCCGCGAAACTCGCGGATCGACGAGAACAGCTTGAGAAATGTTTCCTGGGCAATATCCATGGCGGCCGATTCGTCGCCGCAATACCTCAGCGCGATCGAATAGACACGGCTATGGTGAGCTTCAAACAGTACACGAAACGCGTCCCACTCGCCGCGTTGGCAGGCCTCGATCACTTCCCGGTCATTTGCGTCCAGCACCATCGCCGAAGCCACTACTTTAGACGAACGCAGGCCCCTGTTTCTTCCCACATTCTAGACCACACTATCTCAAACGAGCTGGATAGCCGGACCTGGCCCTGTGCTACAACGTGTGCAGTGGACCAGGTCGCATATAGAACACCGGAGCCCGGGTATCTCAAAAACCGTGTCCTGAGGCGTCACGCTCGCGTCCTGCATCTGTGGGCTCTCGGTGTCGGGGCCGTGATTTCAGGCGACTTCTTCGGCTGGAACTTCGGCCTCGCCAGCGGCTTCGGCGGCATGCTCGGAGCCCTGGTCGTCATGACTCTGCTGTATATCGGACTCTGCTTCAGCATCGCCGAATTGTCACCGGCGCTTCCGCACACGGGCGGCGCATATTCGTTTGCCCGCACCGCCATGGGCCCCTGGGGCGGCTACATCACGGGACTTGCCGAGAACATGGAGTACATTCTGACCCCGGCCGTCATCGTCGTCGGCGTCGGCGGTTATCTAGGTGCCATCTTCGGAACTCCGCCGATCTATGCGCCCCTCTGGTGGCTCGCTTGTTACGCGCTGTTCGTTGCATTCAACGTCGGCGGCGTCGAGATGTCCTTCCGCGTATCCATAGTCATCACTATCTGTGCTCTCGCCATCCTGCTGTTTTTCTATATCGGCGCCGCGCCGCTCTTCAGCCTCCATCGATGGGCGCTCGAAGGTGGGCCCTGGCTTCCAAAAGGCTGGTTCGGAATCCTGACCGCGTTGCCCTTTGCTCTATGGGTCTATCTCGGCATCGAGCAATTGCCGCTCGCTGCGGAGGAAGCGCATGACCCGGCGCGCGACATGCCCAAAGGCATTTTATTAGGGCTCGTGACCTTGATTCTCTGCTCTTTCCTGACCGTGATCCTTAACACTGGAATCCCCCCCGGCGCGAGCCAGGTCGAAACCTCCACCGAACCTCTGTTCCTCGGTTTTCGCACCATCTTCGGTCAGGGGATGCGCGCGAAACTCTTGGCGTTGTTTGCGTGCACTGGACTGCTCGCCAGTTTCCACACCATCATCTATGCCTTCGGCCGCCAGATTTATTCGCTGTCACGCGCGGGCTACTTTCCAAGCTGGCTTTCGGTAACGCACGGGCGCCGCCAGACACCACACCGAGCTTTGATCGCGGGATCCTTGCTCGGTTTTGCAGCTGCCCTGACGATTCAGCTAGCCGGTCAAAACAGCCCGGTGGGCGCGGTATTGCTTAATATGGCCGTGTTCGGAGCGGTCCTGGCATACATCTTGCAAATGCTTTCGTTCATCTTGCTGCGGCGAAAGTTTCCAGCCATGGCCAGACCTTATGTGAGTCCAGTGGGCATACTTGGCGCGGCGAGCGCATTGCTCATTGCCGCCGTGACACTCGTGGTCTTGTTTCTGAATCGCGACTATAACCTCGGAGTGATCGGAGCGGCGATCTGGTTTCTATGCGGAATAGCCTATTTCGCTTTCTACGCGCGCCGGCGGCTCATTCTTTCGCCGGAAGAGGAGTTCGCGCGCAACCAGCAGGAACGGCTTAAGCAGGGAGCGCCGCTGTGAGCCGATATTCACACGCCATCGCGAGCGTCGTGTATAAGTTCGTCGACTTGAAGACCTTGCTCGCTAAAGCTACGCCTGCGCGTTCCGGAGACGATTTGGCAGGCCTTTCGGCGTCGAGTGCTGAAGAGCGCGTGGCCGCGCAGATGGCATTAGCCGACTTGCCGTTGACAACTTTCCTGGCTGAGCCGCTTATCGCGTATGAGTCGGATGAAGTGACACGCCTGATTCTCGATGAACACGACACCGCCGCGTTCGCGCCTGTTTCGCATCTCACCGTGGGCGATTTTCGTGACTGGCTGCTCAGCGATCAGGCGACCGGCGAAATTCTCGAAGCGCTGGCGCCAGGCCTTACTCCAGAGATGGCCGCCGCGGTTTCCAAAATCATGCGGCTCCAGGATCTGGTTACTGTCGCAGCCAAGATCCGCGTCATCACCCGTTTCCGCAATACTGTTGGTCTCCCGGGCCGTCTCTCGACGCGACTGCAGCCCAACCATCCTACTGATGACCCGAAGGGAATCGCCGCCAGCATCATCGACGGGCTGATGTATGGCAGTGGCGACGCTGTGATTGGTATCAACCCTGTATCTGACAATCTGCAAACTGTCGAGACCCTGCTCCGTTTGCTCGATCGGCTGCGCGAGTCCTACCAGATTCCTATCCAGAGTTGCGTGCTCGCGCATGTCACCACCCAGATGGAAGCCATGCGCCGTGGTGCGCCAGTGGACCTCGTTTTTCAATCCATCGCCGGAACGCAGGCGGCTAATGCAGCATTCGGCGTCAACATCGCGATGCTCACTGAAGCTAGCGATCAGGCGCTGGCTCTGAAACGTGGAACCGTCGGGAGCAACGTCCTGTATTTTGAAACCGGGCAGGGCAGTGCGCTATCCGCTAATGCCCACCATGACGTCGATCAACAGACCTGCGAGGCCCGCGCCTATGGATTGGCGCGTCACTTCCGCCCCATGCTGGTGAACACCGTGGTCGGTTTCATCGGCCCCGAATATCTCTACGACGGCAAACAGATTCTGCGCGCCGGCTTGGAGGATCATTTCTGCGGGAAGCTGCTCGGCCTGCCTATGGGTTGCGACATTTGCTACACCAACCACGCCGAAGCCGATCAAGACGACATGGACTCGCTCCTGACCATGCTCGGGGCTGCCGGAGTTAATTACATCATGGGTGTTCCGGGCGCCGACGACATTATGCTCAACTATCAGAGCACTTCATTTCACGACGCTCTCTTCCTTCGCAGCGTTTTCGGTTTGCGGCCCGCGCCGGAGTTCGAAGCGTGGTGTCGCACGGGCATTCCAGCCTGTGCCGGCTTTCTGGAAGCATGAAATCCCTGCGCGAGTTCACCCCGGCCCGTGTCGATCTCGGCCGTACCGGCCACAGCCTCCCAACCCGGCAGCTGCTCGATTTTCAACTCGCCCACGCCCGAGCGCGCGACGCGGTCCATTTACAGCTTGACTTGCATTCATTGATCATCGAGCTGAAACAGAAGAACATCGCGTCCGTGACCCTGGCTTCTGAAGCCGCCGATCGTGCGACCTATCTTCATCGGCCTGATCTCGGCCGCCGATTGAACGCTGAATCGCGGCAGCGGTTGGCTCCGCTCAAGTCCGATTACGAAGCCGCGTTTGTGATCGCCGATGGACTTTCATCTCTCGCCATCCATCGCCACGCCGTTCCGGTGCTCGAATTGGTTCTGGCGAAACCCGACTGGTCCATCGCGCCGGTGACGATCGTGGAGCAAGGCCGCGTCGCCATAGGCGATGAGATCGGCGAGCTACTCGGCGCCGCACTGGCCATTGTTCTGATCGGAGAGCGACCCGGTTTGAGCTCGCCCGACAGCCTCGGCATTTATCTCACTTGGAAGCCGCGCCCCGGACGTATCGACGCGGAACGAAACTGTATTTCCAATATCCGAGCCGACGGACTCGGCTACCGCGCGGCCGCCCACAAATTATTGTTCTTGATGAACGAATCCAGGCGTTTGAAACTCTCCGGCGTTCAGCTTAAGGAACGTGCGCCGCTGCTCCAGGATTCAGGTGTTTGAAATAGCCGAGGTCATCGCCGGTCAGCATCTTGGTGACGAACATGATCTGGCCAGTGTGCTGTGCAAAATGCTCGACTACCTGATAGATCGCTTCCATCTTGGCGACCTCAATGTTCTGGATCGTCACTTTGTCCATCAGGCGTGCGGTGTCGAAATTTCCTAGAATGTCAATCGCATCAGCAACGGTCTTTCGCGAACGCTCAAGTAGCTCCTTCGGTTCCAGGCCGCCGCGTGCCGCAAACTCACTGTCGCGGTCCCGCTGGTCTGCTAGATCGCCAATTCCGAAACCGATCCATTGGCGAACATTCCCGCATAAGTGCAAAATCAAATTGCCGACAGAGTTCACGTTGTCGGCGTTGCGCGTCCAGATCTGTTCGTGATTGAGCCGACCGACACAATCTTCGATGCGGCTCTCAGACCGTCGCAACTTTTCAATCGATATTCGAACGAACTCTTTATCGATCACAAAACCTCTTCCGCCCAATTCTCCAGGATCGATTTCACCTTACCGGTGTACTGATCGGCCACCGCGCCGTCGATCAGGCGATGATCGAAAGTGAGCGCCAGGTAAGCGACTGATCGAATCGCGATGGCGTCATCCACCACCACGGGAGTTTTCTCCACCGATCCAACACCCAGAATCGCCACCTGCGGCTGGTTGATAACCGGCGTCGCGAAGACACTGCCGAAGCTGCCGAAGTTCGTAATAGAGAATGTCCCGCCTTGCACTTCATCGGGCTTCAACTGCCGTGAGCGCGCGCGCGTCGAAAGATCCACAATGGCGCGCTGCAATCCCGTGACGTTCCGCTCATCGGCATTGCGAATTACTGGCACGATCAGCCCATTTTCGAGTGCCACCGCGATTCCAATATTGATTTCGTTGTGGTAAATGATATTGTTGCCTTCGATCGATGCGTTGACGATCGGAAACGCGCGAATCGCCTCTACCGCCGCTGCAATCACGAACGGCAGGTAGGTCAGCGAATATCCGTAACGCTGCTGGAATTCACCCTTGTGACGCTCGCGCATCTTCGCGATCCTGGTCATGTCGGTCTTGTGGACGGTAGTGACATGCGCCGAGGTGCGCTTACTCATGATCATGTGTTCGGCAATCTTGGCCCGCATCACGCTCATCGCTTCGACGCGAGCCCGCGGCGCTTCCGCTCTCGGCATGGGCGCAGCTGGCGCGGGTGCAGCCGGGCGGCTTGGTGCAGTTGCCGGCGCGGGTGCGGCTGGCGCAGCGGCGGGGGGTGGCGCCGGCGGTCCTGCTTGTGCCATCGTGCGCGCCCCCTGAGCGGACATATAAGCGTCCAGATCCTGCTTAGTGATTCGTCCGCCCCCACCGGTGCCCTTTACCTGGCGGAGATCGATGCCGTACTCGCGCGCCATCTTCCGGACTAGCGGCGAAAGAGCTCCCGTTTGGGTGTCGCCATCGGCCTGCGCGGCGGGCGTAGGAGGCGCGGGAGGTTCGTTTCGCGACTCGGCGATCAATGGAGGCGCGGGCTGTGGCTCTTGTTCCGCTGCTTTTGGAGGCGGAGCCGGAGCAGAAGCAGGCGGTGCAGCGGCAGGCGCTTGTTTCGCGGCCGCGGGTGCGGGAGCCGATGCGCCATTCCCGGCGCCTTCCTCGATCCGGCCAACCACGGTGCTGATGGCGACCGTCTTACCCTCTTCCACCAACACTTCTTTCAACACACCGGCCGCGGGCGACGGAATCTCCGTGTCCACTTTGTCAGTTGAAATCTCGAACAGCGGTTCGTCTCGCTCTACGTGCTCCCCGGGCTTTTTCAGCCACTTGGTCAGCGTGCCTTCGACGATACTTTCGCCCATCTGGGGCATTACGACATCAGTCATGAAATTGTCTCCGTCAATATGGGAACCACTCCCTCACGGCCGTGGTTCAGTAGTTCGAATTGGAAATGTTGGGCGAACTGGCGCGCCAGCGCTGCCACCACCTCTTCGCGGCCTATATGCGACCCCAACTCCTCGATCGACGTCACTGGTTTGGTGAGCCCGCACGGCACGATGTACTGGAAATACTTCAAATCAGTCGAATGATTCAGAGCAAAGCCGTGGGACGTGACCCAGCGGCTGATATGAACGCCGATCGCGGCCACTTTCCCGCCATTCGCCCACACTCCCGTGCAGCCATCCAACCGTCCGGCCCGAATGCCGAATTCGGCCAACGCGTCGATTATCACGCCTTCGATGGCCCGGACATAGGCGACCACGTCGCGCTTCCATTCTCGCAAATCGAAGATCGGGTAGCCTACAATCTGGCCGGGGCCATGGTAAGTAATGTCGCCACCGCGGTCGCTGGCATGAAACTCGATCCCGGCGCGTTGCAGGACGTTTTCGCTCGCCAACAGGTTCTCTGTGTGGCCATTCCGGCCCAGCGTAATCACATGGGGATGCTCGACGATCAGAAGCTGGTCGGGAATCAGCCCCAGTTTGCGCTGCTCTACCAGCTCTTTCTGTACTACCAGCGCTTCGGCGTACCCGGCGCGGCCCAGATCGCGCAATTCGCAGGTGCGCGTCTCACGCATTGATCGTGAGGCCGTATACATTATTGAACGCTTCGCCCATCGCTTCATACAGCGTCGGATGGGCGTGAATGGTGCTCATCATCGTCTCTACCGTGGCTTCAGCCTCCATGGCTGTCACCGCTTCCGCGATTAGCTCGTAAGCTTCCGGCCCAATAATATGGACGCCCAGGATCTCGCCGAATTTCTCGTCGGCCACTACTTTTACGAAACCTTCGTGGCTGCCCAGAATACTGGCCTTGCTATTGGCGGCGAACGGAAACCTCCCCACTTTCACGGCGTGCCCTTGAGCGCGCGCCTGCGCCTCCGTCAATCCCACGCTTCCAATGCCCGGCTCAGTGTATGTACAACCTGGAATCCGATTCCGATTGATCGGCTTAGCAGGCTTGCCGGCCATGTGCGCCACCGCCACCATGCCCTCCATCGTGGCGACGTGAGCCAGCTGCGGCGTCCCGGCCACGACATCACCGATCGCATAAACTCCGGGCTCGCCGGTGCGCTGGAACTCATCCACCTTGATGAATTCGCGATCAAGTACCACTTTGGTGCCTTCCAGACCGATGTTCGGCGTATTCGGCTTGCGGCCGACCGCCACTAGAAGCGTCTCCGCCTCCATATCCTCGCGCTTGCCGTTGGCGAGCGCTACACACATGCGGACGCCCTGGTCGGTCTTAGTGATGTTTTCAGCTTTAGCGCCCGTTTCGCAGCGAATGCCCGTCTTTTTGAAGTAGCGCTCCAGCTCTTTCGAAACATCTTCATCCTCGACCGGGACTAAGCGCGGCAACATCTCCAGCACCGTCACCTTCGTTCCGAACCGGTTGAAGATCGAAGCAAACTCGACACCCACGGCCCCCGCTCCGATAATGATCATGGTTTTGGGAATCGCAGGTACATCGAGAATCTCGATGTTCGTGAGGATGGTCTTTGGATCAGGCTTCAAGCCGGGCAGCATGCGCGCTTCCGAGCCCGTGGCAATGATGACGTTCTTGGCTTCCAGCGTCTGCATTCCGCCGTCAGCTTTAATTTCCACCTGCACCAGGGCGTTCCCACCGCGCGGCTTAAGCTTGGCGTAGCCCTTGATCCAGTCCACCTTGTTCTTCTTCATCAGGAACTCGACGCCCTTGGCATGCTTGGCGACAATCTTGTTCTTGCGGTCGAGAACCTTCGCGTATTCGATCTTCGGATTTTCGCAATGGATGCCTTCTTCGCTGGCGTGCAGGAAGTGCTCCCATACATCGGCGGTGTGCAGCAGAGACTTGGTAGGAATGCACCCGACATGCAGGCACGTTCCCCCCAGCTTGGGATCTTTTTCGATGATGGCGGTTTTCAGGCCGTATTGGCCCGCGCGAACTGCTGCCGAGTAGCCGCCCGGACCGCTTCCGATAACGATCAGATCATATGCCATTTTTTTCAGGATAGCATTCGAATATGGAACACCTGCCTGATTAGATGCAGGATTATCTCGCTGCGATGCGCAGCTTGAAGACCCTACGCCGCAGCCACGGAGAGGGAATAAACGGCCGGTAAATTCTCGGCCAAAATCTGCCAGTTCTCCCCGCCGTCGCGCGTATGGTAGACCTGGCCCGAAGTTGTTCCGACGTATACGCCCGCGGGCTCCAGTCCGTCCGCAGTCATCGCTTCGCGCAGCACCAGAAGATGCGCGTCGCGCTGCGGCAGGCCCCGGGTCAGCAACTTCCAGTTCTTACCTCCATCGCGGCTGCGCGCCACCCGAAATTTGCCCTCCGGGTTGCACCGGTATTCGGACGACTCGATGGGGACTGTGAACAGTGAATTGGGCTCCCCGGCCGGCACGGCCAGACCAAATCCAAAACGGGTCGGCACCCCGCGCGAGATGTCGGTCCAGCGATCAGCGTCGAGTTTAGCGCGATAAATGCCGCAGTGATTTTGTTGGTAAAGCGACTCGGGGTCATGCGGGTGCGCGAGCAGCTTATGCACGCATTGCCCGACCTCGGGATATTTGTCCGGACGAAAGTCGGCCCGTACGTTGCCATTGAACGGCGTCCATGTTTTCAAGCCATCCAGCGTGCGAAACGTGCCTGCCGCTGAGATCCCGACCACCATTCGCCCCTTTCCGAGACACTGAATGGAATGTAGGCACATGCCGCCTGCCCCAGGCGTCCATTTTTCCCGCGTGGCGTGATTATTGAGCGACAACACTTCTTCCCAGGTCTCACCCCAGTCTCCGCTGCGGAACAGCGCTCCCGGATCCGCCCCGGCGTACACCACCCCCGGCTCATCGATGGCGCCCGCCTGAATGTTCCAGACGCGCTTCACGGATTCGTTCGGGACCGACTTCAGCTCTAGGCCTTTTTCTGACAGCTTCCAACTCTTGCCGCCATTAGTGCTGGCATGGATATGTGGCCCGAACCACGCGCTATTGACGGCCGCGTACAAGCGCTTGGGCTCGCGAGAATCCTGGGAAACATGGTTGACTTCCCAACCCCGAAAGTATGGCCCGTCAATGCTCCAGGTCTTACGATTGGATGACGAAAAAGAGAACGCGCCCTTCCGCGTACCAATCCAGACGGTCAGCTTTGGCTTAGGCATTCGCCCATTCTAGCGGGAAAAACTGTCGCAGCGAAATCGCCGCCGGACTACTTCGCTTTACGCTGCTTCTGTTGTCCGACGCGGATCTTGAAGTGCTGCTGTTTAGCTTCCTGGAACGCCTTGTGATCGTGGCGCGCCACGGCATCACTCAGATATTTATCCTGGTCGGCGCCCTTCGGCAGAACGACCATTACCGTGAAGGATTCGTTGCAGGTGGGGCAGAACGGCCGGAACCGTTTGACGTTGGGAATTGCCATACAATCTCAGGTTATCACAGACAACTTGGGCGCCGCGAGACTCCCCACAGCGCCCATTAGCGAGACCAAACTTAGCGCGAACGTCTCAACTTGCGGCCCGCCCCCAGAGCAATCAGAGCTGTGCCGAATAGGAGGAGCGTGGAAGGCTCCGGAACACCAGACACGACATTCGGCGTATTGAGAGTCGCGACCAACCCGAAATAGCAATTGGTGCATGGCCCGTCACCGTTGGGACCGTCGCCCACGAAACTTGTCTTACCCGCCGTTGGATTACCGACGAAGGGTTTGATAAGACCCGGATCTCCAGGAATGAACGTTCCATCAGCGGCCAACGTACCGGCTGTTATGGAAGATACCGCCAGCGCGTTGGATAAGCCTGTGAACGTAAAGATCGAATCATCGGCAACCCCACCGGCACCATCGCTGGTATCCATCGCTGAACCACTATTAAAAAACAGACCACCTGAAGGATGCGACCCGCCATCCGAGGTGATGCCGGGCATCAGGATGAACTCACTGTTGGCAGCAATTGTAGGCAGAGTAAAGGAATCGCTGGGCGAAGTTCCACTTAAAGACAAAACCCCTCCAGTGATCGCGGAACTGCTCGTATTCTTAAATGCGAACAGGATGCCATCCCCGGCCACACCGGGATTGTTCGCCAATGCGCCGTCGATAGCCGCATCGCCAGTGTTCTGACACGCGTAGCAGACAAAAATATCTCCAATGACAGCGGCTTGCGTGGGGACCGCGGCGCACACCGCCGCCAGAATTGTAAGCCCAAATATACTCAACTTTTTCATTTTCTTTTCCTCCGTAAATAAACGCGAGAATTCGCCGCTAAAAGTATAGCAGTGAATCTAAAAAATGGCACTGGGATTAGTCCCAGCCGTACCGGTGGTACTCTCTGATTTTAAATGCCGACCTGCCGTAGCAGCGAGACAAAACGCGCATCTCCCCGCAGGTCATCGAAGACGGGATCTACCTTCAAAGTAGTAGCCACTTGGCTGCGCTCGGTGACCGCCCGTTGTAACCATTCGAATGCTTTATCCTTATCCTGCAACCCGATATAGACCAGCGCAAATGCGTAAGGGGAAACATAGCGGGTCTTGGATAGCGCACGCAGTTCAGCCAATACTTTTAGTGCTTCGCTGCGATTTCCATTGCGCGCATAAGCATGCCCGAGATTTGACAGATGCAGCGGCGTGGCCGCGACTTCGTACGCCTTCTTGAACCGCATGACCGCATCTGCATATCGGCCCCGGTACTCTTCGATCTGCCCTAGGTACATATTGGCGGTGGGATAATTCGCGTCCAGCTCCAAGGCTTTGCGGCATGTATCGGCGGCTTCATCAAAGCGCCGGGCATATGCCATCCGGTGCGCATAACTGGCCCTGTAAAGAGCGGAAAGTGGATCGAGCGCCATCGCTTTCCGGCTTTCTTCCAGCGCTTCAGCCGACCGGCCTCGAATCGCCAGGTCGTTGCCCAACCAGTGGTGCGCCAGCGCGTAGTTAGGATTGAGGTCCAAGGCCCGCCTGTATTCCCGTTCAGCGGCGTTGAAATCCCAATCCTCTAAGCCCTGAGCGTGCGCTAGCGAGGTGTGACCTTCAGCCAGGGAATCGTCCAGGGCAATAGCCTTCACGATCGCGGCCCGCTCTTCCACCTTGAACTCCAGTGGAGGAACCACCTCAAAGTATTGCAAGCCAAAATACGAATCTGCCAGTCCCACATAGGCGAGAGCGTAATTGGGCTCGCGGGCGATGGCCTCTTGAAAGTATTCGGTGCCTTTCCGGATTGCGTCCGGTGTTCGTTTGAACCAATAGAACCGGCCTAACATGAATGCCTGGTAGGCTCCCGGGTCGACTGGCTGAGGACGCGATAGCCGCCCGGTATCCTCCGCGGTCAAACTGCGCTTTATCTGTTCTGCCGCCGCCCGGGCGACATCTTGCTGTAATTTCAAAACATCTTCGATGCTTTGCTCGAACGTTCGCGACAACAAGTGCCGGTCAGTTGCGGCATCGATCAACTGGGCCGACACACGAACGCGGTTTCCGGAGCGCAATATTGTCCCTTCTACGACAGTATCGACGCCCAGTTCTCGGGCTATCTGAGGAAGAGGCTTGTGTGCCTTTTTGTACTGCATGGTCGACGTTCGCGAGATTACAGTAATGCCCTGGATGCGCGCGAGTTGATCGATAATCGCGTCCGTCATTCCATCGGCAAAGTACTCTTGCTGAACATCGCCCGAGAGATTTTCGAGAGGGAGAACGGCGATTCTGTGGATCGGCGAAGAATTCGCCGGGGCAGAAACCTTCTTGTGCCAAGAGATCCAAACGCCTCCGATCACAGCGCAGAACACCGCCACGGCAGCTGCCATCCAAAGGCGGGAAAAGCGGGGTCCTCGCGGAGGTTCTGGCTTCGGCAACACCGTTTCAACGGGATCCGCATAGTGAGGGGTGGTGAGAAACCTGTACCCGCGTCCGGCTACCGTCTCAATGAAGCGGGGCGTTTCGGCGGAATCTCCCAGAGCGGCTCGCAGCTTCTTGACGGCGTTGTTTAGGCCGCTCTCAAAATCGACGAAGACGTCCGACGGCCACAATCGACCTTGCAGTTCCTCGCGAGTGACGATTTCGCCGGGGCGCTCCATCAATAACGTTAGAATTTGAAACGGCTTGTGCTGGAGCTTGATTCTTAGGCCGTGCTTGCGCAACTCTCCGGATTCGAGATCCACTTCGAATACGGCGAAGCGGATACACCGCCTCGCGATAGAAAAATGAGCCATGCGCTCCAAAACGCTGGATATCTGAGGTTCCAAGCTTATCAAATCGAGCAGCTTACGTGGATAGACAGGTAACAGCCCGAGAATATTGACAATTTCGCGCTGCTGGGCGAGAGTCCTTGAATCTATGTCAAATTCAAAACAGACCCCGGTCCCGGCAAAGAACCAGCCCGGCGCCAGTCGGCGAAAATTTTTGAGTTACCTGGGCGCAGCCCCTAGCCTGACTGCATTCGGAGGAGCCGGTTTGCTCTCAACCTTCGAAGCTCCCAGCCTCCTTGCAGCCACTGGTCCCCTGGATGCCGCGCAGCGCCGCCACCGTGCTTTTGCGATCCGCCGCGACGCCGCCATTTTGCAGCGTGATCGCCCGGAGCAGGTCTCCACCAGTAATGGCGATGAACAGCTTTACGCCAACCGCATCGCCAGCTTTACAAAAGGATTGCCGCACAACCAGCTGGGCGAAGTGGACCTCAACGCCTACAATGCCATGCTAAATGCCCTCAATAGCGGCCAACCCGGCGATTTCGAAGCCATTCCTTTGGGCGGCACCGTTAAGCTGGCTAATCCGCAGTCAGCCTATTGCTATGCCATGGAAGGCGCCGATGCTGCGGCCATCTCCGTGCCCCCCGCGCCGGCCTTCAGCAGTGCCCAGGCAGCCGGCGAAATGGTGGAAGATTACTGGCTCGCTCTCACACGCGATGTACCGTTCAGCCAATACTCGTCCGACGCGACCATTGCTCAGGCCGCTGCCGAGCTCAGTAAGTTAACCGACTTCCGCGCGCCCAACGTCAACGGCCAGGTCACTCCCGATGTCATCTTCCGCGGATCGTCTCCAGGTGAGACCACCGGCCCTCTGGTGTCGCAGTTTTTGTGGAAAACAATTCCGTTCGGCGCCGCGCAGTTTCCCCAGCTTTACCGGACCACCGTCGCCGGCGACGATTATATGACCACGTATTCGGCTTGGCTCAATGTACAAAAGGGCGTGGCAGCCGGTTCAAATGTTTTCGACGCCACTCCGCGCTACATTCGCAACAACCGCGATCTCAGTGAGTATCTGCACCGCGATTTTATGGGCCAGGCCAATGTCCTGGCTACTTTGTTGCTGTTGGGCTACGGAGCGCCGGCGCTCAATCAAAACAATCCTTATCTCAACTATTCCACGCAGGCAGGTTCCATTACATTCGGCGCACAAGCGGCTCTGGACCTTATGTGGAGCGCTCCCATCAACGCCCTGTATGCCGCCTATTTTCAGAAATGGCTGGTCCATCGCCGGGTTCGGCCCGAAGCGTTCGGTGGCCGCATTCACAATCACGTTACTGGTGCCGCGAAATACCCCATCCATTCCGATGTGCTCAATTCCGCTGCCTTGCAGGCCACTTTCAAGGCCCACGGTAACTATCTCCTGCCGATGCCCTATCCGGAGGGAAGCCCCCTCCACCCGTCGTATCCAGCGGCCCACGCCGTAGTTGCAGGGGCCGGAGTGACCATGCTCAAAGCAATGTTTAACGAGTCGTTTGTCATCCCCAGTCCGGTAGTCCCCTCCGATGACGGGCTGACCCTGCTCCCCTATACTGGACCTCCGCTTACGGTCGGGAGCGAGTTGAACAAACTGGCGGCAAATGTCTCGCTGGGCCGCGATGCGTGCGGAGTTCATTACAGGTCCGACGGCGTGTCAGGAATGCGGCTCGGAGAAGAGATCGCTATATCCATGCTTCGCGATATAGCCACCGTCTACAACGAGCAGTTCGCGGGATTCAGTTTCACGCGCTTTGATGGCAATCCGATTACGATCTGCCCGAGCTGCTAACTGGCAACCTCACCCCAGCAAGCCGCGAAACTTCGGATTTTCATAACCGGGGAAGACCGCCTTTAAGTTGGGATTCCCCAGGTGCCTGGCCACCAGTTCGCCCAGCACATCCCGGAAGTCAGTAGTAAGCGCTAGGTCGCGGTTTTCGTAGAGCTGCTCCTCCGCCAGACCCGGCCAGTCACCGTAGACTTTGCCGCCGTGGATGCCGCCGCCCATGACGAACATGACATTGGCGTGACCATGATCCGTCCCCCGGTTGCCGTTCTCTTTGGCGGTGCGGCCGAACTCGGACATCGTGACCACCGCCACGTCTTCCATAACATCGCCCAGATCCTGATAAAACGCCGCGAGCGATTGGCCGAAGTCGGAGAGATTGTTGGCTAACTGGCCCAGCGCAGGCTGCGCGCCCACTTCGTTGACGTGCGTATCCCAGCCGCCGATGTCGGCGAAGGCCACCTCCAGCCCTACGTCGGCTTTGATCAATCGCGCGATCTGTTGCAAGCTTTGGCCGAACCTCCCTCCGGGATATTTCGCGCCGTTCGCGGGCGTATAGGTCTGCTTCTGGATCGATTGCATGATCTTTACGGCGCTGAAAGTCTCCTTGCCGGTGCCGTGCAGCGTGGTGTCGAGCGTGTGTTCGTACATACTCTCAAACGCAGCCGCCGCCTTGGGATCGTGCACCTGAAAATCATTCAGGTTGTTCACCGCCAGGGCATCATTACGGCCTCGAAGAGAGCGGGGCAGAGCAGAGCCAAGACTCACGGCGCGAACCGGTGACGCTGTCCCCGGCGCCTTTGGGAGAGCCCGGTTCATCCAGCCGTCCGCAGTCGCCTTGAAGCCCGGCGTTCCCGACTCCATGTAGTCCTGCGCGTCGAAGTGCGATCGAGTCGGGTCCGGTGAGCCAACCGCGTCGATGATGGCTAGCTGCCGGGCGTCGAACATCGGCTTTAGCGGAGCGAGCGACGGGTGTAGCCCGAAGAAGCCGTCCAGATCTACTGCTGACTTGGCCGTGCCATCGGGCTTGGGAATCGCGAGCGATGGGCGAAGTTCGTAGTAGCGCTGTTCGCCAAATGGAACAACCACATTCAGCCCGTCCACCGCCCCGCGCTGGAAGATGGCTACCAGAATCTTCTTGCGCCGCTCAGAGCCGTCGGCCGCATATACCGATCGCGACAACCATGTCGGCAGGGCGCCCACGCCGAACATGGCCAGTGCGGAGCCCCTCAGGAAAACTCGTCGTGACGTCATCTGGAATCTACCTCTTTTGAAAATCGGGAGAGCCAATCATTTCAGCCGGCTGCGACGCCGCTACCTTTACCCCCGGTACTCGATTCTGGGTGAGTTGGACCGCGAAATTCATTCGGCCTAACAGCGCCGCCGAGTTCACCCAATCGGAATTTAAGTTGGAATAGCCGGTCGGCTCTTGCTTGCGATACAGCGGCTCGCCCAGATTGCCCACTTGGGTTGCCAGCGCCCACGCGTCTGTCACGCTTGCGTTGAGCGCCCGCACGGAGCTGACTACCATCTCGAATGGCGTCTTTACTTTGGCCCGATAGGCGCCCTGCGACCAGAATTCCTTCGATTCCAGCATGGTCTTCATCACCTCGCGAATGTCCCCGCCAGTGTCCAGATAGGTTTTCGCCATCTTATCGATCAGCGCGGCCGACGGAGCGTCGGCCACGAATCGCTGGGCCAGTTCCGTGGAAATGAACTTGGCCGTTGAAGGATGCTCGGCCAGGATATCGAGCACTTTCTCGCCGTCCTCTATGCCGCCACCCGCTGGAATCACGTGGCCGAGCACCACCTTTTCGCCCTTATCGTGCAGATTGTCGTTGTAGAAGAAGGCGCCGCCGCGCCGCGGATCCTGAATCGTCCAGCCTGTAAAACAACGCGCCACTTCCGTGACGTCGTGCTGCGTATAGCCGCCATTGACGCCCAGAGTGTGCAGTTCCATCAGCTCGCGCCCATAGTTCTCGTTCAGTCCGCGCTTCACTTTCCTGTTCTTGGAGTTGGCGTCGATATCCGGTCGCACCGACTGAAAGTTATCCAGATAGAAAAGCATGGCTGGGCTTTTCGCGGTGGCCCCCAGCAAATCCCGGAATCTCCCCAATACATGCGGTCGAATCGACTCACGCTCGTAATCGGGAATCAGGAAACGGTCCGAACCCTTGTCGTAATAGACGTTGAAGTGGTTGAACCAAAAATCGTCCAGCTCCTCCGCCAACTGGCGATTGCTCTCTATCGCCCGTAGCAGCTTCGCTTCCAGCAGATCGTAGGCCACCACCTGCTGGGGCGCGTTCAGCAGCATGATCTTCCGTTGAACATCCACCGGGGAGCTGGCGAATAGCTGCTGCCGCTGGCCTCTCGGTAGGGCTATCAGCACGTCCTCCAATCGGTCGGCCGGCATCGATCCCAGCAGTGCGCGCTTCTGGTCAACCGTTCCGTTACGAAGGGTCTGGCGTCCTGACGCGTCCAGAACTTCATCCAGCGTCTTTACTGGCTCCAGTTCCCCCTCTTCGTCTTTCTTGGTCTTGTACCGTGCCACCAGTCGCTGTATGCTCGCGCGCAGCACCGGATCTTCCGGCAGCGGCTGGCGCCCGGCAGCGATCGCCCGGATCATCTGCGGAAGCGGATAGTGCTGGCCGGCCTCCATCGGAGTCATCCCTAGCGATTCGAGCGGCTGCAGTTTGGCTTCCAGGTCTCGATTTTCCGGAATGCGATCCGGATGGAGCTGCAGGTCCAGCCACTTCTTGAGGCCTATCTTCTTTACACGCGCAGCCTCACCCGGCGAAGGTCCGAAGCTCAAGCGGTCGAGTGCGTGGAGCACTTGCTGGTCTTTCGAAAGCTTCTTCTGGAAGAGTTTCGCTTGGCGTTTAGCTTCTTCCGCCTCTTTCGACGGCTTGGGGGATGCCAGCCCAGGCAAAATCAGTATGCTGACCAAAACCCACAATCTCATCTGTTTCTTTAAACGTAGGATCGGCCACAAACGTTTACGTCGTTCTTGTATTGACAATGTATTAGTGTATTGATACACTAGCATTATAGATGACTGGCCAAAATAGGAACGGCCGTTTCGAATTAAAGCTGGATTCTCGCAGCGGAGTTCCCGTCTATCGCCAGATCATCGACCAGGTTTTGGGTGGAATCGCGGCCGGGAGCCTGACTGCCGGCGACCAACTTCCAACTGTGCGCCAGTTGGCGGTCGATCTGGCCATCAATCCCAACACCGTCGTGCGGGCATACCGGGAATTGGAAATCCGCGAAGTACTGGCGACCCAGCAGGGCACTGGAACATTTATCACGGAAAAGAAGCCTCAGCCCGATGAACTGGAGCGGCGGCGCCGCGTTACGCAGTTAGCGGGTGACCTTCTGGCGCGCGCCGGGGCGGAGGGAATCACTTTGCAGGAGTTGCTCGGCTATCTCAACGAATTGCAGAACGAACAGAACAGGAGGACTTAGGCCATGCTATTTGGACAAACTCTCAAACAGAGCAGTAGCCTCGGCGTCGCGGTGTTTGTGGTCCTGATCGTGGCGGGCGTCGTGTCAACGGCTGTGTACAATCGACCGGCGCCTGCGATCGCAGGTTTCGTGATCGGGCTTTATTTTCTGCTGGCCATCAAAGTAGCCGAGCAATGGCAAAGGGCTGCCGTCCTGCGGCTGGGACGTTACATCGGCCTGCGCGGGCCGGGAGTATTCATCATCATCCCCATCATCGATCAAGTCAGCCAGTACGTCGATCAGCGCGTGCGTGTGACCAGTGTCAATGCCGAGTCGGCTCTGACTCGCGATACCGTTCCGGTTAATGTCGACGCCATTGTGTTCTGGCTAGTGTGGAATGCGGAAAAGTCGATTCTGGAGGTAATGGACTTCGATCAAGCGATCACACTAAGCGCTCAAACGGCACTGCGCGAATCGATCGGCCGGCACGATCTGGCGCAAATGATCACCGAGCGTGAAATGCTGGGCCGTGAACTACAGAGAATTCTCGACGAAAAAACCAATCCCTGGGGCATCACCGTACAGTCAGTCGAGATTCGCGATGTTCACATTCCCCAGGCGCTCGAAGAGGCTATGTCGCGGCAGGCCCAGGCAGAGCGCGAACGGCAGGCTCGCATCATTCTGGGCACCGCCGAAACGGAAATTTCGTCAAAATTTGCCGAGGCCTCGCTGGTCTATTTGAACAATCCGGTCGCATTGCATCTGCGCGCCATGAACATGCTCTACGAAGCCATCAAGGAGCGCGGTTCGATGGTGATTGTACCGTCCAGCGCAGTCGAAACCATGGGCCTCGGAGGCATGTTGGGGACGGCAGCTTTGTCGGGCCAGAAACAGTAGCCGGATACTACAATGAAGCATGTCCTCGAGCACGCCGGCTATTGCTTCGCCGGACGAAATCGCCAAATATGAGCCGGTCATCGGGCTGGAGGTGCATGTCCAGCTCAACACTCGCACCAAGATTTTTTGCGGATGTCCAACCGGCTTCGGCGCGCCTCCGAATAAGAACGTTTGCTCCGTGTGCTTAGGACTTCCGGGCGCTCTGCCAGTTCTGAATGGTCGAGCCGTCGAGATGGCCATACAGGCCGCACTGGCCATGCATTGCCGCGTCAACGCCTTTTCACGATTCGCGCGCAAGAACTATTTTTATCCGGATTTGCCCAAGGGCTATCAGATTTCGCAATACGATCAGCCTCTGGCTGAGCATGGCTGGCTCGAAGTGCTGGTGGCCGGGGCCAAGAAGCGCATCGGCGTGACACGCATCCATCTGGAGGACGACGCCGGCAAGAGCATCCACGATGGCTTCAAAGATTCCGACCGCTATACCTATGTGGACCTCAACCGCAGCGGTACGCCGCTGATCGAGATCGTCAGCGAACCGGACATTCGATCGTCGGATGAAGCCTACGAGTATTTGTCCGAGCTGAAGCAGGTGATGCAGTACGTTGATGTGTCCGAGTGCGATATGGAGAAGGGTCAACTCCGCTGCGACGCCAACGTTTCAGTACGCCTGAAAGGTGCGGAGAAATTTGGGACCAAGGCCGAAGTGAAGAACCTGAACTCCTTCCGCTTCGCCAAAATGGCTCTGGATTATGAGATCGCCCGGCAGGTGGCGTTGATCGAAAGCGGCGGCCGGGTGGAGCAGGAAACGCGGCTTTATAACGTCGCGACCGGGGAAACAGCCGGCATGCGCAGCAAGGAGCATGCGCACGATTATCGCTACTTTCCCGAGCCAGACCTGGTCCCCCTGCGTGTCAGCGACGCGTGGCTGGAGCGCATTCGCAAGGTGATGCCGGAGCTGCCGGCCGACAAGCGCCGGCGTTTTGTCGATGCCTATGGCCTGCGTGAATATGATGCGCAGGTGCTGACCGCCACTCGAGCGATAAGCGACTATTTCGAACAGGCCGCGGTTATGGCTGGGGATCCGCGCGGAGCCGCGAACTGGATCACGGCTGAGCTTATGGCCATGCCCGACGCCTTCGACAAAATTACGCCCCAGGCCACCGGCACTCTCGTCCGGAAGATCAATGAGGGTGAAATCAGCGGCAAGATGGCCAAAGATATCTTCGCCAAGATGTACCAGACTGGGCAGCCGCCAGAAGAGATTATCGAACGAGAGGGAATGCGGCAGATCAGCGACACTGGCGCCCTGGAGAAGATCATCGAAGAAGTGATCGCAGCCAACCCGAAACAGCTTGAACAGTACAGGTCGGGAAAGACGACCGTGATCGGCTACTTCGTTGGGCAGGTGATGAAGTCCAGCAAAGGGCAGGCGAATCCCGGGGCTGTGAATGAGCTGCTGAAGGTAAAACTAGGTTGAAGCCGCGAGGCGCTCTACCGCTGGTTCGCTTTCAGGATCTTCTTGCGCAGCCGGATGGAATTCGGCGTAACCTCTACGAATTCGTCGTCCCGTATGAATTCGATGGCTTGTTCCAGATTGAGAATTCTGGGCGGCACCAGCCGGATCGCTTCATCGGCCGTTGAAGCGCGCATGTTGGTCAGCTTTTTTTCCTTGACGATGTTTACGTTGAGATCGGCGTCCCGGGCGTTCTCGCCGATTATCATCCCTTCGTAAACTTCGGTTCCGGGCGTGACGAACATCTCGCCGCGCTCCTGCAGATTGAAAATCGCGTGGCCGGTAGTTTTCCCCGACCGGTCGGCAACCAGCGCGCCGGTTGGACGAGTCGGTATCTCACCTTGCCAATCGATATAGCCGTGAAACAGCGAATTCATGATCGCCGTGCCCTTGGTGTCGGTCAGCATCTCGCTGCGCAGCCCGATCAGTCCGCGCGATGGTACCTGGAATTCCAGCCGCACGCGCCCGGACCCGTGGTTAACCATTTTTGTCATCTTGCCCTTGCGGCTGCCCAGCTTTTCGATGACGACGCCCACGAACGCTTCCGGACAATCGATCACCAATAGCTCGATCGGTTCGAGCAGCTTGCCGCCCACGGTTTTCGTCAGGATATCGGGCTTGCCGACCATCATCTCGAAACCTTCGCGCCGCATCATTTCAATCAGGATGGCGAGCTGCAATTCGCCGCGGCCCATCACTTTGAAGGCATCCGGACCGCCGGCCTCTTCCACGCGAATGGAGACGTTGGTCAGCAACTCTTTATCCAAGCGGTCGCGCAGATTCCGGGATGTAACGTATTGGCCTTCACGCCCGGCGAACGGCGATGTGTTGATGGTGAACACCATCGAGATGGTGGGTTCGTCAATCTGGACGTTGGGCAGCGGCTTGGGATTTTCGGCGCTGGTGATGGTCTCACCGATGGTAATGCCTTCCACGCCGGCGATGGCCAGAATGTCGCCGGGCTGTCCGATGGTCTCATCCACGCGCTTCAAGCCCTCGAACGAATACAGTTTGGTGATCCGAGTGGTATGGTAGGACCCGTCCAGCTTTGCGATCGCGACTTCGTCGCCGTACTTCAACACGCCTGAAAAAACGCGGCCGATAGCCAGGCGCCCCAGGTATTCGCTGTAATCCAGATTGGCAACCAGAAGCTGCAAGACCGCATCCGGATTTCCTACTGGCGGCGGGATGTTCTTAATAATGGAATCGAAGAGCGGCCGGAGATCCGTGGAATTATCCTCCGGCGAGGCCTTTGCGATTCCCGCTTTCGCGTTGGTATAGATGACCGGAAAGTCGATCTGATCCTCCGTGGCGTCCAGATCGATGAACAAATCGTAGACTTCGTTCAGTACTTCCTGAATGCGCGCGTCGGCCCGATCGATTTTGTTAATGACCACAATCGGCGGAAGCTTGGCTTCCAGCGCTTTCATCAGGACATAGCGGGTCTGCGGCAGCGGACCTTCACTCGCGTCCACCAGCAGCATTACGCCGTCCACCATCTTGAGCGCGCGCTCCACTTCGCCGCCAAAATCGCTGTGCCCCGGCGTGTCTACAATGTTGATCTTGACCCCGCCGTAGCGCACTCCGGTGGTCTTGGCAAGAATCGTGATGCCGCGCTCGCGCTCCAGCTCGTTGGAGTCCATAACGCGCTCGGCCACTTCCTCGTTGTCGCGAAAAATTCCGCTCTGCCGCAGCATGGCGTCTACCAGCGTGGTCTTGCCATGATCGACATGCGCGATGATGGCAATGTTGCGAATCGTCTGGTTGTGCAGAGGCGCTTCGCTATGATCGGTAGTGTGATTCAGTACTTCTGGTTGCATCCCTAACTTCCATGGTCGCACGCCCAGAGCCCAAAACCCCAATTACAGATCCCCCGACCGTTGTCATCGTGGGCCGCCCGAACGTCGGCAAGTCGACTTTATTTAATACTATTCTCCGCCAACGACGCTCTATTGTGGGCGATGAGCCGGGAATTACCCGCGACCGAATTCAGGGCGAGGCCATCTACCGCGGCCGGCGATTTCATCTGATCGATACCGGTGGCATCATTCAGAACGATGCTGAATGGATCCCCACCGAGATTCTGAAGCAGGCCCGTGTGGCGCTGGGACGAGCCGCTCATATCATTTTCCTGATTGACGGCAGAACCGAGATTACGGGCGCCGATCGCGAACTGGCCAAGATGTTGCGGCGGTTGGGCAAGCCCGTCACCCTGGCGGTGAACAAGATCGACACGCAGGCGCGCGAGGATCTGGCCCATGAGTTTCACTCGCTTGGCTTTAAGGACCTGTTTCCGATTTCGGCTGAGCATCACCTGGGTGTTGGCGATCTGCTGGATCACGTGACAGAGGGCTTTGAGCAGACTTCCGAGCCCGAAACACAGGAATCAGACGAGCCCGGCTCGGAGGAGCCTGGGGACCATGCGGCCGAACCTAGGGCCATCAAGGTAGCCATCGTTGGGCGGCCCAATGTCGGCAAATCGACATTGTTGAACGCGCTGGTGGGCGAGGAACGAGCTATTGTTTCGGCCGTCGCAGGCACCACCCGCGATGCCGTGGACGAGAGCGCGGTTCACGATGGGGTCGAGTTCGTTTTCATCGATACGGCCGGGATCCGGCGCAAAGGCAAGACCAAGCTGATGGCTGAAAAACTCAGCGTGGTGATGGCCCGGCGGCACATCCGGATGGCGAACGTCGTGATCCTGGTGGTGGATGCCAGCGAAGGCGTGCTGGGCCATGACGCTACGATCGCCGGTTATGCGCACGAAGAAGGCCGCGCGCTGATCATATGCGTGAATAAGTGGGATCTGGCTTCCGAAAAGAGCAGGCGGGCATTCACCGAAAGCGTTCGAGACGAGCTCAAATTCCTCGATTATGCACCGATTGTGTTCGTTTCCGCGAAGAAAGGCACCGGTGTTAAGAGGATTTTCGGCTTGGTGCGCGACGGATTTAAGTCGGCTTCGAAACGAGTGGGGACCGGGGAGTTAAATCGCTTCGTGGACATGCTCGATTTCGATCGGGATATCAAGGTTTACTACATGACGCAGGCCTCGGTGCGGCCTCCGACCTTTATCGTGTTCACGGACAAGGCCAAAGAGATGCACTTTTCGACCGAGCGGTTTCTGATCAATCAACTCAGAAAGCGATTCGGGTTTGAGGGGACGCCGATTGTAATCAAAACCAAGCGAAGATGACTACTTTACGACCACTTTGTCGACCGCTTGGTTGTCGAACTCGTCGGCGACCCGGACCGCGATGACTTGCTCGCCGGGCGACGCGCGGTCGATCGAGAGCTGATATTCTTCCTCTGGAGAATCCGACAGCTTGGTGACCGGCTGGGCCATCAACCACTCGCCCCCATTGATGGAATATTCGGCGCGGTCGATATCGCTGCGCGCATCGCGTGCCACAAAGCGAACCTGAATTTTGTTGCCGCTGGAGGTCGCCGCCAAATTCAGAATCTGCGGGGGCGTGTTGTCGATCAGGAACGGATCGCTTTCCAGCATGGCCTCCAGCGCCTGGCTGCGCGGGTTGCTGGGCGCATCCGATGCGGTCACGCGAACCACGTACTCGCCATCCGGAAATGCGGTGCTATCCCAGCTTAGGTATTTCTCCTTGACGTTGTCTTTCAATAGCCGCCAAGTAGACTCCTTCGAGCCCCGAATTTCGACTTTGTAGATCAAAGTGTCGCCATTTTCGTCGGACGCTGACCAGCGCGCGCCAATGGAGCCCTTGGAATAGTTCAAGGTCTGCGAGCTGGACAGATCCGAGCTGGACGAAAAAGAAGCAGTACGGTGCTGGCCGAGCGCTGGAAGCGTGAGGCTGTTGGACGGAGTAATGGACAGCACGGGCGTGGGAAATTTGTAATTTGCCGGCGTGGTTTCGATCTCATCCACAATGGGAGCCACGTTTTTCGAAAGATACGCGATCTCGATTTCGGAAAGATCGGAGACCGGTTTGCTGGCGGAAGCGCTTAGTTCGATCTTGTATTGCAGGAATCGCGCGGGAGGGGAAGTGACGCGCCCGCCGCCACACGATTCGCACAGCGTGGTTCCTTCATGCGCATCCGGTTGCAGCATTGCCCAGGCGCTCCAGTTGCTCTCGGGACGATTCAGGTTTCCACTGCGGGTTAAAACCGAAATTCCGCCCGAGCTGCGGTAGCCGATGCGTCCCCAATAGGTGAAGGATCCGGCGTCCAGCACCTCGCTCTCGAAGGTGCCTTGCTTTTCCAATGCTGGACCGATACGGTAAACGCGGCCGATGTTTCCCGTTACTGCGTACAGCTCGCCTTTGCGGCCTTTTCCGAATCCAGTTACCTGCGTGGGCGAGGCATCGATCAGCAGCGTGCTCATGGCGTCCGAATCCAGGCGGTAGATGTTGCCCCGGTTCCCGGTCCCTAAAAGCGGGCGGTCCTGACCATCAAAGGTGACCGCGTAAACGATGTCTTGCATGTTCGACCAGACTTTTTTAGGAGCTCCGTCGGTGTCAATGCGATAAACCTCCGAGCCCCCGGCGATGGAGGCCGCGGCGGGATTCGGCGCCCCCGGAAGGTTGCCGCGTGCTGGATTGGCCGCTGAGATAACCGTGATGGTGGACGAAGGAGTCGCCTGTAACGGCACGGGTGCCGGGGTTGCCGGTGGCGGCGCCAAGGCCGGTGTCTTGTTGCCGATGCCGGCGGCGTATATAGCACCGTCTTTGGCTATCGCAACCGCAGTGATCTCGCGTTTGGGCGCTTGATAGAGTACAAATCCTTGCGCGGCCGGGGAAACCCGCAGAATTAATCCCCCGGGCTCGGTCCCGACGATCAGATTGCCCTGAGCATCGATGGCTAACGAACGCGCATGTGTTTCCTCGGTTTTGAAGAATACCGAACCATTGCCTGCGGGGGTGACCCGGTGGATCTCGCCCTGGTCGCCGGTAGCTACGAATAAATCGCCTTTGCCATCGAAAGCCATGGCCCAGATGTATTTCTGGTGGGGATCATAAAAAAGCTGTGCCTTGCCGTTGGATCCGATCTTGTAAATCTTTCCATCCGGATCGGTGGCCGCGTAGATCTGATCCTTCGAGTCAATCACGATGGCGTGAATCTCGAGCCCTTCCAGTTCGGCCAGAGCGCGGCTCTTCCCGGAAGAGTCGATCACGAAGACCTTGGCCGAGCCGCTCCCGGATCCGCCCCCCGCGGTGTAAAGGTTGCCTTTTGAATCTGCCGCGATGGCCCAGAGATAGGGTGTGGACGAATCGAATACTTCAGGAAACTCGGGCGCCAGCAAGATGCGGCCGTCACTCCGAAGCGAAAGGTGAGTCAGGCTGCCTTTTTCAAAATCGGTGCGATCGACATGTTGCCAAAATTTTGTTTCGACGGCAAAACCGCTTGCGGTGACGGCCAGGGCCGCCAGGAGGAGTTTGGGAGTTTTCATTATCGAACTACTTCAAAACTTATTTAACGGTGACTCTTAACGAAAAGCTGCCGTCGATCATCAGGTCGAACGGAAGGCTGCCTTGCTCGACAGCGCTTTCGGCGGAACTGACCAAATGACGGCTGGCGGTGCGGCCGGTCTGCATCACGTTCATCACAGAGGCCGGAAGAGCGGGAAGCGTCTTGTCTTCGTAAAACACAGTCGGACGCGGCTCGATCAGCGAGATATACAGCTTATTGTTGGTGCGCTCCTGATTGATGAGCGATACGGTCTGCGGAATGTCCATGAAGCGATCCGAAGCGCTAGCCACGCTTTGCATGCGATTCAGCGTGTCAGCGTCGCTCAGAAGAATTCGATGCTCGCCTTTGGGCAACCCGGCCGGAATCTTCAGCATAAAGTCACGCTCCAAACGCTCGCCGCGATAGGGCCGCAGGAAAACTTTCACCGGAACCTCGGTGCCGGCCTCCACTTCACTGGACGGAATCCAGGCGTTCTCGATGGACGCAACCCGTCGCTCCGGAAAAATATCGATGGTGGCGTCGACGCTCTTGAGCTTGGGCATCGCCACCGGATTGAGGAACAGGCGGTTGAACTTGTCGCCCCACCAGCCCGCCAGTTGAATGGGCGCGGGAGCCGGAGCTTCGTTGGCAGCCAGCATCGTCGCCAGCGAAAGACCAGGTCCGCCGTCGAACTCAACCTTGCCGCTCAGACGATAGGTGGTCTCTTCGGCGAAATCGTTCAAACCTGAAATGGAGTTGAACAGGGTCAGCATCATCAAGTAAGGGGTCCACTTCTGCTGGACGAAAACATTGAAGTGCAGATCCTTTTCTTTGCGCACGCCGTTGCTGTCGTCAAACGACCGGACTTTGACAGTGACCGGGACCACTGGGGCGGTAGCACCGAGCTCGCCCATAATGGCGCTGTGCCGATCCTGATGCAAAGCACCGACGATTTCGGTTGCGTTTCCGAACTTATTGGGCTGGAACTGAGAGGCCAGCGTCATCAGCACTTCAGACTTGGCCATGGGCATGTTTACGGGTCCGAGGTTGAAGAACGAGTGGCCGCAGCCGAGTACACGTTTGCCGTCGTTATAAGTAACCGTGCACATGCCGGTAACGCTCATGTCGCCGGAAACTAAGACACCGGAAAACGCGTCGCCGGGCTGCAGCGATTTCTGCCAGCCCGCTGCCGGCTTGGAATCGGTCAGCGTGCTGGACGCGCCGCCGGCGGCAACGGTTGTCCCCATCTGCTGAAACAGTGGCGCGAACTGGCGCAAAACATTCTCGTTGAAGCCGGCGAAACTAAGAGGAGTCTCGATCGGAACCATGGTCGAATTCGAGCCAAACGAGCTGGAATTGGAGCCCAGAGAGGCGGCCGCGAGCACTTGCGCAAGCATTCCGGCAGGAACCGGGACCGTTTCCATCGCGATGGTCTTGTCGGGCGTGCGGGCGTCGGCAGGCCGCGACTGATCAAAATCGTTCACTTCGAGCATCAGCTCGATTGGGGTGATCCCGCAGATCGCGTCCGGTGAAAATACGCTGAACCGCAGCGCTACGGCGCCCACCAGCTTGCCGTCAATGTAAACCGGGCTGCCGCTCATGCCCCCCGCCACATTCGTGCGAATGGCCTTGCCCCCCATCTTGCCGAGGATGATGTCCTGTTTCGGGCCCCATTGATTCTTGAGCACGCCCATGATCTCGACCGGAATGGGCTCGGGTTCCGAGCCCGAGAGCACCGTCCACGCGTAGCCCTTCATTCCGGGTTTGAGATCGGCTTCTTTGAAAATCTGGACTTTGCCGGCCTTAGGACGAACGGGGGCGGCAGGCTCCTGGCCGAAGACGACAAAAGAGCACGCAAGAGCCACAGCAAGTGCGGCGAACTTCTGCATGGGACCTTCCTTGTACTGCTGGATGAAGCACCTTAGTGCTGATCCCATTATCGTCCAGATTTTCGGCCGGTGGGAGAGGGTGGGTACTACAAATCAGTTCTAGGGCTGAGGAATGACGTGGTTCGCGTTGTAGCCTCCGCCGGGATCCTGGTCCAGTTCCGCGGCCTTGGATGGATGAACGGGCCCGACCGCTGGAGGCTTTTCGTCTACCTTGTTAATCTTGTGAGGCTCTTTCAATTGGTCGACCATGGGCTTAACGATGGTTGGAAAATCTGGTGGCGACTGCTCAGGTGGTTCAGTTGGCTTTTTGTGCACAGCTAGTTTCCTTTCTGATTGAAGTCTAGGAGCACAATCGGTCTTCCGTCGATCAAACGGAGCCAACTCGAAGAAAAGGAGTCACAAAAAGGTTTACTGGTGCTGTGATTCAGTCTTAGGCGGAGCCGGCGGCATGTCGAGTTTGGGGTAATAAGGCTGCTCGGTCTTCTGGAACTTCTCCAGCCACTTTTGGTCGGCTTCCTTGGGCGAAAAGCTCCATTGCTGGCGATAATAGTTCCAGTCGTCGCGGGTTGAGTTGTTGGGCGCGCGCGAAGTATTTGGTCGACAATTCTCCTTCGCCGTTCTCGTGGAACCAAACCGCTAGTTTGAAACTTGCCTCGGCCTCCATCGCGGCCGGCGAAGCGGGTTTCATGCGGCGCGCGAATTCTTCATCCGATAGCGCATAAGGGCTGCGTTCGCCGTTCTTCACCCAATCGCGCAGCGCCGTGACATACAGCTGGCCTTCAGTAGCCAAGCCCTTTCCGCCGAACTTCATCGATTGATCCGTGGTCCATGCGGGCTCGGCCGGACGCACCACGCGGCCGCGTTCATCGATCCAGATCCCCGTGGGCACGTTGATCAACTGATAGGCCGAACTGACGGCGTGCTGCGCGTCGATCAGCGTGGTGTAAGTTGCCTTGGCCTTGTCATACCATGGTCCCGCTGCCGTCTCACCGCCGATATCTTGGGCAGCGGCGACGATCTCAAAATTCTGGTCCTTCAACTCTTCGTAGACTTTCTGCCAGCCCGGCAGATCAAAGCGGCACCCTCACCAGGACGCCCAGGTGATCACGAGCGCCTTCTTGCCGCGGAAATCAGAAAGGTGAACGGTGCGCCCCTTGCGATCGGAAACCGCGAAATCGGGCGCAATCCGCGAATTATAGAAGTTTCCCCGAAGTACGGGAATCTCGCCGAAACTCCAGACGCTGGACTCTTGCACCACGGGTTGACCGAGCTTCCGAGCGAATCCTGAAAGGTTAAACCACGGGCCGGCCTTCAGGCTCCTGGAAACTGGAATGCACATGTCGGCGCGGCAGGCGCCCTGCGGTTTCAGCTCGAATTCGTTGATGCGCGGGAGGTCGGCGCCTCGCACCCACAAATCCTTGAAATCGCCGCCGTCGGGCCTGATTTTGTCCAGTTTCACCACATGATCGTGGTAGAGAACCGTGGCGCTCTTAGCACTCGATGGCGCGGCAAAAGCAGCCACAGCGCCGCTCGAACTGATCAGGAAATCTCGCCGTTTCATTTAGATCTCATTCTAGCCCGATACAATGAAGCCATCCTATGGCCACCATTCAACGCATCCTTCTGCGCGATCTCGCGGCCCGGCTGGGTTGCGAACTGCGGGGCGACCCGGAGCTCGAAATTACGGGCGTTGCGGGAATGGAGCAGGCCGGCCCCACCGAGATTACCTTTCTCGCCAACCCTAAATATGCCCCTAAGCTCCGGCACACACAGGCCGCCGCGGTCCTGGTCTCGGAGCCGTTGGAGGACCCGAAGCCCGCCAGCCTGGTGTCGGCAATCCCTATCACGATTTCGCCCGCGCGCTGGCCCTGTTCTATCAGCCACCCGGGCGGCGCCGGGAATTCATCCGCAAGCGTCTGTCGCCGGCACTGCCCGGATTGGCGAAGGCGCGTCTATCGGGGCGTTCGCCGTGGTCGGCGAGCATGTGTCTATCGGCAGAAACGCTGTGCTACATCCGCATGCGGTGATCTATGAAGGCGCGCAAATCGGCGACGATTTCTGCGCCCATTCGCATTCCGTGGTGCGCGAATACTGCCGAGTGGGCAATCGGGTGATCCTGCAAAACGGCGTGGTGGTGGGCGGCGACGGCTTCGGATTCGCAAAGACCTCCGACGGTACGCACTTCAAGATCGTGCAATCGGGCGTGACGGTGATTGAAGACGACGTGGAGATCCAATCGCTATCGTCGGTGGATCGGGCTACGGTGGGCGAGACACGCGTCAAGCGCGGGGCCAAAATCGACAGCCTGGTACAGGTGGGGCATGCGTGCGTGGTGGGCGAAGACAATATCATCTGCGCGCAGACCGGCCTGGCGGGCAGCTCGATCCTGGGGAAAAACGTGCTGCTGGCCGGCCAAGTCGGCATTTCGGGCCATCTGACCATTCACGACAACGCGATCGTCTACGCGCAGAGCGGCATCGGCGGGGATGTGGAGGAAGGGGCCGTGGTATCGGGCTCACCGGCGTTCGAAGCCCGGGAGTGGCTGCGCGCGATCACCGCTTTTCCGAAATTGCCTGATTTATTGAAGACAGTGAGACAATTGGAGAAGCGCTTGGAAAAACTCGCAGCCGGTTCAGGGATCTTCGCAATGATCGACGACACCAACAACAGCGGCCGCAGGCCGGTCGCCTATCTGAATGAAACGTTTCTGGAAAGCCCGGATGCCCGGGGCTTGCGGATTCTATCCGAGTATCTGGAGCCGCTTGTCCCATTTTCGCGACGAAAAGATGCAGGATACGGTGGTCTTTCTTCGGCTCCGCGCGGATTCAAGAGGAAGGCCCGCTCAGCGAGTATTATCGCGATGCGCGAACGCTGGCGCGCTTGATGACGGAATGGTCCAGCAAGATCGAATCTCCCTTCCACCGCTTCGTGATTTGTTCCGGAGGCGGTCCGGGAATTATGGAAGCGGCCAATCAGGGCGCGGCCGACGCGGGCGGCAAGACCATCGGGTTGAACATCGGGCTGCCGTTCGAGCAGCGGCCCAATCCGTATCATCACGCCTGAACTGGTCGTTCGAGTTCCACTACTTCTTCATGCGCAAGTTCTGGTTTGCGTATCTGGCGAAAGCGCTGGTGATTTTCCCAGGCGGATATCGGAACCCTGGACGAGCTGTTCGAGATTTTGACGCTGGCGCAGACCCGGAAACTGGAAAGCAAGATCGTGATCGTGTTGTACGGATCGAAGTTCTGGAAAGAGGTTTTGAACTTCGAAGCTTTGGTGCGGCATGGCACCATCGACCGCGGAAGACCTGAACCTGTTCCAGTACGCAGACAATCCGGAAACGGCCTTAGCCATCTTGCAGGAACAGTTGACGAAGTATTTTCTTGAGCCGGAGAAACCGCTTGCCCGAACCGGTGCCGGAGACGCCGCAAATCGCGAAATCGCGAGTGTGACGCCGAACTTGACCCTGGATCTCAAATTCCGCTGGAAGCGACTGGGCAAGCTTGAAAAGTCTTCATCATTCTTGCGTTCATCTATCTGGTCTTGCTGCTGTTCGCCGCTGACAGCGGCTTTACACTGTTTCTGCATTTGTCGTCATTATTTTGTGCGTATGGGAGATTCTCAAGCTAACGCGGCTGGGGCTCCGCAGAGCGATCTGGCGACTCCGAAACCGGCTGATCGTGACGTATGTTCTGATAGCGGTGGTGCCGATTCTGCTGATTGTCACCCTGGTGGGCCTGGGCGCCTACATGATGGCGGGCCAGATCGCGATCTATCTGGTGCGGTCGGATCTGGATCGTCGGGTAACTGCCCTGCACGCTGCTTTGGAAGGGCTGACAGAATCCAAGCCAGGCGCTCGTCAGGAGGTGATGCGCCAGACCGGCGAGATCTATGCCAGACGCTATCCCGGCATCGCATTTTTGATAGAAGGCGGCGGTTCCATCACTGCACTGGCCTGAGAACGCATCCATTGATGCGCCCGCAAAGCTGCCAGCGAACGGCGGCGGAATGGCATTGCGCCGGGACCGCTACTATGCCTGGTCGAGCACGGTTCAAAATGGATCGCGCTACGTTGCCTTAATGCCTTTGACCCGCCGCTTTTTAAGCGAGATGGTGCCGGGATTGGGGGACGTCTACTTTCTGCAGCCCTCCACGCCGACCCGTGGCCGGGCAGAAGAAAACGGGGCGCTTCACCAGTAAAGCTTTAGGAGACGAGTGGGTTGAGACGACGCCGGCCGGAGGCGATGCGCCCGGTACGCCGCTCGGGCCGCCGGTCAATCGTTTCGATCTGGATGTCCCGTGGTTTTCGGTCATCCGCGTCATCGACTGGAATCGTCCGGAGGGTACGCGATCGGCACTGCTGCTGGCGCACACCCGGTTTTCCGCCCTACTTGACATTCTGTTGAGCCGAGAAACTGGACGTGGTTCAGGGTACAGTATTGATCTTGTTTTACGTGGTGTCGATCGCTTTCCTGATTGTTGCGATCGCGGGATTCGCGATCGGGATTTCGATGTCGCGCAGCATCACGGGCGCGGTGCACTCGTTGTATGAAGGAACGCAGCGCGTCATGCGGGGCGATTTTTCGCATCTGATCCAGGTGTCGGGCCGCGATCAGTTGGCCGAGCTGAGCTCGTCGTTCAACACCATGACCCAGAATCTGGAGCGGCTGCTGGCGGTGGCGAAAGAGAAAGAACGGCTGCAGGCGGAGATCGAGATCGCGCGCGAAGTGCAGGAGCAGCTTTATCCGAAGACGCGCCCGGTTCTAAAGACACTGCGTGTCATCGGCATGTGCCAGCCGGCGCGCATGGTCTCGGGCGATTATTACGACTACCAGGCGGTGGCTGGAAGCAACTCGCGATCGCCATCGGCGACGTGGCGGGAAAGGGAATCTCGGCGGCGCTGCTGATGGCGACCATCCAAGCGGCGCTGCGGATGGAGCTGCGAGCTTCATTGGAACGGCTGGCGGAGTTGGCCGCGCCGTCGCATACGGTCGTGAACGGCTTTCGTCTTTCGACCGCGCAGATGGTCTCCGATCTGAATCAGCAGCTTTACGCCACCACGTCGCGCGGAGAAATACGCGACCTTCTTGCTTCGCGATCTACGACGAAGAGAGCGGGCTTGCTTACCTATACCAATGCCGGCCACTTGCAGCCGGTCCTGATTCGCGATGGCGTCGGCCACCAGCCTGGATGTCAACGGAACCGTGGTGGGCGCGTTTCCCTTTTCCAAGTACGAGGAGAGCAAGGTGGAGCTTCGAAAGCGGCGATTTGCTGGTGTGCTACACCGACGGCATCACCGAGCCTGAGAACGAATATGGGGAGATGTTCGGCGAAGAGCGGCTGATCGAACTGGTTGCGAAGAACGCCGAGCGCGAGGAAACGCAGATTATCGAGACCGTGATGGAGCGGTCCGGCAATGGACCAACGCGCCGGAACTGTCCGACGACATGACCGTGCTGCTGGCGCGGAAACAATAACGAACTCACAAACAAAGCCCTTTACCCGATAAGCGCCTACGTCGCTGAACTTCACCGCTTATTTCTGGAATCGATCTCCAAGCGGAGCATTTCACGCGCGCCTTTGCCAGCCGTCTGGACACGCTATGCCGGATTTCCGTGAAAGAAGCGGAAAACAACGATACCGTCTTCAGCGGACGGGCTCTTGTCGCTCCCGGCAATGACCACTTATTGTTGAAACGCAGCGGCGCCCGCGGGTGGCCATCGGGCTGGGGGCGGTGGATCGCATCCTCCCGCTGGAGGACTTGGCCGGGGCCGTCGCGGGTTTCTCCCGAAGATAGGCTCCGCGAAGAAACGCGCGCTTGCGGGTAAAATAGCGACAGCATGCGCCGCTTTCGCAACCGGCTGATCCTGATTAGCGCCGCACTGGTCTGCGATCCTCACCGGCGGAACGCTGGGATTCATCTTGATCGAGCATTACCCGCCTTTCGACGCGTTCTACATGACGCTGATCACGATCAGCACGGTGGGGTACGCGGAAGTGCATCCGCTGAGCCTCTGCGGGACGGGTTTTCAATTCGTTTCTGATATTCTTTGGCGTAACCATCATGCTGCTGGCGGTGGGCGGCATGACGCAAGCCATCATCGAGCTGGAGCTGAACGCAATATTTTGGAAAACGGCGGACCAGGAAAATGATCGACAAGCTGCAGCGACCACTATCATCGTCTGCGGTTTCGGCCGCGTGGGCCGGGGCGCGGCCAGCGAACTGCAGCGCGCCGGTGTTCCGTTTCTGGTCGTGGACAAGAACGAGGACCGCGTGGAGTGGGCCATGAAGGACGGCATGCTGGCGCGTGCTGGCCGACGCCACCGACGACGAAACGCTGAGGCGATGCCGGCGTCCTGCGCGCCAAAGGCCTGATTGCGACGCTGCAGAGCGACGCCGACAATCTGTTCGTGATTCTTTCGGCCAAGGCGCTGAAGCCGGCGCTGCTGGTTTCGGCGCGCGTCGCTTCCGAGCAAAGCGAAAAGAAAATGCGGCTGGCCGGGGCCGACTATGTGTTCGCGCCCTACGACATGACCGGCAATCGCATGGCGCAGGTGATGCTGAAGCCGCACGTCTTCCAGTTCATCGATTTCACCACCAAGAGCATGGGGCTGGATGTCGGCATCGAGCAGTTCGCGTGCCGGCGTCGAGCGAATTCGCTTCGAAGTCGCTGGCGGAAACGCAGATTCGCAAGGAGCTGGGCGTGATCGTGCTGGCCATCCGCAAATCCGACGGCCGAATGCTGTTCAATCCGCCGGCCGAAGCCGAGATCGCAGGGCGGCGATTTTCTGATCGTGATGGGCGAAGCGGCCAACCTGCAGCAAGCTGGAGCAGATGCTGGCCGAGGTGCGCGCGTGAAAATTCTGACCGCGGCGCAGATGCGCGAAGTGGACCGGCGCACGGCCGAGCTGGGCATCCCGAACATCATCCTGATGGAAAATGCCGGGCAGCGCGTGGTGGAGTTTCTGGAGCGCGAGTATGCGCCGCTCGCGAAGCAGCGCATTGTGGTGGTGTGCGGCAAGGGCAATAACGGCGGCGATGGATTGGTGGTGGCGCGCCAGCTTCATACGCGCGTCCAGTCCGCAGTGCGCTGCGACGTGGTGCTGGCGGGCGATCCGGACGAGATGCAGGGCGACGCCGCTGGCGAATTACAAGATGCTGCAGGCGGTGGGATGCCCGGTTTCGTTCGAAATCACAGCCGAGATGCGAGACCGCGACGCTGGTCGTGGATGCGCTGCTCGGAACCGGCATGCATGGGCCGGCCGACGGGAAAGCCGCGGAGATGATCACGGCCATCAACGAACGATTTCCCTCTGGCGGACGTGGTGGCGGTGGATGTTCCTTCGGGCGCTGGACAGCGATTCCGGCGAATCCTCCCGGACGACGGCCGTGCATGCCAACCATACCGTCACGTTCACGGCGCCGAAGCCTTGCCAGGTGCTCTCGCCCGCCTGCGAGCTGGCGGGCAAAGTGCATGTTGCGCCGATCGGAAGCCCGCCGGAGTTGTACGAAAAGGACCCGGCCATTTCGCTCGCGCTGTCGGAGCCGGCGACTGTTCGCGCAATTGTTCCAGCCCCGGGTGAGCGATTCGAACAAGGGCCTGTACGGGCACGTGCTGGTGATCGCGGGCGGGCGGGGAAAAACCGGCGCCGCGGCGATGGCGGGGATTGCGGCGCTGCGCGCGGGAGCGGGCCTTTCGACTGTTGCATCGGCGGCGTCGGCGATTTCGCGCAATCGCATCGCTACGCGCCGGAAATCATGACGGAGCCGCTGGCGGAGACCGACGATGGTTCCATCGCGATGCGCGCGCCGGACGATCCAGCGTTGACGGCCATCACGGAGAAGAAAACTGTGATCGCGATCGGTCCGGGCATGGGGCAGCATCCCGAGACGGTGCAGTTCATCCGCCGCTTCGTGCAGGAATCGAAGACGCCGATGGTGGTGGATGCCGACGCGCTGAATGCGCTGGCTGGCCAGCGGCTCGCGATTCGCAGGGCCGCGCATTCTTACGCCGCATCCCGGGCGAGATGTCGCGCTTGACCGGGCAGACCGATCGCGGAGATTCAGGAGGATCGCATCGGACATGCGCGCGCGTTCGCGCACCGAGCACGGCGTCTATCTGGTGCTGAAGGGAAATCGCAGGTGATCGCGTGCCCGGACGGCCGGGTGTGGATCAATCCCACGGGTCGCCCGCCATGGCGACGGGAGGCACGGGCGATGTGCTCACCGGAATGATCGCGGGCCTGGTCGCGCAGTTCCCGGATCAACTCGAGAACGCGCTTGCTCGCCGCCGTCTACCTGCATGGACGCGCGGGCGAACTGGGCGCTGACGGCGATGGGCGAAAAATCGTTCATGGCCACCGACCTGTTCGAGTTTCTGCCTGAGGCGATGCGTGAAATCGCGGATCTTTCACACCGAATCTGAAGAAGAGACCATCGCGCTGGGTGAAAAGCTGGCGGCGGAACTGCCGCCGAAAGCGGTGGTGCTGCTGATCGGGCAATCTGGGCGCGGGGAAAACGACGCTCGCGAAAGGCATCGTGAAGGGCTTGGGCGCGGCGCAGCCGGACGACGTATCCAGCCCGACGTTCACGCTTGATCCACGAATACAGTCCCGAGCGTTTATCACATCGATCTTTATCGGCTGGATACGGCCGCGCAGGTGGCGACGCTGGGCCTGGACGAGATCTTCGACCGCCGCGCCGTGGTGCTGATCGAGTGGGGCGAGCGTTTCCCGAGCTGATGCCCGAAGAACGCATCGAAATCCGGTCTGCGAGCCACCGGAGAAAATTCGCGAGAGATCGAAGTACGAAGTACAATGGAGTTAACCCTCCCCCCGCAAGAGTAATCGCAATGAGTTCCGCACGGCCCTTCGTTCATCTACATTGCCACACCGATTACTCGCTGCTCGACGGCGCCTGCGAAATCGGGCAGTTGATGGATCTGGTGGTGGAGCAGAAGATGCCCGCCGTCGCCATGACGGACCACGGCAATCTTTTTGGCGCAGTCGAGTTTTACAACAAGGCCAAAGCAAAAGGGCGTGCATCCGGTGATCGGATGCGAAGTCTACGTCTCGCAGCAGGGCCTGACAAGCCGCAGCGATACCGATCGCTACAACCACCTGGTGCTGCTGTGCGAGAACCAGGAAGGCTATCGCAACCTGCTGAAGCTGGTCTCCACCGCGTTTCTCGAAGGCTTCTACTACAAGCCGCGCATCGACAAGGATCTGCTGGCGCAGCATTCCAAGGGCTTGATCGCGATGTCGGCCTGCCTGCGCGGCGACATCAACGAGACGATCATGGCCAATCGCTACGAGGAAGCCAAGCGGCTGGCGTACGGCTACGCCGACATGTTCGGCAAGGAGAATTTCTTCCTCGAGATTCAGGATCACGGCCTGGATCAGGACAAGATCGTGATCCCCGAGCTGCTGCCGGCTGTCGCAGGAAACGCGCATTCCGCTGGTGGCCACCAACGATTCGCACTACATGCGCAAGGGCGACGCGCGCGCGCACGAAATCCTGCTGTGCATCCAGACCGGCAAGACCATGAGCGATCCGAAGCGCATGCGGTTCACGCAGCCGGAGTTTTATCTCAAGACGCGCGACGAGATGCTGGCCATGTTCGGCGAGGTGGAAGAGGCGCTCGATCGCACCTGGGACATCGCGCAGCGCTGCCAGGTAAGCCTGGAAAAGGTGAAGGAGCCGTTTCCCGAAGTTCGACGTTCCCGGCCGAGCACTCCACCGACAGCTATTTCGAGTACGTGGCGCGCCAGGGATTCGAGAAGCGGCGGGGGCGGCTGGAGGCGCTGCGCAAAGCAGGCGCGCTTGAAGCACGATCTGGCCGAGTATGCCGAGCGCCTGGATCGCGAGATCCGCATGATCCAGCAGATGAAGTTCTCCGGCTACTTCCTGATCGTCTGGGACTTCATCCGGTTCGCGAAATCGCGCGGGATTCCGGTGGGCCCGGGCCGCGGATCGGCGGCCGGCAGCCTGGTCAGCTACGCGATGGAGATCACCGATATCGATCCGCTGGAATACGGGCTGCTGTTCGAGCGCTTCCTGAATCCGGAGCGCATCAGCATGCCGGATATCGACATCGATTTCCACACGCGGCGGCGCGGCGAAGTGATCCAATACGTCACCGAGAAGTACGGGCGCGAGCAGGTGGCGCAGATCATCACCTTCGGCACGCTGGGCGCGCGCACGGCCATCAAGGACGTCGGCCGCGTGCTCGACATCGGCTTCGCGGACGTGGATCGCATCACCAAGCTCATTCCCACCACGCTCAACATCAAGCTGAAGGAAGCGCATGCAGCAGGAGCCGGCCATCGAGGAGGCGGCCCGCAAGGATCCGCGCTTGAAAGAAGTGCTGGAGGTGGCGCTGCAAGGTGGAAGGGATGGCGCGCAACTCCGGCATGCACGCCGCGGGCGTGGTGATTTCGCCGGTGCCGCTGCAGGAACTGGTCCCGCTCTGCAAGACCAGCAAAGACGAAATTGTCACGCAGTACGACATGGTGGGCCTGGAGAAGCTGGCGCTTCTCAAGATGGATTTTCTCGGGCTCACGACGCTCGACATCATCCAGGACGCGCGTGGCGCTGATCGAGCAGATATCGCGGCGTGAAGCTGGATGACGGAAGAACTTCCGCTGGATGACGCGGAGACGTACCAGATCTTTTCCAAAGGCTTATACCAGCGGCGTGTTCCAGTTTGAATCGCCGCGGGATGCGCGACATCCTGCGCAAGTATCAGCCCACGCGCATCGAAGATCTGTGCGCGCTGAACGCGCTCTACCGGCCCGGGCCCGATCCAGGGCGGCATGGTCGACGATTTCATCGATCGCAAGCACGGCCGCAAGCAGGTGACCTACGATTTCCCGGAGCTGAAGGAGATTCTGGAAGAGACCTACGGCGTCATCGTTTATCAGGAACAGGTGATGCAGATTTCCAATCGCCTGGCCGGCTATTCGCTGGGCGAAGCCGACATCCTGCGCCGCGCCATGGGAAAGAAGAAGGCCGAGGAGATGGCCGCGCAGCGCGTGCGCTTCCTGCGAAGGCGCCAAGGCCAAGGGCTTGCCGCCGAAGAAGGTCGAGAAAATCTTCGATCTGATGGAGCAGTTCGCCGGGTACGGCTTCAACAAATCGCATTCGGCCGCCTACGCGTATCTGGCGTACGTCACGGCGTATCTGAAGGCGCATTACCCGCTGGAGTTTTTGTCGGCGCTGCTCACGTCGGAAATGGGCAACACCGACAAGGTGGTGAAGTACATCAACGAGTGCCGCGAGATGGGCATTCCGGTGCTGCCGCCGGACGTGAATTCGAGCGGCAGGGATTTCTCGCCCGACGGCCAGGGCATTCGCATGGGCCTGTGCGCGATCCGCAACGTGGGCGCCGCGGCGGCGGATTCCATCATCGAGGCGCGCGAGAGCGGCGGACCGTTCCAGTCGCTATACGATCTTTGCGAGCGCGTCGATCTGACCAGCGTGAACCGGCGCATTCTCGAAAATTTCGATCAAGGGCGGCGCGCATGAGCAGCCTGGCGCGGCAATCGCGCGCAATTGACGGCCGTGATCGAGAACGCGATGGAGAGCGGCCAGCGGGCCTGGAAGGATCGCGCAGAGCGGCCAGGCCGGGCTTGTTCGGAATGGCGGCGGACGAGCCGGAGCACGTGGAGCATCCGCTTGCCGCTGCTGCCCGACTGGACCCTGCAGCAGAAGCTTTCGGGCGAGAAAGAAGTGCTCGGCATCTTCGTCACCGGCCATCCGCTGGATGAGTACTCCGACAAGGTGGCGGAACTGTCCACGCACGACACCGAAACGCTGGAGGGTCTGGAGCGCGGCGCCGAGGTGGCCATCTGCGGCATCCTTACCGGCATCGAGCGCAAGCGCAACAAGGAAGGCAAGCTGTGGGCGGCCATGCGGCTGGAGGATCGCACCGGCGGCGTGGAAGCCATGGTCTTCTACCACGCAGTACGATCGCCTGCTCAGCGGCTCTGGTGGAGGATCAGGCGGTGCTGGTGCGCGGGCTGGTGCTGCCCGAAGAGAACGGCCCGCCCAAGATCTCGGTGCAGGACATCGTGCCGCTGGAGGTGGCGCGCGTGAATCTTCCGACTCTGATCTCCATCCGCGTGCGCGGTGGGCGTCGAACGGCACCGTGGACAAGGCCGAAGCGCTGAACCAGCTCTTCGCCCGCAAGCGCGGCGAGACCGAAGTGCGGCTGCGGCTGGAGAAGCCGCGCGATTTTTCCGTTATTCTGGATGTGGCCCCCAAGGTCCGCCCGGACAAGGAATTCTGGGCGGAAGTGGAACGGATCTGCGGACCGGAGTCGGTCGAGATCCTGGCCAGTTAGTCCGGCCGGCATGGTCCGGCATCACATCCGAATGGCAGAAAACCGAATCCTCGCCGCCCGACGCGAACGACGGCCGCGCGATCCACCAATCCCACCTGGGAGCGCGTGCAGCTGGCGCGCCATCCCAAGCGGCCGCACACGCTCGGACTATATCAACCGCATTTTCACTGGATTTTCCGGAGCTGCACGGCGATCGTTTCTTTGGCGACGATCGCGGCGGTGATGGGCGGCTTGGCGCTCTTGGACGGCCGGCCCGGTGATGGTGATCGGGCAGGAGAAGGGCCGCGACACCAAGCAGAAGCTGCATCGCAATTTCGGAATGCCGAAGCCGGAGGGCTATCGCAAGGCGATGCGCCTGATGCGAATGGCCGACAAATTCCGGCGGCCCATCGTGACGTTTCTGGATACGCCGGGCGCCTATCCGGGCATCGACGCCGAGGAGCGCGGCCAGGCCGAAGCGATCGCGAATGAACTTGCGCGAGATGTCGCGGCTGGGCGTGCCGGTGATCACGATCGTGATCGGCGAAGGCGGCAGCGGAGGCGCGCTGGGCCTGGGCATCGCGAACCGCGTCTACATGCTCGAAAACGCCTACTACAGTGTGATTTCGCCGGAGAGCTGCGCCGCCATCATCTATCGCGATTCGGGCAAGCGCCGCCGAAGCCGCGCAGGCGCTGCGCCTGACGGCGTCGGATCTGCAAGCGCTGGGCTTGATCGACGGCATGATCCCCGAACCGGCCGAAGGCGCGCACACCGATCCCGACAAGGCCGCCGAGTTCGTCAAGGAAACCATCCAGAAGGCGCTCGCGGAACTCGTCGCCGCTGTCGCGCGAGGAGCTGATCGACGATCGCTACAAGAAATTCCGCCGCATGGGCAATTTCTTCGCGGAGGGCACCGGAGCGTGAACAAAACCGTGGTCATCGGAGTCGTTTTTGTGGTCGTGGTGCTGGTGTTCCTGGTTTATTCGAGCATGCACATCGCGAAATATCGCGTGGAGGTGTGCGTGGCGTTTCACGGCAGAAGCGATTGCCGCACCGCTTCGGCCGATACGCAGGATCATGCGCTGCGAAGCGCCCAATCGAACGCCTGCGCGCTGCTGGTGTCGGGCGTGACGGAAACGATGCAGTGCGAGCACGCCGAGCCAACCAGCGTGAAGTGGCTGGAGACGAAGTAGCGGACGAAGGCCGCTCTAGAAATACTTTCGGCCGAGCTCCGGCTTCGCTTCGCACGCCTGCTGCCAGCAGGCGCGAGCTTCCTGGTCCTGCCCCAGCGCCTTCAGCGCATGTCCCAGATTGAGCAGCGCTTCGGCGAAATCCGGCTTCTCTTCGGTGGCCCGGCGATAGGAGCGCGCGGCGTCTTCCTGCAGGTTCGACCGCTGCAGCAGGATGCCGATGTTGTAGTTCAACTCCGGCATGGTTCGCCTAGTTCGCCGAGTTGCTTTTCGATGTCGAGCGCCAGCATGTAATCGCCCTGTCGACGACCACCGCGGCCAGCGCGCGCAGCGCATCGGCCGACTTGGGATGGCGCGCCACAGCTTGCACGAGCGTTGCTTTGCGCGCTTCCAGATCGCCCAGTGCGCCGCTGCGCCAGGCCCAGATTCATCAGCGCTTCCAGCCAATCCGGCCGTTTGCTGACGCAGATGCGAAACGGCTCGATGCTGCCGGCGTAGTCACCGCGCAGCAAACGCTAATAGCCGAAGCGGAACCAGGCTTCCTCGCGTTCCGGCTCCACTTCCACCAGCTTCTCGATGGCTTTCTCGGCCTCTTCGGTGATTGCCCAGACGCTCATGGACGATTGGCCAGGTTCCAGAGGGCGCCGGTATGGTCAGGCGCCAACTGCAAGGCACGCTCGTAAGCTTTGCGCGCAGCCGGCATGATCGCCGCGCTCCTGCAAAGTGGCGCCCAGATTGGCATAGGCCAGTGCGCTATCCGGGCGAATCTTAACTGCCTCGGCGTAGGCTTGGCCGGCCTGTTCCAGCCGATTCGTTTTTTGATACGCCACGCCCAGATTGAACCAGGCTTCAAACGAATCCGGCGCGACTCTTCACCAATTGCGCGCCTTGTTGGGCCGCGGTTTTGAAATCGCCGCGCGCCATGGCGGCCGCGATAATCCTTCCAGGGCCGACACGGGAGCCGGGCTTCACACGCAGCAGCTTCTCGGAATACTCCCGAACTTTGTCGTCGTCGCCCAGCTCCAGCGCCAGGCCAATCATGTTGGTGAGCAGTTCCGCATTGGCGCCGTTGGTGGGAAGCAGTTTGCACATAGATCTGCATCGCTTCGTCGGCTCGCCCCAACGACTGCAGCGCGACGGCTTTGCCGTAAAGCGCCTTGTCATTGCCGGGCTTGGCAATCAGACAAGCTTCGAACGCCGCCAGCGCCTCCTCGGGATGATTGCAGATGCAGCTGGCAAACCGCCAAACCAAGATTGGCTTCCGGGAGCTTGGGATCCAGTTCGAAGGCCTTGCGGAAGACTTTGGCAGCCTCTTCAAACCTGTCGAGTTTCTCCAGACACAGCGCCGCGTTATAGATGGCGGCTTTGTGGTTGGGCTGCGTGCTTCAAATCTTTTCGTAGTCTTGCAAAGCTTCTCGATACTGGCCGAACTGAAACTCCAGGTGCGCTTCGGTCCAATCCAGCTCCAGCAGGGCTCTCGCCGCTGTCGATAGCGGCCCGAATTTCGCGCAAGGCCTGCTCGGTCTTGCCTTCCATGTTGAGCGCCAGCGCCTTGACCAGCGCAGCAGGACTGAACTGGCCGCTTCTCGCTCTTGGAATCCAGAGTGTCGGTGCCGCGCCAGAGCCTCCACCAGCTCGTTGTCTACGAACCATAGCCATTGATCGTTTGTCTGTTCCATCGAATTCTTCGTCACTTGGTTCCCCCGGACAGGTAACGACAGCGACTACCGATTTGATCTTTCCCCGCTCGCCTCGCTCATTCAAGAAACCTACGCCGCCCGATCTGCAACTGATCGTCGGTCCAGACATCCACGTGCTGGCCCTGGACATAGGTGGTGAACTTGGGGCCGCGAACATCCACCCGGATGCTGAAAACGGTATCGTTCTTGACCGGCACGTCGATCGGAACCCTGCCCACTTGCGTTTGCCGCCCCTTGAGGACCAGGTATTTGTACAGCGCAACCTTCAAGGGCAGCTCCGGCGAAACCAGCTGCAGCTTCATGGCGTAGTAATTCTCGGGATCGGCCGCGCGGAAGACCCATCCGATGCTCTTGGTGTCGATCTGGCCTTGAAACTCCATGCGGTAATCGGAAAGTTTCAGAGATGGGCGATAGATTGTGATCTGCCGGCCGCCGTGCAGCCCGATCGGGTCTCCTGCCCAACCTTCCACCCAGCCGCCTTCTCCTACCATAATGCTCATGCCGGCGCCGTCGCCTGCTTTGGTTGGGTTGGCCGAGGTCTTGGCCTTGCTGGTGACTTGAAAGTAGACGCCAATTCCCACCACTGCGATCAAAACAGCCATTCCGATCTTGACCTTGAGCGAACCGAACATGGAAGTGTTAACGACTGCGCCGAAGTTTGGCACGGTATGATCGATCGGAGCCGGGGAACCGATGCTGCCGCCGCGGCTTTGGCTTTACCGGCCGGCTCTTCTTTGGCAGGCGGGTGCTTTCTGAGCTAGCTCACTCTTGGCCGGCGAACCGGCCTTGGCGGCGGCAGGCTCGGGATTCCGCGGTTGAGCCTCTTGCGCCGGCGAAGCCTGTTGCGATGGTTTAGAAGGCTGCGCCTTGGGCGCGGCGGGAGCGCTCTTCACCGGAACAGGCTTGGCCGATGGTTCCGGCTTGGACTGTGCTGGAGAAGGAACGGATTGAACCGGCTGTGCGGGCGGTGCGGTTTGCTTCGGTTTTGGTGCTTCGGCCGTTGGTGCCGCCTTCTTGGCTGGCGGAGTCTGTGGCTGCGACGGCTTCGACGGCTTCGACGGCGCGCCGGTTGGCGCCGGTTTGTCGGCCGTCTTAGGGGGTGCCGCGGCCGGGGCTGCATTTGCCGTGACTGGATCTGCTGGGGCTGGATCTGCCTTGGCCGGAGCTGATGCAGTGTTTTGAGGTACCTTAGCTGCCGGCGGCGCCGGAGTGGCTGGGGCAGGCTGATTTTTTGCCTGCTGGCTAAATCCTCGAGGTGCGGGAGCAACCTTGGGGCGCAACGGCAAAGCCTTCAATCGGGGAAGCAGCGGGTGCGCGTTAGTAACCAGCGGACCGGCATCGATGACCGGGCTCGCTTTGGCCGGTGCAAAGCTCTTAACCGGAATAGCGACCAACTCGGCCTCGCGCGGTGTTGTTTCGGCCGGTGCTGGTTTAGCCGACGATGGTTCGGATGGTCTGGCCGGCGCAGGCGCAGCTTCGGTTGCTGGTATACCGGCTTCGGAGGCGGCCGCGGGCTTGGCCTCTTCGCGCTCTCGCATGTCTTGGTGCAGCCTTGACAAAGCTTCGAGCGCGGCACGGGGTGTTGCGGCGGGCTGCGGCGCTGTGGCCGGCTCTTCCGGCAGCTCTGGAGCGGGCGCGTCCAAGGGAATGGCCGGAACAATGATATCCACCGGCCCTTCGGATATATCCAGCGGCGCTTCAGAAATAATTCCATTCGTCCAGGACTCGGGAACGGTCACTTCGCATTCTTCGGCTGGATAAGCGATTCCGGCGGGTGACAGATCCAGCAGCAAATCAAGCACCTGCACGCCGCCCGTATAAGCAAAATCTACAGCTCCATTCAAGCTCGCATAGCAACTGCTTTCCGATGGCCGCGGCAGGATTTCAATGGCTATGGACCCGCCGGGCTGGAACTCGTGCGACGAGGTCACCGTCAAGGGGAGGCTGAGATGGACTCTAGGAGGGCTGCTCTCCCGGGGAGTCACGCTGGTATCCATGACCGCTTGACTGCCTTCGCATGCACCCGGCTGCATCTCTAATGGAACCAGATCAGCAAAAGATAAGGTGAAAAACGGATGCTCTACGGAGGGGACTTCCAGGTGCCAGGCCGGGACGGTAGGTGGAGAGGCGGAATCGGCCTCCTCGTCAGCCAGCCATGGTTCCAGGTAAGATACAGGCTCCGCGGGAACCGAAATCGACGGCGTTTCCATCGCGAACCCAACCATCGGTGGCGGCGCAGGTTCCGGCGGTGCGGCTTCGACTGCTGGCGCAACGTGCGCCGGCCGAGCGACAGTCTTCGCCCTGACTTCTTCGACCTCTTCTACTGCTTCTTTGAGTACCGGTCTAATTGCTTCCACCGACCGTTCAGCTACTGCCACCGGAGCCACCGGACCGGGGGGCGGCTTCAGCGCGACTTTGCTTTCGTCCGCTTGGGTCCGGGCTTGCAGTAGGCGACTGAGGCCCAATTGGTTGTACTCTTCCTGATAGCTTTGCTTGTGAGCGTCGGAACAGAACCCACCGCCTCCGGTGAGCCGTTTCAGCAGCGCTAGTTCCTTGCCACAGTACAGGCAACGCATATGCGTGTAATCGGCTCTTACTGGCGAATCATGAAGAGTGACATTAGGAGTTTCTATACGGTAAAGCGCTTATCGATCCTTTATAAGGTGAGTACCTTACTACCTTCGGCCAATTCGCGGTTCTCTCTAAAGGGTAGGCCCGGTAAGTAGGCGCAGCACCAACGCCATGGCCTCTGGGTCTTAGCATCTTAGCCGCTCGAAAGGCCGGTGCAGAAAATAATGTGTTTATCGGAAGGACGGTCTAAAGTCGGGGCCTTATCCTAACGATCATACTAGCAGCGCGGGAAACGCTGACTGGAATTTAATCCAGGCCCGCGTTTCTATGTGGCCGGCGCGGATGGGTCATCCAGGACCAGCCAGAATGGACAGCGGCAGTGGTTCGTCTCGCATTCGGCGGAACGAGCGTGATCGCTAGGAGAATCTATGGTGAAACACGAAGCTTTGAAGAATCATCTGGAGACGCTTCGCAATTCGATCCCCGAGCTGCGGGGTGTATTGCTGGCGTCCATTGAGGGCTTGCCGGTAGCTCATTCGCTGTCTAATGGCACAGATCCAAATCGGGTTGCGGCCATGGCTGCCGCTGCGTCGGGCCTGGGCCGTCGCATCAGTGAAAGCATGGCTACCGGAGGGCTATCGGAAGTGAGTATCCGAGGAGATGATGGAGTTCTCTTTGTGTACTCGGCGGGTCCCAAGGCCGTGCTGGCAGTAATGGGGCCCATGGGCTCGAACGCCGGCTTGATTCATCTGGAAGCGCGCGGGATCGCCAAGGAAATCGGCGAACTGTTCTAAGACATCCGCGCTTCTGAGCGCGCCCGGGGCCTGCCGCAACGCACGATGCGCCGTATACTCATTGCCTAGGCCCATCCGATGCTCGCGAGATCCGAACTTAGCGCGGCATCTCGGAGCCCGCGATGCCGGCTGGAAGGTCGCGAAGTGGAAACCCTCGCTCACCAGTCGCTCCTGGATGTCTCACAAGCTATTCTGCAGCATCGCGATCTGGCTGGACTTGTTTCGCGACCTCTCGCTCTCGCCTTCATGCCGTTCTCCGCTTTGACTTTCTCAATCTGGTCCTGCACGACGCGGCCAGCAATACCATGCGGCTGCACATCCTGGAAACCACCACGGGTTCAACAGCCGGATGTGCCCGAATGGAGTTTACTCCGGAGGATTCGCCTTCCGGGTGGGTGTTTCTAGCAGCAGGAGCCGCTGGTGATCCCGGACGTCCACCAGAGGAATCGCGTGGCCCAAGATCATGGAGCTGCTCGAGGAAGAATCGATCGTCAGCTCCTGCTGGCTGCCGTTCACCACGGCGCAGCATCGGCTGGGGGCGCTGATGTTCGGCTTCGGTTCGGGTCGACGCTCGAATCGCAATTGGATTTCATGCGGCAGATCGCGGCGCAAGTGGCCGTCGCCGTCGATAACACGCTGAATTTCGAGAAAGCCGAAAAATATCAGCGGCAGCTGGCCCGCGAACGCGACCGTCTGCAGGTCGCTGCTCGAAATCACCAACGCGCTGGTGTCCGAGCTGGACATCCGCGAGCTTTTCCCGTCCATCACGGCTTGCCTGCGGAGGGTAATGCCCACGAATACTCCAGCCTGGCGTTGCGGAGCAGGGCACTGAGCAGCTGCGAAAAACTACGCGCTGGTGTTCGAGGGCGATCCCGGGCATTCCGCAAGGCGCCACGGCGAGGCTGGATGAGACGCCCGCCGGCCGAGCAGTGGAAACGCGGCGGGCGGTGGTTCTGGACGCCGGGACTTGCGCAAATTTCCGTCGCACGCAGTCCAGCGGCTGGTGGATGCGCGGGTCTGAAATCGGTTGTGCTGCGTGCCGCTGATCACGCGGAACCACGTGCTCGGCACGCTCAACGTCGGCAGCACGCAGGAGAACGCCTTCGCATCCGCCGGACGTCGATTTTCTGAGCCAGGTGGCCGGCCAAGCCGCCATCGCCATTGAAAATGCCACCGCGTTTCAGGAAATCGCGCAGCTCAAGGATCAGTTGGCCGAAGAAAAGCTGTATCTGGAAGACGAAATCCGCACCGAGCAGAATTTCGGCGAGATCGTCGGCGAGAGCCCGGCCTTTAAGCGCGTGCTGGAGCAGGTGGCGACGGTGGCGCCGACCGATGCGTCGGTTCTGATCCTGGGCGAGACCGGCACGGGCAAGGAGCTGATCGCCCGCGCGATCCACGATCTGAGCGGCCGGCGCGAGCGGACCTTCGTCAAGCTGAACTGCGCGGCGATTCCCACCGGACTGCTGGAAAGCGAGCTGTTCGGCCACGAGAAAGGGCGCGTTCACCGGCGCCATCGCGCAAAAGGTCGGGCGCTTCGAGCTGGCCAACAAAGGCACGCTGTTCCTGGACGAGGTCGGCGATATCCCGCTGGAACTGCAGCCCAAACTGCTGCGCGCCCTGCAGGAGCATGAGTTCGAGCGCCTGGGCGGCACGCGCACGATCAAAGTGGACGTGCGGCTGGTGGCCGCCACCAATCGCGATCTGGCGCAGATGATCGCGCGAACGCGCAGTTCCGCAGCGATCTCTATTACCGGCTGAGCGTCTTTCCACTTCTCGTGCCGCCGCTGCGCGAGCGCACCGACGACATCCCCAAGCTGGTCCGATACTTCACGCAGAAAGTACGCGCGGCGCATGAACAGGCGCATCGAGAACATTCCCGCCGACGCCATGGAGGCTCTGATCGCGCTACGCGTGGCCGGGCAACGTGCGGGAGCTGGAGAATCTGATCGAACGGGCGGTGATTCTGACGCGCGGGACCAGCCTGGAGATTCCGCTGGCCGAAGCTGCGGGCTGCCCCGGATGCGGCCACTGCCGGTGACGCTGGAAGACGCCGAGCGCGATCACATCCGGCGGGTGCTGGAGCAAGCCAATGGGGTGGTCGGCGGACCGAACGGAGCCGCGGCACGCCTGGGGATGAAACGCACTACGCTGCAATCCAAGATGAAGAAGCTGGGTATTTTACGCTAGTCGCTGCGATTGCTAAACTGGCACGGATTCCTTTTCCAGGAATTGCCGCAAGCACTCCAGTTGCTCGGCGATGCGCGCCTCTTCGCAGGCCGCGGCCGCTGCTTCGAGCTCCCTGCCGATTTTCTCCAGAGGTGGAAATCCATAGCCCCGGCCGGTGCCGCGGAGATTATGGCCGAATCGCCGGACCGGCTCCAAATCGTGTTCTAACAGCTGTCCCTGCGCCTCTGCCAACTGCTTCCATTTAGAGGCAAGATACTGGGGAACCAGAGCCGCGATTTCGGGAGCAAGTTCTTGCATGGCTGTTTCCTTCACTGGTTCAGCTAATTTGACAGCATCGTTCGAGTCTGTATAACGGTAGAGCGTGTCGATCAGGACGGCGCGCTCGACCGGCTTGGCGAGGTGGGCGTTGCATCCGGCGTCCAGGCAGGCCCGCACCAGTTCCTTAAGGGCGTGAGCCGACAAAGCGATAATGGGAGTCGGACGAATGCCTCGCGAGGATTGCCATTCGCGAATCTTCCGGGTGGCGCCGTAACCGTCCAAGATCGGCATGTCCAGGTCCATGAGGATCAGATCGAATTCGGCCTCCCCCGACAACCAGATCAACAGCCGCCTGGCCATTTTCGGCGAACTGAACTGTGACCGGCTCGCCTCGCAGGAAATATTGCAGTAAAGCCCGGTTGTCTTCTCCGTCTTCAGCCACCAATAGACGCACGCTCCCTGACAATGGTAAATGCCGGGAGGGACGCGCGGCAGCAGGCTTGGATACGCCGGGTCCGGCTGCAACCAGCGGAACAGTGAAATAAAATGTGCTTCCGGTGCCAACCGCGCCGGTCACGCCGATCTCACCGCCCATCAACTGCACCAGTTCCCGGCAAATGGTAAGGCCCAGGCCGCTGCCGGGCAGCGTGGCCAGGTTCTGGTTCGGCAATTGGGTGAACGGCGCGAAGATCTTCTCCTGGTCTTCAGACCGTATGCCGGGGCCGGTATCGCGGATCTCGAAGCGAAGTTGCCGGACGTCGCCTTCACTGACAATCACTCGAACGTCCACGCGGCCCTTAGAGGTGAACTTCAGCGCGTTGCTCACCAGGTTCATCAGTACCTGTTGCAGGCGCAGTGGATCGCCCAGCTGCCAGTCGGGAACATTCTCGGCAATTTCCAGCCGGAGATCAACCTCCTGCCGGCCCGCGGTCTCGGCGAAAGTATGAACCGCATCGTAAACTGCCTGGCGGACCTTGTAGGGAGCCTTGTCCACCTTCAGACCGCCGGCTTCGATTCGTCCGAAGTCGAGAAAGTCGTTGATGAGCGCCACCAGCCGCCGGCAATTGCGCTGGAACATCTCCACGTAATCCGCCTGGTCGGAATCGAGCGAGGTGCCTGACAGCAGGTCCGCGGCTCCCAGAATAGCGTTCAGGGGGGTGCGGATGTCGTGGCTGATCTTGGCCAGGAAATCGCTCTTGGCCGCGTTAGCCGCGATGGCTGCGTCTTTGGCACGAATAAGCTCCGTTTCTGTCTCCTTTTGGGAGCTAATATCGCGCAAAAATACATAAAATCCGGCGTTTCTGGCATGTCCTGCGATCAGAAATCGCAGCGATGCGACCGATATGGAGCCATCCGGCAGCATGATGCGGGCCTCAGATTCGGCTCGGCCGCGGGAGAACATCGCTTCGATTACATTCGCCACATTGGCCCGATCCAGCGGGTGTATGGTCTCGATCACGGTGCCCTGCGGAACCAAATCTGAAAGCCCCGTCAACTCCGCATATGTCCGGTTCAGCGAGAGATAGCGGCCGGATGAATCGGCCCGGGCGACGCCAAGCAGAGCATGCCGAAGAATTTCAGAGGCTTTGGACACGCCCTGGGCCAGCGCTCCAATTTCGTCGTGACCCTCGGGCATCGGATCCAAAAGGCCGCCAGTGGCGAGTTTGGCGACATTTTCCTTAAGTTTCTCAATGCGGAAGGTGATTCCGGAGGCAAAGAGTATGGAAATGACCACTCCACCCACCACCCCAAAAATGACGCAGATGGCGGAAATCGTCTGAATTTCGGCGCGGAGCGTTGCGGCCCGGCTCAAACGGTCGCTGAGGACGCGTTTTTCCTCTTCCAGCATGGCCTCAATTAGGGTTTCCATATTGCGGCGATCCTGATTGGCGTCAAGGATGGAAAAGCGCCGCCCATTCGTCGTTAAAGTATTGGAAAGAAACAGGCGGGAGCGCACCAGAGCATCGATTTGGGCCCGGCGGGCCTGTTGCGTGGCGCGATCGGTGGTCAGAGCTGCCAAACTCCCGCGAGCGGAGTCGAAATTGGCAGTGACCTCGCCCAGACGCCGTCTGAGCCGTTCATCGCTGGTGGTGAACAGAGCCTGAGTTTCGGCGCCGGCCTCGGCCTCCAGGGCTCCCATTCTTTGGATTTCTTCGCAGGCCTGGCGGGTTTGATTGACCCAATCCTCAGCCGCGGTGGCGCGGCCGCCGAGAGCATACGAAAGGCACGCAATCGCTACCGTGGCAGCGGCGGGGATGGCTACGACGCAAACGCCCTTGGCTCGAAGAGATAGGTCCCGCCACTTCTTCAGGCGATGCATCCGTTAATTGCCCAGCAGCCGAAGGATCAGCGCCGCCAAGCCGCCGATTTCAGATTTGTGCAAGATAGCGCTGGCCCCGAGTTGCGCGGAAACTCCCAAGTAAAGAGACGATTCCTGGGCCCCCGAGATAGCCACGATCTTGGCTTTCGGAAAACGATCTTTGAGAAGACAAATAGTGGCGATTCCATCCTGGTGGGGCATGACCATATCGACAATGATGGCGTCCACATCCAGGGAAGATGTCAGTTGAACGCAGCGGCGACCGTCCTCGGCCTCAAGTACCTCCATCCCAGCGCGTTCCAAAATCTTACGCGCCAGATTCCGAAAATCCTTGTCGTCATCCACCAGCAGCACTTTGGCAGCCAGGCACCGGGTTGACACAGGTTGACTGGCCCGGGTCGGGGAGCTTCGTTCCGTCATGGATAAGAGTATCGGTTCGGATAGGGAAAGTTTTAACGCGGTGGCGCTCTTGTTACTGCGGGCGACTCCGATGAGTTCTGGGTATGCCCATTGGCTGGAGAGTGAGGGAAGACGCGTGATCCTGGCAATTGTTTCGTCCAACGAGAGCTTCTTGCTTGAAGTACACGAGGTTTTGGACAGCCGTCTCCAGCGGGACGCGGCCTGGGATATGAGTTATGACGAGGCGCCCCGTTTGCGCACCCTGGGGCTGGAGCAATGCATATTAGTCCTCGACTTCAGCGATGCGCGCCGTGCCATGGCGGTGGTCTCAATGGTAAGCGGACGGCCGCAAGTGGCCACTATTGCCGTCAACACGGGCAGCAGCCGGGACGAACTGCTGGCGCTGATGCAGGCCGGCGTTCGAGATGTACTTCCGGAATTCAACGCGCTCACGATCATGCAGAGCGTCCAGCACGCGGCCGAGCAACTTACGAAGGGGGAAGAGATCCTGGGTGATCTATTCGCTTTCGTGCCGGCCAAGCCAGGGTGTGGGGCGACCACCGTGGCAACTCACGCGACCTCGGCCGTAGCCCGCAAGACTCAGGAGCCGGCCCTGTTGCTGGATTTCGATATCCGGCTAGGGATCATGTCGTTTCTGCTTAAGATTGAGGGTGCTCACACGATTGTGGATGCTCTGCAGCAGGCCGACCGGTTGGAGCCTGGCATATGGGCGAACCTGGTTTGCCAGCGCGGTCCACTGCACGTTCTCGGGTCGGGGCCACTGGAATATTCCCAACCGGTCCCGACGCATCGCTTCACCACGCTGCTGGATTTCGCGATACGGCAATATCCGCTGGTAGCGGTGGATCTGCCGGGCACTCTAGAAGACTACGAATGTGAAACTCTGCTGCGAGCTAAGAAGATTCTACTGGTCACCACCCCGGACGTCGGCGCGCTGCATGTCGCGCACCGCAAATCCAGCTGGCTGCGTGACTTGCACGTAGCCGATAAGGTCGAAGTGGTCCTGAATCGGGTGGAGCGCAAGAGCGCCTTCTCGCTGAGCGATATTGAGCGCATCATTCAGTTGCCGGTTCGCTACCTATTACCGGACGCCGCGGCGGAGATTTCGCGCGCCGTCGAGCAAGGCGTCGCTCTGGAAGGGTCATCGCCGCTGGCCAAACAGATCGACCGCATCGCCGTCGACATGCTGGGCGGCAGACGAATTCAGAAAGCTCCCAACGCGGTACGGCGTTTCGTCGAATATTTTTCGGTCAGCCCAGCCCGGGAGGGCCCGAGAAGTTAATTTTCACGCAGGATATCTTATGACAAATCAGACCATTTCAAACCTGATCGGACACATCTCCAACGAAGCCCGGAATGCAATGCACGCTATTGTCGGTTTGATGGAGTTGCACGCCGATGAATCCCGCGACGCCGCCGAGCGCTCGGGTATGGAGGTCTGCCGTGCCAGCGCCGACCGTCTGCTGCGCGCCATCGATGACGTCCAGGCACTCGTGTCCGATGACGCGCTGGCTCCCGGCCTCCCGGAAGAGTTCGACCTGCAGATCGCCTTGGAGGACATCATCGAACTGGTGAATCTATCGGCCTCCGACAGCGTGGGCAGGCTGGTCTTAGAAACGCCCAATGCCGGTCCAATTCACGTTTCGGAAGATCGAAGGACTATTGAGCAAATGTTGACGCGACTGCTCGATTCGGTGTTAAAGTTGAGCCCCGAAGCAGATGTGCGAGTGTCGCTGGTCGCGGACCAAGAAGGGATGCTACTGGGGCTGACGCTGGCAGATCCGAGCACGATCCACCAGGCGGCCGATTGGCTGAATACAGATCCCGCCCAGGCAACGCTGGACAGCTCCGAGCAGATCCTAACTACGGTCAACGCCATGGTAGCTGGAAGATGGATCCGCTCCCGCAAAGGAACAGTGAGAGTTATACCGAGCGTCGGAGGTCCGGCCAGTTTGGCGGTCTCTCTGCCACTCCGCCGAGAAAGCGTTTCTAAGGAATCCGCGCCACGGCGGCATGACGCCCGGAATATGCTGAACGTGCTGGTGGTGGAAGACTGTGATGAGAGCTATGCCCTCGCCGAGTTGTTGCTGAGAGACGAGCGGCTGTGGCGCGCCTCGGATGGCACCGAAGCGCTTGAAATGGTAAAACGCCGCCGCTTCGATATCGTATTTATGGACATCCATATGCCTGGGGGCGACGGCTACTGCACCATCCGCGCCATCCGCGATTGGGAAACGGAAACCGGCAATGCGCGAACGCCAATGGTGGTGCTTTCCGCCGACGACATTGGAACTCAGATGCGCAGCGCGTCCGCATCCGGATGTTCCGGCTTTTTGCGGAAGCCGGTGCGCAAATCCGAAATCTCAGCGTTGATCGAGCGCCTGAAAACCTTGCAGCGTCTCACCGCATAGCGGCCGGCACTGATACCAGGCGTGCGGCGCTGGCGAGCGATGTCCCGAAAGCGGACGCGCTTGAGTTCGTGTCATTCCGCTTTTCGTTGACACCATTGCCCCATGCCATGGCAGTAGGCTTGCTTGGAGTAACAACCATGTTCTCCGACCTACGCTATGGCGTTCGCCTGCTGCTCAAGAACCCCGGTTTCGGCACATTCGCCGTGCTTGCTTTGGCGATCGGTATCGGCGCCACCGCGACAGTGTTCAGCCTCCTAAATCAAGTTCTTCTCAAGCCGCCGGGTTTTCGGGATCCGAACCGCCTGATCCTGCTCCAGTCGGTCAATCCTCAGAAGGAGACACTGGAAGGGTACAGTTCCTGGGATGATTTTGAGGACCTGCGAAAGCAGGCGAGGAACGTGCAGACCATGAGCGCCGTTTCTCCGCGTTGGAATTTCACGCTGCAGGGCCGCGAAGGAGCTGAGTCGGTGTATGGCCAATGGGTGACTGCCAGCCTTTTCAATTTACTCGGGGTGAATCCTATACTAGGCCGATCGTTCACCGAAGCAGAAGACCGGCCCGGCAGCATCCCAGCGGTGGTGCTGAGCTATGAACTATGGCAGCGGACTTTTGGCGGCGCACCGTCCGTCATTGGGGCCCAGCTTCGCATCGATCAAACCAGCGCGACCGTCGTAGGGGTTATGCCGGTGGGATTCCGTTTCCTCGATGACGCCGATCTTTGGGTCCCGCTAGCGGCAAATTCCATCAATCAGCAAGGCCGTGGGGTGCGGTATTTAAGGCTGGCGGGGCGGCTGGCTCCTGGAAAGAGCGTTCAACAGGCGGCCGCTGAGACTGCGACGATCATGCAGAACCTGGCGACTAAATATCCGGCGACCAATACTGGATTCTCCGCCAAGCTAGCGTTGCTGGCGGATTTCCTGACGGCCGACTCGCGGCCTATCGTCCTGATGCTGGCGGGCGCGGTGGCGTTGGTACTCCTGATCGCCTGCGCGAACGTTGCGAACCTGATGCTGACGAGAACTTTGGCCCGGAAGGCCGAGATGGCGGTTCGCGTCGCGCTGGGAGCAGGCCGGCTTCGCCTGATTCGCCAACTGCTGGCTGAAAGCCTTCTGCTGGCCTCGCTCGGGGGCGCCATCGGACTATTACTTGCCACCTGGGGAACTTATGCCATCCGCCTGCTCCGGTGGAAGGGCGTCAGCGGACTGGGGGCCCTTGAAATCGACGCTCGCGTCCTGCTCTTTACATTACTGGCGGTCGGATTTTCTACGTTGACGGTCGGGCTTCTTCCGGCGTTGCGATTCTCCGATTCGGCGTGGGTAACGGATCTGCGGGGTGAGGGGCGGAGCTCCACCGTGAACGCAAGCGGACAGCGAATGCGTTCCGCGCTGCTGATTGGAGAGATCGCTCTGACGACCGTGCTTCTGGCCGGCAGCGGACTGCTGGTGCGGAGCTTAATTCATCTCCTGAACGTCGATCCCGGCTTCGAAGCTCGAAATCTTCTGACCTTCCAGGTAAACCTTCCATATTCGGCGGCACGCGAGCGACAGTCCTTCTATGACCGGCTTTCCACCGACGTTCAGTCACTGCCGGGAGTTCAAGCCGTTGGCGCGGTGAGCCGATTGCCTCTGGGCGAAGGTAACATCACGACCTCGTTTACGATCGAAGGCCGGGCCATCCCGGAAGGCCAGCTTCCGTCCGTTGATTACCGGATCGCCACCGACTCCTATTTCCCGGCTATGGGGATTCCGATTCTCGAGGGCCGCCTAGCGGATCCGCGCAATGCGAGTGAGGTGAATATTAACCAGACCGGCGCCCGCCGTTTCTGGCCTGGACAGAGTCCCATTGGCAGGCGGGTGAAATTCGGATTGGGTGCAGCGAAGGATCCATGGAGCACAGTGGTGGGAGTAATAGGAGATGTGCATCATCTGGGACTGGAGACCGCCCCGCGCTCGGAAATCTACCGGCCATACGTTGCAAATCCGCTGGGTGCGCCGGTTTTCGCGGTTCGAGCTACCGGAGATTCCCAAGCGCTGGCCGCCGCCATTCGAGAACGGATCCGCCAAGTCGACCCCGAGGTTCCGATGTTCAATATGGCCACTATGGAGCAGCTTTTGGCACAATCGCTCCAGGCGCGCCGGTTCTCGGTGCTCTTGCTGACAGCCTTCGCCGGGGTAGCGTTAATGCTGGCCGCGATCGGCCTTTATGGGGTCGTCTCGTTTGCCGTGGGACTGCGGACGCACGAGATCGGCATCCGGATCGCGATGGGCGCGGCGGGCGGATCGGTGGTCCGAATGATACTCCTTCAAGGCCTGCGTATCGTGCTGGCGGGGCTGCTGACCGGACTGGCAGGTGCGCTCACGATCGGTCCCCTCTTGGCTCGGTTGACCTACGGAATCGGCAGCCGCGACCCGATCGCGTTGCTAACTGCCGCCGCGGTGCTATTTGCAGTCGCTATGTCGGCCTGTTACTTCCCGGCACGGCGCGCGGCAGATCTCGATCCCATGACAGCACTGCGTTCTTAAGGTATCCTCCGCAAGTTCCGGTTCGAGCGCGCTTGAGTCTTCTCAATTTTCTTGTTGCGGCCCGCTGCGGCTTTGCGGCATAGTAGAAATTGAGTAGTAAAGTCATGTAGAGCGCATTCGAAAGCGGACCGCTTCGCGCGAGAATCGTGGGCGAGCGCTCTACCATCAATCTATGGGCTCGGGCGATTCTCGATGGCGGACGAGATCCTCTTTCTTACCGAACTGCTGGGCCTCAGGGTCTATGACCTGAAGGGCCGCCGTCTAGGCGTCGTGAAAGACGCCGCAATCGTTCCTCTCATTCATCCCTCCCGTGTCGACCGCTTCCTGCTGGGCGGCGGCTGGGCTTGGCTCACCGTCCGACACGATCAGATTCGCTCCATTTCCCTGGAAGGTATCCACCTCAAGGACGAGCTGCTGACTCCGTATCATTCCGACGAATACATGCTGCGGCTGGTTCGCGATCTGCTCGATCAGCAGATCATCGACGGCGAAGGGCGCAAAGTGGTGCGCGTCACTGATGTTACTTTCAAGATCCAACAGGACGACGGCACACAGAACCTGCTGATCGCTGAGGTCGATATCGGCCTGCGAAGCATCTTCCGGCGTCTGGTGCAAGGCGTGCTTCCGCCCCGCATGATCCGGCGTCTGCAGGCGTTTATCCCGCCTCATTCCATCCGCTGGGAGCATTGCAGCATTATCGAAGCCGATCCGCAGCGGCGGCTGCGGCTGAACATCAGCAACAAAATTCTGGAGCAGATGCATCCGGCCGATCTGGCGGACATCGTCGAAGATCTGAGCCCGGACGATCGCGAAGCCATCTTCGAAACTATCGACAGCGAAGTGGCCGCCGACACGCTTTCCGAAATGGAGCCGGACATGCAGGCCAGCATTCTGGAATCCCTCGAGACCGAAAAGGCGGCCGACATTGTCGAGGAAATGTCGCCGCACGAGGCCGCCGACGTTCTAGCCGAATTGGGGGAACAGACTTCCGAAGACATCCTCGAAGAGATGGAGCCTGAGCCGAAGGCCGAAGTCGAGGAGCTGCTCGAATACAAGGAGAACTCGGCGGGTGGCCTGATGAATACCGAATATCGTGGCGCTGCCGGAAGATGCCACCGTGGCCGACGCGATGGAGGCCCTGAAAGCGCACGAAGAGGTTCTCGAAAATCTGAACACCCTGTTCCTGGTTGATCGAGCAGGAGCAGCTGAAAGCTTCCGTTCCGCTGGCGCGGCTGTTCACCGCGGCGGGCGCGACGCCGTTGCAGGATCTGGCCGCCGAAAACCTTATTTCAGTGGATGTCGACGAAAAGCAGGACCGCATTACCGAGACTTTCGATAAATACAATCTGGTTGCTCTGCCGGTGGTGGATGCGAATGGCAAACTGGCAGGCGTAATCACGGCCGACGAAATCATTTCCTTATTGAGGGAAAAATGACCGACCGGGAGCCGCCCCGGGAGAAGGACATACTTGCTGAAACGATTTCGCTATCAAATCGCGATCTTTCTGTCCGTCGTCGGCCCGGGTCTCATCACCGCCAACGTCGATAACGATTCGGGCGGCATCCTCACCTATTCGCAGGCGGGCGCGAAGTACGGCTACCTGCCGCTGTGGACGCTGATTCCGATCACGCTGCTGCTGATCGTCACGCAGGAGATGTGCTCGCGCATGGGCGCGGTGACGGGCAAAGGCCTGTCCGATCTGATCCGCGAAGAATTCGGCCTGCGGACCACGTTCTTCCTGATGATCGCGCTGGTGTTGACCAATTTCACCAATGTGATCGCGGAATTCGCCGGCATCGCCAGTTCGCTGGAATTGTTTCACATCAGCCGCTATATCTCCGTTCCGATCTGCGCGGTCGCGGTTTGGTTGCTGGTGGTGCGCGGCAATTATCGCAGCGTCGAAAAAGTCTTCCTGGTGGCGTGCTGCTCTGTACGTGACCTATATTATCTCCGCGTTTCTGCTGAAGCCGGATTGGAAGCAGGCGGCCATCTACAGCGTGAAGCCGATTCTGATGTTCGACACCGACTACATCACCATGCTGATCGCCATGGTGGGCACATCCATTGCGCCGTGGATGCAGTTCTATTTGCAGTCGGCCATTGTCGAGAAAGGGATTACGGCCAAAGAATACGTGCAGTCGCGGATTGAAGTGATCGTGGGCTGCATCTTGACCGATGTGGTGGCGTTCTTCATCATCGTTTCCTGCGCGACGGCGATTTGGGCGCACGGGCCCAAGGACATCAACGATGCCGCCGACGCCGCCGTGGCGCTAAAACCATTCGGCCAATACGCTTATCTGTTGTTCAGCGCGGGCCTGTTCAATGCGTCGTTCTTCGCGGCTTGCATTCTTGCCACTTTCCACCGTGTTCACGGTTTGCGAAGGCCTGGGCTTCGAGTCCGGCGTGGACAAGCGGTTCCATGAAGCGCCCGAGTTTTATTGGCTGTACACGCTGCTGGTGGCGGTTGGGCGCGGGCGTGATCCTTGTGGCCGAATTTTCCGCTGGTCAAGATGATTCTCTGCGTCGCAGGTGCTCAACGGCGTGCTGCTGCCCTTCGTGCTGATCTACATGGTGCTGTTGATCAATAAGAAAGGTCTGATGAAGGAATGGACCAATTCGCGGACCTACAACGCGGTGGCGTGGGTTTCGGTGGCGATCATGATCGGCCTGACGCTGGCGCTGGCGTCGATCACGGTGAAGCAGATGATGCCGCACGGCAAGCGCGCCGCCCGAGCCGAGTCAACGCCAGCGCTCTGGCCCAGGTGCAGCGCTACGATGCCGGCCGTCATGCGTTCAAAGCGGACGTTCACGAATCCCGCATCGCGCATCTGGTCCGCCAGGCCGTCGGCATCCGGAAACTTGCGGACTGATTCCGGCAAGTAGGTGTAGGCGTCCTTCGATCCCGAAATCATCCTCCGATGGCGGGAAGATGGCTCGCGAGTAGAAACCGTAGGCCGCGGCCAGCAGCGCATTCGGCGGCGTGGAGAACTCCAGAATCGCGAGCGTGCCGCCGGGCTTCAAGATGCGCCGGAGCTCGCATCAGGCCGCCGCTGATAATTGGTGAGATTGCGAAACCCGAATGCCGTGGTGACCAGGTCGAGCGAGGAGTCGGCGATGGGAAGCTGCGAGCGCGTCGGCTTCGAACAGCAGAGGTGCGCCGTTGGGCCACTTTGCCGTTGCGCCGCCACCAGCATGGGATGACAAAAGTCGCTGCCGAAAACATCGATCGGCAGCGCTGCGCGCTGCAGCGCCAGCGTCAAATCGCCGGTGCCGCAGCAGACGATCCAGAACCCGGGCGTCGGGCCGGGCAAGAATGTGCGCGACGCGCGAAACGGTTCGCGCGCGCCAATAGCGGTCGATATTCATCGACAGCAAGTGATTCAGCAGGTCGTAACGCGGCGCGATGCGTCCGAACATGCCGCGCACCCAGGCCGAGGCTTGCTGCTCGGTCTCGGCTGCCCGCGGGTGTCGTTCCCTCGGTTTCCCTGGAGTCAGCAAGCCAGCGCTTCCTCGATGGCCGCGGCAACGAACCGTTCCTGCACGTCGGCGGTGATCTTCACCGCGCCGATGCGCTCCGGCAGCACGAAATGGATCTTGCCCTTGCACGGTCTTCTTGTCGCTCTTGAGCCGCGCCGCCATCCGCGCCGGATCGATGCCCGTTGAGCGGCGGCAGCGGACCGTAGGAATTCACGCAGTCGCAGAATCTCCCGCTTGTCCTCGAGGCCGAGAGCATATGTTCCATTTCGCCCAGCAGCGTGGCGGCCTTCATTCCCCACGCCACCGCTTCGCCGTGCAGAAACCGCGAATAGCCGGTCTCGGCTTCCAGCGCGTGGCCGAAGGTATGGCCGAAGTTCAGGATGCGCCGGCGATCCTGTTCCTTTTCGTCGCCCGAGACCACTTCGGCTTTGATGCGGACGGAATCGCAAATCATGCGGTCCACCACTTCCGGCGCGTGCGACAGAACGCGCTGCGGCTCGCGGCTCATCAACCAGAACAGATCCGCGATCGGCGATCACGCCATGCTTGATGATCTCGAACAGGCCGGCGCGATATTCGCGCTCCGGCAGCGTGTCGAGCACCGCCGGGATCGATGATCACCGCCAGGGGTTGGTGAAAACTGCCGATCAGGTTCTTGCCGGACGTCAGGTTGACGCCGGTCTTGCCGCCCACCGCCGCGTCCACCTGGGCGAGCAGCGTGGTCGGAATCTGAATCACCGGAATGCCGCGCATGAATATCGCGGCCAGGAAGCCCGCGACATCGGTGAGAATGCCGCCGCCGAATGCGACGATGATGCTGGCGCGATCGCCGCCGCGCGCCACCATCTGTTCGGCCAGCGTCTCCACTTCCGCCAGGCGCTTGCGCGGTTCGCCGCCGGGAAAAAACAGGACTTCGTGCGGCAGATTCGCCGATAGCACGCCGCAGTGCGTCTGCCATGCAGCTTCCAGACGTCTTCAGTTGAGATCAGAAACACCTTGCCGGCGCGCGCGGGAATGTAGTCGCGCACGCTTCGCGAGACCGCCGCGCTCTACCAACACTGGATAGCGGCGATGCGGCGTCTCGACGAAATAGGACGGCATACAATCGTTGTACCATGTGGGTTAATGCAAACGTGCGGTAAAATAATCTCCACTGCGCACGGCGTCGAACGGATAATCGAGAAAAGCAGATCGAAAGATGAAAGAAAGAGTACGTTCCACAACCATCCTGTGCGTACGGCGGGACGGGAAAGTGGTGATGGCGGGAGACGGGCAGGTGACGCTCGGCCAGGAAGTTCTGAAGTCGTCCGCAAGAAAACTGCGCCGGCTTTATAACGACAAGATTTTCGCCGGGATTCGCCGGCTCGACCGCCGACGCCTTCGCGCTGTTTGCACGCTTTGAAGCGAAGCTCGAGCAGTTCAATGGCAACCTGCCGCGAGCCGTGGTGGAGCTGGCCAAGGAGTGGCGGACCGACCGCGTGCTGCGGCATCTGGAAGCCCTGCTGCTGGTGGCCGACCCGGCCAACACCTACATCGTCAGCGGCAACGGCGATGTCATTGAGCCCGATAGCGAAGTCGCAGCCATCGGTTCCGGCGGCCCCTTTGCCAAAGCCGCGGCCACCGCGCTGATTGAAAATACTAAACTGGGAGCGAAAGAAATCGCTGAGAAGGCCATGAAGATCGCCGGGCAGATCTGCATCTACACCAACGAGATCCATCACCTATGAGGAACTGGGTTAGATGGTGATTTATCTGCCCGGCCAAGCGCTGGATGAATCGCCGCTGCTGGATGAGCTGACGCCTCGCGAGATCGTTCAGGAGCTTGATAAATACGTGATCGGTCAGGCGGACGCCAAGCGCGCCGTGGCCATCGCGCTACGTAATCGCATTCGCCGGCAGAAACTGGAACCCGAACTGGCCGATGAAGTGATGCCCAAGAACATCCTCATGATCGGGCCCACCGGCGTTGGCAAAACGGAGATCGCGCGGCGTCTGGCGAAGCTTGCCAACTCGCCATTCTTGAAAGTTGAGGCCAGCAAGTTCACCGAAGTTGGCTATGTAGGGCGCGATGTGGAAGCCATGATTCGCGATCTGGTGGATATCGCAATCGACATGGTGCGCGAAGAGCGGCTGGAGGAAGTTGCCGAGCGCGCCGAGAAGAACGCCGAGGAGCGGCTGCTGGATCTGCTGATGCCGCCGCAGCCGGAAACTTCCGAGAGCGCCGAGCGCACGCGCGAGAAGCTGCGCGAAAAATTGCGCGCCGGCAAACTGGATGATCGCATGGTGGAGATCGATGTCCGCGAGCGTGGGCCGACGTTTGAGATCAGCACCAACGCGGGCCTGGAGGAGATGGACGTCAATTTGAAGGACGTCCTGCCGGGATTGTTCGGCCAGCGTGTACGCAAAAGAAAAATGCGCGTGGCCGAGGCCGCCGAGTACCTGGTGCAGGAAGAAGAGCAAAAGCTGATCGACATGGATCAGGTGACGCGCGTGGCGCTAGAGCGGGTGGAGCGCAACGGCATTATCTTTCTGGACGAAATCGACAAGATCGCCGGCCGCGAATCGGGGCACGGGCCGGACGTCAGCCGCGAGGGCGTGCAGCGCGATATTCTGCCGATCGTAGAAGGCACCACGGTTAACACGCGCCACGGTTTCGTACGGACGGATCACATTCTTTTCATGGCCGCCGGCGCGTTTCACGTTTCCAAACCAACCGATTTCATTCCCGAACTGCAGGGCCGGTTCCCTATCCGCGTGGAACTGAAGTCGCTTTCGGAAGCCGACTTCATTCGCATCTTGCGAGAGCCCAAGAACGCGCTGGTGAAGCAATACATCGCGCTGCTTGAGACCGAAGGCATCAAGCTCACGTTCACTGATGATGCCATCGAGGAAATCGCCCGCTTTGCTGCGCGCGTCAACGAAATGTCCGAGAATATCGGCGCGCGGCGCCTGCACACCATCATGGAAAAGCTGCTCGAAGAAATTTCGTTCGCTGGGCCGGACCTGAAGAAGAAAAACGTCAAGATCGACGCCGTCTATGTACGCAAGCAGCTGGCCGACATCGTGAAGGATCAAGACCTGAGCCGCTATATCCTTTAGCCGATGCGCGTACTTGCTACACTTCTTTGCGCGGCCGGCTGTGTGCTCGTCGCCGGATGCGGATCGATAGGCGAGCCGCTATATCCCGCGCTGTACATTCCGACGAAGATCACCGATTTGGTGGCCGTCGAGAGGGGCGATAAGATCGTGATCTACTTCACGATTCCTGCCTTAACCACCGAAGGACTCGCGCTACGTTCCATCGGCAGCGTGGATTTGCGAGTGGCCGTGAACCCAGCCGGGGGTTTTAATCTGAATCAATGGCTGGCCGGCGCAACGCGGACGGATGTCCCCACTCCAGCCCAGCCCGGATCATTTCATCAGGAGATCCCCGCGAGAGAGTTCATTGGAAAGGAAATTCTCGCAGCCGTCCGAGTGGGGAGCAGCCAAGGGCGGATGTCGGAATGGTCGAACGTTTTCCCCTTGAATATCGAGGCGCCCCTGGACAAGCCGTCTGGTTTTCAGGCGCACGCAATACCAGAAGGCGTGCGTCTTACCTGGAACGCGCCCAACGAAAACAACTTTCGTGTCTTTCGAAAAGCCGATCAGGAAAAAGAGCCGGTGCTACTGGCGACGGCGGACCATCCGGAGTATGTGGACAAGTCGACTGAATACGGAATGCCTTACCAATACTATGTCCAAGGGATCCACGAAAAAACGGAAAGCGAGACCGCGGGACCGGCGGCTATCACCCCGAAAGATGAATTTCCACCAGCCGTGCCCTCAGGAGTCACCGCATCGATAGGCATCGGCGCCATCGAACTGGCCTGGGAACGGAACACCGAATCCGATTTCAAAGACTATCGCGTCTACCGCTCCGAAGAGAATGGACCATTCGTCCAGATTGCTGAGGGTGTGGAAGGGCCGGTTTACTCGGATCGTAAGGTTGAATCCGGGAAGCATTATAGATATAGAGTTACGGCCGCCGACCAAACTGGTAACGTCAGCGAGCCGTCGCAGCCCGTCGAAATTATAGCGCCATGAAGAAAACAATTCGTTATAGCCTGAATCCAAAGACTCTCCCGACCGCGACCGATTCCGATAAGGATGTGCGTCACGGTGATCTGTCTCAATTACCCGCGGGGGCGCGGCTGCTGCCGCCCTGCGTACCCTCCAAGATCGTGTGTGTGGGCCGCAACTACGCCGACCATGCGAAGGAGTTCAATAATCCCGCGCCGTCCGAGCCGCTGATTTTCCTGAAGCCGCCGTCGTCGTTGATCGGCTCCGGCGACGCGATCGTGCTTCCGAAGGCGTCGGAACGAGTCGACTATGAAGGCGAGCTGGGCGTTATCATCGGCAAGCGCGCGCATAAGGTCAAGGGCGCCGATGCGGTTGGATACATCCTCGGCTATACGTGCGTCAACGATGTTTCGGCGCGAGATTTCCAGCGCAAGGATTCTCAATGGACGCGGGGCAAAGGTTTCGACACCTTCTGTCCCGTCGGCCCCTGCATGGTTCCACGAGATGAAGTTAATCTCAACAGCCTGCGCGTCCGTACTTTTCTCGACGGCGCGAAGAAGCAGGATGCTCCCATAACGGATATGTTATTCGACCTGAATGTTATAATCGAATACATAACTGCGTTTATGACACTGGAGCCGGGTGATTTGATCGCCACCGGTACGCCATCCGGTGTCGGGCCGCTCCAACCTGGATCCACCATCCGTATTGATATTGAGGGAGTCGGTGTTCTCGAAAATACGGTCATCGCAGAAGGATAAGGTCATGTTTATCGCCCGCATCGACGACCTGGGATGGCAACCTGTTGTATTGAGCCGCTAGGTAACGTGCCCCCAAGTCTGCAAGACTCAACATCGGAAGTGGTGCTGGTGGTGATCGCGGCAGCTTTGGCCGCACTGGGACTTTTCATAGTATTTCGAATCCGGCGCAAGCCCAAAGACAAAGAAATGAGACGCCGTCTCAATGTCAACCTGCATGGCCGGCTAGGCGATGCGACCATCACGGAAGTACAAGACAATACGATTTATTATTCTTATTCTGTGCGCGGCGTGACGTATACCGCGTCGCAGGACATCGCTCAATTGCGCGCGCAGATCTCAAGCGATCTTGAAAAGCTCATAGGTCCGGCATCCTTGAAATATTCGCCGCGTAACCCCGCCAACTCAATCATCGTTTGCGAAGAGTGGTCCGGCTTGCGCGCCAGGCCGCCCGCTGATCCTCCAGTAGTGACCGGCTAAGACTGGCCCGTTAGCGCCAGCGCCGCCACCCGTCCGGCTCCGAGCAGCGCCGTTTTGTCGTTGGTGATCACACGCACTGGAATATCTTGAAGCAGGCGGCCCATGCGGCCTTTCGCGTTGAACGCTTTGATGAACGTTGAACTGCTTAGCTTGCGAAGGATCTTGGGAGCGATGCCTCCGCCCACGAACATACCGCCCGTGGCGACCACCTTCAGGGCCAGGTTCCCGGCCTCGGCGCCGTAGACCGAGACAAAGATATCAAGCGCTTCAACACAAATGTCGGACGTGCCCTCGAGCGCTGAGGTCGCGATGGCCGCGGATGGATCACCGTGAGCGATCTGCTCGGCCAGCCAGGCCGGCTCTTCGCCGCGTCCGGTGTCGCGTAGAAACTCGTAGAGATTGTGCAGCCCCGGGCCGGAGAGCACGCGCTCGTAGCTGACATGATCGAAGCGGCCCATCAAGTAGCGAAGCAGTTCTATCTCCAGATCGCTGCGCGGGGCGAAATCCGCATGGCCGCCTTCGGAAGGAAAAGGCTGGTATCCGTTCGGAGCGGCCAACAAGCCGGCTTCGCCCAATCCCGTTCCAGCGGAGATGAGCGCGCGATTACCGGTGGGGCTGGGTGAACCGGGATTCAGCGACACGAAGTCCGATTCCTCCAATAGTGCGATACCGTGGGCATTGGCCAACAGGTCGTTGATTAATTCGACGCGATCGAGCCGCAGTTCGACAGCCAGTTGCCGGGCGTCGACGACCCACGGCAGATTGGTCGCTTCTACGCGGTTGTCGACCACCGCTCCGGCGATTCCGAAGACAGCGGCTCGCGCGGTTTGACGGTGTTTGTCGAGAAATATCCTCGCGATTTCGGCCAACCCGGCGTGTTCCTGGCTCGGAAATACTTCAACCGCCACCGCATTGAGATGGTCGGGAGTTCCTTCGAAAAAAGCCAGCCGGGTATTCGTTCCGCCGATATCGCCGGCCAGGATCATTCGCCCGTGCTCCAGTGCCGGTGATCCTTGGCCAGCAACTCGTCGGCTTCGGGCGGTCCCCACGTCCCAGCGGCATAGTTGGGGAATTTACGCGGCGGAAGAGCTTCCCAAACATCCAAAATCGGCGCGACCACGTGCCAGGCGGTCTCCACCATGTCGGACCGCTGAAACAGCGTCGCGTCGCCCAGCATGCAATCGTACAGCAAGCGCTCGTAACCGGTCTGCGGCGTAGCGTTGAAATAATCGGTGTAGTTGAAATTCATATTCACATCACCGATCTGCACCACCGGGCCGGGAACCTTAGCGCTGAAGCTGAGCGAGATGCCCTCGTCAGGTTGTAAATGCAGCACCAGGCGATTCGGCTCTAGCCGGTCCACCGCGGTCTTACGAAAAAGCACGAACGGCGCGCGTTTGAACTGAATCGCGATCTGGGTGGTGCGCTTGGGCAAGCGTTTGCCGGTTCGCAAATAGAAGGGCACGTCCGCCCAGCGCCAGTTGTCGATGAACAGTTTCATGGCGACGAACGTCTCGGTACGGGAATCCTGGGCCACCATGGGCTCGGCACGATACGCCGGCACCTTCACGCCTTCCTGGATACCTTCGCCATACTGGCCGCGCACGGTACGAACCAGCACTTCTTCGTCGGTAGGGGGTGGGATCGCCTTCAGGATCTTAGCCTGCTCATCGCGCACGACGTCGGCGTCGAACGAAATCGGCGGCTCCATGGCAGTCAGCGAGATGAGCTGGAAAATATGGTTCGGCACCATGTCGCGCAACGTTCCCGCCTTGTCGTAATATCCTCCACGCTGCTCCACACCCACGGTTTCCGATACCGTGATCTGGACATGGTCGATGTACCGTCGGTTCCATATGGGTTCGAAGATGCCGTTGGCAAAACGGAACACCAATATATTTTGAACGGTCTCTTTCCCCAGATAGTGATCGATACGGTAAATCTGCTTTTCGTTGAGAACCTGGCGGATCTCTTTGTTCAGCGCCACGGCCGAATCATAATTACGGCCGAAGGGCTTCTCAATAATCACTCGCCGCCATCCAGTTTCCTCAGCCACCAGTTTGGCGGCTCCCAACTGTTTCACGATGGGCGCGAAGAAAGCCGGCGAGGTGGCGAGATAATAAAAGTAATTGCCTCGCGTACCATGCTCCTTGTCGATTTGACTCAGAAGGTCGCGCAGCCGGTCGTATGCCCCACCCTCGTCAAAATCGCCGGACAGGTAGTAGATGCGGCGAGCCAACCAGTGCCATAGATCCGCGTCTACCTTGGTGGTTGCGTATTCGCCGATTTCCTTGCCGATCATGTCGCGGAATTGCTCGCTGGTAAGTTCGTTGCGCGCGAAACCCACCAGCGCGAATTCCTTGGATAACAGATTGTCCTTAGCCAGATTGTAGAGAGCCGGGATCAGCTTGCGCTTGGTCAAATCGCCCGAGGCGCCAAAGATCACCATGATGCACGGATCCCCGGGGCGTCCCGGACCAGTGTTGTTGCTCGTTGCAGCGATATCTTCTGCGATCTGCATGTTTCGCCTTTCTGAATTGCTCGCCCGACTCTAGCCGCCGCTGGGACGCTCCACGTGACCGCCGAATTTGTTGCGCATTCCCGACAACATCTTCTCCGCGAAAGTGTGCTCCTGACGCGATCGGAAGCGAGTGTAGAGCGAGGCCGAGAGAACATCGCACGGAACCGCCTCTTCGATCGCCGCCATGATGGTCCAGCGCCCCTCGCCCGAATCCTGCACGGTTCCGGTGAAGCGCGATAGATTCGGATCCTCAGTGAGCGCCATGGCCGTCAGATCCAGCAGCCACGAACCCACCACGCTTCCGCGCCGCCACAGTTCGGCGATATCGCCAAGATCGAAACTGAAGCGCTGATCCTCCGGCAATTCCTGCGAGGTGGCATTGCGCATGATGTCGAAACCTTCCGCGTAGGCCTGCATCAAGCCGTATTCGATGCCGTTGTGAACCATCTTCACGAAGTGGCCCGCCCCGGAAGGACCGCAGTACAGATATCCGTTCTCGGCCGTGCTCTGCTTGCCTTCGCGCCCGGTGGTGGGTGGCACGTCGCCCACTCCCGGAGCCAGCGTCTTGAAGATCGGATCCAGGCGCGTCGCCGATTCTTTCGATCCGCCGATCATCATGCAATAGCCGCGCTCGATACCCCATACTCCGCCGCTGGTGCCGACGTCCAGATAGTGCATGCCTTTCTCCTTGAGGATTTTCGACCGCCGGATGTCGTCCTTGAAGTACGAATTGCCACCGTCGATGATGGTGTCGCCCGGCTCCATCGAGGCTGCCAGTTTCATCACCGTGGTTTCCGTAGCGGCACCCGCGGGCACCATCACCCAAGCGGCGCGCGGCTTGCTGAGTTTCTTGACGAACTCCTCCATGGAACTCGCGCCCGTAGCTCCCTCGGCGGCCAAACCTTTGACGTTGTCCGGGTTCAGGTCGAAAACGACGCATTGATGCCCGCCGCGCATCAGGCGGCGCACCATGTTTCCGCCCATTCGTCCCAGACCGATCATTCCAAGTTGCATAGAGTTTGCTCCTCGTTGTTACTCATAGATCGACACCACGGTCCACATGAACCAAACGGTTCCAACACGTATTCATCTACGATAACGCCAACTTGATCGCCGCTTCGAGCGCCGCCAGACCCTGGTCGACGTCCTTGAGATGCACTCGCAAGGCGCGCCGGTTGCGTTCCGCGAGAACCTGGAAATCACCGCGAGCTTGCGCAGCCTTTACGGCGCCGAAAGTGAATTTCTGCCCCGGCACGGGCAGGTCGGGTTTATCATCACAAGTCACCTGCAGGAACACACCCGAGTTGGGCCCGCCTTTGTAGGCTTGACCCGTGGAATGCAGGAAGCGCGGTCCAAACCCGAGACAGGTGGCGACGCGCTTCTTGTCGCGGATCGCGATTCGCAGTGCTCTGCAGTATCTTCTCATGCGGTTCGTTCATCTGCACGTATGCGAGCAAGGCGAAGTAATCGCCTGCGCTCAGACGTTTCAGATGAGCGCGCAGGTAACCTACCAGCGATCTTGTCGCTGCCCGCAGCGGATGCGAGCGCAGCGGCATTCTTTTCATCGGTAAACAACTGAATGCCGTTTTCGGACAGAATGGGCGATTCAGCCGGCAGCGATCCGGTCTTTTCGTATTCAGCGGTCAACTTGCGCGTGGCGGTTTTGCTGGCTTCCACGTCCGGCTGATTGAACGGATTGATGCCGATCACCGATCCGGCCACCGCGGTCGCGATCTCCCACCGGAACATTTCCTGGCCGAGATTGTAAGTGTCCGAAACGGCGATGCGTACCACCGGATGACCGGCTTTGGCGATCGCGTCAACAGCTTTATCCTGCGCCGGGTCGGCGCCGTTTTCCAGGCGAATGTAGGCGAAAACGCGATCGTTGCCGTAGACTTCCGGCGCACCCAGCGCCTCGCGGTCCACCGGGATCAATCCCTTGCCGTCCTTGCCGGTCGATTCGGCCAACAACTGCTCCAGCCACGCGCCGAAATCGGAAATGCCCGGCGAAGTGATGAGCGTGACCTTGTCCCGCTTGTTCTTTGCAGCCACGCCCAAAATGAGCCCTAATACGCGCGCCCGGGTTCTTTTCCACCGGCAGGCAGGATGAACAGGCGATCGCCATCACGTCCGCGCGATCCAGAAATTTTGGCGCATCGATTCCCGTCACCGCCGCCGGCACCATGCCGAAATCCGAAAGCGCCGAATAGCGCCCGCCGATGCTGGGCACGCCATGGAAATATGTGCCGGAAGGAGTCTGCCTGAGCGACCTGTTCGAACTTCGAGCCCGGATCGGTAATGGCGATAAATCGACTTCCGGCCTTGTCGGCGCCCACCACCTGCTTCACTCGCTCGAAAAAATATTGCTTGAAGATGTTCGGCTCCAGAGTCGAGCCGGATTTGCTGGAGACGATGAAGATCGTGTTGGCGATGTCGACCTTGCTCTCGAAGGCTTTCACTTGTGCCGGATCGGTGGAATCGAGGACGAACAACTCCGGATAGCCGTCGATCTTGCCGAAGGTCATCTTGAAGACTTCTGGGCACAGGCTGGAGCCGCCCATCCCCAGCAGCAGCGCATGCTTGAATCCTGCCGATTTCACGTCTTTCGCCACATCTTCTAGATGCTGCCTGTGCGCAAGCTGGTCTTCCGTGATCCCCAGCCACCCCATCCAACTGCTCTCGTCGGCGCCGGTCCACAGCGAGGCATCGCGCGCCCAGAGGCGCCGCACCTTACCGGCCATTTTCCAATCTTCGATGGCCTCGGTGAGTTGTTGATTGATCGCGGTCCGGCAGGGTGTAGGTTTGCGCATCCACCTCGGCTTGCGGATGCAAACTTGCACTTCGCATCCACGGTGTTCAGGAGCTTATCGAATGGCTCGGCGAAAAGCTTGACGGCTTGCGTCACCAGGTCGTCGGTGACCTTCTTCATCGAGATCCCGACTTTTTCCAGCGTGTCCATGGTGTCGTGCGCCGCATCCAGGTCCGCTTCCAGGCTCGCTTTCGGTTTTCCGTGATCGCGAAAGGCTTCCAGGGTCTGTGGCGGAATAGTGTTTACCGTGTCCGGGCCGATCAGTTCTTCGATGTACAGCACGTCCGGGTAACTGGGATCTTTGGTGCTGGTGCTGGCCCACAGCACGCGCTGAGTTTGGGCGCCCTTTTTAGCCAATTCGTTCCACTCGGGCCCAGCGAAAATTTCTTTGTAGCGCTGATAAGTGAGCTTTGCGTTCGCGATCGCGACTTTGCCCAGAAGGCTGCGCAGCAGCGCCTGTTCCTTCGGATCGGATATGGTTTTGAGCCGGGCCTTCACGATTGCATCCACCATGCTGTCGATGCGGCTGATGAAGAAACTGGCCACGCTGGCGACATGGCTCGGATCGCCGCCCCCGGCCGCGTATTTCTTCAACCCGGCGATGTATGCCCAACGCCACTTTCTCATACATTTCCTGCGCGAACAGAAGGGTGACGTTGATGTTGATGCCTTCGCTGATGCACTGCTGGATGGCGGGAATTCCTTCTATGGTGGCGGGGATCTTCACCATCAGGTTCGGCCGATTCACGGCCTTCCACAGCCGCCGAGCGTCCCTGATGGTGCCTTCCGTATCGCGCGCCAGGAACGGCGAAACCTCCAGGCTTACGTAGCCGTCGCGCTTCTTGGTCCGGTCGTAAACCGGGCGCAAAGCGTCGGCGGCATCCTGGATATCTTTTATAGCCAGCGTTTCGTAGATCGCCGATAGCGTCCAGATCCTTGCGCTTCTGTAACTCCACCAGAGCATCTGCGTAGTCGGTACTGCCGGTGATCGCCTTTTCGAAAATGGCCGGATTGGACGTAACTCCGCCCAACCCGTCCTCGTCGATCATGCGCTTCAACTCGCCGCTGGTGATCAGATTACGCCGGATGTAGTCCAGCCACACGGACTGGCCGTACTTGGCGAGTTCCTGCAGCGGATTCATGGTCTTCGTTGTCGTAGTTGTCAGAGTGCTCATCGTATTTTTCGCCCTCTCTTATGCTTGGAAACGCGCCTCGATCGCCTTGACTTTGTTCAAGCGGCGCACATGCCGTTCCTCGTTGCTGAATTTTGCCCCGATATAGGCCGATACAAGGTCTTGTGCCAGCGCGGGTCCAATCACACGCGCGCCCAGCACCAGAACGTTCATATCGTCATGCTCCACGCCCTGGTGCGCCGAATAAGCGTCGTGGCAGAGACCCGCCCGAATCCCTCGTACCTTGTTGGCGGCCACCGAAGCTCCAACCCCGCTGCCGCAGATCAGCACGCCACGGTCCGCGCGGCCGTCTAAGACCGCTTTGCCCAAGGCTTCGGCGAAGTCCGGATAATCCACAGGATCGGCGTTGTAGGTGCCCACATCGACCACTTCATGACCCAGCTCGCGCAGATGTTTAGCCAGGACACCTTTCATCTCGAAGCCGGCATGATCGGAGCCAATAGCGGTTCGCATATCTACCTTGCTTTCGCAATCTCTTCTTTAGCCGCGGCCACCACGGCATCCGGCGTGAATCCAAACTTCTTCTGCAATTCTTTAAGCGGTGCGGATGCGCCGAACGTTTGCATACCAATCTTCCGGCCTGCGTATCGATCCCAGCCGAACGTCGAAGCCTGCTCCACCGATACGCGAGCTTTCACGCCCGGAGGAAGAACACTGTCCCGATAGTCCTGCGATTGTTTTTCGAATAGCTCCCAGGAAGGCATACTCACCACGCGCGCCTTTATTCCCGCTTGCATCAACTTCTCGTAGGCGTCCACGCACAGCGAAACTTCGCTGCCGGTTCCGATCAGAATTACTTCCGGAACGCCATCCGCGCTCGCCAGTACATAAGCGCCCTTGGTGAGACCAGACGCCGGCGCATATCGCTTTCGATCCAGTGTCGGCATGTTCTGCCGCGACAGAATCAGGCACACCGGCTCATGGCGGAACTGCAGGATCATTCGCCAAGCTTCGGCGACCTCGTTTGCATCGCCCGGCCGCAGCGTGATCAAGCCGGGAATGGCCCGCAGCGAAATCAACTGCTCCACGGGCTGGTGCGTGGGCCCATCTTCGCCGACGCCGATGGAATCGTGCGTGAAGATGAAGATCACCGGCAGTTCCATGATCGCGCTGAGCCGGATGGGCGCGCGCATATAGTCGCTAAAGATCAGGAACCCGGAACCGAAAGGCCGCAGTTTAGAAAGCGAGAGCCCGTTCAGGATCGAGCCCATGGCATGCTCGCGAATTCCGAAGTGGAAGATTGCCTGCCGTTATAGCTGGCCGCTTCGAAGTCGCCAGCGCCGTCGAATGTAAGCCGCGTCTTGGTGGAAGGCGCCAGGTCGGCCGGCTCCGCCGATCATCCACGGGACTCGCTTGGCCAGGGCATTTTCCACCTTGCCGGATGCATCCCGCCCCGCCATCCCTTTGGGATCCGCCGGAAACAATGGAATCTCCCCATCCCAGCCGTCAGGAAGCTGACGCTTCTGCATCTTACTTAAGTGATCCGCCAATTCCGGATACTTGCTGCCATATTCAGTAAACTTCGCCGCCCAGGCCTCTCGCAGTTCATGTCCCCGGTGACCAAGCAACGCCTGAAACCGCTCGTAAACTCCATTCGGCACCAGAAACTTCGCGTCTTCGGGCCAGCCATACGCTCGTTTGGTTAGCCGGATCTCTTCTTCGCCCAGTGGTTCGCCATGCGCTGCGCTGGTGTCCTGCTTGTTAGGTGCCCCATAAGCAATATGGCTATCGACGATAATCAGCGTGGGCCGATCGACGGTGTTTTTGAACGTCCGAAACGCCCGAGCCAGCATTTCCTGATCGTTGGCGTCACCCACGCGAACCACATTCCAGCCGTAGCCCATGAAGCGTGTGGCAACGTCTTCGCTGAAGGCCAAAGCCGTGTTGCCTTCGATAGTGATGTGATTGTTGTCGTAGATCCAGCACAGGTTCGACAGCTTCAAATGGCCCGCCAGAGACGCCGCCTCGCCGCTCACGCCCTCCATCATGCAGCCGTCGCCGGCGATTGCGTAAGTGTCGAAGTCGATTATGTCGAATCCGGGCCGGTTGAAGTACTGCGCCATCCAATTGCGCGCCATGGCCATGCCCACGCTGGTGGCCACTCCTTGGCCGAGCGGACCGGTGGTGGTCTCAATGCCCGAGGTCCAACGATATTCCGGATGGCCGGGACATTTACTTTCAAGCTGCCGAAAGTTCTTGAATGTCATCCAACGTCACGCTCGGATTTCCTAGCGTCTCGTATTCGGGGTCGACTGCTTTCACATGGCTCAAGTGAAGCAGCGAGTAGAGCAGCATCGACGCATGACCCATCGAGAGCACGAAGCGGTCGCGGTTGGGCCAAATCGGATCCTCGGGATCGAACCGCAAAAACTGCTGCCACAGGCAATACGCCACGGGCGCCATCGCCATGGGCGTGCCGGGATGTCCGGAATTCGCCTGTTGGACCGCATCCATGGCCAGGGTGCGAATCGTATTGATACAAAGCTGATCGATGTTCGTTTGAGACTGAGCGGAAGTAGACATGAGTTAGACCGTGAGTAGCCCGTCGACATCAACGAAACGGCGTGACCGTGGCGAAGCGCGGCGCGGCACCTGACGGAAGCATTGTAGCCCATCCGCCTGAGTCGCGCCGAAAGAACGATCGAATGAGAGCTACTTCTTTAAACTCTGGACGAACGCGACGACATTGTCGAGATCCGCGCCGGTCACGCTGGCCACCGGCTTCATCTTGCCCTGGCCATCCGTAATTACCTTCTTCACATCGCTGCTGGTCTCGCTGAGCGGCTTCAGCTCGACTTTCAAGGCTTTCGCCATGGAGGGGTTGCCCTCACCGTTCGCGCCGTGGCAGCTCCGGCACTTGGTGGCATAGACAGCCTTCCCGGCTGCCGCATCCGCGGCCCACGCTCCCGTGGAGCACACCGCCAAAATCATGCATGCGATCGCAAATCCGATGATGCTACGAGTAAGAGGTCTCACGTTTCCTTCTCCTTGTGAAAATTATTCCGGGCATTCCACCCAGTCCGTTTCTCCGGACAGCAAAATCGGAGCAATGCTGCCATTATAAACGGATACAGGTATGAACTCAGGATGCTAAGATGTTGAGGACTCGTTCACATGGGAACTCACGGCGTCAAGATAGTCGTCATTTATCCACGTCCGCAGGATGAGGAAGCCTTCGAGAAGACATACAAGGAAGAGCATCTGCCGCTGGCTGAATCTAAGCTGAAGGGCATGACGCGGCTGGTCGCGACCAAAATAGTGAGCTCTCCGCAAGGCAAAGTAATGGCCTACCGTATTGCTGAAGTGCATTTCTCCACCATGGACGAGCTAACCAAGTGCGCCGAGTCCGATGGCGGTAAGGAAGTGCTGGCTCACGCCGCCAAGATTTCCACCGGCGGTCCGCCGATTGTGCTGGTTTGCGAAGAGGAATCGTTCGTTTACTGGTGACGAGCCGCTTCTACAGCACCTCTAAAATCAGGCATTTCAGATACAGGGTCTCTGGAACCGTCAGCAGGATCGGGATGATCCTGACTTTGCGTCCGGCGTTCCAATATCCTTAGCTTGCGGTTGGTATCGAGCGAGGCTTCGGCTACAATCTGCAGAAGCGCCGCCTCGCTCAAATGATGCGAGCAGGAGCAAGTCACCAGGACGCCACCGCTGACCAGCAGTTGCAGCGCCCGCCGGTTGATCTCCTTGTACCCGCGCAGCGCCGCGTCCAGATTGCCTTTCGATTTCGCGAAGGCCGGAGGATCCAGCACTACCATGTCGAACCGGCGGCGCGCCGAGGCGTAGCCGGCCAGCAAATCGAATACGTCCGCTTCCCGGAATTCCACGTTTCCAATCCCGTTGGCGGCGCTGTTTCGCTCAGCCATCGTCAAAGTCGTTTCAGCGCTGTCGACCGCTTCCACCGATTCGCACTTGGCAGCCAAATGCAGTGCGAAGCCGCCGGTGGACGTGAAACAATCCAGCGCGCGGCCATGGCGCATAGCGCGCCGCCGCCACGTAGTTCTCGCGCTGATCCAGAAAAATGCCGGTCTTCTGGCCATGCAGGAGATCGGCAAAAAGCTGCAGGCCATTCATCTCCACCAACACCGCCTCGGGCACCTCGCCCGCCAGCACTCCCGCTACCAGCGGCAGTGATTCGCGCTTCCTTACCGCTACATCGTTGCGCTCGACAATTGCCTTCGGCGCGAACAGCTCTTCCAGACAACTCACGATCTCAGCCTTTGGCGCGATCCATCCCCTGATCGAGGGTCTGCAAAGTGAAATAATCGCCGTAGCGGTCAATCACCAGGCCCGGCAATTGATCGCCTTCCCCGTGCACCAACCGATATGCATTCGATTTGCTCACGATGCGTTGCCGATATGCATCGGCCCCAGCCAAACGGCGCATGTAAAACTCGCGGTCGATGGTTTCGGCACGATCGGCGAGCATTCGCAGGCAAATTTGCGACGCACTGCTATAGTGTGCGGTGCCGAGCGCCGCGCCTTTGGAATCGATTACCAGAACCGCCTCACCCGCGGCCGCCTCGCCGCGATCGACCACGTCGCTGGCGAAGATCCAGGGATGGCCGGAGGCAACACGATCCGCAGCTTTTCGATTGACGCGAACGGTATGCAAGCGCTATTCCGCTTATCGCATGGCCTGCAGCCGAGCGATCCGATCTTCGGTGGATGGATGAGTCGAGAACATGCGCATCATGCTCTGGCCCGAGAAGGGCTTGATGATGAACAGATGCGCTGTCGCCGGATTCACGTCCGACATGGGAATCCGCTTGGACCAGCTCTCCAGTTTGCCCAGCGCCGAGATCAGCTCATTGGGATTGTGCGTCACGCTGCGCTGAGGTCTCATCCGCCGCGTATTCGCGGGTGCGCGAGATGGCCATCTGAATCAGCATAGCGGCGATCGGCGCCACAATCAGCATCACCAGGCCCGCCCAGGGACTGCCTTCTTCTTCGTCGTCTCGACGGCCTCCAAAAAAGAACGCCATGCGCGCCAGAAATGTGATAGCCGCGGCCAGCGTCGCCGCCACGGAACTGGTCAGGATGTCGCGATTCTTGACGTGTCCGAGCTCGTGCGCCACCACGCCTTCGAGTTCTGAATCGTTCATCAGCCGGAGCACGCCGGCTGTGAAGGCTACCGATGCATGCTCCGGATTGCGGCCAGTTGCAAATGCGTTGGGCGACTCATCCGGCTATCAGCCACAGCTTCGGCATCGGCAAACCCATTCGCTGCGTCAGGCTTTGTACGATCGGAAAAACGCGCGCGTAGACTTCGGCGTTCTCGGCCGGGGTCACTGGTTGAGCGGAGTACATCGAAAGCGCCATTTTATCGGAGAAGAAGTATCCGAAGAAATTCATGGCTACCGCGATCATCAGCGCGATATACCAGGCCATTCCGGCCGCCGAACATCTCGCCGCCGGCCAGCAGCAGACCGCTCAGGATTCCGAGCAAGAGGACAGTCTTCAGACCGTTCATATAGGAGGGTGTCTCTTTCAATTATCGCCAGTTCGTTTGATGTCTGGCGCGCGGCAAAGGAGCGCGTGGGGCGCGAAATCACGCACTTCGCCCCACTCGCTCTAATACCTCAGTTGTTACTGACTTGCACTTTGATCGCTTTCGGCTTGGCGATCTCTTTCTTGGGGAGGGTCACCGTCAACACGCCGGTGTTGATACTCCGCCTTCACATGCTCGGTGTCCACTGTTTCCGGAACTGTGAAGTATCGCACAAACGAGCCGTAGCTGCGCTCCATGCGGTGGAAGCCCTTGTTCTTCTCTTCCTTCTCGAACTTCCGCTCGCCTTTCAGTGTCAGGGTCCGTTCTCGATCTGGATATCGATGTCCTTCATTTCGATGCCCGGGAGCGTCGGCCTTCAGGACTAACTCGTTCTCTGTCTCCAAGATATCGACTGCTGGAGCCCAGGGCCGGCGGTGGTTTGGTCGCTGAACAGGCGATTGATGGTGTCCTGGAACAGCCGCAGACCAGCCGGGAAATCCTCGGTATCGGCAAAGGGTGTGTATTTCACGATGGGCATAATAGTTATTGTCCTCCTTTAGAATCTATCTCTATATGACAGTATAAAATATTAGTCATGTAATGTCAATATAGTTGACTTTAAATTTTCCTGCAGTCCAATTGTATCTACGACTGAAAAGGTCCGCTATACTAGTGGGTGAGCCCTCATCCAGGACTAGGAGCGTAGGAACTTGACGTGCTCTGCACCTTGCACAGATACTGATTCCATGATGCAAATGAGTGTCAACAGGGAATTCGACGGTGCGCGAAATTCCCCCGCCATTCCCCAGACACTCGCCGAGCTCAAACAAGGCGAATCGGGCATCCTCGATCGTCTCGATCTTCCCGACGATGTCGCGCGACGTCTGATGGAGCTTGGTTTTCTGCCCGGCCATGTAGTCGTTCCCGCGCGCAGCGCCCCTGGTGGCGAACCGCGCGTCTATCAAGTGGATGGATCTGAAGTAGCGCTTCGGCGCGAAACTGCGTCGCGCCTGATTTTGCGGCCGCCCATCAAAGCGCCCGGGAAAGCTCTGAAGCCATGAGCGATTGCCACAGTTGCGGAAGTTGTGCGGTTGCCGCGCCGGCGCCCAAGCTCGCCAAGGCTGCCCGCTCGCATGTGGTGGCCATTATCGGTCCGCCGAACTCCGGCAAATCCACCTTATTCAACCGCCTGACCGGCCTGCGCCAGAAAGTTGCGAACTTCCCGGGCGTTACCGTCGAGCAGCGCGTGGGCCGCGCCAAGTACCACCAGCGATCGTGATATTGTCCTCATCGATCTGCCCGGCGTCTACAGCCTCAACCCGCGCTCAGAAGACGAACAGGTCACGCACGACGTGCTGAAAGGCGAGATGAAGGATGCCCCAAGCCCGACGCGGTGCTGCTGATCCTGGATTGCACCAATCTCGGCCGCCATCTGGTGCTGGCCGCTCCGATCCTGAGCCTGAAGCTGCCGACGCTGGTGATCCTGAATATGGCGGACGATCTCGCGAGCCGCGGCGGCAATGTGGACACCGCGGAACTTGCCAGCGAGCTCGGCGCGCCGGTGGCTCTGATCAGCGCCGCCAAAGGCGACGGCGTGGAAAAGGTTTTCCAGTTCATGGACGGAACAGCCGGCGGCACGACCTCGCTCGCCGCCCCCAAGATCGAGTTGCCGGTTCTGCAAGACATTCCGCGCTGCCGGCAGTGGGCGCGCCAGGTGGGTGTAGGCGCGGCCTATCAAGCGCCCGCGCCGCCATTGTGGACGCGGCGTCTGGACGCGGTCTTCCTGCATCCGGTAGCCGGCCCGCTGATCTTTCTGGTGGTCGTGGCCGGCGTATTTCAAACCATCTTTCGCGGCGCCAAGCCGCTGATGGACGGGCTTGCAAGGCTGGATCGAGCAAGTCCGGCGCACTGGCTCGGGAACGTCTTGCCGCGCTGGGATCTTCCGTTCGCTGCTGGTCGAAGGCGTCTGGACACGGCGTCGGCTCCGTGGTCGTGTTCCTGCCGCAAATTCTGCTGCTGTTCCTGTTTATCGGGATTCTGGAGGATTCCGGATACCTGGCGCGCGCGGCGCTGATCGCGGACCGCACCATGGCGAAGTTCGGACTGCAGGGAAAATCGTTTATCCCGCTGCTGTCGGCTTATGCTTGCGCGGTTCCGGCCATCATGGCCACGCGCACCATCGAGAGCAAGCGCGACCGCTTGGCGACCATCCTGATCGCTCCGTTCATGACCTGCTCGGCGCGTCTGCCGGTGTACACGCTGATCATCGCGGCCTTCATCCACGAGCGTCCTTTGCTCGGCCCCCTGCTGGGAACGCAGGCTGGCGCGCTGCTGGGCCTCTATGTGCTGGGCTTCGCTGGCCGCTATCGTGACCGCGCGGCTGCTGAAATCGTCCATCCTGAAAAGCGAGCGTACGCCTTTCATGCTGGAAATGCCGCCCTATCGCTTGCCCACTCTGCGATCGCTCGGGCTGCGGCTGCTGGACCGGTCGAAAGTCTTTCTGCGCCGCGCCGGCACGGTGATTCTGGCGGTTGTCGGTGGTGCTCTGGGTGCTATTGCATCTGCCGCTGCAGAACGGCAAGCCGCCGGAGATCGACGACAGCTTCGCGGGGATGATCGGCCACGCCGTCGAACCGGCCATCAAGCCGCTGGGGTTCAACTGGAAGATCGGCATCGGGCTGATCAGTTCGTTGGCGGCGCGCGAAGTGATCGTCAGTACGCTCGGAACCATCTACGGCATCGAGGATGCCGGCGACCAGTCGGTAGGCCTGCGGCAAGCGCTGCAGAGCGAGCTGACACCCGGCGGCGCGGTGGCGCTGTTGGTCTTCTTCGCCTTCGCCATGCAGTGCATGTCCACCATCGCGGTGGTGCGCCGCGAAACCGGAGGCTGGAGCTGGCCGGCCATTCAGTTCGCCTACATGACGTTCCTGGCTTATGTGTGCGCGCTCATCACCAACCAGGTGGTGCGTTCCGGTCTGCTCACCTGACCTGAGCCCGAACCTCGTCTTCCAGCATCCGACCCAGGGTCTCATAGCATCCAATCGTTGTCTGTTAGCATTGAAATTTCATGCGAAATGTGATCATCGTCGGCTCGGGCTGCGCCGGAAACACCGCGGCCATCTATGCGGCGCGAGCCAATCTGAAGCCGCTGGTCGTCGCCGGTCACGAGCCCGGCGGCCAGCTCTCGCTCACCACGCTGGTCGAAAATTTCCCGGGCTTTCCCGAAGGCATCGACGGCCCGTGCTGGTGGAGAATATGAAGAAGCAGGCCGAGCACTTCGGCGCCGAATACCTGCACGGCACGGTGGTCGAAGCCGACCTCTCCGAGCCGTCCCTTTCGCCTGAAAATCGACGACGAGTGGCACGAAGCCCGCACGCTGATCATCGCTTCCGGCGCTTCGGCGCGCTGGCTGAATCTGCCCAATGAGCAGAAGCTGATCGGCCATGGCGTCAGCTCCTGCGCCACCTGCGACGGATTCTTTTATCGCGGCAAGAAGATCATGGTGATCGGCGGCGGCGATTCGGCCATGGAAGAAGCCAACTTCCTCACGCGCTTCGGCCAGGAAGTCACGCTGGTGCACCGCCGCGAGGCCTTCCGCGCCTCCAAGATCATGCTGGAGCGCGCCCGCAGCAATCCCAAGATCAAGTTCCTCACCAACACCGTCGTGGAAGATATCTACGACGTCGGCCAGAACATGGTGACCGCGGTGAAGCTGCGCAACCTGGTCACCGACGAAACCTGGATGCGCGACGTGGACGGTTTCTTTGTGGCCATCGGGCACATTCCGAACACCGCGCCGTTCGCCGGCCAGATCGATCTCGACCCGGACGGCTACATCGTTTCGAAGGGCGGCGCGCGCACCAACGTCACCGGCGTCTTTCACGCCGGCGACGTCCAGGATCGCACCTATCGCCAGGCCATCACCGCGGCCGGGCGCCGGCTGCATGGCGGCCATCGAAGTCGAGCGGTTTCTTGAAGCTGAAGGCCACTGAACTTAAACTCTCCCCATTGCGGCCGATGAGACTAGTGAGAACGTGTCCGGCATCCCGTTTACGCGCCGAATATACGACCGTTGTCGAGTCAGGTGGCAGCTATGGCGAACTGTTTCCGTTCGGTGGGGCTTTTGGTCCAGTCCATGGGCATCATCCTAACGATGCTCGGCACCTGCGCCTCTCTCGAGGCATTTCAAGGAGCGCCGGCCCCCCCACCCGCTCGGGAAAAATCGCTTTTTGAGGAATTGCCAGTCGTCGAGGCAGCCGCTTTACACGCGCAGACTTTGGAAGAAGCGCCCGCCAGCGTCACCGTTATCACCGCCAGCGACATCCGCAAATACGGGTACCGGACATTGGGCGAAGCGTTGGCCAGTGTCCGCGGCGTATATGTTACTAGCGATCGGATTTATCACTACGTAGGCGTCGCCGGGTTTTCGATCCCGGGCGATTACAACACGCGCTTCCTGGTCATGCTGAACGGGCATCCGCTCACTGACAATATCTATAACTCGAACGGATTTTTCGGGCAGGATTTCGGGCTCGACATGGATCTGATCGAACGCATTGAATTTATTCGCGGTCCTTCGTCGGCGCTATATGGCAGCAACGGGATTCTCGCCAACATCAACATCGTTACCAAATCTCCGGTGGACATGGATCGTTTCCGTGTCAGCACGGAGACCGGCTCTTTTGGCGAAAACAAGGTCTTGTTGTCCACTTCCCAGTACTTGGGCAAAGGCGCGAATCTGTTGGTCTCAGGCTCCTTTTTCGACAATCTGGGACAGGATCTTTATTTCCCCGAGTTTGATTCGCCGCAGACCAACTTCGGACGCTCCAGCGGCGCGGACGGGGAAAAGGGATACCACACCTTCGCCAATCTGGTCTGGAAGGATTGGAACATCACCGCCTACTTCAACAAACGGCAAAAGCAGCCGCCTATCGCCTGGGGCAATAGCGTCTTTGACGACAGTGGAAGCCGGGTGCGCGACAGCCGGAATTTTGTGGGAGCCACCTACACGCATGAGCTGGCGAGCAACCGCGAGTTGCGCTGGCAGCTCTATTACGACAATTACCGCTATGACGACCGTTTCGATTACGCCGGCGCGGATGGCAGTTTAATCGATATCCGCACTTTGAATAGAGGCGATTGGGTAGGCTCTGAGCTGACCTACCGTCTGCCCATACCTAAGGTGGGCGACCTGACGCTGGGAACGCAATTCGATTTCGAGCTGCGCAACCTTCAGGAGGGCATTCAGGCCGCCCCGGAATACAACCTCCTCAGCCAAATCAATCAGCCGGATCGCACTTATGCCTTGTTTGCCCAGCAAGAATGGAATCTCTCTCCCCGCTGGAAAGCATATCTGGGACTCCGTTTCGATGATTCGATCAACTTCGGCCATTTTATTTCGCCGCGCGTGGCGCTGGTGTATCAGCACTCGTCCAAAATGGTTTATAAATTCATCTACGGCCGCCCCTATCGAAATCCCAGCACCTTCGAGCGCTATTACGACGATGGCGGTTATTCCCAAATGGCCAATCCGGCTCTGCGAAAGGAGACCGCCAATACCTTCGAGGCGTCGGCCGAACGAAAGCTGCGGCATAACGTTACCCTGCTGGTCGATTTCTATCAATACCGCATCGATAACCTGATCGGCGCCGTCACGCTGCCGAATAATGTCCAACAGTATGTCAACGGTGATGAAGACCATTCCACCGGCATTGAGAGTGAGCTGAGCTGGAAGATGGCGAATGGATTCGAAGCTGCAGGCAGCTTCGCCTTCGACCTGGCGAACGACATCGGTGCCAACCTCCCCAATTCGCCCCGTCAGATCGGCAAACTGCGGCTGGCCAGGGCGTTCCTTAGAAACAAACTGACCGTGAGCAGCAGCACGCAATATCTGAGCCAGCGGCAGACTATGACCGCCGACCTGGTGCGTCCGGTACTACTCGAAGACCTTACCTTCGGAACGCGCGGCCTGCACCCCAATTTCGATCTCCGTTTCGGCGTTCGAAATCTTTTGAACTGGCATTACAACGACCCGGTGTATTTGGCGATCGATCAGATGCGGCAGGATGGCCGCAGCCTTTTCATCAAGCTGATCTGGCATACGCGGGAATAGGAGGAAGGAAGCGAATGGGAATGGCTGGGCATAGGTGGAGGCGAACTCTGGCGGCCGCCCTTTGCTTGCTCCCCATCAGCCTCTTCGCTCAACCCGAGCAGGTGACTGTGGTTTACACCTCGGAGGCCGGTCCCTACAACGAAGCGGTCGAGGGCCTGCGCGCCACGGTCGGCAACATTCCGCTCATGATGGTAGACCTTCAACAGCCCGCCTCGAAGGCCCAACTCGCGAATTCACTGCTGCGAAGCTCCAGCCGGCTGATCATCACCATCGGCGGCGATGCTCTGGATGCGGTGACGGCCCGCAACGTTGAAGTGCCTCTGGTTGCCACCATGATTATGCGCTCCGAACAGGCCCGTGGGCCGCGTCTTGCGGCTGCCATCCATCTGGACATTCCTCTGGCGGATATTCTGGGCGAGTTGAAGAACGTCTTTCCGCAAAAAATGCGCATAGCGATTATTCGCAATCCCGCCCTGGCGGGCCAGATCGACGGTAATGTGCTGGCGCGGGCGCGTCTACAGGGCTTCACCATCCAAGTGGCCGATTGCAACAATCCCGAGGAGCTGCTGCGAGTGATCCATGCATTCAAAGGACAAGTGGATTTTGTTCTTTGCCTTCCCGATAGCTCCCTTTACAACGGCACCACCGTGAAGCCATTGATTCTGGCTTCGCTCGAAAGCCATCTCCTAATTGTCGGCTTCTCTCAGAGCTTCGTGCGAGCCGGCGCGGCCGTGGGAGTCTATCCCGATTTTCGGGACATCGGCGTCCAGACGGGGGAGACTGCCCGCAAACAACTTTCCGGCCAGACAGTCGCCGCCGAAGAAGGCCCGCGCAAGGTCGTGGTCGCGGTCAACCAACGTGTAATCCGGTTGCTGGGCATCGAATACGAGCCGCGCCGGGGTGCGGCGGTGGTTATTGTCCGATGACTGCGAAACCAGCCCGACAGGAACGGCCAGAAAGCCTGTTGACGCGTGTCATCACCTCCAGCCTGGCTCTTGCGGGCGTCTCCATGACCGTTCTGACTGTCGCATTCCTGATCGCCAGCGGAGCTGCCTTTGAAGCTCAATTGAGCCTGCGCGCGCGATCACTGGCCGATTTTGTCGCCACTCAAAGCGAGTTCGCGATGCTGGTGGGGAATCAACCGGAGCTGGAAGCTATCGCCGCTAATGCATTGGCGGGCGACGATGTCCTGTTCGTGTCGCTTACCGATGCATCCGGCCAGCGCCTCGCATGGGCGGAGCGGCCTTCCGTGGCCGGCAGCTCCGAGCGTCGCTTCGAGACCCAACGGGACGTGCTGCCGCCCAAGAGTAAGGATTTACTCGATTGGCGAACGGGCAACCATGGTGCGGCCAAATTCGGGAGTGGAGCGAAGCTCGGGTCTGTGCGCGTCGGGCTTTCAATGAAAAAGCAGGAGGCCCTATTTGCCCGAACAGTGATCCTGGGGCTGGCAGCCGCCGGACTGTCAGTGGCCGCGCTGCTGGCCATGCAGTATTTCCGCCTGCGGCGCTTGCTGCAACCTCTAAAGGGGCTCACCACTTTCACTACCGAGGTAGGCGCGGGTAATTTTTCGCGTAAGGCGCCGGTCGCTCGTCTGGATGAAGTCGGCCAACTGGCTGTGGCCTTCAACCGCATGCTGGACGATCTCGCCGCCACCACTGTGTCGCGCGATTATGTCGACAATATTATCCGTTCCATGGGAGAGTCGCTAGTGGTGGTAGATAACACCGGCGCTATTCGGACTGCCAACCAGGCTGCGCTCTCGCTGCTCGATTTTAGCGAGCAGGAGCTGATCGGAAAACCCGCCCACCTCATTCTCAAAGAACCTCCGGTTGGAACCTGCCGCGGCCTGGGAGTCAGTTACCGTACGAGGAACGGCTCTCTGATACCGGTCCTGCTCTCAGCCTCCGCCATGCTTGGTGAGTCCGGAAGTGTGGAAGGCCAAGTTTGGCTGGCACAAAACATGACAGAGCACAAGCGTTTCGAACGCGACCTCATCCACGCCAAGGAGGCTGCTGAACTGGCCCGGGAAGAGGCCGAGGAGGCTAATCAGGCTAAAAGCTTGTTTCTCGCCCACATGAGTCATGAGCTGCGCACTCCCCTAAACGCGATCATCGGTTACAGCGAGATGCTTCAAGAGGACTGCCTGGACCGCGGCATAGAAGGCCTCGACTCCGATCTTGCCAATATCGAAAAGGCCGGCAAGATTCTGCTGTTTCTGATCAACGACGTCCTGGATATTTCCAAAATGGAAGCAGGAAAGATGGAACTCTGTCTGGAAACCTTCGACGTTGCCGGGATGTTGCAGGATGTGATGCGGACCGCCGCGCCACTGGCCCGTAAGAATAAGAACGAGATCCGGGTTGAGTGTCCTGCCGCCATCGGCAAGCTGTACGCCGATCCGGCGCGACTCAGCCAAAGCCTCTTGAATCTGATCAGTAACGCCTGCAAGTTTACCGAGCACGGAGTGATCACTGTGCAGGCAGCGCGTTCAGCAGAGAATGGCGTCGAAGTAAGTGTCTGCGATACCGGCATTGGAATCAGTCCCGAGCAGCTCGCCACGTTATTCCAGTCCTTCACACAGGCGGACGCCTCAACCACACGAAAGTACGGAGGAACAGGCCTCGGCCTCGCTTTGAGCCGTAAGCTATGCCAGATGATGGGCGGTGATATTTCCGTCGAAAGCGTGCCGGGAGTCGGCTCCACGTTCACGGTCCACGTTCCGGCGCCGCCGTTAGAGATCGTCTCATGACCAGGCTGCTGATCGTTGAGGATAACGAAATGAACCGCGACATGTTATCCCGGAGGCTTATCCGCCGTGGGTACGAAGTCGTAGAGGCACGCGATGGAATTGAAGGAATTGAGATTGCGCGAAACCAACAGCCCGATCTGATCTTAATGGATTTGAGCCTGCCCGAGATGGACGGTTGGACTGCAACCCGAATTCTCAAGTCCGAATCGAGCACGCGGCACATTCCCGTCGTGGCCCTGACAGCGCACGCTATGGCGGCGGACCGCGAGAGGGCGCTCCTGGTTGGCTGCGACGCCGTCGACACCAAACCGGTGGAGATCGCCCGGCTTATCGAAATCATGAATCGGCTGCTGGTTAGAAGCGAGCTTGCGCCATGAAGATCATCCTGCTGGCTGAAGATGACGACATGAGTCGTGACATGCTGAGCCGCCGTCTGGCCAAGCTCGGATATGTGGTGATCGAAGCCCGCAATGGCGCTGAGGCGGTCGAGGCGGCTCGTAACGAGAACCCGGATTTGGTTCTCATGGATGTGTGCATGCCCAAAATGGGCGGCCTGGAGGCGATGCGGAAGTTAAAAGGCGACCCGAAAACGGCGCGGATACCAATCATCGCTCTTACCGCGCTTAACACAGCGGACGATGTTCGCCGTGCCATTGACGCCGGCTGTGCGGGATATGAAACCAAGCCGGTCGCAATGATCAAGCTCAATTTCAAGATCCGCAAGCTGCTCGGCTTGTGAGAATACTAGAGTTCCGGGTAGAACTCAAAAAAGGCGTCCAGCGACTGCAGCAATTGTTTGCGAATCTCATCCTCCCCACCCTCGATCAGGTGCATCGTCACCTGCGCCTTCTTTCCATTCTTCAACGTGATTTCCGCATCCTTCACCGCTTCCAGTTCATCTGCAGGAAGAAGACGCATGCCGTAAACCAGCGCCAGTTTTGCCATGCTTCATTCTAGCCGCCGCGCGGCGAGCTGAATCGGCGGTAAAATAGAGGAACAATCGCACCGTTTGGCCGTAGTTAATCGCAAGCGGATGTAGGTCCATTAATGAGATCGGCAACCGAATCGAGTGAACGGGACGCCAACAATACGGGTGTGCCCGCCGCCGAGATTACGGCCGAGTCCATCCGCGCGGCTCTCGAAAAGATCCTTGCCAGTCCAGGGTTTGCCAATGCTGACCGGATCAGCCGGTTTCTGCGCTATACCGTCGAAGAAACATTGAACGGGCAAACGGACAAGCTGAAGGAGTCCCTGCTGGGGATTGATGTTTTCGGACGTAAGCCAAGCTACGATCCACGAGTTGACGCAGTGGTTCGCACCGAAGCAGTGAAGCTTCGCGCCCGGCTCCGCGAGTATTACGAATCGGAAGGCCGTGAAGACGAGATCGTCATCGATCTGCCGAAGGGCGGCTATATCCCCGCATTTCGTTATCGGGAGAAACCGATCGTTGAAGCCGTAGCGCCGGTCCTAGCCGCGCCTCGCCGCCGCGAATGGAAGCCCGCGATCGCGACGGTTCTGGTAGTCGTGTTCCTGGCGACCTCGATCTACCTGATTTCGAAGGCGCGCACGCGTTCTGCCGGCGCCTCCAGCCCGCAGCTCGCATCCATCGCAGTGCTTCCTTTTGCCGATCTGAGTCCCGATCACGATCAGGAGTACTTCTGTGATGGCATGACCGAAGAGATCATCGACGCGCTAGCGAAAGTGAATGGCTTTCGTGTAGTGGCGCGAACATCCTCATTCGCTTTCAAGGGCAAGCAGCAGGATATCCGCGAGATCGGCAAGAAGCTGAATGTGGCCACCGTTCTCGAGGGCAGCGTTCGCAAAGGACGGCAACCGCCTGCGTGTGACGGCGCAGCTCAATAGCGTCGCCGATGGATATCATCTTTGGTCGGAGACCTATGAACGCGAGCTCAAGGATGTGTTTACCGTTCAGGACGAGATCTCTCGCGCGATAGTGGACACGCTGCAGCTCAAACTCGCCAGTACCGGACGATTGCCGCGGCCCCCCTCGGCCAATGTGGAAGCCTATGATCTCTATCTTCAAGGACGCTATCACTGGAGCCGCTGGCGATCGGAAGGCGCCGAACGTGCTATCGAATCGTTCCAGCAGGCCATCCAGAAGGATCCGAAATATGCAGCGGCTTATGCGGGCCTGGCCGACTCCTACGCCTGGATGGGATTTTTTGGGGCGCTACCGCCGAATGAAGCCATGCCCAAGGCCCGCCAGGCAGCGCTCAAAGCTCTCGCTCTGGATGACGAGCTCGCTGCGGCCCACACTTCACTGGGCTATGTGAAATCACTGCATGAATTTGATTGGCCAGGGGCCGAGCGCGAGTTCAAGCGCGCCTTGCAGCTTAACGCCGGAGATTCCGAAGCCCACTTTGGCTACGGAATAACTTATCTCGCGCCGATGGGCCGGCTGGACGAAGCCGTCCGGGAAATGCAGACCGCTCACGATCTGGATCCCCTTTCCCCGATTACGAATACGTATCTGGGATTGGCCTATCATTTTGTCGGCAACCGCACGCAATCGGCCACGCAGCTCCGCAAGGCCCTGGAACTCGATCCCGGGTTCGTAGAAGCGCGGTTGGAGCTGGCCAACCTTTCGCTCGACCTGCGAGATTACGAGGAGTTTAATTCCGAGCTTGATCGGGCCAAAGAACTCGCGCCGGAAAGCAGAATCGATTTAATGCGTGCGCTTGGCTATGCGCTGCAGGGCAAAAAGACGGAAGCGCTTCAGCTGGTACATAAGTGGGAGAAGCCGCCCGGCGGTGTCTTCGTGCGGTCAACCGCGATCGCCAGCGTGTACGCAGCTTTGGGCGACAAGGCCCAGATGTACAGCTGGCTGGAAAGAGCTTATGTCGATCGCGACGGCATGCTGGCGTTCATGAACCCGCAAGGCGTATACCGGCCGTATCGCTCGGAGCCTCGTTTCATCGCGCTCCAGAAGAAACTGGGCTTTCAGTAAAATCGCAGTTTTAGAATGCTGGTAGGGACGGGCAGATTCGAACTGCCGACCTGTCGCTTAGGAGGCGACCGCTCTATCCATCTGAGCTACGTCCCCGCTTTCTACCAACGATTCTACCAGCGCTTCAGACCCTTCCGCCCAATGTCCCGGCGATAATGCATGCCCTCGAAATGAATCTTGCGGATCTCTTCATAAGTCTTCTCGATCGCAGCAGGAAGCGTCTCACCACGCGCCGTCACGCCCAAGACACGGCCCCCGGAAGTTACCAGCTTGTTTTGATGTGATTTTGTTCCGGCGTGAAATACAGTCGCGTCGGTGGTCCGGTCCAGCCCTTCAATCTGGTCGCCGCTGCGCACCGCCCCCGGATAGCCGGCCGCGGCCAACACTACGCAAACGGATGGCTCCCGACGCCACGTGATCTCACCCGCGTCCAGCGTTCCATGAGCCGCTGCAAACAACGGCTCTACAAAGTCAGAGGCCATGCGGTGCATCAAGACCTGTGTTTCCGGGTCGCCCAGCCGCGCATTGAACTCCAGCACCTTGGGGCCTTGCGCGGTCATCATCACCCCAGCGTAAAGAAACCCCGTGAACGGCCGTCCCTCGGCCCGCATGTTTTGAATCGCCGGATGGATGATTTGAGCCATAATCTCGTTCTTCTGGAATTCTGTTAGGATCCGCCCGTCGCAATATGCTCCCATTCCGCCGGTGTTGGGCCCGGTGTCGCCATCACGAACTGTTTTGTGATCTTGAGTCGGCTCAAGGGGCAAAATGTTCACGCCGTCGCTGAGAACAATGAAGCTGACCTCTTCGCCTGTCAGGAACTCTTCGATCACCAGTTGCGAACCGGGGGTCAGAAGTTGCGTGATGGCGGCGTGCGCCTCCACGGCCGCGTTTGCAATGATCACGCCCTTCCCCGCAGCCAGTCCGTCAGCCTTGAGCACAACCGGAAAATCGAACTCGTGCAACGCCGCGTGCGCCTCCTCCACCGTACTCACGCTCGCGAATCGAGCTGTCGGCACACCGGCGCGCAGCATGAATTCTTTAGCGAAGGCCTTACTCGATTCCAAGCATGCGGCTGCGGCCGTTGGCCCGACTATAGGTTTTCCGTTGGCTCGAAACAGATCCACCACACCGGCCGCAAGCGGCGCCTCCGGACCGACCACCGTGAGGTCGGCATCGATGGATTCGGCTGCCAGAAGGTAGTCCGCCGTGGCGAGACACGTGGCTACACTAGCGATCCCTGGATTGCCTGGCGCCGCGTATAAGGCCGACGTCTTCGGGCTCTGCGCCAACTTCCAGCAGAGGGCGTGTTCCCGTCCTCCTGAACCGATCACTAAGATCTTCATGTTTTATAGAAACTAGCATAGCTGTGCCACACTAAAGGCTGAGCTCGCACATGAAGTCTTCGAAGTACGACGTGATCGTGGTCGGCGCCGGCCATGCCGGTTGTGAAGCAGCGCGAGCCTGCGCGCGGCTGGGCATGCGCACAGCCATGATCACGATGAATCTTGATTTGATCGCCCAGATGTCGTGTAATCCCGCGGTCGGCGGTATCGCCAAAGGACATTTAGTGCGAGAGATCGATGCGCTGGGCGGCGCGATGGGAGAGGTTACCGACGCCGTCGGAATCCAGTTCCGTCTGCTGAATACCAGCCGAGGTCCCGCCGTTTGGTCGCCGCGAGCGCAGTGTGACAAGAAGCAATATCGCATTCGCATGAAGGAGGTGCTCGAACGCGAGCCACACCTTAGAATTCTACAGGCCGAAGTGGCTCAGTTGGTAATCGAAGAATTGCCGGAGCGGCGCGTCACGGGAGTTCTCTTGCGGGATGGGCGAACCGTTTCGAGTGAAGCTGTGATCATCACCAGCGGAACATTCCTCAATGGACTCGCGCATGTCGGCGAGATGAAATATGCGTGCGGCCGGAACGGCGAGGCCCCATCCAATTTATTAGGCGACCAGTTCCGCACTCTGGGACTAGCCTGGACCCGGCTAAAAACAGGCACGCCGCCGCGGTTGGATGGCCGCACCATCGACTGGTCCCGTTTCGAAGTTCAGCATGGCGATGCTGATCCGACTCCGTTTTCGTTCTTGACTAAGAAGATCGATCGTGAGCAGATTAATTGTTATATTTCTTACACTTCAGAGCAAACCCTGCAGATTCTGAAGAATAGCATTGCACGGTCGCCCTTATATAGTGGCCAGATCGAAGGCGTTGGACCGCGTTACTGCCCATCCATTGAGGACAAGGTTGTCAAATTTCCTGATAAAGCTCGCCACCAGTTGTTCCTGGAGCCGGAGGGGCTCGACACTTACGAAGTTTACCTAAATGGCATGTCGACCAGTATGCCCATCGATGTCCAAACCGCGATGGTTGCCTCGATTCCCGGGCTGGAAGATGCCGAAATGATCAGGCCAGGGTACGCCATTGAGTATGATGCTATCGACCCGCGCGAACTAAGTCACAGCTTGGAGGTGAAATCGATCGCAGGCCTCTTCCTGGCCGGGCAGATCAACGGCACTTCAGGCTATGAGGAGGCGGGGTGTCAGGGTCTGATTGCCGGCATTAATGCGGCTCGACGCCTTGGCCAACTGGATCCGCTGATCATCAGCCGTACCGAGGGCTACACCGGAATCCTGATCGACGACCTGATCACGAAGGGCGCCGATGAGCCGTACCGCATGTTCACGTCCCGGGCCGAGTTTCGCTTGCATTTGCGTATCGACAACGCAGACGAACGCTTGACGCCGTTAGGCCGCAAGGCCGGGCTGGTGGGTGATGATCGGTGGAACCTTTACATTCGCAAGCAGGAGCAGAAGGATCGGCTCGCGAAGTTGTTGAAAGATACGCGCTTTGACCCAGCCACTTTTGGCCAACTCGTGAGTTCCGCAGAGGATCGACCGACGTTGATGCAATGGCTACGACGTCCGGAGGCAAAGATCACCATGCTTGCGCCCTGGATTGGTCAAGCTCTACGCGAAGATACCGTGCATGGCGTCCTGGCGACTGTTGAAACCGAGGCTAAGTATGCCGGCTACATCGCCCAGCAAGAACGACAAATCGATCGCTTGCGAGATTCTGATCGACGCCGAATTCCTCGGGAGTTCGAATTTTCGGACATCCCCGGCTTGTCTACGGAGGCAAAACAAAAGCTGGAGCGGGTTCGGCCAGAAACCCTTGGCCAAGCTGGACGCATTCCAGGGATTACTCCCGCCGCCATTGCTGTTTTGGACGTCTATTTGAGCATCGGTGCCCGCGCCTGATAGAACGCCGGATTGGTTTACGGGGCTGCTCGAGAAGGAATTGCGGCCTTGGCTGGTTCTTTCCTCATCTCAAATCCACAGTCTCTGGGAACATTACGAGATCCTGCTACGGTGGAATAACAGAATCAATCTGACCTCAATTCCGGCTGGGGAGGAGATGGTGATCCGACATTACTGCGAGTCGCTGTTCTTGGGCGCGCATATGCCAATCACTTCGGACGGCGCATCAGTATTGGACCTAGGCTCGGGAGCTGGGTTTCCGGGTGTTCCACTCGCTATCCAGCATCCCACCTGGCGGATAACTCTGCTTGAATCGAATCAGCGCAAGGCGGTTTTTCTGAAGGAATCAACACGTCTGTTGCCGAATATCTCAGTTTTGGCCCGGCGCGCTGAATCCGCATCCGGCGGTTTCGACTGGCTGGTATCTCGCGGTGTTGACGCACGGGACGTCCTCAAAAATGTTCCAGTTCTGGCGCGAAGCGTAGGCTTGATGTTAAGTCAAGATGACTTTTTGGCCGTCCAACACTTTCCAGCCATTGCGTGGTCGGAGCCGGTTCGGTTACCTTGGGGAGACCGTCGGCTGTGCGTATTTGGAGTTCACGTGGACGATAACATTTCGCACGGAACGTAACGTTTCACGTGGAACGTACTTTGGAGTTGTTTCACGTGGAACATTGGAGCATGTCTTGGGGAAAGTTATAGCTATAGCTAATCAAAAGGGTGGTGTTGGCAAGACCACCACTGCTATCAATCTCAGCGCATCACTTGCAGCCAATGACTTGCGCGTCCTGCTGGTTGATTCAGACCCACAAGGAAACGCCACTACGGGTCTGGGGATTGCAAAGGACGGAGAGCGGCCAACCCTCTACCAAGTGCTTCTTGGCGAACAGGAAATCGTCAATTCAATCATCCACACTGAATTTGAAGGCCTTGATGTTATTCCTTCGGATAAAAACCTGGTTGCCGCCAACATCGAATTAGTTGACATTGAGAACCGGGAATCCCGGCTCCGTGACAAGTTGGAACCTATACGGGCAGACTATCATTTCATTCTGATTGACTGTCCACCCGCGCTGGATCTCCTTACACTGAATGCAATGGTGGCAGCCGATAGCATCCTGATCCCGATCCAATGCGAGTTCTTCGCGCTGGAAGGAATCTCCCAGCTGCTGGATACCATTGATCGCGTGCGCGAGTCTTTCGGTCGCGACCTCAAGGTGGAAGGCGTTTTGCTTACAATGTACGATGACCGGACGAACCTCACGCGCCAAGTGGAGCAGGATCTCCGGAACTTCTTCGAAAATGAGGTCTTCCGGACAGTGATTCCTCGCAGTATACGCTTGGCTGAAGCTCCGAGCTTCGGTAAGCCTATTATTTCCTATGATGTTCGGTCTAAAGGTGCGGAGAGCTACATTCAACTGGCAAAGGAGGTCCTGGCCAATGTACAAAAAGCCGGAGCAACGCAAGGTCTTGGGTAAAGGCTTGGCCGCGCTTCTCCCCAGAAAGCCGGTGGGGCCCATTCCGCAGCAACTTCCAGAGGAGCACGCTGCCGGTGGAGCTCAGGTCGCCTCCATTCCGATATCACAAATCGAACCCAATCCGCTACAGCCGCGAACAATTTTCGACCCGAGCCGGCTCCAGGAACTGGCTAACTCCATAGAAGCACACGGAATTTTGCAGCCTCTGCTAATCCGCCGAAAAGAGTCTCACTTTGAGTTAATTGCGGGAGAACGCCGCTTACGGGCCGCCAAGCTGGCCGGGCTCGTCGAAGTTCCGGCTATAATTCAGGACTATGCTGACGACCGTGTTCTTGAAATCGCTCTCATAGAAAACATCCAGCGGGAGGATCTTAATCCCATCGAAACAGCACAGGCGCTCGAACGTCTCGCTCGGGAGATGAACCTTAGCCACGAGGAAATCGCGAGCCGGACGGGCAAAGATCGCACGCACCATTACCAACATGATCCGTATCCTGCGCCTACCCTCAGACGTTCAATTGTTGGTTGCAGAGCGTCGCCTCTCAATGGGACACGCCCGGGCCATCTTGGGTCTCGTTAAGCCTGAACATCAGACCCAGCTCGCGGAGAAAGCCGCCGCACAGGGCTTTTCCGTCCGCCAGGTCGAGCGACTCGTCAAGAAAATCAATGAGCCCAGAGATCCGTCGCAGTCGCCGCTGCAAGACCCCAATATCCGGGCTGCCGTCGCGGAGCTCGAAAGCGCGCTCGGAACCCGCGTTCGAATCATTGAGAAGAGCGACCAGCGCGGCCGAATCGAGATCGAATACTACTCACAGGAAGACCTGCAGCGGTTATACGAGATGATTCTGCCATCGCCAAAGGAATAGGGATGGTGCCGGCGGCAGGACTCGAACCTGCGACCTGCGGATTATGAGACCGCCGCTCTAACCACCTGAGCTACACCGGCGCTTTCTCAAGGGTAGGCGGACGTCTCGCCGGATGTCAACCCAAAGGCCCTAAAGCATTAAAAGCCTTGACAAATAGCCTAGATTAGATTATCTTAATATTGGAGTCGGGAGCGCATTGATCCCGACCGACAGCGAAGAAAACCGTAGGAGGTTTTTATCGACTACGATTGCCTATCAGGGCGGCTACCGGTCTGACTCGACTGGATTCACCAATGGCGGATGAAAGCAGCGTGGGAAAATAGCCCCACCAAGCTAGCGGTGCCTACACCGTGTCTCAAATTGCTAGGGTGAACATAGCGGGGGTCGGCGGTCGCCCTGAAACTCCTTGCATTTGACAGTTTCTTTTCCCCTCCAGTAGATTCGTTCTAGTGCCGCTTCCGGTTATTGAATTTCGGTCTGTCTTCAAAAGCTATCCCATTTACGCGACGCCTAGCGCTCGCCTCAAAGAACTCGCGTATCTAAATCGAAAATCATTCCATCGCGATTTTCTAGCCTTGAGTGATGTAACGTTCGAGGTCGCGCGCGGCGAGACATTTTGCATCGTAGGCGAGAACGGCTCCGGAAAAAGTACGCTCTTGCAGATGGTCGCGGGGATTCTGTATCCCACCAAAGGCGAGGTCACCGTGCGCGGACGCGTGGCCGCTTTGCTCGAGCTTGGCTCCGGATTCAACCCCGAATTTAGCGGGCGCGACAACGTCTACGTGAATGCCGCGATCCTCGGGCTCTCACGCCGGGAGATCAATTCGAAATTTCAGCAGATCGAGGAATTTGCTGAAATTGGCGACTTCATGGACCAACCGGTGAAAACCTATTCGAGCGGCATGGCGGTGAGGCTCGCGTTCGCCGTAGCGATCCACGTCGATCCGGAGATTCTCCTGGTGGACGAAGCGCTATCGGTAGGCGACATTTATTTCCGCCAGCGCTGCATGCGCAAAGTCCATGAAATGCGCGGCAGCGGCGTGACTATCCTGTTCGTCTCGCATTCCATGAGCGAGGTCAAATCCATCGGCGACCGCACCATGTGGCTGGATACCGGTCGAGTAAGACAACTCGGCGGCAGCGACGACGTGGTTACGCGTTACATGGCCGCGATGGTCGAAAAAGACAACGCCTACCTCACTACTGCTCATCGCAACGCCGAGAAGATCCCCCATCCTCCCGTGCGGCCGCCCGAAGTGGTCGAAACCATTCCCAATATCGACCATCGCTTCGGCGACGGCCGCGCTGAAGTGATCGGGATCGCGGTGCTTGATCTGGCAGGCCAGCCGGTCTATATCCTGGAGCCTTCATCCGACATCGTCGTCCGCATCAGCGTTCGCGCTCACGAGGATATTACACTGCCGATAGTGGGATTCATGATGCGTAACCACATGGGGCTCGATTTCGCGGGTACCAATACCGCCCGGGAAAGCTTCGATTTTCCTCCTATGGCGGAAGGGGATGTTTACACCGTCGACTTCCATCTCCAACTTCCGGAGCTATACCCGTCGTCCTTTTCGTTCTCGCCGGCCATCGCCGACGGCACGCTCCATTCCTACAAGATCTGCGACTGGGTGGACAACGCCATCGTGCTGCAAATGGGGCCCGCCGAGGGCGAGATATACGGCCACGTGCATTTGCCCTGCCGCGTGGAACTGAACCGCTGCCTCGGGAACGCCGCTGCCGCCCTTACCCACGCGGAGCCAAACGTTGGTTGAATTTACGGGCGAACGCGTAATTCCGGGCTACGTGAACAACGATCTGTGGAGCGAACACATAGCGCGCTACGCATATGCCCGGCGTTATGCGGAAGGACGCCGCACTTTGGATGCGGGCTGCGGTACCGGCTACGGATCGGCTGAGCTCGCGCAATCCGCCATCACGGTCACGGGCCTCGATGTGGCCCCGGAAGCGATCGCGTTCGCCCGAGCCACTTACCCAATCCCCGGCCTGCGCTTCGTTGTTTCCTCGTGCGCTACGATGCCCTTCCCCGGCAACGCCTTCGATCTCATCGTCGCATTCGAAGTAATCGAACATCTGCGTGACCACCGGGCTTTCCTCCAGGAATGCGCGCGCGTCCTCATGCATCACGGGCTATTTATTGTTTCATCGCCGAATAAGAAGTATTACGCCGAGTCCCGCGCGAAGACCGGCCCCAATCCTTACCACGTACATGAGTTCGAAGCGCAGGAATTCGTGGATCGAACTCTCGGGCGTGTTCCAGAACGTTCGCCTGGTGCTTCAGAATCGGATCGAATCTTTCGCATTCCATCCCGCTAGCAGTTTCTGGCCGGCCGAGGCGCGCATCGATGGCGGCGGCGGTACCGCTGAAGACGCGCATTTCCTGATTGGGTTGTGCTCTTTCGGTCCGCTGCCGGAACCGACGTCGTTCGTTTACGTTCCTCGAGCGGCCAATCTTCTGCGCGAACGCGAGCAGCACGTCCAGCTTCTGGAACAGCAGCTCATCGACACCAAGAAATGGCTCGCCGATTCGCAAAGCGAGCGCGATACGCTGCTCGATCTTTTTCGAAAGCAAAAGGACGAGTTGGATGATCGCACACATTGGGCAGAGCGGCTCAGCGCGGAGCTGGAGGGCTCCGGACAGCGCATTGTTGAGCTGCAAAATGAGCTGGACACTGTCGCATCAGGTTACGAAGCCAAGGTAAACGAACTCGAAACTGAGAATCGCGCCAAGACGGAATGGGCGCTGGCTACGGAAGCTCGTTTCATGCAGGAGCTCGAAGCACGCGGCCGGGATCTGGCCGAATGCGTGCGATTGCTCGAAACCGCCGAAGCCACCATGGAGCAGCGCACGCTGTGGGCCCAAAGCGTCGAAGTCCAACGCCAACAACTCGCCAGCCAACTGAGCATGGTTCGGTCCTCGCGCTGGATTAAGCTGGGCCGAAAATTCGGAGTTGGTCCGCTTATCGAGCCGCAGTGAAGACGCTTCTGACCATTTTGTGGCGGCTGATCAAGTCGCTCCCGCTGCTAATCATTTCTCCCGTTTTACTCCTGCTAGCGATCATCGCCATCGGCGCGGTCGACCTGCTGGCCTCTCTTCGTAGAAAGACCCCGGCGCGTCCCGACGAACGGCCCCGAAGCAATGCGGCCAGCGTCGTTATCCCTAACTGGAACGGCCGCGATCTTCTCGCCAATTATCTGCCTTCCGTGGTCGAGGCCATGGCCGGTAATCCCGATAACGAGATCATCGTCGTCGACAATGGCTCCGAGGACGGCAGCGCTGCATTCCTCCGTGAGCAATTTCCCGGCGTCCGCGTGCTTGAGCTCGACCGGAATCTCGGCTTCGGCGGCGGATCGAATGCAGGCTTTCGCGCCGCAAAGAATGACATCGTCGTGCTGCTCAACAGCGACATGCGCGTACAACCGGACTTCCTGGCCCCGCTGCTCGAGGCCTTCACCGACGAAAAAGTCTTCGCCGTTTCCTGCCAGATCTTTTTCAGCAATCCTGCCAAGCTGCGCGAAGAAACCGGCCTCACCCAAGGCTGGTGGGAGAACGGCGGGCTACGCGTGCGACATCGCATCGATCCCGCGATTACCGGCCCGTTTCCCTGCTTCTACGGCGGTGGCGGTTCCTGCGCGTTCGATCGCGGCAAGTTTCTGGAGTTGGGCGGCTTCGATGAGCTGCTCCGGCCCTTCTATCTGGAAGACACCGACCTCGGCTATGAAGCTTGGAAGCGCGGCTGGAAAGTCCTCTACCAGCCTCGGAGCATCGTCTACCATGAGCACCGCGGAACCATTGGAAAGCGATTCTCAAAACATGAGATCGACCAGGTCCTCAAGAAGAACTTCATCCTCTTCTGCTGGAAGAACATCCATGAATGGCGGCGGCTCTGGTCGCATTTCTTCTTCACTTTCGCCGGCGCTGTGTTAAGCGCGTTCTTTGGTGATTCGCCGGGGCGGGCCAGCCTACCCGGGCTGTGGCGGGCTGTCCTCCAACTGCCGGCCGCGCTCCGTTCGCGCGCTCGGGCGCGCCAGTTAGCTGTCATCACCGATACCGAGGCCTTTCAAAGGCCGATGGGCGGCTACTTCCGCGACCGATTCATAGAGATGCCGCGCGATCCCGCGAACCTAAGCGTTCTCTTCGTTTCACCGTACCCGATTTGTCCACCCGTTCACGGCGGCGGTGTGTTCATGTACCAGACTGCGCTCGAACTGGCCCCGCTTTGCTCGCTTCACCTCGTCATATTGCTCGACCACGATTATGAGCGCTGGCACCATTGGGAGCTGGAGGAAAAAGCCGCGTCGGTGGAGTACTTGACTCGTATGGAGGGCCAGCCGAAAGAGTTCGGTTCCATACTCCCTTTTGCGGTTCGAGAATTCGCGAATGCCGATCTGGAGTGGCTGATTCATCGCCAGATCTACCTCCGCGACGTCGATGTGGTTCAGCTCGAATACACGGCTCTCGGTCAATACTTCGCCGATTTTCGGCGAATCGCCTGCGTCCTGTTCGAGCATGATATCTATTTCCAATCCATCAGCCGAGGCTTGGCCGGGATGCCCGGCGCCATTCGCAAAACGAAGGCCGCCTTCGAATACCTCCGCTCCCTCCGTTACGAATTAGGCATCCTGCCGCGCTTCGATCGCGTTCAAGTGTGTAGTCCAGAAAACGGGAATTATCTTTTGTCATTCCTGCCGGAGCTCGAGGGCCGGATCGACGACAACCGTGCCGGCATCGCCACCTCGCGCTATCAATTCCAGCCCGATGGCCGCGAGCCCTATACCATGTTGTTCCTGGGAAGCTTTCGGCATACGCCTAACCAGGAAGCCTTGGACTGGTTCGCGTTCAAAGTATTGCCGGCCATACTCGCGCGGTGCCCCAAGGCGCGCCTGGTAATCGTTGGCGCGGAAGCGCCGCCGCGTCATTCCCTGCCCGACCTTCCCGAAAATATCGACTTGCGCGGATTTGTGGAGGATGTTCGAGAGCCTTTGGCGCGCTATGCGGTGTTCGTATGCCCGATTCTAAGCGGATCGGGAATGCGAGTTAAACTACTGGAGGCGTTTTCGGCCGGCATTCCAGTAGTGTCCACTCGTGTAGGCGCGGAAGGCCTGGCTACCCACGACGGCGAGATTTGCGCACTCGCGGATGATCCGGCGGAATTCGCGTCAAAGACGGTTGAGTTGTTCAGCGATGCCGGAAAAGCTGGTGAAATGGCCCGCCGGGCGCGGGATCAGGTCGTGGCCACGCGCGACATGGCGGTATTGACCAGACAACTGGTGGAAAGCTATCGCGCCGCGCTGCGGGAAAAGCGCCCCGAGTGAGCCCGCGCAAGGTACAATGAGACGTTTTGGGTCAAGTCATGGAAAATCTCATTGTTCTGGGCGCTCAATGGGGCGATGAAGGCAAAGGAAAGGTCGTTGATCTTTTCTCCGAGAAGTTCTCCGTTGTGGTCCGCTATCAAGGTGGCCACAACGCCGGCCACACCGTTTTCATCGGAGACAAGAAGTTCGTTCTGAAGTTGATTCCCAGCGGCATCCTGCGCCCCGGCATTCAGGCAGTAATCGGAAATGGCGTCGTGGTGGACCCTAAAGCGCTACTCGAGGAAGTGGAAACACTGGAGCGCGCCGGCATCGACGTTAAGAGCAGGCTTGCCATTAGCAACCGCGCCCACGTGATTTTTCCCTTTCACCGAATCGTGGAGAAGATGTCCGAGGGCCGCCAGGACCGTGTTCCGATCGGCACCACTTCCCGCGGCATTGGTCCCTGTTACGAGGACAAGACCGGTCGGCGCGGCGTTCGCATTGCCGACTTGTATGAGCGCGAGAGTTTCTGCGCCATGTATGCCTCGCTAGCCGAAGACAAGCAGCTGTTGGCTCAGACGTTCAACATTCAGGAAACCATCGATTACGAAAAAATTCGCGATCAGTATCTGCAGTTTGCCGATCGTATTCGTCCGATGGTCTGTGACACCGCCCAGTTGATCCACGACGCTATGGAGGCCGGGCGTCGAGTCTTATTCGAGGGCGCTCAGGGCTCGATGCTGGACGTCGATCACGGTACCTATCCCTTCGTCACATCATCCAGCGCCACAGCGGGCGGCGCTTGCACCGGGGCCGGCGTGCCGCCGACCAGGATTAACGGCGTGGTTGGTGTTTCGAAGGCCTACGCTACGCGCGTTGGGAGCGGTCCTTTTCCAACTGAGCTCACCGGCGAAGAGGGAGAGCAAATTCGGAAGGCCGGCAATGAGTATGGCGCCGTCACGGGCAGGCCGCGGCGCTGCGGCTGGTTCGACGTTCCCCTGCTCCGCTACACTTCGATGATCAACGGCTTCACCAGCCTGGTGATTACCAAGCTGGATGTGCTCGATCAATTCGATGAAATCCCGGTTTGCATCGAATATCGTGGGTTGAAGACGATGCCGGCTACATTTCGCGGCCTCGAAGCCGTGGAGCCGGTCTACCAGACTCTGCCGGGCTGGAAGTCCGAGACCCGCGGCCTATCGCATTATGCCGATTTGCCGGTCCGGGCGCGCGATTACCTCCGCTTCTTGAGCGAACGCACGGGCGTCGAAGTCGGCTGCATCTCCACCGGGCCAGAGCGCGACGAAACCATCCTCATCGAAGGCTCCAAACTCGCCGCTTTACTGTAACTTTCCCGGAACCCGACGGTACTCGTAATGCGTAGTGCCGTCTAAGCGGTCAGGCCGCGACGGGCGGAATCGCGTAAGGAGCTGCCATGGATTCGTTTCTGCAAGATTGCCGTTATGCTGTGCGGATGCTAGCCCGCAGCCCTGGCTTCACCCTCATCGCAGTGCTGGCGCTGGCGCTGGGCATCGGCGCTAATTCGGCCATCTTCAGCATCGTCAACGCAGTCATTCTAAAACCGTTGCCTTACGACAAGCCCGAGCAACTAGTACAACTCTGGATGCGCTTCACCGGCATCGGCATCCCCAACGATCAGAATTGGGTTTCGGCTCCCGAGTTCGTCGACCTGCAGCAAAATCAGAGTTTCTCGCACCTCGCCGCGATATCCGGCGCCAGTTTCAACATCAACATCAACGGCACGCCGGAGCGCATCGATTCGGCGGTGGTCTCGACCAGCTTCTTTCCGCTGCTCGGAGTACAGGCCGCGTTGGGGCGGGTTTTCCTTCCTGAGGAAGGGCAGCCGGGGCGAGACCGCGTTGTCCTGCTTAGCGACGGACTGTGGAGAAGGCGCTTTGGCGCCGATCCAGCCATTTCGGGCCGCAAGATAGTGATGAATGGTCAGAGTTATCTGGTTGTCGGCGTGCTGCCCCCGAATTTCCAGCTCCCGCTCGAAGCCGAAGTCTGGACGCCGCTGGTCTTCTCGAGCGACGATCTCAGCCCTAATAATCGAGGCAACCATCAATACCAGGTGATCGCGCGCATCAAGCCGGGCTTGAGTTTCGAGCAGGCTCGCGCGGATATGGATGTTGTATCCGAGCGAATCATTGCGCAGCATCCTGATTATCACTACCGGGAGGTCAACTTCCACGTCCTCACTATTCCCCTGCTGGAGCAACAGATCGGCGATATCAAGACCGCCTTGTGGGTGCTGATGTCGGCCGTGGGCTTGGTGCTGCTGATCGCCTGCGCCAATGTCGCGAATTTGCTCCTGGTCCGGGCGTCTTCGCGGGAGCGCGAAATTGCGCTACGACAGGCGCTCGGTGTCAGCCGCTGGCGTTTGATCCGGCAATTGCTGACCGAGAGCGCCATTCTCGGTCTTATGGCCGGCGTGATCGGGCTTTTGCTTGGCTATTGGGCGCTGCGTCTGTTGACCACGCTGGCCGCCACCAGCTTTCCACGCGTGGTGGAAGCGCACATGGATTTGAGGGTGCTCGCTTTCACTCTGCTGGTTTCGCTCGCCACCGGCATCCTTTTCGGACTGGCGCCCGCGTTTTCATCGCGCCACGTCACCCACGACGCCTTGAAGGAAGGTGGCCGGGGCGGCACGGCTGGCGCAGGTTCACAACGGCTACGCGGCGCGCTAGTGGTAGCGGAAGTGGCGCTCTCCCTCACTTTGCTGGTCGGCGCAGGACTCCTGATCCGCAGCTTTCTGAGGCTGCAAGACGTCGATACCGGGTTCCGTCCCGAAGGCGTGCTCACTATGCGAATCTCGCTGCCCGAAGAGAAATATCCGAAAATCGAGCAGACCCGGGTCTTTTATCGCGAGCTGTTGGATCGCATCCGCCGCCTTCCGGGAGTGGACGCCGCCGGGGGAGCCACGGGCCTTCCTCTCAGTCCGACGGGCTGGTCTGGAACTACAACAGTCGACAGCCAGGCGGTTCAACCCAGCGATACCACGCCCGAAGCCGACCAGCGGCCCGTATTTCCCGGCTACTTCGAAGCGCTCGGTATTCCGCTCGTAAGCGGCCGCTACTTCGATCAGCGCGACACTGAAAAAGCCGCTCCCGTCGCCATCATCGACGAAACCATGGCCAAGACGTACTGGCCCAAAGAAGACCCAATTGGTAAACGGTTAAAGCAGGGCGGTCGCCAGTCGCCCGAGCCGTGGCGAACCATCGTCGGCGTGGTACGGCACGTTCGTTACCGGACGCTCGAATCTCCATCGCGCGTCGAATTCTATTGGCCTTACGACCAAACGTCCTTCGGCCTGGGATCCATGAGCCTCGCGATTCATACCTCTTCCGACCCTCGCTCACTCGCGGGCGTAGTACAACGGCAAGTTCAAGCCCTGGATCCGGATCAGCCCGTGTACCGCATCCGGACCATGAGTGAACTGATGTCCGAATCGATGGCTCGGCGGCGCCTATCGATGTTCTTGCTGGCAATATTCGCAGCGGTGGCGCTGGCTCTGGCGGCGGTCGGCATCTACGGGATCATGTCCTACTCGGTCGCCCAGCGGGCGCATGAGGTGGGGATCCGCATGGCACTCGGTGCGCGCAGCTTCGATGTCGTGCGAATGGTACTGGGTCAGAGCCTCGGCCTTACGCTGGCCGGAATATTCGCCGGTCTATTGGGCTCGCTAGCCTTAACCAATTTGCTATCGAGCCTGTTGTTCAACGTGAAGGCCACGGATGCCGCCACATTTTTCTTAGTCGCGCTGATCCTCGCGTTGGTTGGCCTGGTAGCGAGCTTCGTGCCCGCTTACCGCGCCACTACCGTTGACCCGGTGGACGCGCTGCGCCAGGAATAACCTGCCGCTTAATTTCGCGTGATGGATATCGACCGCCAGCTCGTATTTCCGGCGGCATCGCCGGCACGAATCGTGATAGTGGTAGCTCCCACATACAGAGGAATCAGCGGCGTGACCCAGTTATTCGTGCCACTGGCGATCCCCGACCCTCCGTTGGAGCTGGCCCATGTAACCCAAGCTACTCCGACGTTGTCCTGCGCAGTTCCTTGAACAACTATGGACCCGTTGTAAGTTGAAACATTGGTTGTGGCCGGAGACGAAATGTTCAACGATGGCGGCGTTGTATCGGTACCGGGCATCGGGTTAGTGGGAGTTGGTGTCGGCGTCGGGGCGGGCGCCTGATTGCGAGTAATCGGCAGGCTGCGCGTTACCTGATTCTGCTGGGAATCGCGAGCCGTAATGGTGATGACGTTGTCGCCGATGTTCAACGGCACGCTCGATATCATCCACGCGGGCGACCCTTGCGCTGTTCCCGAAGTTCCGTTGTTCGTAGTCCAGGTCACCTGTGTTATTCCACTACCGCCTACAGTGTTGCCGCCAATAGATATAGCGGCTGCCGTGGTCGGGCTCGCCGGAACCTGTATCGCGAGCATCAGCGGCGCTGCCGGAGTGACGGACGGGGGCCCTGGCGCGGGTGTCACTGGATTAGGAGCACTGCTTTGGGCTGCGTATAACCGCAATATGGCGCCGATGTCCTCCTGAGATAGACCAGTGACCTGGTGATAATAGGGATACATCACCGCGCCCGGCAGGTCGGAATGCCCCAGCCCAAGCGCGTGCCCGATCTCGTGCAGCGCGATACTGAACACATCCACATCCGCTCCGATTTTCCAGCTCTCGTCATTGTTGAAATGCATATCGCCGGCGATCGGTTCCGGATTGACGGGAAAGGGATAGAAGGTATGCGCCAGCACGCCGCCCTGCGGAACGAACGGATATCCGTCGCCGTGATCTCCGCTGGCAAAGAGAATAGCTATGGTCTCGCTCCCGGTCGCGTTACTGGCTGGAGTGAAAGTGAGCTTCGCGTATTTCGCCCACTCGTCAAACGCGCGTACGATCTCTGCTTCCACGGCGTCGGCCGGCAGCTTCTCAGTCAAATGAACCCAGGCGTATTTCAAGTCTGCTCCGCCCAGGCCGGGTCCATCCCAGCCCTCTCCCACCAGCGGGATGGATTGCCCCACTGTTCCCTGCTCGGTGAGAGCCCCGGCGCAGGCTCGGAGGGGCGTACCCGCGATCAGATCATTGGAGGCTGGAAAAATGTAAGCCACTTCATCCCATCCTGCCAGTGCAAGCACCTGCTCAGGCGTGCCCGCTAGCAGTAAGTGATTCGATAACAGGTCGGGATTCTGCTGTATCAGCAAGCCCGCATCGTTCGCGATACCGGCGCTGTCAGACGGATCTACGTCGCTATAGAACTCCGCAACTACATTGATCGTCCCGCCGGCAGCGATTTCTCCATTAAGGTTGGGACTGATCTTCTCCTCCGGCCGGAGCCTTCCCACGGCTTCGAGGCCGGTGCCTTCGAGCGAGATGCGATCGCTAACCGAAATTGAGAATGCATAGTCGGGAATGTACGACAATACCTTCACACCGCGTTTCTTGAGCTGATCCATCTGAGCGCCGGTGGGCTGCTCGGCAAATTGCACCAACAGATGCGACCTGCCCAGGGTTCGCGTCTTGAGACGAAGGTCGATCGCCGCCGGCGGCTCAGCCAAATTCCGATACAGCCCCTTCACGCGCAAAACTGCCGGCTGAGCCAGGGCGGACGCTGCAACTGTTAACCCTGCTAAGAGGTAACCCAACTTCCTCATATACTTCGCATCGGACCAGGACGTAGAACTTTGAGAACTTTCCTTTGCACGCGCGCACTATTCCTCTAAGGAATATCCGTGCTGATGCGTACTCGACTCCTCCGCTCCTGTTGCCTGAGTCTTGCCCTGCCTTTGATGGCCGCCGACCCTCCGGCTCCTTCATACAGCATCCAAACCGTGGCGGGCAGCGACTTCGCGGTGGACGGCGCATCCGCTCTCGCGGCCATATTCAGCCAGGCGGAAGGAATCACCGTGGACAGCAGTGGCGCGGTCTATGTTGCCGATGCCGACGGCAATCGGATTCGAAAGATCAACCTCGACGGCAGCATTCAAACCGTCGCCGGTACCGGTATGGCGGGATTCGCGGGCGATGGCGGCCCATCCCAAGCGGCGCTGCTCAACCATCCTTATGGAGTCGCTCTGGATGTGCAGGGCAATCTGTATATCGCCGATCTCGGCAACGGGCGGGTTCGAAAGATCTCGAACGACGGCACGATTCGAACCATCGCTGGAGGCGGGACCATCGCCCCAGGCGGCAACGGCGACGGCGGACCGGCCGCCAGCGCGCAGCTCCTCGAGCCGCGCAACGTAGCTGTCGACCCCGATGGCACACTCTACATCTCAGACTTCGGCGCGCACCGGGTCTTCCGCGTCACCCCCGGCGGCATCCTGACGACACTCGCCGGCACAGGCAGCGCCGGCTTTTCCGGCGATGGTAGCTCGCCCCAACTCGCGCAGCTCAATTCGCCAGCGGGTCTGGCCTCCGACGCGAACGGAGCGGTTTACTTCGCCGATAGCGCCAACAATCGGATTCGGAAGGTGTACCAGGGCGTCATCAGCACTATATACAGCGTCACTGGACCGACCGGCGTTGCAATAAGCCCCACCGCCGTCCTATACATTGCCGCGCGCGGTTATCTCGGAACGCAGTTCAAGGCCGTTGGCGGCTTACCCTCCGCTCGGGACGTGGCCATCGATCGAACCGGCAACGTTTACGCCACCGCCGGCCAGTACGTCAACAAAATCACGAGCAATGGCACGGTGACCACGGTTGCGGGAAGCGGAGCGCTGCCATACTTCGGCGGAGATAACGGCCCGGCCACCGCCGCGCGGCTGCACGCGCCATCGGGCCTGACAGTCGACGACGCTGGAAACTGGTACATCGCCGACACAGCCAACAATCGCGTTCGCAAAATCACGCCTACCGGCGTCATAACCACTATTGCGGGTACCGGCGACGCCGGATCGAAAGGCGACAACGGCCCCGCGACTCTAGCGCAATTGAACGGGCCACGCAGCGTCGCCGTCGATTCGCAGCACAATATCTACATTGCCGACTCAGGCAACAACAGCATCCGTAAAATCACACCTGGCGGCATTATTCAGACCGCTGCAATCCAGTTGGCGGCCGCGCTAAACGATCCCGAATATGTCGCGACGGATTCCCAGGATTCGCTCTACATCGCCGACGCGGGCAACGGCCGGGTGCTCAAGGTGTCGTCGTCCGGATTGGTCAGCACCGTGATGCTGGTTGCGCAGCCCTCGGCGGTTACCGTGGATGGCAGCGGCAACGTCTACGTCAGCGAACCGAAGCGCGTCTCCAGGGTCACGCCCGGCGGCGCTATTACCACTATGCTCGACGGCCTGAATTCGACCCGCGGCGTAGCCGTCACCGCTACCGGCGACGTGCTTGTGGCCGACAGTGGCGCTAGCGTCGTTCGCAAACTATCGTCCAGCGGCTTGCTCTCCACCATTGCGGGCGTGGCTGCCCCCGGCTTCTCGGGCGACGGACTGTCCGCCTCATCGGCGCACTTGAACACGCCCTCCGATTTGATGGTGGACCTGACTGGAGCAATCTGGATCGCCGATTCCGGGAACAATCGGATTCGAACGCTCACGCCCTCCAGCATCGCCGACGCCGACGTCGCAGCTCCAGCTATCCTCGTACATTCGGCGTCGCTGGCTCCCGGGCCCGTCGCGCCTGGCGAAATCGTCACGATTTTCGGCACGGGCTTTGATCCCACCCAGACCCAGCTGCTATTCGACGGCCAGCCGGCCACGGTCTTCTATGTCGGACCCGGGCAGATCAATGCGCTGGCACCTGCCAGTCTGGCGCCCAACTCCATCACCGATATCGCGATCGTCGTCGACGGCGCGAAGTTAACAGACGTTCCCGTGCAGGTCGTCAGCGCTGCTCCGGGCATTTTCACTATCGGCAACGGAACAGGCCAGGCCGCCGCCGTCAATGAGGATGGAACACTGAACTCCGCATCGAATCCCGCCGCGCGCGGGTCCATCGTGTTGATCTACGCCACTGGCCAAGGGCAGACTGCCGGCGTCGTGGGCCTGAAGATCGGTCTTTATGCAGCCGAGTTGCTTTATGCCGGTCCGGCGCCCGGCTTCCCCGGGCTCATGCAGATCAACGCACGGGTGCCTGCCGGCTTCCTGGCGCCCGGCATTCAGCCCGTGATTCTGTCCGTCGATAGTGCTGTCAGCCAGGCCGGAGTGACCATCGCGGTCCATTGACCTGCGATGCCTAAAGGATGCATACTTATGCATATGAGAAGCACACTCAATCTCGATGATAAATTGCTCGAGGAGGCCAAGCGTCTAACTGGCATTCAAGAAAAAACGGCGCTCATACGAGCCGCCCTGGAAGCACTGATATCACGAGAGGTTGGACGTCGGCTTGCGGCCCTCGGCGGAACACAACCAAGCTTCGAAGCTGGCCGGCGACGGCGTTCCGTCCGCGCAAAATGATACTCGCGGATACTTCAGTTTGGATCAGTCACATTCGGGAAAGCCAACCTCATTTACAGCAGGCTCTAGTAGAGTGCAAAGTCTTCATGCATCCCTTCGTGTTGGGCGAAGTTGCCTGTGGAAACCTCCGCTCCCGATCTAAGACCTTGGATATGCTGGCGCGATTACCTTTCGCCGTCCCGGCTTCCGATGAGGAAGTTCTCGGGCTGCTGGAACAAAATCGCCTGTTCGGCCAGGGCTTGGGTTGGGTGGACGCGCACCTGCTGGCCTCCGCCCGTCTCACGAACTGCCGACTGTGGACCCTCGATCGTCCCCTGCGCGACGCGGCTAGCGCACTCAAGATCGGCTATTCCGCAGTGATGTAGCTATGCGCTTAGCCCGGATATTGCCCCGCAATGTAGCTCTGCAAATGACCGATAGTCTCTTCGTGCGCCGTAATAATCCAGTTCACCAGATCGCCGATGGATATGATGCCCACCACCCGATCGCGATCCATCACAGGCAAGTGGCGGATGCGGTTTTCGGTTATGATGCGCATGCACTCTTCCACCGTGTCTTTCGGCGTCACGGTGAGCACCGGGCTGGTCATGATTTCCGAAACCTGAGTTTGCTTCGAAGAGCGGTCCTTCAAGATAACCTTCCGCGCGTAATCACGCTCGGAGATGATGCCGGTGAGCCGGCCTTCGGACATGACGACCAACGCGCCCACACCTTTGTCCGACATCTTCTCGATGGCCTCGTAAACGGTCGCTGTGGGCGCCACGGACAACACTTGGCGGCCCTTTAATTTCAATACGGAGTCAATTATATCGACCGATTTCATGGGATGCCTCCCGACCAAATGATAGACCCGCGTGCCGCCCGATACAAGGCCCAGGGGGTCACCGCGAGCTATTCGCGCCGGAGCGCGACGGTGGGGTCGATGCGTGTGGCGCGCATGGCCGGCAGCAGGCATGCAAGCGCCGCTACGCCCATCAAGCCCAGCGCCACGGCCCCAAACGTCGATGGGTCCATCGGACTGACGTGGAACAGCATGCTGCTCAACAGGCGTGTCGCGGCCAGTGCCCCGGCAATGCCAAAAGCCACTCCCACCAGGGCGGGCTTCATTCCTTGCATCAGGATCAAGCGGCGTACGTCGGCGGAGCTTGCTCCCAGGGCCATCCGGATTCCCATTTCCCCGGTGCGCTGCGAAACCGTGTAAGACAGAACGCCGTACAGTCCCACTGCCGCCAGCACCAGAGCCAGACCGGCGAACAAGCTCAGCAACAGAATACTGAATTCGCGGCGTTGCACTGTACTGTCGATGATCTCCGCCGTCGTTCGCACCTTGAATAGCGGCAGATCGCGGTCCAGTTGCTCAATCGCTTTGCGAATGGAGGGCACCACGCTATGCGGCTCGATCGATGTGCGCAGCACCAGATAAATTCCCCGAGCGTCGCCGTCCAGCATGGGCGTATACATGGTCGGCTGTATCTTGGCATCGGGACGTTTCAAAACGTCGCCCACAATTCCGACAATTTGAAGCTTCATGGGCTTCGTTAGTCCCGAGAGCAGAATGTGTTTTCCAATGGGGTCCTCGTTCGGAAAATATTCTTTGGCGAGCGATTCGCTGATGATGATGCTGTTCAAGCGCGGATGCTCTTCGTCGAAGCCTGCCCCATCCTGCTCGTTGAACGTCCGGCCGCGAAGCAGCGGAACTCCCGCAGCCTGAAAGAAACCCGGATCCACAGCCCTGTACAGGGCATCCATCAGTACGCCCGGCGGCAGCGTCCGGCCCTCGATGTTAAACACCCAATCGCTGCAATGGCCACCCGCCGGAGGACAGGTCGTCAGTCCGGCCGCGTCTACACCGGGGACTGCCATCGCCGCCTGCTGCAATTTCTTGTCGAATGCGGCTACGTCCGAATTTTTTGGATATGCCGCCTCCGACGGATACACCCCCAGCGTGAGTGTATGGTCCGTCCTAACCCCGGTGTGAACGTTCCTTAGCTGATCGAAACTGCGCAAAAGTAGACCGGCCGCTACCAGCACCATCAGTGAAAGCGCCACTTCGGCCGAGACCAGCACATCCCGAAAGCGTGCGTGTGATCGGCCTGGGGTTGAGGAACGCCCGGAATCCTTAAGATTGCTGACCAGATCGAACCGTGAAGCCTGTGCCGCCGGAAATAGCCCGGCTGCAATGCCCGTCAGCAACGCGATTCCGAAAGTAAATAGAAAGACCCGGTAATCCACACCGATGTTATCCACCTGAGGCAGGTAGGCGGCGTTGGGAGCCTTGCTGGCCAGATAGCCTGTGGAGAACGAAGCAACCGCCAGGCCAAGCACGCCACCCAGAACCGCCAGCAATACGCTTTCGGTGAGCAACTGCGCGACGATACGAGTGCGGCTGGCGCCCACTGCGGCCCGAATAGCTACTTCGCGCTGCCGTCCCAACGCCTGTGCCAGCAGCAGGTTTGCGACGTTAACGCAAGCGATGATCAGAACGCAGACTACCGCGCCGAACAAGACCAGCAATGAAGTCCGGATGTCGTGGACCGTCATTTCGCCCAGCAGGACAACATTGCCGCCCTTGCCCATCACCGCTGCGGGATGAGCATGTTTGTATTGCTTCACAATGCCGTCGATCTCCGCTCGCCCCTGTTCCACGCTCACTCCCGGCCGCAAGCGCCCAATGACATCCAGGAAGTGATTCTCATGCGAAGCGAGTTGTTTGGGCGGGACGTGCTGCAGTAGCGGCACCCAGACTTGAGTCGTACGGCTGGGGTATACGAACCAGCGCGGCAGAACACCGATAATCTGGTAATCTTCGTTGTCTAGCCGGATGGGCCGTCCCAAAACGTCCGGCGCCGCGGCGAAACGGCGCTGCCAGAGTCCGTAGCTTATCAACGCGACGTGTGGGGCGCCCGGCCGGTCCTCATCGGGGCGGAAGTTGCGTCCCAGGATGGGTTGAACGCCGTAAGTTGGCAGCAGATTGTCGGATGGAAACGCCGCATCGATCCGCTCCGGCGCGAAATCGCCCGACGGGCTGGCCAGGTTGAACTCGCCCCCATCGGCGGCCGCGATCTGTTCGAACTGGCGAGCGTCCCGTCGCCAATCCAGATAATTGGCCGGCGCCACGGAATTGTACGGCTCCTCGCCGATGACGTCTCGCTCGAAAAGCTGAACCAGGCGATCCGGCTCTTTATAAGGCAGAGGCTGGAGCAGCAGCGCGTTCACCACGCTGAAGATGGCCGCGTTGGCCCCCAGACCTAACGCTAGGACGGCGATGGCGATGATCGTTCGCCCTGGACTCTTGCGAAGCTGGCGCAGAGCGAAGCCGATATCTTTCAGAAGGGTAGACAGCATTCCGCGCATACCCATGCACGCCCCCCTCCGCCCCTGAGTTGTTGAAAAGTAGGGCGCCCAAGCCACTGGACGCCCGTTGGTGAGAAACAACTGTTCGTTTACGAACAAGCCTGCTTGTATAACCGTGAGCGCGGTTCTATTTGAAATTCAATCCTGGCAGCACCGGCGTGCCTTCCTTCCGGACCGCATCCAGGCTCCCGGGATCGAGCCCCAAGGCCTGAAGAATCGTCGGGGCTACCTGCATCGTTTCGACAAAGCTCGTCACCGTGCTGGCCTGGAAGTCGGAATTCGAGACCAGCAGCATCACGTTCGTATCGTCGTGAGCGAAGCCTCCATGCTCGGCTTGCTTCTTCGAGCTTCCTGTATAAACCACGCCCACGTTCGGCTGAATGATGATATCGGGAGTGCGGGAGTCCCCGTTCGGAGGCAGACCGGGCGCGTTAAACATCGTTTCGAGCGAAGGTCCATAGAATATCTGTCCGATTCCGGCCGCGCTGGCGTTCGTCTCCAGAATTCCAACCGCGGTTGAAACGCTCGCGCCCGGCACCAGCCACAACTGCGAGATGTCGTCTTCGGTGGGTCCGATGCCGCCCGGCGTGAATGGCGACTCCGAATCCGGCAGCAGGCCCGCGGCTCCCAGCAGATGGGCGGGCGACGTGGAATTGATGGGCATAAACCGGTGCGTATCAACCGGCGATTGGCCATGCTTGGCGGTAATGATAACCAGCGTCGATTCAAGCAGACCCTGGTCCTTCAACTGCTCCACCATCTGGCCGATGGCATCATCCACAAACACGATCTCGCTCTTCATGTTAGCGGTCGGGGTTCCGGCGGCGTCGGTGTATCCGCCTTTTACGCCGTTTTCGATTAGTTTCTGCCCCACGCTTACCGCCTGAAAATTCATCCCGAAGATATTGGGCACCGGCGCTCGGCTCGTGCCCAGGTGAGTCTTGCCTGCGATCTCATTCAGGATCGCGTTTACTTTGAGCTGGTCGTAGCACCTGATGTTCTGGAAACTGGTGGTCCAGTCGCCTCCGTTGTTTTCCGGAACACTGGCGCATGAAAGACCGTCAGCGGTGGTGACGCCGGGTAGCGGAATCGAATTGGAATTCACGTCAGGCGAGTAATAGTCGTCCACATTCGAGGCGTTGTTGCTGGGACCGGAGACGGCGGCATAGACTGCGTGCTTATCCGACCAGGCGGTGTAGCCGCCGGCCGCGTGGATCACACCGTAGATCGTGTTTGTGCGGATGAAATTCCAGGGATACAACGGCGCGCAATTATTGAATGGATCGCGCGGCAGCCGGGTCGGGTCGATGGACTTGATTCCGCCGTCGAACTTGCTGTACGGGCCGCCGCCGTTGAGCTGCGTCTGGTCGATATCGACGCCCTCTTCATACTCTGTCGTGGTTCCGTTCACCATCCCTGCATGACACGTTCCGCCGGCTAGTCCATTGCCCGTCGTGTTCAGGGGCGGCGCCAGTACCCGATCATAGGCGACATCATAAAACGCTCCGACACTTTTGGGTGTACCGCCCGTGACCAGAGCCATCAAGCCCGGGAATGAATCGGATGGTCTGGAGGTAGACGTTCGCGTGTAGTTGACGCCGGTCTTTCCAAGGGCTGCCAGGTTTGGGCAGTAGCCGCCATTCACGCAGTTTAGATAGTCGAGCGCATGCATTCCATCGATGCTGACTAACAGGACACGCCGGATCCCATTGCGTTGGTTTATATGTTGTGCGCTAGCCTGCGGCGGCGCGAGGGCCGGGATGCACAACGCGATAACCGCGAAGATCTTAGGTTTATTTAGCAAAGGTTTATCTCCTCGGGTTAGAGCGTAGCAGCCGATATTTACGGTTGTGTTAGATTGTTATGAAATTTCGATTACAGCTTCGCCTGTGACATAATCCCAGAGGGATTCTATGTCGCAACCCGTGTCCACTCTCCCGGCCGGGGTTCAACTGGTTCCGGCCGAACCCCAGCACGCTCTCGAACTGGGCCGCATCTGCTATGAGGCCTTCAAAGACATTGCGGACCGGCACGGCTTCGCGCCTGATTTTCCCAGCGTACAAGTGGCCCGCAAGACCATCGGCATGTTGGTCGAGCGAAAAGATGTCTATGGCGTGGCCGCGATCGTCAATGGAGAGCTGGCCGGCTCGAATTATCTCTCGCTCACCGATCCGGTGGCGGGCGTGGGTCCCATCACGGTCGACTGCGCCTTCCAAGGCCGCGATCTGGGCCGGGCCCTGATGCAGAACGTGATCGACTATGCGAGCCGCAACAATATCGCGCGTGTGCGCCTTCTGCAGGATGCCTTCAACATGGCTTCCCTCTCGCTGTATGCTTCCTTGGGATTTGAGGTCAAGCATCCAGTCGCCGAGATGAATCTGAATGCGGCCGTGAAGGCCGACGCCACCGTGCGTCCCGTACAAGAAGGTGATCTCGCCGCCCTCGATGAGCTGTGCCAAAAGAATTATAAGACCAGCCGACGCAATGAACTAGCCGTGGCCGTGCACGCCGGATTATCGCCCGTTCTTCGAGAACGGGGCAGCAGGTTTACCGGTTATCTGATCCCGGGTCTCTTCGGTCACGGTGTCGCGGAAACCTGTGACGATGCCGTAGCGCTGGCCACCCAAGCGGCGCGCTTGATCCCCCATGACCGGGCGCGGAGCCTTTGCCCGCTCGACGACGGACCCCTGTTTCATGCCTTTCTCAAGGCCGGTTGCCGAACAGTCAAGATAATGAACGTCATGGCCATGGGGCCGTACGAAGCCCCCACCTCGGTTTGGATGCCTTCGATCCTATATTGAACTGCTGCCGGGCTGCCTTCGTATAGCCGTTCAATGGCTTTCCACTCTGCGCTTCAGAACCTCCGCCTTGCCTTCCGCCGGCTAGCCAGAACTCCCGCTTTCACCACCGTAACCATTGCCACGCTGGCCCTCGCGATTGGCGCCAATACCACCACTTTTAGCGCGCTCAATCAGTTCCTGCTGCGCCCGCTCCCCGTCGAGCGGCCTAAAGAACTGGTCTTCTTGAATCACGCCGGCAACGGCGTCACGCAGTCTTATCCCAACTACCTGGCTTTTCGTGATCGCAATCGCACGCTCGATGGCCTGTTCGCCTACCGCATTCAGCCGGTCGGCCTGAGCCGCGGCGATAAGAACGCATACATCTGGGGCTATGAGGCTACCGGGAATTACTTCGACGTACTCGGCATTCGCGCGCTCATCGGCCGTACGTTTACACCTGACGATGACCGCAGGTCGTCTCCCAGCGCCGTCGTTGTGCTTAGCTATGCCTCCTGGCAAAACCGTTTCGCCGGCGATCGGGACATCGTCGGAAAGAAAGTTAAGCTGAACGCGCTCGATTACACCGTTATCGGCGTCGCGCCCAAGACTTTCTCCGGGACGGAGCTTCTGCTGTCGCCTGATTTCTGGGTGCCCATGGCCATGGAGCCGCAGATAGAGCCTGGCAACGAGTGGCTGGACCGCGAAGGCACGCAAAATATCTGGGTCGCCGGACGCCTGAAGCACGGCGTCACCTGGCAGCAGGCCGAGGCTGACTTGAATTCGATCGCCCGGGACCGCGCCCGCAATGACCGCTTCAGCGAGGGTCTCCAGATTCATCTGACGCCGCCGGGTCTCATGGGTAGCGCGCTCCGTAGCCCCGTCATCGGCTTTGCATCGGTACTCATGGGGCTGGCCGGACTGGTGCTGCTGATTGCCTGCGTCAATATCGCCGGTATGCTGCTGGCTCGCGCGGCCGACCGCCGCAGGGAAATCTCGATCCGTCTCGCGCTAGGTGCGCCGCGCTGGAGCCTCATCCGCCAGTTGCTGACGGAGAGCCTGGTGCTCTCGGTCGCCGGAACGTTTGCGGGAATTCTGATCGCCCGCTGGACTCTCGGCGTGCTCGCCACTTTTCGGATGCCGCTCAATCTGCCGGCCAATACAGCGCTGCCGCTTGATTGGGGCGTCCTGCTGTTCACCATCTTGCTATGCCTGACGACCACCGTGCTGTTTGGGTTAGCCCCGGCGGTTCAGGCCGCCCGCGTCGACCTGCTGCCCGCCCTGAAGAATCAAATTTCCGAAAAATTCCGCCGCTTCCAGCTACGCGAACTCCTGGTGGGCGCGCAGGTGGCGCTCTCGCTGATCCTGCTGGTCGCAACTGTATTGGTTGTGCGCAGCCTGCAGCAGGCCGTTACCATCGACATCGGCTTCAATCCGAAGCACGCCGTCGCCGTTGCTTTCGATACCAGTCTGAACGGCTACAGTGGTGATCGCGCCAAGGCCTTTGAGCAGCGCCTGCGCGACCGGTTGGCTGATCTGCCGGGCATAGAGGCGGTCGCCCTCAGCAACTCCCTGCCGCTCGGCCCTGGCCAGTCCAACACCACCGTTTATGCGGAGGGCAAGCCCGCTCCTTCCGTGAACCAGGCGCCCCACGCGTATTACTACAACATCACTCCCGGTTATTTCCGGGCCATGCAGACTCGCCTCATCGCCGGACGCGATTTCGATGAACGCGACCGCGTTGGATCCACTCCGGTGGCAGTGATCAACCAGGCTCTCGCGCGCCGGCTCTTTCCCAATGAAGACGCGCTCGGCAAACGCGTGCATCGCAGTCCCACCAGCGGCGAGTGGATTCAGATCGTCGGAATCGCGCAAGACGGCAAGTACCAATCCCTGAATGACGAGTCTGAACCTGCCATCTTCTGGCCGCGGGCGCAGTTGTACAGTTCGTTCACCAGCATCGTGGCACGATCCTCGCTGCCGCCCGACGAGATGGTGCGGAGAGTCCAGCAAATCGTTCTCTCGCTCGATCCCGCACTCCCGTTCTTTCAGGCCGGCAGCCTGGAAGAACATCTCAATCTACCGATGATGCCCGCGCGAATCGCAGCCACCATGCTCGGAGCTTTCGGCGTACTGGCGGTGATTCTGGCGGCAACGGGAATCTACGGAATGCTGGCCTATGCCATCTCGCGGCGTACCCGTGAAATTGGCATCCGTGTGGCCATCGGTGCCAACAAGGCGCATGTTTTGTCGCTGGTGCTGCGCCGCGCTTTAATCATGGTCGGAGGCGCCAGCGTTACCGGTGTCGTGCTGGCCTTGCTGCTAGGACGATTCTTCACGCCCGTGCTGTATGGCGTCAGCCCCAAAGATCCCGCCACTTATCTGCTGGCACTCGCCTTCATGAGCGGCATAGCTTTGGTCGCCTGCTACGTGCCGGCGCGCCGCGCGCTCAGAATCGAAGCCGCCGTGGCCCTGCGCGAGGAGTAGAGCTTACTCAATCCGCCCGTCTCTCATGCGCACAATCCGGTGCCCGTACGCCGCGGCTTCGGGATTGTGAGTGATCATGAGGATGGTCTGGCCGACCCGTTCGTTGAGGCTTCGCAGTAGCCCCAGCACCGCCGTCGAGTTTTCGGTGTCCAGATTGCCCGTCGGTTCATCGGCCAGCAGAATCGCCGGCTGATTCACGATGGCTCGCGCGATGGCCACGCGCTGCTGCTCGCCTCCCGATAGAGCCCGCGGTTTATGATCCAGCCGCCCTGCGATTCCCAACAGCTTCAGAACCTCCGCGAAGGCCGGGTCCAGCGGCCCATCTCTTTGCGCGATATCCCGGGCGATTTCGATATTATCCCGAGCTGTGAGCGTGGGCAGCAGGTTATATTTCTGGAAGACGAAGCCCACGCTGGTCTTGCGCAGCTCAGTGCGCTCGCGATCGGTCATGCCTAACAGATCGCGGCCCGCGATATGAATACTGCCCGAGGTCGGCGGCGTTAGTCCCCCCAAAATGTGAAATAGCGTCGACTTTCCTGAGCCTGACGGTCCAATAATCGTAACGAACTCGCCCCGCTGGATGTCCAGGTCCACCCCTCGCAAGGCCTGCACCTCAACTTCGCCAAGACGATAAATCTTGCGCAAATCGCGGATGGATATTATCGGCTCGTCACTCATAGCTGAGGGCTTCGACCGCATCCTGTCGCGCGGCCTTCAACCCCGGATAGATAGCGCCCAGCAGCGCGCCCACCAGCGCAATGCCAGCGGCGATCGGCCACCATTTGGGCACGATGGCCTGGATCAGAGTGCCTGGCACCAGGCTGCCGATGGCGAAGCGAGTGACGTATGACAACACAATCCCGAGCATCGAACCCGCCACCGCCAGCAGTGTCGTCTCGCGCAGCAGAATATTGAGTACGTAGCCCGGCGACGCCCCCAGCGCCTTCAACACTCCGATTTCCCGCGTGCGCTCCAGCACGGCCGTATACATCGAAAGGAAAACCACCAGAAATCCAACCACCACTCCCAATCCGATCACCACCCAGATGAACTGCTTCAGCATCGGAACATTCGCCACCGAAAAGAGCGAGGTGTATTCCTCCATCGAGTAAATCTGGAAATCCTTCAATGTATTTCGCAGAGTCTCGATCACCTCGGCGGTCCTGGCAGGGTCGTCCAACTTCGCATAAATCATCGTGATCTTGCCGTTATTCGCAGTCAGATCCTGCAGCACGTCCAGCGGCACTACGATTCGAGTCAGGGTTCCGGCTTCATAAATCCCACTGACGCGCCATGACCGGTTGAGGCTCTTGATCCTGTCGCCTACGTGCAGCTTTTGCTCGGCGGCATAAAACGTATCCACCATCACATCGTCAGGATGCTGGAAAGGCCCGCCCGCCAGAAAATGAAATCCGCCGCTGAGCTTATTGAACTTCGCCAGATCGATCCCGGTGACATAGCCGAATCCGCCGGTGCCCTGCGTAAGGACTCCGGTAACCGCGACGACATGCGGCTGCTTCTCCACCACCGACATGACTTTCTCCGGCATGTTGGCGCTGAAGGCCATCACGGAGCTGCTGGGCGCCCTGACCATCACGTCGGCTCCCACTCCGCGTACCCGCCGCGCCTGATCGTCCAGCATCCCGTAGCTGAGGCCCACCAGAGTCAGCACCAGCGTCACTTGAATGCTGATGGCCAACACGCTGATCAGAGTGCGAAGCGGCCGGTGCTTCAGGTTTTCGACAACCAGTTTATTGGTCACCTACTTGTAGGATACGATCACGCGTTGCGGCGATGGAGTCAGCTGCATCAGCTCGCTGCGCGAGAAGCCGGCATCCTGGAACATCCGCTCGTATTCACTCACAGTGTACGCATCGCCTTGCGCCGTGCAGGCCAGCGCAATCATTCCGAAGTTTGCGTCTCCAGGCGGAGAAACGCGATCGTCGTTGGGGATGAAGCCCAACGTAACCGCCCCGCCGCCCGGCGCCAGCGCGGTGTGAACTTTCCGCATCAGGCGGTCGATGGATGCGGCGTCCAGTAGTTGCAGGAAATTAGCGATCACCACGATGTCGTATCCGCTTCCCAGGTCCACTTCCAGGGCGTTGCCCGCAATCGTGGAAAATCGGTCCGACACGTTTGCTTTCGCCGCGTTCTCGCGTGCCACCTCCAGCACCGGAGCCCAATCCAGGGCCACAATGTGCGCGTTGGGGTCCTGCTTCGCCATAGAAATTCCGAACAATCCGTGACCGGCCGCAATGTCCAGAACCTTCCATTTGTCCGTCTGGCCTCCACAGATCTTCTTCGCCAGCAGTCCCGCGGGAATGGACATCATGGGCGCCATGTCGCGCGCAAATTCCACCCAGATGGGATCTTCCGGCCCCATGATTCCGTGCTCGCTCAGTACCGTTCCACCTTTGCGCACAGCCGCGGCAATGCCGTCCGAGGCGTTTAACTGGCGCTCCATCTGGCTGAAGAATCCGGTCGCCGTTCCAAGATATGCCGGCGAATGGCGATTGAGAAAGATAGCTGCATCGGGCGTCAGCGAATAGTTGTCGCCCTGTTTGACCAGGAAACCAATCAGAGTTAGATAATCGCAGAGCACGCGCGCGCCTTTGGCCGACACTTGAATCCGAGCCGCGATGCTATTCGCCGTAGTCTGCCCGTCGGCAATGGCCGTGAAGAGATCCAATTCGATGGCTGCTCGTAGAGCGCTGGTGCGTTGATAAGCGTTCAGGGTTTCGAAAATCAACGCCGGCGTAGGCGGACGGGATTGGGAAGTAGGCGACATGCCCCTATGATAGCTACGAACAATCAGGTCACGAACAATCCAACCGCAGCGGCGCTCATCGCCCCGAATGTCGCCCAGCCCAGCCAGCGCAGCACCGGAGTATTGACATGCTGGCCCATCACTTTCGAGTCGCTGGTCAGAAGCACCGTCAATAGAATTAATGGCGGCGCCAGCACGCCGTTGATCACCGCCGTCCAGAACAGCATCTGGACCACGTTGATCTTGAGGTAATTCAACGCCAGGCCCAGGATCATTGCCACGGCGATGATGCTATAGAACCTGGGCGCCCTGTGCGGCGGTTGGTCCAGCGTCGCGCGCCACAGGCTGGCCTCCGCCAGAGCATACGCGCAAGACCCCACCAGCACCGGCACTCCGAGCATTCCCGTGCCGATCACTCCCAGTGCAAACAACCAATATGCACCGTTGCCGGCCACTGGTCGAAGCGCTTCGGCGGCTTGCCGGGCCGTGTCGATATTTGTCACGCCGTGCGCGTGCAGTGTAGAGGCCGTCGTCAGAATGATGAAGTACATGATGAGGTTCGAAAAGAACATCCCCGCCATGACATCCGTTCGCACGCGCCGCAGTTCCTTCTTGCTGGCCTCTTTGTGGATGGAGCCCTCGCTCTTCCTGTGCTCCACTTCATGGGCGGCCTGCCAGAACAACAGGTACGGCGAGATGGTGGTCCCCAGTATCGCCACCAGCACTGACATTGAGTCGCGAGTGAAGGTCACATGCGGTACCAGGGTTGCCGCCAGAACGGCGCTCCAGTCGGGCTTGGCGAGAAATGCGGCGATCACGTAGGCAAACAATACCAGCGTGAGCCATTTGAATATCCGGGCGATCTGCCGGTAAGACGCCCAGAACAGCAGCGCCATAATGACCATCGCATATAGCGGCGTCCAAAAGAATGGACTGACGCCGCTGATCATGGATGTCACCTCGCCCATGCCGCCCAGATCTGCTCCGATGTTGATCACGTTCGCGATCACCAGCAGCGCGCAGGCGCCCCACAGCACGCGCGGCGAATAACGGCGCCGTACCGCTCCCGCCAAGCCTTGGCCCGTCACCACTCCCAGCCGCGCGCACATCAACTGCACCGCCGTCATCAGCGGAAATGAAAGCAAGGCGGTCCACAGCGGCGCGTAACCGAAGCGCGCGCCGGCCATGGAATAGGTAGAAATTCCAGAGGGATCGTCATCGGCGGCGCCGGTAATTAACCCCGGCCCGAGATTAGCGAAGAACTTGCGCACCACGATTTCCTGCCGGGCCCTCCGTAGGTAATCGGCAAGCACGTCATTGGCCAGTGTCTGATAGAGTGAAAATCGACATGAGTTCTTCCCTCCGCACCGAGCCATCCGTTGCGCGGCGCCTGGATGTTATTCCCAGCGGAAAAGTTCTCGGAGCCGAACTTCGCGGAGTCGATCTGAAGCACATCGACGATGCCGATTTCGCCGCAATCCACCAGGCCTGGGTAAATTACTCTGTGCTTCTGGTCCGCGGCCAGCAGCTTGCCGACGAGGATCTGATCGCCTTCAGCCGCCGTCTGGGCGATCTCGATTGGGCGCCGATTCAGGAAACCGGCCGCCGCTTCGTGGAGGGGCATCCGGAAATCTACGTGGTCTCGAACGTAATCGAAAATGGGTCGCCCATCGGCAGCCTGGGCGCGGGCGAAGCCACCTGGCACACCGACATGTCGTATCTGGAAGCATTCCTCCGAAGGCCAGCATGCTGTATGCGCTGGAGGTTCCTGCCGTCCGGTGGCAACACATATTTCTGCGGGATGTATCACGCCTATGAATCGCTGCCGGACGCGCTGAAACATCGCATCGCGGGCCGCATGCTGAAGCACGATGGCACTTACAACAGCGGCGGATATGTGCGGCAAGGCGTGGCCGCCGACCGACGATCCGCGAAACTCGCCCGGCGCTTATCATCCGCTGGTCTGCACCCATCCCGAAACTGGCCGCCGGCCGCTTTATCTGGGCCGCCGGCGCAACGCCTACATCGCCGGGCTCCCGCTTCCCGATTCCGAAGCGCTGCTCGATGAGCTATGGTCCTATGCCACTCGCGAAGAATTCGCCTGGCACAACGTGTGGCGGCCGGGAGATCTCGTGTTGTGGGACAACCGCTGCACCATGCACCGCCGCGACCCCTTCGATGAAAACTCACGCCGCGTCATGCATCGCACCCAGATGAAAAGCGAAGCGCGCCCCCACTGCCTGATAAAACTCCACGCTGGCTCAGCCCGCCCGGAGCGGTCCTCCTGCTGCTCTGCGCGATGTACTTCATCCTGTTTGTCGACCGCGTGAACGTCTCGACCGCGGCGCCGCTAATCGCCGCCGACCTCCATCTTGGAAATACGCAAATGGGGCTCGTGTTCTCGGCCTTTGCATTTCCCTACGCGCTCTTCCAGCTCATCGGCGGCTGGATTGGCGACCGGTTTGGCGCCTGGCTGCGTCTTGACCGCTTGCCTGGTCATGGTCGGAGTATCCACCGCGTTGACGGGCGCGGTAGGCGGCCTGGCGTCGCTCATCGCCATTCGTCTGGCTCTCGGCTTCGGCGAGGGAGCCGCTTTCCCCACTGCCACGCGCGCCATGGCAATCTGGACTCCCGCCTCTAGTTGGGGTTTTGCCCAGGGCATTGTGCACGCCGCCGCTCGGATCGGCAATGCGTTGACGCCGCCGCTCGTTACCGCGCTGCTCGCTTTCGGGTCCTGGCGTGGCGTCTTCGTCATTTTGGGCGTGGCGACCTCCTCTGGCCGGCACTGTGGATGTGGTTTTTCCGGGATGATCCGCGCGACCATCCGGCGATTTCCCCTGACCACCTGGCCACTCTGCCGCTCCCGCCCGGTCCGCGGCGCGGCGAGAACGATGCCCTGGCTTAAGCTGGCCCGGCGCATGCTTCCGGTGACCATCGTCGATTTCTGCTACGGATGGACGCTGTGGCTGTTTCTGAGCTGGATCCCCTCGTTCTTTTTCGAAAACTATCAGCTGAATCTGCAATCCTCGGCATTGTTTTCCACGGAGGGTTTCTGGCAGGAGTGATCGGCGATACGCTGGGCGGAGTGGCCACCGATGCCTTGCTTCGCAAGACCGGCAGCCTCGTCGATCGCGCGCCGCTACGTGATCGTCGCCGGATTCCTCGGGCGCCTTTGTTTTTCTCTTCCCGGTGGTTCTGATTCACGAACTGAACGTGGCCGCTGTCTGCCTTTCGCTCGCGTTCTTTTTCCGGAGCTGATCGTCGGCCCGATCTGGTCCATCCCCATGGATATCGCGCCGCGCTACGCCGGCTCCGCCAGCGGCATGATGAACTTCGGCTTTGGAGTCGCGGGTATGGTTTCACCACTCGAGTTTCGGCTACCTGGTCGACCGCACCGGCGGTTGGGTATTCCCTTTTATCGCCTCGCTGGTGCTGTTGCCGATCGGGGCTCTGTTGGCTCTCCGCCTTCGCCCTGATCAACCCTTCCTCACCGTTGAGTAAACCAGTGGAGTAGAATCAAACTCCATGCCCCTCCGAATTTCGTTCCTTTGCTTCTTGAGCTGTCTCCTTCTCCTGGCGCAAACTCCCAGCGACGTGAAAGTAGATACCCCACAGGCTCACGCCTTTGTTGTTACGCTGCAGCCGCACCAGTCCAACCCCGCCCACGAGCATCCGATGAACCGCGTCCTGGTTTTCTCGACCCCGGTCAGATCAACCTCACCAACCAGGCCGGCAAAGTCGAAAAGATCGCCTTTAAAGCGGGCGATGTGCGCTGGAGTCCCTCCGGCGCCGGCAATTGAGCGAAAACACTACCGACCATCCAGTTCAGATCGTCGAGATCGAGCTGAAGAACGCCCCGCCGCGCCCGCCCATGCCCACCACCAAACTCGACCCCACTATCGCCGATGCAAAACACTACAAAGTCGAGCTCGAAAACGACCAGGTGCGCGTGCTGCGCGTTCACTACGGGGCGCATGAAAGCGGCTCTAAGCACGAGCACATCCTGAACCGCGTGGTGGTCTACGTCACCGATCAAGCCAATGGCAAGGCCCGCGAGGTGCATGTTTCGGGCGCCATGACCCACAGTGAAGAAAATTCGCTGGATCAGCCCGTGGAACGCATCGCTGTCGAGCTGAAGTGAGCTAGTGAGTCAGCTCGGTCGTCTCGAGCGGCTGGCCGTCTAACCGGATCGCTTCCACTCGCGCCGTCTTGCCCTCCACCTTCACCACCACGAAGTGCTCCGTGCTCTCCACCATCTTGGTGATGCCGGCGGGCGGTTTGTCCACATCGTACAGCGGCGCGCCTCCTCCCCCGGTGATGAAGTAATGCACGCCGTTCTTGAGATAGTGTTGGTAGTTGTGATCGTGGCCGAAAAAGCCGGCCGTTAATTTATATTTCTCGAACATCGGCATCAGCGCCGTCATCTGCGGATTGTCTCCTTGCCGGCGCGCCACGGCCGTGAGCGGCGGGTGATGAGCGGTGACAAAACGGAAATCGGCGGACTGGCTTTTCTTTAGGTCCTCTTCCAGCCAGTGGGTCTGCTCGCTCCAGAAGGAATCGCGTGCAATTTCGCTGGTCGATACATTGTCAATATCGCTATTCAGAACGATGAAGTGAGCTGTCCCCCAGTTGAACGAGTAATAGGGTGTGGAGACGCCGAAGAATTCGTAATACTGCTTGTCGTTGCGCTCGTGATTGCCGAGCGACGGGAAAAATGCCGCTTTGCGCAGCAGCTCTCGCTCGATATCGAAGAAGACCGGCCATTGCGCGGAATCGGCGCCATCGGCCACCAGGTCGCCGGTGTGCAGAACAAAATCAGGCGACGCGTACTTCAGGATCGCTCCGATCACCTTGCGGTGCATTTCGTGCCGCGTGCGAGTGTCTCCGTACACCACGAACTGGAACGCGGCCGGACCGCGCGGAGCAGTTTTGAAAGAACCTTTGCCTTCATCGCGGCCCAGGGCGTTGTAGTAATAGGTCTTGCCCGGCTCCAGCCCCGTGAACGAGACCTTCTCGGAGCGCAGCACCGGCGCAGTCTTTTCCACATTCTCCGGCCCGCCCCCGATGGAGACCCGGCCGGTCTCCACCACCCACGCCACCGTCGCCGATCTTGGGCCGACGTTCACTACATAGGGCCCGCCGGCCAACTTGTCTTCCCCGCTCAGATGCGCCGCGAATAGCGCCAGAGCCAGAGTGATCGCTTTCTTCATGGCGTTTAGCATAATGCTCAGTGTGCTAGAAGTCGAGGCGCATTGCGAACTCAATGCGCCGTGGCGTACCAGTTCCCACCGCGCCGGTATTCAAAATCGACGTGATTTGTCCGAAGCCGCCCGATGAAACATTGCCGTTGGGGCTGCCGTAGATCGGATGATTAAAAAGATTGAACGCCTCCGCGCGGAAATTCAGACCAAAGCGCTCGGTGAGCCGGAACTTCTTCTGCAGCGCCGTGTCGATCTCGTAGTATCCCGGCCCGCGTGCCGCGTAGCGTCCCAGGTTACCCCACGTACCTTTGGCCGGAAGCACGAAAGCCGCCGGGTTGAACCAGTTGTCGATGCTCTGATCAGCCGCGTAGATCGAGACGCCCGGTACCAGGTTGGGGCGCTGCGAACTGGTGTTGCCGTCCGGAAGCTGGCTCGCGCTGCGTTTGATGCTGATGTTCACCGGGCTGCCGGTGCTGGCTGTTGTCAACCCGGAAAGCTGCCATCCTCCCAGCAGCGTCGGCAGCAGGCCGTGGCCGTTCAAGTACTGCCGCCCTGGTCCCCAGGGAAGTTCGTAAATTGCATTCGATGTCATGGTGTGCCGGATGTCATAGGGCGAGCTGCTGCGGTCGCACGCCCGGCACGTCATGTCCTGAAAGCTGACACTCTCCCCGGCTCCGATCGACGCGTCCGTGATACCGTGTGACCACATGTATTGGGTCTGCCAGAGAAATCCGTGGACGAAGCGGCGCTGCAACGAAACCTGCAGTGCGTTAAAGCTGTCGTTTCCGTCGTTTGCTTTTAAGCCGAATTGAGAGAACTGCGCTAGGGGTCGCGTGCCCGTCAATGGATCAATCAGGTTCACTTGATATCTCGTGAACAGGTGCCGCCCCACGTCGCCCACATAAGCAACCTGCCCCGTGAAATCGGCCGGCAGCTGTTGCTGCACTGCAAAGCTCCAGTTGTCATAGGAAAGATCCTTGCGATGGCGATCGATGGCCTTGGGGCTGTACAGTGCATACTGCGGGTTGACAAACGGGTCGATCGGATAGGACAGGCTCGGAACGTCCGTCGACGAAATGCTATAGCGCGGCACCGCGCTTTCCATGGGATCGCTGAAGTCGTCGTTCTGGTTTCCCCCGTAGTAAATCCCGAAACCGGTGCGGACCACGGTCTTGCCGTGCAGTGCCGAGGGCGCCCACGCCAGCCCGAAGCGGGGCCCGAAGTCGCGAGGGTTCGGATTGTAGAACGGCGTGCCCTTCGGACAGAAACCGCCGCAGCCATTAATGTCCACCACCGCAGCGCGATTCAGAATTTCATGCGCAACCGTGTAGAACTCGTAGCGCAGGCCCAGGTTCAACGTCAGGTTGGGAGTCAGCTTTAGATCGTCCTGCGCGTAGCCCATGAAGAAGGTGCGCCGGTCGCCCCGAATGCCTTCGCCTTCCAGAATTGTGATGTTATCGGGACGGTTGTTGATGAAATCGTCCAGGGTTGCGAAGTCGATGGACGATGAGCGAATAGTGTTGCCGGAATTGTTCAACTGGATGCGGCGAATCTCCACGCCGAATTTGAACGTGTTCCGCCCGCGAATGAGCGTGAGGTTGTCGATGTAGGAAAACGTGTTGCCGATTTCCGAGTCCAGCGTATTGGCGCTAGTGCTGTCGAAGTACTGGCTCGACACGGCGATAGGTGAGCTGCCGTAGGTCCAGTTGTGATAATTCGCCCGGTTCAATCCAAACTTCGTCTCGTTGATCAGCGTCGGTGAAAAGACGTGCTGAAACTGCAGAACCAGATTCTGCGGGATGTGTGGAATGACATTGCGTGTCCCCAGCGCATCCTGCGGATTATCGATGTAGGCGTTGTCGATGTTGTAGCGGGCATAAGCCGTGGATTTGTCAGAGAAGCGGTAGTCGAAACGGAACATGCCCGCGTCTTCCCGCGTCGTGTTCCTGGCCTGCACCGTGATCTTGTCTGTAAAGGCGTCCTCCGGAGTCTGCCCCAGTGGATAACCATCCACCAGAGGTTTCAAGACCGGCGAAGTAGCCAGTATCTGCGACCGGACCGCCGCGTTCGGCACGTTGCCGATCATCGTATTGGTGAGATCCTGCCGCAGTCCTTCATAATTGGCGAAGAAAAAGGCTTTGTCCTTGATCAGCGCTCCTCCGAACGAACCGCCAAATTGATTCAAGCGGAACGGCGGGATATCCGTGGGATCGAAGGGAGAACGGGAGTCGAGGACATTATTGCGCAGGAATTCGAACGCCGAGCCGTGATAGCTGTTGGAACCGGTCTTCGATACGACGTTGATCTGCGCTCCGCCGGCCGCGCCGGTTTCGGCGGAATAAACGGCCGAGCTCACGCGGAATTCGGCGATCGAATCCAAAGAGACATTCAAACGGGTGTCGGCCTTCTGAGTCTGCTCCTGCACGCCGCTGGTGTCGATCCCGTCGAAAGTAAAGTTGCTGTCGTCCAGCGAGTGCCCGTTGAAGCGGATGCTTCTCTGCGCGCCATCGCCCGTGTTGACCGCGCCCGGGGCGAGGGTCATCAGCGTGGCCCAGTTCCGGCCGTCAATAGGAATCTCTCGAATCTGAGGCGCTTCTATCACGCCGCCCAGTTCTCCGTTGGTCCGGTTCAAAGCTTCTACACTCGCCGTAACTTCCGCGGTTTCGGCCGTGGTGCCGACTTGCAATTGCGCGTCCTGAGTTCGGGTCTGCGCATATAAAAGATCCAACTGGCGAATGACGGACGGCTTGAAGCCCGGCTTAGTTATCGTTATTGTGTAGCTTCCCACCGGCAAGGACGAAAATTCGTAGATCCCGTTCTCGTTGGTCAAGGACTCGCGGCGGAGTCCCGTATCAGGTTCTTGAAGTTGAATGGTCGCAGTTCCCACCACACCGCCGGAAGGGTCCGTTACCGTGCCGTTGATGGCGGCCCGGTCCTGCGCGGCCATGGGAAGGCTGCCTAAGACAACGCTAGCGACAAGCAGCAGTCGATGCATATAATTTCTCCTGTTCGCGGGGGAAAGATCTAAGACTCGCGAACCACGCTAACAGGGGAAAGTTTCAATGCGATGGCGAAGCAGTTGCAATCCTGCAAAAGATCAGATGAAAGGACCGCTTCGGCTTGAGCGGGTTTATCCTATTAGACAGCATGCAATATCAACAACTCGGCAACACTGGAGTCTTCGTTTCGCGCCTGTGCCTGGGCGCCATGACTTTCGGCGGCGGCACGGCGTCCATGTGGGGCGCTATCGGAGCCCTGGGCCAGCAGGATACCGACACGCTCATCGGGCAGTCGCTCGATGCCGGCATTAACTTCATCGACACCGCGAATGTCTATGGTGGCGGAGAATCGGAAACTCAAGTGGGCCGCTCGCTGGGCGCTCGTCGTAACGATGTCGTGCTGGCCAGCAAAGTTTACGGCCGCATGGGCCAAGGCGCGAATCAGGTCGGCCTGTCACGGCTAAATATCATGCAGGAAGCGGAAGCAAGCCTCAAGCGTCTGAATACGGATCGCATCGATCTGTATCAAATTCACGGCTACGATGGGCTGACGCCGCTGGAAGAAACCTTGGGAGCGCTAACCGACCTCGTCCGCCAGGGAAAGGTCCGCTACATCGGCTGCTCCAACCTGGCCGCCTGGCAGATTATGAAGGCGCAGGGGATTTCGGCGCTGAACCATTTTGAAAAATTCATAGCCCTGCAGGCTTATTATTCCATCGCCGGGCGCGACATCGAGCGCGAAATTACTCCCATGCTCGAAGACCAGAAGATCGGGCTGCTGACCTGGAGTCCGCTGGCTGGCGGCCTGCTCTCCGGAAAAATCACGCGCGCCAACTCCGCTGCCGATGGCGATTCGCGGCGCAGCAAATTCCCTTTCCCGCCAGTCGATTTCGAGCGGGCCTATAACGTCATCGACGTAATGCAGGCCGTCGCAACCCGTCACGGTGCAACGGTGGCGCAGGTTGCCCTGGCGTGGCAGCTTCACAAACCGTTCGTTACCAGCGTGATCATCGGGGCCAAGAAGGTCAGCCAATTGAAAGATAATCTGGGTGCGGCCGATCTGAAGCTCGAAGCCGACGAAGTAAAACAGTTGGATGAAGTCAGCCGGCTACCGGCTGAATATCCTGGCTGGATGTTTGGCTTTCAAGGCAGCGACCGCCGGCCCGGCCAGATGCGCGATTGGTCGCGGCTGGCACAGGTGGCGACCAAGTAGTCATGCGGCGACCCACTGGGGTTCTTCTGGCGACTCTCCTCGCGGCGCCGTTGTTCGCGGCCGATCTCGCGCCCACCGGCACCCTTCGGGCCGCCTTCCTGCGCACCAACCCGGTCCAAGGCCGGATCGATCCTCAGACCAAATCAATCACCGGTCCAGTGGCGGATCTGGTGCAAGAACTCGCCCGGCGCCTGGGCGTGCCCTTCACCATCATCCCCGCCGCGGATGCCCGCGAAGTAATTGATCTCTTGAACGCCCATACTGCCGACATCGGCTTTCTGGCCTATGACGCGCCTCGCGCCGCCGAGGTCGATTTTTCGCGGCCCTACGCGCTCATGCAAAACACGTACCTCGTCCGCGCCGATTCTCCAATTAAGAAGGCTGCCGATGCCGACAACGACGGCTTGCGCATCGGTGCCGCACAAGGCCAGTCGCAAGGGATCTACCTGAAAGAGAACTTGAAAAAGGCACAAGTCAAGATCCTGCCGGCCATGCCTTCGCCCGAAGAACTTCAAAAAATGCTCAGCGCCGCTGAGCTCGACGCCTTCGGCGCAAATCGCCAGCGCTTGGTCGAAGTCGCTTCATCGCATGCTAATCTGCGCGTTCTCCCAGATAACTTTTCAGCCGCCGAACAGTCCATCGTGATCACCAAGGGCGATCGCTCGCGCCTGGATGTGCTCAATAAATTTGTCACTGACGCTTGCTCATCTGGGTTAGTAAAGACATCGCTCGATCGCGCCAAACTTATCGGAGTCGATGTCGCGCCCGCCGGCATCAAGTAAAGATGAAAGATTTGCTCGCGGATGCCGGCGCCCGGGCTGCGCGTTACGTTTCTGCTATCGGAGCTCGCCGGATTACACCCCGTCCCGAAGACATCGCGCGTCTCAGTTTGCTCGGCGGTCCTCTGCCCGAAGAGCCTTCCGATCCTAAGGAAGTTGTGGCGCTGCTGGATGATATTGGCTCTCCCGGAACGATCGCATCAACCGGCGGCCGCTATTTTGGTTTCGTGACCGGTGCCACCTTGCCGGCCGCGCTGGCTGCCAATTGGATCGCCGGGGTATGGGACCAGAACGCGGGTATGCGGGTAATGTCGCCCGTGGCCGCGGCGCTGGAGGACATCACCCTCGGCTGGCTCCGCGACGCGCTCGGCTTGCCGCCCTCCACCGGTATTGGATTTGTGACCGGCGCTACCATGGCCAACTTCACCTGCCTCGCAGCGGCCCGTCATAAGCTCCTCGAGAGAGCTGGCTGGAATGTCGAGGAGAATGGCCTGTTCGGCGCGCCGCCGCTTACCGTCGTCGTCAGCGATGAGGTCCACGTTTCAGTCTTGAAAGCTCTGGCTATGTTGGGCCTCGGCCGAACGCGCGTGACGCGTCTCCCTACTGATGATCAAGGCCGCATTAAAGCCGATCCCCTTCCCGCGTTTGACGACCGCACGATCGTCTGCATCCAAGCCGGCAATGTCAACACCGGCTCCTTCGATCCGGCCGCGAGTATCTGTTCGCATGCGCACCAGCATGGCGCTTGGGTGCACGTCGATGGCGCTTTTGGATTGTGGGCCGCCGCTGCTCCTCAACGTGCGCACCTGATGGCCGGTTTTGCCGATGCCGATTCCTGGGCGACCGATTGCCATAAGTGGCTCAACGTGCCTTACGATTCGGGCCTCGCTTTTGTCCGCGAACCGCAGCATCTTCGCGCGGCCATGACCGTCAGCGCTGCTTACCTGCAAGCTTCCGACAGCCGGGAGCCTTATCACTACACGCCCGAAGCTTCGCGGCGCGCCCGTGCAATCGAGGTTTGGGCCGCGCTGCGCTCACTCGGACGGCGTGGCTTGGCCGACATGATCGAACGGAATTGCCGATTGGCCGCCCGCTTCGCGGACCAACTAAGAACCGCCGGCTGTTCCATCCTGAACGACGTGGTTCTCAACCAGGTATTGGTTTCGTTCGGCGACGCCAATGCCACCAGGCGCGTGATTTCGGAATTACAGAATGAAGGTACCTGTTGGTGCGGCGCAACCGAGTGGCACGGCCAGGTGGCCATGCGCATCAGCGTGTCCGGCTGGGGAACAACCGATCAGGATGTCGATCAAAGCGCAGCTGCGGTTTTGCGCGTTGCTTCGGCTGCACAAGCCGGTGCCAGGTGACCCAACTTGCGCCGTAGCGTCTCATACGCCCGGAATAGCAGCGACTTCAACGCCGGAATCGAGCAGCCTAGCACGCTGGCGATCTGCGCATAATCCATGCCCTCGTATTTGTGCAGCAGCACCGCCGCAAGCTGCTTGGGCGGAAGTGCCTCAATGGCGTCCCGTATTTCTCGCGCTCGTTGGTCACGCATCAGGAGTTCGTCTGCCCGCGGCTCCCAATCGGAGAGCTGCAGTTTCCGGGAGCCATGAACATCCCGGTCCAGCCGTACAAATCCAGCTTCGCGCCGCGTATCCCTGCGCCAGTTGAGCGCGATATTCATGGTGATACGGAACAACCAGGTAGTAAACTTCGCGTCCGGACGGTAATTGCCGCGCGAGCGGTAAACGCGAATGAAAACGTCTTGGGCCAGCTCCTCGGCGATGGCGTGATTGCGCACCAGCCGATGCAGGTGATTCACTACCGAGCCGCGATGCCGTTCCAGCAGGACGCCAAAACTCGGCGTGTGGCCCTCGGAAACTCGGAGCATCAACGCGGTATCTGGATCGAGAGCGAACTCCACCGCCATGAACAGTTCAACGCTCCCGGACTCAGTCAAGTTACGTCGGAGCTTGTAAAGTAAAGTAAAGAGGCGGGCTACGGCTGGTTAGCCCCGTTGTTCCTGGTGCTCGGGGAAGACCGCGTAACCGGAAGGCGGGGGATAAAGGTCGTGCAGCAGACTAAGCCGTTTGCGAAGGTAACGGCTAGGTAACTGCCTGGGGCCGGTCTCTACGTCGATGTCGCAGCATATCCCGTGCAGGTACAAAGTCAGCGTATCGATGAATGACTGCCGGGCGTAATCCCGGAAGGCTTTTGTCTCCTTGCGGGCGTTGGTCTCGCGGCGTAGGAGTGCCTGCTTCATGTGCCAGCTCTCTTCGTCTACTTCGCCATGCACGTGGGCGTTCAATTCTTCACGCAGCAGACCGCAATAGCGGGTTTGGGCCTCATCAGACCAGAGATCGCCCGCCAGCCTCGCCAGGACGTGAAAGAAGCGGTAGTGATATTCGGAAACTTCTTGATCCTTGAGTGCGAAGACTAAAACTTCCTCGGAATCGAACCGCACCTGCGTCGCCCACGATAAGCGATTCTCCGGCGGCTTCTCGGTACAAACGAACTCGTCACGTCGTACTGCGCCCTTCTCCTTGCCGTCCACCCGTTCCAGATACGGCACGAGCATAATGGAGACCTTTGGTAAAAGCGCGGAAATAGCCGGAGGAAGAGCGGCAATCGGCTCCTCCAGGTATTCTTTGAGATCCTCCTCGCTGAGCGGAACTGTCGCGCAGAAGTATGAAAACGTGTTGCTGAGCGGAATCATTTCGCTACGGAAACGTTCCGCGAACTGGCCAACACTCACTTTGGAAAGATCAGGTTGGGCGGCCATTCTGGTGGGGTATTCAACTTCATTTTATCATTTATCCTGCCCGGAGAACCCGGTACCATGGAGTTAGACTGAATTATAGTGGGCGCAAGAGTACTAATTTCTGCGGGAGAGGCTTCGGGCGACCTGTACGCGGCGGGCCTGGTGGAGGTGTTACACCGCCGTAGCCCCGGCCTGGAGTTTTTTGGCTGCGCGGGGCCCCGAATGCAGCGGGCTGGCGTCCGAGCCGTCGTCGACGCCGCCAGCATTTCGGTCGTTGGGTTGGTTGAGGTTGTCACTCATATTCCTCGCATCTGGGGCGAATATCGCAAGCTTCTTCGGGAAGCCGCGGAAGCAGCGTCCCGATATCGCCATCCTTACCGACAGTCCGGATTTTCACTTGAGGCTTGCGAAGCGCTTGAAAAAGCTGGGGATTCCGGTGATCTGGCTGATCGCCCCCCAGGTCTGGGCTTGGCGTAAAGGCCGCCTCCCGCTGATGCGGCGGACCATCGATCAACTGCTCTGCATTTTTCCGTTCGAGCCAGAGTTCTTTGTTTCCAATGGGATGGAGGCAGTTTATCTGGGCCATCCTCTCACCCGTATGGTGAAGCCTTCGGCCAGCCGATCGGAATTGAGAAGACGCTACGGCGTTCCGGAAGGGGTTCCCTTAATCGCATTGCTTCCCGGAAGCCGAAAAGGAGAGGTGGCCCGACACTTGCCGATCCTGCTCGACACCGCCGCGCAAATCGCTCGGGCCGGCATTGAACCTGCCCCTAAATTCATTTTGGCGGTACCGCCCGGGCTAAATTTAAAGGAACGCATTTCCGGATCATCCATCCAATTACAAGAAGGGCAAACCTGGGACGTACTCGCCTGCTCGGACTTAGCGCTCGCCGCCAGTGGCACGGTGACGATCGAGGCCAGCCTGCTGGGAACCCCCATGATCACCTTCTATCGTGTCAACAATCTGAGCTGGTTGATGGGCAGGCACCTGGTGAAAGTGCCCTTTTTTTCGATGGTGAACCTGGTAGCGGGCCGTCGGATCGTGCCGGAATTCATTCAGAATGAAATGACCGCGGCTCGCTTGGCGGAAGAGGCGGTACGGTTGCTGGGCGACGCAGGCGCGCGGCAGGAAATGCGCCGGGAATTGGCTTTGGTCGCAGAGAAGCTCGCCGGATCCGACGATCCACTGGAAGTGGCCGCGTCCGTGGTTGAGAAGCATTTGAAAGAGGAAATGGTTCATGCGTAAGATATTGCTGGCGATCCTGGCAACGACCTCGCTGCTGGTGGCGCAGGACAAGGGTGGCAAGCGCGCTCGCATCGACGTGGAAAACTACGTCATTGACGCCGACGTCAATCCCCATACGCAAGCGCTCACTGCCAACGTCAAGGTCCGCTTCATCCCCTTGGACAACGATGTCTCCACCGTCTCTTTCGAACTGAACAATGCGCTGAACGTTTCGCGAGTGGTCGATGACGGCGGCAGACAGATCACCGCTTCGCGGTCCACCCAGGATTTCACAGTCCAACTGACCTTCCCTTCTCCTTTGTCCAAAGGAAAAGCAACCACCGTAACGTTCAGCTACGACGGCCGCCTCACGGGACAGGAAGAATCTCCGGTTTACGGCATCAAGTTCGGCGACATCCAGAATGATTTCGCGTATCTGATGTATCCGGCGCGCTGGTTCCCGATCAACGACTATACGATCGATCGCTATACGGCCGACCTGCACATCACCGTTCCGTCCGGTTACAAAGTGCTGGCAAGCGGGCTGGAAAATTCGGTCCCGGCCAGTGCCGGCAAAGCCGCCTTCGGGTTCCAATACACCAAGCCGTCGTTTCCGGGAAGTATCGCCATCGTTCAAGGGGAACCGGTACGCGTCAACTCGCAGGGCGTCACCACTTCGATTTACTTCCGCCAAAAGCAATCCATGGCAAACGCCTACGGAGAAGAAACCGGAAAAGTGATGACATTTCTCAGCGGCGTGTACGGGCTGGCTCCACAAGCCAATCTGACACTTGTGGAGACCGAAGATGGAACGCCGAACGGCTTCTCAGCGCCTGGAATTATCTTCCTTTCCCCGCATGGAATCGGCAGCCAGGTGGCCTCTCGCCTGCTGGTGAACCAAATAGCGCGGCAGTGGTGGGAAACGCTGGTCTCACCCATCAATCGCGATCATATGTGGCTCGAGAATGGCAACGCGCGTTTTGCGGAGCTGCTTTGGGAGGAACACGCCAACGGTCCGGGAGCGCTCGAGCAATCGCTGCATGACACCTACGTGGAAGCGCTGACGGTGGACAATCCGCCGCTCATCCAGGCTGGCCGGCTCGAGGATTATTCGCCCGAATATTGGGCTTCCACCGCCGGCAAAGGCGCAGCGATTCTAAACATGCTGCGAAGCGTTATGGGAAACGAGGGATTTACCAAGCTGCTGAACAAGTTTCCCGAACAGCATGCCTGGCAATCGGTGAGCACCGCCGATTTCCGCAAGGCGGCCGAGGAGATCTACGGCCAGAGTTTGCAGTATTTCTTCCTGCAGTGGATCGAATCCAGCGGCGCCCCGGAATTCAAGCTCGAATATACCGTGTTCCGCACGCAGAAGGGCTTCCGCGTCATGGGCAAGATCTCACAGGATCTGGATACATTCCATATGCCGGTGGATCTCAAGATCGAAACTGAAGGCAATCCCGAGACCAAGCGTATCGACGTGGTCGGCACTTCGTCGGAATTCACGGTGGATACTTTCGGCAAGCCGAAATTAGTGAGCATCGATCCAAACGGAGCTGTGCTGCGCTGGGGTCCGCCGATGCGCGTGGCAGTCGCCATTAAGCGCGGCGAGCAGTTTGCCGAGATAGGCGAATTTGGCGACGCGCTGAAGGAATATCAGAAGGCGCTGGAAGTGAGCCACGGCAGCTCGTTGGCGCATTATCGAGTGGCCGAGATCTTTTTCCTGCAGAACAACTATCAGTCGGCCGCCAACGAATTCCGCGAATCGCTGAACGGCGACACTGGATCCCAAGTGGACCGAAGTGTGGGCGCACATCAAGCTTGGCAATATCTTCGATATCTCCGGCCAGCGCGACCGCGCGGTGAATGAGTACAACCTTGCGATCCGCACGCACGACAACACGCAAGGCGCGCAAGAAGAGGCCGCCAAATATTTGAAGGCGCCCTACGAGCGCAAGCGCAGCAACGTTTAGCTGGAAGACGCCAGTTTCGGCGTGACAAACCATTTCAGCGCGCCGTGCGGCTCGGCGCCAAAGCGCTCCACTTCAACGCAAGCAATTGCGCCCTTTTTGAAGTCCACTCGAAGATCGGGACAACCCAGCAGATAAGCGGTCAGGCTGCTGAAGAGCGGTTCGTGACCCGCCAGCAGAATGGCTGCTTCGTCTTTGTGGACCCGGATCTCCTCCCAGGCCATGCCGGGATGCGCGCCCGGCTCGAGCGCCTTGGTGCGCAACAGGTCGCCTTTGTAATCGAGCACCTCGGCTGCAACTTGAGCCGTCTGAACGGCGCGCTTCAAGGGGCTGGTTAGGATTAACGCCGGCGCCACACCGGCCTCTCGGGCGACGCGCAAAACATTGCGCAGCTTTTTCTTGCCTTCGGCGGTGAGCGCACGATCGGAATCGGACTCGCCCGCTGCGGCGTCTTCCGCTATTCCGTGCCGGAGAATGTAAATCTTCATTCCTGGTAGCCTACAAGTTTGAAAGCTTATCTCGACCGGGCCGCGTTTTATCTGACTTGCGGCTCTCTCGTTTCTATTCTATTCTCGATTGCCGTCTCCCAAATCCTGCTGGGCTTAGCGCTAGCCGCGTTGTTGCTGTCATCCGTTCCGATGCGGCTGCCGCCCATCCGGCTACCGCTGGCGCTCTTCATGGCCGGCACAATTCTATCCCTGCTGTTCTCCGGCCACATGGCGGAGGGGACGCCGCAGATCCGCAAGTTTCTCGTCTTTGCAATTCTGCTGCTGGTTTACAGCACGTTTCGGACCGTAGCCCAGATCCGCGCAGTCGTGCTGGTATGGGCCGGCGTCGCGACGCTATCGGCCGTTCGGAGCCTGTTCCAGTTCATGCAGAAATATCAGGAATCGCAGGAAGCGCACAAGAACTTCTATGATTTCTACGTCGGCGAACGGATCACCGGCTTCATGAGCCACTGGATGACTTTCGGCGGCGAGGAGATGATCGTGCTGCTGTTGCTGGCTTCCTACCTTTTCTTCTCCGGTGAGCGGCGCTGGAAAGCGGCGGGCTGGCTCTGCGCGGCGATACTGGCCGTCTCGATGGTGCTCGGATTCACGCGCAGCATTTTCCTGCTGGGCTTTCCGATTGGTTTGCTGTACCTCTTCTGGTTCTGGCATAAATGGCTGGTGGCGGCCGCGCCTGTGGTTGCGGTGATCGGATTTCTGGTGGCGCCGTCAGCGCTCAAAGAGCGCGTGACCTCGATCGTTCAGCCGCACGGGCAAATGGATTCCAATGAGCATCGCAACATCACGCGGCGAACCGGAGTGGCTATCATTCGCGCGCATCCGTTGCTCGGCTTAGGACCAGAACAGGTGAAATACCAATTCGAGCGTTGGGTTCCGCCGGATATTCCCAAGCCGCTGCCGGAGGGCTGGTACGGGCATTTGCACAACATCTATCTGCAGTACGCCGCCGAGCGCGGCATTCCAACGATGCTGTTCATGATGTGGATGATCGGGAAGATTCTTTGGGATTTCATGATCGCGCTACGCGACAGCCCACCCAGCGCCGAGGCACGCTTTGTTCTGCATGGCGCAATCGCCGTGATCCTGGCGATCCTGGCCGAAGGGTTTCTCGAATACAACCTGGGCGACAGCGAAGTCCTGACGCTGTTTCTAGCCGTGGTTGGATTCGGATACATCGCGAAGGAGAATGTGAAAGTTGCCGCCTGACCAGCCGGGAATCGCAGGTTTGGAAATTCTGCTGGTAGGCGGAGCGGGCGGCCTGGGATCGGCGACGGCGGCGTTGCTGGAAGCGGAAGGCGCGCGAGTGGTGATCAGCTCGCGCCAGCGTGGATTGCGCGCCGATATCACCAAGGCTAACGATCGCAAGTGGCTGCTGGACGCAGTTCCGAAATTGTACGGCTTGGTAGTTTTCGCCGGAACGCCGGCGCGGGGAGCGGCCGAGGACGCGATGCGGCAATCGCATGAGGTGAATTACGAAGGTCCGATCCTGCTGGCGCGCGAGGCGGCGGAACGGATGAAGGCGACCGGGACGCAAGGGCGCGATCGTGCTTTTTTCGACCATGCAAGCGGTCGCGCTGTTTCCGGGCTCGACCGCATACGCGGGCGAGAAAGCCGCGCTGCTGCACGCGGCGCGCATTCTGGCAAAAGAGTGCCGGGGCGCGACGAATATTCGTGTGAACGTGATCGCGCCGGGAGTGATGGCAGCAGGCATGGCGGAGGCGAGCATCGCGTCCGGAAAGTACGAACGGTTATCTGACCGACGGCGTGATTCCGCGCTACGGCAAGGCGAGCGATGTCGCGCGCGCGGTGCGATTTTTTCTGGAGCCGGACAATTACGTCACCGGACAAGTGCTGTCGGTGGATGGTGGAATTACTTTGTAGGTTTATAGGCGATGCAGTCGATTTCGACTTTCATCTTGCGCTCATGGAATTGCGCTTCGACGGTGGTCCGAGTGGGGCGATGGTCGCCGAAAAACTCCGCATAGACTTCGTTCATCGCAGCGAAGTCCTGGGCGTTCGATAAGAACACTGAACATTTCACGACATCCTTGGGGGTGGCGCCGGCCAGCTCGAGAATACGACGGATGTTCTCGAGCGTGACGCGCACCTCGTGGCGAATGTCGCCGAGCGAATACTGCTGCGTAGCTGGATCTGTAGGACCCTGGCCCGAAACAAAGATGAAATCGCCGGCACGGACGAACGGCGAATAGGGACCCTTCGGTTTGGCGATCATTGCATCGGGCCGTGATGGTGTTCGGTCTTCTTCTTGCGGCTGCGGCGGGGCGGACGGTCGGCGCTATTACCAGAAGAACCGGCGCCGACTTTGCGCGCACGGCGGACGGGCTTGGGCTTAACCGGCGGAGGATTGGGCTCGAGCAAAGACGGCTGGCCTTCCACGATGGGCTGCTTCTCGTCCTCTTCTTCCTCTTCCTGCGTTGATGCTCGACCGGCGCCTCGGGAACAGCCGGCGGATAAAACTCGGCGCCCAGATAAACCATCAGGCCTTTCTCTTCGTCCGGCTCAACGCGCACCACCAGCTTGTCCTGCGCGTAATTCAGGAACTCGGAGAATTCCTGGAAGCCGTAACGTGGCGACGTCGAAGTTCGGAACCTCGGCCTGAACCCAGGCCGGCCAGTCGTCGGCGGAGGCTCCGTTCTCCATCTCGAGGCGATGCGTTTCCAGCACGTCGCGCAACGGCGGCAAGAGCCTCTTCCGGTTTGGGAGTGGGCCGCTCGGGCTGGACTGGACGTTTTGCGCTCGATGATGTAGCGGCCGCCTTGGCCGCTGACGTTGACGTAGTCGGCCTTCTTCAGTTTTTCGACGAAATCGGAGAAGCTGCTGGCGCCATACGCCTTTTCGGTGAAGGCCGAATCGAGCTGCAGCATGGTGGACTTCAGCAGCCCGAGCTGCGGCTGGACGGCGCGGCGCTCCAGCACCTGAGAGCGCGTTCCACCAGCGGCATGGCCTGGCCGAGATCGAGCGGCGCGGGCCGGCCGCGATGCCCGCCTTGCTGGCGATCGCGCTGGCGGCGGCTGCCCTGGCCCATTGTTGTGGCGGCCGGGGCTGGCGCTCGCGCGGCTCGTGCCGGTCCGAATCGGTGGACAGCAGCGATTCGTAGCTGACGAACTCGTGACAGTTCTGCTGCAGGATGGTGCTGGTGAAGGCCTTGCCGCCCACCACGAACACGGTCTTGCCGTATTCCTTCAGCTTGTTGACCAGCGGAATAAAATCGCTGTCGCCGCTGACGATGGCGAAGGCGTTCACGTGCGGATGGGTGAAGGCCATTTCGAGCGCGTCCAGGGCCAGGTTGATGTCGCCGCCGTTCTTGTCGCCGCGCGGCGAAGGCAGGCGCTGCACCATCTGGACGGCGTTCTCGGCCATCGACCGGGCGGCGCCTTCCTGGCGTCCCCAGTTGGCGTAGGCGAATTTGGCGACGATGTCGCCGCGCTCCTTGAGCGCATCCAGCGGCAGCGATACGTCGAATTCCCGCCGGAGCGTAGATTTCACGCCGATCTCGATATTGTCGTAATCGACGAATACGGCGATGTTCAGTTTTTCTTGCATTGGTTCTTTCTTTGTTAGTCAGTCAATTTCACAGGCTCATAGCCTGTGCTGCACACAGGCTAATGCCTGCGCTACGGCTTCAAGCGGTCTGTTTTACAGAAGACCGGATGAAGTCGACTATCTCTTCGAGCGAGGCGCCGGGCTGAAACACAGCCGCGACGCCCAGCTTCTTCAGCTCGGCGGCGTCCTCGTCCGGAATTATACCGCCGACCATGACCAGGACGTCGTCCATGTCCTTTTCGCGCAGCAACTCCATCACGCGCGGAACAATCGCATTATGCGCGCCGGAGAGGATGGACAGTCCGATGACCTGGACGTCTTCCTGCAGCGCGGCGTTCACGATCATCTCCGGAGTTTGGCGCAGGCCGGTGTAAATAACTTCCATGCCGGCGTCGCGGAGCGCCCGCGCGATCACTTTCGCTCCCCGGTCATGGCCGTCCAAACCGGTTTGGCGACCAGCACCCGGATGCGATCCCATATAGACTTCGAGTCTAGCACAGATCGCGGGCTGTCTCACCGCTATACGACGCTGGTTTCGGTATAGGAGCCGAAGACGTCGCGGAAGGCGTCGCAGATTTCGCCGACCGTGGCGTAGGCGCGAACGGCGTCCAGGATGTACGGCATGGTGTTTTCCTTGCCCTCGGCCGCGCGGCGCAGCGCATCCAGCGATTTCCGGACGGTCTGGTTGTCGCGCTCGCGCCTTCAGCTTCGCGAGTTTGTCGAGCTGATGGCTGCTGCGCCGACTGCGTCGATCTGCAGAAGTTCGATCGGCTCTTCGTTCTGCTTCGACGAAGGCGTTCACGCCGACGATCTTCTGCTCGCCGGTTTCGATCGTGTGCTGGTATTCGTAGCTGGCGTTGGCGATTTCGGTCTGCGGGAAGCCGCGCTCGATGGCGGGGATCATGCCGCCCATTTCGTCGATGCGGCGGATATAGTCGTTGGCGCGCTTCTCCACTTCGGCCGTGAGGCTTTCGACGAAGTAGCTGCCGCCCAGCGGATCGGGCACGTCGGGCACGCCGCTTTCGTAAGCGATGACCTGCTGGGTGCGCAGCGCGATGGTGACGGCATGCTCGCTCGGCAGCGCATAAGCTTCATCGAGCGAATTGGTGTGCAGCGACTGCGTTCCGCCCAGCACCGCGGCCAAGCGCCTGCAGCGTAGTGCGCACGATGTTGTTGTAGGGCTGCTGCCAGGTGAGCGAGCAGCCGGCGGTTTGGGCGTGGGTGCGGAGTTTCAAGCTGCGTTCGTCCTTGGCGCCGTAGCGGTCGCGCATGGTCTCGGCCCAGATTTTGCGCGCGGCGCGGAACTTCGCGATCTCCTCGAAGAAATCGTTGTGCGAGTTGAAGAAGAAGCTGAGGCGCGGCGCGAAGCTGTCGACCGGCAGGCCGCGCTCGAGCGCCCAATCGACATATTCGATGCCGTCGCGCAGGGTGAAGGCCAGTTCCTGCACGGCGGTGGAGCCGGCCTCGCGAATGTGATAGCCGCTGATCGAAATCGGATTGAAGCGCGGAACGTGCTGGGTGGAGTATTCGATGACGTCGGTGACCAGGCGCATGGACGGGCGCGGCGGATAGATGTATTCCTTCTGCGCGATGTATTCCTTGAGGATGTCGTTCTGCAGGGTGCCCGAGATGCGCGACCAATCGACGCCCTGCTTTTCGGCGACCGCCAGATACATGGCCCAGATGACCGGCGCGGGCGAGTTGATGGTCATCGAGACGGTGACGTCGCCGAGCGGGATGTCGCGGAACAGGATCTCCATGTCCTCGAGCGAGGAGATGGAGACGCCGCACTTGCCGACTTCGCCTTCCGAAGCGGCGTGATCGGCATCGTAGCCCATCAGCGTGGGCAGGTCGAAGGCGACCGAGAGGCCGGTCTGGCCCTGGCTCAGCAGATAAAGATAGCGGCGGTTGGTTTCTTCGGGCGTGGCGAAGCCGGAGAACTGGCGCATGGTCCAGAGACTTGCCGCGGTACATGTCGCGGTGGATGCCGCGGGTGTAGGGAAACTCGCCGGGCGGCGGGACTTGAAGGCCTTGGACGTGCTCGGGTCCGTAGACGGGTTCGATCGGGATGCCGCTCAGGGTCTTGCGGTCCGGGGCTGTGGTTGTGCCGGTTAGCTTGGCCATTAATTTCATTGTACGGTTTAGGCGGCGGAGGATGGATGAGGGCCAGGGTGATCCGGCGGGAACCGGCGTGTTTGCGGGTGAAGGTGACCTGGATGTCCTTCGATGCCAGGAGGTCCTGGTGTTGACGGAGGTGGTGGGACAAGGCATGGGCGGTGACGCTGGAGACGCTGATTTCGTGGAGTAGGTCTGTAACTGTGCCGGTCCACAGAGGTTGGCGGTGAAGGAGGGCCGTGATGGAGTCAAGAATCGGCCTGGTGGGAGTTTCCTCCAGAGCGGCGGTGATGGAGTCGGCTAGATGGGGAAGAGCGGCGGCGGCCCAATGTGCGGCATCGGCATGGCGCGGCGTGGAGTGGAGACGGGTGGACGCGAAATTGGCGAGGGCGGCGCTAATGGCATCGCAGAGTGCGCCGGCTATATCGGGGCGGACGGATTCGAATTCAGCCCGAGAGATCGGATTCGGTGCGGCGGGTGGAGGAGGTCAGGGGAGCGAGGCGAACGGTGATGGTGCGAGCAGCCAAAGCTTCGTCAGGATTCCAACCCTCGGCGGCGGTGATGAGGATAGGGCGTTGGATATCAAGGGGGAGCGGCTCGCGCGAGTCGCCCTTTTCGTGAAGGAGGAGGGCGGCACCGGTGGCGAGGCGGCAGAGCGCGGCGGAAAGGCGCGGGCGAACGGGACCGGTGTGGTCGAAGGCGAGGATCCAAGAGTGTTGAGCGATGGCGAGCAGCTCGCGGGCCGAGTCGGGAAGGGCAAGCAGCGGAGCAATAGAGGGGTCGATGAGGGCGCGGAGCATGCGGGCAGCGGTGGACTTGCCGCTGGCGGAAGGACCATCGAGAACAAGAACAGGATGCGGACCGGCAGGGCGTAGTGCGGAGAGGAGCCAGACGGTGAGGCGAACGCGGTCGGCGTCGGTCGCGAAGTTGAGGGCGGGAGGAAGAAATGAGCGGTTGGTTGGCGACGGTGATGAGGCCACCGGGCGTGGGAGCTCGGAATTGCCGCGGCTGTGGAGAAAACCGGCGGTGGTGTTGGTAGTGATCTGCCAACCGCCGGGAGTGATTTCCACGATTTCGCCATCGGAGTTGCCCAGATCAAGCAGGATGGCATCGGGCCGGCGGGGGTTGCCGAGCGCGGCGATGCGCCGGTGAACGGGAAGGCACGGTCCGCTCGAAAGGGCTCGAGCTTCGAGGGTGCGAATGGTTTGGCCAAGAGCGTAGCGGGAAGGAGGCTCGCCATAGTGGCGATAAAACGCGTCGATCAGCCAGTCGTGAAAACGCGGCGATAGTACGGAACAGACCTGTTGGCTGAGGGGGCCGAGGGGTAGACTGACGAAGGCTTGGCCGGCGGCGGAGGCGAAGGGGGAGGCTGTGGCGGAATGATTGAGGAGGAATTCGATTTGGGGATGCATCGGCTTGGTTCCGTTGTATCAGGCGGCCGGCGGGAAAAAGCAGTCGGTAACTGTAAACTAGTGATACAACGATAGAAAACTCCGGTGTAGTGACGTGAAAAGGTTTTTTTGTTTTGGAGTTGCCTATACAATGGAAACATGCCCTATGATGCCAAAGCAATCGCCAATGAGTTTTTGGACGTTGCAGCTCAGGAGGGGAAAAAGATCACTCCGTTGAAGATGCAAAAACTCACCTACTTCTCTCATGGGTGGCATCTTGCAATCCAGGATTCGACCGCTATTGAATGAACGCGTCGAAGCATGGAAGTTTGGCCCTGTTATACCGTCTCTGTATCACGAATTCAAAAACGTGGGGGGCGGTCCAATTGAATCGCATGCGACCGAACTCTTCATTGAAGAAAATGGCGACTGGAAAGTTCTAGAACCTGCCATAGACCGAAATCTATCCACATCGCCCGAGGAAGATGTATTCGCCAAAGACCTCGTTCGCCGCATCCTGAGGTTCTACGGCAAATTTACAGCCGAACAACTGTCTCAGATGACTCATGCCCCTGGTTCTCCATGGTGGGAAATTCACGAAAAATATGGCGACGTCAAAAATGTCGACATTCCTGACGAAACGATCAGGGAGTACTTTGTTGCTCAAGCTGCCTCACGGCGAATGCATGAGCCGGCCTGAATCATCACAAAAACTAGACCTGGAAAGCATTGGGGAGGCCCAACCTTCCGCATCAACTAAAGACGACCCGCAGGCTAAGCTCGAATCGGAGTTCTTTGTAAAAAGCCGCGAAGCTGCCGAAGTAAAAGGGATCTATCAAGACCTCGAAGAGAGAAAGAAGTATGCCGGTAGAATCTTCAATCTGATCTGCGGCTGGTTATGCGCACTGTTTGGCTTGCTACTCTTGCAAGGGTTTGGCGGCGTATTTCCGCTCGATCATGCACACGTTCAAGCTGGCCGACTCTGTAGTCCTCGCACTAGTTGGAACCGACAACCCTAAACGTGGTTGGGATTCTCTATGTCGTAGCGTACTATCTCTTTCCCAGAAAACCACGCTGACTCGCTAAAACCAGCCATGCTCAACTGTACCCAGTATCCGGCAGCGCTGGCGAGTGTTTGCGACGCGATTGCCGACAGAATGCAAAGTTTGGGCCCCGCGACGCGCCTTCCGACTCCATACCAATTGCTACAGGAGCTGCATACCGCGTTTTTCAAGCCGTCGCCATTCTCAGCTCCGATCGTTGTTTCCAATCTGCCGAGCGAACCGCTGGAGCTGATTCAGCCCCCGTCACGCAGGCAAAGGCCGGGAGGCGAAAGAAGAGATGATGACCCGCGACGACGGGTGTGGCTATCAAAACCCTGGAATAACCAGCTCTTTTATCGGCTGGCCCGCAGAAGTGGTGACGATTAGTTTGTTGCCGACTTTTCGTTCGTCGATGATGACCTTCAAAAGACTGAGCGCCAATCGAACGAGTTCAGTTATGGAACGGCTGGATTCGTCGGCAAGTTTGCTCACTTCGACGCGGGCGGTATCCGATAGATTCAGATTGAGGCGGGCTTTGTTTCGCTTGGCAGTTGCTAGAACCGGCACAATTTAGTCTCCTGTAATATGTATAGCATAGACAGCCGGTACAGTGGAGGTGTTGACGGTATGAGTACAAGATGAGTATAGCTGAAAATGTCACGCCTCTGCTCGAGGCACTGGTCTCGATCGACTCGGTGAATCCAAGCCTGGTTCCAGGCGGCGCCGGGGAGGCGGGCATGGCGCGATTTGTGAGCGATTGGTGCGCGCAGCGCGGGATCGCGGTCGAGATCGATGAAGCCGCACCAGGGCGCCCGAGCGTGATCGCACGAGTGAAGGGAAAAGGCGGCGGACGGTCGCTGGTACTGAACGCGCACATGGACACGGTGGGGGTGGCGGGAATGCCTGACCCGTTTAGCGCGCGCGTGGAGAATGGCCGTCTGTACGGACGCGGCTCGTACGACATGAAGGGGTCGCTGGCGGCGTGCATGCTGGCGCTGTCGGACATACGCGCGAGCGGATTGAGCGGCGACGTGACCCTGGCCGCCGTGGCTGATGAGGAGCATGCCAGCATCGGCGTGCAATCCGTGTTGAAGCGCATCCAGGCTGACGCGGCGATCGTCACCGAACCGACCGCGCTCGACATGTGTATCGCGCACAAGGGTTTTTCGTGGCATGAGATAACGACCACCGGGCGGGCGGCGCACGGATCGCGGCCGGACCTGGGGATCGACGGCATTGCGCACATGGGCCGGGTTTTGAATCGTCTGGAAGCTTTGCAAGCGGAGCTGAGCAGTAGAACGCCCCACCCGCTGCTGGGGCACGGATCGCTGCACGCGTCGCTCATTTCGGGAGGACAAGAGCTTTCCAGCTATCCCGAAAAGTGCACGGTCGAAATCGAGCGGCGCACGCTGCCGGACGAAACCATGGCGGCCGTGGAAGCGGAATTGGAGGCGATTCTGAAAGATCTGGCATCGCAAGACCGGCAATTTCAGGGGCGACAGAGAACCACATTGGTGCGGCCGCCGTTCAGTGTCGCCGAAGACGCGACGATTGTCGAAACTCTGCGAGGCCAAGCTACGCGCGTTCTGGGACGCCCGCCGGGAACAGTAGGCGCACCGTTCTGGATGGATGCAGCATTCTTTGCCGCAGCGGGTATTCCGACGGTGAATATCGGTCCGGATGGCGCAGGGGCGCACTCGATCGAAGAATGGGTGGACCTGGATTCGGTGGAGAAATGCCGCAAGATTTTGACACTGACCGCGGGGGTGTTCTGTGCCTAGCAGCATCGTTCGAAATCCTGCGCCGGCCGAGTTCGCCGCGGACACCGATTGGGACGCGGTGCTGGCGTTTCATCGAAAGCTGCCGCGCTACGCGCCAACGCCGTTGGTATCAGCGCCGGGAATTGCGGCCGAGCTGGGCGTGGAGCGCGTGTGGGTGAAGGACGAATCGTCGCGCCTGGGTCTGCCGGCCTACAAGATTCTGGGCGCATCGTGGGCGACTTATCGGGCGCTGGAGCAGCGCTTCGGCGAGTTCGCGACATGGGAGACGATTGAAGAACTGGCGCGCCAACTGCACCCGCACCGAAGGTTGGAATTGGTGGCGGCGTCGGAAGGCAATCACGGGCGGGCAGTGGCTCGCATGGCACGGTGGCTGGGAATGGCGGCGAATATTCTTCTGCCTGCGGCGGCGGCGCGAGCGCGGGTGGAGCGGATTCGAGACGAAGGCGCGCGCGTGACGATGATCGACGGCAGCTACGATGATGCGGTGGCGGCAGCGGCGCGGCTGGATGGACGGAGCCTGGTGATCAGCGATACGGCCTGGGAGGGATACGAGCAAGTCCCCAAATGGGTGGTGGATGGTTACTCCACTTTGTTCGGCGAAACGGACGCGCAGCTATTGGAGGGCAACGAGCAACAGCCCGATGTGGTGGCAGTGCAGATGGGCGTGGGATCGCTGGCCGCGGCGGTGGTGGGGCATTACCGGCAGCCGGGGTCGCGGACACGCGTAATTGGCGTAGAGCCGAGCGCGGCGGCGTGCGTGCTGGAATCGGTGAGGGCGGGGCGGTTGGTGGACGTGGCGGGACCTTTTGACGCGACCATGGGCGGTCTCAACTGTGGGCATCCCTCGTTAGTGGCGTGGCCGTACCTTAAGAATGGATTGAGCGCGTGCGTCGCGATTCCGACTGCGCGGGCCGAAGAAGCCGCGGCGGCATTGGCGGCGGAAGGCGTGGCCTCGACTGCCTGTGGCGCAGCCGGGCTGGCGGGACTTCTGGAGCACGGCAAAGATTTGGAGTTGAGCGGCAGGAGCAGAGTGCTGATTGTTTCGACAGAGGGTCCGGCGGCGGCCTCTTAGATTCTCGACAAGAAGGTGCGCTTGATTTTCTTAATGCCGGCTTCGTCACGCTGGTAGAAGGTCCATTGCTTCAGTCGCTTCCCGCGCAGGAGACCGGCCCGGACCAGGATATTGAGATGCTCGCTGGCGGTGGGTTGGCTAACACGCAGCTTGCGGGCGATCAAGACGCTGCAGACTCCGTCCTTGACGAGGTCGCCATCCACCTGCGGGGGGAAATGGCGGCGGGGATGCTTGAGCCATTCCAGGACCTGGAGGCGACGGTCGTTCGCTAAGGCTCGCAAAACCTCGTCAATAGCCATATAGACAATTAGCCAACTGCCTAAGTATACTAAGGTCGTGATCGAAACTCAAAGCATCTGGCGGGAGCGGATCACGGCGACCGAACGGCTGATCCGGCCGTATATCCGACGGACACCGGTTATCGAAGTGGATGGCGGGGATTTCGGGCTGGATTCGATCCAACTGGTATTTAAGCTCGAACTTCTGCAGCACACCGGCTCGTTTAAGCCCAGGGGCGCCTTCACCAATCTGTTGCTGCGCGAAGCTCCGGCGGCGGGCGTGGTGGCGGCATCGGGCGGGAATCACGGAGTAGCGGTGGCGTATGCGGCCATGAAGCTGGGGAAACCGGCGAAGATCTTCGTGCCGACCGTGGCATCGAAATCGAAGATGGAACGGATCAGAGAGTACGGCGCGGAGCTGGTGGTGACGGGCGATCGCTACGCCGACGCACTGGCGGCCAGCGAGCGGTGGATAGCCGAGTCGGGTGCGATGCCGGTGCACGCCTTCGATCAAGAAGAGACGCTGCTGGGGCAGGGCACGGTCGGGTTTGAATTTGAGGCGCAGGCTCCGAAGGTCGACACAGTGCTGGCAGCGGTGGGCGGAGGAGGGTTCATCGGAGGGATAGCAGCCTGGTATAGCGGGCGCGTGCAATTGATCGGCGTGGAACCGGAAGCTGCGCCGACGCTAGCCCGGGCATTGGAAGCAGGCCGGCCGGTGGACGCCGAGGCGGGAGGGATCGCGGCGGATTCACTGGCGCCCAAGCGTGTCGGAGAACTGATGTTCCCGCTGGCGCAGAAGTTCGTGAAGCGCGTAGTGCTGGTTCCGGATGAGGCGATCGAGCAAGCGCAAAGGGCACTGTGGAGCGTCCTGCGAATCGCCTCTGAGCCTGGGGGCGCTGCGGCGTTCGCGGCACTATTGTCAGGGCGGTTTAAGCCGGAGAGGGGCGAAAGGGTGGGCGTACTGGTCTGCGGCGGGAATACGACGGCTGTGAATTTCGGGTAGCGATCGGGAGGCAGTACAACCACGGAAATCGGTATTTGAGTGTACTGTCCCTAATTTGTTACGATGCCGAGCATGCGAGAAGCGGTAATTGTAGATGCGGTGCGGACGCCGGTGGGCAGGCGCGACGGCGGTTTGAAGAGCTGGCATCCGGTAGATTTGCTGGCGCACACATTGAAGACTTTCGTCCAGAGAAACAAACTGGACCCGGCACTGGTGGATGACGTTATCGCCGGATGCGTGGGCCAGGTGGGCGAGCAGGCCTTCAACGTGGCGCGCAACGCGGTGCTGGCGGCAGGATTTCCAGAGTCGGTACCAGGCACGACGGTGGATCGGCAATGCGGGTCGAGCCAGCAGGCCGCCCATTTTGCAGCACAGGGAGTGATGGCGGGCAGCTACGATGTGGCGATTGCCTGCGGCGTGGAGTGCATGACGCGGGTGCCGATGGGATCGAACGGGGCCGGGCCGGGGAAGCCTTTCGGACCGCTGGTGATGCGCCGCTATAACGATGTCGTTTTTAACCAGGGCGTGGGCGCAGAGATGATGGCGGAGCGTTGGAAGATCAGCCGCGGCGAACTGGACGCCTTTAGTCTGGAGAGCCACCGGCGCGCTGCCAGGGCAACTGAAGAAGGCCGGTTCTGCAACGAAATCACGCCGGTCGGGCAAATGACGCGCGACGAAGGAATTCGCGCTGACGCGAACCTGGAAAAGATGGCGACGCTGAAGCCGGCATTCAAAGCGGATGGCGTAATCACGGCCGCTAATTCTTCACAAATCAGCGATGGCGCGGCGGCGGTGCTGATCATGGAACGGGCGGTAGCGGAACGGCTGGGGCTGCGACCACTGGCGCGGTTTGTGGCATTCGCACTGGCGGCGGAAGATCCGGTAATTATGCTGTCAGCGCCGATTCCGGCCACGCGCAAGATACTGGAGCGGGCGGGTCTGAAGCTGGACGATATCGATCGGGTGGAGATCAACGAAGCTTTTGCCAGCGTAGTATTGGCATGGCAGCGGGAGCTACACGCGGACCTGGAAAAGGTCAATGTCAACGGCGGGGCGGTGGCGCTGGGACATCCGCTGGGGGCGAGCGGGGCGCGATTGATGACAACGCTGGTGCACGAGCTGCAGCGGTCCGGTGGAAGGTATGGGCTGCAGACGATGTGCGAAGGCGGGGGAATGGCCAACGCGACCCTGATTGAGCGGATGTAGTATGGAGTGAGATATGCTGCCGCGGTTGGTGGCCGCTTTTTTCGTCATCGCTCTGGCGCGGTTGTTTGGGCAGGGCGATACGCTTGCGCCCGGTATGTTCCTGGTGGCGAGCAGGGATCTAGGCGATCCAAATTTTGCACATGCGGTGGTGCTGCTGGTGCATTACGACGACGAAAACGGTGCCATGGGTCTGATCATCAACCGCTCCACGGATGTCCCGTTGTCGCGAATATTCGCGGACCTGAAAGAAGCCAAAGATCGCGCTGATCCAATCTATGTCGGCGGTCCGGTGGAGACAGGCACGGTGCTGGCATTGCTGAAGTCGGCCAGCAAGCCGAAGGAAGCCGAGCGCGTATTCGGGGATGTTTACCTGATCTCCAGCAAGACGCTGCTCGAAAAAACTCTGGCCTCTGGAATCGAGGCGAGCCAGTTCCATGCCTACCTGGGTTATGCGGGTTGGGGCCGCGAGCAATTGGAGCACGAAGTGGAGTTGGGCGCCTGGCACGTGGTGGCCGCGGACACGGGCAACGTTTTTCACACGGAGCCAGATTCGGTGTGGCCCCGGCTGATCCGGCGGACGGAAGTGCGGATCGCGCGCGGCTACTCGGACCGGAGCGTGGCGATGGGATCCACTTGGGTGGCTCGGCGGGCGGGAAGATAACAGGCCGCGGCGGTCACGGCCAACATCAACAGCGAGACAGCGGTCAGGACCCAAGGGTCATGCGGACTAATCTCAAAAAGTTGACCGGCCAGGACACGGGTGAGCGCAAGGGTTATGGCCAACCCGATCGCAAGACCGACTAGACTCAGCTTCAAACCACGGCCGAGAATCAACTTGAAAATTCCACTCGAATCCGCGCCCACGGCCAAGCGTATACCGATCTCCTGGGTGCGCTGGGCCACCGACCACGACATAATGCCGTAGATTCCGATCACTGCCAGCAGCAGGGCCAAGCCGGCGAAAATAGAGAGCAGGATGGTGGAGAAGCGGCGCGGACCGGTGGAGCTATCGATCAATTGGCCCATAGTGCGGAAATCAGAGACCGGCGCGGTGGGATCCAAGGCCCGTATTTCCCGGCGAACAACGGAGGCCAGGGACAACGGGTCGCCAGAGGTTTGAAGCATCAGATAAGTTGGCCCGTACCAGAGGAAATAGAAGTCGTTACCGCGGGCGGAATCGAGGCCGACCTGCTTGACGTCCGCCGCGACGCCAATGATGGTGGACCAGGAAGGCTCCGGTCCGAAGGGTCCGGTGATGAAGCGCTTGCCAACGGCTTCCTGGCCGGGCCAGAAGGTGCGAGCCATGGTTTCATTGACAATCACGTAACTCTCATCGAGATCGCGAGAGTTGTAGGTTCGGCCGCGCAGCGGAATGCCCAAGGTACGAAAATAGTCGGGCGTGATGAGGTGCCGATTGGCATTCGGGAATACGTCGGGGCGCATGAGCGGTGAGTCTGGAACCGAGAATCGCATGGTGTTGGCACGCTCAGTTGCCAGGGGTGGGGCGTTGGTGGCGGCAACGGCGTTCACGCCGGGTAACGAACGTAAGCGCAGCTCCAGGCGCTCGTAGAACGTTCTCAGTTTTTGGGAATTAGCCTGCTCTTGTGTGGAAAGCTGCGGTTGCATGCGCAACGTCAGGACGTTGGCCGGCTGGAAGCCAGGATTGACGCGCAATAGTCGCGCGAAGCTGTGTATGAACAGTCCCGCGCCCATGAGCAGCGCGAGCGCCAGTGCAAATTCAGCGATCACGAGAGCGTCGCGTCCGGCGCCGCCACTGGTAAATGTCCGGCCTCCGTCCTTCAGGCCTGCCTGTGGATCCTGCCTGGCAGCCTGGAGCGCGGGAGCGATTCCGAAAATGATTCCGGTTGCGAACGACACGGCGAACAAAAAGGCAAGGGTGGCGGCATCGATGTGAACCGAGTTGGGCTGGATCAGGCCAGGCGGCGCAAGGCTGAGCAGGAAATCGAGCCCCGCATAGGCCAGTAGCAATCCGGCAGCGCCACCGGCGAGAGAGAGACTGATGGACTCGGCCAGCGATTGCCTGACGACACGCCAGCGGCCGGCACCGAGGGCGATGCGGATGGCAAACTCACGCCGGCGCGTGGCAGCGCGGGAGAGCATCAGGTTGGCCACGTTGACGCAAGCGATCAAGAGAACCAAAGCCACTGCGCCGAGCAGCACCAGTAGAGCGGGGCGCAGGTCGCTCGCCAAATCGTCCTGCAAGCCAGCGATGGTGACGCCGAAACCTTTGCTGGTACGAGGATGGTCGCGCTCGAGACGCTGGGCGATGGAATCGAGACGAGCCCGCGCCTGAAGCAGAGAAACACCGGGCCGGAGACGCGCGATGACACCGAAGGCATGCCGCAGGGGATTCGAGATTTCGTCGCCAGCCTGGGACTGTGGCAGCCACAGGTCGGCAAACGCGGGCAAGCGGAAATCCGCGGGCAGGACGCCCAACACGGTGAAGGCCTGGCCGTTGAGCTGGATGGGCGCGCCGATAATGTTCGGATTTCCATTGAAATAATCCAGCCATAGGCGGTGCCCCAAGAGGGCAACCGGCCGGGCGTTAGGCGCATCGTCGGCGGCGGTGAAGCTGCGGCCCAGCAGCGGGCGAACTCCGAGAACCGAGAAGAAGCTGGAGCTGGCGCAGGTCGGCTGCACGCGGATCGGCTCGCGGCCACCGGTGAGATTGGTCTCTTTTCCGACGGCGACATAACGATAGCGGGCAACCTCTTCGAAAATGTCAGTCTGGCGCAACCATTCGTCATACTCAGACGGCGAAACGCCTAATTTCGGATAGGTGGGCTGGTAGGTGTCCCAGATGGCGACCAGCCGGGCAGGATCGCGGTACGGCAGCGGGCGGAGGAGCACTGAATTGACGACGGTGAAGATTGCGGTATTAGCGCCAATGCCGAGCGCCAGGGTGAGGATGACGGTGAGGGTGAAGAGGGGCGAGCGGCGGAACATAGTGAAATTGCCTTTCACTTATAGGCTGGGATCCCGGTCACGCGCTCGCCGATCACCAGCGTGTGGATGTGGTCGGTACCTTCGTAGGTCTTCACCGTTTCGAGATTGCACATGTGGCGCATGATCGGATACTCGTCCATGATGCCGTTGGCGCCCAGCAGATCGCGGCTCAGGCGCGCGCATTCGAGCGCCATCGCGACGTTGTTCCGCTTCAGCATCGAGATGTGCGCGGGCTCGATCTTGCCCTGATCCTTCAGCGGCCCAGCTTGCAGAGCCAGCAATTGCGCCTTGGTGATCTCGGTGATCATCCAGGCCAGCTTTTCCTGCACCAGTTGATGGCTGGCGATCGGCTTGTCGTCGAACTGCTTGCGCAGGATCGTGTACTGGCGCGCGGTTTCGTAGCAATCCATGGCGGCGCCGATCACGCCCCAGCCGATTCCGAAGCGCGCTTGCGAAAGACAGCTCAAGCGGCCCTTTCAGACCTTTGGCGCCGGGAAGCATGGCCGATTCGGGAACGCGGCAATCCGACAACGCCAGGCTGGAGGTCACCGAGGCGCGCATCGACAGCTTGCCGTGGATTTCGGAGGCGCTGAAACCGGGCGTGCCTTTCTCGACCAGAAAGCCGCGGATGCCGTCATCGGCGCGCGCCCACACGATCGCGACGTCGGCCACCGATGCCGTTGGTGATCCAGGTCTTCTCGCCGTTGAGGATCCAGTGATCGCCGTCTTTGTCGGCGGTCGTCCGCATGCCCGCGGGATTCGAGCCGAAGCCGGGCTCGGTGAGGCCGAAGCATCCCAGCGCCTCGCCCGACTGCAGTTTCGGAAGCCAGCGCTGTTTCTGTTCTTCCGATCCGTAACGTGAGGATCGGGTACATCACCAGCGCGCCCTGCACGGAGACGAAGCTGCGCAGGCCGGAATCGCCGCGCTCCAGCTCCTGCATGATCAGGCCGTACTCGACGTTGCTCATGCCGGCGCAGCCGTAGCCTTCCAGATTGGCGCCCAGGAAGCCGAGCCGGCCCAGCTCGGGGATCAGCTCGCGCGGGAAACCGCGCGTCGCGGAAACAGTCGCGCACGATCGGCATGACGCGGTCCTCGACAAACTGTCGCGCGGTCTGCCGGACCAGCAGCTCCTGTTCGGAGAAGAGTGAATCGATGAGGAAGTAATCAACGCCGGGAAAACGAGCCATTAGCCCATTGTAAGCGCGGCCTCAGGCTGACGCGGCGAATCAGCGCGGGCAGGAAGCGTAATCAGCGCCCAGACCAGCTCGAGCACGCCGCCCACGGCGATGCCGACCAGACGGAACGGCAGCAGCAGGAGCCACACGATCGGATAGAGGAACAGAGCCACCAGCGCTAACGGCCAGCACAGAATGAAGAGAATGACAACACAGCAGGAAACCAATCATGGCAACCTCCAATCTCACGATACGCGGAGGGCCCGGGGATTGTTCCAGGAGGAATGGAGCGGGAGACGGGATTCGAACCCGCGACATCAACCTTGGCAAGGTTGCACTCTACCAGCTGAGTTACTCCCGCAGAGCCGAGATTTAATTGTCGCTCGGGTGGCGCGAAGCTGTCAAATGAGCTGCAACGGCCGCGGGCGGCGCAAAGCTTTTAGCCGCGAGTTTATCAAACCGTCACATTGTCATCAAGTCGTGATTCTAACATTTGCAGGTCATACTGTTTTATGTAAACTCATTGAAAAAAGGGCAAATAACGGTCCAAAATTTAGTAGTAGCGAAGGTCCTCCAATTGTGCTAGACTGACTTTTCCGCAACACGGAGCAGGATGCGCTGAGCGCCTGCGACCGTCGTTTGATCAGTCGGTTCCCTCAGAATCGAAAGTTGAATTATAGATTTTCCACAGGCTGTGGAAAAAGTGTGCATAAACGTGCGCGGATTGTGACAAAAGAATGAATAACTGGGAACAAATTAAGAAACTGATTTCCAACAAGATCAGCCTCGAGGCTTATCAAAACTGGCTGTCGAAAACTGTTTTCCTCAGAGCGGAGGGCGCCAAGCTCTGGGTAAGCGTGCCGGACACAGCCACGAGGGATTGGATCGAGCAGGAATACGCGCCGCAGATATGGTCGGCGATCCGCGATCTAAATCTAACGGTACAACAGGTGGCGTACGAAGTTCACGGCACTTCGCAAATCGTCAGCATGAAGAGCGCGACGGACGAAAAGCCCGAGATCGTGTTCTCGCCCACCATCAGCCTGAATCCCAAGTTCACGTTCGATTCGTTCGTCGTGGGATCCTGCAACCAGTTCGCACATGCGGCGGCGCAGGCGGTGGCTACCAGCCCTTCCAGATCTTACAATCCGCTCTTCATCTACGGCGGAGTGGGAATGGGCAAGACGCATCTGATGCATGCCATCGGACGATCGCTGAGCGACCGCTACGCCGGAATGAGGATCATCTACACGTCGAGCGAGCGGTTCATGAACGAGATGATCACCTGCATCAAGACCGACCGCATGCAGCTTTTCCACCGGCACTATCGCAACGCCGACGTGCTGCTGGTCGACGACATTCAAATCCTGGCCGGCAAGGACGGCACGCAGGAAGAGTTCTTCCATACCTTCAACGAGCTTTTTGAGCATCAAAAGCAGATCGTGATCTCGAGTGACTCGCCTCCCAAAAGCACACCCGGGCTGGTGGAACGGCTGCGGTCGCGTTTTGAATGGGGACTTGATGGTGGACGTTCAGCCGCCGGACCTGGAAACGAAGATGGCGATTCTGGACAAGAAGGCGGAGTCAGGAGGGCATCAAGCTGCCCGGAAGACGTCCGCATCTTCATCGCCACCAAAACGAAATCGAACGTACGGGAACTGGAAGGGGCGCTGATCAAACTGATCGCCTACTCGTCGGTAACCGGCACCCCGATCACGTTACAGATGGCTCAACAGACTTTGAAGCACCTGACGCACGATCCAGGAGCGCCGGATCACCATCGAATCCATCGTTAAAGTGGTGGCCGACAGTTTTTCGCTGCAGCCGGCCCAGCTGAAGCAGAAGACGAATGAGCGAAAAATCGCCTACCCCCGGCAGATCGCGATGTACCTGGCCAAGGAGCTGACGCCAGCGTCGCTACCGGAGATCGGACGGGCGTTTAGCGGCAAGCATCACACTACGGTTCTACACTCGATTCAGAAAATTGACCAGCTCCGTCAACAAGACTCGGATTTGAACAATCTCATCCACAGGCTAGTAGATTCAATCCATTAGGGTTAGGTCGTTTTTCCACAAAAGGTAGGCCGACAGGCGTGTGAGTCCTGTGGATGGAACCGGAAGACGTGAAGTTTCAGGCAGGATCGACACCCAAGGATTCACAGGTTAGAGTGGCGAGAAGCTTCTGAGTTTTGTATAATTTAGAGAGAAATCAACTTTTCAACAGCTCCTACTATTACGGTTCTAGAAGATAGTAGTTTGAGGGGAAGAGAAGAAGACTAGCCGGATCGAGGGAAGCCAAGGACAAGGGCGAGGGGAAACGATGGAGTTCACTGTTAGCAAGACGGATCTGGTTCGAGAGTTGAGTCTGTCCCAGGGCGTGGTGGAGAAGAAGACCACTATCCCGATCTTGTCGAACGTGCTGGTGGAAGCGCTAGGGGATCGAATCAATTTAACCGCCACGGATCTGGAGCTGGGGATCCGCTCTTCCTGTCCTGCCCGGGTAAAAAAGCAGGGCGCCGGGACCATACCGGCCAAGCGTTTGCTGGACTATGTCCGGCTGCTTCCGGATGCGGATCTGGAGGTAAAGCTACAAGAGAACCAGTGGGCGAGCCTGGTATGCGGGCGGTCGCGTACACGAATCGCAGGGATGTCGCGCGAGAGCTTTCCGGAGCTGCCCCAGATGCCGGCAGTGCTGGCGCAAATTCCGGTAGGGCTACTGGCCTCCATGATCGCGAAAACCATTTTCGCCATTTCGATGGAGGAATCGCGGTTCACGCTGAATGGATCTTTGCTCATGCTGAAAAGTAGCGGCCTGGCCATGGTGGCAACCGACGGACATCGGCTGGCCATGGTAGAGAACCAGATTGAACTCCCAGGAGTGACGGGGCCGTTTCGGGCGCTGCTGCCGCGCAAGGCGATGGGCGAAATCTTGAAGCTGGGCGGGGAGTCGAACGCAGACGCAATGATCCAGTTTTCGGGCGACGAAAATCACCTGTTCTTCCAGTTAGGCGACCGTCTGCTGTTGAGCCGAAAGTTGACCGGCAACTTTCCGGATTTCGAACGGGTGCTGCCGAAGGATCATCCGCATGCAGTTACGCTGGATCGCGAGGAGCTACGAAAATCGATCGAGCGCGTCGCTCAGTTTTCCGATGAACGCTCACGAGCTATCAAGATGCGCGTGCAGGAAGGCGAGCTGCACATTCATTCGTCGCTTTCTGAAACCGGCGAAAGCGAGGAGAGCTTGCCGGCGGACTACGACGGCAGCCCGGTGGAGATCGGCTTCAATGCCAGTTATCTGCTCGATTTCCTGCGAGCGGTCAACGAGCCGCAGGTGGCGCTGCACTTCAAGGATCCGCATAGCGCCGGCGAATTGAGACCGGCCGGCGACGGAGCGGCGAATTACAAGTATCGGTATGTGGTGATGCCGATGCGAATCTGACTGGTGGAAAGCAGCAGGCAGTTGAGCAGTACGTATGTTTAAGGATTGAGCATTACATGGCAACAAAAGAAATGGGTCCGGTAGACGTTTACGATTCCAGTAGCATCAAGGTGCTGGAAGGCCTGGAAGCAGTGCGATTGCGGCCGGCGATGTACATCGGCTCAACCACTGAAAACGGGCTGCATCACCTGGTGTACGAAGTGGTGGACAACTCGGTGGACGAGGCGCTGGCCGGCTTCTGCGACCGCGTAGAAGTCATCATCCACATCGACGACTCGCTCACTGTCATCGACAACGGACGGGGCATTCCGGTGGACCTTCACGAGGAAGAGGGAATCTCGGCGGCCGAAGTGGTGATGACCAAGCTGCACGCCGGCGGGAAATTCGATTCCAAGAGCTACAAAGTCTCAGGTGGATTACACGGCGTGGGCGTGAGCTGCGTGAATGCGCTCTCAGAAATCCTGCAACTGGAGATCTGGCGGGACGGGTACACCTGGGAGCAGGAATATCAGAAGGGCGTTCCCAAAGCGCCGCTGGCAAAGGCCGGCAAGGCCGGAAAAAAGACCGGAACCAAAATTACGTTCAAGCCGGACGCTACCATCATGGCCGCGACCGTGTTCAATTACGACACGCTGGCGCAACGTCTACGCGAACTGGCGTTCCTGAACAAGGGCCTGACCATTACGCTCACCGACGAACGCGTGGAACCGGCCAAGACGGGCGAGTTTCATTACAGCGGCGGCATTGCGGAATTTATCAAGCACCTGAATCGCGGCAAAGCGGTGCTGCACGAAAAGCCAATTTATTTCGAAGGCGATCGCGAGCTGCCGAACGGCGGCACGCTGTCCATGGAAGTGGCGCTGCAATACAACGACGGTTACTCGGAAAACGTTTTCAGCTTCGCCAATAACATCAACACCGTGGACGGTGGATCGCACTTGAGCGGATTCCGCAGCGCGCTCACGCGCACCATCAATGCATATGGGCAGCAAGGCGGTCTGTTCAAAGACGTCAAAGAGGGTCTCAGCGGCGACGATGTCCGCGAAGGGTTAACCGCGGTGGTCAGCGTGAAACTACCGCAGCCGCAGTTCGAGGGACAAACCAAAGGCAAGCTGAACAGCGATATTCAAGGCTTGGTGGTGCAGTTCGTGAATTCGAGGCTGGGCGAATATTTCGACAAGAACCCGGCGGTGATGCGGAAGATCGTCGGCAAGGCGATTGATGCGGCGCGAGCGCGGGAAGCAGCACGCAAGGCTCGCGATCTGACGCGGCGCAAGGGCGCGCTCGATTCGGGCGGGCTTCCGGGCAAGCTGGCGGACTGCCAGGAGAAAGACCCGGAGCGATGCGAGCTGTTCCTGGTAGAGGGTGAATCGGCCGGCGGAACCGCCAAGGGCGGCCGCGACCGGCGTTATCAGGCCATACTGCCGCTGCGCGGAAAAATCCTGAACGTGGAAAAGGCGCGCTACGACAAGATGCTGGGGCACGAGGAAATCCGCTCGATGATCACGGCTATCGGCACCGGAATCGGATTGACCGACTTCGATGTGACCAAACTCCGGTACCACAAGATCATCATCATGACCGACGCCGACGTGGACGGCTCGCACATCCGGACGCTGCTGCTGACCTTCTTCTTTCGGCATATGCAGGAGCTGATCAAGCGCGGCCACGTATTCGTGGCTCAGCCGCCGTTGTACCTGATCAAGAAGGGCAAGAGCCAAAAGTACATCAAGGACGATAAAGAGTTCACGCGCGAAATCCTGCGGCGGGCCACGGAAAATTTGACAGTGGAAACCACCAGCGGCGCGAAACTGGAAGGCACGGAGCTTCGCAATTTCCTGATGTCTCTGGACGAATTCCAGCAGATGTTCCGGCGCGTGGAGCGCCGCATGCGGGATCCGCGGGTGGTGGAGGTGCTGGCGAACGTCGAACATAAACTGGACACCAAGGCGGACTTCCACGAGAAGGGTAACCTGGAGCCGGTAGTAGCGGCGTTGATGGCCGCCAAAGTGGAAGCCCGGCTGGAGCATGAGGAAGAGCACGAAACCTGGAAGGCGGTGTATCGCGATCCCACGAATGCGGAGCGGACGATCGGCGTGGATCTGGTGCTGCAGCCCGAATTCCGGCGGATGCGAACCATCGCTCGACAGGTGGCCAAGTACAACCAACCGCCGTTCAAGGTGTTGAGGGACACGAAAGCCGATACGCTGCCAGGCTGGCGCGAGCTACTGGAGCACATCAAGAGCGAAGGGACGCGCGAGGTTTCGATCCAGCGCTACAAAGGCTTGGGCGAGATGAATGCCGAGCAGTTGTGGTCGACCACTATGAACGCCGAGACGCGCACGCTGTTGAAGGTGGACCTGCACGATCTGGCCGAGACGGAGGCGATTTTTTCGACGTTGATGGGCGAAGATGTGGAGAGCCGGCGCAAGTTCATTGAAGAGAACGCGCTGGATGTGCGGAATTTAGACGTCTAACTGGCGACGCGATTCGCCTATCTCAGCGCGTCGGTTGGATCGATGCGCGTAGCGCGGCGCGCAGGCAGATAACTCGCGAGCAACGCCACCGCTGTAAACAGCAGCGCGCTCACCGCGAAGGCGATCGGATCAGTTGCGCTGGTTTGGTACAGCAGGCTCGACATCAGGTGCGTAAGCGCGAAAGCGCCGGCCAAGCCAATCGCAATGCCTGCGAGAGTGAGTCCCAGTCCCTGGCCCACCACCAGCTTGAGAACATCGCTCCGATCAGCGCCCAGCGCCATGCGAATGCCAAGCTCCGAGGTCCTCTGCGCGACTGAGTAGGCTATAACGCCATAAATTCCGACGATAGCCAGAATCAATGCGGTCGCCGAAAATACACCGAGCAATAACATCGTGAAGCGAGGCTGGGCACTGGCGGTCCCGATCAACTCCTGCATGGTTTGGATGTCGGTCAAGGGTTGATCGGGATCGACCATGGAAACCTGCCGCCGAATGGCGGGGACCAAGCTGTTCGGATCTCCGCCAGTGCGAACGCTTAGATTCAGCAAGCGCCACGGCAGCTGTGGAAAGGGCAGCATCACTTCGGGATCAGTGTCAGCGGCCAGGCCAGAATTCCGGACATCGCCGAACACACCGACCACTTCCACCGGGAGCGGCCTTTGACCGAGCAAGATATGTTTCCCGATGGGGTTATCGTTGGGCCAAAAGCGGCGCACTAACGTCTGGTTCACCATGGCGACGCCGGGCGCCTGCGCGTCGTCATGATCGGTAAACTGCGCCCTCGCAGTAAGGGGACGCGCAAAACTTTGGCGTAATCCGGGCTAATGGTCTGAATGTTCAGAATGGGGCGCTGTCCAAACGGAACGGCGGGCTGTCCCTCCGGCAGGGCCGGCGATAAGCGCGTTGTATTCAGAGGGAGCGCCGAGGAAATGGCCGCAGCCTGAATTCCCGGCAACGGCTGAACCGCCTTCAGCACCTGATCGTAAAAAGCAATTTCCTGCTGCGGAGTCGCATATCTGGTGGGCGGAAGCGCGATACGCATAGTCAGCACGCGCACCGGATCGAATCCCAGGCTGACCGTTTGCAGTCGAACAAAACTGCGAATCAGCAGGCCGGAGCCCACCAGCAGCACCATGGAGAGCGCCACCTGCGCTATGACGAGGAGACTGCGCGCGCGGCTTCGGCGACGGGAGCCGGTACTCCCGCGACCCTCATCGCGTAGAACCGAATTAAGGTCGGGCTTGGAAAGCTGCAGGGCCGGGAGCAAGCCGAATAGAATCCCGCTCCCGAGCGAAATGGCTACGGTGAACGCCAGCACACGCACGTCCAGATGAACACCGGCGATTCTGGGCAAGCTCGACAGAGTGACGGACGCGAGGAGGTGGGTCGCCCACAGGCTAAGCAAAATGCCCAAGCCCCCACTCACGACAGCGAGGAGCAGGCTTTCGACGACCAACTGGCGGACCATGGCTGCACGAGTGGCTCCTAGTGCTGCCCGAACGGCGATTTCCTTTTTGCGGCCCAGAGCGCGCGATAAGAGCAGGCTGGCGACATTGGCGCACGCGATCAACAGCAAGAACCCGACCGCGCCCGAGCAGAATGAGCAAGGCCGGCCGAACGTTGGCGACCAGTTGTTCCTTTAAGTCCGCGACCACCAGCGAGCTGCGCGGATCGACATCCGGACGTCCTGGATTATCCTGCCGGTATTGACGGTCCAGAACATCCATTTCGGCCTGGGCCTGCTCGCGCGAGATGCCCGGCCGCAGCCGCGCTATGGCTGTCAGAAAGCTGGCGCCGCCTTGGATCTGCTGGGGCGTGGCGATATTGAGTTCAAACACGCGGGGAGCCCAGACGTCAACTTCGGCGCCGAGGGGTGAAAAAGTAAAACCGGCGGGAAGCACGCCGATCACGGTGTAATCCCGCGAATCCAACGCGATGTTCTGGCCTACTGCTGCCGGCCTCGCCCCGAAAGAGACGCATCCAGAGCGCGTGACTGATCAGCACTACGGGCTTGCCGCCTTTTTGGTCCTCTTCAGCGGCGAACGCACGTCCCAATGCTGGATGCACACCCAAAATATCGAAGAAGTTCCACGAAACGCGTGCGGCGCGAAGCTGCTCGGCCTCAGCGCGGCCGCTCAGATCAAAGCTTTCCTCCACGAAGCCGGCTACTCCGGTGAACGACCGGCTGCGTTCGGCCAACACCGTGAACCGCAGAAACGATAGCGCTCCCAGCTGCGAGCGCTGATTGTTCTCCGCCATGGAAACCAAGACCAGCCGGTCCGCTTGCGGATAGGGAAGCGCGCTCAGCAGCAGGGTATTCGCAACCGTGAAGATAGCCGTGTTGGCCCCGATGCCCAACGCCAGCGTCAGGATGGCGACCAGCGCAAAGCCGGGGCTTTTGGCCAGCATTCGAACCGCATAGCGAAGATCAATCCACATAAATTCGTTTGACGCGGGCGTGAATCCCACAGAGTACGCTATATGAAATGGTTCCGGCGATACGCGCAATCTGCTGCGCGTCGATGGAAAGCCCGGCTTCGGAGCCGAGCAGAGTCACGGCATCGCCGACCTCGACGGGCGGGCAGTGCGTGATGTCAACGGTCGTGAGATCCATGGAGACCGCGCCCAGGATCGGAGCCAGGTGACCTTTAACGATCACACGGCCCTTGTTGGAGAGCCGGTGGGGGATACCATCGGCATAACCAGCGGCGAGAACCGCAATTCTGGTAGGGTGCGCGGCTCGAAAAATACCGCCATAGCCGACCAGCGCACCGGCCGGCAGGTCCTTGACCGAGAGCACGGCGGCTTTCCAGGTGAGGGCAGGTTTGACATCCAACAGGCACGGCGGTGGATTGCCCTTAGCCACAGGTGAAACGTAACCATAGATGGCGTGGCCGGGCCTCACCATCCGCTGCCAGGCGTCGCGACGCCCGTAGGCTACGGGGGTACTGCTGGCCAAGTGCAAAAACGACGGATTGACGCCGCCGCGCACCAGTTCCGAGCAAACGTCCTGGAACACACGCGTCTGCTCTTCAGTCTGCGAGCTGGCGTAGTTGGCGGCCGATGCGAAATGGGTCATCAAACCTTCCAGCGTGGAATGGCGGGCAGCACAGACCACATCCAGGATCTCGCCGGCCGAGGCGCGCGTGCCCAAGCGTCCCATTCCGGTATCGATCTTCAGATGATAAGCGCTCACGATGCCGCGGCTCTCGGACAGCCGATCCCATTCGCGAATGTCGGACAGAGAGTGGATCACCGGCGTGAGCTGGTGGTCCAGCAAACCTTCGCGTTCGGACGGAAGAAAATCCGCCATGACAAGTATCCGGGTGGCGATGCCGCGCTCACGCAGGATCACGCCCTCTTCGACGTTGCTGACGGCCAGCCAGCGCGCGCCCGCATCGATCAAAGCCTTTGATACTTCAACGGCGCCGTGTCGATAGGCATCCGCCTTCACTACCGGCATTACTTCTACCGCCGGCCCCACCACATCCCGGACCGCTCGAAAATTGTCGGCAATCTGGCGGAGCGAAATCTCCACCCAGGATCGGTAGGCGAACGGGCCCATATCTCCATGGTAAGGCCGACAAACCTGGCCGAGCCGTTAAACTTGATGGAGCGACAAATCTATGGGTGTCGAAGGATTCGAAATCCCTTTTTCCGAAGCTGCGGTGCGCGATCTGCACGAAAGGCTTGGGCACACGCGGTGGCCGGACGAAATTCCGAGATCGGGCTGGGACTATGGGTTCCCGCTCGGCTACCTACGCGAAATCTGCAGCTATTGGAGGGACGAGTTCGACTGGAAAGCGCGAGTGGCCCGTTTCGCCCGGTTTCATCATTACCGCTGCATGGTGGACGGCGTCGGCATTCACTTCCTGCACCAGCGCGGCAAGGGTTCGTCGCCTATGCCGCTGGTGATAACCCATGGCTGGCCGGGATCATTTCTCGAGATGCTGAAGATTCTGCCCCTGCTGAGCGATTCTTTCGACGTGGTGGTTCCTTCGCTACCCGGGTTTGGCTTTTCAGACCGCCCGGTTCAGAGCGGTATGAGCAGCTTTCGCATAGCCGATCTGTGGGCCGGGTTGATGACGGAGCTAGGATACGACCGCTTCGCGGCGCAGGGAGGTGATTTCGGCGCCAGCGTATCGACTATCCTGGGGCTGCGCCACGCCGAGCGGATCATCGGAGTGCATCTCAATTACGTCCCCGGCTCTTATCAGCCTTATCTCGAACCGGGAGACAAGCCATCCACGGTGGAACAGGCGTATCTTGAGGAGGCCGCGCGCTGGTACACCGATTGGGGCGCCTATTCGCACTTGCAGCGCAATGAGCCGCTCACGGCTGCGTATGGCCTGAATGATTCACCAGCAGCTCTGGCGGCCTGGATCATCTCCAAGTTTCGCGATTGGGCGGACTGCGATGGCGACGTCGAACGCCGCTTTACCAAGGATGAGCTGCTGACCAACGTGACGCTGTACTGGATGACCCAGACCGTCCATTCCTCGTTCCGCTTATATTACGAAACCAGGAAATCGCCAGTGCATTTCCAGAGCGGAGAGTACGTCCAGGCGCCTTGCGCGATCGCACGATTTCCCAAAGAAGCCCCATTTCCACCGCGCCCGTGGATCGAGCGGGGCTACAACATCGAACGCTGGACCGACATGCCGCGGGGTGGACATTTCGCGGCGGCCGAGGAGCCGGAATTGCTGGCCGCGGATATACAGGCGTTTTTCGGCGGGCTACGATCTTAAGGCCGAACGGAGTGGTCTCTACCGGCCTGGGCGTCCGGCGGATTGGGGCGTCGAGACTCGACGTCGCAGGAGCCGGCCATTCAGGTAGGCACGCCGAACTTAGGAAGAACCCACCGCATGACCGCGAAGTACCCAAAGGCGAAAAGGATGATTCCCAGCCACTCCAGCATATTCAATTAACGCCTCCGGAACCCCGGCGATTTCATTGTTACACGTTCTGAGGCTATTAGACCGGGCCGGTAAGGACAGCTTCCTCGATGACCGTTTCAGGCACGTGGGCGGCGGGCAGGAACAGCTTCTCGACTGCATCGTGGGCCATCGGCCGATGCAAAAAGAAACCTTGGTTGATATCGCAGCCCATGCTTTGCAGCAAAGTGAGCTGCTCCTGCGTTTCCACTCCTTCGGCCACGACCTGGAGCTCGAGGTTGTGCGCCAAGCCGATGATTCCGCGTACCAGCGTAGTACTGCTGCCGTCCCCTGCTCGAGATCTTTAATGAACGAACGGTCTATTTTGACGCAATCCACAGGGAGAGTTCGAAGGTGATTGAGGGATGAGTAGCCTGTGCCGAAATCGTCGATAGCAAACCGCACTCCCAAGCGCCGCAAGACCTCGATCTGTTCCAAAGCCTGATCGAGATTGTTCATGAGCGCAGTTTCCGTGATTTCCAGCTCCAGTTTGATTGCCGGGAACTGATGCTGCGTCAAAATCCGCTGCACCATGGATGCAAAGCCCTTCTCAATAATTTGCATGGCGGAGACGTTCACAGCAATGCGCGGGACTTGGTAGCCGGCGCGCAACCATTCCGCTCCGTGGCGGCAAGCCGTTTCGGCGACCCACTGGCCGATGGAAAGAATCAGACCCATTTCCTCCGCGACGGGAATAAAATCCGCGGGCGAAACTCGCCCCAAGACAGGGTTGGTCCAGCGCAGCAGCGCTTCAAGCGCGTCCAGACGTCCATCCCGATTGAGGAGGGGCTGATAGTCCAAGGAGAATTCATGATTTTCTATGGCATTCCGCAGCTGCTCTTCGACCTGCATCCGCCGCTGCATCGAATCGCCCAAGGCGGGACGGAACAGATGAGATCTATTCCCGCCATTTGATTTTGCGCTGTACATAGCTAAATCCGCATTGCGCAGCAAGATAATGGGATCTTCGCCGTGTTCGGGGAAGATGCTGATTCCCAGGCTGGCTGTCGCGGCGACTGAGTGTCCGGCCAGCAGCATCGGCGGAGCCAGCGCCGCCATAATCTTGGCGGCCACGGCTTCGGCGTCCAAGGGGCTCGCGATATCGTTTGCCAGGATGGTGAACTCGTCACCACCGACGCGCGCTACCGTATCGCTCTCGCGCAGGCTACTTTTCAGACGGCGCCCGACTTCGCACAGCAACTCGTCGCCCACGCGATGTCCCAGGGTGTCATTTACCTGCTTATAGCGGTCCAGGTCGATCCATATAACGGCTGCCCCCTTGCGATGCCGCCGCGCCAGCTGCAATGCCTGCTGCACGCGATCCTGAAACAGCAATCGGTTCGGCAGGCCGGTAAGAGTGTCGTGCTGGGCTTGGAATGCCAGGCGTTCATAAAGGAGCGTGTTTTCGATGCCCACCGAAGCCAGCTGGGCCATCTGATCGTACAGGGCCTTATCAACCTGTCTGTCGCGGCTTCGAGTAAATGCCTGCAGCATTCCGATCAACCGGCCCCCCGCATCGTGTAGAGCTTTCGAATCCGCCGGCCAGAGTCCGAATTGTACGGCCACGGCATTTCGGTCGTGCTCCAGCTGAGCCCGTTGCGCCGCGTTCTCGCTCGTCCCGGGCAGCGGATGCTGATGCAGCTCATCCAGGAATCGCGGGGGCAGGCTGGACGCGACCTGAAAATGTAAATCCACTCCAGCGGCCGCCCAGATTGCCGCGCCCGCTCCAATCTCATGTTTGGGAGCCAATTCGACGATCGCTCCCAAAATGCGGGATAGCGGGGCGTGGGTGCTAACCATTTCGAGAATGGTGGCCCGCTGTTCCTCCATTTCTCTCTCGGCCGCCAGCGATTCCAGCGCCCGGCGGCGCTCGTGATTGGCTTTTGCAAGCAAAACCATGATCAGGAGCATGCAGATGGCGAACGCGGCTAAGCCTGCCGCCGAGCGCCGGAGGGTCGCGTCCACTTGCTCCGACGCCGTGCTGGCATGCCGTTCCAAGCTGGTCTTCAGGGCGTGGAGGTCTCCGAGCGCGGTAGCGAAGGCGGGTTGCCCACGCCGGGTCTCGACCGTCAAAGCTGCACGGCTATCGCCTTCCAAAACAAGCGCCACGATTTCATCGCGTACCTGGCTGTACGCTTTCCAGGAGTCTTCGAACCTGTTCAAATAGGGTTCAAGATCGGTAGCCTTCAGCTGCCGAAACTGCTGGCCGGTTTGTTGAACGGCCGCGCTCGCCGCGCGGGATTGATCGATATAGGGCAGCTGTTCATTAGGGTCGCTGATGGCCAAGGCATAGACGAACGCACGCCGGCTTTCCTGGGTCTCGTACTCCAGACGGCTCTCCATCTGAGAGCCAACCGTATCAATGCGATACAAATCTTGCGAGCGTGTAATGGCCTGCTTCAGCTGTCGCACACCCAAGACCGACCCATAGATGCCAGCCATTACCAGCACGGTTAGCGCGGGTTTTAGAAGTCGTTTCATCGCAGCCTGTAATTGTCCTCGCCCGGCAGCTTGCCGTCCACGGTGACCAATTGCACCGTACTGCACTCGGGCAGGGTCAGCGAACTAGTGCCTATAACCGCGATGGAACCAGGAACATTGAACACGAACTTGCAAGCCGCCGCATCGCTATTGAGGATTCTGACCATGGCCGGCGTCTCGCCTTTAAACTCGATATTTTCGAGGTGTCGCTGATACTCCATGGGTGTCGTATTCAAGATGTGCTGCATCAAAAATCGAAATACATTACTTTCCAAATTCCGCTCTACCAGCACCAGCTTAGAGCCGTCCGGCCAGCGTTTGATCTCGCCGGAGAAAAATGCTCGCAGATCCGTGAACCGTATGCTGCTGATCGGATTGGAGCGGTGCACCACGACTGCGAATGAAGACTCTAGACCCGCCGGCGAGCTGATCGCCATTACCGCTAACAGCAAAAATAAGCTCCTCACCACGAGCGTCATAGATTTAGAACCTGAAAGCGACCTGCACGGCGGCTTGGACCCAGGCCGGTTGACCGAGATAATCTGCCCGGCCAAGTTCAAATTTGAGAGCCACAGCCTCGCTGATGTCGTACCGCAGCCCACTGACGAAGACGGTGCGCCAGGGCACATATTGGTGCACGGCATCGCCTGCTGCCCCCCGGCCGTAAGAGTTCAAATCCTCAAAGCGGACATAGGGAGTCCAACTGGAGCCGATACGATAGGCAAGTTGGCTATAGAATCCTTGCGCGTTACCCCAGCCTAAATCCGGTCGAGCGAACCTCGCCAGCACAACTTCGTTGAGAAATTCGATCCGCTTGGCCTGATAGACCGCGTGTCCCGTCCAGACCGTGCGGTTTATCGAGGTTCCTTCAAACGGGGAGAACTGGTCCCGATAGTAGGAAAAACCGGTTTGGAAGCCGGGTAACGCGCGAGGCCGCGCAGTAATGGCCACATTGAAGGCGCTATGATCTGTAATGTCCAGACCCGTCCGGATCCCCTGCCCGTAGTTGCGGGAATTTCCGACTTCGACCACGTAATGCAGGCCCAGCCCGCCCGATGGCAGATTTCCGTTCACGCTTACGCCGGTATTGTGTAAAGGCAGAAACCCGGCATCATCTTCGAATACAAATAACTTGGGACGCGTCAGCGCTGTCTGGAACCAGGAGCCTCGAAGGAAAGCCGTGTTGTAGTAGCCGATAGCGGTCCGGTAAGCCCCAATATCCACATTGAAAAACTCATTCTGCCGGTATTGAAGCAAAAGCCTTTCCACGTTGATCGGCACGGAGCTGACATACAGTTGATTGTCGGTTTCAAACACCACTTCCGCCAAGGCCGACAGTCGCGGCGAGATGCGGGCGCTGGCGAACACATCCAGTTCCCCCAGCGCGAATCGCTTGAAGGACGAGCCGTCCGGATTTCGAAGGAAATCGATGTCCCCATAGGCATGCAACGTGAAGCGATCCTCGCTTACGGGGACGGGTTCGGCAGCATCCGTGGGGATTGTCTCTACTATCGGCACAGGCTCGGGCGCAGGAGTAGTAGCCATAGGCTCGGGCGTGGTCCCTGGCTTCAGGCTCGCCACTTCGCGCTCCAAGGCTTCGACGCGGGAAATCAGCTTCCGGATGATATCGTCTTGGCTGTCTTGGCCGAAGACGGGCATCCCGGCGCACAACATAATGGCAGCCCAAACGGTATACAAGAGCCGAGGCATTTTCCCCATACCTCGCTCATCGGCCAGTACCGAGGAACGTTGAGGACTAAACGAGCAGCTTCAACAGTAGCGCTTCATACTGATTCGTAACGGCTTCCCAGCTATACCGTCTGGTCACACGCTCCTGCGCTCTCCGGCCCCAGTCTGCGCGCTCAGCTTCGCTCATCTGCAGCGCCAGCTCCAGTTTCGCCCGCAGCTCGCCGGCCTCGAACGGAACACCGGAGCCCACTGCCACCTCGGCATTTTCGGACGTGTTCAAATACAGCACCAGCGCCCCGCGTCCCATGGCCTCGATCAGAGCCGGATGCGTGCCGCCCACCTCCGTTGCATGAATATAGGCGAAGCAGTGCGAAAGCAATTCGTGATAACCGGGGCCGTAGATCGCACCCGGGATCAAAACTCGCGGGTCGGTAGTGTCCCGGACGCGCTGAATGTACGCATCGGCGTAGGGCGCGTCGCCGATGAGCGCCAACTTCATCGCGGTAGTCAATTTCTCAAAAGCCTCTCGAACCGCCAGCGCATTGTTTTCCGGCTCCAGGCGGCTCACATAGAGGAAGTATCGCTCGTGCTCCAGTCCCAGTTGATCAAGCACGGCGGCCGTCTCCACTTTTCCAGTTTCCGCGCCATAGGGAATGAATTCGGAGCGCTTTCCGTAGCGCTCTAGATAATACTCGGCGATTTTGCGCGCGTCCGATACCGCGACATTCGGGCAGAACGTAGCGAGGCGCTCGGAAATCAGATACCAGGCTTTGGCCAGCCGGTTCCACTTGCGGCGTTTGCGCTCCAGGCCATCGACGTTCAACGCGGTCGGGATCCCAAACATACGAGGCCAGAAGGTGAAAATCGCATTCGCGGCGTTACAGTAAAGCGCAACATCGGCGCGGCGAAAGATCAAATGAATCGTGGACAGGAAGGTATGAACCAACGTGTCGAAATACTTGTGTCTCCAGGTTGGCAGATAAACCAGCCGCACGCCGCGGTAAGTGGACTCGGAAGGCCGCTCGCGGCAATAGACGGTAACCTGGTGGCCGCGCTGGGCTAAACGAGTGGAGAGCTCTTCAGCAAAAGTCTCGAATCCGCCATAGCGCGCGGGAATTCCACGCGTGCCGAGGATCGCAATCCGGGCGAATGGCTGCCTTTGGCCGACTGCCTTCTGCCTCCTGGGCGTTAATCACCCGCCATCTTCGAACGAGCCAGGGCCCGCGATTTGCCGGCTGGACTGCTCACCGGCTTATAGCGGAACCAGTTGGCGATGTAATCGTCGTCTACGCGCTTGCGGCGCATGATTTCGCGGCGCTTCGCCAGCACGCGCTTCCAGTTTCGGCTGACATACCAAAATGCTTTTAGCGAACTCTGCTCCCGCACCAGGCAGCAGCCCACCACCACCAGATCGCGGGCGGTGATGGACAGCCAGTTGCGCTTATAAAGATCGCCGGTCATGTTTTTCAAGCGCATCAGGAAGCGGTTCTTCACCGAGTGCATATTGATCCCCGACGGCAAGGCTCGCCGATTGCCTGGAAGTACCTTGCGGACGTGATAACCGCGCGCATTCGGCGTATACACACATCTCCAACCCAGCAACTGCGCCCGCCAGGCGACATCGGCATCTTCGCGGTAAACGAAGAAGTCAGGATCGAAGAACTCGTCGCCGATGGATATGTCATCGATCATCTCACGGCGATACAGCGCCGCCGCCGCCGTGGCCCCGAAGACATATTCGTGTTTCAGATAGTGGCCGTTGTCTACTTCCTGGCTGCCGCGATCCAAATGCCGCAGCATGGGGGTGAAGTAGATGCCGGTGGAATCGACCAGCGGTTTGTCCGGAAGATCGAAGGTGGCCAGGATGGTCAGCAGCTTTCCGCAGACAGTCCCTACTTTCGGATCGAATTGTCCGGCTTCCACCAAGGCCTGGATAAAATTCGGCAGCAGCAAAACATCCGGATTGAGTGTCAGGACCCAGGTGCCGGCGCCGGCGCGAATGGCCTGATTCTGGGCTGCTGCGAAGCCGATATTCTCATCGTTGTAAATGATCTGACAGCGGTCCTCGAACTGCTCCAGGATATCCACAGTACCGTCCGACGAGGCATTATCGATGACGATAATTTCCTTATTGGCGTAGCGCTGCGCCAGGACGGATTCCAGGCATCTCTTGATAAATCGGCCGCTGTTATAAGTGACGATTGTTACCGATACCCTATCGTTAACGGACATGTATGTGAGTCGTGTCTCTATTTTTAATTTTGAGCAACTGCGTTCACCCTACTGCCTTCGTATAACTTCCCGGACAATCCAGTTCCCAGACGTGGCCTGAAATCATACTTAGCCCCGCGATCTTTGCGATCGTCGCGTAGACTTTGAGCGGCCTTATACTTCCTCGCCGTAACATCTCGGCGACCGCTCTAAACATGGAACCTAGCACTACCGCCGCGCTCACTCCCCGGAATGTGAACGGCCGAAAGTGCTTCGATGCGTACCTTAGCAGGCTAACATACCAGTAAACCTGACGGCATCCCCAATCCAGCTCAGCAATGCTATGGCCACCCCGATGGCGGGCGATGGTTTGCGGCACATATTCTATTTTCAGTCCTAAATTGCGGATGCGCTTGCAAAAATCTACATCTTCGAACCACAACGGGTAAAATTGTGTGTCAAAACCGCCCAGCCGCAGCCACAAATCGCGGCGAAACATGAGGAATGCACCGGGTGGCTGATCGGCGGCGGCGGGTTTGGATAGATCCATGTCCAGGCATCGATAGCGTCGATTCACGGGATTCCCCGGAAGCATGCGATTGATGCCCAGGACTTCGAAAATCAACGCCGCGGAGGTTGGAAAACGGCGCAGCGTGAAGCCGGACTGGGCACGGCCGTTCTCATCCACCAGCCTTCCTCCGGCGGCTCCGACGCCCTCTGTTGCGCAGGCTGCAGCCATCGGATCGAGGGCACTGACCAGCTCGGCATCCGGGTTGAGCAAGAGAATTAATTCCGTTTCAAACGCCGCCACACCCTGGTTGACGGCCGCGGCGAAGCCACGATTGATCGCGTTACTGATGAGCTGGACGGATGACCGATGCCGGACGAACTCCCGGGTAGCATCCCCGGACGCATTGTCGACCACAACAACGGGAAGGCCCGCGCAGGAATCCAGGCAGCGTTCGATGACATCCGCCGAGTTGTAGGTCACAACCACCACTCCGGTTCGAATCATACCCGGCTCACGTCAGCGCAAAGTACAGTTTCCAGTAGAGATCGAAGCCTGTCAATCGCTGCAGGTCTCGAATCTCTCTTTCGCTGCGCTCGACGATAGCCGGAAGGTTGGCCGGAGATTTTCCTCGGGCCGCTCGAAATCGCCGTATGCCCTCCGATTTGCCTTGAAGGTATGCAACAGCAGCCCCGTGGCGTAGCGCGACAACTCCCCACAGACCCTGGGCGACGAAGACCGGCCAACCATACCGTAAGACCCACATGCGGGGATAGTGTTTCGCGATCAGCAGAAGTTGATTTCGTGAGATCTTCCTTACCGTTTCGGGATGCCAGCGCCCCAAGGTGGCGCTGCCCTGATGATAGGCCACGGCGTCGGGGACGTAAATTCCTTCAAAGCCGGCGGTGGCGCAACGGATTCCGAAATCGATGTCCTCCAGGTAAGACTCGAAGTCTATGTCCAAAAGTCCGACCTGCTGGAACAATTCCGAACGAAACAGCGCCGCCGTAAATGGTGCGAAGCCAATCTGGCGCGGCTGGTTCCATAGGGGAGAATCGGGACGCCCGTGGCCGCATCTCCAGGCGCAAGCGCCGCGGCAGACTGCATCGAAGGCGCCATCGATCTGGCCGCGATCGAGAGCATCGAGCAGTTTGCCGGTAGCAAACCACGCGTTAGCTAACTCGGCCTGCTGCTTCAGTTTGGCAAGCCAATCGGAGGGGAGCGCGACGTCATTGTTCAGGACGGCGATCCAACCCGAACCGGCCGATCGAATTCCGCAGTTTACGGCGTGGCTGAAACCGGTGTTGGCGCCCAATTCGATTGTCTCGGCCCCGGCGGCCCTGGCCACCGTCACTGAATTATCAGTGCTGCCGTTGTCGACGACAACGATTCGATCAATGGAACAGGTTTGCAGGCGAAGGTCTCCTAGTAACTTTTCCAGGAGTGCGGCTCCATTCCAATTGGGGATGACGGCTGTAACCGGCTGTTGCATTAGTGCACGCGCCGCCGGAAGCGCTTCCTGACCAGGAACCACAGATTATAAAAACCGTCCCGCCAGGGGTTGAGTTTGATTTCCCCAAGGCGGGAGGAATAGAGAATGGAAATTTCGGCGAAGCGAATTCGAGAACTCTTCAGGGCCTCGATTTTGATCTCTTCGGAAAACGACATTCCGTCGGACTCGAGCCGCATCTCCTTCAAGATGGATCGCCGGAACACCCACATGCCGGATTGCGAATCGCGCACCCAGCGGAAGTATAGGATCGACATGGCCAGCGATAGAACCCAGTTGCCGAACTTGTGTTTAAAGCTCATGGCCTGGCGGTCGCGGACGGGGAATCGGGAAGCGTTTAGAAAATCGATATCCAGGTGCAGGAAGGCCTCAATCAGGTAGGAGATCGCGTCCGGCGGATAACTATGATCGCCATCCAGGGTGACGATCAGGTCACCTGTGGCCGAAGCAAAGCCTCGCTTGTAACTTCGTCCATAGCCGCGTACGGGCTCGCGAATCACCTCGGCCCCGAAGGAACGCGCCACATCCGAAGTACGGTCGGTGGATCCGTTGTCCACCACAATCACTTGGTCGACGAACTCCGGCATGCGGCTGAGAACACGCTCGATTCCTTGCTCTTCGTTGAGGCACGGGATGATCACCGTGATGCGAGCCGATTTATACACAGTGGGGCTTGGCGCCACGGCTGAAGCGGGCGCTGGTACCATGTTCTCATGAAGTTCTTTTGTGGCTTGGTTATCGGCGCCGCCATGCTGGCATTTGCCGCGGTGAACCCGCAACTCAAGCAGGTGAACGCGGTCTATATTCTGGCGATGAGCGGCAGCATGGACCAGTTTCTCGCAAATCAGATCACCACTTCCGGGGTTTTTCAGGTGGTGACCGATCCGAAAAAGGCTGATGCGATAATCACGGACCGTCTGGGCGAGTCTTTTGAGACCAAGCTCAGTGAGCTGTATCCGCCGCCCGCGCCCCCTGCGCCACCCGCGGCGACATCCGACGATGCAAAGAAACCGGGTGATGAGAAGAAAGGCTTGATGGACTTCGGCGGCGGTGCGCAACGAGTGAACTCAGGCGGGCGAGGCAAAGGTAATCTGTTCATCGTGGATCGTAAGAGCCGCATCGTGTTGTGGTCGATCTTCGACCCTCCCAAGGACTCGACCCCCGGCGAGTTGAGCAAAACCGCTGAGCGGGTGGTGAAGCGCTTGAAGAACGATTTGAGCGATAAGAAGCAGCCCACTGAATAACATTTTCCGCTGATTCAACGAGCGGCAAGCGGTATTGGATTCCTGGATTATGGAAATCGCCGGGGAGGTCCACGCCATCCGCTGCCCGGCAAATGTTACGCTGGCTTCTTATGCAGCTTTCCGAGATCTTCCAGGGCTTGGGCGAGGAGATGTTCGCTCAACTGCTGCGCGCGATTTCGATCGGCAAGCTCAAGACCTACCAGCTTTTCGATCGGCTGAAGACACGTATGCATTTGGCTAAGATGAACTCCGAAAGCCTTCGCAAGGCGGCGCCGCGCTTCTGGGTACGTCTGGGCGAACGCGACGAGGATTTTGCGACCGATCTGTCGCAAGCAATCCTGGTTTCTCATCTCGACATGATCAAGGCCGTTCTGGATCACCTGGGAATCCCCAACGAGGACGGGTTCTTCGCCAAAGACATCGACGGGTCGAAATATTTGACGGAAGGCTGGCAGCAGAAGGCGTACGATCAATTCAAAGAGACATATCCCAAGCCGGTACTGCTCTTCTACATCAACCATTTGGATTGGGAAGTGGCCAAAGCGGAGACAGTCTTCCAAGCGCAGGCGTAATTATGAGCACCGAGGCGTGTTTATGAGCAAAGAGTTCTTTGAGGCCATCCGCGCCGGGGACCGCGACCGGGTTATGGGCATGATCGCCGTCGATGAAACGCTGCTGAACGCCAAGGACGCCAACGGTGCGGGGCCGTTCATAGCCGCGAAATATTCCGGCCGCAATGAGATCGCGGCGCTGCTGCTTGAAAGAGGCGTTGAGCTGGATATTTTCGCCGCTTGCATGGCCGGCGCCGGCGGGCGAGTGATGGAATTAGCCGCCGGGCAGCCGGAGCTGATCCAATCCTATAGCCAGGATGGCTGGACGCCGCTGCATCTGGCGTGCTTTTTTAATCAACCGGCGATTGCCGAGGCGTTGATCCTCGGCGGCGCGGACGTCCAGGCGCGCTCCCGCAACGCGATGCAAAATGCGCCTCTGCACGCCGCCGCAGCGGGACGCAGCCGCGAATCGGTCAGAATTCTGCTTGAGCACGGCGCGGATGTGAATGCGCAACAAGAAGCTGGATGGACGGCGCTGCATGCCGCCTCGCAAAATGGAGACGTCGAGATGGTGCGGCTGCTGATCGCCGGCGGGGCGGACGTGCATGCGCGGGCCGACAACCACCAGAACGCGCTGGACCTGGCGTTGACCAAAGGGCATCAAGCGGTGGTGGAGATACTGGATGTTTACGCAGCCAGTGAGGGTGGAGCGTCCTGAGTAGTGCTCGAAGATCAAATCCAACAATTGCAGGCTGAAGCACTGACGCGGATCGAAGATGCGCGGAGTATAGACGCGCTGGAAGCGGTACGCGTGGATGTGCTGGGCCGCAAGGGATCGCTGGCACAGTTCAGCAAGGAATTCGGTAAACTCGCGCCGCAGGAGCGAGCGGCCGCCGGGAAGGCTCTGAACGCCGCGAAAGAGAGGCTGGAGAGCGCCTTGGAAACGCGCAAGCAGGCCTTCGATGCCGAGGCCCTGAATATCGCCTGGAATCGGAATGGCTCGATCTGACGCTGCCCGCCCCGGGCCCGCGTCCCGGCAGCCTGCATCCGGTGACGCAAGTCCAGAACGAAATCGAGGATCTTTTTACGTCGCTCGGGTTCGCGGTGCTGGACGGGCCGGAAGTGGAAACCGAATATCACAACTTCGACGCGCTGAACATTCCCGCCACACATCCCGCGCGCGACATGCAGGATACTTTCTGGCTGACCGACGGAAATCTGCTGCGCACCCACACTTCGCCGGTGCAGGTGCGCGGCATGGAAAGGCTGGGGCCGCCGCTGCGCATGATCGCGCCCGGGCGTGTTTTCCGCAACGAGGAAGTGGACGCATCGCACGAGCACACGTTCTATCAGGTGGAAGGCATGATGGTGGACCGCGACGTTTCGGTGGCGCACCTGCTCTATTTCATGAAGACGCTGCTGAGCGCGATCTTCCGGCGCGAAGTGACTATCCGGCTTCGCCCCGGCTATTTTCCGTTCGTCGAACCGGGTTTCGAGTTGGATATTCAGTGCCTCATCTGCGGCGGACCAGGCTGCCCGGTCTGCAAACAGAGCGGCTGGGTGGAACTGATGCCGTGCGGGTTGGTGCATCCCAATGTCCTGCGGATGAGCGGGATCGATCCGGACGAATGGGGCGGCTTCGCTTTTGGCCTGGGGCTGACGCGGCTGGCCATGATGCGCTACGGCATCGACGATATCCGGCTGTTAGAGAGCGGCGACCTGAGGTTCCTGCGCCAGTTTTAAGCGCGCTAAACGCAATGAAATTTTCCTACAACTGGATCAAGGAGCTGGTTCCCGGGCTGAACGTCGAGCCCCGGGAACTGATGCGCCTGATCACGATGAAGACCGCGGAGTGCGAAGGGCTGGAGCAGGTCGGCGCGGCGTTGGATTCAGCTTCTTTGGCGCGCGTCACGGCCGTGGAATGGATGGAGGGCAGCCACAATCAGATCGCCGTGGTTGAAACTGCCCGCTACGGGAAGAAGCAGGTGGTGTGCGGAGCGCCGAATTGCCGGCCGGGGATGCTGACAGTTTACGTGCCGGCCGCGCCGGCGATCATTCAAGGCGTGGAGAGCGACGGTATGCTGGCGAGCGGACTGGAGCTCGGGATCAACCGCGATCACACCGGCATTGTAGAGCTGGATGAAGAAGTGCTGCCGACACCGGACGCGGTGATCGAAGTCGATAATAAATCGCTGACGCATCGGCCGGATCTGTGGGGACATTACGGCATGGCGCGCGAGGTGGCGGCGATCACGCATCAATCGCTGCGCGATCCAGTGAAGCTCGATCTGCTGCCGCGGGGACCGGCGGCTATTGGTGTGGAGATTGAAGACCTCTCCCTTTGCCCGCGGTACAGTGCGCTGGTCTTTGAAAATGTCACGGTGAAGCCCTCGCCGCTGTGGCTGCAGTATCGGCTGGAAGCCATCGGCCTGAACGCGATCAACAATATCGTTGACGTCACCAATTACGTGATGGCAGAGCTGGCGCAGCCGATGCACGCCTTCGATGCGGACAAACTGCACGGACAGACCATTTTTGTTCGCAGCGCGCGTGCTGCGGAGCAGATAACAGCGCTGAATGAAGAGAGCTACCAACTCAGCCCATCGAACCTGGTGATCGCCGATGCAGAGGCACCCATAGCCCTGGCGGGCGTAATCGGCGGTCTGCACAGCGCGATTGATACAGGCACCAAGCGCATCGTGCTGGAAAGCGCGAATTTCCAAGCAGCCAGCGTGCGTAAAACCTCAGTGGCTCTGAAACTTCGCACCGATGCGTCCATGCGATTCGAAAAATCGCAGGATCCGGTGAATACGGTGCGAGGACTGGCGCGGGCTCTTGAGCTGCTGGAGCAGGTCTCGCCGGGGATTCGACTGGTGGGCGGCTTGGCGGACCGCAAGGCTGACCTCAAAACGCCGCCTGCGATCGATCTGACCGTCGACTGGCTTACCCGGAAGCTGGGCCGTAGCTTAAACGCGGACGAAGTTCGGTCCATTCTCGAATCGCTCGAATTCGGCGTCGCGGAAAAGGCGCCGGGTCATTTTTCGGTGACCGTGCCGAGCTGGCGCGCCACCAAAGACATCTCGATCAAGGACGATCTGCTGGAAGAAGTCGGGCGCATGATCGGATACGACTCCATCACGCCGCGCGCGCCGCTGATCGAATCGGTTGTGCCGCCCGAAAACCCGATGCGCCTGTACCAGCGTCGCGTTCGTAATATGGCGGCCGCGCAGGGATTCACGGAAGTCTACAACTACTCCTTCATTAGCGAAGAGATGGCGCGCGCGTTTCATTTCGACCCCGCGGTCATCTTCGGGTTACTAATCCGATCGCGTCGGATCAAACGCTCATGCGGACGAGCCTGCTGCCCGGGATCCGGAAAAACATTCTCGACAATAGCCGCCATTTGACAGCGTTCCGGCTGTTTGAAATCGGCCGCGAAATCCATCCCAGCCGCGAGCATATTGCCGGATGAGATCCCGCACTTCGCCGCGGCTATGTACGCGCGCGAGGGCGACGGCAGCGCGTCGCTGTTTGAGTTGAAGCGCCTGGCCGAATGTCTGATGCCGGGCTGCGATGTTGAACGAGCACCGGCGCGGAGCTTCGAGCATCCACAACGCGCCGTGGCGGTCCAATGGCGCGGCGAAGACGGCCGGCCGCATCTTCGAACTGCACCCTGCGCTCGGCGTGGAAGGCCGCGCCGCGATTCTCGATCTTGACCTGGCGATCCTGGAACGCCTGGATAAGGGCGACATGCGCTACCGGGCACTGCGGCGTTTTCCGACTAGCGCCTTCGATCTGTCGGTACTGGCGGACTTACGTGAACCGGCCGGCGAACTCGAGCGCCGTCTCGCAGCAGCCGCCGGCGACGGCCTGGTGGAAATCGAATTCGTGCGTGAGTATACCGGGAGCGCCGCTTCCCGATGACCGCAAGAGCGTCTCGTTTCGTCTGACGGTCGGCGCGCCGGACCGAACGTTCTCTTCCGAAGAAGTCGCTTTGATTCGCGACCGTGTGATCGGAGCCATGCGTCAGGCAGGTTTCGAACTTCGGATTTAGAGCTTGCCCGAATACGCTCTTAATGCACGTGCATGGGATCGCCGAAATAGCCGATAATCCGCTCGGCGCACAAGCGGCAGGCCTCCTCTTCGTCCGGGTCGCGCCCTTCGACATGCAGCAACTGCTCTTCACGAACGGCCATGCTACGCCCGCAAACCCAGTCTTCACCGTCACGGGAATGAATATGATTGAAATCGGTCAACACGACCTCGAAGTGATACTAGCCAGAATATCAGATCGGTTGCGGGCCGGATCTGGAAATTGATAGACTAGTGTTTACACTCGAGGAGCGATATCGACCATGGCGAAAGTATGTGAAGTTTGCGGGCGCGGCCCTCAGTTCGGGAACCGGATCAGCCACGCGCATAACGTATCCAAACGCCGCTGGAATATCAACCTTCAGAGCGTCCGCGCCGTAGTGAAAGGCGCAGCCAAACGCATTCGCGTGTGCACCTCCTGCATCCGCAGCGGGAAGGTTCAAAAAGCCGCCTAAGCGGATCGCGAGCCTGGCGGCGGTTCTCGGTTAAACAACTCTTCTAATTCGCGCGCGCTCGGAGTACCCTGTACCGCCTCGTGCATTTCGTGCGCGAAGGTTCGCATGGTTTCCAATAATTCGAACTCGCGTCCCAACGTCGCATACAATTCAACTCCGGCAAGCAAGAGAGCCAGACGGCGGTCTCCCCGCTCTTCGACCTCTTCCCGCAGGCGCCGTATGGATTCCAGGGATTCCGGACTGGTGGGTCGCCAGGGCATGGAGAAAGGGGTGAGAGTATGGGTCCCACCCCTCTTAAGCATAGAGCTTTTTGAGGTTTCGCCAGACTTCGCCGGCTAGGCCGAAATGCTCTTACGTTGTGACTCGCCGGCCTGAACCTGTATCTGTCTAGGCTTCATCTGCTCGGACACGGGGACCTGAATTTCCAGAATCCCGTCCCGCAAATGGCAGTTCAGCTTGTTGTAATCCAGGCCGGTTGGCAATGTCGCCGCGGTATAGAACCTTCCGTAGGCGAGCTGTGTGTGTGCGTTCTTGTGGAAAACCTCGGGCGCCTTACGTTCGCCTTCGATTATCAGCTGATTATTCTGCACACTCACTTTCACATCATTCTGCGCGACTCCCGGCAGGATGACGCGCAAGGTTAAGGACGTGTCAGTCCATGCGGACTCCACCGCGGGACTGAATCTCCAGTCCGATCCAGTGCCACTCGGCGCGGATCTGCCGGTTTCCGACGGCAAGCCGTAGATATTCTGGAACATCTGGTCGACGGAACGCTGGAACTGTTCCAACGTCTGTCGAACATCGCCAGCAAGGACACTACTGATCATGGATCACCTCTTTATGCTTGACGTTTGAAGGCTTGGAAGGGGGCTTTTGCCCACGCGCCTTCAGTTGGGATTCTAGCACTAGTAATCCTTCTAGGAGCCTGTTAATTTCACTATAACGGTGACCGATCTTCCTGAGCTGGCGAAGCCTTTATTTCGGCGCGGAGACGGGCCGGAATTTATCATCGATTTCCACTTGATACCCGCTCGCCAGGCGATTGGTTTCATTCGCCATCCCCACCACCGCCATGCAGTTCGGCCAACATCGCGTCGGTCATCCCGGCTTTGCGGGCCGCGGCGGTGTGCGATGCGATGCAATAGCCGCACTGATTGGTCGCGCTGACGGCCAGGTAGATCATTTCCTTGGTGAGCGCGTCCAGCGCGCCCGGCGCCATAATTTCCTTAACGCTTTGCCAGGTGCGCCGCAGCGTAGCGGGATCGTGCGCCAGCGCTTTCCAAAAATTGTTGATCCAGTCGGTCTTGCGCGTCGCCATGATGTCGTCATATACGGCGCGCACTTCCGGGCTCGCGTCCCGATACTCAATCAATCCCAACGTCGCCATCTGACCTCCCGATCGAACTACTCATGCTACCTGTTCGCGGCATAATAGAAGTACCTCCTCGATGATTCCAGAAACGATTCCAGAAGGTCTCACTTTCGACGACGTGCTTCTGCAGCCGGCGCGCAGCGACGTGCTTCCGGTCCAGACCGACACGCGCACCTGCCTGACCCGGCACATCGGCATGAACATTCCGATCGTCAGCTCGGCGATGGACACGGTGACCGAATCGCACCTGGCCATCGCGCTGGCGCAGCAGGGCGGCATCGGCATCATCCACCGCAACATGCCGTGGAGCGGCAGGCCGAAGAAGTGGACCGCGTGAAGCGCAGTGAAAGCGGCATGATTGTCGATCCCATCACCATCGCGCCGGAGAAGAAAATTTCCGACGCGCTGGAGCTGATGAAGCGCTACCGCATCTCCGGCGTGCCTGTCACCAGCAACGGCAAGCTGGTTGGTATTCTCACCAATCGCGATCTGCGCTTCGAGAACCGCTTCGATCTGCCGATCTCGCAAGTGATGACCAAGGACAATCTCATCACCGTGCCGGTGGGCACCACGCTCGAAGAAGCCGAAAAGATTCTGCACCGGCATCGCGTGGAGAAGCTGCTGGTGGTGGACGATCAGTATGTGCTCAAGGGCTTGATCACCGTCAAGGACATTCAGAAGAAGATGAAGTATCCGAACGCGGCCAAAGATCCCCAGGGCCGTCTGCGGGTGGGCGCGGCGGTGGGCTCGACCGGCGACTTTCTGGAGCGCGCCCAGGAGCTGGTGGCGAGAAAAGTGGATGTGCTGGTGGTGGATTCGGCGCACGGGCACAGCGAGGGCGTGATGGAAGCGGTGCGCACTGATCAAGCGGAAGCTGCCGGAGATCGATGTGATCGCGGGCAACGTCGCAACATTCGAAGGCGCGCGCGATCTGATCAACCTCGGGGCCGACGGAATCAAGGTGGGCATCGGGCCGGGCTCCATTTGCACCACGCGCGTGGTGAGCGGCGCGGGCGTCCCGCAGATCACCGCCATCGCCGAATGCGCGCGCGCGACCCGAGGCTCCGGCGTGCCGCTGATTTCCGACGGCGGAATCAAGTTCTCCGGTGACATCAGCAAGGCCATCGCGGCCGGCGCCGATGCGGTCATGATCGGCAGCCTGTTCGCCGGCACCGAAGAAAGCCCCGGCGAAACGATTCTGTATCAGGGCCGAACGTTCAAGAGTTATCGCGGCATGGGTTCCATGGGCGCGATGACCGCCGGATCCGATCGCTATCCGCAGGACACGAGCGGAAAACTGGTGCCGGAAGGCATTGAAGGCCGGGTTCCTTATAAAGGGCCGCTGGCGGAGCTGGTGTACCAACTGGTGGGCGGTCTGCGGGCCGGAATGGGCTACTGCGGCTGCCCGAATATTCGCGACCTGCAGGAACAGGCCAGGTTCCTGCGAGTGACTTCGGCGGGTCTGCGCGAAAGCCACGTGCACGACGTGATCATCACCAAGGAAGCGCCGAATTACCGGTTGGAGTAACCCGCCTGGTTAAATGCCGTTCGAGTTGGTCTGCTTCCCGTAGAGCACGTAATTCAGGCTGGAGATCGAGGCGTTTACCGTATTCTGCTGCGATTGAAGCTGAGCGACTAATGCGTCGGCCGCCTGGACCTTGGCGGTCAGGGCCGCCTGGACTTGGCTAGCCCGAGTGTTCAAGGTGCTGATCTGGCTCGTCAACTGCGTGTTTTCGGTATCGTAACCGTTTTCCTGAACACGGATCAGACCGCTAATGGGATCGCTCAACTGGGTGAAGTTATTGGCGAGAGCGCTGAAACCGGTGTTAGACGAGCCCAGAAACGTAAAGGCATCTGTAAGTTGACTGCTGGTGAGCGAGCTGACTTTGTTCGCGTTGAAGGTCAATTGGCCGGTAAGATCTTCGAAGGTAACCCCCAAGTCAGAAAGGCTGTGAACACTGCTGGCGCTATTGTTCCAGTAACTGGTCAACTGACGAGTGTCCTCGGCTATCTGGCTGATGATGAGATCGCCGCCAAGGGGACCGGCGGACGGGCCTGTCTGCTGGGCCGTTTGACTTACGAGGGTATTGTAACTAGTAACGAAAGACTGAAGAGCATTGCTCAGCTGAGTAGGATCCGTGGCCAGAGACAAAGTCGTTGAGGTTGTCGGAGAGGTCAGCCTCAGCAGGCTGAAACTCACGCCCGGGATGATGTCATTTACTGTATTGCTGGCTCGTGTGACGTCCACGCCGTTCAGCGTGAAAGCCGCATTCGCACCCTGGTTGCTGCTGGAAATCAAGTCGGTGGTAGCGGGAAGGTCGTTGAGCGCCAAGGTACCGGCCGGCCCTGCGATCGAGAGCGAATAGGCGCCCGCGCTGCCGGTAATGCCGGCAGTGACGCCGGGTGCCCCAGCTCCATTGATGGCGTTCATCAGGCCAGTCAAATTGTTGCTGGCCGTTACGTCCAAGTGATACGTGGTTGAGCCTGCCACCAGGTCTACATGGCCGTTGCCGGAAACGGGAGCGGTGGTCTGATCGGCATATGTAGCCGTCGAGGTCTCAGCCCCGGTACCGGTATTCGTAACCAGATCGAGCGGAACATCGTTCAACTGCAATGTCGTGGCGCCCGTGCTGCTGGCCGACACTGAAAGATAATTGCTTGAGCCAAAAGTCAGAATAGTGGCACTTACGCCCGCCCCAGCGTTGTTGATGGCGGTGCGCAGACCATTCAGATTGTTGACGCCCGTTAGGTCGAGGTTATAGGTGTTTGTTCCGACCACCAGGTTCACATGGCCGCTTTTCGAAACCGCAGTGGTGGTAGTGTCTGGGTAGCCTGTAACGGACGTCTCTGAAGCCGCTTTCGCCAGCGCCGAAATATTGGAAACCGTATACGTGCCAGGTCCAGTTGCTCCCACGTTCGTGACAGAAACCGCGGTCGAATCGGAACTGGAAGCAGATACACCTTGGTTGGCGCTCAATGTGCCGAGTGCCGCCACTGCCGCCCCTAGACTCGCCACATCCGGGCTAATAGCGACTAACGCTTGCTTCTGGTTCAAATTATCCGTCTGCCTCTTCTGCAGAGCCGTTATCGGTATCTGATTAATCGAGACGGAGCGCTGTATAATGCTCTGAAAATCGCTGGAGAAGGTGCTCAGTCCAGTGAAGTATTGCGTCGATGTTGTACCCATACTGCACTGCTTATCGTCGGCTCAGCGCGGATACTTGACTGTTTTGCGAAACAAGACGGATAATTTCGCCGGCCACCCGCTCTACCTGGTACTGCGTCATCTGAGGATAGATCGGCACGCTCAAAACACGCTCCGCGCAGGCTTCCGCCACCGGAAAATCGCCTGCCTTGTACCTCGTGTCGGCATAAGCAGGCATAAGGTGAATCGGTAGGGGATAGTGAACCGCGGTCTGGATTCCAGCGTCCTGCAGGTGCCTCTGCAGCCGTCCCCGATCGTTAATCTGGATCGTATATAGGCAATAAACGTGCCGCACGCCGGAAAGTACTTGCGGGCGAACGACCCTGGGGTCGTCGAGCAAACGGTCGTACTGAGCCGCCAGCGAGCGGCGCGCATCCGTCCAGTGCTCCAGACGCCGTAGTTTCACGCGCAGGATAGCGGCTTGCATGGCTGGCAATCTATAGTTATAGCCCTTGAGCGTCGGATAATAGCGATGCTCTTCGCCCCAGTTGCGGAGCATGGCGATGGTGCGCGCGTATTCGGGATTATTGGTGGTAACCATGCCGCCCTCGCCGGCCGCGCCAAGGTTCTTGGTGGGGTAGAAGCTGAAGCAGCCGATGTCGCCGATGCCGCCGGTGCGCCGCCCCTTATACTCACTTGCGTGCGCTTGCGCGACGTCTTCAATCACCACCAGCTTATGGCGGCCGGCGATCTCGAGAATCGGATCCAGATCGGCCGGCTGGCCGTACAGATGAACCACCAGGATCGCGCGGGTGCGCTCGGTAATAGCCGCCTCGAGCCGCGTAACGTCCATATTGAACGTCCGCGAGTCGATATCGACGTAAACCGGCGTTGCGCCCACATAACCGATCGCCGCCGCTGTGGCGCAGAACGTAAATGGAACGGTGATCACCTCGTCACCGGCGCCGATTCCCGCCGCCAGCAATGCCAGATGCAGCGCGCTGGTCCCCGAGTTCACGCCAATAGCATGCTCGACATCGCAATAGGAGGCGAACTCCTCCTCGAATGCAGCCACTTCCTTGCCGAGAATAAATTGACCGCTTTCCAGAACACGCCCGACGGCGGCGTCGATCTCGGATTTCAACTCGTGGTATTCGGCGCGGAGATCGAGCAGGGGAATCAGTTCAGGCATTGCGCTTAAACTTCGGCGAGGCTGCCGGCGGGGGAAGCCGCGGCTCGCTGGCCCACGCCGTTCCACCATTGCTCGCGTCGGCCGGTAATAAACAGATCGCCCCAAAGCTGCAGGTTCAGAAGCCGCCAGATGCGGTCGGTGGCGTCCTCAAAGCCGGAGCGATGCCGCTGGATCAACGATTCCACCTCGCCCATGTCGAGGTAAGACGCCAAGAAGCAGTCGCGCGAGCGTAGAGCGGCATAAAGCGGCTCGGCTTTCGGATCCAGCAGCCACTGCCGGAGGGGCGTAGGGAAACCCATTTTCTTGCGGTAGATTATGCTGCGAGGCAAAAGATCCTCGACGGCCTTCTTTAGAATGTATTTCTGGGTTGCGCCATGGATCTTGAGCCCGTCCGGGATGCGGGTTGAGAACTCGACGAATTTGTGATCGAGGAACGGAACGCGGCTTTCGATGGAACAGGCCATGCTCATCTGATCCTGCTTCATGAGAAGTTCGACCAGATAAGTCTTCTGGTCGGTATATAACATGCGCGCGAGCGGAGAAGATGCGCCGCGGCCGTTCCAGTAGCGCAGGTAGTTTCCATAAACCGCCGCGGGAGGCGAGGCCAGCAGGCGGTTCTGTTCTTCTCGCGAAAAGGCGCAATAGAAGTTGTCGAGGAAGAGCGATTCGACGCTGTCATCGCGCCCCACAAAAGTGTGGCGGAGTTTACGGCGCAGCGACGCGCCCAGCAGCGGGGAACTGGCCGCTTGCGATCGCAGGAAGCTGCGGAGCGGGCCCGGCACCCTCCGGTAAGCCGCGGCGCCGCGCTGATTCATCAGATTCCATCGATAGCGTTCATACCCCCCGAATAATTCATCGCTGCCTTCGCCCGTCAGGACCACTTTCACCTGCTCGGCGGCCAGTTTCGAAACGAAGTACAACGACACGCTGGAGGGCCAGGTGATCGGCTCGTCTTCATGCCAGATGAGACGCGGCAGCGCGGTGAAGAAATCATCCATGCCGACCTTTACTTCATGATGCTCGGTGCCGATCGCGCGAGCGACCTGGCTGGCATAGGTCAACTCGCTGAAACGCGCTTCCTGGTAGCCTACCGCGAAAGTCTTGACCGGCCCGCTGGTGGAACGCTTGATAATCGCCGCGATGGCGCTGGAATCCACACCACCGCTCAGGAACATTCCCAGTGGAACGTCGCTCATCAGGCGCATGCGGACGGTCTCTTCCAGGCGTCGCCGAGTCTCCGCTATCCAGCCGCGCTCATCGAAGTCCTCCACTTCCACCGCTTCGGGCGCCGGAACGTCCCAGTAGCTTTCGATCTTCGGCTGCGGGTCGGTTGTGCCCAGATCCAGGGTCAAATGATGGCCCGGCATCAGCTTGCGGATATTGCGGAACAGCGTGCGATCTTCGCTCACATAACCGAAGGCCAGAAGCTCCGGCAGCAGTTCTTCTTCGAATGCAGTAGAAATCGAAGCATGCTCGAGCAAGGCCTTGATTTCGGACGCGAACGCGAACAACCGGCCGTCCCAATAGTAATAAAGCGGCTTGATGCCCAGGCGATCGCGCGCGCAAAACAGCCGGCGCCGCTGACTGTCCCAGATCGCGAAGGCGAACATGCCGCGAAAAAATTGCAGGCAGGCGGGTCCGTACTGTTCGTAGGCGTGGATGATGGTCTCGGTATCGGACCGGGTGGTATAGCGGTGTCCGGCCTGCTCCAGCGCCGGCCGCACGTCGGCATGGTTGAAGATCTCACCGTTGTAGATGATCCACAGCGTGTTGGTTTCATTGGCCATCGGCTGGTGGCCACCGGCCACATCGACGATGCTCAGCCGGCGGTGACCCAGATGCGCCCAATCGTCATGGTAATAGCCGAAATCGTCCGGACCGCGATGTCGGATCTCATCCGTCATCCGGCCCAACTGCGCGACACTCCCAGGGGACGGCGTAGTGGTAACAAATCCGGCGATGCCGCACATAGTTACTAGTTTATCGACAAATTGGCCGAACTCCGATAAATTGGGAAGTGGAGGAATGGGTGAGTGGTTGAAACCGGCGGTCTTGAAAACCGTTAGCGGGGTAACTCGCTCGGGGGTTCGAATCCCTCTTCCTCCGCCAACTATCTTGTTGAAATCGTGCCACTTAGCGGCGATTTTTCGTTTGTGCCCAAAACGTGCCCGATCATTGAATGCGCGCCTTTTCGGAATCGACGTAATCGGTTCCGACGTAGACGCGCTCGCATCAGCTCATCGATCCGGGTTTGCCGCGCGACTGACCACTTGCCGTAGTGCTTCCGCACGATCTCCGGGCTGTTGCCGAGGATGTCCGCGACTTCCTCGAAACTGGCGCCGCGGCCGAGTAGCTCCGTCGCGAGCGTATGCCGGAAGCGATGCGCATGAGCGCCGGCACGCCCGATTCCTTGAAGACCGCGCGCAGACAACGATCGACATGCGCCTTGTGCGTCTTCTCGGCTTGCCGATGCCGTTCCAGAAGAAATACCGCGATCCGAGGTTGCGCAACGGCGGCAGGCACGCAATCCAGCGCCGCCTTCAGATCCGGCGGCACCGGCAGAAACACCGGCTGCCCGCTTTTTTCCGTGCGGAGGAATATCCGCCAGCGGTCGCCGTCCCGGCTTATACGGTCCCGCGCCAACAGTGACACGTCACCGATGCGAAGGGCGGTATAGCGCAGGGTCAGGACGATAGCGCGCGCCCGCAGCCGTTCGTAGGTGTGACTTCCCGAATCGTGTCGCAGGCCTTCAGGATCGCCGCGACCTCGGCCGTCGTAAACGGCACCACTTCATTCGGCTTGAGGTTGCGCGGCATCTTGATTTTCTTCGCCGGGTTTTCCTTTATCCAATTGCGGTCAACAGCAGAAGCCGAAAAACACGCGCAGGATTTCCAGTTCCTTCGAGGCCGTGATCTGCTTGAGGCCGCGGCCGGCGCGAAACCGGTCCAGCTTCCCCGTTCCCAGCTCATCGAGGCTGTCGATCTGCTCCGCTTTGCAGAACTCGGCTCAGCTTGTCAGCGGGTTGCTGTACTTGCTGATCGTCGCGTCCTTCAAACCTTCGCTTTTGCAATGCTCGAGGAAGGCTTTCACGGCATCGGCCACCGGCTTATGAACGCGGTCGTCCGGCGGATTCCAGCGCGACGGCCTTTTTTCGGGCGCGGGCCATGTCGCGGGTCTTGAGCGACTGCCGCAGCGTGCGCTTGCCGTTGACGTAACCATCCGCCCATATCGGGCAATTGCACTTGAGGTAGGCGCGGCCCTTGTCGCGATGAGGGCAGGTGTCGGTGTGCCGGCGCCATATCGTGAGCATGGCCTCAGATTTTATCATCGTGACCGCTCCCGGTAGATCCGCTCCGCAACCGATTCCGGAATCCGGAGGGTTACGTAATCCCGCTTCCCGTCGCGTCGGTTCGCCTTGCCCACTTTCATCACGCCAGGCTGATCCTGGAAAATCCTGCGAATCGTTGTCTCGTCGAGCTTCCAGATTTCCGCCAAATCGCGCGGGGTAAAATGGCGCTCGAACGGGCTGCTTTCGCGACTGCTGTGCAGAGGCACGCCTCGCGCGCCGTCGTCTCTGACGGGTCCGCGATCGCGACTGTTCAAGTTGTTTGGTGAGGAGCGCGCCTCCATGGGCCAGCTATCGGCTGGGGCATTAGGCGGGCTGGAATCTTTTCTACCGATACCGGTATCGGTAACTTTTCAGCAGTTGTGGGCAACGGAAGCACAACCCGCTACAACTCTGAGACAACCGGGGTACAATTCTGGCCAACTTTAAGAATGGGAGGCCGCGACGTCCCGGCCAACTTTTGTCCCAGCCTCCGCACGCAGCTCGGGCAAAACCCAACACGATCATCCAAGGGCGCCCTGAAGAAGTATCCACCTGATGGTGCGACGGAAGAGTCGCCAATAGATCGGAGGACGACGGAAGCCCCGGCGCTCAAACCTATCGAGCAGGTGTTGCCACAAGTCCTCTAAATTGTCGGGCCCGCGCGATCCCATCACATCACCACCTGAATCGGTAGTGTGCTCGTCCCTCGCGCAGATGCTAGAGCCAGGTCCAGCGCTTCGAGAGAAACGGAGCGACGTTTGCGGGCCAATCCGGCCTTACGGATCAGGTCGCGGGCGTCCAAACGCTTGCCAAGTTGACCGGCTGCAAACTCGCCTCGCAGCCTGCCAGAAAGCCTGCGGCCAAGTTCAAGCCTTGCATCCGCACACACGAGCGCTATACTTGTCATCGAATAGTTCCTTTCAGGCCCGCGTTCCGTTTCGAGCGGTCGCGGGCTGTTCTTTTTGCTTCAGCCAATAAAAAACCCGCACAAGCTCCAGTAGAGCGGCGGGTCAAAAGTGGAACAGTGATCCGAAGTCTTACATCGTCAGGGCGGGCTCGCTGGCCGGCTTACTGCGGCGGCCTAGTTCGGGAAGCAATTGCGAGAGCACCGTCTGCAACCGGAGGCATTCGCCCCGGTGGACAATACCGAGAGCCGGGTCGGAACGCTCAGCTTCGACAGCTTCCCGTTCGGCCTCCGATATGGCGGCCCGCGCCGCCGCAAGCACCATGTCCCTGCCACGAATGCGGGCCACGGTTACCGCTTCATAGATTCCTGGAGTATCGACCGCATCAATGGCAATAAACACCGCGAGGTTGCGTGACATAGTAGGGTTTCCTTGGTTGGGCGAGAGCGCCCCTCATGCGGAAGCTGCCCCCATATTTTATAAGTCTCTGGCAATCTGAAAACCGGACAACTATTTCTTATTGGGCGCCTGGTGGGATGTGAGGCTCGTCGAGGCTTTAAGCGTATAAGTCCATGGACGCCCAGTAGTTAGCGGTCCATTTGCGTCTAAATATTCCCTGAAAACACCCAGGTTGCTACCGCTGGCGGCGCCCTTCAAGGGTCGATCCTTCAAGATTAACGCGACGCGCTGAACCGTTCGGTCGTAGGATCTTTTGGCTGCGTCCATTCGAGCTTCACTCCATCCCTGTTCTCGCAGTGTCTTCCTGGGGCGCAGCTCTTCGTGCTTAAGGTCGAAGTATACCCGAGCATCCGGCCTCATGTATCGCCGGAACGTCCGGAGCAGTTGCTCGCGCTCTTCCGCGCCCATGGAATCGGCGCGACTGATAACCTCCTCCTTGGCGGTATCGAGCTTGCTCTCTCCGTTTTCGTCCCGGAATTGCGGGTCATCGAGGCTGAACACCTTCCAAGGCTCGTTCTGATCCGCGAAGGCCGCAGCGGCCCTAAGATTCTCTGGCCACTCTGCTTTTTTCCTGTCAGCTCGATCATTCGCTGCTGCCCTGTTGATGTAATGCACCGGAACCGGACTGCCCCACCACCTTCGTTCTTTGATTATTTCTGCTGCCCAAACAATGTCGGCGTGATCTTCTTTCGAAATGGCTATTCCGGCTTCTTTGGCAAGTTCGCCGACTGTTTCCCATTCGTGACGTTCTCCGGCTACATCCAGCAAGGCCAAGCGGAGCGAAGTTGGGTCTCCCGCAAGACCCGAAGCATCCCAGTAGTCGGGAGCGGACCGATCTAGGATTACGTAGGCGACGCTCCGATTGGTGGCGTTGATCGCATCAACGAACGCTTTGTCATACGCTTTGTCATATTCCGAACGTGCTGCACTCGTGACCTCGGTATAGAATTTATAAGTTGCTTGGAAGTCTCCTGTATTACAGGAATCCCTGGGCCATTGAAGGGTTGCTGCAATAGCGTTCCACATGAACCAGTACACATGGGCGGTTACGTGCTGCCCGAGCGCCCTGTAAATCGTGTCTGCCTTGTCGCGCACGATTGATGCATAATTCGCGACGTGCTGCAGCAGTTCCTCTGGCGGCTCCGCGCCAGGGACGCGGTTGTGCCATGCGTCGAGTTGACCTTCGAGCACCAGCTGGCAGATCGTTTTCTCGAGATCGCCCAGGGGGATCATGCTTCGAATGTCCCGCTCAAATTTGGCTGCTGCGAGCATGCCCGCGCGTTCCAGACACTCTTTGAACCTGTTGAACTGCTCAGAGTCCTGCCGGATATTCGCGAGTCGGCCCGTAAGCTTGGGCAAGTCCGACGGCCCGCGCCTCCACGAACTTAGATGCTCGGTCTTTCGTGATCCTGGATTTTCTTTGCTGGGCGGTGGTGGATGATTTTGATATTCGACGGGAACTTTAGGCATCCTCAGATACGGCCTGGAGCCGTCTCCCTTCCACGGGACTTGCAAACTTCCGAACAGGGGCGGCCCGACGCCTATGAGCTGTTCCTGTTGGCGGGAACCCGGATTGCTCCGAGCCCCCGCCGAAGTTCCGCAAACCCACGGATGAGGCTGCCAGTTCAACACTACCAGCAAACGTAGAACAGTTCAAGGAGCATTTGTTTAAAGCATTCAGGATCACGCATTGAGTCGTTGGCCGGAAGTGGATCGGGCCGTCGAAGATGCTTCGTGTTAACATCTCCAATCATGTGGACCTGCCGGGTCGGGATAACACTCGCGACCCTCGCGTGCGTCGGGACCTGCCTTGTGCGAAACCAAATTGACTTGCGAGAAAGCAAAAAAGAAATACAACGGTGTCTATCAAGAGTCTCTTTCACACGTCCAGAAGACGTTCGGGGCACCGACTCGCATCGATCCCGGAAGGTACGGCAAGATTTTGGTTTACGACTACGGCGGTTGTTACTTTTATCTTCAGATTCAGGCCGATGGATACGTTTACAGAAGCGACGGCGGTTTCCAGTATGGCGACGCACAGATAGCGAAAGGAACCCGGTCCGGCGCTCCACCACCCACAGCGGCTCCTTCCAACGAAAGGAAGTGGGCGGATCGAGCCGAGCACGAGTTGGAAGAAGCGGCGCGTACTGGCACTGATGCAAGAGCGAATCTAGAAAAACTAGACAAGTGGAAGGAGCTGTATCCCATCACTGCGTTCGCAAGAGAGCGTCGAGATTTATATCTCATCAACTACGGTTCGGATGGCAGAACTCAGGAAGCCGTTAGCATGGCGAAGGACATTCTTTCGACTGAGCCGAACGATGCCGCAGCCCTCTACACCCTGGCGTTTTTCGCGCCATACCGTGCATCGCACCCGGTACCACGAGAGGTGCTCGATGAAGGCGAGAGCGCGGCACGACTCTTGCTTACTCAGGACAAGGACAAGTTCTATGCGTTAAACAAACCCCTCGTGGAAGCTGTAGCATTTGCGACGCTCGGTTGGGTTGACCTTGTGCGTGGCGAACCAGAATCGGCAGAACAGGAGTTGAAGCGCAGCCTCTCGGTGAATCCGGCAACCGGTGACGTTGCCTATTGGCTCGGCTATGCTGAAGCAGCCCAGAACAAGACCGAGAAGATCCCCGAGGCACTATTCTATTTCGCTCGTGCGGTGACCTACGACGGGCAGGACGCTGCAAGCGCGGATACGCGTAAAGCTGCCCAGGAATACGTGGAGCAAGCCTACGTCGCCTATCACGGAAGCGAAGAGGGGCTCGCTCAGGTGTTTCAGGTCGCCAAGCGGTCTCCCATGCCGCCCTCCGGCTTCACCATTGAGAGAAGGGAGTCGAGAAGAGAAAGCGAACCCAAACGAACCGCCTCGGATGAGCGACCGCAACAAGGCCCCAAAGTGGTCAGCAGCGGCACTGGTTTCGTCGTTAGTCGCAAACAGCATGTTCTGACCAATTACCATGTCGTAGAGGGCTGCTCATCGCTCTTCGCGACAGTGAAGGAAATCGAAACGCCTGCAATCCTCGTCGCTGCGGATGGAGACCGTGATCTCGCAGTCCTGAGGATTGATTCATCGAACCTCGTTCCGCTTACATTTAGCGATGTGTCGCAGGCTAAGCTTGGGCAGACAGTTATCGCGATCGGTTATCCTCTTCGTGGCCTCCTCGCTCCCTCGGTTAACCTGACAACCGGCACTGTGAGTTCCCTCGCTGGCCTAGGCAATGACAACCGCCGGATTCAGATTACTGCTCCTGTCCAGCCAGGCAACAGTGGCGGACCGCTCCTGGACGATAGCGGACATGTAGTCGGAGTCGTTGTTTCGAAATTGGATAGCTTTTTTGTCGCGAAGGTGTTCGGTGATTTGCCTCAGAACGTCAACTTTGCAATAAGAGGTTCAATAGCCCAGACGTTCCTAAGAGAGGTAGGCGTGGAGTATTTTACAGCACCGTCGGTCGCAAAGAAACAGATCACACGAATCGCGGAAGAAGCGCAAGACTCGGTTCTTTCGCTTGCGTGTGTACAGTAGACTTCGGCGCAGTCGGACCAAGTCCTTATTTCCCCTCTTCCGCTCCGATTCCGCTTCCCACAGCAGCACGGTTGTTCCCGCTGCTGCGGACCAACCGTACATGCATCCACCCAGCTTTCCACATCCTCAAGACGGTAGCGCACGAACCGCCCGACCTTGACATACGCTGGGCCGAATCGCGTGTCGACCACTTACCAGACTGCGAGATACAGTTGCAGGAGATGCGCGAATATTGCCAGCGCCGCGCGGCGCCCAGCGTCCCCGAACTGCACCGGGGCCGTCCATGCAAGCCGCGATCGCGAGCCTCCCGGTTGTCGCGATCCTGGTGATATCGATCTACTTCATTTCCAGGGCGCGAACGCGCGCGGCCGATGCCTCGGGTCCGGAACTCGCTTCCATTGTCATGCTTCCTTTCGCCGACCTGAGTCCCGACAAGGACCAGGAGTATTTCTGTGATTCTACCAGCGCTTCAGACCCTTCCGTCCGATATCCGTTCGATAGTGCATGCCCTCGAAGTGGAACCTTGCATTCACTTGGGTCCGAGCCACATTGGGACTACTTCTGCCGCCCCTTCGGCTGAGGCGATGCCGCGCCCTGGCTTGGAACGGTTTGACTGGCAAGAATTGCATCGAGCTGGTTCTTCTGTTCTTGAAGCCGCTCACGCAAGGTCTGGATCTCTGCATCGTGCCGTGCCGTAGCCTCTCGACTTTTCCCGTACTCGGCATAAAAGATCGGTAAAAGGATTGCCAGCAATCCAACAATCAGACCAAGAGCGGCTAATAAGCCGACTCTCCGAAAAGATGTGAGGCTCCGTTCGACTTTTTCTTGAAAGTCGCCGACAGTTGCTTCGATGTCGGCCGTGACCTTGTCCACCCGTCGCTCTGTTCCCAACATTCCGCTTTGATGCGTTTCGCCCAGGAACTTGTCCCAGAACTTTCGAGGTGTGAAGTCCTCGTTACGCTTCCTGTAACTCTCAAGGTCCTTATAGAAGACCTTGATTGCACGGCTTTCGGAGCCCCTAAGTTCGTTTCGGAGCCCAAGCGACACCAGCTCGTCCTGACTCTTGATACTCTCCACATACTTCGGGAGGCGGGTAGTTCGGTTGAATTCGATGCTGATGAATTCCTGTCCCTGCGGCAGTATGCGAGGCTGCGTTGTAAAGTTGTGCACTGGTATCCAGATGTAGCCGCTGTAGCCGGGGTCGATATGAAGTCCGTTATCGATTAGGAGACCACGATACACCTGATGGACGCGGAGGCTGTAACGAGCTACCAAGTAGTAGGGGATGTTGAACTTCTCCTTGGTTCGGATATAGACCAGTCCATTGGCCGGAATCTCAATCGACTCTTCGGTCAAGTCCTTTCTGACGTCGTCTATGTAATACGAGTTCCCAACCCTCAAATCGTAAGCAGCGGGACGGAGATACTTCTCGTCAAACGGCTCAACTAAGCCGACTTCATCGGCCAAAAACTGGATCTGATCGGATAACAACACTGCCCCAGCTAGGGATGGTTCAAAAGGATCCTTCCAAAGATACTCCTCGTGTGTAGCCATACTTAAGAGCGCCTCAGACCGGCTGCCCTGAAGAGTAAGTCGGGTGATGTCTGCGGGAGCGATTGTGAGAGCGACGGGCAACTACGTGAAATGCCCTGCGCCAGTTGTGGTCCGGTCCCGATGAAGTTTACTGGGACACCAGAATCTTCTAGTTCTTCAATAAAGCCCTTTGCGCGCAGATTCAGATCATCCCAATTGGACGCTGCACGATTTTCGAAGCCAAGATAGTCCACGAAATTAAGTGCCAGTCGTGTTGGCCGGTTTAGCATTACAGCACGACAGGCTGCCTCCCAATCAAATCTACCAACGCGGCGGAGTTTGTGCGTGACGCTCGTGTACTCATCAAGAGGCACCAGAGAGTTTGATTCGCGGCGCAATTCCTCCCACGTGATTTCGTGGCTCAGAGGGCCGGCTTGCGCTCCCGCGACCCGAATCGGAAACGTACGGAACACGAGCACAATTTCAGAAACAAGCCGGGGACTTAACCCAACCTCGCTGATAAAACCCGCTGCATTCGTGTCGCGCGAAGTTGTTTTGGGATAGAAGTTTGAGTGATAGAGGGACAGCCCAGAGCCTTGCGTGCCCTCCACCAGAACCTTCTTCCCGGAGTCCGCGGCCGCGTTGGCCTCGGCGGACACGTCGGTGATGTACGGGCGCAACCAGTCCTCGGTCATCGCGATCGTTGCTGCCAACTGAACGTCGTTTGTTCGCAACGCACGCCGCGCGACTGCAGATCCAACTCCGCACAAAGTCGAACTGAGCCGCTCGGATAGCCCAAGCTCCCGTTCCCTCTCCTGATCGGCTGAAGTTATGACCATTGCGTTTCGGTCGAGACCAACGCGCGCTGCATCAAGTCCCAAAGCTTCGATCTCGGATCGAGTACATCCAGGTCCACGAGTCCGCCCGCTGGAATGAGGAGACGAGTCTGGGGTCGGACGAACCCAGTGGGTAATGGCGCAGAAGAACCAACTCGCCATTCTGCTTTTGGAACGAATGCCCGGAGTTGGGTCCGCCACATCGAATACAGAGATCGATCTGTTCCTGGAGAGTAATGATCGCTGAGATCTTGCCTTTACCTTCGGAACCGAATTGTCCGCCCACTACGACCCAAACGCTCACTTGTGTTCTCCCGCTCCCGACGTAATCAACGCATCCAGCCGCCGGTACAGGCCATCCAGGGACTCGTCGTTCGAAATTATCATGTTCGCGAGGGACTTGAGGCTATCAATATGTGCCTCAACTGGATGTGAATCGGCTTCCTGAAATGCACCGTATTCCGAAAACCGCGACTGCAGTCTTTCGAAACGGGTTTCCTGCCGAGACTGAAGAAAGACCAAACGGAACGACGGTCCAAATGTCGACGAGAGGCTATCATAATCGATTCGGTGCCTCAAACCGTCGATCGCTGCGCTTCGAGAGCGGTCCAGCCCGGCCAATAAGCGTGAATTCAACTCCACCTGTTGTCCTCCAGCCATTATGTCCCAGCCCAGTTTCTGGAGTCGATTTTTGTCGGAGCCATCTGCGGCGAGCCAGGTTTGCAGGACCGCGCTATACCGGGTGTATTGAAACCCATATTTGGAACTCAGATACTGGGCCGCGGACGTTTTGCCTGCGCCAATGCGGCCTACGAAGCCGACGAAGATGGGTTCAACCAGCAAATGCTGGAACGGACGCTGGCTTGGCATGAAGCTTGCATTCTAACCCACCAGTGTCAACGCTACTCAGCTCGTCCAATCCTGTGTGAGAGAGGATCTCTGCAAGCTTTCCGTAGTTGATCTTCGGAGATCGCGGCACGATGAGGTAATCCTCCTTGGGAGTTCCAAGCGCAATGTAGTCACCTGCCAGGTAAAACAGACCAACGAGGGCGGACGTGACGGCATCGACTTCGTCGTGAGTAACTCGATTCTTGAGGTACCCGCCATGTATACCAGCCCGGTTCAAGCCCCATTTGAGCTCTTCGAGGCTGGAACCTTTTCTCGGAATACCAAGAATGTCCTGTGCTGCACCAGGATAGCTCTCGATGACTTCGAGCCCGTGTTCCTTCAATTCTTTGGCCAAGCGCATCCCGCGCATTGTCAGGGACTTCATGCTGGGCAAGAGGCACCAAAAAACGGAGATCCCCATTCTCTTCAGGGCAAGCTCGCACTTTCGATAAATGGGGGAGCCAGCGATGAGTCGTTTCTGGTCATGATTCCATCCCTCTGGCACGGAAAGCGGAGAATCTATCGAAACCATTTCGGGCTTGGCAGCTAGCGTTTCTCGAACGAGATCTTCGTCCGTAATAATGCTCTGCGTTACCGCACGAGAACCGTGAAGCAGGGCCCAGCCAGTTGCCCTTCGTTCACTGCCAGTTAAATCGATGCCGACGATCTTGGGAGCGGGACTCTTCGTGCGCTCCAAAAGTTCGCCAACCAGCGTCTTCGCCGGGTGCGGCACATACCGCTTGCGAACCTTGGGCGTTCTTGGGAGAGCGCCAACGCCGGCATACATCTGTTTCTGTTCCCTTAGCGGTCCAGAGATCTGCTTTGCGAGCTTGTCGTAGGCCATTTCCATTATGGCTTTCAAATGAACGACGTCCTCGGTGTTGTAGGCAATGAGTTGTCGGAGAGCAGTTCGGTCTCCCCGCAAGTGGCGCGACCATAGCACCGTTGCTTCGTAACCGTCGACATCCTCGACCGACGTGTCTCGGCAGATGCCGAACTCTTTTTCGATGGACTTTAATCCACCGCGGTATCCCAACCGGCGTGTGACCCAACGCAAATCGATGTGGATGGGCGGTAACTCAAGGTTCTGGAACGCAAGCTTCAAGAAGCGGAGATCGAATCCAGCTCCGTTGTACGTGACGATGACCGAGTACTTGCTTAAATGTTCGGGGAGATCCTCAAGGTTCTGTCCCTCGATGAATACTTGATAGCGACGCCCGTCAAAGACGCCGACGAGTGTCACTGTGTCAAAGACAGAAGACAGCCCAGTTGTCTCGATATCTAGAAAAGCACATTGATTCGCAAACTCAGGGAAGAGCCTCCAAGCTTCACCGAGGTTGGAGAGGCGACGAAAGAATCCGGCATCTTTTTTTTGGACGGCTTCAATGGACTGCGGAATGTAGGTTTCCAATCGTCGCCGGAGCCCCGCACTGATTGCGGCTGGTCGCGTAAAGAAGTCCGCGAAGCAATCCCAAGACGTAATGCCTGCCTGCCACAAATCACGCTCTGTACGCCGACCGATGCCCGGAATGTGGATGAACGTTTGATCCAACACGGGTGAGAGGACCTAAGAGGATTATAATCCTGTTAAGAGTTTCATTCAAGGGGATTATAATCCTGTCATGCCACATAGAGTCAAACGCACGAAGACGGATCCAGGGTTCCTCAGCGCAGTCTCAGACGCTTTGCAAGCCTACAAGAATCGGACTGGTGCCACCAACGCGTCGCTTGGGAGTAATCTGGGTATCGATGAATCGACAGTTGCCACTTACATACGCAAGGAGGCGCCAATCATGGCCGAGGTTCTCGCGCGCGCATGCATCAGTCTCGGGATATCCTTCAATTACAAAGACTATGTGATATCGGCCGCCTCGTTTCCAGGGGTGGTAGTGGTGGTACCCCAAGATGCGACTCAACTGGAGTTTCTTTTTGATGCTGAGTACGCCGCAGAGAAGAACTCGTGGAGAATGACCCAACGACATGCTGAGCCAATGGAGTTCACTCTTCGCATCAGAATAGCTAGCTGATGACGTTAAGCCTCATATCCCAAGGACGGCCCACGTCTCGAATATATCGCGCCCGAGGAACGAACCACATTCGAATCGAGTTTACGGCGAGGCACTCAGCGAGTCGATCTTGTGCTCAACTGCGCACAACTGCTCCGTAACATCGAGCAATACTGCTTTGATCTGCAGAAGCTGATCTCCGAGCGCGCCGTTCAGATCGAGTGCGCGCTGAAGTTCACCCAACTTCTCCGTGATATGTTGGGCCTGCTCTTCGGTTTTATCGGCTTTGTGCTGCAGGTCCCAAAGCCGTCCACCCAGCACGAGCATCACACAAAAAAACGCACCTTCAAGAAAAGAAAGCTTCTGTGGCCAGAATGAACCCCGGTCGCCCCAGGTTACGAAACTAACGAATAGAAACGGTAGCAGGACGAAGCTTAAAGCAGCGCGCTCTCGCTTGTCTCCGATCAGGGCATGAAAGGTCCTCTTCATGAAACCCGGTCGGGGGGATTGAATCGTGTTTGTGGTTGTTGGTCCCGGCATGGTCTTTTTTGGCACACTTGGCACCAACAGCGCAAGCCAGCAAAGGTGTGCCCTGCGGAAAACCAGCGATTACCGCAAGGGTTGACCCAGGTGGCAGATTCAATGAATCTGGAAGGCCCGCGGAGCGACGATTTCCGCAAGCGAAGTCGGTGCCGGCGGTGGAACACTTCGCCCGGTGTGAAGATACCCGTGAAATTGGAAGGAATACTGGTCGAAAATGCTGCCCCCGCGCCGATGACCGTTGTGGTCAACTGGACCGCAGGGTTGAAGAAATAAATCTGACCACCTTCGGAGAAGTGTTGATCGTCAAGAAACTCCGACTGATTGATCGGGATCTCGTCGTGTGGCCCTGACGACCTCCAGTTGCCGGGTCGAGGAGTGGAACGGCGTTTCCCAGGCCCAATCCGACGAAACGGTCTGGCACGCGATCGGTAAACACTGGCCGACCACTGGCGGTTAATTTGGCGTCTTCCAAATGCTTACACCAGCGGGTAACGAAGAACCTCCCGGAGTCTGTGGGTTTACTGATAAAATCCACGGTCATGCGGGTTCCAATCCCTCTGCCCACGGACCAGCGGTCGTGATCGATCTTTTCGCACCGGAAGTCCGGCGGAATCCTTGGCCTGTCTACGATCAGCTCCGCGCGGAGTCGCCAGTTCTGCATGTCCCCCCGCCGTTCAACGGGTGGATGGTTTTCGATTACGAAACCGTGAAATGGATCATGACGGATCACGCGTCATTCAGTTCGCGGATTCCGGCGCCCAATTTCTCATTCATCTTCACCGACCCGCCCGAGCACACCAGGTTGCGGAACCTCATTTCGCGCGCATTCACGCCACGCGCGATCGCCGATCTGGAACCGGCAATCCGTGAAATCTCAAAAGAGCTGTTTGACAGCACCATCGCCGCCGGTCAGATGGAGTTCGCCGCGGACTTCTCTGCGCCGCTTGCAATGAGAGTCATTGCCGGGATGATGGGCATCGCACCAGAAGACTGGCCCCGTTACAAGCGATGGAACGACAAAATCCTTGGCCTGACTTTCACCCGGAGTGGAGGCGACCAGGCGCAACAGGCGATGCGCGATTTCAACAGCGTAACCAACGAGATGAGCGCCTACCTGGTGGAGAGCGTCGGTGAGCGGCGAAAATCGCCGCAAAGCGATCTGCTGACGCGCCTCCTCGAAGCGGAAGTGGAAGACGACCGTTTGACGCACGAAGAGATACTCGCGTTTTTCCGGCTGCTTATGTTCGCCGGGCAGGAGACGACGACTAATCTGCTCAACAACGCTGTTCTTTCCTTTCTCGACCACCCGGACCAGCTCTCGAGGCTGCGCAACGCGCCGCAACTTCTCCCGTCTGCCATTGAAGAAGTGCTGCGCTATCGCTCGCCATTCCAATGGATGATGCGTACGCCGCTCCGCGATGTGGAGGTGCACGGCACGGCAATTCCGAAAGGCGCATTTGTGCTTCCGATGGTGGGCGCCGCGAACCGGGACCCTAAGCGTTTTCCGCATCCCAACCGGTTTGACATCGCCCGCGATCCCAACCCTCACGTCGCATTTGGCCACGGCATCCATTTCTGTCTCGGCGCAGCGCTGGCACGTCTGGAGGCGAGAATCGCACTGTCCGATCTGCTGTCGCGATTCGAGAGCTTTGAATACGCAGGCGATGAGCCGTGGCAGCCGCGCGAGGGCCTCATCGCGCACGGTCCTGCCAGCCTGCCGATTCGGTTCGAGGTGAAGCGGACGGAGCCTGCCCGCGCCTGAACCGCTGACATGCCAAGAAGCAGATAATGGGCTCCACTTCCCCACTGACCTGATCGCCCCGAGTAATGCCGTAATGTTTATGGACCGCTTGCTGCCACTTGAAAAGTCGGGATCTCGTCAGGAAACCGGACCGATCCGAGTGATTTCAGGCGGGCGGTTCAATTCCGATGCCGTCATTGACGGCTCCGCGCAATCGCTGCTTGCAGCCCAGATACCGCTCAGTGGTTTGCACACTAACATGTCCCAGCAGGAATTGAATCTGTTCAAGCTCTCCACCAGCGGAATGGCACAACCGGGCACACGTGCGCCTGAGGTCATGAGGCGCCAGTTGCTCGATGCCCACCCGAGCTGCAAACTCTTTGACAACGCTCCACACGACCTTTTCTGTGATACTTGTGCCCCAGACGGAACCCGTTTTGTTTACGCACCGGAATATCCGCCCGGCGCTGATGTGCGCCATCGTAGTCCAAATATTCACGGACGCCTTGACCCAATCTGGAACTGGAACGGTTCTAATATGACCGCCTTTTCCAATCAGGTCAACAATGGCCCAGTGATCTTCTCTCTGCTGAAAATGATCCACCGTGAGGTGGACGAGCTCGGATCGACGCAATCCGCAACCAAGCAAGACCGCCAGCATTGCACGGTCGCGCTTCCCTCTAACCTTTTCTATGTCTGGTGCGTTCAGGAGCGCCTTAGCCTGGTCTGCGGTGAGCCAATTTCCTAGTCGAACGCCTACCTTCTTTGCTCCTTTGACCCGGCGAATACCAGCCGCCAACTCTGGGCTGAGGAGTCCTGTGTCGGCTGCTTCGTACGCGAGCCGGCGAACGGCAGCCAAGCGGAGGTTAATTGTGGACGGAGCCAAATGTCGGCCTTCGAGTTCCAGTCTGTATCGGAGCACAACCGTCTTACTGAAGGCGAGCCTGGGCTCGGAGCAGTACCATGTGACGAAATCATCGATCGCGAATCGATAGGACCGGCGTGAATCTGAGGAACTGAGTGTGTTCAGCACGGCTGTTTTCGCGAAGTCGAGGTCGGGGAGACGAAGCACTCGCTTTGGTAAGCGGTGCTTCTGTTTCGTATTGTTGCTTTTCATAGGCCAGCGGTCTCCATACTCCGCTGACCGATCTTCGCCAGTTCAGAAACAAGACGACTTGCGCGTTTTTCATTCCTAATCCGTCCAGCCGTACACGGTATTCAGCAATCTGAGGATTCTTAACGGCGGCAGTCGACAACATCCTTGAAGAAGAACACGAGCTGGGTGAAGCCGATGCCGCTTCGTTGCTGGCGGCATCCGGTGATTCAATAGCGGATCAGATTACGTCAGGTCCCGCCCGGCATAACCCACACGTCGGAGGATTCCCACTTAGCTAATTGCCGCTTAGCCCTTGGGTGTGGCTAGTGGGCCGTCCCAGTGATTCGCTTAGTGACGATCCGTCTTTTCACGTCGGTATAGGTCCAGCGGATCGGGCGAGCATGCTTGGCGTAGGCTCGGATGTATCTCATTAGTTTGCGCTGGAGATCGGCGACCGAAGTGAAGACCCCGCGTGCGATCACGTCCCGCTCGATCTTGGCAAACCACAGCTCCACCTGATTCAACCAGGACGAGTAGGTGGGCGTGAAGTGGAACCGCACTTTGGGATGCTCCGCCAGGAACTGCTCCACGGCTGGTGTCTTGTGCGCCGAAAGATTGTCTAACACGATGTGAATCTCGCGCGCCCACTTCGCCTTCCTAACCAACCCGCTCAGGAATTCGATGAACTCCGCACTGGTGTGCCGCCGCGCTGTTTTTCCCTCCACCATTCCGGTCTTCACATTCAACGCCGCGTACAGCGACAGTGTGCCGTGACGATAATATTCAAATCCGTGGCGTTCTGCCCGGCCCGGCGACAACGGCAGAACCGGGTCCAGTCGGTCCAGCGCCTGGATCGCCGTCTTTTCGTCCACGCAGAACACGGCCGCATGCTGCGGAGGGTCCAGATACAGCCCGATGACGTCGGCGGCCTTGCTTTCAAACTCCGGGTCGTTGCTGGCCATGTAGCTCTCCAGCCGATGCGGCCGCAGTTTGGCTTGCGCCAATATACGCTGCACCGTGGATTTGCTGACGCCCAGTTCTTCGGCCAATTTGCGGCACGACCAATGCGTGCTGCCGTCGGAAGGTTTCTGCTGCGCTCGCCGGATGACTCGCCCTTGCACCGCCGGGGTCGCCCGGCGCGGCTTGCTTCCTTGATGGCGTCCCTGCAAGCCTTCGATGCCATGCTCCTCAAATCGGATCTTCCACTTGGATACGGTCGGTGCGCTCGCGCCCAGCTTCTGCTCGATCTGGCGATACGTCAACCCATCGGCGAGAGCTAAGATGAGGCGCGCGCGGAACACGTAACCAGCGGGAAGGCTTCGCGATTGCGCCCAACCGCGCAACTCCTCGCGCTGTTCATCGCTGAGTTCGAGCAGTCCCTGATTATCGGCCACATCTAATAGACGTTCCAACCATGCTGTATGTATCACTGGGACAGGTCACTAGTTGGCTCCACAGCGCCAGAAAGGCCGGTCGCAGTCTTGCCCGGCCTCTGTGATTTGGGCCTGGAAGATCAACCTGTAATCAGGTTCGCTCGCCGACGTACCAGGGCGCGCTCACGGTAAAGATGCGTTCATTGCCGCGGGCGAGCAGCACCCATTCCAGAAGCCGCCCGCGCTGATTGTGGAGGAAGTATTCATACCATTTGTCTTCCACCAGCTCGGGTATGACCACGATGATGCTGCGATCGGGATTCTTTTTCGAAAGATCGAGAATGAACTGAACGATGGGAATGATGATGAAGCGGTAGGGCGAAGGCAGGACATGCAGCTTGGGCGGCTCCTTGCCTGCCGCGCGGAAGGGTTGCTCGACGTAGTGCTCCCAGTCCGTCTTGAAGCAATTCGGAGTGCTCGGTGGGCTCGACGTGCAGGGCGATCACTTCCGGTGAAAGCCGGGCGGCAAATTCAATTCCCTGGCGGGTGATGTTGCTCCAGCGGTCGATGGGAATGACGACGATGGGAGGCTGGCTGAGGCTTGCCGCGTCGACGGGAACCCTGCACGCGGTGAGCATCTTTACGGAGTGGTAGTGGCGGCGGACAGCGATGAAGAAAACGATCGTCAACGGAATGAAAAGCAGCGTAATCCAGGCGCCTTCGACGAATTTCGCAACCAGCACGACGACGACGGTGATGCCGGTGACGAACGCGCCCAGTCCATTGACGAGCGCGCTCTTCAGCCAATGCGGGCCGCGATTCTTCCGCCAGTGCATCGACCATGCCGGACTGCGAAAGCGTGAAGGCCAGAAAAGCGCCGACGGCATAGAGCGGGATGAGCCGGTCGGTGACGCCGCCAAAAAGAATGAGAAGGCCGCCGCAGAGCACCGCCAGGACGACGATGCCGTAGGTATAGACCAGCCGCCGCCCGCGGTATCCGAAGGCGTGCGGCAGATAGTTGTTTTGCGCGATGGCGCGGCAGAGGCGCGGAAAATCGGCGAAGGCGGTGTTGGCGGAGAGCGAAAGAACGAAAAGAATTGAGGCGATGGTCAGGTAGTAGAAAAAGCCCTTGCCGAAAACGGCGGCGATGAGCATGGAGAGAAGGCTCTGGTAGCCGGGCTGGCCCGGATCGGTGGCGGCGATGCCGTAGACCTTCACGAGATAGGAAATTCCCGCCAGCAGCACCGCCAGGAGAAAAATAATCACGGTGAGAGTGCGCTGGGCGTTTTTCACGGCGGGCTCGCGGAAGGCCTTCACGCCGTTGCTGACCGCCTCCACGCCGGTCAATGCCGTGCAGCCGCTGGCGAAAACCTTCAGCAGCAGCCAGTAGCTGACGGCTTCGGTCATGGGCGGCGGAGGCGGAAGCGGAGCGACCGGCGTGGGATGCCCGCCGCTGAGGAGAACGCGGAGAACGCCTGCGACGATGGTAATGAGAAGCGTGCCGACAAAAAGATAGGTGGGAACCGCGAAGACCAGTGCCGGCCTCGCGCACGCCGCGGAGATTGAGGATGGTGATGACGATCAGAATGCCGACGCAGAGAGAAACCGTGTGCGGCAGCAAGGACGGAACGGCCGAGACCAAGGCGCCGACTCCCGCGGAAATGCCCACGGCGGCCGTGAGGATATAGTCGGCGAGCAGCGCGGCCGCGGCAAGCAGGCCCGCGCGTGCGCCAAGGTTGAAGCGCGCCACGGTGTAGGAGCCGCCGCCGGAGGGATAGGCGGCGATGGTCTGGCGATAGGAGAAGTACACGATCACCAGCAGCGTGATGATGGCGGCGCTGATCGGAACGATATACCGAACGCCGAGAAGGCCGAGGGGAATCAGAAGGCTGAGCGCCGCTTCCGGGCCGTAAGCGGCCGAGCTGAGCGCGTCGAGACCAAAGATCGGGATGCCCTGCGCGGGACCGATCTGCTCGGCGCGTTCGTCGCTGGTCTTGATGGGCTTGCCGACAACGAGGTCAAGTATGTTCATACGCAATCAAGTCCATGTAGTGGTTCCACCGGGAAGAGCCGGATCTACTCTCCGCACGAGAAGTGGCGCCGACAAGCTTGCGGGTATCAGATCGCATTCGGTGCTCGTTTTATAGTCGGAGGAATAGCAGACCTACAATAACATTGGTTGGATTTGGAATCACGAATCGGCTGTTGAGCATATGGTTTCTTGCTTCACGATTTCCCGCCATCACGCGCATATTAGTCCCGGGAAGCGGGTTCCCGTCGATTAGGGTATAGGCCGGCGCTTGGCAGGATCGCCGAAGGGTAGGGCGTTTTTCATTCCCAATCCGCTGCGTAGCAATTTCCGGTGGGATAAAATCGCCCAATACGCATGGCCCTGTCGCTGGGCACCCACATCGGTTCTTACGAAATACTCGGGACCCCTCGGCGTGGGTGGCATGGGCGCCCCTTCTCGCCTCGCTCCCATTTGCTCACCATGTTGGGCGAGACGTTGAAGTAATCTGCGAAGGCCGGCTGCCTAACATGCTCGCGCTCCCGGAGAGCCTCCATCGTTTCGTGGATAGCGGCCATTGAATCAATTCGATACTTCTTCCTCATGCCTCCTTGCACCTCTACAAAATCGCCATTCTTGGCCAGTTCCTCGATCTGCCTTTTCGTCAACCCCAGCACGTGGTGCGCGGCCTCCTTGAACCGGCTCTCTTCATGGACTTCGATGTTCGCCCTGTCGCTCTTCTCGAAGCCATAGGCAAAAATCGCGCGCTTTCCTGGCGGAAAATGATGATCGTCCGGTAGCCCCGACTTGCCCGGCCTCAGTCGCGCGATCCGCTGCTTGATTACGCCACAGCCGAGGTCGGCTTTGACTCGCCGGACAAACCTGGGCGTGCGAGTATCCGAGGTTGGGAGCGGAAGATCGGCTTCAAGAGTAATGCATGGGCATTTGCCGCGAACGTTGAAATGGGTTCGTCCAGCTAATTAACGGCGAGATTGGCGTTGGAACCTTGCGGATATCTCACGCAGACTGACCGCGACTCCTAGACTCCTTGGCCCGATGTTCTTCGCTGGAGCCGATTCGTTCTGCCGCGCTCTCGATGCCTTCGCGCCTAGACGTAGAAGCGTTCCGATTTCTACGCTCGATTCACTGCCTTCGAGTAGCGGCGCATGATACTTCAAGAATCTAACGATTGTCTCCAGACAACTCTTTAAAGCCTCTTCATGCGATGGACTCTGAGGATGGGTGGGGTGCTCGGATTGTCCATCCTTCGTTCGAATCTTTCCTTAAGAGGCCGACGACGCACGGCGAAGCGTCATTACGAGATCTCCGAGTTGAAACGGTTTCCGAATAAAGCCGCAGATGTTCGAGGCGCTCATTGGTGCCGTCACCATCTCTTGGCTATATGCGCTAGTCAGAATCACTTTGATATCTGGCCGAGTTCGCCCTGCCTCACCAACGACTTGGGTGCTGGGGGCACCTGGGATAGTCATATCCAGCAGCATCACATCAATCTTTTCAATATGGACCTTCAGAAGATCGATTGCAGCCGATCCATCGGGAGCTTCCAGTACCACAAAACCTGTGTTACGCAACTTCTTCACGACTGCTTGCCGCAATGAAACTTCATCTTCCACAACCAACACAGTGCATCCCGGGCGATGCACCGACTCATCGCGGCTGAATATCGTGTCGTTGTTTGACTCAGCCTTGGTTTTGGCACAAGGCAGCAATACCTGAAAGGTTGTTCCCTTCCCAGGCTCGCTGGCAACATGGATTTCCCCACCTAGACCCCGCACGAGCCCATCGACGACTGCCAGCCCAAGGCCGCGGCCTGCGGATTTGGTGGTAAAGAAAGGGTCGAATACTCGCGCCCGCGTCTCGGCCGAGATGCCGCGGCCAGTGTCGGAGACCTCAAGTTGTAGGTAATCGCCGTCATCCAAAATATCTGAGATTGCTGCCGATGAGTCCGGCTCTACCCTCACGCGTTTTGTGGTCACACGGATTACTCCATCGTGTTCTCCAAGCGCTTCGGACGCATTCGTGACGAGGTTCATTACTATTTGCCGAATTTGTGCGGCATTAGTCCGGACCGCAGGAAGATTCTGGCCAAGATCGGTTTCGAGCGTTGCATGCTTCGAAACCGAAACCTTGAGCAGCTCAACCATTTCCTTAGCGGTCTGAGACACATCGACCAATCCGCGGATCTCGCCTTCTTTTCCCGCATAAATCATCAACTGACGCACGATTTCCGAGCCGCGAATTGCTATGTTCCGGATCAGATTCAGTTCTTCTTCTGGACGTGATCCGGCTGCCAGCTCCTCGAGCGCAAGCTCTGCGTGAGCTAGCATCGCACCGAGTAGGTTGTTGAAATCGTGAGCAATACCGCCAGCCAACGTTCCCACGCTCTCCAGTTTCTGTGTCGCGAAAGCCTCCTCCTGGGTGCGCCGAAGGGCCGCCTCAGCCCGCTTGCGCTCGGTGATGTCGTGGACCGACCCAACTAGATGCGTACACTTGCCTGTATTGTCTGACACAGGTGTTACAGAGACTTCGCCAGTCAACCGCCCGGTGGGGTAGTCAGAGGTCTCTTCCCAAAGCACGGTAGTGTTTTCTTCGACCGCCTGTCGGTACTTTCCCAACACCACCGTCAAGGGGGGCTCCGAGATTACTTCGTTTACCGTTCTGCCTACCACTTTTTCTAGGGTCAGTCCAGTGACCCTCAGAAAAGCAGCATTGACAAATACGAAGCGGAATTGCCCGTCGGGTTCGACAGCCACGTGGAAGATGATATCTCTGACGGTGTCGTATATCGAAGTGAGACGCTGCTGGTTCTCCCATAGGGTCTCCTCCACACGCGCGCGGTCAATTACGTCAGCAGCTAGTCGCGCCAGAATGTCCAACGCGCGCTGCTCGCTCTCGGATAGCTCGTGAGGCTGCCGCCAGTATGTGGAGACCATGCCCAGCAATATCCCTGATCTCGAAACCAGTGGGAAGGTCTCAGCTGCGAGGATTCCCGCATCAAGGAATGCCTGCAGATCCTCACTTCCAGCCATGAAATCGCAATTTCGCACATCCGGGACGATGACCCTTTCTCCAGTGCGCAAAGCCTCACCACAAGTCGTCTGTGAGTCCGGGCCTATCCATTCCCAGCGCCGGGCGGCTTCGGCCGTGAACCCCCGATGGCCAAGGAGCCGCAGCTCTCCGCTGGGCCCGCGCTCGGGGTAGAACATCTGGATGCTCGCGAAGTCGGCGTGCAAAATCTCCACCGCTGTAGCGAGGATTTGTTCGTATAGCGGCTCTATTCCGCGGACATCCACCGATCGCGTGGCGACGTGCCGAAGGCACTGGGCGACATGAAGCTCCCTCCCGAGGATTTGTTCGCTCCGGTGAGACTGAGCTAGCGAATCTTGCAGAGTTCGCAGAACGTGGGCAACCGGCAGAGCGGCAATCAGGATAGCCATCACGAGAAAGCCCCATGCTGCGACCGGTCTGGCTGGCAGATAGGGATGCAGTTTAACCCCGCCAAGATCGAGGAACGTTAGGATCAGCGCGCTGCTTACGCATAACCCCGCCATCCAAAGCGTCGCGCGGTAGCCGAAGAGCCAAGCTGCCGAGATTGGCAGGCTGGCGTAGAATACAAGGCCCGGAGCGTTACGGATCCCGCCGGTCAGCACTATGATTGTGGTGACGTAGAGAAACATTCCAAGCAGGTAAACCAAGCTTGCGGCTCGGAGGAAACCGAGACGAAGCAGCGTCCGGGCTAGAACTAGGATTACTACCAGTGAAGGAACGAGAAACAGATTGAGACGTGCAACAACCGGCGTAACCAAAACAACTAGAAGGGTCGAGAGTGTGAGCCAAGCAACAAGGGCTAAAAGCAGAGCATTGAGAATCCGAGCTGCTGGGTCGTTCGCCACAGGCCCGCGCAGTCCCAGGTTCCTACGAACGAATTCGGTAACCAACAATACAACTTTCACAAGAGCGCACTACAGCCATGAGGCGTAGACTGAATCATGGCACCGCGTCGGCAGATTTTCAAGGGTCTTTGAGGCAAAGGTTAGCGAACGTAACGCTGAACGCTTAGGGTCTAGTAGTGGCAATTCGCTTCACATTAACGCTCGTCTTGGTTCTTTCCGCTCCGATCTGTGGGCAGACCACCTTGAGTCAGGGAGCTCTGAGTGGCATGGTTCGAGACGATTCCGGCGCGTCCGTAGCCGGCGCAAAGCTCATTCTTACGGAGGAATACAAGGGGTTGGTTCGCGAGTCAGAATCCAACCGCGATGGGTCGTTCTTGTTTTCGTCGCTGATTGTCGGCGTCTATTCAGTGCGAGTGGAAAAAGAAGGCTTCAACGCCGAACAGATGAAAGACGTAAGGATTGAGGTTGGCGAGGTGGCGTTCGTCGACCTCACCGTACATGTGGGAGAGATCCGCACTACGATCGAAGTTCACCCTCCTACAAAAGCGGGACTTAACGCAGAATCTAATGCGATCGGTTCGGTAGTGGATTCCGGCAGGGTACAACAGTTACCGCTAAGCGGCCGCAACTTTCTGGCTTTGGCACTGCTCGCGGCAGGCACAGTAAATATCAGCCCCGCCAACAACCTGTTTTCCAGCAACGTGGGACCTCCGTCCCGGACGATCGTTCTGCCCGCGATCCTACCTAGTTCGGCCGGCTATTCGCTGAATGGCATTAACGTGACCGGATCGAGGGACGGGGAACTGGCACTCAGTCCTTCGATCGCAGCCATTGATCAGTTAAGGGTACAAGAGAATTTTCTGATGCCGGACCAGGGAATCAATCCTGCGTCGGTGAGCATCGTGACAAAGAGTGGGACCAACCAGTTTCACGGAGAGGCGTTCGAGTTCTTGCGAAACGGCAGTTTGGATGCGAGAAACTTCTTTGCGACCGGCGCCGAAGACCTGAAACAGAATCAATTCGGTTTCGCCTCCGGCGGGCCGTTGCGGAAGGATCGTGTCTGGTTCTTTGGATTTTACGAAGGACTCCGCCAACTCACTGCATTCTCCGTGGCTGGATACAGCCCTACCGAGCAAATGTTCGAGGGAAATTTTGCGGGAACAGGTCACATCATCTATGATCCCGCCACCTATGATCTAGCCTCGAGAACTCGCCAGCTTTTTCCCGATGATGTGATTCCCCCAACCCGGATCAATTCCGTAGCGAAGAATCTTCTAAAGTACTATCTGCCGGGCACGAACCTTGCGAGCATCCCAAGCAATGTTCACGGGAATCCCAGGGACACGTTGAACGATAATCAGGGGGGCTTTAGATTGGATGCGACTGCGAGCCCGCGGACCCAACTGTTTCTCCAGATTTTTGCGCAGAGTACTCCATCAAACGAGCCAGGATTGTACCCGCTAAGCGGGCTGTTGTATGAAAATGAGTCGCAGCTTGCCATGCTCGAACACGTGTGGTCGTTGAATCCCCACACTGTGAACAGTCTGCGGATTGGCTTCTTACGCAACATTGCCATCGGCGGCAATGAGGGTCAAAACCAGGCTTCTATCCTCCCGTTGCTAGGGATATCGAATACAAATGACACCCATGGTGTGACCTCGATCAATCTGCAAGGCTATTCGGGGTTCGGGCGATCGAATGGCGAGGTTGGTAACCGGGATAATGCGTGGCAACTCGACGATGAGATCACGTACACACGTGGTGCACACAACTTTGCTTTTGGGGCGGAGCTAAGGTACCGGCGGGGATGGCACCTGAACGGAAATTCACAAGCGCTGGGGACGTTGTCCTTCCAACCTGCGTTCACATCCCAGTCGACATCGAACTCAATGGGACAGTTGGTGCCCTTGCCGAACACCGGCGATGCATTCGCCGATTTCCTCTTGGGCTTCCCCGTGAGCGGTGTGTTGGGTGGTCTGCCGGTAGTGCAGTACCGCGCAACACAGTTCATTCCGTACATTCAGGACAGTTGGAGGGTCAGCCGTAACCTGACCTTGAACTATGGGCTTTCGTGGTTCCTGGAAACGCCTCCCGATCCGCAGGGTTGGGCACGGAACTATGTCCACGGCTTCGATTTTGCTACCGGCCTGCTCACTTACGCGGCACTTGGACAGATTAATCCCCAAGCAGTGGCTACGGACTGGAAGAATCTCTCCCCTCGCCTAGGGCTGGCTTGGAAGCCAGCGGCGCTCAAAGCTACAGTAATCCGGGCGGGTGCTGGAATTTACTACGCGGCGTTTCCTTGGGTTTTTGCACCAGACTCGCTCCTCAACGGCTCGCCGATCGGCGCTGGCGCAAGCTTTACGAATCCCCTCACCAACCCGGTGCCCAATTACGCGATGGGCTTGAATATTTTCCCTCCAACTCCCTCCGGCGGAATCACGACTGCCTACGCCGCGAACTTGCCTCCAGGAACGTTGGCATCGGCCGTGAATCCTGATTTTCGCACAGCCTACGTCAGCCAGTGGAACTTCTCTCTACAACACAGCCTTAGCTGGAGCGACTCAATTGAGCTGGACTATTTGGGCGCGAGTGGACATAGGCTGCTGAATGTTTACGATTTAGGCCAATGCAAGCCAACTGCGAATTTGTTTTGCGATCCTGCCTCCAAACCATGGCCACGCTATGGCGCGTTGCTCTATGTAGACAGCAGTGGCAATTCGTCTTATCAAGCTCTCTTCGTCAAGTACGAGCACCGCGTGACTTCGGGACTCAACCTGCGCTTTGAATACACGTTTGCCAAGGCTTTAACGGACACCTTCCAGTCTGGTACGACACTTTACAATCAGATTTCCGATTGCCGACGTTGTTCCAAAGGCCCTGCTACCTTTGACGTGCGCGATCGGGCCGTGAGCAGTTTGGTATGGGAGACGCCGTTCGGCAGGGGGCACCGCGTTGGCGGAGTCCTGCCCAGATGGGCGGACCTAGCAGTGGGTAGTTGGACGATCACGGCAATCACAACCTTTGCTACTGGACAACCCCTCCTCTTAACCGGGCCTAATCAGACTGGCAGCACCCTCCTCAACTCGCTTCCAAACCGTGTTTGCGACGGACGCAACAGCCAACTCTCCGGCAACATTCGCAGCAACGGTTTTTTGTGGCTCGACACGTCGTGCTTTCCGGTTCCGCCAGTGGGATATTTCGGGAATAGCGGACCTACGGTCCTTAATGGCCCCGGCCTCGAGAATTGGGATATCGCTATCCAGAAGTCCTTCTCCCTTTCAGGAGAAGCTGCGAGACTTCAGGTGCGAGCGGAGTTATTTAACGCCTGGAATCACACACAATTCCAGCAACTCGATGGGAACGCAGGGGACGGCGCAAATTTCGGAAGGATCTCAGCAGCACGCCCACCACGTCTGATTCAGCTTGCGATGAAGTTCGCTTGGTAACCGGCGTGGACCGTACGTCCCTGATTGTCATGCGGCGGCCAGTCTGTGCGAGCCACGACACATATGCAGAAATTCAACGAGCATTGCGTAACAGCGGCCTCGATCTTGAGCCGGCCATCAAAGCTAAGCGGAGCTTCAGAGCGACCTGCAGCGCAGGGCATCGACGGTCATTTCGCGTCTAGTGAAGGAGAACAAGCTCAAGGTTGCCGCCGGTTACTATGACCTCGCCAATGGCAGAGTGACGTTGATGGGATCGTAGGATGCAACCCGGCCTCCACAATTCAAGTCGGCGTTCCGGAGGCAATCCACATGATCGAGAATCGCCATTGCGGTAGTTTTTTATGAATTCCTTGCTGCCAGGGCTTGATAAGTCGGGTTCTCGTCGGTTGGGGTGCAACGCACTTACGTTTAGACGTGGGCGAGGCGATTGGATGGTCGCCAATCTGGAAATTGGTATTTGGGCAAAGGCTCAGCTTCGCCTAACTTCCGATGCGGCCTCGGGACGGCAATGCCTTCATACAATCCAGAGCGGCGCCGTGCGTTTCCCTGTTGTTCACGGCGCTTCAGCCTCGCCGTCTCTCGCAATTGCGTTTTGCGGCGGCTCCAGCACTAGGACGCGGCAAATAGTACAAGTGGTGCTTCCGGCCTCAGTTGGACCGTCGCAGAGTTTGCATTTCATATGTGTAGCTCAGGCCCCCTCACAGGACTCCGCCGCTCCCTAAAATACCCGGCGGCGACCAAGAGAGAAACCAGAACCGCTTTCCATGAACATGCCCGAACAATGTGCGCGGAAATGTTCCGGCTTCCTCTAGCGGGTTCTAATGCACTGTGGCGCGTATACCAGTGAATTGTTGATGGGCTTAACGCTCTCGGTTTGGCTGGGCGATTTCAAATCCAGGGGTATACCCCTCTCCGGAAGACCCCCTGCCACCCTGGCCCACTACCACGGCCCCCAATGCCGGCTACAGTGGTGAGGCCTCGCCGCGCGTTGCATGCTTGGACCAGTCGCTCGTCAGGCTGGCGGTGACGACTCTCGCCAGCAGATGTTCATGGGCGCACCGCATAGCGGGCAGTGTGCCAGGGTCTCAACGACTGTTCGCGCTGGGAACTCGACCGACTCGACGACAATTGCAACATTCCAGCTTGAAGACGTCACAGGTCCTTGGCATCAGTAAGGCTCTATTCGTTTGGTGCGATCGCCCCTAGAGGCGCTACAACGAATCGCTGCAGGGGTCGGTAAGTTTCCAAGGTGAGGAAACGCTTCCTATTTTCAACGAGATCACCTTGGGGCGTTCCGCTTTCTGGCTCCGACTTCGCCGGCTGTGCGACCCGTTTTTCCTTCGCCGTTCGCCGCGGCCTTGCGCGTCGCTGCGGCTGCCTTGCGCGCTATCTCAGAGCGTTGCTCCGGAGATAAGCTTCTAATGCGCGCCGCACCGCTCAACTTGCCACCCTTGGCGCCGATTCGTTTGAAGTACTCGATTTGAATGTCCGGTCCGTCACAACTGAGCTTAACCCGGTTCTGTAAGAAAAGACAATACGTGATTCATTAATCCCAAGGGCCGGATTTTTCTCTTGACATGCTTAGGGGGTTCGGCTAATCTATTTTGCTCGGTTTGCGATTTGCTCTCATAATCGCAAACGGAAATAGACAGGCCCGCCACCCTGGAATCTTGACGGATACACAGGTTAGCGGGCCGGAAAAAGGAAACGAGGTTCCCTTTCATGAACGAACGTAACACAGCACAGCCCCGATGGGAGGAGCTGCTTCAAAAGGCAGTTTCCGAGCCCGGTATCATTTCACAGGCATACAGCCGGTTCCATAGCTACAGTTTCGGGAACCAAATGCTCGCCGCGCTGCAATGCGGCGCCCGTGGTCTTCCGCTCGGCCCAATCGGCACCTTCATGCATTGGAAGGAAAAGGCCGGTACGTTCGCAAAGGCGAGAAGGCTATCACGCTTTGCATGCCGATCACAGCTAAACGCAGCACTGAGAAACACAACGACGAAACCGGCCAGGATGAAACCGTCGAAGTCGGGTACACGCGGTTCATCTACCGAAATAACTGGTTTGTCCTCGCTCAGACAGACGGCGCCGAATACGCGCCGGCCGTGATGCCCGAATGGAACGAAGCGACGGCCCTAACTGCTCTTGACATCACGCGCGTTGAATTCGCGATGACCGATGGCAACTGCCAGGGGTACGCGCAAAAGCGGACCGTGGCGATCAGCCCCCTCGCCGAGCACGCAACGCGCACCTTATTACACGAGCTCGCTCACGTCGTACTGGGCCACACGGCCGAAGGCGTTATGAACGATTCAGGCGAATGTACACCGCGCGACATTCGGGAACTGGAAGCCGAATGCACGGCCATGCTGGTTTGCGCGTCGCTCAACTTGCCGGGCGTGGAAGGGTCACGCGGGTACATCTCAGAGCTGGTATCAAGGCAACGCGGTCCCCGAGCACAGCGCACAGCGGATATTCAGCGCTGCTGATAAGATTCTCAAGGCCGGCAGCATGGAGGTTTCCCAATGAACGCCCTGACGCCGATTTCGGAAAATGCCGCACTCTCATCCCATCCCGAGGCTGTAGCGCGCGCCAAGGCATTTCTGCGGGCCAGCAAAGCAGAGTCTACGCTCCGTGGCTATCGCTCCGATTGGTCGCACTTTAGCGCGTGGTGCGCTTCCAATGGGGTGGAATCCCTGCCGGCGGCCCCTGACGCCGTGGGTGTCTACCTGTCCAGCTTGGCCGACCAGCTCAAAGCCGGAAGCCTCCAGCGACGAGTCAACGCGATCAGCCAGGCGCATCAAGCTGCTGGCTTGCCTTCCCCCTCACACACTGCAATCGTGCGCGGCATCATGCGCGGTATTCGCCGCGAAAAAGGGAGCGCCAATGCTCCAAAGGATGCAATCTTGACCGAGCAGCTCCGGGCTATGGTGGCGGACTGCAACCCGGAAACGATGATTGGCCAGCGCGATCGAGCAGCGCTACTGCTGGCCTTCGCTGGAGCTCTTCGACGATCTGAAGTCGTGGCTCTCAACGTGGATGATCTCAACTTCACTCGTGAGGGCCTGGTGGTGCGACTGAAGCGATCGAAAACAGACCAGGAAGGCCAAGGCCAGGAGGTTGTGATTCTCTACGGCGCCATCCGGAAGTATGCCCCATTCGTGTGGTTCAGCTCTGGCTTGAGCGAACGGGAATCACAGTCGGGCCGGTGTTGCGGTCGATTCAAAATGGGAAGGTGCAGGACCGCGGCCTTGACCCCTGGATTGTCGCGCGCATCGTGAAGCAGCACGCGAGGGCGGCCGGACTCGATCCGGCAAAGGTCGCCGGCCATTCCCTTCGAAGCGGGCACGCGACTTCCGCAAGCGTAGGTGGTGCTCCACTCGAGCTGATCCAGAACACATTGCGCCATGAGCGAACGGAGATGACTAGGAAGTATGTTCGTATGGCCCAGCGGTTCCGGCAAACATCGAGCCGCTTCCTTGGCCTTTGAGGGTGAAGAACTATCAACTAGGCTCCATTCGTACGGGAAGGTTTTGTTTTTCGGACGCTCATTCAGCTGCTGCATTATTCCCTTTCGACTTCGGGATTACAGTCGCCGACGTCGACTGGTTTTCCGTAGGCCCCGTTTGCTTGCTGGGTCGCCTCTATTGCTTCCATTTCGAACACCTCAGCCAGCTCCGCCGAAGCGAGTAGCAACTCCTCGCGATCACCAGTTGTAAACTCGTCAAACTGAGCGCGCAATACTTGGCGGAGTTGGTCAGTGCTGAGCAGATTTAGATTCACAACGCGAGCGGGGCTCTCTTTCCGCTCGTTCAGGTAACCGCTCAAGCGCGCGACAAACTCCACGGCCCGGATTGCCGAGCTGTAATCCTCGGCTGCGATTGCAACCCGCTTAATCTCGATCGCTTCGTCGATGAGCCATTGCTGGGAAACTCCAGAACCTTCTGCTGAACGGACTCTCAACTCCTCGATCCGCTGTTGGATCTCCGGCCGCTTTGCTAACCGCGAGCCGGTATTGTGAGCTGAATTCTCTGGAAAGCCGGCTCTCACAGCCGCAGCAGTTTTCGAGAGTCCGGCCGCCACGAATTGCGCGAAATCCTCGTGCTGTCTATCGCTTAGATCGGCCATTTGGTCTCCCTTCGCTTCCAGAGCCAGAATTTGTTGCTCCAATGCTTTGAGCTTGGTTCTGAGCGCTCGGCGTTTTGTATGTTGTTCAGCCCGCGCGGCTTTGGCTGCGGCTGTGTACCGTCCATGTCGGAGTGCATTTTGTGCGCATCGAGCCCGTCCTGCTTCCGTCCGAGGACCTGTAGATCGTCCGCCATGGAACTTGCACCGCGAGTAGCTACCATCAGGCCTCCGGCACCCCCGGCGCTTTACACGGTTGGCCAGTTCGTTTACTACGGGCGCCGCAGCGAGGTGAAGTCGTGGGATCGCCAGCCGGATTGCCGTTCAGCAGCCGACCACGCTTGCTAATTCCATTATTCACGAACTCTCTTTTTCCCTCCGTTGGCTGACTATCGTTGGACCGCGATTGGGCCTGTTCCGCAACTGGGTGTGTTCGCATGGCTTGCTGTTGCATATTGGTGAAATCTCAAGCGAAGTTCTTCGGCCATCGAGAACAATCGCCTGATCCGGTGATGCGCACTTGTTTGACATGCAGTCCAGTTTTTCCACCTGAAACCACTCGGTGAGTTCGGAATGAGTTAGCTATTTCCGTGTAAGCCGCTGAGATCGCATGGACTTAGCCTCAAATTGTATGAGTTAGATGAGTTAAGCTAGCAGTGTTCTATATACGTATATACTCCTCTTCTCACACGTAGGGGTATAAAACTAACTCATGTAACTCATACGCAGTGCAATAACTTCCTGGCCTGCAAAAGCTTACAAGGAATTTCAGCGAACGACCTAACTCATCCTAACTCATACGAAATCTGAAAACAGGCTCATTCTGTGGGCCACGCTAACTCATGTAACTCATCCAGAGCCGGTAAGTGAAGCCAGACCGGCACGATTTCTAACTCATGTAACTCATCGTCTCCTCGGTCTCAGGTTTCACGACGCACCACCGCACGGCCCGGTTAATTGTGCCCATATTTTGGAGGTACACTGCCGAATCGCCGAATCGCTTACCGACGCGCTCAGAAAAACAGTGGCCGATCCTCGTTGGAGGAACCCCGTCTTCTCGCCGATGGCCTCCGCGACGTAGTCAGGGACCGATTCGACAGGTTTCTTGCCTTGGTGTCGTTCTTTTCCTCCAGCTTGGCGATGAGATCAGCAACCACGAACGACTCGCCATAAAACGCCTCATGCAGGTTCAACAGAAAGCCTTCCCATTGAACAGATTCCAAATCGGCTCGCGCGTAAAGCTCCTCGCTGTTGAGAAAAAAGCCGGGGACCCCGGCACGTTCGAGGATGCCGCCCACGACTACCGTCCACGATTCAAAGCTGCCTAGCGGTTTGATGGTCGGCGCCGGAGAGCCGGCGGCGTACCAGGCTCGAGCAAGGGTTAGGAGAGAGCACAGCAACTCTCCTCGTTTTTCGCGGGTCCATCCTTTGAGGTCGGCATGGCGGAACCCGGTACGGTTGAATGGCCGGGAGCACTTCGCGTCCATGCGCACCCAGTAGCACCGGCGGGGCATATCGCCACCGAGTTGGATGTTGTTTCCGGTCGCAATCCACGAACACCTGACTGGTAGTAGGAGCATCTCGCTCTGCCCCAATATCCGATCGGTATGGAAGCTTTCGGTCAGCACCTTGCACAACTCACCCGAGGTGAGCCGCTGCATCACATTGTCGATTACCACTACTGGAGCGCCGTTGCGTAACACGCTAGTCAGTTGCTTTCGCCATTCATCGATATCCTTGGGGGCCGACGATAGGGCTCCGGCCCGCCCTGTCGCAATGATCGATACGACTTCAGCCAAAAGCGTTTTGCCCGTACCTTGGTTCGTGGCGTCGAAGAGGGCAAGCGGCGTCGGACCGGTGATCGCCGGCCGGCACACCGGCGTCAGAAACGAAACGATCGCGTTCGCGCGGCTTGCCTCATCGACGAACGGGAAGTCCGCAATGGTGTCGTCGATGCATTCGCGAGCGCGCTCAACGTCCTCCGTCGTTGGATGCTCGGGTACGGCCGGCATCCGAAGATCAGGATGAGGCGCGTAATAGAGGCCCGTGAGCTGATCGTATCCGGGCTCCTGAATTATCGAGCCATCCGAACGCAATGCCGGCGCCTCCACAACACCCTGCAGCCCAGGGAACCCCCAGTCGGTCGACGGCAGGCTCAAGATGTCGCGTACGACTTCAATGGGAGGGTTGCAGTCTACCTCGCGGAAGCTATCCCCGTCCTTGACGACCTTGCAGAAGTTCGCGACGCGAGCCAGCCGGCCACGCATCGCCGATTCCCCCAACTCAGCGATGAAATGTCTTCCGTTTTCATCTTCGGCGACCGAAACCATCTGGCCACTTCGTACGAACAGGAGCGGCGGTTGGTTGGCATTCTGCAATGCCGTGAGCGCCTCATTTGAAACTTCCCGCAGCTGGCGATTGTTCACCTTGATCACTGGAAGGCCGGGCTGCGGGCTATCTTGGCCATCCAGATCATTCGCAACAGACGGCCCGTCCTGAGTGCTTCCCGCTGGGCGTGACGACGGCCGCGACCCTCGCGCAGTCACCTGTTCTCGGCTTGGTCCATGGCTCGCGCGCAGCCTTACTGAAAACTTCGCGAACGGTGGCGTTTATTTCCGTGTCGGTGTAAGGCTCGTGCTGCCCCTTCGTGTTCACGCCCGCCACGCGCGAGCGATAGTTCTGCATGATGCCGAGGACTTCGCCCTCCGCATAGCCGTTATCGCGCAACTCGCAGGCCAGGTCGAAACCGGCATTGTTTCGGCCAGCGGACCCCGCCGCGTCGAGCGCCTTCTGAATCAGCCGCTCGGCCTCGACGCGCTAGTATCAGCGGGGGCATATCGAGCGGGATGCTCACCCTCGCCATTCACCGGAGTGCTCGTCGGCTGCTTCGGCTGAGAGTACTCGCGCAAGAATTCCCACACCTCTGGTGGCACGACGTTCAAGGGATCGGGTTTGGGATCGCGCAGCCACTCATACGGGCCCTTCTCGTTTCGCCCGATGGCAATGCAATAACCACCGTCGCCCTTCACGTCCAGGCCCGGCCAGAGCCACCCAAGCTCCTGCTTCGCTCTTGCTGTTCAGCGTGGGGACGAACCAGCCTGGGTACTCGACATCGAGGTGAAGCCCTCCACTGCCCGTTTTGCGGTGCGCGTGTACACCCCATTGCTGCGCAAGGGCGACACCGTCCGGCCCATCGAAATCAAAAACGATCCTTTTCGAAATCTGGCCGGTGACAATCGCGAAGGCCGGAGTATTCGCGGTCGTCCAGCGGCGGACTTCATCTTCGGTAGGCTGCCTTTCCTGGAAACTCTTCCATTGCCCCTTCATTCGCTTCTCAAATTCATCGAACTTCTGCGGCAGAAGATTCCAGGCGGGCTTTTTGTCGAGCTTTACCGGAATGACACTGCATCCGTGGTTGCGCCACAGGTCCGTTACTGTTGGGGCGATCATGACCGCGCACCACTCGTTGCCTGATAGCGATCGTACGCTGACAGCACTGCGTCATTCATTGCATCGCGAGACTCTTTAGAAACGAAATCGACGATTGGACTCCAGTGCTTTTCTCCCTCCGAGAGGTACTCCCGCGCTGGCATTCCGACCCAGCGACTTCCCGTCCTTCTCGTGAATCATGGCTCCGTTGACGCGCAAGCCGAGGGCGAGGACGGTAAAATTGATGAAGGCACGTAGTGTTCGCTTCTCGTAAATTTTAACTTCATCGATACGAACCGCGATGGGTTCTGATGGATTCGACCGGTTGGAATTTCCCGCCGGCCTCTCGCTGACTATTTGCATATTTTGTATCTCCATGGCCTCGAACAGCGGGCCTGTGTTCAAAATGAAAAGGCCGTCAGGAGACTTGCTCCCAACGGCCTTAATAAACCGCAAACACTGACTCTAAAAAAGTGTGCTCTGGTTCTTCCCAACTTCTGGCGCTGCGGGCTCAATTTCCTTCCGGGCCATTACAGATTTGGCCCATCTGACCACCCCCGCTTGTTCGCCGCCATATTTCTCGGCGTCCGCCAGGATCACGGCCGCTGCCTGCCGATTCTTGTCCTGATCAATTTCGGGCTGCAGCCTTATACGTTTTCGGGTTTGGCGAGCCGCAAATGTGCGTTGTATGGATTCCATGACTGGTTACTCTGACCACACAATTGAACAAGGCCACTCTCTCGCCGGGGGTGTGCAGCGCTACATGATCCAGAGCGTGTTTCGTTCGTGTGCCCAAATTGTGCCCACGACCTGCATTTCTGGCTGTTTTGGAATTTCTGGCCGATTGGAGGATCAGCAAGTTACTGACTCCGTGAGTACCCCGAAAGTTCGAATCCCTCTTCCTCCGCCAGACTTCACTTATATTTGGAATCAGTTGGTTGCATCCGGTACAGGCGTGTCGCTACGCCGGGGTTGGGAAGAGGGGTTCCGAATACTACCGTCTTATCCACTAAAATAGAGGCATGGAGAAGACCGTTCAGGCAGTGTACGAAAACGGAGTCCTCCATCCCCTGGAACGCCTCCTGCTAAGTGAACGGCAGCAGGTGACTCTCACCATTTCCGACGGTACGGACATTTCGCAGAATCATCCGCTAATGGTTTCTACTGAGGAATGGTCGGACGCGGCGCAGGATGACATAAGCCTTGATGAAGTCCGGCGGGCGCTTGCGACGATCCACGGCTCTCTTTCGGAAGCTGTCCTCGAACAGCGCCGAGAGCGCTGATTGCCCCGCTACTTTCTCGACACTAGCGCCGTGGCTAAACTTTATCGACAAGAAGCCGGGAGCGACTTCATAGATCGGGTTTTTTCAACGCCGGGGTCTCAGCACGTTATCTCACGTCTCACTATTGTAGAGATGGAATCTGTCTTTGCCCTGAAGGCGCGAACTGGAGAAATCGATCAGCAAGCAGTACTGATCGCGCGCCGGCGCTTGGAGGCCGATCTGGGTTGTAATCGGCTGTTGTTGGCCGCCGTGAATGACGGCCATTTTCGCGACGCCCGACAGTTGCTCATCAAGCACGGCCTCGCCGAAGCTCTCCGGACGCTTGATGCGTTACAACTCGCGATTGCGCTCACCCTAGAGCGGGCGGGACTTATATCGGTATTCGTCGCAGCCGACCAGAAACTCTGCCGAGTTGCCGCGCTCGAAGGGCTCGCTGTTACGAATCCCGAACAGCCGCCTGCAGTCATGATTTGAAATCGCTGTCGGGAGTTTGAGCGTCAAAACTGCTAAAATCACATTCCGATAGAAATTTTTCCATTGTGCAAATTGAAAAACCGACTACTTGCGTGGAATCCTGAACGTGAGGCGGAGGAATCCCTCTTCCTCCGCCAGACTTCAGCGTATAATCCGCTGGTGGCCCCGCTCCGATCCACTTGGTTTCCAACATGACCCGCAAGCTTGCCTTCGCGCTCCTCGTAGCTCGCCTCGCATCAGGGCAGTTTCCGCAGGCCGAGATTTCCAATGCGCAGATTCGAGCGAAGCTCAATCTGCCGGACCCACAGGCTGGATATTACCGCGCGACGCGCTTCGATTGGTCGGGCGTGATTTCCAGCCTGGAATGGAACGGGCACAACTATTTTGGGCAGTGGTTTGATCGCTACGACCCGAAGATTCACGACTCGATCACCGGACCCGTCGAGGAGTTCCTCACCAACGGCAGCGGGCTCGGTTACGACGAGGCTAAGCCGGGCGGCTCTTTCGTCAAGATCGGCGTGGGCGCTCTCCGCCGGCCGGACGACGGCCCGTTTCGCCAGTTCGGCGCCTACCAGATCACCGATCCGGGTAAGTGGACCGTTCACAAGTCGGGCGACCAAATCGAATTCACCCACGAATTAGAGGACACGGCGGGCTATGCGTATCTTTACCATAAAACCCTTCGCTTAGAGGGCAACCGGCTGATCCTCGAGCATCGTTTGCGCAACACCGGGAAGAAGACCATCTCCACCAGCGTCTATGAGCACAACTTTTTCATGCTCGACGGGCAAGTCTCCGGTCCGGAAACAGTCCTGCGGTTCCACTTCGATCCGCGGGCCAAAGCCGATTTGCACGGTCTCGCGGAAACAGTGGGAAAGAACCTTCGTTACCTCCACGAACTGGAGCGCGGGCAAACCGTCTTTAGCGAGTTAACCGGATACGGGGAAAACGCGGCGGACAACGACATCCGCGTGGAGAACACCAGAACCGGCGCGGCGGTTCATCAGAGTGGAGACCACGCGTTATCGAAATTGGTCCTATGGTCGATTCGTACCACCGTATGCCCGGAAGCTTACATCGACCTTCGAGCGGAGCCCGGCCAGGAAGTTTCCTGGCAAATTGCGTATGAGTTTTACAACGCGCAGACTTCCGCTCCTGCTAAAGCGCCGCAGGCCAATGCCGCGGATCGGACCATGTACGTCGGCACGTACACGCGGGCGGCCAGCAAAGGAATCTACGCGTATCGGTTCGACAGTGCGACCGGAAAGGCGACACCGATCGGCCTGGTGGCGGAAACGGAAAATCCGTCATTCCTGGCGATTCATCCCAACCAGCGCTTTCTGTATGCCGCCAATGAGATCTCCATGTATGAAGGTCAGGCGGCCGGCAGCCTGAGCGCCTTTGCGATCGACCCTTCCAGCCATGCGTTGAAGCTCCTCAATCGAGTCTCATCGCGCGGTTCGGGGCCGTGTCATGTGGCTGTCGATAAAACTGGAAAGTGGCTCTTCACTGCCAATTACAACAGCGGGAGCGTGGCCGCGTTTCCGATTCACGAGGACGGCTCTTTGGGTGAAGCCTCCGCATTTTTCCAGCACGCCGGATCGAGCGTTAACAAAGACCGCCAAAGCGGACCGCATGCCCACGTGGTCGCACTATCACCGGACAACCGGTTCGCCTTGGTGGCTGATCTGGGGCTGGATCGCATTTTCGCCTACCGGATCGATCCGGCTAAGGGCGGGCTCGCGCCTAACGCCCCCCCTTTACGAAACTCGCGCCCGGGTCCGGACCCAGACATGTGGCGTTCCTGCCTGACGCAAAATTCGTATATTCTCTCAACGAGCTGCTCTCCACCGTTACGACATTCCGCTACGACGCTTCGCGAGGCAGGCTCAAAGAATTGCAAACGCTTTCGACCTTGCCCAAAGACTGGAGCGGAAGCAATAGTACCGCCGAGATCGTGATTCATCCCAATGCCAGGTTCCTTTATGCATCGAACCGTGGAGACGATTCGATTGCGATCTTCCGGATAGACGCAAGCCGCGGCACGCTCACGTTCGTCGACCGCACGCCAACCGGAGGCAGGACGCCGCGCAATTTTGCAATCGATCCATCAGGGAAGTTTCTCCTGGCGGCCAATCAAGACTCAGGCAGTATCGTCACATTCCGCATCGATCCCCAGGCGGGCCGGCTGACATCTATGGATGGGGCGCTGCAAGTTCCTTCACCGGTTTGTATCCTGTTCGCAGGAGCGCAATGAAAGACGCCGATGGAAAACCAATAGCCCGCCGGGCATTTCTGTCGGGATTGGGGGGTGTAGCTGCGCAAACCCTGGTAGCCCAGCAAGCGCCTGTCCCGATTATCGATACGCATATTCATCTGTTCGACACGACCCGTCCGCAGGGCGTGCCATATCCGGATAAGAATAATGCGACGCTCTACCAGCCGGCATCCCCGGAGCGATATCGAAAGATCGCGCTTCCGCTCGGGATTGTTGGGGCCATCGAAGTTGAAGCCAGCCCATGGATCGAGGACAACCTCTGGGTCCTGGACGTCGCCGCTAAGGACACCATCATAGTAGGGACGGTTGGAAACCTGGAGCCGGGCAAGCCCGAATTTCCGGAGTACCTGGAGCGTTATCACCGGAACCCGCTCTTTCGCGGTATCCGCTATGGAAATTTGTGGGGCCGGGACATTACCGCCGAGCTCGTTAAGCCAGAATTTATCGCTGGCCTGAGGCTGTTGGCCGAGGCGAACCTGGTGCTAGATACCGCCAATCCACGGCCGGAGCTGATTGAGGCTATGGTTCGCGTGACTGACAAAGTCCCCAACCTGCGCATCGTGATCGATCATCTGCCACAGCTGGATCCGCCGGTCGAATCGGCTGCCCTAAAGCAGTACGAAACAAATCTGGGCGAGCTGGCTAAGCGTCCTCAAGTCTATGTGAAAATTTCGGAAGTGCTGCGGCGTGTCAACGGCCGGGTGCCTTCCGACTTGAACTTCTATCGATCCCGGCTGGACCATCTCTGGGATATTTTCGGAGAAGACCATGTTCTGTTCGGAAGTGATTGGCCGAACGCCGATAACTGGGCGCCGTTTGCAACCGGCCTAGGCGTCGTACGGGAATACTTCACCGCCAAAGGCCGCCCGGCCGCGGAGAAATACTTCTGGAAGAACTCCGTGGCTGCCTATCGATGGATCCGGCGCGACCCCAGCCAGCCTCAAGCCTGATCGGATAAATCCTTACCAGAGTAGACGTATAATCTATGGCTAGCATTCTGCCGGGACTCATTCAAGGAGAATTGCATGCTAAATCGAAGAAATTTTTTAGTGCTTGGAGCCGCCTCGCCGGCCCTTGTCGCGGCCCCGACCCTGGGCGCATTGAAGACCCGCCGCGTGGGAAAAGTTGAAATCGCATTCAAATCGCCGCCCGGCTCGAAACCGAATGGGTTGCAGGCTACCAAGGACGGTTTGTGGATGATCGATCAGGGCGAGGGCAATCGGGCCTACCTGGTCAGTTACGAAGACGGCAAAGTTCTTCGTACTTTCACCACCGAGACCGATCGGTCCAGCGGCATCACCTTCGACGATGGCACGCTCTGGATCGGTTCCACCTACAGTCGGGAAATCGTTCGCTGCGATGCCACCACCGGCAAGACGCTGGAGAGGCATTTCACGCCCGGAGCCGGAGTAATCTACAAAATGGCCGGAGACCCGCCCGACCGCCGGAGTCCTCTCGCGCCCAGCCGGCCCACGCCCCAACCGCGGCCACCGGCGCAAAATACGGATCCCAGCAAGGTCGGAGGATTCCAGGCCGGGCAGTTGCTGGGCAGCCGCGCTTTGGGGACCGGCGCTCACGGACAAGAGGTCAGAGAGGGCAAGCTCTGGATGGCCGTGCCTCCGGCGCGCATGGTCTTCTGCCTGGATCCGAAAACCTGGGTCATTGAGAAGCGGTTCGAAACCGCCGGTAATCGCCCGCATGGAATCGGCTGGGAGGGCAAGTACCTGTGGGTCGCCGACTCTAATTGGAACGCCTTCTTTAAGCACGATCCTGAAACCGGTGAGATGGTCGAGAAGATTCAACTGGCCGATTCCGACCCGTTGCCGCACGGCATGAGCATTTGGCAGGGAACGCTGTGGTACTGCGATGACGTAGGCGTCATCTGCCGGTTTAAGATGTAGGCGCGTGGCAGGGTACCGTCGCGTTGCGCCGCCGGAGGAGGTATGCTAGCCAGTAGCGCCTTCAGAGCAATTCAGCGATGCGGCGGCGGCCGTGCTGAAACGGGCCTGAACGGACGAAGGGAGAGAGCATGAGCACCAAAGGGAAATCCCGACGGTCATTCCTTGTTAATTCCATGGCAGGCCTGAATGCGGCCTGGATCACGGCCAACTATCCAGGCATCCTGGCTGCCCAAGAGCACGTGCGGCAGGCAACGCAAGCGGGGCAACTGCCAAAGCTCGCCTTCTTCAGCGAGGCGCAGGCTGCGGAGATCGACGCCATGACGGCTCAGATCATCCCCACCGACGATACTCCCGGTGCGCGTGAGGCGCACTGCATGTATTTTATCGACCGGGCCCTGTCCACTTTCGCGCAAAAGAGCCAGTCTGCTTACACGCAAGGGTTGCAGGATCTTCAGGCTAAGACCCAGCAGCTTTATCCAGACGCTGGCAAATTCTCGGCGCTCAGCTCCCAGCAGCAGATCAAAGTGCTCACCGAGATCGAAAAAACGCCCTTCTTCAACACCGTCCGCACGCACACCATCATCGGGTTCTTCTCTCGCCCGGTGCACGGCGGCAACCAGGACAAAATTGGCTGGAAGCTCATCGGCTATGACGATTCACTGAACCACAAGCCGCCGTTCGGTTACTACGACGCGCAAGCCCTCCAAAAAGGCTGAAGGAGAAACCAATATGAAACAGTATCCGACATCTACTGAAGTAGACTTCGTCGTTATCGGTTCAGGAGCCGCCGGGGGCATCATGGCCAAGCAGTTGTCCACGGCCGGCTTTTCGGTCGTGGTCCTGGAGCAAGGCGGTTGGGGCAAGTATGGGCGCGAACACGAATACAACAAGGATGAATGGCTGAATCTCAACCTGAGCGATGACGACCGGTTGATGAGCGATCCGTCACGGCAGCGCAATACATTCCGCCGGAACGAGCAAGCCAAAGCCGGTCCCGGCTCACACAGCTACGGCTGCGTAGTGGGCGGCGGCACGGTCACCTATGGCGGCAGCAGCTGGCGGCATTTGCCGTACGAGTTCAACGAAGCCTCTTACGACCCGACCATCCCCTCCGGAACCGGTATGGCGGATTGGCCGATTACCTACGATGAGCTGGAACCTTATTACTCCCAGGCCGAATGGGAAATGGGCATTTCCGGCATGCGCATCAATTCGCCCTTCATAGCGCCGATGATGAAAGATTATCCGGTGCCGCCCGTGCCTCTCAAAAGCTCCGGCGCGCTGCTCAATAGCGCCGCGGCCAAACTGGGCTTGACCTCGGTTCGGGGACCGCTCGCGATCATCTCGCAACCTTATATGGGGCGCGAGGCATGCGTCAATTGCGGAATCTGCTCGGGCTACGGCTGTCAGGTGCGCGCGCGATCCAGTTCAGCAGTCACGATGCTGCCGATCGCTGAAAAGACCGGCCGCTGCGAAATTCGCGTGAAGAGCTACGTGCGCGAAATCTCAACCGATAACAACGGCCGAGTGACCGGCGTTATCTATTTCGACGCGCAGAAGCGCGAGATTCGTCAAAAAGCCAAGGCCGTGGTGCTCTCCGCGAATGCCGGCGAGTCAGCCCGCCTGCTGCTGATGTCGAAGTCTACTCGTTTTCCAAACGGGCTGGCGAACTCGAGCGGACGTGGTCGGAAAGTATGTGATGTTCGGCAATGGAGCCGGCGCCAGCGGACTATTCGAGCATCCGCTGAATGAGTACAAAGGCGTCATCTCCGGCGCGGCCATCGTGGACTACGTGCCTTCGGACCCGAAGCGCGGTTTCTATGGCGGAGGGCGCATGACGGCGCGCGGTTATCTGACCCCGTTCGAGCTCGGCTTGGGCGGATTGTCGCCGGATGCGCCGCGCTGGGGCGCCGGATACAAGAAGGCGTTGCAAGACGAAGCCAACCATCGGATGACGATCAGTTGTTTCGTTACGCAGTTGCCGCTCGAAACCAACCGCGTCGATCTCGACCCTGACGTGAAGGACGATTGGGGTTTGCCGGCCATGCGCATCACCTCCACGTCTCATGCCGACGACATGAAGAACATGGAGTTCTTCCGCCAGAAATCGATCGAGATTCTGGAGGCTGCCGGCGCGAAGAAGATCTGGGCGCCTCCGGTTGGCGACAGCCGGGGCGGCGCGCACAATCGCGGCACCTGCCGCATGGGCAACGATCCCAAGACGTCTGTGGTGGACAAGTACCACCAGGCCCACGATGTGCCCAACTTGTTCGTCGTGGACGGCAGCAGCTTCGTCACCGGCGGGCGCAACCACCCCACCATGACCATTCAGGCGCTGGCGTTCCGCGCGTCCGAACATATTATTCAGAGCGCCAAGAAGGGCACGCTCCGAACCGCGTTATAAGCCGCGCGCGAAATCGTCTACGCCACGGGTCTTCAGGTTCCCTGCCGGATTAAGGAACAGGGTCCCGTGGTTTGGTGTCCAAAACATATTGAGGCGCTTTATCCTAGCGACGGTTACGCTTACGCTTTTGTCATGCGCGCGCCTCCCCCGCAATACCAGCCAGATGTCGCCTGAACAGATGCTGCAGCATTCAACTCACGTGTTCATTGGGGTGATAGAAAAGCACGAGTTCCCAAACAAGTTTTTATTCCGAGTCTCAGGAGAAGATGCGGGCCGCTGGAGAGTTGTAGACATGAAGGTCCGCGTGGAAATGGTTTTGCGGGGCATTGAACCGCAACCCACAATTGATATCTACGAAGCCTTCCCGACGGGTGGCGTGTCAGGAAACTGGAATAACACACAAGACAATCGTCGTTATTTATTTCCTGTCCGTCTGGAGAATGGTCGGTATCATGTGGTCCGGGATTTCTGGCGGAGTATCTACCCCGTTTACAGTGGCCGACACGACAAATTACCGTTAGACGGTACAAGGTCACTATGGGAACGCTTTGCATTACTGCAATGGTGGGCACGGCCGGACGGGAGCAGCGCTTTTGGAGACGTTCGGTACACCGACCCGGCCCAAGTGTTTGGTTGGTGGCGGGAAGCGAAAGTGCTGCGTGGTCTTGTTCGTCACCCTGACAGCGACGTGCGCTTGGCGGCTTGTGAAGATCTCTTGCACATGACCATGGCGCAGGATGAATGTTGGGATTCCTTGGATACCAGGGATCGCCAGCGTTTGAAAAAATTCCATAACATGTTTCCACCGGAGGAATCCTGGCTTCAAAATCGAACCTTCGAAGAGTATGCCGCGCATCAGAAGTGGGATGAGACTGTCGGTAGCGCGAGTCTCTCGTCCCAGGCCATCAACGAATTACGTCTGTTGACGACGATAAATAATTTCGCACTACGGCAGGAGTTTTGCGTGAAGTTCCAGCGGCGCTTTCCTCAAGACAACGAGAACGGGTGCCCGGCTGATCGACCGCCGCCAGCGACAGTCGTCACTCAGGATGGAGACATCCCCCTCGTCGGTGAGTGGCCGAAGCCATAGGGACCTCCGCCGCTAGACTTCGTGCAGCCTTACTACGGCCCGGTCAATATCCTTGACCGTGGGTCGGCCGCAATGCGCCATATCGCGCGCGACCTCGGTCTGCAGCATCTCCAGCACCTGCTGAGCCCCTTCAGGGCCATAAGCCGCCAGACCCCATACCACCGGCCGTCCCACCATGACGGCAGTCGCGCCATATGCCAGCGCTTTGAAGATATCCGAACCGCGGCGGAAGCTCCCATCGATCAGGATCGGGGCTTTCCCGGCGACCGCGTCCGTTATCGACGGCAGCATCTCTATCGACGACGCCGTTCCCGGAGTCGACAATCCGCCGTAATTCGACACCACTAAGCCCTCAATGCCCCGCTTTACCGCTGCGCCGGCTTCCTGCGGCGTCATGATGCCTTTAATCAGCACCGGTACGCCAATCCCTTTGCGCATCTGATCGATTAAGGACCAGTTTACGGCCGTCCTTGCCGTGGAATTGGAGATCGGAGCGCCCACCGTGATGCAAATCGCCTTGCAACCGGCCTTCACCGCCCGATCCATCTTGGCCCGGACCGCCGCCACATCGGGCTCGGGGAACACCTGGTACCACAGCGTCGTCTTCGATTCCGCCGCGATCTTCTCCACCGGCAAGCTCGACTCGCAACTGACTACCATCCACGATTTGGCGGCCGAAGCAGCCCGCACCATTCCGGCTTCGCCATCCGGATGGTAGTTCTGAAGGCGAGCCATCGGTCCCACCATGACCGGCGCAAACATCTTCTCGCCGAAGAGCGTAATGGTCAGATCGAGATGCGTGGTGGGCACCATCATGCGCGGCCGGAACGTAATCCGATCGAAAAATGAACGATTGCCGCCGGCAATGGCCGCATAAACGTCGGGTGCCAGTTTGCGTTCGGCCATGCTCTCGAATTCGGGCACATTGACGAGATCCGCGCGTGGCGCGATCCGGCCGGGAGGTTCGCCAACCAGACTGGGAGGGTGATCCGCCGCCAACGGAGAGGCCGCTACCAGAGATCCGAGACCGGCCAGAGCTTTGCGTCTAGTAAAAATCCTGTTCTTCATCGGAAATGAGTCCTCAATAAAGTGCGGTCAATCGAGGCGAGATCAGGAGTTCCAGCCTGAGCCATCGCCATCACCAGTTCCTTCTGGAGAATTTCGAGAATCCTCTGAACGCCGGCTGGTCCATAGGCCGCCAGGCCCCACCGTATTACTCTGCCGAGACACACCGCCTTCGCTCCCAGCGCCAGCGCTTTCAAAATATCGGAGCCGCTGCGGATTCCGCTGTCAAATAACACTGGAACCTTGGCCGGCACCGCATCCACGATTTCTGAAAGGACTTCCAGGGTGGAGGGATCATAATCGAGCGACCGGCCGCCGTGATTGGAAACATAGATCGCATCGAAACCATGATCGACGAAGGCCTTCGCATCTTCGCCCGTCAGGACGCCCTTCACCGCCAGAGGAATGCTAAGCATTTTGCGAACCTGATCAGCGTACTGCCAGTTGTACCAGAGCCTTCCCGGGGGTACCCGATAGGGATTGCTGGCAGCCGCAGCAGCAGCCGCCGCACGCGTCCGGCCTGGTGCGGGGGCTCCTCCGCCGAGGGGTCCGCCGTTCAAGTGCCGATCATGCAAAGAATGCTCGTAATAAGACGCCTGTTGATCGACCGTCATGACTATCGCCTTGGCCCCGGCCGCCAGCGCCTTGTCGAGCAGCTCTTTGGTCGAGTCCATATCTTCCTGCGGGTAAAGCTGCCACCACACCGGACTCGTCGCGGCCGCAGCGATTTTATCAACCGGAAAAGACGCATTGGCGCTGATAATCATGGGCGTGTTGGCTGCCGCCGTGGCTCCCTGATGGGTGGCCATCTCGCCGTCACGATGAAGCGCGCCATGCGCCGCGCTGGGAGACACCATGATGGGGAAGTTCATGGCTGTTCCGATAATTTCAGTGGCGGTCTTGACTGTGCCGATCTCCACAACCTTGCGAGGCGCAAGTTCCACCCAGTCGAAGGCTTCCCGATTCCGGCGCAGCGTAAACTCGCCTTCCGAGCCATAAGCGGTGTAAGTATAAGTCACGCGCGGTAACTTGGCGTAAGCTACAGGTTCGAATTCAACCGCGGTTTTCAGTTCATCCATTCCAGGGATCCGGGAATGATCGTGAAACGGGTCCTGCTGCGGCTTGAGCAGAGATGCTCCCGCCAGGCCGGCGCCCAATCCGCCCAGAACGCTTCGCCGTGTTGTGTTCGCCTTTTTCATCTGCCGGATACCTCCTGCCGGTACAACTTAAACTCTGCCTCGGTTTTAAATAATATTCCAATAGTCGCATGCTTCGCTGAGCTATTGCCTGCACTATTGATCCGAGGGAGGATACAACGGTGCGCTCATTCCTGACGTTCGTCCTCACACTCGGGCTCTCCACAGTGGCTGTGGCGCAGGACCGGACGACTGGCAATCCCTTGGGCAGTTGCACCCAGGCGACAAAGTTCGCCTCTCCTTGACAACCGGACCGACGGAAGGCGCATTCCAGGCCTGGACGCCGCAGCAGGTGACGGCTGGGACGACAACCGCGAAACGCGAGGATGTGCGCAAAATCGAGCGCTACCGTACCGGTGGCTGTAAACGAGGCAAAACCGCCGCCGTCGGCGCACTAATCGGATTTGGAGGTGGCTTTGCTGTCGGCGCAGCTGTGGGCGGGTGTCACCAGGGCCAATTTGGCCCCTGCATTTCGCGTGGCGCGCTCGGTGCAGGAGTTGGAGCCGCCGGTGCGCTGGTCGGCGCGGGAATTGGGGCGCTGCTTCGAAGGCACTCGACCGAACTGATTTACTCCGCTAAATGAGCGCTTCTGTGCTACAGTGACGAAATATGCGGACCTTGGCAGCGACGCTCGTCTTCACCTTCACCTCTCTCACCATCGGGTGTGAGGTCATACTGCAGCCCCCCCAGCAAGGCGAATGGTCGGACGGTAATTTCCGCAACCCGAAATACAAGGTCACCAAGGACATCCGAGACGCTCCCGAAGCCGAAAAGCCCCCCGCCGACAAGTAACGCGGCCTGATTTCCCAGAGTTCCTCAAACCTCCCGCATGGGAGAATCGAAGTACGTGTTAACCCGCCGATCAGTTGTGTTTGGAGGCCTCGGCGCCCTGACGGCCTGCACCCGTCAAAAGGCCAAGGGCTTTTCCGGTTACGCGTTCATCGCCAACCGGGAAGGTGGCGCGGTGGCTGCCGTCGATCTCGAGGTATTCGCCGTTGCGCGGCATATCCCCGTGGATGGCGCGCCGACCGCCGTAGTCGCCCGGGAGAAACGCGCCCGAGTTTATGCCCTTACGCCTGAAAACGGCTCCGTTCACGAGATTCGCTCCGGCAATCTGACCTTCGCGCGTAAGTTGCAGGTCGCCTCGGCGGCCATCACTATGCGGCTATCGCCTTCCAGCCGCACGCTCTACGTGCTCTGTCGCCAGCCGCGCAAGCTGGTGGCGCTGGCCTTTGAACCCATGCGCGTCGATTGGGAACTTCCTTTGCCGGCCGATCCCATGGATTTCGACGCCTCCCCGGATGGTTCCTTGCTCGCCATCAGCTACGGCGCCGCGCATGCCATCACTTTCGTCGACCTGGTGCAGCACCAGGCCTTCCCACTTATCCGTACCTCGGGCGAAATTGGCTTGGTTCGCTTTCAAAACGATTCGCGGCAGTTGATCGCGGCCAACGTCAGTGAACGGATGCTGTCGGTGTACCATGTGCCCACCCGACGGCTCATGGTTCATCTTCCGATCGCCGTTCGGCCGGATCACCTGTGCTTCAACGCCGATGGCGGCCAATTGTTCGTGACCGGCGAGGGTATGGATGCCGTGGTGGTCGCCTATCCCTATTACACGCCGCAGATCGGCGAAACTGTGCTGGCCGGCCACAATCCCGGCGCCATGGCTGCGTCTGCGTCGCCCGGTTACTTGTTCGTTGCCAATCCGAAATCGGGCGACGTGAGTATTCTCGATATTGAAACGCGCCGCGTGGTTGCCGTAACGCCGGTCGGCACCGAGCCTGCCTACATCACGATTACGCCTGACGATCAATACGCCCTGGTGTTGAACCAGGCCTCCGGCGACATGGCCGTCATCCGGATACCGAATGTGACCCGCGCCGTGAATGAACAACGCCGTTGGAAAAAGGGGCCGCTGTTTATGCTGATCCCGGTCGGCTCCAAGCCGGTGAGCGCAGCTATAGTTGGGATTTAACGTTCCAGAGTGCGTTGATAATCGACAAACCAGCAATCGCCGCCGTCTCCGCGCGCAGAATTTGATGGCCGAGCGAAACGGCCGCCCAGCCCGCGCCCGCGATTTCCGCCCGCTCTCGGTCGGTCCACCCGCCTTCCGGCCCCACCAGCAATGCCACTCGATCCCCGGCCTGGTGCGCCGCCGCCGAAACGACGGATAAAATCGGTGGAGCGCTCGCTTCTTCCAACACGTATCGATAGTCCGACTGTGGCTGTAACGCTATGGTCAGTACCACCGACGGCTCGATCACAGGCAGCCGTGTGCGCCTGGACTGCTCGCTAGCTTCGCGCGCGATTCGGCTCCAGCGATGGATACGCTTGGCGGCTGCGGCGGCCAGGCCTTTTTCGCTGCGCTCCGCTTCCACTGGAATCACGCGTTCCACTCCCAATTCGGTCGCCTTCTCGATCATCCATTCGAAATGCTCAAACTTGATCAGCGACCCGAGCAGGGTGGTTCGCACTCTGGGTTCGGGCGCGTCGATCCGCTCGACAATCGCAAAAGTTACGAGATCCTTTCGCGCGCTTTCTACTTCCGCCAAATATACATTCTGGTTGTCGGAGATCTCGAATTTCTGCCCGGCCTCTACTCGTAGAACCCGGCTCAAGTGATGGGCTTCGTCGCCCGCGATTTGCGCGCGTCCGCTGTGAACGGCATCCACGAAGAATCGGCGTCGCGCCATGTAAGCTACTGTACGCCAAGACTGTACCGATTTACGGAACTAGCCATACCCGTTTACGTACTCCCTAGACAAATGCTCAAAGACATCCGCCAGGCCATACGCCTGCTGGCGAAGAATCCCGGATTCACGGCCATTGCAGCTCTCTCGCTGGCCATCGGTATCGGCGCGAACAGCGCGGTCTTCAGTCTTGCGGATGCCCTGTTGCTGCGTCCCTTGCCGGTCGCCGATCCCAGCGGCGTGCTCTCCGTCAGCACCGATACGCCCGACAATTCCTTCGGCGGCACGTCGTTCCCGAATTATCGCGATTTGCGGGATAAGAACCAGACCTTCGCCGGCTTGGTCGCCTTTGAGTTTTATACCTTCGGCTTCGCGACCTCGCCCAATGTTCAGCCCCAAATGCGTATGGGACTCCTGGTCAGCGACAACTTCTTCCAGGTTCTCGGAATCCAACCAGCGCTGGGCCGCGCCTTTCTGCCGGAGGAAGGCAAAGTTACCGGCCGCGATGCGATCGCCGTGCTCAGCCACGACCTGTGGGCCAACCAGTTCGGCCGCGACCGCTCCGTGATCGGCCGGACCATCCGCCTCAACGGGATCGATTTTATGGTCATCGGTATCGCGCCCGAATCGTTCACCGGCATGGACCCTTTCATCCGGCCGGCCTTGTACGTCCCGCTCACGATGTCCCAGCGTCTGAGCGCCGCACCGAAGGATCCGATGGAGGATCGCGCCGCTGGTCCTCTCCAGGTGAGAGGCAGGCTCAAACCCGGTGTGTCGCGCGAGCAGGCCCAGGCCGAGTTGATCGCCATCGCTAAGAATCTCGAAAAAGCCTATCCCGATACCAATCGCAATCACAACGCAGCCGTCCGGACCGAGCTCCAGGCGCGCTTTGAGCAGGATCCCTACGATTCCGCTCTGGCCATCATGCTTATGGCACTCGTCGGTTTGGTGCTGTTGATCGCCTGCGCCAACGTTGCCAATCTGCTGTTATCGCGCGCCCGAGCCCGCTCGCGTGAGATTGCGATTCGTCTCGCCATTGGCATCGGCCGCGCCCGCCTCATCCGCCAACTTCTCACCGAGAGCATGATCCTGGCTTTGTTTGGCGGAGTGCTTGGCTTGGGATTCGCTTATTTTGGCATCCGCTTCCTCAAGGGGCTTCCGGTCCCCACCGACCTGCCGGTTGTCATCGGCGTCCAACTAGACCAGCGCGTCCTGCTAGCCAGTTTGCTCGCCGCCGTTGTAAGCGCGCTGATCTTTGGTATCGCTCCAGCGCTGCAGGCCGTGAAAACCGACTTGATTGCGGGGCTTCGCTCGGCTGGGCTCTCCTCCAGCGCGCGGCGGCGTACCTTTGGACGCAATGCCCTGGTCATCGGCCAGGTGGCGCTTTCCATGGTCCTGCTGGTCGCTGCTGGAATGATTTTCGATGGCTTCCGCAAAGCGTTGGTGATGAACCCCGGCTATCGCACCGACCATCTGATGCTGATGGAGGTCGATACCCGGTTAGTTCGCTACAGCGATGAGCAGTCCCGCGCTTTTTATCGCAATGTGGTGGACCGCGCCATGGCGCTTCCCGGTGCCCGCTCAGTGGCGCTGGGGCAGGTTGTCCCTATGTCGCCGAATCAATCCAACCAGGCTTTTATACCCGAGGGATACGAGCTTCCCAAGGGCCAGGAAACCATAACCATATTGAGCTCCATTGTGGACGAACGCTACTTCGACACCATGAAAATGCCGATCCTGCGCGGTCGAGCTTTTGCGGCTACTGACAAAGCCGATTCCAAGCCGGTCGCTATCGTCAACGAAGCTTTCGCGCAGAAATATTGGCCCAACCAAGACGCCGTCGGCATGCGGCTCCGTCTAAAGGACAGAACTGGCGCGGTGGCTGAGGTCGTCGGCGTCGCCAAGACGTCTCGCTACATATTCATTTCCGAGCCGCCGTTTCCATTCGTGTATCTTCCCTATGCACAGAACTTCAGCAGCAGGATGAGTCTGTTCGTGGAGACCGCGGGCGACGCGGCGGATATCGCGGCGCCCCTCCGCGCGGTGGTCCGCTCGCTGGATACCAACATCCCGATCTACAACGCCCGCACCATGGCGAACCTCTACCAGCAGCGCACCGTCGGCGTCCTGCTGATAATTCTGCAACTCGTCTCTGCCCTCGGACTGCTGGGTCTGGCCTTGGCCTTGATCGGCCTCTACGGTCTGATCGCCTACTCCGTCAGCCGGCGAACGCAGGAGATCGGCATTCGGATGGCGCTGGGCGCGCATCGTTCCGACGTCCTCAAGATGGTTCTGGGTCAGGGCTTTTTACTTTCCATCATCGGCGTCGCCATCGGTCTGGCTGCCAGTATCGGCTTGCGCCCTGTTTTAGCCGTCGGTCTGATAGGTCTCGGCAGTTCGAACTCGGTCATTCTCCTGATTGTGCCCCTGGCATTGATCCTGGTCACCATGGCGGCTTGCTACCTGCCGGCGCGTCGTGCGTCGCAAGTTGACCCGCTGCGCGCGTTGCGCTGGGAGTGAACCACTATAATGTACCCAAGTGATCGCTTTTCTTCGCGGTAAGCTGCTCGAGAAGCACCCCAATCAAGTCATCGTTGAAACTGGTGGCGTCGGCTACGACGTCGTCATCCCCATCTCTACGTTCTCCGCCCTGCCCGAGACCGGCGCGGAAGTGAAGCTTCGCATCCATACGCATGTCCGCGAGGATGCTCTAGCGCTCTTCGGCTTTCTCACGACCGATGAGAAGACAATTTTCGAGAAGCTGATCTCCGTGAGCGGAATCGGGCCCACGCTGGCGATCAAAGTACTTTCCGGAATGGCTACCTCCGACCTCACGGCCGCTATCCGCAACGGCCATGTCGAGCAACTGGTTCGCATTCCGGGCGTCGGCAAAAAGACCGCCGAACGCATCGTGCTGGAATTGAAAGACAAGCTGGAAGGCGTGGCAGCCATGGCCGCCGCCGGTGTCCCGGCCACACTTGCCGCTGCCGCGCTCAGCGTCATCGAGCAGGACGTGATGTCGGCGCTTCTGAACCTGGGCTGTAATCGCGCCTCCGCCGAAGCAGCCGTCCGCAAAGCCAAAGCAGCCGGAGCCCCGGGCGAGTTCGAGCCGCTGTTCCGAAGGTCCCTCGAATTGGTTCGGTGACATTCACGCTTGCTACCCTGGAACCACATGCGTGAGATGGGAATCGCTTCGCCTTCGCCGCTGGAAGGCGAGCGCCAGATTGAAGCCGCGCTCCGTCCCACGAAATTAGCCGATTTCACCGGACAGCCCAAGCTCAAAGAGAACCTATCTATCGCCATCGAAGCCGCCAAAAAACGTGGAGAAGCGATGGATCACGTCTTGCTCTATGGTCCGCCCGGCCTCGGAAAAACCACGCTCGCCACCATCATCGCGGCCGAGCTTGGCGTCAGCTTCGAGCAGACTTCCGGCCCCATTTTGCAAAAGAAGCTGGATCTCACCGGCGTGCTCACTAACATCCGGCCCCGGCAGGTTTTCTTTATTGACGAAGTTCACCGGCTGCTGCCCGATGTCGAGGAGATCCTTTACGCGGCGCTGGAAGATTTTCGGATGGATATTCTGATTGGCACCGGGCCCGGCGCGCGCACGCATTCCATCGCCATTCCCCACTTCACGGCTATCGGCGCAACCACCCGGCAAGGACTCGTCAGCGCCCCTCTACGCGGCCGCTTCGGTCTGGTGCTGCGGCTCAATCATTACGGAGTCGCCGAGCTTACCGCTATCGTCCTGCGATCGGCTCAACTTCTCAGCGTCACGGTCGATCCCGACGGCGCCGCCGAGATCGCGCGCCGCAGCCGTGGAACGCCTCGCATCGCCAACCGCTTGCTTCGCCGGGTTCGCGATTACGCGCAAGTCCGCGCCGCGGGCTTCATCGATCTGGCCATCGCCACCAGCGCGCTCGATCTGCTGGAAGTGGATCGCTTTGGCCTGGATGAAATCGATCAGAAGATCATGCTCACGCTGCTCGAAAAATATAGCGGCGGCCCGGTGGGCGTGAATACCATCGCCGCCTCCATCGACGAAGAAGCCGACACCATCGAGGAAGTCTACGAGCCCTACCTGATGCAGCTCGGTTTCATCGATCGCACTCCCCGCGGCCGCATCGGCACTGATCGCGCCTTTGAGTACTTCCAGATTCCCCGCAAGGGCGGCGGCGCTCAAAACTCGCTGTTCTAGAAGAGTACCTTGAAACAAGCTTTTCTTTCCCTCGGCTCCAATTTGGGCAACCGCGAATCGCACTTACTGGAAGCGCTGGAACGGCTCGAACCCGCCGGTATTCACGTCCTGCGCAGGTCGTCGATCTACGAAACTGAGCCCCAGGATATGACCAATCAGCCCTGGTTTCTGAATCTGGTGGTAGAAGCGGAGACCGATCTTTTCCCCAGACTGCTACTCGCGCGCATCCAGGCTATCGAACTAGGAATGGGCCGCCGGCGCGGCGTGCCGAAAGGCCCCCGGCCGATCGACATCGATATCCTGTTGTTCGGAAATTTCGTGATCGAGACGCGCGAGCTGCAGGTTCCTCATCCGCGTATGAGCAGCCGCCGCTTTGTTCTCGAACCTCTAGCCGAGCTGGCGCCCGATCTCCGTCATCCCGCCAATGGCAAAACCGTTCGCGAAATGCTATCGGAGACGCAGCCGCAGATCGTCAAACCCTGGCACGGCCATCCCCCGGGCTAACTAGACGAGTCCCGCTGCCTGGTGTGCGTAACGCCTGTCACGACGCCCAGGCCGACCAGTATTAGAACACCTACGCCGATCCACTGCGCCGGAACATGCGCGAGATGCGCTCCGACAGCCAGCCCGGCAATCAGCACGATGAAGCCCACGATGTACAGTGCAAAGGACATGTATCCCCCTCCGGCGCCGAACTTTGCCGCGCCCGTCAAACTATCTGTGCAACTGGACTACCAGTGGCTAACTTGATGCAGCCACTAATGAAACACCGGCACGGCGTATCCACTAAGCCGGTAAATTTGCCTTACGCGGACGCCCTATTGTATAGTTCGACCTACGAGAAACCACAAGGAGATCGCAATGCAAAAGCTAGTGCTGCCTGCTCTGACGGCTCTGTTCGCCCTCTCGATGGGGAGCCTGGTATTCGCGGAGGAACACACGCCGCGAGGTACCGCCACCGACGTCTCTAACGACGAAATTCAAGCTACGTTGGCGAAGACCCCGACTGCGGCTGTGAGCGACCAGCAGATTCGAGTAGTCAACGTCGCGGGCGAATACAACGTCGGCGTGGGAGTGGTTCATCGCTCCAAAACTGTGGGAAAGCAGGCTGCCAACGGCATCGAGCATAGCCAGATCACCGAGGTCTATCATGTGATCTCGGGTAATGCCACATTTGTCACCGGCGGCACCATCGAAAATCCAAAGGAGACGCCCGATACCAGCGCCGTGGTCAAAGTGCTCAACGGGCCCAGCACCGGTGGTGGAGCCATCCTCAATGGCGTAAGCCGCAAAGTAGGGCCGGGCGACGTCGTTATCATTCCGCCCAACACGCCGCATTGGTTCAGCGAGATCTCGTCCGATCAGATTGTGTATCTGGTGGTCCGGTTCGATCCGCACAAAGTCTTGCCCGCCGGCTACGGCAGCAAGTAGATCGCTTAGGTCCGGACGTCTTCAACGGCCTCGAGGTTAGTGTCCTCGCGAGCTTGCTTCAGATTTTCCGCGGGCCGCCCCGAAGGCCGTCGTAATACCCCGAACACCAGCCAGAGCAGGCCGGCGACAGCCACGATCCCCATCAGCCAGTGCAGCAGAGTCACCAGCATGGCGTCGGTAAATACCGGCCATTGGAAGCGGAACTGGCTCAATGTGGACCCGCGGTCGATCATCCAGTGCCAGCGCCGTGTGGGCCACCAGCGCCGACAGGATAATGGTGCCCATCCGTTCGGCCACCACGTAGCGGAAGAGAACCTCCAGCAGCGGGATCATCAGCACCAGCACCAGCAAGCTGCCCCAGCTCGACGCCGACGTTGAACGACAGCAGCGACGCCAGCATGTGCGAGCCGGCGAACTGCATGCGTCTGCCGCAACGCGAACGAGAAGCCGAATCCGTGCACCAGGCCGAACCCGAACGTGATCATCCAGCGGCGGTGCACGTTGCTGCCGCCGACGATATTTTCCAGCGCCATGTAGACGATGGACATCGCGATCAGCGTTTCGATCAGCGGCGGAAACCACAGCGCGTCCGGCGCGAGGTTGTAGGCCGAGGCGATCAGCGTGATCGAATGCGCCACGGTGAACGCAGTCACGATCGGGATCAGCGCGCGGAAGCGCCGGAACGGGATCACCAGGCAAAACAGGAACAGCAGATGGTCGGTCCCGTCCAGGATGTGGAAGAAATCCCAGCTTCACGAATCGCAGCGCGGCCTGGTACCAGCGCGGATCCAGGCGAACCAGTCCCGGGTCGCCGACGAATTCAAACGCGCGCACGACGCCGCCCGGCGGCAGAAATCGAAGTACGGTGACCACCCGCAGCCCCAGTCGGCCAAGCCGGGATGAATCGAGAACTCTGACTGATCGGACTGGATCGGATATTCGAAGAGCACGTCCAGCATCACCTGGTTCCAGACCACGGTCGTGTCCGGCGACAGCGGCGGCCCTGTGACGTGCGCCAGCGCCGGTCGTAAGTCGGCGAAAGAACGGTCCGATTCGAGCGACAAGCTGCGTCGCCACGACGCGCGGCTTCGGCAGGCGCGTGTCGCCTTCGTACACCTCGATGAAATCGGAGACCCATAGGGTCGCGGCGTCAGGCAGCATCGGGGCGGTGCGGTCGAGATCCAGATAGCCGGTCCCGCTTCTCCGGGAAAATCGATATCGCGCATGGCTTTGAGCGGCACGCGCACCAGCAGATGCAGCCGATTTCCGTCAGGTTTGAAGAATGCCTGGACGGTTACATCGTTGGGAATTTCGTGAGCGGCCGCGCGTGGCGCAAGCCAGCACCACCACCAGCGGCCAGCGACAAAGCAACGGGTTAGAATCGGCGAATACTACGTCGGCTGCGACATATTGCGAAATGGGGTCGCTTGCGAACTGAATCGTGTATAATAGCGTACCATCTCGTGAAAGGAGCAGGAGAACCCATGAAGCGTAACCTCTATGTTGGAGCGATTTTTGTTGCAGTCCTCATCGGACTTGGAGTCGGATCCGTCGTGCTCGAGAAAAAGGCGGTGGTTCACGCTGCCGGCGGAAGCCAGGCGCCGCGCTTTGAAGTCGACCCGATGTGGCCCAAGCCGCTGCCCAACCATTGGGTCATGGGCAATACGATCGGCGTCTCGGTCGATTCCAAAGATCACATCTGGATCATTCACCGCCAAGGCTCGCTCGAAGCCATGGAAGATTACGGCGTGGCCAACCCGCCCGGCGCCAAGCGCCAGCGCGGCAAAGTGGAGTCGGAATGCTGTGATGCCGGCGCCTCCCGTGCTCGAATTCGATGAGGCCGGCAATCTGCTCGGGAGCTGGGGCGGACAGGATGGAGATGGCTATGTTTGGCCGGCCTCCAATCACGGCATCACGGTCGACTATAAGGGCAACGTTTGGATCGGCGGCAACGGCCGCACCAAAACGGATGCAAACGCTCCCGCTGCAGGCCGTGGACGAGGTGCAGCCGTTCCCGGTCAAGCGCCGCCGGAAGAGCAAGCTGGAACCGCTCGCGGACGCGCGCCAGGCGGTCCGCCGCTCTACCACGACAGCATGATCCTGAAGTTCACGCAGGACGGCAAATTCCTGATGCAGATCGGTAGCGCCGGACAGAGCAACGGCAGCAACGATACCGAAAATCTCGGATTGCCCGCCAAGATCTTTGTCGATCCGAAGGCCAACGAAGTGTACGTCGCCGACGGCTACGGCAACAAGCGCGTGATCGTGTTCGACGCCGATACCGGGAAATACAAACGGTATTGGGGCGCCTACGGCCACAAGCCGGACGACACCAACCTGGGCCCCTACAATCCGGACGGCCCGTTGCGCAACAGTTCCGCAACCCGGTGCATTGCGCCGATCTTTCCAACGACGGCCTGCTGTACGTCTGCGACCGCGTCAACGATCGCATCCAGGTTTTCAAAGCCGACGGCACGTTCGTCAAGGAAAAAATCCTCTATAAGAACACCCTGGGCGACGGCGCGGTTTGGGACATCGCTTTCTCGAAGGATCCGCAGCAGAAGTACATCTATCTGGCCGACGGAGCCAACGAGAAGGTCCATATCCTGGACCGCGACTCGCTCGAAGTCTGACCAGCTTCGGCGACGGCGGACGCCAGCCCGGCGAGTTCTACGCCGTGCACAGCATCGCCACCGATTCGAAAGGCAACATCTTCACCACGGAGACCTATCGCGGCCAGCGCTTGCAGAAATTCGTCTACAAGGGCCTGGGGCCGGTCACCAAAGAGGACGAAGGCGTCCTGTGGCCCGGCAAGAAGACCTAGCCGAAAGTCATGAACCTGAAAGCGCTCGTGTTTGCGGGCGTGATATTTGCTTCGTGGGGGAAGGCTCAGACCGACGGTCAGGCGCTTCCCCCGCCGGGCTTCCACCATCTTCATCTCAACTCGACTGATCCCGCCGCGGCCATCGATTTCTACACCAGGCAATTCCCCTCTACCTCGAAATCGACCTGGGGCGGCATGCCGGCGCTCAAAACCGGCAAGGTCTACGTGCTCTTCAACAAAGTGAGCACGCCCGCGCCTAACGAACCCCAGACCGCCATCTGGCACTTCGGCTGGCACGTTGTGGATGTACGCGAGACCAACGCCCGATACAATCGCGATCACGTTCCGCTGCTTCCGCTTTACACCGGCGACGGCGACAACGCGGTGTACATCAGCAGCGATACCTGGCCCGGCGCTGGCGGAACACTGGGCCGTTCGAAAGCTCAAATCGCAGAAGCTAAGGCCAATGGCGTCAAACCGGCCGGCGGAGCAGGCTTTGCTTATCTTCTGGCTCCTGACGGCGCTGCGGTCGAGTATCAGGGCAACATGCCGGCCGAGCGCTTCAATCACGTGCACATGTACCAGGACGACCCGTTCTGCGCCCAGATCTGGTATCAAAAGCATCTCAACGCGCTATGCCTGGACGAGGCCGCGGGCCGCAGCATACCGAAGCCGACTGCAAAGTAGACCGCACGCCCGACAAAAGCTGGCCGGCTCTCGATAAAGATGGAATGTATAGGGTGCCCGGCGCAGGCGTCCTGTTCGACGACGTCTCGCTGAATTGGTACATTCGCCAAGGCGACAGCCCGCTAGTGAGCACGCGCGGCCACCTGGCCGACCATTTCGCGCTCAGTGTCTCGAGCCTAGATGCCTGGGTCGACAAACTGGGAAAAGAAGGAGTCCGGTTCCTTCCCCAGCAGCAGCAGATGAGCGATGGCCGCATCCGCGTGGAAGGTCTCGGCCGTCCCTACAAGTTGGGCGACACTCGCGCGATCATGATCGAGGGTCCTAGCAAAGAAGCGATTGAGCTGGTCGAGGTCAAATAGTGCGCTCTAGCGTTCTGTTGACGCTAGTCTCTCTTTGTCTTTGCGCAGAAGACCTCCCCCGAGGTCAAATTATTGACCCCGTCAAGTGCGCCGCCGACCAGTCGCAAACCTACGCGCTTTACCTGCCTTCGCATTATTCCGCCGATCGTCCCTCGAAACTGATCCTGGCCTTCGATCCGCGCGGGCAAGGGCGCCAGGGCGTCGAACATTTGCAGGCGGCAGCTGAAAAGTACGGCTACATCGTCGCTGGATCAAACAACTCGCGCAATGGGCCACCCCAGATAAGTCTGGCCGCCGCACAAGCCATGTGGACTGACGTCGGAAAGCGCTTCTCCATCATTCCCAAGCGCATCTATACAGCCGGGCTTTCGGGCGGTGCGCGCATCGCCATGAAAGTTGCGCTCGATTCCGATCAGATCGCCGGCGTCATTGCATCCAGCGCCGGATTTCCACCCGGTCACCGCCGCAGCGATCTCAAATTCGTTGTCTTCGGCACTGCCGGCACCGAGGATTTCAATTATCTCGAGATGCGGCAATTCGACCAGGAACTATCCAGCCCGCATCGCGTGGTCATCTTTGAAGGCGGCCATGAGTGGTTGCCCAGTTCGCTAGCGATCCAGGCGGTCGAGTGGTTGGAGTCTCAGGCCGCGCATCCTGCGAGAAACATCGACGAACCCAAGCGGGACATCGCTGCAATGAACAAAGATCGCCAGGAATTGGAGCACGAGGCGCAGATTGTCGGGGAACTCAATGAGCTGCAACAAGGGCTCACCGACGACCCCAACACCCGCGCATCCAATCTCAAAGAATTGAAAGACCGGCTCTCAGCGCTCTCCCGCCAAGCCAGTGCCCCAACCGATTCGCCCGAGCGCCGCATGGCCCGCAGACTACTCGGCGGCGTCTTGATCGACTCCCGCTCAATCGACGATCAGGAATATCAAAACTTCGTGGATAGCCTGCGTCCTGCCACGCGCCGCTAGGCCAACCGCGCCAATTCCTGCACCGTCCTCCGCACCATCGTCTTGGTCAACGGCAATTTGTACGCGTTCTTACGCAGCGGCTTCGCCCCCGCAATCGCCACTTCACCGGCCTTCGCAGCCAATTCCGCAGTGATGCGCTGCCCCGTCAGCACCTGCTCGGCCTCCGGCACTCGCCACGGAATCGGCGCCACTCCGCCCAAAACCACGCGCGCGGACCGGCACGTCTCGCCATCCATCTCGAGCACGATTGCGGTGCTGACAACCGCATGGGTCCACGCCTCGCGATCCAGCACCTTGTGATAAGTGCTGCGCGTTCCCTGCCGCGGCGCCGGCAACAGGATGGACGCCAGAACCTCATCGTTTGCCAGTACGTTTTCCTTCGCGGCGTCTTTCTGGGGAAGCGTGAAGAAATCGGCGGCAGCTACGGTCCGTTCGCCTGACGGCCCGACGATCCTGAACTTGGCATCCAACGCCATCAGTGCCGGCGCTGTATCCGACGGATGAACGATGAAGCTAGGCCCGCCGCCGAAGATCGCGTGAAATTGATTCTCGCCGTTGATCGAATAAGCAGGTGTTACCCCCGGCCTTGTAGCACTTAAAACCGTTGCGGTAATACCAGCACCAGGGCCGCTGGCAAACGTTGCCGGCCAGTGTGCCGACATTGCGGATCTGCGGAGTTGCGACGCTTTCGGCTGCTTCCGCCAGCACTGGATATTGCCGCCGGATCACCGCGTGCCGGCTCAGCGCATCCAGCGTGATCAATCCGCCGATATTCACTCCGCTGCTGGCCTGCGCCACCTGATCCAGCCCTTTGATCGCCTTTAAATTAACCAGCACGTCCGGAGAAACGATCCGCTCCTTCACCATTCCGAGCAGATCGCTTCCGCCACCGGCGATGGCAAAACTCCGGGCGCCGGCCTGCGCCTCTTTGATCATCGTGAACGCCTGCGGAAGATCCCGCGGATTCGCATTCGCAAAGGTTTTCATGCCATCACCCCTACAATCTTGTCGCGTGTAATAGGCAAGTCCTTCATCCTCCGCCCGATCGCATTGAAGATCGCATTCCCGATTGCCGCGACTGCCGGGATTTTGCTCGCCTCTCCCATGCTCTTGGCTCCGAACGGCCCGTACCCGTCGTCGTTCTCGATAAAGATCACTTCGATGTTCGGCGCGTCCCGATGCGTAAGCACGCGATGTCCGTAATATCCCGCCGTCAGGGGCTGGCCGTGCTCCGGATCGTACAGCAGCTCTTCGTGCAGTGCCATCCCAATGCCCATGGTCGCCGCGCCTTTGATTTGTGCCTCCGCGGTCAACGGATTCATGATGCGCCCGGAGTCGTGCACCGCCAGGTACCGGACCACTCGCACGCGCCCTAACTCCGAGTCCACCTCTACTTCCACGAAGTGCGCGCCAAAAGCGGCACGGACTTTTCCTCCCTCCACGGTGGGATTGGGCCCCGCTGAAGCCACCAGCGTCTCTTCGCCCTGAGGCAATCCCTTCTCGGCTATCTTGCGTTTCAATTCGCGCGCCGCCTCTACCACCGCTGTTCCCGTCATGATGGTAGTGCGGCTTCCCGATTCACCCACCGAATACGGACAGGTCTCAGTATCGCCCCAAACCACCTCCACCTTCGACAGCGGAACACCCAGCGCTTCAGCCGCGATCAGCCCCATGGTTGTCTTCGCGCCCGCGCCGACATCCGTCACGCCCACGTGAACCTTGTATTCGCCCTTGGCATTCACGTCGATCACCGCGTTGCTGCGGCCCAATCCTGATCGAAACGCCAGGAACGAGAATCCCACGCCGCGCTTAACCGGGCCCGCATCGGAACCCGGCTGCGGACGCCACCGTTTCTTCCAGTCGAACGCCGCCATGCCGCGATGGATGCATTCGTCCAGCGAATAATTGGTGTATTCGTTCTGATCGCCGGCCTTGCGAGTCATGTTCTTCAACACGAACTCCACCGGATCCATCTTCATCTTGTAGGCGACGTCATCCATCATCGACTGAATGCCGAAGTGCCCCTGTGGGAACTCGGGGCCGCGGAAGTTCCCCGAAACAGTCTTATTGGTATAAACCGGATGGATGGCCGTCTCTACATTCGGGCACTGATAAATCTCGATACCGCCGATCGCGCCCGAATTCTTGCGATATCCGCCCATGCCGCTATATCCGCGCAGTTGGATCGCCTGGAGCGTACCGTCGTTGCTCACGCCAACTTTGTAGTACTGAGTAGTCGGCCAGCGGCCATGCATTCCGATGTAGTCTTCTTTGCGCGAAAGTTCCAGTTTCACGGGCGCGCCGGTCTGCTTCGCGAGCACCGCCGCAATCAGGTCGGCGTCCTGATTCTGATTCTTGTTGCCGAAATTCCCACCCATGTAATGGCATACCACGCGCACGTTCTCGTCCGGTATGCCTAAATCGCGCGCCATGTCATGCCGGCAGTTGGCAATGCCGCCCGTGGGCGTGTGCACGGTCAGCTTGTCGCCTTCCCAACGCGCGACCGATGTACGGGGCTCCATCTGCGAGTTGTGCACGAAAGTAGTGGTATATCGATCCTCGAAAACATGATCCGATGCCGCGAATCCATCCTGAATATTGCCGCGCTTCACGCCGATCGGTTTGGCTTCGTTTTGCGCATTCAGTGACAGATTGCCTTCCGGCCAGATCTGGACCGCGTTCGGCTTCAGCGCCTCTTCCGGATCGAGCACGAACGGCAGCACTTCGTAATCCACTTCGATGTGCCGTAGCGCCTCTTCCGCGACGTGCCGGTCAATCGCCGCCACCGCCGCCACCGGCTCACCCACAAAACGCACCGGATTGTTGAAGGCATACCGCCGCTGCTTGGTGGTCTTTTTGATTGGATCGTTGTACTGTACGCCGCCCGCCACGCTGCCCGCTCCCCAGACTACCTGGCAATTTTCGTGTGTCAAAACCGCCTTAACACCCGGCATTTCGGCCGCTTTTGACACATTTATGCTGCGAATTCGTGCATGTGGATGGGGGCTTCGCAGCACCCGGGCGTACAGCATCCCAGACATATGGACGTCGTTCGTATAAACGGCCTTGCCGCTGACGCGCTGCAAAGCGTCGATGCGCGGCGTTGGATGGCCGACCGTCTTCAGCCGGGGCATCTTCTCGCCCGCCATATCTTCCGACAAATGGCCTACCGCCGGGCTGGCTGCCGTGGCCGCCACGGTCGCCTCGACGTAGCGGTTGTAGTTCGAGCAGCGGCAGAGATTGCCCGTCAGAGCGGCCTGCGCTTGATCGGCCGTCGGGTGCGGATTGCGCGACAGCAGTGCCTTGGCGCTCATCAATTGGCCCGAGGTGCAGAAGCCGCACTGCGGGGCGTCGTGTTCAATAAAGGATTTCTGCAAGGGGTCCAGCTTGTCGCCTTGCGAAAGGCCTTCGACGGTCTGAATGGACCGCCCATCCATCCAAACTGCCAGCTGGCTGCAGGAATAGACCGGCTTGCCGTCCATCAGCACCGTGCAGGCCCCGCATTCCCCTCGATCACAGCCGATCTTTGTGCCGGTCAGCATCAGGTGATCGCGCAGCAGCTCTGCCAGCGTCCAGCGATCCTCGGCTTCCACCCGTTGTTCCTTGCCGTTGACCATCAGCCGGATCGTCGTCCGGGGCACCGCCGCGTTGGCTTCGTTTTGCGCATTTGCCACGGGCGTCTCGGCCGCCACGACCAGCGCGACGCTGGTGCCTTCCAAAAACCGGCGGCGCGAGATCTCATTCTTAGGGTCTAAATTGGGCATTTTCTGGGCCTTCCAACTGAGGGCCATTGTACTCGAAAGCTTCTGAAAGCACAAAGGTTAACTGTATGGCGACGCAAGTACTAATTCGCATTGACATAAGTAGCTAGAACCAATAGACTTATACAAGGGAGATTGTCTAAATGGACAAGTTTGCTGACGTTTTCAAAGGAATTGGTTTTGGCGTTCTGCTAGCCGGTTTTGCGATCGCGGGTGAACCCGCCAGCACCGTCGCGCCCACGGCTGCCAAACCGGTGACCTTCGCCAAGGATATCGCGCCGATCTTCCAGGAGAAATGTCAGGACTGCCACCGCAAGGATTCGATGGCGCCGATGTCGCTGGTGACCTACGAAGAGACTCGTCCCTGGGCCCGCTCCATCAAGGAGCGCGTAGTGACGCACCAGATGCCGCCGTGGCACCTGGACAAGACCGTGGGCATTCAACACTTCCAGAACGACCGCTCCCTGACCGACGAACAGGTCGACCTGATCGCCCGCTGGGTGGATGCCGGCGCACCGCAAGGCGATGCCAAGGACATGCCCGCCCCCAAGCAATGGCCGGACGAAACCGGGTGGCAGCTGGAGAAGAAGTACGGCCGTCCTCCGGACATGATCATCAAGTCGGATGCTTACACCATGCCGGCTGTCAGCCAGGATCAATGGTTTAAGCCGACTACCGACCTGCATGTCACGGAGCCGAGCTGGGTGCAAGCGGTCGAGATGCGTCCCTCCACTCCCGCCGGGCGCAGGATCGTCCATCATGCCATCGCGCATTTAATGCAAAACGAACCCAAGACCGGCACCGCGGTTGACGATGGCAACGACGCATCGGTCGCTGCTGCTCAGGGCGGAATCCTGATGGAATGGGCGGTCGGAAAGAACTACGACGTCTATCGCCCCGATACCGGTAAGTTGCTGCAACCAGGCGCCAAAGTGTGGTGGGACATCCACTACCATGCGGTCGGCGAGACGATTCGCGACCATGTAGAACTCGCTGTTTGGCTCTATCCGAAAGATAAAGCCCCGAAATATCGCACGTATTTGACGCTTTTTGGAGCCACTTCGACCGGTGGCGGCAGCCCCCTCGACATTCCGCCCAACACCATTAAAGAAACTCAGGGCTTCCACGTCCTGAAGGCCCCGGCCATTCTCGAGAACTTCCAACCGCATATGCACCTGCGCGGCAAGGCCATGGCGCTGGAAGCTATTCTGCCCGACGGCACCACCCAAATGATCAGCTACGTCGATCATTTCAACTTCAATTGGATGAACAACTACATCTACACCGACGACGCGGCACCGGTGCTGCCCAAGGGCACTATCATCCATGTGACCGCCTGGCACGACAATACCGCCTCGAATCGCAGCAATCCGGATCCGAACCAGTGGGTAGGCTGGGGCGATCGAACGGTAGATGAGATGGCGCACGCCTGGGTGAACGTCACCTATATCAGCGACGAAGACTATAAGGCCTGGGCCGCAGCGCACAAGCCGGCGCGAACCGACAGCGCTTCCGCCCGGCGGGCTCAGTAAGCTCTATCAATCGATTTAGCAAAGGACTCAGCCGGGACCTGGGATCGGGGTGAAGTGCGCTTGTACTCGCCCGCCGCGACGTACTATAATGCTCCTCCAGGCAACAAATTCAGGAGAAACAAAGAAAATGCATCTCAGATTAGCTAGGCGACACACTCTGTTGGTGGTGGCCGCGTCGGTCATCGCGCTGGCATGGATAGCAGTGGCGGCTACGGGCGACGCCCCTGGCCAGCCTTCAACCAAGAACGGCGACTGGCCGTATTACACGGCGGATCTAAAGGGCAGCAAGTACTCGCCGCTCGATCAAATCAACGCATCCAATTTCAACAAGCTCGAGGTGGCCTGGCGATTTAAGACCGACAACCTGGGCACCCGGCCGGAATTCAAGCTGGAGGGTACTCCCGTTGCAGTGAAAGGCGTGCTGTATACCACTGCGGGAACCCGCCGATCCGTGGTCGCATTGGATGGAACAACCGGCGAGCTCATCTGGGCACACAGCATCCGCGAAGGTAAGCGCGCCGCCATCGCACCCCGGCAATTGTCGGGCCGCGGCGTCTCCTTCTGGACAGACGGCAAAGGTGACGATCGCGTTGTTTATGTCACCACCGGTTATCGACTGGTTGAACTCAACGCCCACGATGGCTCGGTCATCAAGTCGTTCGGCAAAGAGGGCATGGTGGACCTCAAAGAAGGCATGGTCACCGGCACCGGCAAGCAGATCGATCTGGAAGAAGGCGAAGCCGGTCTCCACTCCACGCCCCTGATCGTAAAAGACGTCGTGATTGTCGGCTCATCCTTCAAAGAAGGTATGACCGTTGTCACGCACGACAACACTAAGGGCCTGGTCCGCGCATACGATGTGCACACCGGCAAACGGCTGTGGACGTTCAACACCATTCCACGTCCCGGCGAGTTCGGCAACGACACTTGGGAAAACGGTTCCTGGGCGACCAACGGAAACACGGGCGTCTGGACCCAGATGACGGTGGACGAAGAGCTCGGCCTGGTCTACCTGCCGGTCGAGTCTCCCACTTCCGATTACTACGGCGGCGAGCGTCCCGGCAACAATCTGTTTGGCGAGAGCCTGGTCTGCGTCGATCTGAAAACCGGCCAGCGGAAGTGGCATTTCCAGATCGTGCATCATCCCATCTGGGACTACGATCTTTCGTCGGCGCCGATTCTGGCTGACATCGTGGTGGACGGCAAGGCCATCAAAGCTGTCGCCGTGCCGAGCAAAGAATCGTTCCTTTATGTGTTCGATCGCGTGACCGGCAAGCCGGTATGGCCAATCGTCGAAAAGCCTGTACCGCAATCCGATGTTCCCGGCGAAAAGACTTCGCCCACGCAGCCTTTCCCGACCAAGCCGCCGGCCTATGGACGCAATCAGTTCACAGTGCCGGACGATCTGGTCAATTTCACTCCCGAGATTCTGGCTCAGGCCAAAGACGTTGTGGCGCGCTACAAGACGGGACCCATGTTCCTCCCGCCCATCGTTGGCGACCCCAAAACTTTCCTCGGTGCGATTAACCTCGGCAACGCCAGCGGTGGAACCAACTGGCCCGGCGCAGGGTACGATCCTGAGACGCATATCGTTTATGCACAGGCCAACGAATCCGCCGTCACCCCGATTTCGCTGCGGAATCCTCCGCCGGCGTCCTCTGGATTCACAACCGACATTCGATATATCTCCGGCCGCAACGATCTGGAATTCCGAGAAGCGCAGGGACCCGGATTCGGCAGCGCGGCCGACGCTCCGCAGAAGAAACCTACGCCTCCTCCTCCCGCCCCAACGGGTGGCCGTGGAGCCGCGCCCGCGGGCGGCGGATTCGGTCTCAATGTCCAAGGTCTCTCCGTCATCAAGCCGCCGTACGGCGTTGTCTCGGCCGTCGATCTCGATCGTGGCGAACTGAAGTGGAAGGTGCCCTACGGCGAGACTCCTGATGCCGTTCGCAATCATCCGGCGCTCAAAGGCATGAATATCCCGAACACCGGTCAAGGCGGCAGCGTAGGGCTGCTGGTCACCAAGACGCTGGTGGTCCTCGGCGACAGTCAGATCACGTCGGTGACGCATCCGCGCGGCGCGATGTTCCGAGCCTACGATAAGCAGACCGGCAAAGAAGTAGGCTCAGTATTGATGCCCGCTCCGCAGAGCGGTTCGCCCATGACCTATCAAGCGAACGGCAAGCAGTACATCATCGTCGCTGTCAGCGGCGGCGCTTACTCGGGCGAGTACATCGCCTATAGCTTGCCCTCTGAAGACAAGTAGACGGCCAGCGATCCCTATCTTCGAGCCGCCCTTGAGCAAGCCAGAAAGAGTCTGGCCGAGGGCGGCATTCCGATTGGATCAGTCCTCGTACATGAGGGGCAGATCATTGGTCGAGGGCACAACTGCCGCGTTCAAACCGGCAGCGCCATCGATCACGGAGAGATGAACTGTCTCCGCAACGCGGGCCGCTTGCCGGCTAAGGTTTACCAAAACAGCATCATTTATTCCACGCTCTCTCCCTGTCCCATGTGCAGCGGCGCCATTGTTCTTTACAAGATCCCGCGCGTTGTAGTGGGCGAGAACCAAACCTTCCTCGGCGCCGAGGATTACATGCGCGCGAACGGCATTCAGGTGGAAGTATTGCAGGATGCCGAGTGCATCCAGCTCATGACCGAGTTCATCCGCGATAATCCGCAGCTTTGGAACGAAGACATCGGAGTCTAGACCGCTGCGATGGGAAATCCCGCGCTAAAATAGGGTCGAATCGTCATGGACAATGAGCAAATGCAAGCCGCGATCAAGGATCTGGGGGATGCCGTCGTGGTGATGGCGCATATCGAAAAACAACAAAGCGAACACACCCGGGAACTGCGACAATTTCAACACCGAACCGAGCAGAACCTCGCCGAAATCACCGACAAGCTGAACGGTCTCATCGGCTACGTCGCAGGGCAACGCCCCAAGCAGTAAACCATCGCAAGAGTGCAACGCTGGAAGAAAAGCAACGGGTGAACATTGACCAGCGCGCTTGAATCACCTGATATCATGCAACGGTGAGCGATCAACCAATTGTGAGCGATCCACGACCGGGTAGTGATCCACGAAGGTTTCGGCCATTCGTTCCGGAGAACATGCAGATGCGCGAGTTCACGCTCCGGGCGCTGCTGATCGGGCTGGTGATGACGGTGATTCTCGGCGCGGCGAACGCGTATCTGGGTCTGCGCGCGGGCATCACCATTGCCGCTACTTATCCGGCGGCGGTGATCGGCATGGCGGTGTTGCGCGTCGTTGAACGGATCGGTTCTGGAAGAGAACATCGCTCGAACCGCGGGATCGATTGGCGAATCCGTGGCGGCCGGCGCGATCTTTACGCTGCCGGCGTTTCTGATCTCCGGGCGCGTGGCCCTCGTTCGCTCCCAAAGACGCCTATTGGAAATCGACGGCGCTGATGGTGGTCGGCAGCATTCTCGGCGTCCTGTTCGTATCGCTGGTGCGGCGCGTGATGGTGGAAGATCCGGATCTGCCGTTTCCCGAATCGGTGGCCGCTTCGGAAATTCATAAAGCGGGCCGGCGCGGCGCCGAAGCCGCGAAATATCTGTTCTACAACATCGGGCTAGGCGCGCTGATTCAATTCCTCGGCCGAGATCCAGCTCTTTGCCACCGACAAAGATTTCTCCTGCGGGTTGGCCAGCTCGGGCAAGAGCGTCGTGAGGCTGGGATCGCCCCAACCGGACGTTGCAGGCGGGTGGCGTGACGCTGGCTTCGGGCCCGACTGTGAGCCCGGCCTACATCGGCGTCGGCTACATCATCGGCCCGGAACTGGCGGCGCTGAATTTCGCAGGCGGCGTGCTGGCCTGGGGCTTGATGGTGCCGCTGCTGATCTTTTTCCTGGGGCCGCAACTGCAAGACTTCCTGCCGGCCGGTTCCACCGATGGATCCTGGATCGGTTTGATCAACGCCGTGTGGCGCTACATCGTGCGGCCCATCGCCGTGGGCGGAATGATGGTGGGCGCGGCATACACGCTGTTTCGCATGCGCAAGGGGCTTGTTCGACGGGCTGCGGCGCGCCATCTCCGATCTCGAACGTCACTGCCGCGCAAATGCAGCAGACCAGCCGCACCGAGCAGTACATGAGCTCGAAGGTGGTCTTCGGCTTGATCGGCGTGATGTTCGCTGGCATGATCGCGCTCTACATTTATCTGTCGCAGCAGGTGCTGGGCGGTGTGGTGGCCGCGGTCGTGATGCTGATCATCGCATTCTTCTTCGCGACGGTTTCCGGCTATCTGGTGGGCATGATCGGCTCCACCAACAATCCGATTTCCGGGTTGACGCTCACCACGCTGATCATCGCCGCGCTGCTGATGGTTTCGCTGGGCGTATCGGGACCGGGCGGCGTGGCAGTGGTGCTGGGCGTGGCGGCGGTGGGGTGCGTTTCTTCGGCGGTGGCGGGCGAACTGCTTCAGGATTTCAAGGTCGGCTACATTCTGGGCGGCACGCCGCGCCGGATCCAGATGGCCGAACTGATCGCGGTAGTGGTGGCGAGCGCCGCCATGTACTGGCCGCTGTATATTCTGCAAGCGGCCAATATCAAGGGCGGCGGCATCGGATTCGGCGATCCCAAGCTTTCGGCGCCGCAAGCCGGACTGATGGCCACGCTGGCGCAGGGCATCGTGGGCGGCGACATGCCGTGGCCGCTGGTGGTGGTGGGCGTGATGTTCGGCATCGTGATGATCATGGTGCGAGTGAAAAGCCCCATGCTGGTGGCGGTGGGCATGTATCTTCCGATTAACACCACCTTCGCGATTTTCATGGGCGGCGTGTTCCGCTGGGTGACCGACTCCATGCGGAAGCGAGCCGGGCGTCAACGAAGCGCAACCGGCGCGCGTGGAAAATGTGGGGATCCTGACGGCGTCGGGGCTGATCGCGGGCGAAGCGTTGATGGGCCTGGTGATCGCCACGTTCCGTTTTTTCGAATGGCCGCTGCCGAAGATCTTCCCAGAACCCTCCTATATTGTTCGGATTCGCTGGTCATCGCTGATGCTGGGCACGTTGCTGGTGCGCCTGCCGCTTGCCAAGGCCGGCAGTCCGGACGAGCCTGCGCCGCCCGCCGCCATGATGTAGCGATATACGGACTAAAGCGCTGGCTCGGCCGCAACCCGCGGCCGACTCTGCCGTCTGAAGCTGTAGGGAAGAAGGATCGGCCGCCGGATGGCCGCATTTTCGAAGCGCCCGGCGGCCGATTTCTGCGACGTAATCGCCGCGATCCTTTAACATTAGTTATTGCCCCGCATTAGTTCATCCGCCGAATCCGGCAAGACCAGGTGGCCGCAGCTCTATCTGGGCGTGGCGTTCACCACGCTTGCGACGCTGATCCTGGAGTTGTCGCTCACGCGCATCTTCTCGGTGGTCTTCTACTACCACTTCGCGTTTCTCGCGATCTCCATCGCGCTGTTCGGGCTGGGCGCGGGCGGCGTTGTTTTCCTACGTGGTGGCCGAGCCGGCGGCGGAAACATCTACTTACAAGCTCGGCGTCGCTGGCGGTGCTGAACAGCGTGGCCGTGTCTGGCGTCGCTGGTCTTCATCCTCACGCGCAGCGGGGAACTCGGCAATCTCACTCTGGCGCGGCGTCTATTTCGCCAGCGCGCTGCCGTTCTTCTTCTCGGGAGCGGTGGTGTCCATCGCGGTCGCGGAAGGCCATCCAGCGCGTGGATCGCGTGTATTTCTTCGATCTGCTCGGCGCGGCCGGCGGATGCCTGGCGCTGGTTCCGTTTCTGAATCACTTCGGCGGACCGAATACCGTGATCGCGGCGTCGGTTCTGTTCGCCGTGTCGGCCGCCATCTGGTACAACCTGGCCGGCACTCTGCGCGGGCGCGTCGGCGGCCGTTACGCTGGCGCTGGTGTTCGTGGCGCTGATCGCCTACAACGGCAAGAGCCACCTGATCGATATGCGCTACGCCAAAGGGCGACCGCATTCCGCCGAGGAAGCGTTCGTCCGATGGAATCAGCTTCTCGCGCATCGGCTGGTGAATCCACAACTATCCGGGCGATCCGGAAATCGTGATCGATGCCGACGCCTCCACCGGCATTCCCGGACTTCGATCTGGAGCATCTGACGCCGCGCGAACGGGCCAACTTGCTGCATGAAGGGCCCGGCTTTCCGTATCTGCTGCGGCCCGGCGCAAAGACGCTGGTGATCGGTCCGGGCGGCGGCTGGGACGTTGCGCGCGCGCTCACCGGCGGCAGCAAAGACGTCACGGCGGTTGAGATCAATCCCATCATCGCGCGCACCATCATGCAGCAGCGTTTTCCGGAGTTGAGCCGCCGCCTGTATTTTCGCCCCGAGGTGCACCTGTTCGTCGAAGACGGGCGCAGCTTTGTGCGGCGCAGCCCGGAGAAATATCAAGTGCTGCAAGCCACCCTGGTGGACACCTGGGCCTCCACCGCGGCCGGCGCTTTCGCGCTTTCGGAAAACAATCTCTACACCACCGACGCATTTCGCGACTATCTGAATCACCTCACCGATGACGGGCTGATGGTTTTTACGCGCTGGGGCTTTGAGCCGCCGCGGGAGTCCTTGCGCTTGCTTTCGCTGGCCATGGCGGCGCTCGGGATTTGGGTGAAACCGAGGCCTGGAGGCACATTGTCGTGGTACTGCGCGAACACGCCCAGAACATCGACGGGCTGGGGCGCGCTGGACACCGTGCTCATCTTCCGCAAGCCGATTGGACGATGCGGACGTGGCGCGCGTGAAGTCGGCGCTCAGCCAAACCAATCTGCAGCCTGTCTATCTGCCGGGCGACGCGCCGGCCAACGAATTTGGGCGGCTGCTGAAGAGCGCCGATCCCGATGCGTTTCGGCAGAACTATCGCTACAACATCTCGCCCGTGGATGATGACCGGCCGTTTCTTCTTCTACACCGTGCAGCCGCGCGATCTTTTGAATTTCCTGAAGCAGGGCGGGCAGGCGGCCGATTACAAGATCAACCGCGCGCTGCCGTTACTGTTCGAAGTGCTGGGAGTCAGCCTGCTCGCCACCATCGTGGTCCTGGCGTTTCCGCCGTTGCTGCTCGGCGCGCGGCTGCCGGCGGAACAAGGGCGTGCGAAGCTTCCTGCTCTATTTCGTTTGTCATCGGCGCGGGATATATTCTGATCCAAGTGGCGCTGATCCAGAAGTTTGTTCTGTTTCTCGGCCATCCCACCTATGCGCTCACGGTGATCATTTTTTCGATGCTGATTTCGAGCGGCCTGGGCAGCTACTTCAGCCGCGGACTGGTCGGCAGAGCAAATGACTTCCGTTTAAGCGCGGTGCTGATTGCCGTCGCGGCGGCCGTATCGGCGCTGGCTTTCGTGGCGTCCCCGGTCAGCGAATCTGGCGTGGGCTGGCCGCTCCCTTTGAAGATTGCTGATGACCATCGCTCTGATCGCGCCGGCTGGATTCCTGATGGGCATGCCGTTTCCGACCGGCCTGCAGCGTCTGGAGGCGCTTTATCCTCAAGCGGTACGTTGGGCCTGGGCGCTGAATGCCGCCGCCAGCGTTCTGGGTTCCGCCGCTGCGATTTTCTTCGCCATCTATCTCGGCCTCCGCGCCACGGTTCTGCTGGGAGCAGCGCTATATCTGGGCGCGCTCGCAGTTGTATGGCTCCGTCAGCGAGCGGTCGTAGTGGTAGCGCCCGCGGGCGCTGAACTCCGCGCGTAACGCGGGTCTGCGATATACTCAGGTTAATTCCAAGGAAGCCTTCCATGAAACTTTTCAGCGCCCTGTTAGCGTGTGCCAGCCTGTGTCTGGCTGCTCCAAAAGTTGAACCCAAAACGGAAATTGGCGAGATCAACGGCGCCAAGTTCCGCATCGACATTCCCGACAACTGGAACGGCGGTCTGGTGATGTACTGCCACGGCTACAGTCCGGTCGCCGGCGCCTACAAGGAAGGCAAGCTCCCGCCCGTGCTGGCGGTCTTTACCGAGCAAGGCTACGCGCTGGCGCAATCGGGCTACGCGGCCGGCGGATGGGCCATCCAGGAAGCCGTGGAAGATACGGAGGGTCTGCGGCGCTACTTCATCGGCAAGTATGGCCAGCCCAAGGAAACCTTTGTCACCGGCCATTCCATGGGCGGATTCCTCACGATGATGTTCATGGAGCGCTTCCCGACCAGCTATGACGCGGCTCTCGCGCTGTGCGGTCCGCTTGCGCCCACCACTTACTTCATGGACCGAGGCGCGTTCGATCTGCGCGTGGTATTCGATTATTACTTCCCCGGCGCTCTCCCGCGTCCCGACAAGATCCCGTCCGATTTCAAGAACACGCCCGAAACCGACAAACAACTTCAGGCGTTGATGGACAGCCAGCCGGAAAAAGCCGCGGCGCTCCTGCATTATTCGGGCGCGCACAGCACCAAAGATCTTGCCGGCACGCTGGGCTTCATTACCTATATGCTGCTCGATCTGCAGCAGCGCGGCGGCGGGAATCCGTTCGACAATCGCAACGTGATCTACGAGAGCCCCGACGACTACAACGCCCTCAATGACGGCGTAAAGCGCTATAAGGCCGATCCGCGCGCGGCGGAATATGTGCGCACTTGGTACACGCCCACCGGCAAGCTCTTCCGGCCCATGCTCGCCATCCACACCACCTACGATCCGCTGGTGCCGGTGCGCATTCCGAACCGTTATCCCGAATTGACCGCGCAAACCGGCTCGCAGGATCTCTTCGTGCAGCAATATGTGAAGCACGACGGGCACTGCACGATTCTGCCCAATGAAATCGCCGCGGGCTTTACCGAATTGCGCGCCTGGAAAGATCAGGGAACCAAGCCGCACGCGGGTCTACATCCCGACACTAAGGCCGCCGCTTCAGGTCAGAGCGCTTCAGGTCAGAGCCAGGGGCCGGATCGGTGATCCGGTGCCGCCGCGAATCTTGAGCGGCGCGGCCACGAAGACAAACTCGTAGACCCGCTCGCGGGCCAGCTCCTCGAGGTTCAGCGCCTCGATGATGTGGATGCCGCTTTCCACCAGCAGATGCACGTGCACGGCCATGGCGCTGGGCACCCGCTCGAAGGCCACCGTATCGGAACCCGCCGCGAAGATCCCGCGCTTGCTCAGCCAGCGCGCGCCATCGATCTCAGGCCCTGGTCCCGCAGCCGTCATCCCATGCCCGCCCGTAATGTAGCGCGCGGCATCGCTCCAGAAGCGCGCCCAGCCGGTCCGCAGCAGCACCACGTCGCCGGATTGGATCTCGATTTTCTGCGCCTTGGCGGCCGCGTCCAGATGTTCCGGCGTAATGGTGAAATCCGCCGGCAGATCGGGGCTGTTCAAGTGCCCGGCCATATCCAGCAGCACGCCCCGGCGCACGATGGGCGCGATGGTATCCACCGAATGCCGGAGAACGCCGCCGGCATCGCTTTGCACCGTGCTTCGCTTCCACGCCGCCGTGCAGCTTCCCGCCGCAGGAAAAATGGCAGAGCGCGTCGATGTGCGTGCCCACGTGGCTGCCCAGCGCGATCGCGTCCGCCGAGGAACTGACGCCGCTCTCCGACACCATGTCCCCGTGTTTCTTGGTCAGCCCGAACAGAAATGGCGGATGCGTCGGGAAAGTGCGGCATGCCCACGAAATAAGGCTGCGCCAGATCGTAGACTTTGCGATCGCCCCAGGCGCTCGAACAAATCCATCATCGGCGGCGCGCCTCGGCCTTGCCCCGGCTGGCTTTTCGCCGGCGGTGTGCCGGCTCGCGGTTTCACGGGCACGCTGGGAGTTTCTTCCGCGGCCCACCGCCCCAAGCGGTACTTGCCGCTCGTAGCCCGCTGTCATGTTCGTGATGGTGACCGTAACCGAGCCGCTGGCATCGCTCGAGTATCTCTCCTCAATCTGCTGCGATTGCGCGGCATCGGATCGCTCCACCGGCACGCCGTTCGAATTCTGCAGCGCCGGATCGAACGGAAACTGGATCTCGTCCCACACCGTCACGTCCCCGGCGGGCTGGCCATCGTCATTGAGCTGGCTGCATTCCAGATAGCGAAAATGTCCGACATTATGGACGGGCGTGTACCGCCTGCGAATCTCGACGGGCTGCTCGCCCGGACCGGGCAGCGGCGTGCCCTTTGGGAAAGAGCGGATCGAAGATCACCCGCTGCCCGCCGTCGCCTTCGCGCCAGACTCCGAAATAGCGCGTGAAGTTCTCGCTCAAAACATAGCCGGCTTCTGCGTCGGCCTGAATCGCAAGACCAATCGCGGTGGCCGAACGGGCGTACAGCGAGCGCCGTACGCGCTTGCCGAATCTCTCTTTCAGCACTCGGCCCACCATCGGCAGTTCGCTGCCTCCGCCGGTTACGTACAACGCCTCGAGGTTGCCGGTGACGTGCGTCGCGAGCAGATCGTCCACCACACGCAAGGTCTCCTCGATCAAGCGGGCGGCATCGCTCGTAATATTCGGCTGCGGGAACAGTCACGGTTCCCCAATCCGTCGCGAACATGGCCCAGATCCAGGATGATTTTGCGAGTGTTCGGATTCAGCGCTTCTTTCTTGATCGCGGCATTCTTCCAGCAGCCGGAAATGCTCGGCTGGCGAAAGCTCGTCGCGCTCTTCCTCGGCCACCGCCATGTCGGCCAGGATCTCGTCGAAATCGTCGCCGCCCAGCGTGGAAATTCCTTCCGTCGCCAGCACACGATGCGTCTTTTCTCCGACTTCCACCAGCGACGCATCGAAAGTTCCGCCGCCCAGGTCGTAGACCAGAATGGGGCCGCTGATTTTGGTCTTGTGCCCGAACTCGATGCTGGCGGCCGACGGCTCGTTCAACAATCCGATCACATCGCAGCCGGCCGAGCGGAACGCCTCCACCGTCAGGAAGCGCTGATTGCTGTTGGCATTGGCGGGAACGCCCAGCATCACTTCCAAGTGCTCCTGAGGCAAACTCGCTCGCAGCGCCATCGCCATCTCCCGCAGCACCTGCATCAGCGGGACGGCTTGATCGCCGAGCTGCAGAATCGTGTTCGGGCCGGCGTCCGGAAGGATGCGCTTTAACGATCGAATGATGGTCCAGTTGGGATATTGCTGGCACGCCCAGGCCTGCCAGCCGTAGAGACGCTGATCGCCGCGCACGGCCACTAACGACGGGAAACCAGTCGACTGCCGCGCCATCCGGATCTTCAAAAGAAATCAGATGGATAGTTTCCGCGATCCACCGCAGCCACCACGGTTCGAGTAGTGCCGAAATCAATTCCTAACTTCACAGTGCTTCTGCCTTCTATTTATTGGCTTCCCGCCGTCGACGTGCCTGCCCACCGGCCAGAAACTTCAGCAGCGCGGTGTTGAACGGCACGGCGCACTCCATCTGCGGCACGTGACCGCAGCGATCCAGAATTACGGTCTGCGCTCCGGTGATTTCAGTTCCCATCATCTGCCCGGCTGAAAGCGGCACCAGCCCGTCTTCGCGGCCCCATACCACCAAGGTCGGGACCTTGATGGCGCCCAGTTTTCCGTCCACCACATCTTCGTTGCGCAGAATGGAATCGAGAAAGCGGTCGATAGTGTAGCGCATCGCCCTTGCGCATATGTTCGGCGAAGGCCATTTCGGCGAACCCGTCGGTCACCATCGCTTTATTGGCGAGGATAGTCCGCATCAGCGCTTTCTCCATGTCGATGGTCGAGGGATTCAGGAGCTGTAGCAATTCGCGCGGCGCCTGCACGCCCGTCTTGGCCAGGGAATACCCGGCGCTATCCACCAACACCAGCCGATCCACTTTGTCCGGATGCGCCAGCGTGAATGCCGCCGCTGTCCAACCGCCCAGCGAGTTTCCCACTATGGTCGCCTTGGTGATGCCCAGCTTCTTGTAAAAACCATCCAAAAAGTCCACCAGCGTGCCGACTCGATAGTCGATCATCGGCTTGTCCGATTCCCCGAAACCGATCTGGTCGGGCACATAGACGTGGTAGTTCTTGGCGAGAACCGGCGCGGTGAATGTCCAATTGCTCTTGTCGCCGCCGAGGCCGTGCAGCAGGATCACGGGGGATCCGGAACCCATTTCCAGGTAATGGATTTTCTGCCCGAAGACCTCGACTTGCTTCGAAGGCGGCGCCTGGCCCCGAAGCGCGACCGCGCTCGCCAGGGCCACAACTGCCCACGCGAATCTCTTCATCGGTACACCTCATTCCGTACACTAGCACGCGGAATGTCGGAAGTGATGCTATGTCACACTGAATACATTCGGATGTTCGAAAACTTCCATGGAAACGAGGCCGTGGCGCGAACCTTGCATGCCATGACCCAGCAGGAGCGAATTCCCCAGACCATCCTGCTGGATGGCCCGGAAGGGGTTGGCAAAGCCACTCTGGCCCGGCGCTTCGCTGCGGCGCTGCTGGGCCGGGGCGACAAAATCGAGCAGGACGACCTGAGCCTGGAAATCCATCAGACCACTATCGCCGAGCGTGAAAAATGGCCGGCAGACAAGCGCAACGACGACCCTTTACTGTTTTCCACGCATCCCGATTTTGTCACCTTTCCACCCGATGGTCCGCTCCGGCAGCTCACTATCGAGCAAATGCGGCTGCTGAAAGAGCGCGCGCAATTCAAGCCGCTGCACGGCCAGCGGCGGGTGTTTCTGATCGACCAGATCGACCGCGCCAACGAGCAAGCCGCGAATTCGCTGCTGAAAACGCTGGAAGAGCCTCCCGAACACCTCATTCTGCTGCTGACTGCCGAGAATCCTTACGATTTGCTGCCCACTATCCGCTCCCGGGCCGTGCCTTTTCATTTGGGGCCGCTCTCCAATGCCGACATGCGAACCTTCGTCGAAGCGCGCAGTCTTTCGGACCCGGAGCGGCGTATCGCACTGGCCGCGGGTAGCCCGGGACTGGCGGTCTCGATGGATCTGGATGTCTATGATGAACGCCGGCGGGCCATGCTCGCGCTGTTACAGGCAGCGGCCGGCCGCGCCCCCTTCGGTGAGTGGGCCAAGCATGCCGAGGCCATGGGCCCCCGCCGCCAGGACAAGCTCAATCACTATCTGGGTATTCTCTATGTGTTGCTGGAAGACATACTGCTGCTTCGGGAGGGCACCGGAGAAATCCGCAACATCGACATTCGGCCCGCGTTGGAAGACCTCGCCGCGAACGTGCCTTTTCAGTGGATCTGGAGCGCGGTCAAAAAGGCCGACGAGCTCGCCGAACTGGTCCGGCGCAATATTCAAAAAAGCATCGCTCTGGACGCGCTAGTGGTCGAATTACGCCGCCTGGCAGCATAAAACCGGCGTCTCGGCCGCCCCATTTGGCGCGCCTTGCAGCGGCACGAATCGTTATGGTTCAATAATGCATAGTTGGACACCTGATCAATCCTTTGAATGGCCCCGGACGGCTCTCCAACACGTTTCGGGACCTGAGACCAATCTCGATAAGAAGTGGAGTCTTGCTGTGGAGACGACAAACCGAAAACTGATTCGTCCGTCATTGAACGAAATGAAGGACCAGATTACTCGCCGCGCTAGCAATCATCAGAAAAAAGCCGCCCCACCGGATCAGACCAACGCCGAGAATTTCTATTACATGAAACAAATGCAGGCCAAGACGCCCATGGTCTTTGTCCTGAAAGATGGCGAGATGCTGCAAGGTGTGATTGAGTGGTATGACAAAACCTGCCTTAAGGTAAATCGCGACGGTCAACCCAATCTGCTCATCTTCAAACCCAATATCAAGTACATGTACAAAGCGTCGCCCGGGGATTGAGTCCCGGCCTAAGTCCCATCTCGCCTGACCGCCGTACTGCTACAATCAAGAGGACTCCGATACCTGCCACGCGTGACCGGACGCACGAGTCGCGTTTGCCGACTTTCCTGAAATCGTTCTAGATATACCCACTGTGCGCTTGCTAAGCGTGCTATCGCAGCCCCGCGCGAAGCAAGCCATGAGGAGGAAAGATTATGGCGGCAACTAAGCGCAAAGCCAAGAAACCTAAGCCGGTCGTCAGCCTGAAAGCGGTCGAGCCACCTGCCGGGCCGGCCGGTCCGGGATGTCCGGTAGTCGGGATCGGCGCATCCGCAGGCGGACTGGCGGCGTTCGAAGCCTTCTTTTCCGGAATGCCCGCCGAGGATACCGGCATGTCCTTCGTCCTGGTGCAGCATCTTGCCCCGGACCACAAGAGCATCCTGGCCGAGTTGATCAGACGCTATACCCGGATGAAAGTCTTCGAAGTTACTAACGGGATCGAAATCAAACCTAACTGCGCTTATATCATCCCGCCTAATCGAAATATGGCCTTGGAGAATGGCAAGCTACTCTTGCTGGAGCCGGATGTCACGAATGGGCAGCGGTTGGCCATTGATTTTTTCTTTCGTTCACTGGCGCTCGATCAGCACGAGCGGGCCATGTGCGTCGTACTCGCCGGCACCGGCAGCGACGGTACCCTGGGCGCGCGGGCGGTAAGAGGCGAAGGTGGCCTGGTAGTCGCTCAGGACCCCGGATCAACCGATTTTAACAGCATGCCGCGTAGCGTCATCGGCGCGGGTTTGGCGGATTATGTGCTGCCTCCGGCGGAGATGCCAGGCCAGCTCGTGGCCTTCGCCGCGAACTCGCAAGAAAAGCCGCCCTACGCCGCTGTTCTTCCGGACACCGACGGCGGAGAATCGTTCAAAAAGGTCTTCGGGTTGTTACGGACGCAAACCGGCCACGACTTTTCCCAATATAAGCTGAATACCATCACGCGCTGCGTCAAGCGGCGAATGGCGGTCCATCAAATCGGGCAGCTGGACGAATATTTCCGCTATTTGGAGCAGAGTCCGGCCGATGTGGACGCGCTGTTTCGCGACGTGCTGATCGGCGTCACCAGCTTCTTCCGCGATCCGGCGGCATTCGACGTGCTTCAGGAGCAGGTGGTCCCGCGGCTTTGTGCGGCCAAGTCCCCAGGCTCGATAGTTCGCGTGTGGGTACCGGGGTGTTCCACCGGTGAAGAAGCTTATTCGCTGGCCATCCTGCTGCAGGAGCAATTGGACGCGCAGAAGCTGAATTTCAAGCTGCAGATCTTTGCCACCGACATAGACCGCCAGTCCATCGACCGGGCTCGCGCCGGGGTCTACCCGGCTAGCGTCGCTATCGACATCTCGCCGGAACGGCTGGAGCGGTTCTTTGTACAGGAGTCCGACGGCAGCGCCTATCGCGTCTGCAGATCCATTCGCGATTCGGTCATCTTTTCCGAGCAGGACGTGATCAAAGACCCGCCTTTTTCGAAGATCGACTTGATCAGTTGCCGCAACCTGCTGATCTATTTGGGAGCGCAGCTGCAGGCGAGGTTGATCCCACTCTTCCACTATGCCTTGAACCCGGGCGGCATGCTGTTCCTGGGCTCGTCGGAGACGGTGGGCGATTTTGGCGACATCTTTGCCCCGGTGGATCGAAAATGGAGACTATATTTGCGTAAGGACGCGCCGCGCGCGCGACCCTTGGAGTTTTCTCTCCAGTCGGGAGAACGATCCGCCGCCCGGCCATTCGTAAAGCTTCCTGTAGCCGACAAGCCTTCGGTACGAGAGGTGGCCGAGCGTACCCTGCTGCAGCAATACACCCCGGCCGGCGCGCTGGTGAGCGAACGCGGCGACGTTCTCTACTTTCACGGCCGCACCGGTCAATACCTGGAACCGGCCCCCGGCGAAGTCGGCATGAACATCCTGAAGATGGCGCGCGAAGGCTTGCGAGCCACGCTGACAGCCACGCTTCACAAGGCGGCGCTCGACAAAGAGACGGTTCATCAGACCGGCGTGAGGGTAAAGACCAACGGCAATTTCACCACTATGAATTTGACAGTCCAACCGGTGCCCGTTCGGCCGGACGCAGGTGTTGAGTCCAGAGTATTCCTGGTCGTTTTCGAAACCGTTCCCGCCGTCGATCCGGAATCGGCCAACGCGTCCGTTTCGCACCCCGGCAAAGGGAACAGAAAGAGCGGCACGGACGCTGACAAGCGGATTGCGGAACTGACCAGTGAACTGCGAGCCAAGGAGGAATACGTCCAGATCGCCAATGCGGACCTGCAATCCAGCAACGAAGCGCTTAGATCCTCCAATGAGGAGATGCAGTCGTTAAATGAGGAGCTTCAATCCACCATTGAGGAGCTGGAGACATCCAAGGAAGAATTGCAGTCGGTCAACGAGGAACTAGCCACGCTCAATGCCGAATTGCAAACCAAGGTAGCCGACCTATCGCGGTCCAACAACGACATGAACAACCTGTTGGCCGGCACCGGCATCGGCACCCTCTTTGTGGACCAGCAGCTGCGCATACGGCAATTCACGCCGGCCGTGACCCAAGCCATCAATTTAATTCCGACGGATGTCGGGCGGCCGGTTGGACATATCGTTTCGAACCTGGTGGGCTATGACAGCCTGGTGGCCGATTTGAAAGCAGTTTTGAACACACTGGCAGCTAGTGAAGTTGAAGTCCAAACCCAAGCTGGCGACTGGTACCTGCTGCGCCTGCGCCCGTATCGTACGTTAGAAGGCGCGATCGACGGCGCGGTGATCACTTTCACCGATGTGACCGAAATAAGAAAGGCGCGCGCCGAGCGGCTGGAATCCGATGCCCTGCGCCAGCTCGCCGCTGTGGTGCACGACTCCAACGATGCCATTACCGTGCAGGATATGCAGGGCCAAATCCTGGGCTGGAATCCGAAGGCTCAAAGAATGTACGGCTGGAGTGAACCGGAGGCCTTGGCGATGAACATTCGCGACCTCATTCCGGAGAACCGTCGCGAAGCAGAATTGGCGGCGCTTCAGCGGCATAGCCGGGGCGAGGTCCTGGAACCGTACCGCATGCAGCGCATCGCCAAGAATGGCCGGATTGTGGAGGTGATGCTGACTTCTAGTGCCTTGATGAACGCCCCCGGGCAACCGTATGCTATTGCCACTACGGAGCGGGCGATCAAGATGAAAGGGGCCAATCCATGAGCAAAAAAGCAGCCGGTTCAACCGTCGAACCGGCCAAGGCTTCCACCGCCTCTCCCCGGTCGGAACAAGAGCAAGCCCTACGCAAACGGGCGGAGACCACAGTCCTGGAAAGATTCCCCGCTTCGCCCGACAATCTGAAAGGGCTGCGCAACCGATCCCAGCGCTCTCTGCACGAACTGCAGGTCCATCAGATCGAGCTGGAGATGCAGAACGAGGAGTTGCGCCGGACCCAACAGGAACTGGAGGCCTCTCGATCGCGTTATTTCGACCTGTACGATCTGGCGCCAGTAGGCTACGTTACGCTTAGCCAACAGGGCCTGATTGTAGAAGCCAATCTAACCGCTGCCAAACTTTTGGGCGTCGCGAGAGGCGTTTTGGTCCAGCGGCCCCTGTCCCATTTTGTTGTTCCCGAGGACCAGGATCTCAGCTACCTGAAATTCAAAGAGGTCTTTGAAACCGGCGCGCTGCAGGTTTGGGAGATGGGGCTGGCGAGAGAAGGCGCTAGTCCGGTGTGGACGTGCGTGGAGGCTATCGCAGCTCAAGATCCTGACGGCACTTACGTATGCCGCGCCGTGATGAGCGACATTACCGAGGCCAAGCGGGCGCGCCAGGAATTGCTCAATTCCTACAGCCGGACCACCGCCATCCTCGGGAGCATGTCCGACGGTTTCCACACTTTTGACAGGGAGTTGCGCTGCACTTACGTAAACCCGGCTGCCGCGCTAATGTTCCACAAGACGGCCGAGGAGCTGCTCGGCAAGCCACTATGGGAATTATGGCCGCCCGCGACCGACTTGCACTTCAGCGCCGCCTTCCGCCGTACCATCTCGGAAAACATCCCGGTCCAGGTTGAGGCGTTTTACCCCGAGCCGCTCAATGCGTGGTTCGAGATAAGCTGCTATCCCTCACCCGAGGGGCTGTCTATGTTCTTTACGGACATCACTCAACGCCGGCTCCTGGAGGAAGCTCGAGAGAAGACCGTTCGGGAACTGGAGTCATTGGTGAGGGAAAGGACAGTCCTGCTCAAAGAGATTCACCATCGTGTGAAGAATAATCTTACTGTTATCGCAAGCTTGCTAAATATGACAGCGGAATCCACCGCCAGCGGCGAAGCCAAAGCGGCGCTGGGTGACAGCCAGCGGCGTGTGCATTCTATGGCGCTTATTCACGAGCACTTATACGGGAGTGGACATCTAGATCGCATCAATTTCGCGAAGTATGCCAGGGAACTGGTCGACGGACTTTACGCGGCGCTGGTGGCCGAGCCGGGCCGGATCTCGCTAAAGGTGGATGTCGATCCGATCGAAATCGGCATCGAACGAGCTGTGCCCTGCGCCTTGATCCTGAACGAACTCCTGACCAATGCCTTCAAATATGCGTTCCCCGATGGGCGGACCGGGGAGATTTGCGTTTCCCTGCATGAACCTGAGACTGGACCTCTGGTGCTTTCGATCGAAGACGATGGCATCGGTTTACGGGCCGGCCGCCTCACCGCGCGAGATTCCAAATCCTTGGGCTTTAGGATCGTTGGAATCTTGACCAAACAACTGGGCGGGTCGATTGAACAGCTGGCCGGCCCGGGCACGCGCATCGTGCTGCGCTTCATGCGCGCGATAGCTAAAGATGATGGTTAGCTCAGCTCCGCCGGCGCAGATAGCTTTCGAGGTATGCGCCCGCTTGCCTTCGCAGCACTTCGTTACCGGCGCCGCTCGAAACGGCCGAGCCGGCGCATTCTAAAGTGCCGTGCTCCTTCGGCCAGCAGTCTCTTTCGAAAATGTATTGGATGCGAATGAGCTGGCCCGCGTCTTTGGAAACGTGAAAGCGAACGGCATCGGCAGCGGAGGATTCCGGAAAGCGATCGCAGCGTCCGCGCCCGTAGCCGAGATTGCAGACCTGCCGGGCTTGCGATTCTTCGGGCTCAAAAGCGGAGCTGCCCGCGCGGCATTCGCCCGAATACGGGTCGCCCAGCGGCAGCCGCGGAGGCACTGCCCAGGTGCTGTTCTCGAAGCGAGCCAGCGGGTAGAAGTACGGGCAGGCCATCGCTCGGTATAGTAACACGTAGAGCTATGGCCACCAATCGTTTGGAAATTTTACTGAGCATGGTCGCGAATAATCCGCAGGACAGCTTTGCGCGCTACGGTCTTGCGATGGAATACGCCAACACCGGCGATCTGGAGCGCGCTATCGGCGAATATCGCGTTTTGATTGGATTCAATCCGGATTATGCCGCGGCGTATTTCCACGGCGGGCAGACCCTCGAGAAGCTGGGACGAGTGGAGGAAGCCCGCCAGGTGTATCAGCAGGGCATCGAGGCCACGGCGCGAACCGGAGACCCGCACACTCGCAGCGAGCTGCAGGCAGCGCTGGATATGCTGCCGCTTTAGCCTTTACCGGCCGCGCGCTTTTCCCAGTCGCGCGCCAGCATGGCATAAACGTTGATGTCATGATACTCGCCATTCAATAGCTGGGCTTCGCGCAGCGTTCCTTCAAATTGAAAACCGAGACGCTTGGGAATAGCGCAGCTTTTCGCGTTGCCTACGGCACAGTGGATTTCAACCCGGTTTAGCTTCCATTCGTTGAAAGCATGATCGATCACAGCGCGGCAGGCGTCCGTTACGATGCCGCGGCCCTGATATTTTTTCGCGATCCAATAGCCGATCTCCACTCTTCGATACAGCCAGTCGATTTTGTGGGTGCCGATTCCGCCGATCAGTTCATCGCCCCACCAGATACCCGCCGGAGAATCCATCGTTGCCCGCGAATTGCTGCAGCGAGGTCTTGATGAAATTCCGCGTGTGTTCCACAGCCGTGCTCATGTCCACCCACGGCAGCCATTCCCGCAGATAGGCCCGCTCGCGATCCACCACCGCGAACACCTCCGGAGCGTGCCGCTCCTCCATCAGCTTCACGCACACGCCCTCGCGAATGGTTTTTTGAAACATGCCAGCTTCAGCCGCAACTTTTGAGCGGCTAGTCTTTCTCGTCTTCGCCCTTATGGAGCTGTTGGGCGACGTAGTTCTCGATGCCCATCTCGCCGATGGCGTGAAGTTGGCCCTCCAGATAATCGACGTGTTCTTCCTCGTCCCCGAGAATCTCTTCAAACAGTGCGCGGGATGCATTGTCACCGGCCTCTACGGCGATCCGAATCGCGCCATTCAAATGTTTGACCGCATCCAATTCTATTGCCAGGTCGTTCTCCAATTGCGCCTTTACGTTCTTGCCCACCTTGATGGGGCCGAGGTCGGTCATGTTGGGCGTTCCCTCCAGGAATAAAATCCGGTTCATGAGCTTCTCGGCATGTACCATTTCCTCGATCGACTCTTTGCGGTAGAATCCGGCCAGCCTGAAATAGCCCCAGTTTTCACACATTTTGGCGTGCAGGAAATACTGGTTTATGGCCGTAAGCTCGGCTTTCAGGGCGATACTCAGATGTTCTAGAACCTTGTCGTTTCCGCGCATGCAGTCGATTCTAGCGCGGAACACGCCGTGCTAGCATGACGAAAGCGAATGAAAAAGCTGCTGTTAATAATCCCTATGCTCGCTATTGCCGCCAATATTCCCGACCTTGCGCAGCTCGATAAGATGATCGCCCGGTTTACGCCCACCGACCTTCGCGCCGATATCTCCAAGCTTTCGGCTGGCGACCGTCAGGCGCTGGCGAAACTGATCGAGGCGTCGCGCGTCCTGGACGACATCTTTCTTCAACAATTGTGGAGCGGCAACCAGGCGCTTTATGCCAAGCTACGCCAGGATACAACCCCGCTTGGCAAAGCTCGCCTGCATTATTTCTGGATCGAGAAGGGCCCCTGGTCGAGCCTCGACGATGGCGTAGGTTTTTTGCCCGGAGTGCCGGAGAAGAAACTGCCAGGCGCGAATTTCTATCCCGAAGACATGACCCGCGCCGAATTCGAAGGCTGGGTCAAGACGCTCCCGGAAGCAGAGCGGCAGAAGGCCGAAGGATTTTTCACGGTGATTCGCCGCGATCGAATCCGGCATCTGAAGATGGTTCCTTACAGCGAGGAATACAAAGCTGATCTGGCGAAGTCGGCCCGCTTGCTGGAGGAGGCGGCCGGGCTCACCGAAAACGCGACGCTCAAGAAGTTTCTGCTGGCGCGCGCCGCTGCTTTCTACTCCAACGACTATTACCTAAGCGATCTGGCGTGGATGGATCTGGATGCTCCCATCGACATCACCATCGGCCCTTACGAGACCTACAACGATGAAATGTTTGGTTACAAGGCGGCGTTCGAGGTCTATGTGAATCTGCGCGACGACGCCGAAACCGCCAAGCTGAAGTTCTTTGGCGACCATCTGCAGGAAGTGGAAAACAATCTGCCGATCGATCCCAAGTTTCGCAATCCCAAGCTCGGCAGCCAGGCGCCCATCCGGGTTGTCAACGAAGTCTTCTCGGCCGGCGATGGCCAGCACGGGGTGCAGACCGCCGCCTACAACCTGCCCAACGACGAGCGCGTGGTGACCCAGAAGGGCAGCAAGCGGGTAATGCTCAAGAACGTGCAGGAGGCCAAGTTTCATTCCACCTTGGAACCGATTGCCAAGCGCATGCTACCCGCGGGCAGCCAGAAGGACCTGAGTTTCGAATCGTTCTTCACGCACATTCTGGCGCATGAGCTGAGCCACGGAATCGGTCCCCATCAGATTCAAGTGGCGGGACGGAATACCACCCCGCGGCAGGAGCTCAAGGAGCTTTACAGCGCCATTGAAGAAGCGAAAGCGGATGTCACCGGACTTTTCATGCTTCAGCATTTGTACGATCGCAAGCTGATTGAGGGCGGAGCCGGCGCCGAGCGAAAGCTGTACACAACTTTCCTGGCTTCCACCTTCCGCAGCCTGCGCTTCGGCTTGAAAGACGCTCACGGCAAAGGGATGGCGATGCAGGTAAACTACCTGACCGATAAAGGCGGATTTGTGGCGCGGCCGGACGGCACGTTCGACGTGAATTTCAGCAAGATCAAGGGCGCCGTGCGCGATCTCGATCATGACCTGCTGACGCTCGAAGCCACCGGCGACTACGCCGGTGCGAAGCGCATGCTGGACCAGCTCGGGGTGGTCCGCCCGAATATGCAGAAGGCGCTCGATAGCCTGACCGATATTCCGGTGGACATTGAACCGGTGTTCGTCACCGCGAATCAGTTGACTGGTTCAACCCGCTAATTTCGAGATGTCGTTGTAAAGCACGAACGCGACCACTGCCATCAGGAACACGAAGCCCAGCTTGAACACGGCTTCCTTGACGCGCAAGCTTAAATCGCGGCGCATGAACATCTCGACCAAGCAGCAGCAGAATCACGCCGCCATCCAGAATCGGGATCGGCAGCAGATTGAAGATCGCGAGATTCAGGCTGACCATCGAAGTCAGACCCAAGTAAGCGGTAGGGCCTTCGCGCGCCGCTTCGCCGGAGAGTTGGGCGATGCGAATCGGACCTTCCAGCGAACTGCGGCGACATGCGCCGCTCCACAATACCTCGCAGAAACTGGTAGATCAGCGTCGCGCTCTTCGCGTTTTGCCGGACCGATTCCACGATAGCCTTCGGAAACGCCAGACTGACAAATACCACCTTGGGCTGCAGGCTGACGCCGATCATCCACTTCTGGCGTGCCATCCAGGTCCGTTAAGGCCGGCGTTACGGTTACAGTGCCCGTCTTGCCGGCTCTCGAATAGACCACTTGCACCGGCTTGCCGCCCGTGCTACCGACGATATCGTGAATCTTGGGCGTGGAGCGGATCGGTTGGCCATTCACGCTGACGATGATGTCGCCCGCGCGCAGGCCCGCTTTGGCGGCTGGTTTATCCGGCAGCGCGCTGGCGATCTCGATTTCGGTCTGTTCGTCCCACCCTGCAAAGCCGACTCCTGTCCGCGCGTCGAGAACCGGCGTCAGAGTGATATGTTTCCGTTCTCCGCCGCGTTCCACCCAAACACTCAGCGGATGCCCGGCGCTGGCCACTTCCTTCATCGCGATGTCTTCCCAGGTGGGATCCGCGGTGTCGCCGATCTGGATTACTCGGTCGCCCTCCTGCACGCCCGCTTTGGCGGCGGCGCTGTCGGGCACGACGTAGCCGATCTCGGGCGACGGCGTGGATGGAAGTCTTCGGATAGCGCACCATGAACAGGCCGGTCAGGATCGCCACCGCCAGAATGATGTTCATGGCCGGGCCCGCAAAAGCGATGATCAACCGCTGCCAGCGAGGCTTGCTAAGGAATCCACGAGGATCGTTCGAGTTCTCGTCGCCGGGCTGCTCGCCCGCCATCTTGACATAGCCGCCGAACAGGATCGCCGCAAAACGGAAATCCGTCTCTCCCCTTTTGAACCCGAACAGCCGCGGGCCGAAGCCGAAGCTGAACGTCTCCACTTTGACATCGAAAAACCGGGCCGCCCAATAATGGCCAAATTCGTGGAGTAGAATCATGACCCCGATGAGGACCAGGAACCACCAAATGTTTTGCAGAACGAGCATATTAAGCTTTTGCGGACACCGGCCCGCGCTCCTCGTAAACGGTTTGTGCTCTCTCGCGAACGATCTGCCGCGCTACCGAGCGGGACTGCTCGTCCACTTCCAAAACTTCCTGGATCGATCCCGGTCTCCGTACCGGAACGCGCTCCAAAGTCTCTTCGATGACAGCGGGGATCGAAGGAAAAGTAATTTCCTCCCGCAGAAACGCTTCCACGGCCACCTCGTCGGCGGCGTTCAGGGTGCAAGTGGCAGATCCGCCTTGCCGCAGGGCTTGGTAGGCCAGCCTCAGCGCGGGGAATTTGTCGAAATCGGGCGCATGGAAATTCCAGCTTCGCGCCTGGCTCCAGTCCAATCTTGGAACCGGGGCGGACTCCCGGGCCGGGATAGGTGAGGGCGTATTGGATGGGCATGCGCATATCGGTAGCCGAGATCTGGGCGATCACGCTGCCATCCGTGTATTCGACCATGGCATGCACGGTAGATTGAGGGTGGATCACTACATCGACTTCATCGGCCGTAAAATCGAACAACCAGCAGGCCTCGATCACTTCGAATCCCTTGTTCATCAGCGTGGCGGAATCGATCGTGATGCGCTGCCCCATCTTCCACGTAGGATGATTCAGCGCCTGGGCCGGCGTCACGGCCGCTAGCTTTTCGAGCGATGTTTCCCTAAAGGGTCCGCCGGATGCGGTCAGAATCAACCGCGAAACCTCGCTTCTTTTGCCGGCTCGCAGGCATTGATGCGCCCCATTATGCTCGCTATCCACAGGAATCAGTTCAGTTCCGGACTTCCTGGCGGCTTCAATCACCAACTGCCCACTGGCCACCAGAACCTCCTTATTTGCGAGCCCCACCCGCTTGCCGCTACAAATAGCCTCGTAGGTGGCTTCCAGGCCCGCGACGCCCACGATGGCCGACATCACGAAGTCTACTTCGGGATCCGTCGCCGCTTCAACACGGCCCCGCGCGCCATACCGCAAGTCCGGCCATTCGGCTCTCGGCAGCCCACTTTCGGCCAGCCTCTTTGTTAGACTCTCGCGGGTCTGTTCGGTTGCTGTCACGACGTGACGGGGACGGAACTTTAGCACCTGTTGGACCAGCAGATCGACGTTGCCGCCGGCCACTAGGGCGTGCACGCGATATTGTTCGGGGTGGCGGCCAACCACGTCCAGCGTGCTAACACCGATGGACCCGGTAGAGCCGAGTATGGTGAGTGTCTTCAACTGACTTATTATAACGTCAAGAGACGAAACCTTAACCCGCTACGTTTCTACAAATCTGAGTGGCTTTTTGAACCCCATCCTCGATGAATTCTGGACCCTTGCGGGCGCCGGGGAGGATTGCTTCAGGGGTCTTTTTTATGAGGTTAGTCTCGCTTTGGTGGGAGTTGCCTCCCCGGCTTACTTCCAATATTAGTATATTCAGTTTAGGAACGCAACTGTTTTTTGTATTTTTTATTTGGCGCGGACTTGGATGCCGGCCCAACGTTCCACCACCTGGATAGTGGAGCACATGTCATCATCCCCGTAACCCTCTGCAATTGCAGCACGAAACATCTGCTCGGTGACGCCAGTGACCGGAAGTGGCAGCCCCAACTCTTCAGCTGACTGAAGCGCCAAGCCGATGTCTTTGTGCATCCACTTTGTGGAAAAGTTGGTCGTAAAGTCCCTTTTGAACACAAAAGGAGCCTTATAAGCGATCACTCCTGACTTGGCCGCGCTATTGTTTATGATGTCCAGCATCAGCTGGGGATCGACACCCGCCTTGGTACTCAAGGCGAAGCCCTCGTTGAATGCCTCTAAGATGTTGGCAAGAATGAGGTTTTGGGTTAACTTCGCCTGCAGGCCCATACCCGGGCCCCCGCAAAAATAGAACTGCTTGCCCATCACTTCGAAGAATGGCTTCGTTTTTTCGAATACCTGCTCGTCGCCGCCGATCATGAAAGTAAGCGTTCCCCCGATGGCACCGGATGTTGAACCGGTGCAGGGAGCGTCCAACAGCTGGATTCCCTTGGCGGCGAGCTTCTGCCCAATGGCGCGGCTGGCGGTCGGGGCGATAGTGCTGCAATCCCCGACTACGGTGCCCGCTCTGGCGCCCGCAATTACGCCATTGGCTCCGACCAAAACTTCCTCCGCCATGGCGGTATCGCCGACGCAAACGAAGATGCAATCCGCTTTCTCGCCCACCTGCTTGGGAGAATCGCAGGCGGTCGCTTTTTCCTCCTGCGCGAGCTGTTTGGCTTTGCTTCCGTTGTGCGACCATAGCGCCACTTCGTGCCCGGCCCGCGCCAGATTCCGCGCCATGGGGTAGCCCATTAGTCCAAGTCCCAGAAATCCGAGTTTTGCCATAAGAAAGAATGGTAGCAATGAAGCCCGCTGTTTGGATTCGGGGCTCCCGGAATTATTTCGAGTACCAACAGTTTCAATTTTGCGCCAGGACGCAAAATGCGAGTTCAAAATGAACTAAGCCCGGATATAATATGGCTCATGATTTTGAGTCGTCTACCGTATCACTTGGCCGCCGCACTCATGCTGTTGGCGTTGCCAGCCGCTGCCAACGTTCTTCTTCCGGGAGGCACCGTAGCCCCCGATGTGTTCGGGTTTTCTGGAAACCCGCCCGTTCTCGGCGATATCACAGGCACTTTCAATTTAGGAAATGGAGTGGTCATCGGCCATTGGGAGGAAGCCGTGCTGGTGGACCCGCTCAGCACACCGACGGTCTGTGCGGGCTGCCTGGACTTCGCCTTCCAGATAATCGTTGACTCGAGCGCCGCCGGCGCTGGCATTTTCTCCGCAAACTTTGGCCGGTTCTTCGACTATACGACCGACGTGGGGTACGTTCCCGATTCAGGTAGTGTCGCCCCTAATAGTGTCAGCCGCGGACCGTTTGGGGGCGGCGTGACCTTCCTCTTCAATACTGCGGAAACTGCTATCGGCTTAGGCCGGGAGTCTGACTTTGCGGTGGTAGCTAGCAACGCCACGACCTTTGACCGCAAAGGATCTCTAGCGATCGCAGGTGGAGATCGTCAGAATCCGAATCTTTCCGGCCAGATCAATGAACTTTTTGAACCGACCTTCATTGCCCCCGAGCCAGCTTCCTGGGCGTTAATGTTAGCCGGCGCGGCGGCTCTCGGTCTGATGAGGCGTCGCCTCTAAGACTGGTCGCTGGCCAGCAGTTCGCGCTGACCGGCCAGACGCTGGCCGCGATCGTTCGCGAAGCGTTGGATCCCTGCGAATATCGAATCCGGGTCGAGATGCGCCTCGGCGATCACATCCGGTTCCAGGCCGCTGGTGAGCCACTGATTATCCCAGTCCGATGTCAGAGAGTAGCGATCGGTGAGAGGGCCGACATCGCGGATGGGCCACACACGGCGCGTGCCGGTACTGACCACCATGAGATCGTAGTATGCCTCAGGCGGCAGCACGGACTGCCGATAGGCTTTCGATTGCCGGTCGAACAGCTCTTCGCTAATCGCGGAGAGCACTTTCACATTGATACCGGCTTCTTCGAGGCGCGGCAGCTGCTTCACCAGATTCACGGTGGAGCTGGATCCCTGGGCGAGGACGTATCCATGCCTGGGCTGGCCGGGAGCGAAGTCGCGAATGACATATAGCCCCTTGGCCGCCGCTTTCAGATCGGTATCGGAAAATTTGCTTCGATCGGCCACTGGAAAATCAGGGCGCGCCACTTCAATCGTAATGATGCCGACCTTCGGATCGCGCGCGGCAATCTCGGCGGCCGCAAAATATCCGGCGGCAACATCGTTGTAATCCCAGAAGTTCAGATGGATGGTTTGGCCGCGGGGGAAAAGCTTCCAGACCTGGGGCGCAAAAATGCCGAAGTGCGTGCGGCCGTCGGCGGCGGTCTCAGGGCCGGAATGGGCCACCAGAATATGCAGCACGCCCATACGAAACCGGCTGTCCTGGTTCTGTTGGCTCCAGACCCGGGCAGGCGTATACATGAGGGGGGTGAAAGCTCCGTAGGTGCCGCTCAGCGCCCACACGCCAGCGAATTCCTTAGGATCGACGCTGGCGCTCTGGCTCACTAAACCGATGGCAGTAGACACGTTACCAGCTTCCTGGATGGCGGCCTTCAATCGCGTTCCGAGCGGATTGGTTTCCGGCGAGTAGTGTCCCCACAGGCTGCCATGCTCCAGGTTGATCGATTCGGAAAGATCGGCCGCCAGTGTCAGGAAGCGACTGTCGGTGACATAGTTCATCCATTTCACGATCTCGGAGATCGCGCGGCGCGTGCCGGCCATCTCGCCGGGCTTGCGGAAGAGCGTGATCGACACTTGCTTCTCGTCTCCCGAAAGCCGATTCACGGCGGTCACGTTCTGCGGTTCCACCGGAAGATTGGAAACACGCAAACGTTCGTCCTTGAAAGGATTGCTCTTCACGTCAAAGTGCAGCGGAACTTGGTCCTGGATGGTGTCGCCGATCGACACCAGACGATCCGCCAGCCAGTCTCCCAACCCATTGCGATCTAGCAGCGACATCACCACGTCGATGTTGGTTTTAAACTGGATGAGCCGCTCCCGCGGATCGGTCACCGCGCCATCGCGAATACCCACGAACTCCACCCCATAGTGCTCTTCGAATGTTCGAGCCAGAGCCACGAAGTAAGGCGCATTCATCTTCATGGAATAGGGATGACTCTGGTAGCTGACAATCTGGTCGCCGTGGCCGGGAATTTTACCGTCGACCACGCGGGGCCAATATCCTTTGGTGGTCTTGCCGATCAGGATCATGGGGCGGCGGTCGCGCGGGTCCCAATCCTCCATGGTCTTGAACGCGGATATAATTTGGCCGTAATCGTTGCCGTTGTCGAGCGTTAGGACATTCCATCCGTAGGAAGTCCATTGATCGACCAGGCGGTAGCCTTCGTACTTACTCGAGATCACGCCGCCCAGCAGGATGTCGTCGATCCCGGCATTATTGTCGGAAAGCAGGATGCGCAGGCGCTTGCCCACTTGCAGAGCCAGGGCTTGGGTCTTGAGTTCCTGCGCGTGCCCTTCGGTCATGGCAAATTCGCCTTCGAGAGCGATGATCTTAGGGGAACTGGGCGCGCCGATGAAGTCCCAGAAAGCAGCCTTGCCCGCCGCCGTGGCTACGCCGATGCCGGAGGGTCCTCCGTTGACGTCATTAGTAACGTCGACGCTCTCGGCGTGTCCGGCCAGGGCCTTAATGCCACGCATTTTGGCTTGCGCGAACAGCGGATGGTCGGCCAGTCCCGCATTTTGCAAAAGGTTGGCAAGCGCGCCGGCGCCCCGGCGAAATCCGAGCGCATCGATGGGCAGAATCGCGACCTTGGGATCGACGTAATAGCGCCGATCGCCGGTGGCCTTGAATTTGCGCTCGAGCGCTTGGCCCAGGATCATCCACAGCGCATAGCCGGTAGGAACGTTGTGCCCGCCGGCGAGCAGGAATTTGTCGCCAAACGGATGTTTTGGGCGCCGATAATCGTAACGCATGCCGCCGAACTCAGGGCCGGCAAGGTGGGCGGCCACATTATACGGCGTGTATGCCAGCGGTCCTCCGAAATGGCCAGTCTGCGCATAGTTGCCAAGCAGCACCAGCGTCATGCAGGTCATGTAGCCGATGTCTTCGAGGCCCTCGCGGTCCGACGGCGGCAGTAGGTCGATGCTAGACGGCAATGCGGTTGTGGTTAGGCCCACGATCTTCCTCCAACGGCACAGTATATCTCGAAGCAGCCTCGAAGCTGTGTCGGCTAAATGTGGTAAGTCCGCTTTGGAGGGATGCCGGGTGTTCTAGCCGGCGGAATCCTGAGGGACGGGCGTGGAGCTTGCCCGAGCGAGGAGTTTGAGCACCAGCAAGTCAGAAGGATGGAAGCTGGCCACGGCGATGTGAGTCAAATCTTCGTCGCTCTGGGCGATGTGACTGCGGATCAGGATGCGCAATTGTTCGACAGATACTCCCAGTTCCACGGCAGCTTCGTGCTCGGAGTACTGCGTCTTTCCGGGTTTGATAGTGGGCGCTGCTTGGTTCATGATCCTATTCGCATTCTAAGTGGGAAATACGGTCGGCCCAATCAGGCGGACTGCTTAGATGAAACCTTGGTACACCTGACGGACTTAAGTACTAGTGGGATGGACTTGTTCCGCAGGGGGTTGGTGAGTGGCGGCGCTACACTCGAAGTAGGGACTGATTCATGTCTGAAAAGAACTCATCCGTACTTCGTCCGCCGACGCAAGTCTTGACACGGGGCTTCGACCCCACACTATCGGTCGGTTCGGCGCGGCCCGCCGTCTTCCGCAGCTCTACCTACGTGTTTACGAGTCCGGAAGCAGCGGAACGCGCCTTCGACTTGATGGCCGGGCGCGCGCAGCCGCTGCCTGACGAAAAACATGAGCTGGTTTATTCCCGCTTCAACCATCCCAACGCGGAGATTCTGGAAGATCAAATCGTCCCGCTCGAGCCCGGCGCGCACGCGGCCCTGGTCTTCAACTCGGGCATGGCCGCAATCATGACGGCGCTGATGACCTTCGCGCACCCGGGCCAGAGCATCGTTTACACAGTGCCGATCTATGGCGGCACGCAGCATCTGATCCAGGATTTCCTGGCGCCGCTAGGAATTACTGGCATCCCCGTTCGGGCAGGACGAACGCAGGAGATTGACGAGGCCATCCTTACGGCTAAGAATCTAGCGATCGTGTTGATCGAAACTCCCGCGAATCCGACCATTCTAATGACCGGCATTAAGCAAGCCGCGGCCACGGCCGCTGAGCTGCGTCCTAAGCCGCTGGTTATGGTGGACAATACGCTGCTCGGTCCCGCTTTCCAGCATCCCCTGATGCACGGCGCGGATCTCTGTTTATACTCGGCGACGAAGTATCTTTCCGGATTCAGTGACATGATCGGCGGCGTGGCGATCGCGAGCGATCCCAAGCTGATTCGCCAGATGCGCGGCAAGCGCAGCCTGTTCGGCAACATCCTGCAGCCGGACGAATGTTGGATGCTGGACGGGCGACTGCCAACGGTGAGCTTGCGCATGAACCGTTCCAGCAAGAATGCCGAGCGCATCGCAACTCAACTGGCCGGAAACCTCAAAGTGGCCCGGGTTCACTATCCGACGCTGTTTACCGATCCGGAGCAGATCCGTATCGCACACGAGCAATGCGACTTTCCAGGCGGCATGTTCTCGCTCGACCTCAAAGGCGGGAAAAAGGCGGCCTTCGAGTTTCTGCGGAATTTGCACATAGCGAGGAATGCAGTGTCTTTAGGCGGCGTGGAGACACTGGTGTGTCACCCGAAAACCACCACTCACTCGGGCTTCAGCGAAGAGGAATCGGCCGAAGCAGGCGTGACCGACGGCCTGGTGCGAATCTCCATAGGGATTGAAGACTGGCGCGATCTATTGGCGGATTTCGAACACGCGCTGGACCTTATTTGATCTGAAACTTTATTTGATCTGAAACTTCAGCACAGCTTTGCCCAGGTGAATCTCGTCCCCCGGTAGAAGCCTGGTGCCACGCGTGTCGCGGTGCACCTCTTGACCCATTCCATGGCGCACGATCCAGAGCCCGCAATTGTTCTCCGCCTTGTCGGCGCGCGTATACCAGCGATCGTTGAAAAGCCGATATTCTCCTGTCTTCTTGTCGTGGAGAATATGCGCATGCTCGCGCGAGACGGTACGGTTGATCGGATTATCCTCGGCAAACGCCAGATCGTTCCGCCTGGAGAGACCCGCGGATTTGTAGACATCCACCAGCCGCCCGATGTTGGTTCTAGCTTTCTGAAGCTGGATCTCCGCTTTGTTCGGGGTCCCGGCAATCACCATTAATCTGGCGGATCGGCGCGCCGCGGAGGCTTCAGAAGACACAGGCTGCATTTCCTCGGCGAGTGTTTCGATGCGCAGCCAGTTATCCTCATCGCCGGATGCATTGCCGGCGAGGCGAACCTCAATCCGAAGGTCGTCGGGAAACCGGCACGAATCGCGCACGAGACTTCTACGCACCTCTTCCTCGAAGAACCGGCGGAAGAAGTCGCGTTCGAATACCGCGGCCTCCGGGGCGGAGGTGCAAATGACGATCCGCACGACATTGTACGGGAACAGCGCCTTGCCGCCGGCGCGCTGAACTTTTTTCTTCACCTCATCCAGCACGGCAATGCGAATCTCGGCCACCTCAGGCGAATCGCCCAGGGTTTGCGACATCGCTCCGAACGGGGCTTCAAAGACGGTGCGCCCCAGCCGCTCAATCAGCTCCGATATTCTCATTGCTTCATACCTACCAGGCCCAGTTCAGCGGCGGCATCAACGATCTGCCGCGCAATCGGAGCGGCGGTAGTGCCGCCATAGCCGCCATGTTCCACTACAACCGCGAATGCAATGCTCTTCGAACGGTCGCCATCGTAGGGCGCAAAGCCCGCGAACCAGGAGTGCGGCATGCCCTCATCGAGCTGAGCGGTACCGGTTTTCCCCGCGACACTCACGGCTTCGCCCTTCATTGCACGCCGCGCGGTACCTTCCACCACAACCGCACGCATGGCGCGCTGCAGGAATGCGGCTAGCTCGGGGGCCAGGATCCGCCGGGGCGCGCTGGTTCTGGAATTGCTGCTGTCGATCTCCCAGCGGCCTTCCGGCATCGCGCCTGCGTTTGCGATGGTTGCCACTGCACGCGCCATCTTGAAGGGCGTCACCAGAACCGGGCCCTGGCCGTAGGACGCGAACGGCATGGCGGCTTGCAGATCGGCGATTTCGCCGGCCGGAATATCCAACAGCTTGGCAGTGTCGCTCAATGCCTTCGCGCCCACCGAGAAGACGCCCAGCTGCGCGAAATAGGCATTGCATGAGACGGTGATGGCGCGTTCCATGCTCAGGGTGCCATGCGCTGAATCGCCGACATCATCGCGAATCGGCTTACGCCAGCCGGGAATCACAGTGCCGACGCGGCCATCCGGCAGACGCTGGCAGCGAAACTGTTTATTTTCGAGATTCGGGTCGATGCGCAGCGCAGCCATCGCTGTTACCAGTTTGAATGTCGATCCTGGTGGATAGAGGGCGTAGCGGGCGCGGTCGAATAATTGTTCGGGCGTGGCGGGTGAAGCGCCGGCGTAATTGGGCGCAGTGGTAGGCACAGCGGGCTCGCTGACCATGGCCAGGACGTCGCCGCTGGCGGGGTCCATCACGACGGCCGCGCCGTTCTCTTTGTGAGCCTTCGCGAGCTGTGCTTCGAGGGCCTTCGACACGCGCGCCTGCAGACGAATATCGATGGACGTGGTGACGCTGCGATCGCGCGCCATCAGCTTCGCAATATCTGGATTCCCCGGTTGATGCCGATACCGGATCAGCGGCGCCAGCTCGCTGTAATCGGCAAAGCCTTGCAGCTTCACGTTCGAATCATGCTCGATCAGCGAGGCGTTGGTGGCGTGGAAATTGTCACCGGTGCGCAGGTCGCCCAGGACATGGGAGGTGAGCGAGCCGAAGGGATAGTGGCGATTGTCGAGCCGGGAACAGGTGACGTCGATCGAAACGCCCAGCTTTTCGTAGTCGGCCTTACGCCGCTCCAGCTCATTCCAATCGCTAGTGGCCAGCAGCACTCCATTGCGATCATAGATGTTGCCGCGGCGGATCTCATGCGCCAGCGAATTGAGCCGTGGATTGCGCTGCGCGCGCTTCACACCGTCATCCTCATAGACTTTGGTTTCGCGGGCCAGAAAATCGCGATCGTGGGCGATCTGGTAGTAGCCCGCCATAACCAGCAGGACCAGCGCGCACCCGGCTAGCGCTCTTTCGAGCGACCGGACGGGCCGCCGGAATGGTTCATCCGCGACGGCTTCTTTGGAATGATTCGAGATCGCCAGCAGAATGCCGAAGATGAAAAAATTAGCCAGCATGGCGGTGTTTCCCGAGCTCAAAAAAGGAGACACTACGCCTGACAGTGGAATTGCGCCCAACACGCCGCCGGAGATCAACAACATCTCAAACGCGATCAGTCCTCCTAATCCGAGCGCCAGGAACAGGCCATATTCGCTAGGCGCTTTCAATCCGATCCGCAGCGACCGATGAACCAGAAAACCGAGCAGCAGCAGAACCGCCGCAACGCCGCAGAATCCCCATTCTTCGCCGATGGCCGGTAGCACCAGATCGGTATTACCGGCCGGGATCATGGAAGGATCGCCCCAGCCGGGTCCCGATCCCCAGACTCCGCCGGTTGAAAAGGCCCATAACGAATGCGCGAGTTGGTTACCGCCGTGTACATCGTTGTCCCACGGCGACAGCCACATGTTGATGCGATCGACGACCGTGGGAGGCTTGCCGATTCTATATCCGATGGTGACGCCGGCCACTAACAGCGCAATGCCGAGCAACGCCAATCCCGCTCGCCCGCGCGCGATCCAAAACATCACCAGGAACAGGAACCCGGTCACCAGGGCCGGCCCAAGATCTTTCAACACGAAGAACATCGCCAGTGCGAACACCACAGCCAACATCACCGGCAGCACGTGCGAAACGCGGGGCAGGTTAATCCAACGCAGCGGGCGTGGAACCAGGCGTTTCTCGCGCAGATCGCGCAGCCGCTCCCAATTGCGCGCGAAGTAGCCTGCCAGGAAGAGAACGAGCAGAATCTTGATCGCTTCCACGGGCTGGAACGGTCCAAGGTTTACTTTCGCGTCGTTGCCGCCGGGGCCCGATCCGAAACGGAGCAGCGCTACGAACAGAAGGAAAGCCGCGAACAGCGGGACATAGCACCAGTGCGCGAAACGCTGGTAATTGAGCCAGCGTAGTGAGGGAAGCAGAAGCGCGATGCAGCCCAGGCCCACACCCCAGGCAAACTTGCTGACCTCCATGGTGTCGCGCAACGGATCGCGTAGGCTGATCGCGAGAATCAAACCGATGCCGGTCAGCAGATGAATCGCCGGCAGAAGCGCGAAGTCGCCGCGAAAACCGCTCCATCTCCAGACCAGGAAAACGACATAGAATCCAGCCAGATAAACCCCAATCCAAGTCACAAACTGGATCTGGAATTCACGCGGAGTGCGAACCACTAATGCGGGCTTGAGCTTGGCCAAAGGCAGCAGCGGCTTTCGAACGGTGTCGCTCACACGCAATCGCGCCAGTACGCCGACGTTCGGAACCGGCTGACGTGGTCTTAGAAACTCGTAACGTCCTTTGAGCCACCGCTTGCCGCTCGGTACCGTCGGAAAACACCAGCAGGAATGGCAGCAGATCGTCCGGCTTGGTCACCTGATTCAAATCGAGAAGATCACCGCGATCCAGGCTGCTGCTGAGTTCGGCAAAAGCCGCGGTCTTGGCCGAGTACACCAGCACCAGCCCAGCCGAGACCAGCAGTGACGCCGCGGCCAGCCACGCAAATTCCCGCCAGCCGATACGCGACACGGTCGCACCCGGGGCTCCGCCGAGCGCCAGAACTTTCGATTCCCAGCTCTTGGTTACTGCCACCGCGACAGCCTCCATTTGGGCTTGCGCTGCTTTTTCGTCTTAGCCACCTTGACGGGCGGTTTCTGCAGAACTTCATACAGTTGCTGGCGCGTGAGATCGTCGTCGTCAACCTGATGCAACGCCAGATTTACGTTCGAGAATCCGAGAATGGGCTCGTACAACTCGCGCGCCCTGGCGAAATCCCGCTGCGCCAGCCGGAGATACCGCTCTTCCATGGCACGGGATGTGGCTCGGTACTTCTGGGCATCGGCCAGTTCCGCGACGGCTCGAAAGCGATAACCGTCGGCCTCCTGCTCAGCCTCCCGAGGACCCGGCTGAAAGCCGAGCCGCTGCGCTTCATGTAACTCGGCGATCGCCTTGCCGACGTTTTTCACGTAGTAAACGTAGATCCTAGCCAGCCCCAGATGGGGATCCGCGAAACGCGGCGCCAGGGTGGAAGCTTGTACAAAATTGGCTTGAGCGGCATCCACGAAAGTTTGCCGCTGGCCGATCTGGTTGGAATTGGCCCGCATCAGGTTCACATAGCCATTGGAGAGTGCGAGCTTGCTCTCAGCGATGTGGTCGCCGCGCTCCAACTCCAATGCATGCCGCAGACTGACCACGGCCTTCTGCCAGTCGAAATTCTCGATCGCCGGATCGGAATTGTTGCGATAGCGGTCGATCACGTCGTCGGCTGCAAGCAAAAGACTGGTGTGTAGCGTTAGGGATAGCTTAGCGGCCGGCGAGAACTTACCCAGGAACGCATTCTGCCGCTGGAGCCGCCGGAACAGATCCCAATCGGCGTTAATGCCCGCGATGCTGGAGCGCGCATAGTCGACTTTTCCGCGAAAGGGAGTGCTTTCGCGCCAGAAGCGGTAGTAATAGCCCGCCGGAACACAGACCACCAGACCGGCCAGAAGTCCCCAGCACAACGCCACCAAAATGCTCAGCAATGAAGCCAGCTGCTTGGCGCGCGGCGCCCTCAACTTCATGACGCTCCGGCGAACGGTCTCGGCCATGACGGACACGCGCTCGGGTATGCTGTGCGGGCGCGGCTTCTCAACCGTCGGATTCGTGTTCCACGCGGTACGCCGTTCGGTCTCGGCGATGGTCGGACGATTGAGCAGAAACAGGCGCAGATCAGTCTCGAACGACGCCGCGGAAACGTAGCGCTGATGCAGATCACCAGCCAGCGCCTTGTTGAGGATCGCGATCATCGGTTTCGGGCAGCCGTCCGGCAGCGCGCGCGGAGGACGCCGCGATTGGATCAGCTCTTCCAGCTTGCGCGTGTCCTGCGCCTGGTAGGGCGGCGAGCCGGCCACCATTTCGTACAGCGTCACACCTACGGCCCAGAGGTCGGCATTGCGATCCACTTGGCCGCGGCTCAGACGCTCCGGAGAACAGTAGCTGGGGCTGCCCAGATTCAGATGCGTACGGCTGTGAGTGAAGGTCAGCACCTTCGCGATTCCGAAATCCAGCAGCCGGACTTCGTCATCGTTGCCGATCTGAATGTTGGAAGGCTTGATGTCGCCGTGCACCACGGCCCTGCGCTCGCCGTCGATTTCCGCCTGGAAAGAGTGGAGTTGATCGAGCTGGCTCAGGATCTCCTGAGCCAACTTAGCCGCGCGCGCCGGTTCGATGCGCTTTTCTTGCTTGAGGATCTCCGCCACCGTCCGCCCTTCGATGTACTGCATGGCGACGAAGAAGTATCCATCCAGCTCGCCGAACTCGTAGATCTCGATTACGCGCGAATCGGCTTCGTGCAACTGCTTTTGGATCGCGGCGCCGCGCCGCTCGGCCTCCAGAATCAACTGCGTCAGCGGGTCTGGCAGATTCCTCAACAATTTTTAATACAGCATGCCGGTTGGCGTCGGTGTCAAACGCCAGATAGACATCGGTCATGCCGCGGGCAAGCTTGCGGATGATCTCGTAATTTCCAAAGCTGCTTGGTTCGGAGCACAAATAGATCCAATAAGGGTGGACGTGCAGGCAGACGCGGGGTTACGGCCCCTTCCAGACTAGCGCCAGTACTACCCCGATGACAAACCCGTACACCAGAAACGCCACGCGGCTGGTAAGTATCCTAACGAGCCGCGCCAGCGGACGGACTGAGCGTCAGGCATCGAACCGGGCCGGGCTCGGGTGATGGAATGGCGTGCACGCGCCTCGGCCATTTCAGGCGATCCATTCGCCCAAAAATTCGCCCCCGGCCACAAACACCGCCGTGACATTGTCCTTACCGCCCGCGAGGTTAGCGGCCTCCACCAGATCGCGCGCCACCTTCTGCGGGATCGCCGTCGTAGCGCTCGATGATCTCGCACATCTCAGCGGAGGTCACCAGATCGCTCAGGCCATCGCTGCATAAAAGAATCGCGGCGTCGGGCTTGAATAAAAACTCCTTCATCTCGACGAACTCGGCATCATCCGGTTCTCGCCGTCGCGATCCGACGTCGCGGAATACTTCGTGACGGCGGGGATGCTGCATCGCTTCCAGCTCGGTCAACTCGCCGCGATCCTCGCGCTCGCCCACTGGGGAATGATCCGAGGTTAGCTTACGTAGCGCGCCGTTCCACATCAGATACAGCCGGGAATCGCCGACGTGGCCGACGATCACCCTGTCGTCTTCCATCACCGCCAGGGTCAGCACGCAGGCCATCCCGCGCCAGGCTTCGTTCTCGGACGCAAGGTCGCAGATCCGGTTGTTGGCTGTGGCGATCGCGTCGCGAATTCGCGCGCGAATGTCGCCGTCACTGCTTGGCCAGCTCGGTGGGAATCACTTCGAGGGCGGTGTCGGCGGCCTTCTCTCCCGGCGGCATGGCCCCCCAGCCCATCCACTACCAGGAAGACGCCGCGCTCGATCGTCGACATAGTCGCGGTCCTGATTCTCGATTCGAACGCGGCCGGGATCGGTGGCCGCGCCCGCTCTCCATTTCTCGGCGACGCCCATGGTTAGTTATCGGCGGCTGCGAACGCTCTGCGCCACCAGGAAGCACACCGTGAACGCAAGGAAGAGCAGCACGAACGGGATGTGCGCCAGGTAGGGGATCTTCATGGGTTGAACATCACGGTTTAGCTTCGAAGTTCAGCGTGATTACTTCGGCCACGCTGATTTTCGCCTTGCCGGGCAAGCTCTCCTCCACGCCGCGCGCCAGGCGTTTTCCATTGAGCCAGGTGCCGTTCATGCTCTTGTCAACGATCAGAAAACGGCCCTGGGCCGGATCGCGCCGCAAGCGCAGGTGCTCGCGAGAAACCTCCTCGTTGGTGTACAAGGCCACGTTCACCGGCACGTCGTCTCCGCCCCGGCCGATGCTGATTTCATCCTGCGTCATCAAAAAAAGCTGCGGCCCGGAATCGTCTTCGTAGCGGATCTCGGCATACACGCTGTCGCCGGGCTGCCGCGCTTCCGTGCGCGCTCCGGTTCTGCCGGTGATCGTGCCAACACTGGGCTCGCGATCGAGCAAGCGTGGTCTTGGCGCCGTGATAGCCGGGCTGCGGCGTCTCGTTCAGCTCCGAATGGATCTCGACGTCTCCCACCGGAACCACGTCTTCGGAGTCCGGAAAGAATTCGAACGCCCAATCCTTGCACGCGATCTTGAACGGCTTGCGCTGCTTTCCGCCGCGAATTACGCCCAGGCCCAGCGGCTTGGCGTTCCATTGCTCCAGTCGCGAGGCCAGCGCACGCTTTGCGTCTTCGCGGATCAGGTCGAAGATTCCTGTAAGCCGGGCGTAATCCTCCGGATGCAGGTAGAGGCTGAAAATGCAGGGAACCAGGACGCTGTAACCCATCTCGAACTGGCCCAGCTCCATGTTGCGGACGAGCTGGTCGATAATCGCTCGGCCGCTGATCTTGCCTTGAATTTCCCCCGTCGCCTTCGGCACCCTATCCACACCTCCACCCAAGCTTTCGACGCGGTTGGGCCGTACATGGGTTCCTAGAGAATGGCCCTGCCCGACATCCTACCACTCGGCATGCGGTATGAATAAATATCAATGCTCATCTGGGAACTCATCGGCGCGGCATCGCTCGGGGCTTGGATCTATCTGGTGATCGGCCGCGGCGGCTTTTGGCGGATGGAGGAGTTGCCGGCGCCCGCACTGGACGGTGAAGCCAAGTCGGTGGCCGTGGTGGTTCCAGCTCGCAACGAAGCGCCCCTGGTAGGCCGCGCGATCGCGTCTTTGGTGCAACAGCAGTATCCGGGCGCGATGCGTGTGTTTCTGGTAGACGACCATAGCACCGATCAAACCATCGCCGCCGCGGGGGCCCACGAGCGGCTTACGGTGGTCCAAGCCCGGCCGCTGCCGGACGGCTGGACGGGCAAACTCTGGGCCATGTCCGAAGGTCTCGATCAAGCTGCGTCCCTGCAACCCGACTACATCCTGTTCACCGACGCCGACATTCTCCACGCGCCCGACAATATTGCCGGCCTGGTTGCGCGGGCCGAATCGGACAAACTCGACCTGGTGTCCTATATGGTCGAGCTGCAATGCCAGACCCTGGCCGAGCGCGCGCTCATCCCGGCCTTCGTATTCTTCTTTTTCAAACTTTATCCACCGGCCTGGATCGCTCGGCCCGACCGCAAGACGGCTGGAGCCGCGGGAGGCTGCATTTTGGTGCGTGCATCGGCGCTGTCGCGCATCGGAGGCATCGCGGCCATCCGCGGCGAGCTCATCGACGACTGCGCGCTGGCCCGCGCGGTCAAGCTGACCGGCGGCGCGATTTGGCTGGGCCTGACCAGCAAGACCCGCAGCATCCGCGCCTATGAGACCTTCGCCGAAATCCGCGGAATGATCGCACGAACTGCATTCACTCAACTCGGTTACTCCTCGGCGGTCTTGATTGCAACTATCCTCGGGATGGCGGTCATCTATTTGGCTCCTCCACTGCTGCTGCTGACGGGCGATCCGATTGCTGCCGGGTGCGGGGCGGCCGCCTGGTTGCTGATGACCATATCGTACATGCCTACTTTGCGCCTCTACAAACGCTCGCTGGCCTGGGCCCCGCTGCTTCCTCGTGTGGCTTTGTTCTACATGGTCGCCACGGTGGATTCCGCGCTGCGCTATTGGACTGGCCGCGGCGGTATGTGGAAGGGCCGCGTTCAGATCTCACGCTAGCGTGTGCTACAACCAAACTTGACTCCATCCGACAAAGCGCGCAGCCTCGGCATCGGCTCGCTAAGCCGCCACATTTTCTTATGTGCCGACCAGACCAATCCCAAGTGCGCTCCCCGCGAGATTACCAATGTCTCCTGGGACTATCTGAAGAAGCGGCTGGCCGAGTGTGGCCTTTTGCAGGGCGACAACTGCATCTATCGCACCAAAGTCAATTGTCTGCGGATCTGCGAGCAAGGACCGATCGCGGTGGTGTATCCGGATGGCGTGTGGTATCACTCCGCGACGCCCGAAGTCCTCGAGCGCATTATCCAGGAGCACCTGGTCGGCGGAAAACCCGTGGCGGAGTTTGTTTTTGCCGTCGGCCCTCTGAGCGGCGCGCGCGACTAGCGCTCCAGCTTGTAAATGGTCAGGCCGCTTAAGAGCTTCGGATAAAAGTCGGTCGATTTCTGCGGCATCACACCGCCTGAGAACGCCACGTCGGCCACCTGTTCCATGGTCGTCGGCTCGAGCAGAAACGCGATCTCTGCTCCGCCTTCGTGAACTTTTGCATACGCCGCATCCAGGCCGCGAACATACTCGATGTGCTTTTCCTCTCGCACCGCCTCTTCGCTGATGCCGAGCAGGCCGCCCAGCAGTTCCTGGTGCAACACCTTCACGTCCAGCTCGCCTGGTTTCCGGCCGCGTTCCCAGAGCCGAATTTCACCGGATCGCGTCACAATCCCCATTCGTATCTGGCCGGGCTCCGCCTTGGCAAAAATGCGCCGCAGTTCATCGATTGATTCCAAACGTCGTCCGCCGATCTTCTGCAGAAACGCAGCTGGATCAAAGCTGGTGAGCCCGCTGAGCACGCGATGGGTTGCCAGGATTTCGAGGCCCGGCGAATGCATATTCACGAACGCCATCGCCATTCTCTGAGCATCCTGCAGGTCCGGATTCTCATTGCGAAACGCCAGCGCGGTCTCGTAGCGGTGGTGGCCGTCGGCAATTAGCAGCTTCTTATCCGCCATCAGCTCTTTAATTCGAGCTATGGCTTCTGAATCCGAGATCTTCCACAAACGGTGAATCGCGCCATACTCATCCTTTACTTCGATGGCCGGCGGACCCGCGGCAGCCTGGTCCAGGATCTTATCGACCGCCAACCCCGGATCGTCGTACAGCATGAAGATCTGCTCGAAGTGAGCGCGGGTGTGACGCAGCAGCTCCATCCGATCCTTCTTCGGGCCCGACAAAGTCTGTTCGTGCCGGTAGACGACGCCCGCCGAATAATCTTCGAGCGCGCTCAGTCCGATGAAACTCTTTCGCTCTACTTTTTGCCCGGTATCGGGAATGGTGAATTGCTGGTAATAAGCGTAAAGGCTGGGCGCTTTCTCTTGCTCCAGAATCCCGCTCGCCGTCCAGGCGTCCAGGCACGCCGCCGCGCGGGTGTAAACATTATCGCGATCGTTATCAGAAGCTCGCTTTTCACCCAGAACAATGCGAACCAAATTGTAAGGGTTCAGCGAAAGATAGCGGGCCTGCATGGCCGCCGAAATCTTGTCGTATGGCTGGGTAACCAGATCTTCCGCCGGGCCGGCTTTCGCGCTGTAGCGATAGGGTTGGAAAGGAAAGATGCGCGCCAAGCGATCAGAATAGCAGCAATCAATGCGCCGCCAGACGCCTTATGCCTTCGCGAATTGTGCGTTCGCCGACGGACGAGAAGCCGAAAATGAACTCGCCATCCGGGGGGCTGGTCAGATAGTAGGCGCTGGCACTCATGAGCAGAACCTTGGCGGCCGCGGCGCGCTGGACGATGCCGTCATCTTCGAATCGCACCAGCAGATGCATGCCCGCTGCATCGCCTTGCACTTTGGCTTTATGGCCGAAGTGGCGCGCCAGGGAATCTACCAATACCTCGCGCCTTCTGCCATACAACCGCCGCATCCGCCGGATGTGGCGTTCCAGATGACCTTCGTGGATGAAGTCGGTGAGAGCGGCTTGGTCGAGCAGTGACGTGTGCCGGTCGGCCAACCATTTCGCTCGCTTCAGGGCCGCAATAAAACGCGGCGGCGCGATGACATAACCGATTCGCAATCCTGGAAACATGACTTTCGAAAACGTGCCGATGTAGATTACCGGCACGCCATGTGCCAGGCCCTGAAGGGAAGGCAGCGGAGCGCCGCTATAGCGATATTCGCTGTCATAGTCGTCCTCCATGATGGCCGCGCCCTGACCGCGCGCCCATTCGATCAGCTCCAGTCTGCGTGCCAAAGACATTGAGACGCCGGTGGGAAACTGATGTGAGGGTGTCACATAAACCAGTCGCGCTTTCCGCCCCAGGTCGCCGATCACGATCCCATCGCTGTCAATGCCGGCGGGCCGAAGCCGCGCGCCGTACGCCTGAAAAATCCGGTTGGCGCCCTGATAACCGGGATTCTCGAACGCAACCTCATCGCCCGGTTCCAGCAATAGCCGTACGCACAAGTCCAGACCCTGCTGCGATCCGTTTACGATCACCACTTGCTCCGGAGTGCAATGAACCGCCCGTGAGCGAGCGACATAGGCCGCGATCTCGCGCCGCAGAGGTTGATAGCCCGCGGACTGCTCCGGGTAATCGAACAAATCGCGGTAATCGAACAAATCGTGGGCCGCTCCACGCAGATGCCGCATCACCAGCCTGCGCCACAATGCGAACGGAAAGCGCTCCAGATCCGGCCTCCAATGCGTGAAGCGAATAAAGCCGGGCGGCGTTTCAGGATACAGAAAATCGTCGCGCAACCGGGCGCCATAGCGCGAAAGGCGAACCGCTGGCTCGTCGTCCTTTATCGCAATGCGGGCGCGGCCGGGCCGAAGTGCATCGTCCGGAAGCTCATGACAGACGAATGTGCCGGAGCCGTGCGCCGCATCCAGATATCCTTCGGCGATGAGCTGCTCGTAGGATTCGGTCACAGTGCTGCGCGAAACCGCGAGCGTTGCAGCTAGTTCCCGCGTGGAAGGAACGCGCTCGCCGCGCCGGAACCGTCCGGTCAGAATGCCGGTACGCCACTGTTCATAAATCTGGCGATGCAGCGGCACCGGCGACGCCCGCTGCAAGGTCATGGCGACGCGCATAAGTGGACTGCTCCAGCTTAACAGAAGTGGCTCTTTCGAGTGACCACTCAGAGAACGTATAGTAGATAGAAGATGGAAACCTACACTCCCACCCCCCGGACTCAGGTTCGCCGCCTTCCCAAGCGCGCCTCTTACGACAAGGAGCAGGTCCATGCCATTCTCGACGCTGGCTACATCTGCCACGTCGGGTTCGTGATTGATGGGCAGCCATTCGTCATCCCCACCGGATATGCGCGCTTCGGCGATCAGCTCTACATCCATGGATCGGCCGCGAGCCGCATGTTGCGCTCCGCCAGCGAAGGCATCGATATATGCGTAACCGTCACGATTGTGGACGGGTTCGTGCTGGCGCGTTCGGTCTTCCATCATTCGATGAATTATCGCTCCGTGGTCGCGCTGGGCAAGGCTCGAATGGTGACTGATCCGGAGGAGAAACGCGCGGCGCTGCGGTGCTTCACCAATCACATCGTGGCGGGCAGGTGGGAAGAGGCGCGGCAGCCCAACGATCAAGAGCTCAAGGCCACCAGCGTCCTGGCGCTCCCTCTGGAAGAGGTGTCGGCGAAAGTCCGCGTTGGTCCACCGATAGACGATGAAGAGGATTACTCGATGCCTATCTGGGCGGGCGTGGTGCCGATCCGGGCGCAGGTGGGCGAGCCTTTGGCGGACGAGCGCATGCTGCCAGGAGTTCCGACGGTGAACGTCGAGCGCGTGGTAGTGCGATGACTTTTAGCGGTTAGAACATCGACCGCGAATAGACGCCGGCGCGTGCCTCGGGTGCCGCCAAATAGCACTCGGCCGCATACGTGAACTCGCCCGGGTTCAAGCGGGTTGTGAAGTCCTGCGCCCGGGCGGAGATGTCGCTGGTCCAATTCCGCACGTTTCCGGTAGCGGTGTCGATCCTCGCCGGCGTACCGAACGAACTGGATCGCAGCCCGGTATTGCCCATCACATAGCGCTGCGTGACCACCGCGTATCCTTTATTGGAGCAGTTGGGCTTCTGATCGGATGAGCAATCCGAATCGTGAACCACGCGGATCTTGCTGATGATCAGTACGCCCTGGCCCTGATCGATGTGCACGCCTAATCCTTCAGCTGCCCGCAAAACGATATTGCGATTTTCAGCTTTGGAAAAATCGATGCCTTGCGCGTACATGCTGGCAACGTCGCGGCTGATTTCGTTGGCATGATCGTTCTGGCTGGCGCTGCTGTTTACCAGCAGAACGCCGATAGACAGCGGAACCAGAAAAATGGCGCCTACCGCATAAAGGCGGACGGTAGTGGCGCGGGCCTGTGGCGTGCGGTTTTCCATCTGCTACTTATCAACCTTATTCCATAGGAGTAAGAGTTGCTAGCTGGAATTTCTGCCTATTTGAAGGTAATTCGCCCTTAGTACTTCCGCGGGACTGGGTTCAGTGAGCCCCTCAGTTGTACTGTAAACAGGGTACGAAGCTACCGCAGCGAGCCGCCCCAGACTGCTTCTGCCCTCAAACGCGGCTTCAAAATCTTACCACCGGGGTTGCGCGGAAGCGTTTCAGCTCGAATGATCATGAACTGCGGGATTTTGAAATCGGCCAGCCGGCCCTTGAGGAACTCGCAAATCTCCGGTGGCTGCGCTTTGGCCCCGGGTTTCAAAACCACCACTGCGCCGACTTTTTCGCCCATCATGGTATCGGGCACGCCCATCACCGCGCACTCGAATACAGCCGGGTGCGCGCACAGCGCATTCTCCACTTCGACGCAGTAGACGTTTTCACCGCCTCGGTTGACCATGTCCTTCTTTCGATCGACGATCTGGACGAAGCCGTCTTTATCCATGCGCGCCAGGTCGCCGGTGTGCAGCCAGCCATCCACGAAAGTCTGCGCCGTCGCCTCCGGCTTGTTCCAGTAGCCCTTCACAACGTTAGGCCCACGCACCAGCAATTCGCCGACGCCGCCGGAATCGGGTTCAAAAAGATCAAGATCCACGACTGGAGCCGCGAAGCCCACCGAATCCGGCCGGACGTGCGCGAACTCGTGCGGAAGAAATGTCGCGACCGAGGAAGTCTCGGTCAACCCGAAGCCGTTGCCGACGCGCGCATTCGGGAAAGCCTGCATGATTCGCCCGACCAGATCGGGAGCGATGGGCGCGCCGCCGTACATCGCCCAGCGAACACCCTGCATGTCGCAGCTCAGCGAAGTTCGGCTGGTTGATCGCGAGCCAGAAGATGGCCGGCACGGTCGTCACCGAATTGATGCGCTCTTGATGGATGGCGCGCAGAAAAGCCTGCACTTCGAAGGCCGGCATGATGACCGTGGCGCCGCCCGATTCGCAGCTGGGCAGCAGCTGGCTGTTGCATCCGGTGACATGGAACAAGCGGCACCGACACCAGCGTGCGCAGGCTGCCATCTTTAGGAAGTCCAGCGACGCGGCGGCAGGTTTCGATGTTGGACAAGAAACCCCTCGTGCGTGGTCATCGCGCCCTTTGGAAATCCGGTGGTACCGCTGGTGTAGAAGATGGCGGCGACGTCGGGCTGCCTAAAACCTTCCGCCACGAACGGATCGCCGTCAGGCAGCGGCTGGCCGGACAGAAAGACGAAGCGCGACCCGGAATCGGTGATCACATATTCGACCTCGGGTTCGCTGAAGCGCGTATTTACCGGCACTACGATCGCGCCCGCCATCAGTGTGCCCCAGAAGGCCAAGCACCAGTCCAGGCTATTGCCCAGGCGGATGGCTACGCGATCGCCGCGCTGCGACTCCCCAGGTCTCTTGAGACCGCCCGAGACCCGCGCGGACCGGTCCCACAGCTCGCGATAGTTGAGCGCGCGCGCCGCCGATCTCGACCACAGCTTCGTTATTCGGCGTCCGGTCCACCGTCGCGCGCAGCATTTCGATGAGCGAATCAGACAGCGCTGAGTAGCGGGCGATGTTATCGGCGCCGCGAACGATGCCGGACCGGTCGAACGGATAAGATCATCAATACGCGCCCTTGCTTTTCGAAGATGGCTCGCGGATTTTCCACCAGCATGATCCGGATCTGCTCATCGGTGACGCCCTTCTGTTTCAGCGCCGGAATCACGTCGTTGTGGATGTGCAGGATAATTCCAGCGCGGAAGCACGGCGGGCAGATCGCGCTCCGGCAGCCAGTCGTTAAAGCAGGCCGCGTCGTGCGAAAGCACCAGCTTGCCCGCGTGGCCCGCGTTCGCACAGGCGCGCCACCGTGTCCACGCGATCTTCAAAAGACAGAATCGTGTCGATGCCGAAGCGATCCATGCCGAGATACGATCCGTTGGCGATCAGCTCCTCCAGGTAATCAATCTCGGTGGTGTCGCCCGAATGCCCGATCACGACGCGCGACAGATCCACGCCTTCCTCGCGGAAAATTCGCTGCTGCTCCAGCCCGCGTCTGGAGCGCGCGTGCGTGTGTGTAGAGATTGGGACGCCGGTCTGCCGATGGGCCTGCGCCACCGCGCGCAGCACGCGCTCCACTCCGGGCGTGACACCAGGCGCGTCAGTGGCGCACTTCAGAATTCCGGCTTTGACGTTGGTGTCGGCGATGCCCTCGCCGAATGTCGCGCACGAACATGTCCACCATCAGCTCCGGCCCGTCCAACGCTGTACCGGGCCCGCGGAAATGGAAATAAAACGGAATGTCGTTGTAAGTGTAGATTCCGGTTGCGACTACGATGTTCACTTTCGTCCGCTCGGCGACTCGCTTTATGCGCGGAATGTAGCGGCCCAAGCCCGATTACGGTCAGATCGACCACCGAATGGACGCCATGCGAGATGCCAGTTCATCCAGCCGCGCCACAGCCTCATCCACACGGCGCTCTTCATCGCCCCATGCCTCGGGATAATTCTGCATGATCTCGGTGGAGAGCACGAAGATATGCTCATGCATTAACGTCACCCCGAGCTGCGCCGTATCGATGGCGCCGCGCGCGGTATTGAGTGCGCTCATGAATAAACCATCTGGATCAAAGCCTGGATGTATCCGAACGCATAAGCGAATGCCTGATAGCCGCTGGCGTCGCCTTCGATTCGCGGAACGTGATCGGGCATCAGCATGCCGTCGTAGCCGACCTCTTTGTAACGTCGGATGGCCTGGATGAAATCGACGTCGCCATCGTCGGGGAAGGTCTCCTGGAAATTCAGGAACCCGCCGCGGATGTTGCGGAAATGGACGTTGAAGATCTTCTTGCGCGATCCGAAATAGCGGATCACGTCGTGGATCTCGACCTTCGGATTCTCGAGCATCTCCGACACCGTGCCCTGGCAGAAGTTGAGCCCGTGATAGGGGCTGGGCTTGATATCGATGAATCTCTTGAGCCCGTCGACGCTGCCCGAGCACGCGATGCACGCCGCGATAGCCGCGATCTTTCGGCATCGCCGGATCGTGCGGATGGCAGGCCATCCTCACTTTGTACTCTTCGGCCACCGGAACCACGCGGTGCAGGAAATAAGTGATGCGCTCCCACATCATCTCGTCGCTCACCGGGCCGGCTTCGGTGAGCGGCGGCTCCTGCTTGGCCTGATCGTAAACGAAGGTGCTGTAGCGCGCGCGGCCGCGGCCCGGCGTGGTTCCGGTGCGGACCACGCCCAGGATGGTCATGTTGTACTTGGCCTCGGGAATGCCGGCCTTGGCGCAATTGCGGATCATCTGGCAGATGTTGTCGATCTCGCGATCGCGCTCGGGGCTCTTGCCCAGCATGATGTTCGGATTTTCGGCCTTGGTGATGTAGCTGGAGCTGAGCGGCAGCGGCACGGCCTCCAGCCTGATGCCGTACGACTCCACGCGCTCGCGCAGCTTGGTCAGCCCTTCGACCGACCAGTTCTCGTCGAATTTTTCCGAAGGCAGAGCTGCTGCAGATGTGATTCACGCCGAAGGCCCCGATCACCCGCAGAATATCGTCAGAGGAGCCGTGCTGGGTCCCCACTTTCATGCGGCCCGACGAAGCCGTGGAAACTGATTGCCCGGCTGCGGCCGCAGGCAAGGCGGCCATTTGCAAAAAGGTTCTACGATGCATAGCAAGTCCTTACTGGCGGTTAACGCCGTCTATCATTCATACCGCAAAGCCACCATCGGGTCCACGCGGAGCGCGCGGCGGGCCGGGATCCAGCAGGCTGCCAGCGCAACAGCGGAAAGCATCACCACGACCATTGCGTAAGTCAACGGATCGGTGGCGCTGATACCGACCAACAGCCTTGCCATTGCGCGAGTAAGCGCGGCGGCGGCGAGCAATCCAACCCCGAGGCCCGCGATCACCAGCCGCAATCCCTGTCGCCCAACCAGCGTCAAGATGTCGCGAGCTTCCGCGCCAAGCGCCATGCGAATTCCAATCTCCTGGGTGCGCCCGCTCACCGCAAAAGAGACGATCCCATAAACACCCATGACCGCCAGCACCAGTCCCAGGGCGCCCATGATGGAGGCCAAGGAGGCTGCCAGCCGAAACAGCAGGAAGCCTTCGATTCCGTGAACCATTTGTTCGGAAGTGCGGAGATCGAAGATAGGCACGTCGGGAGCGAGCTTGCGGAGTTCATCCTGAATCGGCGTCATCAACAGCTCCGGCGGCCCGTAGGATCGGATCAAGAGTGATCGAAAGGAGCTATAGTTCTGTTCCAGCGGGAGATAGAAGTAAGGCTGCAGCTCCTGCGACACGAAGAAGTATTGGCCATCCCCGGCCACGCCGACTACCTCCACAAAAGGCCCGGCGGCGCTCTGGAAGCTGAAGCGTTTTCCAATTGGATTTTCGTTCGGCCATAACTTCCTGGCCATGGTCTGATTGACAATCGCCACCGCACGCGCCGTTTCGCTGTCGGAATCCGTGAAGAGCCGGCCCTGAAGAAGAGGCACGCGGAGCGTATTAAAAAACGCCGGATCGATGCTGTTGAACGCTATTACGGGCGGCTGTCGCCCGGCCGGCAACGGATGGGTTTCCACGAAAATGGGTCCGCCGTGGCTGGGATAACCCATGGGCGCGGTATAGGAAAGGCTGACCGATTGAACGCCCGGTAGAGCGCGGGCGCGGCGCTCCAGTTCGCGATAAAAAGCCTTGACGCGAGCTTCGTCGTAGCCGACCTGGTGCGGATCGATCATCATGTTGAGCACATGCACGGGATCAAAACCGAGGCTGGTGTTCTCGGCGCGATGCAGGCTTCGCACGAACAGGCCGGCCACGATGAGCAACATCAGGGAGCCCGCCACTTGGGCCACTACCAGGACGCCGCGGAATCCCTGACGGCCGCCGCCCCCGGAATCGTTTCGGCCACCGGCGTTGAGGACTCGATTTAGATCGGCGCGCCCGGCGCGAAAAGCCGGCCAGAGTCCGACGACGATTCCCGTGAGGAGCGCCACTGCGAGAGTAAAAGAAAAAACCTTCCAGTCGAAACTCGTATCGATTCGGAAGGCGTGCCCAGCGCTGTCCGACGTCACCGAATTGAGTATGGAGCCGCTTCCGCTAACGGCCCATTGTCCGATCAGCACGCCGGCCACGGTACCGAGCAGCGCCAGCAGCAGGCTTTCGGTCAGCATTTGCCGGATCAGACGTCCGCGGCCCGCCCCCAAGGATGCCCGAATGGCAATCTCACGCTGGCGGGCGTTAGCGCGCGCGAGAAAAATATTCGCGACATTCATCGAAGCCAGCAGCAGGACCAGAGCCGCCAGAGCGAGAAAAAGACCGGCGATCACGGGTACAAAACTGGCGACGAATGGCGCGGGCCGGGCCATCCTCTCCGGGATCACACGAACGGTGACGCCTTTATCCGCTTCAGGATACTGAGCGGCTAAGCGCTCGGCCACGACGTCGATGGACGCTTGGGCTTCTGGAACAGTGATTCCGGCTTTCAGCCTTCCCAGTACGGTCAACGACCGGTTGCGGCGATCGGTCCAGAATCCACTCATCTCGCCCGAAGACTTTTGCTCCAGCGATGTGGCGCTCAGGGGCAGGTAACCATCCAGATCGAATGCGAAGAAAGTACCGTGAAACTCCGGTGGGGTGACGCCCAGAATCGTGGCTGGCATGCCGTCCACCAGAACCTGCTTTCCAACAATTGCCGGATCGCCGCCGAAGTTGCGCTGCCAATAGGCATACCCGAGCACGACCGTAGTTTCGCCGCGGGGTTGCTCGCCCTCGCCAGGCAGGAAGAGGCGTCCTAGCAGCGGCTTCACGCCCAGTGCAGAGAAATAGTTGCCGCTAACGTCGGCGAAGGCGAACAAGCTGGACCGGTTATTAATGGTCAGCCCGCCCACGGCCGTCTGATAAGCCAGGAGATCAGAAAACGCGGCGCCCGACTGCTTCCGCAAATCGACCAGGTCCGTAAAAGAGAATTTGCTATCCGAGCCACGCTCTTTCTGCTGCGATGCCAGGACCATGATCTGCTCTGGTGCTCGCACCGGCAGCGGACGCAGCAGCCATCCATTCAGCACACTGAAGATGGCCGTGTTGACACCAATGCCAAGCGCCAGCGTGAGAGCGAGGATCGCCGTCAGGCCCGGCGTTTTCGCGAGCATGCGGAGACCGTAGCGCAGGTCCTGAATCAAGGCATCAGGTCCGGAGGTTCTTGTTAAAGAAATCGATGGTGCGCTGCCACGCCAGCTTGGCCGCGGCCTCGTCGTACCGAGGCGTCGTGTCGTTATGGAAGCCGTGATTGGCGCCTTCGTACATGTACTCGGAATAGGCCACGTGATTGGCCTTTAGCGCTTCCTCGTAGGCGGGCCATCCGTCATCGATGCGCTTGTCCAGGCCGGCATAGTGAGATCAGAAGCGGCGCTTTGATCTTCGCCGTATCGGCAGCCGAGGGCTGTGCTCCATAGAAGGGAACCGCGGCCGAGAGATCCGAGCCCATGCGCACTGCCAGGGTGTTGGCGATTCCGCCGCCGAAACAAAAACCCACCACGCCGATCTTGCCGGTACAATCGGGCCGCGATTTGAGCCAGCGGGCCGCCGCTATGAAATCCTCAGTCATCTTGGGCTTGTCCACCTGCTGGAAAAGCTGCGCGCCCTTTTCGTCGTCGCCCGGGTAGCCGCCGGCGCTGGTTAGACCGTCGGGCGCGAAGGCGACGAAATCGCTGGTGCCGAGGCGCCGGGCCACATCTTCTATATAAGGATTTAGCCCGCGATTCTCGTGGACCACCAGCACGCCTGGGTACTTGCCGCTCTTGGCGGGGCGGACCAGATAGCCCTTGATTTTTCCATTGCCCTGCGGCGAGTCCACCGTCGCGTACTCGGCCTGGATGCGACGGTCGTCCTTAGGCACCTGCGTCGCCCACGCGTAATTGGGGCGCAAGGCCTCGAAGATTCCGGCCACGGTAAGGCCGCCGACAGCAAACTTTTTGGCTCCCTCCAGGAAGTCGCGCCGCGGGATGTCGCCATGCACGTAAAGGTCAAAGAGGTTTAGCAACTCTTGAGGGAAATCGCTCGCCTTTTTTCGCTCCATGGGGAAGAAGGTCCTTTCCTCGGCAAAGGATAACACAACCGATCTCTAGGAAAGCTGAGGAGTTTGGCTCATCCATCTGACGATGTTTCCGGCCACCTCTTCGCCGGCGTCTTCCTGAATGAAGTGGCCCGCGCCCGCAATCCACAGCGGCTCCGCAACGTTACGAAACAGCGACCTCAGAAACGGCTCCCCCGGCGATGTGATGGCGTCCTCCGCGCCCCAGGGGAGCAGTACCGGAAGGTCCAAGGTCTTCAAACGCTCTATCGCGGCACGGTTTTCGTAAGCGCCCGGATGGTCCGCGCGAATCGGGACCAGGCGCGGGAACACCAGTGCGGCGGTCTGGTAATCCTTCGATGGAAAGGGCGCTCCGTACGCAGCTGCTTCAGCGTCACTCAGAGCCCTCTGCTTAATGCGTATTGCGCATCAGCGCGGGGACATCCAGCCAGTCCACACGTTGCGAGAAATCCGCCGCCATTTCTGGAACGCTTCACTGTGCGGGTCGCCCATCGAGATAGCCGTGTTCATCGCCACCAGGCGCGCGAACCGCTCAGGTTGCTGAGCCAAAATTCGAAGACCCAGGGAGCCGCCCCAGTCCTGGCAGACCATAGTGATCTTGGTTAGATCCAGCGCTTCGATAAACGCGCGCAGCCAGCGGGTGTGCGATTTATAGCTGTAGGCGTTGGCCGCCACCGGCTTATCGCTGCGCCCGAAGCCGATCAGGTCGGGTGCAATGACGCGGCCGATGGCGGCGAGCGGAGGAATCATGTGGCGATAGAGATAGCTCCAGGTCGGCTCGCCATGCAGCAGCAGGATCGGGTGGCCTGCGCCGTGCTCGACATACGCCATGCGCAGACCTTCCACCTCCACATACTTCGGCGTGTAGGGGAAGCCGGGAAGATTCGCGAAGCGGTCATCGGAAGTTCGCAGGACGGAACCCTCCGGCCAGGTCGTCTTGACGCCTGCGAACATCGCAACCTTGGCGATGTCTGCAGGATTCAAACCGGGCGCGATTTCGGCAATCCACAGTGAGAAAGTCAGCAGATCGGCATCGATCTCATGCTCCGGCGGACGCGGCTCGTAGCGATCCCAGTGTCCGTAGACGGTAGCCATGGACGGACGGCCACGGCCCAGGTCGGCCAGTTCGAGCGCATACAGATGATCGTGCCGGGAGCGCCAATAAACCCGGCCGGCGCGGATTCCAGCGGCGCGTTCAATGGCTTCGGCGACGTCAGGCCGGACGTCGAGTTCCTGCTCCCAAAGCAGCGGGTCGGCCCGCAGACCGGCGAGTTCTTCTTCTTGGCGGCAGTGATGAATTTCACAACTTTGATCCGGCGGTGCGGGTAAGGAATTCGACCGTGGCTTTCGCGAGATCGGCGCCGCGATCGTCCTGCAGGAAGTGTCGGGCGCGGTCGAATTCGATCGGTCCCTCAGCATGTGGGAGCAGCTCCTTCAGCCGCGTGGCGAACTCGATCGGAAAAACCTCGTCGCCGGGCGCCCAGAGCAGCAGCGTAGGAGTTTTGACCAGCTCGGGCAAGCGGCGCTCGATGGCTTGCATGTCTGCGAAACCGCGATCACCCTCCCGCATGGGAATGGTGCGCGGCCAGGTGAGGACCACGTGATCGGAATCAGGCTCATCGAAAACATGATGGTAGCCGCGCGCTTCATCATCGGTCATCCCGCGCACTGCTGGTAGCACTGGGTCCATGCTGCGAGAGGGTTTTGTGTCGCTTCATGAAAAACTGGCCGATCAGCGGCGCGTGCCAAGTGGTCCAGGGCCGCGCCGAGGCGTGGAATTTGCTGATGAGACCGGTGAAGAGCCAGGTGTTCATCAGGACCAGGGCAGATAATTTCTCGATGCGTTGGAGCGCTGCGCCTACGCCTTGCGGCCCACCCCAGTCATGCCCCACGATGACGAAACCACGCAGATTGAGCTGGTCGATCATCGAGACCAAATCTGCAATATGGTGCGCGAACGTCAATGCGGCATCGACGCGGGGATGATCGGAATAACCGGCGCCGATCCAATCCGGCGCGATAGCGCGAAAACCTGCCGCCGTGAGTGGTCCGATAAAATCGCGATAGAGAAAGCCCCAAGTGGGATTCCCTGACAGCAGCAGCACGGGACGTCCGCCGCGATCGCCTTCATCCACATAGGACATGTTGCGACCGTTGACCAGCAGTTGGTGTTGCGGCCAGGGAAACAACGGCGCCAGCCACGGGGGCTTGGGTCGCGGCATGAGTTAATTACTTGAGTATTGTAGCTATTCGACGCGATCTTTGGCCTTCGCAGCCGCGTCGCTCTGCCACTGCATATTCGAGGGCGCATCCGCGCCGCCGCGTTTGAGGGGCTGGACATGATCGACGATGTATCCATGGCAGGCGCCTGAGCGCTTGCCGGTGGAAGGGCACGGATTACTTTTCTCGAATGCGCGGCGCGCCTGGGGGCTGCGCTTAATGCGGCCCTCGCTATTGCGCGTGCAGCTGACGCATCGGCTGCTGGAGGTTCTGCTCCAAGCCGTAGAGAGCATAAACATGCAGAGAAGGGCCGAAAGCATAGCGCGTGGCATATCCATATGTCTTATCGCTCGGTTTGGCTGTTTAGTGTATACTTCCTGCAAATCGAGAGGAGTAGGTCATGAAGGCGTATATTCCGACAACCATCGCATTGGCAACAGGTTTGATGTTGTCCACCGTGGAGGCCGAAGTCACGCGAGTCGAAATCTCGAGCCGTCAGGATGTCCTCGGCGGGAAAGCCTTTGGCGCCGTCGGCTCCTATGAAAAGCTGACCGGGAAGGTCTACTTCGCCGTCTCGCCCGATAATGCGCACAACCGGATCATCGCCGATCTCGACAAAGCTCCTCGCAACAGCCAGGGCAAGGTCGAGTTTTCATCCGACATTTTCATCCTGAAGCCCAAGGATGTCGCGCACGGCAACGGTGTCCTGTTATTCGATCTCGTTAACCGCGGCAACAAATCCCTGCTTCCCATTTTCGACCATGCAAAAGGATCGCCCGATCCTGCCACCGAGGCCGATTTCGGCGATGGCCTGCTATTGCGCCAAGGCTTCACGCTGGTGGCCGTGGGCTGGCAGTTCGACGCGCCCAAGGATAAGGCTCACATCGGCATGGACGTGCCGGTTGCAACCGATAACGGACGGCCGATCACCGGTTGGGTCAGCCCGTGGTTCATTCCCGATAAGCGGAGCGATTCGTTTGAGTACGCTTCAGGCTTCTTCACGCACGCATACCCGCCCGTCGATCTTAACAATGCGGCGTACCGGCTCACCGAGCGCGAGGGATTCATGGCCGCTCCACGCCTGATCTCGCGCGACAACTGGCAGTTCGGCCGCATCGAAAACGGCCAGCTGGTGAAAGATCCGCATTGGATCACGCTGAAGGGCGGCTTCCGCGCCGGCCAGACCTATCAGCTCGACTATGAATCGCAGAATCCTCCGGTGGCCGGCTTGGGATTTGCGGCCGTTCGAGATCTGGCCTCAGCGCTGAAGTACAACTCCGAAGCCATCGTTCGCGGCCGCTACGTGTACACTTTTGGCTCATCGCAGACCGGACGCTATCAGCGGCATATGGTTTATGAAGGCTTCACCACCGATGAACAAGGGCGCCAGGCGATTGACGCGCTCTTTATCCAGACCGGCGCCACGGGCTTGGGAAGCTTCAACCAGCGCTTCGCCCAGCCCAATGAACTCGGATCGTTCACCCAAACCAAGTTTCCGATTCGATATGAAACTACCACCGACCCGATCACCGGCAAACGCGATGGGCTGGGCGCGCGTGTACCCGCCGGACAGGAACCGAAAATATTTCTGGTGGACACCGGTTCCGAGTATTGGGACCGCGGCCGCGTCGCCGCGCTACGACATCTGTCCATGGATGGCGATGCTGACCTGGCCGATCCGCCCAATGTCCGGGTTTATACGCTCGCGGGCACGCAGCACAGTTCCGGCTCATGGCCGCCCGGCGATAACGGAGGCCAGCTTAAGGCCAACCCGAACGACTATCGCTGGGCCCAGCAGGCGCTGCTGATCGCCCTGGATCGCTGGGTGCGCGAAGGTGTAGCGCCGCCGGCCAGCAAGCATCCCATGCTCTCCGATGCCACGCTGGTCTCCCAAACCAAGATTCAATATCCGAATCTGCACGGTGTGCAATGGCCGCTGCACGTGCCCGGTGGGCACCGCGCCGACGTCGCCGGACCATTTTCAGCGCTGCCTTTCCTGGTTCCGCAGGTCGACAGCGATGGGAATGACATCGGCGGAGTTCGTTTACCTGAACAGGCCGTGCCTCTCGGCACTTATTGCGATTGGGCGTTCCGTAGCGAGTCTATCGGCGCTCCGGACACTCTCATTGCGATGGCCGGATCGTTCATTCCGTTTGCGAAGACGCGCGCCGAGCGGGAAAAAAGCGGCGACCCTCGTCCGTCCATCGAAGAGCGCTATTCCAGCCGGGCCGACTATTTGCGTCGCGTCGAGGACGTCGCCAACCGATTGGCCGGAGAGCGGTTGCTATTGCAGGAGCACGTTAAACGCATTGTCGAGGCCGCCGGCCAGCACTGGGACTGGATGATGGCATCCGTAGGATCGGCCGCGAGTTCCAAGTAGCCTATGAAATTTGCACTGCTCATCATCCTGGTAATCGACGGCTTCCGGCCCGATTCGATTTCGAACGATATCACCCCCAATCTCTTCCGCCTGAAGAACGAAGGCGTGTGGTGCGACAATTCCCACTCTGTCTTCCCCACCGTGACCCGCGTAAACTCGGCCAGTATTTCCACGGGCACGGTTCCCGCGGTCCACGGCATTGTCTCCAACACTATGTATGTCGAAGGCGTCGCTTCCAAGCCGTTCGACACCGCCGATTACAAAAACCTGGTGAAGCTGGCCGAGATCTCCGGCGGCCGCACGCTGCCGGTGAAGACCATGGCCGAAGCTCTTCAGGAGGCCGGCCTGACGTTCGTGTCCATCAGCTCCGGCTCGAGCGGCGGAGGCTTCCTGATGGATCCGATGGGCCCTTCAGGTACCGGCTTTCTCATCAATGGCGGTTTTGAAGACGGCCACCGCGTTGCGTTCCCGGATAAAACTGATCGTGAGATTCAGCAGCGCTTCGGAGCGGTAAAGTCGGACGAAGGGCTTCCGTCGCTGCTGTGGGCCGAGCGCGTGCTTCGAGAGTATGTCCTCCCTGAGCTGCATCCCCGCGTAATCGTCGATTGGCTAACCGAGCCGGATGAGACGCAGCACAAATTCGGAGTCGGCTCCCCGCAGGCACTTAGCGTTCTCAAGACCATGGATCAGCAGGTAGGGCTTCTGATCGCGCGGCTGCATGAGCTGGGTATCGATAACACCACCGACATCATTGTGACTGCCGACCACGGCTTTGGGGGCGAGCCTGATCCGGTGGACTTGAACGGAGCGATTCAGGCCACCGGCAAAGCATCCGATATCATCGCCGCGAACAATGGATCGTCCACGCTGCTGTACGCGAAAGGCCACGATCCCGAGTTGATCCGCGGGCTGGTTTCACAGCTCCAAAAAACCGATGGCGTGGATCTTATCTTCACTAGCGCCCAGCAGCCCAAGGAGGCCACGGTCCAGTGTCGTCCCGGCCGCGACCAAGGCTGGGTACCAGGAACGTTCTCGCTCGAATTAATCAACCAGTGCAGGCCTGCGCGCGGCGCCGATATCATCGTGACCTACCAATGGACATTGGATCGCAACGCGTTCGGCGTGCCCGGATTGCAACGGGTCGCGACCACTAATTTGCAGCACAACGTGCAGGGTAGAAGCGGCCACGGGGGTCTGAATCCGTTTATGATCCATACGCCGCTGCTGCTGTGGGGCCGCGATTTCAAACGACAGACGGTCGTACACGCGCCCACGGCCAATTACGATATCGCCCCCACTGTTCTCGCGCTCGCCGGAGTGAAGGCGCCCGCTTCTATGAGTGGACGCGTCATTGCGGAGGCGTTCGCAAATCAGTCCAAGGAGGAACCCAAGGCTCGCGAACGTACCGTAGAGACTCGCGCCGGTTCCTATTGCGCTACGATCCAGCTTTCGGTGATCGATCATCGAACGTATGTGGATCGGGGCCAGCGGTGCGAGCCAGCGGCTGCAAAACCGACAAGCGCAGTGAAATAAGAAGAGCGAGAATCAGCAGCGATCCGGTGAACTCCACCACGCCGCTCCAGCCCAAAGCGCTCCAGAAGAGTCCTCCGCAGGATCCAACGACGCTCGAGCCGACATAGTAAAAGAACAGATAGAGAGCCGAGGCCTGCGCTTTCGAATGGCGGGCGCGCAGCCCCACCCAACTGCTCGCGATGGAATGCGCGCCGAAAAAGCCGACCGTCAAAATTGCGATCCCGGTAATGACGATCCCTAGCGGTGTCATCAACGTCAACAGCAGGCCGGCCAGCATGACCGCTGTGGTCGCCCAGAAGACTTTGCGCCGGCCCAAACGGCTAGCCAAATTGCCGACCCATGCGGAGCTGCCGGTGCCGAGCAGATAGACCGCGAAGATGGCGCCCACTTCGGTTTGGCTTAAGCGGTAGGGCGGCGCCAGAAGGCGGTAGGCGATGTAGTTGTACGTTGTCACGAAAGAACCCATCAGCAGAAAGCCTTCAATGAAGAGCCATGGAAGTCCGGTATCGCGCAGGTGATCGAGAAATGACTCTTTGAGTTGGCCGAGCGCGAGCGGGCGCGCTTGAAAGTGCCTCGACGGCGGGAGCGTTTGCCAAAATATCAACGCCGCCACGATGCCGAAGGCCCCGATCGCGCCCAGGGCCACGCGCCAGTTAGCCAGGTCGGTGAGATAACCAGTTACGAAGCGCCCCGTCATGCCGCCGAGTCCGGACCCGCCGATGTACAGGCCCATGGCCAAGCCCACCGAGCGATAATCCATCTCTTCGCTCAAGTAAGCCATGGCTACCGCCGGTAGTCCGCTGAAAGCGACGCCCTCCATGGCGCGGACGAGCAGCAGGCTATGCCAGCCGGGCACGAGCACGCAGACCACCGTGAGTATCGCGGCCGCAAACAGCGATATGACCATCACGGATTTACGGCCCCACGCTTCTGACAGCGCGCCGGCAATCAGGACTGAGGCGGCCAGAAACCCTGTTGTAAGCGAGAGCGACAGACTGCTTTCAGCGGCGCTGACGCCGAACTCGCGCGAAAATACCGGCAGCAGGGGCTGCACGCAATACAGGAGCGCGAAAGTGGAGAAGCCCGCCGAGAACAATGCGAGGTTGGTGCGGCGAAACTCCGGCGTGCCGCGCTCGATGTAAGCGGCCGGATCCTGCGGTGCTACCAGTGGCTGCATTACTGGATTCACAATACTGCACCACGGCATCGCCTGTTGGCCCAACTCTGAAATGGCGTATCATGATCGGGTGGCGCGTGGCCAACTTATAGTTGTTCTATTAGTGACGGCTTTGCGAGCCGCTCCCGAAGCAGCGCAAAGTTCCGCCGGAAAGCCTAATCTCAACGGAATCTGGCAGGCAGTCAACACCGCGAACTGGGACATCCAGACCCATGGGCCAAGTCCGGGACCTCCGGCACTGGGAGCGATTGGCGCGATTCCGCCGGGGCTGGGCGTGGTGGAGGGCGGCGAGCTTCCCTATCTTCCCGAAGCGGCCGCTAAGAAAAAAGAAAACTTCGCGAGTCGATGGACGGCCGACCCGGAGATCAAGTGCTATATGCCGGGCGTGCCGCGCGCCACTTACATGCCTTATCCGTTCCAGATTCTCGAAGGCTCGAGCTCCATCATGATGGTTTACGAGTATGCCAACGCCGTCCGGACCATCAACATGGGGAAGCCGCGCGAGGCGCAGGTGGATAGCTGGATGGGTTGGTCGAATGGGCATTGGGAAGGGAATACGTTAGTAGTGGATGTTACCGGCCAAGTCGACCAAACGTGGTTCGACCGATCAGGCGATTTTCACAGCGACGCGCTGCACGTGGTGGAGCGCTACACTCCGGTCGAGCGAGAACGTGCTTCAATATGAGGCCACCATTGAAGACCCCAAAGTCTTTTCACGGCCTTGGAAAATGAGCATGCCGCTCTATCGCCGCCTGGAGAAGAACGCGCAGTTGATGGAGTTCAAGTGTGCCGAGTTTGTGGAGGAGCTGCTGTACGGGCCGCTTCGCCGGAAGCCGAGTAAGTGACTTAGAAGGGAGGTTCCATGAGTTACCGGATTTTTATCGCATTGAGTTTGTTGATGCCGGTATGGGCGCAGCATCCGTCGTTGGAAGGCATCTGGAATTCTGCCAGTCTCACGCCCTTTCAAAGACCGGCCGAATTGGGAAACAAGGAGTTTTATACGGAGCAGGAAGCGGCTGTCTACGAGAAGAGTAAAGCTCAGGAAGTGAATCGGGACCGTCGTGACGGAGGCCAGGAGGCGGACATCGCCCGGGCCTACAACGAGCTTTTCTTCGACCGCGGCACCAAGCTCGCGCGCACGCGCCGCACTTCGATGGTCATCGATCCTTCCGACGGCCGGGTTCCTCCCATGACACCTGAGGCACGCAAGAAATTCCAGGCCATTCAGGAGCGCTTTGCCGCCCATCCCGCCGATGGTCCCGAGGACCGGCCTCTGCCCGATCGTTGCCTGATGTTCTCGCAGTCCGGACCTCCCATGATTCCGGGCAATTACAACGACCTTTATCAGATCGTACAGACGCCGGAATACATTTCGATTCTGGCTGAGATGGGCAACCAGGTCCGTGTCATCCCGCTGGATGGAAGTTCGCACTTGCCCGGGAACGTTCAGGGATGGATGGGCGATTCGCGCGGGCACTGGGAAGGCAATACGCTGGTGGTGGAGACCACCAACTTCCGGTCTAACGATCGCAGCCGTTTCGGCGTTCAATACGACGGCATGACCGATAAGAATCTGCGCATCACCGAGCGTTTTACGCGCATCAGTCCGGAGTCGATCGTCTATCGCGCCACCATCGACGACCCGACCGTGTATACCAAGCCATGGACCATGGAAGTGTCACTTGAGAAATCGGAAGGCCCGCTCTATGAATACGCCTGCCACGAAGGAAATTACGGATTGGCGGGTGTTCTGGCGGGCGAGCGCGCACAGGAAAAAAGAGCAGCGGAACAGAAGGGAAACAATCGATGAGAAGAAGACTTGCGGTATTTGCTTGCGTGGCAGCAGTGCTGACAGGCTGGGGCAGCCGTGCCGCCGATGATCCGGTGGCCTCGGCTGACAAGGCGTTAATGACGGCATTCGAGAAGGGCGACAAGGCCGCCATCAACAAGTATCTCGATCCCGATTTCACCTGGATCGATCGCGACGGCGTGATGGTGTTTCGTCCCGATGCATTGGCGCTCGGTATGAAGCCGCTGGTGGGGGAAGGCAGCGATGTCGAGATCGTCAAGCATCCGTATGGCGACCAAGTGGTTTGGCTGCAGGCGCACAGCGACAAGAACTTCGCCTCGCGTTTTTGGGTGAAGCGGTCGGATGGCTGGCGGCTGCTGCATACCAGCGAGATTGCGGTGCTCCCGCGCGGCGAACGCGTGCGTCCAACCTACGACATCCCCTGCGTGAATCCGTGCAAGCAGCTACCCATCCGAACCATCGACAAAGTTCAGGAGGCAGCCATGGCGAATTGGCAGGAGCAGGAAAGCGGCCGCCAGTTCTGGATGAAGCATGTCGCCGATGACAATCAGACTGTCAGCACCTACGGCGGTCAAACGCTGCCGAAGAAGGATCGTCCCGCTCCGCCTGAGCCTAAGCCGGGAGCTCCCCAGGTGGCCGCGACGCCGGTGTTGTTCGCACGCCTGTGGACGTTCGGGCCGGAAACGGTTGTGATGATTTCCTGCCAGCCGAGTTATGGCGAGAAAGCTTATTGGGCCAGCCGCGTGTTTCACTATCAGCACGGAACCTGGCAAATGGCCGAGAGCTATCACAACACCATTCAAGCTTCGGGTATCATGACCGAAGTCCAAGGAAAGTAGGAGGACCCATGTTGGACCGCCGGTCGTTTCTTGCAGCCGCAGTGGGCGGAGCAGCTTTGAAAGCCGCTGCGCAATCTCCCGCCTCGACTCCCATTTCTCCCAAAGCCTCGACGCGCGACTGGTCGAATCAACTGCCGGTGCAATATCCCGACCCGGACATGGTCGCGCTCGACAATCGATTCCGCCGCTACATGGTCGGCAACACCGTGATCAAGCGGCTGCTATACCGGCACTCTGTGGGCTGAGGGTCCGGCCTGGAACGGGGTGGGCCGCTATCTGGTGTGGAGCGATATTCCCAACAACGTCCAGATGCGCTGGATCGAGGACGACGGCCGCGTCACGGTGTTCCGCAATCCATCCGGCTACAGCAACGGCAATACGTTCGACTACGAAGGGCGCCAGCTTTCCTGCGAACATGGCGGCCGGCGCGTCGCCCGCTACGAACCCAACGGCACCGTCACCGTGATCGCGGACAAGTTTCAAGGCAAGCGGCTGAATTCGCCTAACGACATCGTGGTTCATCCGGACGGCAGTATCTGGTTCACCGATCCGACTTACGGCATTAACGGAAACTACGAAGGCTTCAAGGCTGACAAAGAGTTGAAGGAAGCCGTGTACCGCGTAGATCCGAAGACCGGGCAGATGGACAAACTCTACGACGAGATGAACGGACCCAATGGCATCTGCTTTTCGCCCGACTACAAGAAGGTCTACGTCGCCGACACCGGAACCGGCCGCGAAATCCGCGTTTGGGATGTGGATGGAAAGACCATCCGCAACGGCAAACGTTTCGTCCAGCTCAGCGTTCCCGGCAGTGGGGCTCCTGCGGCCGCCGACGGAATTCGCTGCGATGTGGATGGCAATGTCTGGGCTGGAGCACTTCCCGGGGTGCAGGTGATTGCACCCAGCGGCGAGCCTATCGGCATTATTCGATTGCCGGAGAACTGCGCCAACATCTGCTTTGGCGGCACCAAGCGAAACCGGTTGTTCATGGCCGCCAGCCAGTCGCTTTATGTAGTGTACGTGTTGACCACCGGGGCGCACATCGCGTAGCGCAACAACCTGCTGAGTCTCATGAATAGATAATGAACTCCAACAGGTTTCCGTCCGGATCTCGAACGTAGACACTGTTCCCAGCCTTCTTCCGGCCACCCTGACGACCGACCGGGCCTTCGATAATTTTCGCGCCGGCTCGATCCAGCCACACCTTCAGCGATTGAGGTGTGCCGTCCCAGACAAAACACAAGTCACCGCAAGGTGGCTTGGCCGCGGGTGCTCGCAGAGTGAACGTTGCGCGCTGCCATAAGGCCGGCCGATGGAAATTGATCATCTGGTTTCCGATATAGACGGAACAGATATTCGGATTCTCGGTCACTTCACAGCCGAGACCGCGATAGAAAGCCAGCATCGCCTCGCTGTTCTGCATTGGAAGCGCGACATGATCGAAACCTCGGATGCTTCCAGTCTGCTCCCCTACCGCGCGGGACCAGCCCGAAGATGCGCCAGCAGTGACCGCACACCGGATAAATCTGCGCCTGGAAGAGCTTTGCTTCATCAGACTCCCCCTGGTCGCGGATCAGGCGAACAGATTCTTGATTACTTCGCCCGCTACCACCGTCGGGCGTTCCGCGCGCCCATTGTGCATGTAAGTCACCTTCAGATGGTCGAGCCCCAGCGCCCACAACATGGACGCATGAATATCGTTGACGTGAGCGCGGCGATTCCTGCGCGTGCATGCCGATTTCGTCGGTCGAGCCGATGTACTGGCCCTTCTTGACGCCGCCGCCCGCCATCCAGATAGTGAAGCCCCAGGGATTGTGATCGCGCCCCAGCCCTTTCTCGTTGAACGGCGTGCGGCCGAACTCGCCGCCCCACACCACCAGCGTGTCGTCGAGCAGGCCGCGCGCTTTCAGATCCGTCAACAGGCCGGCGATTGGCTTGTCGGACGCCTTGCACCACTTGCTGTGGTTCTCTTCCACGTTGTCGTGCGCATCCCAGCCGCTGCCTGAACCGCGAGTACAGTTCGATGAAACGCACGCCGCGCTCCACCAGCCGGCGGGCCATCAGGCAATTGCTGCCGAAGGCCCGGGTTTCTTCTTCATCCATGCCGTACAGCTTGCGCGTTGCTTCGGATTCTTTCGGAAGATCCACGGCCTCGGGCGCGGCGCTCTGCATCTTGTACGCCAGCTCGTAAGAGCGGATTCGCGCATCCAGCTCGTCGTCTTCCTGCTTGTCCTGCGACCAGATTTCGTTCAAGCGCTTCAGCAGCCCGAGCTGATTGCGCTGCTGCGAGTCGGTCATCCCTGCCGGAGGCTTCAGATTGATCAGCGGCGTATCGCCCTGGCGGAACTGCATGCCCTGATAGGACGCCGGCAGGAATCCTGCGCTCCACTGCTTGGCGCCGCCGATCGGATCTTTATCGTCCAGCATTACGACGAACGACGGCAGATTGCGATTCGCGCTGCCCAGGCCGTAGTTCACCCAGGCGCCCAGCGATGGCCGGCCGCTCAGAATGGAGCCGCTGTTCATCTCCGTGACGCCGCCCAGATGGTTGATGCCGTCGGTCCAGCAGGACCGGATGACGGTCATGTCGTCGACATGCTGCGCGATGTTGCGGATACCAGTCCGACACCCAGATGCCGCTCTGCCCGTACTGCTTGAAGGTGCGTTTGGAGGGCATCATGCCGTTTTTCGAAGTGCCCGGCATGGCCGTGAATTTCGGCCGCATCGATTCCGGCAGCGGCTGGCCCGCGAGTTCCACCAGCTTCGGCTTGGGATCGAACAGATCGATGTGGCTGGGGCCGCCTTCCATGAACAGCCAGATGATGGACTTCGCCTTGGGAGGATGATGCGGCTGTTTGGGAGCCAGCGGATCGGCGCCGGCGGTGGCAGCCTGCAGCTTATCCTCGTTGCAGCATTTGCGCCAGCGCGACGCCCGCCAGCCCGCTGCCGGCCCGCGTGAAGAAATCGCGCCGCGTGGAAGCTCGCGGATAATGATTCGGTTTACGCTCCATGGTCAGCCTTCTTCCTCAGTTCACGTAAACGAACTCGTTGGAGTTGAGCAGCGCCTGGCAGAAATCGACAAATGCCGCCGCGCGAGCCGGTCCATCCCCTGCGGAACGTGGCCGGCATCGGACCTTTTCGTTCTTCGCAATGCTGGCGGAAATTCCGCAGCTTGCTGATTCAGAAATCGAGAACAGCCTTGCGTTCCTCGTCTTTGGGCGCGCGCGTGAAGACGATTCGAAACGCCCGCTCCACCTGCTGCTCCGGCGACAGGCCGGCATCGTTGAGCACCCGGCTGGCCAGCGCCGCGCGACCATTCGCGCACCAGTTCGTCGTTCATCAGCACCAGCGGCTGCGTGGGGCTGACGGTCGCGTATCGGCGCGGGCAGCTTTCGATGCGTGTCCGGAAAATCGAAGGCCTCGAACATCGGATAGCGCAGATTGCGCTTCACGAAAACGTAAACGCTGCGGCGATTCGGCCTCGGCGGCGTCCTTCTCCGGTGTCCACGCCAGATATTTCGATCCGTTGCTGATCCCTTGTCGGGATCGGCGGGAAGACGCCGGGGCCGCCCATCTTCGGATTCAATTGGCCGCCGACCAACAGCATGGAATCGCGGATCACTTCGCCTTCCAGCCGCCGCCGGTCGAAGCGCCACAGCAGCTTATTGTCGGGATCGACTTTGGCCGCCTCGGCCTGATAACGCGGACGACTGCTGATATGTGTTCGAGAGCATGATCAGCCGGTGCATTTTCTTGATGCTCCAGCCGTTCTCGACGAAAGTGGTCGCCAGATAATCGAGCAGTTGCGGGATCGGTGGGCCGGTCGCCCATGACGCCGAAATCGCTGGAGGTGCCGACGATGCCGGTGCCGAAATGATCCTGCCAGATGCGGTTGACCATGACGCGCGCCGTCAGCGGATTCTGCGGATCGGTCAGCCAATTCGCCAGCGCCGATCGGCGGCCGGTGGAATTCAATCCTTCCGGCGCGACGATCTTTGGCGGGATTCGGATCCAGAATGCGTCAGGAACCCCGGGCTGCACTTCGTCGAGCGGCGCATCCCAAACGCCCTTCGAAAGAATGAACGTGCGGCGGCGCGCTGCGGCTCGCGTCGATCATCGCTTCGGCGACCGGCGGATCGGCGGGCTTCAAGTTATCGAACTTGCGCCAGCTCTTTCTTGCAGCTCGGCGTAGCGCTGTTTCGCGTCGCCTTTCAACGCTCTCTCCAGTTCCGCGTCGGAGGGCAAGCGGCTGGCGCTGCGATAGCACCATCTGCCATTGCATCGGCGTGCGTTGTTCCGGCGGGAGTGAAGACGGCATCCTGCGCCTCTTTGGGGAACATGCCGATGTCTTCTTTCGTCGCTCAGTGCGAACCGGAGCCAGAATTTCGTCCATCTTAGCGCGGATGTCGCGCGTCTGGTTTTCCCACTCGGCGCGCTGCTGTTGATAAGCGATGGCCTGCTCGCCGGTGAGCAGGCTGGCGCGATCGTCATTGCGGATGTTGGCGAAAAAGGCCTGCAGCCGGTAATAATCCTTTTGCAGAATCGGATCGAATTTGTGATCGTGGCAGCGGGCGCAGCCGTAGGTCATGCCCATGAACACGGCAGCCCACCGTATCGGTGATGTCGTTCAGGATTTCCTGCCGCCGCAGAATCGGATTCGCGAGATTGCTCTCGTCGGGCCACAGGCGGTCGAAGCCGGTTGCGATTCTCGCGGCCGCATCGTTGGGATAAAGCTCATCGCCTGCGATCTGCTCCTTGACGAAGCGGTCGTAGGGCTTGTCTTCGTTGAAGGATTGAATCACGTAGTCGCGATAGCGCCAGACGTTGGGACGCGTTTCATCGGCTTTGAATCCGGCGCTGTCGGCATAACGGGCCAAGTCCAGCCAGTGCCGGCCCCAGCGCTCGCCATATTGAGGAGAAGCCAGCAGCCGGTCGACTACCTTTTCGAATGCTGCCGGCGAATTGTCCGCCAGGAAGGCTTGCGCCTCTTCGGGCGAGGGCGGCAGTCCGATCAAATCGAAATAAGCCCGGCGCAGCAGCGTGATCTTGTCAGCCGGCGGATTGGGCTTGAGGTTTTGTGCTTCGAGCTTGGCGACTGATGAAGGAATCGATTGGATTCCGAACCAGGTTGCGCGCATTTACTGCCGGCACCGCCGGGCTTAGCGACCTTCTGAAACGCCCAGTATTTGCGCTGCTGTTCGGTAAATTTGTGCTCCCTCGCTGTGGCTGCCGTATTGGGCAGCGCAGCCGAGTCCCATTGCGCGCCGCTATCGATCCAAGCCTTGATGATCGCGATCTCAGCATCGCTCAGCCGGCTGCCCATCGGCATTTGAGGCTGCTCTTCGCCGGTGAGGTGCTTGTACAAACGGCTTCCGGCCGCATCCCCGGGGATGATCGCGGCTCCATGCTGGCCGCCCTTGAGCGCTGCATCGCGGCTTCGGAGGTCGAGATTGCCCATGGCCGGCGCGGGCCCGTGGCACTGCGCGCAATCCTTGGCCAGAATAGGGGCGATATCGCTCGAAAACGATACCTTTCCGGGGGTTTGCGCCGATGCGAAAGCGCACAGCAACAAACCAACCACTGGCCCAGTCGATCGAGCGCCGATCCGAAGCGTCATAGTCGCCTCCCGCGGGTAACTTTGTTAAGTTTATCTCATTTATTTGGCCGCGGCAGCCGTCTCGGGTGCTAGTTTTAATTAATGAAAGGCCTTATTCTCGTTGGTTGTTTGGCGCTGGCTGGCTGCCACCGGGCGCCTTCAGCGGCATGGAACAAGACCGAAGTCATGGTGCCGATGCGGGATGGCGTAAAGCTGCATACGCTCGTTTTCGCGCCGGCCGGGACGACCGCGAAGCTTCCCTTTTTGATCGAGCGTTCGCCTTATGGATTCGATAACGGCCGCGGGGAACGCACCTTGGCGACCCGCTACAAAGAGTTGGCCGACGAAGGCTTCATTTTCGTCTTGCAGGATATTCGAGGGCGTTACGGTTCCGAAGGCCAGTTCGTCATGCAGCGTCCCATTCGCGACCGTTCCAAGCCGGGTTCCATCGATGAAGCCAGCGACACTTACGACACTATAGACTGGCTTCTGAAAAATGTCCCCGGGCATAATGGCCGCGCCGGCTTACTCGGAATCTCCTATGGCGGATGGCTCACCGTAATGGCGTTGATCGAGCCGCATCCAGCCCTGAAGGCCGCCAGTGAACAAGCTTCGCCCGCCGACATGTTCCTGGGCGATGATTTTCATCACAACGGAGCGTTCCGGCTGAGTTATGGATTCGAGTACGTCGCCCGCATGGAGACCGGCAAGGTGCAATCCCATTTTGATTTCGACAAGTATGACACCTACGATTGGTATCTTTCGCTCGGGCCGCTTTCTCAGATCGATCAGCTCTACTTCCATGGCGAAAAGCCGACCTGGAGTAATTTCGTCAACCATCCCAATTACGATTCCTTCTGGCAATCCCAGGCCGTGCAGCTCATTCTTACCAGGAACAACGTGCCCAATCTGAACGTGGCCGGCTGGTGGGACCAGGAAGATTACTACGGTCCGATGAAGATCTATCAAACACTCGAAAAGAACGATTCCGATCACAAGAACTTCTTGGTTGCGGGCCCATGGCGGCACGGCGGATGGGGCGGTGAAGGGAAGACCCTTGGCCCGATAGACTTCGGCGGCGATCAATCGCAGTATTTCCGGGAAAAAATCGAAGCGCCCTGGTTTGCCTTCTGGCTGAAAGACAAAGGTACGCTCAATCAGCCCGAGGCGACCGTGTTCGAAACCGGACGCAATTCCTGGGAGCGCTACTCGAGCTGGCCGCCGAAAGACGGAATTCAGAACCGGAAGCTGTACACCGCAGCGGCCGGCGCACTGTCGTTCGAAGCTCCGCGCGACACCTCCGATAGCGCCTTCGACAGTTATGTTTCCGATCCGGCTCATCCGGTACCGTACCGGCATCGTCCTATTCCGCCGACTTATTCGTCCAATTCCGGCTGGACCCAATGGCTGGTTGAGGACCAGCGCTTCGTGCACTTGCGTCCCGACGTGTTGAGCTGGGCTACCGAGCCGCTGAAAGATCCTCTGACTGTCGCCGGTGATGTCGTGGCTCACCTTTACGCCTCGACTTCCGGAACCGACACCGACTGGATAGTCAAACTCATCGACGCCTATCCCGAAAATGACCCAAAACTTCCCGGCTATCAGTTAATGATCGACAGTGAGGTTTTTCGAGCGCGTTTCCGGAACAGCTTTGAAAAGCCTGAAGCGGTCAAGCCCGACCAGCCGTACCAGTACGCGGTCGACATTCATGCCACCGATCATCAGTTTGGCGCCGGCCACCGCGTCATGATCCAAGTGCAGAGCACCTGGTTCCCCTTGATTGATCGCAATCCGCAGACGTTCGTGGAGAATATTTTCACGGCTAAGGCATCCGACTACAAATCTGCCACGCAGAAGATCTTCCGATCGTCGAAATATGCGACTTATGTCGAGCTTCCTGTGCTGTCCAAATAGCGCGCCGCCGAGCTACTTCATTCGCTCATAAGTCGCAAACGTGACCGCGCTGGCCTTGCCGGCGTCATCCATCCGCATGTAGATAATGCCGATCGTGTCGCCGTCCGGGGAAAGCACGTTGGTAAGAACCTGCGCCACCTTGCCATCCTTCTTGTAGACAATTTCGTTGATCGCGGCGTTGATGACTTTAACAGACCCCGTGTCCGCGCCTGGATTCCCGGTGATCGGCTCATCCTTTCCATCGAATCTGGTCGTATAGAACCATTGCGATTTCACGCCGTCTTTGCTTACCGCGTCAATGGTGATCTTCATGCCCTTACCACCCCACGGCTCATACGTCATGACGTTACTGGTCGGCGCTGGGGCGCTCGATTTCAGCTTCCATTTTCCATACCGGGGATTCGGCGTTTGGGCCCATGCCACGTTGATAAACAACATGATTGCCAGGCCCGAGTTCAAGACATGATTTAGCGTTCGCATGGATCTTCTGATTTCCATAGTATCGCGCTCAGTTCGGAGTCGACTGAAACGCAAAATTGATTTGCGCGTGCGTCGGGTTTCGACTATCCTACTGATAAGCCTAGTAGCTTTCGAGGGTGGTCGCGGTTCAATTATGAAAAACATTTCCTTTCTCGCGATTTTGCTATCTATTGCCGGAGGTCTGGCTTGGGCTCAGACCAGCGGGTCCGGTACGATCTCTGGAACTCTGACGGATCCCAACGGCTCTGTCATTCCGGATGCGGCCGTGAGCATCCAGAATGTAGACACCGGTATTGAACGCACCATCGCTAGCAACGGGGCAGGGCTCTACACCGCTCCGTTCCTGCAGCCGGGCCACTACGAGATTACTGCCAGTAAGGCCGGATTTGCGAAGATCGTCCGCAAGGACCTCACTCTGCAGGTAGGACAAACGCTGACCATCGATCTCGCGCTGCCGATCCAGTCCACCAGCGAGACGGTTACCGTCACCGGGCAAGCTTCGTTGGTCGATCCCGACAAGAGCGAGATGTCGCAAGTCGTCAGCCAGGTGCAGCAGGAGAACCTACCGATCGCCGGCCGCCGTTGGGAAGGTTTTGCATTCCTCACGCCCAACGTCACCAACGATGGCGGCAGCGGATTGGTTTCTTACCGCGGTATTTCGGGCCTCTATAACCAGAGTTCGGTGGATGGCACGAACAATAGCCAGGCGTTCTTTTCCGAGACCAAAGGCCGGACCACCGTGCCTTATGTCTACAGCATGGATTCCATTCAGGAGTTTCAGGTCACCTCCAGCAACTACAGCGCGCAGTTAGGTCAGGCTGCCGGAGGAATCGTGAACGCAGTAACGAAGTCCGGCACAAATGCGGTTCACGGCGACCTGTTCTATTACTTGCGATACCCCACTTTGAATGCTCTCGATCCGCTTCAGAAATCGTTAGGCAATTACACGCAGCCGATCCACCAGCAGCAACAGTTCGGCGGCAGCGTGGGCGGCCCGATCATCAAGGACAAACTGTTTTACTTCTTCACCTATGACGGTTCCCGGAAGGTGAATCCGATCAGCTACACCAGTTTTGCGACCTTCCCGCTGGCTTGCCCGGCAGCGGTGCCTGCCGCCCAGTGTGCCGCGGCCAATACTTTCTTCAGTTCGCAATTGGGCGCTTTTCCGCGCTTTGCCAATCAGGATGTCGGATTCGGGAAGCTCGACTATCAGTTGAATAATTCCAATCATCTCAGCGCTTCTTTTAACCTGGACGACTTCCATTCGCCCAATTCGTACACCACGGCTACCACGGCTTCCAACAATTCGTTGACAGCCAACGGCACCGCGGTAACGCACGAGCGCATTTTCGTTGCAAGCCTGGATTCCACCATTACCGCCACGATGGTTAACAATTTTCGATTCCAATGGTCCCAGGATCTGGAAATCATCGGCGCTAACGGGACCGCTCCCAGCGTCACTGTCGCGAACGTAATGGCTTACGGGATGCCCAACGCCCTGCCGCGCCCGGCCTTCCCGAATGAGCATCGGCTTCAATTTACCGACACACTTTCGAAATCAATCGGACGCCATACATTCAAAGCCGGCGTGGACGTGAACGCCGTGCACGAGCTGCTGATCAATCTGTTCCAGGGCGGTGGCGTTTACACTTACTCCGGGAGCGCCGCGTTTAGCAATTGGGTTGCTGACGTCCAGGGCATCAACCTCGGCGATGGATTAACCGGCCGGCACTTTAGCACCTTTGTCCAGGTAACCGATCCGGTTACCGGGGTTGGCAGAGATGACTTCTACGATACGGATTTCGCAGGTTTTGTCGAGGACAGCTGGAAGGCGCGCAGCAACCTGACGTTTAACCTGGGCGTGCGGTACGATCTGCAGCTCATCCCGCAACCGCCTAAGCCGAATACGACCACGCCGCTAACGACGCTATATACATCCACCATCAATATAGACAAGAACAACTTCGCCCCCCGGTTTGGCATGGCCTGGCAGCTTGCGAAGAACACTGTGATCCGTGCCGGTTATGGCATTTTCTATGCCAAGACCAGCAACAGCACATATTACGCCACCCGGGTGGAAAACGGCGTGTTCCAGCAAACGTTCAATTGCAATCCGACTACTTGCCCAGCCCTCAAGTTTCCCAACCTGATCTTCACACCGCCGGGCGGCTCACCGGTGGCTCCATTCCCAGGGGCTCTCGTCCCGGTGGTGACTAATTTCACGCCGCCCGCATTGACTCAAACGACTCGCGGGCAAGTGCCCGACTGGGTGAATCCTCTGGCGCATGAGGGCGAAGTGACCATCGAGCACCAACTTCCTGGGAACATCGCCATTTCCGGATCCTACGTGGTCGGGCGCACCTTGCATCTGCCGATTTTCGTCGATACCAACCTGGCGGCGCCCACCACCACCAGAACGTACGACATTACCAATTTGAGTGGATCAACTCAGAATACGATCACCGAGCCGTTCTATACGGGTCGAATTGATCCTACGGGTCCGGTCCTGACGGGTTTTAGCGACGTCAACTCCTGGTATAACAGCCTGGTTGTCACGCTCCGCAAGCGCATGAGCCACGGTGTCGAATTTGCTCTGAACTATACGCTCGCCAAGGCTGTGGACGGCGGTCAGGTGCCGGGCCAGTTCGGCACCTTCAACGGCACCGATTCGCCCATCGATCCCAGGAATCGCAAGCTCGAATACGCGCTTTCCGATCTGGACCAGCGGCACCGCTTCGTCGGCAATGTGGTTTGGATACCAACATATTTCAAGAAGCTCCCGACCCGCGCCGCCCGGTTTGCCCTGGATGGGTTCGTTTTTTCGAGTATCGTGACAGCCGCCACCGGCCAGCCTGTGACCCCTGGAATCAATGGTTTCCCGTCCGGCGGACCGGCCGGCGGCCTAACCGGGGGAACCGTGAACAACTCCGGGACGGCTCTATCCTCATCCCGCTTCCCCGGCCAGGTCCGGAACGCCTACACAGGCCCGGGCTTCTGGGACGTCGACTTCCGCATCGGCCGGGATTTCGCGATTCGCGAGAAAATAAAGCTTTCCATCATTGGAGAAGCCTTCAATCTCTTCAATCACACCAACATCTTTGGCGTGAATACCACCGAGTTCAACTACACCGCGGCCGGTTCCGGGGCCTGCGCCGGGCATAGCAATGGCTGCCTGGTGCCGAACCCCACCTTCTTCGCTCCAACGGTCACCAATACCGGGCTTTATGGAGCGCGGCAGCTGCAGATTTCGGGTCGCTTTACGTTCTAGTCGGAATTTTCGGTTATCGCAGCCGGCATTTGATCCAGCAGCGCAAGACCTCGGCCACGCTCCAGGCCTGGGCGATGCAGCCGCGCGGCGTGAAGGGCGGTTCGGCGTCGAAGATCTCGCTGATGGACCCGATGCAAGCGTCCGTCAAGTGCTGCTCGAAACCGTCGAGAAATTTGCCGGCGGACTCGAAATCGCCGGGATGCACCTTTAGCCACGCGTCGATGAACGGCCCGATCAGCCACGCCCAGACCGTGCCCTGGTGATAAGCGCCGTCGCGGACCCTGAGATCGCCGTCGTACTTGGGCTTGTAGTCTTTGTTATCGGGCGACAGAGACCGCAATCCAACGGGTGTCAGGAGCTTGGCGCGGGCCGCTTCCACAACCGCCGCCCAGCGCGGTTCATCCAGAACCGGATTGCTTAGTGAAATGGCGAACAACTGGTTCGGGCGGCAAGCGGGATCGTCGCCATCCGGGCCATCCACCAAATCCATCAGATGCTGCAGCGATTCGGACCAAAATCGCGCATTGAATGATTCCCGAGCCTTCTGCGCGCAGCCGCCAACCCGTGCGGCTTGCTGGGAGTCGCCCTCTTCCGACAGCCAGCCTTCCAGTAGCTTCAGGGCGTTGTACCAAAGGGCATTAATTTCGACGGCCTTCCCCCGGCGCGGCGTCACCACCCAGTTATCCATCTTTGCGTCCATCCAGGTGAGCGCGAAGCCATCGGCGCCTTGCTTCGAGCAGGCCGTCGGCCGGATCGACGCCAATACCGAAGCCGGTTCCGCGCATATGCCATTCAAAAATGTCGAGGAGTTTGGGCAGAGCCATCCGCAGCACGGACCGGTCGTGGCTGATGGTGGTGTAGCGATCAATGGCGTGGAAGAACCACAGCGTTGCATCGGCGGTGTGGTATAGGCCGGCAGTCTGGCCTTCGGGGAAAAGGTTCGGTATCAGGCCGTCGCGGATGTAGTGCGCGAAAGTACGGAGAATCCAGGAGGCTTCGGAGTAACGGCCGGTCGAAAGCGTCAAGCCCTCGAGCGAGATCATGGTGTCGCGGCCCCAGTCCGTGAACCAGTGGTATCCCGCGATAACGGTACGTACCTCGTCCCCGACTGCGCGGGCACGCGTAGCATCCACTATTCTTCCGGCCGGCGTGATCACGAACTGATCCGCGGCCCAAATCAGTTCAGCCGCAGTGGGATTCTTCGTTAACCAGGTCATCCAGCTCCCGGCCCAGCCTGTCAGCGGCGACGGTTAACATCCTGGTCTTCCGCTCTGACTCGGAGTCCACTGCGGAAGCTGGAGTAAGCGCGTGCATTCTCTCCCATTGCTCGGAAGAAGCAATCAGGGTCGCGCCGGAGTCCTTGCGAAGATCGACGTGGAAAAAGCCCGGGCTCCACAAATCGCCCCGCCCGGGATAACCTCGATTTCCTTCGATCCGATAAGTCACCTGCTCGATGCGAATTCGATCCACGGTGAGCGCCGCATTCTGTCCTTGCAGAATAAGCCGCAGCGGTGGAAGATCGTTTCCCGCGGAAATCTCGTAGCGATCGTTGCCTACAGTCAAGGTGTAGGAAGAGTCCAGGTCGGCGCTTACCGGCGCTTCATGCGGCCGAAAGTGAAAGGAAGGCCGCAGTACCAACCGAACGGTCTCATCGCCGGAAAGCAGCGTGTAGTTGAGGAAGGCGGTGTTTTGACCATGCGGCATCACCAACCGCTTTTCGAGCACGAAGGCGCCGACTTCGTACCGCCACACCGGAGCGCCGGCCTCCAGCCGGAACTCGCTCAGGTAGTCCATAACGTCGAGCTTGGCCGGTCCACCGCCGCGTTCCTCGCCGGCGAGTTGAACGAAACGGCCATCCGGCAACTCCAGGCGCTCCACCAGATCGTTTAGCATCATGACGCGGCCAAAGGGCGCGGGAAGAGCCGCAACCAGATAGCCGTGATAGCGCCGCGTGATGACCCCCGATAGGGTGCCCGACGCATATCCGCCCAGCCCGTTCGTAACTAGCCATTCGCAATTCAACCCAGCTTCGGCGGCCTGCTTGCCGGGCCATGGCATGCGGATGGCGAGATCGTTCATGGCTCAGCTCCCGCACGCTTCGGTTGCGGCCTGAGCAGCACGGCAGCATAACCGGGAATCTGCCAGTTGTCTTCGCCATCTAGCGGTGGCGTACCCGTGCCGCCGTAGCAGGGTTGTTCGCTCGACCATAACGTGGCCCATTCCGAGTCGGCGGGCGGAGCGAGTAGCGGCTCCGGCGCAGGGTCGAGATTGAGGTCGCGGCCCAGGTTCACGAGCAGCAGGCGGTCATCTCCAGTGTTAGCGAAGAAGCGAAGCACGAAAGCCTCGGGGGCGAGGACCGCGCCATCGACACCGCGGGGTTTCTGAGAACGTAGCACCGGATCTTCGCGGCGCAGCTTCAGCAGGTCGCGATGCAGAGCGGAGGCTTCACGATGAGTTTCACGCTCGGAATGGTCCAGCTTGCAACGCTCGAACGTGGCCGGAGCGGCGGGATCAGCGAAGCGTGGGGGCATTTCGGGGGTCGCCAGGCTGGGAAATTGCGCAAGAAACTCGACCCGGCCCTGGCGAATCATGTCGGACACCGCCGGGATCTGATCGGCGAAGTAGAGAAACGGGCTGGAGGCCGCAAATTCCTGGCCCTGAAACAACATCGGAGTACCGGGCGCGAGCAGCAGCAAGGCGGTCATGGCGCGAAGCTTACCAGGCGCGGAAAGCACATGACAGCGCGCGCCGAAGGCCGAGTTGGCCACTTGGTCATGATTCTGGATAAAGGTGATCAGCGATGCCGGGTGCATGTCGAGCCCCGCGGAGCCGCGGCGCTTCTTCTGCCATTTATAGCGCTGGCCCTGGTAGAGGTAGCCATACTTTACCGCAGAAATGAATTCTTGCGCACCCCCAAGATAATCGGTGTAATAGGCTTGGTTGTGTCCGGTCAGCGCCACCATGGCACTGTGATGGAAATCGTCGTTCCACAGGCCATCCAGTCCGTAGCCGCCTTGCTCCGGCGGCTTCACCAGACGAACCTGCTGCGGTTCATTTTCAGCGATGAAAATGACATCCCGCGGCGCGGCGCGCTTACGAGTCTCGCGAGCCATGGCGCGCAGAATGTGGTCCTCGGAAGAGTCGTGGATGTCCTGAGTCGCGTCCAGGCGAAGACCGTCCAGATGGAACTCGTCGATCCAATAACAGGCGTTCGCAATGCAAAATTCGCGGACCGGCCCGGAGTCTGGACCGTCGAAATTTACGGCCGGACCCCAATCGGTCGGCTTAGTCTTAGAAAAATATTGCGGGGCGAACTTGGGGATGTAGTTGCCATCCGGGCCGAGGTGGTTATAGACGACGTCCAGGATGACACCCAGACCGAGCGCATGGGCGCGATCCACGAATCGGCGAAAATCATCAGGTGCGCCGTACAGCTGCGTGGGTGCGAACAACTGCACGCCGTCATAGCCCCAACCGAAGCGGCCCGGGAATTCGGCTACCGGCATAACCTCCAGAACAGTGATGCCAGTCTCAGCCAGTTGCGGCAAATGCTCTTGTGCGCTACGCCAGGTGCCCTCCTGGGTGAACGTGCCGATATGCATCTCGTAAACTACCTGGCCCAGGAGCTTGATACCGCGCCAGTCTGTGTCGGTCCACGGAAAGGCGCCCGCGTCCACAACTTCCGACGGGCCATGCGGCCCTTCGGGCTGGAAGCGCGAGGCCGGATCGGGAAAAGCTTCGCCGCCGTCGAGTGCGTAGCGGTAACGGGAACCGGCCCCGGCGTGGGGAGCCAAGCCCGAGAAATATCCGGAACCTTCGGCTTTAAGCCGAACCGGCCCGCTGCCCTCTACGACTGCATCGACGGTTTTCCGGATGGGCGCCCACACCCGGAAGTGCACGCCCTCCGCCGTCACCTCGGCTCCTATGGGACAGCGTCTGTTCTTGGCCCCCTTCACTGGCGTTCCGGACTCAGTAAACGTGTAACGCTGAGAGGCTTGGCATCCCGAGCCACAGCCAGCGAAAGCGGCACCAGCTCCACCGGTTCACCAGGCTCGGCGTAGCGCGTCTTCGGTTCCAACTTCGGATCATTGGTATCGATGATGATCTCCCACTTGTCCGCCGTCGCCGGCTTGGGCATATAAAACTGGATCGGCTCATGGTGACAATTCAGCATAATCAGGAAAGTGTCGTCCTTCACTGGTTCGCCCGATTCATTCACGTCGCCTAGCGTCTCGCCGTTGAGCATCAGACCCATGCATCGAACCCAGCCGAGTCCCCATTCTTCATCCGACATCTCCTGGCCATCAGGCCGCACCCATACGATATCCTTCTCTTCGGTGCCGCGAATGGGGCGTCCCTGGTAGAACTTGCGACGGTGCAGGTTGGGATGATCGCTGCGAATCTGGATCAATCTCTGCGTAAAGGCCAGCAACGCGATCTTGCGGTCGTCCAGGTCCCAATTCACCCAGGTGGTTTCGTTGTCCTGGCAATAGGCGTTGTTGTTGCCATTTTGCGTGTGGCTGATCTCATCTCCGCTTAGAATCATCGGTACGCCTTGGGATAGCAGCAATGTCGCGAGGAAATTTCGCTTTTGACGCTCGCGCCGTTCGATGATTTCTGGGTCGTCGGTGTGACCTTCAGCGCCCATGTTCCAGGAGTAATTGTCGTTGGCGCCGTCGCGATTATCCTCATGGTTGGCATCGTTATGTTTATCGTTGTAGCTCACCAGATCGTGCAGGGTGAAGCCATCGTGGGCGGTAACGAAATTAATGCTGGCGGAGGGGCGCCGGCCATCGCGGTCGTACAGATCGCTCGATCCGGTGAGGCGATAGGCGAAATCGGAGAGCTGGCCTTCGTCACTCTTCCAGTAGCGTCGCACGGTGTCGCGAAAACGGCCGTTCCACTCGGCCCAGCCGGCGGGAAAATTGCCTACCTGGTAGCCGCCGTCGCCGACGTCCCAGGGCTCCGCGATCAGCTTCACTTGCGAGATCACCGGGTCCTGGTGGATGATGTCGAAAAATGCGGAGAGGCGATCGACGTCGTGCAGCTCGCGCGCCAGCGTCGCAGCCAGATCGAAGCGGAAGCCATCCACGTGCATTTCTTCAATCCAATAGCGCAGGCTGTCCATGATGAGCTTAAGAACCTGCGGATGGCGGGCGTTCAAGCTGTTGCCGGTACCGGTGTAATCCATGTAGTAACGGGGCTGATCGCCGACCAACCGATAGTAAGTAGGGTTGTCGACGCCCCGGAAGCTCAGCAAGGGGCCCATCTGATTGCCTTCGGCGGTATGGTTGTAGACCACGTCCAAAATCACTTCGATGCCTTCGGAATGGAAGGCCTTGACCATCGTTTTGAACTCGGCCACCTGGCCGCCCCGGTCGCCGGAACCCGAATACCGGGCGTCGGGGCTGAAGAAGTTGGTGGTGTTGTAGCCCCAATAATTGGTGAGCCCTCTCTCAGCCAGGTGCTTGTCAGTGAGGAAAGCATGCACCGGCATAAGCTCCACCGCGGTGACGCCCAGCCGTTTCAAATACTGGATGGACGGTTTCGCCGCGAGGCCTGCATAGGTGCCCCGTAGGTTTTCGGGTAGTTCGGGATGGCTCTTTGTGAATCCCTTGACGTGCAGCTCGTATATTATCGATTCGCTAAGAGGAATCGAGAGGGGCCGGTCCTGTTCCCAATCGAAGTACGGGTTTACGACCACGCATTTTTGCATGCCCGTGGCGTCATCATTTTCATCAAACGAAAGGTCGGCGTCTCCGTTTCCTGGTTGATAGGGAAAGATGGACGATTTCCAATCCACCTGTCCGGAAAGTGCCTTGGCGTAAGGATCAATCAAGAGCTTGTTCGAATTAAATCGCAATCCGTCGTTGGGCTGAAACGGGCCGTGGACGCGATAGCCGTACAATTGTCCGGGCTGCAGCCCGTGGATGTAGCCATGCCACACGTAGGTGGTGCGTTCAGGCAGCCGGACGCGCGCAGTCTCGGGCGCGTTGGCCTGATCGAAGAGACATAACTCCACCCATTCAGCGTGCTGCGAGTAGATTGCGAAATTCGTGCCGGCGCCGTCCCAAGTCGCGCCCAGCGGGTACGGGCGACCAGGCAAAATATTGGTTGACATATCCGAACGGTAGACGCCGCAACCTGCCAAGTGTTAACAACTGAGTTACGTGAGCACTTCGAGCAGAGAATCTTCGAAGTTTCCGCGCGGCCGATCAACCCAGCAGCGATGTGACCCGGCTCCCGAGGCCTATACCGGATGGCCCAGTTCGCGGCTCGGTGGCCATCGGCGATGGCAGTTTCGGAGGTTCGTTGGGCGACAAGTGCTTTTGTTTCCGGTCGTGTTGAGCTTCGGCGCGCTCCCGGGCCCGTTCGGTGGCATGGGCGACCATGTCCTCCTCTGAATACATCAATTGAGGGAGTAATTCACCACCCACTCGTGAAGTCAGCAAAGAGGAGCAAAGCAAGGGAGCTTCCTGAAGGGGAATGCCGTGTTTCTGAAGTAAATTTAAGTCGACTCCTACGCTAAACTCAGTCCGTGTTCTGCGGTCCTCGCCGATCCCTTGGAAGGAATAGTAGCGTATGCTTTCGTTTTGACGAAAGCCCCCAAGCACAAACTTCATGGTCCCCCTTAACGAATGACGCACTATTAGATAGCGACTCCGACTATGGGACTCCAATCGCCTAGGAAGGTTTCTAGGCCGCCTGCGCGCCACATCAGATCTGACCAAAATCGGGGCCCTTTGCTGGATTAGCGTATGTCGGCCTCCGCGCTCTGGAGTTCCAGGCCCACGCGCTCGCCGTTTATCAGCACCAGCCCGGAATTGATCAATTGCTGGCCAGTGATGTCGTAGTCGGCATAACGCTGCAGTTCAGAGAACGAAAGGAAGAATTCGACCGACTGCGATGCGCCGGGAACCGTCGAGCTGAAGACGATTCCGTCGAAATCAGGATCCTTCGGCACCATCGTCAGTAGCGGGCGGATCAGATGAGACACGTGCCGGTCGAAGGCCAGAGCGGCAATGCGGTACTGAGAGCCCAGGTCGGAAGAAGCAAGGTTGGTTGTAACCGAGAACTGCAGATAGGATTTGCCATGAAAACCGACTAGAACGGGAGGTGCGTACGATACGAAATGGGCATCGGCGTCCAGTTCGTGAACGACCCGGTCGATCAGACCCTGGTATGAGGTCTGTTTCTGCTGTAACGCGGCGATCGACACGTCGTGAACTGTTACGGGCGGTGGATGCGGACCAACTGCAGGAGGAGGCGGAGGCGTAGCCACTCGAACTTCTGGCGGATCCGGCCAAAGTGAGGCCGCCTTGCCGTCGATGAAAACCCGTGATTCCTGGAGCGCCAGCAACTGCTCACTGGCGTTGCTGCTGGCCGCCACCTTCTCGGCGACCGCCCTGGGAACGATGAGCGCCAGGTTTTCGGGGTGTTCCACCGCAACGCCCAGCACCTTTTTTCGAACGTGATGAGCAACTTCGATGGCGAATGCGTTCAGCTCAGACTCCGCAGTGAGCCGAGATGCCGTAGCGCGAAGGATCGGCAGCATAACGTCGCGATAGGTCTGCTTTACGCGCTCGTCCTGGTTCATGGACTCTTCCGAATACGAGGCGAAATAGTTGCCCGTGATTTGGAGTACTGTATTGCCCTGGAAATTGGAAAAGCGAATAGACCGCTGGTCGTTTTGCTGCTCTTGCTGTTCCGTCAGATCCAGCTTGCGGCTCAGGTAGAAGCGATATGGATACTGGTGCGAAGTTATTTCTACGGCGGCGGCCTTCAGCTCCGGCAGATGTTTCTGCTGGAGCGCGCGCATGCCTGGATCGAGAATCTCCGGCGGCGAAAGCACCTGGGGAAAACACTGCGGAGTAGTAGCAGCCAGAACTGCCGCGATCAAAACGCCATTACCTTTGTGCATATCTCCTCACTTAGCCAATGCGAAATCCACGGTTATATTGCCGGCGACTGCGGCGGGTTTTGATTGTGATTTCATCCCCTCGCGCCAAGCCGTGATGTTATAGCTGCCGTCCGGAACGTTGTCTATCTTATAGGCGCCGGAGGCGTCCGCTTCAGCGTAGTAGGGCGTGGGTGCTACGACAATATATCCCGACATTTCCTGATGCACGTTGCAGAGCAGCGGAACTATGCCGGGCGTGTCGAACTTGAACGAACGAACTTCGCCCTTGGGCCAAGTGCCCATATTGTGGCTAGCCTTCTTGCTGCCCGAAATCGAGGGCCAGAAGATATTGTGCTGCACGTTGTCGCCGTTAAGGAAATCCACGGTCGTGCCGGCCAGGACGACCAGGACGTGGGGCTGGAACAGGAGCGATTTTTGGTCCATCGCGGCATGCTTTTCGGGTGCCTGGAATGTCTTTCCCGGGATGGCATCGATGTAAACAACCGCCGCGCCTTTTCCGCCGCTGATCTTCCCGCTAACGCTGCCGCCAAAAGCGATTACGCCCGAAGCCAACAAGGCCAGAATTGTTTTCCCGAAGTGACTTTTAGTGAATGGCATGGGTTTCTCCACAAACTAGTAAACGAACTCTAATCCAAAAAGCGCGGTGTTCACGCGGAACTGATTCTGATACTGTTGCAGGTTGGTGGCCGAGGTAGTCACATCCACGCTTTGTTGGGGACGAAATTGATATTCAAACGAAGCCTTAATGTTGGGGTGGATCAGGAACTGTATGCCCGGCGTGAAGCGATTGCGAGTGGTTCGGATCGGAGCGAAATAGGGCGTTCCTCCAGCCAGGTCGAAGCCATTGATCCGATCGGCTCCGGAGTTCACGGCGTCGTAGCGCATGATCATCATGATCCACGGCAAAGCCAGGAAATCCGCCTGCACAAATCCGCCGCTGAAATATGCCGGCACGCTGGTGACGAATCTCACCGGTAGAGGGCTGGTGCCGGTGATGGGCAGCAAGATGATGTTTCCGTCCGCATCCACCGGCAGCAGGTTGTTGTCCCGCCCGCGCATGTAAAGCCCGTAGATGTTCAGCTTCCGGTAATTGAAGCTAAAGTCGGCGCCGGCGCGATAGTAGGGCTCATGCACCGTCAGCAGCGTAGTGTCGGTGCCGTGCGACGCCAGTCCAATGAAGCCCTGGCGCGAATTTCCGCGCATATAGTAGCCGCCCAAGGTTAGATAGGTGTGATCGCGCGGTCCGGTTGGACCTGAGGCCTGCACATCCTTCCGGGCTGCCTCGTCCCGATCCAAATTGAAGCGGTAAGAGAAACGGGTGTAAAGCGCTTTGGCGCTGGTGTCGGAAGCAAACCCAACCCCGCCACTCGATCCACCCGTCGCAGACGGCACAAAGGGGCTGGTGTTGTCCGGCTGGTTAAGCCCGCTGGTGTTCTGATCGATCACTGCCACCGAATAATGGTAGCCGCCATATTGATGGCCGCCACTCAGCTCGATCCCTCGCGCTGCCCCTGCGAATGTAAAGTTGTTCGCGACGTTTTGCTGCCCGGATAACGCATTAACCGCACCTATATTGCTCTCGGTGTAGATATCGTAAGGGCTTAGGTTGATGCTTCTAGCCTGGGTGAAGGGCAGGTCCAGTTCGAATTGCCCGGCGCGGAACGTAAGTACATCGCTGGGAAGATGAAAGTATCGTCCGATATTTACGAATTTCAAGTAGCCATCACCCAGTCCGCCGGCCGCGTTGCTTCCACCGACGCTGATATCGTCATCCACCCAGAACGCGATGTCGCTTCCGAAGTTGCCCGCTGCGAAGATGCTAAAGAGCCCCGTCTGGAAATCAGTGGCGGGAATGAATTGGGGAACCGCGTTGGGTCCTGCGACACTGTTGAAGTTGCCGCGGCCCCCGGTAGTCACTTGAAAGAAGGTGTTCATCCGCATGCCGATCGGAGGCAGCCCCGGAATGGTACCGGGCCAAATCGCGTTCGGCCACACGTCCTTCTGCGCCGGCGCGCCGAGGAGTGTGGCGGGCACCTTCAAATAGGTCTCGTCGTCCTTAGGGAACTTGAAGCCGGCGTCCTTGAATGCTTTGCCAAAGTCGTTCAGCTTCGGAAAGTCGACGTGGCAGGTGCTGCAGGAAGTCTGATACTGGCGAGAAAACGCAGGAATCGCCTGAGCCCGGGGAGCCGTAAGATGCAGAGCCATCAGGAGTAAGATCAGCCCCGGCACGACCAATCGGGCACTATTCGGACGCATAAGGATCTCCTTTAGGTGTTTTTGGCACTTATTTAAGCTGGTTTGGCGGTGGCGCGCCGAATCCAGAGAGCCATTACCACGGCTGCCGCCAAGGTGAACGCTCCGATAGCCACATGAGCAATGGTTGCAATGATTACGACCAGGGGGTCTATTTCGTCGAAGGACTGCATCGTCAAGAGCCCAAAGCCCAGTAGCAATTGTACGGTCGTCAACATTATCAGGGCAATTGCTGCCGAACGGGCGTCGGTTGTTTCAGTACGCAGAATTGCCGCCATAGCCGGCCCCAGGAAGACTGCCACCGTCAGCGCCCCAAGGATATGCGGGAGTGCGCCCATAACTCCATGACGAAAAGCCGCTCCAAGGGTGATTTGCAACAGTACCAGAGTGGCCGTCGTCGTAGCCAGAAACCGGAGCCGCGGAGCATTATCGAAATCAACGGGCTTTGGAATTTGGTTCCAGAACGGGGAGGTAAAGACCGCCATTGCCACCGTGCTCGAGAAGAAAAGCTGGCCCAGCAAAGTGTGAGCGAATCTCACCGGAGCCGGCAGGGGGTCTGGCTCGAGCGCCACGAGATCTAGAGCAATGTTGGCGGCTAGCGCGGCCCAGGCCAGCCGCTGCAATAAGATCCGCTCTTTCGCGCGCGACAACCAGAGAACCAGGCCGGCCATTAAGATGGTGACTGCGGCGCCTAACCACGCATGACACTCGCCCAGGGAATATAGAGGCCGATTCTCGTTGGTGGAGACCACAGGGCCGGTTATGAACAGCAAGGCGGTGCAGACTGCGACGAGATTGGTATAGCGGTGCAGCCACGGATTGTCCATGCTTATAGGTTTACCGAGGCGCCGGTGCCTGATTCACCTGTTGCGAGCCAGTCACCGGACCGCGGTCCCCCGGCCGCTCATAGTAGGCGATCCAGCGGCCGAAGGACAAGATTCCAATCCACAGGACCAGCGAGAGGCAGGCCGCAATTTTGGCAATTGGGGGAATCGCGGGCGCCTGGTCCAGTTCCTTAGTCTTCCCGTAAACGCTGCGACGGAACACCAGGGCGTGGACGCCCACCAACAGCAAAAACAAAAGCTTGAGCTGAAAGTACGGGTTGTCGTAATACTTGTCGAGCTTCGCTCCAGCCAGAAGGATGCCGCAAGTAATCATGACAACGAACCCGATCCGCTTCCAGATGCGAGTCTGCGCGACTATATCGGACACCGTCATGCTGGGCATGGCCAGGCCGAGCAACCGCAAATCGGTGAGCAGGATCAGCCCTCCAAAAACCGCGATGGAGCTGAGATGCAAAGACATGATAATGGGATACACCAGCGCCGACTCCCGCAGGGCCGTAAAGAAATCGGTGCCTTGGACCCATTGACTGAATTCCGCAAACGACATCTAGACCTCACCGCGATCTCTAAGTGAATGCATAAAACAATCCCGCAAAAACGATGGTGACCCAGAGGAGCAGGGAGACCGTTGCGACCAGTCCGGCGACGACCGGCGGGGACTTGGACAATGCGACTTTGCGATGGATTGTGTAGTTATAGATGATCGCTATCAAAAGGCAAATAATTTTGAGCCGAAAAGCGGGGCTGTAGTAATAACGCAGCGGGTCTGAGGTGAAGATAACCAGACCCGACATTATGACGATGATGAGGCCGGCGAGTGTCCACAGCATCGTATCCTTGACGAGCTGGGCGGCGGTCTGATGGCGCATGCCCAATTTGAGAAGCCTAAGATCCACAACGGCAATGGTGCCGACCGACATGGCGAACGCCGCAATGTGTATGCACTCGAAGAGCGGAAAGGCCCACTCGTTAGTGTTGAGCGGATTCGTCGCCGGATCGTAAGCTAAGAACATCGAAATTGTTAGTTTAGATCAGAACAGCAGGGCCGCGTTAGCGGACTTAAGCGACAACTACGCCCGGGCCGGCGGCTCTTGCGGCGAAGTACCGTCAGGATCGTTCAATACCGCGCCCGCGGGAGCTTTGAGCGGGCCACGCAAAAGCGGGTCGTCGGTCCGTTTCATCCAGGCCTCCAGGCGGTCCCGCATCTCACCCAGCGCCTTGGCGAAGGTTAGATCGCCCGCCAGATTTCGGGTCTCGTTCGGATCGAAAATCACGTCGAAGAGTTGCTCGCGCGGGATGAGTTGATGTCTCCAGCCGCTCTTCAGCCATAAATCCTTACTTGGACTGTCGTCGCAATTCGGCAGAACGGGATGCTCGCGATCGCCAAAGCGCCGAATGTAATTCCACCGTCTGCTACGAACGGCGCGTTTGGGCTCATAAGCAGCGTGATAATTCACTTCGGCGAAGAGCTCGTCATGCAATTCCTCGACCTGGCCGTGGATCAGCGGCAGCAGTGACTTACCCTGCAGCCAGACCGGCTTTTCGATGTGGAGCAGTTCGCAGATGGTCGGATAAAGATCCAGATGCGAGACCATCGCGTTTGAAACCTGGCCGCCTTTGAACTCGCCGGGGCCTCGCATGATGAGAGCGACACCAGTACCGTGAACGGTGAGGTTGCATTTCATGGCCGGGAACGGGACGCCGTGGTCGTTGGTCGCTATCACCAGCGTATTCCCGGCCAATCCGGCAGCTTCCAGCGCATTCAAAATGTCGCCGACCCCTTGATCCAACACGCGAGCGCTGGCTTTGAACGCCGCCATGTCGCGCCGTGTCGCGGGAGCATCCGGCACCGGTACGGGAGGCTTACAAAAACGTTCGTCCTCCTGAGGACCGGGCGGGTGGAATTCGCGATGCGTTTCGAAGAAGCCGATGTCCAGAAAAAATGGCTGCCGGGGTGACTGCTTCAGGAATTGCACCGCTGCCGGAGCAACTTGGGCAACGTGTACTCCGGCCGTCTGGACGATCTCGTCATACCCGATTACCGTGGGATCCCTGGCTATGTGCTGGACGCCGATAAGGGTGGAACGATATCCATGCGGCCGCAGCGTGTGCAGAATGTGCTGCCTGTAATCGTTCAGGGAAAAGCCGCGGTGGGCAAGTCCAAGCATTCCGTTGTTGTGGGGAGAATGCCCCGTGAGGAGGCTGGCGCGGCTGGGAGAGCACGTAGGCGCGGCATTGAACGCATGCCGGAACAGGATTCCCTGGCCTGCAAGCTTCTGCAGATTCGGCGTGGGAACATCGAATCCATACGGTTGAATGTACCTGCCGGTATCGTGCGAGTGGATGTAGAGAATATTGGGCTGGCCGCCCGCTTCGGCCGCCTGGCCGCGATTGGACATCAGAGCGGTGCCTGCTACGCCCTTAATCCAATCGCGTCGCGAGTTAGCCAATTATCGGCCCCACATCCTGAACCGGCCTTAGAACGTCATCTTTAGGGCGAGCTGCAACACTCGCGGAGTAAAACCGATGTTGGTGGCCGTGATCTGGCCGAACGCTCCGGCGCTGGTCGGGACACCCGCCGGGCTACGGCTAACAGTCCAACCGGAGATGACCGCGTTTGGAAGCGCCCAATTCGGCGTGTTCGTGATATTGTAGGCCTCGGCGCGGAACGACAGCTTGTACTTTTCCGCGAAAGTGAAGTCTTTGAAGAGCGAGAAGTCCAGTCCTCTCCATTGCGGACCATAGCACTGAGCGCGGCCTTCATTACCAGGATTGCCGATGGGCTGCTGCTGGAAGGCATTGTAATTGATCCAGTCGTGAATCGAGGGGCTCGACGCCTGGCAGGACTGGCCCGAAATCTGGTTCGGGCGGTCCGAAGTAATATTCGGAAGATTGATTAGATTCTGTCCGTCCGTAACGGTATAGGGCTCACCGGACTGCCAGAAAGCGATCGCGTTCATCTGCCAACCGCCGATGGCCATCTTGGTCAAGCCCGACGACGACTTGCCGAACGGAAGTTCGTAATTCACGCGCATGGTGAATTTGTTCTTGAAGCCGATGTTGGCGTTGCCCCAATCGTAACCGCGGTTGTTGATTACGGTTCCAATCGCCTCGGCGATGTCGGTGAGGCTGGTCAGGTTACGGGCGAATACGTAGCTGGCGTTGACGGTCAAGCCTTTCGAATAGCGCCGCTCGAAGATAAACTGTGCAGCGTTGTATTCGCTCGCTCCGCCGGTCCCATAGTCGGTGATTCCGGTTATGTTCGGCAGGGTCGCAAATCTGACGTAGGCCGGCGTTACCGCGGTTCCTGACGGGACCGGGAGATTAACGTTAGGCGCATATTGCAGGTGGCGTCCCAGTTCCCCGACATAAGCCACGGTGAAAACATTCGAGCCAAACTGCTTCTGCATGGTGAAGTTCCACTCCATGACTTTCGCCCCCGGATAATAATCGGAGTGCGCGGAGAGTGATGAGTTCAGACCACCGGCAACCGGCCCGAGGAGCTGTGGGATATTGGGCGGCACAATCGGAGGCGGGCCCTGTGACAACGAACCTACGCCCGCCGGACACACCGATGATCCGGTCAAGGCAGCCGGTGAGCAGGTGAAGCTCACCGTCACAAAAGGCGGGTTGGGAAGATTCAGCGAGCCTGAGGCATAATCCTGGGCGAAGTAGCTCATACCGAATCCTCCACGAAACACCAATCCCTTACCCGGGTTGTAGGCGTAGCCCACGCGCGGGGCGAACTGCTTCCAATTGGGCTGCACGCAGGCAGCGGACCCAATGCAAAATGTGTTGGTGTCGATCTGATAATTGGAGCGCTGACCGGTTGCGCTCTGAAGCTGACCGATGTGATCCCAGCGCAAGCCAAGATTGAGGGTCAGCTTGCGGGTGGCGTGCCAATCGTCCTGGATATAGATGTGAGGTTCCCAGGTGCGGTAGTACTGAAACTGATAGGGAAACTGCCGTGTGATGGTGGTAGGAACTCCCTGTAGGAAGTTGGCGAGACTATTTGGAGGACCGCCCGCTGTAGCAGCGCTCCAGGTATACTGGCCGGTTCCGTTCTGGATCTGGTAATACTGCTCCTGACGCCGGATCATGCCTGCGCCTATCTTGACGTTGTGCGCACCATGGGTCCAGGTTATCGCGCCCTCTTCCTGGAAGACGTTGTCGATTTCATAAATCGGCACAGACGTGCAGTCGCCCAGCGTATTGCAGCTTCCCGTTCCTGTGTAACCGTTGATATTGACATTCAACAAGCCCGAAACGTATTTGTTCACGTCGGCGCCGGGGATTCCGAATTTGTCGGACAGGTTGGTGCCCTGATTCGCCGAAAGTGTGGCGATGTTCAACCGCGTGAAGCCATCCTTCAATTCCATCACCAGCGTCGGACTGAAGATGTGAATGTAATCGAGCATGTATGCTTGGGCGTCTTCGGTTGAGTTGCCCGGATAGATGCCGTTGCCCGGATTGACGGTCAGGCCATCGAGCTGTCACTTGGGGATACAGGGTTGGATATACGGTGGTCGTCGGGTTGTAGGTGAAACGGCCAAACATGCTGTCTTTGTCGGAGAAGCGGTGATCGATTCGCACATCGGCCGTCTTGGAATAATACTGGTTGTTCACGTTGCCCGAATAGTTGGCCGTGGGAGGCGCACCCGGAATGTTCGCCGCCGGAAAGAGCGCCAGGTACTTGACCGCCACGGGATCCAGCTTCGACGCTGGAACCACCGGTCCGCCTATGTCGGAGAAGTTGCCGGGATTCGCTTTTTCAAAAGCGGTCGGCGCAGCCAATAAGCCGGTGTTCTTGCCCTGGATCAGCCGCAATATCTCGATATCGCCGAAGAAGAAGGTCTTGTTCTTGATGATGTGCCCGCCCACGCTGCCGCCAAACTGGTTTTGCCGGAACTCGGCTCGCCCTATGCCCGCGCTGTTAGCGAAGAAGTCGTTGGCGTTCAACTGGTCGTTGCGGAAGTACTCATAAACTCCGCCATGGAGCGTGTTCGTGCCCGACTTGGTGATCAGATTGATCACCGCGCCTCCCGCCCTTCCCTCTTCGGCCGGGAAGGCGTTAGTGTCAATCTTCACTTCCTCAAGCGAGTCGATGGAAGGCCGGTACAGAATCGAGAACTGTTCGCGCTCGTTGTTGTCCATGCCATCAACCAGGTGATTGTTGAAGGTCTCGTTCTGGCCGTTCGCAACAACGGCGGAGGTCTGACGCCGCTCGTCCGGCCGTGTACCACTAAGAATCGAGTTGGACGGCCCGGCAGCGGCTCCCGGCGCGGTTTCAACTAGTGTGACGTAATTGCGGCCGTTCAGCGGAAGGTCCTGCACGGACTGCGCGGACACGGTATCTCGCATAAGAGAACTGTCGGTCTGGAGGGCCGGAGTGGTGGCAATCACTTCGACGGTCTGACTCGACTCTCCTACCTGCAATTGGGAATCGACGCGCGCGCGGTCGCCGGCGACGAGAGTGACACTAGTTACGGATTTCTTAAAGGCGGGTGCTTCTATGGTGACCGTGTACTGACCGGGCGGCAACAGGTTGACGACGAAATCGCCCGTGCCGGTGGTCTGGGTCGTACGGGCGTCGGATGTCGCGATATTGACGACCGTGACCTTGGCGTTGGGCAGCACAGCGCCAGCGGAGTCGGTAACCGTTCCTAAGATGTCAGCCGTGATGAGCTGCGCGAAGACCGGAGCTCCCGCTAAGAAACAGGCAACCACGAGGCAAATGCCGATTGAACGAGACCAGGTTAGAGTCATACTCTCCTTTAAATTTCCGATTTTCGGGAGATCCCGAAGCCCACCGAACCGATCAGCGAATATAACAAAACTTACTTCACAAACGGACCGTTGTCAAGGGTGAACCCGTGGTGATCCCCTGATGTCGACGCTGTTTATCGTACTGTAACCGGTGGGTTCGCGACAGGATGCCTTAAGTGCCTACGCGCCTATTTGAAGGTCGAGATTACGTTCTACTACCAGAAGGGAGAGCCCTTCCGCCGCGCCGACGGGGGTCATGGTCCCCTTGTGCCGAAAGCAAATTCCGGATCCCGCGACAAGATTACGAACTGTAGCGGAAACTACAATCTCGTTCGGTCCAGCCTGCAATTCGATCCGGCGTGCAGTCTCCACGGCCGCGCCGCGGACGCTGCCGTTGGCTGCTTCACATTCACCGATGTGGAGTCCTGCAGACATGGGGATACCCAAACGGGCCGCGTGATGGGCTATCGCGCAGACGCATCGGATGGCCCGAGCCGGACCGTCAAACGTAGCCAGAAAGTACTGGGATCTCTCGCTGGTCTCACGCCCCCGGAACCACTCCAGTTCGCGCGTTACGTGATCGCGCAGGCGGAGCCACGCATTTAAGTCAGCCCTACGTTCTCTGGCCGGTAGTTTGAACGAACCAGCGACGACGGTCGCCAAGACAGGCGCTGAGTGCGGCATATGGCGGGCGCCAGTCGAGAATTCCTCGATTTCGTCCAGTATGGCGTTCTGATCTCCGACAAACGGGAGGTGGTCAACGCCCGGCAATTCAACGAATCTCGCACCGGGAATCCGGCTAGCGACGTAACGGCCTTCTTCAACTCGCAGGCATTTGTCTCCGGTGCGGTGAATCACAAGGGTGGGGACGCGAATCGCCGGGAGGATGCCCCGTATATCCGCTTCCGAGTTCATTTTCGTTAGTGCAACCGCGGCAGCCGGGCTAGCGGCGGTTCTCAAGTAAGCCGCCCACCATTGCCGGAAGCGACTATCAGAAGCCACCGAGGGGGCCCGTTCCTCCAGGCCAACGGGCCCTCCCCACTCCTCCCGAATACGTTCCAGAAATTGCTCACGCTGCGCTCCGGTCGGTCCCCAAGGATAACCGGGATCGCGAATTCGTTTTGCATACGCGCCGATCATTACCAGGCCGGCGGTGCGTTCCGGGTAAGTGGCGGCAAACAATGCCGACATAGCGCCGCCTTCCGACACGCCACAGAGGACCGCCCGTTTCGAACCAACGGCATCCAGCACTGCCCTGACATCATCCATTCGCTGCTCGAGCGTTGGTAAGGCACCCAGAGGAACGCGATCAGACAAACCAGTGCCGCGCTTGTCGAACAGGATCAATCGGGAAAACGAGCCCAGCCGGCGTAGGAAGCGGGCGAACGAAGGTTCGGTCCAGAAGTAGTCCAGGTGGGAGACCCAGCCCATAACGAAGACCAAATCCAGGGGTCCTTCGCCTATAACCTGGTAAGCGATGTTGACATCGCCACTTCTGGTGTAATGGGTTCTTGGTGTTTCGGGCGCCTCCTGCTCCGGAACCGATTCGAGCCCAACGGTCTTAGCTATGAATCGGTAGCCGCGACGGTGGGCGGTTTCGATAAAGCGAGGGTCCCTGCTCGAATCGTTAAGCGCCTTACGGATATCGGAAATGGTCACTTTGAGGACATCTGACCCAACATGAACATCCGGCCAAACGCATCCAAGTAATTCTTCTTTGCTGACAAGCTGTCCGGGCCGCTCTGCAAGGTAATGCAAGACGCGGAAGGCTTTAGGCGGAAGTTCGATGGCTTGTGCGCCGCAAGCCAGGCGTCCGGCAGACAGATCCAATTGAAAGGGTGGAAACAATATCCGTTCTTTGGGTCTGATTTCACGCATGATTCCTCACAGCTCGGGCCTGCATAGCTTGGGCGCAACCAAGCCAACGACTGTGCTAATATTGCCGGAAGCTGGGATGGTTGCGCCTGGCGATCGGGCCCTGTTCGTGCAATGCTGGCACGAGCGCGAACCAGAAGTCCTCAAGATCATCTAAAAGATCTCTAAAAATTCTAGGAAATGCCCATGCTACAGAAAAACGGGTACTTATACGAATTTGGGCCTTTTGTTCTAGACACCTCTCAACACCTGCTTTCGCGGGACGGCATTCCCGTAGCACTGCCGCCAAAGACCTATGACGCCCTAGTCGTGCTGGTAGAGAACAGCGGCCGCATGCTCACCAAGGACGAGCTTATGAAGGCGCTCTGGCCCAACAGCTTTGTGGAGGAATCGAACCTTACGCAACAGATTTCGATGATCCGCAGAGCCCTGGGTGAGAGTGCCGGCGAAGACCGCTACATCGTTACGATCCCGGGTCGGGGATATCGTTTTGCGGCGGAGACGAAAGCTCTGCCAGCCGAACCAGAATCGGCCACTCCCGATCCTGCCAACTTTAACCCACCGGGCCAAGATGAGGGTGCTGCTGCGGCTGCCCCTGCTCTGGCTGCCCTTGCTCCCTCGACAACCCGAATACCACTCATGAGGGTGGTCCTGGTACTGATGGGGCTCGGGTTGGTAGCTTTTGGATTCGGATACTACCGGCGTCAATCCACCACGCCCCAACTTTCCAAGCCACGCAGCCTGGCGATACTGCCGTTCCAAAGCCTCAGAAGAGAGGATGGCAAGAATGATTTTCTCGGGTTCTCGCTAGCGGATGCGGTCATAACCAAGCTGGAGTACGTCAGTTCCGTCACGGTGCGCCCTTCTTCTTCGATTGAGCGATACCGGAATCAGGTCATCGATCCGCGCAAAATCGCCAGAGAGCTGCAGGTCGACGCTATTCTGACGAGCAACTTCCTGCGAGACGGCGATGATCTGCGTATTACCTCGCAGCTAATCGACGTCCAGCGGGACAACATTCTTTGGAGCGGCACATTCGATTTGAAGTACGACAAGCTTTTGACTGTCCAGGATAGTGTGGCTCGTCAAATCATCAAGGGATTGGCTTTGAGCCTTTCTCCGGTTGAGGCTGAGAGGCTCAAACCGGACCGGGAGATAGCTCCCTTGGCGTATGAATACTATCTGCGCGGGGTAGATCTCTACTCACTTAACGATTTTCCGACGGCGATCAAGATGTTGCAGAAGTCGACCGAGCTGGAGCCCAGGTACGCGCCAACATGGGCCGAGTTGGGCAGGGCATACACTGCCAGCGCCTCCTTCGAGTTAGGCGGGCGCGATCAGTATCGGAATGCGACCGCCGCTTATGAGAAGGCTTTATCTCTTCAACCGACGGAGATCAAGGCTCTGATTTACATGGCGAATCTGGATACCGATACCGGAATGGTGGAGCGTGCGGTGCCATTGTTGAGAGAGGCTCTGAGAACCAATCCCAACGAGGCTGAGGCACATTGGGAGCTGGGCTATGCGTACCGCTTCGGCGGCATGTTGCGGGAATCATCCGCAGAATCGGAGCAAGCCCGCCGGCTGGATCCGGTTGTGAAGCTCACTACTTCCGCGATGAACGCGTATCTTTACCTGGGTGAATACGATAAGTTCCTGGAGAGCCTGCCGCGAAGCACTGATTCGGCGCTAATCCTGTTCTATCGGGGCTTCGGGGAGTATTACAAGAAGAACACGGCGCGGGCAGCGGAAGATTTTGATCGCGCCTTTGAACTGCGTCCTACGTTGCTGCATGACAAGATCGGAAAAGCGCTAAGCTTTGCGATCAAGAATCAAAATTCCAAGGGGCTTGAAATACTGCACGAGACGGAAAACACAATTTCGTCGCGCGGGGTCGGAGACCCGGAGGCGATATACAAGATCGCTCAAGCTTACGCGTTGCTGGGTGAAAAAGATTCCGCATTGCGTGTGCTGCGATACAGCATAGACCGGGGATTCTTTTCCTACCCTTATTTCATCAGCGACCCACTGCTCGAAACGCTCAAAGGCGAGAAGGCGTTTGCTCAACTGATGGCGTTGACTAAAGAGCGGCACGAAGCCTTCAAGCGCAAGTTCTTTTAGGCCGGCAGCACTGGCCTATTTACAGAAGCTTTACCGATTCCTAACTTCGAATCAGCTAAAACACGTTTATTCTGGAACTGTCCAAAAATCCACGAGACGCCCAGAAAGCAAGAAGCAGGAAACAAAAAGTATGAACACTCAAGTGAAGACCGGCACCCTTCCGACTGCGTTGGGTGGATTGGACACAGACCAGGCGCGCTGCGGTGAATACGCCCTGGCTACCGGGCCGCCGGCCGTCCGCCGACTGCTTGCACTGCATGACATCTATGGTCCGGCCGGCCAGCGGCTGCTCCTGCAGGCCGGTCTTCGACCGGGGATGCGCGTTGCCGATTTTGGCTGCGGTATCGGCGCCGTGACTCGTATGCTGGCCGAAATGGTGGGGCCTTCGGGAAGTGTTACCGGCGTGGACGCCAATGGCGAGCAGCTGGATCAAGCCCGCATTTTGTGCAGTAGAGCCGGGCTGAACAATACCTCATTCATCGAAGTGGATGCCGCCGCGACGGGATTGCCTCGCAGTTCGTTCGACCTGGTTTATTGCCGATTTCTGCTGCTCCACCTGGCCGATCCCGCGGCGTGTCTTCGTGAGATGCATGCTGTTCTGAAAACGGGAGGCCTTATCGTGGTTGAGGATGGTGACCTGGCGTCGGCCACCAGCCAGCCGCCGACTGTTCTGGACGCCTTCGCGCTTCTGTTCACCCGTCTTGGACCAACCCGCGGTCTGGACTACTCTCTGTCGGCCAATCTCTACCACCTGGTGAAGGCCGCTGGTTTTGCCGAACCTGAAATCGAAATTCATCAACCGGCCATGTCTCGTGGTGAAAAGCGCTTTCTTCTCAAGTGGAGCGTTGAAGAAGCCGGTCCTGCATTCATCTCCGCGGGCCTCATCACACCCGGTCAACTTGAAAGAATGCTGGAAAAAATGCAAGCCGCCACCGAAGACCCGGACGTGCTGGTGCTAGCGCCTCGCATGTCAGTCGTTTGGGCGCGCAAGGATTTGTGATCTCAGCAGGAGTCGGCAGAAACGAAATCTGCTTATACCAGAGTCGATGTTAAAATTAACCAGCGCGGTTATTTGCCGCTTAAGGAGGAACTCAAGATGCGACACGTGTCTATGAGTGTTTTTGCTTTTGGTTTCGGGGCTCTGCTGGCGCTTCCGCTAGCCGGTGACACCATTTACAATAACCTGACGCCAAATAACCAGATGGCCATTGCCAGCCGCCAGGACAGCTCCAGCGGTTTTGAAATCGAAGCCGCTGACGATTTCCTGCTGAAATCGCAGAGTACTATCACCGGCGCATCTTTTGTTGGTCTGTTGGTTCCAACAGCTGGCCCACAGGCCTCGATCTCGGACGTCGGAGTCGAAATCTATCAAGTGTTTCCCAATGATTCCGACACAGCGCGAACTCCGAATGTACCGACTCGTATGAATTCGCCGTCCGATGTCGCATTCGATTCGAGAGACAGCGGAGCGGGCAATCTGTCATTCTCCGGTTCCTTATTGTCTGCCACATTTACCGCGGTGAACAGCGTTCAGCCGGGCGGTATCCACCCCAAACCACTCCAGACGACTAACGGCAACGGTCCGTTAACTGGTCTTGAGGTTCAGTTCGATGTAACCTTCAACACTCCTATCGACCTGCCTGCCGATCATTATTTCTTCGTTCCGCAAGTGACCGTGAGCGGCGGCCAGTTCTACTGGCTTTCGGCGTCGCGCCCCATTAGCGGAGCTGGGACGACGCCTTTTGCTCCCGACTTACAGGTCTGGACCCGCGACGCCAGTCTCGATCCTGACTGGCTGAGAGTGGGCACCGACATCGTCGGCGGTCAACCGGCTCCGACATTCAACGCAGCCTTTTCCTTGGATGGAACGGCTACCCCGGAGCCGACGACTGTGGTGCTGGTCCTGGCGGGGCTGGCATTAATCGGGAGCGGGCGGTTTCGCTCGGCGTTATGAAGCGATAGCGTTCGCGGAAAGTCGCTGAAGCGACACTCTGAACAAGCGTGTGGCCGCGGATTTAATTCGTGGCCAACACTCCGCCCACGGTAGACGACCCGGTGCCGCTGCAGCCGGTCGCGCCATAGCGTAGAAACTTCTGGATCCGTTTGGCAGTGTCGACTTCTCCGGTATAGATGTTGCCCTTACTGTCGACGCTCACCTGATGCAAGTAGTGGAACTCTCCGGCATTCCGGCCACTGCGTCCGAGCCGGCCGAGTTCCTGCAGGTTGCTTCGACCCAGGATGTAGATCGTCTGGTTGGCGTTGTCTCCGATATAAAGGCAACTTTGTGCCTTATCGGTGGAGAAGTTCATGGAAACGGCGGTCCCGATTATGTTGGTGTGTTCACTGACAAATTGCTCGGCGACGAAACCGCATTTGCCGGCCTTGCCGTCCGGATTGCTGCACGGCTTGCCGAGCGTGGGATCGTTCTTGTCGAACACCTGAATGCGATCATTTCCGCGATCACAGACATAAATCTTGCCGTCATTGGCGATCTTCACGCAGTGCACGGGGTTCCGGAAGAATGCGGGCTTTTTGTTGCCTTTGGTGTAGTCGTTCATCCATTCCCCGGCCGCCTTGGCGCCAGTGTCGTCGACGGGATTGTTTCCGTAGGCGCCGAAATGGCCGATGTATTTACCGGTGTTCGCGTCGACGATCAGGACGCGGCGATTTCCGTAGCCGTCTGAAACATACAGGCGGTTAGTTGCCGGATCGACCACCATGTCGGCCGCCTGATAGAGCACGGGTGTGCCATTGATCCCGCCATTGGTGTCGTTGCTGTTTGGCCCTGGTGGAGTCCCGCCGATCCTCAGTTTGAAGTTGCCATCCATGTCGAACTTCAGTACAAAGCCATCGCCGCCGGCCTTGTTGGTCGCCCAAGGCGGCGCTCCTCGACCCCCGCGGCCACTCGGCGCCGCCGAATTGCCCGAGAGCCATACGTTGTCGTTCTGGTCGACGTAGATCCCGTGCTCGCTGGTGGGCCAGATGCAGCCTGCCTCAGCCTTGCATTTACCGCCGATGAAACCCTGATCCGCCGGACCGCCCCAGGCACGCAGCATCTTGCCATCGGTATCAAACTCCAGAACGGAAGGTGTGGCTTTGCAGCAATCGGAAGCCGGACCCCACGCACGCTCCTGGCCAAGGCCATTCACCGGCCGGCCCTTCTCATCGGTCGCTCCCGGCACAGGGCCTTCCAGCCCAGCTTCATCGGTGGACATGGTGCGCGGCCGGTTGTAGACCCAGATGTGATCGTGCTGGTCGACATACAGCCCGCCGATTTGTCCGAGCTGCCAGTTGTTAGGCAGCGGCTGCGGCCATGCGGGGTCGACCACGAAGCCCGGCGTCTTGCCGGTGCTCGACGCATGGTACACGCCCGTTTTCTTGATGAGCCGGTCAAGTGAGTTATTGTTCTTCAGGACATCAGTATCGGCCGCGGTAACAAAACCGGTCAGGATTAACACCAGCGCAGGCAGTTTGATCGACACTTCACGGATGATCATTGTTCAGTTCCCGATAAAGTATATAACGATTTGATTGCCCTACGAATTGCGCCTGGAGGCTCGTTGCAAGCAGCCTCCGCTTGCGCGATATTGTAAACATGCAAGTTTCTAGCGGTCCTCATTTCCTCCAAATCCCCGGACCGACGAACGTGCCCGAGCGCGTACTGCGGGCCATGGCAAAGCCGACCATCGATCATCGTGGTCCGGAGTTCGGCCGCTTGGGACTGGAAGTTCTGGAAGGGCTAAAAGGCGTCTTCAAAACAGCGCGGAATGTAATGATTTTCCCGGCTTCCGGAACCGGCGCGTGGGAGGCGGCGCTGGTGAACACGCTGTCCCCAGGCGACCAGGTGCTGATGTTCGAAACCGGCCAATTTGCGACTCTGTGGCGGGAAATGGCGACCAAGCTCGGCCTGGAAGTGCAGTTGGTGCCCGGCGACTGGCGCCATGGCGTCGACCCCGGAACTGTAGAGGCGATCCTGTCGGAAGACCGGTCGCATCGGATTCGCGCGGTGGCGATGGTACACAACGAAACATCGACGGGAGTGACGAGTTCGGTTGCCTCCGTTCGTAAAGCGATGGACCGCAGCGGGCATACGGCGCTGCTGCTGGTAGATACGATTTCGTCGCTGGGCTCGATCGATTACCGGCACGACGAATGGGGCGTTGATGTAACCATCGCAGGGTCCCAGAAAGGTCTCATGCTGCCGCCCGGGATTAGCTTCAACGCGGTCAGCGAAAAAGCCCTGGCGGCTGCGAAATCGGCCCGATGTTTGAAATCGTATTGGGACTGGCAGCCGATGCTTGCCGGCAATAAAAACGGCTACTTCCCGTTCACCCCGGCCACGAATTTGTTGTTTGGGCTGCGCGAGGCTCTCCAGATGCTGGAGGAAGAAGGTTTGAGCAACGTCTTCGCGCGCCATTCCCGGCACGGTGAAGCGACGCGTCGAGCAGTGCGAACGTGGGGACTCGAAATCGTCTGCCTGAATCCCGATGAATACAGCAGTTCGCTCACAGGAGTATTGCTGCCGGCTGGGCACAATGCCGATGAATTGCGAAGTATCATCCTCGATCAATTCAACATGTCGCTAGGAAGCGGCCTCGGAAAGCTGCAGGGGAAAGTGTTCCGCATTGGCCATCTGGGTCATTTCAATGATCTGATGCTGATGGGCACTTTGAGCGGCGTCGAGATGGGTCTGACATTGGCCGGGACGCCTCATGCGGAGGGCGGTGTGCAGGCGGCTCTCAATTATTTGACCGAAGCGGCGCTTGAAGCGCGCCACCCTCAGGCCATTCAGGCCGGAGTCTGACCACCAGCCAACCTCTCGTCGAATCCTCCGGTTTGATACAGTTTCGGGTGGTAGAAGGGATGCGAGGTTGTCATGACTAATCTCAAGCCCGTGGACGTCGCCATCATCGGCGGAGGCTGGACCGGCCTTTTGATGGCCAAGGAAATTACCGCGAAAACATCGCATTCGGTCGCCGTCTTCGAACGCGGCATCCCGCGTAAAACCGCGGACTACGCGGTGACGATGGATGAACTCGACTACAACATCCGGCTGCGCATGATGCAGAATACAGCGGAGGAAACCATCACGCACCGCCATTCGTTGAAAGACTCGGCGGTGCCGGTGCGCCAGTACGGTTCCTTTCTTCCCGGCACGGGCGTCGGCGGCGCGGGCGAGCACTGGGGCGGAGCGTCCTTTCGTTTCCTGCCGGATGTGTTCACGCTGCGCACGCACCTTACAGAGAAACATGGAGCGGCCAAGCTGCCGGCGGACCTTGCGGTTCAGGATTGGGGCGTCACTTACGACGAACTGGAGCCGCTCTACTGGAAATCCGAGCAGTTGATGGGCATCAGCGGCAAAGCCGGCAATCTGCGCGGGAACAAGATCGACGGCGGCAACGTCTTCGAAGGGCCGCGGCAGCAGGAATATCCTACGCCGCCGCTGAAGCGCTCGTATGCGAGCAGCATGTTTGAAGATGCGGTGCGCAAGCTGGGCTATCATCCCTATCCGACGCCGGCGGCGAACTTGAGCGAAGCTTACAAGAATCCGGACGGCATCACGCGTGCCGGGATGCGCCTATTGCGGGCATTGCCAGCGCTACGGCTGCATGATCGGCGCGAAGGCGCAGCCCACGAATACGCTGATGCCGGTGCTCGCCAAGCGCAAGAATTTCCAGTTGCGCACGGGCAGCTGGGTGCGGCGCATCGTGCACAAGGACGGCCGGGCCACGGGTATCCAGTTCACTGACGCGAGCGGAGAGGAATTTTTCCAGCCCGCCGCGACTGTGGTCCTGGCGTCCTTCACGTTGAATAACACGCGGCTGCTGGCACTTTCGAAAATCGGCACGCCCTACGATCCGGTCGCGCGCAAGGCACGCTCGGCCGCAATCTCACGCACCAGGTGGGAGTCGGCACGCGCGTCTTTTTCGACAAGCCGCTGAATGCCTTCATGGGAGCGGGTGAGCTGGGCGCGCGCATCTCGGATTTCGACGGCGACATCGGACTCACGCGGCGCCGAAGATGGGCTTTTGCGCGTGGGCATGATTGCGCTCAGCAGCAATGGCGACGGCCCCATCGGATCTTTCGGCAACATGCCGCGGGGCGCGAGTAAATCCAACTGGGGCTCGGAATGGAAGAAGGCTTCGCTGAAATGGAAGGATCACTCCGCATCGCGTCGGCATGTCGGGCGAGCATCTGTCCTATCGTCAGAACTATATGGATCTGGATCCCGACCTATACCGATAAGTTCGGCGATCCGCTGCTGCGCTTCACGCTGGATTGGACCGATCACGAATTCAAGCAGCGCGAGTTCGCCGCGCAGATCCAGGCCAAGATAGCGCGGCGAGATGGGCGCGACGTTCGAAGAAGGCCCGCCGGCCCGCGCGCCGTTATAACATCATCAATTACCAGTCGACGCATATCCAGGGCGGCGCGATGATGGGATCGTCTCCAGACAACAGCGTCGTCAATCGCTATCTGCAGCACTGGAACGTGCCGAATCTGTTTGTGGTGGGCGCGTCGGCGTTTCCGCAGAATGCCGCGCATAATCCGACTCTCACCGCGATGGCGCTGACCTACATGGCGTCGGACGCTATGATCGACCGGTATTTCAAGCATCCGGAGCAACTGATATGAGACGCAGAGAGTTCCTGACAGTTCCCGCAGCCGCGCTCGGCGGCACGCTGCTCTATACGCTGGCGGGCGAACCGTTCCGTTTGCAGGCGCAGACGGCGAGCAAAGACGGCATCGTGAAAGTGCCGCTGCGTTTCTTCACCGCCCAGGAGGCGCGCGTGGTCGCCGCCGCCTGCGAGCGCATTTTTCCGAGCGACGATTCGGGTCCCGGCGCCACCGAAGCCGGCGTGGTGATCTATATTGATCGCCAACTCGCCGGGCCCTACGGCCGCGACAAGTATCGTTACACGAAGGGGCCGTGGGTCGAGTCCGTTCCCGAACATGGCTATCAGGGCAAAGAGAACCCGCAGGAGATTTATCGGCAGGGCATCCAGGACCTTGGCGACTTCGCCAGCCTGCCAGCCGACGAACAGAACAAAAAGCTGAAGGCCATCGAGCGCACGCGCTTCTTCCAACTCCTGCGCACGCACACCATCGAAGGCATGTTCAGCGATCCCATGCACGGCGGTAACGCCGGGCCTGATTGGTTGGCAATTGGTCGGCTATCCCGGGCCTCAGATGAGTTACCGCAATGAGATCGACAAGCACTTCGGGCAGCCCTGGCGGCCTAAGCCGGCCAGTCTGGAACAGATCACGGGGAGACCGGGCAAGCCTTGGGAAGACGAGAAGGTCTAGCCATCGTTTGGACGGGATGCGCCGTTGCATTTTTCAGCTCCGGCGGCCGGCTGCTGGGCGATGTGCAGGCATCTGAGTATGTCGGGGCGAAAGTCTGCGGCCGGTGTCATCCCGTTCAGCTGACTCTCCAGACCCAAAGCGCACACGCCCACGCTCTTTCCCGAGCCGTAGACCATCCGCTGGCGAGTGCTTTCCCCACCGATTCCGAGTTGCGTCGAGACCCCAATTACCATTTTGAGTTCTTGCGCTCGCCGGGAGCGCTTCGGACCAGGATTTTTGATGACACGGATATCATGGACTTACCTATCGAGTGGGCTTTCGGAGCCGGCCGCCAAGCGGTGACGTTTGTCACCAAGGTGAACCAGGATTGGTACGTGGAATATTACTCGACTTATTATTCCGCGCTGCATTCGTGGGGCCCAACCCCGGGCCAGTCTGCAATTCGGGCAACATCGCTGGCGACTGCTGCGGGATTACTATACAAGACCACCGATCCTGCCACGGGGATCGCCGGTTGTTTCGAATGCCATTCCACGGGCCCTGTAACGTTTGGCGCGGATGGAGCGGTTCGGATCAACGAACTTGGAGTGAGCTGCGAAGACTGCCACGGTCCTGCGGCCGCCCATGTCAAACGTCCATCGCGCAGTAATATTCAAAATCCCAAGTCTTTTTCGGCCGTGCGCCTAAACGAATTCTGTGGAAGGTGTCATCGGCCGCCCGCCGCGAAGACTCAGAACATCGATTGGAATGTATCCTGGAACGTCCGTCACCAGCCCGTTTATCTGAGCGAAAGCGCCTGTTTTCGAAAAAGTAAAGGCGTTCTTTCTTGCCTTAGCTGTCATGATCCGCATGAGCGAGCGGAGAAAAAGCCGGCCGCTTTCTATAACGACCGCTGCTTGAATTGCCACTCATCCAACGCACCGCCACCGAAGCCGGTGTGCCGCAGGCAAACGGTTGCCAATTGCATCGATTGCCACATGCCCAAAGTCTCCCCTCAAAGCGCACTACAGTTCACGAATCATTGGATTGGAGTGTACGGCCCGGGTGCCAAGCTGAAGCCTGCGCGGTAACATTTCCTGGAATTCTGCTGCGATACGCCAGCGTTGCCTTGACAACCGAAGCTGCTCAGACACATAATTTAGGGAATTTAAACGTCGGCCCGATCATCGGGGGATGGATGCCCGGTGTTCCCAGGGAGGTCCGCTATGATCCGAGTTGATCGGTCTGGATTCTGGATACTCATGCTCCTGGTTTTTGCAGCGTGGGGATCGGCAGTATACGCGCAACAAATAACAGGCGCCATCACGGGCTCGGTGTTCGATTCATCGGGCGCCGCCATCGCCGGAGCCTCCGTCAAACTTACGAACACCGGGACCGCCTTTGTTCAAAGTACGACCACGGACGCGTCCGGGAATTTTCAGTTCCTGCTGCTGCAGCCAGGCACCTACGTAATAGAGGCCACCAACGCCGGCTTCAAGACTTTTCGGCGGGATGGGATCATCGTCGAGGCTGATCGCTCCCTGGCAGTTCCGGTTACCCTCGAACTCGGCCAGACCTCTGAAACCGTGGAGGTGGTAGGCGGCACGCCTTTGCTCGAGCCGAATAGCTCTGAACTCGGACACCACAGTTGATAACCAGAAAGTTCTGGAACTCCCGCTGAATGCCCGGAATCCGATGGGCTTGGCGAATCTGATCCCCACTGTTAAAGGCGTGGGCTACTTCGGAAATCAGATTCTTACATCGTGGCGCGTTGGTTCGATTAATATCGGCGGCGGGCAGGCTCTCACCAGCGCGTTCCTGCTGGATGGCGTGCCGAACGACAAAATGGGCGATGCCTCGGGAGCCAACACGTTCCTGACGACGGATTCCACGGGAGAATTCAAGATCATCACCAATAACATGTCGGCGGTATATGGACGAACCACTGGTGGAGTCATCAGCGTTATTAGCAAGTCGGGCACGAACGCATACCACGGCAGCGGCTTCGAGTACCTCCAAAACACCGCGTTCAATGCGAACAACTTCTTTTCGAATAAGGCGGGCACGCCGCTCGCGCCAGTCCACCAAAATCAGTTCGGTGGAGCGGTGGGCGGACGAATCATCAAAGACAGGCTGTTCTTTTTCGCAAATTATGAGGGATTTATCCAGCATTTGTCGAACACCCAGATCATCACGTCCCCGACCGCCCAGCAGAGGCAAGGAGATTTCTCTCAGACTACCGCCGCCAACGGGCAGTTGATTACCATCTATGACCCGCTGACGACCGTTACTAATTCTTCTGGGGCGTCCATCAGGACAGCCTTCCCGGGAAACATGATCCCCTCCAGCCGCATCAGCCAATTTGCGCAGCAGATTTTTTCCTGGTATCCACTGCCGAATTTGCCGGGGCAGAACAGCAATCTGTTCCAGATCGGCACCACGCCGACCACGCGAAAAACCGGCGGCATTAAAATCGATTATCTCCTGAGTGCGAGCCAGCGTATGGCGTTTCGCTACACCTCAGATGCTCTGGATGAAACCGTTCCGGACGGCAGCTTTTTCAGAAATCCGTTGGAGAATGACAAGAAAACAATTTTTGTGCCACGCCACAGCGGACTGGTGTCGTACACCGCGACTCTGAGCCCGACCTTGGTGCTCGATGTCAGATCCAGTATCAATCGCGACTACGATCAGGCGACTCCGTGGAGTTTCGTGGCGCCGTATTCGAACCAGAATGTTCTGAGTCTCTTAGGGTTTCCCCAGTCCTTCATCAATCAGCTACCGCCCAACGATCGACAGTTTCCTGATCTGACCATTTCAGGTTTGGGTGGGGCTATCGGCGGATACGGCTCGGCGATTGGAAACCGCGCAGCTTACGAATGGGGTGACGTCATTGCGCTCACAAAAATTTGGCGCAACCACTCGTTTAATGTTGGGTACCAATACACCCTATATCGGGGCAACCCTTATGATGCGACTCCTCCGATTTTCTCGTTCAATGCCGGTTATACGCAGGGGCCCAATCCAACCGTATCCAGCGCCACCGCGGGTCTCGGCTTAGCTTCTCTCGAACTGGGTTTTCCCGCCAGTGGGAGCTTCACCTATCAAAACAGCCATGAGTACCAGGAGCTTGACCACGCGATATACGTGCAAGACGACTGGAAGGTGAACCACAAGCTGACTTTGAATCTTGGCCTCCGCTGGGAGTACGAGGGTCCATTTACGGATCGCCACAACGACATGACCAATTTCAACCCCACCGCAACAACTACGTTGAATGGAGTAACTTTGACCGGCGGGACAATATTCCCGGGCGTCAATGGCGTGCCTCGAGGGGTGGTTGATACAACTTTCAATCATTTTGCCCCGCGGTTTGGATACGCATATCAGGTCGCCAGTAAACTCGTCGCCAGGGGCGGATATGGGATCTTCTGGGTACCCGAAAGAGGAGTTTTAGAACCGGCCGCCACGGGCTTCAGCCAGCAGACTACAATGGTCGCCTCTCTGGACAACGGACTGACACCTTACAACAGCATTAGCAATCCGTATCCACAAGGGTTAGTCCAGCCTAGCGGCTCAAGCGCCGGCCTTCTGACGAATCTTGGGGGATCCATAGCGGGACAGCAGCGCAACGTGCGACAAGGCTACGCGCAACAGTGGAACTTCACATTGCAATATTCGCCGTGGAACAACTGGTTGGTGGAAGCAGCCTACCTCGGAAACAAAGGGACCCATCTGGAGAACTATACAAATACCCTTAACCAGCTGAACCCTTCCTATCTCTCATTGGGAAACGCTCTGAACACTCAAGTCCCCAATCCATACTACGGGACCATTCTTTCCGGCCAATTAGCCACTCCGACGATTACGCGTCAGCAGTCGCTGCTACCCTACCCGCAATATACGTCCGTGAGCGGTGGCTTCTTCTACCCAGGCGTTTCCTTTTACAACGCCTTTACGTTGAAGGTTGAAAAACGGTTTTCAAAAGGCTTCTCGATCCTGCTGTCGTATGCGAACAGCAAACTGCTCGATGCCTCGGCCGCTACTTCCACCGTCACTGGCGGAAACTCCAGCACTGGAATTCTCAACATCTACAATCTTTTGGAAGGCGAGTATTCCAAAGCCGCTCAGGACATCCCGCAGCGCCTGGTGATCACGGGCTTGTGGGCGGAACCCTTCTTCAAAAGCGGGCCCTTATGGCAGCGTCTGATCCTGGGAGGGTGGAACCTCAGCGAGATAACCTCATTTCAGAGCGGCCAGACGCTATCGTTGTCGGCATCCGGCAACGTCGTGACTGCACAGGGCAATACGACATCGAATCGGCCCAACGTGGTTCCGGGCGTTTCCGACCAGGTATCCAACCCCAGCCTGGCGGAGTGGTTCAATACAGCGGCATTCACGCCACCTGCGCCGTTTACATTCGGAGACGCATCGAGAACTATACCCAACGTAATGGGACCCCGACTGATCAACACGGACTTGGCCCTTTATAAGGACTTCGTCGTAAAGGAAAAATATACGATTGATCTGCGGGGCGAGGCGTTCAATTTGTTCAATCGGCCTGATTTTGGGAACCCTAATCTTGTAGTAGGAACTCCGACCTTCGGAACGATAACCTCGCTGCTGGTCAATCCGCTACCCCGGAATATCCAGCTCTCGATGAGGGTGACGTTCTAGCGGCGCAGCTCCTTCGGCGTCGCAAATCGATACAATGACTTAAGGCGCCTGGAGGGGTGTGCCGATGAGAAAAACCGGCTATCTCATTGCCGCGGCTGTTCTACTGTCTTCCCTGGCTTGGAGACCAGCGATTTCAGGAGAGACTATAAGCGCAACTCGCGCGCAGGAAGCCTTTCAAAAAACTGTTCTGCCGGTCTTATCCAAGAATTGCTTCGCCTGTCATAACGAAAAGCTCCAGACAGCGGGCTTGAACCTGGAGGCGTATCGCGATAGTGGTGTCGCGGTCAAGCAGACCACCGTTTGGGCGGACGTATTGAACAAGGTCTCGACCGGGCAGATGCCGCCTGCGGGATCACCAGCGCCGACTAAAGCTGAAGTCAGTGCTGTCACGGCATGGATTGAAAATTTGCTCGGCAAGCCCTCAGTTCCGACCGCCCCCGACGGCGATCCGGGTCGAGTCACCGCGCGGCGGCTGAACCGGGAAGAGTACAACAACACCGTTAGGGATCTGCTGGGCGTCAGCGCCCGGCCGGCCGACGAATTTCCAGTCGATGATTCCGGCTATGGCTTCGATAATATCGGAGACGTCCTGACACTTTCTCCGCTGTTGATGGAGAAGTACATGGCGGCAGCCAAGAAGCTCTCTCAATTGGCGGTCTATGGTGAGGAGCTTCCTCCCAAGCCAACTGTGCTGGCCGTGCTCCTGCCTAAGAAAGGGCCTGAGATTTCCATTGGTTCGTCCGGCGGCTTGATCCTGCCCTATTCCATGCGGGGCACAATGTATCTGAGCTACGTATTTCCCGTTGACGCCGAATACGAGTTCCGTGTCCGCGTAAACAACCATCGGGATATGAATGGAGTCAAGTACGATGCTCCATTGAAAGATTTCTTGGAGTCGCTGGAGGCTGCTAAACACGGCCCTACCTTCCAGGAAGGCGCAGCCCCACAGGAAGGCGTAGGTGGAGCTCCTCGTCCGGTCAAAGGGCCCAGAGGACCTCGGCGCCCTCCCACGCCGGAGGAACTGAAGGCGCGAGAAGAGAAGGCCAGGCTGGCCTTTCCACCCATGCGGATGGTAGTCACGGTCGACGGCAAGCAGATTGCCGAGGACTTAATCGAAGGCGATACGAACTACAAATATGATCATGCGCCTACGGTTGCCCGCGTGCCGATCAAAGCCGGCGAACATTTCATCCGCGCATCGTTCCCGGAGCTAGCCGACCTCGACGATCCGCGCCGCAATATGAACCCGGACGGCCGCCGGCGGATGTACATCGAGGATGCCGAAATTGCAGGGCCGTATAATCCAAGTGCGGAGCCGTCCGAGAGCCACAAGAAAATTTTCATTTGCAAAGATCAGACCGCGGCGTGCGCTCGCCAGATCGTGGAACATCTAAGCCGCCGGGCTTACCGCCGTCCGCCGACCCAGCAAGAAGTCGACCAACTGGCTGGCTTGGTATCGCTCGCCCAGCGGCAGGGAGATTCCTTCGGCGAGGGCGTTAGGCTGGCTGTCCAAGCTGTCTTGATGTCGCCGAACTTCCTGTTCCGCGTCGAACGCGACCCAAAGCCGGTCTCAGGAAGCAGCGCGGCCCCTCGGCGGATCAACGATTATGAACTCGCTTCCCGGCTCTCTTACTTCTTGTGGAGCAGTATGCCGGATGACGAGCTGTTCCGTCTTGCAAAGGAACAAAAGCTGGGACAGCCGGCAGTGCTCCAAGCGCAAGTAAAACGCATGCTGGCCGATTCGAAGGCTACCGCACTGGTAGACAACTTTGCCGGGCAATGGCTGGGCATTCGGAATCTCGACCGTAAACCGCCGGACCCTGACCGCTTCCCGACCACGGATGACGAGTTGCTGGATTACATGCACAAGGAGACGAACCTGTTCGTCACTGCCATGTTCCACGAGAACCGCAGCATTCTCGACTTTATTGACGCACCATTCACGTACCTGAACGGTCCTTTGGCGCGCCATTATGCAATCGAGAGAGTTAATGGGGAAGAGTTCCAGCGAGTCGAATTGACGGATTCCCAGCGTAGCGGGATCTTGACGCAAGGCGCGATTTTGACTGTTTCATCCTATCCCACGCGGACGTCGGTAGTTACGCGCGGCAAGTGGGTATTGGAAAACCTGTTGGGAACTCCGCCGCCTCCTCCCCCGCCGGATGTTCCAGCATTGGCGGAACAAGACATCGGCGCATCAGCCTCGTTACGCGAAAAGATGGAGCAGCATCGCGCCAACGCCGCTTGTGCCGTATGCCACCTGCCAATGGACCCGATCGGCTTTGGACTGGAAAACTATGACGCATCGGGAGCCTGGCGGACGCACGATGGCAAGTTCCTTATCGATGCGTCGGGCACTCTGCCGGGCGGCAAGTCTTTCAATGGCGTGAAGGGACTGGAAGCACTTCTGAAGTCGAAATCAGACCTGTTCACTCACAACTTCACCGAGAAGCTGATGACCTACGCCTTGGGGCGCGGAGTGGAGCGTTTTGATAAACCCACTGTGGATGCGATCGTAGCGGACGCCGCCGCGCATAACTATCGCTTTTCCACTTTGGTAATGGACGTTGTCAATAGCAAGCCTTTTCTGATGAGAAGCGCAGAGGGCGCACAGTAATGACTTTGATGAGCAAGAGCTTGGAGAGACGCACGATCTTGAGAGGTTTGGGGACTGCCGTAGCGCTGCCGTTCCTGGATGCCATGGTGCCTGCCTTTGCGAGAGCGGCCGCGACGAAATCTCCCTGTCGCATGGCTTTTGTTTACGTGCCGAACGGGATCATCATGGATGGCTGGACACCGGTGACAGCGGGTCAGATCGCCGCATTGCCGGTTGAGCTGCCTCGCATCAGTGCCCCGCTGGCCGCCTTCCGCGAAGAGATCATGATGTTGGGAGGATTGACGTGCAATGGCGGGCGCGCGCTGGGCGATGGTGCGGGTGATCACGGCCGAGCCGGCGCAGCTTATCTCACTGGTTGCCATCCCAAGAAAACGGCCGGAAAAGACATTCAGACCGGGATATCGATTGATCAGATTGCAGCGCAGCACATCGGGACCGAAACAAAGTTTGCGTCTCTGGAACTCGGCTGTGAGGACGGAGTGCAGGGCGGCAATTGCGACAACGGGTACAGTTGCGCGTATACCAACAGCATTTCCTGGAGGTCGCCTTCGAATCCGATGCCGCCGGAAGTTCGGCCGCGCGCTGTTTTCGAGCGCCTGTTCGGAGGCGACGATTTCATCCAGGATCCGGTCCGTCGTGCCAGGCAGCGGACGTATCAGGCCAGCATCTTGGACGTGGTGTTGAGCGACGCCCAGCGGCTCAGGAACAGCCTTGGCTCCGCGGATCGTTTGAAATTGGAAGAGTACCTCTTCGCCATCCGCGATATCGAGAGCCGCATCCAAAAGACCGAAAAGCAGAATGCGAGTATGAAGATCCCGACGTTGATCGAGCCCCCCTCGAGCGTTCCGGATAATATGGCCGAGCACTCGAAGCTAATGTTCGATCTAATGACCGCCGCCTTCCAGACGAATATGACCCGCATCATCACTATGTTGATGGCAACGGAGCAGAGCACGCGCTCCTATCGTGAAATTGGGGTCGCAGAAGGCCACCACGGCTTGACTCACCATCAGGGGGACAAGGATAAGATCGAGAAGGTCACCCAAATCAACCGCTTCCACGTCGAGCAGTTCGCCTATTTCCTGGAGAAGCTGAAGGCGACGCGCGATGGCGACGGAACCTTGCTCGATCATTCCATGATCGTCTACGGAAGCGGGCTCAGCGATGGCAACCGGCATCTGCACGAGAATCTTCCGACGGTGCTGGCCGGCCGTGGCTGCGGCACTCTGAAACCGGGTCGGCACGTGAAGTACGCCGCAGAAACTCCGATGACGAACTTCTTTGTGGCGATGTTGGATCGCATGGGCGTTTCTGTCGACAAGATCGGCGATAGCACCGGCGAAATCGGATATTTGTCAGATCTGTAGTGGATCGTTTCAGTATTGAACGGCCCGACCCCTTGCGCCCGAGGAAGCTTCGTCGCTTCCAACGGCTCCATCAACGCATGCTAGTCGGCAATCGCAATGCATCTCACTGTTATTGCCAGACAGTGGTCCACGGATGCTTCTTCGTATATCCGGTTTAGCGATATACCTTCGCGCCGGGTCGCGCTGTGCTTTCGTTCGGCTAAGCCGAATGTCGTAGATTTCGTGCTTCCCCCGGTTATTGGCTCAATATCGTCTTTCCGGTTCGGAGATCGCCTGCCTCGGGCATGGAGGCCTGCTCGCCTAGTAACCTGTCCCGGTGATACATACAGCATAGTCCGAGCGTCCTTATAATGTGGCTAATAATCAAGGATTGCTGGAACTCAGCGAGGAACAACGTGACGAGTTGCGCGGGTGGGCGCAATCGCGAAGTCTTCCGGCCGGTTACGTGTTCCGCGCCCGCCTCATCTTAGCTCTCGCCGATGGGTTGACGTATCGCCAGATCGAGCAGACGCTGGGCGCGAGCGCGCCGACCGTATCCAAGTGGAAGATCCGATTTGAGGAGCATGGCATGGAAGGCTTGCAGGGGCGCCATCAAGGAAGCAAGCCGCGCCGGGCGACACCGGCGGTACAAGGACGAGTCATCCGGCGAGCGCAGCAGAAACCTTCCGACGGCAGCACGCATTGGTCGTGCCGCAAGTTGGCCGAAGAACTGGGCGTCAGCAAATCCACGGTGCAGCGTATATTGGCGCAAGCCAAACTGCGGCCGCATCGGCTGGAGAGCTACATGGCCAGCAACGACCCGGAGTTTGAAAGCAAGGCCGCCGATATCATCGGGCTATATCTGGACCCTCCGCAACATGCGGCGGTGTTTTGCGTCGACGAAAAGACGGCGATCCAGGCGCTGGACCGACTCGATCCGGTTCTGCCGTTGTCGCCGGGGCGGGCCGAACGCCACGGATTTGAATATTATCGTCACGGCACACTGTCGCTATACGCGGCGTTGAATGTGAAGACCGGAATCGTAGAGGGAAAAACAGCGCGGCGGCACACCAGCGCGGAGTTCATTGAATTCCTGAGCGGGTTGGTTAACAAGGCGAAGTGGGCGCGCGAGATTCACATCGTGTTAGACAATCTTTCGGCGCACAAGACACCAGCCGTAGAGCAGTTCCTGGCGGAGCATCCCAAAGTGCGGTTCCACTTCACGCCCACCTACTCGTCCTGGTTGAATCAGGTGGAGCTGTGGTTCGCCAAGATCGAGCGGGACGTGATCGCACGCGGGGTCTTCACTTCGGTCGCTGATCTCCAGCGCAAGCTAATGAGATACATCCGAGCCTATGCCAAGCATGCTCGCCCGTTCCGCTGGACCTATACCGACGTGAAAAGACGGATTGTCACTAAGCGAATCACTGGGACGGCCCACTAGTAAGCCACACCTGCTCTAGCGGCATTTTTGCAGTTGGGCGCCGTGATCCCTCTGATTCGGGGAAACAGCAAGCAAGATCATCCGGACTTTCTTTTACGCCAGACATCTCCCGGTGGCTTCCTTCAAACCTATGCTTTGAGCCCGCACCTTCCCTCGATCCTGCCCCTCCGAGGGATTTCTAACGGGGTGATTATATATCTATATAAATACTCGAAGTACCATCTCCGTTAGCCGCGCCTTGACCGGTGGAGTTGGAAGGACACGTGGAAATTGGGTCAAGGGGTCGCCTCCTTTGCGAATACCTTACTTCAGCTTGAATTGTTCATAATGCCTTAGGCACTACCTTAGGATAATCTAGGATAATGTAGGATACACATCTTACACAAACCTAGGCAGATGCCTAGTGGAATCTTCTGGCTATTATTTTCTTACCAAGGCATCCTAAAGCTGGCTGGAGGCGTTCCGATGCCAACTTGGGACGCCGTGTCATCGAGGTCCCGTTGCGGAACGCGCTCCTAGCCTAGAATTGAGCCTTACGTAACATAAGTCAGATATGCCGAAATCCGAAACAACTTCTGGCGGGGGGCCTGAAGCAGTACAGCACGATTCGGAAGGATCTCAGATCGGGTCCGGGTTGCGCGATGGATGTATGGGATGGGCCTCCGTCGGTTGCGCCGGGCTGGTGGGACACTGGGCTTTCCTGAAATCTCCGATCAGGCACGGAAAATAGAAGGTCTGTTTAACCTCGGAGGGCCCAGAATTCGTGCGAAGGGTATCGACCAGCTTATCATCCACTCACGGCTGATATCCGTCCGTCCTCCACTTGCCGTACAGAGCGAGCTGCTCCGCGGTCCAGAATGGGCCGCCAGGAGGCATAGTTTTACCTGCCAAGCTATCCTGGACCGCTTGCGCATTTGCGTAATTGTTCGTCGCGTCAGGATCGATCACCTCAGTAACTTGCCGGCGAGCCAGTAATCGACACTGAACTTTCCCGGACCGGAGCAGATCAGCCAGATAAAGAAGAGCACGTACAAGACTTCCGGAAGGTAGAGGAAATCGTCGAGCCAGATAAGAGGCGAGAGTCCTTTAGGTATGGCGGAAAGCTTGGTGGTCAGGATGGCGACAAGCATATCGACCAATAGCGCCACGCAGGCCAGGCTCGAAAGAAACCCCACGGTCAGCAATGATCCGCCAACGAACTCGACTACCGACACGAAATAAGTCATCAGGTGGGGAAACGGGACTTTGGCTTCAACGAGCGTTTCGTACATAGTTTGCCTGCTGCCGGCGACAAACAATTTGTTTGCCCCGGAGATGGCGAAGAACAGCCCGAGCGAAACGCGCACCAGTAGGATGGCATATGGTTCGAAATCACTGCTACCCTGCAGCGCAAACTGGACCAACCGTTTCCAATCCACCTCTTGTCCCTCCATCATTCTCGCGCCTTGAGATTATGCGTCCATCCGTTCGACCCATTGAGCACGCCATGCGGGAGCCACGAATGGATCCGCAAAGTACTGTGTTTCCCGCGCAACCTTGTCGTTACTGAACTCCATGATGCTCACGGTGTAGGACGGCTTTCCGTCATATGTCAGGATGAATTCGGTGATCCAAAGATCACCGCCGCCAATGATTCGTCGGACGGTAAACCGCTTTTTGCTGGGCTGATTAGCTCGTTGGTTCTGTATGTTGCTTCGACCGCGAGTTCGCTCGCCCGACTGCGGGTATTCCAGCACCGCGTCCTCGTGATAGATGCGGTGCTCCGTCGCAAAATCGTTGGCATCAGACGCCGCCCAATGCTGATCCAGTGCCGCACGGATCTCTTGATCTCGCACTCCAGAATACTGCTCCTTCTTTCGTTGATCGTTCATCTTGAGCCTTCAATCTGACAAGAAGTAGCTTGCTAAATAAGGTAGATAGATCTCCCGAAAACCCTTCGCTGGCCAAAATCCGTATTCACCGATGCAAGATTAGATCTTTCCGCTGTTCAGACTCCTCCGACGAGTTGCTGCTTCGCGGATCGGCTTTCGCGCTGAGGCATACCAGTCCAAGCGGCCCATCGCGGTTACTTGCGTGACTTACTCGCCGGATTTCGCCCAGTGGAAATGGGGCCTGTGGCCAGGGAGAATGATCACGGCGCCGAGCCGATAGGCTTCCAACCTACTCGCGTCGAATTCATCCGCCGGTCCGATATAAAAGATGCCGGAAATCACAGTATCGACTCGATCCTCCGGGTGCTTGTGAGGCATCAGCTTCTCGCCGTGGGTCGTTTTGACCCTGACGGTGTAAGGGCAGGGCTCCGAGGGCTGACCCACGACGACGGCCAGCCGGACGGAAGGTGGTAACGCCGGGAACGGTTTCCAATCGATATCTTCGGACAAGATGGTTTTTGACCTCCTGCCCGATTGTGAGGTCGGACTTCGCTTTGCTGAGCAATCTTTTGACGTCAGCTGTCAAACAGATTTTGTCAAGGTTTCGACTCGACCAGTTGGCGGCTCCGGAATCGTCGAAGTCAGGACTACTGTTTACAGAATCCCGCGGACTGGAAGCAGGAGTGCAAGGGGTTCTCTGCGCGAGAGCCATATGAGCAATTTGCCATACAGCAATCTCTCTTCGGACGCTACCAGCGAAGACATATTAGTGCAACTTGCCTTGGACGTGAACTGGACTTTAAGCCGCGCGGCCGACGCACTCTGGCGTCAACTGAATCCGGAGTTATGGGAGCGAACTCACAATCCCTGGGCGGTGCTGCAGACAGTTTCCGGTCAAGATCTGAAACGAATTACTTCCGAGCCTTCGTTTCGGTTGAGTCTGGATGAAATAGTAAAGACGAGAGCGGCGGAAAACGAATCACCGCGCTGGTTCCAGCAAACTCATCCGCATTCGCCACTCAACTCAGTCGCCTACTTCAGCATGGAATATATGCTGAGTGAGGCCCTGCCGATCTATTCAGGCGGACTGGGCAACGTCGCGGGTGACCAGCTCAAGGCCGCGAGTGATCTGGGCGTGCCGGTTGTCGGCGTTGGATTGCTTTATTCGCAGGGTTATTTTCGTCAGGAGTTCAATCGGGACGGCTCACAGCGCGCCGTCTACCCGTTCAACGACCCCGGCCAGCTTCCGGTTCGGCCGGTTCGAGATGCACACGGCGGTTGGCTGCGTTTCACCATTCCGTTTCCTGGCGGTGATCTCTGGCTTCGTACCTGGGAAGTACAGGTGGGATTGGTCAGGCTTCTTCTCCTGGACACTAACGATCCGGGGAATATTCCCGAGTTTCGCACCGTCACAAATGAACTTTATGGGGGAGGGCCGGAGCTGCGGCTGAGGCAGGAACACGTGCTCGGAATCGGCGGATGGCGCTTGCTGCGGGCACTCTCAATCCACCCCGAGGTGTGCCATCTGAACGAAGGTCACGCGGGGTTTGCGGTGCTGGAGCGAACCGCGAGCTACATGGATGATACCGGCAAAGGATTCCGCGCGGCGCTGGCCGTAACACGCGCCGGAAACCTGTTCACCACACATACACCAGTCGAGGCGGGATTCGACCGATTCTCGGCGGACCTCATGCGTACTCATTTCGAGCGGTATTGCGCCGAGCGTCTGGGCATCACCTTCGATGATCTGATGGGATTGGGACGGTGCAACCCTGCCAATGAACAAGAACCATTTAACATGGCCTATCTAGCGATTCGAGGAAGTGGCGCAGTGAATGGGGTTAGCCGGTTGCATGGCGCTGTCAGCCGCGCCCTCTTCGAGCCATTGTTTCCTCGTTGGCCGGTCGAAGAGGTTCCTGTCAGCTATGTGACTAACGGAGTTCACGTCGCGACATGGGACTCGGACGAAGCGCATCAATTCTGGAAAAGTGTCTGCGGGTCCAACTGCTGGCAAGGCGGGCTGGCGCGAATGGAAGCACAGGTCCGTGGTACACCAGACGGAACCATCTGGAGTATGCGAACGGCCACCCGAAAATCGCTAATCGAATTTATCCGGCCTCGTTACTCGCGGCAAATCGCGATCCAGGGCGGATCAGCCCGTGAAATCGCCGAAGCCGGCAAGATTTTGGACGTCAACGCACTCACCCTTGGATTCGCCCGGCGCTTCGCCACGTACAAACGGCCAAACCTGTTACTGCACGATCCCGATCACCTGGCGCGAATTCTTGGCAACCCACAATATCCGGTGCAACTGGTCATCGCCGGCAAAGCGCACCCGCAAGACCGAGCCGGACAGGAGATGATTCGCCAGTGGAATGAATTTATCCATCGGTCCGGTTTCCACTCCTCGGTTGTGTTCCTCAGCGATTACGACATGCTTCTAACCGGGCACATGGTCGGCGGCGTCGATGTGTGGATCAACACGCCGCGCAGACCCTGGGAAGCCAGCGGCACCAGTGGCATGAAAGTATTGGTGAACGGTGGACTGAATCTCTCCGAACTCGATGGATGGTGGGCAGAGGCGTACACGCCCGAGGTAGGTTGGGCCGTCGGCGACGGACGCGAACACGGCGACGATCCCAGCTGGGACGCGGCGGAAGCGAACGCGACCTATGCGCTTCTTGAAGAGCACATAATTCCGGAATTCTATCAGCGCAGCGGGGCGGGAATCCCAACGAAATGGGTAGCGCGCATCCGGGAGAGTATGGCCAGCCTCACTCCGCAGTACTCTGCCAATCGCACCGTTCGCCAGTACACGGAGAATCATTACATTCCCGCAGCAACCGCATATAGCGCTCGAGCGGCCCAAGGAGGAAAGCTCGGCGGCGAGGTGCTCGCGTGGGAACAGAATCTTAGCGCCCATTGGAACACTATCTCTTTCGGCTCTCTCAAGGTGGAATCTAAGGACCGGGCCCTGCACTTTGAAGTCCCGGTCTACTTAGGAGGATTGGATCCAAGCGCCGTCCGAGTCGAACTCTTCGCCGCCGGCCGTAACGGTGATGGACCGCTGAGGAAAGCAATGGATCGTGGAGCCCAGTTGCCGGGTGGCGGGCTAATTTATGCGGTAAGCCTTGAAGACGATCGTCCGTCCACCGCATTTACGCCTCGAGTGATTCCCTACCATCCCAGCGCGTCAGTGCCGCTCGAAGCCGGCCGGATTCTTTGGCAGAAATAGGAGCGATCGTATAAATCAACTGGTTTGGAATCAAGCGCATCTGATGCATGCCATTGGAGTGGTTTGGTCGGGGCGGGGCGATTTGAACGCCCGACCCCCTGCGCCCAAGGCAGGTGCGCTACCAGGCTGCGCTACGCCCCGACGGTAAAAGCTCTCTTGATTCTAACACTTGCGTACCAACATCTAGGCGTTGGTTGGATCCAACGCGCCCATTACGGCGTCCGCCTCCGCACGCAAGCGATCCTCTCCCCACCCGCGCTTGCGTCCCAGCGCCTCTGCGTATGGCATCAGCGATTCGACATCCCAGCGGCGTTCGTAGCCTAAATAAGTCGACACAAAGAGATAATCCCAGAGGTGTTCCTCCAGGGCGTCGCCAATCTCCCATTCGGCGGGCGCAAAGGGTGTGTCAGCGGTCAAGTGTAGGTTAGCCAGCTGTGGCGCTATCTCTCGACACACCAGATCACCAGCCTCCTCGCTCATGAGCCGGTAGGTTGTATACTTGCCGCCGGCGATGTGAAGAATTCCATCCTTCGAGTTCCAGATCTTGTGCTCACGGGTCGCGCTGGTCGCCGATCCCTCTCGTTCGCGTATTAGAGGCCGCAAGGAACTGAAAGCCGAGATGGGCTGAACCGCGGCAAGCCCAGGAAACAGTCTGTGTACGATACCAAGCAGATAGTCCCGCTCCCCATCGGTAATGTGCACATGATCAGGACCTTCCCGGTGATCTTCATCAGTAGTTCCAACCAGTGTAAGGTGATTCCGGCTACCCCAGGGGATCAGGAATGTGATACGGCCGTCAGGCTCAAAATGAGCTATGGCATGATCGCCGGCGCCCACCCGGGGAATTACTATATGCGATCCACGGACCAACCGCAGAGAATCGCCATCGCTCCAGGCTCCGCGGGCGTCCACTAGCTTGCGGGCCATGATATCGAAATGTTCACCTGCGAGCTTATCGGTGCACCGCACCCGCCAGAAGCCATTGGCTGTACGTTCCCAAGAGTTAGCTTTCACGTAGTTTGCCGCCAGCGCCCCGCGTGCCATGGCGTCCAGGATGTTTTCCACCACGAAACGCGCAGAGACGACACTGCAGTCGTAAAAGATCGCCGCCGCCGTCAGGCCAACGCGCGCTAATCCGGGTTCGATTTGCCTGACTTCGTTCCGATCCAGCATGCGATGGGGCGCGATCGCTTGCGAACCCGCAAGACGGTCATAAAGAGCAAGTCCAATCCCGTACACTAACCGAGACTTTATCCCATACATAGGCAGAAGAAACGCAAGAGGTTTGGCGTATTGCGGGGCAATCCGCAACAAAATTGAACGCTCATGCAGCGATTCCCGGACCAAATGGACGTGCAGGTATTTGAGGTACCGAAGGCCCCCATGGATGAGCTGAGAATTCTTACCGCTGGTACCGGAAGCAAAATGGCCCTGCTCGATGACACCGGCTTGGAGGGGAGTTCCGGCCTGCCTGGCGCGCAGGACAAGATCGCGAATCACACCCGCCCCATTGATTCCGCCCCCTAGGACGAGTACATCCAGGGTTGTTTCTCGAAGGCGATGGATCTGCGCGGGGCGCGGGTCAGGCACTCAGTGACCAGCTTAGAGGATGGGGCTCAAAAAACATATCGCGCATAAGTCAACCCGGTCTGGGGACTCATGCGCGATTACAAAATGATCGGAGAGCCGACTAGCTCTTCTTGGTGGTGTCGTCGGTCTTTTTCTTCTTTTTCTTTTTGGTGGTCTTGGACTTGTCGTCTGTCTTGGTATCCTGCGCGAAAACGGTGGCAGCGCCAACGAACAGCGACAGGCCAAGCATGATGCTCAACAGTTTCTTCATTCGGGTCTCCTTAAATGTTGGGGCAATTGTGCCTGACTACCGTTTCATGATGCCAGTCCTAGATGAACTAGACCTGAAGCGGTAGTTAAAAATGCTTCACCTGCTAACGCTGAGTCACATCGCCTGAAAATCATTATTTTCCTATTATCCTTCACGAAATCAGCAATTTACAAACACCGAGGTTTGAAAGAAGTGCTAGCGTCTTCCAACGTTGCCTTATCATTTGATTGACATGAATCAAAGACAACTGGCGCGGCGTCTAGCGAAAGAGTCACATATCACGACTGCCGCGGCTGCCGATCAGCTTGATCGTGTTGTGAACGGCATCTTAAAACGCGTACGAAGCGGACAGAGCGCCTCTCTCCCTGGTCTCGGCACCTTTCGGCCTGACCGGAAGAGCGGTTTTCAATTCGACCTGACTCCGCGGACGCGCACCGGATCAATCCAGGTTAAGAAGGTCGTCAAGTGAAGGAACCGCGGCAGATCGTTACCAGCCGGATTGTGAAGATCGTCCGTGAAGCAATGGAGGGAGGGGCGGCCGTCGAGATCGACGGGTTGGGTACATTCCGAGGCAGCCGCAACCGGCCCTTCAGGTTCGTCTCTCAAAATAAGGCCCGGGTGTTCATCGCTTACGTCGAAGAAGATCTCAGATTGGTGAAGAAGCTTTATACGGCATTTGAACGACAAGGGCTGCGTCCCTGGCTGGACAAAAAGAAACTGATGCCAGGACAGAACTGGCCGCGAGCGATCGAGACGGCGATTCAAACGTCCGATTTTTTTGTCGCCTGTTTCTCCCGCCGATCCACCTCGAAACGCGGCAGTTTTCACAGCGAACTTCGTTACGCGCTGGCATGCGCAGCGCGAGTCCCGCTCGACGAAATTTTCTTTATTCCGGTTCGGCTGGATGGCTGCGAAGTGCCCGGGCCAATCTCCAAGAAGATCCAATACGTCGATCTGATTCCCCGATTGGGACTCGGGCATCCGGAGAGTGCTGGCTGTGATGCAAGCACAGGAAGAGCATCGCAAGAAGAAGGGCTAGTGCTGGCCGGCTAACTTTTTCTTCACGGACGCAGCTTCTTTGCTATCCGGCGCGAGCTCTAAATACTTGGCGTAAGCCTCGTGCGCGCCTTTCGTGTCTTTTATCTTTTCCTCAGCGTCGCCCAACCTCAGAAAAGCTTCCGCAAAGTTGGGATTCCATTTGGTGGCTTCCCGAAATCGGTTGATCGCGCCTTTATAGTTGCCCTTCTTGAAATAGAAGTTGCCAACTTTTAGATCCTTCTCGGCTTCCAACGGATTGAAGCTGTATTCCTTGGGCTCAAGACTTTCGTCTTCTTCGGGAGGTTCTTGTTCCTGGACTTCCGGTTTCGCCTGTTCCTGAGACTTGGTCTTTAGGGTTTTGTCCTGCTGGGGCCAAACGGCGCCCGCCAGAAGCAACGACAGAATCAGCAGCCGCTCCACGTCTCAAGTATACCTGGGGCCAAAAACGCCGCGAAAGAGCCCAATCATCTCGCCGAAGGCCTGATCAGTGGCCTCGGGATCATAGCGCGGGCCTTCGTCGCGCATAAAGGCGTGCTCAGCGGGATAGATCTTTACGGTATAGTCGAGGCCAGCCTGTCGGAGCTTCTGCGCGATCAGCGCCCGGCCGTCCGCGGGCACGTGGGGATCTTGCCCGCCACGCCATCAAGAGCTTTCCACGGATTTCAGCAGCTCGCGCCAGAGAACCGGCGTCGGGGTCCAGTCCCAGCTTTCCATCGTGGATGCCAGTGCCGTAGTAGCACACCGTGGCGCGCACGTTGGGTTCGAGCGCAGCCCGGAAGGCCAAATGCCCACCGATGCAGAAGCCCATTGCTCCTAAGTGAGTGGGCTCGACGCGGGATGCTGGCCCAGATAATCGAGCGCGGCGCGACGGTCCTGATCGAAATGCGCGACCGGAGTACGGGCGGCGTCCTCAAGCCCTCGGGTTCGCCCCCGATCATCGAAAGGGATCACCGAGCCGGGTGGTTCGATACGGTGATAAATCTCGGGAGCGGCAGCGACGAAGCCATAGCCGGCCAGACGAACGCAGCTGCGCAACATAGGGCCGGTGAGTTGAAAAATATCGGAATAACAAAGGATTCCCGGGTAGGCGCCGGGGGCAATTGGGGCCGCCACGAACATGCGCATGGGCGACCCGCCGGCCGGGATGTCGACGTACTCTGAGGCGACGATCATGTGGGAAATGATACGCTTTTTGACACACCTGAGACAATAGAAATAGATCCCCCGATGGAGCTTCGCGACAAAGCCGGAATCGCCCCTGTTGCCTGGCGTGTATCTCTACAAAGACGAGCACGGAACGGTGATCTATGTCGGCAAGGCCAAAATTTGCGGTCGCGCGTGCGCAGTTATTTCTCGG
>CAVYKR010000017.1:0-164589 GCA_963769205.1 Bryobacterales bacterium | reverse complement strand
ACCCCAGGTTCTCTCATTCCAGCAACGAACGCTGCGCCGTCGCTGAATGCATATCCAAGTCTGAGAACGCATTGCAAATGCAGACCAGTGAGCGACAGCGAACTTCGCTTGAGGGCCCTGCCGTGATAGCGGCTTCACCTGTCCAGGATTGAATCCCTCAAAAAGTTTCCTAATCCGCCGAGAAGGAGTTAAAGAATTCCGGCTTCGATGTTTTATTCACGGATCGCGCGCAAGCGGCGAAATGGAACTGGCTCACGGCTCGATCAGGCCAGCGTTGGGTCGAGTTAACAAGTGCTCCTGAGGGCGATACGATGTCGTATGCATTGACCGTCATTTCATCGGCTAACGGCATCGCGGTAGCTGAGGCGAAGCCCCAGGGTGCAGACAACGCTCAAGGGGAGGAAGAGCACAGACAGTGCTCCGAGGTTTCCAGCGCCGAACCGCAAGCAGGATTGAAAATGCTGCTGCAGCCTCCAGTCGTTGCGGAAAATGCGGTAGCCGGCGTGTTGACGCCCCCATCGGCGGAACCTGCAGCGCCTCGATACCCCGAACGTCATGAGATTGCGCAAGAATCGGCGATGCGGGAAGCTGTTCCGCCGCAGTCCGTTCCACTCACGTCATCGACTGGTGGAGCACCTACAAGACCAAGTGTTCCGGAGGTTTCCACGATGCCAATCCGGCGTCGAAACCCGTCGTCCGGATCCCGCTGCTGGTTCAACGTGAAGTCAGTCTGACCGTCAGAGATGAGGTATCCTGGACCTTGTTGGTTGACGTCAACGAAGACGGTCTTGTGATGACGGACGCGAACGTCACCGGTCGAATTACACGCGACGTCCTAAAGCTGCAACCAGCTGCCCTTGATACGGTTAGGCGCTGGCGTTTCGAGCCCGCGCGCCAGGGTAACAAGGCTGTGCCGAGTCAGACAATCGTCAAGCTGAGCTATGTCCGCTAGTAACTCGATGACTCTTTCCGCGTCCTGTTAGAGCTCGACGGAGCCGGTAAGCGATTGCGGAGATCTTCACCGAAGATTGCGTGTTCTACGATCCCATGGGAGGCGTCTACCGAGGCCGCGACGAGACCGATCGAGTCGCGGGCGTGGTCAACGCCAGCTAGCCACAAGCGGCCACGCCCGAAAATGGGACTCAGCCTGCGCTCGAAGCACACCACTGCCGTCCAGGCGGAACCTTCGATGCTGCCGGTGAACCACCGGTCTAATATCTTTGGCGAGTGTGAATTCTCGACGCTTGCGCATTTGCCGGTTACTGGATGAACTTCAGCACCCAGGCGGGCTGGGCGAGCAACTCCCTGTCAAACGCGGGGAGAGAGTTCGAACCAGTCGTCTGACATCTCTACACCGCAAAAGACAAAAATGAGCCGGCCCACGGTGGAGGTGGCTGACATCCTCCGCGCGCAGAGACGACCGCTTCCTGGATCGCTATCGACGGAGCTTTGACTTTGGCCCGTTGGTCGGCCTCGGACATCATTCTTAAGATCACGATATTGGGCCCGCGGCGAAGTTTGGCTAAGGCCGGGGAGGGTATTTGTCCAAAACCTCGCTGACAGCTTTAGCCAGTTTCTTGGCATTCTTCTCGGCCTTGAACTAACGGTTTGAGTCAATATCCTTCGATACCAGATGCTGCTTCGCGTCTACCATGTCGATGACGAGCATCCTTTCTCGAATGATCCGGACTGTAGCCGTGTAGACTGCATCTCCCATCCCAACCCCGTCGGCCCACTCCATCGGAAAGGTTAATGTTCTGAGGGTAATCCTTGATGCGAATGCGATAGCTGATCATAGATCATGGCCGTTGTGACTCGTTTGAGACCCGTGGTGGCAACCGCTCCTCGATCAAGCCAGCGATGCGTTCCTCCATGAGCCGATTCGGAGGTAGCACCCGAAGGATTGAGCAGCAGTTGAATGCACCAAACGATATGTTTTGTATCCGGAAAAGTGGATGGCCGGGTCAAAATTCACCTGGACCTGGGACGCGAAGCCGGACGACACTGAAATCAAAAGTGGTCCTAACACCATGATCCGCTTCATCGTTATTCCTCTTTGCGATGGGCGCCGGATAGCGTAAAAATCGTCGTTTCCACCGCCCTGCATTGAAGACGGTACGAATCTGGCGCGCGATTTATTATCAGGGCACCGGTAGTTCGCCAAAAATCCATTCATTTGTAAAATCAAAGAGTTCCAAGAGGTTAGTATAATGCGTTTGGATGGTGTTTGGCTTAAGGTTGTTGCAACTTCCGCAGGCCCATGCTAACCCTGCGAAGACAGCAACCCCCAGACTACCATGGTGCCGCCGTCGTTCAGCGCCGTACGAGCTGATGACGTCCAGGGTCTGGCCGCTGACCGCATCTCCGGTCTTCAGCACTAAGCAAGTCCGGCCGAGTAGAGTCTTCGTCGTGACTAAGAAGAGTTGAGCGCATTGTGAGCGGATTATTGGCTCGTAAGCGTGTTGGCTAGCTTCGAGGCGCGGTTGACGCTGCGGATCACCAGGCGTTTTTCTGTCCAGAATGGGGTCCACTACATTCCCAAGCAGTGGCCCATCGGCTGCCCGACCTTGCGGGCGTAGCAGGATCTATCCATGACATGCCCCACATCTCAGCAATGGGCGTTTTTCGGCCAAGTGGATACTTGCAGATAGCCCATAGCCAATGATTCGTTCCCGATCGGTTCCGTACGTTTAGCACCGGCGCGATAGGCGTGCAAACATTTATGCCAGGCGGGATTCTCCTTTAGCGCGACCAGAACCGTGGTGAATAATCAGATGGTCAGGCGTAGGGCAAAGGTGATCCTAGGAATCTGCGAGGCGGAACTCCGAGCATTCAAAGCACAATTTGAGGACAAAGGTTTTTTATAGCGCGATCCAATCTTCCAGGCATCGTATCTCTCGGAAAAGGGGCAACGATTCAATCGTGGTACGGTTTCAGGGCAACGCCCGGTACCTAGAGGTTTGCAGTGCAAGAGCATACGGCCGGCCCTCGCAAAGGCGTCGTAAGAGACATTCGAATCAACACTTAGGAGACAACAGTGAGACTCAAATACACCATCTTAGTTGGAGTCACGCTATCGCAAAAACGGCATTCTCGCAGGAAGAACCGTCGAAGGTCGATCTCTATGGCGTGTATTCGTACCTGCGGTTTAACCCCGCCTTGCCGGGAGTCCAAGGCCACAACTTGAATGGGGGAGGCGCCGGAGTCACCTTCTTTCTGGACAAGTATTTCGGCGTCAAGGGCGAGCTGATGGGCTACGAAACCGCCATTTGGACCGCAACCTTTCCTTCGCGACTTGTGGCGCCTCCCGTTGTAACGCCTCACGGTACTACCGGCATTGTCCCGGCAGGCAGGTACTCAGCCCGCGCTAATATGTTCACCTACCTTTCGGCCCCGTGGTCAGATTTCCGATGAAAAAAGCCACCGTGTTTGGCGAAACACTGTTTGGTGGCTCGAATACAAACGGGTATGGCAACCTCGAGAGGTCAATTGACGCGGGAGGGGGTACCCTTAGCGTTTGGCCAGTCAGCATCCGTTTTCGATGGCAGTTGGCGGCGGCATAGATATCAATCTGTCAGAGAACGTTGCTATTCGGGTGGCAGAGTTCGACTACTTCCTGACTCGCTATACGAACTCGATCACGTTGACCAACAATCAGAACAACTTCCGCTACCTCTTCGGAATCGTCTACCAATTCCACCCCAAGTAGGAGGAACTGTGCGGGGCCACCAGGAGAAAAGGAAGGTAATCCAATAACAGGTGCTAAAAGAACACACAGTCCTGCATTTTTCGACGATCAGGGGCCTGGTTGTGTGCTCCCTCAGGGGTAGCGCTCGAACCGCTGCGCTGTTTTCGGCTATTGGCTATAAGCACGCCCTTGACAAGTCGGGGCAACACGCACGGATTGGCAAGTCAGTCCGTGCTGGAACTCCATAAGACGTTCTATCGATACGAGTCGGAACGTCGACAGAATTCTGGCATCATGGAATACTCCTCTTCAACAGCAAATGTTGGGGAAGTGGACGCTCCTGACTGCAACGCCGCGTCTTCTCCTCGGGCTTCTGCCGCTCAGCAAGCACCGGCCCCACTAATACCTGAGGTGCCCGGCGAACACAATCGCCTGCGTCGGGAGCGCCCTTGCCGGAAGCTTCATCACCCCCTATCGCCATCCGCAGCCCGACTAACGTCGCTCATCAAGATAGAGTCAAAGGAACGATGGAATCACCAAAATCGGCGCTTTCTCGGTATGGCCGTGCACCTGCACACCCATATCTGATGCGCACCGCCACGGCCATTCTCATAATGTTCGCCGCATTTCCTTCCGCCGCAACCGCCGGAACTTTGCTGGACCGAGCATCGCTCGACGGCACATCGCTCGCGCAGAACTACGCACAGGAAGTCCGCCCCCGCCTCACTGTTCCCGATGCCGAACAGAAGGCTTGGGCACTCCTTCTTTCAACGCTCCTCGCGGACAAAGATCTCGCCCCCCAATACGTCGTCCTCGTCGACCGCAACCCCTTCATCCAGGCGGTCACGATCTACTGGATGGCGCCCGACCGCACGTTCCACTTCATCGGCGCCTCCCCCGCCTCCACCGGCAAACCCGGCAGTTTCGATCACTTCATCACCCCCACTGGCATCTTCGAGCACACCATCGCCAACCCCGACTTCCGCGCCGAAGGCACCCGCAACGAGAACGGCATCCTCGGCTACGGCCGCAGAGGTATGCGCGTTTACGACTTCGGCTGGCAGCAGGCCGAGCGCGGGTGGGGCTTCGGCGGCGAAGCCACAATGCGCCTCCAGATGCACGCCACCGACCCCGAGCTTCTGGAGATCCGCCTCGGCACTATCCAGTCCAAAGGCTGCATCCGCATCCCCGCCACGCTCAACACCTTCATCGACCGCCACGCCATCCTCGACGCCGATTACGAACAGGCCATGGCCAGTGGCCAGACCTTCTGGGTCTTATCAAAAACACGCGAACCAACCCCTTGGTCCGGCCGCTATCTCGTCATCGTCGACACCGAGAGCACCTCCCGCCCCCCATGGTCGCCCCTCCGCCGGAAGCGATAACTGGTTTCGTCCGCCCCGCGCGCGGCCACCCACATTAGCGTGTTTTAGTAGTGTTGCCTGACACAGCGCCCCACATGAGCTACGGCCCTGTAACACGAGTTCGCGGCAACGGTCTCGTGCAACGCCGGCAGCGAGTCTGCAGTTTTGCATCCACCCAGCGTGTAGTCGCCAACCCTCGGAATGGAAAGTGCCTTCGTTCGTCCGACGCTAAGTTGCGACGTCGCGTCGAACCGAATACGCATGACGCGCCGGAACGAGCCGACCATCGAGTCACTCAGGTGATCGCGCGCCAGGGACGTCTACAGCTTTCTCGCAGTTGTCGGCGGAGGAAGCAGCGTCTGCGCACGTGGCGCTGGCGCCGGCTCCTCCGGCCGCTGGAACGTGCTGAGCGGCGGTTTATTCACCTCGTCGATGATCTTCGCGAACGCGCGGGTCGAGGCTTCGAGACCGGTCCATGGCACCGTTTCCGGGGTTTCCCAGTCGGTGTGGAAATAGTTGTGGTACTCGCTGGCATCGATGCCGGGGAGGTAACGAAAGAACGAGCCCAAGTCGCTTGCGGGCGGCGTCGGACTCGGATCGAGTTCGAGCGGAACGCCAAATTCCTTGAACGCCTTCCACGCGATCGCTTGAAGCTCAGGCCGCTGTTTGCCGCCGGCGTACCACTCCATCGGCATGTACGTGTTGGCCCAGGCGATTTCGTTGCCGGGGTAGTAGCGTGGACGTGATTGCGTCGCAATCGTGGACGGGTGCTCGTCGTTGATCATCAGCGCGGTCTTCGCAAAGAACTTGGCCTTGTTTTCGGTGAGCCAGCGCGCGCCCACGTTGCCGCCCTGACCGTTGTGATGTCCATCAAGGCCGATGAAGACCATGGTCCGGCGCCGCTGCGCCTGCGGGATCTTTGCGTAATACTCGGCCAGGCCGAGCATCGACGCGACGCCGCCCGCATTGTCGCCGGCAGCCTCGAACCAGCCGTCTTTGTGCGCGGTGATGTAGATGGTCTCGTCGGTGGCGCCGGGCAGAGTCCCCCACACAAGCGAGGTCTTGAGGTTGGGAATGTGTTGAATGTCGAGCATGACCTTGACCTTTGGCGCAGGGCCGTTCTTCGCCGCTGCGATCATCTCACGCGCCGCGATGCCGTCGTTGTCTCCCAGCACGAAGCTCGGCGCCTTCGTGCCGGACGGGTACGCCTGATACCGCATGTTGCCTGGCAGCATCGACACGTCGAAGATCACGGCCGCGCCGTTGGCGTCCGCGCGCCGGACCGCGCCTTCGTTCCTCAGCCCTTGCATGCTGTAAGTAAACACGGCTTTCCCCTTTACGTCCCTGCCCATGAAGTCTGCCTCTGTGCCGAGGCCCACGTACGCTGCATCCAGCTCGACGCCGCCAGGCGGCAGCGCGTTCGCGTCGTACGCGGGCTGCGCGGAGTCGAGCGTGATCGTCTTGCCGCCACTCGTCATCGTGACTTTCCAGTTCGTCGGCGTCCATTGCGGCACAAGATCGAGCGGCTGGATGTGCACGTCGCTCAGGCCCAACGCTTTCATCTTTCCAGCGAGCCATTCGGCGTCCTCGGCATCCGCCGACGAGCCGATGATGCGCCCCCAGTACTTCGGATGACCGGCGTCGCGATACCGCCTCGAAATCGCCGCCTGCTCGACGACGTACTTGTGCATCTTCTTGCCGTCGATCGACGCGTACTTCTCTTCGCCCTTGGGAAGCGGGAACTCGATAAACATGTCCTCGATCCGCGACAGCGGGAAGGCAGGAGGCGTATCGGACTGGGCGATGGTCGGGCGGGGCACCGGCGCCCGTTGTGCGCTGCCCGTCCGGCTCGCGACGCTGAACACGAACGCGGCGCCGACAACTGCCAGTAGGCTGACGATGAGCTTTCTCATGTGCCGTCTCCAATTTATGCGGGCATTTCCGAGCGCCCTTGCCGGAAGTAGATATCGATATAATATAAGACCGTCTGGAAATCGACGCGTGCGTCCACACGACCGGTCCGCGGGGAATAATCGATGTCGGCCGAAGAAACGTCCAGCCATGACGCTGAGTCGCCGCCTGAATAAAAAAGATGTTGTAGGCATCCCAGCCAGCTTCACCGGCATGGAATGCATTCCCTTACTCTATGCCACTTTGACGGTTATACTCTATCGGACTTTGATCAGCAGCGTTCCCGAAAGCGGCGTCCTGAGCAGTAGATCCGCCCTGGTCTACTGCCTGACCTGGATTCAGCCCGATAAACGGGCTCTTCGGAGACTGGAAAGTGGTTCAAAAGGATTTCCTTTCGGGTCGCAAGCTCATCGTTGGAGCCGTCGTCTGCCGAATGTAGTAGATGAGGCGTGACAAAAGCCCTCTGAAATGCTTTTCGGCACGCACCGCGGCTTCGGATCGTTAGTGCTTGAGATACGCGAATCTGGACTTGGCGCCTTGCCCGTGGTCAAGGCTGTTGTTCCGAATCTGCGCTACTAGCTTTTGGCATAACCAGGACCGGCCCGCGAACCGGCGAGGGTGGGATGGGGTCAGTTTGACCCGCGAAGTCTTTCAAGGCCCGCACGACCGTTCCCGATCCAATCCCTAGCTGCTGCGCGATCGCTCTGACGCTCATGCCTCGCTGCCGCAGTCTGACAACTTCCTCGCGGTCGAATATTTTCTTGGGACGACCAATCGACCGTCCAGATTTCGTTCCGTGTTCGCGGGCGTAATCCAGACCCGCCACCACTCGCTCCCGGATCACAGATCTTTCCAGCTCGGCCATAGCAGCAATGATGGTGAACATGGCTTTTCCCATCGGCGTGCTGGTGTCGAGCGCTTCCTGGTGGCTGATGAACTCAATTCCCAGCGTGCGGAACTCCTCGAGCGCCATTACCAACTGCTTCACACTGCGGGCGAATCGATCAAACCGCCAAACCACAACCACGCCGAACATCCCACGTCGCGCGTCGGCCGTCAGGGCCTGCAGCCCTGGCCGTGATTCCTTAGCCCCGCTCATGCGGTCTGAGTACACCTGGTGGAGTTCCCAGCCGCGGCTTGCCAGCAGGCTGACGAGCGGCTCTACCTGCGCTTCAGGGTTTTGGAGATACGCTGAAACATCACCAAACTTCTTCTTGCTTGTCGTTGAGCATCGAACGTAAATTGCAGCTCGCATGCCACACCCATTTCCCACGTGCAGATGACTTTGAAGCCATCGCAGACTAGTCCGTCGCGTTCCAAAACTTGAGACAAAGTTCGGCGAGCCGATTTTGTTTTTGGAACAGAATGGAACAGAGTTGCGGTTTTGGATGGTTGTAAGTGATTGAGAATACGGTGGCCAGGGACGGAATCGAACCGCCGACGCCAGCCTTTTCAGGGCTGCGCTCTACCAACTGAGCTACCTGGCCGCGGGCAAACAACCTCGCTTTTGAAAACCTTATTGCTCGATTTTAACAGACCGCTAAGTTCGCTGCAGTTCAGTGAACCGCTGCCTCCAAAATCGACGCCTGACCACTCTGCCGAATACTGAGAAAAACATGGAGCCGCAGCCACGCGATAGCAGTGATGGCTTTCAAGTCTTTCTGTGCCGCGGCGGGCGCGACGTTATTTGCCCTTCATGCCGCCATTGCCCAACCCCCGGGTTCCCGATGCAGCAGATCAATTACAAGAGGCCCTTCAGCAAGATTCAGCGCCTAGACTGCACAGGACGCCCGTATTCGTGAATTGGAGGCGGAGCCAGGTTCACGGCCATCGGCATCGGAGCCAGCCAAAGCAGCAGTTGCCCCGGCGCCGGAGTAAACCCAGAACCGTCGCTCCCTCGGCACTAACTCGCGACTGCGACTAACCTGGCCAGCGGCGAAGACATGGGGGGCAACAACATGGAGATCCCGGGAGGCCCGTCCTGAACATCAAAGGGTATTTCGACTTCAACTTCGGCGTCTGGCCCATCGCGAATCCTCTGATTTTCCCGATCCTGGATAACGGATGTGGGCCGTGCGGGAACCCGGCCGCGCCGGCGCACAGCAGTTTCAGAGCGGCAAGCTGGATCTGTTCTTGTCTCCAAGCTAGCCGCCGCTCCGTCAGTCTAGCTATCGGGGTCTCGTTGATCGGGATGATCCTCGGCATTACCATGATCTATAAGCTCCCGCGCGATTCTCATTCCGGTCGAGCATCTAAAGGACGTTGCTGAAAGCGTCAGTCTGGGTAATCTCGACATTGCCGTTCAGCGATATTCCGACGACGAAATCGGCGATTTGGCGGATTCTTTCTCCCGCAAGGTGACGGTAGTGAAGTTCTTCCGAATGGAAGCGGAAGCGGTCGAAGCCAAAAAAGGGCTAGGAGACCCTGAAATGACGTTATACGAAGAGGTCGTTACGGTAAGCAAAATCTACCTCGGACCCGCGACCGAGAAGTCCTTTGCCATGCAATGCAAGCTTTTAAAAAAGATGATGTTGACCTGGCGGCCTCCGATTTGCCAGCGCTGGCGAAGTGGATGGAAGTAGGCGCGGGCCTGGTGATGGATCAGAAGAACCCAAAGAGCTCGGCCTCAAGTTCAAAGCGCTCTAATTACCAGATCCGACCGCTAGACCTGCTGCAGTTCGGCGAGTTTCGCGCCGGTCGCCTTCTCAACGTCGGCGTGCAGACTATTGCCGTGCGCGTCCATCGTCACGATGGCGGCGAAATTGTTCACCCGCAGATGCCACATTGCCTCCGGAATGCCAAACTCCAACAAGTAGACAGCAACTACTTTATCAACTGTGCGCGCGTAGAACTGTGCCGCGCCGCCGATCGCGTTCAAATAGACAGCTCCGCTCTTCTTCAATGCCGCCAGGGTCTTGGCACCCATGCCACCCTTGCCTATTACGGCACGCACGCCGTATTTTTCAATAACCGTCGCCTGATAAGGCTCCTCGCGGCTACTGGTGGTTGGTCCCGCCGCCTTCACCACCCAATTCTCGCCCTGCTTTAGCATGACCGGCCCGCAGTGATAAAGCACGGCGCCATGCAGGTCCACTGGTGGAGCGTTCTTCATCAGGTGGGCGTGTACTGCATCGCGGCCCGTATAGACTTCCCCAGAGATTAACACCACGTCGCCCACTTTGAGCCCGCGGACCGCTCCCTCGGAGAGAGGAGCCGTTAATACGACCTCACGGCCGCTGAGCGGGAATCCCTCCACGCCGGCCATCTTCTGGATGGCTTGATTTGGATCGCGGTATAGCCAGCGCGTGATCGCTCCGCTGGATGCGTCGAGACGCACGCCCAGCCGGCGAAACGCCCAGCAATCATATGCCACGGAAACGAAGAAACTGGCAGGCAGGCGGTTGGCGGCACGAACCTTGCACCCAATGAGCGACACCTGACCGCCGAAGCCCATAGCGCCAACGCCGATTCGATTGGCTTCCTCCATCACTTCAGCTTCCAACTTGGCCAGTTCGGGCACCGGATTGATGTCGTCCAACGTGCGAAAGAGCTGGTCTTTGGCGAGCACATAGCCGTGCGCACGATCGCTTCCGATACAGACGCCGACTGCTCCAGGCGCGCAACCCTGGCCTTGGGCCTGCCACACGGCGTGCAGAATGCAGCGGCGCACTCCTTCAAGATTTCTGTCCGCGCGGCCCAAATGATCCAACTCGCAGGGAAGCGAATATTGGATATTCTTGTTCTCGCAGCCCCCCCCTTTGAGGATCAGCTTGACTTCGATTTCGTCTTCTTCCCACTGCTCAAAGTGCATCACGGGCGTCTCGTCGCCGAGGTTATCGCCGCTGTTCTTACCCGTGAGAGAATCCACCGAGTTTGGCCGAAGCTTCCCACGGCGAGTGGCTTCCGCCACAGCTTCCCGAATGGCTCGTTTTACATGGAGCTGATTTACGCCCACGGGCGTGTGAATAAGGAAAGTCGGCATGCCGGTGTCTTGGCATATCGGTCCCTCGTCCTGCTGGGCCATATCGATATTGGTTGCTATGATCCCCAAAGCCTGAGACGCCTGTGTCCCCGAAAGCTCGTCTACCAGCGCATGGCCCATCGCGGCGCGCACGTCCGGCGGAAGATTAGTGGAGGTCTGCGTAATCAGCTCAATGAGACTATCTTTCAAGAAATTCATCTTCTTTTGATTGGCCTTCGTCTTTAGCTTAGCTTGATCTTTACCTTTGCAGTCATTCCCGGGCGCACGCTCTCATTGGGACTGCTGAATTCGATAATCACTTGGCCGGGCTTGACCTCCCTTACTCTTCCTTCCGCGGTGGCAGAGATACTCGCGATCTCGACGGCCGCTATCTGGCCAGGGTGAATTCTTTCAATGGTAGCTGAGTCTACAACAGCGGCCACTTGAAGTTGCGTAAGATCGCCGGCAATTTGAAAGAGACTGGTGGAAGCCGCGGTCACCGACTCGCCGACCTGGCAGCACCGGGCCACGACGATTCCTTCTGCCGGGGACCTTACATCACCCGACCCGTTCTCCGCGTGGGCTTGGTCCACCGCACCCTTCTTATGATCAAGATCCGCGTGCGCCGTTTGCAACTCGTCGGTGAGGGTCGATACACGGTTAGCCGCATCCTTGGCCACCTCGGCAAGGCGTTCGGAATCGGCTTTGTACGCGTTGAATTCCTGCTGAGCCCTTTCGTAAACGACCCTGGGAGTGATTCCCTGCCGGTACATGGAGTCTTGTCTCTGATATTCCTTGTCCGCCTTTTCGAGTTCTAGCTTGACACGAGTCTGGTCGGCTTCAGTACGTGAGACCTCCAGGCGGGCAGCGATTAAGGCGGATTCGAGCCCGTTAATCCGGTTGCGCTCGCGCTCAGCTTCGACTTGGGCCGTGGTTTCAGCAGTCGCCAACTTCGGGTTCTTGATTCGAGCCAGAAGCTTTCCCTCTACCACAACGTCGCCGATATTAACGATCAATTCGTCAATAGTTCCGTCCACCGGCGCCGGCACATTCACTACGTTGGCCGCTTGAATCTGGCCGGAGACAGTGATCTCCACAGCCGCGGGCGCCGGCACGGGTTCGACAGCCGACGCAACTGGAGCAGGACGAGTGGCCTCGACTTGAGGTTTGCTTCGCATCAGGAACAAAGCAACTGCCGCAACCGCCGCGAGCGCGATCACAGCTCCAGCGAGCAGCCACTTGCGATGCATTACCTGATGATATCAGCGGGCCCGGCAGTACCCGCAAATGAATCCCATAGCTTGATAGACGTTTCACTGGTAGAAACCCGAGCCCATAGTAAACTAAGCCATGCGCGTCGTCTTGTGTATTCTTTCGGCCAGCGCTTTGCTCGCCCAGCAGCCGATCCTATATCACCGTGGTACTGTCAATGCGGCTTCTCTAGCGCCCTACGGTCTTCCCAACGCTCCCATCGCCCGTGGCAGTGTGTTCAGCACTTTTGGCGAGAACCTCGGTCCCACGCAAAGCCAGACGGTGTCCACGTTTCCGCTCTCTTCAACGTTCGGCGGGGTATCGATAAGCGTCGCGCAGAATGGCGTTGTTACCCCAGCGTTCCCGATCTTCGTCTCGCCAGCGCAAATCAACGCGGTGATGCCCTCCACCGTGACAGCCGGACTTGCCACACTGCGCCTGACGTATCAGTGTCGCCGAAGTAATGCGATCACTGTCCAGATCGCCGACTCCGCGCCCGGCATCTTCTCGGCCTCCAGTGGCGGCTACGGCCCCGGTATCATTCAGAATTTTCAAGCTGCCGATAATCAACCGATCAACTCGCTGGCATTGCCGGCGACACCCGGCCAAGTCATCACGATTTGGGGCACCGGCCTGGGCCCAGTTACGTTTCCCGACAATGTCGCCCCCTCGGCCGGTAATGTCGCTGTGGCCGTCACGGTCACTATCGGAGGCCAGCCCGCGGCTATCGCATATTCGGGCCGCACACCGTGTTGTTCCGGCATCGATCAGATCGTCGCAACCGTCCCCAAGAGCGCCCCACTCGGTTGCTGGGTGCCGGTATCGATTAACGCCGGGGGCGTTGTTTCAAATATCACGACCATGGCCATTGGCGCTCCGGGCGCGGTCTCCTGCGATGACCCCGGTAACCCCCTTTCCACACTGGTCCGCATGCCCGGAACCCAGGCTTTCATCCATCTGGAGCAAGTAGATTCCCTTGAAAATGTCAACACGTCTCCCGCTCAACTCAAGGCTCTTTATAAACTCTATTCACGGTTTTACACGCGTCCTGATTCGCCGTACAACTTCGACCCCTACATGTCCTATCCGCCTGCCGGCACCTGTCTAGTCCATCAAACTTCGGGCGATTCTTACTATGACAAGAGCCTCCGGGGGGCTCTTCCGGCAAGCGCAAGCCCCACTCCTCAACCCACGCAGACCTACAACAACGGGCAGCAGTCTTTGACATTCTCGCCAGGCCTGTCTTACTTTTCGAGCACGTTGGGCGGAATGATCGATTCAGTACCGTTCGACATGAACCAGTCGGACGCCAACCAGAGTTTCACCATCGATCCTGGCGGCGTGAACCAAACGTTTCTGACCTTTAGTCCCGAGCCTCCTCCTGGGTGGGCCCGGCCCGGTGCAATCCTCGTGATTCCGCGCAAAGCGCCTCTAGCTCTAGAGTTCACACCCGGGGACGCGGCGTCGCCCACCGCCATTCTGATCTATGCCTACTCAACCGCCCTCAACGCCACAGTGGAAGTGCAGTGTCTGGCACCGGCGGGATCGAGCTCCTTTAATATCTCCGCGGACATCCTGGCGAATTTGCCCCCCAGTTACTCTCGCACGGATGGCTCTTACGCAAACTTAGTGATCGGGACTCTCGGCTTAAATACTGCAGTGCCATTCACGAATGGGCTGGCTACTAACGGCATCTTGCTCGGCTCCAGTTGGCTCTCTCAATCGGTAGTGATCCAATGAAAATCCGTTGTCTCTTTTTCTCGTTGATGTTGTCGCCAATGCTCGCTCAAAATGCAGGTTCCGGACTAGTCGATTTCGATTCAGGCATCGTCAACAATTTGTATAACGAAGCGGTCAACGGAACAAGAATTCTCGCGAGCAATGTCAAATTCGCCTGGCAGATTACCCGAGCCGCTAATGGAGACAAGACCTTCAACTTTATCGCATACGCATGCTTCTATAGCCTGCAGGTCACACTTTTCGGCGATACGCGTATAGTCCCGTTGCCGTTTCCCATCTGTAAGCCATTGTCGCAATCGGAAGCTGAACTCGTTGGACCAGTGGACGCCGGATTAGCTGAATTTAATAGCTTAGCTCCCGGTGAAGTGGCACATACCGTCGTGTATGGTCCCTTCGCAAAGCCGGCTCATCCCGCGACCACAACCGTACAACCAGGCAGTCCCACTAATCCGCAAATGATCATGCTCGATGGTCTGAGCAGTAACTTGTTGAAATTCGACTTGACTACCTTTGCAATCGTCAGTCAGGTCGTCGTACCTGAAACTACAGGTCCCTATGGCGTCCGTCCAACTGCCACCGGTCCTGAAAATGAAGTGTGGGTGGCTAATGGCGGTTTGGAAGTCTCAATCGCCGATCTTGGTACCCAAAAACTGCTCGCCAATATCCTTACTCCCTCGATCCCCCAGGCCGCCTCGCCAGCGGGTATCGTTTTCACCAACAGCGGGGCGACTGCGCTTGAGGCCGTCAAATATTTCGCCCCGGATTCGTCCGGTAATAATGGCGCGCTACTGGTGTTTGACGCAGTTCATCGAACAGTGACATCCACGCTGCTCCTGAAAGACCGGCCGACTGCACTGCTAATGGCTCCGGACGGACTCACCGCGTACCTTCTTGATGACGCGGGAAACATTACTTATTACGATGTCTTCAGTGGCACCGCCGACCTTTCCGCATCCACCTTTACGCCAGGAATGAACGGGGGCTACGGTTCAAGTGCTCAGGTGTTCATCCACCCGGACGGGACACGTTTATTTTGGAATCTAGGAGTGCAACTGGCGGTGTTCGACCTCACCACGCGCAAGGTCATTAATCTCTTCAACTCCGGTCTGCCTACGACCGCCGCAGCTTCGATTCAAATGTCTCAAGATGGTGCGTCGATCTGGTTTGCCAACGCACTAGGCAACGTTGTCATCCTCGATACCCGATATGGCAACATATTGGGGACATACCAGACATCAGCCGGGTCTCAGGTCTTTCCGGGTCCTGCCTACTGAACTCTCATGCAGTGCTGCCGGCCGGGCTCCTATTGATTCTAAGCCTTCTTATTCTTTGTGGGCTTGGGCTTGAGTGAACTTACGTACTCATAACTGCAATCGAAGAACTTCTTCAACTCTCGTGTCGAGGAAAGCAACGAATCTGGAACTTCAACGTACTCGGGCTGAACCCTTCCGTACGCATCGCATAACTTGGCCTTGTATTTCTTGAGAAATGCGGTCCGCTCTACAGCCGGCAACCGGAGAGCCAGCTTCCCTTCTTTACTGAGGTAGCTGAACATATGACCGTTCACCGATGTGTAAGGTACGGTAGCGCCCTTCCGTTCGATATTCGGATTGGTCGCCACCAACTTTTCGTATAGCGCAAGCTTTTCTAACGGCACGGAGCCGGCCGGCTTTGCCATGCAGACAGTTTATCTAAACCGCAGCTCGGTACAGTGGATAGCAAGCGACTGCTTCCACTTTGATACAATCCTCTGTATGTTCCGAGGTCTTGAGCACACCGCTATTGCGTCACCTGATCCGGCGAAGCTCGCCCAATGGTATGTAGAAAAACTTGATTTCCGCATCAACCACACCTACGCTGGCAACTATTTCGTGCGGTCCGCGGACGGCTCGATGCTGGAGATCATCCCATCGGAAGGGGCGCGAGCGCCGCAAAAGATGAAGGACCCGGGAATCCGGCATCTGGCTATCAGCGTCGATCAATTCGATGAAGCGATGGGGGAACTCAAGAAGCGCGGAGTAGAGTTTCTCGGGGAACCGATCAACAATCAGGGGAACCGTTTGCAGTTTTTCAGTGACGGCGACGGAAACATCCTGCATCTGATTCGACGCGAAAAGCCACTGCCTTGATCGGAATCTTAGATTGCTAAAGCGGGTTTTCAAGGGATTCGCCTATCGTGATTTCCGCATCATGTGGATCGGGGCCTGCACTTCCCAAGTCGGCACCCAAATGCAGGTACTGGCGCAGAGCTGGCTTGTTTTCCAGCTTTCCAATTCATCTTTACTGCTAGGACTCGACTCCTTTCTCGGCACCATACCGATCGTTCTGTTTTCGCTGGTAGGCGGCGTGTTTGCGGACCGCACCGCAGCGTCAGAAGCTGCTGCTCGGTTCGCAAGTAGTACAGATGTCTTGCGCATTCCTTCTGGCGACATTGTTTGCCACCGGCGTGATCCACGTGTGGCATATTCTTACCCTTTCGTTTGTTGTGGGCACCGCGCAGTCCTTCGGCGGGCCGGCCTACCAGGCGCTCATTCCTTCGCTGGTGAAGCCTGAAGATCTGCCGAACGCCATCGCCCTTAATTCGATTCAATTCAATCTGGCGCGCGTGATCGGGCCGGTGCTGGGTGCGCTGGCGCTGGCGATTGGCGCGGCCTGGTGTTTTGCGCTGAACGGCATCTCTTTCATCGCGGTGATCATTACGCTGCTTGATCATCCGGCCGCATTTCGTGCCGACCAAGACTGGCGAATCGGTGCTGGGCAGCATGAAGGTAGGCTTCCAGTTCATACGCAAGCAGGCCGCCATGGTAGCGCTGATCGTGCTGGCCTTTTCGATGACACTGCTGGCATTTCCGCTGGTGGTCTTTCTGCCGGTCTTTGCACGCGACGTTTATCAAGGACGACCGAACGTTTACTCGACGCTGCTGGTTAGTCTAGGCATCGGCTCGATTTGTGGGGCGCTGATCGTCGCCGGGTTAGGAAAATACCAGCGCCAGGGACGGGCCGCATTGCTGATGCTGGTGGCGCTGGGGGTCTTGATCACGGGGTTTGCGCTTTCGCGGTCGTTCATCTTGAGCTGCATTCTGCTTTTCCTGTGCGGCGGCACGCTGCTGGCGGTGTTCACGACGGTCAGCTCACTGGTCCAGATGATTACATCCGACCAAATGCGCGGCCGTGTGATGAGCGTATATAACGTAGCATTTCGAGGCGGAACCCCTTTCGGCAGTCTGGTGGTGGGCGCGCTGGTGAAGGAATTCACTGCGCCTAGGGTGATCGCTTGCAATGGCGTTCTGCTGGCTATCCTGGGCCTATACTTTCTTCTGGTGAATCGGAAAGTAGTAGCGTTGTAACTCTCCTGAAACCGGACCTGTTCTCACAGCGTCGGGTAAAATTGTAAGAGATGAAGACGCTGGTCTTAATTTCCGCACTTTTTGCTCTGCTGGTACCTGGGATGACTCAGAACTTCTCAAGGCGCGGGACAAGCAAGATCGAGCCGACGCTCGAGAAGATCGCGGGCGAGCTGCGCGCTGCGGCCGAGAAAGATCCCAAGGACGCTGTAGCGCAGTACCGGCATGGCGCTGGCCGAATCCTATACGGCCGAAGTCGCCATCGAGACGCGAGATAAAGCGGCGGCCAAGAATGCGGCCGAGGCGGGGATAGAAGCCGCCGAGCGCGCGGTGGCATTAAAGCCGGACTCTCCCGAGTATCAACGCATTCTCGGAACTCTGTGCGGCCAGATCATTTCCGGCAACGGTATGGCTGCCTTGAAGTACGGCAAATGCGCGCTAAGCGCCGTGAACAAGGCCATTGAGCTGGATCCGAAATCATCCATGGCCTACCTTAGCCATGGAGTCGGGAACTACTATCTGCCGCCGGCCTTTGGCGGGGGCATGGAGGTCGCCATCAAAGACTTCCGGAAGGCGATCGAATTGAATCCCAAAAACGCGGACGCCTGGCTGTGGCTAGGGATCGCGTTGCGGCGTGAAAACCAAACTGACGAAGCACGCCAAGCGATCACGAAGTCGGTGGAGCTCAATCCGAACCGTGTGTGGGCCAAGCAGCAACTGGACAAGACCCCGGCGCCATAAGCTGGGCAGGGGTCAATTTCTCGTTTTCAGAAAATGGTCAACCTCGGCGCGGATGGGCACTGAAGACTGAGCGCCGACGCGCGTCACCGAAATTGCGGCCGCGGCATTGGCGAACCGAAGCGCCTCTTCAATCGGCCGATCTTCAGCCAGCGCCACAGCTAGAGCAGCGTTGAAGACATCGCCGGCAGCGGTTGTATCCCTGGCCGCCACCGAAAAAGCGGGGCTACGAATCTCCGCTCCTGAGTCACTATAGAAACAACCCTGGTCGCCAAGTTTCAACACCACAGCCGCCGGTCCGCGCTGCTTAAGCGCGGCCGCCAAAGCCGGCGCATTGCTGATTGACACACGCTGTGGTGGCAGGCCCAGCAGCAGCGAAGCCTCACTTTCGTTGGGCGTAAGGATATCAACATGAGAAAGAATCTCGCTGGTCAGCGGCACAGCTGGGGCCGGATCAAGGATGGTTCGCACCCCCTCCTGGCGCGCGATCCTCAACGCGGCGGCAACCGTGTCCAATGGAGATTCCAGTTGAAACAGAGCCAAGCTGGCGCCTCGCAAAAGGGAACGCATAGCTTCAGCTTCTGAAGCGATCAAAGCGTGATTGGCGCCGGACGCCACTACGATAGAGTTTTGTCCGGCGGCGTCAACCCAAATCAGCGCTACACCAGTCGGGTACGAGCGAGCCGCGTGAACAGCGCTCACATCGACGCCGCTGGCTGAAAGGCTGGCCTTGAGATGATCGCCAAACGTGTCATACCCTACACGGCCAACCATTCGCACCGGCATTGAAGCAGTGGCCAGTTTTGCAGCTGCGCAGGCTTGATTGGCGCCCTTGCCGCCCGGAATCATCTGAAACTCGCCACCCAATACGGTTTCACCCGGCAGCCGGCAAGCCGCTCCACCTGGACGACAAAATCCATGTTGAGGCTGCCGACGACGACGATCGCCGTCATCGAGTGAAATCGATGCCGAATTTCTTCAGCTCTTCGGCATAATAGCGCCGGTGGAGCAGGTCCCACTCCTCGGTGCCCTCGGGTATTTCCTTCTTCTGGGAGCGGATCTTGGTGCGGGCGGCGCGGTCGACTTTCTCTTCGACCGCCAGTAGCTCGGTCATCGCCTTGACAATCTCCAGGCGCACATCGTTGGGATCCTTCTTCAGCCGGAACTCGCGGGCTTTGCGGAAGGCGGCCACCAGCTTGTGCGAGATGTCGTTGATCTTGTCGCGGGAGAGCTTCATGTTGTCGCCCGTATCGCGGCCGGATGCGCGAATCACTTTGCGTTGCGAGATGAGAGTGTTCTTGATGCGGCGGAACATCTCCTGATAGCTGACGCTCTCGCGGCGCATGTAATCGCTGTACTGGCTGAGCAGCTCGCGGACTTCGTCGTTTAGACGATCCTCCACTTGCAATTCGTCTTCAATCAAATTGCCGATCATTTCCGTCGCCGCATCGGGACTGGAAGTCTCGATGATTTGCGGAGTCATCCGCTTTACGAGCTGTCGGGATAGATAGGCGATGAATTCTCGACTCAGCAGCATGCTTGTGTTAGTTGAGGCAGCGACCAACTACTGCCGCCCTACCCGGAATCCTCCCTGAGACGGAAAGACCGTCAACCGTATCTAATTCTCGCACATTCAGTTAGGGAGTTCCCCGCGATGGTGCGCGAGAAACTCCTGATCAATCGGTTTACGGCCGCGAAAGCCCTCTTGAACACCGTGCCAGAATTGAATGCCGGACTCGCCCAGCTTCCAGCAGAGATAGACTTCTTCGCCGTGGAACTGGGTAGGAAAGTCGATCAGGCCGATATCGAGGTCCTTCACCACGCATCCATATTCGTGGATCTCTTCCAGGGCCGTTTGCAGGCGAAGCGCGAGCGATTCGCGCCGGTCTTTTTGTTTCCGCAGCTTGGAATGGTCTACCAGCACGCCGCCCAGCATGGTCACCCGGCGCGAAAAGTTTCCCACTCGGCTTCGGCCTGCTGGTATTCGGATTTGAGCGATATTGCATCCCGGATCGCCGTTTCAACTTGCGGAAGCAGCTTCTCGGCTTGTTGCAGCGTAAAGAACCGGGGCATCCGATCAGAATGGAACAGGTCTATACACCAGAAACCTGGACGGCGAGGGACCGGCTTCTGGGTCCATCGAACTCCGCGAAGATTATGCTCTGCCAGGTGCCCAGGAGCACAGTTGCGTTGCGAACTTGCAGGCACAGGGTCTGGCCCATCAACATTCCGCGCAAGTGCGAGTCGGCATTCTTTCGCTCGCAATCGGAATGTTGCCGGATCGTTATGCCGGTAATACTGCTCGCGCAGAACTACTTGTTCGAAGAATCCCTTGACGTCGTGAACAAGCGCGTCCTGCCACTCGTTAATGAAAACGGCTGAAGTTGTATGCAGCGACTGCAGATGCACTAAGCCGTCGCGGACTCCGCTTTTGCGTACGATTTCATTGATGCGATCGGTAATGTTGAGTAGCTGCATTCTGTCGTTGGTGATCCAGTCGATGATCCGATTGAACACCTTATAGCCGCCGACCGCGGTATCTTGCGCCAGACCGTCGCCACCTTCCATACCAGCGGCTTCCAAAATCTGAACCTTGGGTTTACCCATTCCAATGCTTCCTTATTATTGAGATACGCAGCCGACGTAGTTCGCGAAACATGTTAGTCGAGACAGACTAACTCTCTCGATTATAGCAGTGAGTACGCGTAGTACTTTTACTGTTCTAGATACCTGGCAATCCTCGGGCGAAGAAGGGGGACTGGGGTTATACTCAGGAGTCAGTCGGAGGCGAATTTACCATTCCGGCGAAAAAGGAGTGTTCGAATGCGTATTCGTAGGGCTCTAAAAGTTTCGGGATCGGTAGGTTTGATGCTCAGCTTGCTGTTCCTCGCCGGCGTTGCTAACGCGGGTTCGTCGGCATCGCCATTCCTGGTGGTTGGCCCACAAGCCAGTGACGCCAGTATTGTGGGCACTAGCTATGGCCTCTTCACCTGCCAGGTGGTCGGCCTTCATCCAAGTTCAACTTGCTATGACCCTTATCAAATGCGGCATGCTTACGGCGTCGACGCACTGATCAACGCCGGCTTCAATGGCACAGGCAAAACCATTGTCATCATAGATGCATTCCAATCCCCCAGGATTGTGCAGCAGCTGAATGTCTATAACACGTTTTATGGTCTGCCAAGTTTGAACGGACTGGGCGGTCCGGCCAATCCCAGCTTAGGCACGTTTTCCCAGGTGGCCCCGGATGGCCTGACCCCCTTTGTCGTCGGCGATCCCAACATGGCCGGGTGGGCCGAAGAGATTTCTTTGGACGTTTTATGGTCGCATGCCATCGCACCGGGAGCCAACATCGTACTGGTCCTGGCAAAATCCAACTCGGATGCCGATATTCTGAGTGCAACGAAGTACGCCGTAGATCATAGTCTTGGCGACATCATTTCCCAGAGTTTTGGCGAAAACGAAAGTTGTATGGATCCAAACCTGCTTGCGCAACAACATCAGGTGTTTGCGGATGCGACGGCGAAGAACATCACGCTTTTCGCGTCGACCGGTGATTCCGGCGCGGGCCAAGGAACATGTGATGGCTCCTCCTTAGTTCAAGCTGCTTCCTCGCCCGCGGTAGACCCCTTGGTTACCGCTGTTGGTGGTACAGAACTGCACGCGGCGCGCTATTGCCTGGCGTCGACGGGCTGTGATCCGACGATGAACCCGGCTCCTGGAACCTATCAGGGCGAAATTGCATGGAATGAGCCCGATTTCGGGTCCACCGGTGGAGGTTTTAGTATCTTATACGACGAACCTTCCTACCAGCAAGGCACCATACATGGTGGTAAGCAGCGGGGAATTCCGGACGTTTCGTACAACGCAGCCGTGCTGCATGGCGTCCTGACGTATCTTGACATCCCGGGCATCCCGCCCGGCTTTTATCTCTTCGGTGGCACTAGCGCCGGATCACCGCAATGGTCAGCGATTCTGGCGATAACAGACCAGATTGCCGGGCACGATCTAGGATTTATCAATAAGGCGCTTTACCATATTGGTCAAGCACCGCCGCACTATTCCGTCTCGTTCAACGACGTGACAAGCGGCAATAATTCATTCGGCGGAGTGACGGGTTTTGGCGCTGGACCGGGCTGGGATCCGACCACTGGTCTCGGTTCACCGACAGGCACTCAACTGATCAACTACTTGATCCAATTCGTCTCACCGGGCGACGGTACCTCCGCGATTGCGGGATCGATGCCTAAGACGCATGCCTATCCGGCTACGCCCGGACATCAGAAGCCGCATTAAACCGGAGCGGGGTTCCGGTGAACTCGCCGCCGGAACCTCCGCTAACCTCAAGGCTGGTACTCTAGCACCAGCGTGGTGATGTCATCGCTCAGTTCCGTGCCCTCGCTGAACTCCTGTACGGCCTCGATTAACTTCGTCTGTAAGCCTCCGCAACCCAGCGCTGCGTTGACGCGCAATGTTTCAGCAAAGCCTTTCTTGTCAAAAAACTCACCCTCCGGATTTTCCGCTTCGGAAAGACCGTCACTGTACATAACGATCTTGTCCCCCGCCAGAAGCTGCACCTTCTTCATATCGTAGGCAGCTATATCCAGCATTCCGAGCGGTAAGCCCGTGGTTTCCAGAGGAACCAGTTCCGAACCTCGCACCAGAATTGGTTTGGGATGGCCGGCATTAGACCAGCACAACTGTCCGTTTCGGGTCAGAGTGCAATAGAACAAAGTCGCGTATTTCTCGCCTTTCGCGCGTTCATACAGAAAGTGATTCATACGCGCCATCACGTCTCCAATTTCGGCCGGCCCTTCGGAGGCAAACAGAAACGCGCCCTGCAGCAAGGCTGCTAGCAACGCCGCGCTGACGCCCTTGCCCGACACATCCGCGATCGCGCAGGCGAACGTATCGGCGTCGATGCGGCGTACATCAAAATAGTCTCCGCCTACCTGACGTGAAGTCACACTCGATCCGGCCGCGCGAAACCAGCCTTCCGAAGGAAGGTCGGCAGGCAGCAGATCCTGTTGAATAGCCCGTGCGACGTTGAGCTCCTCTTCCATCCGCTGCTTCTCACGCTCCTCCTGAAGCAATCGGGCATTCTCGAGAATGGTGGAGGCTTCGAGCGCAAGGGTCTGAAGGATCTCTCGATTACCGGACGAAAGGTCGGCCGCCGTGCCGCGCGAATCCATGTAAAGAACGCCGACGGTATCGTTCACGGAGGTCGCAATGGTCTCTTGCAGTGAACCGGTGCCGGTGCGGACCTGTACCAGCGGCACGCAGACCACACTGCGCAGCTCCAGATCGGCAACCGACATTTCCGGACGCACACCTTCCTGGCCCAGCGGATCGAAGGTCATCGACAGCAGCTCGCGGCGGGTTCGAAGCGCGCGATTGATCAGGGACCGGGGCACGCTGAGATCCGAACTGTCCAGCGGAATTCCGCGCTGATCGCGCGCCACACTCACTTCCAGCTCTTCCTCCTTACGAAGTAGAAGAAAACCGCGCTCTGCGCCGGTCACTGAAAGGGCCGCATCCACCACGGCCACCAGTACGTCGTTGGTGGATAGCGAACTCTGCAGCGCGCGCGCCACTTCCACTAGAGATCGGAGCTTGGCCAAGTTATTGGCCCCCGCGCCTTGCGGAGACGAAAACTGCTCCATAATGCGATGGATTTCGTCTTCTTCAAGGTTAAAAATCAGGCGGTACGAATCCTGAAAACCGAAGTCGATCCGGTCTGAATCGGCCAGCCGATGGCGCTTGACTCGCTCTCCATTGAGATACACGCCGTGGCGGCTATTGAGATCTTCGATAAAGTACTCGCCGTCCTCCGAGAAGATGCGGGCATGATTACGCGACGCCCGGTTATCGCGTAGAACCAGATGGTTGTCGCCCTGCCGTCCGATCAGGAAGGGCAGGCGCTCCAGCGGCATCCGGCTACGATTTCCGGAAGGATTGATCACCGCCAAAGCCGGCACACGACGGCTCTCGCCGGGTTGAGCACTCGGCGTAGGCATCAATTAGCCGCTCCGGTGATTACGCCTGGGGTTGGGTTGAGGGATATCCTGGGATGCGGCCGCGGCCAATTCTTTCGCCCGCAGCACCTGACAATGAGCACAGTAACCGCCGACCTCGGTTCGGGCCAGAACAATATCGAAGCCGAAATGCGTCTCTATCTGCTCCCGCATCTTCTTCAGTAAATCTCCGAAGAACTCCTCGATCTTTCCGCAGCGCAGGCAGATGACGTGCGCATGCTCCTGCTTGAGCCGGGTCTCGTAGTAATGCTGGTCCCCGCTCTGGTGCATCAAGTCCAGCTCATCTACTAGCCCACCGGCCTTCAACAGCTTGAGCGTCCGGTAAACCGTCACGCGGTTGAGCTTGGGATCTTTTTCGCGCGCCAGTTCGTAAAGACGGTCAGCGTTAAGATGCTGACCGGATTGATCGATCAGATCGAGCAGAATCTTGCGCTGCCGCGTCAGCCGGACGCCGCGTTGTTGGAGCGAATCCTTGATGCCGGGGACTGCCATGGAAACGGCCGGGGTTACCTCCTTGAAGATTAGCAAACTGTAGTGACTCATGATCTGTGGCTACTCTTGCTACAATCACCGTGCATGTTCGGTAAGGTTCTCATCGCCAATCGGGGCGAGATCGCGGTGCGCATCATTCGCGCGCTACGCGACATGAATATAGGCAGTGTGGCAGTCTTTTCCGACATCGATCGCACCGCCCTGCACGTCCGCATGGCGGACGAGGCCGAACTCATTGGCCCGGCGCCGTCCTCGGAAAGCTATCTGTGTATCGACCGCATTATCGAGGCCGCCAAGAAGCATGGCGCTGACGCTATTCATCCGGGCTATGGCTTCTTGAGCGAGAATGCCGACTTTGCGGCAGCCTGTGAATCGGCCGGCATAGTGTTTATCGGACCTACGCCCGATTCCATCCGGCGCTTGGGGTCGAAAACCGCCGCTCGTGCTCTCGCCAAGGATGCCAGCGTCCCCACCGTGCCGGGCAGCGAAGGGCCCGCCACGCAGATGGAAGAGGCACGCCGGCTGGCTCGGGAGCTGGTTTATCCGGTGTTGATTAAAGCCTCGGCCGGCGGAGGCGGCAAGGGAATGCGGCGGGTGGATGATGAGAGTGAACTGGACGCCGCTATCCGCGAAGCTTCCAGCGAAGCCGAGCGTTCATTTCGCAATAGCGCAGTCTACATCGAAAAGCTGATCGATAAGCCGCGCCACATTGAAATTCAGATTGCCGGCGATCAGCATGGCAACCTCATTCATTTGGGGGAACGGGAGTGCTCTCTACAGCGCCGCCACCAGAAGATCGTCGAGGAATGTCCGTCCCCTCTCATTACTGAGAACCCGGCGATCCGCGCCGCTATGGGCGAAGCTGCGCTTAGAATCGCGCGAGCGGTCGGTTATACCAGCCTCGGCACGGTGGAGTTCCTGGCCGATGTCCAGGGCGATTTCTATTTCCTCGAAGTGAACACGCGCCTGCAGGTGGAACATCCGGTCACCGAACTGGTTACCGGCTACGATCTGGTCCGTCTACAACTGGAGATTGCCGCCGGCGAAAGACTGTTCGTCAAACAGGAAGACGTGGCTTGGCGCGGGTCCGCCATGGAGTGCCGGATTTGCGCCGAAGATACGGAAAACAACTTCTTCCCCTCGCCCGGCAAGATAGTCCAGCTACGCGAGCCTAGCGGTCCCGGAGTAAGGCTCGATTCGGGAGTCTATCCGGGCTGGACAGTGCCGATCGATTATGATCCGCTGCTTGCCAAGCTGGTCGTGTGGGATGAAAATCGGGATTCCACGATCCGGCGCATGCGGCGGGCGTTAACGGAGTACTCCATCACGGGCGTCGAAACAAATCTGGCCTTGTTCCGGGAAATCATGGATGATCCGATTTTTCGAAGGGGCTGGCTGCATACCGGCTTCGTCGCCGACTTCCTGGCACGGCGGGCGCCCAAGCAACTGCCCTCGCAAGAAGTCGAATTGGCGGCTGCGCTGGCGGCCGCCGCGGCCTATTCCAAGAACGGCCATCAGGAAACCAGAAGCCAGAGACTGGAAAACAATCGCTGGCTCAGTGAAGGCCGAGGCAGTCTTCTTCGATGATGAACTGGCATATCCTCATCGACGGCCACCCGGTTGAGATCGACTCCTCAGCACTTGGAGGCGGTCAAAGAAGTGGAGCCGGATGTGTATTCCGTATTGCTGGAGGGCCGGAGCTTCGAAATTCGCGCGATCACGGTACCACATGTCTCGGCCGTGGAGACCGGCGGCCGGCGCTTCGCGGTGGAAGTTCGTGATCCCCGGAACGCCAGCCGCCAGTCGCGAGCCGCGGTTGCAGGCGGGCGCAAAAGCGTTTCTGCTCCCATGCCCGGCAAGGTGGTTCGCCTGCTTGTCAATGAGGGCGATGCCGTGGAGATCGGCCAGGGGTTGATAATTGTCGAGGCCATGAAAATGCAAAACGAGATGAAAGCGTCTCGTGCCGGTCGCGTTACCGAAGTGCGGGTCCGCGACGGTGACACGGTGGCGGCAGGTGACACGCTGGTGGTGGTCGAATAGATTCTGCGAAAATGATAGTTGCCATTTGATTCCACGGCTTACGGCACACAGGTGGCAGATCTCCTGGCCCTGGACCAGAGCGGGCATCGCCTCGCTCCATTGGTGTCCGGCCAATGCTCCTCCGAAGCTGCCCGTGAACGGTTGAAAGGACAAGAGGCGTCGGATCTGTTTCCGCGAGCTAAAGCGCCTCACGAAGCCCTGGGTGGCTTGTGGCTGTACTTCTCCTGTTTTGATGAATGTCATGAGATCGTGCAAGATTTGAAATCGCCGGAAGCAAGTTTTTGGCACGCGATCCTGCACCGCCAGGAGCCTGACCCCGGCAACTCCGCGTATTGGTTTCGCTGCGTTGGTGCGCATCCCGTATTTCGAGATCTATGCGTTACCGCCGCAAGATATCGTTCGCCTCCATCCCGATGCCGGATTTCACATTGGCGCCAAATGGGACCCATTTTCATTCGTGACCTTCTGCGACCAGGCTCGGCGGGAACCTGGGTCGCCGTCGGAGCACGCGGCGATTGAGATCCAACGTGCGGAATGGCAGCTTTTGTTTGATTACTGCGCGAGGTCGCGTTCGTGAGCCGGGGCCATAGCTGGCTGGTAATCCTGGTCCTGGGCGCCTGCGCCATCGTCGCTTGGGTGGCTTTCAAGAAGACCACGCCGCCTGAAGTTGATTTCGTTAAAGTGACACGCGAGACCATGGTCAGCACCCTTCCAACAAACGGCAAAGTGGAACCGATCGAGTGGCTGCCCGTGCGAGCGGAAAGAACCGGCGTGGTCACAAGAGTTTTGGTGAGCCGCGGGCAACAGGTGAGCAAAAACGAGCCCCTCATCGAGCTGGACACGCGCGTGGCGAGCGCCGAAGTGGCCAGGGCGCAAGCCGCAATCAAGGAGGCCCAGACCCAGCAGCAAGTGCTGGAGCAGGGCGGAAGAATTGCGGAACGCCAGCAGACCGAGGCCGACCTGGCGCGTGCCCGGCTGGATCTCGACGCCGCTCAGAAGAACTATCAGGTGCTCGATAGATTGGTCGGCAAACAGGCAGCGACCCGTCAGGAACTGGATTCAGCCCGCCAGACAGCCGAGCAGCTAAAGCTGAGAATTCAGGCTCTCGAAGAGCACAAGGCAGCGCTGGTTACAGGCAGCGACAAAGAGATCGCTCGGGCTAGACTGCAGCAGGCGGAATCGGCTGCATCCATTGCCCGCACCAATCTGGACCTCAGCGTCATCCACGCACCGATGGATGGAACGCTCTATGACTTTGATCTCAAGCCAGGCGCCTTCGTCAACGCGGGCGATCCACTGGCGAAAGTCGGGAAATTGGATCGCGTTCGCGTCACCGTTTATGTCGACGAGCCGGATCTCGGCAAAGTGCGCAAAGGTGAAGTCGTCAATATCACCTGGGATGCCCTGCCTGGTCATCAGTGGAAGGGCGAAGTGGACAAGTTGCCCTCGCAGATCGTGCCGCTGGGCACGCGCCAGGTGGGCGAGGTAGGCTGCGTGATCGAGAATCCGCGGCGCGATCTGATTCCCAACGCCAACATCAATGCCGAGATTCAAGCGACGGTCGTAGAGAAGGCCCTGGCATTGCCGAAAGAGGCGATCCGGCGAGAAGGCTCGGAAACTGGAGTGTTTCTCCTCCAGGGTGATCGTGCGGTGTGGCGGAAGATTGGCCTCGGGGTTTCCAGCTACACCAAATCGCAGGTGATTTCGGGCCTCGCGGACGGCGACGCAGTCGCGTTACCTACCGAGAAGCCCCTCAAGACCGGCTCCAAAGTACAGCCGGTTTACCAGTAACAACTAGAAGAACAGCTTCAGAGCGAACTGCAAAATACGCGGATCAAAAGCGGCCTGCGGTTGGCCGAACGTCGACGAGGCAGCGTTGGTCGTCATCGTTGAGAACGCCGCGATTAAACCGGACGGGGAAATAGCTCCCACGAAATTGGGGTGATTGATGATATTGAACGCCTCGGCGCGCGCCTGAAGACTGAATCGCTCCGTGATTTTGAATTGGCGAACCAGCGCCAGATCGAAATTGAAAGAGCCAGGACCGCGCACTGAGTTTCGGCCCAAATTGCCGTACGTGCCAACCGGCAGGGAGGTGCTAAAGGCCGCTGGATTGAGGAACTGAACACATATGCTGGAATTGCCGCAGCTTTGGGAAGCCGGATACGGGTTGGGTAGGATCTGATTGGGGCGGTCGTTACCGAGACCGGTACGCGAGAAATCGGTTCCCGCCGCGGCTCCGCCGTAGTTCAGGTTGAGAGGCTGGCCGCTGGAAGCATGAATAAGTGGCGATAACTGCCAATTACTCACGAGGCGCTTGGCCCACACATTGCTGCCGTTCCACCAGCTCTGCGCCAGCACGTAAGTGTTGAAGTTGTAGCGGGTGTCGAATATGCATGGACCCCAGTCCGCGTGCCGATTAAAAACTTGGGAATTCGTGGACGAAGCAAGAGCCGCGCCGAAATCAAAGTCGGACAGGCAATAGGAATCGGTGAAGTTTGCGTTCATCACGAAATGCTGTGCCAACCGGTGCTGCACAGAGGCCAGCAGGCCTTCGTAGTGAGCTACCGCGCCGTCGTCCATTGTGTCAATGCTCGCGTAGTTAATGCCGGTGGCGGGGTTCGCAAGGTAGAGAAGACGGCGCTGGTTGGTATTGGTCGTGGGGGAGCACGGCCCCGCCGCCGTCAGGCCGTATTGACCCGCGGTGCAGTTCCCCGGAATATATTGCGCTGGATTTCTTTCTTCCGCAATCCACAGGTGAGTCGTCTCGTTACCCAGGTAGCTCACTGATGCTACCCAACTGCGTCCGATCTGCCGCTGATAAGTGATATTCCACTGCGCAACGGAAGTAGGTTTGGGATTGATCGGCATATTGATGTACACACCGAAGTTCGGGAAGAACAAGTTCCCGTGCTGCGGAAATGGGTTTCCGCCCTGGTAACCAGCCCACGGATTGGTGAGTGTCCCCGTCGCGCCGACGTCAATCAGGTTGCCGTAGGGAGGGTTAGTGGTCTCGCGCTCATTGAACCATGTTTCGGTCGAGTCGTAGAGAATAGCGCCACCGATGCGGAGCGTGTCGCGGCCGTCACCGTGAGGGTTCCATACTACGCCGACTCGCGGAGCGAAATTCGCCAGGTGACCGTTCCACATCGCGTTGGGAATTCCAGGATCGCCTTTGAAAAACAGGCCCGGAGGTGCGGTCGGATTTACGGTGCTGCGCTGGCCGGCCAGGAAAGCCGGCAGGCTGAACGACGTTCCGCGCCCATATTTGTCGGGATCGGAGAAAGTCGGCTCCCAACGGAGGCCGAAATTCAGCACAAACTTGTTCGAGAGTTTGAAGCTGTCCTGCGCGTAGATGCTCATCACCCATTGCCGCAGATCGTCGGGAGTGGGATTGGTTTGTTGGAAGTCGCTCATGCGTCCCAGCAGGAAATCAGCCATTCCCATTCCAGTGAATGATCCGTTGAACGCGGGTGCGCCATTTTCCTCAAAGCCGGAAATGGTATTGTTCTGAATTCGAATGAGGTTGAAACCGAAAGCGATTTGATGCCGGCCTCGGATCAGGTCGACGTCGTCGCCGACTTGGAAGCCGTTGAAATTGAAATGTCCCGGCGCACACGTACCGCAGAAGGTGGTAAACCCGCCACTCATGCTCGAAATCAGCAGGAAGTTAGGCACCGCGCTATACATCTGCGACCCGAGCTGGGTCCAATTGATGGGCGAGGCCGTCGGCCCGCGGTTGTCGCGGATACGATTAAAAGTGAAATGGAAAGCGTTGAGCGTGTTGGGAGTGAAAGTGTAGTTGTCGCCGATAGTCGCCGATTGTGCCCGCTCGAAATTGCCCGGCTGTGTTGTAGTGAGCAAGTTCTTACCATCGAACGTCGGTGGATTCTGATAATCCACGATGAAGTACCGGCCGTACACAGTGTGTTTGCTGTTCTGTACCCAATCGACCCGGCCGATCCACTGATCCTCATCCCCAGTTACGGGGATGCCGAAGGTGACTTTACCGCATTGGTCGGCCGAGCCGATCGGCAAGAATTTTGTCACGCCCAGGGCTACCGGATCTAGCGTTGACACCGGAATCTGGTTGCCCGCGTAAGGCACCTTGGTGACCGGGTCGACGAGCTGAACCCCCTTGCCGTTCGATTGGCAGCCCGGTCCTGCGATCGTGCTGAAGTCCCCGTTCAGCATCGACGCCGTGGGAATATGGGTGATCGACTGCGGCGGGTTCGACCGGTTGCGCGTGCTTTGCCACCCTCCGAAGAAAAACAGTTTATCCCTTATGATCTTCCCCCCGGCGGTCCCACCGAACTGGTTCCGCTTTAGAGTGTCGTGCCCGGTTAGCGAATAGAAGTTGCGCGCGTTCAAGTCGCCATTCCGGAGGTAATCGAACAAGTCACCATGAAACTGATTCGCTCCGGATTTGGTCACCACGTTCACGGTTGCGCCGGGGTGCGTGCCGAAGCGCGATGAAACGGCGCTGGTCTCAATGCTGAACTCTTGCAGGGCATCAGGGAACGGGAATGGCATGTTCACATTCGACATCGCGTCCGTGTTGTCCCCGCCATCCAGCAGATAAGCGGTACCGTTGGACTGCCCGCCCGCGACCGAAATGCGCGTGGCGCTGTAGAAAGTCTTGCTGCCCGTGTCGCCGCTATCTCCGTAAGATGCCGCGCCCAGGCTCAGAATCAACTGCGTTGCCTGGCGCCCATTGAGCGGCAGATCATTGATGGCTTGCTGCTGGATGACCGACGAAACTGAATTCTCTTTGGTTTCTACTAAGTTCGTGGCTGCGGTGACTTCCACTTTCTCCGAAATCGATCCGACCTGCAGCGTCGCATTGATTTGAATGTTGTTATTGACCACCAATATGATGCCGCGTTGCACGTAGTCCTTGAAACCGTCTGCTTTGACTTCCAGCGTATAAGGCCCAACTGGCAGATTGGGGAACACATAGTTGCCGGAGGCATCGGCCGTGGCAGAACGCACAGATTGCTTTTCCGTTTCGGTCATCGTGACCTGTGCATTCGGAATGGCTGCACCAGTAGGGTCTGTCACTGCGCCGCTGACTTGGGCAACCGCTACCGCTTGAGCAAAAGTGATCGTCGGTTGAGTCAGAACCCAAATCATCGACAGGGACAGGGCTACAAAGGTCGACCGGGACACATTCTTCATTGACTATCTCCTGAAAGCAACTTGGCTAGCTACCGGAACGCGAGCGTGCCGTGTAGGCTGTAGCGCTACGGACGTTGAGCCAATTTTAAGTTGAATTTGATTTGGTGTCAATCGTATTATGGGCTATTTCACCCCAGTACCAGCACAGAGCGGATCTATTCGATTGAGAACGCTAGAAGAACATTTCCTGGCTGATCTGTTCCGAATACCCCGTACCCCGATCCAGCAAATACCATCCCGCCCGCGATCGTAGGACCCGGCGCCGCCATAGTTCCACCTTTGGCCTGAACCTTATTGACCGTGGAGAAGTCGTGCGCGGTGTCGAATTCCCAGAGAATATGGCCGTCCACCGTGGACAGCGCGTCCAATACCCCGTCGAATCCACCCGTGAAAACAACCCCGGGAATCACCGATACAGCGGCCAACTGTCCTTGGCGGACCGGTTTCGCAGTCCTCAGCAGTGCGTTGAACCATAGGCGTTCTCCACTTGCCAAACGTAGCGCCACCACTCCGCCGCGCGACAGTCCGTAGTAGGCATTCTGGTCGTCTGCCGCGCCGCCCCACATGACGCCGTTCAGTCCTTTGGAATTGTCGGCGATATTCACCTTCCAAACCAGCGCGCCGTTGCGGTCCGGATCGAGGGCAAAAACATTTCCGTCCTTGGTAGCCGCCAGCAATATCCGGCGACCGCCGGACAACGGACGTAGCATGGGAGAATTTCCGATGTCCAGATCCGGGCCCTGCACCGACGGACAATTCTCGCTCTTATTCGGGCCCGAGCAGCCGCCCATAAACGCGTCATTCGCCTGAGCCTGAAAAGTCCATAGAACTTTGCCGCTGTCCATATCCAGAGCCAGGACTGCGTCCGACGTCTTCGGGGCGGGTTCAGTCTCGGAATCACCTGTCCCAAAATAGATTGCATGCCGTTTGAGATCGACAGTTGGGGAGTTCCAGACTGAGCCTCCAGCCGGAGCCCACAGTTGCACGCCCTTTGAATTCTTTTTCGTTGGCTTGGGCGCTTCGGAAATGGTGTATGTCTTCCAGATTTGCCGGCCGGTATTGGCGTCCAGCGCCAGCACGCTTCCGCGGAACGTGCAGCACGGATAATCGAGCGTGCTTCCCGACCACTCTTCAGATGATGAGACGGGCACATAGACGCGGCCCTCATGCAGCGTGGGCGCGGCGGTGATTCGTGCCGTGAAGTGACCATCGGCTTGCTTCATCCATAGCAGTTCGCCATTCCGCGCATCGACGGCGTATACGTTGGAGTGCGCATCGCCGAAGTACGCGGCGTATTTCGTCGAACCGTGATCTTTCACCGGACCGATGCTGAGGGCGTTCCGCACCAGGCCATTCGCCTTAAATGACCAATAGACGCATCCGCTGGCGGCATCCAGCGAATAGACAAAGCCAATATCGGTTCCGACGAATACGCGGCCCGAAACTATGGTCGGCTGCCCGGAAACTGAGACGCCATTGGGATAACCAAACGCCCATTTGAGCTTCAGCCGAGGAACTTCCTCGGCGGTGATCCCCGCGGCTTTCCCGCTCTGAAAGCGCGAATTCGTCAAGTCGACCGCCCATCCGTTCCAAGCCGGCCCCGAGGAAGGATCGGCCAACAGAGGATTGCCCGGGCAGTGATTTGGCATGTTCTTCGCGTCGCCCAACTCCGCGCTGCCTAGCGGGCGGGCGCTCATGAATTCCGCTACCCTCCGCTTCTCTTCGTCGGTGAGGTCTTGGGCGTGCACTTTCATCACGCCGGTGGTGAGTGCCGCATAAATCCGCTCGGGCGGAAACTGCCGTAGCGTGGACGGATCTGGCGCACGGTCAGCCGCTGCGGGATTTCCGTGACAGCTCATGCAGCGCGTCTGAAAGACTCCAAATCCGGATTCGGTACCGGACAGGCGCCTGGGTGCTTGCGCTTGCGACGCAAGAACAAACCCAGCGGCGACCAGCGATAATCGCAAGGTTTGCAAGATCAGTTGCCGATAAACGACGCGCTTCTTCGGGAAGGTCCCGCACCCTGGCTCGTCACTGACCCATTAAACTCGGGCACCTGGATCGGTTCGAGCATGGCCATGATCTCCGCTCGCCGCTCCTCAAACCACGGCGGCAGCAGCATATGCGTGCCCAATTGATCGTACGGTTCATCTCGTGCAAACGCCCCCGGCGCATTGGCCGCGCACTCAGTAAGAATGCCGCCCGGCGAACGGACATAGATCGAGTGGAAGTAATTCCGGTCCTTAATCTCCGAACAATCGGTGTAGCCTAGCTCTTCATATAGATTCTTTTGTTCGGCTAGTGCCTCGTCATTGGCGACTTCCAGCGCAACATGGTGCGCCGTTCCGGCGCCGAATCCCCAGCTCCCGGCCGGTTTGTCCGGTTCGTGAACCAGAACGAGCGTCTTCGCCGCGCCGCCGGCTCCCACTTCGAAGCGATGGTAAGCTCCATCCTCGCCGGTCTTTCGAAATCCGAGCGCTTCCACATAGAAACGTTCTTGTTCCGGAATTTCGCGAACCGACAATACCGGTCCATGGAACCCGCGCATGCTCACATCTGACGAAATTTCCGGTGTCGTCCAGCCCTTGCGTTTATCGGCAGCGTCTTCTATCACCTCCAACTGCAACCCGGATGGATGTTCGAAGCGGACAAAAGTTTGACCGAACCGCTCCTTTGCGCCGCCATGCTTCACCTTGTGCCGATTGAAATGATCCAGCCAAAACTTCGACGTCCCTTTGGGGATAGTGTAAGCGGTGGACTGGATCTGGCCCGAACCGGGACGTCCCGCCACGCGTTTATAAGGGAAGGTGGTGTAGATCGAACCCGGTTCAGCGTTGGCGTTGGAGTAATACAGATGGTAATGGGCGTAGCGCCCGTCAAAAAGAACCGTCTGCTTGATGAGCCGCTGACCCGCTACTGTGGTCTGAAAATCGACGTCTTCCTGGGCGCCGCTGGCGCAGACGGTGATGTGATGGATTCCAGTGACAAGAGACATATCAGTAACCTCCGGAGATTATATCACCGGCTGAGGATATCAAATCATCGCGCGGGGCTATAATACTTCGAGTGCCGGTTGTGCTGAAAAGGAGAGAAATGCAGCAAAAAACGATCCTGAAGCTCGCAGCCCTGTTGGCGTTGGCGCGGGGAGTTTCATTCCCGCAATCGGGCGCGCCGCCCAAAGAGGCCATCGACATCACTGACGCCGAAGTGAAGGAAGTCTTGAAGCACGCGCCGCCTGCGGTCGATCAGCAGCTCAAAGTAGTTGACCTGGGCGCCTACAATTTGGGAGTCGGCATCATCCATCGCGGGCCAACCAAAGACCGCGACGACGGAGCCATTCCCGGCATCGCTCACCATCATCAGACCGAGACCTACATCATCGTCTCCGGGACCGGAACCCTGGTTACTGGTGGAACCATGACCGATGGAAAAGAGATTCCGCCCACCAGCGAAGCGTACAAGGTTCTCAACGGGCCCAGTGCCACCGGCACAGTAAGAAACGCCTACAGCCGTGTGGTCAAGCCGGGTGATATCATCATTATTCCTCCGGACGTGTTTCACGGCTGGACCAAGATCAGTGACCACGTGGATTACCTGAGCGTCCGACCCGACCCGAATCGCGTCTTGCCCGCGGGTTACGTTAACCCGGCAATCAAGAAATAAGGATTGCGCGCGAGACCAAGCCCCAGTGGATCCACCGTACCGTCCTGAGCGATATCCTTATTAGGAGGTTTCGATATGAGCCACCGAACTATGGCCGCATTCTCCGCGAGCTGTGTCTCAGCGGTCCTGTTGTTCGCACCGCTGCCTGTCGCTGGTCAGGGACCGCGCGCGGCTGCCAACACTTCCGGATCGAAGGCGCTTCCCCGAACGCCCGACGGCCACCCCGTTTTGGAAGGTGTTTGGACCAACTCATCGCTGACGCCCTTGGAGCGCCTGCGTGAATTCGAGGGAAAACAGTCGGTCACAGAGGCCGAAGCGTCGGCCTATGAGCAGCAAAACCTGCAGGTGAACAATCGCGATCGCCGCGATGGGGGCGCCGACGCCGACGTCGGACGCGCCTATAACGAACTATGGTTCGATCGAGGAAACAAACTCGCGCGGATCGGCCCCTCCATTCGAACTTCCTTTATCGTTGACCCACCCGACGGAAAGATACCGGCTTTGACGCCGGAGGCGCAGAAGAGAATGGACGCCACTCGAGCGTATGCGCGACTGCATCCCGCCGACGAGCCGAAAGACCGATCTTTAGCCGAGCGCTGCATTTACTGGGCGACATCGGGCCCGCCCATGCTCCCCGGTCCTTACAACAACCTGTATCAGATCTATCAAACTCCCGGGTACGTCATGATCCTCTCTGAGATGATCCACGAAACCCGGGTCATCCCGTTGGATGGCCGGCCGCATCTTCCGCCCAACATCCGCAAATGGATGGGCGATTCGGTTGGCCACTGGGAAGGCGACACGCTGGTGGTAGACACGACTAATTTCACCGACAAGACTCGCTTCCGGGGTTCCAGCGAGAACCTGCACGTGATCGAGCGCTTCACCCGCTTGAACGCGAACACTATCGACTATAAATTTACAATCGATGATCCCGCCAGCTTCACTAAGCCCTGGACCGCGGAACTTCCATTCAACGCTGCCTCGGGTCCGGTTTATGAATACGCTTGCCACGAAGGGAACTACGCTATGGCGGACATCCTGGCGGGGGCTCGCGCCGACGAAAAGAAGTCCCAGAAATAATCAAGCAGATCAGCCTCGCATATGCCCTTTTATGTAGATCCTCGCGTCCTTTTGCTGTTCCCCATCTCGGCCTGTCTCGTGATGGGTCAAGATGCCGCTCAGTTGATGAAGACACCAGAAGTAAAGATCTCGCTCGACGCCGCGAAAACCAACGAATCGCGCTTCATTGACGAACAGATACGCATCTGCGAGATTCCCGCGCCGCCCTTCAAGGAAGAAGTGCGTGCCCAGGAACTGGCGAAGCTATTCAAGCAGCTTGAGCTCGAGAACGTCCATATCGATAAGGCCGGCAATGTCATTGGCACGCGGCCCGGTGCCTCGCCGCATCCGAACCTGCTTTTCTCCGCCCATCTCGATACGGTGTTCCCGGAAGGCACCGACGTAAAGGTCAAGCGCGATGGCACCCTGTTGAAGGGGCCGGGTATCGGCGATGATTGCCGGGGGCTGGTGGTCATGCTGGGCGTCATTCAGGCGCTGAAGGAAGGCAAGGTGAAAACTCCCGGCACAATCACTTTCGTAGCTGATACAGGAGAGGAAGGACTGGGCGATCTCAGGGGCACCAAGAATCTGTTCAACGACAGCATGAAAGGGCAGATTGATAAATTCATCTCGGTCGACGGCACCGGCCTCAGCGTGACGAATATTGGCGTGGGCAGCTATCGCTACCGCGTCACCTTCAAGGGGCCCGGCGGTCACAGCTTCGGCGCTTTCGGAATGGCGAATCCAATTCAGGCTATGGGCCGGGCTATCGCCAAGATCGACGCCTTCGAGGTTCCGGCCAATCCCAAAACTACCTTCAACGTCGGCCGCGTCGGTGGCGGAACATCCGTTAATGCAATTCCATTCGAAGGCTGGATGGAGGTCGACATGCGGTCATCTGATAAGACTTCGCTCGAAGCCGTCAATACCAAATTCAAGGCCGCGGTGAAGGATGCCGTCGAAGAGGAGAACCGCCGCTGGAATAATAGGGGGCCGGTGACAGGTTCGGCTGAATTAGTCGGGTTGCGTCCGGCCGGAAGCACGCCCGAGGATTCGGCAATTATTCAGACCACCGTCGCGGTCACGAAGATCTTCGGGTTCGATGGAAAGCTTCGCGAGGGTTCTACCGACTCCAACGTCCCGATGAATATGGACATTCCCGCCGTCACCATCGGAGGCGGTGGAACGGGTACCGGGGCGCATTCACTGAACGAAGCGTTTGACACCAAGGATTCCTACCTCGGCACTCAGCGGGCTCTGCTGTTAGCCGTCGCCCTGGCACGGTGATGCGCCGCCATCACCTCCTCTTCGCCCTGGCGATCTGGACCTGCTTCCCGGCCTTCTCCCAACAATTGGATATCTTGATCCGGGGCGGCAAGGTCATTGATGGATCGGGTTCTCCGGCCATCTCAGCAGACGTCGGCCTCCGCGGCGATCGGATCGTTTTTATAGGTGACTCAGTCAAGCAAAGTAGGCACGCGGCGCGCGCCATCAACGCCAGCGGTTTGGTAGTCGCTCCGGGATTTATTGATCCCCATGCTCACCTGATGGAGGACCTTTCTGACCCCGCGCGCAAATCTAACCAGGCATATTTGATGCAGGGCGTCACTACCGTCGTAACCGGAAACGATGGCGGCGGTCCCATCGCGGTCGGAGCCATGTTGAGCAAGTGGACTCAGCAAGGCATCGGCACTAATGCGGCGCTGTACATCGGACAAGGGACCGTGCGGCGTGAAGTGATGGGCATGAGCGACGCCGCGCCCACCCCCGCGCAATTGAATCAAATGAAATCCCTGGTCAGGCGGGGCGTCGACGAGGGCGCGCTGGGCATGTCCACCGGCCTTTACTATGCTCCCGGCAGCTACGCGACTACTGAAGAGGTAATCGAACTCGCGAAGTCCGCAGCCGAGCGCAGCGGCATCTATGACAGCCACCTGCGGGACGAAGACTCGTATACCATCGGCCTGCTCGGAGCGGTTCGCGAAGCCATTCGCATTGCGCGCGAAGCCAGGATCGAGGTGCATATCTCGCACATCAAGGCTCTGGGACCGGAGGTCTGGGGGCAAAGTACCCAAGTGATTGACCTCATCCGCCAGGCGCGCGCCGAAGGGCTGCGGGTGACGGCCGACCAGTATCCCTATTCAGCCTCGGGTTCCAGCGTGACCGCATCGTTGGTACCTCGCTGGGCTGAAGTTGGAGGCAGCGGTGAACTGCTCAAGCGAATCGGCGACCCGTCCGTTCGGCCGCGCCTAATGCAGGAGATGGAGCAAAATCTCCAGCGCCGGGGTGGTCCTGACTCGCTGCTGATCATCTCTGGACGCGACCGGTCTTTGGTCGGCAAAAGGCTGGGCGCAATCGCGAGCGAAAAAAAGGAAACGCCGGTCGAAACAGCTCTGGAGATCATCAAGAGCGGCGGCGCCGGTGTCGCATCGTTCAATATGCAGGACTCCGATATCGACAATTTCATGCGCCAGGATTTCGTGATGACCGGATCGGATGGATCGGAAGGCCATCCACGCAAGTACGGGACATTCCCGAGAAAATTGCGCCTGTATGTGCGCGAAAAGCGGGTCATTGCCCTTCCTTTTGCCATCCATGCGTCCAGTCAACTGACTGCCCAAACTTTGCATCTTGCCGATCGTGGTTTGCTGCGAACCGGCTATTACGCCGACGTGATTGCCTTCGATCCGGCTACAGTCGCTGACCAATCCACTTACGAACATCCGGATGTTCTGGCCACCGGCGTAAAATACGTCATCGTCAACGGGAAGATCGCTGTCGACGGAGGCAAGTACACCGGCGCCCTGCCCGGTAAAACACTTCGGCCGCCCCCTCCATTAATCCATTGAGAATAAGCGCGTTGGCTTCCATTGTTGGTGCCTGCGGTTTATAATATGATATGGCAGTTTAGAGGTCGCGCAGAGACGCATGACCAACCAAACAGCGGTCGTTACTTTCGGGATTCTCTGGCTGACGGCGGTCGTTTCCGCTCAGCCGCAGCCGGCTGGCTCGTCTGTCACTTCCGCCAGTGCGGAACACGCCCTGCTCAATCAGTACTGCGTGGTCTGTCACAACGAAAAGGCGAAAGCCGGAGGCGCCGAAGCGGCCCGTAAGCTGACACTTGACGACCTCGACGTCGCGCACGTCGAAAAAGCCCCCGCGGAATGGGAAATCATTGTGCGGAAGCTTCGCGCCGGAATGATGCCTCCTTCCGGTATGCCCAGACCGAATCCCGCCACCTATGAATCGATGATCGCGTGGCTCGAGAGTGAACTGGATCGCACGGCAGTGAAGAATCTACCCCCGCCCGGGCTCCATCGCCTCAACCGAACCGAATACGCGAATGCGATTCGCGACCTGATTGCCTTTGAAATTGATCCCGCGAAATACCTTCCGTCTGACGACTCAACCCGAGGCTTCGACAACATTGCCGGCGCGTTGTCACTCTCCCCTGCCCTGCTCGAAGGTTATACGACAGCCGCGGCGAAGATCAGCCGCCTGGCGACAGGCGATGTTTCCGAAGCTTCGCTGGCCACTTATCGCGTGCCGTCGGATACAACGCAGGATTATCACATCGAAGGCCTGCCCTTTGGAACTCGCGGCGGCCTGGTGGCTCAGCATGAGTTTCCCGCTGATGGGGACTATGTCTTCAAGGTCTTCCCCATCAACAAGGGACTCATGGACAACAACATGTCCTTCGGGGAAATCACCGGGGAAAAGCTCGAACTGCTGGTGGATGGCGAACGAGTTCATATCTACGATTGGGACAAGGACCTAGCGCGGGGAAAGGCCGTGCATGCCGGCACCGCGGACGTCCACTTTCAGGTGAAGGCGGGTTTGCACACCGTGGGGATCACCTTTCTCGCTACGCAATTGGCCCCAGGTAACGACTTGAACGAGCACTTCCTGCGCAGCACCATTGAGACCGGCGGGCTGCCCGGCTTCAAGTTTTTCCCGCACGTGGGAAAGCTGGAGATCCTGGGCCCTTTTCACGCTGCCGGAGCAAGCGACTCGCCCAGCCGGCGTAAGATTTTCGCGTGTCACCCGGCGGCCGCGACCGATGAAGCCGCCTGCGCGAAGCAAATCGTCGACTCCCTGGCCCGGCATGCCTTTCGCCGTCCCGTGGCGGCTGCCGACACTGAAATGCTGATGGGTTTTTATCAGCAGGGCCGCAACGATGGGAATTTCGATACCGGCATCGAACGCGCCCTGCAGCGCATCCTCTCGGATCCCGAATTCGTTTTTCGCAAGGAAGCCGAGCCGGTGAACCTGGCGCCGGGCAAGATGTGGCGCATCAGCGATCTGGAACTGGCGTCGCGGCTGTCGTTCTTCTTGTGGAGCAGTATTCCGGACGATGAGCTAATCGATCTGGCCGGCCAGAACAAGCTGCATGATCCTGGCGTTCTTGAGCATCAGGTGCAGCGCATGCTCGCCGATTCCCGCTCGGACGCGCTCGTCACCAACTTTACCGGGCAATGGTTGAATCTCCGCGCGCTTCAGAACTCGGCGCCCGCCCCGGCGCTCTATCCGGATTTCGACGACAACCTGCGTCTGGCGATGCGCAAGGAAACCGAATTATTCTTCGGAAGCGTCGTTCACGAAGACCGCAGTCTCATCGATCTGTTGAACGCAAACTATACTTTCCTGAACGAGCGGCTGGCCAAGCACTACGGCATCCCTAATATCTACGGAAGTAACTTTCGGCGCGTGGAACTAGCCCCCGAATTCGATATGCGCCGCGGGCTTCTCGGCCAAGCCAGCTTACAGACCATCTCTTCTCAGCCGCAACGAACGTCACCGGTCGGCCGCGGTAAGACCATCCTCCAGGTTTTCTTGGGCGTGAGTCCTCCCGATCCACCGCCGGTTATTCCGGCCTTGGGTGAGCAAGGCAGCGCGGTGCATGGCGGCGTCAAACCCACCATGCGGCAACTCATGGAAATGCACCGCAAAGTGGAGCCGTGCGCTAGTTGTCACAAGATTATGGACCCGATCGGCTTCTCAATGGAGAACTTTGACGCGGTAGGCACTTGGCGCACCATGGACGAGGGAAGTCCGATTGATGCCAGTGGTGTTCTGGTGGACGGGTCAAAGCTGGATGGCGTGAAGAGTATGCGGGAAGCGCTGCTGCGCTATTCGCCCCAGTTCGTGCGCGTAATCACAGAGAAGTTGTTCATCTACGCTCTGGGGCGCGGCACCGAATACTACGACATGCCTCTGATTCGCTCCATAGTGCATGGGGCGCAGCCCAACAACTACCGATTCTCGTCACTGGTCCTCGGCGTTGTCAAAAGCGACGCTTTCCAGATGAATCAGAAACTACAGAGCGCCGCCCCCGATGGAGGCGGTCCCCGGCCGGCGGGTGGAAGTTTAGAATAAGGAGTGCGGAAGCAGAATGTTTAACACCAGGAAGCACATATCCCGGCGAACTGTTCTACGCGGTGCTGGAGTAGCTCTAGCCCTGCCGCTGCTGGATTCGATGATTCCTGCACAAACTCGCCTCGCGAAGACTGCGGCCAACCCCAAGACCCGTTTCACCGGGATCTTTGTTCCGCATGGCGCTGCCCCTGGATGGTGGATTCCCGAAGCAGGCGGTCCCGGCGAGCCGAAGGCCGAGCCAGGCAGTAAGACTTTCAAGTACCCGATGATTCTCGAGCCGCTCGAACCGTTCCGGGAACATACCATCATAACTAGCGGCCTGTGGTCGAAGTCGGCCGAGCCTCCTCCCGGACAGACCGGCGCCGACCATTGGGTCGCCGCGGCGTTCCTTTGCGCCAATAAACCGAAGAAGACCACTGGCGCGGATATCTACGACGGCACCACCATCGATCAGATAATCGCGCAAAAGATCGGCCAGGAGACACTGCTGCCGTCCCTGCAGCTCGCTCTCGAAGATCCGGGGGCAAATTCAAGTAATTGTGGCGAAGGCTATAGCTGCACCTATTCGAATACCATTTCCTGGACCAGCCCGACCCAGCCGCTGCCCATGGAACTGGACCCGCAAGTGGCCTTCGAGCGTTTGTTCGGCGCTGGCGGCACCGCCGCCGAACGAGCCGCGCGCCGCGAGCAAAATCGCAGCATTCTCGATTCGGTTACCGCCAAACTTGCCAGCTTTAAGCGTGACCTTGCCCCCGGCGATCGCTCTCGTCTGGATGAGTACGAGACCGATATCCGAGAGCTTGAGCGGCGTTTGCAGATCGCCAAGAAGGCCCTCGGCAACGTATCTACCGAGGGTGTGGTGGTCCCCGCTGGAGTCCCCGAGTCGTTCGATGAGCACGTAAAGCTGCATTTTGACCTGCAAACGCTCGCATTTCAGGCCGATATTACACGCGTATCCACGGTTTTGTATGCCCGCGACCTCACTGCCCGCTCATACCCGGAAAGCGGTGTAAATGGCGGATTCCATGGGATGTCGCACCATGCGGAAAACCCGGATACGATCGCGAAATACGCGAAAATCAACCAGTATCACGTCAAGTGTCTGGCCTACTTCGTGGATAAACTGAAGAAAACTCCGGATGGCGACGGTACTTTGCTCGACCATTCCCTGATCCTCTATGGCAGCAACATGGGCGACTCCAATCAGCACCTTCATTACGACGTACCGCATCTGCTGATCGGCGGGGCGTCCGGGAAGCTTAAGGGCGATCGGCACCTGAAGTATCCCAGCAAGACCGTCACCTCGGGCAACCTTTTGCTGAGCGTTTTGGATCTTTACGGCGTTCATCAGGACAGCATCGGCGACAGCACCGGTCCGCTGCCTAATCTCGTCTAGCATGCCAACAGGGAGGCAAGATGCGCGGTTCAACCGTAACAAATAACATCGCAGCTTGCATGGCGGGGCTGGTATTTTGCCTGTGTGCCAACGGCGCTAACAGCCCTGTAGCCGACGCAGCCATGAAGGGTGACAGGGCGGCGCTGCGATCGTTGCTCCAGCAGAAGGCGGACGTGAATGCTCCCCAGGCCGACGGAGCCACAGCCATCCAATGGGCTGCTTATCGCGACGACTTGGAAATGGCCGACGTGCTGATCAGCGCCGGCGCGAACGTGAAGCTCGCCAACCGCGAAGGCGCCACTCCTCTCTATCTGGCTTCCATACATGGCAACCCCGTGATGATCCAGAAATTGCTGAATGCCGGAGCCGACCCCAATGAGCGCGGACCCGAGGGAGAAACGCCGCTCATGCTCTCGTCGCGCGCCGGCAATCTGGACGCGATCAAAGTGCTACTCGATCACCAGGCCGACATCAACGCGGCCGACAAAATCCGCGGGACTACGGCTTTGATGTGGGCGAGTGAGCAGTCCCATCCTGCGGCTGTTCGATTGTTGATCGCCCGCGGTGCCAAGGTGAGCGCCGAGACCGCGCCGGATACCAGAAATTCGAGGAACAACTTGGCCAATACGGTGACCCAGAGATTGAATTCCAGCTTCGGCGCTGTCGGCCAGGCCCGAGCCCGCGGGGAGACGCCGGCTTCCTCGATCGCCAGTGCAGGGCCTCCCAAGAAAACCGCGGACGGTGAAGCCCCAGGCGGTGAAGATGTCGTTGCATTCTTTGGTCCTCCGAGGAAAAAGGATGGCGGCGGCCTGACTCCGTTGGTTTACGCGGCTCGTGAAGACTGCCTCGAATGCGCAAAGCTTCTCCTCGATTCCGGTGCCGACGTCAACCAGCGGACTCATTATGGTTGGACCGCTCTGTTGACCGCCACCCAGAATCGGCACTACAAACTGGCAGCTTTTCTGTTGGATCATAGCGCCAACCCGAATCTTGCCAACAACGGCGGCTGGACGCCCCTCTATCTGGCCACCGACAACCGCAATATCGAAAGCGGCGACTATCCGGTTCGCGCGCCCGACATGGATCACCTGGATTACATCAAGCTGCTCATCGACAAGGGAGCCAACGTCAACGCCCGCATCTGCGGAACCGACTCGACTGAAAAGAGGTGCGTCGGTGACAGCACCGAGACGCGCACCAACTTCACCATGCAGTGGCTGTTTGAAGATGGAGCCACGCCCTTCCTGCGCGCCGCTCAATCAGGGGATGTTCCACTGATGAAACTGCTGCTAGCCCACGGCGCGGATCCGAAGATCTTTACGGCCCACAACGTGACGCCGCTCGCCGTTGCATCCGGAATCGGCTGGGTGGAAGGTGTGACTTTCGAATGGTCGGAGAAAGAAGCTCTGGACGCGGTGAAGATGTGCCTCGATCTCGGCATTGATCCCAACGTCAAAGATGATGAAGGGCGCACCTCGCTGCACGGCGCGGCACATAAGGGTCGGCCGGAGGTGATTCAGCTTCTGGTGGACCGTGGCGCCAATCTCGACGCGCACGATGGCGGTAGCCGCGACAGCGTAAACGGCGCGCTGCTGGGAAAAACCTGGGTTCCTCTCGATTGGGCTCGTGGTCTGGTCCGCGTGGGCGTTCAGTCTGCCATTCCACACCCGGAAGCCGAGAAGCTTTTGGTTAAACTGATGACCGAACGCGGCATGCCGATTCCGCCGCCGCCCTCATCTTCCATCTGCCTGACTAAAGGACTCAACGGCTGCCAGTAAGCCGACCGATTCGAGCGTTCTTACCGGGATCGATAGTGTAATCTGAAACAGATGTTCGCAGGCCCAGTCGACAACGGCGGAGCAACACTGCTCTCTATTTTCGTACCGTTGTACAATGAGGCCGAATTTATCCGGATTGTTCTTGAGCGGATTATCAGGGCTCCCCTTCCAGCTGCCCTGGAACGAGAGATCATTGTGGTCGACGACGCCTCCACGGACGGCTCGGCGGAGCTCGTCGAAGAATTCGCCATCCGACGCCCGGGGCTGATCCGGCTTATCCGGCACCCGCGCAATCGCGGCAAAGGGGCCGCCATCCGCACAGCCATCGAGCACGCCTCCGGCGATTATTGTCTCATCCAGGATGCTGACCTGGAATACGATCCTCAGGAATATCAATCGCTCCTGGCGCCTTTGTTGGACGGCTCGGCCGACGTGGTTTATGGCTCTCGTTTTTTGAGCGCCGGACGCCGGCGCGTGCTCTACTACTGGCACAGCGTGGCAAACCATGCGCTGACCACTCTCTGCAATATTATTTCCAACCTGAATTTGACTGATATGGAGACTTGCTACAAGGCCTTCCGGGCCCCGTTGTTAAAGAGCATTCCCATCCGCAGCGAACGCTTCGGATTCGAGCCGGAGATCACCATTAAAGTCGCCAAGCGCCACGCCCGAATCTTTGAAGTACCTATCAGCTACAACGGTCGCACCTACGACGAAGGCAAGAAGATCGGCCTTCGGGACGCGTTTCAGGCCCTGGGCGTAATGCTGCGCTTCTGGTTCACCAGCGACCTTTATAAGGACCCGGGCGCGGAGATTTTGGACGCGTTTTCGGTCGCACCCCGATTTAATAAATGGATGGCCGATACCATCCGTCCTCACGTGCGGAACAACGTTCTCGAAATCGGAGCCGGCATGGGCAATCTTACGCGGGTTTTGGTACGCGGCCGGCAGCGTTATATCGCCACCGATATAGACCCCGAACACCTTTCCCGCCTTCAAATTCATTTGCGCCACCATCCCAACGTGGAAACGCGAGCTTGTGATGTTTCCCAATCCGCCGACTTTGGAACGCTTGCCAATGCCGTGGACACCGTAATTTGCTTGAATGTCCTCGAACATGTCGAAGACGACCTGGCCGGGCTTCGGAACATCTACGGGGCCCTCTCCCCCGGTGGCCGCGCTATTCTGCTAGTGCCCTGCGGCCAGGAGATCTCTGGGCAATTCGATGTGATTCTTGGCCACTATCGCAGGTATTCGGAGCCCCAACTTCGCAGCTTGTTCGTGCAGGCTGGCTTTGAAATTGAGCGCGTCATCGAATTTAACCGCGTCTCGCGGCCCGGCTGGTATATTATGGGCAAGCTGATGAAGCGCTCGCGAATCAGCCGAATTCAACTTCGGATGTTCGACCGGCTGGTGTGGTTATGGAGGCGCATTGACCGCTTCCTACCCTGGCAGCCAACCTCGCTCATCATCATTGCCGCCAAGCCCCAGACCCGCGTCCCGGCGGCTGCGCTGGCGCCTTATTCACAGGCGCCGTCAACTATATCCACTTCATGAAACAATGCCGAAAAAATACCGTATTAGTAACCGGATCTTGTGGACTGATCGGTTCCGAAGTGTCGCGCTTCTTCGCGCGTCAGAATTTCCGGATCCACGGAATAGACAGTAATCATCGCGCGATATTCTTCGGACCCGAAGGCGATACCAGTTGGGTATTGGATCAATTGCGCCGCGAAATCCCGGAATATCAACATCACGCGCTGGATATTCGGGAACGGGACAAGCTGTTGGCGCTTATTGACGATCTTCGTCCCGATCTGATTATCCACACCGCCGCGCAGCCGTCCCACGACCGCGCAGCGTCCATTCCCTTCCTCGATTTTGAGGTGAATGCACTGGGAACATTGCACTTGCTGGAAGCTGCCCGGAGGTCCTGTCCGGAATCCCCGTTCATTCATATGTCCACCAATAAAGTCTACGGGGACCGGCCCAATCAGATCGCGTTAAGAGAACTCGAAACACGATTCGAATATCAAGACTCTGTGTTTGAAAATGGAATCCCGGAGAGCTTTTCTATCGACCAGAGCAAACATTCCCTTTTCGGCGCCTCCAAAGTTGCTTCCGACGTCATGGTGCAGGAATATGGCCGCTACTTTAATATGCCCACCTGCTGCCTGCGCGGGGGCTGCCTTACCGGGCCCAATCATTCCGGCGTCGAATTGCACGGATTCCTGAGTTATCTCATCAAGTGCAACGTGGAGGGGCGTGAATACAAGGTGTATGGCTACAAGGGAAAGCAGGTGCGCGATAATATCCATTCCGAAGACGTCGCGCGCTTCATGTTCGAGTTCTGGAAGTCCCCACGCCCGGCGGAGGTCTACAACTTGGGCGGCGGCAAAGCCAACGCCTGCTCTATTCTGGAAGCGTTTCGAAAAGCTGAGCGGATCACCGGCCGCCCCATGAATTGGCGCTACTTGGATGAGAACCGGATCGGCGATCACATCTGCTACTACAGCGATCTGCGAAAGATGAAGACCCATTATCCGGCTTGGGACATCGCTAAGACTTTGGACCACATCTTTGATGAGATCGCGGCCAGTTGGATGGAGCGCCTGGCCAAGCAGGCTGTCTCGTGAGGCTGTTAATTACAGGCGCTTGCGGCTTCGTAGGAAGCTCTTTAGCCGAGTCTTTGCTCGATCGCCGCGAGGGGCTATCGATTTACGGTATCGATAATCTGATGCGGCCTGGTTCGGAGACCAATCGACTGAGGCTGCAAAAGCTCGGGGTCAAATTTCATCATGGCGATATTCGCTCGGCCAGCGACTTCGAATCCCTGCCGGCCGTCGACTGGGTGATCGATGCCGCGGCCAATCCAAGCGTGCTCGCCGGCGTCACTGGCTCTTTTAGCAGCCGTCAATTGTTCGAGCACAACCTCGCCAGCGTCCTAAATGTCCTCGAATACGCGAAGGCGCACCAAGCCGGACTCCTGCTTCTGAGCACCAGCCGGGTTTATTCGATCCCAGCTTTGGTGTCACTCCCGCTTCGCGCGGACGGAAATGCTTTCCGGTTGGATGATCAGGCCGCGCTTCCTACCGGTGTCTCAAGAAATGGAATCGGAGTCGATTTCTCAACGCACGCGCCTATCTCCCTTTATGGCAGTACCAAGCTGGCCTCCGAGGCCGTGGCGCTGGAATACGGCGATGCATTTGGCTTTCCCGTATGGATCAACCGCTGTGGCGTCCTGGCGGGAGCCGGCCAGTTCGGTACGCCGGACCAGGGAATCTTCGCCTACTGGATCAATGCCCACCTGCGCCGCCGGCCGCTTCGTTACATCGGCTTTGATGGCGCGGGCAAACAGGTGAGGGATGTCTTTCACCCGCGCGATTTGGGCGCTTTGCTGGACGCTCAGATGCACGCCAATCGTACCGGCGGCCAGCGCATCTATACCGCCGGCGGTGGTCCGGAAAATGCGATATCACTGGCGTCGCTCAATGCCTGGTGCGATGCGCGCTTCGGTCCGAATGCGCCCCAAGCCGATTCACAGCCGCGCCGCTACGATATACCCTGGCTGGTCATGGATAACTGCGACGCGCAACGAGCTTTCGGGTGGAGCGTGGAAGTGCCGCTGGAGACGCTTCTCGCTGAAATCGCCGAGCATGCCGAGCGCAACCCGGATTGGCTGGAGAAAAGCGGCCTGTGAAGGCGCCCGCCGTTCCCCCGGCCCAGGATGCGCTCCATCTTCTTTCAGTCGTCATCCCCGCTCGCGACGAAGAGGGCCGGATCGGCGCCACCGTGGAGCATCTCTATGTCGAACTGCGGCTGCACGGCATCGATCACGAAATCGTAGTCGTGGATGACGGCAGCAGCGACTCCACCTGGAAAATCCTCGAAGAAGCAACCTGCCGCGTGCCCACTCTTCGGCCCCTGCGGAATACGGATGAACACGGTTTTGGCAGAGCCATAATCTTCGGACTCGATCACGCCCACGGCGATGCGGTGGTGATCATGATGGCCGATGAATCCGACGATTGCCGTGATGTTGTCCGCTACTGGCAAATGCTGAACGAAGGGTGGGACGCCGTCTTTGGCTCGCGCTTCATTCGAGGCGGCGGAGTGATTGACTATCCGGCCCATAAGCTTTTCATCAATCGGCTCGCCAACCTGTTCCTGCGTGTGATGTTCCATGTCCCGCTCAATGACTTTACCAATGCTTTCAAGGCCTACCGCGCCAGGGTCATCGACGGCTGCCGTCCGTTCCTTTCCCCGCACTTCAATCTCACTATCGAGATTCCATTGAAGACTATTGTGCGTGGATATTCCTGGACCGTGATCCCTATCACCTGGAGAAACAGGCGCTCCGGAATTTCGAAGCTTAAAATCAGGGAGATGGGCAGCCGTTATCTCTTCATTGCTCTCTATTGTTGGCTGGAGAAGTATTTTGCCCGCGGAGACTATACCAGACGTTAACGTAACAGTACCAGTACTAACTGCGTTTTAGCAGTGTCCTAAAATACAAATTCTCGTGCTATCGTCACGTAGAGTACACCATGCGCCTAATCTATCTATACCTCGCCCTTTCGCTATCGGCGTGTTTTTCCGTCTTTGCAGATCCGGTTCCGACCGACCCGCAAATCTTGATCGACACGGGCGGCGATCCGCTCAGCCTCAGCACCCAGATCAACAACGTCCAGCCTGACGGCACTAATCCGCTGCAGTTCTCTTTCGTTAACGATCTTAATGGCATCGTAACCAGCCTCACGTTCGACACGACGATCAATATGGGTCTCACACCCGCGGAAATCACCAGCGGCTTTAGCTGCCCCACGCCGCAGGGTTACTTCCTTTCATGTGCCGTCAACTATACCCAGTCGACTGGCGACCTCCAATATCACTTTTTTGGAGTTAACCCGGCCGACGGAGACGAGAACTTTTCGACATCGCACGATAATGAATTCAACCAGTTCGAGGGTATCCCGATCGGAGGCGACTTCACGATTACGTTGAATGGTTGGGTCGACGGCGCACAGGGTTCGGACGGAAAGGCTTTATACGCCAACTTGCCGATGTTCGACAACAGTTTCACCGCGACGCCGGAGCCTTCTCTAGTGGTGCTTCTCGCTATTCAGGGTTTACTCCTGGTTGGCGTCGCCAGTGTGGTCCGTCGCAGGGCGCAACGAAAACAGCGCTCCACGACGTAAGGGCCGTTCCTCGCCGCGCTATCCTCATAAGGGATGCGATCGCTGTATGCTATCAGTGCTCTCCTGGCATCCCAAAGCCTCTTGCCGGCGCAAACACCGCTGGTCAATGCCGGAGGAGTCGTCAATTCCGCCAGTTTTGCCGCGCCCGTCGCGCCCGGCTCGCTCGTCTCCATCTTCGGCTCCGATCTCGCGCCTCAGATCGCTCAGGCAACCAGCATCCCGCTACCGACTTCGCTGGCCGGAGATCGTTATCAGCTTCAATGGCTTAATCGCGCCTCTGCTTTATGTCGCGCCCGGCCAGATCAACGCGCAGCTTCCCTTTCGAGATCAACAGCAACAGTTCGGTTACCGTTGTGGTCAACAATAATGGAATTTTATCGACGCCTCAGGCCGTCAACGTCAGCCCCTTTGCACCCGGCGGCTTCGCAGTCCAGGGTTATGCCGTCGCCATCCACACGGACGGCAGTCTGGCCGCTCCCCCAGGCTCAATCATGCAAGTAGCCAGCCACCCCGCCGTCCCCGGCGAGACGCTCCAGATTTTGGCCACTGGTCTCGGTCCTGTGATTCCATCGGCCATAACCGGGAACAATTCGCTGGATATGCTCAGGCATACCGTAGCGAAGCCAACCGTATTGATCGGCGGATCGTTGGCGCAAGTCACGTTCTCGGGCCTGTCGCCCCAATTCGTCGGAGTCTATCAGCTCAACGTCATTGTCCCGGCTAACACCTCGCCCGGAGATTCCGTGCTGCTTCAGATTCAGATTGGCGGAGCCGTAGACGCCGGAAAGACGAACATCGCAGTCGGCACTTCTTCTTGGGCGCAGTGGGGGCAAAACGCGGCGCATACCAGCAGCATCGTCAACACGGGACAGGACCTGAATGAAATCCTGGCAAATCTCGTCTATGACCCTCTAATACCCGACGAGACTGCCCCGACCGGCGACCTCCTGGTCCATTACCAGGTTCCCTTGGTGGACGGTAATGATGTGTTCATGGAGTTCAAGAGCGGCGTCTTCGATGTGAATACCTACTCGACCGAGGTCTGGGGCGAGAATCGCTTCACCTGGCAAAACGGCCAGCTGGTTCGAGGTCTGGTCCTACAACAGCGACTGGCAGGCGCCCGGGAACAGCAACGATTTCTGGGAACCGGTGTTCCACGCGGCGCTGGCCAACGGCGCCATCTACGTTCCGGGCGCCGGAGGCAGTCTCATCCAACTCAACCGCGATACCGGCGGCGTCATCCAGCGCGTGGCCCCTTTTGGTGGGGATACGAATACCTATGAGACCGGGCCCATAACCGTCGATGCCAGCGGCAATTTGTTCTACAACGCTATCCAGGTCGTGGTTGACCCTACCAATGGTTTCTATGCCAACGATGCGATCGATTCGTGGCTGGTAAAAGTCGCGCCGGACGGCTCGTTCTCGAAGGTTAGCTACAAAGCCTTGACCGCTGCGATCGCGCCGGCGGCTAATACCGGTTGTCTCATCACCTTTAGCGCGGCCCAACTGCCGTGGCCTCCCAGTCCCACAGCTGTTCCCAGAACGAATATCTGTGGAACGCAGCGGGTGGCTCTCAATGTTGCTCCCGCAGTAGCTCCGGATGGAACCATCTACTCCGTCACTCGCGCTCAGTTCAACAGCCGTTACGCATACCTGCTGGCGTTGTCGGCCGACCTGACCGGGAAATGGGTTGTGTCCCTGCAAGGTCGTTTCCATGACGGCTGTGGTGTTCCGGTTTCGAGTGGCGGCTGGCTGCCCCCGAACGGCTCTCCAGGCGGGTGCCGCGACAGGTGCGCCTTTGGGCGTCGATCCCGCCACCAATCGAGCAGGTGACGGCGCTGTGAGCGATAGTGCATCCTCGTCGCCGGTGGTAGCTCCGGATGGAAGTGTTTTGTTTGGGACTTATTCCCGCTACAACTATGCGCAGGGCCATCTCATGCGATTCGACTCCAATGGTAATTATTTAGGGGCATTTGGCTTCGGTTGGGACATCACACCCGCCATCTACAGTCAAGACGGAAGCTGGTCGATCCTGCTCAAGAACAATCACTACGGCACCGGTTCTTACTGCGACGATGACACCTTCTGTCCGCCGGACCGCAACGCCAACAATCCCGCCTCTCCGGAACAATATTTTCTCAGCCAGCTCGGTCCCGACTTCACGACTCAATGGACTTTTCAAAATACGAATACCCAAAGCTGCGCCCGAAATGCAGACGGCACGCTGGCCTGTGTCTCCGATCATCCTCATGGCTTCGAATGGTGTGTAAACGCGGCGGTGGTGGATGGAAGCGGTACGGTCTACGCGAACAGTGAAGACGGGAACTTATACGCCATCAGCCAGGGTGGGATGCTGAAGCAGAAGATTTTCCAGCAGCTCGCCCTCGGCGCGGCCTACACGCCTGCATCCCTGGGAGGAGACGGCAAAGTCTATACCCAAAACGACGGGCACCTTTTCGTTGTTGGACAATGATGACGTGGGCCTCCAGAGCGCGATTTTCTTCGAGACGCCGGAAGAGATCTTTTCCCGCGTTTTTTCGGAGCTAAAACCCCGCACTTCCGCGCCGGCCGTTCGTGTTGAATTCCGCAAATTCGCCAACGCCAACAGCATCGTACAGTGGGACAAAGCGGGGCTCAAAGTCCGCATCACGGATGTGTTGGAAGGTGCGCCTTCACAGATTCTGGAGGCCCTGGCTCACATCCTGTTGTCTAAGCTATTGCGCCGTCCGGCGCCGCGATCCTATGCCGAGCGGTACCGCCGGTACCTCAACCGCAAGGAGATGCGCCGCAGCCTGGAGCTGGTAAAACAAGCCCGCGGGCGCAAGTTTGTCTCCGGTCCCAAGGGCCGTTTCTATAATCTGGAAGAGATTTTTGAAGAGCTGAACTTTCGCTATTTTCATGGTTTGATGGCTCGTCCACTGCTGGGGTGGAGCCGCCGGCCTTCGCGTGTAATGTTGGGTCATTACGATCCATCCCACAATGCCATCATCCTGAGTAAGCTTCTGGATAGCTCAGGCGTAGCGCGTCTGGCTGTGGAGTATGTTTTATTCCACGAAATGCTCCACTTGCGTTTTCCGGTCGACCATCGAGGAGCCCGCAGATGTGTTCACACACCCGAGTTCAAGCAAGGGGAAAGGGAGTTCCCTCAGCTAAAGGAGGCGAAGGAACTCCTGAAAAAGATCTGCGGTTGAAGCCCCGGATACGTTACGCGGACTGTACCATCGTCAATGGTTCGAAGCCGAGTTGCGCCACCTGGTTGCGCATGTTCTCCAACGCTCCCATGAGCCTCGATACGTCCAGAGAAGTCCAGCCGAGCGGATAAAGCGCCACCCGCACACGTACGCTGCAGACGGCCACATAAAACTTCACCTGCTGCTGCCACAGCACCTTCGCAAATTCCGGACGGTCTTCCGTGGAGTGTACAATCATGAGCCTCGCAATCCGAAGCAGCTGATTGAAGTCTCCAATCAAAAGGCGCAGATAGCTTAAGAACAGCCGCTTCCGCTCCTTCAACAAACGCGCACCGATTTCGGGGCGATAACCGGGTTGCCGCGACAGGAACTCAAAGTCGCTTTGATCCAGTAACCGCTCCATTGGGGAAAAGCTTTCCAAAGAAAAACTGTCGAACCATTCGGCGATGGACACTTGTTTGTCAAGGCGCGAAGCCAGCTTGGCAAACAATAAGGCGAAGGCAGCGATCAGAAGTGCCACTACGATGCAGGCTACGATTAAGACTGTCATTCCGTCCTCCCTCCTTCCATGACTTCCTGTTAAGCTTATCGGATTAATTCACGTAAAGCAAACCGTTTCTTAGTATTTTGCGGCTTTTGCTGGTCAGAATTTTGTCTTACTGCCGTTCGGATTAGTTACTTCCCGGGCAAAGTCCTAGAATCGCTTGCGCCCCAAGCGGCTCATGCTGGCGTTAATCTCCTTCAGCTGAGAAAGCAGCCGCTCTTCGTCGCCGCTGCGCCATTTATGGCCTATCACCGCCGTTTTAGCCTGTCCTTGCTGGTTGAGAGCAAATAGCCAAAAGATCAGGCAGCTCGTGGATGCCGCGATCAGGACAGCGTATCGATGGAGCGACTCCACCGATTTCCGACGTTCCGGCCCAAAGCGCGGCTACCTTTGTCAGGAAGTAAACGGCGTAGCCCATCGAATATACAATTACATTTCGGTTCAACGGCACTGGATAATAAACCAAAAAAATGCTGAGTAAAAGTACAAATAGCAGTAAACTGCAAACCACGGTTCGCTCGAAGACCAGGAACCCCCCGATAATACTGGTCGGGGCTCCTATCCACGGCGAGTAACAACCCGGAGATCACGATCGCCAGCGCTAGCGCAATCCTGATGTAGCGTCGAGAGACACTCACGAGGCCGGCTAGATCTCGCCAGAACGATACCATACAGCTCCAGTACGATGAACGTGTAAAAGCAGACAATTAAACCCTCCGTGCCAAGCCACACATATACGTAAGCCGGCCCATCGTAAGCAATGAGGCGCCCAGAATCACCGTTTGAATCAAGCACCATTAGCAGGTAGCCGAAAAAGTAGACAAAGGTTCGCTGCAATCCTGCACGCCACATGCGGACACACAAACCTATCAACGCCGCAGTTTGAATAGCCAGAAGAATCTGTTGTTCGAGAGGGAGCCGGTTGATCACTTACAGCCCTAAACCGACTATAAAAAGTGTATCATCCAGCGCCCTCCAACGAGACCAGTGTGGTTAGCGGACCGGTGCTGGAGGCAAAATCGCAGTTGGGGGGCAGGGGGGAATCGGTACGTCGGCCGAAATTGCGGCTACGAAAGCAAGCGTCATCACAGCCAGTACCAAAAGCCTTTTAATCATTGATCGAATCTCCTCGTTTTTTTGAATTGTGAGTGGGAACTCTTCGGTAGGCTAAGTCCAGGTGGTAATGAACGGCGTAAAGTACTACACTATTTCGGTAAGCAGAACATTTCTGCGTTTCTCGCGATCAAAAGGCCTGGGGGCCTTTCTTCTCATTGAGTTTGGGTGTATCATCCGATTGTCGGAATGAAAAGCATTCCGTGCCGCGATGCCTTGGACCGGAGCGCGGCCTCGGACCTTTGGCGGAATACGCTCTCCCAGATCCCCTCGGTCTTTGGAAGACTGGTCTACCTGGCGTCCCTAAGGAACCCGAACAGCTGGCCGGTATGAACACCATGGGCTGGCGTTGCTTTTTGGGGACGACGATTCGAACAAGGCGCTGAAAAAGAGCCACACTCGCGTATTTCGCGAGTGGCTGACCTTCAATCTGGAACAGCAGAAGTCCGACCTCGACCTCTATCTATCTGGATTATATGAAGATAAACGGACAGTGCTTAGCGACTTGGCTGGAGTTGGACGCCCTATCGCAATCTCGTGCCGGCCGCGCATCCGAGGAGTCGAAAAGCGGCTGTACATCGCTGATCTCAAGGCATTGCTCGATCTGCTTGGGAACGAACACGACGCCGCCGGCCCTGATCCAGGCGCATAGCCACCCCGCTGACTTGTCCGATCAGGTCGATATCTTTCGGATACTGTATAGACTTCCGGGCTGCATTCAGAGACGCCGGATGAGGCTGTAGCACCAACTGCTCCCCGTTTAAATGGCACCAGCCGCAGGAATACCCTTGACGATGTTCGAAGAAATAGATAGGCCTGTCAAATTCGTTGTTCCAGCCGGAATTGGAGATCCGGCGCTGGGTTTCATCGATTATCAGGAAGGAGCCTGGCTGCAGCAGCGGAGACATAAACCAATCTTCGGTCCCGATGAACGCATAGCGATGATCCTGAAGCTTTAGAGCCTCCAGAAACAGCAATGGAATCTTGCCCCAGCGTTGAATCATGCGGCTCAAATAGGTGGTTCGGCGAAGATCAACCCCTGGATCAAGCGACAATGGCAGTAGTACTTCTCCCTGTACGCCGACTTGAAAGGAGGCCATATGCGTCTGAGGAACGTCAACGTGAGCAGAATCAGCGGCTAATCCGGTAAGTAAAATTCCGTACCACTCCATATACCTCCTGGAAATCGAGGCGATAGATCGCGCATAGGGAATACAGTTTGTATACCGTGGGGACAAGGCCGCGATTTTCGATCTCGGAAATCCGATTGATCAAAACCGCGAATTCATCGTTGTGGTATTTCTCGGCGATCTTTAGGCTGGCTTGTTCGACATCCCGAACGCGCAGGTTTAAACGTTCTCGTGCTCTGCGGAGCTTTTGTCCGGCATCGTCCATGTTATGATACTTGCCCGGCGCATTCCCCGTCGCGCTCGCCGGGTTTCAGGTTAGGCGCGAGTACAGGATTCGAATTATAGCCGTAGCCGGGTGCAGAAGCAAGGATGTCATGTTAGTTTTGTTCGGTTTTCCGAACAACCACAGTCGTTAGGAGGCTTTTTGCAGAACAAAAGAAGTGTTTCGCCTGCTTCATTCATTTACTTTACATATAGACGTGGATTGGCGATTTCCAGAAAGTGGCCGGCATGAAGCGGCTGCGAGCGGGATTTCAAGGCGCTCTCGGAGCTTTCAGCCAGGAAGCCGTGGGCCAGCTTCTCAGTGACAAAGTCGAAGTCGTGCCTTTTACGAAATTCGAGGAGGTTTTCAGTGCTTTGAGCCGCGGCAAGATCGACCACGCGGTCATCCCCATTGAAAATACTCTGGCCGGATCGGTTCACGAGAATTACGATCATCTGCTTCACTTTGACGTGCGCATAATCGGCGAGACTAACGTGCGGATCGTGCATCATCTCATCGCTCCGCCCGGAGTGCAAATTCAAAGATATTCGTAAAGTCTACTCGCATCCGGTGGCATTGAATCAATGCCTCCATTTCTTCGCTCGAAATTCCAGAATGGAGAGCACTCCGTTCTACGACACGGCCGGCAGCGTGAAGATGGTTATGGAGGAAAATGGGCCGGATGCAGCCGCCATCGGCTCCGAAGTGGCTGCTTCCATTTACGGCGGCAACATTCTGCGGCGGTCGATTGAGGACGACCGGCGGAATTTTACGAGGTTCTTCCTGCTAAATTCACTTAAACGGGTTCATCGCTGGCGCCAGCCCGCAAATCATTGGAAGACATCGCTGGTGTTCACAACTCGCAACACGCCAGGCGCGTTGTTCCGCGCCCTCAGTGCCTTCGCGCTACGCGATTTGAATCTGATGAAGATAGAATCCCGGCCCCTGCACGGCCGGCCTTTTGAGTATCTGTTTTATCTCGATTTTCTGGGTCGCGAAGATGATCCGCGAGTGCGGAATGCATTGCGCCATCTGGCCGAGCTGGCCGATTTTCTAAGGGTTCTCGGAAGTTATCCTCGAGGCAATTAGCCCCTGGGCTTGAACCTGAGCGCCGTATGAGTGGCGGAAAAACCGCAGACTTTTGTGTCGATAAAGCCCGCGGCGCGGCCGGCCGCGATAACGTCCCCTTCAGTAACTGCCTGGACGCCCTTGGGATAGATAATCCACACTGGGGTCTGTCGGCAGGTAGGCCAGCTCAACCAGCTGATCTTTTTCTTGGATCGAGAGGAACACCAGGTCCGGTGTTTTGGGTGATATTATGGCGCCGTGGGCCGGTGAGTTCCCTCCGAAATTCGCCGTCGTGGCCGTCCGATTAGATGGACCTTGGTTCCCGATTTCACGCCCAGCTTGTCCAACCGGCTGGGTGGATTGCGAATTTTCTCCGCCCATTTGTCGGCCGCTTTTCCGATGTGAAAAACCGCTCGACCATCCGGGTACTGCACGCTTAATTTGCCGTTGGATGCCTCCAGAACAGCGATGCTATTGAACGGAATCTTTAAGCGGAAAGCTCCCCGAAAAATAATCTCGCTCGTTTCCAGCAGAGCTTCCCCTTCGGAGGATTCACCGGAAAAGTCGACCCGGCACTTAATTTCCTGGCCCATGCAGCGTCAGAACACGTATCCATTGTTCCGACTCAGAAACCGCCGCGCGGGCGATATCCGGGCCGAGCCCGGACGCGATATTTTTTGCCGACGTCGGAGACGATCTCCACATTGATCTTACGGAAGCCTTCGTTGGGATTGGCCGCAGGATAATAAGTGATCGTGTAGCTGTTGCCGAGATCCTCGCGGATGGATTCGAAGGCCTCCACCTGCTTCTGCCAGGTCTTGGCGAAGTAGGCTTTGCCGCCGGTGCGCGTGGAGATGCGCCGGAAGACCGCGCTGGACATGGGATCCTTATTTACGTCGTTGGTGGAGATGACGTAGATGGGGATACCTTCGTCTTCGGCCACGGCGCGCACGTCGTCGGGAGCCACCATGCTGGCGTTATCGGGACCGTTAGAGAACACGATGATCACTTTGCGTCCGGGAATCTTGGCGGCATCGCGCAGGGTGAGCAGCAGGCCGTTGTACAGGGCGGAGTCATCGCCGGCAACGGCTTTTCGCAGACCGAAAATCGCATCGCTGCGATCGCGCGACAGCGGCGCGGCCCGCGACAAATTGCGGCTGAAGGTGTAGACGGCAACCGAATCGGCACGGTCGAGGCCGCGCACGAAATCGGCGATGGCATCGGAAGCATAAACGAACCCGCGGTACATGTAGTTGCTGGTATCGAAGAGCACGAAGACGTTGGTGCCAACGAACGAGTCGGTACGAACTTCGGTGGGCTTTGCCTCCGCGTCGGCGCTGGCGACAGGCGCGATTGAGCGGGCGAGTGCTCCCATTGTCCAGTACCTGCAAAGGTGGCTTGTTGCCTTCCCCGAAGGTGTTGATCTTTTGCGCGATGCCGTCCTCAGTGACACGGAAATCGGACGGCTTCAGCCCATTGATGTAGTGCCCCTTGCTGTCGGTCACGGTGAAGCTCAGCACCACCATGTCGACTTTGATCCGGAAGGTGGGCCGTTCCTGCGCGACGAGCCATAGCGAAGCGCCAGTAAGCAGCAATCCGGTTCCGGCCAGCAGCGTTTGCTTGAATGAATGTCAAGGAAGCCTCCAAAAATCCAGCATGTAGGATTATAAACCGGCTCCGGCGGCGGCCGCCTGCTTGCGGGTCTTCTGGCCGGACGTCCTCGCCGACCATGCGCAAGCGAACGCAGCAGCGCGGGCCAATCCTCCAGGTGCGTCGCGAAGATGCGTTCGACGGTCTCGCGCGTCCACGCCGGCACCAAGACATTGAGCTCCGCCGGGGCAAAGTGCAGCTGATCGGCCAGAGCCGCGTAATAAAGCAGGTTAGATTCCCAGCTCTCGGCCAGGATTCTGCTGGAATAGCCCATCAGCGTCGGGAAGGTTCGGAGGTTCAGCAGCTCCGGCGAATAGGAATTCGCCAAGGTCGGCTTAGGCGTACCGAAGGAACGCGAGATGGCGTCGTAATTCAATTGCTGCGGGCGATTCGGCGGCCTCGCGGCGGATCTCAACGGCCAGCGGCATATCGTTGGTCTTGTCGGTTGCCAACAAATCCCTGGACGATCACAAACAGTTCGGACGGCATGATGTTTTCAAGCGCGGCTTGAACACGGCCTTCGGCGAGCAACTGACTGACCTTCTCAACCCGGGCCGGCGCCGAGTGCTGATCGAGCGCATCCAACACCAGCTGGCGACGTTCGGGATTGAGCGCAGCCTCAGCCACCATGGTTTCGCGCATAGGTCATGTGCAGCGCCACCCAGTGGAGCTGGCCGGGAGTAACGTTCCACCAGCGCTGGACGGTCGCTGAAAGAAGCAACTGCGGAACCAGGTCGCCCCAGATGAGCGCTTGTTCGCGCGACGGAATCAGGAAATTCTGCTCCGCTTCCGCCAGGGCATAGGGCAGCCCGACCAGCGAGCCGACCAGCTTGCCTCCGGCGCTGGAGGGCCAGCCGCGTTCCGAGCACTTCGGTGACTTTCCAAGTCTGGCTGGAGCCTTGCAGTCCGATAAAATCGTGACTGCGAACGAAGAGCGGATTGGTGTAAAGCACCTGCGCGCCCGGAGGAGCATAGTGCAGGTAGTTCAAGCCCACCAGAGTGTCGCGCAGGAACGGCGCCATCAACGCCCGGATGTCGTCCAGTTTTTTCGGATCAGTAGCGGCGCGATCGATCATGGCCCGAAGATTCAGCTTTCTCTGCGGCTTCAATGTGCCTCTCGGACCAGTAACCGAAACTCAGCGCGTTCTTTTCCAGGCCGCTTAAGGCCGCCCGGGGAAGTTGGATCTCGCTGATTCGCGCGGCGGTCTTGTTGATCAGCGCGGCATTCACCTTCTCGCCTTTGGCGAGGCCCTCCAGATGATCCACCAGACCGAAGATGTCGGTAAGGGAGATAAGCCGCTGCGACTCGAAGATGCGGATCATGTCTTCGACCAGTTGGTTGTGGGCATCGGAACTGTCGGGCTCAGCGGTGCCGGCCAGCAGATCGATCATGCGATCCTGCGGCGAGACTCCGGCGGGCGAATGGGTGGAGGCGAGCAGAATCTTTGCTGCCTTCGCGGCCAGCCTCGAAGACATCGCGCTCGTTCTTGACCTTCACGAACGGCATCAGAATGGCAGCCAGGGTACGATCCGCGTCGGCGGGGGCAATCGATCGCTGGCGATAGAAAATCTGCCATAGCCCGGTGAGAGCCTGCATCGTGCCGGCAGCGTCGGCGCGCGACGCCGAGATCGTGAATCTGATTGATCGCGACGGCGACGTCCAGAAACTGATTGATGGTGGCGTTGGAGACTTCGGGCGCTTCGGCGAAGATCGGATACTGCGCCCCGAACGCTTTGTACTGGCGCGCCATGCGGTCGGCGGTTGGACGCATCGAGCGGCGTCTTGCGGCGGCGATCGACGTCGCTCAGCGCCATGAAAATCTTTAGCGGCTCGTTCTCCACAGCTTTGCGGCAGAGTCCGAACAGCGCCTCGATGACGTCGTCGGGATCCTTCCAGGCGTTAGCAGCCTTAGACAGCTTGGCATCGTATTTGCCGGTCGGATGCTCGACGAACAAGGTACGCCATACGTCCAGGCTGCCGGGAATGTGGGGACGACCATCCGGATTCAGGCGCAGACGAGTGGTCAGCAACAGCATGTCGGTATTGGAGCGGAAAACCGGCCGGGCCGGACCGGGGCTGGTGACGCGGCCGCGAATGGCGGTATAGAACCGTTTCAAGCGCTCCGGCTCGGTCAGATAATTCGAAACCGATCCATTGGCGGAACTGTAGGTGATGCGGGCGAGCGCATCGAAATAACTGGCCAGCCAGCCATCGTCTTTGGCGACCAGGCGCTCGAAGAATGGGCCCGGTTTATCGGGGGCAACACCGACCAGATCGGCCCAAGTCTTCTCGGTCCGCGCGCCGCCGGGTACTACAGCTTTGCCGTTGCGGACCTGAAACATTCCGCCGTAAAAGTCCAGCACATGAGCGTAGGCGCGGATCTTTTGAACGGTCGTGCCTTTCCGAAGTTCTTCGGCAGTGGCCGGATCGAGTTTGGATAGGCCCAGGTACAAACGGCATACCGAAGGATCGCCCAAGAAGTTATCGATGAACTCCCCGTTGGCGCGCTCCTTGGTCGTCACCCAATAATCGGGTCCATAAAGGATAGGCGCCAGAGTAGGCTTGTAATCGTAAACAAACGGCCGATTGGTGCGCAGGCTCTGTTCCAGCTCGGCGAGCGGGAAACCGGAATCGATGGTCAGGAAGGCCCGGGTGGCATTGACAGTCTCAAGCACGACCTCGCTGCCGCAGCCGCCCCGCATGCGATAGCCCAACACGCGCAGCAACTCGCCCGTTTGTGTAGACTCGCAGGTCTCGACCTTGATGACATGATCGCCGCCGGACAGTTTGTCCAATTCGCGGGCTTGTGAGAGATAACGAATCACCAACTTCAGATACTCGGTCTGTTCGAGCGCTTCGTTGCTGCTGGCGGCCTGGTACCCGTTGGTGATCACATTGCGGGCCAGGGCGGGAAGCACATCTTCGGCAGTGAGATCGGGCGATAGCGCGGCCATGCGAGAGAAAGAGCGCAGCGGGCCTGGAATGCTGATGGTCTGACGTTTGTCGGGGGCCGGAGTGGTGGGCGCTGCGAGGGTAAGATTGCGCCCGCCCGCGCTCCTATATTTCTCTAAGTGGCTTTGCGCGGCGGCACGATCGTCGGCCAGGAGATCGAGAATCGCGAGACGCTGGGCGACGAAGGCGCGCTGCTGGCCTTCGGTAGCGGTCAGAAGCTTTTCGTAGGCCTCACGCGCAGCCGGGTTGTGGTGCCGATCCAGAAACTGAGCGTAAGCTTCCAGTGCCTCGGGAGTGCCGGATTGCGATGCCCGTTGGAGGAATTCCCGCGCTCCCGCGGCATCCCCTTTGCTTTCCATTTGCCACGCTCGCAGACTCAAGTCGTCCGCAGCATAGACAAAGCTCAGCCCCCCTAGGAATAATACGGGTATTACGAATTTCATCGCGGTAGTTCCCTCCCCATCCCGCTAGCGCTAATTACTGTAACACTGGCGGAGCCAAGGGCGCTTGAAGAAGGTTAGCGTCGAAAGAGCCGCAAATTTCGCAAGCAAGCCGATTACTGAAAGGTCAAGTTGACGGTGTTGGCCGTGATTCCATCGGCCACCAGCGTGAGGTTTACTTTGCCCTGGCCGGCCAAGGACTGCGGCAGCGGACCGACGTTGATCTGATCCTCGCCCACAAAGGTACCCTGAGGGCCTGCGAAGAGCACGGGAATCGCCGTAGGCCCAACGCTGACCGTGACACTTCGCGCATTCCGTACGCCGGTGGCGAACAGCAGCAGGTAAACCTGCTCGGACGCGGAACTCAGGTCGATAGGCAGCGCCACCACGTTTCCCGCCGCATCCGCCTGATACACATTTTCGACGCTCTGCGTTCCGTCGGCGTGTACCCGCAACACCAACGCCGCTGCCAAGCCGTTTTGGGGATTCAAGCTGAACATACCTGGCGACACATTCACGATCTGCAGCGGCGCAGTGAAATTAGTGCTCTTGGTAAGGACGTTCACCGTAGCATTCCCCGGCGCGGTTCCGGCAGGTATCTCGAAATTGATTTGAGTGGGGGATACGTAGAACAGCGGGGCCGGCCGCATGACGCCCATGTCATCCTGGACATTCACGGCCGCGCCATTCAAGGAAGCCGGCAATGGCAGCGTTGTCGCCGATCCTTTGGTCGTCGCGAATCCCGCTCCAAAGACGCTGGCAATCGACTCCGGCGCAAGAGAACCAGCCGAAAAACTTGCGGCATTTTCCAGACCCAATGGAGTCGCAATGGTATTGAGCAGAATGGATACCGAACCGGGGGGCTGCGGGCCGGGTCCGCCCGTGTGAAAAACGTAATTCATGAGATTCTGCAGGCTGATCAAATCGAGGGGGAAGGAAACGGCAGCCAGATCGGGGCGGCCATCGCCATCGAAGTCGGCCGAAGCAATAGATGTGGAAGCAATTCCGGTGGTGACCTGGGTGAGATTTTTGAATGTGCCATCGCCATTACCAGCCAGAAAATTTACGGTCCCCTGGCAACAGAACGCCATAGGTAGGGCGATGTCGGGCATCGAGGTCCCTCGAAATGCAGCCAGCACAGGCAGGCCTACCGTCCCGTTACCCAACACTGTCTGGCTGTAGGTCTGGGTGAAGGTTCCATCGCCTTTACCCGTAAGGACAGCGAATCCGCCGCCCAGGCCGTCGACTACGAGGTCTTGAATTTTATCGCCGTTCACATCGTCCACCGTCACTGGCCCGGGGCCGAAGGTGAGGTAGTAGCTATTGCCCATGCGAAAGGTGCCGTCGCCGTTGCCCAGCAGAATAGTGACCGGGCCGGCCGCCGGAGGGGTACCTGAAACTGCCTGAAGAGTGAGGTTCCGTGGCGCCGAAACTACCAAGTCGACTTTGCCGTCGCGATCGAAATCACCCGTGCTTACCGAGGCGCCAGTGACATTCTGAACAAGTTGCGCGCCGGCGAAGGTACCGTCGCTTCGGCCGAGCATGACGTAGAGACTGCCCGAGATAGGCGAACTGGCGGCCGCCGCCAGGTCGAACGAGAGGAAGGCGATGTCGAGCAATCCGTCGCCATTGAAATCGCCGATCCCGGGACGCAGATAATCCAGAAACCCGAGCACGCCTACCGGCGCGACAGTTCCGATAGCCGAACCAAACGTACCGTCGCCACGGCCCGGCAGTACATAAATGTTGGGACTGGCGATGCACACGATCAACAGGTCGGGTTTTCCGTCTTTGAGAAAATCCCCGGTAGTCATGTGCACGGGCTGGCAAGGAAGCGCATAAGAAGCCAAGGCGCGAAACGTACCATCGCCATTGCCCAGCAGCACGGAGACCGTGAACGACACGATATCCATGGTGGCGAGATCGGCTTTGCCATCGCCGTTGAAATCAGCGGTGACGACCGAGCCGGGAGCAGTTCCGACCGGGTAACTATTCTTCTGGCTGAACGTAAACGACTGGCTCAGCGCAGCGGCGGCGAATGCTGTGACAGCGATGGAGAGTATCAGTACTCGTTGGATCATTCCCGGAGTTCGACGGACTCAGAGCTTCATGTGCAACTCACGCACCAGGAACGCGAATCGATCGGCCGCTTCCTCGATTATTTTGGTGGTCGGTTTGCCTGCGCCGTGCCCGGCCCGCGTTTCGATCCGAATCAGGATCGGCGCCGGACCCGCTTGCGCAGTTTGCAGCGTGGCAGTGTATTTGAAACTGTGCCCCGGAACCACGCGGTCATCATGATCCGACGTCGTAATCAACGTCGGCGGATAGTGAGCTCCGGCCCGGATATTATGCAAAGGCGAGTAGGCTCGCAGGGCCTTGAACTCCTCCGGCTTTTGAGGCGATCCGTAATCGCCTTCCCAGGCCGCTCCGATGGTGAATTTGTTGTAGCGCAGCATATCCATCACGCCGACCGCCGGCATGGCGGCTCCGAACAGATCCGGCCGCTGGTTTAATACCGCGCCGATCAGCAGCCCGCCATTACTACCGCCATGCATGGCTAGTTTCGGCGTCGAAGTGTATTTGTTCGAGATCAGCCACTCCGCGGCGGAAATGAAGTCGTCGAACACATTTTGCTTGTGCAGCTTGGTCCCGGCTTGATGCCACGCTTCGCCATATTCCGATCCTCCGCGCAGATTGGCGACTGCCAGAACGCCGCCAGCCTCCATCCAACCGAGAAACCAAGGACTGAAGTTGGGGGTCATCGCGATGTTGAATCCGCCGTAGCCATAGAGCAGGGTCGGGTTCTGACCGTCCCGCTTCAGACCGTCCCGCTTCAGACCTTTACGGTGCACCAGGAACATCGGCACACGCGTACCGTCCTTGCTCGAATAAAACACCTGCTCGGTCTCATATTGCGATGGATCGAAACTGAGCTTGCTCTGCCGGTAAACCGTGCTCTGGTTGGACTGCACATCGTAGCGATAAATAGCGGGCGGAGAAGTGTAGCTGACAAAGCTATAGAAAAGTTCCGTGTCGGTGGAGTAAGCGGGCGACCATTCCACGCCGCCCAGCCCAGGCAGCGCTATGTCGTGCTGCACCTTGCCGTCCAGACCGGCGACCTTAGCCTCGGCATGAGCGTCTTTCAAATAGCTCAAGATCAGCCGGCCGCTCACCAACTGGGCCGAGTTCAGTGTCTCTTTTTGCTCCGGTACTATATCCTTCCAATTGGCGCGTTCCGGATGGTTCACATCAATAGCGATGATCCGGCCCTTGGGCGCGCTGTCGGTGGTTTGAATATAGAACTTGCCGCCGTCATTGCCCAGGAAGTTGTACTTCGCCTTGGGCTGGTTGATCAGCTCGACCATTTTCCCAGGACCCGATTGCAGGTCTTGATAAAACAGCAGATTCCAAGCTTCGTCGCCTCCGAAAATGCCCATAACCAGATACTTCCCGTCATCGCTGACTTGCGGGCTGTACATCCAGCGAGGCTGATCGGGCCGCTCGTAGATCAGCTTATCGGCGCTTTGCGACTCGCCGATGCGGTGCAGGTAAATCCTGGCCTTTTCGTTCGATGCGGTGAGCGCCGCCTTGCTATCCGGCTGCGGGAAACTCTGGTAATAGAATCCACGCCCATCGTGGGTCCAGGCGGCATTGGTGAACTTAGTCCATTGCAGCGTATCAGGAAGATCCTTAGCCGTTCCAATATCCCGCACGTGCCATTCGGACCAATCCGAGCCGGCCTGCGCAATCGAATATGCCAGCAGTTTCCCGCTGTGATCCACCGACAGCGCGCTAAGAGCCGCCGTGCCATCGGCGCGCAAAACGTTGGGATCAAGCAGCACGCGCTCCGGGCCTCCCGGCTTGTCCGTCACATACAGGACGTACTGGTTTTGCAGACCATTATTGCGGAAGATGAAATGCTTGCCGCCGGCCTGGAACGCGCCCGCATATTCATCCAGCGCCAAGGCCGGATAGCGCTCGTAATCGAACAATTCGGTCAGGCGCTTGCGTATTTTTTCCCGCTCCGGGATCTGCGCCAAGTAGGCTTGCGTGACCTTGTTCTCGGCTTCTACCCACGCAGTTGTTTCGGGTGAATTGGTGTCTTCCAGCCAGCGGTAGGGATCGGGAACCTTAACGCCGTTATAGTCGTCGACTATGTTGACTTTCTTAGCCGCCGGGTAGACGATTTTGTTTCCATTCAGGTTGGAATCCGCGGATTGTATGACCATCGCACCCGCTACAAGCAAACATGCTGCGTATTTCATATGCGTATTGGACGTACGAGCAGTCTGTTCAGTATACCGGACGGTTACAGGCTAAAGGGTGCGATAAAACGCGATCAGATCCAGGGGCGGCGGGGTGTGGCCCATGGCCCGCAAAAAACCAGATGCCTGGCCGCGATGGTGAGTGGCGTGATTAACCACGTGCAGCAGGATCTGCCACAGCGGAGTTTCGTAAGGATTGCCCTTTAGATCTTTGTAGGAAATCTTGGCCAGAATATCCTGATCGGTAAGCGGCGTGGACCATTGTTTCCAGCGCTGTTGCAAAGCCGGCCACTCTTTCTTAAGGACCTCGAGCCGGCGGTCCTGATCATCGATAAAACTTGCGGGCGGATTGCCTTGGATTCGTCCCAGCCAGACGCGATCGGCGGCAAAGGCGTGCGCTAGCGTGCCAGCGATGGTCTTGTCCGACGTTTTGAAATCCCGGCTGAGCTCTTCTTCGGTGAGTTTTGAAGCGGCTTCGAGCATGCGATTGCTGGCCCAAGCGCTGTAATCGAGGTGGAGACGGAGCGTGTCGAGGGAAGCGGGCATATTCTTCAATAATATCTCCAAGTTCTTAAGTACCTCCAGCAGACGGGCAACGCGAGACAATGGTTCTTTGCGACTTGCCGCGACCATCGCCGCACTCAGCGCCGTCACGATTCCCGCCTGGGGAGCCGGGGGCGAAGCTACGTTGACGCTCGGGCGCAAAGCACTGCTTAATGATGGAGTCGCGACGGCCTGGAAATTGTCAGAACAGGCGTTGGCGGAAGCGCCGGACTCCGCGCCGGCCCACGAATTTCGAGGCGAAGTTTTGTTTCGGCGGGGCGATTTCGGTCAGTCTGAAAGCGAGTTCAGAGCGGCACTGAAACTGGATGCAAATTTCGCACTGGCATGGTGGGGGTTGGCGCGCATCTCCGAATGTAACTCCCTGCACAAGACTGCCGCTCAATTTTATGGGCGAGCGTACGAGCTTAACCCCAAGGATCCGAGGGTTTTTCGGGACTGGACGCTGCGATTGCGCGGTCCGAAGCACATCGAAGCCTTGGAAAAGTATGTCGGCATGCTGGATCCCAGCCTCAGCCAAGCCGAACGCGAGGATCTGCAGAGGCACCTGGAGCTGGATAGATCGCTGCATGACCGCCGCGTTCTGGCGCTGGTTACTCCTTATGAGAAGAGCGAGATTCCCCTTACTCCTCTAATGAGCGAAGCGACGCATATGCGCATCTACGGGCTGCAAGTAAACATCAACGGCACCGTGCTCGCGCTGCAGTTGGACACCGGGGCATCCGGGATTCTGATTCCCTATCGAGCCGCCAAAAGGGCCCGATTGAGCAAGCTTGCGGACGCAACTTTCGCCGGGTTTGGCGACAACTTGAAATCGCACGGCGGGTATCACGCCCTGGCGGAGCGCGTGCGGATCGGAAGCGTTGAATTTCGCGATGCTTTGATCAATGTGTCCAACCAGGAATCGATAGGCACGGCCGACGGCCTGATCGGAACGGACGTATTCTCGGAGTTTCTCATCGCCCTGGATTTTGCCGGCAGAAGAATGCGTCTCGATCCGCTGGCCGGTTATAAGCCTGGCGACGAAGAGCTGCACGATCGCGTAGTTTCTCCGGAGATGCGAGGTTTTGTGCCGGTGTTCCGCTTCGGCCATATGCTGTTGGTCCCGACCCGGGTTAACGATTCGCGCGAAGTCCATTTTGTGCTCGATACCGGCGCGGCGAAAACCCTGATCTCGTATGAAATGGCCGAAGAGGTCAGCAAGATCAACCGGGATGCTCAGACCAGGATCAATGGGATCAGCGGTCAGGTGGCGGATGTTTACCAGACCGGGGATCTGTTCCTGCAATTTGGCGGATTCCGCCAGAAAAACCTGGGGATGACCGCATTCAACATGTGGGCCCAAAGCCGCCAAGTCGGAACCGAGATTTCCGGTTTTCTTGGGCTTCCGGTGCTCAATCTCTTCACTCTGACGATCGACTATCGCGACGGCCTGGTTAATTTCGATCGCACGGAGCGGTAACGCAAGTATAATCGTCGGTCATGCGGGCCCTGATACTCTGCTTCTTGATGGTGGAACTGGCGGATGCGCAAGCGGCGCGGCCTCGCGCGCGGGATCTTGGAATCAAGACCGGGGTGCTCACACCAGGTCCGCTTAACGCGATTACGGATGTCGCGGGAGTGGCTGTGGGCCACACTACATTGATCCGCGGCGCCGATTTACGCACTGGCGTGACGGCCATTCTTCCGCATGCGGGCAATTTATTTCGTCAGAAAGTGGCGGGCGCGGTCTTCATCGGAAACGCGTTCGGCAAACTGGCGGGCTCAACTCAGGTGAACGAGCTGGGCGAAATCGAGACGCCCATTCTGCTCACATCCACGCTGAATGTGTGGCGGGTGGCGGATGCGCTGGTGGATTACATGCTGGCGTTGCCGGGAAATGAAAACGTACAGTCCGTCAATCCGCTGGTGGGCGAGACCAACGATGGATTCCTGAACGACATTCGCGGCCGGAATGTGGGTCGCGACGAAGTCTTCGCGGCGATCCGCAATTCGAAACCGGGGCCGGTGGAGGAAGGCGCGGTGGGAGCCGGTACGGGAACAGTAGCGTTTGGCTTCAAGGGCGGCATTGGAACTTCTTCGCGCAAATTGCCGGCGAACCTGGGCGGATACACGCTGGGGGTTTTGGTACAGACTAACTTCGGAGGTATCCTGAGCATCGCCGGCGCTCCGGTGGGCCAGGAACTGGGGCGCTACTATCTGCACGACGAACTGGATACGGCCAAAGGCTCGGTGCTGGTCGTGGTGGCCACCGATGCTCCAGTGGATGCCCGCAACCTGAAGCGTCTGGCCGCGCGCACGATGATGGGGCTGGGCCGCACGGGGGCGGCGGGAAACAACGGAAGCGGCGATTATGCGATCGCTTTCAGCACTACACGCACTGGCAATCTAGTAACTAACGACGCGATGTCTCCATTGTTCCTGGCGGCCATAGAAGCCACCGAGGAGGCCGTTTACAATTCGCTATTCCGCGCCGTTTCAACCACCGGAAATGGCCATACCGTCGAGGCGCTCCCCGTTGATAAGACGGTGGAGATCCTGCGACGGCATCAGGCCATCCCGTGAAGCAACCGAGCTAGATACTCGCTGCGGCGCGCCGGGAGCGACGCCACAGGCCTAAACCGCCCAACAGCGCGGTGGCAAACAACAGGCCCGAACCTGGTTCGGGGGTCGGGGACCCAACCGCGGTCACGTTGATGTTGTCGACGTTGTAGGAACTTGGAGCGCTGGAGCCCGGCGCGAGGATAATAAACAGCGAATCCATTTGTACACCCGAGTTCGAGCTGGGGACAGTGATGAAGGTGTCGGAGGTGGAATCCGAACCAGTCTGGTTAAATACGGGGTTTCCTGCTAAGAAGCCTTCGAACGCGTAGTTGGTGGTTCCATTGTTGCTAGAGAGATCAGCTCCGCCGAAAGTAAACAAGCCTCCGTTGGCCACCTCGAGCGTGGCTGGGGTCGAATTTAGACGGGGGCTGGAAAATACGTCCGGCAGCGGATTGCCGTAATTGAAGGCCTTGGACCAGTCGCCGGCTGGGGCGCCAACTGTAAAGCCCCCCTCGGTGTAATTGGTGAAGGGATCTCCGTTTGCCCCGGTCAGGTTATCAAAAGTGATGACGCCGCCCATAGCGGCGCCGCCGAAGCCCAGCAGAAGTACGGACATTGGCAGGCAGACTGCCGTTAAATTCTTTACAAGCGCTTTCCAACTCATTTATTCATTTCCTCCGAAAGTCTTGGCCGCACTCGGGATTAAAGGAGACGCGCGGCTTGCAACAACTCTACGGGCCGATGCGCCGGTGGACAATGAACCGTTTGGGCCTGATATGCCCGGCCTTAGGCTAGTACCAGAGCCGAATCGGAAGCATGACTGCAATGATGGGATAGATGCTTTTCGAACTTCAGGCCGAATGCCCCGATACGGGCGCGCGCGCCGGCCTGATCCACACCGCTCACGGCGTCATCGAGACGCCGGTCTTCATGCCGGTGGGCACGCAGGCCACGGTCAAGGGCGTCACGCAGCGCGATCTCGCCGACGAACTGGACGCCCAGATCATTCTCGCCAACACGTATCATCTGTTCCTGCGCCCCGGCCACGAATTGATCCGCACCCTCGGCGGCCTGCACCAGTTCATGTCCTGGCCGCGCGCGATCCTGACCGATTCGGGCGGATTCCAGGTCTTCAGCCTGAGCGACCTTCGCAAGATCACCGACGAAGGCGTGCTGTTTCGCTCGCATCTGGACGGCGACGCGCACCTGTTCACGCCAGAATCCACCGTGGATGTGCAACTCGCCCTCGGCAGCGACATCATGATGGCGCTGGACGAATGCCTGGCTTATCCGGCCAGCCACGAGGCGGCAAATCAAGCCATGCTGCGGCACAGTGAGCTGGGCGCGGAAGGCTGCATCGCACATCATCGGCAATCGCGGCGAGAGACCAGCGGATCCAGCGGCGCGCTCTTCCCTATCGTGCAAGGATCGATGTTCGCCGATCTGCGGCGGGCCTGCGCTCACGAACTGCTGGAGCTGGACGCAGCCCGGCTACGCCATCGGCGGCTTGTCGGTGGGCGAACCGCGCTCGCTGAGCCTAGAAATGACGGAGATCACCGCGCCGCTGCTGCCTGCGCGACCGCCCGCGCTACGTCATGGGCGTCGGCATGCCGGAGGAACTGCCCGAATACGTGGCGCGCGGCGTCGACATGATGGATTGCGTGCTGCCGTCGCGCAACGCCCGCAATGGCTGCCTGTTTACATCCGCCGGGCGCGTGATCATCAAGCAGGCGCGCTATCAAGGACGACCCGGCGCCGATTGATCCGAATTGTCTCTGCTATACCTGCCGTACCTACTCGCGGGCCTATCTGCGGCACCTGTTCCAGGCCGGAGAAATCCTGTTCTCGACCCTGGCTACGCTACATAACTTAAATCACTACCTTGACAGCATGCGCCAAATCAGGCAGTCTATACTGCTTGGGAGATTTCGCGCATATCTGGACGGATCCGCAAGCGCGGCGGTAGAATGAGGATGTTTCGTCCCTCCGCTATCGTAACCCCTTTGAACAGTCGAGTTGGTCCGGGCGGTACTTCTAGGAATCGGTGAAAATGACGCTTTTCGCTGTTACTGCTGCAACAAGCTCCGGCCTCGAATCCGATCGTGGGTTCCTGCCGCTGCTGGTGATTGTCGGCATCTTTTATTTGCTGGTTTTCATGCCGATGCAGCGGCAGAAAAAGCAGCAGGCGCAGATGCTGAAGGACCTTCAGAACGGCAGCGTGGTACTGACTACCGGCGGTATCGTGGGGACCATTGTTACGATCAACAATGATGATACTCTGATACTACGGGTTAAGCCGGATAACGTGAAATCCAGGTAGCGCGCAGCGCCGTAGCGGTCTGGTGACGGAGGAAAAGAAGACCGGATAATCGCTCGTTCCTGGTATCGAGCGAATAGCCAGAATCGAGCCACCAGAAAACTAGAATTTACAAAATGACACGCAATATCAAGATCAAAGCCGGCATCATCGTGGCGGTGATCCTGGTCTGCATCTACGGCATCATCGGACTGCCGAAGTCCAAAGACGAACTGGTCGCCAACTGGAAGAAGAACATCCACCTGGGCCTGGACTTGAGCGGCGGCACGCAACTGGTGATGCAGGTCCAGCTTCAAGACGCCTTCAAAGCTTTCGCCGACAATGCCATCGAGCGGATGAAGGACGAGTTCAAGAAGGACAACATCGACTTCAGCGATATCAACCGCAACGATCCGCAAACTCTCCAGGATGCCGACAAGATCGAGATCGACATCAAGGGCGTTCCGGTGGCCAAGAGCAGCGCACTTCCGCAGCACGGTGAACGATCAGTTCCCGGAATGGATGCGACGGCGTTGAACTCGACCGACTATCGGCTGACCATGAAGCCCACCGAGGCGCTCAAGCTGAAGCAGGACACCATGACACAGACCATGGCGACCATCGAGCGCAAGATCAACGGGTTGGGCCTGGCTGAATCGTCCGTGCAGCCCACCGGCCGCAGCGACGCCGAGGCCGAGCTGCTGGTGCAGCTGCCGGGCGTCGACGATCCGGCGCACGTCAAGCAGCTTCTGCAGACGCAAGCGGTGCTGGAATGGGACGAAGTGAAGGACGGCCCGTTCGGCATCGCGCGAAGAAGGGCTTTCCAAACATGGCGGCATCCTCCCGCTGAACACCAAACTGGTGCCAACAGTACTGCGCGGCGGGCAGCAGAGCTGGTACCTGGTTTCCCGCAACCGCCATCGTTCGCGGCACCGACATCCGGGACGCGCATGCCTCCCAGGACGAAGCGTGGGCCGCTGGGAAACCAATTTCGTTCTGACGCAGGAAGCCGCCAAGAAATTCGAACGACTACACGGAAGCCAACATCGGAAATCGCGCCGCCATCGTGGTGGACGGCCAGATCATCAGCGCGCCCACCATCCAGAGCCGTATCAGCGATACTGGCCGGATCACCGGCGCGGCCAGCCAAGAAGAAGCGGCCGACCTGGCGTTGAACCTGCGCGCCGGCTCGCTGCCGGCCACCGTGCATATTACGAAGAAGAGCGGACGGTCGGCCCATCGCTGGGCGCCGACTCCATTCGCGAAGGCTTCCGCGCCGGCATCGCCGGCCTGGTGGCGGTAGTGATTTTCATGCTGTTCTACTACCGCCGCTCGGGAATCAACGCCACGCTGGCGCTGGTCCTGAACGCCATTATTCTGATCGCGGCGCTCAGTTATTTCGACGCCACTCTCACGCTTCCCGGCATCGCCGGGAGTCATTCTGACCATCGGTATGGCGGTGGACAGCAACGTCCTGATTTTTGAGCGTATCCGCGAGGAACTACGCGCCGGCAAGGCGGTTGTGGCCGCTGTGGACGCGGGTTTCAGCAAGGCGTTTGCTGACCATTATCGACACGCACGTCACCACCGTGGTATCTTGTGCGTTTCTGTTTATTTTTGGCACCGGACCGGTGAAGGGCTTTGCGGTCACGCTGGTGATCGGCTTGATCGCCAACGTCTTTACGGCGGTCTTCGTATCCAAGACCATTTTCGATTTCGAGCTGTCCGGAAACGGCAGGTGACGGCTTTGAGTATCTAGATTTTGAGGTTTCAATCGCGGGAACTCGTTCCCGCCAGCCGGTGTCTAAAGTGATTAGATGCCGGCGCTGCGACTGGTTGCATGGAATTATTTAGAAATACCAATTACGATTTCCTGGGCAAGAAATGGCCGTTCATCATTCTTTCCCTCATTCTCACGGCGGCCGGTCTGATGAGTCTGGCATTGAAGGGCGGCCCCCGCTACGGCATCGATTTCAAGGGAGGCGCGCTGGTAACGGTAACCTTCGCTGCAGCGCCCGCCGGTGGACAAAGTGCGTGCAGCACTGGCAGGAAAGCTGCACGTCGACGTGCAGGAAGTGTTCGGCAGCGCAGGCGCGCCACAGGACATCATCGGCATCGGATGTGCGAGACGACAAGGCCCTGCAAGCCGCCCGGCAAACCATCGTGGATAGCCTGACCGCCGCTTTCGGCCAACCCGGCGGCGGCAAGTACAACATCAATGCGGGCGGCGCGCCGATGCGCTGGCCGACGCTGCGCGATCCGCTGCAAGCCGCCAGCGTCCCGATGTCCGATCCGCAACTCAACGACCTGGCGCACAACATCATCGACTACCGGACGCAATCACTCCGGGCTGATCCGCAACCTGGATGAGCTGGCGCTCCGCGCCCGGAGTCACGCCGCCAGTCGTGAACGTCCTCAAGCAAGGACCTATCGCCGACTCGTTCGCGGTGGTCGCACCGAAGTGGTGGGACCCAAGATCGGCGCCGAACTGCAGCGCAAAGCGATTCTGGCGGTACTGTACGCCCTGGGCGGGATGCTGGTTTACATCGCCTTCCGCTTCGAATGGATTTATGGCGCAGCGGCCGTGATCGCGGTTTTTCACGACACCATCATCACCCTCGGCTTGTTTTCGCTATTCAACAAAGAGATTTCGCTCACCGTGGTCGCGGCGCTGCTGACGCTGGTCGGCTATTCGATGAACGACACGATCGTCACGTTCGACCGCATCCGCGAGAATCTGAAGATCCTGCGGCGCGAAAAGCTGGAGCCGCTGATCAATCTCAGCGTTAACCAGACCTTGAGCCGGACCGTCCTGACCTCGGGCCTGACGCTGCTGACCGCGCTGGCGCTTTTCCTGTTTGGCGGCCAGGTTCTGAACGGATTCTCGTTCGCCTGGTCTGTGGCATTATCGTTGGTACTTATTCGTCGGTTTTTGTTGCCAGTCCGATTCTGATCTTCTGGCATAATTTTCTGGAGGGCCGCAAGCATCCGTTCGGCTGGTCCGCCGAGCGCTTCCAAGGAGCCGGCGGCTGCGCGGGCCCAAGGCTCCCAAGCAGAATGTCCGAGGAGGTACGGCCAAAGTGAAATAACTGCCGCCGAGAGCGTCCCAAGGAGAATGTCCGATCGCGGTACGGCCAAGGTGAAGTTTTCCGTTGTGCGGCTGAGTGAGGCGGTATGATGATTGTCTGCGCTCCTGGGCGCAGTCGGAATTTTGGGGAGGGTGAATCAATGCCTGATAAGATGTTTGCGCAGACTTTCGTAGACGGCACCGCGAAGACGCACAAGACCTGGCCGTCATTTTGTCGTTCGGCGGGTCAGATACGGCGTGATCATCGTCCTCATTCTGATTCCGTTGATTTATACAGACACGTTGCCGCGCGCCCAGCTCACCAGCTTCCTGGTGGCGCCGCCGCCTCCGCCGCCTCCTCCGCCGCCACCGCCGCCGGCGCTGCCCAAGGTTGTGAAGGTCATTCCGCGCCAGTTCGATGCCGGCAAGCCTGATGGCGCCCAAGTCGATTCCGAAAGAGATCGCCAATATTAAAGAAGAAGAGCTGCCCCCGCCCTCCAGCGCCGGTGTAGTCGGTGGCGTGATGGGTGGAGTGCCGGGCGGAGGGCCCGGTGGCGTCATGGTGGAATCCTGGGCGCCGGTACCGCGGCCGCGCCGCCACCGCCGCCCGTGAAGGAAGCACCCAAGCCGACCACTCCGCAGCGTATCCGCGTGGGCGGCAACGTCCAGCAAGCCAACCTGATCCGCAAAGTTCAGCCGGTCTATCCCCCGCTCGCCAAGCAGGCGCGCATTCAGGGCACCGTGCAGTTCACCGCGATCATCGGCAAGGACGGCACCATTCAGAATCTGACAGTTGGTGACCGGCCACCCGCTCCTGGTAGAGGCAGCCCGCCAAGCCGTCTCGCAGTGGCAGTACAAGCCGACGCTTCTCAATGGAGAGCCGGTGGAGGTGGTCACCCAGATCGATGTCAATTTCACTTTGAGCCAATAGAAGTCTAAATTCAACTCGCAGGAGAACAAAGAAATGTTTTTACAATTGCAAGTCTGGGCTTTCATGCTTTTGCAGGATCAGCCCGTCATCAGCTTCGACCCGCGAAGCATGTGGGAAAACATGGGCTGGCCGGCCAGGTTCGTGGTCATCGTGCTGTTCCTCATGTCGGCATGGTCGATCGGCGTCATGATTGACCGCTTGATCGCCTATAACGGCGCTCGCAAGCAGTCCCGCCAGTTTGCTCCCGCTGTGGCAGGCGCACTGCGGGAAGGCAAACTGGACGAAGCCATCAAGATCGCGGACCGCTACAACAAGAGCCATCTGGCCAAAGTCGTGGTCGCCGGCCTGCAGGAGTTTCGTGCGCATCAGTTGAGCACTGAGATTCCGGGCGAAGAGATCGAAGCCTCCAAGCGCGCTCTGGAACGCGCCGAAGCTATCGTCCATGCCGAGCTAAAGCGCGGCGTCAGCAGCCTGGCTACTATCGGTTCCACGTCGCCTTTCGTCGGACTGTTCGGCACCGTCGTCGGCATCATCAACGCGTTCAAAGGTATTTCGACGCAGAAGTCGACCGGTCTGGGCGCGGTCGCCGGCGGTATTTCAGAAGCCCTGGTCACCACCGCCGTTGGTCTGTTCGTGGCTATCCCGGCCGTCTGGATGTTCAACTACTTCACCAACCGGATTGAAGCATTCGACGTCGAGATGGGTAACTCCAGTTCGGAACTGATCGATTATTTCCTGAAGCGCACCCAACGCGCTGGAGCAGCCAAGTAGCTTAAGGCAAGCGAGTTGAATTTTGGGAAGGGGGGTGCCGGTTGATGGTTCACGTGCAACCTGCACCCTGCCGCCAATAAGGAGTTTCAAATGGAAAAGAAAATAGCGCCGCCGCCGGTATCCGACATCAACGTCACCCCCATGGTGGACGTCATGCTGGTGCTGCTGATCATCTTCATGGTCATCACGCCCATGCTCACCAAGGGCGTCACGGTCGACATGGTGCGGACCAAGAACCCGATTGCGATGCAGGCGGCCGACAAGGAAGACGCCATCCTGATCGCCGTCACTCGCAACGGAAGCGTATTCCTGAGCCCCGGGAACATCAAGATGGCCGCCGACCAGCTGCCGGAGAGAGTTCGCGACCTGCTCACCAACAAGATGGACAAGATGTGTTACATCAAGGCCGACGCCCGAGCACGTTACTCGGCGGTCGAAGATGTAGTGGACAATTTGAGAGCGGCCGGCGTGGATCAGATCGGCTTGATCACCGAAGCGATCCCGGACGCCTCGAAGAAACCGGGAGCGCCGGCTAGCCCGACTCCTGGATCGTAATAATGCTTGGCGGCTCGACCAGAATCTAAGAAATAAGGAACGAGGTATTTACTATGTCAATGGCAGTGGGAGGCCCCGGCGGAGGGCCAAAAGCCGATATCAACATGACGCCGCTGATCGACGTGCTGCTGGTGCTGCTGATCATCTTCATGGTCATTACGCCTTTGACGCCGCATGGACTGGAAGCATTGGCGCCGCAACCGCCGGATAAGAATAAGCCCCAGCCGCCGGACCAGCAGGACCGCACGGTCGTGATCGTGATCGACAAGGACAAGAAGATGCACCTCAACAACGAGGACACCGACATGCAGAAGCTCGGGGCTCGCCTGGAAGACATCTTCAAGACCCGCGCCGAGCGCGTGGTGTTCGTGAAGGGCGATCCCGATCTCGAATACGAGACGGTAGCCAAAGCGATTGATATCGCCAAGGGCGCCGGCATGGACAAGATCGGTTTGATGACTCCTAAGGTGGAGGCTGGAAACTGACGCTGTCCGGTACGTGCCGCGGACGGCGTAGTTCGATATTTATTTCTATGAAGACCATATCTCTCGTCTTGGGAATCGGGTTGCTGGTTCTGGCTGGAACCGGCTGCGACAAACTGAAATCGCGGGACCAGCTCAACCGCGGCGTGCAGGCCTACCGCAGCGCCAAGTACGCCGACGCCGTGGAGTTCTTCAAGACCGCCGTCAATCTGGATCCCTCCAATCTCAATGGCCGTCTCTATCTGGCCACGGCTTACATGACCCAGTACATCCCGGGCGCCGAGTCGCCGGAGAACCTTCAGCTTGCCAAGCAGGCCAAAGAAGAGTTCATGCGGGTTCTTGAAAAAGATCCCAACGACAAGACGGCCCTGGCATCGCTGGCCTCGCTTAGCTATCAGCAGGCGCAAGGAATGCCCGATCTCGAGCAGAAGCTCAAGAAGCTGGATGAAGCCAAGGAGTGGTATCTCAAGTTGATCGCCGCCGATCCGCAAAACAAAGAAGGCTTCTATAGCCTGGCCGTGATCGACTGGGTGAAGTGGTATGCGGCCTGGATGAAGAACCGCGCCGACCTGGGCATGAAGCCTGAAGAGCCTGGTCCAATCAAGGACAAAAAGGTCAAAGCGGATTTGAAAGATCAGTACAGCGCCGTCATCGAGGACGGCATCAAGAACCTTCAGAAGGCGCTCGACATCGATCCAAATTACGACGATGCCATGGCGTACATGAACCTGCTGATCCGCGAGCGAGCCGATCTGGACGAAACCCCCGACCAGTATAAGAAGGACATCGAGACCGCCGACGGCTGGGTCCAAAAGGCACTCGACACGAAGAAAATGAAGGCCGCCAAAGAAGCCGCCAAGACCGCCGGCGGAATCACACCGGACGCGCCGAAGTAATCTTTCAACAGCCGCTCGGGCTCAGACCAGCCTGAGCGGCTTCTTCCCTTTCTCCAACACCCGCCCAATCTGTACCGCCTCGGGAAACGCGCGCTGTAGCGCCGCCGCATCTGCCTCCGGCAGCGAAATCAGCAGGCCGCCTGAGGTCTGCGGATCGTATAGCAGATCGTCGAACTCAGACTGTCCTTCTACGCAGGGCGAGGCAAACTCCCGGTTATTCTTCAAGCCGCCTGGAATCGCCCCTTGCCGGGCATAATCCAGGGCTCCCGGCAGAAACCGCACCGCGCCGGGGTTAATCTCAATGGTCACGTTGCTCGCCAGAGCCATCTCTCGCGCGTGCCCGATCAATCCGAAACCGGTGACATCCGTACAGCCGTGCACGTCCAACGCCAGCATAGCTTCGCAGGCGCGACGATTTAATGTCAGCATCGACTCGATCGACGCTTCGACATCCGACTCCCGGGCGATGCCCTGCTTCAGCGCCGTCGAGATCACCCCCGTACCAATGCGTTTCGTCAGCACCAGCGCGTCGCCAGCCCGAGCCCCGGCATTAGCCTTGATCCGGTCCGGGTGAACAGTCCCCGTTACCGCATACCCGAACTTGATTTCGTTATCGGCAACGCTGTGGCCGCCAACCAACGCGCAGCCGGCCTCATGAATTTTTTCAGCGCCGCCCTTCAACACCTGCGCCAGATCATCCAGATCGCCTTTGGCCGGCCAAGCAAGAATAGAAAGGGCCGTCACCGGCGTGCCGCCCATCGCATAAACATCGCTCAAAGCGTTGGCCGCCGCGATTGCGCCAAAAGTGTAGGGGTCATCCACGATCGGCGTGAAGAAGTCCACCGTCTGCACCAAGGCACACTCCGGCGTCAGCTTGTACACGCCCGCATCGTCGGCGGTGTCAAACCCAACCAACACGTTCTGGTTCGCCCAGCGTGGGATCTGAGCGAGCACTTGGTCCAAAACCTTTGGACTCAGTTTGGACGCTCAACCGGCCGCGGAAGTATGCGCGGTCAGCTTGCGCGTATTCGTAGACGCCACGGTTCTAGCATACAAGCAATAATTAAAGACAGTACTAGCGAATTGCGAAATTCTGGGGGTTCTTTGAAAGTTCTACCACGACTTGTCTCTCTTTGTGCCTTGTTGGCCGCGCTCTGCGTCTTCGCTTGGGCTCAGGCACCGGTGGGGAGCATAAGCGGTACGGTCTATGACGAAACAGGAGCTGTCGTCCCGGCCGCGCCGATCATGATTACCCACAAAGATACCGGTCTCGTTCGAAACGTGACGACCGGCGGCGAGGGCGTCTTCTCCGCCCCGTCCATTCCCGCGGGCATGTATGAAGTGAAGGCCGAGGTCCCCGGCTTCCGAACCATCGTCCGTGACGCCACAGTCGCGGTAGGAGGCGTTACTACAGTGGACTTACACCTCCAGATCGGCGCCCAGCAGGACATTGTAACGGTCGAATCGGTAACGCCGCAAATTGAATATGAGCGCCACACCATCGATGGCGTGGTCAACCGGCAGCAGATCCAGAATCTGCCGCTGAACGGCCGGAGCTTCCTTCAACTGGCGATGCTGGAGCCGGGAGTGACGGTTTCATCCAACGCGCAGGGGCAGTATAACCGGGCTTTCGACGTCTCCGTCCTCGGATCCGATTCCAACCTGACGCGCATTACGGTGGATGGTGCGACCGTCCGCGACTCGGTAACGGGCGGCACGCAGCAGAACTTCTCGCAGGAAATAGTCCAGGAATTCCAGGTCTCGAGTGTTAACTTTGATCTATCCACCGGCGTGGGAGCGGGCGGCGCGGTTAACGTGGTGACGCGCTCCGGCAGCAACCAATTCCACGGCAGCGCGTTCTTCTTCTTCCGCGATCACAACATGTCGGCCTATCCGACGCTGCAGCGGAACCCTTGGACCCGGATCCATTCTTCGCGCGCCGGCAATCCGGCGGTTGGGTCGGCGGCCCCGTCAAGAAGGACCGCTTGTTCTTCTTCTCCAGCATCGAGCACAACAATCAAAAAGGCGTCTTCGCGCCACTGCCGAGCGATCCCCTGTTCCAGAATTTCGCCACTCTGGGCAGCAGCCCCTACGTGGGCACGACGTTGACTGAACGCATCGATTGGCGCATCAACTCCAAACACAACGCCTTCGTGCGCTACTCGCATGACGGCAACCATAGCTTCGCGCCGCGCAGCGCCGCCGAGCTGCCCTCATCCTGGGTTAACAACACCAATTGGGCCGATTCTGGCGTTTTTTCGCTCATCAGCGCACTCACGCCCGCCGTGGTGAATGAGTTCCGCTATTCGTTAACGTTTTGGAGCAACAGAAATACGCTGCCCACTCCTGCGCAATGTCCCGACTGTCTGGGTTATCTCGGCCCGCACATTGAGGTGGAAGGCACTGGGCTGGCATTCGGAAATCAAACTAATACTCCGCAATCCCGCATCCTTCGCCGCCATATCTTCGCCGACAACCTGACTCGGCAGCACGGCTCTCACCGCATGAAGTTCGGTGGCGAGTGGGAATATCAAAAAGGAACGGGCACGTATCATCATCGACGAACCGGCGGCGATCAATTTGTTTTCGCCGGAAGAGATCGCGCAACTGGCGCCGCAGCTGCTTCCCGCATTTCCAAAAACATTTAAGACCATCGGCGACATCCTGAAGCTGCCGCTCAAGAGCTTTGCCTTCGGCATCGGCGATCCCAGCCAGCCGCCGCCGTTCCAGGCGGGCAACGCGGATCACGACAACACGTTCCATTTTTATTGGCAAGACTCCTGGAAGATCAAACCCAGCTTCACCTTGACGTACGGACTGGGCTGGAGTTACGAAAGCAACGCGCTCAATCACGATCTTACGAAGCCCGCATTTCTGGCGCCCATTTACGGCGCCAACAATCTAGGCCCGGAACATCACGACTTCAAGCACTTCTCGCCTATAGTAGGGTTCGCCTGGTCGCCCTGGAAGGATAACAAGACGGTCTTCCGCGGCGGCGCCGGCATTTACTATGACACCATCGACATCGAACTTCGATTGATCGAACGGTCTTATCTGAGCCCATTTGGCTCGGGTTACCTGGAGCTGGGTGGCAGTTCGATTCCCAATCCCATTCCAGGGATTCCAGGCGTTCCGGTCAACACTCCGCTGGCCTTTCAGACCCCCACGCTCTTCACCGGCGCCATCCTGACCAGTTTGCTTCCCGCGATACGCGCGGGAGTCGCACAGCAAGTGAATTTCAATCCCAACAACACCGATTTGTCACTGCGAACCATTGATTATGCCAAGAGCGGCACCGAGCTAATCTCCAATGATTTCACGCCGGATTCGGCACAGCATTTCAGCCTGGGCGTACAGCGGCAGATCAGGAACGACTTCGCGATCAGCGCCGATTTTGTGTACCGGCACTTCCTGCATCAGCAGATCCGGGGCGATGCCAATGGCAACGACGTCGATTTGAATCACTATTACCGGTATGTCAACGGCGTGCAGAGTCCGGTGATTCCAATCTGCAATGGCCAGAATTCAGCGGAGTGCTCCACTGGTCCGATCGGGATGATCATAAGCGGCGGCCGGACCGTTTACCGCGGGTGCTCTTGAAGGCCGATAAACGTTTCTCGCACCGCTATCAAATGCAGGTATCTTATGCGCTACAGGATCAGGAAGGGCATCAACGGCATTTACAGTGACGACAATTGGTTCCAGAACTGGGGACCGCAGGGTCCACACAGCATTCTAAACGTGAGCGGCGTCATCGATCTGCCCTGGAAATTCCAGGCGTCGTTCATTTCGAGCTATACCAGCCGCAGCCCGTTCCAACCGGTCATTGCAGGCGTCGATCTCACTGGCAGCGGAATCGATGGCTTTCCTCTGCCCGGAATGGGCAACAGTCTTTTTAACCGAGGCCTGAGCAATGCAGATCTGGTGCGGTTGGTGAATCAGTACAACCAAACCTACGCCGGCAAGAAGGGTCCGAATCCCAGCCAGACTTTCCCCGCAATCACGCTGCCGGCGACCTACGGTTTCGGACGAAACTTCAACTCGCAGGACTTGCGCCTGACTAAGCTCTTCAAATGGCACGACCGCTATGAACTGAAGGCGTTCGCTGAAGCCTTCAATCTCTTCAACTTCGCAAACCTCACGTATGACCTATCCTCAGGCGGAGGCTGGGGGGCGAGTAATAATTTGCTGAATCCCGGGTTCGGCCAGGCTACTGGGCGCGCTGGCGGAACCTTCGGAACCGGCGGCCCGCGTGCGTTTCAGCTGGGCGCGCGCGTCTCGTTTTAGCCGCGGCAACTTACGAAACCGATACAACATCAGGTAAACGATCACTCCCGTCACGCTAACGTAAAGCCAAATCGGAAACGTCCAGCGCGCGATCTTTCGGTGACGCTTGAAATCACCGCGCAACGCCCGGCGCAGCGTAATAATCGCGAGCACCGGCACCGTCGCGGCCAATAGAGTATGGGTGATGAGAATGCTGAAATAGACCGTGCGCAGTGGACCGGTCTTCTGGTAGGGCACCGACCCGACCTGGGAATGATAAACCAGATAGCAAATCAGGAATGCGATCGACACGCCGAACGCCGTCAGCATCACGCGCTTGTGCGCCTGGATACGTCTCTGGCGGATCAAGATGTAGCCGGTAAGCAGCAATACAGCCGCTGTCGCATTTAGCGTCGCGTTCACCGCCGGGCAGGATGTGAACGTCGATCAAGACTGCTCGCGGGCCAGCGCGTAAATATCGTCGATCAAGCGCGGGATAGCCCGGGACTCCGAAGTATCGTAATAGCCGCGAATGCGCGATTGCCGGTCCATCAGGACGAATCGCGTGCTGTGCTGCATGGATGCGTCCAGACTGCCCAGCTTGAAGACGTCGCGATCGAGCTTCTGCAGCGTCGCCTCAGAGCCAGTCAGGAAATACCAGTGCTCGGCTCGACGCGCCGTGCACTTTCGCATAGTCCGCCAGAACCGGCGGCGTGTCGCGCGCCGGATCGACGGTGAACGAAACCAGCTTTACGTCCGGCATCTTCTCGATCGCATCCTGAACTTCATGCATCTGCGAAGTCATGCGCGGGCATGGACCGGGACAGGTGGTGTAAATAAAATCCGCCACCCAGATCTTCCCGGCCAGAACGCTGCTGTGGAATGGCTGTCCGTCTTGCGCGACCAGATCGAAAGCCGGCACGTCGTAGTAGACCGGCAGCGAACTGGTTGAGAAAGGCAGGCAGTAAGGAAGAGGAAGATGGCGGCGGCAACTACAAACTTCATGCAGCGTGATCGAAAAGCATCAAGCCGTACAAAACCGGCAGGTACACCACGGAGGCGAGCAGAACACGGCGGGCTTGCTGGCGGGTTCGATCGAAACTGATGCGCAGCCCGGCGTACAGAAACAGCAGCCCAATGAGCAGCGGCCCCAATCAGATACACGTTCCCGGTCATCGCGAGAAACTTCGGAACCAGGCTGATGGGGATCAGGGCCAGCGAGAACCACAGAATGCGGCGCGCGGTCGACTCGCCGTCCGGCTCCACCACCGGCAGCATCCGGATGCCGGCACGCTCGTAATCTTCGCGGTACATCCAGGCGATCGCGTAAAAGTGCGGGAACTGCCACAGAAAAAGGATCGCAAAGAGGATCCAGGCGTCCCAGGTCAAAGTGCCGCTGGCGGCCGCGTAGCCGATCAGAGGCGGCATAGCGCCGGGAATCGCTCCGATGGTGGTCGAGTGCGGCGATCGCTGCTTAAGAGGCGTGTACAGGAAAAGATAACTCGCCCAGTGTTACCGCGCCCAGCAACGCCGCCAGCGGATTCACGGCGAGCTGCAGGTCAAAAAATCCAGCCGCCGAAACCAGCCAGACCAAATAGCAGCGCCTTTTCCTCATCCATCCTTCCGGATGGCAGTGGACGTTCGCGCGTGCGCCGCATCTTGCCGTCGGCTTCCCGCTCAAACCACTGATTGAGCGTCGCCGTTCCCGAAGCGAGCAAACCAGTTCCCGAGCAGAGTATGAAACAGTGTTAGAAAATGCCAGCCGCCCTTTGAGCCGAAGAAATATCCGATCCCGGTGCTCATCAAAATGAGCCACGTGATTCGGGGCTTAGTTAGCGCGAGGTAATCTTTCATTCACGTCCTGGAGGGAACCCGATCCTCTACGGTAGCACTTCTTTAACAATATTTGGTGCGCAGCTTGCTGACCGCCTATGATGGTGGCATGCTGCGCAAACTATTGCTGGTATCCATCGCCGCCGCGATCTGCTTACAGAGCCAAGAAAACAGCGAGACATTTCTATTGACGATTTTTCTTCGGCACGATCAATCCAAGAATGTCGACCAGATTAACGAGATCACCGAGAAGGCCGGCTTCCATGACAAGTTTCCTCCCAAGGGAATCGAGGTCGTTTCCTGGTACGTCATGATGGGCATAGGCCAAGTGGTCACATTGCGCGTTCCGCCTAGCCGGCTCCGGGAAGTGAATCGTACTATCGAAACCAGCGCCTGGGGCGGCTACCGCACGGAATTTTATCCAACCTACGATTACAAACCCGTTTGGCAATCTACCTGGGCGAGCGGGAAAGCGCGTTGAGGCTGGGTGGCGCCGACGTCGGACTCCGTGTCGTTGCGCGCTCCGATGTATAGTGAAATGACTCCGGAGCCCACATGCCCGACCTTACCATCCTGCTGCCGATTCTCATCATCGCGATCTACTTGCTTTCGTCCATCAAGATTCTGGCCGAATACGAGCGCGGCGTCATCTTCCGCCTGGGCCGCGTGCTGTCGCAACCCAAAGGGCCGGGCGTCATCCTGGTCTTCGCCCCCATCGACCGCATTGTCCGCATCTCGCTTCGCATTGAAGCCATGGAAGTGCCGCCGCAGGACGTGGTCACCCGCGATAACGTCACCGTCAAAGTCAACGCGGTGGTCTATTTTCGCGTGGTCGATCCCACCAAAGCGGTGCTCGAGGTGACCAACTTCCTTTACGCTACTTCGCAGGTATCGCAGACCACCTTGCGCAGCGCGCTGGGCGAAGTGGAACTGGATGAGCTGCTGAGCCAGCGCGAAAAGCTGAACCTTCGGCTGCAGTCGGTGCTGGATCAACATACCGGACCCTGGGGCGTCAAGGTTACGGTGGTGGAAGTGAAGCAGGTGGATCTGCCCGAACAGATGATCCGGGCCATCGGCCGCCAGGCCGAAGCCGAGCGCGAACGGCGCGCCAAAATCATCCACGCCGAGGGCGAATACATGGCCGCCGACGAAGCTCGCCATGGCCGCCGAGGATGATCCAGAAGCAGCCCGCCGCCATCCAGCTTCGCTATCTGCAAACGCTGGTCGAAATCGGCTCGGAGAAGAACACGACGGTTGTGTTCCCGCTGCCCATCGATATATTCTCGTCTTTAGGCCGCGCTCTTGATCACCTCGGCGGAAAGAAACAGGAAGGCTAATTCATTTTGGCAAGGAACGACGAAGGCGAATTTGAATTAATCCTCGGCAATCGGCAATTGATCAGCGTGTTTCTGATCGTGGTGATTCTGCTGGGCGTGTTTTTCTCGATGGGATACATCGTCGGCCGGAATTCGGTCGCCCACCGAGACGGCTCGCAGCAGCGCTATCGCGCAAGCAGCGGCGACTTGCCGGTCGAAGCCGCCGCCCGCGGCCTCCGCGTGCGCCGCCTCGAACTCCCGCGCCCGTGCCGGAAACCAAGAGCGTCCGCGCCGGAGCGCGTCACCACGCACGCCGAGCAACCGGCCGCTGACACTCCTCCGCCCAAGCCCACGCCAGTAAATCCAGCGAAGGAAAAGCGGTCGCCGGCTCCCACGCCTGCTCCGGCACGCTCCGAGCGAGCTGCCGTTACCGGCGAACCTGCGCCAGGCGATTATTGGCAAGTGGTGGCCACAGCGCGGCCGGATGCCGAGATCATCACCGAAGCGCTCGGCAAAAAGGGCTTGCACGCCATCATCGCGCCGGCGCCCAAGGAAGGAATCTTCCGCGTCCTGGTGGGCCCGTCTGAAAGATGCCGCTACACAGGCGCAGACGCGCACCGCCCTCGAAGCCGCCGGTTTCAAGAATCCGATCGTGCGAAAATACTGAGTTGGCAGCCCGATTCACTGGTTCAACTCGAACCTCGCCCGCCTGCCGCAGCCGCGCCTGCCGGAGTGGCTGCGCAAGAACACGTACGCATTTCCAGGACGGTCCATGCGCTGAAAACCGATCTGCGGCGGCTGAACCTGCACACCGTCTGCGAATCGGCCCGCTGTCCCAACATGCACGAATGCTTTCACCGCGGCGCGGCGACCTTCATGATCCTCGGCAATCTGTGCACGCGCGGCTGCGGATTCTGCTCGGTGCCGAAAGGCTCGCCGCACAAGCAGCGAATTTCAGCTCGATCCGAACGAGCCGGCCAATGTCGCGCGCATGGCGGCCAGATTGAAGCTCCGCTACGTCGTGATCACGTCGGTCAATCGCGACGATCTTGCCGACGGCGGATCGCATCATTTTGCCGAAACTGTCCGCGCAGGTTCGCCGCGCGCTGCCCAGATGCGCGCATCGAAGTGCTGACGCCGGATTTCTGCGGCGATCTGGATGCCGTGGCCCGCGTGCTGGATGCCGGCCCCGACGTCTTCAATCACAACATGGAGACCGTCGCGCGCCTGTACCGGCGCGTCCGGCCGCAGGCGAATTACCGGCAGTCGCTCGACGTGCTGCGATTCGCGAAACGGCTACCGTCCGGATATTCTCACCAAGTCCGGACTGATGGTCGGGCTCAGGCGAAACAGCCGCACGAAGTGGAGCAGCTGCTGCGCGATCTGCGCGCCGCGAATGTCGATGTCGCCACCATCGGCCAGTACTTGCAGCCCACGCGCCGCAACCTTCCGGTGGCGAGCTATGTGACGCCGGCGCAGTTCGACGCCTATCGCGACTACGGCCTTTCCATCGGCTTCAAGATGGTATTCAGCGGCCCGCTGGTCCGCAGTTCCTACATGGCGGACCAGGTGAATGAAGAAGCTTCCCGCATCCCTGCTTAACTTCTCGCTGGCGCTGCTCACCGCGCGTGCTGCTGATTCTCGTTTTTCCCAACCTGGATCTTCCCACGCGTCGGACTTCCCTGGCTCGCGCCCTTGGCGTTGACGCCGCTGCTGATCGCGCTGGCGCGCGAGCCGCGCCCGCTGTGGCGCTTCCTGCTCGGCGAGTTCACCGGGATCGTGTACTGGTTCGGCATCTGCTACTGGATTCAATTCGTGCTGGAAGTGCACGGCGGGATGGGCCGCTGGGGAGGCTGGGGCACGTTCCTGCTGTTCTGCCGTGGCCAAAGCGATTCATCTGGCGGTGTTCAGCCTGCTGGCGGCGGTCGTGCTGCGACACCTGGTACGCCGTTCCCGCCATCGCCGCGCTTTGGACCGGCATCGAACGCACGCACGGCACTTCGGATTCGCCTGGCTGGCGCTGGGCAACGCCGGCATCGACATGCCGCTGCCGATGCGGCTGGCGCCGTTCACGGGCGTCTACGGCCTGTCGTTTCTGTTCGCGATCATCGGCGCGACCGTGGCGGTGATCATCCTGCGGCGCGGCCGCCGCGAACTATTGGCTCGCCGTATGCCGGCGCTGTTGCTGCTTTGCCGACTCTGCCGGCGCAAGCCGGCACCGAAACCGCGCTGTGATGGTGCAGCCGAACATGCCCGAAGAGGAACGAATGGACGTCCGCAATCCGGCTCCGCCGTGCGCGACCGGCTGATAGAGCTTCGCTCCAGCCTGCGCGCGGCGCTCCGGCGCCCGGCTCGATCATCTGGCCGGAAGTGCCCGGCCCGCTTTATTACTACGACGATCCAAGTTCCGCGACGAAGCGACCAACCTCGCACGCGCTCACACAAGCTTATTTTCTGTTCGGCACCGTGGCTGAAACGCCGCGCAGGAACCGTTGAACTCGGCGGTGCTGCTGAACCCCGACGGCGATCTGGTCGATCGTTACGACAAAATCAACCTGGTTCCGTTCGGCGAATACGTGCCGACGCTCTTCGGTTTCGTGAATCGCATCACGCAGGAAGCCGGCGATTTCGTTCCCGGCAACCGGATCGTGGTATTTCCCGGTCGACGATCACGCGTGGGCGTCTTCATCTGCTACGAATCGGCTTTTCCGCACGAGGTCCGCCAGTTCGTCAAACAGGGCGCCGACGTCGCTGGTCAATATTTCGAACGACGGCTACTTCGGCCACAGCGCCGCGCGGGAACAGCATCTGGAGATCGCCCGCATGCGCGCCGCCGAGAATCGGCGCTGGCTGCTGCGCGCCACCAACGACGGCATCACGGCGACTATCGATCCAGCCGGCCGGATTACGCAGCGGCTCCCGATGTACCAGGAGAGCATGGCGCGAATGAATACAGCTACGAATCGAGCACCGACTTTCTACACCGAGCATGGCGACTGGTTCGCGTGGGGCTGCTGGCTGGGCGCCGCGGTAGCGCTATTCTGTTCGCAGTTTCCGCACTACACACGCCCGTCAAAGGCCCCGGCCCAAACGCGCTACCCGTGCCGGATCACCAGCACGTCGCCGTCCTTGACGATGTACTCCTTGCCTTCCAGACGCAGCAGCCCTTTTTCGCGGACGCCGGGGTAACCGCCGTGATCGATCAGCGCCTGCCAGTTCACCACTTCGGCGCGAATGAATTTCTTCTCGAAGTCGCTGTGGATCGCGCCCGCCGCCTTCACCGCGGTGCTGTTCATCGGAATGGTCCAGGCTCGCACTTCGGTTTCGCCGGCGGTCAGAAACGACATCAGACCCAGCAGCGCGTAGGTCGCCGCGATCAGCCGTTCCAGGCCCGATTCCTTTAGCCCGTAGCTGGCCAGATACTCGCGCGGCTTCTCGGCAGAAAGCTCCGCCAGTTCGGCTTCGATCTTCCCGCAGATCGCCGTAACAGCCGTGTCCTTGCGCCCGGCCAGCGGCCCGTTGCGGTATTCGTCTTCGATCTCGTGCATCCGGGACACGTCTTCTTCGCCGATATTCAGCACGAACAGCATCGGCTTCTGCGACAGGAAACTGAAATCCGCGGATCGTCTTCTCTTCGTCGGCGCGAAAGCTCCAGCGTGCGGAGCGCGCGTGTCTGCTTCGAGCGTGGCCTTGCAGCGCTCCAGCAGCGCGAACTCGCGATCCAGATCCGGCGCTCTTGATCTTCTTGCGATCCTTCTCCAGGCGCTCCATGCGCTTTTCAACCACCACCAGATCGCTCAGGATCAGCTCCATCTCGACGTCTTCCAGATCGCGGATCGGATCCACCGAACCTTTCTCGTGCGGCACCGTGTCGCTCGGGAAACAGCCGGAGCACGTGCGCCAGCGCGTCGGCCACGCGCATGCTTGCCAGATAACTCGGATCGCGCAGCGCCTCCTTCGAAATGGCCGGAAAATCCAGGTACTCGACGGTGGCCTGCGTGATCTTGGGAGGCTCGAAGATCTTCGCCAGCGCGTCCAGCCTCGCGTCCGGCACCTTGGTCATGCCCACGCGCGCTTCCATTAGACCCGACGCGCGTGGCTTCATGCACCCCGGTGAGGATCGTGAACAAAGATGTCTTGCCCACCATCGGCAGGCCGATAATCGCAGTTTTCATTAGAGGAGTTCGTTCGCCGGCGAGACGACGGAACTCAACGGTACTTCAACCAGCGTCAGGATTTCCTGCAGATTCGCTCGCTCAGCTCGGTGCTGCGCTGCGAGAGCGAGCGCGCGCGCATTGATCGCAATGCGGTGCGCGAAGACCGGGACCGCCAGCCGCTTGATGTCATCCGGTATCACGTATTCGCGCCCTTCCATCAGCGCCAGCGCCTGAGTGGCGCGATATAGCGCCTGAGCGCCGCGCGGGCTTACGCCCAGCGCCAGTGATTCGTGCGTCCGAGTCTTCTCCACGATCGCGAGCATGTAATCCACCAGCGCAGTCGTCCACCGTCCACACGCGCCACCTGCTCCTGCAAATGGACCAGTTCCTTGGCCGGAGAGCACGCGGCCGGACGCTCTCGGCGTGCACGCCGTCGGTGTTGCGCAGGATCTCGCGCTCCGCCCCGCGATCCGGATAGCCGATGCGAATGCGCATCAGGAAACGATCGAGCTGGCTCTCCGGCAGCGGATAGGTACCGTGATGCTCCACCGGATTCTGCGTCGCCATTACCATGAATGGTTGCGCCAGCGGATAAGAATGGCTCTCGATGGTCACCTGCATTTCGTTCATCGCTTCGAGCAGCGCCGATTGCGTCTTGGGCGTCGCGCGATTGATCTCGTCCGCCAGCAGAAAATTCGTGAAAACCGGCCCTTGCTTGAATTCGAACTCCTGAGTGTGCGCGTTGTAAATGGTCACGCCCAGCACGTCGCTGGGCAGCATGTCGCTGGTGAATTGCAAGCGGTGGAAACGGCAGTCCACCGACCGCGCCAAGGCTTGCGCGAGCGTAGTTTTCCCAACGCCCGGGACGTCCTCGATCAAAAGGTGCCCGCGCGCCAGCAGACAGACCGCGGTTAACCGCACCACTTCGGGTTTCCCCCGGATGGTGGAGTTGAGGGACATCTCCAACTCGATCAGTTTTGATAGCGCCACCGGCGCAGCCAGCATTACTGTCATTGTATCGTGTCGAGCGGACCTTCCTTCACAATAAACAACTCATCAACGGTTGATCGGGCGACTGGCGGCGTTCCGTGGGACATGGCTCTCAACCACCTCAATCGGAAAGACGGAAAACCGTTGGCAGATGCTGAGAAACTTCTTCCAGCCGGGTCGGAACAACCGTTTTATAACGGTTGTTATCTTTCGTAAGCTATTGATTCTTAAAAAGAACGCCGCTATGATCAGGCTGTCTTTCGAATCTAAGTCGAAAAGGAGAAGTACTCATGAAAAAGGCAATCGCAGTGCTGTTGGCCCTCGGAATAAGCGCAGCTTATGCTGCTTCTAGCTATCAGTTTACCCTCTATAAGTCCACCACGATCAATGGAACGCAACTAAAGGCGGGCTCCGTCAAGCTCGATCTGCAGGGTGACAAAGTCGTCATCAAACAGGGTAAGACCAGCGTCGAATCCAACGTGACCGTGCAAAATGGCGACCGCAAGTTCAATGCTTCTTCGGTCACCTACAACGCCGACGCGGCCGATGAGGTGCAAGAAATCCGGCTGGGCGGCACGGCCACCAAGTTGTTGTTTGATTCGGGCGTCAAGACTGCGGCCGCCAAGTAATCTCCCCACTCTGTGGCAGACTGAAGTTTGGACCAGTGGGAATCCATCGCGGAGCGAAAGATTCGGGAGGCAATCGAGGCCGGCGCATTCGATAACCTCCCGAATCGGGGCAAGCCGATCGAGCTGGATATTGACCCTGAGCCGACTCTGTGGATGGCTCATCATCTACTGCGGGTGAATGGATTTGCGCCGTCCTGGATCGAAGAATCCAAAGAAATCGATGCGGCCATCAGCCGTTTTCGCGCCGATCTTCGGATCGCTCGCGGGCGGCCTAAGGCGATGGATGAATTGCGAAGCCGAGCGGCGGAGATCAACCGCCGCATTCTCACCTACAATTTGAAAAGCCCCACGCCCCAGGTGCACAAATGTCCCTTGGACATCGAAACTGAAATGCAGCGTTTGGGTTAGTAGGTTAATGTCGTGGCTGCCGAAGACGATTGCAATCCTCAGTCATACGTTTGTAATTTCATCGTGCGTGCTTTTAGGCCAGCCTAGCCGAATCGCCGGACGGGTTGACGATGCCCACCGGGTTGCGCTCCCGGGCAGCATCCATCCGAAGGCGCAGTCAAAGAACGACCAAGGCTCCATCGATCCGGCCATGCAGCTCGGCTACATCACCCTGATGCTGATACCTACCCCACTCCAGCAGTCGATGCTGGAACAACTATTGGACCAGCAGCAGGACCGTTCCTCGCCCAACTATCATCGCTGGCTTACGCCGGAGCAGTTTGGCGACAGGTTTGGCGTCAGCCCGAGTGATTACACGGCGGTCGTCTCCTGGGTGGAATCCCACGGCCTGCACGTTGAAGCTCAAGCGCGCGCACGAAATTGGGTGGCATTCAGCGGTTCGGCCGCACAGGTGTCGAAAGCCTTCCAAACCGAGATCCACCGGTATGGCGTAAATGGAGAAACGCATTTCGCCAACGCGGCCGACCTTCGAATTCCGGAGGCATTTAACGGCCTGGTGGCCGGAGTTCGTGGGCTGAATGATTTCTGGAAAAGCCGTGACCCGAAGCCAGAGTTTACAACCGCCGCGGGGGCCCATCAACTGGCGCCGGACGATTGGGCCGCCATATACGACGTTACGCCCCTCTACAAAATGGGGATTGACGGCACGGGCCAGCGACTGGTGATTCTGGGACGGTCGGATACGAATCAGTCCTACATCGACACATTTCGCAGCCAGTTCGGCCTGCCTCCGAGCCAGATCGAGATGCATCTGGTAGGCTCGGACCCCGGTATTACGAACGCCGCTGGCGAGGCGGCGCTGGATCTGGAATGGGCCGGTGCGATCGCGCGCAACGCCACCATCGTCTATGTTTATGCGAATAATTTTTTCGACGCCGCGCAAACGGCTGTGGATCAGAACCTGGCACCGGTGATGAGTTTGAGCTTTGGGACCTGCGAGCCGAATGGCATTCCCGGCAACCGGGCCATTGCGCAGCAGGCCAACGCACAGGGCATCACGTGGCTCGCGTCATCGGGAGACTCCGGTCCCGCCGCGTGTGATCCACATGGCATCTTTGGCAGTACTCAAGCAGGGACAGCTTCGTTGGGACTCGCCGTGAGTATTCCAGCCAGCTTTCCCGAAGTCACGGCCATGGGCGGCACCGAATTCAACGAAGCGGGCGGCAAATATTGGGGCGTCAATGGCGCTAATGGCGGCTCAGCGATGTCTTATATCCCCGAGATGGCCTGGAATGACACGGCCGCCGGCGGCGGGTTGCTTGCGAGCGGAGGCGGCGCCAGCATCTATTTCCCGAAACCGGCCTGGCAGACGGGCCCCGGAGTTCCGGATGACAATGCACGCGACATTCCCGACGTCTCTTTCAACTCTTCCGGCGACCACGATGGGTATATGGTGGTGAACGCCAACGGTCAAAGAATCACAGGCGGCACGTCCGCCAGCTCTCCGTCGTTCGCGGGCGTGGTGGCGCTGATAAATCAATATGTGGTTGCCAAGGGTTCGCAGAACCAGCCGGGCCTGGGCAATATCAATCCCGATCTCTACCGGCTGGCGCAAACAACCACGAACATCTTTCACGACATCACCGAAGGCGATAACGTTGTGCCGTGCGCTCAAGGCAGTCCCGATTGTGTGACGGGCTCCTATGGCTTCAAGGCGGCTCCGGGTTACGATCTGGCTACAGGCTGGGGGTCGATTGACGTTCTTAATCTCGTAATGGCGTGGCCCGCGGCAAATACTGGAATCGTGGTGACCGCCAGTCCTTCCAGCATCGCGCTCGGGGATACCATCCAACTAACCGCGACGATCTCGGGAGCGGCTCCCAGCGGTGCCGTGACCTTCTCCACCGGCACCACCGTATTAGGTGTTGTGCCCCTGATAAACGGATCCGCGACGTTGACGGTCACCGGGCAGTTGTTGCCGGCGGGCGCCACCACCGTACTCGCGACCTACAGCGGTGACGCTAATTTCAACGGAGCTTCCGGTTCGACTACTGTCAACGTGGCGCCGCAATCATCTGGATCCGCCGTGACGATTTCCATTACGCCCAATCCGGCCCACGCCGGGCAAATCGTCAAACTTAGCCTTACCGAGGAGAACGGCGTAGCGACCACCATCACGAGCTGGACTATCAATGGATCCGACAGAACCTCGCTGATTGTGCCGGACTTCGGAAGCGCTTCTCTACCGGCTCACGGAACATTTTCGGCCTCGTTCGCGACGACCCCGACGCAGAGCATCCCCGCCCTACGGCTCTACCAATTCACCGGCATGGATGCGGATGGCCGCACATGGTCGCAGCAATACCCACTGGTTCTGGTGGGCGCGTCGAGTCAGGAACTGGTCTTGTCCAGCGCTCCGGGGACCTGCCCGCAATTCATGCTTGAAGAACAGAACGGACTTTCTGTTCAACTCACGCGATTTCTGGCTGGCAGTCAGGACATGACTAGCCAGATCAGCCAACTCTTCGGCACTACTCGTCTGGCGCCCTTCGGAGCCTTGCAAGCCACGATCTGCAGCGCGGCTACCAATTTCGAGATCGACGGGACCACGCAAATCGGCGAGCCGGCCATCGCAACGCTCGCCAGCCCTTCCTCCGCTCCGCCTGCGAATCCTGGGACGCTCTCCGTCTCACAAAGCGCAGTCATACTAGCGGCGCCTTCCGGATCGTCTGCGACAGCGGTCGTCCCGGTGAATCTAACAGGAAATAATTTGTCCGTATCTGTGTTCCCGTCCAACCAGACAACGTCGTGGTTAACGGCCAACCTGACATCGCAGCAAATATCTTTGCAAGCATCGAGCGTTGGCCTCGCGAACGGTGTCTACAACGCCACGCTTATCTTGCAGGCTATGAACACCCTCCCCCAATCCATCGAAGTCCCCGTCGTCTTCGAAGTCGGCGCGTCATCCACGATGACCATCGGCGGCGTAAGCAACGGCGCATCGTTCCAACCAGCTTTCGCGCCCGGGATGATCCTAAGCGTCTTCGGGGCCCAGCTCGCTCCATCAACTCAGCTGGCCGGCACTCTTCCACTGCCGCTCACCATGGCGGGGGTCTCGGCAACCGTTAATGGCATCCCAGCGCCTTTATATTACGTTTCATCCGGCCAGTTAAATATCCAGATCCCCTATGAAACGGGCTCCGGCACTGCCGTACTGGGAGTGAATAACAACGGTCAGGTCGCGTCGTATATTTTCACCGTGGCACCCACCGCGCCAGGCATCTTCACGGGCTCGTCCGGCGCTTTGCTGCCCTTCGCGAGTGGCAAGCCCGGAGACATTCTGACTCTGTTCATCACCGGTGATGGCGACGTCTCGCCGCCGCTGGCCACCGGCGCGTCGCCTTTCCTCTTTACGCCGCTGGCTCTACTGCCGCAGCCGCGCCTTCCTCTCTCGGTCACAGTTGGCGGAGTCACTGCAGCCATCACTTTCGCAGGCATACCACCGGGCTTGGCTGGAGTGACGCAGGTGAACTTCGTCATTCCGGCAATCGTCGCGCCTGGAGCGCAGCCTGTGGTAGTCACGGCGGGCACTATCGCGAGCAGCCCGGGTATGCTGACCGTTACGCCCTAAGGCGCTGCTTCAATCTACGGCCGTCAATAGGCGCTTTCCGGATGGCCTTCCGGTTTCCTCGGCTTCCAGATAATCGACACCCTTCGCCGTGATGCAATAACGTTCGTTTTCAGCGCCGATGAGCCCGTTCTCTTTCAGATACCACAGACTGAAATCCAGGTGTTCGCGAGGGCAGCCGAGCAGCTCTTCTAACTCATCGATACTTACCGTGGCCTGATTTGGCTGTCTCCGGCGGGCTGTGTACAGCAGCTCCAGGATCCCGCGCCGCTTCGGCAGCTCCGCCGATTTTCCGGTCGCATTATCGGCTTGTTTGAAGATCCGCCAGCGCAGCTTCCGATACGATTCAACATGTATATCGTAAGCCGCGCGCTTCTCAGGATCGCCCAGGATCTTGTACGCCTCTACGATGGCCCGGAAAGTTTCCGGATGCCCGGTTTCGCTATTGTCGGGATGGAACCGCTGCGCTTGAAGCCGGTAGATGCGGTGGATCGTTTCAGGATCTGCCTTGCTGCTCACCTGAAGAATTTCGTAATGATCCAGCGCTGGAATCCGATCGGCATGATTGCCGGCACTAGCTTCCTCAAACGTCAAGCCTACCGTGTAGCCGCTTCCCATGAGCGCCCTGCAGTCCACCACTCGCGCGTTTGCGCTCCCATTGGGAACCACGCCCGCGGCCTGGCACTTTACAACCACGACATGGTTAGCGTGAAGCAACAGGCTGATGTGTATCCGTAGGCCCGTTTCATTGAAATCGACCACCTTCGCACGTACGTCCGCCCGCGCTCCCGGTACATTTTCCAACATGACCCAAGTTGGTCCAGTGACATGCACCGCCTTACGGCGAGGCTTTCTGCGTCGTTCGAGCAGCTTTGCCATGGTTGTGAATATAGCCTTCTATCGGTTGTTTTAGGGCAGAATGTTAGATGGCTATCATGAACCCCCAATCCCCCCACTCGCGGCCTGACTTACCCCCTGACTTACCGAAAGACCAGATCGAACGGGTCCACAAGATTCTCGAGCAGGTCCTGACTTACTTGCGCAGCCAGTCGCGCAGCCTCCCGCCCGAAGCCGATTTGGCTTTGACTTACGACTTACACCCTGAGGCCGACCGATGACAATATTAGAGGCTGGCAAGCTCCTCCGTTCCCGGCAGATTTCCTGCCTGGAGTTGACTAATCAGTGCCTCAATCAAATCGGAAAGCTTAATCCGAGCCTGAATGCATTCCTCACAGTTACAGAGGCAAGCGCCAGAACGCGCGCGCGAGACCTTGACGGCGAGCTGGCTAACGGCAGGGATCGCGGACCTCTGCACGGTATTCCTATTGCCCATAAGGATCTAATCTGGACCAAAGGCGTGCGAACCACTTCCGGATCGAAGCTGTTTGCGGACCATGTCCCGACTTCAGACGCTCAGGTGGTGGAAAAACTCAATGCCGCCGGCGCTGTGATGGTTGGCAAGACGGGACTGCACGAGCTCGCTTACGGCATCACCTCGGACAATCCGCACTTCGGCACGATTCGAAATCCGCGCAATCCGGAGCACATCCCCGGCGGATCGAGCGGCGGATCCGGCGTAGCGGTAGCAACCGGGATGGCCATGATGGCTACCGGCACCGACACGGGTGGATCCATTCGTATTCCCGCTTCTTATTGCGGCGTGGTCGGGATCAAGCCCACTTACGGATTGGTGAGCCTCGCGGGCGTACAGCCCTTGGGCTTTAGTCTCGATCACGTCGGTCCACTGACTGCGACCGTCAGCGACACGCGTGTTTCACTCAACGCCATGGTTGATAGCACAAAGCCCCGCCCGCCGGCGCCCGCGAGCGTCCAGGAAATCCGAGTAGGCGTGCCGCAGAACTACTACTTCACGCAGGTCGCTCCGGAGGTGCGAGACGCGGTTCATAACTTCGCGAAACGGGCAGAAGGATTGGGTGCGCACCTGGTTCCCGTGAAGGTGCCGGACATCGATGCCATCAGCGCGGCGAGCCTGGTCATTCTGCTATCCGAAGCCGCGGCCCTATATGAGCCATACCTGGACCGTCAAAGCGAAATCGGCCTGGATGTCCGGGCCTTGCTCTATCAAGGACGCCAGGTTCCAGCCACCGATTACGTCAATGCACAGCGCCTGCGCAAAGTGCTAGCCAACCAGTTCCGCGAGCTGTTCCGCTCCGTCGACTGCCTGTTCACCCCGGCCACGCCTATTACCGCTCCACGCATCGGACAGCGGGACATTGAGATCGAAGGTGAAACGCTGGACACTCGGCTGGTGACTACGCGTTTCGCTCGCGCGTATAACGCCTTGGGCTTCCCGGCGCTGGCAATGCCTTGTGGCCAAACATCGCAAGGGATGCCGATTGGCTTGCAAATGATCGGACGGCCGTTCGAAGAGAACCTGCTGTGCCTGCTCGGTGAAGCTTTGGATCGCGCCTAAGTCGCCACGCTTCTAAGTGGCAAATGCCGCGGCTGCAACTGCTAAACTGACATTTGGCCGCCTCAACCAGATCGGCGACTTTACCCGGTGAGTCTGCTGCGCTCATTAAGCTGATTTCCGAATTTGCCAATTCCCCGCTCCGGGATGCTCTGCAATGGTTTACCCGCGAAAAGATCTGGATTAACGAACAACACCTGCAAGTCTGCCGCATTCCTGCGCCGACATTTTTCGAGCAGCGCCGTGCCGAGTGGATGCTGGCCCAATTCCGCGCTCTGGGGTGTGTCGCCCGGATCGACCGCGCCGGCAACGTCATCGCGCATCCTGTGGACAACCGCGAGGGGCCATACGTCGCTCTAACCGCCCACCTGGACACCGTGCTGGCTCCGCGCAACAACGAAGAGATCTCCCCTGGTCCGGACAGCCGCTTGCACGGCCCCGGCGTATCCGATAACGGCGCCGGCCTGACCGCATTGTTAGCGATTGCGCGCGTCCTGTCATCGCTTTCCCGGCCTCGAAGAAATCTTCCGGCGGCGTGGTGTTTATCGCCAACGTGGGCGAGGAAGGCGAGGGCAACCTGAGCGGGATGCGCTATCTGTGCAGGCAATCCGCCACCGGCAGCCGCATACGATCCTTTTTGATTCTGGATGGCCCTAACACCGATCACATCACCTCCCAGGCGCTAGCCAGCCGCCGGTTCGACGTCACCATCAGCGGTCCGGGCGGGCATAGTTGGAGCGATTATGGCATCGCTAACCCGGTGCACGCGCTTGCCCGTGCGATCGCCTCTTTTACCGAACACCGGTTTCCGGGTAGTGGCAGTCCCCGATCGTCCTACAACTTCGGAATCATCGAGGGCGGCACCAGCATCAACTCCATTCCCAGCCAGGCTCGCACCAAAGTGGATATCCGCTCGGAAAGCGCCGCCAAGATGGACGAGATCGCGAGTCTGCTGACCAGCGCGGTGGAGCGGGCGCTCGAATCGGAGAACGATCGCGCCACCGGCGGCAAGGTCACCGGCAAGATCAAAGAGATCGGATCGCGTCCCGGCGGACGGCTTCCCGACGATGCTCCCATTCTGCAATATGTCCGCGCCGTGGACGCTCACCTCGGCATCCGCTCGCACCTGGATTGCGCCTCCACTGACGCCAATATCCCGCTCTCGCTCGGGCTGCCGGCCATCTCCATCGGCGCCGGAGGACAAGGCGGCGGCGCTCACACCGCCCAGGAATGGTTTCATCCCGAAGGCCGCGAGCTAGGTCTTAAGACGGATTCTGCTGACGCTTCTGCTGCTGCTCCGCGATCTGGACCACTCAGAATTCCCAAAACCCTGGCCGGGAACGGCTCCCGGAACGGGGGATGATCGCGGAAAAACCTCGCGGCTGGCTGGTCGACCTCAGCCTGGTAGGCGTATGTCTGATTTGGGGCGCCACCTTTATCCTGGTCAAGCGAGCCCTGGCCGACATCTCCACTCTCCTGTTCCTGACCCTCCGTTTTTCGGCCGCGACGGTAGTGCTGGCCCTGATCTTTCGCAAGCACTTTCGCTCACCGACTCTGCGGATGAGCCTGCGTGTTGGAATGCTGGCCGGCCTCTGCCTGTTCAGCGGCTATGTGCTTCAAACCTTCGGATTGAAATATACTTCGGCGTCCAAGACCGGCTTTATCACCGGCCTCTACATTCCGCTGGTGCCATTGTTCAGCAGCCTGGTCTATAAGAAATTTCCTCAAATATCCGAACTACTCGGTGTGGGGGCGGCATTCGCAGGCATGGCGCTGATGACCATCCAAGCCGATCTGTGGGACATAAGCCAGGGCGACCTGCTGGTGGCGGGCTGCGCAGTGGTGTACGCGTTCCATATTCTCCTGCTCGGCCATTTCGCCGGATCGGCAAATTTAGGCGTACTGATCGTCACTCAGATCGCGACCGGCATGGGAATTGGCGCCGGCACATTCTGGTGGGCCGAGCCGGTGCATGTGAAGTGGACCGCCAATGTCTGGGTCGCGCTGGTGGTGACCAGCCTACTCGCCACCGCCCTGGCGTTCTCGGTGCAAACCTGGGCACAGCGCTACAGCAGTCCCACGCGCACGGCGCTCATCTTTTCGATGGAACCGGTATTCGCCTGGGCGACATCATATCTAGTGGCAGGCGAGGTGCTCTCGCGGCGCGGGACCGTGGGCGCGCTTCTAATCCTGTCGGGCATACTGGTGGTGGAATTGAAACCCATGCGTTTCCTGCAACGAAAAGAGCGCCAGAAACCAGCAACAAGAAACTAGAAAACGAGTATATTGGATAGTAGCTGAGTCGGGGCACCAGAAAGGCGAAGAGAAACAACATGCGGTGGTTCAAAATGATGCGACAGCAGAAATTGCTGTCTTTGAGTCTCCTGCTCGTCACCCTGTCTATCGGGATTGTGATCGGCACCCTTTTCAACACCGGAGTGCACGCAGCCCGAGGCCAGGCGGTCGCTTCCGACGCTAGCCCGCTGGTGGTTCCGAACGCCGTTCAGCTGGGCAATGAATTCACCAAGCTGGCCAAGAAACTGGAGCCCTCGGTCGTTTATATCACTGCGGATTACACGCCTAAGACGGCTGAGCAATCCTCACAAGCGCGAACAATCTCCGGAGCCCGGCGACAACAACGACGACGGCATGGACCTGTTCCGCCGTTTCTTCCAGAACGGACCCTTGAGTAGCGACGTGCCTCCGCGCGCGTTTAAAGAGGAACAGTCCGGCACCGGTTTCATTGTCGACAAGAACGGATATATCATCACCAATCATCCACGTGGTATCGAAAGTTGACCACATTAAAGTTCGCCTCCACACCGACGACACTTCGGACTATCGTGCGCGAGTCGTGGGCTTCGATCCCGAGACCGATCTGGCAGTGCTCAAGATCGATCCGAAGAACCAGCTTACGCCGGTGACCATCGGCAATTCCGACGCAGTCCAGGTGGGCGACTGGGCGGTCGCCATCGGTTCGCCGTTCGGCTTGGAAGCTTCGGTGACGGCCGGTATCGTCAGCGCCTTGGGACGGAACATCGGCGGACTTTGCAGCTACAGCGCTTTATACAAACCGACGCGGCCATCAATCCCGGTAATAGCGGCGGCCCGCTGCTCAACATTCGGGGCGAAGTGATCGGCGTAAACACCATGATCGCTACCCGCAGCGGCGGTTATCAGGGCATCGGCTTCGCGCTGCCCATGAATATGGTCGCGCGCGTTTATAACGACATCATCCGCACCGGGCGCGTTACGCGCGGCTCCATCGGTGTGGAATGGCTGACCGGCGACAAGCCGGATCTGTTCAAAGCTCTGGGCACCAACCAGGGCGTAATGGTCAGCAAGATCCATCCGGGCGGGCCCGCTGACAAAGCCGGGCTCAAAGTGGAAGACATCATCGTCGCGATGAACGGCAAGCCGGTGAAGGACGGCGACGATCTGGTCGCCCGCGTGTCCGAGACGCCCGATCGGAACGCCGGTCACTCTCACCGTTGACCGCGAAGGCAAGCACATGGACTTCAAGGTCACCATCATGGATCGCGCCGAGGTCTTCAAAGACATGCCGCAGTTTGCCGAACTGCAGCAGAACGGCGATGATAGCCCGGGCAAGCCCGAAGAAGGGCAGTACAAGTTCGGCATTAAGCTGCATGCTTTGACCGATGCCGAGCGTACCACCATGGGTATCGAGAGCAAAGGCGGCTTGGTGGTCCGTAGCGTGGACGCTAATTCTTTTGCCGAAGACATTGGCCTGTTTGAACAGGATGTAATTCTGGCTATCAACCGGCAGCCGGTCGCCTCGGTGGAAGACGTGATTCGAATCCAGTCGAAGCTAAAACCCGGGGATGCCGTAGCATTCCGTGTCATGCGGCCTACACCGGGCGGCCGCGGCCACGCGCCCCAGTGGACCAGCTTCTTCGTGTCCGGGACTCTACCGGCCCAGTAAGGCAGCAGATCCACCTATCCTATTGACTTTATAGCGGCTTGTGACGAACAAGCCGCTTTTCTCTCGGCCTTCCACCTGCTCCTCCATTTCCCTCGGTAGTAAGGGATTTCCAAGAGGCAATCTGGTACTTTTCATCGATCGGTTCTATCGTGTGGCTGAGGCATACTTGACTGGAACTGAGATCCAGAATGTCCTATACCAAGCAATGCCGCCGTACCCGACAACGTGGAAACGCGATGCTCGAGGGAGCCCTCGCATTGCCCCCTTTGCTGATGTTGCTGTTTGCCACCATCGACTTCAGCATCGCGATCCTGGTGAAGAACACCGTGCAATCGGCCGTGCGCGAGGGCGTTCGCTATGCGGTGACCGGTCAAACGGTGAGCGGACTGGGGCAGGATGAATCGATCCGAACCGTAGTCGAAAACAATTCTCTCGGCTTCCTGAATAGTTCGAATGGAGACAGCATGATCTCCATTACCTATTACAACCCCAACACCCTGCTAGTGGTCAATGGCGTAGGAAGTAATGCTTCGGGAAATATCGTCCAAGTGCAAGTGACAGGCCTGTCTTGGATTTGGATGGTTCCCTACGGGCGCAGCGCCGCTCCGCTGCAGATCTCCGCCACATCCACGGACATTGTAGAGCCTAACAACACCGGGATCCCACCGCCGAGATAGCGAGGTAACGTATATGAAATTGTCCAAAGCCAAGCTGAACCGGAACGAAAAGGGCAACGCTCTGCTGGAGTTTGCTGCAGTCTCCATTGTGGTCATTCCACTGTTTTTCGGCATGGTCGGCGCCGGCGTCCAGCTCGGCCGAATGAACGAAGCAGTGCAAATCTGCCGCGATGCGGCGCATATGTACGCCCGCGGAGTAGACTTTTCTCAAGTTGGCAACCAGAATATTCTGGTAAACATGGCTAGCGGAACGGGGATGACGGTGAGCGGTGGGAATGGCGTTATCGTCATGTCCCAAATCGTCCAGGTCTATCAGGCTGATTGCACCGCAGCAGGCCTCAGCGCCGGCCAGTGCTCCAATCTCGGTCAGCTAGTCTACGCCAACCGATTGGTAACCGGGAATTCAGGCTTGCGCGCAAGCAATTACGGCACGCCCCCGAGCGGCCTGATCGATGCCCAGGGCAATGTCGCGGCCAGTGACTATCTGACTCGCTCGAATCTGGTGGTTACGGGCGGCCTCGCGACGGAGATCGCTAATGCGGGCCTTACGCTAAACGATGGGGATATAGCCTACCTTACAGAGTTCTTTGAGTCGATGCCGGATTTGAGCTTCCTGGGTATGGGTGGTTCAACCGGTGTATATGCCAAGGCAATCTTTTAAGGTGACGCGCCAGGGAGAACCGATCATGAACGATAACAAGCCGAGGACCCTCAAACAACGCGGTATTTCGCTGATCTTCACCGCGATGACACTGGTGTTCATCGTACCCATGGTGGGTTTGGCGATCGACGCCGGTATTTTGTACACCGTCAAAGGCAAGCTACAGATGGCTGTGGACGCTGCTTCACTAGCAGCCGCCCGGGCCTTGAGCCGCGGTAACGACGACAACTCGCAGCAAAACAATGCCAGAGCGGTGGCCGAGGAATACGTCTTACTGAATTTTCCCAGCGGCTATTTCAACGTCACAACACCGACCTTCGGCGTTAACAACAGCGGCGTCTCCATTGACGAAAGCGTGGCCAACCAGCGGTCCGTATCGGTGACCGCCTCGGTTACAGCGCCGCTCTATTTCCTGCGGTGGCTGGGGACCAACAATACCACGGTGAGCGCCTCCGCCACCGCGGTTCGCCGAGACGTGAACGTTGCAATCGTAATGGACCGCTCCGGTTCGCTTTCCATCAGCAACTCCTGCACTCCGCTGAAAGGCGCGGCCGTTTCGTTTGTAAGCAAATTTTCCAATGGTCGCGACAACATGGCTTTGGTGACCTTTGCCACCAGCTCCATGCCCGACTTTCCGATGGCGGACAACTTTCAGACTGCGTCGCCCAGCGTGCCGACTATTCTCAACTCGGTGACCTGTTCCGGCGGCACCAACACCGCCCAGGGGCTCTGGCAAGGCTACCAGCAACTGGTTACGCTCAACCAGCCGAACGCCCTAAACGTTGTGCTCTTGTTCACCGACGGCTACCCCAATACATTCACAGCTACCTATCCCATCAAGGCGGCCAGCAGCTGCACCAATAAGAATCCGAAGACGGGTGTGTTAGCCGCTGGATACAGCAGCCCTCTTACTCAACCCACTACACCGTCGGCGATATTCGGAATCATGAACTATGTTGCAACGGCGCAGCCCATGGCGAGCGACCAGACTCCCGGGCCCCCAGCAGCTCAAGGTGGAGATGCAGGCTGCGCTTATGCCTCCAACCTTCAAAATGTCGGTAATGATATTCAGTCCATTCCGACCCTTGATTTCTGGGGCAACAACATGAATACCGGATACCAGGCGGTGGCGTTAAGTGGAGGCTCGATCACCGTGACTCCGGTTTCGGTTCAAAACGCCGGCTGGAACGCAGCGGACAGCGCCGCACTTCGCATCCGCCAGAGCACCACACTCCCCAACATTCGGGTATTTAGCATTGGCTTGGGCAACTCCGGGGGCGTCCCCGCCGATTTCCTGGAGCGCGCTGCCAACGATCCCCGGGGCTCCAACTATGACAGCAATTATCCCCCCGGCAGTTATGTCTTCGCCGCAACCTCGGCGGATATCAGCGATGCATTTGCGCAAGTCGCTTCCGAAATCTTGCACTTGGCAAGGTGAACACAAAACGTCCAGGCGTGCTTTAGCTTTTTCCGTTGCGGGAGATCAACATCCCAAACACCGCTCCGACGCTGAAAGCCATCAACACGGAGCCGATCGGAAAGCGTTTGATGTTATGGGTGGCCTCGTCCAGTAGATCTTCGGCCGAGTGGCGCGTATCCTTCAAGAATTGAGTGACGGTATCTTTTCCTTCTTGGAACGCGTCGGAAACGACGTCTTTGGACGCGGCGATGCTCTCGACCATCTTCGCGCCGGAGTTGATGGTGTTCTTTAGTGCGTTAGCTCTCATGAGTTTGAGTCTCCTTCCCTTTTGACCTTGCAAAACCACTCAGGTTTCCTCTGCACGATGGGGCCCGATCCCAACATGTAACGTTTTATAACGCATTCCCGCTCACTTCTGAGAATTTAGAGCGAGTCTGATCACCAAACATCATCCTGGTACAATGAAAGAAACCGACCATCCTAGCGAGCGTTCGCGGCGGGTCTCTGATGGATCTCGATCAACTGCATACGTTTCTCGAAATAGTCCGATTGAAAAGCTTTTCCAAAGCGGCACAAACCTGTTATCGCACCCAGCCCGCGATTAGTGCTCAAGTCCGGCAGCTCGAGCAGGAATTGAACACCACCTTGTTCGAGCGTCTGGGGACAAAAATCTCGCTGACCGCGGCCGGTAAAATTTTTGCCGAATATGCCGAACAGATTCTCGAACTAAGGCGCAGGGCGCAAGACACCATCAATGAGCTGGACCGGGTTCCGCGCGGCGAGTTGGTAATCGCGGCTAACGAAGCCACCTGCATCTATGTTCTTCCCCTGGTTTTTTCCGAGTTCAAGAAAATGTTTCCCAACGTCCAGTTGTCCGTCGACCGTTCCTATGGCGCCCGCGTGGTGGAGGCGGTGTTGAATAACCTGGCTGATTTCGGCATTACGCAACTCCCGGTCCAGGAGAAAAAGCTCCAAATTGCAAGAATTCATTCCGACGAGATTATATTGCTGATGCCCGCGAAGCATCCCCTGGCGGCCAAGAAATCGGTCTCGCCTCGCGATTTGCATGGTTACCAATTGCTGCTCCCCAAGTCGGGAACCACGCGTAGCCGGCTCGACACGTGGCTGGAACCGGTGGAAGACGACCTGCGGATCTCCATGGAGCTGGACTCCACTGAGATGATTAAGCGCTTCGTAATGGCCGGACTGGGACTTTCGTTCTTGGCCGCCTCCCATTGCCGGGAGGAAGTCGCTAGTGGTAAGCTATGTGGCGTGTCGCTTGGGCCAGAGCCGATGTTGCGAAAAGTAGCTTTGATCTATCGTAAGGATAAAGCGCTGTCCAAGGCCGCCCTGGGCTTCATACAGGTTATATTGGAGCAGGCGAAGGAAGAGGGGCCGGCGGCGAACCATGCCAAGCTGCCAGCCGCCGTAGCCACCTAAGCCAGAGGATCACGGATGTCTCGCGTCACTTTGAAAAGTTCTACCATCTTCATCTCCGTCGGAAATAAGACCGAAGTGTTTCGCTCCGTCGATGACGTTCCTCCTCCGCTGCGCAAGAAGCTGGAGCAATCCACCAACAGCATCAATTCCGCGACCATTCTAATCGCGGACCGGAAGGGCAAAGAAGAAATTGTTCGCGCTATTCGCGGGCTTCCTTCCAGCCTCCGTTCACGCCTGTCCACGTCGCTGCGACAAGAGGCCCGGCAGGAGTCGCCTAAGGCACCCAACCGCTGGGTCGCCTTATGGCAGGATTGGGCCGAAATCTTGCTACCGGCCGTAATCGGCTTAGCCGTGTGGTTATTATTTACGGCAAAGTAAGCTTTTTCCCTAAGATACAGTTACTCCCTATTCGGTCGATAATCCCCCTATGGAACGTCGTAGGGAAGCCCGCATTCGCACAGACAAACCGGTTGAATTGACCGTTTTAGGAAGCGAGCAGGCTAGCGGACCCGCTCAGGCTGTCGAATTCTCCGGCCATGGCCTGCAATTGATCCTGCACCGCCCAGTCCCCGTGAATGCGGCCGTGAAGGTGGAAGGCGACGACTGGATGATGCTCGGTGAGGTTTGTTATTGCCGGCAGGAAGGGATCCATTTCGTGGCGGGCCTCAAAATAGAGCAGACGCTCGAAAACCTCAAAGAATTGGCCGAACTCAATAAAAATCTGCTTAGCACGGAGCGGAATACGGAACGTAAAGAACCTGGTACTGAAGAGAAAGTAGTACTGGTTCGGAATTAACCGCAAGCCGAAAAAACGAAGCCAGCATCATACGCCGCCGATGCCTGAGCGATCGGTAAGGCAAAAGTGAGATTGTGGTAACCTCTTACCGGAGGAAAACTGCAATGAACAAGATAGGTGTATCTGTGTCCGCGTTCGTTTTTCTGGCATGGTCGGCACAACTAAGCGCCGCCACCATCTATAACGCCACCCTAAGCGGCGCGACTGAGGTACCGCCCACTGGGTCCACCGCTACCGGCAGCGCCACGTTAACCTTGAGTGGCGATTCGCTGACCGTGGTCGAATCCTTCTCTGGGTTGATCGGGCGGCCCGGCATCTGCCGCCCACATCCACTGCTGCACCCTGCCAGGCGCAAATGCGCCGGTGGCAATTCCCTTCACTAACTTCCCCGTCGCCACTTCCGGCACATACACCAACACCTTCGACCTTGCGAGCACAACGACTTACACGGCCTCCTTTCTTAACGGCAGCGGCGGTGGGACAGCGGCAGGCGCAGAAGCAGTAGTCATCACCGCTCTTAATGCGGGCGAGGCCTACCTCAATATTCACACCTCTACTTTCCCTGGAGGAGAAATAGAAGGTTTCGCTGTGGCGGCTACGCCCGAACCTGGAAGCCTTCTTCTGCTGGGCTTTGGGCTCGCAGCCATTGCTATGTCCCGGCGCTTCAACCGGACCTGAAAGATCAGGCCGTCTGCACCAGACCGACCAGCTTCTGGCGAAGCTTGGCTGCGGTGCTTGCGTCAGGCGTCACCACCAGGATGGTATCGTCGCCGGCGAGGGTGCCTACGACTTCGGGCCACGCCTGCTTGTCGAGCGCGACCGCGAGGGCATTGGCATTTCCGGGAGATGTCCGCAACACAATCAAATTCTGCGCCACCCGCGCGTCCTGCAGAAACTCGCTCACGACGGTCTCCAGCCCGGGCCCGCTGGTGGCTTCCGAAACCTGGCGGTAGCCTTGCGGCGTCTTCAGCAATCCGAGATCCCGGATGTCTCGAGATAAAGTCACCTGCGTAGCCTGGATGCCAGTGCTCTCCTTGAGCTCGCGTGCCAGGTCTTCCTGAGTCTGAATGGGCTTGGCTCGAATGAGCTTGAGAATCTGGCCTTGGCGGAAGGTCTTATTCATCGCTTCCAGTGTTCGAGCCGTGCTTCGGCTTCAGAAAGCGCTCGCGCCACCGTTGCCGGACCGGTGCCGCCCGGAAGCTCGCGCGTCTTCATACCTTCCAGCGGGCTAAGCAGACGTGCCATATCAACGGTGAACTCCGGAGCGAAAGCGGCCAGCTCGGTTGGAGTCCAGTCCGACGGTTTCTTGCCGCGCCTTGACGCTTTCCAGCACCAGCTTTCCGACCAGCTAGTGGGCCTGATGAAACGGCATGCCGTTGCGGGCCAGCGAATCGGCGAAATCGGTGGCAACGGCCCAGCTTTCCTGTACGGCCGCCGCCGGGCGCGCCGGATTCAGACGCGTGCTATCGACCACGCGCACGTGCCATTTCGAGCGATCCGCGCAACTGATCGGCGGCGTCGAAAATGCGCGGCTTGTCCTCCTGCATGTCGCGATTGTAGGTCATCGGCAGTCCCTTCATGGTCAGGAAGAGCGCTGTATAATCGCCGAACACGCCGCCGCATTTGCCGCGTATCAGTTCCAGCGAATCCGGATTCTTCTTCTGCGGCATGATGCTCGATCCGCTGGTCACCCCGTCGCCCAGTTCCAGCCATCCGTACTCTTCACCCGAGTACAGAATCCAGTCCTCAGCCAGCCGGCTCAGATGCAGCATGGTCATGCTGAAGCGGCGTGCAGAAAATCGAGCGCGAAGTCGCGGTCGCCGGAAACGTCCATGGAGTTGCGCGTGATGCCGTCAAACCCCAGTTCCCGCGCGATCGCATCGCGATCGAACGGAAATCCGCTGCCTGCCAAGCGCCGCCCGATCCGAGCGGCATCACATTCACGCGTTGGCGGGTCTCGTGCAAACGCTGCCGGTCGCGCGCGAACATTTCGAAATACGCCAGCAGATAGTGCGGCCAAAGCACGGGCTGGGCGCGGCGGGTGTGCGTGTAGCCGGGCACGATGGCGTCCGGATCATGCCGGGCCATGCCGAGCAGCGCCGCCATCAGTTCCCAAAGCAGATCCAGGCAGGTGTCGATCTCGTCGCGCAGCCACAGCCTGAGATCGAGCGACACCTGGTCGTTGCGGCTGCGGCCGGTGTGGATTTTGTCCGCCACCGCGCCGGCGCTCTCTTTGAGCTTGCGGATCACCAGCGTGTGGACATCTTCGTCTGACGCGCCGTCGAAGAAGGCCGGCTCGCGCGCGTCGGCGCGGATTTTCTCGAACGCCTCGACCAGCGTCCGCGCATTCCTCCGGCACTCAGAATGCCGACGCGTTGCAAGGCGCGCGCGAAGGCCTGGGAGCCGCGGCAATCGGCATCCAGCAGCCGCTGGTCGAAAGTGGAGCGAGCCGGAGAATCGCTCGAATATCTTCGGAGGGCCCGCTTCGAACCGGCCGCCCCAAAGCTTCATTTCCCCTGTTTGGCCGCTTGCGCCCGCACGCGAATGGGCAAGTCCGATCAGGTTGATGAAGCCTTGCGCGTCCTTCTGATCGTACTCGGCGCCCATGGTGAAGCTGGCGATGTTGAGCGAGTAAAGCGAATACGGCGACTTGCGGCTCACCGGATCGATGTTGCCCTTGTACAAGCCGCAGCGTCACTTCGCCGGTTGTGGTTTGGCTGGTGGTCTCGAAGAACGCGTCCAGCGCTTCGCGCAGCGGCGTGAACCACAGGCCGTTGTAAACCATCTCGGCGTAATCGAGCGCCAGTTTCTGTTTGTAGTGCAGCGTGTTTTGGTCCAGCGTGAGCGATTCCAGTTCGTGATGCGCGTACATGATCAGCGTGCCGCCGGGCGTCTCGTAGCAGCCGCGCGATTTCATGCCGACGAAGCGGTTCTCCACCAGATCGATTCGTCCGATGCCATGCTCGGCGCCGATCTTGTTCAGCTCTCCAGCAGCTGCACAGCCGTCCCGCGTTGCCCGTTCACCGAAACCGGCCGCCCTTGCTCGAAACCGATGGTCACTTCCACCGGCTTGTCGGGCGCCTCCTTGGGACTGCGCGTGAGCATCCAGATCTCGTCCGGCGCCGCATTGGCCGGATCTTCCAGCGCGCCGCCCTCGTGCGAGATGTGCCAGATATTGCGGTCGCGGCTGTAGATTTTCGTAGTGGTCTGCGAGATGGGCACGTTGTGTTTCGCGGCATAGTCGATGGCGTCCTCGCGCGACACGATGTTCCACTCCCGCCAGGGAGCGATCACCGTCAAGTGCGGCGCGAGCGCTTTATAGGTCAGCTCGAAGCGGACCTGATCGTTCCCTTTGCCCGTGCAGCCGTGCGCCAGAGCGTCGCATCCGGTGGCCAGCGCCACTTCCACCTGCTTCTTCGCCAGCAGCGGCCGTGCCACCGATGTTCCCAGCAGATACTTGTGCTCATATACGCCGCCCGAGCGCACCAGGCGCCACAGATATTCCGTGACGAACTCCTCGCGCATGTCGGCCACGTGCACTTCCGAAGCGCCCGTCTTGCGCGCCTTCTCTTCCAGTCCTTTCAGCTCATCCTCGCCCTGCCCGATGTCGCCGCATACCGCGACCACTTCACACTGATAATTTTCGCGCAGCCACGGAATGATGATGGATGTATCCAGCCCGCCTGAATAGGCCAAGGCTACTCGCTTTGGTTTCATAAATGTTTCGGTATGAGCGGCCCGTATTAGGTCTAGCCGATCAACATCAATAGTAATGCTTTCTGGGCGTGCAGGCGGTTCTCGGCCTGATCGAACACGGCGGACTGCGGGCATTCCATCACTTCGTCGGTGACCTCTTCGCCGCGCTTGGCCGGCAGGCAATGCAGGAACACCGCGTCCGTGCTCGCTTCGGCCAGCAGCGTCTCGTTCACCTGGTACGCGCGAAGTCGGACAGCCGCTTGGCCTCCTCGTTCTCCTGGCCCATGCTGGTCCAGACGTCGGTGTAGACGGCATGCGCGTCCCGGACGCGCCTCGACCGGATCTGCTCGTAATCATCAGCCGGGCGCCCGAGACGGCAGCCAGCGCTTCGGCCTGCGCGACGATCTCGGCATCCGGCTCATAACCGCGCGGCGTGGCGATGGAGAAATTCATTCCCATGCGCAACGCCGTCAGCATCAGCGAATGCGCGACGTTGTTGCCGTCGCCGACGAAAGCCAGCTTGAGGCCGCGCAAGTCGCCGAATTTTTCCTGGAGCGTGAAGATATCGGCCAGCGCCTGGCAGGGATGAAAGCGATCGCTCAGCGCGTTGATCACGGGAACGCTCGACCAGTGCGCCAGATCCTCGATGGTCTGGTGCGAGAACGTGCGCGCCACGATGCGCATTGGTCCAGCGGTCGAGATTGCGGGCGACGTCCTTCAACGGCTCGCGGTCGCCGATGGGGCCTACGCTCAGCACCGCGTCGCCGCCCAGTTGCTTGATGGCGAGTTCGAAGGTGATGCGCGTGCGGAGCGAGGGCTTTTCGAACAGCAGGCTGAGGTATCGGCCGCTCAGGGCCTTGGCAAACCGAGCCGGATTTGATTTCACCTGTTGCGTGAGATCCAGGAGGGTAAGCAGTTCATCCTGCGAGAGATCAAGATCGCGAATGAAAGTCGGACACCCCGATTTTCGGCCGCGTTTTCTGCACCGGCATCCGCTTGACCGACTTAAGCGATGTTCCCGCGGTGGGGGGCATTTTCCTGGCTCCTTCTTTCGTGGCCTGCTGAATTTTTATTCAGCTAAATGAATAATTACACATTCCGTCGGCTTTGTCAAACGCGTCGCATTGGATCCTGGGGGACGGGTGACATTCTCATTGTAGAATCGGAAGGACGCGGTCATCAGACGACATGCCCTTCATCGATACCAGCCAACTCCCCACCCTCGAACGCCTGCCCGGTTGGCGAGGCCGTTATTTCGATTCCGCCAACATGACCTTCGCGCATTACGAATTCGATGCCGGTTCGTCGATCCACGAACACTCTCATCCTCAGGAAGAGGTTTACGAAATCATTGAAGGCCAACTGGACCTCACGGTCAGCGGGGTGACCCAGCGTCTGGGTCCAGGCTTCATCGGCATAGTGCCACCTAACGCGCTCCATTCCGTTAAGGCGATCTCTAGCGGCAAGCTGATCGTGGTCGACTATCCTCTACGCGAAGTTCCTCAGCAGCACACCGGATGATTCTTGCTGATCTTGCGCTGTCCACACGTTTGGAGCGCGCCGAAGGGCACGCTTGCGCTAAGTTCGCCGAGGCGCGCCGCCGTCTATTCCCCGAAAGTGGCGCTGAGTGGATCGAATGCGCCGGCGCATATGCCGTCTTTGATGGAATCGACTCTCCAGTCACGCAGACCTTCGGTCTCGGCATCTTCGAACCACTCAGCGCGGCAACGCTGGATATCATCGAAAGGTTCTTTCTCGACCGCGGGGCGCAGGTGGATCATGAAGTCAGCCCGCTGGTGGGCGTCCCAGCGTTGGATTTGCTGTGTGCCCGCCACTACAGGCCAATCGAGATTAGTAACGTCATGTATCAGCCCGTGGAGGAGCCCGCGGGCGACCCCGAGACCAATATCAGGGTACGCGTAGCGGGTCCGGAAGATGCGCAACTTCGGGCCGCTGTAAGCGCCCAGGGCTGGACCTACGAACATCCTGAGCTTCTGGAATTCGTGCTCCAAGCCGCCGCCATTGCTTCAGCACGGGAGCAGAGTCCGTGTTTCCTCGCCGAGATTGATGGCCGGGCCGGCGCTGCCGGCGATCTCTGTATCCATGCCGGCGTGGCTCTCTTCTCCGGTGCGGCTACGATTCCGGAAATGCGGCGTCTGGGCCTACAGGGGGCGCTTCTAAAAGAGCGTCTGCGCTACGCGTTCCAGCATGGTTGTGATTTAGCCATGATGGTGGCGCAGGCAGGCAGCAACTCGCAGCGCAACGCCGAGCGCAATGGTTTCCGGGTCGCCTATACACGCACCAAGTGGCGCTTATCCCGTTAGAGACATCCGGAACAACAGCAGATCCAGACTGAATGTCACCCGCATCGCTTCAGCCGGCTTGGATCGCAGCGGCCGATAAATCGAATGCAGGACGTCGTGAACCGCGGCAGCGTCCAGATCGGCTGTGGTGGAGACGCGGCGCTGATCGACCAGCTTGAAGTCGCGCGCGAATGTCTCGACGGTTCGGGCCACGCGATCGCGGCCCGCGCCGCGCAGTTCGATGAGATCGTCGGGCGCCGGAATCGGCGACCAGCAGGCGTCCGTCGTCGCGCAGGACACGCCGGAATTCGCCCGCATTCATCCGCGCCGTGATCGAAAGGACGATCGAGAACGAACGGTCGGCATACGGCACGAAGCGATCGGCATTGGCCACGATCCACTCGCATCCGGGATAGCGCCGCGCCGCGGCATCGACGGCCGGAATCGAGATATCGACGCCATGCGCATCGAAGCCGGTCTGGCGAGCCAGGCTGCCGAGGTAGAAACCGTCGCCGCAGCCGGCATCGAGAACGATGTCGCTCGGCGATGCGGCAATCATCTCCGCGATCGCCTGCAGCAGCGGCTCGGTCACGCCGCGATCGTGCAATCGCCGCCGCGCCTGCGACGGCCGCCGCCGTGTCGCCCGGCTGCTTGGATCGCCGATCCTGCGGCTGAAGCAGGTTGATGTATCCGCTGCGCGCGACGTCGAACGAATGTCCGCGCTGGCAGATCACCCGCCGCTCCTCGCGCACCAGTTCGAGATGGCAGCCGCGGACGGGACAGAGTAGCGCCGGCATTCATTCAAGGACCTGTCGTTCGAGGGGCTCTCAAGAACTGTACTTGATTCCTAAGAGTCTACCGTAGCCACGTCTCAGTCGGAATTCATCGAGGTTCCATTCACTCGGCGGGTTAAACTAACAGCAGCCCCCCTGAATGAAAATCTCGGCTGCGATCATCACCTACAATGAGGAACGCAACATTGCACGGGCGCTCGAAAGCCTGCGATGCTGCGACGAGATCGTCGTGGTGGACAGCGGCTCGCACGGACCGCACCGTGGAACTGGCCGACCAAGCTGGGCGCGCGCGTGATCGATGCCGCTGGCGCGGCTATGCCGGGCAGAAGAATTATGCCGTCCGAGCATGTGCGAGCACGACTGGGTTCTTTCGCTGGACGCCGACGAAGCGCTGAGCGAAGCGCTGGAAGCCGAGATCTGGCAGATCAAGAAGAACGGCCCGCAGTTCGACGCCTACACCATGCCGCGGCTGGCGCAGTATCTGGGCCGCTGGATCCTGCACTCGGGCTGGTATCCGGACCGCAAAGTTCGGCTGTTCGACCGGCGGCGCGCCAAGTGGGTGGGCGAGTTACGTCCACGAATCGGTGGCTGTGGAAGGCCGCATCGGCCATCTGAACTCGAACATCCTCCACTTCACGTGCAGCTCGCTTTCCGAACATCTGCAAGACCATGGACCGCTACACGACGCTCGCCGCCGAGCAGCTGGTCGAGCCAGAAGACGCGACGATCGGCTGGACGCAGCTGGCCCTCGATCCCGCCTGGACGTTCTTCAAGACCTACGTGTTGCAGCGCGGCTTCCTGGACGGCACCGAAGGACTCGCCATCGCGTACATGGCGGCGCTCTACAATTTCCTGAAATACGCCAAGGCCAAGAACATGAGCCCGCGAAGGTAGCCTTGGTCTCGCTGCACATCGATACCGGACGCGAGATGCGGGGCGGGCAATGGCAGGCGCTCTACCTGATCCGAGGATTGATCGCCGCATGGGCATAGCGTGCGGCTGCTGGCGCCCCCGGGTTCTCCACTCCTGCAGGCGGCAGTGGCGCAGCGATGGATGCTCAGCCGCTGGGCTTCGCGATTGCTGCGTGCGGCTGCGGGTGTGGATCTGGTTCACGCGCATGATGCGCGCGCGCATACGCTGGGTCTGCTGGCCGGCAAGCCGTTGGTGGTTTCGCGCCGCGTCGCTTTCCCGGTGAGTCGTGGCCTTGCGTCGCGATGGAAGTACCGGAGAGCCGCGCATTTCATCGCCGTGTCCGAATGTGTGAAGCATGCGCTGATCGATGCCGGCGTGGCCCCCGGAAAAATCACGGTGGTCCACGACGGCGTTCCCTGGACTCCTGGCCGAAGACATGCCGACGCGTTCGCGAGTGCTGGCGCTGGATCTCGAAGACCCCGGCAAGTGCAAAAGATTATCGAAGAGGCCGCGGCGCTGGCCGATATTCCCGTCCATTTCTCCAATAACCTGATCCGCGATCTTACCCGAAGCGCCGTGTTCGTTTATATTACGGATTTGGAAGGGCTCGGTTCCGCCGTGCTACTGGCCATGGCGCACGGCGCTCCGGTGATCGCGAGCCGGTAGGCGGACTGCCGGAAATTGTCGACGACGGCATCACCGGTTTGCTGACCTCTAACGAGCCCGAGGCGATGGCGCGGCAGATCCAGCGCCTGCTGGACGATCGCCCGCTCGCCCTGCGGCTGGCCGCCCGCGCCCGTATCCGCGTCGAAAAAGAATTCTCGCTCGAGCGCATGGTAAACGAGACACTGCGCGTTTATGAAAGGATAGTCGATTGATCGAAGCCGTGCTCGCCGCGCTGGCCGGACTGCTGATCGGCAGTTTTCTGAATGTCTGCATCTATCGTCTGCCGCGCGATCTGTCGGTGGTGCGCGCCGCGATCGTTCTGCCCGGAATGCGAGCAAGCCCGTGGCCTGGTTCGACAACGTTCCGCTGTTCAGCTACATGCTGCTGCGAGGCCGCTGCCGGGCGTGCGGCGTCGGTATCCCGCTGCGTTATCCGCTGGTGGAGCTGCTGACCTGCGCTTCGTTCTTTTGCGCAGTCTGGTTCCTTGGCCCGACCGCGGCGGCGATGAAGTTCTGCGTCTTTGCCGCCATCGTGATCACCCTGATGTTCTCCGATCTGGAGGAGCGCATCTTGCCGGATGAGTTTACCCTCGGCGGCGCTGTGGCCGGAGTGATTTTCGCCGCCTTCCCACCTCTTAACCTGGGTATCGTTCGGGCATTGTTCCTGCGTGTCGAAAACGAGCGGTTGGTGTCCGTCGGAGAGTCGCTTGCTGGCCGCCCTGTTCTGCGGCGGGACATTGTGGCTGGTGGGCTCCTTGTACGAAAAGCTGCGGCATCGCGAAGGGCTTGGATTCGGCGACGTGAAAATGGTGGCCATGATCGGCGCGTTTCTGGGTCTACAGGGCGCGCTCCTGACGCTGATTGGTGGGATCGCTGCTGGGCGCGGTAGTAGGACTTTGCTACATCTGGTTCACCGGAAAAGATGCGTCCACTTATGAACTGCCCTTTGGAACATTCCTGGGAATCGCGGCTTTGGGAGTCGGTTTCTTCAACGAAGTGTTTTTACCCTGGTATAACCACTTGGCGCCATAAAGGCGTTTCGCCGGCGTTCCGGTGTACCATAAAACTTGCCTAGATGAAAGATCTCTTCGAGGTTCTGAAGCCCGGCAGCAAGGACTGGGCACTCGCCAATAGCATTGATCCGAACCGCCTGCCCGCCCACATTGCCATCATCATGGACGGCAATGGACGCTGGGCCAAGAAACGCAATCTTCCTCGCGCGGCCGGTCACAAAGCCGGCATCGAAGCCGTCCGGATGACGGTGGAAACCTGCACCCGGCTGGGGATTCAGGCGCTGACGCTGTACGCCTTTTCGGTGGAAAACTGGAAGCGGCCGCGGGCCGGAAGTCGACACGCTGTGGCGGCTGTTGCGGGTGTATCTGCGGCATGAGCTTCCCGAGATCCTGAGCAACGGTATCCGCTTCACCTGCATGGGCCGTCTGGACGCCCTTCCGCCCCGGGTGCGGCAGGAGCTGCAGAACGCTGTCGACGCCACGGCGCACAACCGCGGAATGCGCCTCAATGTCGCCATCAACTACAGCGGCCGCGCTGAACTGGTCGACGCCATTAACGCCATTGTCGACGACGCGCGCCTGGAAGGACGGCTGCGCGAGCTCCGCATCGACGAAGAGGCTATCGCTTCCCGGCTATATACCGCCGATCTGCCCGATCCCGACCTGCTGATTCGCACCTCCGGCGAGATGCGCATCAGCAATTTCCTGCTGTGGCAAATCGCTTACGCGGAACTGTACGTCACTGACACTCTCTGGCCGGATTTCCGAAGCAATTGATCTGCTGCACGCCATCCTGGATTACCAAAAGCGCGACCGGCGCTTCGGAGGCCTGAGTCCGGAAGGCGTACGCGTTCGCCAGGAAGAGTCAGTGGAAGTGGCCGGCACGATCGCGCGATGACGCGCATCCTGACGGCGCTGCTCCTGATCCCGTTTTTTTGCTACGTAGTGCTATGGGCGCCGCAATGGGCTTTTCTAGCTGTCGTGGCGGTGGTGGCAGTTCTGCTGTTTCAGTGAGTACGCCGATCTGACGGCGCTGCATAACATTCCTAAGCCTGGAGTATTTGGATATGTCGCCGGCCTCCTGATTCTGTTGTTGCCGGACAAAGACGCGGCGTTTTTCGTTCTGATCGCAATACTAGGCATGGCTTTATCCCTGCGCTCCCGCGAATTGTCGGAGTCTCTGCTCAGCGCCGCCGCACTGCTGTTGGGCGTGGCGTACGTGTTCGGCTCTTTGCGCTGCGGCATCGATCTGCGGGCCATTCAGTCCATATTGGCTGTTCTTCGGTTTGTCGCTCAATTGGGTGGGCGACATCGCCGCGCTTTACGTTGGACGGCTGATTTGGCCGGCACAAATTGGCGCCGCGCATCAGCCCGGCAAAGTCGTGGGAAGGGGCAGCCGGATCGCTGGTTGCCTCGGTTATCTACGGCGCCCTGTATTTCCCTCGCTTGCTGCCGGCCGTGCCGCTGGCGGAAGGTCTAGGCTTGGCGGCGGTAGCCAATATCGCGGGCCAGTTTGGCGACTTGTGCGAGTCGGCGTTGAAGCGCGGCGCGGGAGTGAAGGATAGCGGAACCTTGCTGCCCGGCCACGGCGGGTGGCTCGATCGAGTGGACAGCAGCCTGTTCGCGCTGCCGGTGGTCTATTTCGTAGTCAGCAACTTCCACTGGTAACGGGCCTTAATGCACGGTCCGCGTCTTGCGGTTCATGTAGTCCATGAGCAGATATTGGCCGAGGTTGTAGGGCGTCGTGAAATAGGCCTTGCCCCGGCATAGCTCGGTGACCTTTTGCACGAAGTTCACCAGACCGAAGTCGCTGGCCAGCATAAACGTGTTGATCAGGATGCCCTGCTTCTTGCACCGGCTGACTTCTTCGAGCGTGCGGCTGATCACCAGCGGATCGAGTCCGAAAGCATTGCGATACATGCGGCCATCTTCCAGCGTCAGCGCCGAAGGCTTTCCGTCGGTGATCATGATGATCTGCTTCATGTCCTTGCGTTCCTGATTCAGCAGCCGCTGCGCCAGGATCAGTCCGTCGCGGGTGTTGGTGTAATAAGGACCAACCTGCACGCGCGCCAGATCGGACAACCTCAGTTCCTCGGCTGAGTCATGAAAAAGAACGCAGCGCAGGCTGTCGCCCGGGTACTGCGTGCGGATCAAATGCGCCAGTGCGAGCGCGACCTTCTTCGCCGGCGTAAAGCGATCCTCGCCGTAAAGAATCATGCTATGGCTGCAATCCAGCATCAGCACCGTGGCGCAAGAGCTCTGATACTCGGATTGGTGTACATGCAGATCGGAGTACTCCAGTTCAATCGGAACCTTGAGGCCTTCTCGTTGGATCGCGGAGAACAGCGTCTGGCTGATATCCAGGTTCAGCGTATCGCCGAATTCGTAAGGTTTCGCGGCGCCGCTGGTCTCGACGCCGGTGGCCAGATCGCGTGTGTCATGCGCGCCGAAACTCGACTTTCCAAGCGAGCCAAGCAGGTCCTTGAGCGTCTTGAAGCCCAGAAAGTCAACGGATTTATCGGTGATCTCTACATTGATTTTTCGGTCCGCGTTGCCAACCCCGCCCTGACCCGACTCACTGGGCTGCTGCGGCTGTTCGGCATTGATGTAGCCCTCGTCCACCAGTTTTTGTACCAGCCTGTTCAGCATCTCGTCCATCTGCTCCGGCGTCATGTTTGCGAGCGCTTCCTGGATGCGCTGCGCTTGATCCGGATCGAACGCTTCGCCCTGTTCGAGCGCCCGCTGAAGAGCGTCCTTCAGGTCTTCGAGCGTATGCTGATTCAACTCGCTGAATCCCATGTATTGGTTCTGGAATCCGCTTTGCAAAAAGAAATCGGACAGAGCTTTGAGAAGATCCTCGGCACTGAGACCGAAGTCATCCCCGGTATAGCGTGAGTAATGAATCCATTTCATGACAGGCTGCTCTAGTTGAACTGACGGCGTGGTGGCCGCCGCCCTTCCCCGCCCTCGGGATTTTCCCGCTTACGCTCACCGGCTGTGAATCCCAACTCTTCATTGCGGTTGATACGACGGTGCGCGTACAGACCTTCCAAAATGAATTCCGCCGCTGAGGCGCGCAGCGCATCCGGCTCGCTCACTCCCAGACCCAGCGCCGCCGTCTTGTCCATCAGACCCTGAATGTTGGTAAGTTGCTTCACCATGGCGCTCGAATCCTGCGTTTCGTCCAGCTTCAGTGCTCCACCTAGCTCGAACCACTGCACAATCTGAGCGACATTCACGCCGTCGAAATAGCCTGTGTACACCTTGCCGACGGCAGCCCGTATCAGCTCTCGGGCTACGGCGTCGCCGCCCTTCAATTCGCCTTCATATTCCAGTTCCAGTTTGCCCGTGATGGACGGCAGCGCGGCGTAGATATCCATCACGCGCGGCACCGCCACTTCTTCTCCTGCTTTGAACGCCCGCCGCTCCGAATTGGAGACCACGTTCTCCAGTACGGAGATCGGAAGCCGCTGCGAAACACCGGAGCGTTTGTCCACCTTCTTGTCTTCGCGCGCCAGGAAAGCCAGTTGCTCTACGATTTCGCGGATATAATTAGGCACCTCCAGGCGGATGGAGGAAGCGCGGTCAGTCCACGATTCTTGCCGGGTAATCGAAAGCCCATGCTCCACCGTCATCGGATAATGCGTGCGGATCTCGCTTCCCAGGCGGTCCTTCAAGGGCGTGATGATCTTTCCACGCGCGGTGTAATCCTCCGGATTCGCGGTGAACACCAGCAGGATGTCGAGCGGAAGGCGCACCGGATAGCCTTTGATCTGCACATCACCCTCTTGCATGATGTTGAACAGGCCCACCTGAATCTTACCGGCCAGATCGGGCAGCTCGTTGATCGCGAAGATTCCACGGTTGGCGCGCGGCATCAGTCCGTAATGCACCGTGAGCTCATTGGAGAGATCGCGGCCGGCGCGAGCCGCTTTGATCGGATCGATGTCTCCGATCATGTCGGCAATGGTGACATCCGGAGTGGCCAGCTTTTCGACATAACGTTCTTCCGGCGTGAGCCAGGCTATAGCTGTATCGTCACTCTGCGCCTCGATCAGATCCTGGCAGCGTTTGCAGATCGGCCGGTAGGGATTGTCGCGTATCTCGCATCCGGCGATGTACGGAATCCGTTCATCGAGCAGCGTGGCCAGCATGCGGATAATGCGGGTCTTGGCCTGCCCGCGCAGTCCTAAGAGGATGAAATTGTGGCGCGAAAGGACCGCGTTTACGATCTGCGGAGTCACCGTCTCTTCATATCCGATCACACCCGGAAAGAGCTCTTCGCCGCGCTGCAGCTTACAAATCAGATTCTGTCGCAGTTCATCCTTTACGCTGCGGCCCGCGATCCGTTGTTGGGAAAATTCACTGGTCTTGAGAGAACCAAGAGTAGAAGGAAAATCACGCATAGTAGGAAACCGAGGTCTACTCGCGATTCTAACAGCAAACGCCATCAGCCATTTGGTATGCTCGATAGCGCGATGGCCACCGAACTGCCCGAGATGGATTTCCAGCGGTTCTGGCGGCGCTTGCAGCAACTGGGCCTGAATGCCTATGAAGCGCGATCCTATCTCGTCCTGATCGGGCATCCGCGCTTCAAGGCGCTGGAACTGGCCGCCCGCGCGCACGTCCCCCGGCAGAAGATCTATGAAGTTCTCGATAGCTTGGTGGAAAAGGGATTCGCCCACGTAGTGCAAGAGAAGACCAAGCTCTTTTCCGCGGTCGAACCGAACCTGGCGGTGCCCAGTTATCTGGTGCGGCGTTCTCAAGTTTTTCAGCACGAGCTCACCGAGCAGACCCGTATGGCCGACGGCCTGGTGAATGACTTGGCCGCTGCCTATTCGGAGGGCCAAGGCGGCCGCGGTACGCTGGACTATCTTCGCATCGTCAGCGATCCGGAACAGACCGCCGTCCAGTACCGGCGCATGCTATCCGATGTCCAGAGTGAGTATCTGGAATTTTCCCGCCCGCCTTACGCCGTCGACCCGCTCGACGATAATCTCGTAAAACAAGCGCGGACACGCGGCGTGGCCTGCCGGCTGCTGATGGAAGCCGGGTCGCTGGATGACGCCCATCGCCAGCGGCTAGGCGAATATGCCGCGGCTGGCGTGGAAATAGGACAGACCGGCTCGCTCCCCATGAAACTGGCCGTTTTTGATTCCCAGAGGGGGTTGTTAGCCCTGCTCGATCCTGTAATCACCCGTCCCACCTGGACCGCGGTTGTATTCGAGCACGCCGCCATGGGCGAAGCGATGAAGGGCTTATTCGAGAACTATTGGCGGCGCCGGTTGGACCGCGTTGCGGCCGATTTCACCCGAACAGCGGCGGAATCTTAAGAGCAACTGATTAACAGAGCAGCTTCCAGAGCCGATAAGACCATACGAGGGTCGTATGAAGAATATGTCTATCGGCTCGAGGCTGATTACCGGCACGGCCGCCATGTTGGTGTTGCTCTTGGTGTCGGGGCTGACGGCTCTGTCCAGTCTCGGGTCGTTGCGGCACGAGCTGAATATGGTGACAGATAAGACCGCCGCGAAAATGGAACTGGCGGGCCATATGAACAAGACGCAGGCCCTGATGCTGTCCGGGCAGCGGCGCATGACTCTCTATGCGGCTCGAAAAGACACACCGGCCGTTCAGCAAGAGCGCAGGCGCTTCAAGGAATTGACGGATTCCTTTGAGAAAGACTTGGCTGACATTCGGCCATTAGTGTCGACTTCCGAGGGCACAGCCATTGTCGCGCGCGCTACGGCTAACGTCGCCGCCTGGCAACCGGAGTTCGACCATGTGGTGGAGCTGTGCCTGGCTGGAAAATCCGATGACGCTTTTCAATGGGCCATCGACAAAACGGTTCCTTTCTCAAACACCCTCGATAAAGACTTGGAGCGGCTGGTCGGCATTCAAAAGGAGCTCTTAACGCAGGACAAATTGAACGCGTCGGAAACCTATTCCCGCAATCGAACCTTAGCTTTTCTCTTGATCGGAATCTCGATAGGCGTGGGAGCAGGTATGGTCTTCGTGGTAAACCGGATCAATCGTGCCTTGCGGCAAGCCGCCACCAAACTGACGCAAGGCTCGAAGCAAGTGGCCGAAGCCGCCGCCCAGGTCTCGGCAGCCAGCCAATCCATGGCCCAGGGCGCGAGCCAACAGGCGGCGTCCATCGAAGAGACCTCCGCTTCCAGCGAAGAGATCAGTTCAATGACCCGCAAGAATGCCGACAACTCAAACGTCGCCGCCGGGCTGATGAGCCAGGTGGATCAGAAGGTCGGTCATGCCAATCAGACTCTCGAACACATGGTCGCGTCCATGCAAGAGATCAATTCGTCCTCGGGCAAGATATCTAAAATCATCAAAGTGATAGATGAAATCGCGTTCCAGACAAATATCCTGGCCTTGAACGCGGCAGTGGAAGCAGCCCGGGCGGGCGAAGCCGGCATGGGTTTCGCGGTAGTCGCCGATGAAGTTCGTAACCTGGCGCAACGGTCGGCGCAAGCAGCCAAAGACACCGCCGCCCTAATCGAAGAATCCATCGCCAAATCGTCGGACGGAAGCTTACGATTGGATCAGGTGACCGGCGCCATTCGGGAAATCACGGCCAGCTCCTCAAAAGTCAAAACCTTGGTGGACGAAGTGAACTTGGGAAGCCAGGAGCAGGCGCGCGGCATGGAGCAGATCGCCAAGGCCATTATTCAGATGGACCAGGTAACGCAGCAGAGCGCCGCCAGCTCCGAAGAAACGGCATCGGCTAGTCAGCAGCTTTCGTCACAGGCTGAGAGCATGCAAGGGGTCATCCAGCACTTGGAAGACATGATCGGCAAGTAGACTACTCTAGCCGATCGGCTTAAGCTGGAGCCACCGGCTCACGCCGGCAACGAATCTCGCGCACCGCGTAAATCCGCCGGCCCTGGCTCTCAAAATAGGTGCGCATTAGTACTTCGCCCAGTAGTCCGGTGCTGAACATCATCAGCCCGGCCAGAATCAGCAGGGCTCCCGCGATCATCAGAGGACCGTGATCGGTCAGCATGCCGTGTCCCCACAGCTTGTGGACCGCAAGCGAGCCCAGAATCACCGACCCCAGCACGAATCCCGCTAATCCCAAGCGGCCGAAGAAATGCATTGGGCGCGTGAAGTATTTCAACAGGAACTTTATGGTGAGGATGTCGAACATCACGTTAAACGTGCGGCCCAGTCCATAGTGCGAATCTCCGGCCACGCGCGGCGTATTTCGGATTGGGACTTCGGCTATGCGCGCGCCATAGAAGCTCGCCAGCGCCGGAATGAAGCGATGCAGCTCACCGTAGAGATTGATCTCCTTCAGTACTTCGGCGCGATAAGCCTTAAAGGTGGTGCCGAAATCCCGCAGCGCGATCCCCGAGCTTTTCGCCATGAGCCAGTTCGCAATTCTAGAGGGGATCTTCCTGGTGAGCGCGTTATCGATGCGGTCCTTGCGCCAGCCGCTGGCAATGTCATAGCCTTCTTCAATCTTGCTGAGCAGCGCCGGAATATCTTCGGGAGCATGCTGTAGATCTCCATCCAGCGAAATAATAACGCTGCCTTGCGCTTCATCGAAGCCCGCCGACAGCGCCGCGGTTTGTCCGAAATTCCGCCGTAGCCGGACGACCTTCAAACGCGCGTCTATTTCCACCAGATTGGCCAGCAAATCGAAGCTGCGGTCGGTGGAGGCATCGTCCACAAAGATGATCTCGTACTGTTTTTGCAGCGACTCCAGCACTGCTGTAAGCCGGTCGTACAGCGGCAGTATGGACGGCTCCTCGTTATGTATGGGAATAACAATCGACAACATTGCAGTATTTCCACCAGTCTAACCTATACAATAATCGAAGCTCAACGAAAAAGCCGCCCGGGTCGCCCCGAACGGCTTCCTCTCCTCTGGCTGTGCGTCGCGATCAGTCCCCGAAGGAACCTACTTCTTCACGATCTGCCTCTGTTTTTGGCTTAGCCGGGGGCGCGGGTGCAATCGACCCCAGTTGCACCAGTTCCGACCCGGGCTGCTCTTTGAGCACGTGTTGGCGATATAACTTCGCCATGCGCTCGTTCTCCTGCTGTTCGCGCAGTTTTTCGTCACGGGCGCGCTTCTTCTCTTCACGCGCGTTCTTGGCGATCCCCAGTTTGTCGAGATCGCTCTGCTTGGCGTGGTTCACGTCGTCCGAACGAAGAACCAGCGAGTGATTCGCGCTCTCCAGGCCCACCTTCTTGCCGCCGGCGAAGATCTCATGCCGTCCCCGCTCCTCATACCACTTGGTGAGCGTGGCGGTCATGTGCATCTTCTCGATGATGTTGCGCCAGCCGACACCCGTGTTATAGGCGCAGAACGATATCTCGCCTTCCTGCGTCGCGTAAGGAATGATGCACTGTTCGGTACGCCGGAAATCGTAATTGAACAGATCCTGGAACCACATGCCGGCGATGAACAGGAAATTCCAGCGGTCCTGGCGCCGCTTGGTGATGTCTTCCATGGTGCGATCGCCGGTAACCTTGCCGTAAGCGCCGGTTTGCGCCTTCTTCGACATGCCGAAGCACTTGTCGAACTTAGCGATCATATCGCTCAGCTTGAAATGCGTGGGCGAGTTGAAGGGATTGTAGTTGCGCAGCAGTGCCAGGGTTACGCCTGCAACCGAAAGCCTCTTGCCGCGCGCCGCGTCGTTAATGCGCTCAATGTCTTTGGCCAGCCGCTCGGCGTTGAGAAACGCGGTCACCGGTACGGCTTCCTTGGTTTCCTTATCGCACATCACGGCCATGCCGATGCCGCAGTTGGGATGGCAGCCACAGCTGAGCTGGCCCCATTCGGCGGTCGGCCCGTGCACCAGATCCGCAAAGTCTGAGAACGTGCTCATGAAGGAAATCGGGAACCAGTCGCGCACCGGGACGCCTAAACCGGTCTGGTTCTTTACATCGTGCGCCAGATGCGACAGCGTGTAACGCTGGGCTTGGCGACGCTCGTCCGTCACGGCTTCGTCACGGCCGGTAAAAGAAACCGGTTGGAAACTGAGGAACGGGATCTTCTTCGGATTGTCCAGAGCAAAACGTACTACCGCCCCCACCTGCTCGTTATTGATGCCGTTGATGATGGTGATCACCGGTACGATGTCGACGCCAGAGCTCCATAGATTCTCGATCGCCCGCATCTTCACATCGAACAGGTTTCCGACCGCCCGATGCGAATTGGCGGCATTGCCGATGCCGTCAAACTGCAGATAGGCATAGCGCAACCCGGCGTCGGCGGCCTTTTTGCAAAACTCGGGGCTCTTAGCGAACTCGATTCCGTTGGTGGCCGCCTGTACGCTGTTGTAGCCGACCTTCCGGGCGTAGCGGACCGCATCCAGGAAGTGCGGCGATAGCGTCGGCTCACCGCCCGAGAATTGGACCGACATCTGGCGGCGCGGCTTGATGGAAATCGCGTTATCGAGCAGCGTCTGGATGTCTTCCCAGCTCAATTCGTGCACAAAACCGACCTGATTTGCGTCCATAAAGCACGGATCGCACATCATATTGCAGCGATTCGTCAGATCGATGGTGAGCACCGACCCGCGGCCATGCAGGATCGTGCTGGTGCCATGATTGTGCAGCTTTTCGTCATTGTGGGCCCGAATATCGCGGCCCGGAAACACGTCTTCCAGATGCTTGAAGAACGCCGGGTCCATGGACATGACGTCTTCGAAGAGCCCGTGCTTGGCGCACTCCTTGACCATCATGATCTTGCCGTCGCGTTCGATTACTTTGGCTTTGATTTCGCCGATTTTTTCGTTGAGCAGGATCTCGTGCGGCAGTTTGCCGTCCACGATCTGCTGCCGAATCTCGGGGATGCAGCGCGGGCATAGGGAATCGGTCTCGCGCGGCCAGCCCAGCGGGGGCTTCTGCTTCTGGTAGCTTTTGAGCAGCGGCTTGTCGGACCAGTTTGGCTTGAAGGAGGGGTTCTGGCTGATCTGGTTGAGCTTATCGAAGACAAACCAAGCGCCGCCAGCGGCCAAAGTGACTGCCTTTTCGACGTACTTTATGGGCTTATGCATATATCCTGTATGACTTTATCGAGTATAGGACAGGGTCCATTTGGAGGCTAGATGAATGCGTTAAAGCCGCCGTTTTCCAGGCTCGACGGGGATATCTCCCATTGAACGGGAGCGACACAGCCGACTCCGTCCCATTGAAAAGATTAGGTTTATCCCCTACTGGGTTCGTTTTGTCATGATGGGATGGTGACCGGCGATGAGGTAAAGCGCTTAGCCCGGCAATGTGGCTTCGAACTGGCCGGCATCGCGCGCGCCGAACCTCTCGCAGAGGACAACCGGCGGTACCGGGACTGGGTGGACCGCGGAATGGCCGGCGCAATGGGTTATCTGACGGACCGGCGCGCCACCATCCGAACCGACCCGAAGCTGCTGCTTCCCACCGCCCGCACCGTCATTTGTGTCGGAAAGCTCTATAACGGCCCCCAGGCACGTTCCATCGAGCTGGATGACCCGGAAGCCGGTTGGATCTCGCGTTACGCCTGGGGCGACGATTATCACGACGTGGTCCGCCACGGCCTGGAACGGTTGGTCGAACAACTGCCCCGGGAGTATGACTACAAGGTCTGCGTCGACACGGCGCCGCTGCTGGAACGATCGTACGCTCGGGAGGCAGGCCTCGGTTGGATCGGCAAGAACACGTGCCTGATCAACCAGTCGATCGGGTCCTGGCTGTTTCTGGGCGAGATAGTGACTTCGCTCGTGATCGAACCTGACGCCCCGCCGCCGGACCGCTGCGGTACCTGCACGCGCTGCATCGATGCCTGCCCGACCCAGGCGATCGCGCCAGAGGGATACGAGCTGGACGCCCGGCTCTGCATTTCCTATTTCACCATCGAGCTGCGGGGATCTGTGCCGGAACCGGCCCGCGCCGGGATTGGTCAACATATCTTCGGATGCGACATCTGCCAGGATGTTTGTCCCTGGAATCGAGCAGCGCCGCTAGGGAGCGAGCCGTCGTTTGAGCCGCGTCATTTCGCTCCGCCGCTCGCGCAGCTCGCAGCTTTAAGCGAGCAGGAGTTTCGCGAAATTTATGCACATAGCCCCATCCTGCGAGCCAAGTATGCCGGTTTCTTGCGCAATGTCGCGATCACCATGGGTAACAGCGGGCTGGCGAAATTCCGCGAGCCGCTGGAGAAGCTGGCGCAAGGGTCCGACCAGGTTGTTGCGGAGCATGCCCGTTGGGCGCTCCAAATGTTGGAGCTTAGCTCACCAAGGCCTGCTGGGATCTAGATTCCTGCTTGACCTGGTACATAGCAGAATCGGCCGCAGCCATTAGTGATTCAGTATCGGTGGCTTGATCGGGAATGCTCGCAACGCCGATGCTGAGGCCCAGCGCGATCTGTTGTGGGCCGATCCGTACCGGAGTCTGAGCAATCGTGTGGAGAATTCGATCGCGCACCACGGGCGCGGTCGACGCATCGGTATGGGGAAGGATAACACCGAACTCGTCGCCACCCAAACGTGCGCAGAAGTCGGTAGAGCGGCAGCAGGCCTTGAGTACACCGGCCACGGTTTTGAGAGCTTCATCGCCGGCGGCGTGGCCGTAGCTGTCGTTCACCTGCTTAAAAAGGTTGATATCGATCATGAGCAGCGAGAGCGGCCCGTAGCGAAGAGCTACGGCGACTTCATGCTGGATGACTTCTTCAAACTTCCGCCGGTTGAGCAGGCCCGTGAGGGGATCCGTAATGGCCAGGGTGAGGAGCTCCGCATTGGCTTGCTCCAGGCGCTCCTTGTAGGAACAGAGTACCTGAGTGCGCTGTCGAATCAACAGCTCAAAAGCGCTATTTAGTGAGTTGTTCAGATCGAGCGCATTGGCCCCAAAAGCCACGGTGGATGGGATCGTGACGCCTTTGAGTTCCCCGCCTTGCTCTCGGAGAAGAACGGCTTCGTAAGCCTTCTGAACCGCGAAGTAGCCTTGCAAATAACGGTTCTCGTCGATTACTGCCGAAATGATTCGGCGGCCAAGAAAGTGCCGCGTTCGCTCCGTATTGCTGAATCCGACGAAGGGCAGGCTGAGGGCGGCTTCATCCAACATTTGGGCCACTCCGACCAACTCGTGGGAACCGACGTAAACACCGTCGGCCTGGGCCAGTGCCGCGACCATCTCCGGAGCGACGCCCTGCCGGTGATTTGGGAAGACGGTTTCTTCCAGATGAGGCCGGCGTTTCAGCGCCTCCTGAAAACCCTCATGGCGCTTCCCGAAGTGATCCGTTTCGGTCGGGCCGATGAACGAGAGAACACGCCCACGCCCGCCCATCAGTTTCGACAGGACCTCGGCCGCCAACGCTCCTGCATCGCGCGAGTTGGGGCCTACGAAGGCCGATCGTCCGCTGGCCGGGGCGTCGGCATGAAAGGTGACCACGGAGGTTCCGAGCCGTTCATGCTCGGCAATCAGATCGTCCAGAGCGGTCGAGTGCGCGGGAAGGATTGCGATTGCATCGACTTCGTCATCCAGCAGTCGTTTCAATATTTCCCGCTGAGCCTCTGTTTCCTGCTGGTCGGTCGTGAGATTTTGGACCTGCGCCCCGAAGGAGCTGAGGTCAAAGGTGGCTTCCCAAACGCCTTCCCACAGGCGATCGAAGAAGTCTTCGGGTTGGACCGGCGCAACGACCGCGATGGTGACGTTCTCACGCACGACATCTCCCTCTCTTTCGTTATCGAACCGGGGAAGGAATTCTTTAGCAACGCTTGAAGACTTCGTACAACTACTGCCTTATCATGGAAGCGATGTCTGTTTCCGAAGAATTGCAAGAGCACTCCGAGCACGCCAAAGACCCGTTTGATAAGCGGGTAGCTGCCACGATGGCTATTCTGGCCGCCAGCCTGGCGATTGTCTCGGTGGGCGGCCATATCACCACCACCGAAGAATTGCTGCTACAGCAGAAGGCATCGGACCAATGGTCGTATTATCAAGCCAAATCGATTCGGCGGTACGAATCGGAGGTCGCCCGCGACATGTTCGCAGCCCTGCGGAATGACGCCAAGAGCGAGGAATACACCAAGAACGCCGAACGCTATCGCAAGGACGATGAAGAAATCCAGAAGCTGGCCCAGGACTTCGAGGGCGAAAGCCACACCCGGGGACGGCAGGCCTTGCGCTTGCACTTCGGTGAAGTGTTCCTCGAAATTTCGATTGTGCTGGCATCACTGGCAATCCTGAGCAAGCGAGCCTTGTTCTGGTACTCGGCCATGGCCGGCGGCGTGGTGGGCGCGGTCGTTGGCGCCACCGCGTACTTTGTCTCGTAACGCCTCAGGCTAAAAAACTTTCGGCCGCTTGTCGATTTCCAATCCTCCGGTCCGTTATTAGGGTGCAAGACGCAAATACCCAAGGAGAACCCAATGAAAACACAATTCTTTCTGATCGCAACTGCATTCGCGGCCGCGTTCGCGATGCAGGCTGCCGATCTTAAGCCAAGCCAGACCACCGACGCTACAGGCGCGTTTGCCCGCCTGAAGACTTTGGTAGGCAAATGGGAAGCAACTACCAGCTCGGGCAAGATGCAGATGAGCTATGAACTGGTTTCCGGGGATTCGGCTCTAGTGGAGCGCGAGTCGTCCGATACGATGCCGAGCATGGTAACGGTCTACTACCTGGATGGCGGCCGCCTGCTGCTCACCCATTACTGCATGGTCGGTAATCAGCCGCGCATGCAGGCGAAAACCTTCAATGCCGACAGTGGCGAACTCGAGTTCCAGTTCCTGGATGCCACCAACCTGGCCAGTCCCGCTGCCGGCCACATGCACAATGCCAAAATCCGCCTGGTAGACAATAACCATTTAGTAACTGAATGGAATTTCTACGAAAACGGTAAACCCAAATTCAGCGAGAACGCGCAGTATACGCGCGTACAATAGGAGAAAAACAATGCCGCAATACATGCTTCTTCTTTATGACAATCCGGCGAACTGGGCGAAGCTCAGCCCGGAGGAAATGCAGAAAGCGATCGAAAAATACATGGCTTGGACGAAGAAACCCTTCACCAGGGACAGCAAGCGGCTGGCGGAAGACGTCGGTCGCGTGGTTCGGTCTCAAGGAGGCAAGCCCAAAGCGACCGACGGTCCTTATAGCGAGACCAAAGAGATCCTGGGCGGCTATTACACCATTGAAGCGGCCAGTTATGATGAGGCCGTAAAGCTGGCGCTCGACCACCCGCAGGTTGAATACGGTGGCACGGTGGAAATAAGACAAGTCTACGGATCGTGACCACGGCGGGCGAGGCCGGATCGCTGCTCGAGCATTTGTTCCGGCATCAGGCGGGTCGCATGGTGGCGCACCTGACTCGCCTTCTTGGTCCGGCGAATATCGATCTCGCCGAAGAGACCGTGCAAGAAGCCATGCTTCGCGCGCTCCAGACATGGCCCTATGAGGGCGTGCCGGAGAACGCGGGTGCGTGGCTTTTTCGCGTAGCTCACAATGCCGCCATCGACGCGGTGCGACATAACCGCCTGCTCAGCGACAAAAGCGATGCTATTGTCCGAGAGTTATCCCGATCCGCATACTCACCGGAAGACAATCCGGATTTAGAAGTGCAGCTGCGGGACGACGAGCTACGCATGATCTTCATGTGCTGCCATCCCGACATTCCCCAGGAATCGAGCGTGGCATTAAGCCTGAAGACGGTCGGCGGATTTAGCGTGCGGGAAATCGCACGCGCTTTTTTGGCCGACGAAGCCGCGATCGCGCAGCGGCTGGTGCGCGCCAAGAGCCAGATTCGCGAGCGGCGCCTGACTCTCGAAATGCCCCGCGGCGCCGAACTGGAGGAGCGCCTGGCATCCGTGCTGGATGTCGTGTACTTCCTGTTCAACGAAGGCTACACGGCCCATGAAGGTCAGGATTTGATCCGGAGGGATCTCTGCTATGAGGCGCTACGGCTGGGCTGCCTGGTAGCGGCTTCATCGATCACCGGACCAAGTGTTCAAGCGCTGGTGGCCTTGATGGCCTTCCAAGTGTCGCGCCTTGCGGCTCGCGTCGACGAGGCGGGCGATCTCATACTGTTCGAGGATCAGGACCGTGGACAATGGGACCAGGATTTGATTGCTCTCGGGTTCCATCACTTCGATCAATCGATGTCGGGCGACGAGATCTCCGAATACCACGTGCAGGCGGCTATCGCAGCCACGTATGCGCGCGCGCCGAACGCGCAATCTATCGACTGGGTCATGATTCTTCAGCTGTACGACCAGTTCCTGGCGATCAACCCGTCACCGGTGGTAGCGTTGAACCGCGCGGTGGTAGTTGGCAAGGTGCATGGACCGGAGCAGGCTCTAGCGGAAATCGCGCCGCTCTCGAACAATTCGAAGCTGCGCCGGTATTACCTTCTGCCCGCGGTACATGGCCATCTGCTCCTGGAACTGGGGCGTAAAAACGATGCGGCGGCGTGTTTCAGAGCGGCCCTGGAGCGGCCTTGCTCTGAGCCGGAGCGGCGCTTCCTGAGGCGCAAACTCGAGGAGTGCGAGCGCGCTACAATTCTTGGTCAGGACTAAACCTGATCAGGACTGAGCTTGATCAGACCGAGGAGGCGACATGACAGATCCACGTAGATTCGGAGCCCTGATTGTGATCATCAGCGCATCGGTGTATGGCGCAACCAGCGAACCGAATGCCCAACCCAACCCGTATCGAACCGTCGAGAACTGGGCCAAACTTCCCGAAGGTCGAACCTGGGGATCGGCGGCCGGGGTGGATCTCGATTCCCACGGCCACATCTGGGTGGCGGAGCGGTGCGGCGCGAATTCCTGCGACGGGAAGACGGATAATCCAATCCTGGAATTTGACGCGTCGGGCAAGCTGTTGAAGGGTTTTGGCGGCGGCATGTTCGTTTTTCCGCACGGTCTCTATGTGGATAAGGACAACAACGTTTGGGTGACAGACGGCCAGGGCAAGGACGGCAAGGGGCATCAGGTCTTCAAGTTCAGTCCTGACGGAAAGGTCCTGATGACGCTGGGCAAGGCGGGCGTTTCGGGCGACGGTCCGGATACATTCAATGCACCATCCGCGGTGGTGGTGGCGCCGAATGGCGATATTTTTGTCGCCGATGGACATGGCGGAAACACGAACGCGCGAATCGTGAAGTTCGACAAGGACGGGAAGTTCATCAAGACCTGGGGAAAGAAGGGCTCCGGCGAAGGCGAGTTCAGCACACCGCATACGCTGGCGTTCGATTCCAAGGGACGGCTATTTGTGGGAGACCGCGGCAACAATCGCATCCAGATTTTCGATCAGGACGGCAAATTTCTGGAAGTGTGGACGCAGTTCAGCCGGCCCAGTGGGATCTTCATCGATAAAAAAGACGTCATGTATGTGGCCGACTCCGAGTCCAGCGATACCAGTCACCCGGGCTGGAAGCGCGGGATGAGAATCGGAAGCGCAAAGGATGGCTCGGTGACCGCGTTCATTCCCGATCCGCAGCAGCCCGCGCCTCGTAATACGAGCGCCGCCGAGGGCGTCGCGGCCGACTCCAAAGGCGTAATTTACGGGGCGGAAGTAGGCCCAAAGGACTTGAAGAAATACGTTAAGAAGTAGGCGCCGGCCGTTCGGCCGAACTTCGCTTGCCGGCATCGGTTCCTGGCCAATGCCTGCCGCTCAAATGCGGCACAATGAAGCTTAATGCCCACACCGGACACTAGCCAGTGAGAGTTTCGCTCTTCGTCACCTGCATTGTCGATCAGGTTTTCCCCAAAGTTGGAATCGCAATGGCCGACGTACTGGAGCGCCTGGGATACGAAGATCGATTTTCCTCGAGGCTCAGACCTGCTGCGGCCAGCCGGCGTTCAATAGCGGCTATCCCGAGGAAGCGCGCACGGTGGCGCGCCACTTACTGGATGTCTTTGCCGATTCCGAATATATCGTGGTGCCGTCGGGCTCATGCACATCCATGATCACCCACCATTACGAAGAGATCTTCAAGGACGATTCCCAGCGCCTCGAAGAGTCGCACCGGGTGGCGCCGCGTGTTTGGGAGTTTTCCAGATTCCTTCTGGAAGTGGCCAAGGCCGAGGATGTGGGCGCGCGCTACGACGGAGTCGTCACGTACCACGATAGCTGTCATGCGTTGCGCGAGCTGCGCATTAAGAACGGCCCGCGGCGGCTACTCGCCAACGTTCAGGGTTTGACGCTGCGCGAAATGGATGCGGCGGAGGAATGCTGCGGGTTCGGCGGCACATTCTCGGTCAAGTTTCCCGAAGTATCGGGAGCTATGGCGCGCACCAAGATCGATTCCATCCGCAAGACCGAGGCGGGCGCGGTGGTCTCGATCGATTCCAGTTGCCTGATGCAACTCCAAGGCGTGATCGATCGCGCGGGCCTGCCCATCCGTACGCTGCACCTGGCCGAAGTCCTGGCGTCCCAATAAAACCAAATGACCGGCGCACCTTCAGAAACCATCAAACAGACTCTCGACGATCCGCGGCTTCAGCTGGCGATTTATACCGCCAGCGGCCGCCTGATGGACCACCGGGCTCACGCCGTAGATGCGGACGTGCTGCCTGAATATCAGGATCTTCGGACGCAGGCCAATCAGATCAAGAAGCATACCATCGAGAATCTGGATTACTACCTCGAGCAGTTGGAAGCGAACGTTGTAGCGCACGGCGGCAAAGTCGTTTTCTGCCGGGACGGCCAGGAAGTTGCGGATTTCGTGCTGGGACTCGCCAAGCAAAAGGGCGCACGTTTGATCGTGAAGTCGAAATCGATGACCAGCGAAGAGATTCACTTCAACGAACGCCTGGAGCAGCATCAGCTCGAAGCGGTAGAAACCGATCTGGGCGAATATATTCTGCAGCTCGCGCACCAGCGCCCGTATCATATCGTTGCGCCGGCGCTGCACATGACGCGTTATGACGTTGCGGATGTGTTCACTCAACGGCTGGGCGTGGAAAAAGAAGTAGTTCCCGAAAATCAGACCAAGATTGCGCGAGCGGTGCTGCGGGAGAAGTTTCTACAAGCCGACATCGGCGTGACCGGCGCGAATTTCCTGGTGGCTGATTCCGGAGCGGTAGTGGTGGTTGAAAACGAGGGCAATGCGCGGCTAAGCTCTTCGACACCGAAAATTCACATCGCCGTGGCGGGAATCGAGAAGCTAATTCCGCGAGCACAGGATCTGGCCGTGTTTCTGGATCTGCTGGGCCGCAGCGCGACCGGCCAGCCGCTGACAGTCTATACGTCGTTTCTATCGGGGCCGCGTCGCGCGAGATGAAGTCGACGGCCCGGACGAGTTCTATCTGGTCCTGCTTGACAACGGCCGGACCAAACTTCTCACCGATCCTGAAAAGCGCCAGTCGCTATACTGCATCCGCTGCGGAGCGTGCCTGAATCACTGCCCGGTGTACCGCAAGATCGGCGGCCACAATTACCCCTGGGTTTATTCCGGCCCGATTGGCGCGATCATCACGCCGCAATTTCACGTCTATTACCGAGGATGGATGGCTACCCTTCGCCTCCAGCTTGTGCGGAGCGTGCGCCGAGGTTTGTCCGGTCAAGATCGAGATTCCGAAGCTGCTGTTGAAGCTGCGCTCCGAAGTTACCGCGGCCAAGCAGCGGGACGGGAAGGGCGGTATGGAACGATTGGCCTTCCGCATGTTCGCCTGGGTGATGGCGCATCCCAGGATTTATTTGCTGGCGGGGCGTGTGGGCGCGAAACTGGCACCGCTGTACCGCCGATCGGTCCGTTGAAGAATTGGGCCAGCCAGCGGACCCTGCCCCGCCCGGCGAAGCAAAGCTTTCATGAGTTGTGGGCCGCGAGGACGCCGCAAATGACATCGCGCGACCAGATCCTGGCCGACATTCGAACGGCGTTGGGCCGGACCCTGGGCGCAAGCGCCGGCACCGCTTGCCGCTCCGCTGTTGCGAGGTCCGCGATTCGGATCGCAACCTATATGTTCAGACTCTTCGTTCAGCGGTTCGAAAAGCTAGCGGGAAAAGTATTCGTCGTGCCAGACATCGCCGCAGTTGTACCGCAGATTTCTGTCGCTATTCGATGGCAAGCGCGTGGTTGCTTCGAATTCTTCTTTTTTGAGGGCCTGCGGCATCACCGAGCTTCCGCAAGTTCAATCCGGGTTCACCGATCGCGATGCGCTGCGCGACGCGTGTGCGGCCGCCGACATCGGAATCACCAGCGCCGATTATGCTCTGGCTGAGACTGGATCGCTGGTGATGTTTTCGAGCCCGGAGGAGGCGCGCCTGGTTTCGTTATTGCCTCCGCGCATATGGCAATCGTTCCCGCGCTCGCGCATTGTGGCGAATCTGGATGAATTGCTGACATTGCTCCCCAAGCCGGCCGAGCAAACCAGCTCCATGGTGCTGATCACGGGACGAAGCCGCACCGCCGATATCGAGCAGATTCTGATTCGGGGCGTTCATGGCCCGGGCGAGGTCTACGCGGTGATCGTGGAGGATGCGTAAAGGCAGTTATACTCGTGTCGAATGCCACGCGTAGAGTGTGCGCCTCGCGTCGGGGATTGCGGAATGCAGACGGACGTAGCCGATGGCCGCGAAGCCGATCAGGGACAGCCATCCGCCCCAGGCGGGAAAGAACGAAAACGTCGCGATGGCCGGCATGCCCGCTAGAAACACCACTGCCAGCAAGAATTCCGACGATGGCTTCGCCGGCGATCAAGCCGGACGCCAGCAGCGTGCCTCTTCTCTTCGATCACCAGTTTCTGCTTCGGCGCCGCGCCTTTCGCGACGATGCGGTCGACTATCCATTTAATCAGGCCGCCGACGAAAATCGCCGACGAAGTATCGAACGGAAGATACATCCCGACCGCGACCAGCATGGGCGAGCGGGCGCCGCACAGCAGCAGCGCCACACCGAAGGCCGCGCCGATGGCCAGCAGTCCCCAGGCCATCTGGCCGCCAACGATTCCTTTCGCCAATTGCGCCATCAAACCGGCCTGCGGCGCCGGCAACGCGCGTCCGCCGATTCCGCCGGTGCTCGAGTTAGCCTCGTGCAGCGCGATGATCGGTCCCATCAGAAAGAACGCCAGCAGGATCACAGAAATGATCTCCACCAGCTCCATCTTCCAGGGCGTGCCGCCGAGCAGATGACCGGCCTTTAGATCCTGAATGAGCGATCCGGAGACCGAACAAGCCACGCAAACCACCGCCGCCACTCCCAGCACCGCGGCGACTCCGGACAATCCCGTTACGCCGATAGTGACCATCACCAGCGCCGCGATAATCAGCGCAGCCAGCGTCAGTCCGGACAACGGCTGGTTCGAGCTGCCGACCAAGCCGACCAGATAGCCGCCGATGGCGGAAAGCAGAAACCCGGTGACGGTCATGATGATCGCGGCCACGATCGCGGAGCCCAGCCCGTGCGTGAAGTAATAGTAGATGGCGGTGATCGGAACCAGCAGCACGAGCGTCGAGAAGACCACCCAGCGCGCCGGGATGTCGCGCTCGGTTCGATCCAGCGCCTTGCCCTCGTGCGCCGCGGCGGCCGACGCTTGAACATGCCGCGCAATGAACTGCGCCAGCGATTCGCGCATCGAGAACATGGTGCTGGCCGCGCCCACCAGCATGGTGCCGACCGCGATGGGACGAACGACGTTGTACCAGACCGAATAGGCCGCGATGGCGGGATCGTTGGTGCCGATGCGGCGGCGGAAGATCGGGATCGAAGAACAGCAGCAGCGGGATCAGAATCCACCAGGCGATGACTCCGCCCGCAACGTTGATGGAAGCCAACTGCGGCCCGATGATATAGCCGATTCCGATCAGCGCGGGCGAAAGGCTGGGCGTGGACCAGGGAATGCCGCCGAAATGCGTGACGTTCGCCGATGGGCTGCTTCTCATAGTTGAAATGCTGAATAACGGATTTCGGAAACGCCGAGGAATCCTTCGGAGTATTCGCGAAAGATCTGGATGCCGTTGTCCGACTTCAGAATCTGGATCAGTCCGCCGAATCCCATCGCGCCGAAAATGTAGCGCGGCGCTTTGCTGGCGCGAAGCTTCGCCGGCTTTGACGATCTCGTAGCTGGCTACGCTCTCAGGCCACGGCAGCGGCGCATCCACGCACAGCGGCCGTCGCAGCAGAATAATAAAGAAAACGCCGATCAGGCCGCCCGACCAGCAGCACCAGCGTGGCCTCCCAATAGTGGGATCGCAGATCGGTCCAGAGCCGCTGGCCGTCCAGCTCCACCATCATGAATGCCGGAATGGTGAAGATCGCGCCCGCGACCAAAGCTTCGCCGACCGAAGCCGCGGTGCGCGTGATGTTCTGTTCCAGGATGCCGCCGCGAAAAGCGGGAATGCGGAACAGCGCCATGGCGATCACGGCGGCGGGAATGGTGGCGGCCACCGTCTGTCCGGCCCGCATTCCAAGGTAGGCGTTGGCAGAGCCGAAAACAAATGCCAGAAAAATTCCGAGGGCGACCGCCTTGACGGTCATCTCGGCGGGTGATTGCTGGCGCGCCGTTCTGCACTAAAGCATGTTAGCGCAGGTATCCCGGTGCGTCGTCGAGGAGCCGGATAATTCCGGCGCACTCGTTAATAGTCGCCGCGCCCGCCGCTACCGCCGCCACGACCACCACGGTCGCCCCGGTCTCCGCGACCACCACCCCCACCGCCGCCTTCGCGCATCGGACGAGCTTCATTCACCACCAACGCGCGGCCCATGAATTCCTTGCCATTGCAGGTCTGGACCGCTCGGTCCGCGGCGGCGTCGTCAGAGAACTCGGCGAATCCGAAACCGCGCGGACCTGACCGGTGAATTTATCGCGAATGATTTGAACGGAATCGGCGTGAACCGCCGCTTGTGAAAAAAAATCCTGAAGCTCCGCCTCGCGTGGCCTGATAGGGAAGGTTGCCAACAAACAGTTTCTTCACCGAAACTCCTTTTGTGAATGCCCAACAGCCGTTGGCATTGCCTCCAAGTTTGGACCGAAACGGGTTCCGAGTCAATTACTTTTTCGGGCCGGGAGGCGACGGTATTGCCGTCTATTGCATCGCAATACGGGTGCGAACATGGTCCTTGATCCAGTGTTCATCCCACCATTCCACTGGATTTACCTGCACGCCGTCGATTTGCATCGAAAAATGAAGATGATCGCCGCCGGCCAGACCTGTCGAACCGGTTTTGCCCATGGTCTGGCCGCGCTTCACCATGTCGCCTTCCTTCACGGCGAATTCGCTCATATGGCCATAAATGGACTGCAATCCATAGCCGTGGTCCACCACGATGCAGTTGCCGTATATACCGAGCAGCGCGGCCCAGACGACCTTGCCGTCGTTCGCGGCTACCACCGGCGTATGCTGTGAGACGGCCAGATCGAAGCCGAGGTGGACCTGCTTATCCACTTTCTTTCCCTTGTAAACATAAGTGCGGACATCGGCGAATTCCGATTCCACTTTGGAGTTGGCGAGCTGCAGAAAGGCTTGGGTCCAGAGAAACTTCTCGGCTGTTTTGAAGCGCAAATTCGCCAGAGTTGCGTTGTTCTCGCGGCGCATTTCACTGTTGATCTTGAGGAAGCGGCTCAAAAGATCGCCCGAGCCGGAGGGATCGATCTGATTCACTACTTTGTTAAGAAACTGGTCGTCAATGGGCAGATCGCGGGCGCGGAATTTCTTGGGGAAGACTTTGAACCAGAAGTGCGCGGTGGATTCCGTTCCCGCAAGATTCTTCACGTAAACGACGGGCTCGGTGCTCGGCGCCACATCCCACGAATAAACAAACAGAGAAATGCGCTTGCCGGCGCTGCCGGGCTTGGGAAAGCTGCGAAAGGTCTGATTACCGACCCGTACACCAGCGTCGGTCCAGGAGCCGGATGGCGTGAAGCTTACCAGTTCGGAGCCACCCTGATTGATGTAGTGCTGCAGGCCGTCGGCGGTGACCGATGGGGGGCGCAAGATGACATCCACTTCGACTGAAGTTGTATCGACGGAGCCGCGCAGATCGTTGGATTCAGCTTCGACCACCAACCGGGCTTTCCCTTCCTTGAGGTCCGGCGCCTGGTTCTTGCCGGCGGTGAAGTGGACATCTTCCGGCGGCCTGTGCAGGCGCCAGAACGTGAAGCGGTTGGCAGGATGATCGGCGTCCAGGAATGTCTTGCTTAGGCCGTTTTGCTCGATCCGGGCCGTGAACCGTCGAAGGCCATGCGGATTCACGATGTGCACGGTGACGGGCGTAGCGGCGCCAATGGCTTTGGGCGGCGAGGTGAAATCGACGGACGAATGCGCGGAGGTCAGCAATAGGAACAAAGGGAAGGCGATCAGTATGAGAATGATCGCGGCAGCTAAGAGTCCTTTGATCATTTCTGATGATAGCTCGTTGTGCTAGCCTCGTGGATTATTCGCAGAGGGGACCAATGAACCAGCGACTATTGGCTGTCGGAGTGTTTGTAGCATTGCTTCCGGGCGCGCGCGCCCAGACAACCGATCCGGCTACGCGGGAACTGATTGAGCGCTTGCTGACGCGTATCGACAGCTTGGAGAAGCGGGTTGTAGAGTTGGAAAAGGGCGGCGCGACAGCGCTATCGGCCAGTCCCACCACAGCGGTTCCCGCCACCGCCGCTCAGCCCCCGGCGCAGCCGTCAACCCAGGCGATGCACCTGGCACATGACCAGCCGCCGGTGCCGCTGGCACCATCCGAAGCGACGCAGCCGGTCTATCCTTCTCTCAAAATTTCAGGTTTCGGCGACATCGATTTCTCAGCCACGAATTTGCATGGACCTTCCGGTGGTTTTGGCGCCCAGACCCTGGTTCTACCTCACAGCGGATTCGAAGAGGGCCAGTTCACCTTGCATTTGAGCTCCGCACTGTCTCCGAAAGTGACGGTTTTCGGCGAGCTTACTTTGACGCCCCGCAATGATGCCGGCACTGGAACTCCACCGGCCGCCGGATTCAACGCCGAAGTGGAGCGCGTCATCATTCGCTACGATCTGAATGACTATTTCAAGCTCTCTTTTGGCCGATATCACACGCCCATCAACTACTGGAATACGGCCTTCCATCACGGGCAGTGGCTGCAGACCAGCATCAGCCGTCCGGAGATGACGCAGTTCGGGGGTAGTTTCATTCCGGTACACTTCGTTGGTACCCTCGTAGAGGGCCAGGTTCCCGCCAGCGGTTTGAATCTCAACTACAATTTTGGTCTTGGCAACGGCCGCGCAGCTGTGATCAGCAGGCCGGGCGACTTCGGCGATGTTAATAACAATCGCGCCTGGCTGGCGAATGTATACATCAAGCCTGATCAGTTTTATGGACTCCAAGTGGGCGGTTCAGTCTATCGCGATGAATTGAATCCGGTGATCGCTCCGGCGGCGCGCGAATGGATCCAGTCCGCTCACATCGTGTGGCAAAAGGAGACGCCGGAGGTCATTGCCGAGTTCGCGAATGTGACACACTCACCGATTCAGGGCGGCGTGGTTTCCAACAGCCAGGCGTTTTATGTGCAAACTGCCTACCGGCTTCCGTTTGGACAGAAGCTATGGAAACCGTATTACCGGTTTGAACAGATTCACGTACCGAAGTCGGACGCTATCTTCCGAGCCGTAGTGCCCACTTTTTCCGGATCCACCATAGGTTTGCGCTACGACATTTCCAGTTTTGCGGCATTCAAATGGGAATATCGCCACTACGATCGGCGCGATCTGCCGTCAATCAGCGGCGCGTTTGTCCAGACGAGTTTTACGTTCTAGGCGAGCGATGGGAAGACTGAGAACATATTTTCTGGGCGGCGCGATCCTGCTTGGGGGACTATGCTGGAATGCGTTTTCGAGCACCGCGGTGGGTGCTGACGACAGTGATGTCGCGATCGTAGTGCGTCCGGATGTGCCGGTGGAGAATCTCACTTTTGCGGAGCTTCGCAGGCTGCTATTGGGCGACCGGCAGTTTTGGTCGTCGAATCTCCGCGTGACGCTGCTGGTACGAGCTCCGGGAGCCCACGAGCGCGATGTCGTACTGAAGACGATTTATCAGATGTCGGAGGCACAGTTCCGGCAATATTGGATCGCCAAAGTTTTTCGCGCTGAGGCGGCCACCGGACCGCGCATCGTCTACTCCAACGAAATGGCGACGGAACTAGCGGCGGCCATGCCTGGAGCGGTGGCGTTTGTGGAAGCGCCGCAGGTTCCGAAGGGATTGAAGGTTCTAAAGATTAATGGCCTCCTTCCTGGAGACAAAGGGTATCCGCTGCGTTAATGAATTTGACACCACAGTCCAAAGCCGGGTTGGTCGGGAAAACGATTTCCCATTACAGGATCGTTTCCGTGCTTGGTAAAGGCGGGATGGGTGTCGTTTATAAAGCCGAAGACACTCGTTTAGGACGCGCGGTTGCTCTGAAGTTCGTGCCGGAAGAATTTGCCACCGATCGGCTGGCGTTGGACCGCTTTCAACGAGAGGCTCGCGCAGTTTCGGCGTTGAACCACCCGAACATTTGTACGCTCTATGATTTGGGTGACTTTGAGGGCAAGCCGTTTCTGGTAATGGAGTGCCTGGAGGGGCGGACGCTCAAGGATCGAATTGCAGCTAAGCCGCTGCCGGTGGACGACCTGGTGGAGCTGGCGATTCAAATTGTGGATGCTCTCGATACCGCCCATACGCAAGGCATCGTACACCGCGACATCAAGCCCGCCAACATCTTCGTCAATACGCGGGGGCAGGCGAAGATCATGGACTTCGGCCTGGCCAAGGTCTCGGCTGGACGGGTGCTGGATGGAACCGATTCTTCCGAGACCGCTACGGAGCACGAAGAGTTAATCACCAGTCCCGGATCCACGCTGGGGACGGTCGCCTACATGTCGCCGGAGCAGGCCCGGGGCGAGGATCTCGACTCGCGGACCGATCTGTTTTCCTTCGGCGTGGTGCTGTATGAGATGGCCGTCGGAGTATCGCCATTTCATGGAAATACCACCGCGCTCACTTTCGTCGCGATTCTGCACAACACGCCCGTATCGCCCACCCGCTTACGGCCGGAGCTGCCGGACGAGCTAGGCCGAATTATTCTTAAGGCGCTCGAGAAGAACCGAGAGATGCGGTATCAAACGGCTTCCGACATCCGGGCCGATCTGAAGCGGCTGCGGCGCGATGCGGACTCGAGCCGCATCTCCCGGTCGGTGATGGAAAGCTTGCCGGCCAGTGAGATAGCCAGCGTTGCGCCGTTAAGCGACCGGCTGTCGGGCTCGCAATCCCGGATCCGCTCGTCCCCCAGCCAACCAGTGATGGCGAGTACATCGAGCGCCCAATACCTGGTGAACGGGCTGAGGCGGCATAGCCGGTTCGTAGCTCTGGCGTTGGGAATCATCGCGATCGTGACGGCGGCCATAATCTACCTGACGTTTCGGGAAAAACCACTGGACTCGCTGGCAGTGCTGCCGTTCGCTAATGTGGGCGGCAACCCGGGAACCGAGTATCTGAGCGACGGTATAACCGAAAGTATCATTAATAACCTCTCGCAGCTGCCCAAAGTTTCGGTGCGATCATTCAGCTCCGTGGCGCGTTATAGGAACAAGGATGTGGATCCGCAGGAGGCCGGTCGCGCGCTGAAAGTTCAGGCGGTCCTGACTGGCCGGCTGGTTCATCACGGCGATCAGGTGGCCATCAATACCGAACTGGTGGAAGTGCGCGACAACCGGCAGATATGGGGCGGGCAGTACAACCCGAAAGTGTCCGACACGCTGTCTATCCAGGAACAGATCTCGCGCGAGATTTCCGACAAATTGCGCCTTAAGCTGAGCGGTGAAGATAAGCAGCGGATGACGCACGGCGCTACCGAAGACCCGGCCGCTTATCAACTCTATTTGCAGGGGCGCTATCAATGGAATAAGCAAACGCTGGAGGGCTTGCAGGAGAGCATCGATTACTTTCAGCAAGCCGTTCATAAAGATCCACGGTACGCTCTGGCCTATGCCGGACAGGCGGATTCCTACGCGCAGCTCGCGGACTTCAACGTTCTCCCGACGCGCGAGGTGCTGCCCAAAGTCAAGAGCGCTGCTGCCAAGTCGCTGGAATTGGATGAAGCCGGCGCCGAAGCGCATACTTCCATGGCGTGGGCCAAGTTTCACGAGTGGGATTGGGCGAGCGCCGAGCGGGAATTCAAGCGCGCCATTGAGCTGAATCCAAGTTATCCGACGGCGCACTCCTGGTACGGAGAGTACTTGATGGTCCAGGGCCGTTTCGATGAAGCGCTGGCGGAAATGAATCGCGCGGCCGAGCTAAACCCGCTTTCGCCCGGCTTGAATCTGGCGCTCGGTTATCGTTTTTATTACGCCCACCAATATCCGGATGCGATCGAGCAGATTCAAAAGACCCTGGCGATGGATGCGAAATTCGTGCCCGCGCACGTGTATCTGGGGCGCGCGTATGAACAAAGAGGCGCTTACGCCGAGGCCATCGCAGAAATCCGCAAAGCGCTGGAGTTATCCGAGGGCGACACTAATGAACTAGCGGCCCTGGGGCACGCTTATGCGGTAGCGCATCAGGCCGACGAGGCTAAGAAGATCCTGGATCAGTTGAAGGAAAGGTCCCAGCAGACGTATGTACAGCCGAGTTTGATCGCAGTGATCCAGGTCGGGTTGGGCGACAAGAACCAGGGCTTCGATTGGCTCCAGAAGGCTTATGAGGACCGCTCCGCCGGTCTGTTGTACCTCAAAGTGGATCCGGCATTCGATGCTATAAGGTCCGACCCGCGTTTCGTGGACCTGCTGCGCAAAGTCGGGTTGACGCCGTCGAATTGAGCTAAAAACGGCCAGGGGTCCTGCCGCACAAAAAAGTGAACAAGACACGCCGGCGGCTCGTATCGGTATTCAATGAATGACCTTCGATATGCCGGGCGGTTATTGCGTAAAGACTGGGGCTTCTATGGGATTGCGATTGCTACGCTGGCCCTGGGAATCGGCGCCAACACGGCGATCTTCAGCGTCGTGGACGGCGTCATTTTACGGCCGCTGGCTTACCGCCAGGCACAGCAGCTAGTCGTAATTCACGAAGTAGTCCCCAAATTCGCACACCTCGCGCCGGTGATCCCCGTCAACGCCATGCACTTTCTCCAGTGGCGTAAGACCTCTCGCTCTTTTTCTGAGTTGGCCCTGATCGGCACTTCGACATTCAATCTCACCGGCTCGGGCGAACCCGAGCGCATACCGGCGGCACGTGTCTCACCAGGCCTCTTCCCGATGCTCGGAATTCAAGCGCGCCTGGGCCGCACATTTCTAGATCAGGAGGACCAGGCCGGACGCGACCGTGTAGTGGTGCTGAATGATGATATTTGGCGTAGACGCTTTGGGGCGGACCCAGGCGTGATCGGCCGTAAGATAATACTCAACGGAACTCCCTACGAGGTAATCGGCGTGCTGCCGGCCGGGTTTCATTTTCCCAAGCTGAATCAACTTTTCGCCATGACGCTCGCGGGAGAGCAGCCGGAGATCTGGAAGCCTTTTGGACTGCGCGATGAAGAGAAGGACGAAATGGGCGACTTCAACTTCGTGTCCATCGCGAGGCTGGCGCCGGGTGTTTCTTCATCGCAGGCACTCTCCGAGCTGAACGTGATTCAAAGCAATATCGGCCAGCATCTGCCTGAGAAGGTCGAGCTTCGGGCGGTATTGGTTCCACTGCAGGAACAGATCACCGGTCGATCCCGGACGGGATTGCAACTGATGCTGGCCGCTGTTGGCGCGGTTCTCCTGATCGGGTGTGTGAACATTGCGAATCTATTGCTGGCGCGCGCTACGACGCGGCGGCGAGAGATGGCCATACGTAGCGCAATCGGGGCCAGTAGCGGGCGGCTGGTGCGGCAAATGCTAGTGGAAAGCCTGCTGATATCAGGGCTGGGTGGTTTGGCGGGCATAATGATTGCTTACGCGGCGATGCGCGTGATACTTGCGTCGGCGCCGGTCGACCTTCCGCGCTTGGACGAAATTCACTTGGACGCGAGGGTGCTGCTCTTCACCATCGGGATTTCGGTCCTGGCGGGGCTGCTGTTCGGCTTCCTTCCGGCTTGGAGGTTCGCCCAGGCCGATCCACAGGAAGCCATGCGATCCGGTGCGCGGGGTACAACCGTGGGACGAGGCAGCGGCAGGCTTCGATCGCTACTGGTGGCCGTCGAGGTCGGCTTAAGCGCTCTCTGTCTGGTTGCCGGCGGGCTGTTGTTGCACAGCTTCTTCAAGCTTTTGGATGTTGATCGCGGCTTCGAAACCCAAAGAATCGTGACCGTGGCTATGAATCTGCCGGGCACCCGCTATCCCGACCAGGAGAAGCGAGCGGCCTTTCTCAGGTCTTTACTCGACCGCGTGAAGGTGTTGCCAGGCGTGATATCGGTTGGCGTGTCCAACTTGCTTCCCCTCGGCGGCGAGGGTGGAAATAACCTTATCGCGGCCGAAGGCACCAATCTACCTATGATGGAGCGCCCGCTGGCAGACATCCGGCAGGTCAGTCCGGATTATTTCCAGACACTGGGAATCTCGTTGCGATCAGGACGATTCTTCACTGAGGCAGACCGAGGCCGCAGTGTAGCGCTCATCTCTCCGCTCGCCGCCGGGCGGCTTTGGCCGGGACAGAATCCGTTAGGCAAACGCTTCCACGTGGGAGGCGACCAATCTCCCTCTCAATGAGGTTGTCGGTGTGGCAGGAGAAGTTCGCGGAGTGAGTTTGGACAAGAACCCTTCCGCTACGGTCTATCTGCCGTATTGGCAGCGGACCTTCAACCAAGTTGCTCTGGCAGTACGAACCGCTATGGACCCCTTGGCCGCTTCCTCGTCCATTCGTGGGGCGATTCGCGCCGTCGATCCCGAGCTGCCCGTGCCGGCATTCCGAACCATGGACGAAATCCTGACGGAGTCTGTTGCGCAGCGCAGATTCCAGATGACGCTGGTGCTCTTGTTCGGACTTACGGCGCTGCTGCTCGCGAGCCTCGGAATCTACGGTGTGGTCTCGTACTCCGTTGCCCAGCGCACCAACGAGATGGGGATTCGCATGGCGTTGGGCGCTCCAACGGCCGGTATTCGCAGCTTGGTTCTACGTCAGAGTCTGCCACCCGTGGTGCTGGGACTGGCGGCCGGCGTAGCTGCCTCGCTCGGACTTAGCCGCGTCCTGAGCAGCCTGCTTTTCGGCATCGGCGCCGGCGATCCAGCAACTATAATCTCGGTGATTGTCTTACTGTGTATCGTCGCAATCGTCGCGGCTTATATTCCAGCGCGCCGCGCCACGCAGGTAGATCCGCTCACGGCCCTACGTTACGAGTGAGCCCTTGCATTCCTTGCACGGACAGATCTTGCGGAGATGTTCGTACGAATAAATACCCGTATTATGGCCGTCGCTCCAATCAATCTTGATGGCATAATGCCCCACCTGCTCCACGTTCAGCATCTTGAGCGTGGGCGTGAACATTTGGAACGGAGTGGCCTTGGGCGCTGAGTAGTCGCTCTTCTGCGGGGCCGTGCCATGCGCGCCGGTGCAGGTAGCGCAAGGACATTCGTCGCGCAGATAACCGAGTGCGTACTGGCTATGGTGTCCGTCCTTCCAATCGATTTGGATGCCTTTGGACTTCGAAATCGCGATGTGTTCCGGCTCGGTTTGGGTTTCAGTCATACTGTGCAATTACTGAGTACGCTCGATATCACGGACGCCGGAGATACGCCGGACCGCGCTGACTACGCGCTCCAGTTGCTTCTTGTCTCGTATCTCAGCGGTAACGTCGATCACGGCGCCATCCACGCCGTGCTTGGCATCCGAACTGGCCTCCAGACTGCGGATATTGCTTTGCTCTGCGAACAGGACAGACGTAAGCTGGTTGAGCATTCCGGGCCGGTCGTCAGTGTAAATCATCAGTCTCACGGGGAACGTCTCGGTGGCCGCCCGCGCCCATTCGACGTCGATCTTGCGCTCCACTTCGTACATCAAATTCTGGACGTTGGGGCAATTCGTGGAATGCACCGCGATGCCTTTGCCGCGAGTGACATAGCCGACGATGCCTTCGCCGCGGATCGGATTGCAGCACTTGGCACGGTAAACCAGCAGGTCGTCGACGCCCTTGACCTTGATCACCAGGTCGCCTGTGTCGGCGCTCGACGGCGCGCTCACCGCGGGAGCCGCCTTCGGTGCTTCCACCAGAGGCAGTTCGACTTGCTCGGGCGCCAGCTTTTGCAGAACCTGACGTGCCGAGAACTTGCCGTAGCCTAACGCCGCGTACAGGTCTTCGATCTTGCTATGGCCGTATTCGCTGGCGACCCGCTCCAGATCGGCTTTAGTGATTTTTCCGAGCTGCACGCTGAGCCGGCGCGCCTCGCGCTCCAGATATTTCTGACCGATTTCAATGGCCTTGACGCGCTCCGTGGTGTTGATGACGTGCTTGATTTTGTTGCGCGCCCGAGAAGTCTTGGCGAGCGCCAGCCAGTCTTTGCTCGGCAGATGGCCAGCCTGCGTAAGAATCTCGACTACGTCGCCGTTCTTGAGGTTGTACTTGAGCGGTACGATCCTGCCGTTCACTTTGGCGCCGACACAGGTGTTGCCGACGTCGCTGTGAACGCTGTATGCAAAATCGATGGGAGTGGCGTCGCGCGGCAGCACGATCACCTTGCCCATGGGCGTGAAAGCGTACACTTCCTCCGGATAGAGATCCACTTTGAGGGTGGACATGAACTCGCCCGGATCGTGCATTTCTTTCTGCCATTCCACCAACTGGCGGAGCCAGAGTATGCGCTGATCCTCCTGGCCTGGACCTTTCCTGCCCTCCTTGTATTTCCAGTGCGCGGCGATCCCCTCTTCGGCCAGGCGGTGCATCTCCTCGGTGCGGATTTGCACTTCGCAGGACCGTCCGCCCGGTCCGATCACCGAAGTGTGCAGCGATTGATAGAGATTGGGACGGGGAATAGCGATGAAGTCTTTGATGCGGCCCGGAATGGGATGCCACTCATTGTGAATCACGCCCAGTGCGGCATAGCAGTTCTTCACCGAATCGGTGACGATGCGAAGCGCCAGCAGGTCATAGACCTGATCAATCCCGATCTTCTGACGCTTCATCTTCTGATACACGGAGTAAGCGCGCTTGATCCGGCCTTCCACGCGCGCGGGAATATTCTCGCGCCGCAGGTTGACCTCCACTTCGTGCTTCATCTTGTTCAGGAATTCTTCGTTCTGCTGGTGCTGCGATTCGATTTCACGAACCAACTCGGCGGACGCGTCAGGCTCCAGGTATTGAAAAGATAAATCTTCCAGCTCGCCGCGAACTTTTCCCATCCCCAGGCGGTGAGCGATGGGAGCATAGATCTCGATGGTCTCCTGGGCAACCCGCTCCTGCCGCTCGCGAGGCAGGAATTTGAGAGTCCGCATGTTATGCAGCCGGTCGGCCAGCTTTACGATGATCACGCGGATGTCGTTCACCATGGCCAGCAGCATCTTGCGGACGCTTTCGGCCTGGCGTTCCTCGCGCGAGTACAAATGCAGTTTGCTCAGCTTGGTGACGCCGTCCACGCAGCGCGCCACTTCCTCGCCGAAAGTTTTACGGATCTGATCGAGGGTGACCTTGGTGTCTTCCAGCGTGTCGTGCAGCAGACCGGTTTGGAGGCAAACCAGATCCATCTGCATGTCGGCCAGGATCAACGTGACGTTTAACGGGTGAACCATGTAAGGCTCGCCCGAGTCGCGAACCTGCCCTTTGTGCGCCTCCGCAGCCAGCCGATATGCTTTTTCAAGCTGAGAAAAGTCGTCCTTCGGGCGCAGCAGGCGAACCTTCTCCTCGAGCTGCGTATAAAGTTGCTCGACCAACCCAGTGGCGGGGACGACGTCGGTGGACACTCTATTTCTAGAGTACTTGTTTTCGGTGGGTTCTCCAATTGAGCACGCGCCACCACCAGAAAGTGCGGATCTTCTAAGAATCTCATTGACTCACTTGCGGGAATCTGCTAAAAAATAACGAGGAATTGTTGGACTCCGTGCAAACGGAGGGGGAAAGGGCTACGCGCACTCTTCTGGGCTAGCTCACATTTACGGGAACTTTGTGTCCTTTACAGGACCTTTGTGTCCTTAGTTGGCACGTAAGGCTGAGTTACGTTTAGGGGAAAATTATATGCAAATCTGTGCTCGTCGTGTACGTCGGCAGTGTGTCTTGACGCTACTGGCCCTGCTGGTTATGTCCATGCTTCCGCTCGCGGCGCAGGACGCCACCGGCCGTATCATTGGCGTGGTGACCGATCCCACGGGAGCAGTAGTCCCGCGCGCCAAAGTGACTGTTACAAATGTGGCTACTGGGGCCAAGAGTGAAACAACCAGCGGTGAGGACGGTTCATACCAGGTTCTGCTGCTGCCGATCGGCGCGTATACCATTACCGCAGAAGCGCAGGGCTTCCGCAGAACCGTAACTGGCAACGAGCAGCTCGAGATCAATCAGTCATTGAAGGTCGACATCAAGCTTGAGGTCGGTGCCACTACTGAGACCGTGCAAGTGGAAGGGAACGCCAGCGGCGTAGAAACAGTCAACGCAACTCTCGGCGCCAGCGTCACAACCTCCCAGATCGTCAAGGCGCCGCTGAATGGGCGCAATGTGATGGACCTCGCCACGCTGCTGCCGGGCGTCGTCCCCGGTGTGGCCGGCACTTCCACGACCGCGGGGGGCACGTCCTTTAGCATCGCCGGCGCGCGTACCGACTCGGTGACATTCATCTTAGACGGCGGCGTGAACAACAACCTGCTGAGCAACGCCGCGGTGCTTAATCCCAATCCGGACGCCGTCGAGGAGTTCCGCATCCTCACCAGCAACTACACTCCCGAGTACGGCCGCAATGCCGGCGGAATCATCAGCGTTGTTACCAGATCCGGTAGTAACGATTTTCACGGCAGCGCCTATGACTACGTACGGAATTCTGTTTTTAACGCCAACTCGTTTTTCAACAACGAACTTGGCTTATCGAGGGACACCCTGAAGCGCAATCAGTTCGGCGCAACCGTAGGGGGGCCGGTGCTGCTCCCGAAGTTCAACGGGCGCAACCGCCTCTTCTTCTTTGTCGCTTACCAGGGCCAAAGACTCTCCCAGCTGCAGAACACCGCCAAAAATCAAGTTTTTACGCCGGCTGAGCTCAATGGCGATTTCTCCCGATCCAACGCCGCGCAAAATGGACCCGATCCTAACGTGGTGAAGTTTCTGCAGCAGAATTCCTTCTTTCAGCCCAATCCCACTCTCGCGGCGCAAGGCATTATCGACCCCAATAAGATCAACAGCATCGCTAAGAACTACATCAAAGCGGGCCTGCTTTCAACTTCACCCACTGGTTTTCTGGTCGGTCAGGGATCTTTCACCGACAACCGCGACGAGTTGACCGAGAAGGTAGATCTGGTGATAACCCAAAATGACCGCCTGTCGGTAACTTTGGGCTCCAGCCGCAATCCTCAATTGCAGCCATTCAACACCGCGGCCTACACGCCCGGCTATCCTGACAATTATTTCGTCAACCACTATTACGGGAGCGCGAACTACACCAAGGCGCTGTCTCCAAATATGGTGAATGAGTTCCGCTTTACGGCCCAGCGCAATCAGGGCCTCCAGGCTGTTCCTGCCTCGAAGCTTCCCACGCCCAGCGCGCTCGGAGTAGGCATCACCTCCGACGATCCGACCGGACCGCCGATGCTCGGCTTCCTCGGAAGCGGCACCACCGCCGGCTTTAGTCCGCAGGGCCCCACTGCCTTAATCGATAACACCTACATCTGGAGCGACACCTTCACCTGGACGAAGGGCCGCCACGGCATCAAGGCTGGATTTAGCTACACGCCTTATCAGAACAACACCGTGTATGACTTTTATGTCAACGGCGAGTTTTTCTTTTATGGCAACCAGGGTGGCAGCTTCTCTACCAATGACCGCGCCGACTTCCTGATGGGTCTCCCGGATGAATTCCAGCAGTTCCCTAGAGCGCCCTCGAATATCCGAACCCACAACCTGGCTGGTTTCCTGCAGGACGAATGGAAGGTGAAAAAGAACCTGACATTGACGCTGGGAATGCGTTATGAGTACAGCTCGCCCAAGATCGATACCCAAGGCCGCTCCTTTTCGCTGGCATATGGCCAGCAATCCACCAGGTTCCCGAATGCGCCTGAGGGGCTGCTCTTCCCCGGCGATCCGCAAGCTCCGGCAGGCTCGAATTTCCCTGATAAGAACGACTGGGCGCCACGCTTCGGCTTTGCCTGGGATCCCAAGAGCGACGGGAAAATGAGCATTCGCGGCGGCTTCGGCGTCTTTTATGACATTCTCAAAGGCGAAGATAACCTGCAATTCAATGGGCAGGCTCCATTTTTCGGTTTCGCCGATCTGATCTTTCCCGCGCTCAGCGGGAATCCAACGACAGAGAGCAACTACTTGTCGCAGCCGTTTGTAGCGGCGGGCCAACCCAACCCGTTTCCTTCGCAGCCGCCTCCTTCAAATCTAAATTTCGCGGCTAAGGGCTTCCTTCCCATCGGGGGTGGTGGCGTGTACTTCGTGGACCCGCATCTTCGGACGCCATATATTTATCAGTACAACCTCGATGTACAGCGCGAGATATTTGCAAATACCACCCTGGATGTCGCATATATCGGTTCGAGCTCGCACAAACTCACCGGTCTGGTCGATTCCAATCCGTTTGTGCTGGGCACCACCAAGCGCCTGTTCGACACGCAATCGGCCACGTCGTCGGGCAACTTCAGTTATCTCGACACCTTCGCCAACGTGGCCAACGCAAATTACAATTCTCTGGCGGTTGGCCTTCGCAAGCGGATGTCCGACACCAAGTATTTGGGTTCGGTTGAATACCAGTTCTCCTACACCTACGGGAAATCCATGGATAACGCTTCTGGTTTCCGTTCACGCGATTCCCGCGTACCCACTTACGACTGGGGCCAATTTCGAGGTCCTTCGGATTTTGATCTGACCCACGTCATATCCTTCGCTGCCACCTGGGAACTTCCCTTCGCGAAGGCTTGGACCGATGGGCCGAAGCGCCTTACCCATGGCTGGACTTTGTATCCCATCGTGAGCTACCGCTCCGGATCGCCGCTAGATGTGCTGGCCGGACTCAGCCGTACCCGGACCAAGGCCGGGCCCTCCGGAGCCGGTGATCCAGAGCTGGTTCGCGCCAATCTGGTCTCTCAAATCGATTTCACCAACATCGAGACTTATCAAACTGCGAGCAATGGGCGAACGGGCAACTTCTATTTCGACCCAGCCGCATTCGAGCGAGCTTCGCTTTTGGCGCTCTACAACAACAATGCCGCCGTGACCAACGCCGCGCTACGCACCTACGGCTCCCTTGGCCGAAACGCTTTCCGCGGCCCGGATCGCACCAACGTGAATTTTACGATCGGCAAAATCACAGACCTCTACGGCGAACGAACGAAGCTGGAAATCCGCGCCGATTTCTTCAACCTGTTCAATCACGCCGAATTTAGCAATCCAAACACGACCATCACCAGTGGATCATTCGGCCAGATATCCAGTACCGGCGTTCTCAACAGCGGCACGGCCGGAGACCAACAGCCGCGCGTAATCCAGCTTTCGGCTCGATTCACCTTTTGATCGGCGGGCCCGCTCTCGGGCGGGCCGCAACCTGTCAGAATGGTCCTCGATGAACCCCATTTCCCGCAGGTCATTTATCGGTCCCGCTGCCACCGGCTTGATCGCGCTGGGTACGGCCGGCTCAGAAGCAGAGGCCCAACTCGTCTACCAGCCAGCCGACTGGAAGATTAAGGAATTCGAGCAACTGGCGCGATCTCCGACGCGGGTCAAACAGGTGTTCGATGTCACAGCAATTGCTGACCCTACGCTCCTGAACCCCATCAAGAACGCGCTGAACGGCCTGCATTTCGGGTTCGGCGTTCCGCTCGAAAAAATCCAGATCGTCGCGGCTCTGCATGGTCCGGCGAACATGCTGAACTACGACGATTTTGTCTGGTCAAAGTACCGCGTCGGAGAATGGCTAACCGTGACTGATCCGGAGAATCGCAAACCGGCCACCCGCAATCCGCGCTATCCGAGTAAGGCCGGCAAGGAGTTGCGCTATTCTTCGCAGGATCCTAACAACTCCGGGTCATCCTACCAGGACATCAGTATCCAGGGGCTGCAGGCGCGCGGCGTCAAATTCCTGAGCTGTCACACGGCTGCGGAAATGCAGGCGCGTATGCTGATCGAGCATTGGAAGCTCGACCAGGATCCGGAAGACGTCGTGAAAGAATTGCAGGCGCATGTGTGGCCCGGGGTGTTGGTGGTGCCCGCGATGGTGGCGGCGCTAGCCATGCTGCAGATCGACGGACATTACGCGTACACTACTGCATAACGCAGCGAGAAGCCTGTCACAATGGAAGTAAATGACTGGAAATGACATCCGCCAGAAGTTTCTCGACTTCTTCGCGGCGCAAGGTCACAAAATAGTTCGCAGCTCTTCGCTGGTCCCCGCCAACGACCCCACGCTGTTGTTTACAAACGCGGGCATGAATCAGTTCAAGGACGTATTCACCGGCCAGGAAGTACGGGATTATCTGCGCGCCACCACCGCCCAGAAATGCGTCCGCGCGGGCGGCAAGCACAACGACCTCGATAACGTCGGCTACACCCGGCGGCACCATACGTTTTTCGAGATGCTGGGGAACTTTTCCTTCGGCGACTATTTCAAGAAGGATGCCATCGCCTTCGCCTGGGACCTGGTAACCCGGGAATTCGCGATGCCCAAGGAACGGTTGTATGTCACCGTCTTCCGCGAAGATGACGACGCGGAGCTGTTATGGCAGAAGTTCGTGCCGAAAGATCGCATCTTCCGCATGGATGAGGCCGACAACTTTTGGCAGATGGGCGATACCGGCCCGTGCGGCCCTTGTTCGGAAATCTACTACGACTTCGGGCCTGAAGCTGGACCCGGCGAGTTTCCAGGCAATCCCGGCGAGCGCTTCGTCGAGATTTGGAACCTGGTGTTCATGCAGTTCGACCGTTCCGCCGACGGCAAAATGACCCCGCTGCCCAGGCCGTCGATCGATACCGGAATGGGCCTGGAGCGCACCGCCTGCATGCTGCAGGGCAAGCTTTCAAATTACGATACGGACCTGCTGCGGCCGATTATCGATCATGCGGCCGGCCTGCTGGGTGTTGCCTACGGCGAAAATGATCGCAGCGACGTCGCCCTCCGGATCAACGCCGATCATGTCCGCGCCACCACGTTCTTGATACACGATGGCGTGCTGCCATCCAATGAAGGCCGCGGCTATGTGCTCCGCAAAATCATGCGCCGGGCGATTCGAAATGCCCGCATGATGGGCCGCCAGGATCCCTATCTGTACCAACTGGCCGGATTCGTGGCCGAGCAGATGAAGCCCGGTTATCCCGAGCTGATGGACAGCATTCAGCGCGTGGCCCGCGTGGTGAAGGACGAAGAGCATCGCTACGCGACTACCTTCCAGTTTGCCGAGAAAGTTTTCGTGGACGAAGCCAAATCGGCCGCCGGCGGCATGATTCCAGGCGGCGTTGCTTTTAAGCTTTACGATACTTACGGCCTGGCTCTGGACGAACAGGATGAAATGGCGCGGGAACGTAGCCTGACTATCGATCACGAAGGTTTTCAGGCGGAGATGGAAAAGCAGCGCACCCGCGCACGCGCCAGTTGGCGGGGAGCGGACAAAAGTCAGATTAATCCGGTTTATCAGACGCTGCCCAAAACCGAATTCGTGGGACGCGATACTCTCGAAGCGCCCGCCACGGTGGTCGCTGTGCTAGACCACGAAGTCATCCTCGACCGTACGCCGTTTTATGCCGAATCCGGCGGGCAGGTAGGCGACAAAGGGGTTCTCACCGCAGCCGGCAGCGGCGCCGTGGTAGCCGTCGATACCGCGCTTTCGCCCGCGCCAGGAATCACCGCCCATCGAGTGACGAACCCCGGCACGCTGAAGCCAGGCGATAAGGTCATCGCCAAAGTGACGGACGAATTACGCCGGGCCACAATGCGGAATCATACCGCGACCCACCTGCTGCACGCCGCCCTCCGCAAGGTGCTGGGAAGCCACGTCAAACAGGCTGGAAGTGTGGTGGACCCGGGCCGTCTGCGTTTCGATTTTACGCATTACGCCGCCACCGATCCCGATGAGCTCGCGGAGATCGAAAAGCTCGCAAATGAAGAGATTCTGAAGAATATCGCCGTTAATACGAACATAATGGACCTCGATCAGGCGCTAACCACCGGCGCAATGGCCCTTTTCGGTGAAAAATATGGCGACAAGGTCCGCGTAGTCTCCATTGATGGCTTCAGTAAGGAATTGTGCGGCGGCACGCATGTTCACCGCACCGGCGACATCGGCCTCTGCAAGATCGTCTACGAAGGCAGCATTTCCGCGGGCGTTCGACGGATCGAGGCCATCACCGGCGATGCGATCCTGCACAAGTTCCAGGAGGAGGCTCGGCTGTCGCACGAGGCGCAGGAAAAGCTGGCCGACGAGAAGCGTGTGCTCGAGAAGCGCGTGGAGCAGATGAAAGACAAACTCGCCCGCGCCGAGGTGGCCGGGCTGGAATCGAATGTAAGGGACATCAAGGGAGTAAAGGTACTGGCCGCCCAGGTGCCCGGCATGGACCGCGAGCAATTGCGAACCATGGTCGATTCTTTACGCGTCAAGTGGAAGAGCATCGTAGTAGTGCTCGCGTCTTCGGAAGATTCAAACGTGTCCATCGTCTCCGGGGTCACCAAAGATCTCACATCCAAAGTTCACGCCGGAAAGCTGGCGGGCGCGGTGGCACAAGCGGTGGGTGGGAAGGGCGGCGGACGGCCGGATATGGCTGAGGCCGGCGGTAAAGATCCATCCGCGCTGCCCGCTGCGCTGGCCCAGGTTTATACCTCCGTGGAAGGGATGCTCTGACGGTGCAGCAGTACGACGCGGTGGTGGTGGGCGCGGGACCTACCGGCTTGGCTTGCGGGATTGAACTCAAGCAGCGCGGGGTCAGCACGGTCTTGATCGACAAGGGCTGCGTGGTGAATTCCATCTACAATTACCCCACCCACATGGTCTTCTTCACTACGCCCGAGCTACTGGAGATTGGCGGACTGCCCATGACGTCGCTCAATGAGAAGCCGGGGCGCACGGAAGCCTTGAAATATTACCGGCGCGCCGCCGAGCATTATCAGCTCGACGTCCATCAGTATGAGCGGGTGCTCAAGATCGAAGGCGATGATCGCGACTTTCTAGTCCACACCAGCAAAGCTGACTATCGCGCCCGCAAAATCATCCTGGCCACCGGATATTACGATCTGCCGAATATGCTCGATGTCCCGGGGGAAGATTTGGATAAGGTGATTCATTACTATAAGGAGCCCCATCCTTTTTACAATCACGACGTACTGGTAGTGGGCGCGAAAAACTCGGCGGCTATCGCGGCCTTGGAATTGTACTGGACTGGAGCGCGGGTCACAATGTTACACCGCGGCGCTGGGATTTCTGATCGCGTTAAGTATTGGATCAAGCCCAATATTGAAAACCGCATTAAGAACGGCGAAATCCCGGCCTATTTCAAGTCAAGTTTGCTCGAGATTCAACCGCACGCCGTGGTCATCGACACGCCCGACGGCCAAGTCACTTTAAAGAACGATTTCGTCTTTGCCATGACCGGCTACCGGCCCGACCTCGAGTTTCTAGGCTCGCTCGGAATCCGGCTGGATCCGGTCAGCCAGCGCCCCCGAACCAACCCGGATACCCTCGAAAGCGACCGGCCCGGTATTTTCCTGGCCGGAGTGATTGTGGCAGGGATGCACACCAATGAGATTTTCATCGAAAATGGGCGCTTTCATGGCAAAAAGATCGCCGAGGCCATCGCCGAATCCCTTGCCCATACCCTGATCGGGTAGAATGGGATTTGGTGACAATTTGGTGACAAAAGGGATTCTCCTGGGCTTGTCGCTCTGCGCCGGGACGTGGCTGGCCAGCGGTGCGGCTACCCCCACCACCAATTCCACCGCCACCACCAAGAAGAAAACCGCCAAAAAGCGGATCCACGCGGTCTCGGCCGCCTCTAAGCCAACTACGGCCGCCTCCAAGGCGACAACGACGGCCTCTAACCCGGCGGTAAGATCCACATCCAGGTCCCGGACAGCGGCGGGCAAGAAAACGGCCAAACGGACTTCAACACCTCCCCGTCAACTGGCGCCAACCAAAGACCGGTATCAGCAAATCCAGCAGGCGCTGGCCAGCAAGGGCTATTTCGCGGGCGAACCGAACGGCCAGTGGGGACCGGACTCCATCGATGCGCTCAAACGCTTTCAAGCCGACCAGAACCTCATGCCCGACGGCAAGATCAACTTCGCTTTCCCTGATCGCTTTGGGCCTCGGCCCCAAGCGGCTGACCGCGAAATCGGCGCCGCAGCTCCGCCCATGTCGCTCAGCAATGATCGTCGGCGTCGCGAAAGAAATCAAAGATCACGAAACGACGCGTCGGGCTGGTTCCGAGCGGCGTAACGGCGCTGCGCGAAGCCGGGCATCGCGTGCTGGTGGAGACCAAGGCGGGCGCGGGAAGCTCCATCCCCGACAGCGAATATATCGAGGCCGGCGCCGAAATCCTGCCCACGCCGCCGACGTCTGGAACAAGGCCGATCTGGTCATCAAGGTCAAGGAGCCGCAGCCTTCCGAATACGCGCACTTCCGCCCCGGCTTGATCCTGTTCACCTATCTGCATCTGGCGCCGCTGCCCGAACTGACGCAGAAGCTGGTGGAGGCCAAGGTCAACTCGGTGGCGTACGAAACCATTCGCGAAGCGGATGGCTCGCTGCCTCTGCTGACGCCCATGAGCGAAGTGGCCGGGCGCATGGCGGTGCAGGTGGGCGCGGTGTATCTGGAAGCGGCCCAACGGAGGCCGCGGCATTTTGCTCGGCGGCGTGCCCGGCGTCGCGCCCGCCAATGTCGTGATCCTGGGCGGCGGCGTGGTCGGCCACAATTCGGCCAAAATGGCGGTGGGCCTGGGCGCGCCAGTCACCATCATCGATCGCAATCTGGATCGGCTGCGCGCGCTCGACGACATCTACAGCAGCCAGGTGGTGACGCTGGCGTCCAACATCTTCACCGTGCGCGAGGCGCGTGCGCAACGCCGATCTGGTCGTGGGCGCGGTGCTGATTCCGGGTGCGTCGGCGCCGAAGCTGGTGCGGCGCGAAATGCTGAAGAGCATGAAGCCAGGCGCGGTGATGGTGGATGTCGCCATCGATCAAGGCGGATGTTTTGAGACCTCGCACGCCACCACGCACACCGATCCCATCTATTTCGTCGATGGCGTGCTGCATTATTGCGTTTCGAACATGCCGGCGGCGGTGCCGCACACCTCCACCTACGCGCTCACCAACGCGACGTTTCCTTACCTGGCGGAGTTGTGCGCCAAGGGCCTGGAGCAGGCCTGCCAGGACAATCCGGCCATTCGCGAGGGCGTGAATACCTACGCCGGACACATCACGTATCCGGGCGTGGCGGAATCGCAGGGGCTGGCTTGGAGCGAACTTAAGGCTTTGCTGTAGGCGCCGGCGGCCGGCGCGGAAATACCTTTTCGGCTCGTTCTGTTTTTAACAATATTCCGCTTTCCTGTTCTTTCACCGTCAGCGTGGTTCGCGCGGCGTCGGCCGGAACTCTCCACAGTTTGGTGATCTCGCGCTGTTCCTTGCGATTGAGCACGAACGCGGCCGGATGCAGCAGCGTGCTCGGCCTTGTCCCAATGGCCGTTGGTTTGCGTCTGGCCGGTCACTTCGATGGCGATCGGAACCGTGGCGCGATCCTCCGTGTTCACCACTTTCACTTTCACGAAGATGAGATCCGGCGTTTTGCTTGTCGAGACTCAGAGTGACGTCCAGCTTGGGCGGCTTCGCGCAGCCCACCAGCGTCACAAGCATCAGCATCAGCGCGAACAACAAGCAGTCTTCAGACGAGCAAAACGTTTTGGTCATATGAGCCTCGATGTCCTGCGGAATGTTCACACGCTTTTCTCAAGCGGGCCGCGCGGCGCTCGCAGCGCTTCGGATGGTTCCAGCTCCAATGGCGCTGCGGGTCATTTCCAGCGCCAGCGCGTAGTTGCGTTCGCGGCGCTCGTAATATTTCGCCAGTTCGACCAATGCCGGCGCGCGCCACGGGATTGCGCGATGCGGCCAGATCGGTGAGCACCGGGAGCGCGGCATGTTCGCGGCCGAGCTTCTTTTCCAGCGCCGCGATGTCCCACAAGGTGCGAAACAGCAGCTCGTCCGGAAGATTCTCGCTCCATCGCCTGCCGAAACAGCGCCAGCGCGTTTTCGTGCTGCTCGGCTTGCCGCCACCAGCGCGCCAGCCCGACCATTTCCGCGCCGTGCGAAAACTGCGGCCTGCTCGGCGCATGAAACGCGCGCGGGACGATGGCGGTGAGGCAGGCCAGCGTCAGGATGTCGATGGCGTTGTGATGAAACACCGGCATCAAGCCGAAAGATTTCGTGCGTCCGCACGTATTCGAAATAGACATACGGAATCATCTCGCCGGGCAGATCGCCCTGCCGTTCGACGCCCAGGATCTGATTTTCCAGCTCCACCAACCGGCAGCTATCGAATCGCAAATTCCACAGCCGGCGCGCGCCAAACAGCAGATCCAGATGCTCCAGCGAGCTGAAGGGCGGCCGCTGGCGGACCATGCGGAAGCGCGTTTCGAGCAGCGGCTGATCGTAGGTGCGGCCGTTGTAGGTGATCAGCACTTCGAATTGCTTCAGATGTTCCGTGCAGCGCGCTCAACTGGCTGGCCTCTTCGCCGAAATCGCGCATGAAGAACTGCCGCACGCGAAAACCTTGCGGAGTGATGCGGCCGACGCCGATCAGAAACGCGTACGTGCCCGAGCCTCCCGCCAAGCCGGTGGTTTCGGTATCGAGGAAGCACCATTTCGCGGGCGGGACGCCGCGGATCTGGCCATTCGAAATGGGATCCAGCAGATCGTGCGGAAGGTCTTCCAGATCGACGATGCCGACGCTGCCGTGGCGGCGATGCCGCTCGTAGAGCTTCTCGGTTTCGTAGTGGACGCCGTGCGCGGTCGCCACTTCTTCGCCGTGCAGCCAGTCCTCGGGAGCAGGGATTGGCGGATTGGGGCTTGCGGGACTGGCGGCTTCGGCGCTGGGCGCGTGTATTTCTTGTCGATCCTGGCGATACGTCGCCGCAGGTGCGCCAGCTGCTCCTGGAAGTCGCTCATGCTTCTTGCGATTCCAGCCTGGATAGCCTCTTCCCATTCCGCCAGCAGCGTGCTCAACGTCGCGCGGCGCTTTTCCAGCTGCGCCGAAACGCGCATGGTCTCTTCGGCGCTGACGAAATTCGCCAGGCTCTGCCTCATCGCCCGCGATTTCCGCCTCCAGCGCGGCGATCTGCGTTTCCAGTTCCTGCGCAGCGGTCCTGCATCTTCTTCAGCTTCATGGGATTCAGCCGCTTCGCGCCGGTCTGCGGACTGGCGGTAGCTGGTGGCTGGTGATGTCGCGGCCGGGTGACCGTTCGCTGGGCAGCGTCAGATCGATCTGCTTGCCTTCCTTGCGCCAGATGTAGTCTTCGTAGTTGCCGGGGAAAACGTGCACCTCGCCGTCGCCGACTTCGAAGACGCGCGTGGCCAGCTTGTCGATGAAGTAGCGGTCGTGCGAGACGAACACCACCGTTCCGGTGTATTTCTCAAGCGATTCCAGCAGCACGTCCTTGGCGCGCATGTCCAGGTGATTGGTCGGCTCGTCGAGCAGCAGGAAATTCGACGGCTGCAGCAGCATGCGGGCCAGCGCGTAGCGGTTGCGCTCGCCGCCCGAAAGCACGCCGATGCGCTTGAACACGTCGTCTTCGGAAAACAGAAAACAGCCCAGCAGGCTGCGCAGTTCCGTGTTGCTGGAGCGCGGCGCCTCGCCCTGCAGATCGTCGAGCATGCGCGCGTTGGGGTCGAGCTCCTTGTATTGATCCTGCGCGAAGTAGTCGACCTCGGCGTTGTGGCCCAGCCGGTATTCGCCGCTGGTCAGCGGCTCGGTTCCCGCCAGCAACTTGATCAGCGTCGACTTCCCCGCCCCGTTCACGCCCACCAGCGCGATGCGGTCGCCGCGCTCGATGATGAAATTCACGCCGCCGAAGACGAACTTCTCGCCGTAGCTCTTCGAGACGTTCTGAAACTCGGCCACGATGCGGCCGCTCGGCTTGGGCTGCGGAAAAGAGAAGTGGATGGTCTTCTCTTCGTTCGGCAGTTCGATGCGCTCGATCTTTTCCAGTTCCTTGATGCGGCTCTGGACCTGTTTGGCCTTGGTGGCCTGATAGCGGAAGCGGTTGATGAACGCTTCCAGCTGCTCGATGCGCTCGCGCTGGTTGCGATAGGCGGCTTCCAGTTGCTCGGTGCGCTCCTGCTTCTGCTGCAGATACTTTTCGTAGTTGCCGCGAGTAAAAATGCACGCCCGCGATTCCAGATCTCGACGATCTTGTTGACCGTCACATCCAGGAAATAGCGGTCGTGCGAGATCAGCACGAAGGCGAACGGGTAGTTGGCCAGATATTGCTCCAGCCAGTTGCGGGCTTCCAGATCCAGGTGATTGGTCGGCTCGTCGAGCAGCAGCAGATTCGGCTTTTCGAGCAGCAGCTTGGCGAGCGCGATGCGCATCTGCCAGCCGCCGGAGAATTCCTCGGTGCGCTTGTTCCATTCCTCATGCGGGAAGCCGAGGCCGGACAGCACCGTTCCCACCTGCGCCTCGATCGCGTAGCCGTCGCGCGTTGCGAAACTCGCTGTCCAGCTGATGGAAACGGTCGGCCACCTGCGCGTATTCGGGGCCGGCGGGATCCAGCTCGCCCATCTTGTGCGTGAGCTCTTCCATCTCCACTTCCATCTGTTGCAGCGACGCAAACACCGACATGCATTCGGCGAAGACGCTGCGGCCGGAGAGCGAGAGGCCGTCCTGCGGCAGGTAGCCGGAGCTGACGCCGCGCGTGACGCTGATGCCGCCGTAATCGAGCGACTCCAGGCCCGCCAGCACTTTGAGCAGCGTGGTTTTCCCGCTGCCGTTGGCGCCCACCAGCCCGGCACGGTCCTTGGGCGTGATCATCCAGTTCAGGTCTTCAAACAGCAGTTTGGGGCCGAAGCGTTTGCCGGCGCCGGAAAGTTGGATCATCTACTCTAGTTTCTCGTTTTTCTGGTTAGTTTCTATGGAAAATCTGATAGCATAGAATACGCAAGTGGGAACGAAGTTAGTTTGGTGTGCAATCTGGGCTTTGACCACGATGCTGTGATCGCATCGGTCGATAGCATACCCGATCCTCCCGCTGTGAATCCCCACACAACCAAAGTTAAATCACTTAGCTTGACTGAGTGCCCTGAAAGCTTGTGTCTGCCGATTTTCTGCAGCGCTGCTCCGGGGATTGCGCGAGCCCTCGCCACGCTTTGTCTCTTTTGCTTCCGACCGAGCCAAACCGGCCCAGCGACTTGATTGTCCTGACTGGACTGGCAGCCGATCCTTCACCTCCAGCGGTCTAACCGCAAAAATCACCTCCAATACCGGACTGGGCCGGGGCGTCTCCCTTCAAAATTCGAATGAGCTCGGCCTCCATCCGGTTGATAAGTGTATTTGCCGGCGGAAGGACCTTCCCAACGCGGCAGGCAAGGATGATCAATGCAGACTTCGGAAATCCTCAGAAAGCTTGGCGGAAAGATTCTCAAAGGGGAACGGCCCTCGCTCTCCATCGAGATTACACGTGAGTGTCCCCTGAATTGCCCGATGCTATGCCTATGACGATGCCCACCTGGGCGGAGGAAAGATCTTACGTAATTTGAGCGACCGCAAAGGGCAGCAATTGATTGATGGCGTTTAGAAGCTCATCCAACGCCTCCGGCCTTTGCACTTATCCATCGTCGGAGGCGATCCCCTGGTTCGATATCGCGAGCTGGAGGTGCTCAGTCCCCATTGATCGAGCGGAGTATCCACGTCCAGCTTGTCACCAGCGCCTTTCGCCCTCTGGCGCCAGCTTGGGCCACACTCGCACACCTGAACGTAGTCGTTTCCATCGATGGATTTCGCCCCGAACATGACGACCGTAGAGCCCCGGCGACTTACGAGCGGATCCTCAAAAATATGGCCGGTCAGAACATTGGAATCCATTGCACCATTACCGCCCCGATGATGAAACGCCCTGGCTATTTGAAGGAGTTCCTGGAATTTTGGACGCCGCGCTCGGGAGATCCGAAAGGTGTGGTTCAGCCTGTTCACGCCGCAAATGGGGACCCAACTGCCCGAGATGCTGAACTCACGGGAGCGCTCGCAAGCGATAGCCGATATGCTCGAAACTGCGGAAAGATTTCCCTGAAGCTGCACATGCCGGGAGCAATGACCCGTCAGTTCACGTCTCCTCCCAAGAGTCCGCGCGACTGTGTTTTCGCTCTCACGACGCTAACAATATCGGCGGACCTCAAGACTCGGATCGTCCCCTGCCAATTCGGGGGAAACCCCGATTGCTGTTACATGCGGGTGCATCGCATCGATGGGGTTGGCCGCAATTGCGGCACATAAATTAGGCCGGATTATTCCGGTGGGCGCGATCTTCAAAGCCTCAATCCAAATTGGGGTGGGCGCGTACCAGAAGAACGAATTCAACGACTGTGCAGTTGAAGGAGCCGCTGCGGGTGCTGCCCTAAGCCGGAGGAATATATGGACCAAGGTATGACAGTTTCTCAGAATCGTGAACTAACGCCGCTGCTGGAACTATCCGCCCGGATCGGAAGAGACCCGCTGCTGACCCAGGCGAGC
>CAVYKR010000016.1:0-98294 GCA_963769205.1 Bryobacterales bacterium | reverse complement strand
GCCCGATTTGATGCGACCGGCGGTGAAGATCGGCTGTGTTGACCTGAGGCACAACGCTCCATGCGCTATGAGGTCCGCTGAAGAGGCTGGCGAGCTGAGTGCTCGATCCTCCCAGGAATCCGCTGAGGCTGATCTGCGGAAAATAGGCGGCGCGCGCCACGCCGATCTCGGCGTTCGCGGCGATCAGGTCCTGCTCGGCCGCGCGGATATCCGGACGGCGCTCCAGCAAGCTGGATGGTAGTCCCGGCGGAACGTCCGGGGGTAGATCCTGTTCGGTGAGGCTCCGGCCCCGAGTGATGCCGCCCGGGTTTCACCCAGCAGGAGGCTGATCTGATTCTCGCGCTGTTCGATCTGCTGCTGGGTGGCGGGAATGTTTTCCGCGGCTGTGTAGACCAGTTGCTCGGCCTGGCGCAGATCGAGCCGAGTGGAGACTCCGCCGGCTTGCCGCTGCCGAGTCAGCGACAGCGATTCCTCGCGGGTCTTCAAGGTCCGTCGCGAGATTTCCAGCTCGTAGTCGAGCTCCCGTAGGGCCAGATAAGACGTTGCCACGTCGCTGACCAGGGTGGTCACGACCGCCTGGCGGGTCTCTTCGGCGCTCAGCAGATAGGCGCGGGCGGCTTCGGTGGCGCGGCGCAATCTGCCCCAGATGTCGATCTCGAAGGAGAGAAGCTGCAGCACGGCGCTGCCGAATGTGCGGTTTTGGGAGGGCAGCAGGGCCGCCGGTATGGGTGTGGCGCCGCCCCGCGAGAGGCGATTGAGGTCCACGCTGCCGCCGCCCGCAACACTAGGAAATTGCTCGGACCGCGTGATGCCCAGCGTGGCGCGTGCGGCCTCCACTCGCGTGATGGCATCCCGCAGGTCGTAGTTATTGACCAGCGCCGTGCGGATCAGGTCTTGCAACTGTTCGTCCTTGAAGACCTGGAACCACTTGAGGTCGGCCAGAGATGCCTGATCCGGTGGGATCGGCTCCGGCGCACGGAAAGCCGCCGGCGTGGCGATCGAGGGCCGCTTATAGTTCGGGCCAACCACGCAGCCGGCCGAGAGCAAGGCCGGCAGTATGAGAAGCCATCGCGCGCGCATCATCAGTCTCCGTCCCCGGGCAGGGGCGTAGGAGGCGCGATCGGCACGGGTTGCAGTCGCCTTCCCGAAACTCTTTCGACCATGTAGAAGATGGCGGGCACCAGGAAAATTCCAATACCGCTCGCCGCGGCCATCCCGCCGATCACGGTGGTGCCCATAATCTGACGCGCGACTGCTCCGGCTCCGCTGGCGGTCCACAGCGGCACGCACCCCAGGATGAAAGCGAACGAGGTCATGAGGATAGGACGCAGGCGCAGACGCGCACCATCCAATGCCGCCTCCGCCAGCGGCCTGCCCTTTTCCAACTCGTCCTTGGCAAACTCCACGATGAGTATCGCGTTCTTGGCGGCCAGGCCGATCAGCATTACGAGGCCGATTTGCGAGAACACGTCGCTTTCGATCTGCACCAGGTAGGCGGGCGCGGTGTAGGTTAGAAACATACGGCGCAGCCAGAGAACACCTAGAGCTCCGAATACGGCGACCGGCGTACTGAGGAGAACGCTGAACGGCAGCGTCCAGCTTTCATAGAGCGCGGCCAGAACCAGGAAGACGAACAGCAGGGAGAATCCGAAGATGGCGCCAGAGGAAACGCCCTGCTGCGCCTTCTTCTCTTGGAAGGAGATGCCGGAGTAATCGTAGCCCATCTGCGCCGGCATGGTTTGCGCAAACGTCTCTTCCAGTGCCTTCATCGCCTGGCCGCTGCTGAAGCCGGGCGCCGCGCCGCCGTTCAACTGCGCCGAGCGGTATTCGTTGAAGCGCATGGTAAACTCCGGACCGTATCCCGGTTCGAAGCGGGTGAGAGCAGATAGCGGGACGCTGTCGCCTGCGGAGTTGCGCACGTAGAACTGGCCGACGTTGTCCGCGCGCGTGCGATATTCGCCTTCGGCTTCGATGTAGACCTGCCACTGACGACCGAAGCTGTTGAAATAGTTAACGAACAGCCCGCCCATGAAGGTCTGAATGGTGCGGTAGACGTCGTTGATGTTGACACCCTGCTTGATCACTTTGTCGCGATCCACCTTTACAAACTGTTGTGGTACGCTCGGCAGGAACGTGGTCGTCAGGCTGCCGATCTCCGGACGTTTGCGCGCCGCGGCCATGAACTTGTCAACATTGTCCGCGAGGAAGCGGACGTCACCGCCGGACCGATCTTCTAGAATGAACGTAAATCCACCGGAAGTGCCGACGCCCGGGATGGCCGGCGGTGAGAAGCCGAAGGCCACGGCTTCGGGAAGTTTGCTCAACTTCAGCATTGAGTGTGGCTTTGATGGATTGAAACTGTTGCGCGCGTGTTTTGCGGGCCCCCCAATCTTCCATGCGGATCCACGCGAAGCCACTGTAGCTGGATCGCACCAGGCTGAGGAGGCTAAAGCCGGAGACGGTGGTGACGCTCTGGACGCCGGGGACGCCGGCGACAATCTTCTGCACTTTCGCCATCACTGCTTCGGTGCGTTCCAGCGAGCTCGCATTGGGAAGCTGGACATTCAGGTAGAAGTAACCCTGGTCCTCGTCGGGAACGAAGCTGCTGGGAAGCCGACCGCCGATCCAGAGTCCTACCGCTGCCAAGCCGACGAGAAGCAGAAACGCAAATCCGCTCTTGCGCAAGAGCGCGCCCGAGAGCCGGACATACTTATTGGTGGCGCCGCCGAACATTCGGTTGAACCAACCAAAGAAACGCGCCAGAGGCCCTGTGCTCTTCGATCGGGGTTTCAGTAGCAGCGAAGCGAGCGCGGGACTGAGCGATAACGCGTTGAAGGCCGACAGAATCACCGAAATGGCGATGGTTACGGCGAACTGCTGATAGAGGCGGCCGGTGATCCCCGGAATGAACGCCGTGGGAATAAACACCGCGGAAAGCACGAGCGCGATTCCGATCACCGGTCCGGAGATTTCCTGCATCGCTTTGAGCGCAGCCTGCTTCGGGGCGAAACCAGCTTCAATGTGGCGTTCCACGGCCTCCACCACTACAATCGCGTCATCCACAACCAGGCCGATTGCGAGCACCAGGCCGAACAGAGACAGGGTGTTGATGCTGAAGCCGAACAAGGGGAAGAACAAGAACGTGCCGACCAGCGACACTGGGACCGCGAGCAATGGAATTAAGGTAGCTCGCCAGCCCTGCAGAAACAGGTAAACCACTGCGACCACCAGGGCGATGGCGACCAATAGCGTTTCGACGATCTCCTTCATGCCTTCCGTGACCGCAAGCGTGCTGTCGATGGGAATGGTGTAGTCGATGTCCTCCGGAAAGCTGCGTTTGGCTTCGGCAAACAGCTTTTTCACTCCTTCGGCGGTGGCTACGGCATTGGAACCCGGCAACTGGTACACCGCGATCACGGCGCTAGGCTTGCCGTCGAGGTGTCCGGTAACGCTGTAATCCTGCGTTCCCAGTTCGACTCTAGCCACGTCGCCTACACGCACAATGCCGGTCTGTGGGGTTTCGCGGAGCACGATGTCTTCGAACTCCTCAGGCGATGTCAGGCGGCCCTGAGCACGGATGGCATACGTAAACGGCTGTCCCGACGGAATGGGTTCGCTGCCCACCTGACCCGCCGGATTTACCGTGTTCTGGGTCTGGATGGCGGAGACGATTTCGGGAACCGTAATCCCCAGTTTTGCTAACCGATCCGGTCGCACCCAGAGTCGCATGGCATACTGCCCGGAACCGAAGACTTGGACCTGTCCGACACCTTTCACTCGGGTTAAGGGATCGTCCAGATTGATATAGGCGTAGTTGCTCAGGAACTTGGCGTCGCGCGTGCCCTTCGGCGAATACAAGGCCACCAACATGAGCGGCGCCAATACCGACTTCTGGACCGAAACACCATAATTGATGACGTCGGCCGGCAACTGCGCCGCGGCCTGGGTCTCGCGGCTTTGCGCCAGGATGAGATCGGTGTTCGGATCTGTTGCCGGATCGAAATTAACGAACATTCGCATCTGTCCGTTCGCGGTGGCGTTGAGCGAATACATGTAGTTCATGTTGTCGACGCCACTCATCTGCTGTTCGATGGGGGTGGCCACGGATTGCTCGATAGTTTGGGCGTCGGCGCCCACGTAGGTCGCGGTGACATATATGTCGGGCGGAGCAATCTGAGGAAATTGCGCCACCGGCAAACCGGCGAGCGCTACGGCGCCGACGATCACCGTGAGGATCGCGATGACTATCGCCACGATTGGACGGTTGATGAAGAAGTTGGCCATAACGATTACCTCGCCTGGAACGGCTGGGGATCGACGATCATGCCGGTCCGGATCTTTTGCAGCCCCGTGACGATAACGTGTTCGCCCGGTTTCACGCCGTCGAGAACGATCCATTGTTTCCCGACCGTGTCGCCGAGAGTGGCCGCGCGAACCGTCACCCGATTGACGTTGTCGGCCACGGCGATCTGGTGAGTGCCCTGGAGATCGAAGATTGCCTGTTGGGGAACCAGCAGAGCACCGGGCCGCATCTGGATGGAGGTGCGGACTCTGCCGTATTGTCCAGGCCGCAGGATATTTCCGGGATTCGGGAACAAACCCGCCAGCCGGATCGCGCCAGTGCGCACGTCCACCTGGCGGTCGGCGAAGTCGAACTTGCCTTCGTGCGGGTAGACAGAGCCGTCGGCGAGGATCAAATCGAGTTCCAGGCGCCGGTTGTTTTCCTCCCTCTGCTCGACGGTAGAAAAGCGGCGAGTGTAGGCGAGGTACTCCTGCTCGCTAACTGTAAAGTAGACTTTGATCGGATCGACGGTGGACACGGTCGTGATGATGCCGCTCGCCGGGCTCACCAGTGCTCCAACCTGCAACTGGGCGATGCCGGGGATGCCCTCGATGGGCGAAGTGAGGCGTGTGAATCCCAGGTTGATCCGTGCAGTTTCGACAGCTGCCTTATCGGCCTCGACAGCGGCTAGGGACGATGTGATCTGCGCTTTGGCGGTGGCCACCTGTGCTTTAGCCGCCTGCAGTTGTGCCTTGGCAGCCATGTTGTTCTCGGTGGCATTGTCCAGATCCTGCTGAGTGATCGCCTCCGCTTGCGCTAAAGGGGTGTAGCGGTCGACGTCAAGTTGGGTGCGGCGCTGGTTGGCCTCCGCGACCGCCACGCCGGCTTCCGCCTGGGCGAACTGCGCGTGCGCCTGCTCCAACTGGCCCTGCGACTGCTCGAGATGTCCAGTCGCCTGATCGAGCGTCGCCTGGAACGGCCGGGGATCGACTTGAAACAGCAGCGCACCCTTTTGCACGAAAGTGCCTTCGGTGTAGGCTTGCTTTGTCAGGTAGCCTGAGACCTGAGCTTTGATGTCCGCGTTTACGAACCCATCGAGGGTGCCGATCCACTCCCGGTACAACGGAACGTCCTTCTGAATCACCTCGGTCACCTCTACACTCAGCCGTTGGGGAGAGTCTGCCGCAGAGGTACCCCTCGAGCAACCGCCAGCGACCAGCAATATGACAGGAAGGCAGGCCGCCGTCCAGACGCCCCTTCGCGCACTCATTGTCCCGCTCCCGGCGCAACAGACATGTTTGATTCCCTCTGAGCGAATTGCATTGCCCGACGGTTTCTCACGATGAGATCTAATCCCATACAGCCGGAGCAGCACCCGGACAGCCAGACCAGATGAGGCACGAAGTACTTGAAAACTTGCATTTCGCTCGAAAGGGTTTCATTACGTCATGGCGGTGTCTGTTCAGTGTGTCGATAGGGTGACATGCCCTCGGTGCCGCTGATAGACGCGAAATTGCAACGTCAACATGGCGCGTGAAGGGCGCGAGTCAGCGGTCGGGACCAAGCCGTGCCGCTTCTGGGCGGTCGTACAGTTGGCGTCACGTCGAATATAAGCTCGCCCGCTGATCTCGACAAGCCCAGAGGTCTCATACGACACAGCGTCAAATTCACGTTCAGGCGGCGGGGACAGGTCGCTGGGGAGGTAGCGGTATCAGAACAAGCGCGAGTGGCACCACGCACGAAGCATGTTTAGTATGGACATTCTTAGCCCAGTGTTGAATGCCCCCCGCATGGCGTTTATGATGTTCTGGGAAGTCCTCTAGCCACTGATTCTGGGGTTTCACTCTCAGCTGTGATTCAGACACTTGTTTCGGCGCCTTGCCATGTCGCATTTACCGGCGCTCGACCCGTCTCTAACTGCGCGTCCCGAATCCATGCCTTGGGCCTTCTACCGAAGCTTGCGCTGCGCGTCGATCGCCGCTCCGCTGGTCAACGTTCTCAACCGTTCGAGTCTCCTGCAGATCTTTGGCGCGCAAGTTGTCGTTCTACCAATTCGAGATGCGCCGTCGCAACACCGAGTTGGGCTGTCGCTTGCGCCAACGCGATCTCGTATGGTTGTGGATCGATCGTGAAGAGAAGGTCTCCATTCTGAACAACGTCGCCGTCTTTGAAAGATATGCCCTAAGAATGCCACCGACTCGGGCGCTTATTCCGACTTGTGAAACAGCCGAGAATTGGCCGAGGAAAGCTTAGACGTGTATCAAGGTTCTCTACTAGCGATGCGGCCTGCTCACCACCACCGTGGCAACGGAGCAGGTGCCGTACGAGCGGGTTTTTGCACTAGCATGCAGCGAATGCTTGAGCGATCCAGCCATCAGCGCGATTACCGTAACGCCGGTCGCAATCCACACTGTGGCGGAAAAACGACGATTGGAATGCGGTGGCTTATTGTCCGCCAGCCGTGCTGTCTTCAATTCTTCGAAACCATGTATTTCTACTCTTGATGGTGTTTAGCATGATAACTATCCAATGACGTGGTCTTCCCGGGAACGCGCGCAAGCATCCCCGAAGAGGGCATAAAAAGATCACTCTCTTCTTCGAAATCCCGCCGTGTTGGCTTTCCGAGGGTGAATTTCTGGAATGGAATAGCGCCCCGAGGATTACGTATCGAGTGCTGGTCGGTCACGAGTCTCATGATCTGCGTCCTTCCGCGTCTCGGAGAATGTTGAATTCCGAATGTCCCCAACTGTCGTTGACCTCGGCGGTCGCTCCTCGAAGACCCCAGAGAACGAGTAGCGACGCAACGATAATTGCGATCGTCACGCTGAGGAATCCCATTGCGACAACGTTCTCTTGCCACGGCTGACCGCTGTGGCCGGCTGAAGTGATTGGAGACTTTGCTGCGGTTCCGAAAGCCGCAGCTATCGAGGTCACCAGCCAGTTCACATAGGTGCCGTAAAGTGCAGTGCAGTAGGCCGTCACCTTTGCCGGATGAGGCAGCCGTACTTCTTTCCATGCGGCACCGAGCGCAAGGAGGAGGATGCCATTCAACACACCCTCCAGGTGTGCGGAAAGGCCCATGCGAACGTTTGTGAAATGTTGCTCAAGTAATCCCGTAATCAGCCCAAGGAGAAAGAGCAACATGCCATGCCACATCAGTCGACGGTTTTGCGTTTTCATTTGATCTCCTGCTCACGTTCGAAATCGAATCAGAAGCCAGTCCAAGGTGAATCGGTCAGGCTCCCAGAACGCCAGTAAGAACGCTGCAGCGGCTGCCGAGAAGACCGAATAATCGAATGGCTTCTTGATGCCAAGACCTGAGACCATGCCCATGGCAAATGACAAAAGGAGAAGACCGGAGAGGACGGAGGCCATTCGTGTTTTGAAGCCTACGATAAGCAACATCCCAAGGAATGTCTCCGCGACAGTAGCCGCCCACGCAAACGACACCGTCAATGAACTGGGGAAGAGAGACGTCACCGCGCCCGTGTACGCAACGAAATGAGCGAAATCTCCCCAGGATACGTTCTTTGCTCCGTATGGCCCCCAAAAGCCAAAACGATCAGCCACAGCCGATAGGAAGGAAGCACCGAGCGCAAACCGTGCGAACAGGCGGACGATCTCCGTACCATTCTCGGCGAGTTGCGCGGTTATTAACTTCATACGTGCGTCCATGTAGGGGCATCAGAGAAATTCATCGCTCCGGAGACTAACGAATGGGAGTGAGAATCGGTGCTCCTTCTTTTTTGACGAAGAATACGACGAACTTTGCCGGTTTCGTCTTGCTCGCGTTACGGCTTACGGTATGGATATCTCCGGGGGATTCGTAAAACACCTGCCCAGGACCAAACCGGCGAAGCGTGCCGCCGCAAACTTGCATCTCAACTTCCCCATCGAGAACATAGACGACCGCGTGCGCATCATGGCGGTGGATTGCGTCGGCGGCTCCGGGCGCATAATTGACAGTACTCACTTCAATCTCTTTATCCGGAACTTCCGGCAGCTGTTTCGTGAGGAGCGTCTCCACTCTGCTGGCTATTGGCTGCCGGCGCAAAGTGTTTATTGTTCGGTCGAGAAACTCATGCATCAACGACCCAATCCGGTCCACTTCTTCTTCCAGCGCGAAATGGCCCGTGTCGAAAAGATGGAGTTCTGCACTAGGGATATCTCTTTTGTAGAGTTCAGCACCCTCCACCGTAAAGATTCCGTCGTTTTTTCCCCAAGTGATCAGAGTGGGCGGCTGGTGTTTACGGAAATACTCCTGCCATTCGGCAAACACATCCAAATCCCTTTTTGCGTTGTAGAGGATTGAAAGTTGGATTTCCTTGTTCCCGAGTCGGTCCTGATATGCCTGGTCGATCACCCAATTGTCAGGGCTGATCTTCGACGGATCGCTGACACCGTGCAGATAATGCCACTTGGTTCCTTCAATCGTCAGAAGCCAGTCGAGTAGGGGTTGAGCATTCTTTTCGCTCCGATCTTCCCAATACTTGAATAATCCCTTTGCGAACTCCTTATTTAGGGCTTCCACATGGGCGCCTCCGTTTTGGACGATCATTGCGGTCACGCGTTCGGGATGCATGACAGCTAACCGGAAGCCAACCGATGAACCTATGTCCGAGAGGAATAGCGCATATGAAGAGAGATTCAGCTTTTCGATGAACTTGTCGGTCACGGCCGCTAACCGTTCGAAGGAATAGTCGAAATCATTGACCGGCGGTGCTGAGCTTTCGCCATATCCAGGGAAGTCTGGGGCAACGACATGATATTCATCCGCAAGCATGGGAATCAGATTGCGGAACATATGAGAAGACGACGGAAAGCCGTGCAAGAGCAGAACGGTGGGAGCATCCTGGGAACCGGCTTCGCGAAAGAAGATTTCCAGCCCTTCCACGTTAAAAGTGCGATAGAAAACGGTCGGCGTAATTGTGTTAGACATTTAAACTCTCCTTTCGTACAGTAACTTGGCGTTCGGCAATATCGGATTCGTCAGGGATGAATGCAGATGATCGCCTTTTCTTGATCCGCTCGGTCGCGTCCTGAATTTATTGAACATCGGCTACTACAAAGGTTTTCTGCTGAAAGTCGAAGGTTTCCCCGGCCCGCAATCCCGCCATCGCTTCATAAAGCGGTGACTCGACTGAAATGCCCGTGATATCGATTCCATCGATCGAAAGCACCTGTGTCGGCACTGCGATGACGAAATAGCGATTATTCACGATTACCACTGCGCCCGGTTCTACAACAGCGTTACGGCCAAAGGGAAGCGCTTCGATCACGTTTCGATGCTTTTGATGGAGATGAGATTGTTCCTCGAATCTTTGTGCTTCGACCGCGCTCTGTTCCTGCTGAGAACGTTGCCCTTGGTCATCGGGCTCGCTGAGAACGAGGCGCGTGGTTTCGAGATTTGATTGATAAAGGCCTGTTGATTCGGTAATTGAGAGCGCCTCAAGTTGCAATAGCATAGCCCGCAGTTTCGCCTTGTTGATTATTTTATGGACACCGTGGGCCTTCATTTGCCAAGGCCTCGAAGGGTGTCTACGACAGTATCTGGGTCCAACCGTTTGCTCCAGTCTTCTTCGACAAAGGCAAGACGAATGACGCCGGTTGTGTCGAGAACAAATGTCGCCGGCATTGGTAGCTGGGTCGCCCCGGCTTCGCCATTTATCTCAGCGAGATCACGGCCTATCGCCTTAGCGTCGATCAGGGCACGCGGAAGGGTAAAAACGATACCAAAGCGTTTTGCTACTATGTTGCCGACGTCGCTCAGCACTGGAAACGTCAGATGATTCTTCTCCTCTGTCGAGAGGGAATTATCTGGTAACTGAGGCGAAATCGCTACGAGGGACGCTCCCAACTGCGCAACCTCAGGGAGAACACGCTGAAGGCCGCGTAGTTCGAGATTGCAGAAGGGACACCACCCTCCACGGTAGAAACTGATGACAACTGGCCCGCGGTCGAGCAGTGTCTCGAGAGCGAGTACATGTCCGTGAGTATCTGGCAAGGCAAAGTCTGGGGCTACATCTCCTTCTCTTAAAGCCGACGCGCTTAGACCACTTGCGACTAGATCGGAGATTGTCTGTGCATTCGCTTGCAATCGTTCTGGCGATGCAATGGTGTGGACTTTATGTGATAGTGTTTCCAGTTCTTTTGTCGTTTCCAGCATTGGGTGTGTACCTTGAGTGCAATCAGTATTTAGCTGTGCTTCAATCTGTGCGCCACTGTCAATCGGCCCGCTGCAAGTTGGCTCTGGTTGGGAGCTTCCAATCTGGGCGGATGAAGTGACACGTGTAGCCGTCAGGATAGTGCTCCAGATAATCTTGGTGCTCCGCCTCCGCCTCCCAGAAGGGACCCGCCGGAGCTACTTGAGTCACCACTTTTCCGGGCCAGAGGCCCGATGCGTTGACCTCATTGATGGTGTCATTTGCGATTCGCCTCTGTTCGTCGCTCGTGTAGAAGATAGCGGAACGATAGCTGGCTCCGCGGTCGTTACCCTGACGGTTCAGCGTTGTCGGGTCATGAATCTGGAAGAAAAACTCCAGCAGCGTCCGGTACCGGACCCGCTGAGGGTCGAACACAATCTCGATTGCTTCCGCATGGGTTCCGTGATTGCGGTAGGTTGCGTTGGGTACGTCACCGCCCGTATAGCCAACCCGTGTGGAAAGGATGCCGTCCTGCCGACGGAACAAATCCTGCATGCCCCAGAAACAACCGCCCGCAAAAATCGCCCGTTCAGTGGATGCGCTCATTTTTAAACTCCTTGTCCCGAATAATCGAACAGCTTGGTGTAGTCGCCGTAGCCTTCGCTATCGAGCTCATCGAGGGGAATGAAACGTAGCGATGCAGAGTTGATGCAATACCGGAGCCCGCCTCCGTCCGGTGGTCCGTCAGGAAAGACGTGGCCAAGGTGACTGTCTCCATGAGCGGAGCGCACTTCGGTTCGAGTAATCCCGTGGCTGGTGTCCATGCTCTCCACCACGTTTTCAGGTTCGATCGGCTTCGTAAAGCTCGGCCAACCACAGCTGCTATCGAACTTGTTCACAGAAGCGAACAGCGGCTCGCCCGACACCACATCGACATAGAGTCCTGGCTCTTTGTTGTCCCAATATTCGTTCTGAAACGGTCGCTCAGTGCCGCCCAACTGCGTGACCCGGTGCTGTTCCGAGGTCAGCAGCGATACTGCCTCGTGACTTTTGTTGTATGTCTTCATCTTCCGAATTCCTTTGCACTGCAAGCTATAAATGCGAATCGCGAAACTTCCATGGCCGTCCTGGCCACGCGGCCAGCGATGATCCAAGCCGCAGAATCGCTCACCCTCCCCCAGTCCTCACGGGCCAACGCAGATGATCGTCTTTCCCTTGACTCTCTCGGTCGGGTTGAATGCGGCGACCGCATCCCGGAGCGCAGCCACCTTGCCGATGTTCGTCCGCAGCCGACCACCCCGGACCCGCTGGACGAGCTCAGTCAATTGGGCGCGGTCGGGTACGACGACGAAGTCGATAGCTAGGCCTGCAGAGGGCCGCGCCTCTGTCGGGCCGGCAATGGTCACCAGCGTCCCTCCGGCGCGAATCAGGGGCGCGGACCGCTTCGCGATGTCGCCGCCGAGGACATCGAACACCAGATCGACTCGGCCGACATCTTCTAGGGCGTCGTTATCGAGGTCGACGAACTCCTGCGCGCCGAAGTCGAGAGCCGTCTGACGGCCGGCAGCGCGCCCGGTGCCGATAACGTACGCGCCAGCCTCACGTGCGAGCTGGGACGCCATCGAACCGACTACGCCGGCCGCACCGTGCACGAGGACACTCTGGCCCGTACGGAGGCGGCCGTGCTCGAACAGCCCCTGCCAGGCGGTCAGGCCCGGCATCACGAGGGCCGCACCCACGGTGAAGTCAACGTCGCCCGGCAGTGGTGCCAGGTTGCGTGCTTCGACAGCTACATACTCCGCCAACGTGCCGTCGCGAGTCCAGTCCGTGAGGCCGAACACCCGCTGTCCCACCGACAGCCCCGTCGTTCCATAGCTGAGGGCGGTGACGACTCCGGCCAGCTCGTGGCCGGGGATCGAAGGGGTCCGGTCACGGCCTAGGCGATCGACCCAGGTCGAAGGCCACGACAGCTCATCCCCCGTGAATCCCGACGCATGAACCTGAACAACGACATCTCCGTAGTTCGCGCCCGAGAGGCTGGCGAGCGACGCCCCCTGCGGCTCGGGCCGCTCTACCAGCTTCATCCCGGCCGTTCCCGCAGCGCGATCCGTCACCACGATCGCCTTCATCGGTCACCTCCAGGTGTCGAGTTATCGGCCAGGAACGAATCGATCAAAATCTTGGCCTCGCCCGCCTCGATACGAAATGCGGGATAACCGAGCCATGTCTGCTTCATAGGAATTCTCTCCTCGGTAATTCGTCGGTTTACTGAAAATGTAAGTTATTTCACAACTGCCTACCTCCAGCGGTCTGTGAGCCACGGAGAAGTTTACAAGGCGCTCTCGGGAGATCAATGACAACCTTCCGGCGAGCGCCCCGGCCGGACCATTCCGGCGGAAAGTGTCCGCCGTTGATCAATGGCGGCACTAAAGCGTCTCCGATCACGGCCACCTAGGCCAATTTGAAATCCTCGAACGTAGAGGGATAGCTGAACGTGACCAGGACGGAGCAGCCAGTCTTCGTCGTATGAGGACCATGAGCCGTGTTCGGCTTGATGTTGAATTCCGTACCTTTCGGGTACGAAACGCCGTCGTTTATGAAGTCACCATCCAGGACATACGCCATCTCGGTTGTTTGTTCGTGCAGGTGCCTTGCAATCTCGCTTCCCGGTTCCATTCTCAATATGGCCACTGCTGGGCCAAAGGACTGATCACCATTCAATATTTTGATCGTGGCCGTCCCTTTCGTGTTTGGAAATGGTGCTTTTATGGCCTCGGTCTTCGAGGTTTCGACTGTTTGTATAGAGCTCATTAGTTATCCTTTCGTTGTCTTTCGTGTCCTTCTTCTTCGGCATGGCCAGTGCCGTCAACTTCCCGGCCGTTGCCGCAGCCAAGAACGACGAACGTCATACTTGTCTGCTGCGTTCATACCTTCTCCCTTGGACTCCGGCAGCTAGGTAGCCGCCGAGCCCCTGGCATTCTCCGTGTGTTCACTGCAGGTTCGCGTGCAGCAAAGGGTAGTACTGCACCCAAACCATGTCCGTCTTGGCGACGCCGGCAATGTGGCAAGATGCGCATTGTCCCGACGGCATTACTTTGGCGCTGAGGCTATAGGGTGGTACCTGATGTCCGTAGGTGAAGAAGCCCCACTTGTTCGTACTCGCGAAACGTTTGCTGTCCTTCACCATCACGTCAAGTCCATGAAGTTCGCTCGGAAAGTATCCTCGGCCGGAGGCCGAGTCGATTGAACCGTCAGAGTAATTTCCTTTTTGCGCAAGTACAAGCTCTTTGACAAGAATGGTTCCCTCGGGGAAGATGCCATTTTGCTGGAAATAACTGAGATTGTCGCGCTCGATATAGACGTCGTGGAACTCCGGAAACGGAGCTTCACCGTTATTCAGACTGTTAGGTGTAATGGGCCCCCCGATGAAGACCCACTCCCGGAAACCCGTCGGGAGAACCAAGTCTCCGTCCTTCGTGAACACGGGGCCACTGCGAGAGTTCGTTTGCGAGAGTGCGACTGCCGTGATGACCAACACGCACGCAATCAGCGCTTTCAATATGACACGCATGATTCACCTCGATCGCGGCGTGTCCCAGCCGGTTTGCCGCGTCCGGTCATGAAGTAATGGATAAAACTGAACCCAAGTCATGTCGGTCTTGGCAACATTTGCAATATGGCACCCCGCACACTCGCTGACGGACTTTTCTGCGGATGTCGCCTCATACGGTTCCGGGTGATGGCCGAAAGTGAAGAAACCCCATCCGTTCGTGTTGGCGAAACGCTTACTGTCCTTCACGCTTAAATCAATGCCGTTGAACGGGCCGTTGAAAAAACCGCGTCCGGACGGCTCGGTGCGGGATCCATCCGGGAAAGTCGGATTAAGCAGGCGCGTCAATTCCTTAACGAAGATGGTGCCCTCCGGGAACTCCCCTGTCTTCATGTACGCTTCGACGTTCTGCGCCTGGACATAGACATTGTGAAATTCGGGGAAGTTAGCCTCGCCGCCGTTCAGGCCATTCGGTGTCAACGGTGCGCCAATGAAGACCCACCTGCGGAAGCCTTTGGGTATTTGCAGCTTGCCGTCTGAAGTGAACACCGCCGCCGACCCTTGTGCCTGGGCGACCACGGGTTGCGCCTGGAACAGAGCGACGCACGTGCCGATCACGGCAATCCCAGCAACAATCGCTGTTAGATACTCTCTCTTCTGCATGGTTACTGTCCTTTCAGCTTTGGAACCGAATGATCTATTTGGCGCTGAGGACCGGATAACCTTTGATGTAAATCCAGTCGTCTGCCTTTGCGGGTACATGGCAGCCCAAACAATCCTTTTTGTAGTCGGTTGCAACCTGCTTGTCTGGTGAATCCGACTTAAAAAGGGCCCAGCCCCAGCCATCGCCCCATAGTGGATTGTTCTTGTAGCGACCCTGGGAGTCTTTGATTAAAACGAACCAGACCTTGATGTCCGTGGCCCAGTGCGCATCGCCGGTGGTCATTGCCGCGTGGTCCGTGCCATGTACCTCCTTTACTAACACCGTTCCATCGGCGAACTTCTTATTCCGCCGATAGTACTCAGCGGCTCCTGGTGATGCGTACGTGTCATGCATCTGGTTGCCTTTTGGATCGAGGATCGTGTAAGCACCGAGCATTTGGTACGTTTCACGATAGTTGTCAGGCTTGCGAATATTTCCCGTTTTGTCGACGAGCTTGAATCCTTCGGACGAGTCTCTGCTCTGCGCGGTGGCGCCAAAGAAACTTCCTAGCGCCGGCAAACAAAGCAGAAGGAATAGTGTGCGATGCATATGAATCACTCCTTGTCTTTAGAACGTCTGGTCTTCTATTGACGACATTCACGCCCCACCGAGAGGGTTCGGGTGGCTGTTATGCCATCAGCTACTCGCCCTTGTCGAGCGCACGAGAGCTGCCAAAGCAAAAGAGAGACCTAAGAAGCACAAACACCATTTCGTTTCTGCGCGTTGTCAATCAAGACGACATCAGCGACGACAAACGCCGCCACTCTTCATCGCTTATATTTTCGACAGTGTCGACTCTTCAACAGGGCTTGCTGAGTTGCATACCCCTTCAGGCCGGGTGCGGTTCGCGGCAGTGATCTTGACGATGGACGGAGGGCTACGCGGTATGATCGCGGAACCCACCGAAGAAGTACGGCTCGCCGCGACTTAGGGTACGTTGACGGATGCAGTTCGATGCTACACCTATGGGAACCAGGTGAAACCCATTTGGGTCTTCGATGGACCGAACGCTGGCGCCAACAGGCTCGGCTTTAACAGGACGACTCTCCTTTCCAAACTGCGAAGACTCGGCATCTCACGGCAGGCGACCAAAACGAGTCGGGGAAGCTTGGAGTTGTATAGCAGAGCACATCACAGTAGTTTCTCGATGCTTGTTTGAGACTAGATTTGAGGTGCTCGAAAAAAAACGATGTACCAACGTGGCATCGTGGATAGCAATAAGATTTCGCATGGATGGTCACGAAGATGCTTCAGACGGAGGCGGCGCTCAAAGCTTCGTCAATGAGCTTCGCTCCGGGCGGCATTGACCGCGGTGTCCAGCCCGGCGAACGCATATCTAATCAAAACGCCGCTGAGCTTGAACGCGATTGATAAAGGCTATCAAAGAGCCATTGGAGAAAGGACCCTGATGCAATCGAAAACAGAAAAGGAACTAACGGAATTGCTTGATAGGGGCTTCCTCGTCGCTCTGCTTATCACAGGCAATATGGACGGCGCAGAAGAGGCGGTTTTGGATGGAATCGCCACTCTTGACGGCACAATGTCGAATGATGGCTTTCTTCTAGCGACGTTGAAATCCGCGATTGAGCGGGGCGAACACCGTTCCGGCGAAATAGAGGACATTCCTCCGAGCTTGCCGCTCGAACTTCGGCGCATTCTTCTGTTGAACCCAGACATTAGAGCATGCTTTGTGCTGCGGATTCTTCTTGGTATGCCTTCTGACACGTGCTCCGAGGTTCTTCGGATCCCGATAGAGGAAATCGGCCACTTAGTGTCCGATGCGATGCAACAACTGGCCGTACTTGGAAGCAGAACCAGAACTGGATGTGGCCGAACGAGTGAAGGTAGGTCGGATAATAATAGTCCCCCAGCTGGTCATGATTTGGATCTCGGCTGCGCAGGAGGCACTCCGGACCGTCGGAAGAGAGTTGATGCGCAATCACCGTCGGCCCTGTGTCACGCATACCGTTGCGGAGGGCCGCAGCGACAGGGCTGATGCCATGTACGACGAATCGATCTATAAGCACTCCCGCTAGATCGGTCTATTAATCAGGAACGGCCCGATACCGGGCATGCAGGCAAAGTGTGCCTGGAGGGGAAGAAAACGTATGTCTCGTTCTTTGTTTTGGTTGCTAGCCTTAACACTGACCGCGAGTCTGCTGGCCAGTTCGGCCGCGGGCTTCGGCCAAGACCAGAAACCCACCGAGGAGGACCATGGGCGGCACCAGCAGCAGCCTGGTAACGATCCCGAGGACTACTCCCAGCACGACATGTCAAAAATGGCGGGCATGGACCATTCTGCCATGGGGCACTCCGGAATGAACAGTTCCGGCATGTTCCTGATGAACGAAAGTTCCGGAACGGAATTTCAGCCCGCGGCTTGGCCGATGCCGATGGTCATGACCCGCGCGGGCGACTGGCGCCTTATGTGGATGGGACAGGCCTTCATCGTCGACACCCAGCAATCGGGGCCGCGCGGCGGCGACAAGCTCTACTCAGTCAATTGGGGAATGCTGGCCGCAGTGCACAAGCTCGGCCGGGGCAGTTTAATGTTGCGTTCGATGCTCAGCCTGGAGCCCTCCACAGTCACAGACCGCCGCTATCCCCTGTTGTTTCAAACCGGCGGGACGGCGTACGGCACGCCACTCGTCGATGCACAACATCCGCATGATTTCGTGATGGAGCTGAGCGTCCAGTATGCGCACCCTCTGGGTGAAAGGGGAACCTGGAACGTCTACTACGCTCCGGTCGGCGACCCGGCCTTGGGACCGGTAGCCTTCCCGCATCGAGCGAGCGCGCTGGAGTTACCGCAGGCCGCGATCGGTCACCACTGGCAAGATTCCACTCACATCGCCATCAACGTCCTAACTGGGGGCATCACGTACAGCAAAGTGCGACTGGAGGCCTCTGGATTCTACGGGCGTGCGCCAAATGAAGCACGCTGGAACATCGACTGGGGTGCCATGAACTCCTGGTCCAGCCGCTTGAGTTTCTTTCCGAACAAGAACTGGACGGCGCAGGTCTCTGTCGGCCGGCTGCAGGATCCCGAATCGTTGCATGCTGGCAGCATTGTGAGAACCACGGCTTCAGTTGAATATATAAAGCCGACTGCCGGAAAGAACTGGTGGGCGACGAGCTTCGTCTGGGGACAGAACTACAAGCTCGATGAAAAGCGGCGAACCAACGCCGTGCTGGCTGAGACCGTCGTCCCGTTCTCGCGCAAGAACTTCGTAACCGGAAGATTCGAGTGGTCCCAACGCGACGAGCTGTTCGAGTACAACCGGGAATTCGGAGAGCAAGTGACGCAGGCCACGGGCCAGCACGCATTCAACGTAACGGCATACACAGCGGGCTACACGCGTGACATCGGCGCGTTCCGAAACCTGCAAGCTGGCGTCGGGGCGAATGTCACCGCGTATGGCATCGATCCCGAACTCAAGCCGTACTACGGCGACCGTCCGTGGGGTGTAAACGTGTTCCTTCGGTTCCGGCTTAAGCCCGGAGCTAACCAGTAAAGAAGAGGTGAATCAAATGGAAAAAGCCTGGCAGCTGGGGGAGCGCCAACGAACGATAGCTCCGTTCGCTCGCGGCGCTTCCTAAGGACCGAGTGCTTCCTGCCACTCAGCTGGCGATGACGGTTAACAACGCTGCCCCATTGTTTTTCGTTCACCGGTCCGTCGTTGGTTGCTCTGGCCGCCACCCCTCACGCCGACGGGAGGTGTACGCGCTTTTCCAATAGGAGCGCCGCGCATCGGGTGTGGGGCGATGCAAGCACCCGGCCGGCACCTCTCGTAATTCACGAAATCGAGGTCAGTGCACTATCGGGCTGCATTCGGGTGTCACTATACCGACATGGAGATCGGATAACAACGCGGAGAACCCAGTTCGGTCGTATTGGACAGCGCCCAAAGTTCATTCGTCCAGCTTAAACGCTTGTTTTTTACGGTTGCCGGGCAAAAAAGCCACAGCCTTAATATTGGCCCCGCTCTTGCATTCAATCCAGCCGGAAGAAACGAAACAACGCAACGATTTCGCAACTCTGAGCAACGAACGAGAAGGCGACTGGGCGTCAGATCAGTTTTAAGGAGATGAGATGAAAGCAGCACGAGTCTTACAGTTCGGGCCACCGAACGTGATCATGACTGACGACCTGCCTCGGCCCGAACCCGGTGCTGGGCAATTGCTGGTCCGCGTCAAGGCAGCTGGGGTCGGCAATTGGGATGCGCTCGTTCGTGGAGGTAAGATACCCAACGAACCCTTACCTCTGGTTCTGGGTTACGAGCTATCCGGCATCGTTGAGGCCGTCGGAGCGGGAGCCTCCGGATTTAAGGCTGGCGACGAAGTATACGGGGCTACCAACGAGCAACTCACCGGAGCATACGCGGAATATGCGTTGCCTTCGGCCAAAATGATGGCACAAAAGCCGAAGACTCTGAACTTCATCGAGGCCGCCTCGGCGCCAGTTGTGACCGTAACAGCCTGGCAGATGCTTTTCGACTATGCCCGCGTGACCGCCGGGCAGGCAATTTTGATCCACGGCGCCGCCGGCAACGTGGGCGCTTACGCCGTGCAACTAGCCAAGCAGGCTGGCCTCCATGTGGTCGCGACCGCTGCCTCTTCCGATGCGGACTACGTCCGCGGTCTGGGTGCTGAAACAGTTGTCGACTATCAAAGAGAGCGATTCGAAGAATACGCGACGGGAGTGGCCGTTGTCCTCGACACTGTGGGAGGAAATACGCAGCAACGGTCCCTTCAAGTCCTGAAACCAGGTGGGCTTCTCGTTTCTGTCGTGTCATCTGTTTCCGAGACAGCACAGAAGCGTTATGGCATTAGAGCAGCTTACTTTTATGTGGATGTCACCACAACGCGGCTCAACAAGATTACAGAACTGTTCGAGAGCGGAAAACTAACTACCGATGTAGGAACCGTGCTCCCTCTGGAAGAAGCTCGGAAGGCCCACGAGATGCTTGGCGGTGCGCCACATAGGCGCGGAAAGATCGTGCTTAGCATCGCTGCTTGACGCGGAGCCAGCCGCCCTCCGGATCTCATCGGCACGAATGATGGCAAATCCGTGATGGGCGTGGGCCGGTCTTAACCACGCTGCTGGAACTCTGGAACTTTGCGGCGTTGGTCAGAATGGCAATCAGGATCGGCTGCACAGGGAGCTTCGTTGAAAGACGTATACCTGTGCACCGTTAAACATAGCGACTTACTGTAAGGAGCAAATATATGAAAAAGAAATTGGTGTTTGTCTTCCCACTGCTTCCACTTTTGCTGCCTCTATTCTTTCCGTCAGGCAGCGCACATGCTCAAATTGCAAAGGAGAAGCCACTGATGACCAAGGTTCTTCCTGACATATCAGGGGAAGAGGGCTTGATCGAAACAGTTATTCTCTCTCCGGGCGAGATCGTTCCGGCGCATCGACATAACGCAGATGTCTTCGCCTATGTCTTGGAGGGAAGCATCGTTACACAATTGGAGGGCCACAAGTCTCAGATAGTTCACACCGGCGAAGCGTTTTACGAATCCCCTCGGGATGTACACATTGCAAGTCGCAACGCAAGTACGACGCAACCCGCGAGGCTTCTCGTCTTCTTTGTGAAGAAGATCGGTGCTCCAACAACAGTGGCCGTAATGCCCGCGACTGCACGCTAAAGCGTCGCGAACATTAACGCGTGTTCAAGCTTTATGAGGATTGCGGCCGGCGCTTCAGCCGAACTTGAACTAGACCTATATAGCGCTAAAGCTCGCGATCGACAACTGGCGTTGGGCCGGTGTGCCGTTCTATTTGCGCACTGGCAAGCGAAACTGCTCATCGCTGTCGGATATCTCAGGGAATATAGCTAGAAAACGTATAGTCTTGAACTTTTTGCGGCGTATGGCAGACAAAGCAAGCTGCGACGGAGTGGGCAATATCCGGCACTTGTGGTTTCGTGGGGTCGCCCGCAGCCCACACTTGGAATCCCCAGCCGCCAGTCGTCGCGTATTTTTTCTTGTCCTTTACCATCACTGTCACAAATTTCTTCGCGCCTTCAAGAGAGGCGCCATCCTTCACTGAGAAGTCGTGAACGTCGTCCGCGAAAACGGTCCCGTCAGGATACGGAAATCGGCCGCCCGCTTTCAGGGTCGGCAGTCCCCTCGCATTGACGTAAATGTGGTGCACGCCAGCAACATGGCCGAAAAGCGGGCTGTCTGCGGTCGCGGTCAGTGAGTTCACGAAGAACCAATCCCGGAAACCATTGGGGAACGGAACCCCATCATCGGCGGACCCCGCGGAGGGGCTACCGAATAAGACCAAGATTCCAGCAAGGCCCAAAGCGACTGCAAATTTGCTTAACATTAATGTGCCTCCTCGTTGGCTCGTGCACTTCGCGAGCCACCGCGAAGGTACAGAAACGAAAGACAAAGGGGGGACCGTCGCGCGCGCCACTGTTCGCGGACCGACTCAGCGGGTCGACGCGATCCGACTTTCCAATTCAGGTCTTCAGTCGACGCCCCGAAACTGATTGCCGCCACTCTCCCCCCTAGGTTAAGCGCTCCACTCAGATACTACACGCGGAACATGTGGAATCGGATCTGCCAACCAATAGAATGGCTCCCGACCTGCTGGGGATGTCGCGCCAGCTGCCTAGGCCGAGCGCCGTTGCGCTTCCATCCGCGGCCAGATTGCCGCTTTCATGTGCTGCAACGGCGCTCCACACTGATTTCGGCCCTTTGGGTTGTCATCGCACCGAAAACAGATGGGCGGCGAACTCCAAGCTCCCTTGTTTTTGGTCGGGGGCGCCCAGGTTCCGTCTCGCGTCGGTCCGCGGACTCCGTCCGTTGGCAGTGGGCAGCGATCTTGGCACTTGCGTGCACAGGCTCACTGTTTGGCGTCGGTCCTGAAGTTGCACCTACGTTTTGACCTACGGCGGCGGCGCCATTCACTGTCGGAACCCGACGCGATGAGATCAAAGCCAAAGACGATGATCGATATCGGTGCATGGTACGTCAGGTGCAAGGGCGGCATGCGAAACGGCTAATGTTGGAAGCCGCAACGGGCTAAGGGAGAGATTTATGCAAACGACGAGTGAACACGCTTCGCAGGCGATCTCCGCTGAACGCAGATTTAAGGAGTTAGGCATTCACCTTTGTGTTCCGCCGGAGACGTTCGGAACGTATGCGGAAGTTGTCTTTCTGAGCGTCAGCGTGGCGACGGAAGGAAATGTTCGCGGCCAGCCAAAGGTCGCGGACGGAGCGTCTGAATTCCCCGAGGAGGTGTCTAGCCCGGGCAAAAATCCTGCGCGCCTGGTGTATGGCGCCGGCGTCGCGAGTCTTCCACTTGGAACCCCTGTCGAGGTGGAGCTGATATTTGAGGTGCAGGGGTGAAGAAGATAGGAGCGATTATTATGGCAACACTTGTCACCACATCGTTGGGAGCGCCTGCTGCGAACGGGCAGCCTGCAAAATATCCAACCTACTATCGAACTATTGCGATCGATGGCCTCTCGATTTTCTATCGTGAAGCTGGCCCGAAAGCCGGGCCCACGATTCTCTTGCTTCACGGCCTGCCATCATCTTCGCGCATGTTTCAGCCGCTGTTCGATCGCCTTGCCGATCGTTACCACCTGGTAGCGCCCGACTATCCGGGATTCGGCCACAGCGACTGGCCGAATCCGAAGGAATTCGCGTACACGTTCGACCGCTATGCCGAGATCATGACTCGGTTCACCGAGGCGCTCGCGATACCGCGCTACACGCTGTACATGCAGGACTACGGCGGACCTGTGGGCTTTCGCATGGCCGTGACGCACCCGGAACGTGTCCAGGCGCTTATCGTTCAAGATGCCGTGGCGCACAACGAAGGGCTTGGAGCGAATTGGAAAACCCGACGAGCGTTTTGGGCAGACCGAAAGGCCAACGAGAGCGGGCTTCGCACCAACCTCCTCTCGCTTCCCACCACGCGTACCCGCCACGTGGGTAACGATCCCAATGTCGAGCGATATGACCCCGACTTGTGGACCGACGAGTTTGCCTTCATCAACCAGCCCGGTCAGATCGACATTCAAACGGAGTTGTTTTACGACTACCGCACCAATGTGGAATCGTACCCGAAATGGCAGGCTTGGATGCGAGAGCACCAACCACGCCTTCTCGTTCTCTGGGGTAAGTACGATCTGTCGTTTGATCCATCCGAACCGCAGGCATATCGCCGCGACGTGCCGAAAGCGGAAGTTCATTTGCTGGATGCCGGTCACTTCGCACTCGACACCGCCGCCGATGAGATCGCAGCAATAGTCCGCGCTTTCATGCGGTAGAAGGGATTGCTAGCAGGACGAGGGCGGTAAGAAGGTCAGGTTTGTGAAAGTAACTTTTAGGAAGGAATTTTATGTCAAACAACAAAACAGAAGTCGCCATTGAAGAACGGCTCGCGTCGTCGAATCCTCTGGATGCCGTTCCAGACGAAATGCCATTTGATGTGCCCTATGGGCCTCCGATATCACTTGACCGCGCCCAGGCGGTGATTCACGCCGCCGTGGGAGAGGCCAAGAAGCGGAATTGGAAGATGAACGTAGCAGTAGCCGATTCCGGGGGCAACTTAGTTGCCTTCCAACGAATGGACGGCGCGATGCTCGCCTCCATTCAGATTGCGGAGCACAAGGCGCGGGCCGCCGCGACGTTCCGGCGCCCGACCAAGGTCTTCGAGGATGGTATCCAGCTCATGCGTCTCAACTATCTGCTCGCGTTCGACGGAATCATTGCGTCCCGGGGCGGCATTCCGCTGATCGATGGGGGCAAGATTATCGGCGCGATCGGTTGTTCGGGAGGTACGGACTCGCAAGATGAGGTGGTGAGCGGGCTCCAAGATTGCAAAAATCGAGTGGAAACCGAAAAAGAGCACGGAAGCCCCTTTTTCAGTGAGGATACCGGACGTCTTACAAGACGTTTTCCTTATAGAGAAGGACAGCAAGAGATTCCCGGACACGAAGGGATGGGCATACGCCGTGTTTGACTATGTTCCCGCGTCGGACACGTTTAAGCCCAATGCGACCGGTGTCGTGACTTGCGGCTTTACGTGCCATACGAGAGTGGCCGCGAAGGATTACATTTTCACGGCGTACGGCAAGAGATGAACGGGCGGGTCGCCTCCGCGCGCAAAAGCAGCAGCGTGAGTCCGCACGCGCGTCGCTTGTGGCCTCAAGACGGCGCGCGCTGCTAGGATGACATTTAGGTGAAGCGCGATCCTATGAGCGCGCCCGAAGCGGTACACGGCCTGCGGGTCGTTGCGCAGCCAGTAGCCGCGCCGCTTACTCGCGCCGCGATCTTCCTGGTCGCGACAGTAAACCCGGGCTTCAGCAATCGCGCGGTCCTGCGGTCCTTCTGTGCGGATCTTTCTGCGTTGGTGCGCGCAGTGGAGTTTCGGGATCTTGAAGGGGGCCTTTCCTGCGTCGTGGGTTTTGGGTCCGACGCGTGGGACCGACTCTTTGGACCGCCGCTGCCAGCGGAATTGCGCGTGTTCCGCGAAATTCGCGCAGGAGGACGCCATGCGGTTTCGACGCCAGGCGACTTGCTGTTCCACATCCGCGCGAAGCGCATGGATTTGTGTTTCGAGCTGGCAACGCAAATCATGGCGCGTATCGGAGATGCTGTTTCGCCGGTGGACGAAGTTCATGGCTTCCGCTATTTTGACGACCGTGATCTCCTGGGTTTCGTCGATGGGACGGAGAATCCCAGGGGTGAGGCGGCGATCGACGCCGTGATGGTCGGCGAGGAAGACGCCGCGTTCGCCGGCGGCAGTTACGTTATCGTGCAAAAATATCTCCACGATCTTAACGGGTGGAATGCGCTGTCCACGGAGGCGCAGGAACGAATCATCGGCCGCACCAAGCTGTCGGATATCGAATTGGACGATTCCATCAAGCCAACCTCGGCGCACAGCGCACTCACAACCATCGTCGAGGACGGGAAAGAGATCAAGATCCTGCGCGACAACATGCCATTCGGCCGAGCCGGGCACGGTGAATTTGGCACCTATTTCATCGGCTACAGCCGCTCGCCCCGCACCATCGAACAGATGCTCGAAAACATGTTCGTGGGCCGGCCGCCCGGCAACTATGACCGCCTGCTCGATTTCAGCCGCGCCGTCACGGGAAACATGTTTTTTGCTCCGTCCGCAACATTTCTGGAAGCCGTGGGCGACGACCAGCCCGTAGCGGTGGCTGCGCCTCTTGCCGTAGACCCGGCGGCGGCCGCTGGCTCTCCATCCACCCCGCGGCGAGGCGACGGTTCGCTGGGCATTGGTTCCCTCAAAGGAGAAATTCCGCATGAATAATCTGCACCGCGAGCTAGCTCCCATTTCGGATGCGGCGTGGGCCCAGATTGAAGAGGAAACAGCTCGCACGTCTCAAACGTTACCTCGCAGGACGGCGTGTGGTCGACGTGCGGGGACCGGCGGGCACGGCTCTCTCCGCGGTCGGCACCGGCCATCTGCGTTCGATTGCCGGCCAGAGGGATGGCATTCTCGCCCGACAGCGCGAGGTGAAGGCGTTGGTGGAACTGCGCTTCCCTTTTGAACTTGATCGCCAGGCGATCGACGACGTCGAACGCGGGGCCAATGACTCGGATTGGCAACCCGCAAAGGACGCAGCGCGCCAGATCGCCTTTGCTGAGGACGGCGCGATTTTTGAGGGCTACACGGCCGCCGGCATCGTGGGAATTCGTCAGGGGACGAGTAATCCGAAGAAGCCCCTTCCCGCCGACGTTCGCCAATACCCGGATGCCATTGCTCAAGCCTTGAGCCAATTGAGGCTTGTCGGCGTCAATGGCCCGTATGCGGTTCTACTCGGAGCCGAGGCCTATACCGCACTGGCTGAAACCAGCGATCAAGGTTACCCGGTGCTGGAGCACGTCAAGCGCCTGGTCGACGATAAAATCATTTGGGCGCCTGCTATAGACGGAGCATTTGTAGTGACCACGCGTGGCGGCGATTTCGAACTGCACATCGGCCAGGACGTCTCCATCGGCTACCTGAGCCACACCGATGATGCGGTCCGGCTTTATCTGCAGGAAACCTTCACGTTCCTGCTGCTCACCACAGAGGCAGCCGTCGCGCTGACTCCGTCCGCGAAAGCAGAGACGCCCTGAAAACGCTGGATGGTCGCATCTCCAAAGGTGGTTGGTACGGGTTCTAATGTCGAACCTTGACGATTGCTAGTCCAAGTATAGTAGCGGCCATCGGCGATGGCGTTCCAGTCGTAGTTGCCTTTGGCATTGCGGGGGATGGAAAACATCTTCCAGCGGCCGCCAATTTTGATCCGTTTGACGATGTTGACTCGCGACAAAATGTCTCTCCTGCGAGCCGCATCTTTGCGGACAGCATGGGAGACAGCATGTGGTCTAAATGACAGAAAACAAAGGGGGTGGGTAGAAGCTGGCATTCTACCACTGAATTACTCCCGCCCGGCGCGGCTCTCCATCAATGATATCCCAATTGCAGCCTTCGGAATGCCTCTCACCCGCTCCATCCCCAGGCCTACCACTCCTTCGCGACAACGGAGTAAGAAACTATTTGGCTAAAGCCTGCCCCCCGATAGTCGATGGAAGTACGACAGAGGTTGACGCCAATTTTTATACCGAGAGTTTTGTGGATTTCCGATCAGGCCTATGAAATCGTCGACAGCGTTCGCTTGTCGGTGGCGTTAGCGAGCACCGCCCTCGATGGTCTGAGCCTTCTTCGGACCGAGGACTTCGACGTCGTATTGGTCAGCCTCCCCGTCCCCGACCAGCCATCGGCCGCAGACCTCCTCGAAGCATTGCAGCAGGCCCAGCCCGGCACACCAGTAGTGATTCACGCGCCGCACTGCAGACCTACCGAAATCGTCGGCCTTGTCCGGCTGGGTGCGTTCCACGTTCTCGAGCATGGGGATGCCACCAGTCTTCTTTACATGGCGGCCAATACTAAGCGGGCCGCCGAATACGCCGCCGAACCGGTTGATCGGGAAACGGAACCTTGGCGCCGCCTGCTGATCGGGGATAGCCGGCCCCAGCAGCAGATCGCTCAGTGCATACGACTGGTTGCTCCACGCCGTTCCACCGTGCTGATAACCGGCGAAACCGGTACCGGAAAAGAGATCGTCGCGCGATCCATACACGCCGCCAGCAGCCGCGGCCACCTTCCAATGATCTCCGTCAACTGCAGCGCCATTCCGGAGGCATTGCTGGAGGCCGAATTGTTCGGTCATGTGAAGGGCGCGTTTACGGGCGCGGTCAGCCATCGCGTCGGGCGCTTCGAACAGGCGAACCATAGCACGATCTTTCTGGACGAGATCGGAGATATGCCGCTAAGTCTCCAAGCAAAACTTTTGCGCGTACTCCAGGAGCGCGAGATCCAGCGGTTGGGGAGTTCAGAGAATGTGAGGATCGACGTTCGCGTCATCGCAGCCACCCATGCCGATCTAGCGCAACTGACCAAACAAGTCGCTTCCGAGAAGACCTGTATTATCGGCTGAACGTGGTTCCTATCCCTATTGCACCGTTGCGGGAGCGTCCCACCGACGTTCCGCCTCTCGTCCAGCACTTCGTTGCGAAGATCTGCCGCGAGGAACACATCTCCGTGAAGCGCATTTCCCGCGAGACTCTGGATCGTCTGGCAGCTCACGACTGGCCCGGCAATGTCCGCCAACTGGAGAACGCTGTCGAAAAAGCCATCGTGCTTAGCGGCGACCGTCCGGACCTCGTTCCCGGCGACTTCCCCCTACCTCCACGGACGCGTTCAGTGGCTTCGCATTCCAGCACGCAACCATTCATCGCCCTGCCTGATCAAGGCCTCAATTTCGATCGTACCGTGGGAAGTATCGAACTGAACATCCTGGAGCAGGCGCTGAAGAGAACCCGTGGCAACAAGAAGCTCGCAGCCGAAATGCTCGGCCTTAAACGAACGACGCTTTCCGCTAAACTTAAGAGCCTTGTCGCCGTGGGGGCTGCGGGTTAGGCGATACTTGCGCCGCTCGCACAATGAAACGCTTAGGCGCCGACCCAACGTAATAGAAGGGGTAGCACGTCACCAGTGTCAAAGTCGACCCGTGTGAGGCAGCCAGCACACTGACATCTCTTGGGCCCACAATTTCGGTGGACTCTACCAGATAGCGATATGTCCCGTTCTCTGTTTCCAGCTCAATGCTGTCATCCTTCTTTATATTTCGCAGTTCCCGGAAGAATGTGTCGCGGTGCCCTGCCAGGGCCACGTTCCCTGCGTAACCCGGCAATGCCGTTCCGGGAATATGTCCAACCGCATGATGAAGGGTCTGGCCATCAGCGCCCTCCCGGACCATGGCGCTCAACTTCAAGCGAGGGATTTCCAGCCGACCAATAACCGAGGAAGGCAGGGGCGGCATGACTCCGCGAGGCGCATATTCAACCTTTGGAACTGCCTCGGGAATCTCGACTTTTTCGCGTTGAGCTCCGAACAGCCAAGAAATCTCATCTCCCACGAAACCGCCAACCGAGGGCGCCAAGCCGCGCAAGGTCTGATCGAAGGCCCAGTCCTGATACGCCTGCGACAGCATCGAGCTGGCATTGACCCAAACATAGGTATCCAGCGCCACCAAACCCAGCAGTAGGAAGAACCACTCCAGCCCGGCCATCCAACGGCGCGTCGGAGATGCCCGATCCTCAGACGGCGAGTCGAGCCTCAATATGGCTCTCATTTCAGCCCTGCGCCTAGGCTATCCGGCGTAAACAAATAGCGGGTACGCGTTCGCACGCTCAGCTTTTGCCCTCCAGCCGACGACACTTCAACCTTGATTTGCCGCTCCGGCTTGCCATTGCTCAAATCCGGAATGTATCCGATGGTGTATCGCGTTCGAATGTCTTTAGCGATTTGACGGCAAATAGGTATTACTTCGTCCAGAGTCTTCGGAAAGTATGCGCCTCCGCCACTCACTTGCGCCAGTTGTCTTAACACACCGGGGTTCCGTTCGGGGTCGTCTTCGTCGAAAATACCGATTGTGTAAATGGTGGCGATCGATTCCAGAACATCGTGCATCACGTCGGGAAGCTTGTGCGCGCTGATGTTGTCGCCACCATCGCTGATTACTAACAGCGTCTTCTTGTCACGCCTCCCCATATCGGTTTGATGCAGCGCCATTTCGATTGCGTCGTAAAGCGCGGTTCGTCCTTCCGGCACTCCCTGCCACAAAGCCGGACCGCAGCCGATCGATGTTGTCGGAAAACAAAACTGTGTCCGGCAGACCGCGGCGAGGCTTCTCGTTGAAGTTGATGACGAACATCTCGTCCTGAGGATTGCTCGCCTTAATAAATTCAAGGGCGGCCGCGTATCACTTCTGTGCGCTTTGGCCGCATGCTCCCGCTCTCATCCACCAGGATCCCTACGGTTACCGGAATGTCGGCGTTGGCAAACTGGGTAATCTGCTGCGGCTTGCCATTTTCGTAAACTTTGAAATTTTCTTGCGCTAACCCCGGAGACGAAGCCACCGTCCCGGCTCTTTTACGCTGACGTCCAAAAGAACAAGCCGCGACGTGGTCCGGATGGTGTAATTTTCAGCCTCTTCCCCGTTGCTGGTTGTTGGGACACTCTTCTGGTAAAAACCAGCGGCCGCCAACACCACTACCGGGGCAGCTACCACCCACCGGATCACGCCGCGCCGTCTGCTCATAGCGCCTCTAACTTATGTTACGACAGCGCGAACAACATGCAACACGAAATACAACCCCAAAGAGAACAAACCGATCAATCCTATCGAGAGGATACGGGCTGCCAGTCTTCGGAAGTTCCTGCGGAACTGGAGCGGCGGTCGGTTCGGGGGCGGCGCTCACCGAAGGAGCGGGAGCCGGACGGGCTCGGGCTGAACTTCAGGCTGCGGCGGCGGAGCTGCTTGCGCAACTTCCTGCCGCGGTTGCTCTTCGGGCGTTGTCGTCGTTACAGCCGCGGAGCCAAAGTCAGCGGCTTGGGTCGCTTCCGTCGTCGGTACTGGCTGGTGAGCCACAGCGGCTATTTGCACGGCCGCCGACTTAGGATACGCGAACTCTTGTCCAAAATTGTCGCCGGGGTAGAACCAGGCCCTCAAAGCCTTGGGTTGTCCGGGAGGCGTTTCCCAGAACGTAAAAACAGTCTTTCCGGTTGGCTGCAGCCGATAATTCGGTATCGCCAAAATTGTGGTTTCCAATTGTGTTTCATCGGCGTTGAAGATCTGGACGATGTGGCGATCGGACGGCGAATCCAAAAGCTTAACTACGTACTTGCCGGCAGGCAACACCTTGTTCGGAACTTGAATCGGCTCATTTACGGTCATGATCGTCTTCTTGTTCCATTCATCCGCGCGGGCAGTCGGAGCGAGCGCGATTCCGAGCACCCCGACAGACGCGAGTGCGAGAACTAAACGGTTCATATATGAACTCCTTCCCTGATGGAAATGTGCGCTTCGCGATCGCTGAAAGCAACCGCCATGTTTCTCAGGCTGCATGTAACGCATAGTTGCAACCGCTACTGGCTATCGCAGCTTCGGTGCCAAAGGGACAAGCTATTGTTTCTTATGGAGTTCCGGTGGCGAAGCGCACAAAACCCGGAAAGTTTTACAGCTTCTTCGGTGCCGAACCTTCGACTTCCTGACGCTAACGCTGCAGTGGATCTTCAATCCACGGCGGTGTGGCTTCCATCAGCCGCCCTAGTTCGGGTTCCAGTTGTGACATTTTTTCCTTCATTTCCCAAGCGATGCGCCGATAGCTGAAATGGCCCTTCACGCCTGAGCGCAGTCTGCGATATATTCAGCTTCCGGAAAATCCATCTTGAAAAGAAACCTCGATCGTGTGGCAAATGGAAGCAAATAATGCGATCCCGGCTGGGGTAAAGTGCATGCCACGTTACGGGCATGTGACATCCATCCGGCATACACTGCCGAAAGTCCGGCATGCTGGATCGCGTCTGGGGTCGCAAAGCCCAACTTCGCGGAGTATGTCTGGCGGAACTGTTGGCACCTGCGATGACGGTGTAAGTCGCGATAAGCGCCAATGTCCATCACGATATCGAAAACGTACGGCGCCCCGCGGAAATTACGTAGCAGTTCGTCCCGCGACGTCTTAGATCGCAGCGCCACGTCTATAACCTCGTTTTTTTGAGCGGAACTCCATCCCAGAGCGAGCTCATACAGCGAGCGGTAGGCTACAGTGCATCACCGGATAAAGCAACGTGGCGACAATATCGGCCATCGTGTCAACTGGCTTCAATAAATCGACCGCCTCAGAAAACCCTTCTCCGCATGCTGCCAGATTTTCGCGTGCCCACTTCTGAAGATCTTGCCGGCTGCGTGACAGGTGTTCGTTCGCTTCAACATGCCGCGCCAGCGTCGGCGCTACGGCTTCCAAGCTATCCTTCGAATCCCACTCACATGCCGGCGGCGCCGCGCAAGCTTCGGCGATCTCACTCGCGAGTTCGCGAATTTCGGCGTACTCGGAAGCTTTTAAACGACGTATCTGGCGCTCCAGTGTACGGATGCTGGTAATCTGTCCAACGCCGGTCGGAATTCCGAAACAAAGCAAATAGCTCGCTACATCGAAAGCGCGCGCCTTCAGATTGCGCTGATAAACATCCGGCTTCATGGATTCCGGACGTGGAAGCTGCTGTGCAAGATAATCGAACACCTTCGCATGAATTTCGTTGTATCCGTCCAGCAGCTTTCGAGCGGCGGCCTGGTAAACCGCTGCTTGCTGGCAATCAAATTCCGGTGGTGTGACGAAACCCGATTTGGAGAAATCCTGATAACGCGAGGAGCGTGCCTGTCCATCCCACAACTGCTCGTCCTCAATTTCGGTGGCCGCCAGTTCCGAGATGCCTTCGAAGCACAGAACTACGTGACCCAGGTCCGCGATAGAAGCGTGCCCATATTGAAAATAGAAACTCTCCAGGAACTTGGCCGAGTCGTGCGTCCGAACCCATTCGAGTGAATCGCGAATGGAATCCGGCGACCGGCTGTATCTCGCCAAAGCGTATGCGCACTTCTCGGGCGGCATGGGAGCAACTGTGAAAACCCGCCGCGCCATCGAACGTTAGCCTTTAAATTCCCCTGCCAACTTGCTGGCCAGCGGCCGCGTCTGCCCGGAATACTTATTGCCAGCCTTATTCCGGTAGGGCATCGATGACGGCGAAGACAGCTGCTCGAATGTAAATGAGCAGATTCGCATGCCCGGATACAAAGCCACCGGCATGCGGCTCAAGTTGCTGAGTTCGAGTGTCGCTTTGCCGGACCAGCCGGGATCGAACAGTCCAGCCGTGCCGTGTACGATGATCCCGATACGACCCAGACTCGACCGTCCTTCCAGCCTGCCGAGCACGTCATCATCCAGCTCTAGCGTCTCTTCAGTAATAGCCAGCACGAACTCGCGCGGCTGCAGGATGAATGAGTCGCCGGCGCCGACTTCGACGCTTTTCATCAAACCGTCGATCCCCTTTTTGTCCTTGAGATCGATATAAGGATGGCGGCTGTGTTCGAAGATGTTGAACTCGTTGCCGAGGCGGAAATCGACCGAGCAACTCCCGAACTGTTCGGGCGGCAATTCCGGTGCGATCTTGATCTTCCCCTGCGCGATGTAGCGCTTGATGTCCACATCGGACAGCACCATAGAGATTCACAGTAACACAGCCACAATCCGTTGAAGTCGGGGATGAAACAATAGGTCAACCCTGTTGGTCCACATAGGCGAAGGAGCTCAGCATGGCCAGCGTAGTGTGGAAGGGTTTCGTCAGCTTCGGACTAGTTTCGTTTCCGGTTCGCTTGCAAGCCGCTGCCCGGAACAAACCGCTCCGATTCAACATGCTGCACAAGAAGGACCTGTCCCGGGTAAAAGAGGTCTTCTTTTGTACTGAAGAGGACAAGCCTCTCCAACGGGCCGACATCGTGAAGGGTTTCGAAGTGGCAAAAGGAGATTACGTCGTGGTGACCGATGAGGAACTGCAAAAAATCGCCCCCAAAACTGCCCAAGGCATGGAGATCCTCCAGTTCGTCAAAGCCGGCGACCTCGACCCCGTTTTTCTGGATAAGTCATATCACATGCTTCCTGATGGCGAAATTGCCAAGCCCTATGGGCTGCTGCGCGAAGCTATGAAGAAAGAGGGGCAGTATGCCATTGCTAAAGTTGCAATGCATAATCGCGAACACATCGTCGTTATACGCCCCTCAGGCAGTGAGCTGATGCTGCACACGATGTTCTTTGCCGATGAAATCCAGCGAGCCGACATCAAGGCCGGGGCGGACAAATTTCCCGAAAAAGAGATGCAGCTGGCAGTGCAGCTTATCGATTCGTTGAGCGCGAAATTTCAGCCCGAGCGGTTTCACGACGAGTATAAGGAAAACGTCGAAAAACTGATCCAGCAAAAACAGAAGGGCGAGCGCATGAGGCCGATCAAGCACGAACAGCCCCGCCCCGTGACAGATATTCTTCAGGCTTTGAAGAAAAGCATCGCGGAGAGCCATGCCAAGGCGAGGCCCGAGTCACATGCCAAGAGCCGGAAGCGAACTGCTGCGTAAAGCGTTCGCTCCTTTGTATCTTTCGCATCGAGAGCTTGCGCATCGCACCGGGTAAGATAAACTACTACGGTGGGTTCTATCCGATTTTTCGAGCCACGTTGCGCTGCTGCAATCCTGCTGTTATCTGCTTCGGCGAGTTTATTCGCACAAGGGCGAGGTGGTCCGCCGGGGCCCCCTCCGACCCCGCGAGCCGGAGCCCGCATAGATATCACCGGCTATTGGGTTTCGTTGGTGACTGAGGACTGGCGCTACCGGCAGTTCACCGCGCCAAAAGGCGACTACGAGTCCGTTCCGATCAACCCCGCCGGGAAACAGATAGCCGGCGCCTGGGATCCCGCCAAAGACGAGGCCGCCGGGGAACAATGTAAAGCTTACGGCGCCGCCGGGATCATGCGCATGCCCACGCGCTTGCATATCACCTGGCAGGATGACAACACGTTGAAACTCGAAACCGATGCCGGCATGCAGACGCGGATCTTTCATTTCGGACAAGCCCAAGGCGCGGGCGGAGATTGGCAGGGATCGTCCTCGGCTGCCTGGGACTACCCGCGAGCTGAAATTGTAACCGGCTTTGGCGGCATCGACTTCGGATTTGAACCCCCTCCTCCCCCCGGTGGTTCGTTAAAAGTGGTAACCAGCAGGATGAAGCCTGGATACTTGCGCAAGAACGGAGTACCCTACGGCGCCGGCACCGTAATGACCGAGTATTTCGATCGCTTCGACCTTCCTGGCAGCGATGCTCTCCTGCTGGTCGTCTCGGAAGTGAAGGATCCCGAATATTTGCGCCAGCCATTCTGGACCAGCGCACATTTCAAGAAACAGAACGACGCTTCGGGTTGGAACCCGACGCCTTGTGTCTCACGATGAAAACGTCATGAAAATGATCCTTAGAATTCTGCCGGTTCTCCCGGGGCTTGTTTTGATCGCGTCGCTTTATGGACAAGGCCGCCCCGCACCTGGTGGGCAGCCGCCAGGGCAGGATGTCGACCTCGAAGGATATTGGACGCCCATGTTGGATGAGGACGCGCTGGAGCGAGGCAATGGACCCGAAATAGCCGATTACGGTGGCTTCGCATTGAATGAGGCGGGCCGCCTTTTCGCATTGTCCTACGATCCCTCGCGCTTGACCCTTCGCCATCACCAGTGCGACGCCTACGTCATGCCCTATCAGATGCGCGCGGTAGGAAATTTTCGAGTCTGGGAGGAGCGGGATCCGCACACTCAGCAGTTGATTGCCATAGATGTATGGGCCCAGACCACCGAGGGACACCGCGTGATCTGGATGGATGGCCGCCCTCATCCGCCGGCATGGGCTCCGCATAGCTTTGCGGGATTCTCAACTGGCCGGTACGTAGGAAACGCGTTGGTGATCTATACAACCCACCTGAAGCAGGGCTGGCTGCGCCGGAACGGTTCGCCGGAGAGCGACCAGGCCACCGTTATGGAATACATGGTCCGGCATGGCGACCATCTCACCGATACCACCGTAGTCACAGATCCCGTATATCTAACCGAGCCGGAAGTTCGTAGTAACGACTACGTCCGTCAGCCCAGAGACCACCACGCCTGGCTGTACGCTTGCGACGATGGCGAAGAAATTGTGGGCCGGCCGCCGGACGCTGTGCCCAGTTATCCGTTGGGCAAACAGCCATTTGCCAAAGAGTACTCCGACAGGTACAAGCTGCCCTTCGTTGCCAGCTTATCGGGCGCAGAGTCGATGTATCCCGGATTCGCCGCCAAAGTCAAGAATGCGACTGAAGCAGATGCATTGGCTAAGCTGCAACCGGCGCCCAACCAGCCTTCAGAAACCAGTCGCGCGGTGAATCCCGAACCGCATGACGGCGAAATCCATGTGTTCCCTATCCGGGAAAATGTCTACATGCTCATGGGGGACGGTGGAAATATCGTAGTTCAGACGGGCGATCAAGGACCGTTCGTGGTGGATACCGGAGAGGGCAAACTGTCGGACCAGGTTATCGCCGCCATCCGCAGATTGAACCCCAAGCCCATTCAGTTCATCGCCAATACCAGCATGCACGCCGAACACGTGGGAGGAAATGCGAAACTGGCGGCCGCGGGCGCGGATCCCAGCCTTCCAGGCTCTTTCTTCGATTTGCAGTCTCCCGGCGGGGCGACCGGTCACTTTGTGGACCCAGCCCACCATGCCACCCTGATCGCGCAAAATAACGTGGTCGTTCGCCTGGAGGAAGCCAAAGCGGCTTCAGACATGATTCCTGGCGACACTTATCTTGAGGAGCGCCGGAGAAAATTTCACAATGGCGAGTTGATAGAGCTGTTTTATGAGCCCAACGCCATCACCGATGGCGACAGCATAGTTCACTTCCGCCGCTCGGACATCATCGCCGCGGGAGATATTTTCAACACCACCCAATACCCGTTCATCGACTTAAAAAACGGTGGAAGCGTCCAGGGAGAGATCAAAGCGCTGAACGAAATCTTGGACCACACCGGTTATGAGCACGAAGAGCAGGGCGGCACCTACATCGTCCCCGGTCACGGCTATTTGAGTGACGAACACGAGGTGGTGGAATATCGCGATATGGTCGTCATTGTCCGGGATCGCGTGCAAGCGATGATGAAGACTGGCGCCAGCCTGCAACAGATTCAAGCCGCGAGACTGACGGCCGATTATGACACCCGCTACGGCGCCAACTCAGGCCCCTGGACAACCGCTATGTTCGTCGAGGCCGTTTACAACAGCCTGAAACAACCACCCGCCAAGGCTGCCGGCCAAAAGAAGGCGCCCTGAGGGGTGGCGGAGAGAGTGGGATTCGAACCCACGTTAGAGTTTCCCCTAAACACGCTTTCCAAGCGTGCGCCTTCAACCACTCGGCCATCTCTCCGGAGTCGGTTCAACTGATCGGAGCGGACCGGAATGCCCGCGCCAATTCAGTTTAGCATTGCACTTTAGACGTCGTTAGGTTGATCGCTTCAGATCAGATCAAACTTTTCGTGGTGCAGCAGCGGGTCGCCCTTCACCAGCACCGGCCGTTTTAGCACCTCTTCGATTTCCTCAAGATACCTGTTCGTGTTCGACTTCAGGAACTTCGCCACCTCCGGATGCGCGCGCAGCATCACATCCTTGCCCTCCACAACGGTGGCGATTTTGTGAGCTTCTTGCAGGATCTCGCTGACGATCGTCTGTACGCTCTTAACGTAACCCGCGCCTTCGCAATGCGGACAAGGCATGCAAAGCGCCCGCTCCAGGCTCTGCTTTACCCGTTTCCGAGTGATGGCCACCAGGCCGAAGTCGTTAAACTGCAGAATTTTATACGGAGCGCGATCGGCCCGCATCGCATCTTCGAGCGCCTGCATCACCTTCTGGCGATTCTTGCGCTCGTCCATGTCGATGAAGTCCACCACGATGATTCCGCCGAGGTCGCGCAGGCGGATCTGGCGGACAATTTCTTTCACCGCTTCCGTGTTGGTCTTGACGATGGTGTCTTCCAGACGATTCGACCTGCCTACATACTTGCCGGTGTTGACGTCAATCGCCACCAGCGCCTCGGTTTGATTGATGACAATGTAACCGCCCGATTTCAGCCAAACCTTGGGCCGCAGCGCTTTTTCGAGCTCAGCCGTGATGTTGAAGGCGTCGAAAATGGGAGCCGAGCGGGTATATAATTTGACGCGATTCACCAGACCCGGCTGAAACCGCTGCACGAAGCTCAGGACGCTCTCATACAACTCTTCGTTGTCCACCCAAACGGCCTTGAACTGATCGGTAACCTGATCGCGCAAAATTCGCTGCACGATATCCAGATCGTGATGCAACAATAGCGGCGCGGGTTTCTTCTCGGCCTTCTGCCGGATGTCCAGCCACAGGTTGCCCAGGAAGTTCATGTCCGCGGCGATCTCGTCTTCGCGCTTGCCTTCGCCGGCGGTGCGCACAATGAAGCCGCCCGGAATGCCGGCATGATGGATCTGCAGAATGCGTTTCAGGCGGTGGCGCTCTTCATCGCTGGCGATCTTGCGGGAGACGCCGGTATGCTCGAGAGTGGGCATGTAAACCACGTACCTGCCCGGCAGCGCAATGTGCGACGTAATCCGTGCGCCCTTTTGCCCTAACGGCTCCTTAGCGATCTGGACGATAATTTCCTGACCCTCTTTGAGCAGTTCGGTGATGGAAGGCGTGGGCCCCCTCTCGGGCCGGCTAACCGTGCGCGTATGTTCGGTGCGCGGATTTTCCGTGCGGGCATGTTCCGTGCGGGAATGTTCCGACCGGGAATGTTCCTGCCTGGAGGGAGCGCTTTCGGAGACCCCTGCCGGTGCTGCTTCACCGCGTTCCCGCTCACCTTGCGGACCGCCGCGCATTTTCCGCCGCATGCGGCGCGTCATCCGATGCGGGATGCGGCCGCCTTGCTCACGCACTTGCGCCGTCAGCTGAGGAGCGGGGGTTCCGGATTGCTCACCACCGCTCTCCCCTGGTTCCGTTTCGGCTGATTCCGAAGGCTGGGCTTCGCTCTCAAGAGCAGCCTCCGCCTCCGCCGCAGCTTGGATTTCTGATGCAAGATCATCTTCGGCGTCGTCCCCGGCTTCTTCCTCGGCCTCCGCCGAAGCCGCCAAATCTGTTTCGAGATCGGTGGACGATGCAGCTTGGAGTTCCAGAGGAGCTGCAACTGGAGTTTGTTCGGGTATCTCCTCCTCTCTTACCGGACTCGCTGCTGACGGCTCCGGCGCCGCCTCGGTCGGGCCCTCGGACTCCTGCAAGCTTCGGATCTCTTCTTCTTCAGCCTCATCGAGGGGCTGTATATTCGAGCGAGTATATTTGGCGAGCGATTCTCCGGGCAGCACCGCAAAGTCCCTGCCACCTGCTGGACCGGCCGGCGCGGCATCGCTCGATTCCACAGTAGGAGCAGCTTCCGCCGCCCGCGACTCTCGTGGCTGATCGCGCGCTTCGGAAGGCTCACGCGACTCCCGCGACGCCTCTCGCCTAGGTTCGGAAGCAGACCGGGAATCCGAAGAAGCGTATTTGGACTCCGGGAATCCACGGCCGCGGTTTCTTCGACGGCGTGGCCGGCGGCCACCTCGCCGATCGCGGCCCTCGCCGTCTTCAGATCGCTCCTGTGGTGCGCTGGGCGGTGCCGCCGCAGCAGCGACCGGAGTCACTCTGCCGCCGGCATCGTCCACGGCGTCCAGTCTTGACTCCTGGCCTCTCGATTCAGCGGTTGCGAAGGCCTCTTCAGAAGCGGGCGGCTCCAGGTTGGATTCCTCGCGGGTGACCGGTATGCGATCGAACTCCTCGTTCTCCTCGAAGAAATCGGAGACGTAGAGGAACGTGTCGCGTTCCAGTCCCAGATCCACGAAGGCCGACTGCATGCCTGGCAGAACTCGCGTCACCCGGCCCTTGTGTATACTGCCTGCAAGGGAATATTCGTTGGCCCGCTGGAAAAACACTTCTACCAGCTGATCATCTTCGAGAATGGCCACTTTAGTTTCGTGGCGATTCGCCGAAATCACCAATTCTTTACTCATGTAGACTCCCGCACTTCAGCGAGGACGGGGGCCTCAGGAAACGGAGGGTATCGAAGGCCGGTAAGCGCCGGGTGATCCAGAGGACCGTTGTCCCGGTTTACCGACGATAAAATCTTTGGGCTTTGGAAAGGCGGAGCTGTTCTTTCTCAAACACCGGCCAAAGCACTTACCAGAACCGCCCGGATCAACTCAAGCAACTGCGGCAGTCCCTGGAAACTGACTTACCCCTCAATCTTCTTGAAAACCGGCCGTGTCTCGACCGCTTCAATTAACAAATCGCCGAAGCCGGACATTATTTACCAACCCCAGCATCATAAAAATCGCCAGCACATTCGATCCGCCGGAACTCATCAGCGGCAGCGGAATCCCAGTCACGGGCATCCGTCCCACCACCATTCCGACGTTCACCAACACGTGAAATAACAGCAATGTTGCGATGCCCATGCAGATATACATCCCGGCCCGGTCAGGAGCCGTCTGAGCGTTCTGGACCATCTGCATGAGCAACAGGAAATACAAACCCAATACCACTATCACGCCGACAAAACCATGCTCTTCGGCGAAGGCCGAAAAGATGAAATCTTTATGCGGCACCGGCAGAAAACCGTCCCTGAGTCTGGGTTCCCTTGGTGACGCCTCTTCCCCAAAGCGCGCCGGCTCCCACCGCGATCTTGGACTGAATCACTTGATAGCCCGAGCCTTTCGGGTCTTGACTCGGATCGAGAAAGCTGATCACGCCGAGCTCGTTGGTAATCCTTCAACACCACAAAATACGCTACCGGCATCACCAGCGCCACCACCACCACAATGGCCACCGCATATTGCCACCGTAATCCGGCCAGAAAGATGCCCCCGATCAGGATCGGAAGGTACGTTAACGCAGTACCCAGATCAGGTTGAAGCATCACCAGCGCAGTCGGCACGGCCACCAAGCCCCCTAGCTTAACCAGATCGATTAGTTCGAACTGCTCTGTCTTCAGCTCGGTCATGTACCGGGCCACTAACAGACACCATCACCAGTTTAACGAATTCGGAAACCTGTAAGTGGTAACTGGTAGTGCCGATCCAACGCCGCGATCCGAATGCGCTCATCCCCAGCACATAGGTCGCGATCAAAGTTGTCACGGACAACCCGTAGAGAACGGGAACCTGCCCGAGCAGCGTATGATAATCGATCAGCGTCGTGATCCACATGGCGACGAAGCCCGCCAGGATCCAGATCACCTGCTTCCACCAGGCATCGGAATAATGTGTATCGTGCGTAGCGCTGAAAATCTGGAGCACGCCCAGCCCGCAAATGGCCGAGGCCAGAACCAACATCAACCAGTCGAACTCGCGAACTGAACGATAGGCCGACATTATGGGTTGGCTCCTGCCGCTGCGGGGCGGACGGTTGGAGGCCGCAAAAGTTGCTTCGGAGACGCTGTCGGCAGGCTGGCGATCTGCTCGCGCGGCGGCTGAGCCAGTCGCGCCTTCTTATCGAAATAAGCTTTCATTACGTCGCGAACGATGGGCGCGGCAAGCTGGCCGTGCTGGCCGCCCTCGAACAGCGTCGCCACCGCAATTTCCGGATTTTCCATCGGCGCGAAACCCGACGAACCAGGCATTGTCCTTCATGGTCTGGCCGATCTTGGTGCCTTTGAGCACTTCGTTGGAAGCCAACTGCGCTGTTCCCGTTTTGCCGCACACGTTGATGCCGGGAAGGCGCGCGCGTACGCCGGTGCCACCCTCGTTGACTACACCGTACATTCCGGAGATGACCTTCCTGATATTCTCCTGATTGAGTTCACCGTGACGCGCCGGAATTAAGCGCGCTCCCTCTCTTACCAGGTGCGGCTGGTGCCATACACCGCCCACGGATATGCCGCCGATGGCGGCCGCCATTTGCAGCGGAGTAACCGTGGTCGCGCCTTGGCCGATCGCTACCGAAATAGTCTCGCCCGGATACCATTTCTCCCGGAAATTCCGGATCTTCCAGCGCGAGGAAGGAACCACTCCTTCTGCTTCGTGCGGCAGATCGATTCCAGTCTTATGCCCATATCCGACCATCTCGGCGTAATGAGCAATGTCGTCGATGCCCATCCGGTTGCCAACGTTATAGAAGAAGGTATCGCAGGACTGTACCAGGCCGCGATGCAGCTCGACTGCCTCCGTGCCTGCCCCAACACTTGAAAAAACGTCCGTAGAAGTTAGCTCCACCCGGACAATTGACGTGAAAGTTTTCATCGATCGCACCGGTCTCCAAACCTGCCAGCGCCATGATCGGCTTGAATGTCGAGCCGGGCGCCTGCTGCGCTTGAATCGCGCGATTCATCAGCGGATGATCCGGATTGTCGATCGAGATCCTTCCAGTCCTTGGTTCGAATGCGGCCCGCGAACAGATTGGGATCGAAGGCCGGCCGGCTCACCATGGCCAGCACCTCACCGGTGCGAGGATCCAGCGCCACCACCGCGCCCCGGCGATTCTCCATGGTCAGTTCGGCCACCGCCTGCAGATCCAGATCGATGGTCAGTTGCAAGGCTCTTCCCCGGAATCGCCTCCTTGTCCTCGGCCAGAACGCGCCGCTCATTGCCGAAGCTGTCCACTTCAACGCGGCGCTGGCCATCGACGCCCATCAGAAGATCGTTGTACTGGCGCTCAATGCCGTCCTTGCCGATGACGTCGCCCTGATGGAAACGCGCGAACTCCGGCGTATTCAGCTCGGCCTCGCTCACTTCACCGACGTACCCGATTGACGTGCGCGGCCAGCCCGTCGCGCGGGTACAGCCGATGCTGCACGCGAATAACTTCGAGCTCCGGGAATGTGTCGGCGTCCTTGTGCGATTCGACAAATGCCAGCTCGGCGGGCGTCAGCTCTTCCTTGATCGCGATGGGCTGATACTGCGGCGCGCCGCGCGATTGAAACGGCTTCACGCGCGCCACCAGGCTGTCGTAGTCGATGTTCAGGCCCTCGGCGATCGGCTTCAGATGCTCCATCTTCAGGTTTTCGCGGGAAAGGAACAGACTGAAGGAAGAATGATTGTCGACGATCACGCGGCCGTCGCGATCCAGAATCTTGCCGCGCGGCGCCAGCACCGGAATCGCCTTGATGCTGTTCTGCATGGCGCGTTCCTGGTAGACCTCGGGATTGCGCACTTGCAGGTCCCAGAAGCCGGTGATCAGGAACAGAAAGACGCCCACCATGAAGTACTGGAAGAACGCGATCTTGCCAGAGGCGAACTTGGTGTCGTCGCGCAACAGCCCGTTAGCGGATCAGCCGGTGTTCTTCGCGATCGGCGTGAAGCTTCACTTAGAGTACCTGGGGATTTATCCCGCTACCTTCAGTTTATCCAAAATACGAAACAAGCGGCAGAGCCACTGCCGCGTTCAGGAGGCCAAATATGAGCGTCTGCTGGACATCGAAGCTCAGCGCCTCGCCGAGCAAGGCGCGCGTCCAGGACCCAATAAAAAAACTGGTGAAAGAAGTAGAAAAAGAAGCTCAGGATGAAGGTCACGAATGGGTTTTCGACGTCGAAACGCATGCTGACGGAGGCGGCGAAGTAACCCACCAGCGTTTTGACGATGCCGAACATGCCGATGGGCTGGTGCGATAAGGAGTCCTGCACCAGTCCGATGGACATGCCGTAAAACAACGCGAGCGATCGGCGCGCGGCGCTCAGCGCAAAATGAACCGTGATCAGCAGCGGCAGTTCCAGATACGACAGAAACCAGACAAAACGCGGGACATACACCTGGACAGAACCGCGATCAGCGGAATGACTACCAGCCAGACCACTCGCAAACGCCCGGTCGTCCTTTGCGAACCGGATCGTCAACAGCTGCTCGCGTGTACTCCGTCATGGATTGGGAGGGACGGCGGTCTGGGGCTGCGGAGCGGGAGCGGCGCTCGTGGGCAGGTGGCCGGTTTGGCGCTGCGCCGCGGGCTTCTCCGCTGGCGTTCGGCGGGGATTAGGTCGCGACATCGGGATCGGCGTCGGTGGGATCCGTCACCAAGATGGGCGCGGTGGGCCGGGGTTTGGGCTTCGGCGGCGGCGGCCGCCGAGTCGCCGGTCGAAGCCGCCGTTGGCGGCCGTCGGCTTGGGAACTGCCGCTCGGCATCGCTGGGCGGTTGCGCGTGCTTGCCCCACGAGCGGTGCGGTGCGTTTTGGAGGCGCCGGGGTCAGACTGGGCAGCGGCTGCACGCGCCCCGAATGCCTGGCATTTTCGTGAAATCCGGCGGTTTTGAGCCCGGCATGCCCTCGCCAAACACGTGATTCTGCGCTCGCCGGCCTGCTTGTATTGCTCTCGCAGGCGATCGGCGTCGGTGACCGAGGGCCGTTGGCTGGCCGGTTGGCTTGGGGCGGCTTCCGGCGACATTCTCAGCCGGGCGGCTGCAAGATCTTGTAGCCGGGCGACGCGATCTCGCCATCCGGAATCTGCTGGTGCACGCCCTGCAGCACAATCAAAACTTCTTCCGGCCCGCCCTGCATGCCGCTGGGGTTTATGTAGATCTCCTTGAACGTCTTTCCGTTGCGGACCGCGCTCACTTGGCCGACCGGAAAGCCCTTGGGGAAAATGCGGTCGTCGCCGGACGTGTAAGAACCATTCGCCCGCGTCCACTTTTCCTCGTTCTGAACATAATCGACCAGGCACTCGCTGTGGCCCTGGCCCTTTCAGCGTGCCGCGCACGTGGTTCTTCTGCGAGACCACACCGGCGGCGAAGGTGGGATCGGTGATCAGCATGACCAGCGAAGCGGTCGGATAAGCCTCCACTACTTTGCCGACGATGCCGTCCGGCGTCACCACGGCCATGCCGCTCTCCACTCCGCTGGCCGATCCGCGATCGACGAAAACGACCTTGGAGTTGGCGCCGGTGCCGTTGCCGATGACGCGCGCGGCCACGGTCTTGGATGGCGATTGTGCCTGGAACACGCTGAGCGCCCGGGCGCGGTCGGCCGTCGACAGCTCGGATTTCAGATAGTGGTTCTCCAGCTTCAGCTCGCCGTTCTCGTGCTTGAGCTTGTCGTTCTCGCTCTCGCACGCCCAGCAGCACGAAATAGTCTTCGACGAAGCCCCAGGTGTAGCGTGCGGACGACTTCCAGCGCCTGCTCCACCGGCGTGACGGCGGTGACCGCCCAGACGCGCATCAGCGGGACGTCGTGGTTGTCTTGACCTGATAGGCGATCAGCAGCAACTGCGCCACGATCACGATCAGCAGGACCGTGATATTGCGGTAGCGGCTGAGGAAGAAGTCCATACTTACATCGGACGCTCATAGTCCGGCTACGTGGCCTTAACTTCCAGCTCAGCGTCGCTACTCGATGGCTACTCGCCGGAGCAACTTGAAATCAGTCAGCATTTTGCCGGTTCCCAAGCACCACGCTCGCCAGAGGATCCTCGGCGATGGACACCGGCAGTCCCGTCTCCTCACGAATGCGCTTATCTAAATTCTTCAACAACGCACCGCCTCCAGTCAAAACGATTCCGCGGTCGCTGATGTCGGCGCTCAGTTCCGGCGGCGTCCGCTCCAGCGCCACGCGGATGGCGTTCATGATGGTGGCGACGCACTCCGACAGCGCCTCCCGGATCTCGCTGTCGTCGATGGTCTGCGTCTTGGGCACGCCTTCGATCAAGTTGCGGCCCTTTATTTCCATCGTCAGAGGCTTGTCCAGAGGATAGGCCGATCCGATCTGAATTTTGATGGCCTCGCCGGTGCGCTCGCCGATCAGCAGGTTGTACTTGCGCTTCAGGTACTGCATGATGGCGTCGTCCATCTGATTGCCGGCCACGCGCACGGAGCGCGAATAGACGATACCGGACAAGCGAGATCACGGCCACGTCGGTGGTGCCGCCGCCGATATCGACCACCATGTTGCCGGACGGCTCGGTAACCGGCAGGCCGGCGCCGATGGCGGCCACCATGGCCTGTTCCACCAGGTGCACTTCGCTGGCCTTGGCGCGATAGGCCGAATCGATGACCGCGCGCTTTTCCACCTGCGTGATCTCGCTGGGCACGCCGATCACGATGCGCGGATGGACCAGCATCTTGCGCCCGTGCGCCTTCAGAATGAAGTAATTCAGCATCCGCTCGGTGACTTTGAAGTCGGCGATGACGCCGTCCTTCATGGGCCGGATGGCGACGATGTTGCCCGGCGTGCGGCCGAGCATCTCTTTGGCTTCTTTGCCGACCGCCTCCACCTCGCCGTTGGTTTTGTTGATGGCGACGATGGAAGGCTCGTTGACGACGATGCCCTTGCCCTTGGCGTAGACCAGCGTGTTGGCAGTACCGAGATCGATCGCGAGATCCGAAGAGAACAGGCTAAACAACGAGCGGACGTTCATGGATTAGAGACTCTTCGGTAGCTCACTCAACTCAATTATGGGCTACGTACACCCATTCTTCGTCATTTCCGAGAGGATATCTTAGGGGATGCGCCGAACAATTCACAGTAACACATCGCAGAGAGGAGCTTGCGTGACAGTTCTGGCCCGGCTGCTGGCCTGGGTATAACGCTTTGCGCGCGGACTGTCCCGTATAATCAAAATGCTTATGTCAGTGAAAGCCCTTCTAATCGCGAGTTTAGCATGGCCCCTGATGCTCAGCGCGCAGCCGGCATCGCCCGCCCGCTATGTCGGCTCCGCAGTGTGCCAACAATGCCATGGCGAGATTTACGCCCGTTGGAAGAAGACGCGTATGGCCAACGTGGTTCGAGACCCGAAGGATTATCCCGACGCTATCACGCCGGACCTGACGCAACCCAATCCGCTGGTCACCTTCACCAAGGATGACATCGCTTTCGTTTACGGAAGCAAATGGAAGCAGCGCTACTTCAAACGCGTTGGGAACGACTATTATCCACTTCCTGCGCAGTGGGACATCACGCACAAGATTTGGCGGCCGTACTTTGCTCAGAACGGCACGGATTGGTGGACGCAGTTCTATCCAGCGGATAATATGAAGCGGCCCACCGGCCCGCTATGCGATGGCTGTCATTCGGTCAACTACAATGTTGAAACCAAGGCAGTCACGGAATGGAACGTCGGCTGCGAAAAGTGCCACGGTCCGGGCGGCGATCACGTCCGGCAGCCGGGCCGATCCAATATCGTCAATCCGACGCGCCTCGATTCTCTGCAAGCGAACGACATTTGTATCCAGTGCCACTCGCAAGGCCAGCCTTTAAAGAATCCGATTGCCGGCCAATATTATGATTGGCCAGTCGGCTATCGGGCCGGCCTGAAGCTGGAGGATTATTGGAAGCTGGAGGATCATAAGCTGGGCGAGACCACCTTCACCCACTTCGCTGATGGGACCGCGCACAAGAACCGGATGCAAGGCAACGATTTTGCAGCCAGCGTGATGTACACGCGCGGAGTGACCTGCTTCAGTTGTCATGATGTTCACGGCACAGCCAACAACGCAGACTTGTTAAAACCCGCCTCCGTGATGTGCCTGGAATGTCACGGCCCGAATTCACCCAATGGCCCGCACGGCATTGCCAGCATCGAAGAGCACACGCATCATAAGGCAGGCAGCAGCGGGGGCGAATGCGTGGCTTGCCATATGCCCCAGATCGAGCAGACGATAGCGGATGTGATGGTTCGAAGCCACACATTCAAATTCATCGCGCCCAGCGTGACTGAAACATTGAAAGTACCGAACCCGTGCACGACTTGTCATACCCAAGAATCACTACAGTGGGCGACGAATGCACTGAAAAGCTGGAAGGATAAATCTCCGTGGCGGGTGGCGAATTAGTCGTCGGCCGGGTCGGCAGGCGGACGAAGGATTTTGCGTTTGCGGACTGGATTCAGTAGCGCGTCTTTTTCGCCCAAACGGACCCGGCAAGATTCGCAGTTGACCAGGTGCTCTTTTAGTTTGATTACTTCCGGCACAGTCAGCCCCTTGCCGATTACATAGAGTGAGAGCAGATCGTCTTCGATGTGAGGGCTGGAAGGTTCAGACTGTTGGGACATGTCCTGAATCAGAACACCGGCATCGAAAGCTCCGTCCAGAGGCCGGCAATAGCGAATCTGTCCGAAGATGACGATATTTCGCTGGAGGGTGACCCTGACTTCCGCGCCCTTGTTGATGCTGGACTCGAGTTTAAGGCGAAGTCCCGACTTGGAAACATCCAGGACGGTAGCCGGGGAGCGCCCAGTGCCCCCGTTCACGACCTCCACTTCTGCGGGATCATTGGTGGGGTAACGGGCCTCGCGTCTCTTTTCCAGGAACAGCGCGCGCCGATTTGCGGCGGCAGTAGCGTCGCTACCTGTGCGTCCGGTCCGAGGTGGCGGCAGAGCCAATGTCTGTTTTTCCGGCGATGGGCGTGCCTTGTTCAGTGGAGCTGCCAATTTTCTTTCGTCCTTTTTCACGTGCGACCGCGGCAGTTGGTTCGCTGCCGATAGCCTGTGCAGCGCGATGCCTAAGTAACTCTATCGTCAGGTTCTTGGAATTGTTTAGCCTATTGCGATTCTCTGTACCAGGCCTAAGGTAAGAGCCTCAAGAGGAGCCTCGGCGGCGTATTCGGCTACCTTCCTTTTCCTTTGGCTTGCCAATCTGGCTCTGCGGATAAAAGACGTCTTGAATCACGATTCCGGATTGAAAGCCCCCACGCGCCGGCCGGCAATACTGAACTTCCCCGAATATCACGACCTGCTTTTCCAGCGTGACCTTTACTTGAGCGCCTTTGCCGATAGTCGATTCTGACAGCAGACACAGGCCAGACCTCGAAATATCGACGATCGATGCTGCCACGAGCGGAAATCCTGCTTGCAGAATCTCCACTCTGACGGCGTCGTTAGTCCGATAGCGGGCCTCGCGCCTTTGCTCAACGCTCTCCCGCCTTTTGGCAAGGAAAGCTCTCAGTTCGGCGTAGCCAACCGAGGACGTGCTCTTTGGCTGCATGGATAGTGCCCTGGGCTTCTATCGTCAACATCCGTCAAAGCCTTTACATCGGAAGGTACTTCCAGTACTAATGCCAGAGCGTTGGTTCCACCGATCTTGAAAGTGCTTGCGATCACGCGTTTATGAGCAGAAGATAGTAAACACAGAAGGAGATCTAAATGCCTAGAGTATGGAGCGGGGGAGTGTTGTTGTTCGCCCTGGGTGCATTGACAGCCGCGGCACAAGACGCAAGCGATCACTATTATCAAGCGATTCGTAACAATGACATGCAGACCTTGCGGGGACTGCTGAAAACCGCCGAAGTCAATACCAAAGATCCGCGTGGATCAACAACGCTGATGTATGCGGCGGCATACGGCAGCCTGGACGCGATGAAGGTGCTGCTATCGGCCGGTGCGGATGTCAATGCCAAGAACGCGTTTGACGCTACCGCGCTGCTGTGGTCGGCCCACGATCTCGCCAAAGTTCGTTTATTGGTACTAAAAGGAGCGGACGTGAACGCTCGTTCCAAGCAGGGCCGGACTCCGCTGATCGTGGCGGCGGCGTACGATGGCGGCTCCGAAGTCGTGAAATATCTGCTCGAGAAGGGCGCCGATATCGCAGCCAGGGACGGCGGCGGCAGCACGGCGCTCGTTGCTGCAACCGAGGCGAATGACACAGCGACCATCCGCCTCTTGCTGCAAAAAGGAGCGGACGTAAATGTAGCGGGCATGTTCTATGAAGGAGCCACCGGCGGACAGACTCCGTTGATGAACGCAGCCTCACACGGAAACGTAGAAGTAATCAAATTGCTCTTGGCGAAGGGGGCCGACGTCAATGCCACGGGCACAAGCGAGGGCCTGCATGTGAAAAACGGCCAAATAGCATTGGGAACTTATACTCCGCTACTGCTGGCTGCCAGCTTCGGGTCCGCGGACGCCGTGAAACTGCTGCTCGACGCAGGCGCGAAACTGAATGTACAAGACGTGCGGGGAATGACGCCCCTTATGCTTGCGGTTGCATCGGATCGCGCGGATCCAAGTGTCATCCGCATGTTGCTCGACAGGGGCGCTGATCCCGGCATTCGATCGAAGGCCGGAGAGAGCTCGCGCGATTGGGCGCAGAAATTCGGCGACGCAGAAGTAGTAAAACTTTTGGGAGTCGAAAGAACTTCACTTCCGCCTGCGGTTATTCAGCCATCCGCTGACCGCAAACCCGAGAATGCGAAGGGGGCCGTTGAGAAGAGTCTCGCCCTTCTGCAGCGAACCAGCGGATCCTTCTTCCGCGAAGGTGGCTGCGTGGCTTGTCACGCGCAGAACCTCACTGGCGTAGCGGTGAGCGTAGCCAGAGCGAACGGCGTCCGGATAGACGAAGCGGCAGCCGCGGAGCAGTTGAAGACCGTCAAACTGCAGTTCGCCTCTGCTGATCAAATTTTGCTCCAACGCATGGACACACCTGGTGGCGTAGATCTGATCATGTATTCGGTCCTGCAATCGTCGGCCGAGCACGCCGCTCCGGACCGCACCCTCGATGCCTTGATCCACAACATCGCCGGCGAGCAGCGCCGCGGCGGCAACTGGCATGTTCCCGGGATAGCGCGGCCACCAATGGAGGATGGTGATTTCTCGCGCACGGCGATTGCGCTGCGGTGCTTGTCGGCATTTCCGATCGCGGGACGGAAGACCGAGTTCGACCAGCGAATTGCGCGCGCCGGGGCCTGGCTCAAGTCGGCGAGCCCGCGCACCACCGAGGATCGCAGCATGCAATTGCTGGGACTCAGTTGGGCGCATTCCGACCGCCGCACCTTGGAGGAGCCCCTCAAGAAACTCGTGGCGCTTCAACATCCCGACGGAGGATGGGCGCAGACGCCGGCCCTCGGGAGCGATGCATATGCCACCGGGCAAGTCCTGTACACCATGCACGAGTTGGGAATCCCGGCGACTGATTCGGCTTATCGCAGCGGCGTTGCGTTTCTGCTCAGCACTCAACGGGAGGATGGCTCCTGGTATGTCCGCAGCCGGGCTCCGAAATTCCAGCCCTATTTCCAGAGTGGCTTTCAATACGATCATGACCAATGGATCTCGTCCGCTGCCACGGCGTGGGCGGCCATGGGGCTGAGCTATGCGGTATCCGACAAGTCGCTAACAGCTGACCTCCGCTAGCTAACCCGAAGCCCGAAACTAGAAACGAGAAAGCCGGAACTACTATACTTTGGACATGGTTCGAAGACTGCTTGCGGCGGCCCTGCTGATCGCTCCCTGGGGGCTTCCGGTCCTGGCCAAAATGCCTCTCGATGAATTCAAGAGCAGGCGGGCCAACTTGCGCAGCTCGCTCGATGGCGTAGTAGTGTTGTTCAGCCATGTGGAAGGCCGGGATGAGGTGTTCCGGGCTGAAGAAGATCCCAATTTCTACTACCTCACGGGCTGGAGCCAGCCGGGAGCGCGGCTGTTGCTGACACCAACTCGAGAACTGCTATTTTTGCCGCATCACAACGAACGGGTCGAACATTTTCAGGGCCGGCGTTCATCGGCCGAAGATGCGGACGTCCACACCCTGACAGGCTTTGAAGAGGTCCGGCCGATCGAAAAGTTCGAGTACGAGCTGACTCAGGCGCTGAGCGAACAGGACAAGCTGTACGCTCCGATGAACCAACCCGACACTGAGAAACTAAAGGCGCTTTATCCTTTTCGAGAGCTTACCGACGCCGTTCCGCTCGTTACCAAACTGAGAGTAAAGAAGTCGCCCGCCGAGCTTGCGGCCATCCAGCACGCCACCGACGTGAGCGTGGAAGCGCATCGCGCGGCGTGGAAGCGGATGGCGCCCGGGTTGTACGAGTATCAAGTTGCCGCAGTCCTCTGGAGTACCTACATCGAAAGTGGATGCGAAGGCGTGGCGTATTCCCCCATTGTCGGCTCGGGGATCGAACAGCACCATCCTGCATTACTCGGCCAACCAGCGCCGCATGGATCGCGGAGAAGTGGTGGTGATGGATGCGGCCGCTGAGTGTGCCGACTACGCCAGCGACATCACTCGCACGGTTCCGGTGGGGGGTAAGTTCAGCGCACGCCAGCGCGAGATCTATCAGATCGTGCTGGGCGCGCAGAAGGCAGCCATCGCCGCGGTAAAGCCCGGCGTGCGGATGGCCGGGCCGGGGGACAGCGCTCACAAAAATCGCGCAGAGACTATATGAACGCCCATGGCAAGGACCTGCACGGCGAGCCGCTCGGCAAGTACTTTATACACGGGATCGGGCATCAGGTGGGATTGCAGGTGCATGATCCGCCGTCGGACGGGCCGCTCGAAGCCGGCATGGTGGTCACCATCGAGCCGGGCATTTACATTCCCGAGGAGAGCATCGGCGTCCGGATCGAGGACGTCGTGCTGGTGACCGAAAACGGCGCGAAGGTTTTGAGCGCGGCGCTTGCCGAAGGAGCCGGACGAGATTGAAAAAGCCGTCGCCAAGTAAGCAGACTCTCGGCTACATCGCCATTCTGGCCGTCGCTCTGGCGCTCGCCGTCACCTCGGACGGACGTCGCTCGCGACGCAGATCGACGACTACGCCTACGACTGGATGTTCCGCCTGCATCCGCCGGCGCCCGCCCAGCCGCACTGCATGATCCTCGCGATCGACGACGCCACTTTTGGCGCCATGGGCGGAGTAGCGGGCTATCGCACGCATGCTGGCCCAGGCGCTCGAACTGCTGGCTCCCGTCGCCGACCACAGGCAGTGGCAGTCGATATGGTGCTGGCCGACCAAGAAGACGCTGCCGAGGACGAACGTTTAGCTGAGCGCCATGCAAGGCGACCAAGAATCTGGTGCTGGTGGCGCATCTGTCGAACGGCCGCTGGGAAGATCCCACTGCCGGTTTCCTTCGGCGCAGCCGCCAGCCTGGGGCACGATCGTGCCGACGAAAATTCGCGCGACGGCGTCACGCGTCAGATCCCGCTCGAAGAACGAACCGCTACCGCGCGTCACTGGTCGCTGGCTCTGGAAGCTTTTCGGCTGGCTCGCGGCCGGCGGATTCTCGAATCGCCGCAGGATCTGCAGATCGGAGACGAGGTGATTCCGGCCGGAAGAACGAGCGACGGGAACCGGCCGCTGCGCGTTCTCTACACCGTGGACCCGATCCCGCAAATCTCGCTCAAGGATCTGGTCGAGAAACCCGAGCTCGCGGAGCGATTCCGCGGGCAGGTTGTGTTCATCGGCGTCACGTCGATCTCCGCCTCTTATGATCGCGTTGCGACGCCCTTCGGCCAGGGCAGGATTCCCGGCGTCGAAGTGCACGCGCAGCCTCTTCGAAACTCTGGAACGCGGCCAGTTCCTGACGGATGCTTCGATTCCTCGGTGCTGGGTTTCTGTCTGCTTACGGGCGTTCTGGCCGGCCTGATCTTTGCGTTCCTCTCCGGCTGGCCGGCCTATCTCGCGGCCGGCGCTCTATTGATCGCCGTCCCTGCATCGCCTTTCCTCCTGTTCCGGCAAGGCATCGTGTTTCCCTTCTTCGCGCCTCTGGCCTCCGCCTGGCTGACCTGCGTCGCCGCCGCCAGCTATCAGCATTTCGTGGTCCGGCGCGCAGCTGCGACAAGTCCGAAACCGAGCGCCAGCGCTACCAGCAGGCCATCCATTTCGTCACGCACGAGATGCGCACGCCGCTCACCGCCATTCAGGGATCCAGCGAACTGATGGGCCGCTACAACCTGAGCGAGGAGAAGCGCAAGCAGATCGCCGACATGATCAACCAGGAATCCAAGCGCCTGGCGCGCATGATCCAAACCTTCCTGGATGTGGAGCGGCTATCGGACGGCCAGATGGAGCTGAAGCGCGAGCCGTTCCCGGCGCGCGAAATCGTGGAGACCTGCGTCCAGCGCGCGCGGCCGCTCGCGGAGCGCAAGAACATTCGCATCGTCACCGATGCGCTGGACGGGAACTTGAAGGCGATCGCGAGCTGATGGAATACGCCGTCTACAATCTGCTCACCAACGCCGTGAAATACTCCACCGCCGGATACCCAGATCACCGTCGCGTGCCGACCCGCAGGGCGATCAGTTGCGGCTTTCGGTGCAGGATCAGGGCATCGGCATGGACGCCAAGGAGCTGCGCCAGATCTTCCAGAAATTTTACCGCACCAAGCGCGCCGAAGCATCCGGCGAAGCGGGCACCGGCATCGGCCTTTCCATCGTCGAGCAGATCGTCCAGCATCACGGCGGCAAGATGGAAGTGACCAGCCAGCCGGCAAAGGCTCCTGCTTCACGGTCGTGTTCCCAGCCCACTCGCGTGCGTCGCGAACCTCCGGCTGTGTCAGTCTAGTCAAATAGGTAACGCCGCTAGTGCAGCGACTTCTGGTAGTCGAAGACGATAATTCCGTTCGAAATACCATCACGACTTTCCTGGAATTGGAAGGCTATACGCGTGGATGCGGTGTCTTCCACGCGGGAAGCCCTGGAGCGCTTGCGCAACGACGCCTATCCCATCGTCATCTCGGACATCTATGTCGACGAGCGCACCGGGCTGGACGTGCTGGAAACCGCGCGCAAGAAGAATCCGCAAATGCGCCGTGATTCTGATGACCGCGCGCGGCACCATGGAAACGGTGATGAAAGCCACGCAGGGCGGCGCGTTCGACTACATCGCCAAGCCGTTCGAGCTGGACCGCATGCTGGATACGGTGAAGCGCGCCGAAGCCTCCGTCGGCCGAGCACGACGACGAAAAGGAATCCGAGATCGACGATCTGCCGGAGAGCGAAATGATCGGCAGTTCGGCCAGGATGATCGAGATCTATAAAACCATCTCGCTGGTCGCGCCGACCAATGCCACGGTGCTGATCGAAGGCGAAACCGGCACCGGCAAGGAAATGATCGCGCGCATGATCCACAACAACAGCTCGCGCGCGCAACAGCCGTTCGTGCCGGTGGATTGCGGATCCATCGCGCCGTCGTTGATCGAGAGCGAACTGTTCGGCGCGCTCAAGGGCGCCTACACCGGCGCCGATCGCGATCGCATGGGCGTGTTCGAAGCCGCCAACAACGGCACTGTTTTCCTGGATGAAATCGGCGATCTGGAGCTCGGCTTCCAGCTCAACCTGCTGCGATTTCTGCAGGAAAAAGAGATCCGGCCGCTGGGCTCGCCGCGCGGCAAGAAAGTGGATGTGCGCGTGGTCGCGGCCACCAATCGCGATCTGCAGAAGATGGTGGAGGACGGCAAATTTCGCGAGGACCTGTGGTATCGGCTGAACGTCGTGCGCGTCATTCTTCCGCCGCTGGTGGAGCGCCGCGGCGATGTTCCTCTGCTGGCGCATTACTTCCTGAAGAAATACAACGAGCGCTACAGCCAGCAGGCCAGGCTGACCGAATCCGGGCTGCGCGTGCTGGAAAACTACAGCTGGCCCGGCAACGTGCGCCAGTTGCAGCACATGATGGAGCGGCTGACCATTCTCGCGCCGCAGGGCCGCATCGACGACGCGGCGGTTCGCGAAGCCATCGAGCTGACCGAGCCTCGCGATACCGCCAGCGATACCCTGGCCGATACCGAAGCCGACCAGATCCGCCGCGTGCTTGCCGCCACCGGCGGGAACAAAAGCCGCGCCGCGAAGATCCTGGGTATCGAGCGCAAGACGCTCTACCGCAAGCTCGAACGCATGGGTCTGTAAGTCCTCGCTAACCAAAGGGGCTGTTTTTTCGTCATTTCAGGCATATAATGTACCCTAGCTCGTGAGTTTTTGAACGGCATCATAGGGGGTATTCCATGTTTGAGAGCCTCGACGAGCAAATTAAACTTGACGAACATAAGGCGTCATCCGGCACCGAACGGATCATTCGATGGGCGTTAATCGTGTTGCTCTCGGTGATCGTCTTTGGCGGATTGTATTTTGGCGTTCACTTGATGCAGATAACGGACGCCCCGAATCGGTTCGGCTAACCAGCGCGTTTAGTTCATCGAAGCGCGCCATTGATCAGGGCGCCCCATGGCTCGCATCACGGCCTTGACACGGGGCCGGTAGTCGGGTTGTGGGTTATAAGTGGACAACTTCTGGTCTAAGTTCTTATTCTTGTATAGCTTGGACTTAGCCAGCTTGGACGCCACAAAGTGAATTCCCGCCTGCACGGATGGAAAGCTCTCCCGGCAAGAGTCCCATCCGAAGACATTATTGTTCTTGTAGTCCTTGCCCCCGCTGGATTCGATCATCGAAATACTGGGCAGCAACCGCCAATCCAGGTCATTTTGGTCGGCAGCGACCAGAAAATCAGCGGCTGAATCTCGGAGAGGACAGTCGCGGTCGGCGAAATACTGCCAAAGAAGGTTGAGCCTGGGATCAGCCGATTCAGAACGTGCCGGGGCCGATGGTTGCTGGACGCTGAATGTAGCCGGCGCCGCCAATAAGCCGACCGCCAATAGGGCCTTGGTCATAGGAATTTCCTCCTGCTCGAAATGGTTGTAGGATCTTCTCTAACGGAAGTTGTTGAAAACTAAAGGAACGCTACGGTAAAACAAATATCTGTTTTAGAATCAATAGTTTGAAGTTATAGGGCCGGGAATGAAACACCCCCCAGTCTACCACAGCGATCCTAGCGGAATGGCAGCCTAGCTAAGTCGCCCACGATGGGACCGGTAACCGCCTCCCATAAGGCCGAGGTCCAGGATGGCCGCGACCAGCAGATACAGTATGTTGATTCCGACGACCGGGATGCCGCTGTTGTACATCCAGGCATAAACGAGCGTTGTCAACGGTAAGACGATAAAACCCAAAATGAGCAAAATGAGCGCATTGTGATAGGGGCGATCCAGGTACGTCGAGAAGAAAAACAGCAGCGCCAAGGCGACGCGCGGAAACAGCAGAATCACGATTAAGAGTAGACAGGGCATGGGAGAGGGCGTGATGCTGCTGCCCGTTGGTTGGACGCTTCGATAGTTCGTTTGTTTCTCAGAAAGCTTTGCGGACGGTTCGGCGCTCGATCCGTTTTTCGTAGTGCTCCCCTTGAATGAGGCGAGTGACGTAAATTCCAGGAGTAATGACGTGATCGGGATCTATCTCGCCTGGCTCCACTAACTCTTCAACTTCGGCAATTGTGATCCTAGCGGCGGTCGCCATCATTGGATTGAAATTGCGGGCGGTCTTCCGGTAGACCAGGTTGCCCAGCCGGTCGCCGCGCCAGGCTTTGATCAGCGCATAGTCGGCCACCAGGGCGGTTTCGAGCAAGTACGATGCGCCCGTTGAACTCGCGCAGTTCTTTGCCGTCGGCCACGACAGTTCCGACGCCGGTGGCGGTATAAAAGCCGGGAATGCCGGCACCGCCCGCGCGAATGCGCTCCGCCAGGGTCCCTTGCGGTACCAGGTCAGATCGAGCTGTCCGGCGATTACTCGGGTTTCGAGCAGCTTATTCTCGCCAACGTAACTGCCGATATGCGACGCAATCATTCCGGCTTCCAGCATCAGGCCCATGCCGAAGCCGTCGACCCCCATGTTGTTGCTGATGGTATGCAAACCCTTTACGCCTTTTCGCGACCAATGCTGAGATCAAGTTCTCCGGAATCCCGCAAAGACCGAAGCCTCCAATCATCACGGTGGCGCCGTCGGGAATGTCGGCTACGGCTACATCTGCTGTTTCGATTACTTTATTCATGCATGCGTTTCGGGTCGGTGACGATTAGGGTGGGCTCGGTGGCCTTTTGCACTTCTTCAATGTTGACGCCGGGCGCTATCTCTTCGAGCACCAGGCCTTTCGAGGTGACGCGTATAACCGCCATATCGGTGATGATAAGGTCCACCACGCCCAGGCCGGTGATCGGCAGGGTGCATCTCTTCAGAATCTTCGGAGCGCCTTGTTTGGTGGTGTGTTCCATGGCGACGATCACCCGTCGCGCTCCGGCCACCAGGTCCATCGCGCCGCCCATGCCTTTCACCATTTTTCCCGGGATCATCCAGTTGGCGAGGCTTCCGGTTTCATCCACCTCCATGGCGCCCAGGATGCTGAGGTCCATGTGGCCGCCGCGAATCATGGCGAACGAGTCGGCGCTGGAGCAATAGGATGTACCGGGTAATTCCGTAACAGTTTCTTTGCCGGCGTTGATCAGGTCCGGGTCCTCGGTGCCCGCGATCGGATATGGTCCGGCGCCGAGCATACCGTTCTCCGATTGCAAAACGACCTCGATCCCCGGAGGAACGTGATTCGCTACCAGCGTCGGCAGGCCGATGCCCAGATTGACATAGAAGCCGTTCTGGAGCTCCCGGGCGGCGCGTCGGATGATGCGATCGCGCCTGGCGGCGTCTTTCTGTTTTTCGTCCAAATTACCACGTTACAATCAAATCCATGAGTCTGCTGAGACTGATGGCGCCGGCTCTAGTGGTCGCGTATTGTGCAGCGAGTTTTGCGGGCGAATCGTCGTACCGCGCGACTATCGAACGGTGGCGCGCGCAGCAAGAAGCCGAGCTAAAGGCAGATGACGGCTGGCTGACGGTGTCAGGATTATTCTGGCTCAAGCAAGGCATCAACCGGGCAGGCTCGAACGTTGCGAGCGATATTGCACTGCCGCGTGGTCCGGCTGAGTTTGGCACATTCGAACTTCAAAGGGGAAGACGACCTTTCGCGCCGCGCCGGGTGTAGCGGTCCGATTGAATGGACAGCCTCCAGGGGACGCAGTAACTCTGAAGTCCGATGCCGACGGCAAGCCGGACCGGATCCAGTTCGACACCTTCACGATGTACGTTATTCATCGCGGCGAACGGGAGGGGATTCGATTGAAGGACACCGAGAGCGACCCGCGCAAAGAGTTCACCGGACTGCATTGGTTTGCGGTGAAGGAAAGCTATCGGGTTACGGCGAAGTTCGTGCCCTATCAGCCGCCGAAAATGATCACCATTCCGAATATTTTGGGCGAGACCGAGCAAGATACGAGCCCGGGATACGTTCTTCACACTCGATGGCGAGTCGCAGCGCCTGGACCCGGTAGTAGAAGACGACCATCTCTTCTTTATCTTTCGCGATCTCACTAGCGGGAAAGAGACCTATCCGGCCGGACGATTCCTCTACACCGATCTCCCGAAGAACGGCGAGGTGGTGATGGACTTCAACCAGGCCCAGAACCCTCCTTGTGCGTTTACGCCTTATGCGACGTGCCCGCTGCCGCCGAAGCAGAATCGGTTGCCGGTTCGGATTGAGGCCGGGGAGCTGAATTACGGGCATCACTGACGGAAGCCCAGGCTTGTGACTATGAAGTGAAGAAGTACCGAGTCAGATGAAAAAAGATGGGCGCCGAGAAGGCCACCGAATCCAATCGATCCAGCATTCCGCCGTGGCCCTTGATCAGATGACCCCAGTCTTTGATTCCTCGGTCACGCTTGATCGCGGACATCACCAGCCCTCCAAGAAATCCCATCAACGTAATGGTAAGTGCCATACCCGCCGCCTGCCACCGGATTAAACGGAGTAAGTCGCCAAAGACTAGTGCCAAGTAACAGTAGCGGCTAGCACACCACCAACGAATCCTTCAACGGTCTTCGACGGCGATATCACTGGCGCAATCTTGTGGCGTCCGAAGAGCATTCCGAAAACGTATTGGAGCACATCGCTCGATTGGCCAACGACTAGTAAGAAAACCACTAAGAGCGCAGCGCGGTCCGAGTAGCCGGGGATTTTCAGAGTAAGCAGCGCCGGAACATGCGAGATGCAAAATACGCAGATCATCAAACCCCATTGCGTTTCCGATGTTCGCGCGAGAAAATTTCGGAGTGTCTGCGAACAGCAATGAAGCGATCGGTAGAATCAAGAAAGCATAAACAGGTATAAGGGTAACGAATAAACCGTAGCAGCCCGCCCAGATCAAGCCGTATTGTATCGGGGAGCGCAACAAAGAAACTCAAGAACAGCGCGCCGTAATCCGCCTCGGCGAGTAGGGGTCAATGTGATGAACTCACGCAGAGCAGCAAGGGACAACATCGAGAACAGCACTATAAACACACGTTCACCGGCTAATAGCGCACCACCCGCCACGATTACATATGACCCACCAGGCTTTTATACGCGCAGTTAGATTATCAATCATCGGGATTGGCATCTCCATCGCGAACTCGCAGTCCCAGGATAAAGGCGATAAGACTTGCCAACAGAAGGACGCCTGCCACAGATACGAATACGCTTAAATACTGCTCTGTCTGTAAGCTCATTGGTTTGAAAGGTCGAGCAGTGCTTGTCGCAATCTCGCTAAGAAGATCTCCTTCGGCTCGTCGGTGGCCATCCGCATCGGTTCTCCAAATGCTGCCGAGCAGAGTAGCGGTATCGGTACGGGTGTTCCCTTTGGGCATGACACGATAAGAATTGTCGATCCAAACCGGGACGAGACTCGACTTGAGGCCGCGCCTTCGCCAAATGAAAGATCCCGCACTTGAATGGCTGCAATTCCTCGCCGGTTCCCCGTGTGCCCTCAGGAAAAAGAATCAGCGACTCGCCCCGAGTCGAGCGCCTCAAGCATGGGCTCAATCGGATTCACGAACTTTTCCGAGTACTTCCGGTCTATGACTACCGCCCGAAACGCGCGGTGAATAAAGTACTGGCGCACGATACCTCGATTCCAGTAATCACTAGCCGCAACCGGTCGAGTTTTTTCCCGGATACTGCGCCTGGAAGAGCCGAACACACCAGAACGAAATCCATATGACTGGTGTGATTGGCAAAGTAAATCCGCTGTACGTTGTCATGCATACAACCAACCCATCGGGCGTCCATCCCGGTCAGGAATCGGGCTCCGCCAATGGTTAGACTGGTGACAACTGGTTCGAACATTAGGTTCCCGTGACCTCACAAACAATAGCGCCGAGCAGAGTGGCCAGCTGAATCGCCAGTGTTACGGCTTGATTTCGCCAAAGCGCCACAGCGCCACGACCTCGGTCACTAACGCCACTATCTTTAGACGAACGAGCAAATCCCCAGTTGATCAGCAACTCATCCAAGCGTCGCCAATCGCCTTCAGATTCTCCGGCCAGTTGACGAAACAACAATGCATCAATCCTGACGCGGACGGCAAACCAACACTCGACGAGCCAGCACAACATTGAGGCAGCGAACAATAGCCGGACGACTGCCAGATGGACAGTCGCACCTGCGACTCCGGCTACTACCGCCGCGACGTTGCCGGCACTAGCCAACGTCTGACCCGATTCAAGGAAGCTCGCCGTCATGCTCGAATCCAGCTGAGCGTTCATTCGCCACCTCTCGCTTGGCACCACTCATTGAGCCGCGCACGCTGCGCTGAACCCAAAGTAATCCGTGGGCGGTGCGCTCTGATCAGCTCTATAGCATCAGTTAAAGACGACGATCTTCCACTTGCGCTTAGCCAGGCAGCGAGCGCAGCGGCGCTTCGTGAATATCCCAGAGCGCAACAAATCAGAGTCGGTCGGTTTGAGCTTAGTTCGTCGATCGCCTCGACGGCTGCCTCGAGTTCCTCGACCGAGGGTGCTACCAAGTCAAGCATAGGAACACTACGAAACACAATACCGGTTGTATCGACAGGCAATTCGGCCGTCAGGTCCACCATTGATGCGATGTCTTGTTCGTTCCGTTCATTCCTTCGTGGTACTCGTCCGAGCCAGATTCCTTCAGTGATCTCATCTGCCTGCGTTCCTCTCCAAGTCCACAATCGAGAGTTCAGCCAAGCTCCGGCCAGGTAGGGTGCCAGCGAGACCCACCATCGGTAATGGCATGATGCCATTTGATTTCTGAAATAGCTCCGGGCGGCCACTAAAATAGACCCAAGCGACGATTGATAGCGCTCCAGCAGGCCAAAGCAACCACCACGCGGTTCCTCCGCTTCGATAAGCCAACCCAATAAGCAACACGCCACACGCCAAATAAGCTGCACCGAGTCTCATCCTCTGTGGATCTTGGCGCACCTAGCGTCGCGTAGCCGGTGGATTATCTGGAAACAGGACGATGCAGAAGAGGCCGACCCAGATTCCAGTTGGAACGTCGATGAAATGATGCTGGTACGTGGTAAGAGTTGACAAACCAACCAAGATCATCCAGACCCGCATCAGCCATCGCATCCTGCCGCGCAGATGCTGGGAATATTTGGCCCAGAGAATCGCGGTCAGACTTAAATGCAGCGAGGGTGCCTGGTTGAATGGCTTATCGAAACTGCTAAGCGCGTCAAACATCCAACCAAAGAGTCCGGCGACATGTGGGCGCGCGAATGTAAATCGGAGCGGAAACAGCAAAAACGCCGAAATCGATATGACCTGAGCCGCAACCAGGCGTTTTGCATGCGTGCTTAGTTCCCTCCGCGTCTGGCATACGAAAAGCGAAAGCGCATACAACAAGTCGGTTGACCAGTAAGGCACGATCGTCCAGGCGAGAAATGGAATCCGGTGCTCCCAGCCGAATGAGAGCGAGGGCACGTCGCGGCGAATCCCCGTGATCCAGTTCGCGAACCCGTAACTCAGGAAGAAAAAGGGCGTTAGCCCAGCCAGCCAGAGCAAAGCCCACGACCAAGGCGTGCAATCCGCTGAAGTTCGTGTTGTCTCCGCCATTTTCATCAGATAGCTACCCTCTGAGCCACAGAGACCGTGAAAATACCCCAGTCGTCCGTCAATTGATTCATCTTGCGAAAGCCAGACGCTTCCACCAACTGATCCAATTCCGCTTGAGTACGGCGTCGCATCACCCACGGCTTGTGATCGCGATGACTCGATAGCGTTCTCGCGATCATTTCGAGTTGTGGATGCCATGGCTGGCCGGTATAGATCAGATAGCCCCCAGGTTCGATAACGCTCGCCAAACCTGTCAGGGAATCGCGGACCGGGGCATTCTCAGGAAAGAGTTCATACAAGCCGGAGATCACACTCAAGTTAGGCCTGGGTCGAATGGATGCGAGTTCGTTCCGGTTGAACGCGTCGCCTTGCTCGAAGCTAGCGAATTGCTCGATTCCTTTCTGCCTGATCAACAATGCGCCACACCTAACATTCACCTCGCTGAAATCCCGCAGCAGAAGATGGTCGACCTTCACACCATCGTTCTCAAGCGTTTCGAAGATATAGCGCGCTTGCCCGGCAGCGATATCGACGATCTTTACGGCCTGTCCTTTTGACCTAAGCATCGCGATTGAGGCCATAAGCAGACGCTCCACATTCTGTTTTCGAACCCTGATTCCACGCCAGCCAATTGAATTGAGATAGAACCAATCGATCAATTTTCCAAGAGGTGTAATGCCGGAAGCCTTGTTCTGGTACACGTAATCCAAACTGCTTCCCGAATCAAAACCTGTTTCGAGAGCCAGCCGGATTCCATCCGAAAGCCTACCTCCCGTCCTGATCCCGAACTTCGAGACGGCGAAAAGCAGCGATTTGGAAGACCGCGGCGGTAAAGGCCGGCTGAGCGCGTCGAATTCGTCCTTCGTGTAACCCGTCTTGTCGGCATCGAGCAGCGGTGCATTTGCGCAAGGTCCCGCGAACATTTTGATAACGAACCTTCGGACTTCTTCAATCGCAACGACGCGGTCCTTTTCGCCCAATGTATCGTGATAGAAACCAGCAAAGACGTGTTTTTCCTTCAATGGTGATCCGAGCCGCTCAAAGAATTCGTCCTGGGGTCTGCGATCGACCACGAAGTCCGCTCCGGAAATCAACAGCTGAGTGGGTATTTGAATTGCGCGCGCGTCTGCAATGATACGGTCCGCGGTGCTGTAGAGCGCCAGGAGAATCTTCACGGAGATAGGTCTCCGAATCAACGGGTCTGATTCATACGAAGCGACGCGGATTGGATCATGCGTTAGGGCGCTGGGCTTCACATACGACTTCACGTGGAAGTTTCCTATCAGCCGATGAAGCCCTTTGAGAATGGTTCGCGCGAACGGCACGTACAGTTTGACTTTGAAGGCAGGCGCGGCCAGCACCATGCAGCGGATTCCAGGCGCGTAATCGTGGGCCCAGGCAGCGAGCAGGACACTCCCGACGCTCTGTCCCAGAACGGCGATGTTCTCTGCCGCGATTCCGTAGGTGCTGGACACGTGTTGGACAAATGTATCGACATCCTTTTCAAGCGTTCCAAGCGTAGGGCTGCTATCTCGTTCTTCAAGCGAGCGGCCGTAACCCCGTGCGTCCCATGCGAACATGGCGACATCGGGAAGATCCAGTTCGTCGACTACGTGCTGGAGCCGGCCCGAATGCTCATGCCCTCGATGGAAGAGAATCACAGCGCGGCTCGAGGACCCGCACGAAGCAGGCCAGTAGCGGTAAAACAGTCGAGTGCCATCCGTTGTATTGAAGAAGTGCTCTTCGGCGATTCGCGTTGTCACTGCGTCAACCATTGAGTCCCCAGCCGCGATTGCCGCATTCGCTTCCTCCAGCCCTTTTCTAATTCGATTAATCACTGTTGTAACCAGCAACAATGTCATCAATCTTGGGAACAGGTACGACGCCCAAGGAGGGACGCTCCATCCGAGCCCACACCACAACGCCAACCCTCCGAACAGCAGGGCCCGGTCGCTCTTGCCCATTGGACCGTCGTAGCGCCGGCTTCCACCGATCATCACAGGCACCGTACCTGCCATCTCGGAAATGACTGCGAGCAGGATGACGGCTACCATCCAGACCGAGTCAAGGCCCTGTAAAGAAACAAAAGGGAGATACAGGAACGCATCGGAGATCACATCGCCTAACTCGTTCAGGCAAGCGCCGAGCTTGGACTGCTGGGAAAACTCCCGGGCCAGCATTCCGTCCATGGCGTTAAGAGCCATGCGAAAGAAAAGCAAAGCCGGCAGCAGCAGCAGTAGGGCTCTGGTTTGGGGTCGCGAAGTGAGCAGCAGGCCGAATCCCACCGAGAGGGCGCAAGTGGCCAAAGTCACTTGATTAGCCGTGATGCCGAAATCCGCAATGATTCCCAGGAAGGGCCGCAGCCCGGCCTGAAACTTAGGCTTCAAAAGATATATGCTCAGTGTGCTCATAATGAACCTGCAGTTGGATAATAGTAAGATCCTGACTGAGGAGGAGCTTCGAAAGTTCTGACAAAGATCTGACAGAACTCTCCGAAGCTGTATGGTCAACACGGAGAAGCACTTATACGAATTCGGCCAGTTCCGTATCGACAACGTCGAAAGGCTCTTGCTGCGTGGAGAAGAGACCATTCCTCTAACGCCGAAGGCTATTGACACACTCCTGGTACTGGTAGCCAACTCCGGGCGGGTTGTCGAGAAGGACGAACTCATGAAGAGTGTCTGGCCGGATACGTTTGTGGAGGAAGGTGCGCTGGCACGCAATGTCTCGGTCCTACGCAAGGCTCTTGGTGACGATCTGGAGGAGTTTCAGTATATTGAGACCATCCCAAAGCGTGGGTACCGGTTTGTCGCGCCTGTCAAAGACTTGTCGGCTTCTACCCTGACCTCACCGGACGACCAGGCCGAAGAGATTCTTCGGAACCGCTTCAGGTGGGTGGTATGGCTGGTCCCCACGGTTTTCCTGATTCTGGCAGCCGTACTGGTTTATACCTGGTTTATGCGCGACTCTGGTAACAGCCCAAGAATCGCGTCACTGGCGGTTTTGCCTTTAAACAACCCCTCGAACGATCCGGCGCAGGAGTACTTCGCCGATGGCATGACCGAAGAGTTGATTAATTCTCTGGCGAAGATTGAGGCGTTGAAAGTGATCTCCCGGACGTCGGCGATGACTTACAAGGGCGTGAAGAACAAGTCCCTGCCACGGATCGCGCGGGAATTGAACGTCGACGCCGTAGTGGAAGGCTCAGTACTTCAATCCGGCAATCGGGTGCGAATCACTGTGCAGCTGTTCGACGGCAAGACCGAGAGGCAACTCTGGGCTCAAAGTTACGAGCAGGATCTTCGCGATGTGCTGGCCTTACAGGCCGAAGTTGCCAGTGCGATCGCCCGTGAGATACGTGTAAAGTTGACACCGCAGGAAAAGCAACGGCTGACGAAGTCCCGCCAGGTGGACCCGGAAGCGTACCTGGCGTATTCGTATGGGCGCTATTGGTGGAACAAACGCGCGCCAGAAGATATTCAGAAGGGCATTGAGTATTTTCAGCGCGCGATCGCCAAAGACCCGAGCTACGCACCCGCTTATGCCGGCTTAGCTGATGCGTACGCACTTTTGGGTTCGATCGGCTCCGATGTACTGCCGCCAAACGAGGTGATGCCTAAAGCGAAGAAGGCTGCGCTTGAAGCCGTGAAGCTGGACGATACTCTCGCCGAGGGTCATACGTCACTGGCTTATGTGAAGCTCTCCTACGATTGGGACTTTGCTGCCGCAGAACGCGAATTCAAACGCGCCATAGATCTCAACCCTGGTTACGCTACAGCGCACCATTGGTATGCGCACTATTTCCTGGCGAAGTCCCAGCCTGAGAAAGCCCTAGCCGAGGTTAGACGAGCCGTGGCTTTGGATCCGTTGTCGCTCAGTATTAACGTGGGATTAGGCTGGTGTCTCTACCACGCGCATCGATACGACGAGGCGATCCAACAGTACCGTTCAACGCTCGATTTGAGTCCGACTTTTTCGCTGGCACATTCTACTTTAGGGATGGCGTACGTGCAGAAACGCTTGTACATAGAGGCGCTAGCTGAATTCAATAAGGCATCCACTCTGCCTGGAAGCCACACGTTCGCGTTGGCAAATATCGGCCGCACTTATGCCTTAACGGGACAAGCGTCCGAGGCGCGGCAGGTGCTACGGGAACTTGAGAGATCGGCAAGACAGGAATACGTTCCGGCCATGTATATAGCAGCGATCTATGCCGCTCTGGGTGCGAGCGATCAAAGCATCAAGTGGATAGAGAAGGCGTACGAGGAGCGATCGGATTACATGATTTATCTCATGACAGAGCCATCGCTCGACGGTTTACGTTCCGATCCAAGATTCAACGATTTGTTGAAGCTCATAGCCTCGGGCCGCTGATCAAATTGTCAAAAATCCTCAGGTGCGAAGCACACCTGGGTCTCGCCGGACGCGGTCGGTCACATTTCTGACGATCCTTGAAGGGACTCATAAAATATCACCTATCGGACGAGTAGGTTATTCTGAGTTCATTCTTATGAAAAAGGAATCCTTCGATCCAGGTTTGACGACCCAGTTCAACGGCGAATTGCGCCGAGCCATCAATCCCGATGGCACCTTCAATGTGCATCGCAGAGGCACGCGGCTGCGGGACGAGAACCTCTACCTGAAAATGATCGATACTACCTGGCCGAGGTTTTTCCTGGTGGTGACCATCGTCTTTCTGGTGGTGAATGTTGCGTTTGCCGTCTTGTACCTCGCAATCGGGATCGACCGCCTGCAAGGAATCGAGCCCGAGATGAGCGCGTTCGTGAACGCATTCTTTTTCAGTGTGCATACACTGACGACGGTTGGCTACGGGAATGTATTCCCGCGGGGGGCTCCGGCGAATACTGTATCGGCCTTTGAAGCAGCGACAGGTCTGATGGTATTCGCCGTGATGACCGGCCTGCTGTATGGGCGATTCTCCCGGCCTTCGGCACGCATTTTGTTTAGCAACAATGCGCTGATCGCGCCCTATCAGGACGGCAACAGCCTGCAGTTCCGCATCACCAATGCCAGAAGCAATACGCTCATGAACCTGGAAGCTCGCGTCCTGCTGATGACCGTGGTAAAACACGATGGCCAGCTTAAGCGGGAGTTCGTCGATCTCGAACTGGAGCGGCGTAAAGTCTACTTTCTGCCACTAACCTGGACGATAGTCCACCCGATCGACTCCACCAGCCCATTGTCCGGTAAGACCGCCGAGGACTTGAAAAGCATGTCCGCGGAGATTCTGATCCTCATTCAAGCGTTCGACGATAGCTTCAGTCAGGTTGTTCACTCGATCTATTCGTATCGAAACAGCGAGATCTTGTGGGGCGCCAAGTTCGTCCAGGCGTTTGATGTAGATCCGCAGGGCGACTTGATTTTGGACCTGGACCGGGTGCATGAGCTGCGCATGCTGAGCTAGGTTGCGTATGCAGACCGTTTACGCGAAAGATCGGCGCGAGTGGCGAGCATGGCTACAGAAGAATCACGGCAAGTGCGATGAAATCTGGCTGGTTTACTATAAGAAAGATTCAGGCCAGCCGCGCGTTCCATACGAAGAAGCGGTGGATGAGGCGCTGTGCTTTGGATGGATCGACGGCAAGATCAAGAAGTTAGACGACGCCTGCTTCGCCCAGAGGTTCACGCCGCGACGGCCCCGCAGCTCCTGGAATAAGACCAATATTCAACGCGCCGAAAGATTGATCGCGGAGGGCAAGATGGCGGCGGCCGGTCTGGCAGCTTTCAATTCAGATCAGCGGCGCGAGACTCCGGTGCTGCCGACGGAGATGCCGAAGGAACTGGAAGCGAAGTTCCGAAAGCGGTCCGCGGCTTGGAAGAACTATGCGAATTTTCCGCCCTACTATCGGCGAATGACGGCCGGATGGGTCGCCAGCGCCAAGAAGGAAGAAACCAGGCTGGCACGGCTCGAAAAGCTGGTCGAGTATTCGGAGCGCAATGAGCGGATCAAATTCATGTGAATAAGACGGTTTTGGACTGTTTTCAGTCGTATGGAAGCGCGAATCTTGACAGGTTTGCTAGCCTTGGCGAGCTTTGACAAACTGCTCGGCCAAGACGCCGGCTACTTCGTGCCACACTTTGGCGGCGATGTCCTCGGCCGAACCATTCCCATCAATCAGCCGGAAGCGGCGCGGCTCCTGGCGGGCGAGGTCATGGTAGGCGGCGCGGACCCGTTCATGAAATTCGGCGCCCTGCTGCTCATAGCGCATTTCATGCTGTTGATTGCGCGAGTGCGCGCGCGCCAGCCCGGTGGCCGAATCGATATCGATGCAGAGCGTAAGGTCCGGGACTAAACCGTGACACGCGATCCGATCGACTTCAAGTACGGTCTCTTGGCCGAGCTTGTGCCCGGCGCCCTGATAGGCGATAGACGAATCGGTAAAGCGATCCGACACTACAATCTTGCCTTCAGCTAGCGCCGGCAGTACGGATTGCTCGACATTCTGAGCGCGCGCCGCAAACATCAGCAGCAATTCCGGTATCGGCCGCAGTTCTCGATTCGCGGGATCGAGCACGATGCGGCGGATCTGCTGGCCAATGGGCGTGCCGCCGGGCTCCACCGTCTCGAGCACCGGATAACCATCGCGCCGAAGATGAGCCGCCAGGAGCCGGGCCTGGGTACTTTTGCCGCTCCCGTCGGGTCCCTCAAGAGTGATAAAGAGCCCTAGGCGAGAACTGTAGCCGGTCTCGCCCGCACTACTAGTCGTAGACATAGTGCAGGACTTTCTTCAGGTCTTCCCAGGCTTCTTTCTTAGCATTCTGATTGTATGGGCGGAGCAAATATGAGGGATGATACGTAACCATCACCGGGATATCGCGCCACTGTTGCCACTTTCCACGGAGCCGCGTGACACCGTCCTTCGTACCCAGGATCGCTTTGGCAGCCGTCGAGCCGAGCGCGCAGATCGCCTTGGGCCGGATCGCCATGAGCTGGCGGAACAAGAACTGGCCGCAAATCTCCATCTCATCCGGTTGTGGGGTTCGATTCTCGGGCGGGCGGCACTTGACGACGTTACAGATATAAACGTCGCTGCGCTGGATCGGGATGCCCTCCTTATGGGCGGTCCCTTCAATCATCTGGGTGAGAAGTTGTCCGGCCCGGCCGACGAACGGCAACCCCTGCGCGTCCTCGTCGGCCCCCGGGCCTTCACCCACAAACACCAGCCTCGCCTGCTCGGCCCCGGCCCCGAACACTAATCGGTTCCGGCCTTCATGCAGACGACATCGTTTGCAGTCACCAATATCTTCCAATATCTTCAGTAAATTGTCATGAACCGGTGCCAGCGAGGGTACTAAGGGGGATGGCGGCGCAGTTTTAAGGTTAGAGGGCATGGGGTTAAGGCCTGCGACCCGAGGCGGATTCAGGTTGACTGCAGGCTGGCCAGGCGAGTCGCGCCGATACAGCGTCTTCAAGCCCAGGTCTTGGTAAAACTCCAGATAACGGCGGACTTCGTCCTTCGTCATTGCGCCGCGTGGAGGGCCAGGCGAAGCTTCATGACCTGGTCGAAAATGCGGTCGGCGATCTCGCGCTTAGGGGCGCGGGCGATGGGGACTATTTCGCCGGTACGAAGAACCAAAACAACCTCGTTTTGGTCGGATTCGAAGCCGGTACCCTCCTGATTCACCAGATTAGCGACGACCATGTCGCAGTTCTTGGTCTTAAGCTTCTGACGGGCGCTCTCGGTCAGGTTCTCGGTCTCGGCGGCGAATCCGATCAATAGACGATCACCCTTCTTTTGGCCCAGTTCGGCAAGGATGTCAGGCGTAGGGTCCAAGTCGAGAGACATTCTCGCGGAGGTCTTCTTAACTTTGTGCTGCGGAACGCGCGACAAGTGATAGTCGGCGACGGCGGCGGATTTCACAATAATGGTGGCTTCCGCCAAGTGCTCCATCACTGCTTCGCGCATTTCAACGGCGGTGCGCACATGGATCACCGAAACGGCCGCGGGCGGCGGGAGATGCACCGGGCCCGAAACCAGAGTCACTTGCGCGCCGCGCTGGGCGGCGGCCTCGGCGAGTGCGTAGCCCATTTTCCCGCTCGAGCGGTTGGAAATGAAACGAACCGGGTCGAGCGGCTCCTCGGTGGGACCGGCGGTCACCAGCACGGTCTCTCCTTCGAGATCGCGACGCTGCAAACTCAGACCGGCGACAACATCCGCGATTCGGTCGGGTTCGGCGAGCCTTCCTGGACCGGTTGTCCCGCAAGCCAGCAAGCCTTCTTCGGGCTCGATGATGACGTGGCCGCGGCTTCTTAAGATCGCCAGATTCCCCTGCGTCGCGGCGTGCATCCACATATTGCTGTTCATGGCGGGCGCCAGCACCACGGGACCCGTGAAGGCCAGGTAGGTGGTGGTGAGGAAGTCACTAGCGATACCATGCGCCAGGCGTGCCAGAAGGTCGGCCGTGGCGGGCGCGATGACCAGAATATCGTTCTCTTGTGCGACGGCGATGTGCTCGACGGCGCTCGAAAGGGTATCTTCCGAGCTGGCGGACGCAAAAAGATCGGTAATGACTTTACGGCCGGTAAGCGCGGCGAAAGTGAGGGGTGTGATGAACTTTTCGGCGGCCGGAGTGAGGATCACCTGGACACGCATACCGCGCTCCATGAGAGCCCGGGCCAGCTCGGCGGATTTATAGGCGGCAATTCCACCGCCTACGCCCAACACAGCGTTCATCTCGGCCTTCTATTCCTCTGGCGGCAACTCCCCGGTTGGCGGCTTTTTAGGTGTATCAGTGTATTTCACCAGCCCGCGGCGGACCTCTTCCATGGAAGTTACAGTGGGCTTCTTGGAGGTGGTAGGGAGAAACGGGCGAGCGCCGTTCTGCAACTGCCGCGCACGCTTGGCAGCGACGATAATGAAGCGGTAGGTGCTTTGCTCCCCGTCGTCGGGAATGGCGTACATCGCGTTATTCTTGAGTCTCTCGGCCATGGTGTTGTTGAATCCTCAATTCGTACGTAACTTTTCAAAACTGTCCAGAATGGGCTGGACTTCCTCTTCCATTCTGGCCTTGCGCAGCCGCTCCGCTTTTACGACAGTAGCCAGCCTAGCGGCCGACTCCTCGAGTTCCCGATTGATCAGGACATAATCGTATTGCGTATAATTGCGCACTTCCTCAGCTGCTCCCTTGAGGCGCCGGCGTATCACTTCTTCACTGTCCTGCGATCGGGAACGCAGCCTTTGCTCGAGAACCTCTCGAGACGGCGGAAGCACGAAGATACTTATCGCCTCCGGAATCGCTACTTTCAATTGTCTCGCACCTTGCACGTCGATGTCGAGTACCAGGTCTTTGCCCTCGTGGGCGGCCTGTTCAAAGGTGCCGCGATTGGTGCCGTAATAGTTGCCGAAAACCTCTGCATATTCGAGGAATTCGCCGCGGGCCAGCCGATCTTCGAACTCCGGGCGAGAGATAAAAATGTAGTCTACCCCATTGATTTCAGTAGGCCGCGGAGGACGCGTGGTGTAAGAGATGGAGAACGTCAGCCCGGAGACAGACTGCAATAGCCGATGCACCAGCGTGGACTTGCCGGAGCCCGACGGGGCGGAGATGATGAACACGCTGATCATTCCAGATTCAGCGCCTGCTCGCGGATTTTCTCGATAGCGGCCTTGCCCGCCAACGCCAGGTCGGTGATCCCCAGACCCAGTTCGCCGATGCCGTTGGTCTTCGACAAAACGGTATTGGTTTCGCGATTCATTTCCTGCAGCAGAAAATCGATCTTCTTACCCACCTCGCCACCCGCATCCAACAGCTCGTTCAGCTGCCGCGAATGAATCTGGAGCCGGGAGATCTCTTCTCCGATATCGCTGCGGTCCGCCAGCAGCGCCGCTTCCTGTGCAATGCGCTGAGGATCGAGCGTCGCGGTACGAAGCAACTCCTGCAATTTCTCGGATAATCGACTCTGGAAGGCCGGCTGCGCGCGCGACCGGATCCTTTCCATTTGCTCCGCGCTCTCGGCGAGCGCCCGGTTGTGCTCACGAATAAACGCGGCCAGCTCCGCGCCTTCCCGGGATCGAAACTGATTGAGCTTTTCCAGGGCGTCTTCGAGCGCTGCGAGCAACTCGCTCTCGATTTTAGGATCCGGCTCCAGATCGGCCGCGAAGCCGAACATGCCCGGAAGGCGCAAGGCCTGATTCAAGTCCGGCTGCGAGGCAATCCCCTCGACCGCCGCGGCCTGCCGGAACGCCGTCAGATAGGCCCGCAGAAGAGGCGCATTCAGGCCGCCTGGACCACCATTGCCGGAACGAACCAGGGTACAACGGATGTCGACATGGCCGCGATGGACGGATCGCTTCAAGAGCGCGCGCATGGCGCCTTCAAACGGATCCAGGTCGCCTTCCAGATGAAAGTGCAGATCCAGACCTCGATGGTTGACGCTCTTGAGGTTCACCGCGATTTCGCCATACTCAGTGGCTTTGTGAACCCGGGCAAAGCCGGTCATGCTGCGGATGATTGCACTCATTTGGTTGCACTCATGTGGTTTGCGTTCAGTTGGATGTCGTCATGAATTCAGGAGTGGATCGGGTTGCAGAAATTGGAGGTCGTGCAGCCGCTGATAGATTCCGCCATGATTGACCAGCTCTTCGTGCGTTCCGATTTCGGAAATGCAGCCGCGATCCAAGACCACGATCTTGTCGGCCCGCCGGATAGTGGATAACCGGTGAGCGATTACTATAACGGTGCGATTGTTCATGAGCGTTTGCAGGGCGCGCTGAACCAGGATCTCCGATTCCGTGTCGAGATGCGAGGTGGCCTCGTCCAGGATCAAAATCGGGGCGTTCTTGAGCATAGCCCGAGCGATGGCCAGCCGCTGCCGCTGCCCTCCGCTCAGCTTCACGCCGCGCTCTCCGATGATGGTCTCGTAGCCTTCGGGCATGCGCTCGATGAACTCGTCGGCCAGCGCGCTGCGAGCAGCTGCCTGGATCTCATCATCTTTGGCTTTGGGCTTGCCGTAGCGGATGTTGTTTGCGACCGTGTCGTTGAACAGAAAAGTTTCCTGTGCGACCATCCCGATCTTTTCACGGAGCGAAACTAATTGCAGGTCGCGCACATCCTTACCGTCGATCCGTACGGCGCCGGAGGTTACATCGTAAAAGCGAGGCACTAGATTTACCAGCGTGGTCTTGCCCCCGCCGCTCGGGCCGACCAGCGCGACCACTTCGCCGGCCCGCACCTCTAACTGAACGTGATTGAGCGAAAAACCCTGAGGGGCGTTCGGATACAGGAAGCTGACATTCTCCAGCAAAATAGCATGCTGGAATTTCGCCAGTTTGGCCGCGCCGGGCCGGTCGCAGATCTGTCGGTTATCATCCAGATATTCGAAGACCTTCTGCGACGCTCCCAGCGCCTGCTGGAAGATATTATGGATGCCAGTTAACCGCTTCACGGGCTCGTATAGCATCAAAAGCGCTATCACAAAGCTGGTGAATTCGCCGGCTGTCAAAGCTCCGCTCTTAATCTCCAGCCGCGCGTAGGTCAGCAGCCCGACGATGGTGATGGCCGCGAAGAACTCGATTAAGGGGGATGACAGCGCCTGCTGTGCCACGTAGCGAAGATTGCTGGATTTCAGACGATCCGCCGCGATTTGAAAGCGATTCGATTCGATATCTTCGGTACCGAACGACTTCACCACCTGGTGGCCGCTGAGAGTCTCCTGAAGAATCTGGTTTAGCTCGGCGGCGTCATCCTGCGCGCGGCGTGTGGTACGGCGGATCCGCCTGCCGATCCGCAGCGTGGGCACCAGCACGAATGGCAGCACAGTAAGGCTGACCAAGGCGAGACGCCAGTCTTTTTGTACCACTACCCATAACAAGAAAATCACCGAGAACGACTGCCGCAGCCAGTCAGCCAACATGTGCGATGTGGCCACCTGGATCTTTTCAAGATCGTTCATGATGGACGACATGAGGCGGCCGGTGGAGTTGGACTCAAAGAAATTCGCGTCTTGCCGCAGCACGCGGTCGAAAACTCTTTGCCGCAGATCGGTGACCGCGGCAAACCCGACGTAATTCACCAGGTAGTTGCCGAAATAATCGCACAGGCCCTTGACCAGAAATGTCGCCAGGATCGCGACCGCTACCATGGTCCAGACATTGTGGATGCCGGCCGGGAGGATGTCCTGCAAATAGATAGGGCGAGTGAAACCGGGAACTGTGATGAGCGGCACCAGCGAATCGGGTGAATCAGGTTTCAACACGCGGTCGAAGATTGGACCGATAAGCACCGCCATGAATCCCTGAGCTGCTCCAACCGCCGCCATAAGCACGACGGATGCCAGGAGAGGAGCGGTGTAGGGACGAACGAAGCGGAGCAAGCGGCGGAATTCGTTCATTTGGTTTGAGGGGCGAGCACCGTCTCGATGGCTTGCATTGTATCCGCGGTTCTGATGGCGCGGATACCTGCCGGATTCGTGAGAACCGTCGATTCGGTACGCCAGGGGCGCCAGATATCGGGATCGGAACATCCAAACAGGACCACGACGGGCAACCCGAACGCGGCGGCCATGTGCGCTGGTCCGCTATCGTTTCCAACGAATAACGAGGCGCCGGAGAGCAGGGATTTCATCTCTTCCAGAGGCGCGCCCGCAAGCGTTCGGTACTGCGCGAAAGCGTCCAGGCTCTCTCCCGGTCCGGCGATGAAGACCGGCTGGAGCCCCAGACGCTGGTCCAAGTGTTCGGCCGTTGCGAGGAAATTAGAGGAAGGCCAGGTCTTATCCGGCGCCGAAGCGATGGGATGGAGAACGGCATACGGCCGCGCGCTCTCGGGTGATTTCGCAAATAGTCGCGCCCTGGGAATCTCGCTTGGTGGCACGCCTAGAAAGAACATCGCGGACGCGACATGTTCGGCGGTGTGGACCTTGCGATCCACCTGAAGAATTTCCTGCGCGCGCGGAATGCGGATGTTATAAACGGGACGAAAGCGGAAATGCGCGAATCCCGCCCGCCAACGAGACCGCCCCGCGATTGTGAGCCGGACACTGGTGACCCCGCCGTGGAGATTCAGAGTAAGCTCCGGGCGCCAGCGCGAGATTTCAGACGCTTTGGGCGGCAGAATTGCTTCTAGATCGGGGTTCCCAGCGAAGACCGCAGCGAATGCGTCTTCAACTGCCATCGCGATCCGCAGGTCCGACCGGGCTTGTTTCAGCAGCGAAACCGCCGGCGTGGTGAGCACGCAATCGCCTAGCGATCGCAAGCGGATGACGGCGACCCGCGCGCCGTTGGGAAGGCGCTCAAGCACGTTTATCATTTCGGAAAGGTCCGGCTTACTCCTCGACCTTCGCTTCGTCGATCAGCATCACGGGAATTTCATCGCGAATGGGATAAACCCGTTTACATTGCACGCACTTCAGCCCGCTCTGATCCGCCTTCAACTCTACCGGCGCTTTGCACAGAGGACAGACCAGAATGTCCAGCAGATCCTTGCTAATCGGCATTTTCTATTCAGTTTAGCTTCGATTCAGTTTAACAGGGGGTAAGCGATGGATGGTAGTTGATATGATGACGTTCTATGCTGGATACCACGTTCCGCGCGATCGCCCTGCTTGCGATAGCCGATCTGGGCTTTGGTCAACCGCCGCAAGCTTCCGCGCCGCCGGTGCCGGCAGCACTCAGCAATTACCAGCCCGTAACCGCAGCGCGTCTCTTGAACCCTGAAGACGGCAACTGGCTGATGATCCGACGCACATACGACGGCTGGGGCTACAGCCCGCTGAACGAGATTACGCCCGCTAATGTAAAGCGCCTTCAGCCAGTTTGGATTTTTTCGACCGGCGAAACGAAGGTCCATGAAGCGGCGCCCATCGTCAATAACGGGGTGATGTTCGTCTCCACCCCGAACAATCAGGTAATCGCAATCGATGCCAAATCCGGCAATTTGCTGTGGCGTTACACCAGACGTCGACCCACGGGAACTTCCGTGCTGCACGATACTAATCGCGGCGTCGCGCTGCTGGGAGACAAAGTGTTCTATGCTGCCGGCGAGGCGGTCCTCATTGCGCTGGACGCGAGGAGCGGCCGCGAGGTCTGGACCACCACAGTGGCCGACAACAAGACCGGCTATTACATTACGCTGGCGCCGCTGGTCGCCGGCGGCAAGGTTATGGTGGGAGCGTCGGGCGGCGAGTTGGGAATTCGCGGTTTCGTTGCAGCTTTTGATCCCGATTCGGGCAAAGAGCAGTGGCGTACTTATACGATTCCGGCTCCGGGAGAGCCGGGAAGCGGGACGTGGCCTAAGGGTGATCAATGGAAGACCGGGGGAGCTCCGGTGTGGGTCACCGGGAACTATGATCCGGAGACTAACCTGGCATATTGGGGAACCGGCAATGGCGGACCATGGATGGGCGACCAGCGTCCGGGGGACAATCTCTACACCGCTTCCACGCTGGCCCTTGACGTCGCCACGGGCGAAATCAAAGGTCACTTTCAATATCACCCCAACGATTCCTGGGACTGGGACGAGGTTTCGCCACCGATTCTGGTCGACTACCTGCGCGGCGCGCGTAAAATCAAAGGCTTGATCGATGTCGCCCGAGACGGCTACCTTCGGTTTCTGGAACGCACCGCCAACGGCCGAATCCATTTCATCGAGGGCAAACCGTACGTGAAGCAGAACGTATTCACGCGTCTGGACCCGGAAACCGGACGCGCGGAAATCGATCTGGATCACAAGCCCGGCACCGGCAAAGAGGTGACCTACTGCCCGTCACTCTGGGGCGGCAAGAACTGGCCGCCGATCGCTTTTAGCCCGGCGACGCGGATGATTTATGTTCCGGCCAACGACAATCTCTGTCAAACCTCCCTGGGTCAGGAAATAGAATACGAGGCGGGCCATTCGTTCACTGGCGTTAAACTCAACTTCTCAGTCGCTGCCGGCGCCGATCATATCGGGGAAGTCCAAGCCTGGAACGTAGACACCGGCGAACGGGTCTGGACACATAATTACTCCAAGTCGCCAAACTGGGGAGCGATGCTGGCTACGGCGGGCGGTCTGGTATTCAGCGGTGGAACCAACGACCGCCGGATGCATGCGTTCGATGCAGCCACTGGCAAGCTGCTTTGGGAGTTTCCAACCAACTCGGGTATCCTGGCGCCGCCGAGCAGTTTCGCCATTGACGGCAAGCAGTACATCGCCGTATTGACTGGTTGGGGCGGCGATTCGCGAGGCATGCAGGCGAATCTAAACCGCGTTTATCCGGGAGAATATCCGGAAGTGCCGGAGGGTGGCGCCGTGTGGGTCTTCGCGCTGGAGACTCCGACCGCGCCTTAGAACGTAAACCGCATCTGCAGTTCCAGCCGCCGGTTATTGCCGCTTTCAGCGAAGGCTCCGAATCCGCCGGCCAGCGTGTTGGACTGACCGAAGAGTGGAGACGTAAGCGTTCCATTGATCGCGCCGGGATTGACGTGATTCAGCAGATTACGCGTCTGTACGGAAAGCGTCAAATTATAGCGCCGGTTGGTTGCGCCCCCGCCACCGCCGCCAAAACCGCCGGGACCGCCCAAACCTCCCATTCCACGCATTCCGCCGGGTCCACCGCGCGGTCCACCTCCACCTCCCCGCGGGCCACCGCCGCCACCGGTATTGGCAGAACCCTCCCGAGCGGGTCCGAATCCGAAAGTTTTCGCCACCCGCAGATTGACCATGATCTGGCCGGGGCTGCGGCCGAAATCGCGCGGCAGAATCTCCTCTCCAGGCTTCACTTGCCCGTTGATGAGGGGATTCGGGTCCAACAGTCCGTAAGGCGTGCAGATCAAACCGTTGGCAGTCACGCATGGCTGATTGGTCACCATTCCTGGGCGTGCATAGAACAGCGTGGTCCCGTACGGGTCAGTGCCTGAAATGATATCGAACGGCGCTCCGGAGTTCATCGTGATGAACGGAGCCAAACGAATATCCCATTTGGTTGTGATCGAGCCGGCGATGAGCCCGCGATTGCGAACATCCAGGGAAGAAGGCGCGTATTCTCCGTCCATGCTGTACGGACTTGCAGGAACCGTGTTGACACCGTCGGTGTTGCTGTAAGCGCGGCTAAGCATGTAGAACCCGTTCAACGAGATCTTGCTGTTGATCTGTGAACGCACGTTGGCGATCATCATGTTCTGATTAAACAGACCGGCTGATTCCATCAACAGTTTGGGTCCGAGATTGCTATACGGCGGGTTGATGTCCTGCGATCGCAATTCATGTAAGCCATGAGAGTTCAAATAGGACACTGACAGAGTTGTATTGCGCGGTAATTGTCGCTCCGCGGTGATGGCGGATTGCATGATATAGGGAGCGCGCAGATTAGCCGCGATCTCGTAAGTCTTCTGAGTGGTCAGCGTACCCAACTGCGAAGGAAGGGCCATGCACATGGCCGGACAAGAATCAGGGCTCGTCACAACGTACTGTTGTTGCGCAATACCGTTATACCGGTCCGCGGTCAGGACGTTTTGTTCACTGAAGCGATCATAGAAGATGCCGAATCCGCCCCGTAGGACCAATTTGGGCCGGGGGTTGTTCTTGCGTTGGCCGGGTGCCCAGGCGAAGCCAATACGTGGAGCCCAATCGCGGTAATCGTGGATATTGGTCTGGGTTTCATAGCGCAGCCCGAGACTTAACGTGAAGTTTGGCTTCACGCGCCAATCGTCTCCAACGTAGGCTCCGAGGTCGACTTGATTGACGTCGGCAAGCTGGGCTCCCTGGGCGATGGTGAACTGGGACGGGCCGCCTCCGATGGAAGCCAGATCCCATCCGTTACTCAGTGCTACCAGCGTGCGTTGGTAGCGATCGAGCGAGGTGATGTTTTCACAAGCGGCCGGATTCGGATCGGCCGGATTACAAATAACTCCCGGCACAACTGGAAGGAAATCCGCACCCAGAATCGGGGCGTAACCGCCGAAGAACGAGTACGTACCGTGAAAGTTGTAAGGCGAGAAATTGTTTATGGTGACAGCCCGCACGCGAACGCCGAATTTCCAGCTATGCACGCCGCTTGCAACAGTGGTGTAGTTCTGCAGTTCGTAATGGTTCTCCGTATCGATGGAGTGTCCCACTTGCGAGCCGCCGCCATTGAAGGCGCCTTGCACGTTCAGCGTGGGGATATTGTAATTGGCCAGCTGATCGGTATTGGTGTGATAAAGCTGGAAACGGGTCTCATTGATCACCCGGCTGCTCAGAACGGCCGTTTCGGTAGCTTGCAAGGTGTGGTCGGTGTTCAGTTGATGAACCGCGCGCTGGATAAGACTCAAGTTGCCGACGCCTTGATCCTGAATATCATTGCGCGTGAACCCGTAACGAAGAGTCAGCGTGTTGTTCTTGCTAAGTTGATAATCCACGCGCGGGCTGATGCGAAGCCTGTTTTGGGGCGCTTCGAAAACCGTATTGAAAGGCGTTTCCGCCAGCGTGTTGGGAACGACCGTAACGGCATTAATGATGTTGCCGTTCTGGATGTCGCGATCAAAAACATCCAGGAAGAACGAAGCTTTCTTGTTGATGGGACCGCTCACCGTTCCACCGAACTCGCGCTGTAAAAATGGCGCTTTCTCCTGCGCGTAGGGATTGCGTGAATTGAAGACATCATCGCCGAAGTTGAAATTCGCATTCCCATGGAATTTGTCGCTGCCGGGCTTGGTCAGAATCTCGATCCGTCCGTAGCCGAGTTTGTCGAATTCCGCTGAGAACGGGTTTTGATTGATCCGAATCTCTCGAATGGAATCCTTCGCAGGCAGCGTTCCGCCCGTGAAGCCGTCGATATAAATCTGACCGCCGCTCGGTCCAGCTGCCGGTCCAGCCAACGCTTGCAGATCGGCCTGCAAATCGTCCGGATCGTCGGACAGCGCTTCCAAATCCGCGCCACGCAAGATCAATGCTCCCGCATTTTGGGATGGATCCACGCTTACCGAGGGCCCGGAATTCTCCTGCACGGTCACTTCCTGCTTTTCGGCCGCTACCCGAAGCTGAAGATCCAGTACGACCGGCTGCGCAGCGGTACCGACTTCAACCGTCGAGGCTTGCGCTTGCACCAATCCCGGAGAGGACGCTCGTACTATATACTTTCCAGGAGGTATGCCGGTGACCGAATAATTGCCGTCGCCGGCGGCTGTTACCGATTTGACAGGTCCGGCAGGGTTGGACACCGTTACCTTTGCGCCCGGAACTAATGCACCCGATTCATCCGTAACCACGCCGCGAACGATTCCGCTGCCGGGCTGCGCGAACATTGCTGCGGCAAGAGTTAATAGCAGCCAGAGCATCGACAGGTTTCTTAACATTTCCGGTGCCTTCATGGGATAAATGGCGCCCTACTGCTCCGGCATGTTCATTTCGATATTCCACGACCCGAGGTTGACTTGCCCGGCCGTACGTGGAGCAGCCGCCAGGAACGGCTCTACTCCCGCCACCAGCGACATGGCCGTAATAGCCGACCCATCGGAGGCCTTGGAACTGGAAATGATCAGAGCATCGCCCTTCTTTAACTCGGCCAGTGATAACTGGGGAGAGCGGTCGAGGACTTGTTGCAGATCTCCTCCACCGCCCCCGAAACCTGCACGACCGCCGGGGCCACCGGGAGCACCAGCGCTTGGCTCCCCCGGACCACCAGCAGCAGCGGCGCCGGGTCCTCCAGGCGCACCCGCGTCGCCACGCATTCGCCGTGCTAGCATGCCCGCCGTTCTTTCATCCAACCGCCGGAGCATCGAGCTCTGATTGGTCTTTACCGTAACCGGCTTCTTGGTTTGCAAATCGGTCACTCGGACCTCCGCGGTGGAAGGATCTACCGAAACCACTGTTGCTGCAATGGTCTGGAACGAGCCGGAAACCAGTTCCTCAGCCTTGAAGCGAGTGCCGTCCTCATTCTTATCGCCGAGCGCGCGGATGGTATCGCCGGGCTGGACGTCCGTAAACGCGCTTGGCTTGGTATCCGCGAACCGGACCGAATCGGGAGCATAGCGTCGAAAAGCTGTTCCCGACGCGTCGATCACGATACTCTTAGCATCGCGCCCGTGCGTGTTTATGGTGATTTCCTTGGTGCTCGTGTTCACTAGCATCACCGTGCCCGCGACGCCGCGCCGCTGCCACTCCGCGCGATCGTGCTCTTGTTTCTTGGCGACGTCCGCCTTGGTCATGATGATTACAGTCTTGGCGGGCGCCGGCTTAGCATCCTGACCGGCAGATCCGCGCGCCAACAGCCTGTCGCCCGCGGCGATATTTGAGAGATTGATTTTCTCGGCCTTCTTTAAATCCTTCTCGCCCAGCGGCAACCGCAGGTAGGAAGTGTTGTCGTCAATGACAACTATATAATTCGCACCGTCGTCACCTTTTACATTGAACTGCTTCGCGGACGCGTCAATGCTGGTCACTTCTCCAACCACCGATTTGCTCGGGGCAGTCTGGCCCCAAGCCACGGTCAAAGCGAGAAAAATGGCACAGAGCTTCATTAATGAATTGGCGACAAAGGAGTTAAGTCGGTTACCTCTGAACTGTCAAGAAAAGTAAACCCAATGGTCGTTGCAGGTCCTAGTCCGGGGAAATTACCAGTTGATTCGTGACCCCGGTAACTCCCTTCACCTTCCGGGCCACTTTTTCGGCCTTCGATTTCTGCTTGTCGTTCCGGACTTTGCCTTTCAGGGTCGCGACCCCTTGATGGACGTCTACGTCAATAGGCATTCCACCGATTTCCGGGTCGTCAGCCAGCCTCACCATCACCTGGTCGCGAATCGTATCGTCGGTAATCTGCTTCTGCTTTTGAGCGAATAACGGCGCGAGGATCAGTACGAAGCCTAGCGCGAGGCACAAGAAACGAGTCATGAATCTGAACTTGGCTCCGATTCCAATTCTCGCCCCCGCATGGCTCGCCAGTCAATGGTATTCAGAAACTCAGGGTTCTGGCGCCAGTCTTTCTGGACCTTGACGAACAGCTCCAGGAAAATCTTGCGCTGAAACATGGTCTCCATTTCTTGTCTGGCCAAGGTGCCGATCTTCTTGAGAGATGCGCCTTTGGCCCCAATCAGTATGGCCTTCTGGCCGGGACGTTCAACGTAAATAGTCGCTGAGATCCTGAGCAATCGAGCCTTTTCCTGCCATTGCTCCACCACTACGGCGACGGCATGGGGAACCTCCTGCCGCGTCTCTCGCAACACGCGCTCGCGAATGAGTTCAGCCGCCATGAACCGTTCCGGCTGGTCGGTGATGTAATCCGGCGGAAAGTACGCCGGACCTTCCTTTAGCTGAGCGAGAATCGCCTCACGGACACGATCCAGGCCTTCGCCCGTGACCGCCGAAATTGGTATGTATTGGTCGAATTCACGAGCCGTTTTATACTGCTCGATGAGCGGCAGCAGCTGACGCTTGTCTTGCAGCCGGTCGATCTTGGTCAACAGCAAAAAGGTCGGCGGCGAGACTTTTTTCAGCGCGTCGAGCGCCTGGGCATCCTCCGGCGTGAAGGCAGCCAGCGCGTCGGCCAGGTAGAGCAACACATCCCTGCCTTCCACCGCCGCGCGAACGGTACCCATCATCCGCTGGTTTAGAAGGGTCGTGGATTTGTGAATACCAGGCGTGTCGACAAATACGATCTGCGCATTCTCCAGATTCAATACGCCTTCGATCGAGGTGCGCGTGGTCTGCGGCTTTTCGGAGACGATCGCCAGCTTTCCGCCCACCAGCGCGTTCAATAGCGTGGATTTTCCGGCATTTGGACGTCCCAGGATAGAAACAAACCCAGACCGGAATCCGGCGGAACGTGATTCTTCCGAGGAAGGCCCGCTCATGGACGACCTTGAGACAGCGTCGCGTGCGTGACCTTAGATACCCGCACCTGTTCTACCTTCAGCTCATCGCCGGCCAGAACCTCGATACGTATTCCTTCACGTTCCACTGCTTCACCTACGTGCGGAACCCGTCCCAGCCATTCGGTTACCAAGCCTCCGATAGTGGTGGATTCGGTCTCCTCCGCCGGACGAAAGTCGAGCAGTTCGTGCAAACGGTCGAGATCCAGGCTGCCCATAACCACGAAGCTGCCCTCGGCCTCCTTCTGAACGTCCCGCTCAGGTTCATGCTCATCGTGGATCTCACCCAGGATCTCTTCCACCATATCCTCCATGGTGGCCAACCCGGCCGTGTTGCCGTATTCGTCAATGACGATCGCCATGTGAGCGCCGTCGGCCTGCATCTCGCGCAGCAGGTCGTTTACCGGCTTGGTCTCGGGCACGAAGCGAATGGGCCGCACCAGTTCCTTGACCAGGCGGTGCAGGCGGTCTCCCTCGTCCAATTCGAACATGTCGCGCACGTGCACGAAGCCGATGATGTGATCGATGGTCTGCTCATAGACAGGGATCCGCGAATACTGCTCATGGATCACCAGCTCGCGCAAATCGTCCAGCGGTCCGGCTGGCTTCGATTGCCACGATTTTCGGCCGCGGGGTCATTACTTCCCGGACGGTCTTGTCGCCGAAGGCGACCACGGATTCGATGAGCTTGCGATCGTCTTTCTCGATGAGCCCCTCTTCCTCGCCGGCCGAGATGAGCGCTTCGATATCGCCGTTCGAGCCGGGTGCCTCCTCATCGGGCGGGGTGCTGCTCGGCCAGTTCCACCAGCGACTGGAAGAAGCCGAGAATCGCTGCCAGCGGCCGGACCAGCAGCACCGCCAGACGTAGTGCGGGCGCCAAGCGGCAGCAGCCAGTGGCCGCTGGTTTTGCGATACAGCACCTGCGCAAAAACATAGGTCGAGACCAGCATGGTGAGCCAGGCGAACAACGCCGCCTCGAGAATATTTTCCCAGGCAGGGCCAGGCTCGCCGGACCGCATTCGCCACGAAGAAGACGCCCAACAGCAGCAGCAGCGTGTGCTTGATGAGCGAGAACGCCAGCACGCCCTCGTCGGCCTGCACGCCGATCCGGTCTTCCAGCATCTCTTTGAAGAACTGCAGCGCCGGAAGATCGCGGGAACGCAGCCGCAGCGATTCCATGTAGAGGATTTGCACTACCGTGATGAGACACAGCAGTGCAGCGCAAATTGCCGCGACCGACTAATGCGAACTGCGGTCATGCCGGCTTGCCCGCTCAATCAGACCGGCGGGCAATCCCAGGCTGGCGCGCCATCTTCGTTCCGCGCGCGCCATCCGGCCGCGGTCGGTTTCGTGATCCATGCCCAGCAAATGCAGAACACCGTGCAGCATGAGCATCTCGATCTCCTGGCCCACCGCGTGGCCGTACTCGGCTGCTTGCTGTTTGGCCTGCTCGAAGGAAATCGCGATGTCGCCTAGAATTTTATCCGGGTCTTCGCGCGACGGAAAAGAGAGCACGTCGGTAGCGTAGTCTTTCTTCCGAAACCGGCGGTTTAAGCGCCGCAATTCCTCATCGTTGGTGACCAGACAGCAGAATGTACGCCCGCCCGCGACTTCGGACTCCAGCCTCTTGGCGAAGGCCCTCGTGCGTCGGCGCGCCAAACCGGGCGTGGCGAACTTGAAAAAGCAGAGTGGTCTGCCGGGTAGGCATGGCGAACTCAGTTCAGTGGAATCTCGGGACCCCGCGGCTGCGCGCCGGGCGGAAGCGCTTCCGGGACTGGCACCGCAGCCTCGCCCGCGGAATCGCCCAGCTTCAAAGCGAGCTGGCGGCCGATGCCGGTCATTTCCTGATAACGCTCGTAGGCTTTGACGATGCGCTGCACCAGGCTGTGCCGAACCACGTCGCGGTCGTCGAAATACACGAAGCTAATGCCTTCGATGCCCCGCAGGACGTCTACTGCGTTCGTCAGCCCGCTGCGCTTGCCGGATGGCAAATCGACCTGCGTCAGATCGCCCGTTACCACCATCTTGGAGTTGAAGCCCTGGCGCGTAAGCACCATCTTCATCTGCTCGGCGGTGCTGTTCTGCGCTTCGTCCAGGATGATGAAGCTGTCGTTCAAAGTGCGGCCGCGCATGAAGGCGATGGGCGCAACTTCGATCACCGCGCGCTCCAGCAGCTTCTCTACTTTGTCTCGCTTCCAGCATGTCGTAGAGCGCGTCATAAAGCGGGCGGAGATACGGGTCCACTTTTTCCTGCAGATTGCCGGGCAAAAAACCCAGCCGCTCGCCTGCTTCCACCGCGGGCCGAGTTAACACGATGCGGCTCACGCGCTTGTTCAGCAGCGCCGAGACCGCCATCGCGACCGCGAGATAGGTCTTCCCTGTCCCTGCCGGGCCCACGCCGAAAACCAGGTCGTGCCGCTCGATGGCTTCCACGTAACGCCGCTGATTTACGGTTTTGGGCGCCAGCGTCTTCTTTCCGAAGTTGCGCTGGCGGCCGCTATGCACCAGGCTGCGAAGCGTCACTTCGGGGTCTTCGGTAACCACGCGCAAATAGCTGTTCAGATCGCCGTTGGCGAAGCTCTGGCCTTCTTTGACCAGCGCGACGTAATCCTCCAGAATGCTGGCGGCGCGAATCACGTTCGGCTCGTCGCCCTCGATTTCGAGGGAGTCGTTCATCAGGCTGGCGGTGACATTCAGGCCGCTTTTCCAGCACACGGATATTTTCGTCGCGGGTTCCGAACAGGGACTCAATGCCGCGCGTGATCTGAACGCTGAATTTCATTCAATAGACGTATGAGTTATTGCCATGAGGGAACAACAGCCGGGGCTGAGGTTCCAGGCGAGCAGTGACTGGCAGGACCAGGGACCTTCATCCGCGAGCGCGGAGGAAAAGCAAACATCTGGATTAAATTATATCAAACCTGCCGCGCAATCATTCTCTGCCTGTAAACCCCTGCGATACCATGGATGTTCCAATGGCCATCGACTGGTTTCCGCTCTGGCTGAGCCTGCGTGTCGCGACTATCTCCACCGCCGTTGCACTCGTAGCCGGACTGGCGTTGGCATGGATCCTGGCCAATCGCGAGTTCCGAGGCAAAGAGATTCTGGATGCGGCCATCACGCTGCCGCTGGTGCTGCCGCCGACAGTGCTCGGTTATTACCTGTTGGTCCTGCTGGGCCGGGCGAGCCCCGTAGGCAAGCTGTACGAGTGGATCTTCGGCGGCCCACTAGTTTTTTCCTGGCAGGCAGCCGTAGTGGCGGCGTTGTTTCACTCCACTCCGTTGCTGGTGAAGTCGGCGCGAGCCGCGTTTGAGAGCGTCGACCGTTCCTTTGAGCGCGCTGCTCGCAATCTGGGCGCCTCGGAATTACGGCTGTTCTGGCGCGTGACCCTGCCGCTCGCGCGTCGTTCCATTCTAGCCGCCGGAGCCTTGGCCTTCGCACGATCGCTCGGCGATTTCGGAGTCACTCTGATGATCGCCGGCAACATTCCCGGCCGCACCCAGACGGTAGCGGTCGCGATTTACGATGCGGTGGAAGCCGGGAATGCCGCCACGGCCCGGCTCCTGGTAGTCATCATCTCCGTCATTTCACTGATCGTCTTGAGCATCGCCAACCGTCTCACCACCAATCCGTTCGGCCCCCGACAGACCGCGCTATGATCGAGGCGCGGCTCCGCAAGAAATTCGCACCCGGAGCTGAATCCGCCGGCTTTTCGCTGGACGTCGAGTTTCGCGCCGCCAAGGGAATCACGGTTCTCTTCGGACCCAGCGGAGCCGGGAAAACGCTGACGCTCGATGCCATCGCCGGATTTGTGCGCCCGGATGAAGGCCGCGTCCTGATCGATGATCAGATCCTGTTCGATGCCGCTTCCGGCGTCTGCCTGGCACCGCAGGCGCGCCGCTGCGGGTATGTGTTTCAAAACTACGCGCTGTTTCCTCACATGACGCTGCGGAAGAATCTGGAGTTCGCCCTGGAGCGCAGCCCTCGCCTGGAGCGGCATCGAAAAGTAAACGAGATGCTGGAGAGGTTTCACTTGGCCGACGTTTCCGGGCGCCGTCCTCACGAACTTTCCGGCGGGCAAAAGCAGCGCTGTTCGATCGCCCGCGCCTTAATCGGCTCCCCGCGTCTCTTATTACTGGATGAACCGGCCCGCGGTCTGGACGCTCCGCTTTTGACAGAGCTATATTCCGTGCTCCGCCAGGTGCGGCAGGATTTCGGCGTCCCCATATTATTGGTCACCCACGATTTTGAAGAATGTCTGGAGCTGGGCGACGAAATGTTGGTCTTTCGCGAAGGCCGAATCGTTCAAACCGGGACGCCGCGAAAAGTCTTCGAGCAGCCGGTCAGCGTAGACGTGGCCAGATTGCTGGGGCTTTACAATCTGCTGCCGGCGGAAATTCGAGGACTGGATCCCGGGCGCAACGTAAGCAGGATCCGTTACCGGGATTTCGAATTGACTGGCCCTTACTATCCGGGTCGCCTCATCGGTGATCAAGTATGGTTGTGTATCCGCCCGGACCTGTTGTCGGCCAGCCCACGCGACGGACTCACGTTGGGGAATCAGATGCCGGCCACGCTGCTGCGGACAGTAGAGAAGCTGGACCGGCTGCGGCTCGAGTTCGCGGGCGACATCGCGGTAGAAGTGCCACGGTCCGAGTTCGAGAAGTATCGCGGCGTCAAGGACTGGCTGATTGAGTTTCCACGCACCAGCTTGCGAATTCTATGAAGCGTTACTGCATCACGGATTCACTCGACGTTGTAGCCCGGGCCGCCCACGCAGGCGTCGAACTGATCCAGATCCGCGCCAAAGACCTTTCTGGACGCGAGCTAACCGAACTGGTACGCAGCGCGATCGCTGCAGCGGGCGACAGAGTCTTAGTCAACACGCGCACCGATGTCGCTTTGGCCTGCGGCGCCAAGGGAGTGCATCTGCCTGCCGGCTCCATCGCTCCCAGCACCATCCGCAAAATCACGTCGCCGGGATTTCTGATCGCCGTGTCCTGCCACACGATAGAAGAATTGAAGGCCGCCGAACGCGAGGGAGCCGACTTGGCGGTGTTTGGTCCAGTATTCGCCAGTACAACAAAGCCGGTAACCCCCATCGGCGTTGACGCGCTCCGCAGTGCCACCAGTAGCGTTCGCCTGCCCATCTATGCGCTCGGTGGAGTCACGGCGGTTAACGCGCCTCTATGCATTGAAGCCGGTGCGGCAGGTGTAGCGGGCATCTCGTTATTTGCTTAGTAAATTCGCGTAACATAAGGGATTGCTCCCAGAAAACTCCACGCAACGCCAAAAGAATCTCGGCGTCCTGCTGCGCGTGGGGATCTTCGCGCTAATCGCAATCCTAGGCAACTATCTCATTTTTCCGATCATCATTGCGTTCTTTGGCGTGCCCATTTTGGTGGTCGCTACGCTTGGCACATTTTCGGCTGCGGCGGTTGCCAATGCGATTGTGCTCCGGATATACGAGCGCGGGCAGCTTGCCGATATTGGCATGGAATGGACCGCGGCATCGCGCCACAACCTGGGCCTGGGAATTCTGGGAGGAGTCGGGGCCGCACTGGTGGTGTTGGTCGGACCTTTGGTCGTGCGCGTCGCAGATCTTGCGCCGGTTCCGAACGATCACTTTAGATGGCCATCCGCTCTCTTCGTTTCCATCGTGCTTCTTTTTGGCGCCGTGGGAGAAGAGATGCTGTTTCGTGGATATGTGTTTCAGGTGCTTGTCAAAGCCATTGGCCCCTTCGCGACCATACTCCCCATGAGCGTGCTATTCGGCCTGGCGCATTCGGGCAATCTGAATTTTTCCTGGATTGCACTGCTCAATACCGTTTTATGGGGAATCGTGCTTGGATATTCTTTTCTCCTCAGCGGCGACTTGTGGCTTCCCATTGGTCTGCACTTTGGCTGGAACTGGACCCTTCCCTGGTTTGGTGCGAATCTCAGCGGGTTTACAATGGGAGTGACCGGGTACTCTATGCATTGGAAGATCGGGGAGCTCTGGAGCGGAGGCGTTTATGGTCCAGAGGGCGGTTTGCTGACCAGCGCAACAGTGGTAGCAGTGTTCTTTTATCTGCAAAGAGCCCCCGTTCAGCATCAGGAAGCGTTTTTGCTACGGGAGGCGTCATGAACCGTAAGGGTTGGTCTGTTTTATGCCTGCTGCCTTGCGCCTGCTGGCTGTTAACGCCGGTTTATTCCGCCGACAAGAAGCTCACCGAAGACGACCGCATCGAGATTTTGCGAGGCTTGATGTCGGAATATGCCACCGTCAAGACCATCCTTCCACGCTCCAAGAAACCCCTTCCTTTTGAGGCCAACGGCACTTGGGACAAGCAGACCTGGGCGGAGGCCGCCAAGGAGTTCGGTCCAGCGGCGCGAGTGGGCGATCAGGTTCAGATCACCACGTCTGACCATCGAAGGCGACAAGATCCTGCTGGAGATCAACCACGGCATGAGAGGCAGCAGAGGCGGCTGGCGCGATCACGTGCAAGTCGGCATGGGGGTGGCGGCGGCATGTCTCCGGTCTCCACCCAGCAGAACACGAATGCGCCCAGCGGGACGAATATCGCGGTCTTGTTCAACAAGCCTATTCCCCCGATAAAAGCCGCCGACATCAAGAAGATGCTGACGCCCGTGCTGGATTTTGAAAAACAGACCGCCACTGAGAATTACGTCGAGAAACTGCCCGAGCCCGTCCAGAAGGCCATCAAGGCCAATAAAGCGATTGAAGGCATGGATCGCGACCAGGTGCTGCTGGCTTTGGGAAAGCCGCGCCATAAGGAGCGTAATGTGACCGCGGACGGCGCTGAAACCGAAGACTGGATCTATGGCGATCCTCCCGGCAAGATCACTTTTGTGATCTTTACCGGATCCAAGGTCACGCAGATCAAAGAAGCTTATGCCGACGTGGGCGGGTCCACAGCCGCGCCCCTTCCGGTAAGGTAGCGATCTTCGGTCCGAATTCCGCTGGCAACTCGAAAAATAGAACCTATACACTGGAGGTGTAATGTCCATCAAAGTAGGCATTAATGGTTTTGGGCGCATCGGCCGAAATGTGGTCCGCGCTGGCCTGGATCGTTCCAATATCGAATTTGTCGCCGCCAACGATCTTACCGACACGAAGACGCTGGCCCACTTGTTGAAATACGATTCGATCCTCGGGCCTCTGCATCGAGGAGTGAAAGCGGATGGCGATGCCATCGTCGTCGGCGGGAAACGCATCAAGAATCTTCGCGATGAAAGACCCTGCGGAGCTCGATTGGGCTTCGGTCGGCGCTCAGATCGTGATCGAGTCCACTGGCAAATTCACCGATAAGAAGGATGCCGCGAAGCATCTGCGCGGTACGGTGAAGAAGGTCATCATCTCGGCGCCCGCCAAGAATGAAGACATCACGTTGGTGCTGGGCGTCAACGACAACATGTACGACCCGGCGAAGCACAACATTATTTCTAACGCCGTCCTGCACCACCAATTGTCTGGCGCCGGTGGTGAAAGTGCTGCATGAGAAGTTCGGCATCGAGAAAGGCTCGATGACCACCATTCACAGCTACACTAACGATCAGAACGTGCTCGACTTTCCGCACAAGGATCTGCGCCGGGCGCGCGCAGCGGCGTTCAACATGATCCCCACCACCACCGGCGCGGCCAAGGCCATCGGGCTGGTGATGCCGGAACTCAAAGGCAAGCTGGACGGCTACGCCATGCGCGTTCCGACGCCGGATGTTTCGGTGGTGGATCTGGTGGTGGTGACGTCCAAGAAGACCACCGCCGAAGAAGTGAACAAGGCGCTGGAAGATGCCGCCAACGGCCCGCTGAAGGGCATCCTGGCCTATACCGAAGATCCGGTGGTGTCCACCGACATGCTGCACAATCCCAATAGCTCGATCGTCGACGCCGGGCTGACCAAGGTGCTGGACGGGAATCTGGTCCACGTGTCGCCTGGTACGACAACGAGTGGGGCTACTCGATGCGGGTCGTCGATCTGATCGATTTCCTGGCGAAGAAAGGTCTCGAACTAGCCTAAATTGCTTGATCACCGCGTCGGTAAACTCGGCCGTCGAAGCGCTGCCGCCCGACATCCGGCGTCAGGTGTCTTCCTTTCCGGCTAGACTTCGCTCGATCGCTGCCCGCAGGCGCGTGGCGGCCGGCACCTCACCCGAGATGGATCAGCATCAACACCGACGACAGCATCAGCGCGGTGGGATTCGCGATGCCTTTTCCGGCGATATCCGGCGCGCTGCCGTGCACCGCTTCGAACACGGCGTCGTGATCGCCCATGTTCGCGCCGGGGACCACGCCCAGCCCGCCGACCAGTCCGGCCGCAAGATCCGACACGATGTCGCCGTACAGATTCGGCAGCAGCAGAATATCGAAAGTTTCCGGCCGGATCACCAGCTGCATGGAAGCGTTGTCGACGATCAGCTCCTTGTACTCGATCTCCGGATGTCGCGCGGCCACTTCGCGGCAGCAGCGCAGAAACAGGCCGTCGGCCAGCTTCATGATGTTGGCCTTGTGAATCGCCGCCACCTTCTTGCGCCCGATCTTCGGGCGAACTCGAAGGCGTACTCGGCGATCCGGATCGACGCGGTGCGCGTGATCACTTTCAGGCTGGTGACCACGTCCTTGACCACTTCATGCTCCAGGCCGGAATACAGATCCTCGGTGTTCTCGCGAAAGATCACCATGTCGATCTTCACGTCGTCAAAGCGCGTCTTCAAGCCCGGCAGCGAACGCACCGGCCGCACGTTGGCGTACAGATCGAACTGCTTGCGCAGCGCCACGTTCACGCTTTGAAATCCGCCGGCGATCGGCGTGGTCACCGGACCTTTGAGACCGACATGAGTCCGTTCGAGCGATTCGATCACGTGCGGCGGCAGCACCTGGCCGGACTTCGAGATGATGCTGGCGTTCAGATCGGCGCGCTGCCAATCGATGGAAACGCCGGTCGCGTCGACGGCGCGGACCGCGGCATCGGCGACTTCCGGGCCGATGCCGTCGCCTGGAATTAACGTTACCGGATGAGACACGTTTACCATTGTAGAGAATGGCACTCATCAAACGAGCACTGATCAGCGTGACGGACAAGGCGGGTATCGTGGAGTTCGCGCAGGGGCTACACGATCTGGGCGTCGAAATCATTTCCACCGGCGGCACCGCGCGCGCGATCCACGAGGGCGGCATACCGGTGCGCGAAGTGTCCGAAGTGACCGGATTTCCAGAGATGCTGGATGGGCGCCTGAAGACGATCAATCCGCGGATCGCCGGCGGCATGCTCGCCATCCGCGCCAATTCCGACATATGCAATCGCTTAGAGGCGCACAAGATTCCGCCCATCGACATGGTGGTGGTGAACCTCTACGCATTCGAAAAAGTTGCGGCGAAGCAAGGCGCCAGCATGGCGGAGCTGATCGAGAACATCGACATCGGCGGGCCCACCCTGATCCGCGCCGCGGCCAAGAATTATCAGGACGTCGCGGTGGTCACTTCGCCGGACGATTATCCCGCGATTTTGCAGGAGCTGCACGAGTGCCAAGGCCAGCTGTCGCAGCCCGACGCTGTGGCGGCTGGCGCAGAAGGCTTTCGCGGTCACGGCGGCCTATGACCGGGCCATCAGCACGCGCCTGGCGCGGGTCGACGCGAAGGAGGAGACGGGCTTGCCGGCTTTTCTCGACATTCGCGCGCCGCGCGCGCTCGATCTGCGCTACGGCGAAAATCCGCATCAATCCGCGGCGCTCTATTCCAATGCGCCAGGGCGGGATCGCCGGCGCGGAGCAACTGCAGGGCAAGGAACTCTCCTACAACAATCTGGTGGATCTGGATGCCGCCTGGCAGTTGATTCAGGAATTCGATCAGCCCGCCTCGGCCATCATCAAGCACACCAATCCGTGCGGCTGCGCGGAGGAGGCAACGCTGGCTGACAGCTACCGGCGGGCGTTCGAGGCCGATCCGGTCTCGGCCTACGGCGGAGTGCTGGCGTTCAATCGGGCATTGGATGAAGAGACCGCGCAGGAGATCGCGAAGACCTTCGTCGAAGCCATCGCCGCGCCGGATTACGCGCCCGGTGCGCGAAATGTTCTGGCGTCGAAGAAGAATCTGCGCCTGCTGAAAGTGGATCCAGCGCCGGCCGATGAGCCGGTGGTGAAATCGATCAGCGGCGGATACCTGGTGCAGACCGCGGACACACATCGGCTGGAGCGCAGCGAGTGCAAAGTGAAGTCACCGAGCGCGCCCCCAGCGAAGAAGAATGGCGCGCGCTCGAATTCGGCTGGAAGGTCTGCAAGCACGTCAAATCGAACGCGATCGTCTACGCGCGCGCCGGACAGAGCGTCAGCGTGGGCGCGGGCCAGATGAGCCGCGTCGATTCGGTAAAGGTAGGCGCCATGAAGGCCGTGCTGCCGCTCAAAGGCACGGTGCTCGCATCCGACGCTTTCTTCCCGTTCCCCGATGGCGTCGAAGAGGCCGCCAAGCACGGCATCACGGCGGTGATTCAGCCGGGCGGCTCGGTGCGCGACGATCTGGTGATCGCGGCCGCGAACCAGCTAGGCCTGGCGATGGTGTTCACCGGCGTCCGGCATTTCCGGCACTAGCTCAGCACCTTCAGCTCGCTGGCCGCTTGAGCGTTATAGAACTCCCGCAGCCGTGCGCGCCGCCGCGGGCCCGATCACTTTCGCCAGCTCTTCGGGCGATGCTTCGCGCACGCGCTCCAGGCTCCCGAACTCGCGCAACAACTTCGTGATCGTCTTGCTTCCGATTCCTTCCACCTGCTCCAGTTCCGATGTCAGACGCGCGGCGCTCCGGCGGTTCGATGGAACGTCACGGCGAATCGGTGCGCCTCATCGCGAACCTGCTGGATCAAGTGCAGCACCGGCGAATAATGATCGAGCTGGATCGGCTCATTCTCCTGGCCGTAGACGTAAATGATCTCCTCGCGCTTGGCTATCGACGCCACCGGCTGATTGATCACGCCGATCGCTTCCAGCGCCTCCACCGCGGCGTGCAACTGGCCGAGGCCGCCATCCACCAGAATCAAGCTCGGAAACGGCTTGTTCTCCTGCTGCAATCGCGAATAGCGGCGCGTCACCACTTCCCGCATGGACGCGAAATCGTCGTTGCCCACCACGGTGCGGATGATGAACTTCCGATAGTCCGACTTCTTCATCCGGCCGTCTTCCCAAACCACCATGCTGGCCACTTTGTCGGTCCCCTGGATGTGCGAAATATCGAAGCACTCGATGCGCTTGGGCGGCTCGGGCAGCCCCAGCAGGTCCTGCAGCGATTCCTGAACCGCCTTCGCCGACGGCTTCATGACACGGAACCGCTGGTGAAAGGCGTGCTTCGCATTGGTCTCCACCAGATCCATGAGCGCCTTCTTCTGCCCGCGCTGCGGCGTCTGTATCTCCACTTTGCGCCCGCGCTTTTCGGTCAGCATCTCTTCCAGAACGTCGCGATCCTCGAAGTCCACCGGCACGTGGATGCGGTTCGGAATGTACGGCTGCTCCAGATAAATCTGCATTAAGCAAGGACGCGGAAAATTCCGACGGCTGGAACTCCATCAGATCTTCCCAGAAGTATTCGCGGCGATCCACGATGCGGCCATTGCGAAGGTGGAACAGGTTGGCCGCCACCAGCGGCGGTTCGGCGTAATACGCCAGAATATCGATGTTTTCGCCTTCGGCGGCCGCGATCTTCTGCTTCTCCTCCATCTCCTCGACAGTGGAGATCAGATCGCGTGTCGCGGCCGCTTCTTCGAACCGCATGTCTTCGGAGGCCGCTGCATCCTTTTGCGCAGATCGCCCGCCAAGTCCCGCAACCGCCCTTCCAGGAACAGCCGCACGTCGCGAACGTGCGGCGGCATACTGCTCATCCGTCGTCAATCCCTCGACGCATGGTCCCAGGCAGCGATGAATGTGATATTCCAGACAGGCGTGCGTGTGGAAACGCGTCAAATCCACTTTGCAGGATGGAATCTTGAAGTGCCGATGAATGAAATGGACCAGCCGGTGCGCCAGGTTTCCGGGAAAATACGGACCGTAATAGGTGGATCCGTCCTTGATCAAACGGCGCGTGACGTACACGCGCGGATATTTTTCGTTGGTCAGCTTGATGTACGGAAAAGTCTTGTCATCCCGCAGCAGGATGTTGAAGCGCGGCTTCCACTGCTTGATGAGATTGTTCTCCAGCGCCAGCGCTTCCTTGTTGTTGTCGACCAGGATGTACTCGACGTCGCGGGCGTCTGAGATCAGCGTTCCGGTCTTGACGTCGGCCAGCCGCTCGTCGGAGAAATAACTGCGCACGCGCGACCGCAGATTCTTGGCCTTGCCGACATAGATCACCGTCCCGTGCTCGTCTTTATAGAGATACACGCCGGGCAACAGGGGCAATTGCGCGGCTTTGTCGCGAAGCTCCATCGGGGATCTACTTCTATTGTCTCAGGTGTGTCAAAAAGCGTATCATTTCCCACATGATCGTCGCCTCAGAGTACGTCGACATCCCGGCCGGCGGGTCGCCCATGCGCATGTTCGTGGCGGCCCCAATTGCCCCCGGCGCCTACCCGGGAATCGTTTGTTATTCCGATATTTTTCAACTCACCGGCCCTATGTTGCGCAGCTGCGTTCGTCTGGCCGGCTATGGCTTCGTCGCTGCCGCTCCCGAGATTTATCACCGTATCGAACCGCCCGGCTCGGTGATCCCTTTCGATGACGGGGGCGAACCCGCGGGCTTGAGGACGCCGCCAGTACTCCGGTCGCGCATTTCGATCAGGACCGTCGCGCCGCGCTCGATTATCTCGCCAGCATCCGCGCGTTGAGCCCACTCACTTCGGAGCAATGGGCTTTTGCATCGGCGGCCATCTCGCTTTCCGGGCTGCGCTCGAACCCGACGTCCGCGCCACGGTCTGCTACTACGGCACTGGCATCCACGACGGAAAGCTGGGACTGGACCCCGACGCAGGTTCTCTGGCACGAGCTGCTGAAATCCGTGGAAAGCTCTTGATGGTGTTGGGGCGGGCAAGATCCCCACGTGCCCGCGGACGGCCGCGCGCTGATCGACGCAGAAGCTCCGACCAGGCTGGACTGGACTATACCGATAAAGATCTATCCCGCTGAGCACGCCTTTATGCGCGACGAAGGCCCGCGCTATGATCCCGAGGCCACCGATCAGGCATTCGGCGACATGATCGGGCTCTTTCGCGGCGTTTTTGGCCCCAGTTATACTTGAACGTGGACGCGGCTGCTGATTCTGTCTTTGTTTCTGGCGGGCGCCCTTTGGCCCCAGCAGGACAAGGCACTGAAGACCAAGTCTCAGGAACAGGCTAAACCCGAAGTCCAGGAGCAAGAACCTCCGGAAGAGGACGAAAGTCTTAAGCCCAAAGAATACAGCTTTCAATCCATTGAAAGCCGAGAACGATTTCAAAGTTGGCAACTTCTATTTCAAGAAAGGCAACTACAAAGGCGCGATCAGCCGCTTTCAGAGGCCACCCTATGGAATCCGAACTTTGCGGAAGCTTACCTGAGATTGGGCGACAGCGAGGAAAAAATAAAGGACCCGAAAGGCGCGCACGAGGCTTACGCCAAGTATTTGGAGCTCGCGCCGGATAGCAAAGAAGCAGCGTCCGTGAAAAAGAAGTTAGCCGGCCAGCGCTAGCCGCTTCTTCTTGCGATTCTTCCTGTGCTTGCATCACTCCGAGCACTCTCCGGATGCCCGAGTCCCAATCCGGGAATAGGTCGACGTATTGGATCTGCTTGGAGATTCGGCCCGGGCACTTCGCAGCCGTCCAGCCGAACCGGAATGAAGAAAATTTCGTCCAGCGGGACCCTGCGAGGCACAGGCCAGCGCGTAACGAAGTTCGCTGTGAAAACTACCGCGTTTAGACGTGGACCGGCGCGAGAAACAGGCGACAAAGAAATCCGAAGTTTGAATGGCCGTCTCGATCGCTCGCGGCCAGTTCTGTCCTGGCATCAGTTTCTTCTTGTCCAGCCAGGGACGCAACCCTTTTCGTTCGAATGCCGTATACAGCTTCTTCACATCTGAGATCTTCTTCGACATAAGCGATGAACACGCGGGCCTTATTTTGAGAGACGAATCTGAAGCGTCGGTTACGGCTACCCCGGAATGTACCCAACCCGTCAATCTCGACGGCCGCACCGCCCTCCATTGCTTCGCGGACAATCTTAACGATCCGGCTGGTGACGATCTGCCGTCGGTTCCTTCACTTGATGACCTTTTTGACCGGATTGATCCGGTGCGGGCCGGGGAGTCACGTCGAACTGAAAACCATTCTTCCGGTCCGGCAGAAAGGTGCCCAGACCAGGGAAAGAAGCGCTCTGTCCGCTGCGTACGCGCTTTAGGATACCGTTCAGAACACGATCGAGCTGATCGGCAGCCGCGGCGGTCGTGATATGTGACTCTTTCGCTAGACGCCGCGCCAGTTGTCTTTGATTCATGTGAATCAAATGATAAAGCAACGTTGGAAGACGCTAGCACTTCTTTCAAACCTCGGTGTTTGTAAATTGCTGATTTCGTGAAGGATAATGGGAAAATAATGATTTTCAGGCGATGTGACTCAGCGTTAGCAGGTGAAGCATTTTTAACTACCGCTTCAGGTCTCGTTCATCTAGGACTGGCATCATGAAACGGTAGTCAGGCACAATTGCCCCAACATTTAAGGAGACCCGAATGAAGAAACTGTTGAGCATCATGCTTGGCCTGTCGCTGTTCGTTGGCACTGCCACCGTTTTCGCGCAGGATACCAAGACAGACGACAAGTCCAAGACCACCAAAAAGAAAAAGAAGAAAAAGACCGACGACACCACCAAGAAGAGCTAGTCGGCTCTCCGATCATTTTGTAATCGCGCATGAGTCCCCAGACCGGGTTGACTTATGCGCGATATGTTTTTTTGAGGCCCATCCTCTAAGCTGGTCACTGAGTGCCTGACCCGCGCCCCGCGCAGATCCATCGCCTTCGAGAAACAACCCTGGATGTACTCGTCCTAGGGGGCGGAATCAATGGGGCGGGTGTCATTCGCGATCTTGTCCTGCGCGCCAGACAGGCCGGAACTCCCCTCCAAGCCGGTGTCATCGAGCAGGGCCATTTTGCTTCCGGTACCAGCGGTAAGAATTCTCAGCTCATCCATGGGGGCCTTCGGTACCTCAAATACCTGCACGTCCATTTGGTCCGGGAATCGCTGCATGAGCGTTCAATTTTGTTGCGGATTGCCCCGCAATACGCCAAACCTCTTGCGTTTCTTCTGCCTATGTATGGGATAAAGTCTCGGTTAGTTTACGGGATTGGACTTGCTCTTTATGACCGTCTTGCGGGTTCGCGAGCAATCGCGCCCCATCGCATGCTGGATCGGAACGAAGTCAGGCAAATCGAACCCGGATTAGCGCGGTCGGCCTGACGGCGGCGGCGATCTTTTACGACTGCAGTGTCGTCTCTGCGCGTTTCGTGGTCGAAAACATCCTGGACGCCATGGCGCGCGGGGCGCTGGCGGCAAACTACGTGAAAGCTAACTCTTGGGAACGTACAGCCAATGGCTTCTGGCGGGTGCGGTGCACCGATAAGCTCGCAGGTGAACATTTCGATATCATGGCCCGCAAGCTAGTGGACGCCCGCGGAGCCTGGAGCGATGGCGATTCCTGCGGTTGGTCCGTGGATCGCATATAGTGATTCCCCGGGTGAGCGCCAGCGATCATGCCATGGCTCATTTTGAGCCTGACGGCCGTATCACTTTCCTGATCCCCTGGGGTAGCCGGAATCACCTTACACTGGTTGGAACTACCGATGAAGATCACCGGGAAGGTCCTGATCATGTGCACATTACCGATGGGGAGCGGGATTATCTGCTTGGTATCGTGTACAACTGTTTCCTGGGCTTGCCCAGTTCAGCCCATCTCGGCTTTCAGTTCCTTGCGGCCTCTAATTCGCGAACGGGAAGGATCGGCGACAGCGCGACCCGTGAGCACCGATCTGGAACTCGAAGGATGGAATTCTTCACATCGCCGGCGGCAAGTATACACCTACCGGCTCATGAGCGAGGAGGCTAGTGATCTGGTGTGTCGAGAGATAGCACCACAGCTCGCTGACCTACACTTGACCGCTGACACACCATTGCGCCCGCCGAATGGGAGATTGGCGACGCCCTCGAGGAACACCTCTGGGATTATCTCTTTGTGTCGACTTATTTGGGCTACGAACGCCGCTGGGATGTCGCATCGCTGATGCCGTTGGCGGAAGCACTGGGACACAAGCGCGGGTGGGAAAAAGATCGCTTGCGTGCGGAGGCGGACGCCGTAATGGGCGCGTTGGATCCAACCAACACCTTCATGTTGGTACGCAAGTGTTTTAGAATCAAGAGAGCTTTTACCCGTCGGGGCGTAGCGCAGCCTGGTAGCGCACCTGCCTTGGGCGCAGGGGGTCGGGCGTTCAAATCGCCCCGCCCCGACCA